>NZ_JAFBGA010000045.1 GCF_016909575.1 Streptomyces sp. HB132 | reverse complement strand
TGCCGTGGGTGGTGTCTGGTGGGTCGGGTGCGGGGTTGCGGGGTCAGGCGGCTCGGTTGGGTGAGTTCGTGGCGGGTGTGGGTTCGGGTGTGGGTGTGGGTGATGTGGGTTGGTCGTTGGTGTCGTCGCGTGCGGTGTTGGAGCATCGTGCGGTGGTGTTGGCTGGTGGGTGTGAGGGGTTTGTTGGTGGGTTGGGTGCGGTGGCGGCGGGGGTGCCTGCGGCGGGTGTGGTGTCGGGTGTGGTGTCGGGTGGTGTGGGTCGGGTGGTGTTTGTTTTTCCTGGTCAGGGTTCGCAGTGGGTGGGGATGGCGTCGGGGTTGTTGGAGTCGTCGCCGGTGTTTTTGGAGTCGGTGGTGAGGTGTGGGGAGGCGTTGGCGCCTTTTGTGGGGTGGGATTTGTTGGAGGTGTTGCGTGGTGGGGGTTCGTTGGAGCGGGTGGATGTGGTGCAGCCGGTGTTGTGGGCGGTGATGGTGTCGTTGGCGGAGGTGTGGCGTTCGGTGGGGGTTGTTCCGTCGGTGGTGGTGGGGCATTCGCAGGGTGAGATTGCGGCGGCGTGTGTGTCGGGTGCGTTGTCGTTGTCTGATGGGGCGCGGTTGGTGGCGTTGCGGAGTGCGGTGATTGGGAGGGGTTTGGCGGGTTTGGGTGGGATGGTGTCGGTGGGGGCGTCGGTGGAGCGGGTTGGGGAGTTGTTGGCGGGGCGTGAGGGTGTGTGGGTTGCGGTGGTGAATGGTCCGGGGTCGACGGTGGTGGCTGGTGGTGTGGAGGAGTTGGCTGGGGTGAGGGCGGCTGCGGAGGCGGTGGGTGTGCGGGTGCGGGTGATTGCGGTGGATTATGCGTCGCATACTCCGCATGTGGAGGGGGTTCGGGAGGAGTTGTTCGAGCTTGCGTCGGGGGTGTCGCCGGGGGTGGGTGAGGTGGCGATGTATTCGACGGTGACGGCGGGTTTGGTGGAGGGGGAGGTTTTGGATGCGGGGTATTGGTATCGGAATTTGCGGGAGCCGGTTCGTTTCGAGGAGACCGTGCGGGGTTTGTTGGATGAGGGTGATGCGGTGTTTGTGGAGGTGAGTCCGCATCCGGTGTTGATGGGTGCGCTTCAGGAGATTGGTGATGATGTCCTGGCGGTGGGGACGTTGCGTCGTGGTGAGGGTGGTCCGGAGCGGTTTATGGCGTCGATGGCGGAGCTGTGGGTGCAGGGTGTCGAACT
>NZ_JAFBGA010000044.1 GCF_016909575.1 Streptomyces sp. HB132 | reverse complement strand
GAGGGTGGTCCGGAGCGGTTTATGGCGTCGATGGCGGAGCTGTGGGTGCAGGGTGTCGAACTGGACTGGAGGACAGTTCTCGACAGCCCGGACACTCACGACGGCGCCCGCCACATAGACCTGCCCACCTACGCCTTCCAGCGAGACCGATACTGGCTCGCACCCTCCAACTCCGGTTCTCCTGTCCAGATCGACCTGCCTTCCGTCCCGCCGGCCGAGGCGCTGGAGGGCTTCAGGCGCCGGATGGCCGCAGCGTCTACGGATACCCAACGGATGAGGGTGGCGCTGGACGAGGTACGCGCCCACGCGGCAGCAGTGCTGCGATGGCCGTCACCGGCAGAGGTCGAAGTCCGAAAAGCCTTCAGGGAGTCAGGCTTCGACTCTTTGACCGCCGTGGAGCTCCGGAACCGGCTGTCCGGCGCTATCGGCATCACCCTCTCACCCACAGTTGTGTTCGACCATCCGACACCGCTAGCGCTCGCCAAGCATGTCCGCGACAGGGCCCTCGGTATCGATGTGGCGGTCGACGAGCCCTCCATTGCGGCGAACTCACCGCTTCTCTCGCACGAACCGATCGCGATCGTGGCGACGAGCTGCCGCTTCCCCGGCGACGTCCGTTCGCCGGAAGGCCTATGGGAACTGCTCCTGTCGGATACCGATGCGGTATCCGGATTCCCCGACGACCGCGGCTGGAATCTCGCCGATCTGTACCATCCCGACACCACACGGCCGGGCACCAGCTATCCGCATCAGGGTGCATTTCTCCACGACGCTGCGGACTTCGACGCCGGCTTCTTCGGTATCTCCCCCCGCGAGGCCTTGGCGATGGACCCGCAGCAGCGGCTCCTGCTGGAGACTTCCTGGGAGGCCCTGGAACGAGCGGGCATGGATCCGCAGTCGCTGCGCGGCAGTCGTACCGGTGTTTTCGTCGGTGCCGTCCCTCATGGCTACGGCAGCGGATCGGTCGAGGGCCAGGAAGCCGAAGGTTATCTGTTCACGGGTGCGGCGGGCAGTGTGGCGTCCGGTCGTATCGCGTACACGTTCGGTCTGACGGGTCCGGCGATCACGGTGGACACGGCCTGTTCGTCGTCGTTGGTGGCGTTGCACCTGGCGGTGCAGTCCCTGCGCCAGGGCGAGTGTGAGATGGCCATGGCCGGCGGTGTGACAGTGATGTCCACGCCTGGCGTCTTCACCGAGTTCAGCCGACAGCAGGGTCTGGCGCGCGACGGGCGGTGCAAACCGTTCGCCGCGGCGGCCGACGGCACGGCGTGGGGCGAGGGCGTCGGCATGGTGCTGCTCGAGCGGCTGTCTGATGCGGTGCGTAACGGGCATCAGGTGTTGGCCGTGGTGCGGGGTTCGGCGGTGAATCAGGACGGTGCGTCGAACGGGCTGACCGCGCCGAACGGTCCCGCGCAGCAGCGAGTCATCC
>NZ_JAFBGA010000043.1 GCF_016909575.1 Streptomyces sp. HB132 | reverse complement strand
GATGTCCTGGCGGTGGGGACGTTGCGTCGTGGTGAGGGTGGTCCGGAGCGGTTTATGGCGTCGATGGCGGAGCTGTGGGTGCAGGGTGTCGAACTCGACTGGAGGACAGTTCTCGACAGCCCGGACACTCACGACGGCGCCCGCCACATAGACCTGCCCACCTACGCCTTCCAGCGGGAGCGTTTCTGGTTGGAGGGGGTGGGTGGTGCGGGTGATGTGTCTGGTGCCGGGTTGTCGGTGGTGGATCATCCGCTGTTGTCGGCTGGTGTGATGCTGGCGGGTGGTGACGGGTTCGTGTTCACGGGTCGGTTGTCGGCGAGGTCGCATCCGTGGCTGGCTGATCATGTGGTGGCGGGTCGTGTGCTTGTGCCGGGTGCGGCGTTGCTGGAGTTGGTGTTGCGGGCGGGTGAGTATGCGGGGTGTGACCGGCTGGAGGAGTTGGTGCTGCATGCTCCGTTGGTGTTGCCGGGGGATGGCGGGCCGGTTGATGTGCAGGTCAGTGTGGGTGACGTGGATGAGTCGGGGCAGCGGGCGGTCCGTGTGCATTCCCGGGTCGCTGTCGCCGGGCATGAGGATGCCGGCTGGGTAAGCCATGCGAGTGGTGTGCTGTCCCTGGGCGTGCAGATGGTGCCCGAATCGCTGTCGGGCGATGTGTGGCCGCCGGTGGGTGCGGTGCCTGTGGCTGTTGAGGGTTTGTATGAGTCGTTTGCGGCGGCGGGGTATGTGTATGGGCCGGTGTTCCAGGGGTTGCGGTCGGTCTGGCGGTGTGGTGAGGAGGTGTTCGCGGAGGTTGAGCTGCCGGTCGAGGCGGGTGGGTTCGCGGTGCATCCTGCGTTGCTTGATGCGGCGTTGCAGGCTCGTCTGGCGGTGTTGGTCGAGGAGGGTGGGGAGCGGGTGATGCCGTTCTCGTTCTCGGGTGTGCGGATTCATGCCACGGGTGCGAGTGCGGTGCGGGTGCGGGTCTCGCCGGCCGGGCCGGACGTGATCTCGGTGCGGTTGACGGACCTGGCGGGGCTGGAGGTCCTCACGATCGACGAGCTCGTCTCACGTCCACTGGCCGGGACAGCGGTGGCGGCTGCTGTTGAGGTGCCGGACTCGATGTTCGAGGTGAACTGGGTCAGTGCTCCCGCGGGTGGGATCGTTTCGCCGGAAGTAGAGGTGCCTGTTTTCGCGGATGTGGCGTCGGTGGTCGCGGCGGTTCGTGACGGTGCCCAGGTGCCTGCGGCTGTGGCGGTGTTCTGTCCGGAGGGTTCGGTTGCCGAGGCCCGAGAGGTTCTGGGGTCGGTTCTGGGACGGGTGCAGGAGTGGCTGGGGTGCCCGGAGCTGGAGGCGTCGCGGCTTGTCGTGGTGACGCAGGGTGGGGCGGCTGTTGGTCCCGGAGCTCGGGTCGATGTGGTGCAGGCAGCGGTTCGGGGCCTGATGCGCTCCGCGTGCTCGGAGTACCCGGACCGGTTCACACAGATCGATGTGGAGGTGCTGGACAACCCGTTGCTGCCACAGACCTTGGCTTGGGCGGTTGATTCGGGGGAGCCGGAGGTTGCGGTCCGGGGTGGTGTGGTGTCGGTGCCGCGGCTGGGCCGGGTCGCGGGTGGGGCGCTGACGGTTCCTGAGGGGGCTGGGGCGTGGTCGGTGGATTTGGA
>NZ_JAFBGA010000041.1 GCF_016909575.1 Streptomyces sp. HB132 | reverse complement strand
AACACAGTGGACGCGAGCAACTGAGGACAAGCCCTCGGCCTATTAGTACCAGTCAGCTCCACCCGTTACCGGGCTTCCACATCTGGCCTATCAACCCAGTCGTCTACTGGGAGCCTTAACCACTCAAGGTGGTGGGAATACTCATCTCGAAGCAGGCTTCCCGCTTAGATGCTTTCAGCGGTTATCCTTTCCGAACGTAGCCAACCAGCCATGCCCTTGGCAGGACAACTGGCACACCAGAGGTTCGTCCGTCCCGGTCCTCTCGTACTAGGGACAGCCCTTCTCAATATTCCTACGCGCACAGCGGATAGGGACCGAACTGTCTCACGACGTTCTAAACCCAGCTCGCGTACCGCTTTAATGGGCGAACAGCCCAACCCTTGGGACCGACTCCAGCCCCAGGATGCGACGAGCCGACATCGAGGTGCCAAACCATCCCGTCGATATGGACTCTTGGGGAAGATCAGCCTGTTATCCCCGGGGTACCTTTTATCCGTTGAGCGACAGCGCTTCCACAAGCCACTGCCGGATCACTAGTCCCGACTTTCGTCCCTGCTCGACCCGTCGGTCTCACAGTCAAGCTCCCTTGTGCACTTACACTCAACACCTGATTGCCAACCAGGCTGAGGGAACCTTTGGGCGCCTCCGTTACTCTTTAGGAGGCAACCGCCCCAGTTAAACTACCCATCAGACACTGTCCCTGATCCGGATCACGGACCCAGGTTAGACATCCAGCACGACCAGAGTGGTATTTCAACGGCGACTCCACAACCACTGGCGTGGCTGCTTCAAAGTCTCCCACCTATCCTACACAAGCCGAACCGAACACCAATATCAAACTATAGTAAAGGTCCCGGGGTCTTTCCGTCCTGCTGCGCGAAACGAGCATCTTTACTCGTAGTGCAATTTCACCGGGCCTATGGTTGAGACAGTCGAGAAGTCGTTACGCCATTCGTGCAGGTCGGAACTTACCCGACAAGGAATTTCGCTACCTTAGGATGGTTATAGTTACCACCGCCGTTTACTGGCGCTTAAGTTCTCAGCTTCGCACACCCGAAAGTGCACTAACCGGTCCCCTTAACGTTCCAGCACCGGGCAGGCGTCAGTCCGTATACATCGCCTTACGGCTTCGCACGGACCTGTGTTTTTAGTAAACAGTCGCTTCTCGCTGGTCTCTGCGGCCACCCCCAGCTCATGGAGTAAATCCAATCACCAGTGATGGCCCCCCTTCTCCCGAAGTTACGGGGGCATTTTGCCGAGTTCCTTAACCATAGTTCACCCGAACGCCTCGGTATTCTCTACCTGACTACCTGAGTCGGTTTAGGGTACGGGCCGCCATGAAACTCGCTAGAGGCTTTTCTCGACAGCATAGGATCATCCACTTCACCACAATCGGCTCGGCATCAGGTCTCAGCCTTAACGTGTGACGGATTTACCTACCACACGGCCTACACCCTTACCCCGGGACTACCACCGCCCGGGCTGGACTACCTTCCTGCGTCACCCCATCGCTTACCTAATACAAGTCTGGTTCGTCGGCTCCACCACTACCCTCAACTCCGAAGAGATCGGGCCGGCTTCACGGACTTAGCATCGCCTGATTCAGTATTGGGCGTTTCAAAGCGGGTACCGGAATATCAACCGGTTGTCCATCGACTACGCCTGTCGGCCTCGCCTTAGGTCCCGACTTACCCTGGGCAGATCAGCTTGACCCAGGAACCCTTAGTCAATCGGCGCACACGTTTCTCACGTGTGTATCGCTACTCATGCCTGCATTCTCACTCGTGAACCGTCCACAACTCGCTTCCGCGGCTGCTTCACCCGGCACACGACGCTCCCCTACCCATCCACACAGGCGTTGGCCCTATATGTGTGAATGACACGACTTCGGCGGTACGCTTGAGCCCCGCTACATTGTCGGCGCGGAATCACTTGACCAGTGAGCTATTACGCACTCTTTCAAGGGTGGCTGCTTCTAAGCCAACCTCCTGGTTGTCTCTGCGACTCCACATCCTTTCCCACTTAGCGTACGCTTAGGGGCCTTAGTCGATGCTCTGGGCTGTTTCCCTCTCGACCATGGAGCTTATCCCCCACAGTCTCACTGCCGTGCTCTCACTTACCGGCATTCGGAGTTTGGCTAAGGTCAGTAACCCGGTAGGGCCCATCGCCTATCCAGTGCTCTACCTCCGGCAAGAAACACACGACGCTGCACCTAAATGCATTTCGGGGAGAACCAGCTATCACGGAGTTTGATTGGCCTTTCACCCCTAACCACAGGTCATCCCCCAGGTTTTCAACCCTGGTGGGTTCGGTCCTCCACGAAGTCTTACCTCCGCTTCAACCTGCCCATGGCTAGATCACTCCGCTTCGGGTCTAGAGCGTGCAACTCAATCGCCCTATTCGGACTCGCTTTCGCTACGGCTTCCCCACACGGGTTAACCTCGCTACACACCGCTAACTCGCAGGCTCATTCTTCAAAAGGCACGCAGTCACGACTGCATGTGCAAGCACATACAGCGACGCTCCCACGGCTTGTAGGCACACGGTTTCAGGTACTATTTCACTCCGCTCCCGCGGTACTTTTCACCATTCCCTCACGGTACTATCCGCTATCGGTCACCAGGGAATATTTAGGCTTAGCGGGTGGTCCCGCCAGATTCACACGGGATTTCTCGGGCCCCGTGCTACTTGGGTG
>NZ_JAFBGA010000040.1 GCF_016909575.1 Streptomyces sp. HB132 | reverse complement strand
GGCGGCGTCGAGGTGGCCGACGTTGCCCTTGAGTGAGCCGAGGGCGCAGGGTCCGGTGTCGCCGAACGCCCGCGACAACGCCTGCACCTCGATCGAATCGCCGATCACGGTGCCGCTGCCGTGCGCCTCGACGTAGTCGATCGTCTCGGGGTCGACCTCCGAGACCGCCAGTGCCTCCGTGATCACCTCGGCCTGACCGGCCACGGTCGGTGCCGTGAAACTCGCCTTGACCGCGCCGTCGTTGTTGACGGCCGATCCTCTGATCACGGCGTGGATGGTGTCGCCGTCGGTCAGCGCGTCCTCCAGCCGTTTCAGTGCCACCACGCCGACACCGTTGCCGAAGACCGTGCCACGGGCGTCCGCGTCGAACGGGCGGATGTGCCCGTCCGGAGCGAGGAACGCTCCCTCCTGGTACAGATAGCCGGTGTTCTCGGGCACCTTGTACGAGACCGCACCCGAAAGGGCCATGTCGCACTCGTAGTTGAGCAGGCTCTGACAGGCCGCGTGCAGTGCGACCAGGGAGCTCGAGCAGGCGGTCTGGACGGGGAAGCTCGGCCCCCGCAGGTCGAGTTTGTACGACACCCGGCTGGTCAGAAAGGCGAGTTCGAAGCCCAGGCCGACGTTCTCGCCCTTGATCGCCTCGCCCTGCTCCAGATTGCTGAGGATGTTCCCGAGGTAGGCGGTGGTACTGGCGCCGCCGAAGACACCGATGCTGCCGTCGTACTGGGCGGCGTCGTGACCGGAGTGCTCCAGTGCCGCCCACGCCGTCTCCAGGAAGAGCCGGTGCTGCGGGTCCATGATCTTCGCCTCGCGGGCGGTGTAACCGAAGAACTCCGCGTCGAACAGGCCGATGCCCTCGAACTTGGGTGAGGCCTTGACATAGTCCGGACGGTCGAAGACCTCGGGCGGCACTCCGGCCGCCGTCAGCTCCTCGTCGGTCAGGGCGACGATCGACTCGACACCGTCGCGCAGGTTCGACCAGAACTCGGTCAGGTCCCCGGCACCGGGGAAACGCCCTGCCATCCCGATGATCGCGACACCGTCCCGTGCCGGGAGATCCGTGAACTCAGTGGTCATCATTCGCCCCTTGCCGTTCGACGCCGTTGCTGGTGCTGACGCCGCTGCTGCATCTTCGCTCTGCGTTCCTCAAGTGCCTTGAGGTTGTCACTCGGTGCCTGCTCCACCGGCTTCTCGGTCAGCCCCGCCAGGTGTGCGACCGTCAGTCCCTCGTACAGGTCGCCGAGCGTGAACTTCGTGCCCAACCTGGCGTTGACGGTGCTCACCAATTGGATCGCGATCAGGGAGTTGCCGCCCAGATCGAAGAAACTGTCCTGGATGCCGACCTTCTCGATGCCCAGCAGGTCCTGCCACACCTCGCAGACCACGCGCTCGGTCTCGCTGCGCGACGCCACGAACTCGGTCAGGATGTCCGGGCGATCGTGCGCGGCGGTGCGGGGCTCCACGGGAGCGTCCCGGTCCAGCGAGAAGGCGCTCGCGAAGAGCGCCGAGAGCTCGGCGGGCGACACGATGATCTGCGACTCCGAGGCGCCGGCCAGGATCGTGTCGAGAGCTCGCAGCCCCTCTGCGGTCGACATGGCGCGCTCGTCCACCTGCTCGATGCCGGGCGGCGTCGCGGTGGTCACCGCCATGCCGATCTCCCGCCACGGGCCCCAGTCGATGGAGATCACCCGCTGTCCACGGCCGCGGTCCTGGGCGAAGGCGTCGAGGAAGCAGTTCGCGGCGCAGTAGTCGACCTGTCCGACACTGCCGATGTTCGCACCGTTCGAACCGAACAGCACCAGGAAGTCCAGCTCCTGGTCCGCCAGGACCTCCTCCAGCACCAGGGTGCCGCGTACCTTCGGCAGGAGCACCTCGGCGGCCGCCTGGAGATCCTTGAGCTGGATCAGACCGCCACCGGCCACGCCCGCCGTGTGGAAGGCGCCGTCGATGGCTCCCCAGCGCAGGGTGGTCTGCCGGACGGCCTCGCGCATCGCCGCTCGGTCGCTCACATCGGCCCGGAACACCAGGAGCTCCGCGCCCGCATCCCGCAGACGGACCAACTTCCGCACTGTATCGGCGAGTCGGCCCGCTCCCGGGTTGCGGACGAGCCACGAGTCCCACTCCTCGGCGTCAGGCAGCCGGGTGCGCGCGGTGAGCGCGATCCGTGCCCCCGCGGCCGCGAGGTGCTCGGCCAGCGCCAGCCCCAGGCCGCCGGTGCCGCCCGTGACCAGGTAGACACCGCCCCTGCGCACCACCGGCGGCCGGTCGCCTGCGGGCAGTGGCTGCGGCAGGTAGTGCTGGGACCACCGGTGGCCGCCCCGGTGGGCCACCGTCTCCGTTCCGGGCTCCGGATCGGCAGCCAACTCGGCCATCAACTGCACCAGTTGTCCCGGGCTGGGAGAAGTCAGGCAGTCGAGATCGACGCTGCGGCAGGTGGTGCCGGGCAGCTCGCGGGGCAGCACGCGGCAGGGGCCCAACAGCGTGGCCTTGAGCGGCGAGAGCAGCTCGGCGCCGGTGACGTTGTGCAGCCCGTTGCTGAGCACCCAGATCCGGCGCGGCTCGCCGTCCGGGTGGCGAACAAGCGCCTGGGCGAGACGGATCAGGCTCTCGAAGCCGTGCTGAAGACTTCCCTCCTCACCCGGTGCGGTGACGCTCCAGGCATGCACGATGCGGGTGGGTACGCCGGCGGGGCCCTCTCGCAGCGCGTCGATCAACCGGTCGTGGTCGTCGCCGCTCGCAGGGTCCATGCCGTACCGGCCGCCTCCTTGCTCGGACCACGCGTCGGCCGCGGCCGCCACGGTGACGGTGGCGCCGCCGGACCGCAGCCACTCGGCGACCGCCTCACCCACACCCAGGCCGTCGGCGAAGACCAGCCAGTGCCCGTCGCAGTCCGGCTGCCCCCCGGCGGGGAGAGCGGCTCGCTGCCATGACGGGGCGTAGAACCAGTCCGTGATGTCGTCGCGGCGCGCGGTGGTGCCGCTGACGATGGACGGCGCTGTGGTCTGCCGGTCCAGCCAGTAGCGTTTGTGTTGGAAGGGGTAGGTGGGGAGGGGGATGCGGCGGCGTTGTTGGTGGTTGTAGTAGTTGGTCCATTGGGGTGTGGT
>NZ_JAFBGA010000039.1 GCF_016909575.1 Streptomyces sp. HB132 | reverse complement strand
GATGTCCTGGCGGTGGGGACGTTGCGTCGTGGTGAGGGTGGTCCGGAGCGGTTTATGGCGTCGATGGCGGAGCTGTGGGTGCAGGGTGTCGAACTGGACTGGAGGACAGTTCTCGACAGCCCGGACACCCACGACGGCGCCCGCCACATAGACCTGCCCACCTACGCCTTCCAGCCCGAACGGTACTGGCTCGACGCCTCCGTTCCCCGCCCCTCTGCGGCAGAGGCCCCCCATGACGGCTTTTGGAGCGTTGTGGAGCGGGAGGACCTGGAGGGCCTCGCGCAGACCCTGGGACTCGATGACGCGCACTCGGAGCTGAAGAGAGTGCTGCCGGCGCTGTCTGCGTGGCATCGGCGACAGAGCGCCACCGCCTCGATGGAGTCCTTGCGGTACCGCGCCGACTGGAAGCCGCTGTCCGACTCCAACTCGGATCGCCTGTCCGGAACCTGGCTCGTAGTCGTCGCACAGGATCAGGTGGACGGCGAGCTGAACGAGGCGGTCGCCGGCGCGCTTCAAGCGCACGGAGCCAAAGTTGTAGCGATTGCGGCACCCGACGACGCGCACGAGTGGGCCGGTCTGCTGGCCGCGCACTCCGACGCGGCGGGCGTGCTGTCGTTGCTTGCCGAGGACGAGAGGCCCCTCCCCGACGTGTCCTCGGTTCCGGCGGGCTTCGGACGGACGTTGACGCTGGTCCAGGAGATGGAAGCCGTGGGGATGGCTGCACCACTGTGGTGCGTCACCCGGGGTGCCGTCTCCACCGGCGAGGCGGACCCGCTCACCAGCCCCGCGCAGGCGATGGTGTGGGGCCTGGGCCGAGTTGTGGCGCAGGAACTCCCCGGAAGGTGGGGAGGGCTGGTCGACCTGCCCTCGGCGCCCGACGCCGATTCCCTCAGCCGCCTCTGTGGGGTGTTGGCTGCCGACGCTCACGAGGACCAGGTTGTGGTGCGGCCCTTCGGGGTCCTCGGACGTCGGATCGTCCGGGCGCCCATCGGTGACGAATCGGGCGGCGGCTGGACTCCGGGCAGCGGGACGGTACTGATCACGGGGGGTACGGGTGCCCTCGGCGGCCAGGTCGCCCGCCGGCTGGCGTCCCAGGGCGCCGAGCACCTCCTCCTCGTCAGCCGCCGGGGCGCCACGGCGCCGGGAGCTGCAGAGCTGGAGGCCGAGCTGACGGAGGCCGGGGCCCGAGTAACCGTGACGGCATGTGACATCACGGATGCCGACGCTCTCCGCGAACTCCTGGCCGCGGTTCCGGACGAGTACCCGTTGACAGCGGTGATCCACACTGCTGCGGTGCTGGACGACGGGGCAGTCACCACCCTGACCTTCGATCAGGTCGACAGGGTGCTGCGGGCGAAGGCTCAGGCAGCGTGGCGCCTGCACGAACTGACCCGGGAACTGGAGCTCACAGCTTTCGTCCTCTTCTCCTCGCTCGCCGGCACAGTCGGCATGGCGGGCCAGGGCAACTACGCACCCGCCAACGCCTATCTTGACGCCCTCGCCCAGTACCGCCGCTCGCAAGGGCTGAAGGCCACCTCCGTGGCTTGGGGTTCCTGGGCACAGGGCGGCATGGCCGAGCTGACCGCCGTGAACGAGGTCCGTCTCCGACACGGTGTGCCGCTGCTCTCCCCGGAGTCGGCGGTCTCTGCTCTGGAAGCCGCGCTGGAACACGACGACACCACCGTGGTGATAGCCGACATCGACTGGGACCGGTTCACTCACGCCTACACCGCGACGCGGTCGAGTCATTTGCTGGACGAGATCCCCGAGGCGCGAAGCGTGCTGGAAGCGGCCGGCACCGCCGACCCGACCACCCCCCTGCCTGACGTGCTGGCCCGCCTGGCGCCTCAGGAACGCGACCGGCAGCTGATGAGTACCGTCCGAACCCACGTGGCAGCCGTGCTCGGGCATGAATCCGCCGACGCGGTGGGGCTACGACGGCAGTTCCTGGAACTCGGTCTCGACTCCGTCACCGCAGTCGAACTGCGCAACCGGCTGAATACCGCGACCGGCCTTCGACTGCCCACCACCGTGGTGTTCGACCACCCGACGGTGGCCGATCTCGTACGCCACCTCGGAGCCGAACTGTTCGACGGCACGGAGGGGTCGGGAACACCCGGTGCTGCGGAACTCGACAGCCTGGAAAACCTCGTTGCAGCGATGTCGGACGGTGATCCCTCCAGAGCCCAGATCGGCGGTCGGCTGCGCAGCCTCCTCCGGTCGGTCTCCGGCACCGCACAGCAGGAGACGGCGGCTGTCGAGTCCGAAGAGCTCGAGGCTGCAAGCAACGACGAGATCTTCGAATTCATCGAGAAGGAATTCGGGATTTCCTGACCACATGGTCTTCGCGGACCTGTTTTCTCACGGTTCTGACTCACACGGTTCTGACTCACACGGTTCTGACTCACTACATGGGGCAAGCACATGGAAGATGTCAAGAAGCTTCGCCATTATCTGACCCGAGTCACGGCGGAACTCCAGGAAACTCGGGCTCAGTTACGAGTAGCGGAGTCGGCCGGTAGCGAGCCGGTGGCGATCGTCGGCATGAGTTGCCGCTTCCCTGGCGGCGTCTCGTCGCCGGAGGACCTGTGGGAAATGGTGTCCGCAGGTGCGGACGGAGTCTCCGAGTTCCCTGACGATCGCGGTTGGGACCTGGCCGCCCTGATCGACGTGGAAGGTGAGAGGCCGGGAACCTCGTATGTGACCGAGGGCGGATTCCTCCACGACGCCGGTGAATTCGATGCAGGGTTCTTCGGTATCTCGCCGCGTGAGGCGTTGGCGATGGATCCGCAGCAGCGGTTGCTGCTGGAGACGTCCTGGGAGCTCTTCGAGCGCGCCGGCATCGATCCGTCATCGGTCCGCGGAAGCCACACGGGCGTTTTCATCGGATCCAGTTTTCGTGACTACGGCAGCAGGTTGCCCGCGATCCCCGAAGAGGTCGAAGGCCATGCCATGACGGGTACGGCGGGCAGTGTGGCGTCCGGTCGTATCGCGTACACCTTCGGTCTGACGGGTCCGGCGATCACGGTGGACACGGCTTGTTCGTCGTCGTTGGTGGCGTTGCACCTGGCGGTGCAGTCTCTGCGCCAGGGCGAGTGCACGCTGGCGTTGGCCGGTGGTGTCGCTGTGATGTCCACTCCTGATCTGTTCACCGAGTTCAGCCGACAGCAGGGTCTGTCCCGCGACGGCCGATCCAAGGCGTTCGCTGCCGCCGCCGATGGGATGGGCGCGGCGGAGGGCGTTGGGGTGCTGTTGGTGGAGCGGTTGTCCGATGCGGTGCGTAACGGGCATCGGGTGTTGGCCGTGGTGCGGGGTTCGGCGGTGAATCAGGACGGTGCGTCGAACGGGCTGACCGCGCCGAACGGTCCCGCGCAGCAGCGAGTCATCCGCCAGGCTCTGGCGAACGCGGGGGTGTCTGGTCCTGGGGTGGATGTGGTGGAGGCGCATGGCACGGGGACGACTCTGGGTGATCCGATTGAGGCGGATGCTTTG
>NZ_JAFBGA010000038.1 GCF_016909575.1 Streptomyces sp. HB132 | reverse complement strand
CACCCACCAGATGCCGCGCCACCGCAGCCCCGATCACCCCCGTCCCACCCGTCACCAACACCGAACCCGACACCACCCGCGTCCCACCCGACCCCGCACGCACCACACCCAACCGCGGAACGAACACCTCACCACCACGAACAGCGAACTCCCGCTCGCCGGCGTCAACCGCCGCATCCACCAGCCCCGCGGAGACCTCCCCCGCGTCGGCCTCGACCAACACCAACCGATCCGGATGCTCCGACTGCGCCGACCTCACCAACCCCCGCACCGCCGCCTGCACCACACCAGCACCCGTCACCACAACCAGCCGAGCACCCAAGGCCGCGTCGTACGCCAGCCACTCCCGCACCCGCCCCAGCACCGCACCGACCACCGACCTGACCTCGTCGGGAACACCAGCCCCCGCACCCCCCGTACGCACGTCCAGAAGGATCGAACCGACCCCACCAGCAGCGGCCACCACCTCCTCCAACGACACCGACTCCCCCCACACCGCGGAGCCCACCCCGCCCTCGACACCAACCGGCTTCCACCCCTCCCACCGCACCCCGTACAACGGCCGCCCCCCGACCGACCCCACCGACACCGGCCGCAACACCAGCTCATCCACCGTCATGACGGGAACACCCAGCTCGTCGGCCACCCGGACGCGCACGGCGTCATCGCCCACCGCCGACAGGCGGACCCGCACCGACCGGGCTCCGGCAGTCCACTGCCGGACGCCCGACCAGGTGGCGGGGACCGACGGCCCGGCCGGAGCCACTCGCTGGAGCCAGGCGTGCCAGACCGCTTCGAGCAGTGCGGACTCCGGATCGGTGCCGTCCACTGCCTCGTCGGGGAGCAGCACTTCGGCGAACACCTCGTCGTCACGGTGCCAGGCCGCCCGCAGACCCTGGTAGGCCGGGCCGTAGGTGTGACCGCGCTCGAACAGCTCGTCGTAGAAGTTCTCGACGTCGACCGCCTCGGCGCCGGACGGGGGCCACACACCGGCCAGTTCCGTGAACGCCTCCTCGTCCGGCCGGCCCTCCGCGGGGTCGAGCAGTCCCCGCGCCATGCGCGTCCATCCGGCTTCCGGGAGGTCCTCCGGCTGCGAGTGGACGGTCAGCTCCCGGCGGCCCTCCTCGTCCGGGGCACCGGCCATCACCTGCACCCGGACCGCACCCCCGGCGCCCAGGGCGAGCGGTGTCTCCAGCTCGAGGTGCGCGACCCCGCCGCAGCCGAGGTGCTGAGCCGCATGGAGCGCCCAGCCGAGCGGGACTCCGCCGGGCAGCAGGGCGGTTCCCAGCACGGTGTTCTCGGCCGGCAGGGGTCCTTCGGCGGTCGCGAGCCGCCCTGTGAACAGCACCGTGTCGGTGCCGGCCGGGGTGACCGCGGCCGTCAGGAGGTGGTGCCCGGTCGGCTCGAGGCCGACGTCCCGCACGTCACCGGACAGCGGCGGTGCCTGCAGCCAGTACCGCTCCCGCTGGAACGCGTACGTCGGCAGGTCCACCGGATCGGTCGATCCGGGGGCCAGGGCGGACCAGTCCACTCCGAGGCCTCGGGTCCACAGGGTGGCAGCCGATCGCAGCAGTGCAGCCGGTTCGTCGTGCTCGCGCCGCAGCGAGCCCACGGCGACCACCTCGTCCGCACCGGCCGCCAGTGCGATGTCCTCGACGGCCGAGGTGACCACGGGATGGGGGCTCACCTCGATGAACGTGTCCACGCCCTGTTCGACCAGCGTGGCCACGACGTCGGCGAAGCGGACCGGCTCCCGAAGGTTCCGGTACCAGTAGGCGGCGTCGGCCTCCGGCCCCGACACCGGCTCTCCGGTCACCGTGGAGTGCCAGATGGTCCGGGCACGGCCTGCGGTGACCTCGCCCAGCTCATCGATCAGCCGGTCCCGCAGGAGTTCGACCTGCGGGGAGTGCGACGGATAGTTCACCGGGATCAGCCGCGCGCGGGCGCCTTCCGTGACGCAGCCTTCGAGCACCTTCCGCAGGGGTTCCTCATCACCGGCGAGGATGACCGCGGACGGTCCGTTGACCGCCGCCACGGACACCGCGCCGGGCTCGCCCGCGTACCGCTCGATCAGTTCCCCGGCCCGTTCGGCGGACACGGCGAGCGACGCCATGCCTCCGCGGCCGGGCAGTCCATCGGCGATCACCCCGCTGCGGGTCACCACGATCCTGGCCGACTCCGACAGCGACAGCACACCCGCCACATGGGCGGCGGCGATCTCGCCCTGCGAGTGGCCCACCACCACCGCGGGGGTGATGCCGGCCGCCCGCCACACCTCGGCCAGCGACACCATCACGGCCCACAGCACGGGCTGCACGACGTCGACCCGCCGCAGCGACTCCTCGTCCCGCAGCACCTCGAACAGGTCCCACTCGACGAAGGCGGAGAGCTCCGTGCCGCAGCGGGCCATGGACTTCGCGAACACCGTCGACGAGTCCAGGAGTCCGAGTGCCATGCCCGTCCACTGAGCACCCTGCCCGGGGAAGACGAACGCCACCCTGGCACCGGGGCGGGCCGTCCCGGACACCACATCCGGCGGATACGCCTCCTGCCGGGCCAGGTGGCCGAGCTTGTCGGCGAATCCGGCGGGGTCGGCGGCGAGCACCACCGCACGGTGGTCGAACACCGCCCGGGTGCGCGTCAACGCCGTCGCGGTGGCCACCACGTCGTCGTGTCCCGCCGCGAAGTCGCGCAGCCGTTCGGCTTGCCCGCGCAGGGCGTCGGCCGTCTTGGCGGAGAGCACCCAGGGCAGGACCACGCCGGTCACCGCCTCTTCGGCGGGTGCCGCTTCATCCGGGGCCTGTTCCAGGATGACGTGGGCGTTGGTGCCGCTGATCCCGAAGGACGACACCGCCGCGCGGCGCGGCCTGTCCGTCTCCGGCCATGGCAGCGCCTCGGTCGCCAGCTCGACGGCGCCCGCCGACCAGTCGATGTGCGGACTGGGTTCCTCCACGTGCAGTGTGGCGGGCACCGTGCCGTGCCGCATCGCCATGACCATCTTGATCACTCCGGCGATGCCCGCCGCAGCCTGGGTGTGCCCGATGTTGGACTTCACCGACCCCAGCAGCACCGGCCGCCCGCCCGTACGCTCCTGCCCGTACGTCGCGAGGAGCGCCTGCGCCTCGATCGGATCGCCCAGCGACGTCCCCGTACCGTGTGCCTCCACCACGTCCACGTCACTGGACGCGATCCCCGCGTTGGCCAGCGCCTGGCGGATCACCCGTTGCTGCGAGGGGCCGTTCGGCGCGGTCAGCCCGTTCGACGCGCCGTCCTGGTTGACCGCCGAACCCCGCACGACGGCGAGCACCCGGTGACCGTTGCGGCGCGCGTCGGACAGCCTCTCCACCATCACCACGCCCGCGCCCTCGGACACTCCCATGCCGTCCGCCGCCGTCGAGAACGCCTTGCAGCGGCCGTCTGCCGCGAGCCCACGCTGCCGGGTGAACTCGGCGAAGATGGTGGGCGTCGCCATGACGGTCACCCCGCCCGCGAGGGCGAGATCGCACTCGCCGCGCTGCAGTGCGCTGACAGCCATGTCCAGTGCCACCAGGGAGGACGAGCACGCCGTGTCGACCGTCACCGCGGGCCCCTCGAAGCCGAGGGAGTAGGCGACCCGGCCGGTCGCGACACTTCCCGCGTTGCCGCTGCTGAGGAACCCGGCGATGCCCTCAGGCACGGACGTCAGCCGGGCCGCGTAGTCGTGGTACATCAGGCCCGAGAAGACTCCCGTCCGGCTCCCCCGCAGACCCGTCGCGTCGATGCCGGCCCGCTCGATCGCCTCCCACGAGAGTTCCAGCAGGAGCCGGTGCTGCGGGTCCATGGCCACCGCCTCACGCGGCGCCACGCCGAAGAACCCGGCGTCGAAGTCGGCGATGCCGTCGAGGAAACCTCCCTTGTCCACCAGCGAGCTCCCGGGCCGCTCCCCGGTCGGGTCGAACAGCCCGTCCAGAGCCCATCCCCGGTCGGTGGGGAACTCGCCCAGCCCCTCGCGTCCGCTGTCGAGCATCGTCCACAGCTCCTCCGGGGAGGACACACCGCCGGGGAACCGGCAGCTCATCCCGACGATCGCGATCGGCTCGTCGGACGTCGCGACCGGACGCACCGTCCGGTCCGGGGCGGCCGCCGAACCTGCCAGGACCGTGCTGAGGTGAGCGCTCAGCGAGACCGGCGTCGGGTAGTCGAACACCAAGGTGACGGGCAGCCGGACGCCGGTGATCTCGTCCAGCCGGTTGCGCAGTTCCACGGCGGTCAGTGAGTCGAAGCCGAGGTCCTTGAAAGCCCGGTCGGCGGCGACCGCGCTGTCTCCCGTGTGACCGAGCACCAGGGCGGCCTGAGCCCGGACGACGTCGAGGGCCATCGCGTCCCGGTCCGCTGCGGCAGCCGCCCCGAACTGCTCGCGCCAGTCCTGCGCTCCTGCCGGCCCGCCGGCTGTTCGGCGTGGGGGTTTGCGTACCAGCCCCTGCAACAACGCGGGTACAGACCCACCCTCCCGCAGACTCGCGAGATCCAGCCCGACGGGAACCGTATGAGCCTCGTCCGAAGCCAACGCACGGTCAAGGAGTGCCAGCCCATCGGACGTGCTCAACGCACG
>NZ_JAFBGA010000037.1 GCF_016909575.1 Streptomyces sp. HB132 | reverse complement strand
GTGTGAAGGCGCTCTCGGCCGAGCAGGGGCTGGCGTTGTTCGATGCGGCGATCGCGTCTCCGCGGGCTCATGTGGTGCCGGTGCGGCTGGACATGGCCGGGCTGCGTGGACAGGACGTTGTCCCGCCGTTGTTGCGGGCGTTGGTGCGTACGAGGGCCAGGCGGGTGGCCAGTAACACGGGTCTTGCGGGTGGTGGCGGGTTGGCCGGGCGTCTTGCCATGCTGTCGGTGGCGGATCGGGGCCGGGCGCTGACGGAGCTGGTGCGGGCGCAGGCCGCGGTCGTTCTCGGGCACGGTGACGCGGACGCGGTGGACTCGGACCGGGCGTTCAAGAGTCTGGGCTTCGATTCCCTGACCGCGGTCGAACTCCGCAACCGGCTCGGAACAGCGACAGGGCTGAAACTCCCCGTCACGGCGGTCTTCGATCACCCGACCCCCGCCGCGCTGGCCATCGAACTGGAATCACTGCTGGGCCTGAACAATGACCCAGCACGGCAGCCGGCGGTTCCGACGGCGCAGGCCGGGACCGCGGGGACCGATGACGACCTGATCGCGATCGTCGGGATGAGCTGCCGGTTCCCCGGCGGCGTCCGCTCCCCCGAGGACCTGTGGCAGCTCCTGGCCGAAGAACGCGACGCCATGACGCCCTACCCGACCGACCGTGGCTGGGATGTCGGTGATCTGGGCGCTGCGGACTCCCCGGACACCGTTTACGAACGGGTCGGTGGATTCCTCCACGACGTCGCGGACTTCGATCCGGAGTTCTTCGGGATCTCACCACGTGAAGCGCTCGCGATGGACCCCCAGCAACGGCTCCTGCTCGAAACAACCTGGGAAGCCCTCGAACGCGCGGGCATCGACCCCACCACCCTCCACGGAACCCCCACCGGCGTCTTCGCAGGGCTGATCTACAACGACTACGCCGCGCGGTTCCCGAACCTGCTCAGTGGATTCGAGGGATATCTGGGCAACGGCAGCGCCAACAGTGTCGCGTCGGGTCGGGTGGCTTATGCGCTGGGTCTGGAGGGACCTGCGATCACCGTGGACACGGCCTGCTCGTCGTCCCTGGTGGCCCTGCACCTGGCAGCCCAGGCACTTCGCCAGGGCGAGTGCACCCTGGCCGTCGCCGGCGGCGTGACCGCGATGGCCACACCGCGACCGATGGTCGAGTTCAGCCAGGTCGGAGGCCTGGCGCCTGACGGCCGCTGCAAGGCGTTCGGTGCGGGAGCGGACGGCATGGGCTTCGCCGAGGGCGTGGGAATGCTGGTGGTGGAGCGGCTTTCCGACGCCCGCCGTCACGGACACCCGGTGCTCGCGGTGCTGCGTGGCTCGGCGCTCAACCAGGACGGGGCATCGAACGGTCTGACCGCTCCCAGTGGCCCCGCTCAGGAGCGGGTGATCCGCCAAGCGCTGGCCAACGCAGGTATGGCCTCGTCCGAGGTGGATGTGGTGGAGGCGCACGGCACGGGCACCGCCCTGGGCGACCCGATCGAAGCGCAGGCCCTGATGGCCACCTACGGGCAAGACCGCCCGGAGGACCAGCCTTTCCTGTTGGGGTCGGTGAAGTCGAACATCGGTCATACCCAGGCCGCGGCAGGCGTCGCAGGGGTCATCAAGATGGTGATGGCCATGCGGCACGGCGTCGTGCCGCGCACGCTGCACGTCGAGCGGCCCACCTCGCACGTCGAGTGGAGCGCGGGGGCGGTGCGACTCGCCGCCGACAGTGTGCCCTGGCCGAAGACGGGCCGGCCGCGCCGCGGTGCCGTTTCGTCGTTCGGGATCAGCGGCACCAACGCCCACGTGATCGTCGAGCAGTTGCAGGAACAGTCCGCCGACGACGTACCCGACGCCCCCGCCGGGCTGCCCGTGCCGTGGGTACTGTCGGCAAGGAGTCCCGAGAGCCTGCGCGAACAGGCCCGCAGCCTGCACCGGTGGGTGGCGGCGGACCCGGCATTCGCCCCCGCCGACATCGCCCGCTCCCTGGTGACCACCCGGACCACGTTCGGGCATCGTGTCGTGATGGTCGGGCGTACCCGTGAGGACTTCCTGCGCCAGCTGTCGGCCGTGGAACACGGTGAACCCGTCACCGGCCTGGTCGAGGGCATCTCCGCGCCCCGGACCAAGACCGTATTCGTCTTTCCCGGACAGGGCTCGCAATGGGCCGGCATGGCCGCCGTCCTGCTCGACACCTCCCCGGTCTTCGCCGAGCACATCGACCGGTGCGCCGCGGCGCTCCGCCCGCACACCGACTGGTCCCTGCTCGATGTGCTGCGGGAACACCCCGACGCGCCGTCGCTGGACCGCGTCGACGTGGTCCAGCCGGTGCTGTGGGCGGTGATGGTGTCGCTCGCCCAGGTGTGGCGGTCCCACGGGGTCCATCCGGACGCCGTGGTCGGTCACTCACAGGGGGAATTGGCCGCAGCGTGCGTGTCGGGAGTGCTCTCCCTCGCCGATGCCGCACGGATCGTCGCCCTGCGCAGTCGGCTGATAGGGCGGGAGCTGGCGGGGCAGGGCGGCATGGTGTCGCTCCCACTGCCGATGACGCAGGTCGTGGACCTGCTCGAGCCGTGGGGCGAGCGGATCTGTGTCGCCACGGTGAACGGGCCGAACTCCACCGTCGTCGCGGGTGAGCCCGAGGCGTTGGACGAGCTGATGGCAGACTGCGAACGCGACGGGGTGCGCGCGCGGCGTATTCCGGTGGACTACGCCTCGCACACCCCGCAGGTCGAGCGCCTGCGCGAACCGCTGATGGAGCTGGCCGGGCCGATCGTGCCGCGGCCGGGAGACCTCCCGATGTACTCGGCCGTGACCGGGGAACTCCTCGATGCCGAGGACGCGAATGCTGAGTACTGGTATCGAAATCTGCGCGAGACTGTGCGGTTCGAGCAGGTCACGCGCACTCTGCTGGCATCCGGCCATGAGGTGTTCGTCGAAGTCAGCCCGCACCCGGTGCTGATCAACGGCATCGAGGAGACGCTGAAGGACCACGAGACCGGGATCGTGGCCACCGGCACTCTGCGACGTGACAGGGGCGACCGGGACAGGCTGTTGACCGCGCTGGCAGAGCTGTTCGTGACCGGGGTCGCCGTGGACTGGCCGACCACATTCGAGGGCGGCCGACCGGTGGAACTGCCGACGTACGCCTTCCACCGGCAGCGCTACTGGCTGGACGCGCCCGCACCGTCCGACGACCCCTCGCCACGGGGCGGCGGAACCGTGGACGACCAGTTCTGGGCTGCGGTGGAACGTGAGGACTTCGAAGGCCTCGCTTCCACCCTCGCCGTAGCGGACGCGGGAGGCGAGGCGGACATCCAGTCCTCGCTGACCGCCCTGCTGCCCGTGCTGTCCGCGTGGCGCAGGCAGCGGAGCGAGCAGGACACCGTGGACTCGTGGCGCTACGGGATCGAGTGGACGCCGGTACCGGACGCCGGCTCCGCGCCGCTCACCGGCACCTGGCTGCTGGTCGTCCCCGACGGCTTCGAGGAGGACCGGCGGGTATTTGCCCTGGCGGAAGGCATCGAACGTCGAGGTGCGAGCGCCGTCCCGATCGTCCTCCCCTCCCAGGCGTCCGTGGAAGAACCCTCCGAGCGCACCGCGGATCTTGCGGACCACCTCCGGTCGGTGCTCGGCGCGCACTCCGATGTGAGTGGGGTCCTGTCGCTGACCGCCTGGGACGAACGTCCGCATCCGACCTCCTCGGTGGTACCGCGGGGCTACGCCGACAACCTGGCGCTGATACAGGCCCTCGACGTGGCGGGTGCCGACGCCCGACTGTGGTGCGTGACCACCGGCGCGGTCACGACAGGAGCTCATGACGCCCCGGTCGTTCCGGCACAGGCGCTGGTGTGGGGGCTGGGGCGGGTGGCGGCCCAAGAGCTTCCTGACCGCTGGGGCGGGCTCATCGACGTTCCGGCGGATCCCGACGAACATGCGATGACCCGGCTGTGCGGACTGCTCGCCGGAGAGTCCGGCGAGGACCAGATCGCTGTCCGCGCCACCGGTCTGCTCGCCCGAAGGCTGGCGCGCACGCCTGCCCCCACCGGCGGCACCGACGAGTGGACCGCCACCGGCACCGCACTGATCACCGGTGGCACCGGCGCCATAGGAGGCCATGTCGCACGTTGGCTGGCCGCGCGAGGCGCGGAGCACCTGATGCTGCTGAGCCGTCGGGGGCCCGAGGCGGAAGGTGCCGAAGAGCTACGGGCCGACCTGATCGAGGCAGGCGCGCGGGTCAGCATCATCGCCTGCGACGCCGGAGACAGGGAGGCCCTTGCGGCCGCGCTGGCCGACGTACCGGACGAGTTTCCGCTGACCGCGGTCTTCCACACCGCCGCAGTACTGGACGACGGACGACTGGACACGCTCACGGTGCCCCGCGCGGATGCGACGCTGCGCGCCAAAGCCGGCGCCGCGTGGAACCTGCACGAGTTGACCGAGCATCTCGACCTTTCGGCCTTCGTCCTGTTCTCCTCCACCGCAGGCACGTTCGGTGCCGCGGGGCAGGGGAACTACGCTCCCGGAAACGCGTTCCTCGACGCCCTCGCGTGGCACCGCCGGGCACGCAAGCAGACTGCCACCTCCATCGCCTGGGGCGCCTGGGCCCAGGGAGGCATGGCGGAGAAGGAAGCCGTGGTCGAACTGCGCCGCAGGCACGGCGTGCCGGCCATGTCCCCGCAACTCGCGACGCTGGCACTGCGCAAGGCGCTCGACGCGGACGACACCGTCGTGGTCCTGGCCGACATCGACTGGGACCGCTTCTACCTCGCGTACACCGCCGCCCGGCCCAGTCCGCTGCTGCACGGCCTGGACGAGATCCGACACCTCCAGCAGCGTGCGGTCACCGACGGCCGACCCGGGACAGTTGCCGCCGGCCCGACCCTGGCCGAACGGCTCGCGGGCCTGAGCCGCCCGGAGCAGGAGCGGCTGCTGCGCGACACGGTCCGCACCCACGCCGCCGTGGTGCTCGGACACGACGGACCCGACGCGGTACCCGTCAAGCGTCCGTTCTGGGAGCTCGGTCTGGACTCGGTCACCGCCGTGCAACTGCGCAACCGGCTCGGCGGTGTCGCGGGACGCAAGCTGCCGGCCGGACTCGTCTTCGACTACCCGACCGTCAGCGGTCTGGTCGGGTACCTGCGCGGCGAACTGTGCGGGGACGCGGCCGAAACCAACCCGCTCATGTCCGACCTGGACCGGCTGGACAACGCATTGGCCGGCTTGCCCGACGACGACCCCACACGGAGTGAAGTGGCGGAACGGCTGGAGAAGTTGCTGCGCAGGGTGAGCCCGGTGTCGGTCGTGATGCAGGCACCCGCACGGGAGCTGGACCTGGACGGAGCCTCCCACGACGAGGTGTTCGCGCTCATCGACGAGGAACTGGGAGAGGCCTGACCCGGCCCCGGCACGTCTCCTCCGACCGCAGTACGACACGAACGGACCAGGTGAGAACTCATGGCGAACGACGACAAGCTCTTCGGCTATCTCAAGCGTGTCACCGCCGAGCTGAAGGAGACACGCGCCCGTCTGCGGGCCGCGGAGTCGGCAGCCGACGAGCCGGTGGCGATCGTCGGGATGAGCTGCCGGTACCCCGGCGGTGTGTCATCGCCCGAGGACCTGTGGCAACTGGTGTCCGGCGGGGTGGACGCGATCTCCGAGGTGCCGTCCGACCGCGGCTGGGACCTGAGTGGTCTGTTCGACGCGGACGGGGAGGAGCGGGCCGGCACCTCGTACGTGAACAGGGGTGGCTTCCTCTACGACGCCGCGGACTTCGACGCCGGGTTCTTCGGTATCTCGCCCCGTGAGGCGTTGGCGATGGATCCGCAGCAGCGGCTGCTGCTGGAGACGTCCTGGGAGCTCTTCGAGCGCGCCGGCATCGATCCGTCATCGGTCCGCGGAAGCCACACGGGTGTCTTCGTGGGATCCAGCTTCCACGGCTACGGCGGTGACTCGAACGCCGCACCCGACGAGGTCAAGGGCTACCTGCTCACCGGTCGCGCGGACAGCGTGATCTCCGGTCGGATCGCCTACACCATGGGACTCGAGGGCCCGGCGATCACGGTGGACACAGCGTGCTCGTCGTCGCTGGTGGCCCTGCATCTGGCAGTGAACTCACTTCAGCGGCACGAGAGCTCCCTCGCCATCGCCGGTGGCGTGATGGTCATGGCCACCCCCGAGGTGTTCGTCGAGTTCAGCCGACAGCAGGGGCTGTCCCGCGACGGCCGCTGCCGGTCCTTCGCAGGCAGCGCCGACGGCACCGGACTCTCCGAGGGCGTCGGGATGCTGTTGGTGGAGCGGTTGTCCGATGCGGTGCGTAACGGGCATCAGGTGTTGGCCGTGGTTCGGGGTTCGGCGGTGAATCAGGACGGTGCGTCGAACGGGCTGACCGCGCCGAACGGTCCCGCGCAGCAGCGAGTCATCCGCCAGGCCCTGGCCGACGCCGATCTCTCCCCCGTACAGATCGACGTGGTGGAGGCGCATGGCACGGGGACGACTCTGGGTGATCCGATTGAGGCGGATGCTTTGTTGGCCACCTATGGTCAGGGTCGGTCCGAGGGTGG
>NZ_JAFBGA010000036.1 GCF_016909575.1 Streptomyces sp. HB132 | reverse complement strand
GCGGCGGACTGGAGCGGCGAGAACGCCACCATCACCCGAGAGTTCGTGACGAAGACAGCGAAGCAGTTCACCGACGCGGCCGAAGAGGCGAAGAGTGTCCTCGGAATCCTGCGGGGCGCGCACACCGACTTCACGAAGCACAAGGCAGACCTGCGCACGGCTATCGACAGCCTCGCGAAGGGCAATATCGGGGTGAACGGCAACGGCACGGTCAGGGCATCCGTGCCCTCCGGCGCGGCGGCCGGTGACGGCGACATCCGCACGCCTACCGACGACGAACTCGGCGTCGCCCAGCGCCGGATCACCCGCATCTTGTGGGAGGCCACGGAGACCGACCGGATCGCAGCGCGCGCCCTGCGCAAACTCGCCAAGAACGCCCATGACTTCACCGAGAAGGGCCCGGACAGTCTCAAACAGGCCGACGCGGAGCAGGGCAAGGCGGACGCGGAGTACTGGCGCAGGCAGATCGCCAAGGGGCACGTCGAGGACTGGGACGAGGACAAGCTCCGCCGGTTCGACGAGATGCTCAAGAATCAGCGCGACAACCCGGCTTTCACCGAGGATTTCGCCACCGGCCTGCGCGCCGACGGCACTCTCCAGCTCTGGCGCGACCTCGCCGACCCCGGCCATGGCGACGTGCCCGGAGGCGAGCGGGCCAAGCTCCTGGGCGATGTACAGCAGAACCTCAGCATGTCGCTGGCCAACGCCTCGCACAGCCAAACCCCCGAGATGGAGGCGTGGAAGAAAGACATGATCGCGGCCGGAAGCAAGCAGTACGGCCACGAGGGCCTCATGGTCAAACCGTACG
This sequence comes from Streptomyces sp. HB132, assembly GCF_016909575.1. Taxonomy (GTDB): domain Bacteria; phylum Actinomycetota; class Actinomycetes; order Streptomycetales; family Streptomycetaceae; genus Streptomyces. The sequence goes on along the minus strand of NZ_JAFBGA010000036.1, from coordinate 12,798 downwards.
GCTTCCAGATCATGAGCAACCTGATGGTCAAGGGTTCCTTCGACAAGAACTTCCTGAACGACTACGGCAACGCGCTGCACTCCTTCGAGAAGGAGAAGGCGCCCTTCGAGCCGAAGGACTACTGGGGCAACCCGGGTGTCGCCGCACAGCTCGACTACACCGCCAAGGGAGAGGGGGGCGACTTCGGCGAACCGGGCAGCGACCCGATGGCCGGCTTCCTCACTGCGGCGTCCCATAACCCGGACTTCGCCACGGAACTCTTCAACCGTGACGACATGGCGGACTATCTCCTGAAGGACCGCGCCTTCTACGACGAGGACGACCCGTTCGGGAAGGGCGACGGCACGGTGCAGTCACGGGACACGCTGGGCAGGGCGCTGCTGGCGGCGGGCACCGGCCTCAACCCGGACCAGCCGAACGTCATCACCTCGTACGAGCACACCGACGCCCAGCACGAGGTCATGAGCGGCGCGTTGAGCCGACTCTCGGACAAGGGGGACGACTTCCCGCCTGAGCTACGTGACGACATGGCCGCACTATTGGGCAACTACGGCGACGAAGTGCACCAGACGGCGAGCTCATTGAATAAGCACGCCACCCCGCTGGACTACGAACAGCTACTCGAAGTGTCGAAACAGGTCTCCCGCGACCAGAATGCCTACGGCATGATGACGGAGGGCCTGAACCAGGCGATCGTCGCCGATTTTCACGCGGAGCACAAGGGAGACCCCGAGGAGGAATTGCAGAGGGCGGGACAGTCCGTCGGCTTCATGGAAGCTGCTCGCTATGCCGCGATCGACACCGACAAGGAGGACCCCTCCTGGCCTGCCAAATGGGGCTACCACACGGTGGGTGGAGCCGCGAACTTCATCCCCGTCGTGGGCGATGCCGTCCAGCGCGGTGTGGACTCGGCAGCGTACGCCTGGCAGCTCGAGGAGCAGAACCGCATCGACGACAAGGCAAAGATCGACGTCAGTGAGACCTTTGATTCCAGGCAGACGTATCTGGCGGCGCTGGGAGAGGAGTGGTCGTCGGTCAACCCCGACCACAGACTGTCCCAAGAAGGCAATGAATACCTGCGTGAGGGGTCCAGCGGAAATTCGGCGTTCAACGGAAACAGCACCGCCAACCGGATAGCAGGCAACACCGAATGATCACGACATCCTGGGGCGGCACTCGCCGCACCGCACCGTCCCTCGCCGTAGCCGCAGCCCTTCTGACTGGGCTGACGGCGTGCGCAGGCTCCGCCGGCTACACCACGCCCAAGTCTCTCTGCGACCGCACCGTCGACCCCGACCTGCTGAAACCACTGCTGCCCGACGGTGAGAAGGTCAAAGCCGAGCAGCAGGCGGTAGGGGATCCGACGACGTCGAAGTGCGTCGTGACAGTGGACGGGTCCAACGCGCTGTACGTGAATGAGTACCGGGACCAGAATTACCTGGACGTGCAGAAGGAGCAGCAGAAAACATCTGCCGACCGCAATCCGCAACCGTCCGGGACATCGGAGAACGCGGTGATAACCGACGATGCGTACGTATCGCTGAGCCCGTGTCCCGAACGTGGCAGCAAGAGCAACTACATTCTCAGAATCACCCGGGCCGTCCCCCTCGACCAAGCCCGCAAGCAACGTTCCGAGCTGGAGAAGTTCGCGACGGCCTACCGTCCGGAAGGGCTGCGCGCCATGGGGTGCAGGTAGGGCTCGGCAGGAGCCCCGGGTCCGGCCGATATACCCGGTGGGGCGCTGGTCCGCCGCCACCGGGCCCATCGTCCGGGGGGCCTGGTACGGGGGCCTTACTTGAGCTTGTACGAGCAGGGCTTGCCCGTCTTGCCGCCCTCGTTCTCGACGACCGTCTTACCGTCCACCATGATCGAGCACCCTGCCGCAACCAGCATGCCGTCGGCCGCGGTCATGGTGCCCGGCGTCACGATCACCAGGCGGCCGACCTCGCGCTCCGCGCCCCGCGGGGCGATAGTGGCCGTCTTGGTCCACGGCAGGTCCACCTCGGCGAAGTCCGAGTCGTCGAGGGTGTACATGACCTTGCTCTTGCCCGTCCCCTCGACCTTGATCGTCACCTCGTGCGAGGCGCCCCCATCCACGGCGTCCCCGCCTGCCATCTCCGGCTTCGCGGACTCCTGAGCGGTGGGGGTGCCCCCCTTGCCCGCGTCGGCCGGCTTCTCCTCGCCACCACCGCAGCCCGTCAGCAGAGCTGCCGCCAGAACGAAGGACGTTGCGGTAAGTGTCTTGCGCATTGCTTCCCCCATGATCGGTGTCACCCGGCGTCTCGACAGACCCCGGACCCGGGAAGCCTAGTCAGGCACATCGACAGGCATCCCTCCGGGCTCGGCCGGAGCGTACGACTGTCGACCCCGAGGCGCGGTCAGGGTGTCCGCATCAGGTTGCGCATGCTGCCCACCAGCGCGTGCACGTCCCGCTCGCCGGGCAGTGGGGTCGCTGCGTCTGCCGGGTCCGGCGCCCCCGCCTGAACGGCTGTGCGGCAGGGGCGGCAGAGACCGTCCGGGAGCGCGTCGGCCGGGCCCGGGCGGCCGCATTCGGCACACTCGACCAGGAGAGGGCGGCGCACGGCCGACGCATCCCGGCCCGCAGCGGGGGCGGAGGGCAGCCGAGGGGGAATCTTGTCGGTGAGACGGCGGCGTACGAAGCCGACGGGCGAGCCGATGAGGGCCGGGAGCCCTGCGGCCAGGGCCTGGATCAGGTAGTCGGCGTCCACTCCACGGGCGAACCACTCGGCAGCAAGCCGCTCCAGCGCGGCGCAGTCCCCGGCGGAAAGGGCGAGCCGGGGCTCGATGCGGCCGAGCCGGGCCAGAGCGAGATACCCGGGCGAGGGCGCGGCGCTGTCCGGGGCCGGGCCGGCCGGTTTCCTCTGCTGCGGCACCGCGAGGGCGGCAAGCTTCTCCTGGGGTGTGGGCACCGGCGGCCCGACAGGGGCGTCCGGGGCCCCGGCCGCCCCCTCCCCGGCCAGGTGGGAGGCCCACCACTCGTTGTCGCGGGCGGTACGGGACCAGAACGTACGGGTCACCCAGCGGCTCTGGCCGAGGGTTTCGACACGGCAACGTACGTGGCGGAGGTGTCCGGCTACCGCGAGGGTGCGCAGTGCCGTGCCGATGGCCATCTGCCCGTACAGCGGAAGGTCCTTGGCGAGCGACTTGATGTCCATGGCCGCACCGTCGGGGAGATGGTCGACGTAACCGGCGACGTACCGCTCACGCTCGAGGAGGAGGGCGAAGTCAGCTGCCTGAGGCGGGGACTGGGCAGGCACGGAGCGCTTGCCGTAGCCGCTGCGGGCCTGGCGGTACGAGCGTGAGGGTGCGGGGGCAGAGGGGGCGGAGCTAGTCTGCTGGGTAGCCACGAGATCGTCCTCAGGTTTTCGATCTTGGGGTGAGACCCCGGCTGGTGCGTCCAACACCGTGCCGGGGTCGTTTCGTTGAGGGCACCGTAAGCACCCACGACTCTGCGCCGCAAGCCGGTCACGATTAGTCATACTTGCTGGCCGTGACGGGGTAGGGAGGGTGGTCAGGTTTCCCCAAACCACCTTTTTTACCCCCCGGATGAACAACATCGCTCGAATCCCGGCCCTCGGATCCCGACCTCCGAGTCCCGAAGCTCAAGCGCCGGGCCGGGAGCCTCGCACGTACCCACGAACGAGTGACGGGAACGTCTCCGGCACTCGAACCCCGGCACCCGAGACCCGGGTTCCGGGACTTGAGCTTCGGGGTGGGCTACGGCCTGCCGCCCCCGCGCAGCGATGAGAGCACCAGCCGCCCGTAACGCGTCGCTAGAGCACCAGCGGTCACGACCAGAGAAATCCCTAGCGCAACGAGTAGGTGACTGACGGATTCGTCGCCGACGACCTGGAGCACGCCGAGCGCGGTTCCGAGCGGCAGACCCAGGACCGTGAGCGCTCCCAGTGCGCCGCTGATCTGCTGGCTCTCCTGCGTCTGCACCAAACGGCTGTAGTCAGCGGCCTCCGCCAGGATCTCCCCGAAGCGGTCGGCCAGCCGATGCTGGTTCTGGAAGGCGAGCAGCAGCTCGTTGGCCGGGCCGTGGGCCGTCAGGTGCTGGCGCCAGTAGGTACTTCGGAAGGCCGCGATGCTGCGCTCCAGCGTGGCGACTCTCCGTGCCAGCGGGCTGGTATCGAAGACATCCGAGAGTTCGTCGGTGAGTTCGTCGATATGGTCACGCTGCAGCGACCCGAGCAGCAGCGCGTCCAGGTAGACGGTGCGCGAGTGCAGGGCCCCGAACGCGTAGAAGTCCCCGTCCCCGGTGTCGGCTCGGTGACCGAGGAAGGCAGCTCCCTGCCGCAACACCAGGGCACTCCAGTCCGCCGAGATGCGTACGGCGTTACCGAGCTCCACGGCGGCGGTCTCCGGGGCGAGCGGAAAGTCGGCCGGGGTCGACCGTGACGCCAGCTGCCAGAGCCAGCGATCGGCAGTATCCGGAAGTTCCCCTTCATAGCCTGCACGGAGTGCAGGACCGTGACCGGCCTCGGGGGTAAGGAAAGCGACCGTGTAGGGGCGGGAGATGGCGAACGTCCCAGTCCCGCTGGTGACCTCGGCCAGTTCGGCGAGGAGCACCGCAGGATCCAGCGGACCGGTGAGCATCGCGGCATCGCCGTCGGCGGCAGCCCGCCCGGCTATCGCACGCACCACAGGCAGGAGAGGTCTGGTCACCGTGAAGTGCAGCACTGCGAAGGCGTGTTCGGGATTGCGGGCAGTGGCAGTGCGAAGAAGCTCCATGCCGATGAGGTGCACGCCGTTGTGTACGACCGATGTCGGCCGGTACCAGCGGCGGGGCCTGCCCGGTGCGCCGTACAGGACGCGTGCGGAGGCGGGGGCGAAGTACGTCGCCCTCGTCTCGGCGTCAGTGCGGCGGCTGCCCAGCTCGAAGGGGAATGGCCCCTGATCCCATTCCGGAGTCCTCAGCAGGCGCACCGGTACGACAACCGTCAGCTCCTGGCGAGCCCCGGTGACGGTCTCGAGGGGGAGCGACGCGTTCATCCGTAGTACTCGGACGGGTCGGGCTGGTCGAGGCGGATGACGAACTCCGCTCGGTCGGGGCTGGTTCCCGAGACGTAGAAGCGGACACGTTCTCCCGTACGGATGGTCCGGAACCCCTCGGTTACGATCTGCCGGTAGTCGAAGCCGTAGTACCGCTCGTCCTCGTCATCCTGAACGATGTAGGACCCGAGGGTGCCGTTCACTCCCCCGCCGCTCGACCGCCGGTCGATGATCGTTCCGTGGCGAGGCTCGCCGCTCATACCGTCATCTCCCCGGTGTCCGTGACATCTTCCACGCATCGGAAACCCACCGCGTTGCTCCCACCGCGCTTTCGGTAGATCCCCTTGCTGCTCACCTGTACCGCGCGCATCGGATTGTCGTAGCTTCCACCGCAGATGACGGCCTCACCTGGATCGCCAAGACTGGTGGACGTCCACTCCCAGCAGTTGCCCACCATGTCCCCGATGCCGAAGGGAGACCGGTTACCGGGCCGTTCGGTCGCCGGGGTCACCCATGCCCTGCGTACGGCGTCACCCGCAAAGTCCTCGTACCAGGCTTGGTAGGTGACAACGGAGTGCCCGACCCATGAGTCCGCACAGTTGACCAAGTCGGCGTCCGGGGCATCGCCCCACGGGAACAGCCGCCCGTCCGTACCGCGCGCCGCGGCTTCCCATTCCAAGGACGTAGGCAACCTCTTGCCCTCGAATGCAGCGAAGGCGTAGGCACTCCACCAGTTGACGCAGACAGCCGGGTACGCGTCGAATCGTGCGTCCGTGTAGTAGCCGGCCTCGCGCAGCCGGTCGGTCCACGGGTGGTGCGTGACATTGGCCGGCTGGTCGGGATGGTCCCACGGAGAGGTGCCGTCGCTGTTGAGCGCTTCGAGGAAGCGGCGGTAGCGCGCCACAGTCACGGCGTCACGATCGAAGCGCACGGATCGCGGTACTCGGCACAGAACCAGCCGTTCCGCGGGGCCGACGAGATAGGTCCCGGCGGGCAGGACGCAGTCGTCGGTCGCCGGGCTCCCGGGCAGGCCCGCGAGGAACGCCCGCACCTGCTCGGTGATGAATGCGCCGCCCGGCACATCCGCTGCCGTGTCCCGGTGCTCGGCCACAGCCAGATACCGCGCAGCCAGTAGCGCCTGGTAGGCAGTGTGCACGAAGGCGACCTGGTCGGAGTCCGCCTGTCGCAGCAAAGGAAGGAGCACACAGGCGTCGAAGGCCAGCCGCCCGCCGGTGAACGCGCTCATCCCCAACGACCGGTGCAGGTCGAGAAGGGAGAAGACGGTCTGGTCGGTCACAAAAGCGTGCCCGAACGAAGCGGTCATGCGCTCTTCGATACCTGGTCGGCCCTGCACGGCCAGTGTCTGCGTGATGTGCGCGCCGAGGATATCGGCGAGCGGCTGACCGGGAGGAAGCGCCAGCGACTCCGTGAGTCGCTTCTCCAACGGTGTCGCATCGGGTTCGGCGAGGCGTACGAGGTGGAAGTGCGGGACCCTCGCCGGGTCGACTCCGTTGGCGTACATCTGCTCGACGAGCTGCTCGGAACGGCCGGCTCCACTGTCCAACAGTTGGCGTACCTGTGGCGAGTCGGCCAGAAAGGACACCCGCGAACTCATGACCACGGCGGACTCGGCAGAGAGAACAGCCGCGAGGTCGGCGAAGAGCCGCAGGAAGCCGGCAGGACTTGATTCATCTACACCCTCGTCAACCGCGTCGAGAACGCAGAGCGCGGTGCCTGATCGGATCAGGTAGAGGAAGAGGTCGTAGGCACAGGAGCGGTCCGACGCCATGGACGGCGCCAGGAGCCGCCCGGCGTACTCGGAGAACGGCTCGTCCTTGGGTTTGAGCCCGAGATCGAAGTAGAAGCGGAACCGCCGGATTTCGGGGTTGGACGCCAGGGAGCGCAGAAGAGTGCTTTTCCCGCTTCCGGAGCGGCCGGTGACGAGCACGTTGGCGCTGCCCCGAGCGAGGCGGGTTAGTAGCTCCGCAGCGTCCTCGGACTCCGCCATCCGGGATTCGCCGGTGTGCGGGTCGGTGGACAGTACAGCTGCACTGATCGGGACGTGGGGCCCTGCGTGCCCGACCGAGGACGAGATGGTCCCGATATGCGTATCGAGGTTGATGAGTGTCTCGACGAAGCCGTCGTAACGGACGATCCGGAAGTCGAGTCCGAGCAGGTCGTGAAGTGCGCCGGAGGCTGCGCTTCCGTTGTCGTCCTCCAGAACGACGAACCTGGTGAGCTTGGGCAACCGGGTCCGCAGCAACTCGCCGCCGGTGGTGGCGAGGACCGTGCTCAGGTCGTCCGCCTCCTGGGAGAGCATGAGTTCCACGTACTCGAACCGCATACCTGATTCGCGACAGAACAGCTGGTAGACGGTATCGGGGCTGAGAACGAAGCGCTTGGCCTGCCGGTAGCCCAGGGTGACGTACAAACCCGCCAGGAACTCACAGCGTCTGGCCACCTCTGGGGCCACATCAGGTTCTCCACCGAGGAGCGCCGTACTTCCCGTGTTCGTGAACCAGACCAGCACATCCACGAGGCGGCGTACCGCCAGGAGGCCGTCCTCGTCGCTGATGTCGTATCCGTCGTGCGTGGAGCGGTTGCGGAGCCGGCGGATGTCGTCGAGGGCGTCCATCACCGTGCTGCTGCGGATGTGCGGACGGCAGCGCTTGACCAGGTCGTTCAACGCCTTGGTCGTGGGGTCGCCCTCGATGTTGTGGTGACGCCATAACTCCTTGAGGAGCTTCTCGGTCAGCTTCCCGACGAGCGCCACGGCATTTTCGGGATAGCCGTCGTTGAGGCTGCGTAGGGGACGCTCGAGGTCGAGCCCGAGGTGGTCCGCGATCCGCGAATGATCGTCCAGTTCGCTCCGGAGCCGACGCAGTCGTTCATCAACCACAGTGCTCATTCGCCCCCACCTCGCTGCTTCTCCGCTTCGCCCAGGACGAAGGCGAATCGGTCGGGAAACACAAGGACGGGCTCGGGGTGAGCTGCGCTCATCTCTTCGATGCCCTTCTCGATCTCACCGTCGCTGAAGGTGGAGAGCAGCGACATGTAGCGAGCGCGCACCATGCCGAAGTACCTGTCCCGGTCGATGCGCAGCTCGTGCTCTACGTGGGTGAGCCCTGCCTTCATCCCGGCGGATTCCAGATGGCCCACGATGTCGGCCGGGTCCGGCTGGAGCTCCTCGAAACGGGTGAGTGCCGCATTGAACAGCGGATACCGGATCGTGGCCGGGAGCATGACCACCAGCAAGCGCCCACCGGGCGCCAGCCGGGCGGCCAGTCCTCGCAGTGTCCGCGCCGGGTCCGGGAGATGGTGAACCGACTCCTTCAACCACATCGCGTCGAGCTGGCCCTGCGGCAGCGCGACGTCGCCATCAGCGATGTTCTCCGCCGAGGCAACGACCGGCATCAGGCCGGGCGGGGGTGGCGTGCCGATCTGGCGCAGCATCGCTTCCGATGGGTCGGCGCAGAGGACAGGGTGGGTGGGCCGGACGTGGTTCGCCACTTCCCGCGCGAACAGCCCTGTGCCACAACCGATGTCGGCGATGCGGTCAGTGCCCGTAAGCCGTAGCGCTTCGGCTATGCGAGCCGCCATCCAGGGGATGTAGCTCGGCCCGTACACCCAGTGATCGTCGTACGCGGCGGCGAGTCCTTCGTAGTGCCCTCGTACATCGCGCCGCTCCACAGTCCCCCCTCGTACGTCACCGTCCCTGATGACGTCCTCGTCGGCGCCAGGCTATCGCGGAGTGCGCGACCACCAACAGCGTGTAATGCGCCGCTTGTCCTGCGCCGCGCGTCCGGGGAACCCGCCGACGACCGCTCCATACCGAGATTGCCCCATGAGGAGCGTCGTCCGGTGCGTGCGATCGCGAGGCGGCCGGAAGTGTCCGCGCCGAAGGCTGCCCTTCACTCGTTCCGCGCGCGGGGCCCCGGAGCCCACCGGGGCACGGGGTTGGCCGGAGCGTCGAGCCACACCACGTGGCCGCGGTGATCCACGGTGAGGCCGAACCGGTCGAAGTCCGGTTGGCCCTGCTGGTACCACCACCGCCACGCGGCCTCCAGTTCACGCCACAGGTCTCGACGCCCTGACTGCACGACGCGGAAGGAGGTCTCCCCACTCGTGTAGTCGGCTGACGCCCAGCTCGTCCTCCCTCTGTCGAACAGCCACAGCCGGTAGGAGTCCTCCCGCACGTCCGACACACGGCAGAACATGTCCGGGACCTGCACACCGATCGCGAACATGTGGATCCACTCGCCCACGTCGTCGGGTGACAGTGTCGTCCTGGACTCCACGCCCCCGGCGGGCCAGAGGTCCTCGTCGAGGAAGTCGCTCGCGGGCGGCAGGTTCCGTCTTTGCCCGCGGAGCCGCATGAAAGCCGACGAGCCGACGAACCGGCCGGTCAGCACTCCGGCCTCCGTGACCGTGAGCCTGGCCACCGCCTCACCGCCATACACGGGGCCCCAGGGGGCCACGATCACCGCCCCCGGTTTGGTCTGGCCCACCCACTGGTCCGGAATGCTCCCGACCGAGCACGTGGCAATGATCCGGTCGTACGGCGCATCCTTGCCGTAGCCGCGCGTGCCGTCGCCGACGATGGCCTTCGGATGGAAATCCGCAGCCATGAGCCGGGCGCGGGCCGTGGCTGCGATCTGCGCGTCCACCTCGACCGTGACGACGTTCATGTCTCCGAGCCGGTGGCACAGCAGAGCGGCGTTCCAGCCCGTGCCCGTGCCGATCTCCAGCACCCGGTGACCGGCCTCGACGTCGAGCGCCGCAAGCATGGAGAACACCATCGTGGGCATCGAGTTGGAGCAGGACGGCGTACAACCCCGGCCAGGGCCCGTGTGCCTCCCGTCGTCCCACTGTGTCGTGATCGGAGCATCCGTGTACACGGTCTTCCACCACAGTTCCGGGTCTTCCGACCGAACCACCTGGTCGTCCTGGCGGTTCGCTCCCGCTCTCCCCGGCCAGATGACATCCGGGACGAAGAGGTGACGGGGCACCGCCTTGAAGGCCGGCAACCAGTCGGAAGCCAGCACACCCTTTTTCATGAGCCCGGAGGCCAGCCCGCCAGGACCGGCCTCCGACATCGTCTCCTCGGACACGGTCAGCGCCCGTCCGCCGGTGTCTGCCCGTCGCTGCTGTTACCGCCTTCGTCGGAGCCACCTCCGCCGTGCTTGTTGCCCGAGTCGCTGTCGTCCTGCGGGTTTCCTCCGTCGGCCTGAAGCAACCAGAACGGGTTCATAGAGGTGTCCTCTCGGTGTTTCGTCGAATCGTTCTCTTGCGACCCGCCCTGCCGAGGGCGGGGGTGGAGCCCCGCCTCCCGGCGGGTACCGAGTCCGGGGAGGCGGGAGACCAGGGGATGGCGGTGTCCTTCGCGGCGAAGTGGTCCCGGACCATGCGGTCCAGCTCGGCGATGCAGGCCTCGCAGCCGTACATCGGCGCGTCCATCCCGCGTGATGAGACGGGCCCGAGCCACATCACCAGCAGTCCTGAGCGTCGGCAGTACAGCCAGCACCTGCCTGCCACCCACTGCCGGCCGCCCGTTTCGGACCGGCCAGGACTCGGCCGGGTCAAAGGGGCGAAGTCATGCGAGGGCGGGGCGAGGTCATGCGAGGGCAAGACAACCCGGACAGTTCACGGCGCGAGCCCATACATCCTTCTCGTCACCGGCCTCACCGGCACCGCATACCGACTTCACCTCACGGGAGCGCTCAAGGTCATCAAACGGGCCGGTGACTTTGTGCACGGTCATGACGTCCTCGCCGACCGTGCCCGCCGCCCACACCGGCGTCTCCTCGGATCGCACCTTCGTGCTCATGCCCTGCCTTTCTGCCGTTGCCTGTAGAGCCTTCCGACCGCCACCACATGCTGTTTATCCGCATCGATTGCGGGTCGGATTCTCCGGAAGTGGACGCGCCACTCGAGACCGGTCGAGGGGCTCATTTCATTGAGAGGGGCGCATACACATCCCGAACCGCGCCCGGCTTTTCGTAGTACCGATCGAACATGACCGGCCCACGTCGATCACTTCCGGTCCGGCGGAAGCGAGGGCGCATTTCACGCTTCCCGGCCCCTTCGCCACAGGGGTCTTCGCCCTCATTCCCGGTCGGCCCTCCGGTGCGGGTGGTTCGCGATCTCCTCGTTGCAGCTCCGGACCGTGACGATGCTCCCTGCCGCGTGCGCTGACACCCGCTGCCGTGTCAGCGCTCCACACACGTCGCAACCCTCCACTGGCACGGGCTCCGGAGCAGGCACGTGAAGCGCCGGCACAACCGTGGGGTCACTCACCGTTCGAACTCGCTTCCGTAGTCCGGCCTCGACGTCCCTGAGCACGTGCCTGCTCGGCATGGCGTATCCAGTGCGTGGCACCCAGTCCGGGACCAGTCGCCAGAACGCATCCGCGTCGATCCGCGCGGTCGGCTCGTCCGCGTCACTGCGGCGTTGCCGGGCGGTGGGTGACCGGGGTGTGTGCTTCCAGGGCACGGCCCACTCCTCTCCGTAGTCGTATCGCTACCGGGCTCGCCCAGCGTGACGTAGAGTCAGGAGCCCTTCAACTGGGCAATAAAGAAGGAAGGATTGGGCGGCGGAATGGTCAACCGCAAGGAATTGGACCCCGGGAGCAGCCCTCGAGCAGCCTATGGCGCCCACCTGCGCAGGTTGCGGGAGGGTCGAGGCTGGAGCCAGGAAGAGCTGGCAGAGAACCTGGCATATTCCAGTCAGCATATTTCGGCTGTGGAAACCAGTCGGAAGCCGCCGACTCTCCCCTTCTCCCGCAAAGCCGATCTCGTCTTCGGCATTACCGGTTCCGCCGATTCGCTCGAGCGCGAGTGGCGCGACATGCGACACGGCTCGCTGCTGGAAGGCTTCCCCGAGTACGTGGGACACGAGGGGCGAGCAGTAGAGATCAGGCTCTACAACATTGGAATCATCCCCGGCCTGCTTCAGACACCCGAGTATGCACGGGTGTTGGCGAACAGCGCCGTGCGACGGGGTGCCATCACTCCTGAACAAGCGGATGAGCGCGTTTCGTTCCTGGCGGAGCGACAGGCGGCGTTGGCGCGACCCCGACCACCCATGGTGTTCGTGACCATGGACGAAAGCTGCCTCCGTCGACCCGTTGGAGGGTCCGCCGTCATGGCGGCCCAGTTGGAGCGTCTGGTCGAGTTCGCCGAGCTGCCGAACACGGTGCTACAGGTGGCACCGTTCGAGATAGGCGAACGACGCACGTTCGACCTGCCCGTCAACCTCTTGACGCTGCCGGATCGGTCCGTGATCTGCTATGCCGAGTCGCAGGCTCAGGGGCACCTGGACCGAGAAAGTTCGTCCGTGATGCCCATGCTGACGGCCTACCATCAGCTACAGGCCGAAGCGCTGTCGCAAGCGGCATCCGTGACCATGATCAGCCAGTTGCGAAAGGGCACCCCGTGACGACCGAATCCCCCCGCTGGTTCAAGTCCTCGTACAGCAACAACGGCGGCGACTGCATCGAGGTCGCCGCCAACCTCGTCGTCTCGCACGGCGTGGTTCCCGTGCGTGATTCCAAGGACCCGAGCGGCCCAGTTCTGCAGTTCCCCGCCGGTGCGTTCGCTTCGTTCGTCGCCGACGTGAAGGCCGGGGAGTCCGCCACCATCTGACCCGCTCCAGGCGCCCCGACCAGAACCCCGCCGCTCCACCAGCTCCGGACTGGTGGCTGCTCGACGAGACGTACGAGGCCTCCGGCGACCACCGGGGCGTACGCAACCTGGTCACGGATCTCAACGGGGTCTACAACGC
>NZ_JAFBGA010000035.1 GCF_016909575.1 Streptomyces sp. HB132 | reverse complement strand
TCAAACGCGGTGTCCATCGTTCCGTCCAAGCACTGGAACGCGACATCCGGGCCTGGGTCGCGGACTGGAACGACCACCCACGGCCCTTCATCTGGCCCAAGACCGCCGACGAAATCCTCGACAAGGTCGCCAGCTACTGCCAGCGAATCTCTGACTCAGGTCACTAGTCCTGGACGCGGGGGTTGAGGCCGTCCGGGGCGAGGATGTCGCGGGCGCCGACCGGGTCGCGGAGCCGGTCGCGGACGTCCTCGATCCGGTCGGCGGCGGGAGGGATAGGGAAGCCGTCCGGTCCGGTCGGCAGATGTAGGTAGCCGGACGAGATCAGGCGGATCGAGTGGGTCGGCGCACGAAGGTGCCTTCGGTGCGCTGGTGAAGGGCAGGAACGACACGCGTAGCGCCGTCCCCCTGCCGGGCAGGTGGGAGCCGGAGCTGCGCGGGTAGCCGGCGGGGGAGCGTCCTGCCAGCGGGCGCCGAAGGAGCCGACGAACACGTCGGTCGTCATGGGGCCTCCAGGCTCGCGTCTCTGCGCGGCCATCGTCGACCGCTTCACCTTCGGCGGCAACATCATCGAGACGGGCACCGACTCCTACCGACTCGCCACCACCCGCGCTCGCGCTGAACAGCAGGCGGCCAGGTGGGCCAAGGCGGGGCAGCTCTCATCGACCGTTGTCGAGGCTCCCGAAGACACGAGTGACCCACTGATCCATCCAGGTCCCGAAGTCTGACGCCGAGGTGATCCCTGAGGCCGGCAGGCAACCAGCGTCGTCAAGGTCAGCGACGAAGTCCACATCGCCCCAGCCACCACGGAACAGTACAACCGACAGCACGGCCTCCGCCGGACCGGATATGACCACGCCAACCGAGTCCGGATCATGAACCCGAGCCCTGTTGGTCTCCAGTGGCTGAGGCCAGGAAACCTCCGCATCCCTCCACGTCACCCGGCCCACTTCAAGGCCAGCCGACGTACAACCCGCCGTCCGCTGAGCCAGAACGACAGCCACCTCGTCGAGATCAACCACTCTGTCCATGAGGGGATCGTCCCTCATGGACAACCCCCGGCGGTGCGGCCCGCAGCCTCCTACGGCGGCTCCGCTGCTCCTACTTCTCATCACCATACTTGTGATCGTCGATCCGTGGTCGTTCCTGGAATGCGTCGACAACCGCTCCTACTTCTGGGTTCTGGCACAGATCTTGGGGAGCCGTCGCGGAGGGTGACCTTGGTGTTCGATTGTGAGGGGCTGGGTCGCGTGAGACCGCGTACGCGCGGCCGCCCGGCGATCGGCAATGACGCTCCGTCAAGTGTGCGGTCTTCTCTGCCGATGTCGGCCGTGGACGGTGATGGTGCTGGTCATGCTGACCGATGCATCGTTCTGGGACTCGATCGTGTTCGACGGTATCGACGAGGTGGACGTCGAGGCGGTGACCGCCTTGTTCGGCACTGCCGAGGTGGTGGCGAGAGGCCGGGTGGCCGGGGCGGAGTGTCCGGACTGCGGCCGCTTCTCGGACCAGGTGCACGACCGCTATCAGCGCAGGTTGAAGGACCTTCCGCTTGCTGAGCAGGGTGTCGTGATCCGGTTGGTGGTCCGGCGTTTCATCTGTGGGGCTGCGGACTGTCCGCGCCGGACGTTCACCGAACCGTTCTCGCAGTTGGCCACCCCGTACGCACGGTTCACCACTCGGCTCAACCACGCCCTGGAGCGGGTGGGGCTCGCGCTGGCCGGGCGGGCCGGCGCCCAGCTGGCCGCCCAGCTGGGCTTCGGCGTGGGAAGGATGACTTTGCTGCGCAGGGTCATGGCATTGCCTGATCCGCAGTTCAGCACGCCGCAAGTGCTGGGCGTGGACGACTTCGCGATCCGTCGCGGCCAGACGACTCCACCGTGTTGACCTGCGTGGAAGCCCATCGCGTGGTCGATGTGCTCCCGACGCGTGAAGCCGGGCCGCTGGCCGCGTGGCTGATCCGTCACCCAGGCGTCGAGATCATCTGCCGGGACCGGGCCGGTGCATACGCCGAAGGCGCCCGGCGCGGTGCCCCCGATGCCCTATAGGTCGCTGACCGGTTCCATCTGTGGCAGGGCCTCGGCCGGGCCGTGGAGACCTGTGTCGCCGCCCACCGCGGCTGCCTGCGCAGCCCGTCGCCCAGCGGGACACTGCTGGAGTCGATCAGCTCAGAGTCCAGTCGGCCGCAGGACGACTGCGAACCCATCGGCCGACGGGCCGAGCGCAAGAAGGCCGCACATGCACTGGTCCACGAGATGCTCACTCAAGGCCACTCACGTCGGGCGATCGCCCGGCACTTGGGATGGGGCCTCAACACCGTGCTCCGGTACGCGACCGCCGCACGCTGGCAGGACACCATCCGCGAGAACCCTCCCCGGTCCAGCAGACTGGACCCCTACAAGTCCTACCTGGACCGACGATTCGCCGCAGGATGCACCAGCGTCACCCACCTCCACCGTGAACTCCTCGCCGACAACGCCCCCGTCACCTACCAGATGGTCCGCGCCCACATCGCCACCCTGCGCACAGCTCCTGCCAGCCCACCGCCCCGACCGCCGACGGTGCGGCAGGTACCCGGCTGGCTCACCCGTCACCCCACGGCACTGGACGAGGAGGACCGCGCCAATCTGAAGGAGGTCCTGGCCCGCTGTCCCGAACTGGACACAGCCGCAGGGCACATCCGCGACTTCGGCGAGATACTCAGCAACCGCCTTGGCGCCACGCTCCCCGCCTGGATCGAGGTCGTCGATGCCAGCCAGCTGCCCGGCCTCACCGGCTTCGCACTCCACTTGCTCCGAGACCTCGACGCCGTGACAACCGGACTCACCCTGGAGTGGAGTTTCGGCAGCGTCGAGGGCGCCGTGAACCGCATCAAGAAGATCAAAAGGCAGCTCTACGGCCGAGCCGGATTCGAACTGTTGCGCAAGATGACCTTGCTTCAGTAACTCTCCGCGACCGTCACCCCAGACCTGAACCAGAATCGAGTTTCAGCATCACATGGAGGCTACAACCTGTCACGGATCCCGGTCGGTGAACGAGGTTGCCGGGCGGTATCTCAACCGAGCATGGCACGTGCTGCGATCACGGTCAGATAGGGGACCGGGATGACGAGCATTCCAAGTAGCCACGGCCGGATCCGACGCCCATAGGCCGCAGGGAAGAGCACATCAACGGCGACGATCAACAACAGACCAAGCCCGCCGAAAATAACAACTCCGGCCCTGGCCCACCCCGCCCCTTCGATGACGTCGACACTGCCGCAGTGGGTCTGCCCGAACCCTGAGTTGTCGAACGCGCAAGCGCGGTACTCAGTCAGCAGCACCCATGCCGAGTGCAAGGGCACCATGGCGGGCAACCCGATGATGAAGTTCACCCACACCGGCGCCAGTTGCCTCCACCGCGACGGGCCTTCGGGCCCCGACGTGCCGTTGCTTCCGAACGAGGCCTGCCCTACATCCCCCATGGCCGCAGGGTATCTGATCGGGGAAACATCGTCCTCCGATCGCTCTAGGAGCCGTGCGGACTGAACTCGTCCCGCCGGATCCAGGGCAGGCGGCCGGGAGCCGCATCAAGAAGATCGACAGACAGCCCCACGTGCCAGCCGGATTCGAGCTACTCCTGCAGAATAATCCTGCCTTAGTGACGCTCCGCGACGACTCCCCAAGATCTGTGCCAGAATCTACTTCTGACCTACGCAGCCACTCCTGTGTTTCTGGGACAGTCAGAAACGGACGCTTTCACGTGGGCGGCGGCCAAGGCCGACGAACGCGTGCGCGTCCCGGCGACCGCCGACGACAAGGGCCGGATCGCGTTGCGCTTTGCGGGCACGTCCCGCTAGGAACGCCGACAGCTCTCACCCAGCGCGCCATCGAGAAACGCGCCGCAGGATGGCGGGAGGCCGCCGCCGCGCGGGCCTCGGCCGCACGGGTGGTCGAGGTGGCCTGGGAGATCGCGCGGAGCAGCCCGTATGCCTCGGTGCCACCGAGCGCCCGGCCCGGGACATCGACACCCTCGCGGGGCGTCTCACCAAGATGCGCGGAGTCCGGATCCCCGCCCATGTCCAGCGTATCGACACCGGCGACGAGAAATGCGTCTCACGCGCTCATGGCCGGGCTACCTTGCCTGCCAGAAAGCGGCCACATACCGGGCCGGCGTTGCCGACGCGCGGACCGAGCAGGTGCTGCGAGGCTCATTGCTGAGCAACATCCCTCGCTGCACCAGTCGGAGAGTCGGGCGTGAGCAGGTTCCGGCAGGCGCAGGAGGCGCTGACAGCCCGCAATCATCAGAAGAGTCCCCGTCACCAGCCGTCCCAGGCCGATCAGGGCCTTCTCGGGGCCAGTGGTGAGCGGGGCGCCCCTGGCCCAAGGCCGTCTTCATTCGTGCGGGACGTTCGTGATGGCCCGAGGCCTGCCGGTCGCAGGGCCTCGGACCACGTCGTGCTCGTGATTCTCAGGGCTCCCGCGCGTAGGTCACGACCCACGCGACGGCGAAAATTAGCCCGAGAATTCCGATGCCGAAGATGCCGAGAGTCGTCCCGATCCCCTTCCCGTCCAGCGCGGCACGCACTCCGCCGGCGAGCCCGCCGACGGACATGCACAGACCGAGGACGAACGCCCGCGAACTCCGGGGGCGCAGCAGATGTCCCGCGCTCGGACATCGGCGCCCGGGCTGCGGCGGACCTGCGCGACGGCGGCCAGGGGGCGGTGTGCCCGGAAGGTTCTTCATTGGCATCTCACCTTTCCCGGTGCTGCAGGAGCAGCCACATACGTGTCTTCAGGACCCTTCTTCGACGGGGTGTAGGCGAAGTCGACCACCTTCGTCACCACGGCGACGGTCGCGCCGAAGATCTTCCCTCCGAACCTGCCGACCGTGTCGGGGCCGTGGGGCGATGGTGCATGGGCCTTGACCTTTGAAGCTCCGCCATCTTGAAGTGGCTGGTCGGCGGGGTGGCGTGACCTCGTTTCGGGGTGCTCGTGCTGGTCGTGGGCGGCAGTCTGTGTTGTAGATCGTCCGGCGGGCTGGTTTTGCCGATGAGTTCACCGTCCTCGAACGGTCTACCCAGCGACACGACCGTTCTCGACAGGAGTGCCATGTCCACCATCCAGCCAGTGATCATCACTGCCGACCAGGACGTCCTGCTCGGCTTCTATACGAAATTGTTCGGCGCTGAGGAGATCTTCCGGGTACCGGCGGAAGGCCCGGCCTTCTACCTTGGCTTGCGCATCGGCGACACCGACCTCGGGCTGGTGGCCAAGGCGAACCCGGGGACCGGGGCGGCGCCGCGGATCCTGCTCAGCATCGGTGTCGACGACGTCGACGATACGCTCGGCCGGGTGGAGGCACTGGGCGGCTCGGTCCGCAGCGGCCCCAACGACATGCCGTGGGGACAGCGCGTCGCCCACATCCAGGACCCCGACGGCAACCCGGTGAACCTCACTCAGCCGATCCCGGCCCGGTGACGCTGTTCCGGGGCATGTGCTGATCGTGGGCTGCCTGCGGTAGAGATCAATTGTCGGTAGTGGCCTCGATGTTCGTCAGGACGAGCAGCGCGCGAAACAGGTGGGTGGCGCGGGCGGGGTCGGTGCGGAGCTTGGTGAGGATCCGCCAGTTCTTCAGGTGGGCGAAGCCGCGTTCGACGGGGGCGCGTCCGGCGGCCAGCACCCGGTTGGCTTGTTTCTCGGCGGGGTTGAGCTTGCGGGCGCGGGTGGCTTTGAAGCCGGTGACGACCACGGGGTCGTCCGGATCGTCGTCCAGGCCGAGGAAGCCGAGGTCGGCCAGGGCGCCGAGGCCGGCGGCGCGGGGATGGCCGAGGATGTGATCGCGGCGGGCGGCGGTGATGTCGTGGATGCGGCCGGGCCGGGCGGCGGAGATCCAGATCAGGCGGCCGTTTTCGTCGGTGAGGGCGAGGACCTGCAGGCCGTGGCGGTGGTGCTTGCCGGAGTAGTTCGGCCGGTTCGCCTTGCCGGTGCGGCGCTGGGTGGGGATGAGGGTGCCGTCGATGAGGACGACCTCCCCGCCCCGCTTGGCGATCTTCTTCAGGGCGCGGTCCAGACGCGGGGCCTGGACGGCGAGCAGGGCGATCAGCTCGTCGCGCCGGCGCCGTACGGTGGTGGCGGAGATGTCGTTGCGCCGGCCATGTCGGCCAGGCGCTGGTCGTGCCGCAGCACGGCCAGGACGATCACCGCGCTCTTCCCAGGCGGCAGCGCCCGCCACCTGGATCCGATCGCCTTCAGATGCCGTCGCAGTAGGTCCGCGAGGTGGGTGATGGTGTGTTTGGACAGCGGCAGGCGGCACTGATAGACAAGGGAGACGGTGTCCCCGGCGCGCTCTTTGGTTTTCTTCACACAATTCCAACAGCCGCCGGGGGCACCGCGGTTACGGATAGTCGCGCCCTGCAGTACCGCACTGTGCGGCCTTCAAGGTCACGGGCGCAGGACGAACCGGCCATCGGGGCGCTTGTGCAGCCAGCCGCGGTCGGTCAGCTTCCCGCGCAGTGGTTCCAGCTTGCCCCGCACCCCGGTGTCCAGGCCCAGCGCCTCGCCGACCTGCCGGGTTGCCACCGGGCCCTTGGCCTGCCGCACGGCGGCCAGGATGCGCTGGTAATCCGGCGTCAGTGCGGACTCCTCCAGCCCCGGCGCGCGGTCCGGCACCAGGCGTACCGCCCGGCCCGCCACGTGGGTGACCTGCGACCCAACCACCGCCTGCTCCTCGGCGATCTGCTCGCTCATCCGCTGCAGTACTCGCTCGGCCACGGCGAGCTCGGATCGTTCAGCCCGCACCTCGGAAAGCTGCTTGGCCAATTGCTCATCGAGTCCGTCCAGCTCCGCGCGTCGTGCGGCGATCCGCTCCAGCACCTCGGTGTCCGTCATGCGCCTGATCGTGGGAGCGGTACCGGCGACGAGGAGCAGGAATCCGCAAAGACCGCCCTACCAGACGATCTACACGGCAGACTGCCGCATGCGTTGGAGTTGGTTGAGGCGCCCAGGGGTTGTCAGTGGCTGGTGGCAGGATCACCGGCATGGTTTTCGTACGTACTACTCCGCCGCGGCGCGTGGACGTGGCCGCGGTCTTTCCCGGGCTGACGCCGTTGGCGCGTGCTGCGATTCGGCTGCACCCTCGTCCCGGGTCGCCTTCGGTCGAGGAGAGCTCGGTCGGGGGGCCGTTGCTGTGGCCGGCTGAGGAGCCGTGGCCGCACTGTGAAGCCTCGCACCTGCACGTGGACAGCGGGTTCCGCCAGTCGCCGGCCGACGTGCGGCTCAAGAGACGCATGCAGGCCCGGTGGCACCGTGATCACAATGGCCATGGGACAACACCCGAGGAGACGGCGGTCAAGGAGCGGAGCGATTCGCTGTTGGCCCTCCGCCCGCGGACTGCCCGGTCCCCATGCTGCCCGTGGCCCAGCTGTATCTGCGCGACATACCCCTGTTGCGGCCGCCTGGACAGGCCGATCTGCTCCAGGTTCTGTGGTGCCCCTACGATCACGATCCGCATCACAAGCCGTCAACCGCACTGCTCTGGCGGTCCGCCGCCGAGGTCGTCGACATCCTCGCCACACCGCCCGAACCGTACGAGGTGAACGGTGACGGCTATCTGCCGGTGTCGTGCGTGCTGGCACCGGAAGCGATCACCGAGTACCCCAACAGCCTCGATCTGAGCCCGCAGATGCAGCTGATGGTGGAGGACTGGAGCAGATGGCAGGCGGCCGACGTCGACGTGGACGGCTCCGAACACGCGGACTGTCCGCGGGACTTCTATGATGTCCATCTGGCTGACGCGCCCGGCTGGAAGGTCGGCGGCTGGCCCCCGTGGGGCCGCACCGACCCCAATCCCCGGTACTGCACTGTCTGTGATGTGCAGATGGTCCCGCTGCTGACCATCGCCTCCTACGAATGGGACGGCGGTGAGGGACACAGCTGGGCACCTTACGAAGACCAGGCCGCCGCCAATGACGCCGGGCGTTGCTGTGGCCAGAGCCCCTCGCAGCCGACCAAGGTCGAAGTCGGCAGCACCGACAACATGCAGATCTACGTCTGCCCGGCCTCCCCCGAGCATCCGCACACCGACCTGATCCAGTGAGCGTTCTCAGCGTTGCTTCTCCAGGGTGAGGGCAGCTTTGGTGATGACGCTGATGCGGTTGGAGCTTATGCGGGATCGACGGAAGATCTGCGAGGACTTCAGCCGTGCCATGCCTCGTTCGACGGGTGCCCGGGCCTCGGACAGGGCCCGGATCTCGGTTCGCTCGGTGAGGGTGAGTTCACCGCCTGGCGGGCGGCGCTTGGCGGTGGTGACCCAGTCGCCCGCACCGATGTAGGCCACCCCCTGGCGTGCGCAGATTCGGAGGATCTTGTGGGTGCGGGCGGCCGTCAGATCGTGGGTCCGGCCCGGCAGTGTTGGCGACAGCCAGGGAAACTGCCCGGCCGGGTCCGTGGCGACCTGCACGTTGTGTGTTTCGAAGAGTAGTCGGCACTGCCGACGCGGTCGCACTCCGCGAGCGTGCCGTCCAGGAGAACGAAGTCCGGGTCGTACGGGCGCAGCGTCTTCAGCAGACCTGGCGCCTGCTTGGCGAGCAGATCGATGACCCCGGTGACGTAGGTGACGTAGGGCGTTTCTTTCGGATCAGTGATGAGGCTGGGGCCGCCGGGCGAGCCGATGGCTGGGTGTCCTGGGTGAGGATGGCTGATGGCCACATGTGTACGAAGGAGCCGTACGATGCCTCCCGTGGATACCTCACGGGACGACTTGCGATGCGGGCTCTGTGGGCAGGCCGCGAATGCCCGGCACGAGCAGCACCACGAGGAACCGGTCGCCAGCGCGGGAAGGCGTGTGGAGTACGTCGTGATCGGACTGCGCGGCGCCAATGCCCTCTACCACGCTGCCGATGAGCCCTCTCGGACCCGCAAGACCGATGCCGCCGACCTGGCGACGGCACTGGGGGTTGAGCTGCCCGATCTTCCTGGCCGCCATTACACGTGCTGGGAGATGCCTGGGGAGTACGGCGGCGTCTTCCGGAGCGGCTTCGAGCTGGCCTGACATGGCTGCTACGCACCCGGGCGTTTCTCTTGGCTCATGAAGGTGAGCTGTTGGCCGATATGATTTATGGTCCGAGGGACAATCGAGGGAGGGCGTGATGACGCTCGTCATCGAGTTCCGGCGTGGAGTCTCGACCGCTCGGACCGGACGGAAGTCAGGCCCGCGGCCCGCTGTAGGGGTGCTTGAGCGGGTAGCCGTCGATGGCGAGTTCTGGGAGGCACTGGAAACGCTGGGCCGACACCGGCTGTCCAGCCTGGCTGACGTCGATCCTTACGGGTAGACCCTCCTGCGCGGTGAGGCAGTGGACCGCATGGTGCGGGAGTTGGAAGGTTCAGACCTTGCTCGGCTGAGAGGCGGCGAGAGCCAAGCCGTCTCGACGCTACTGGCCTGGGGCCTGCGTTGCCGCGCGGACAAAGACTTACGCACTGCCTTCTCGGGTGATTAGCCCGCCACTCCACGATCATCGAATCGTTGGTCCGGGTATGCCGTTGACTGAAGCGCAGTGGGCGCGGATCGAGCGCCTACTCCCGGACTGGACACCGAAGCGGGGCGGCCGCTGGCGGGATCACCGGCAGGTGATCGACGATCGCCTTCAAGTTCCAGACCGGAACGCAGTGGGTTCATTTGCCGGAGAAATACGCCAACTGGCGAGGCGTGTACAACCGGCTGCGGATGTGGGCCCTCGACGGCACCTGGGAGCGGGTGTTCGCCGCGCGGCATGTGCGGCGGTGAGCTTCGCGGTCGTAAATCCGCTCACGCCCGCGGCCACACGGTCCGCTTGAAATACGACCACGTGCTGTCCGGCTTCGGTCAGCTCCCAGGCCCGCCATGCCGGCGCCGATCACGACGACATCAGTGGTGAGTTCGGTTTCCAGTGGTGGCCAGGGGGTGCCGGGTGTGGTGGTCATCCAGTAGGACTCGGCCCTGCCAGGGAGCGCGTCTCGTCTGGTTACGGGCCACGTGTTCCCTCAGCAGCCGGATGGAGGCGTCGTGGGCGGTTTCTTCCCCTGAGCGGCCCTGACATATGTTGGGCGGCCGGGCGCGGTCGGCGCAGGCGTCAAAGGCTGTTGAGGATTTGCGGCGACATATTTTTGATCATGGTGTTGGTCCAGCGCATCTGGCGCAGGGTCTGGGGGTGGCAGGAGGAAGCCAGGGAGAGCAGGTCGGTGGCTCCGGACGCCTGAGCCACCTGGGCAAGCATCTCCCAGTGAAGGGAGTTGTATGCCGCTGCGAGATGCAGGTCACGTAGGTCGCGCAGGAGGAGCAGCCCGGGGCCGCACGAGCCTGGCGGCGGCTTGTGGATCTTATGCCCGTGCACCGGGGACACGTCGGGCCAGGCCGTGTCGGAATGCTCGTCGAGATTGAGATCATGCTGGGCGGACGCGTCCGCGATCCCTTGCATGTGCTCGCTCGACCAGGCGGCGATATCGGTGGCTACGTGATAGACCTCGTGTTCCGCACAGTGCCTCGCCGCCGCGGTCGTGAGTTTCTCGGAGAGATGCTGCTCACCTCGGTGCAGCGTGAGCAACGCGAGTTGCAGTCCGTTCACCGCTCGTCTCCTGGTGTGTTCCACGCGCTGTGCAGTGTCTGTGACGCGACTGCTTCTCGCCCTCCGACGGTGGGCCGCACACCTGGGTTGTCGATGGGCGCGGACGCCGTGGTGGTGGGGGCCGGTGCCTGTTCGCCGTTGCCCTTCTCGACGAGAATGAGAGCCGCAGCCGCGGTCTTGAACAGAGGCTGTTTGGATGCGGGATCCCAGTCGGTGATCGTCGTCTCGTTCGCTGCCCGCCCCGGCGTATGCGCGCTCGGTCCGGAGCCCGAGGCCGTGTCCCAGTAGCCGTACTGGAACGGGGCGAACAAGAGCCCCGGCCGGATGCCCGTGACGCGCAATTTTCCTTGGAGTGTGCCGCGCGGAGACCGAACCTCGACCAGATCGCCCTCGGCAAGCTGTTGCGCGACGGCATCCGTTTCGCTGATCTCGACCCACACCTCAGGCGCCGCATTGTTCAGCTGGGGGGCGCGGCCGGTCTTGGTCCGGGTGTGGAAGTGGTAGCGCGTACGACCGGTCGTCAGATGGAAGGGATACTGCTCGTCCGGTCGCTCGTGCGCCGGAACATAGCCGACTCCCTTGATCATGGCCTTGCCGTCAGGATTGAGGGACCGGTACGCCGCTTCGTCATCCGCCGCGCCTGTCACGAGGTCCTTGCCGTAGTTCTCACACATGTCAGGGTGCGCCCAGCTGATTCCCTCGGTGAAGAGCCGCTCGGTACCGTCCGGCGCCTGCCGGTCCACCGGCCACTGGACTCCTCCCACGTTGCGCAGCTTCGCGTACGTGAGGCCGCTGTAGTCGCAGGGGCGGCCCGCGCTGCCCGCTTCCACGCCTCGAATGCCGACTCCGGGTCCCGCCACGAGATCAGAGGCCCGCCGTTTTTCTCGCGGAATTCCATGCGTGCTGCGTAGTCCAGCAAGATGTCGAGGTCCGGCCGGGTCTCGCCCGGGGGGTCCACGGCTTTGCCGGTCAGATGCACGGTGCGATCGGCGTTGGTGAACGTGCCGGTCTTCTCACCCCAGGTGGCGGCAGGCAGCACGACATCGGCGAACTGCGCCGTCTCGGTGAGGAACAGATCCTGCACGACGACGAACAGGCTCTCCTGGGAGAGGATGGAGCGGACGCGTGCGAGTTCGGGAAGGGAGACGGCCGGGTTCGTGCCGCTGACCCACAGCATCCGGATCGAGCCCTGCTCGGCATAGCGGAACATGTGCATGGCGTGGCCGCGGACCAAGGGCCTGGTCAGCCGGTCGGAAGATGCGTTGGCTTGCCAGCCGAACAGATCCTTGGGGGCTAGGCCGGTTCGTTTGGATCACTTCCGTTGGTCGAGGTTGTCGTTGATGATGTCTGTGTGACTCACCGCATCAGTGCTCTGATCTCGGCCTTCGGTGTCCTTGCCAGCGTGATGCTGGTCGTTGCGGGCGTTCGTGAGTACCGCTCCGGGGAATCAGTCCACTGGCTCGTGGCCGGAGTTGTGATCCTCCTCAGTGCTACGTGCACGCTCGTGCGGGACGTGGGGCGGCTCCGAGCCGGGCCGACCCCATGAGCGCGGCGCCGTTCCAACCAGCCACGCCGGTCGTTGTTCGTGTGTGCCGTTGACTGACGCGCAGTGGGCGCGAATCGAGCCGTTACTCCCTGACCGGACTCCGAAACGAGGTGGCCGGTGGCGGGATCACCGTGAGGTGATCGACGCGATCGCCTTCAAGTTCCAGACCGGAGCGCAGTGGGTCCACCTCCCCGAGAAGTACGGTAATTGGCGAGGCGTCTACAACCGGCTGCGGATGTGGGCCATCGACGGCACCTGGGAGCGGGTCTTCACCGCGCTGATCGCTCAGGCCGACGCCGACGACGACCTCAACTGGGCAGTCTCGGTGGACTCCACCATCGTGCGCGCACACCAGCACGCGGCCGGAGCCCGCAAAAAGGGGCCCCAGCAGGCGAACCGGATGACCATGCCATCGGCCGGTCCCGCGGCGGACTGACCACAAAGATCCACCTCGCTTCCGATGCCCACTGCCGACCACTGACCTTCGTGCTCACCCCCGGACAAGCCGGCGACGCACCCGCCTTCGCCCACGTCATGGCCCGCCTCCGCGTCCCTCGGCGGCGAGGACGGCCCCGCACAAGGCCAGACGTCGTCCTGGCCGACAAGGCGTACTCCTCCCGCGCGATCCGAGAGCACCTGCGTAAGCGCGGCATCCGGGCGGTCATCCCCATTCCGGCCGATCAACGCGGCCACCGGCTGCGGCGCGGCAGCCGGGGCGGCAGGCCACCCGCCTTCGACCGCGAGGCATACAAGCAGCGCAACACCGTCGAACGCTGCATCAACCGATTGAAACAGTGGCGCGGCATCGCCACCCGCTACGAAAAGACCGCAACCATCTACCTGGCCGGACTCCACATCGCGGGCATCTTCCTCTGGTCAGCGCGGTGATCCAAACGAAACTGCCTAGCCTGCCTCGGTTGACCCGGTCCTTGGCTCGCCCTCGTACACCTACCATGCGGCCGTCCATGACGGCGATGTCCATCGCCTCGCCGTCCGAGTGGAGGATCGAGGCGGCTTGCACCCACTTCTGCACCATGGCGGGTTCCACGCCTTCGGAGAGGAAGGTGTCCACCCGGGCCGGCCACTCCTGGTGCCGTCCGTGGGCCACCGCTACCCCAGGGGTCCCTGATCCGGTCGATCTCGGACTCCATCGCTACCTCCAGATAGTCGAATCGCCCCGGATGGCCTGGTGCAGGGGCTCACATGTCGGCGGTCCGTCGGCACCTCGGCAGCCAACGCTGCTGTCCGGCTGGCACGTAGGCCTGATCTCGCGTGCCCAGTGCGCTCGCTCCGGCCATGTCGGAGTGTTCTGCTCGCGACCACGACGTTGTTACTGCAGGGCACAATCGCACGTACTCAGCGGCCCAGGGCCTTGCCCAGCTGACCTTTGGTCATCGACGAACGTCCCTCGACGTTCTTCTTCTTGGCCTTTTGATAAAGCTGGTCCTTCGTCGGCCCTCCGGGGCCGCTGTGGGATCGCCGGCCACCACGCTGAGGAGCGGATTCGGGGTCCTCGGTGGAAGTCTTGCTCGCCGACTTTGACTCTCCCGAGCAGGCCCGTTCCTTGTTGACCGTGCGGGCTGCGATCTCCTCAGCCCGCCTCTCGGAGGTGCCGCGCTTCTCGGCACCTCCCCTGATGTGCTCGTACTGACGCTCACGCTTGGGGCTGGATCTGGCGGGCACAGCACTCTCCTCTCCTTGGGTGGCCGACAGATCTCCCAACTTGCAGCACGTGGGCGGCTACCCCCATCACATGCGCAAAACCTGGCACTCGCGATCTGGGAGAGCACTGCGCGCGGCGTATCCCAGTCAGCGGACGGCCGACGCGGGAAGACCGATCAAGTAACGCGCCGGCGACCTCCGCGAGCGCGGCCACGCCCTCTCCGGAGCCGCTCGCCCGGCTCTCGGCCGAGCATCACCAGGTCACATCAGGTTCGGGATCGGCGGGTGCGGCGAGGACGACGACGAACGCGCGAATCGCCAGGCGAAACCCGACCTGCTGCAGCGCAGCTTTCAGGCGGCAGTCGCTACCACCCTCAAGCGCGTCCACGTCACCGCCGGCCCCGACGCGTAGCCATACCCGACGACACCCCGACCTCCCACGCCATCAGCGACCTGGAGAAAAACCGGGCCCTGCGCGACTGGCTGCGGTGGCAGGTCGGGCAGACCGAGCGTCGCGTCCGGAAACTGGAAATCCAGGAAGCCCAGGAAAACGCCCGCCGCAAGCGGGCACGCGCCGAAATGGCTTGGAAGATCCAGCCCCAAATGCTGAGCTTTCCCGGGATCGGTCCTCAGGTTGGCAGGACGCCGAGGACAACGTCCGTTTCACCCAGGAGAGCCTGCCCCAGGTCGCAAAGATGGGACTGCTGCACGAATAGGTGACACCTGACCTGGCTTGCTGAGAGGCGGCCTGGAAGGATGTCGCAGTGCCCAAGCCGTATCCCAAGG
>NZ_JAFBGA010000034.1 GCF_016909575.1 Streptomyces sp. HB132 | reverse complement strand
ACCACACCCCAATGGACCAACTACTACAACCACCAACAACGCCGCCGCATCCCCCTCCCCACCTACCCCTTCCAACACAAACGCTACTGGCTGGATCCCCAGGTCCCGCAGGCTGCGGTCCAGGACATCCCCGGCCCGCACCCGCTGCTGGACCAGGTCCTGCTCCGGACGATGGGCCAGTCCGTATTCCTCACCGAGTTCTCGCTGGAGCGTCACTGGGTGCTCTCGGAGCACAAGCTGCTCGGAGAGGCGATAGTCCCCGGGACCACCTATCTGGAGATGGCCCGCGCCGCCGCCTCGCTGCACTTCGGCCGGCCGGCCACCGAACTCCGCGACGTCACCTTCCTGGTCCCGCTGCTCGTGCAGGAGAACATCCCGCGAACCGCGCACACGACCATCCGTGAACTCAACGGCACACAGGCGGAATTCACTGTCGCCAGCCTCGACCCGGCGGGCGACCGCTGGACGGTGCACGTCCAGGGGACCGTCGGTGTCCGGCCGCTCACCTCACCCGCGCCGCAGCAGAATCCGGAACGTCTGCGTGAGCTTTGCTCGTTGGAGAGTGTGGACATCACCCTGCGGCAGACCGAGCACCAGGTGATGGAGTTCGGCGACCGCTGGCGGAGCTCGCTGCCGACCGTGCACGTCGGAATCCGCGCCGCCCTCGGCGTGCTCGACCTGCCCGAGCAGTACCGGGACGAGTGCCAGGAACACCTCCTGCACCCGACACTGCTCGACCAGGCCACCGGCTTCAGTGGATTCGCCGTCCTGGACACCGCCGAAGACCGCCGGCTCGCCCTCGGCAACCGGGATTTCTTCCTCCCGGTCGGCTACGACTCGCTGATCCTGCACGGACCGCTGCCCGCTCGGGGCCTGAGCTTCGTCCAGCCGCATCCCGGCTATGCGAACAACACCGAGTTCCGCAAGGTCGACGTGCTGATCTGCGACGATTCGGGCGCCACCGCGGCCGAGATCCGCGGCTTCACCGTCAAGCGCGTCACCGACGCCAAGCGCACGGTCGCACAGCTGCGCCCGCACTCCCGTCACCACACGCTCAGGTGGGTGCCGGCACCGGCGCCGGAGGGGCAGCACGCCCCACCCGCCCGGGTCCTGGTCATCGGCGAAGAGGGCAGTATCAGCGCGGAGTTGTGTTCCGCGCTGCGCGCGCACGGCGTCAGTGTCACCGAAGCCGCGCTCGCGGCGCGTTGGCGGCCGCTCGCTCCGGACCAGTACGAGATGCCACCCACCCCCGAGGGATTCGGCCTGCTGCTGGACGCGCTCGGCACGGAACTTCCGGACGAGGTCGTGCACGTCGCGGCCCCGGCCGACGGCCGCGTCCAGCAGGATCTGGCCGTCCTGGAGCATCGGCTCGCCCACGGTGTCCACAGCCTGTTCCACCTGGCCCGCAGCCTCTCCGAGCGAGGTGTCTCCCCCGCGGGGTTCAGCGTGGTCGCGCCTTCTGTGGCGCGGGTGACCGGCACCGAACAGGAGACGGCCCCCGTCCACGCGACCCTCTTCGGCCTCGCGAAGGTGGTCGGCCAGGAGTACGAGAACACCGACGTGTTCTGCCTGGACATCGCTGAGGACACCGCCCCCTCGGCCGTCTGCGCCGAGCTGCTCGGCGCACGGACACCCACCACCGTCGCACTGCGCGACGGACTCCGGTACGTCGCGGAGCTCGCACCCGTGGACCTCCGTGACAGGCCGAGGTCCGGCCCGGTCCGCCCTGACGGGGTGTATCTGATCACCGGGGGTCTGGGCGGGCTCGGACTGGCGGTCGCGCGCCATCTGAGCCGTTCGGTGCCGGGTGCGCGGCTGGCCCTGGTCAACCGTACCGAGCTGCCGCCGCGCGAACGCTGGGACGCGGTCACCGACGTCAAGGTGCGCAGGCAGGTCGAGGCGCTGCGTGAACTGGCCGAGAACGGCGCCGAGGTACGCAGCTACTCCGGCGACGTCACCGACCTGGCGGCGATGGAACGCGTCGTCGCCGAGGTACGCGACGAGCTGGGTGCGATCGGCTGCATCGTCCACGCGGCAGGGGTCGCCGGGGACGGTTTCCTCTTCCGCAAGGACCCGGAGACCTTCCGTCGGACGCTGAACCCGAAGGTGCTCGGGGCCACCGTGCTGGACCTCGTCACACAGGACGACCCGCCGGAGTGCATGGTCAACTTCGGTTCCACGGTGGCGCTCTTCGGCGCAGCCGGGCAGGGCGACTACACCGCCGCCAACAGCTACCTGGACCACTTCGCCGAGCAGCGCGGCGCACGCGGCCGATGGACGGTGACGGTCGACTGGAGCGACTGGCTGGACACCGGTATGGCGTTCGACCACGGGGTCCAGCAGGACCAGGGCTTCTTCCGGTCGGTGTCGATCGAGGACGGTCTCAGCAGCTTCGAGGAGGTGCTCGCCTCGGCCTGCACGCCCGTGGTCGTCGGTGAGATCAACTACCAGCAGCTGCGCGGGTCCGCCGGGCTCACGGAGCTGCTGCGTCGCGCACCGCTGGTACTCGCCACCTCGATCCAGCAGGCTGTCGCCGCTGCCCGCAGCAGCGACAGCGGGTCGGCCACCACGTCGGAGACAGCGCCGTCCGACGACGGTCCGAAGCTCTTCGGCAAGGAGAGCGCCGAGTACAGCGACACCGAACGCGCCCTCGCCCGGATCTGGGCCCGCGAGCTCGGCCACGCCGAACTCAATGTGCACGACTCCTCGTTCGCCCTCGGGGTGGACTCGCTGACGGCACTCCGGATCGCCCAGAGCATCCAGAAGATCATGGACATCCGGGTCTCCATGGTCGACCTGTTCCGCTACGTCACGATCGCGGAACTCGCCGAGCACCTGGACACCAGGAGCTGACCAGGACGGCCTGATCCCCCCTCTGCTCCGAGGAGGGGGGATCCCGTGCGCATCCGTACGCGGGCACGATCGGCCGCGGCGTCACCAGGTCCTTCGCGGAGGCGGGGATTCGATGTTCTCGGCAGGGCATGGGAGTGTCCGGCTGTGTCGATGTCGATGATCGGGCTGCGGGCGGCCCTGGACAGGGCGTTGTCCCCTTCCTCGTCTCAGCGGGTGCGCGCGGGGCGTGATCTTGCGCCCTTCGCCGCTTTCCCCGCGGCTGCGATCGCGTTGCCGGTCCTGTTGCTGGACACCGCGGACACGGAGGTGACCCGCCGGACGGCAGAGGCCCTGGCCCGAGTGGGGACGGCGGCTGCGGTGCGGCTCATCGCGCTGGCGCTGGCCGAAGCCGACGACAGCCATGCCGACTGGATGCAGACCGGCGTGCATGACGTCCTCGCGGGACCGGACAGCGTGCCTGACATCGCGGCGGTCTGCGTGCGGCTCGTCCTGGACGAGGAGGCGGCTGTCCGTGAGGGCGCCCGGGAGATCCTGGAGTGGACGGCCGACGCAACAAGCTGACGACGGCTTCGACGCTGCTGGATCGCGCCGACCGCACGATCGCCCCGCGCCTCGGCGAGGGCCGCGTGAACCGCCGCGCCCCGCCGTCAGCTGCCGTACGTGGTGCGGCAGAGGGCGACGATCTCGGCCGACGCGACCCCGCGGCCCGACGCACAGACGGTGCGCATGTCGTAGGTCTTCCGCTGCTGGGCCCGGCGGGGCGTCCCCGCGCGGCGTGGCGGTTCGGGGCGGGCGGGAGTCACGCGTCGCGGCTGCTCCCGGGCCTCCTGGCGGGCCGGTGGCGCCACCCCGTCCGCGGCACGCGCCCCTCCTCCCTTCCTCTTCTTCCCGCTCGCTCGCTCAGGCCGCTCCTCGGTCTTCCCCAGGGCGTCGTGGACGGCCGGGGGCTCGGTGGGTTCCCTGGACGCCTGCGCGGCGGGGGCGTTGCCTGAGCGCGAGGAGACCGCGGGTGCGGGCCGCACGTCTTCGGCCTGGACGGAGACGCAGCCGGCCGTGCTCAGCAGGGCGACGAGCGCGAGGGACAGGGACCGCAGGTTCATGCCCTGGTCAACGACGATCCGCGCGACCGGACACGTCCGGAACCTCTCGGCCCGGGAGTGGTGTCGCCGCTCAGCCGGACAGCCCTGCCCGGGCGATGTCCAGCGCGCGGCGGACCGTGCGGGGAAGGTGGGCAGGCTGCGGGTCCGCGCTCCACGCCCACCGCTCGACCGCGATGCGGAGGGCGCCGTTGAGCAGCATCGCCTGCATCCGGGGCTCGAGGTCGTCCGGCCGGTGTCCCGTGCGCCCGGCGATGACCTCGGCGAAGACCAGCTCCGCGTCGTGGTGGACCTGGAGCCACACGGCGCGCAGTCCGGGCTCGGTGCGGGTCAGCTGGACCAGGTCGCGGAGCGCTTCCGCGTCGGTGTCCGCCGACGCGACCGGGAGTGAGGACGGGGTCCCGCCGACGACTTCCACCAGTGGCCGGTCGCGTGGCCAGGACCTCATGAGCGCGGTGACGAAATCGAGCGCGTAGGTCAGCAGGGGGCTGACGCACAGCTCCTTGGACGAGGTGTAGCGCCACAGGGTCCGCTGCGAGATTCCCGCCGCGGCGGCGATCTCGTCGGCGGTCGTCGCGGCCACGCCCCGCTCGGCGAAGAGACGTACGGCAACGCGGGCGATCTCCAGCCGGGTCGCGGCCTTGCGGCGTTCGGTCAGCGGGGGGCGCCCGAGGCGGGCACCGCCGTCGGCCGCCGTCCCGGCTGAGCCCGGGGCACGCCCCTGCGCCTCACCTGCGTGCGCGGTTTCCACGGCTTTCGGCCACCTCCCTTCGAACTGCGGACATCGTAGCCATTTCCCTTCATGGCGCAATCAGCCATGTTGGCAGTCTGTGCCATTAAAGATAGCGTGCGCTACCGCCACCAACACGAGGAGCATCACGTGAGCGCCAGCACCAGCAGCCCCGGCCGCAGCGTCATCGTCACCGGCGCGGGATCGGGCATCGGCCGGGCCACCGCTCTGCTGTTCGCACAGGAGGGCGCACGGGTCGTCATCGCCGACGTGGACGAGGCGGCCGCCCTCGCCGTCGCCGAGGAAGTGACGCGGAGCGGCGGAACCGCCGTGACCGCGATCGGGGACCTGCGGGACCAGGCCGTCGTCGACGAGGTCACGGCGACGGCCGTGGAGGAGTTCGGCGGCATAGACGTCCTGGTCAACAACGCCGGGATCATGGACAGCATGTCGGCCGCGGCCGACACCGGCGACGACGAGTGGGAGCGCGTCATCGGCATCAACCTCACGGCCCCGTTCCGCCTCACGCGGGCCGCGCTGCCGCACATGCTCGCAGCGGGGAAGGGTGCGATCGTCTTCACCGCCTCCGAGGCATCCCTTCGGGGCAGCGCGGCGGGAGCCGCGTACACGGCGTCCAAGCACGGCATCGCCGGCCTGACGAAGTCGCTGGCGGTCATGTACCGCGACAAGGGCATCCGTTCCAACGCCATCGCACCCGGCGGCACCATCACCAACATCCGGGTCGACGCCGACCGGGGCGCCCACGGCCCGGGCGCCCTCGCCCCCTACATGGGCAACGTCGGCTCGCCCGCGCGGGCACAGGAGCAGGCGGCGGCGATCGTCTTCCTCGCATCGGACGCGGCGAGCAACATCAGCGGGGCGATCCTCCCCGTCGACAACGGCTGGTCCGCGGTCTGACCGGCCCTCACCCGGCGGCGGGCAGGGCCCGGGGGAACCGGGGGCCAGCGGGGGCCGACGTCCTTTCCACGTCGGTGTCCGCCTGTTTCCGGACACCTTCCATCACCCGGCCACGACTGCGATATGCATCAACCACATGATGTGTACTATGCACTTCATGAGCACGGGGCGCGTCGCAAGTCCAGCAGGAACCGGAGGAGTTGCTGGTGAACGCCCCCGGAGGCAGACCGTCCTGGTCTGCGAGGGGCCAGGAGCATCCGCCCGGTGCGCCGCCCCTCCCCCGTGCCGCCCCGAACCCTCCGGCCGACGCGGCCCTTCGCCCGCCGATGCCGCGCCCGCAGGCCCTCCGGCCTGCCCGTGGCGTGCGCGGGAGCACCGGGTACGCCGACGGCCGTACGACGACCAGTCCTGATCCCGCCCCCTTGGAATGAGGCCCGCATGCCCTCCCCCCACACCTCGCCCACGCCCACGCCCACCGGACCCGATGTCCACGAGCTCGGCTTCGACCCCGAGGAGCTGCGTCTGAAGTACCGCGCCGAACGCGACCGGCGGATCCGTCCCGACGGCAGCGCCCAGTACAGGCGAACCGCCGGCGAGTTCGGCTACTACGACGCCGACCCGCACGCCGACCCGCACTTCACCCGGGCCGCGTTGCGGGACGAGGTCGACGCGGTGATCGTCGGCGGCGGATTCGGCGGCCTCCTCGCCGCCGCGCGGCTGCGCCAGGCGGGCGTGCGCTCGATCCGTGTGATCGAGAAGGGCGGGGACTTCGGCGGCACCTGGTACTGGAACCGCTATCCGGGCATCCACTGCGACATCGACTCCTACACCTACATGCCGCTGTTGGAGGAGGTCGGCTACGTCCCGAAGTGGAAGTACGCCCCGGGCGAGGAGATCCGCGAGCACGCACAGGCCGTGGCGCGGCACTTCGACCTCTACCGCGACGCCTGCTTCCAGACCGAGGCCACCGAACTGCGCTGGGACGACGACGCGTCGGAGTGGACGGTCACGACGGACCGCGGTGACCGCATGAGGGCCCGCTACGTGGTGGTGTCCAGCGGCACGCTCAGTCAGGCGAAGCTGCCCGGCATCGAGGGGATCGAGACCTTCGAGGGCCACACCTTCCACACCAGCCGCTGGGACTACGCCTACACCGGAGGCGACCAGGACGGCGGCCTGGTGGGGCTCGCCGACAAACGAGTGGCGCTCATCGGTACCGGTGCCACGGCCATCCAGGTCGTACCGCACCTCGCAGCCGACGCGCGGCAGGTGCACGTGTTCCAGCGCACGCCCTCCTCGGTCGACGTCCGCGACAACCGGCCCACCGACCCGGAATGGGCGAAGTCGCTCCGGCCCGGCTGGCAGCGGCGGCGCATGGAGAACTTCCTCGAGGTCGTCACCGGCAAGTCGGTCGGCGAGGACCTGGTGAACGACGCCTGGACCAGCACGGCCCGCCTGCAGGAGAAGCTCATCCCGACCGACGCGTACGCGGACGTCCCGGCCGAGGAACGCGAACGGGCTTACGAGATAGCGGACTTCCAGAAGATGAACGAGATCCGCGCCCGTGTGGACGCCCTCGTGGAGGACCGCGAGACGGCCGAGAAGCTCAAGCCGTGGTACCGCTACATGTGCAAGCGGCCCACGTTCAGCGACCATTACCTCCAGGCCTTCAACCGCCCCAACGTCACCCTCGTCGACACCGCGGACAGCCATGGGGTCGAACGCATCACCCGGAACTCCGTGGTGGTCGGCGGCGTCGAGTACGAGGTCGACTGCATCATCTTCGCGACCGGGTTCGAAGTCGGCATCTCCGGTGTGATGTCGGGGAAGCTGCCGGTGTACGGACGGGACGGGGTGTCCCTGCTGGAGTCCTGGGCCGCGGGTCCGAAGACGCTCCACGGGTTCTACAGCCACGGCTTTCCGAACTTCTTCCAGCTGGGTCCGCTGCAGAACGCCAGCGCCGTCAACTACGTCCACATCCTGGACGAGCAGGCCACGCACGTCGCCGAGGTCGTCGCCGAGTCCGGCAGGCGCCGGGCCCGGCACGTCGAGCCCACCGTCGAGGCGCAGGAGGAATGGGTGGCCACGATCCGCCGGAAGGCTCCGAGCCTGCACGCGTTCCAGGCGGAGTGCACCCCCGGGTACTACAACAACGAGGGCAGGCCGCGGGCACGCAGCGAGTCCTTCGGCGACGGTCCGGTCGCCTTCCACGCCCTGCTGAGGGACTGGCGCGAGGGCGACGGCATGAACGACGTCCTGGCCGAGGCGGAGTGACGGGGGCGCCCGACGAGCGCGAGCGGCCGTACCGGCAGGTACGGCACCGGCCCGCCGTCGCGACCCCCGGGCGGGACCGCCCGGGGGTCGCGACGGCGGCAACTGACCGGGTCCTGTGAACGAGGGGCCGGCCGCTCCGCCTGTCCTCCCGGTCCGGCATGGGCGCGCCGTCCCCGCCGCGGGCCCCGCCGCGCCGCCCTTGGGTACAGTCGGGCTACCGATCACCGATCCAGGAGGAGCACACCCGGACATGGCGGTGGACGCCCTGGACACCCGCATCCTCCGGCTGCTCATCGAGCAGCCGCGCACCAGCGTGCGCGAGTACGCGCGCATCCTCGGTGTGGCACGCGGCACCCTTCAGGCACGGCTGGACCGTCTGGAGCGGGACGGGGTGATCACGGGCACGGGCCCGGCCCTCTCCCCCGCGGCCCTGGGCCACCCCGTACTGGCCTTCGTCCACCTGGAGGTCACCCAGGGGCACCTGGACGAGGTGGGCGACGCGCTCGCGGCCGTCCCGGAGATCATCGAGGTCTTCTCGACCACCGGGGGCGGCGATCTCCTGACCCGTGTCGTGGCCCGCGACAACGGGCATCTGGAGGACGTGATCCAGCAGTTGATCCAGCTCCCCGGAGTGGTCAGGACCCGGACAGAGGTGGCTCTGCGCGAGCGTGTGGCGCACCGGGTACTGCCTCTGGTCGAGGCGGTGGGGCGGGCGGTGGGCGGAGCCGTCTGATCACGGTCGGGCATGCTGGAGACCATGGAGATTCCGCGCCACCCGGCACCGTCCGTCCTCTTCGACCTCGACGGCACTCTCGTCGACAGCGAACCGAACTACTACGAGGCGGGCCGCCGGCTCCTCGCCCGTTACGGTGTGCGGGACTTCAGCTGGGAGAACCACACCCGCTTCATCGGGATCGGCACCCGTGAGACCCTCACGGTCCTGCGCGAGGAGTACGGGATCGGGGCGCCGGTCGACGAACTGCTGGCCGGGAAGAACGCCCTCTACCTGGAGCTCGCCGGGACGTCCACCGCCGCCTTCCCGGAGATGCGCGCCCTCGTCGAGCGGCTGCACGGGGACGGGGTGCCGATGGCGGTGGCATCGGGGTCGTCCAGGGCCGCGATCGCGGCCACGCTCCAGGTCACGGGGCTGGACGCGTACTTCCCCGTCTACGTCTCGGCGGAGGAGGTGGCGCACGGGAAGCCGGAGCCCGACGTGTTCCTGGAGGCGGCGCGGAGGCTCGGCGTGGCGCCGGACTCGTGTGTGGTCCTGGAGGACGCCGTACCCGGCGTCCGGGCGGCACACGCGGCGGGGATGCGCTGTGTGGCGATTCCTGACACCGACGCGACGCCGGACGGTTCGGTGTTCGGGCGGGCCGAGTTGCTTTTCCCGGGCGGGCAGGCCGAATTCACCGCCGCGGCTGTGCTCGACTGGCTCGCCGCGGGCTGAGAACAGGCCGGTCCTGCCACCCGATTGGCCGGATCCGGCGCCCATGGCCCGGGCCGGGCGAGCGAAGGTCCGGGGGACGGATATCCTGATCGGGCCGCGCACCCCCACGCACCGTACCGAGGCGATGAGCCCGTTGAGGTCGCCGCCGCGGCAGTCGGAGCGGGCCACAAATCGAGATTGGTGTGCACAGGTGCTGGTTGCTGGACGGTACCGGCTGATATCCCCCATCGGCCGTGGTGGTATGGGCGAGGTGTGGCGCGCCACGGACGAAGTGCTGGGCCGTGCCGTGGCGGTGAAGCTGCTGCTGGGCGACCAGGCCGACGCCTCGTCGACCGCGCGCTTCCGCCTGGAGGCGCAGACGGCGGCACGCCTGAGCCACCCTCATCTGGTGGCCGTGTTCGACTTCGGCTCCTGGGAGGACCGCTTCTATCTGGTGATGGAACTGGTCGAGGGCAGGAGCCTCGGGGACCTGCTGGAGGCCCAGGAGACGGTCCATCCCGAGCAGGTCGCCCGGATCGCCGGCCAGGCCGCCGCCGGACTGGCCGCGGCGCACCGGCAGGGCATCGTCCACCGTGACATCAAGCCCGGGAACCTGATGCTGGACGCGGACGGGTCCGTGAAGATCGGTGACTTCGGTATCGCCCAGTTCGTCGACGACCCCTCGACGGCGCTGACCACGGCCGGCCACATCGTCGGTACGAGTCTTTATCTGGCCCCCGAGCGGGCTCTCGGGCGTACGGCCGACTCCGCGTCGGACATGTACTCCCTCGGTTGTGTCATCTACCAACTCCTGGCGGGGCAGCCGCCGTTCCGTTCGGACACGGCGACCGCGACGCTCTATCAGCACGTGGACACGCCTCCGGTGCCGGTCAGACAGCGGGGTGTGGACGTCTCCCCCGCCTTCGATTCGTATCTGCTGGGCCTGCTGGCGAAGAAGCCCGAGGAGCGGCCGACCGCGCAGCAGGTGTCCGACTGGTTCCGTACGGACGCCTGGCGCGGGCGGCCCGAGCCGCTGCCGCAGCACGCGGCGGCTTCCCCGCGTCCCGCGCCTCCGCGCACCGCCTCACCGGTCCCGGCTCAGGGCGCCGCGCCGGGCACCGGCGGCGTGTCGACGTACCGGTTGCCGCAGGCCACCGGGCGCAGACGGGCGGCGCCCGCCCCGCGGGCGCCCAGAACGGGCACGACGCGCCGGATCAGCACGGGTGAGGCCATCCGACGCCGTCCCCGTGTGGCGAGCGCGGTGGCCGGAACGGTCGCCTTTCTGGCGGCGGTCTACCTGGGCACGGTCCTCTTCGCGCCGGACACCGGAGCGGCGGACGCTCCGGATCCCGGCCCCTCGCCGACGGCCGGTCTCGATTCACCCGCGCCGGACGGGTCTGCGGGGGATCCCGCTCAGGATGACGACGGGGACGACTGAGCCCTCGGCTCACCAGCGCGGGTGCACCTCCGCGCGGATCCGCCGGTCGTACAGGTCGCGGACCGCGTCCAGGGTGCTCTGCTGGAGCGGCGGGAGTGAGGCGGCCGAGGCGTTGGCGCCGGCCTGCTCCGTCGAGCGCGCACCGGGGATGACGCTGGTGACTCCGGGCTGCTGGATGATCCAGCGCAGAGCGGTCTGTGCCGGGGTGGCGCCTTCCGGGGCGAGCGCGGCGAATTCCGCGGCGGAGGCCACACCGGTCGCGTAGTCGACACCGGAGAACGTCTCCCCCTGGTCGAACGCCTCACCGTGGCGGTTGTACGTGCGGTGGTCCTCGGGAGCGAAGACCGTGTCGGCGGTGTACCTGCCGGACAGCAGTCCGGACGCGAGCGGGACTCGCGCGATGATGCCGACGCCGGCTTCGACGGCGGCCGGGAGCACGTCGTCGAGCGGCTTGAGGCGGAACGGGTTGAGGATGATCTGGACACTGGCGACACCGGGCCGGGCGATGGCCGTGAGCGCCTCCGCACACGTTTCGACGCTGACCGCGTAGGCGGCGATCCGCTGCTCGGCGACCAGCGTGTCGAGGGCGTCGTACACGGCGTCCGAGGAGTAGACGGCCGTGGGCGGGCAGTGCAGTTGTACGAGGTCGAGGGTGTCGACGCCGAGGTTGGCACGTGAGCGGTCGTTCCAGGCGCGGAAGTTGTCCAGTACGTAGTTCTCCGGAAGCTGTTCCGCGCGCCGGCCCATCTTGGTGGCGACGAAGAGGCCCGCGTCCGGGCGGTCCTTCAGATAGCGGCCGATGAGTTGTTCGCTGCGGCCGTCGCCGTACACGTCGGCGGTGTCGAAGAAGGTGACTCCCGCCTCGACGGCGGCGTCGAGGACACCGAAGGCGTCCGCCTCCCGCACCTCGCCCCAGTCCCCGCCCAGCTGCCAGGTGCCCTGTCCTACGACCGATACGTCACGGCCGGTCCTGCCGAGTGTGCGCTGCTCCATGCGGATCATGCTACGTCGGCACGCGGGACCGGCGGCGGGGGCCACCGGTCCCGCCCGGCGTCAGTCGCCGGTGGTCACGCGCACGTAGTCGACGACGAGCTGCTGCGGGAAGCTGGTGCTGCCGTCCGGGTCGCCGGGCCAGTAGCCCCCCACGGCGAGGTTGAGGATGAGGAAGAACGGCTTGTCGAACACCCAGGCGTTGCCGTTGAGGTCCGCGGGTGTCCTTCGCTGGTAGACGGTGCCGTCGACGGACCAGGTGATGGAGTCGGGGGCCCAGTCCACCGCGAAGGTGTGGAAGTCGTCGGCGAAGGCGGCTCCGCCGGGGAGGGTGTAGCCGGCGCCGATGCCGCCCGAGCCGGAGTAGCCGGGGCCGTGCAGGGTGCCGTGGACGGTGCCGGGTTCGAAGCCGACGTTCTCCATGATGTCGATCTCACCACTGTTGGGCCAGCCGACGCTGCCGATGTCGGCGCCGAGCATCCAGAAGGCGGGCCATATGCCCTGTCCGCGCGGGATCTTCATCCTGCTCTCGACGTGTCCGTACGTCGAGGTGAACTTGCCGGAGGTGTTGAGGCGGGACGAGGTGTACTCGCAGGTGCCGTACCAGCACTGGTAGTTGCCGGGGTTCTCCTTGCGCGCGGTGATGACCAGGTTGCCCTGGCCGTCGAGTGCGGCGTTGTCGTTGCCCGCCGTGTAGTACTGCCGTTCGTGGTTGTTGACGTTGTCGCCGGTCTCGGTCTGCCACTTCCCGCCGTCGACGGCGGAGCCCGCGGGACCGTCGAACTCGTCGGCGAAGGCGACTGCCGCCGCCTTGCGGGATCCGGGGGAGGACGCAGCCGAGTGGGGGTCGGGTGCGGCGGAGGCTCCGGCGGGGACCGCGGTCATGACCACGGAGCAGCAGAGCAGGGAGAGGGCGGTGTACAGGGCCGCGCGGCGCTTCCTGGAGGGACGGCGCACGACGGGGTGGGGGGAAGGCACAGTCACCACATCATTTCTGTGGGGAGATGACAGTCATGTGCATGACAGATGACGCCGAGAGGTGAACACGTGACGCATCCGCCCCTGGCGTATCTTTCAACTCTTGATTTAAGGCAGTGGCCCACGGCCCGTCAAGGACCTGGTCCAGACCGGGCGGGTACGGGCAGAAGTCACCGCCGCGGGGAACGGACAACCCATGCGCATCCGTATCGAAGCCGCCCTTCCCGCAGCCCTGGCCCTGTCGTTCGCCCTGCCGGCTCCCGCCGGCGCCGCGACGGCCACCTCAGCCGCGCCCGTCCTCCCCACCTGTCGGGAAAGCAGCCTGAAGGTCGCCGCCGCGGCCTCGGGCCGGCCCGGAACGGTGCGGATCAGCGTCACCAACGACGGACGGCGGGCCTGCGCCGTCGACCGCATCCCCACGGTCGTCTTCGGCGACCTGGACGGCCCCGCCCTGCCGGTGCCCGAGGGTGAGAGCGGTCCGTACCGCGTTCCGGCCGGCGGTACCGTCCACGCCGCGGTGCGCACCCTGGACCCGGCCGCCACGGAGCTGCGGGTGGTGGACCGGCTGACGGTCGCCGGGGACCCCGCGCACCGCGGGCGGACCTTCGACGCCGCCTCGCTGGGTGCCCCGGACGGAATCCGGGTCTGGGAGCCGGTGACGACCTGGTGGCACCGGTCGGGTGCCGCGGCCGACGCGGCGCTCGACCGGTACACGGACTGACCGGCCTCCCCGTGCCGCCGCCGCCATGCGGCCCGACGTCGGCGGCGGCACAGTGGAGACATGGACTGTGCGGGGCTCGCGTGGCCTCTGCCGGGCGGGTGCGCATCGTCCGACGCATCGGCGGAAGGATCGGTCGTGGACAGCGAGAGCACACGGCGTTTCGTGGTGCAGATCCACGACGCCCGGCGTATGCATTTCGACTTCCGGCTCGAGGTCGACGGCGTCCTGAAGTCCTGGGCCGTCCCGCGCGGCCCGTCGGACAATCCGAGTGACAAGCGGCTGGCGGTGCCGACGGACGACCATCCGCTGGCATACCGCGAGTTCGAGGGCGTCATTCCGCGGGACGAGCAGGGCAGCGGCACCGTGATCGTCTGGGACCAGGGCACCTACAGCCCGACCAGCCACGACCTCGCGGGCGCCCCCGTCCCGTTCGCCGAGTCGCTGGAACGCGGCCACGCCACGTTCCGGCTCGACGGGACCAAGCTGCACGGCGAATTCGCGCTCACCCGCTTCCACGTCGACGACGAGGAAGGGGCCCGCAGCCCGGAGGCCTGGCTGCTGATCAAGGCCGACGACCGGCAGGCGGTCCACGACCGCCCGGGTACCCCCGATCCGTACCACGCCCGCTCGGCCCGCACCGGCCGGACGCTGCACCAGGTCGCCGTGGCGGGGCGCGAGGGCACGGGCTGAGCGCTCATCGCGCGGGCGGCCCGTCGTCGGCCCCGGTGAGCCGGTCGAGGAGGCCGGTGTAGCGGGTACGTCTGTCGGGGCGAGCCTGGCCTGCGGCGTGCCGCAGTGCGGGAACCGCGGCCGCACCCATCAGCAGCAACCCCTCCACCACCTCCTTGCGTACCGTCGGATGCGTGTGGCCGAGCAGAGCGACCAGCGCGGGAACGGCGGGTTCCCAGCCGGCGCGGCAGAGCGTTCTGATCGCCATACGGCTGATGTCGGGCTGCGGGTCGTTCAGCAGGACGGCGGTGTGGAGCAGATGGGCCGGCCGGTCCAGCATGGTGCGCGAGGTCCGGTGGGCGTGCAGCCTCACCTTGGGCCTGGGATGGGCCAGCAGTTCACCGATGACCTCCCTCAGCTCGGGGTCGCTGTCAGGGCCCCGCCCACCGTGCTCCTCGGCGAGCCGCGAGAGCACCCTGCGGATCTGCTCCGGGCCTCCCGCACGGGCGAGGCGCAGCAGTTCCCTCCGCCCGGGACGGTGGACCGCACCGGCGTCGGTCGTCCGGGGGGCGGGATCCGGCCCCACGTCAAGGATCAGGCCCTCTGCGAGGTCGTCGCGTCCCTCCGCCCGCAGCCTCTCCCGGACGCCTCTCAGGTCCGCGGAGCCCAGCAGGCGAAGACCGGTGAGCAGGTCGAGGAGACCCCACGCGCCCGCCGTGATCCGGGGGCGGAGATGGTCCGCCAGAACATCGGCGGGCGCCGTGCGCAGGGCCCGCGCGGCTTCGGACCGCAGCTCCGCGCGCCCGTGCTCCCACCATCCGAGCAGCAGCGGGATCAGCGGCACGACCTCCCAGGGCTCGAGTTGCCGGGCCAGGCGGACCACCCTGTCGGGGATGAACTCCCCGCCACCCAAGTCCGCCGGATCGACCGTGCCCAGAGTGCGGGCCGGGCGGGTTCCCGTCGGCAGGGGGATGCGGCCCCGTAGGTAGGCGTCGAGGACCGCACGGGCCGGCTCCGGCTCGGGCCAGCCCAGGAGCTGCCGGGCGGCTGCGGCTCTCCCGGCGGCATCGGGCGCGTCCAGCATGCTCAGCAGCCGGGCACGCCGTGCGGAGGAACGTGGCCGGTCGAGGTCGTCCTCGCGCACGGTTTCCGGACGCGGGTCCGCTGTCTCGGCAAGCGTCCAGGGCGGGACGTCGAGGGGCTGAAGAGCCGTCATCCAGTCGAGCAGGACGGCCCTCACGCCGTCG
Organism: Streptomyces sp. HB132; assembly: GCF_016909575.1. Taxonomy (GTDB): domain Bacteria; phylum Actinomycetota; class Actinomycetes; order Streptomycetales; family Streptomycetaceae; genus Streptomyces. The sequence continues at coordinate 4,564 of NZ_JAFBGA010000034.1, read as the reverse complement.
TCCCCGGCATCGGGGTAGACGGCCATCAGGGCTGCGAGACGCTGTCGCGAGTCCGGCGGGCACGGGTGGCGGCTCAGCCGGAACTCCTCCGTCCCGCGCCGCGTACGGAGGACCGCTCGCAGCGCGGACCTCCAGGACTCGGCCTCCGGCGAGGGCGGGACCGGTGCACCGAACGCCTCGCGCAGTACGGCCGTCTCGGCGTCCCCGGATTCGGCGTCGAGGCGGGCCGCGGCCAGGGACCGGTCCAGATCCGCCCTGACCGGCACGGCATCGCAGGCACGGAGCAGCCGCAGTGCCGGTAGGTGCTGCGGGGGCGACAGGCTGCGTACGGCATCGGCGACCGACATGCGCTCCACGCCGGGCAGCCCGGGCGCCAAGGCCTGGATCAGGGGAAGAAGACGCGTCCGTTGTACCCGCCGGCCCGCGAGGCCCTCCACCAGGACCTGGGCGGAACCCGCGAAGTGCGCCAGCTCACCGGGCGCCCACGGTGCGGGGCACATCCGCAGGACGAGGCCCAGAACCCTGTCCCGGTCGGCCTCGGACACGGACCGGGCCAGACACAGCCAGTCCGCCAGCATCGGCCGCAGCTCCCGCAGGCGAGGTGCCGCCAGATCGTGCGCACCGTCCGCAAGGCGCAGGGCGACCCTGGCGTTCCAGCCGTGGTCGGTCAGCACGGCAGCGCAGGAGTCCGCGTCCGACGGGTGACCGGACACCGCGATCCCGTGCTCCGCCGCCGGCTCCGCCAGGTCGGCGGCGGTCCCCGCCCCGAGACGGATCCGTCCGTCCGCGACCATGGCCAGCAGTTCGGGCAGCGCCGACGAGCCCTGGTCAGCCAGGGCGAGGACCGTGCGGGAGGCGAGGGCGCCGTCGAGGCCCTGCAGCAGCAGCGTGCGCTCACGAGGGTCCCCGGCACGCTCGGCGGCGGCGAGGACCGTGGCCGTGCAGACGTCACCCAGCACCGCCCGGAGTGCGGCGACGAGCCCGGCGCGCAGCCCCGGGTTGTCGGTGCGGCCGAGCGTGCGCAGGAGGCCGGCCACCGCCACGGGCGTCCCGGCGCGCACCAGAGCCGAGGCGGCGGTCTTCCTGACGTTCATGGTGGGGTGGCCGAGCTGAGCGGTGATCGCCGGGCAGGCCCAGCGCGCCTCGGCCTGGCCGAGGGCCAGCAGCGCCTGCCGCACGGTCTGGATGTCGTCGGCACGGGTCAGCGCGATGAGCGTGGCGGACAGGGCCTGCGCGTCCTCGCCCGCCGGGCCCACGGCCAGCAGCGCGATCACCTGTTTGCGCACATGCGGGTCGCGATGCCGCAGCAGCCGGTGCACGCCCGGGCGGGTTCGTGCGGACGGCGCGCGGGCGAGGACTTCGAGCAGGATCGACGTCTGACGGGCCGGCAGACCAGGCCGGTCCAGCAGGTCCAGGACGATCTCTGCCAGCAACGCGTCCCCCGCCTCCCCGGCGTCCCTGGTTCCGAGCAGGCAGGCAGGCCTGATCCTGCGCCGGTCGTACAGCCTGCCGCCCAGGGCACGTACGGCGTCCACGATCTCCTGGGGTACGGCGGGTTCCTCGGTCCGGGTCGTCTCCGGGGCCGTTTCCACGGTTTCCCAGGACACGGCCAGTTCGCTCACGACCCGCAGCAGCAGTCCGGCGACGGAGGGCAGGACGGCCGAGCTGTCGTGGACCGCGAGCGCGCACAGCGCGGCGACGGGGTCGCCGGCCCCCTGAAGACCCGCGGTCAGCACGGCCAGTTCCCGCTCGTCCGCGGCTCCGAGGCCGGCGACGACGGCCGGGGGCAGCTCGGCGGGATCGAAACGGGCGAGCAGGTGACGTCGAAGGTCCGGATCGGTGTTGAGCTGCCACAGGAGTTCGAGCGCACGGTGGCGTACCGGGCGCAGGAAAGGGGCGATGCCCCGGCCGTCGGTGTCGGGGCCGAGCGCCTCGGTCAGCACAGCGACCGTGCGACGTCCGCCGATGGCTTCGAGCGTGTCGAGGACTGCGGCGGGGGCTTCGGGCAGCAGGGAGAGAACGGTCTCCTCGGCGTCCTGGTGGCGGAGTCGGCGGATCGCGTCGAGGAACGGCGCGGGCAGGCGCGCGGAGGGAAGCAGTCGGGTGACGGCCGACCCGATGGGAAGGTCTCCTGTCCCCTGCCCGGCCAGCGCGACGAGCAGGGCGAGCCGTCGCGGCCAGTCCTGGGCGTCCGCAGGGGCGTCGACGAGCAGATCCAGCATCGCACGACGGCAGGTGTAGAGAATGGTCGCGACGGCATGGGGGTCGATCCAGTGATCGGCGAGCGCCAGGCCTATGACGGCCGGCACCTGGGCCACCTCTGGGAAGTGCCCTCGCCGGTGGAGTCCCCGCAGACAGGTGACCGCGGGCCCGCCGAGCAGCAGCGGGTCCTGGCCGGCGATGTCCAGGAGCGCGCCGATGTCATCGCGTTCCGCCAGCTCACCGAGGAGTTCCATGGCCAGGCGTCGTACCGAAGGGGCTACGTCGGGGTCGGCCGCCGTCCGCGGCAGCAGCGCGCCGTGTCCGTGCCGGGTCGCGGCGACGAGGGCCAAGGCCGGTACCCCCGCATGTGCGGAGTCGAGGAAGGGTGCGAAGCGGGCCGCGGGCAGCGGGTCCGAGGCGGCCCAGGGCTCGGCCAGTTCCTCCAGGACTGCGGACGTGACGAGCGGATGTGCCGGGCCCGCACCGAGGAGCCCGGCCAGATGCGTCCTGGCGGGACCGGGAGCCAGCAGACCTGCGCGCAGGCCCTGACGGACCAGGCGGACCGCCTCCGCGAGGAGGAAGGGGACGCCGGTCAGCAGGAGTTCGGCCACCAGCAGGTCGGGGCGGTGGGCGTCCACGGCGTCGATTCCGCGCACGGCCTGGCAGAGGGGCTCTTCGGGTCGCTCGTGCCGCAGTACCGAAGGGTCGGTGAGCAGTTCGGCACGCAGCCAGGCGACTCGCACGCGTTGCTCCAGCGGGGCCGTGCGCCAATCGGGCAGCCGCCGGCCCGGGAGGTGGATACCGAGCCGGCCGTGGAGTCCGGCCAGCAGGAGCGACTCGTCCGGCGAGTCCGGCACGTCCCGCGGCAGCAGCCGCGCCAGTTCGGCCGCCTCACCGGCCCCCGGCGGGAGCCGGGCCACCCGCTCGGACAACAGGGTGAGCCCCGTGTACCTCGTACGGGCGTCGTCGTGTCCGATGAGCGGACCGAGCTCCGGGACCGGGCGGAGATCCGCGGCCCCGACGTTCCCCGGACCGCCCGTGTGTCGCTGCTGTGTCCGCGCGTCGGCGGAGGTCGTGGTCACAGACGGATGGTAGGTGTGTGCGCGTCGGCTCAACCAGCCATTACCCGGTGCCTCGAGCAGGTCGGCCGGCCCGGACGGGGACCTTCAAAGACCACACCGGGGAGGCGCGCACCCCGGTGCCGTCAGGGTCAGGCACCGAGCGCACTCAGGAGTCAGAGTCCTTGGTGGAGGCCAGGTGGGCGAAGACGACCACGTTGTCCTCGTAGTCCTTCTTCTTCTTGTCGTAGACGCCGCCGCAGGTGATCAGCCGAAGCTGGGGGGAGCCGTTGTCGTCGTACACCCGTTTGCTCGGGAACTCCGCCTTGCTGAACGTCTCGACGGAGTCGACCTTGAATGTGGCGACGGTGCCGTCCTGGCGGGTGATGTCCACGGTCCTGCCCGCCTTGAGGGTGCTGAGCAGCAGGAAGACGGCGGGGCCGGTCTTGGTGTCGACGTGCCCGGCGACCACCGAGGTGCCGGGCTCTCCGGGAGTGGCTCCGTCCTTGAACCAGCCCACCAGATTCGGGTCGTCCGCGGGCGGCGCGTCCAGTTGCCCGGACGAACCGATCGACAGGGGCGTGAAGGGGGCGTCGACCGCGAGCGAACTGATCGAGAGCCGCTTGGGCTCGGACCGGGGCAGCCCACGCGGAGCGGGGGAAGCCGACGGGGCGGGCGAGGCAGGAGCCGAGGCCGCGGGGAGGGACACCACGGCGGGGGCCGACGGGACTCCCGCCGACGCGTCGAAGGAGTTGTAGACGAGGAGGAAGCCCAGCCCCACCGCCGCGACGGGCCACAGCAGGGAACGGCCGAGGGCAGGGGAGGCGGAGTCGGATTCGGACGGCTGCGGGGCGGCCATGCGCATGCTGCCTTTCGCGTTACGGGGGATGTGCGGCTGTACGGGGAAATCGGCGCGGCCACCGCCCGGAAACGGGCGGCGGCCACGACACGGTTCATTCAGTGGTGCGGGACGCCGGTCAGGCGGCCGCGGCACCCGAGGCGTTGCGGCGGCGCAGCTTGTACGCGGCGGCACCCAGGCCACCGAGCATCAGAACCGAACCTGCGGCCAGACCGCTGCCGGAGAGCGCCATCGCTCCACCGCCGGTGTGGACACCGCCCTCGGGCTTCTCGTGCTTCCAGGTCTTCTCGCTGTCCATGCCGCTGCCGGAACCGGACTCCTTGTCCTTCTCCCAGTCGTCGGCCGACACGCCGGCCAGCGCACCGCCACCGGCGTGCACACCGCCCTCGGGCTTCTCGTGCTTCCACGAGTCCGGCTTCTCCCGGTCGTCGTTGCTGCCGGAACC
>NZ_JAFBGA010000033.1 GCF_016909575.1 Streptomyces sp. HB132 | reverse complement strand
TTCCTGGAGATGGGCAAGACCGATATCCGTGATGCCGGTGAGGTCGCTGAAAGGTGGCCCGGGGTGACGTATCGGGCGTTCGATCTGGGTGAGGCAGGTGCTGACCGGATGGGGGAGATGCTTGCTCATCTGGTGGAACTGTTCGAGCGAGGTGTGCTTTCTCCGTTGCCGGTGACGGCGTGGGACACCCGTCAGGCACCGGAGGCCTTCCGGTATCTGAGCCAGGCCAGGCATACCGGAAAGGTGGTCCTGACGACCCCGCAGGCTGCGTTGGACGGTCCGGTGCTGATCACGGGCGGGACGGGAGCGGTCGCGACCGCTGTCGCCCGTCACCTCGTCATCACGCATGGGGTCACCGACCTGGTCCTGGTCGGACGCCGTGGCCCCGATGCACCTCATGCCGCCGAGCAGGCCCAGGAACTGCGGGATCTGGGAGCGAGCGTGCGGGTGGTGGCCTGTGATGTCAGCGATCGTGACGCGGTTGCTGATCTGCTGTCTGGCATCCCGGGTCTCAAGGGGGTCGTGCACGCGGCAGGGGCGCTGGATGACGGAGTGGTCCCGGCTCTGACGCCCGAGCGGTTGGATACCGTTCTGCGGCCCAAGCTGGATGCTGCCTGGCATCTGCATGAGCTGACCCAGGGGCATGATCTCTCGTTGTTCGTGTTGTTCTCGTCGGCGGCGGGTGTGTTCGGCGCTCCGGGGCAGGGTGGTTACGCGGCCGCGAACTCGTTCCTGGACGCGTTGGCGCAGCACCGTCGAAGGGCGGGGCTGCCGGCGCAGTCGCTGGCGTGGGGTCTGTGGGCCGACCGCAGTGAGATGACAGGGGCGTTGGGCGGGGCGGATCTGGCGCGAATGGGCCGGAGCGGTGTGAAGGCGCTCTCGGCCGAGCAGGGGCTGGCGTTGTTCGATGCGGCGATCGCGTCTCCGCGGGCTCATGTGGTGCCGGTGCGGCTGGACATGACCGCTCTGCGCGGTCAGGACGTGGTTACGCCGTTGCTGCGGGGCCTGGTGCGCTCGAGGACGAAACGTGTGGCCAGCAGCACCGGACTCGCCGGTGGAGGGCTGGCGCAGCGTCTTGCGGCGTTGTCGGTGGCGGACCGCGGCCGGGAGCTCACGGAACTGGTGCGGACGCAGGCCGCGATTGTCCTCGGGCACGGGAACGCGGACGCGGTCGATGCGGACCGGGCGTTCAAGGCTCTGGGGTTTGATTCACTGACCGCGGTCGAGTTGCGTAACCGGCTGGGGACGGCGACGGGAGTACGGCTCGCGGTGACCGCGGTCTTCGACCATCCCACCCCATCCGCGCTCGCGGCGGAGCTCGGCTCGCTGCTTGGTCTGGACGACCGGGACACGCAGCGTGTTGTTCTGCCGGTGCGGTCGCGCTCCGCGGAAGCGGATGATGATCTCATCGCGATTGTCGGTATGAGTTGCCAGTTCCCTGGTGGTGTCCGTTCTCCGGAGGACCTGTGGGAGTTGCTGGCGGGGGAGCGGGACGCGATGACGCCGTATCCCACCGATCGCGGGTGGGACATCGGGAGTCTGGGTGCTGCGGACTCGCCGGACACGGTTTACGAACAGGTCGGCGGGTTCCTTCACGATGTCGCGGACTTCGACGCGGAGTTCTTCGGGATCTCACCACGTGAAGCGCTCGCGATGGACCCCCAGCAACGGCTCCTGCTCGAAACAACCTGGGAAGCCCTCGAACGCGCGGGCATCGACCCCACCACCCTCCACGGAACCCCCACCGGCGTCTTCGTGGGTGGAGCGGTCTCCGGCTACGGGGTGGAGCTCTTCGCGGACTCCGACGGCAACGAGGGCCACCTGCTGACGGGTAACGCGAGCAGCGTGACATCGGGTCGGGTGGCGTATGCGCTGGGGCTCGAAGGCCCGGCGATCACCGTGGACACGGCCTGCTCGTCATCCCTGGTATCTCTGCACCTGGCAGCCCAGGCACTCCGACAGGGCGAATGCACCCTGGCCGTCGCCGGCGGAGTCGCGGTCATGCCGAGCCCGTCGCTGCTCGTGTCGTTCCGCCGCCAGCACGGCCTGGCTCTCGACGGCCGGTGCAAGGCCTTCGGCGCCGCTGCCGATGGCACCGGGTTCGCCGAGGGCGTCGGGATGCTGGTGGTGGAGCGGTTGTCGGACGCCGTGCGTAACGGGCATCGGGTGCTGGCGGTGGTGCGTGGTTCGGCGGTGAATCAGGATGGTGCGTCGAACGGTCTGACGGCGCCGAACGGTCCTTCGCAGCAGCGGGTGATCCGCCAGGCACTGGCGAATGCCGGTGTGGCCTCGTCGGACGTGGATGTCGTGGAGGCGCACGGCACCGGTACCGCCCTGGGCGACCCGATCGAGGCACAGGCACTGCTGGCCACCTACGGACAGGACCGCCCCGACGACCGGCCCGTCCTGCTCGGCTCGGTGAAGTCGAACATCGGCCATACCCAGGCCGCTGCGGGCGTTGCGGGGGTCATCAAGATGGTGATGGCGATGCGGAACGGTGTGGTGCCGTCGACGTTGCACGTGGATGAGCCGACTCCGCACGTGGACTGGTCGATGGGTGCGGTGGACCTGGTGACGGAGTCCGTGCCCTGGCCGGAGACCGGTCGGCTACGTCGGGCTGGGGTGTCGTCGTTCGGTATCAGTGGCACGAACGCGCATGTGGTGATCGAGCAGGCGCCGGTTGAGGAGCCGGTGGTGGTGGTGCCGGCTGGGCCGGTGCTCGGTGGTGTGGTGCCGTGGGTGGTGTCGGGTCGGTCGGGTGCGGGGTTGCGTGGTCAGGCGGCCCGGTTGCGTGAGTTCGTGGTTGGTTCGGGTGTGGGTGTGGGTGATGTGGGTTGGTCGTTGGTGTCGTCGCGTGCGGTGTTGGAGCATCGTGCGGTGGTGGTGGGTGGGGATCGGGAGGAGTTGTTGCGGGGGCTGGCTGTGGTGGCGGCGGGGGATTCTGCGGTGGATGTGGTGTCGGGGGTGGTGGTGCCGGGTCGTTCGGTGGCGTTGCTGTTTTCGGGGCAGGGGTCGCAGCGGTTGGGTATGGGGTCGGGGTTGATGGCGTTGCCGGGGTTCGGTGTGGTTTTTGATGAGGTGTGTGGTGCGTTTGACGGGTTGTTGGATGTGTCGTTGCGGGAGGTGTTGTTCGGTGATCCGGTGTTGGTGGAGCGGACTGATTTTGTTCAGGCGGGGTTGTTCGCGTTCGAGGTGGCGTTGTTTCGTTTGTTGGAGGGGTGTGGGGTGGGTGCTGATTATTTGATCGGTCATTCGGTGGGTGAGTTGGCGGCGGCGTGTGTGTCGGGGGTGTTGTCGTTGGAGGATGCGGTGCGGGTGGTGGCTGCGCGGGGGAGGCTGATGCGGGGGTTGGCGTCGGGTGGGGTGATGGCTGCGGTTGAGGCTTCTGAGGTGGAGGTCGGGGTGTGGGTTGCGGCTGAGTCGGGGGTTGTGTCGGTGGCGGCGGTGAACGGGCCGTTGTCGGTGGTGGTTTCGGGGGCGCGGGATGCGGTGGAGCGGGTTGTTGCGGTGGCTGGTGGGGAGGGTCGGCGGACGCGTTGGTTGCGGGTGGAGCAGGCGTTCCATTCGCCGTTGGTGGAGCCGATGTTGGAGGAGTTCGCGGGGGTTTTGGATGGGGTGGTGTGGCATGCGCCGCGTATTCCGATCGTGTCGAATTTGACGGGTCGTGTGGTGGAGGCGGAGGAGATCGGTAGTACGGGGTATTGGTTGCGTCATGCGCGTGAGGCGGTTCGGTTCGGTGACGGGCTTGCGTGTCTGGGTGGTTTGGGTGTCACGGATTTTGTGGAGATCGGTCCGGATGCGGTGTTGTCCGGTCTGGCCGCGGATCAGGTGCCCTCGGCGCTCGCGGTGGCGACGACCCGTCCCGGTCATGACGAGGTGGTCACACTGACCCGGGCTCTGGCCCATCTCCATACCCGGGGGACGGCTGTCACCTGGCCCACCCTGACGCCCGCCACCCCGGTGGATCTGCCCACGTATGCGTTTCACCGTCAGCGCTACTGGCCGCGTCCTTCCGGGCCGGTCGGGGTCGAGGCGGCTGTGGGGTCGGTGGGGCTGCAGAGTACGGGGCATCCCCTGCTCGGTGCCCGTGTCGCACTCGCCGGCGCGGACGGTGACCGGCTCCTGCTGACGGGCAGGATCTCGCTCACCGAACAACCCTGGCTCGCCGACCACACCGTCATGGACACCGTCCTCTTTCCCGGCGCCGCCTTTGTGGAACTGGCCTTGCGCGCCGGCGACGAGGTGGACTGCGACGTCGTGGAGGAACTGACCCTCCAGGCGCCGCTGGTGCTGTCGGAGGACGTGGCGGTGCAGGTCCAGGTGACCGTGGCGGCCGCCGACGAGGAGGGCAGGCGGCCCGTGGCGGTGTACGCGCGGCGCGCGGACGCCCCGCAGTGGACCACCCATGCCACCGGTGTACTGTCGACCGCCCTGCGTCACAGCAGAGAGGCCGAACCCGAGGGCGTATGGCCGCCCGCCGGTGCGGTGCCGGTCGCCGTGGACGGTTTCTACGACCGGCTGGCCGAGAACGGCTTCGCCTACGGACCGGTCTTCCAGGGAATGACGGCTGCATGGCACTACGGGGCCGAGGTCCTGGCCGAGATCAGCCTCCCCGAGTCGGACACCGCAGAGGCGGTCGCCTTCGGTCTGCACCCGGCGCTGCTCGACGCGGTGTTGCACGGCGTCACCTGGCTGAACGCGCACAACGGCGACCCGGCACCGCAGGGTCTCCCCTTCTCCTGGGAGGGGGTGCGCCTGTACACCGCAGGGGCCTCCAGGGTGCGGGTCCGCCTCGCGGTGACCGCCGCAGGGGCTGTCACGGTGGCCGTGACCGACGAGGACGGTCTGCCGGTGGCGTCGGTCGACGCGCTGACTTTGCGGCCGGTCACCACGGATCAGCTCCAGGCCGCGCGCGGCCACGGCGACTCGCTGTTCCAGATCGGTCTGACAGAGGTGAGCCCCGTCGCCGCGCCGGACGGCACACCCGCGCTTCGGTGGTTCGCGATCGGCGAAGAGGCGGCCGAGGTGCTCCGCGCGGCGGGCGAGAGCGTGGAGGCCCACGAGGACATGAACGCGCTGAGCGCGTCCCCGCTCACCGAGACCCCTGTACCGGAAGTGGTGGCCGCCATGTGTCCCGCGTTCTCCGGCGACGTGCCGGACGCGACCAGGGCTGCCACCGACTGGGCACTTCAACTGACACGCGAGTGGCTCGCGGACGACCGCTTCTTGGGTGCACGGCTGGTTCTCATCACCAGGAACGCGGTCTCCGTCGACGGGAGCGCCCCCGACCTCGCGAACGCCGCTGTCCAGGGCCTGGTCCGCTCGGCCCAGTCTGAGCACCCTGACCGGATCATCCAGGTCGATCTGGACGCGGACGCGGACACCGACGAAGCGGCGGCCGGACTGGTCGCCGCGGTAGTCACCGCCCGCGCGGCTGATGAGCCCGAACTGGTGCTCCGGGGCGGCGTACTGCGAGCACGCAGACTCGCCCGCACAGGGGTGGCGGTCGAGGCGGACGCGCACCGGTGGGATGAGGGGGGCACCGTACTGATCACCGGTGGCACGGGAGCCCTCGGACGCATCGTGGCCAGGCATCTGGCTGAGACCCACGGGGTCCGACACCTGCTGCTGGTGGGCAGGAAGGGCCCGCAGGCGCCCGGCGCCGACGAACTGGTCTCTGAGCTGCGGGCATTGGGCAGCGAGGCGACGGTGGTCCCGTGCGATGTGGCCGACCGTGACAGCCTGGCCGCCGTACTGGCAGGCATCCCCGCCGACCGCCCGCTGCGCGGAGTGGTCCACACCGCGGGTGTCGTCGACGACGGAGTCGTGTCCTCCTTGACGCCCGAGCGCCTGCACACCGTGCTCCGTCCCAAGGCGGACGCGGCCTGGAACCTGCACGAACTCACCGAGGGAACGGGCCTGACCGCGTTCGTGCTGTTCTCCTCGGCGGCGGGCGTACTGGGCGCCGCAGGACAGGCGAACTACGCCGCCGCCAACGGATTTCTCGACGCACTGGCCGGTCACCGCCGGGCCCGCGGCCTCCCCGCACGATCGCTGGCGTGGGGTCTGTGGGAGCAGCACGGCGGGATGTCCGGTGCCATGACGGAGCAGGACCGGGCCCGGGTGTCGCGAGGAGGGGTGTCGGCGCTCGCCACCGACGAAGGGGTAGCCCTGTTCGATGCGGCGTTGGCCGCCGACCTGCCGACCCTGGTGCCCATGGCGCTCGACGTCACCACCGCGCGCGCCGGCGCCGGAAGCGTTCCTGCGGTTCTGCGGGGCTTGATACGTACTCCGGTGAGGCGCGTGGCGCGGGACTCCGCCATCACGGGCGGACTGGCGGAACGCCTGCGCACCATGACGGGTGCCGAACGGGACAAGGTGCTGCTGGAGACGGTGTCGCGCCAGGTCACCGCCGTACTGGGACACGCACCGGGCAGCGTCCTCGATGCCGGCCGGGCGTTCTCCGAGCTCGGGTTCGACTCGCTCACCGCCGTGGATCTCCGTAACCAGTTGGCCACCGCCACCGGAGTGCGGCTCCCGGCGACCCTGGTGTTCGACTATCCGACCCCCTTGGAGCTTGCCCGCCACCTGCGCTCCGAGCTCGTGGCCGAGGACGCCGCTGAGGCTGCGCCGGTCCCAGCGCAGGAGGTTGCGGTCGCCGACGAGCCGATCGCGATCGTCGGGATGAGCTGCCGGTTCCCCGGCGGCGTGCGCTCCCCGGAGGACCTGTGGCGAATGGTGCTGTCCGGCGAGGACGCGATCTCGCCGTTCCCCGAGGACCGGGGCTGGGATGTCACCGAACTGCTCGACCCCGACGGCAGCCGCACCGGAACCAGCTACTTGGGGGAGGCAGGGTTCCTCTACGACGCGGCTGAGTTCGATCCGGAGTTCTTCGGCATCTCGCCGCGTGAGGCGGCGGCGATGGACCCCCAGCAGCGGCTGCTGCTGGAGACCTCCTGGGAGGCGTTCGAAACCGCCAACATCGATCCGACCGGCCTGCGGGGCAACAGGGTCGGAGTGTTCGCCGGGCTGATGTACCACGACTACGCGACCCGGCTGCGGACCATTCCGGAGGACGTCGCCGGCTATCTGGGCAACGGCAACACAGGGAGCGTCGCCACGGGCCGGATCGCCTACACCTTCGGCTTCGAGGGGCCCGCCGTCACGGTCGACACGGCGTGCTCGTCCTCGCTGGTCGCCCTGCACCTGGCTGCGCAGGCGCTCCGGCAGGGTGAGTGCACGATGGCGCTCGCAGGCGGGGTCGCCGTGATGTCGACCCCGGCATCCTTCATCGAGTTCAGCCGTCAGCAGGGGCTGGCCCCTGACGGCCGGTGCAAGTCCTTCGCCGGAGGTGCGGACGGCACCACCTGGTCCGAGGGTGTAGGGGTGCTGCTGGTGGAGCGGTTGTCGGACGCGGTGCGCAAGGGGCATCGGGTGCTGGCGGTGGTGCGGGGTTCGGCGGTGAACCAGGATGGTGCGTCGAACGGTCTGACGGCTCCGAACGGTCCCTCCCAGCAGCGGGTGATCCGCCAGGCACTGGCGAATGCCGGTGTGGCCTCGTCGGACGTGGATGTCGTGGAGGCGCACGGCACCGGCACCACCCTGGGCGACCCGATCGAGGCACAGGCACTGATCGCGACCTACGGACAGGGCCGGAAGGAGAACCAGCCACTCCTGCTCGGCTCGGTGAAGTCGAACATCGGCCATACACAGGCCGCTGCGGGCGTCGCGGGAATCATCAAGATGGTGATGGCGATGCGGAACGGTGTGGTGCCGTCGACGTTGCATGTGGATGAGCCGACTCCGCACGTGGACTGGTCCAAGGGCGCTGTGGAACTGGTCACGGAGAGCCAGCCGTGGCCGGAGTCCGCTCGGCCCCGCCGGGCAGGGGTGTCGTCGTTCGGAATCAGCGGAACCAATGCGCACATAGTCATTGAGCAGGCGCCGGTTGAGGAGCCGGCGGTGGGGGTCGAGGAGCCGGCTGGGCCCGTGGTCGGTGGTGTGGTGCCGTGGGTGGTGTCGGGTCGGTCGGGTGCGGGGTTGCGTGGTCAGGCGGCGCGGTTGCGTGAGTTGGTTGCGGGTTCGGGTGTGGGTGTGGGTGATGTGGGTTGGTCGTTGGTGTCTTCGCGTGCTGCGTTGGAGCATCGTGCGGTGGTGGTGGGCGGGGAGCGGGAGGAGTTTTTGCGGGGTCTTGCGGGTGTGGTGTCGGGGGATTCTGCGGTGAACGTGGTGTCGGGGGTGGTGGTGCCGGGTCGTTCGGTGGCGTTGTTGTTCTCGGGGCAGGGGTCGCAGCGGTTGGGTATGGGGCGTGAGCTGTCGGTGCTGCCAGGGTTTGGTGAGGTGTTTGATGAGGTGTGTGGTGCGTTTGACGGGTTGTTGGATGTGCCGTTGCGGGAGGTGTTGTTCGGTGATCCGGTGTTGGTGGAGCGGACTGATTTTGTTCAGGCGGGGTTGTTCGCGTTCGAGGTGGCGTTGTTCCGTTTGTTGGAGGGGTGTGGGGTGGGTGCTGATTATTTGATTGGTCATTCGGTGGGTGAGTTGGCGGCGGCGTGTGTGTCGGGGGTGTTGTCGTTGGAGGATGCGGTGCGGGTGGTGGCTGCGCGGGGGAGGCTGATGCGGGGGTTGGCGTCGGGTGGGGTGATGGCTGCGGTTGAGGCTTCTGAGGTGGAGGCTGGGGTGTGGGTTGCGGCTGAGTCGGGGGTTGTGGGGATTGCGGCGGTGAACGGGCCGTTGTCGGTGGTGGTTTCGGGGGCGCGGGATGCGGTGGAGCGGGTTGTTGCGGTGGCTGGTGGGGAGGGTCGGCGGACGCGTTGGTTGCGGGTGGAGCAGGCGTTCCATTCGCCGTTGGTGGAGCCGATGTTGGAGGAGTTCGCGGGGGTTTTGGATGGGGTGGTGTGGGGTGTGCCGCGTATTCCGATTGTGTCGAATTTGACGGGTCGTGTGGTGGAGGCGGAGGAGATCGGTAGTTCGGGGTATTGGTTGCGTCATGCGCGTGAGGCGGTTCGGTTCGGTGACGGGCTTGCGTGTCTGGGTGGTTTGGGTGTCACGGATTTTGTGGAGATCGGTCCGGATGCGGTGTTGTCCGGTCTGGCCGCGGATCAGGTGCCCTCGGCGCTCGCGGTGGCGACGACCCGTCCCGGTCATGACGAGGTGGTCACACTGACCCGGGCTCTGGCCCATCTGTATACCCGGGGGACGGCTGTCACCTGGCCCACCCTGACGCCCACGACCCCGGTGGATCTGCCCACGTACGCCTTCCACCGCCAGCGCTACTGGCTGGACGCAGTGCAGGACGAGGAACAGGCGCCCGGCTCGGCGGTGGACGACGCGTTCTGGTCCGCCGTCGAAGGCGAGGACGTGGACGGGCTGGCCCACACGCTGGGTGTCGACGCGGACGACCGGCGGGCCCCGCTGACGGAGCTGATGCCGATGCTGTCGGACTGGCGCCGGCGGTCGCGGGAGCGTTCGGCCCTGGACGACCTGCGCTACGGGGTCACGTGGCAGCCGGTCACCGAGCCCGTGGCCCTGCCGACCGGTACCTGGCTGGTCGTCACGGCTGGCGGCCCTGCCGCCGAAGCCTGTGCCGATGCCTTGGCACGGCAGGGTGTGGACGTCGTGAGGGTGAACGTCACCCCAGGAAAGCCGGTCGTCGATCCTCTGCGCGACGCCCTCCCGGAGAAACCTCTGCGGGGCATTCTGTCGCTGTTGTCGCTGACCGACGCACCGGATACGTCCCTGAGTCTGGCCTCGTCCTTCGACCTGGTGCGGGCACTGGGCGACCTCGACGTCAGGGCGCCTCTGTGGTGCGCCACCCAGGGAGCGGTCGCCGTCGGCGCCGATCGGGAGATCCGTCCCGACCAGGCGCGGATCTGGGGCCTCGGCAGGGTGGTCGCCCTGGAGCACTCCGACCGGTGGGGAGGGCTGGTCGACCTGCCGGCCGACCTCGATCACCCTGCCCTCACCCGGCTGTGCGCAGTTCTGGCAGGCGCCACGGGAGAGGATCAGGTGGCGGTGCGGCCGAGGGGCCTGCTGGCCCGACGGCTGACCCGGGTGGCACAGCCCGCAGGGCCGGTGGATACCCGGTGGACTCCGAAGGGCGCGGTCCTCGTCACAGGCGGCACCGGTGCACTGGGCGCGCACGTCGCTCGCTGGCTGGCGGGGGCCGGGGCCGAGCACCTGGTGCTGACCAGCCGCCGGGGCTCGGCAGCTCCGGAAGCCGCCGCGCTGGAAGCCGAACTCACCGGGCTCGGAGCCGAGGTGACGATCGCCGCCTGCGACGTGGCGGACCGGGACGCACTGGTCGCCCTCGTCGACGGACTCGCCGCCACCGGTGTCGAGATCCGCGCCGTGGTGCACACGGCCGGTATCTCGCAGTCCAGCCCGATCAGTGAGACCGGTCCCGAGCAACTGGCCGCGATCAGCGGTGGAAAGTGCGATGGCGCCCGGAACCTCGATGAGGTCTTCGCCGACGTCGACCTCGACGCCTTCGTCCTCTTCTCCTCGACCGCAGGTGTCTGGGGCGGCGCGGGCCAGAGCGCCTACGGCGCGGCCAACGCCTACCTGGACGCGCTGGCCGCGCGACGCCGGTTGCAGGGCCGGACGGCGACCTCGATAGCGTGGGGACCATGGGGCGGTGGCGGCATGGCCGCACGGGACGACGCCGAGGCACAGCTCCGCCGGCGCGGAGTACGGTCTCTCACCCCGGAATCGGCACTCGCCCTGCTCCAGCAGGCACTCGACCACGACGAGTCCTTCCTCACCGTGGCGGACATCGACTGGGAACGCTTCACGCTGTCGTTCACGTCGGGGCGGCCGAGCACCCTGCTCGACCAGATTCCCGAGGTCCGGCAGTCGCAGGCGGCCGTCAAGTCCGACGCGGAGACGGTGTCGCGGCTGGACGACCAGCTCGCCGGGCTCTCCGGGACCGAGCGGCAGCACGTACTGGTCGAGGTGGTCCGCACCCATGCGGCGGTCGTGCTCGGGCACCCCGACGCGGACGGGATAGCGGCGGACAAACCCTTCCGTGACCTGGGCTTCGACTCGCTGGCCGCCGTCGAGTTCCGTAACCGGCTCAACGAGGCCACCGGACTGCTGCTGCCCGCGACGTCGATCTTCGACTATCCGACGCCACGCGAACTCGCCGCACACCTGAGGGCTGCCTTGGACGTGGACGAGGTCACCGAGACTTCGGTCCTCGCCGAGATCGACAGGCTGGAGAGCCGGCTCGTGGCGGTCGCGGCCGGTGCGGGTGACACCGCGCACCCGGGCATCGCGGCCCGGCTGGACGCCCTTATCGCCCGATGGGGGACCGGAAACGGTGAGGCTGCCGGGGCCGCCGGGACGGCCGAACACATTCAGTCCGCGACACGGGATGAGGTCTTCGACTTCATCGACAACGAGCTCGGAATCTGAATCGCTCGCAGGGCGCTCCGCGCCCGCGGGTGCGAGCGGTGAAAGAGCAGACGATGGCGAAAACGCGGATGGGATCGATCATGGGTGACGAAGACAAGACTCTCGACTACCTCAAGCGGGTCACCGCTGACCTGCACAAAGTCCGTGGGCGGCTGCGCGATGTCGAGGACGCCGAACGCGAGCCCATCGCCATCGTGGGGATGAGCTGCCGCTTCCCCGGAGGCGCTGCCTCTCCTGAGGAACTGTGGCGGATGCTGGCCGACGGAGCCGATACCGCCTCGTCGTTCCCGACCGACAGGGGATGGGACCTTGCCACGCTGTTCGACTCCGATCCGGACGGGTCGGGTACGTCGGCCACCCGGTCGGGCTCCTTCCTCTACGACGCCGACGAGTTCGACCCGGAGTTCTTCGGCATCTCACCGCGCGAGGCGTTGGCGATGGACCCCCAGCAGCGACTGCTGCTGGAGACCTCCTGGGAGGTCTTCGAGCGGGCCGGTATCGACCCGCTCTCGATGCGCGGCAGCCAGACGGGCGTGTTCGTCGGCACCAACGGTCAGGACTACGCCAACCTGCTGCTCGGCCAGCCGCAGCAGCAGGTGGAGGGCTACGTAGGGATAGGCAACGCCGCGAGCGTCGCGTCAGGCCGCATCGCCTACACCCTCGGGCTGGAGGGGCCGGCGATCACGGTGGACACGGCGTGCTCGTCCTCGCTGGTCGCCCTGCACCTGGCTGGGCAGGCGCTCCGGAAGGGTGAGTGCACGATGGCGCTCGCCGGCGGTGTGACGGTCATGGCTACACCCAGCATGTTCACCGAGTTCAGCAAGCAGCAGGGGCTCGCGCTCGACGGCCGGTGCAAGGCCTTCGCAGCCGGTGCGGACGGCACCGCCTGGGGCGAGGGTGTGGGAGTGCTGCTGGTGGAGCGGTTGTCGGACGCGGTGCGCAAGGGGCATCGGGTGCTGGCGGTGGTGCGGGGTTCGGCGGTGAATCAGGATGGTGCGTCGAACGGTCTGACGGCTCCGAACGGTCCTTCCCAGCAGCGGGTGATCCGCCAGGCACTGGCCAGTGCGGGCGTCGCGTCGTCCGAGGTGGATGTCGTGGAGGCCCACGGCACCGGCACGTCTTTGGGAGACCCGATCGAGGCGCAGGCCCTCCTGGCCACCTACGGGCAGGATCGCGCGGAAGGCCGGTCTCTGCTCCTGGGGTCGGTGAAGTCGAATGTCGGCCACACGGCGGCTGCGGCAGGTGTCGCGGGGGTCATCAAGATGGTGATGGCGATGCGGAACGGTGTGGTGCCGTCGACGTTGCACGTGGATGAGCCGACTCCGCACGTGGACTGGTCCAAGGGCGCCGTGCAGTTGGTGACGGAGGCCGTGCCGTGGCCGGAGACCGGCCGGCCCCGCCGGGCGGGAGTGTCGGCCTTCGGCGTGAGTGGCACGAACGCGCATGTGGTGATCGAGCAGGCGCCGGTCGAGGAGCCGGTGGTGGAGGTGCCGGTGCCGGCTGGGCCCGTGGTCGGTGGTGTGGTGCCGTGGGTGGTGTCGGGTCGGTCGGGTGCGGGGTTGCGTGGTCAGGCGGCCCGGTTGCGTGAGTTCGTGGCGGGTTCGGGTGTGGGTGTGGGTGATGTGGGTTGGTCGTTGGTGTCGTCGCGTGCGGTGTTGGAGCATCGTGCGGTGGTGGTGGGTGGGGATCGGGAGGAGTTGTTGCGGGGGCTGGCTGTGGTGGTGTCGGGGGATTCTGCGGTGAACACGGTGTCGGGGGTGGTGGTGCCGGGTCGTTCGGTGGCGTTGTTGTTCTCGGGTCAGGGGTCGCAGCGGTTGGGTATGGGGCGTGAACTGTCGGCGTTGCCGGGGTTCGGTGAGGTGTTTGATGAGGTGTGTGGTGCGTTTGACGGGTTGTTGGATGTGCCGTTGCGGGAGGTGTTGTTCGGTGATCCGGTGTTGGTGGAGCGGACTGATGTTGTTCAGGCGGGGTTGTTCGCGTTCGAGGTGGCGTTGTTCCGTTTGTTGGAGGGGTGTGGGGTGGGTGCCGATTATCTGATCGGTCATTCGGTGGGTGAGTTGGCGGCGGCGTGTGTGTCGGGTGTGTTGTCGTTGGAGGATGCGGTGCGGGTGGTGGCTGCGCGGGGGAGGTTGATGCGGGGGTTGGCGTCGGGTGGGGTGATGGCTGCGGTGGAGGCTTCCGAGGTGGAGGCGGGGGCGTGGGTTGCGGGTGTGTCGGGGGTTGTGGGGATTGCGGCGGTGAACGGGCCGTTGTCGGTGGTGGTTTCGGGGGCGCGGGATGCGGTGGAGCGGGTTGTTGGGGTGGCTGGTGGGGAGGGTCGGCGGACGCGTTGGTTGCGGGTGGAGCAGGCGTTTCATTCGCCTTTGGTGGAGCCGATGTTGGAGGAGTTCGCGGGGGTTTTGGATGGGGTGGTGTGGGGTGTGCCGCGTATTCCGATCGTGTCGAATCTGACGGGTCGGGTGGTGGAGGCGGAGGAGATCGGTAGTACGGGGTATTGGTTGCGTCATGCGCGTGAGGCGGTTCGGTTCGGTGACGGGCTTGCGTGCCTGGGTGGTTTGGGTGTCACGGATTTTGTGGAGATCGGTCCGGATGCGGTGTTGTCCGGTCTGGTCGCGGATCAGGTGCCTTCGGCGCTCGCGGTGGCGACGACCCGTCCTGGTCATGATGAGGTGGTGACGTTGACCCGGGCTCTGGCTCATCTCCATACCCGGGGGACGGCTGTCACGTGGCCTACCTTGACGCCCGCCACCCCGGTGGATCTGCCCACGTATGCGTTTCACCGTCAGCGCTACTGGCCGCGTCCTTCCGGGCCGGTCGGGGTCGAGGCGGCTGTGGGGTCGGTGGGGCTGCAGAGTACGGGGCATCCCCTGCTCGGTGCCCGTGTCGCACTCGCCGGCGCGGACGGTGACCGGCTCCTGCTGACCGGCAGGATCTCGCTCACCGAACAACCCTGGCTCGCCGACCACACCGTCATGGGACGGGTGCTGATACCGGGCACCGCCCTGGTTGAACTCGCCCTCAAGGCGGGTGAGTACGCAGGGCACGGGCAGCTGAGCGAACTGGTTCTGCAGAGTCCTCTGGCCGTTCCCTCCGACGGGACGACCGTGGACGTGCAGGTGACGGTCGGCGCGCCCGACGAGCAGGAACAGCGTCCGGTAATGGTCTTTTCCCGCCCCTCGCGGAGTGACGACGAGCCGCACGACTGGACCTGCCACGCCGCCGGCGCGCTGGCCGCCGACACCACCGCCCCCGTTGCCGAGCCCACGCAGTGGCCGCCGACGGACGCCACGCCGGTGGACATCGACGGGCTGTACGAGCGTCTGACGGAATGGGGTTACGCGTACGGCCCGGTCTTCCAGGGCCTGCGCGCGGTGTGGCGGCGCGGTGACGAGGTGTTCGCCGAGGTTGAACTGCCGGAGCCGGGCGTGGCCGACGCCGGACGGTTCGGGGTGCATCCCGCGCTGATGGACGCGGCACTGCACTGCCAGGTCGCGATCGCTCTGGCCCAGGGAACCGAGGTGGAGCGCCGCCTGCCCTTCTCCTTCGGTGGTGTCCAGGTGCACGCCACCGGTGCCACGACCGCTCGGGTCCGGATGTCCCCCGGCAGCGCCGACGCGGTGTCGGTGGTGATGACCGACGCCGCGGGTCTGCCCGTTCTGACCATCGACGCCATGACCTCGCGAGCCCTGGCGGCCACCGACGTCACCACCGGGACGGTCTCCCGCACCGACTCGCTGTTCCGGCTCGGATGGACCGCCATGCCGATGGGCTCCGACGACGAGTCGCTGCTCGCCGTGCTCGGCGACGACCCGCTGACGGAGGGCGCCCTGTCCTTCGCGGACCTGTCCGAGCTGCGCAAGGCATCGAGCACCGGGGAGCCGGCTCCGGACGTGGTGATCCTGCGGGTTCCGACCGGTCGGGGCGTGGTGCCCACCGCGACCCGGGCCGCGGTCGGCGCGGCACTGGAGGTGATCCAGGAGTGGCTCGCCGACGAGACGACGTCCGGCCGCCTGGCGGTCGTGACGACGAACGGGGTCTCCGCCTCGCCCGGGGACACGGTCGACGTGACCCAGGCCGCCGTGCGGGGGCTGGTGCGATCGGCGTGCTCCGAGCACCCGGACAGGATTCTCCAGGTCGACGTCGACGGTGACGCCGAGTCGGTCGCCGCGCTGCCGGGGGTGCTGGCCGCCGCTGTGTCGGCAGGGGAGCCCGAGGCCGTACTACGGTCCGGCTCCGCCTCGGTGCCACGGCTGGGCAGGGTCTCGCGCGAGGGGGCGTTGACCGCCCCCGAGGGCGGCGGGGCGTGGAGTCTGGACATGGACGGCAGCGGGACGCTCGAGGGCCTGGGGCTGGTTCCCTGCCCCCGGTCGGAGCAGCCGCTGGCCGAGGGCCAGGTGCGGATCGCTGTGCGCGCCACCGGGGTGAACTTCCGGGACGTACTGCTCTCCCTGGGCATGGTGGCGATCGCGGAGTCGTTCACCGAGGAGGCCTACGGGTGCGAGGGCGCCGGAGTGGTGGCCGAGGTCGGGCCGGGAGTCACCGACCTCGCCGTCGGGGACCACGTGATGGGGCTGCTGTCGGGCTCCTACGGTGGCCCCCTGGCCGTCGCGGACCGGCGGACGATCGTCCAGGTGCCGGGTGGCTGGACGTTCGCACAGGCGGCGTCGGTGCCCACCGTGTTCCTGACCGCCTATTTCGCGTTGGTGGACCTGGCCCGAATCCGGCAGGGGGAGTCACTGCTGGTGCACGCCGCGGCCGGCGGGGTGGGCATGGCAGCAGTACAGCTGGCCAGGCACTGGGGGGTCGAGGTGTACGCGACCGCGAGCCGGCCCAAATGGCCCGTCGTGTGGGAGACGGGCGTACCTCCCGAGCGGGTCGCCTCGTCCCGCACCATGGAGTTCGGCGAGCGGTTCCGGGCGGAGACCGGCGGCCGAGGCGTCGACGTGGTGCTGAACTGCCTCGCCCGGGAGTTCGTGGACACCTCGATGGGCCTGCTGGCGAAGGAGGGCGGCCGCTTCATCGAGATGGGCAAGACCGACATCCGGGGTGGCGACTCCGTCGCCACGTCCTGGCCCGGGGTGTACTACCGGGCCTTCGACCTGAGCGACGCCGGACCGGACCGTGTCCGCGAGATGCTGGCACATCTGATGGAGCTGTTCGAGCAGGGCGTGCTGTCGCCGCTGCCCGTGGCGGCATGGGACACCCGGGACGCGCAGGAGGCCTTCCGGTATCTCAGCCAGGCCCGTCACATCGGGAAGGTGGCGCTCACCACTCCGCCCGTTCCGCTCGGCGGGACCGTCCTGGTCACCGGCGGCACGGGTGCCATCGGGACGGCGGTGGCCCGCCATCTGGTGAGCACCCACGGGGTCACCGACCTGGTGCTGACCAGCCGCCGGGGCCCCGGAGCACCTGGCGCCACCGAACTGGTGGCCGAGCTGGCCGAACTCGGCGCCACCGTACGCGTGGTGGCCTGCGATGCGGCCGATCGGGAGCCGCTGGCCCGCTTGCTGGCCGACCTCCCCGACCTGCGGGGCGTGGTGCACGCCGCGGGCGTGCTCGACGACGGCGTGGTGTCCACACTGACCCAGGAACGCCTGGACACGGTGCTACGCCCGAAGGCGGACGCCGCCTGGCATCTGCACGAGCTGACCCGGGACCGTGACCTGTCGATGTTCGTGCTCTTCTCCTCCGCCGCCGGTGTGTTCGGCGCCCCGGGCCAGGCCAACTACGCGGCGGCCAACGCCTTCCTGGACGCCCTGGCGCAGCACCGTCGCAGGGAGGGGCTGCCGGGTCAGTCCCTGGCGTGGGGACTCTGGGCCGATCGCAGCACGATGGCGGGGACGCTTGACCGGGCGGGACGGGACCGGATGGGACGCACCGGCGTGCAGCCGCTGTCCACCGAGAACGGCCTTGCCCTGTTCGACACCGTCGTCTCACTCAACGAGACCTTCACCGCGCCGGTGCACCTGGACGTCAGCCGTTTCTCCGGGACGGTCCCGCCGCTGCTGCGCGGGCTGGTCCGGATCGCCGCGAAACCGACCGCCACCAACAGCTCGGCGGTGGCCGCCACCGGCGGCCTGCGGGAACAGGCGGAGGGGCTGCCGCCAGAGGAATGCGAACAGCTGCTGACCGGGGTGGTGCGTACCCAGGCCGCAGCCGTGCTGGGCCACGGCGACCCCGGTGCGGTGGGCGCCGAACAGCCGTTCAAGGTCCTGGGCTTCGACTCGCTCACCTCCGTCGAGCTGCGCAATCGCCTCAACGCCGTGACCGGTCTGGTGATCCCGGTGACAGCCGTATTCGACCACCCCACGTCCGCCGCGCTGGCCGCGCACCTGCGCCGCCTCCTGCTGCCCGAGATCGATGCCGCACGACTGGCCGAAGCCGGGATCGACCGGTTGCAGGCCGTCCTCGCCGGGGTTTCGGGGGACGACCCGGCAAGAGCCGCACTCACCGTGCGGCTACGAGGTCTGCTGGCGACCTGGACCGACGACGGGACCCCGGACGGAGAGGCGGACCTGACCGCCGCCACGGACGCCGAACTGTTCGACCTCATGGACAACAACCCCTGGTCCAGCTGAACCCCAACCCTGAAACCGTGGGCGGGCGACTCAGCCGGCACATGACTCCACCCCTTGTATCGGAAGAGGCCGGAATGTCGAACGAGGACAAACTCCGCGAGTACCTCAAGCAGGCGATCACTGACGCCCGCCAGGTTCATCAGCGGCTGCGGACGGTGGAGGACGCCGCCCGTGAGCCGATCGCGATCGTGGGGATGAGTTGCCGGTTCCCGGGTGGTGTCACCTCGGCGGAGGAGCTGTGGGACCTGGTCGCCGCCGGCCGGGTGGGGATGTCGGACTTCCCGGCCGACCGCGGCTGGGACCTGGCCGCCCTGCACGACCCGGACGGCCTGCGCCCCCGCAGCTCGTACGTCCGCAGGGGCGGGTTCATCGATGACGCCGCCGGCTTCGACGCCGACTTCTTCGAGATATCACCCCGCGAGGCCCTGGCGATGGACCCGCAGCAGCGGGTACTGCTGGAGACGGCCTGGGAGACGTTCGAATCCGCCGGGATCGATCCCGGCGGGCTGCGCGGCGGGAACACCGGAGTCTTCGTCGGCGGTGCGCCCGCCGGATACGGCTCCAACGCCGACAACGCCCAACAGGACGGTGAGGGCTATCTGCTGACCGGTAACGCGTCGAGCGTGTTCTCCGGTCGCATCTCCTACACCTTCGGGCTCGAGGGCCCCGCG
Source organism: Streptomyces sp. HB132 (assembly GCF_016909575.1). Lineage (GTDB taxonomy): Bacteria > Actinomycetota > Actinomycetes > Streptomycetales > Streptomycetaceae > Streptomyces. Next base: position 3,610 of record NZ_JAFBGA010000033.1, on the reverse strand, counting down.
GTGACGGTCGACACGGCGTGCTCGTCGTCCCTGGTGGCACTGCACCTGGCGGTCCAGTCGCTGCGCTCGGGGGAGAGCTCACTCGCCCTGGTCGGCGGGGTGATGGTCATGTCCACCCCGGCGGCCTTCACGGAGTTCAGCAAGCAGCGGGGGCTGGCGAAGGACGGCTACTGCAAGGCGTTCTCCGCGTCGGCGGACGGCACCGCCTGGGGGGAGGGGGTCGGGCTGCTCCTCCTGGAGCGGTTGTCCGACGCCCGGCGCAACGGCCGGACGATTTGGGGAGTGGTACGGGGCACGGCGCTGAACCAGGACGGCGCGTCCAACGGGCTGTCGGCGCCGAACGGCCCGTCGCAGGAGCGGGTGATCCGCCAGGCACTGGCGTCCGCCGGGGTGCCGGCCTCGGAGGTGGACGTCCTGGAGGCGCACGGCACGGGAACGACGCTGGGCGATCCCATCGAGGCCCAGGCCCTGCTCGCCACCTACGGTCAGGGACGTCCGGAGGAACGGCCGCTGCTGCTGGGGTCCGTGAAGTCCAACATCGGCCACACCCAGGCGGCTGCGGGTGTCGCAGGCGTGATGAAGATGGTGATGGCGATGCGGCACGGCGTCGTGCCTCCCACCCTGCACGTCGACGAGCCCACGCCGCACGTCGACTGGAACGCCGGCGCCGTCACCCTCGTCACGGAGGCCGTTCCCTGGCCGGAGACGGGCAGGGAACGGCGGGCCGCGGTGTCCTCCTTCGGGATCAGCGGCACGAACGCCCACGTCGTCCTGGAACAGGCACCTGAGGAAGCGACGACGGCAGACGCCGTCGTCACCGATCCGGTGATCACCGGCGGACCGCTGCCCTGGATCCTGTCGGCCAGGACGGCGTCCGGGCTGAGCGGGCAGGCCACGCGGTTACGTGACCTCGCCGCCGGCGACGCGGACATGGCGGCCGTGGCGACGGCACTGGTATCCGGCCGGGCGGTGTTCGACCACCGCGCCGTCGTCCTGGCCTCGGACCGTGCCGAGCTCGTCACCGAGCTGGAGGCGCTGGCCCAAGGAGCCGGGGAGGCGACGAGTACGGCACGGGGCGTCGCCCGGGCCGGTGGCAAAGTGGCGTTCGTGTTCCCGGGACAGGGTGCGCAGTGGGCCGGAATGGCGACCGGGCTGCTGACATCGTCCCCGGTGTTCGCCGAGTCGATCGCCGAGTGCGCGGCAGCGCTGTCGAAGTACGCGGACTGGGACCTGGTCGAGGTGCTGCGGGACAAGGACGCCCTGCAGCGGGTGGACGTGGTGCAGCCGGCGCTCTGGGCGGTCATGGTGTCGCTCGCCAGGCTGTGGCGCTCGGCCGGGATCACCCCGGACGTCGTCGTCGGACACTCGCAGGGGGAGATCGCCGCCGCGTGCGCGTCGGGGGTGCTGTCGCTGGAGGACGGGGCACGTGTCGTGGCCCTGCGGAGCAGGGCCATCGCGGAGGACCTGGCGGGCCGGGGCGGGATGGTCTCCGTCGCCGCGTCGGCCGAACGCACCGCCGAACTGGTCGGCAAGCGTGAGGGCGTCTGGGTCGCAGCGGTCAACGGACCGTCCGCCACGGTGATCGCGGGCGTGCCGGAAGAGCTTGCGGCGATCGTCGCGGACGCCGACCGGGAAGGTGTGAGGGCCCGCACGATCCCGGTGGACTATGCCTCCCACACCCCGCACGTCGAGCGGATACGTGACCGGCTGCTGGAACTGGCCGATCCGATCACGCCGCACGCCGGGACCGTACCGATGTACTCGTCCGTGACGGCCGGCCCGGTCGGCGACACCGCGCTGGACGCACGGTACTGGTACCGCAACCTGAGGGAACCCGTGCGCTTCGCCGACACCGTGGCGGCGCTGGTCGAAGAAGGAATCGACACGTTCATCGAGGTCAGCCCGCACCCGGTGCTGACCCCGGCCATCGACGACCTCGCGGTGGGAGCGGGCCACCGCGTGGCGGCCGTGGGCTCGCTGCGCCGCGACCAGGACGAGCGGGAGGCGCTCATCCGGTCGGCGGCCACCCTGTGGACCCTGGGCGTGGACGTCGCGTGGCCCACCCTGCTGCCGCCCTCCTCGACACCGGTCGTCCTGCCCACCTACGCGTTCCAGCGCCGGCGGTTCTGGCTGGAGGGCTCCGCGTTCGCCGGGGACGCCTCCGGCTTCGGCCTCGAACCGGCGGATCACCCCCTGCTGGCGGCCGCACTGCGTCCGGCGGGTACCGGCTCCGTGGTGTTCACCGGCCGGCTCTCACTGTCCACCCATCCATGGCTGGCGGACCACGCGGTCTCGGGCGCGGTCCTGCTGCCGGGCACCGCGTTCGTCGATCTGGTGCTCAGGGCCGGCCGGGGCCTCGGCTGCGAACGGATCCAGGAGCTGACCCTGGAGACCTCGCTCGTCCTGGGCGAGACCGACGGCGTCACGATCCAGGTGCAGGTCGGCGAGCCGGACCCCTCCGGCAGCCGGACCGTCACAGTCCACTCCCGCCCTGATTCCGGCGGCCCGGACGAACCGGACCTCGGCGGCGGGTGGATCCGGCACGCGCAGGCCACTCTGGCCGTCGACGACACACCGGCACCGGACGAACTCGGTGCCCTCGCCGGCACGTGGCCGCCGCCGGGGGCGTCGGTGGTCGAGGTCGGCGACTTCTACGACACGTTGTTCGAGCGGGGCTACGCGTACGGACCGGCGTTCCAGGGCCTGCAGAAGGTCTGGCGGCGCGGTGACGACGTGTACGCCGACGTGGCCCTGCCCGAAGAGGCCACGGCGGACGGCTTCGTCGTCCACCCCGCCCTTCTGGACGCGGCGCTGCACGCCACGGGCCTGGGCGGGCTGTTCGGCGACGAGGGAGGCGTGCGCCTGCCGTTCGCCTGGTCCGGCGTGCGCTCCTGGGCGAGCGATGCCCGGTCGGTGCGCGTGTGGCTCTCGGCCGCGGGCAAGGACGGGGTGCGCGTCCGGGTCGCCGATGCCGCGGGTACCCCTGTCGCATGGGTGGATGAGTTGGTGCTGCGGCCGGTGCCGGTGGGGTCGGTCGGGGGGCGGCCGTTGTACGGGGTGCGGTGGGAGTCGGTTGGTGTGGTGGGTTCGGTGGGTGGGGTGGGCTCCGTGGTGTGGGGGGAGTCGGTGTCGGTGGAGGAGGTGGTGGCCGCTGCTGGTGGGGTGGATTCGGTGGTTCTGGATTGTTCGGGTTCGGGTGTCGTCGGGGGTGGTGTTCCTGGTGAGGTGCGGTCTGTGGTCGGTGCGGTGTTGGGGCGGGTGCAGGAGTGGCTGGGGTGCGAGGGGGCGGTGGGTGTTCGGTTGGTTGTGGTGACGGGTGCTGGTGTGGTGCAGGCGGCGGTGCGGGGGTTGGTGAGGTCGGCGCAGTCGGAGCATCCGGGCCGGTTGTTGCTGGTGGAGGTGGATGCGGGGGGCGTTGGTGATGGTGTGTTGGATGCGGTGGTGGCTGTCGGGGAGGGTGAGGTTGCTGTTCGTGGTGGTGAGGTGTTCGTTCCGCGGTTGGGTGTGGTGGGTGTGGGGTCGGGTGGGACGCGGGTGGTGTCGGGTTCGGTGTTGGTGACGGGTGGGACGGGGGTGATCGGGGCTGCGGTGGCGCGGCATCTGGTGGGTG
>NZ_JAFBGA010000032.1 GCF_016909575.1 Streptomyces sp. HB132 | reverse complement strand
GGCCCGATTGACCCCCGTCGAGTACGAAGCCATCATGACCCCACCCGCAGCCCTGGCTGCATAACCCCACTGTCACCTACGCGTGCAGCAGTCCCTTCGACTGATATCGGGTCCTGGGTGTCACGAGTCACCTTCGGTTGCGCTCGTCATCGCTATACCACCCTTCGGTTCACGGGGATCAGGGCGTCGGTATTCGTGAACTCACGGACCTTGGCCGCCATGCGGGCATCTGTGTCGAACAGCTCCCGCTCAGCCGGATGGAGGATGTGCTGGGTGATGAACGAGCGGCCGGCGACCTTCCACAGACCTCGGCCCTTGGTCAGAGCGGACACCGCCTGGGTCTCGGCGCCGGTCAGGCCGAGCAGAGATGCAGCGGCGGCGAGCTGGTCAGGCTCCTGGCGGTAGATGATGCGCGTGCTGCAGTCCGCGAGGAGCCCCTCGGCAAGGACCCGGCCGCGCGACCCGGCGTCGCCCGCCGAGAGCAGATCGCTGAGGCGGTGGATCACCATCAGGTTCGCGATGCCCAGCCCTCGGGAGAGCTTCCACTGGCTCTGCATCCGCTCCAGCAGCCCGACGTGCCGCATCAGCCGCCACGCCTCGTCGTAGATCACCCAGCGTCGACCGCCATCGGGATCACTGAGGGCTGACTCCATCCACGCGCTCGCGCACGTCATCGCGAGTACCAGTGCCGTGTCGTCACCGGAGCCGCCGAGACGGGAGAGGTCGATGGACAGCATCGGTGTGGTCGGGTCGAACGAAACGGTGCTCGGCGCGTCGAACATGCCGCTCAAGTCGCCGTGCACGAGACGTCGCAGGGCGTGGGCGAGGTCCTGGGCGGCTGAACCGAGGTGCCCCGCCTGGTGGCCGAGGGCCTGGTCGAGGCGTTCGGGGGAGCCGAGTACGTGTGCGATCTCGCCGAGCAGCGGCACCGTGCCTCGGGCGGCGGCGTCAGCGACGACCAGATCCAGGGCCAGGTCGAGGGCGGTGTGTTCCATCGGCAGCAGGTCTCGCTTCAGCACGGTGCGGGCGAGGCTGGCCAGCAGCAGCAGACGGCGCTTGCGAACCTCCGTGAACCAGTCCTCCTCGCTCACGGAGGCGGGCCGGGCCGGGGCGTCCAGCGGGTTCAACAGGCCGGGGAGCCCCGGGCCCAGGGCGATGCTGTAGCCGCCGAGGGCCTGCGAGACAGCTGTCCACTCGCCCTTGGGATCGCAGGGGATGTAGATCCGGTAGCCGTGGGCGATCGACCGGGTGGCGATCGACTTCGCCAGCGCCGACTTCCCCATGCCGATGATCCCGGCCAGGACCGCGTTGGGGTTGGTGAAGCCCTCCACCCTGCCACTGTCGTAGAGCGAGAAGGGGTCGAAGCAGAAAGCCGCTTCCGCATGCACATCGCGGCCGATGAACACCCCTTCGGCGCCCAGGCCGCCCTCGGCCACGAACGGGTAGGCGCCGCTGGCTGTGGCGGTGGTCATCCGGTGGGCGGGCAGGGCGAGCTTGCCGCCGCGGGCGGAGGCCGGACCGGGGCGACCGGCGAGCGGGTAGGTGGGCCGCAGATCCGGGTCGAGGGTCTGCTCGGCGCGGTGCTTGGGCGGGTTTCCGGCGAGGCGTGCCTGGCGGCGGGTCGCAACATCCGATGCCGGTCGTGTCACGCCGACCGCGTCTGGTCGACGAGCCACTTCGGCGACGACCCTGAGTAAAGACTGACGCTGACTCAGGTCTTCTTGATATCACGTCAGCAATTCAAGATCATCTTGCACATGCATTGCACAAGGTGCTGAAAAATGACAGAGATCAGCGAAAGGCCGTGAAGGTAGGTATCCGCAGGTCAGATGGCCTATTGAGGTGTCGTGCCCCTTGCCCCCAAGGGGCACGACACCGCGTCCAGTCAGATGTCCCGGAGGAGACCGCGCAGTTTCATGACCTGCGGCGATACGTGGTTGCAGAGCGTTGACCTGCGTGAATCATCTTTCAGATGTCTTCTGCGCGTGCACATTGATGCGGCCGAAAGTCCCAGCAAAGTCCCAGGGTCCCTGCCGCCCACGACCCGTTCTCCGGGCTACACGCGGGCCTTGGCTCTGAGCCGTCGCCGGGGTCTGTCAAACGAACGTTTGACAGACCCCGACTGCGCGTTCGTCATGTCCGAGGTGCAGAGTTGCTTGCGACCAGGCCAGTCCGGCAGCGTTCCCGTACAGCAGGCATCCTGCAACAACTTCCGGCAGCGATGTCGGACAAGGGGCGTGAGGTGCCCGTGGGGGTGGCAGATGGAACAGGCTCGTTCCCACTCAGCCCTGCGTACGAAGCGATTCGAAGAAATCATCGATCTCCAAAATTTCCGCATCGCTGAGATGGGGGACGCTCCACTGCATCCTCGCACCGTGCTCCATGAATCCAGAAGGGAGCCCCGTCCTGTAGGTCTCCACGTACTCGGCAGTGTCGCGACGCCAGTAGTAGGTGCCGTCACTGTGAAGGGCGGACCCACCCATCACGCCGAACTTTTTGCCCACGACATCCTCCGTATATCCCATGAGGGCGATGATCACGGGAGCTCTTCTCAGGTATTCCGCTACGCGTGAGCAGTCGTGTACGGGCATCTGTCCGGAGAGTTTCTTGATGCCCTCCGCATTAACGCTGAAGCGGGACTGGCTGGAGATACTGCTGAAAAACCCGAGAGGGGTGACCTGGCGCATGTGACGGCTTCCTGAGCAGGACCGCCTGAGGCGGTGATAGGTATACTTATGCTGGTGCGTAAGAGTGCGCACGGCGTTTCGTTCCGGACGCGCCCTTACGGATAATCCTGAGCTGTTTTCGGAGAATTCTACCTCGGGTCGCCCTGGCTCCCCGCAGGCCACTCGCGAACCTTTCCGGTCCGAGGGTGGAGATCTACCTGATGACCGCTCGCGTTTCTCACTTCCACGCCACCCAGAGCCTTGGAGAGTTCACCGGCCGCCTTGCAAGCGCCGTGACAGGTGACCAACTGAATGGGGCCTCCGTTGTAATGCGGATTTTCTCTGACCAGTTCGGCGATCTGCTGCGGGTGGGTTATCTTGCCGTCAACGATGAATTCTCCCTGTTCGTTGCCGTGCACAATGACGTCGTGCCCGTAGTCGCCCTTGGACCGCAGCAGATTCTGAATCGTGTTCGTATCGTCTCCGATTGCCGTGGCGGTCCTTGTGTAGCGGACGCTTCCGCCGGCCCAGGTGAACGACGAGGCAGGTGGAACCCCCATCACGGTGGCTCCAGCCGCACCACGAGGCGATGCCGCCGCCTTGCGCCACCCGGTCAGTCCTCCGAGTCCCGTGACGGCGAGCTGTTGGGTCAGCTCTTCGGCTGCTTCGGCGTAGAGGTCGGCGAGTGCGTCGCAGCCTTGTTGGCGGAGCATGTATTCGGCGCGGTAGAGGCGGTAGGCGGGGCGTACGGGGAGGTACTTGTCGAGGAAGGCGCCAGCGCCGCCGTTCTCGCCGGTGAAGGCGTCCTGCGCGTCACCGAGGAACACGAACGGTGACTTGACGACGTCGACGAAGGCGTCACCGAAGATGCCCAGCACGTCGCCGATGCCGTCGACGCTGTCGTTCGGGTCTTCGGGGGTCCGGCCGCTGGGGTCGGTGAGCAGGGTGGGTTGGTTGTCGGCGTATGCGTACGGGGACACGTGGGGAGTCGAGGCACTGCGCGCAGCTGGGTCGGTGCTGGTGAAGCGGCCGGTGGCGGGGGTGTACTGGCGGGCGTGGAGGTCGAGGTTGCCGGTGGTGGTTTCGTAGCGGGCGCCGGTGTAGGTGGGGGTGCTTGAGGGTGCGCCTCCGGTGACGGTGCCCAGGACGCGGGTGCCGTAGGGGTCGTAGGCCCAGCGCTGGTGGAGGGTGCCGGTGCTGCTGGTGACGGCGAGTGGGGAGCCCTGGGTGTCGTGGTGGTAGTAGAAGACCGCGCCCGTGCCGGTTTTGGTGGCTGCGGGCTGGCCGAGGGGGTCGTAGCGGTAGGACTGCTTGATGGTCCAGGCGCTGTCGTACTCGGTGGCGAGGATCGGCAGGGGTGCGTTGGGGTCCCACTGGGTCCGGTTGGTGACCGCGCCGTCCTTGAGGGTGGCGACCTGGTTGCCGCTGGCGTCGTGGTCGTAGGTGTAGTCGGTGCCTGCGACGGTGGCGGCGGAGATCTGTCCGGCCAGGTCGTAGATGAAGGTGTTGGCGCCGGCCTTTGTCTGGTTGCCTTCCGCGTCGTATTCGTATGCGGTGGTGGTGGCCCCGGTGGTGGTGGAGGTGAGCTGGTCGGCGGCGTCGTAGGCGTAGCTGGTGGACGTGGTGCCGAGGGTGGAGGTCAGGCGGTTGCCGACCTTGTCGTAGGTGTAGGACGTGGTGCGGGTCGCGGCGCAGCCGGTGACCCAGGGCTGGGGGTAGCAGCCGGAGGTGAGACGGCCCGCGGCGTCGTAGGTCTGGTCGTAGCCGCCGGTGCCGACTCCGGCCCGGGTGACGTCGACGCGGGTGGGCAGGCCGGCCGCCGAGAGGGTCAGGGCGGTCTTGGTGACTGTCGTGCCCGCCTTGGCGGAGGTGACGGCGGTGACGCGGCCCGCCCGGTCGTAGGTGCGTTCCTCGGTCTCCGTGTTGGGCAGTGCCGTCTTGGTGAGGTTGCCCGCCGCGTCGGAGGTGTAGGTGGTGGTGGCGCCGTCGGCCGTCATCGTGGCGGTTCGGCCGTCGTTGTCGTAGGTGTAGCCGACGGTGTTGCCGTCGGAGTACTTGCGGGTGAGCATCTGCCCGGCGGCGTCGTAGGTGTAGGCGAAGCCGCGGGTCTTGGTGAGGTCGCCGACCGCGTTGTAGGCGAAGTCCTCGGAGATCTTCGCGTTGGCGCGGGCGGTCATCTGTCCGGCGTCGTCGTAGCCGAGGGTGACGTCCGGTGTGGTGTCCGAGTAGTCGATCTTGGTGGCCAGGCCGCGGGCGTCGTACGTCCGGGTGGTGGTGCCGCGGGGCGTCGTCACCTTGACCGGATTGCTGTCCGAGTCGTACGCGTAGGGTCGTCGCCCGGTCCAGGGGGTCGGTGACCGACGTCAGGCGGTGCGCGGCGTCGTAACCGTAGGTGGTGACGTGGTTGTTGGCGTCGGTGCGACCGGTCATGTTCCCGACCGCGTCGTAGCCGTAGGTGGTGGCCGCGCCGCCGGGGGCGGTGACGCGGGTCAGCTGGTCGAGTTTGTTGTAGCTGTAGGTGGTGGCGCGCTGGTCGGCGTCGGTGCTCCGGGTGACGTTGCCGACGGCGTCGTACTCGGTTCTGGTCACGTTGCCGAGCGGGTCGGTGACGGCGGTCGGATTGCCCGACGGGTCGTAGTCGTAGGTGGTGGTGTACTGGGCGGGGGAGGCGCCGGTGACGTTGCCTCGCGGGTCGACGGCCGTGGCCTGGCGGCCGTCGTCGTCGTAGGTCCAGCTCTCCTTGTTACCCAGGGGCGAGGTGCTGCTGAGCAGGTTCCCGTCGGCGTCGTAGGTGTAGGTGCTGGTCTTGCTCAGCTGGTTGGTGCTGCTGGTGAGCTGGTTGTTCTTGTCGTAGACGGAGAGGGTCGTCTTGCCTGCGGCGTCGGTGACCTTGGTGACGTTGTCGTTGGCGTCGTACGTGTAGCCGGTGGTGTGGCCCAGCTGGTCGGTGTTCACCAGCGGCCGGTTGATCGCGTCGTAGGTCGTGGTGGTGAACGCGCCGGTGGGACCGGTGACCTTGGTGCTGTTCCCTGCGGCGTCGTAGGCGTAGCTCGTGGTGTAGGCGGCCGGGTCGTTGCCTGTGACGTTGCCGCGCGGGGAGACGCTGGTGAGCAGGCGTCCCATCTTGTCGTAGGTGTAGGTGGTCTTGCTGCCGGCGGCGTCCGTCTCGGAGGCGAGGTGTCCGGCGGCGCTGTAGGTGCGGGTGACGAACTTGCCCGCCGGGTCTGTCGTTCGGGTCAGGTGCCCGGCATCGTCGTAGGCGAATGCCGTGGTGTCGCCCTCGGGGTTCTTCGCGGTGAGGAGTTGCTCCGCGCCGTTGTAGGTGTAGGTCGTGGTGCGGCCCAGTGGGTCGGTGGCCGAGCTGAGCAGCCCTCGCCCGTCGTAGGCGTACGTCGTCGTGTGGGAGGCCGGGTCGGCGCCGGTGGCGTTGCCACGGGGGGCCGTCTTGGTCAGGATCCGCCCGGCCGCGTCGTAGGTGAACGTCGCCTTCTCACCCAGGGGTGTGGTCACCGACGTGCGGTTCCCGGCTGTGTCGTAGCCGTAGGTGGTGACCTTGCCCCGTGGCGTCTTCACGGTCTGGATGGCGCCGAGCGTCGTGTACGTGTAGGCGGTGGTGGCGCCGAGGGGGTCGGTGGTTGTCGTCAGCTGGTTGGACGTGTTGTACGCGTAGGTGGTCTTGTTGCCGCGGCCGTCGGTGTGGCTGGTGATGTTGCCCGACGTGTCGTATGTCCATATCTCCTTGTAGCCGAGCCCCGGCGGCGAACTGCGCGTCAGCATCCGGCCGGCGCTGTCGTACGTCATCGACGTGGTGTTGCCGCGCTGGTCGGTGATGCCCACGGGCCGCAGATTGCTGTTCTAGTCGTAGGTGATGCTCTTGCCGTACGGGTCGATGGTCGACATGAGGACGTTGCCGGAGTACACGTCGGTCCACACACCGCCGTCGGGCGCCGTGGTGTGCGACTCGCGACGGCCGTCCCAGGTGAACGTGGTCTTCTTGGTGTTCTGGTCGGTCTGGGAAGTGATCCGGCCGGTCGTGTCGTAGGTGTTGCTGACCTTGCCGCCTGCGGGGTCTGTGTATGACGACAGCCGCTTGTTTACGTCGTACGTGTAGGAAGAGGTCTTTCCGGCGGGGTCGGTCACCGAGGTCAGCAGACCGTTGGTGTAGCCGTAGGACACCGACGTCGTGTCCGGCAGGGCCACCTTGGTCAGCAGCCCGTCGGCGCCGACTGTGAAGGTCGTCGTGCGTCCGGCGGCGTCCTTGACGGAGGCGAGCTTGCCGGACGCGTACGTCAGGTTCAGCCCCTTCCCTGCCTTGTCCACGACGGAAACGAGCTGACCACCGCTGGTGAAGGTCCGCTTGGTGTGGTCGGGCGTGGTCAGGATGTAGTCGCTGGTGCCTTTGACCAGCTTGGCTGCCGACCCGGCCGGGGCTTTGTACGTCCCGTCGCTGTTCTGGGTGAACACGAACGACGCCCCGTCGTCCGCCCGGTAGGTGACCTTTCCCGTCGCGACCGTGAGCTTCGAGTCGAACGGTGTCGCCCAGCCGCGTCCCAGCAGGCCCGCCGTGGCTGAGTCGGAACGGTAGGTGCGTTCCAGGGCGAGGGGCACACCTGGGCCGACCAGGGAGGCGTCGGTGAGCTGTTCGAAGAACATGCCGGTCGCCGTGTTGACCGGGTCCGCACGGTGGGCCTGTGCGTAGCAGGTGCAGATACCCGCCTGCGCCCCAGGGATGTCGGGCGTGTAGAAGGCTTCCACCAGGGGAGAGGTGGTTCCACTCGGACTCGACGACCCGTCCGTGCCGGTGAGGAAGATCCAGGCGTAGTACTTCTTACCGTCCTCGAGATGCCCCCCGAGCGTGCTGCCGCTCCACCAGAAGCACTGGTCGGCGGGGTAGGCGTTGCCCGGCCACCATCCGTAGCACCAGGCACCGTTGTCGAGATAGCGGCCCGAAGGGTCACCGGTGGAGCGCTTGATCTCTTGCTGGAGGACGAAGTTCCCGGCCTCGTCGCGGACGTAGAGCCACATCCCGGATACCGAGGAAGCCGTCGTGCCTGTCGGCAACTGCAGTTGCCCGCCGATCGACAACATCGCCGGGTAAGCAGTGGCGTACGCGCTGACCCATAAAAGATTGATTCCCTGTTGCCTGTGTGCCGAACGGAGTTGCCGATCTGTTGGCGGCCGGGCCTCGGTCGGCTGGTTCGGTGGGACGGGGGTGCGGTGTGCCGGACGGCTTCTTTGCGCGCGGGTCGATGTAGTTGTGCATGGGCGACAGCTCGTCCCGGTCCCGCTTCACCTGCTGGCGCCTCTCGGCCAGCGTCATGGCCCTGGGCGGCTTCGGGAGATCCGAAGCGGTCCTCACCGCAGCCGTCCGTATGGCAGCCGATGGGGGTATGGAGGTCTGTTGGCCTCCGGGGGATGCCCAGGAGGGGATGACCCCTGCCACGGCCAGGAGAGCCAGAGCCAGGAGTGTTGTGAGGAGTTTTCGCGCTTGTGTGCGCACAGTGCATCACCCGGGAGGAAGTCGTGAAAAGAGTCGGGGTGATGCTTGATCCAAAAGTGGATCGAACTAACGCACGACGGGGGACGGGGCTGGATTCCGACGTGTGGAGCCGAACGGTGTCCGGAGTGTCCCCTGGTCACGGGGTCAACCAGGCGCCCCATGGTGGGTGATTGGCGTGAACACGACGTCCTGCCCTGAAGGCGGTAGTTGAACACCCGGAGAGCAGTCGGCCAAGCCTGGGTTTCTGTCCGGAGGCCGGCGTGGTTGTGGCGGCTGGCGGGGGAGCGAAAGGTGCGCCTCGTTCGCGGGCCTTGCCTGCTGTCGACTGGAGCTTTTAGTGGCGCTGTGGCTTCGCGGGCCGTGGGCGGCCGGGTGTTGGCAACTGTCGTTGGTTACGCCTTCGGTCGGGCGGTCGGTGCCTACCTCATGGGCCGGCGCGAGGCGGCTGGGGACAGGGTCGGACGCGCCGAGCGATCACCGTCGACGGCAAGGTGCTGAAGGGATCGGCCCATCTGGCCGCTACTCACAGGCGCTTGCTCTCCGCGGTCACCCATCGTCGCGGCGCAACTCTCGTCCAAGCGGAGGCCGGGCCGGTGATGGGGCTCTCTCGGTACAGCGCGAAGCCGTTGGTGTCTGTGGTCGAGAGATCACTCCGCACGGGTACGGGGTGTTGTCGGCCCGGCGGGCAGGGCTCAATGATGTTGGTCGGACAGATGGTGCGGGGGATGACAGGGAGGGCTGGCGGTCGGAGCCGGCGGGGTGGACCCTATGGGTGACATGCCTTGGGTGGCCTGTTCACCGGCTGTCGGCCATGACGCTCGTTTGACGCTCCAAGCCGCCCCACGCAGGACGAGCTGAGAAATGGTCTCTGACCTAGGCTTTTCCATCAGGTGCTCAGGCCGACATCTTTTCGATGACTCATCGCCTGAAGAGCGCGGTGCACGGAAGCCGTCGCTCTTGGTTTAAAGTCCCAGAAAAGTCCCAGGGACTCCGTCACACCCCGCCTCGACTCGCATTTGTGCAGGTCAGAAGGGGTGTGACGGTGCCATTTCTGCAGGCTTTCAGATGTCCCGGAAGATCTCGATCTGCGCCCCCACCGAGTTCAGACGCTCCGCCAGTTCCTCGTATCCCCGGTTGATCACGTACACGTTGCGCAGTACGGACGTCCCCTCGGCCGCCATCATCGCCAGCAGCACCACCACCGCGGGTCGCAGCGCCGGCGGGCACATCATCTCCGCGGCGCGCCAACGGGTCGGGCCCTCGACCAGGACGCGGTGCGGGTCCAGCAACTGGAGCCTGCCGCCCAGGCGGTTGAGGTCGGTGAGGTAGATGGCGCGGTTGTCGTAGACCCAGTCGTGGATCAGGGTCTTCCCGTGCGCGGCGGCCGCGATGGCCGCGAAGAACGGCACGTTGTCGATGTTGAGCCCGGGGAACGGCATCGGGTGGATCTTGTCGATGGGCGCCTCCAGCTTGGAGGGCCGCACGGTCAGGTCCACCAGCCGGGTGCGGCCGTTGTCGGCGGCGTACTCCGCCGTGCGGTCGCAGTCGACGCCCATCTCCTCCAGGACCGCGAGCTCGATCTCCAGGAACTCGATGGGGACCCGGCGGATCGTCAGCTCGGACTCGGTCACGACGGCGGCGGCCAGCAGGCTCATCGCCTCGACCGGATCCTCCGAGGGGGAGTAGTCGACGTCCACGTCGATCTCCGGCACACCGTGCACGGTGAGGGTCGTCGTGCCGACCCCGTCCACCTTGACGCCGAGGGCCTCCAGGAAGAAGCACAGGTCCTGGACCATGTAGTTGGAGGACGCGTTGCGGATGACGGTCGTGCCGTCGTGCCGGGCGGCGGCCAGCAGGGCGTTCTCGGTCACCGTGTCGCCGCGCTCGGTCAGCACGATGGGACGGCCCGGTCGGACCTGGTGGTCGACCTGGGCGTGGTAGAGCCCGTCGGTCGCCGCGATCTCGAGGCCGAAGCGACGCAGCGCGATCATGTGCGGCTCGATGGTGCGCGTGCCCAGGTCGCAGCCGCCGGCGTACGGCAGGGTGAAGCGGTCCGTGCGGTGCAGCAGCGGGCCGAGGAACATGATGATGGAGCGGGTCCGGCGCGCGGCGTCCGCGTCGATGGACTCCAGGTCGAGCTGGGCGGGCGGCAGGATCTCGAGGTCCACGCCGTCGTTGATCCAGCGGGTGCGCACGCCGATGGAGTTGAGGACCTCCAGGAGCCGGAAGACCTCCTCGATGCGGGCCACCCGGCGCAGGACCGTGCGCCCCTTGTTGAGCAGCGTGCCGCAGAGCAGGGCGACACAGGCGTTCTTGCTCGTCTTGACGTCGATGGAGCCGGAGAGCCGGCGTCCGCCGACCACACGCAGATGCATGGGTCCGGCGTAGCCGAGCGACACGATCTCACTGTCGAGGGCTTCGCCGATGCGGGCGATCATCTCAAGGCTGATGTTCTGGTTGCCGCGCTCGATGCGGTTGACGGCGCTCTGGCTGGTGGCGAGCGCCTCGGCAAGTTGTGTCTGTGTCCAGCCGCGATGCTGACGGGCGTCGCGGATGAGCTTGCCGATACGTGCGAGGTAGTCGTCTTCCATGTCCGCACGCTATCTCAGATATGAGATGAAGGCCGCGCCGGGGGCGTGCCAGTCGGGTCGCAGTGCGGTGCCGGGCCGCAGGTGGGCGCCTGGTTGCAGGATCCGGCCCACCTGACGGCCCGGCATGCCGGACGCCGCCGAACGGGTGAGGTCAGCCGCGGCGGCTCCGCTTCGTCGTCTTCCGCCAGCCGAAGGGGCCGGGCAGGTCCATCGACGTGGTGCGCCGGCCGGTGCTGCTGTGGGTGCGCTTCGGGCCGTGCCGTCCGCCGGTTGTCACGGACCACGAACGCCGGTTGATGTTCAGCCGGACGCCCGGAAGGATCTGAAAGCTCTTGCGGAATGTGAGCGGCATCTGCGCCTCCTGTGTCAGCGGTAGGGCCTGCAGAGCAATAAGTTGCGTCTTTCCGCTCTTGACACTGCAGCTCATGCGGGGTGTTCGACAGCAAGTTGATTTCCGGCGAGCCCTACGGGTATCCCGAAGTCGCATGCTCATGCGCGGGAGGGTGGTTGCTTTCGTGCCGCCGGCCGCGAGCGGTACGTGCCGCGGGCGGCGTCTGCCGTCCGGGATGTGCACCCAGGCGCGGGAGTCCCGCCGCGCCGCCGGGAACGCGGACTCAACCGGGCGGGAATCGCCCGGACTCGGTCGCGGACGTGCGTCATTGCGGAGTGGTGCCGGACACGGACTTGACGTGTCCCAGCGAGCTTGTCGATACGGGCGCCGGATCGGGTCGATTGTCTTCGTCGAGACATGGCCAAGGGGCGGAACGAGTGCCGGGCGGTGCGCGGCGATCCGCTCGCTCGTGATCTCACGCGGCGAAGTGCGTCGATGTGCTCAGGTCGGCCGGTCGGTACTCCGGTCGTGGTGGTGGATTCTGGCGGGCTGCCCTCGACAAGCGGTCGGCTGCGAGGAAAGTCAGCGGAGTGAGTACTCACTCCGTACTCTCGTAGGCATGACGACACCCAAGGAGAATCCGACTCCCCGCCGCCGCGCCCCCGGCATGTTGCCGGAGCGGCGCCGCGAAATGATCATCCACACCGCGATCCCGCTGATCGCCGAGTACGGCGCCGCGGTGACGACCGCGAAGATCGCCCGCGCCGCGGGCATCGGCGAGGGCACGATCTTCCGGGTCTTCGCCGACAAGGACGAGTTGCTGCAGGCTTGCATGGCCGAGGCGCTCTCGCCCGAGCACGCGGTCCGCGAGCTCGACGCGATCGACGTTTCCCAGCCGCTGCCCGACCGGCTCGCGGAGGCGGCCGAGGCGCTGCAGGCGCACCTGTCCCGCATGGGTGCGATCGCCGGCTCGCTGGGGCATCGCGGCGGCAAGCACCCCGGCACCGTGCGCGGCGCGGGCCGCGACGAGTCGACGACCCGTATCCGCGCGGCCCTCGCGGAGCTGTTGGAGCCCGACAGGGCCGCCCTGCGCCGGCCACCGGAGCAGATCGCCGCCCTTTTCTTCGGGCTGCTCTTCACCCAGCCGCGTACGGAGGACGAGCCCGACCTGACTCCGCAGGAGTTGGTGGATGTCTTCCTGCACGGGGCGGTCTCGGGAGGCACCAAGTGAGCGAGCGGAGAAGGCGCCTGGGGGTTGTGGCCCTGGCCGTCCTGGCTCCCGCCCTTGTGTGGCTGGTCGCGGACCCACTGCTGGGGCACCGGCTGCAGATCACCGACGGCGATCAGACACTCGACATCGGCGCCGTACCCGTGCTGACCGTCGCACTGTGCGCGTCGATCTCCGGCTGGGCACTGCTGGCCGCCCTGGAGCGGTTCGGGGCTCCACGCGCCCGGGCCATCTGGACCGCGGTGGCGGGTGTCGTGCTGGCCCTGTCCTTCCTGCCGTTCATCGGCGACGGCATGGACGGTGGCACCCGGACCGCTCTCGCTCTGACGCATCTGGCGGTGGCGGCGGTATTGATCCCGGGGCTGCGCGGCAGGCCCCCGGGGCGGGAGCCAGAGCCGCCAGGGGGTTACCGCCGGGACCCGGTACGCCGCGAGCGCGACCAGATGTAGGCAGCTCGCCGGAGGGCCGCGCGGCCGGGGTGACCGTCGCGGTGCCGTGGGCCGGGACCCGGCAGGAGCGGACCCTCGTGCCGGGTCGCTGCGCCGGCCACTGGCCACCGCCGGGCCGGTCGGGCCGATGCCGGCGATGTCGGAGCTGTAGAGGTGGTCGGGCGAAGTCCGGGGTGGGGCCGGCGGCGACCAGCGGTGATCATCGGTGTGTGCAGACTGAGGATCAGGCGGTGGCCGCTGGTGACAGCGCAGACCCGGGCCGTCGGGACGACGACTTCGCAGGGCTGATGCGGTGCACAGCCTACGGTTCGCGCGTGCTGCGAGCCGGCCACCGCCGCGTCAGCCCCGGGCGACGGCGATCCCGGCGTCACGAAGACCTCGCCGCAGGCGGTCCGCAGCCGTTCGGCGCAGGCATCGCGCGTGCCGGTGGCGCGACCGCCACCGGACCTTCGCCGGTAGCGCGGGCGCCGGCATCCCTACCCGCTCGAAGTGCCGACCCGGCCTGACCGCAGGCGGTCCCCGCCACCTCGAATGCCTCCCTTGGGCTCGATCCGCTGGGCTCGATCCGCTCGTCCGCGCGGACATCGACGACCGCGGCCGAGCCGTCCGCCCCGAGCGCGAAGTGGTCCGGAGCGTGCCGACGTCCCGTACTCCGTCGTGCCGGTGCAGTCGGCCGGGCGGTGCAAGGCGATCCCCGCCACCCGCGGGTCGAAGTCCAGGAGCGGAAGCCGGGATTCGGAGCCGACGTGTCCCCTCTGGTCGCCGCCCGGCACCACCCGGCGAGGTGACGTTCACCACGACACCACCGGAAGGGCCGTACGGGCGCCGTGTCTCGAGGGCCGTCACCCTCCAGCGGTCAATGCCTCTGACGCTGACCTACGGCATCCACGTACGGCAGCCCGACGTGCGGTCCCGCGACAGCCGACTCGGCCGGTACGGCCACCGGCCTGCCGGCGTGTTCGGCCCCGTAGGGCTGGGTTCACCGGGTCGGAAGGCCGGGCGACCGGGTCCGCTGAGTGGACACCGCCATCGGATGGGGGCGGACACGGGCGCCCGGGCATGACCGCGCGGCGGCTATGTACTAGAGTTATCTCGACATCGAGATATCTGCCGAAGCGCACCGCAGCCGCCGCGCGGTAAGGGTTACCTAACTAATCCTTACCTTAGCGGATGGTGGGGGCCGCAGGCGGCGCCGGCCGCACATGAGGCGCGGCGCGGTTGAACGCGCACATTGAAGAAGGAGACTGTCGTGTCGGCGAACAGCTTCGACGCCCGCAGCACGCTGCGCGTGGGTGACGAGTCGTACGAGATCTTCAAGCTGGACAAGGTCGAGGGCTCCGCGCGCCTCCCTTACAGCCTGAAGGTGCTGCTGGAGAACCTGCTCCGCACGGAGGACGGCGCGAACATCACCGCCGACCACATCCGGGCGCTGGGCGGATGGGACTCCCAGGCCCAGCCCAGCCAGGAGATCCAGTTCACGCCGGCCCGCGTGATCATGCAGGACTTCACGGGTGTTCCGTGTGTCGTGGACCTCGCCACCATGCGTGAGGCCGTCAAGGAGCTCGGCGGCGACGCCACCAAGATCAACCCGCTGGCCCCGGCCGAGCTGGTCATCGACCACTCCGTCATCGCCGACAAGTTCGGCACCAACGACGCGTTCTCCCAGAACGTCGAGCTGGAGTACGGCCGCAACAAGGAGCGCTACCAGTTCCTGCGCTGGGGCCAGACCGCCTTCGACGAGTTCAAGGTCGTCCCCCCGGGCACCGGCATCGTCCACCAGGTCAACATCGAGCACCTGGCCCGCACGGTCATGGTCCGCAACGGCCAGGCGTACCCCGACACCCTCGTCGGCACCGACTCGCACACCACCATGGTCAACGGCCTCGGCGTACTGGGCTGGGGCGTCGGTGGCATCGAGGCCGAGGCCGCGATGCTCGGCCAGCCGGTCTCGATGCTCATCCCGCGCGTCGTCGGCTTCAAGCTGACCGGCGAGCTCCCGGCCGGCACCACCGCCACCGACCTCGTGCTGACCATCACCGAGATGCTCCGCAAGCACGGCGTCGTCGGCAAGTTCGTCGAGTTCTACGGTGAGGGCGTCGCCGCCACCTCCCTCGCGAACCGCGCCACCATCGGCAACATGTCGCCCGAGTTCGGCTCCACCGCCGCGATCTTCCCGATCGACGACGAGACGCTGAAGTACCTGCGCCTCACCGGCCGTGACGCCCAGCAGGTCGCTCTCGTCGAGGCGTACGCCAAGGAGCAGGGCCTCTGGCTGGACCCGTCCGCCGAGCCCGACTTCTCCGAGAAGCTGGAGCTCGACCTCTCCACGGTCGTCCCCTCCATCGCCGGCCCGAAGCGCCCGCAGGACCGCATCGTCCTCGCGAACGCCGCCCAGCAGTTCGCGCAGGACGTGCGCAACTACGTGGACGAGGTCGACGAGGCGGGCAAGGAGTCCTTCCCGGCCTCCGACGCCCCGGCCGTCACGCCGAACGGCGGCCCGTCGAAGCCGGTCACCGTGACCGCTCCCGACGGTTCCACCTACGAGATCGACCACGGCGCCGTCACCGTCGCCGCGATCACCTCCTGCACCAACACCTCGAACCCCTACGTCATGGTCGCCGCGGCGCTCGTGGCGAAGAAGGCCGTCGAGAAGGGCCTGACCCGCAAGCCGTGGGTCAAGACCACCCTCGCCCCGGGCTCCAAGGTCGTCACCGACTACTTCGACAAGGCGGGCCTGACCCCGTACCTCGACAAGGTCGGCTTCAACCTCGTCGGCTACGGCTGCACCACCTGCATCGGCAACTCCGGCCCGCTGCCGGACGAGGTCTCCAAGGCGGTCAACGACCACGACCTGGCCGTCACCTCGGTGCTCTCCGGCAACCGCAACTTCGAGGGCCGGATCAACCCCGACGTCAAGATGAACTACCTGGCGTCCCCGCCGCTGGTCGTCGCGTACGCCATCGCCGGCTCGATGAAGGTCGACATCACCAAGGACGCCCTCGGCGTCGACCAGGACGGCAAGCCCGTCTTCCTCGAGGACATCTGGCCCTCCGAGGCCGAGGTCAACGACGTCGTCGCCAACTCCATCGGCGAGGACATGTTCAACAAGTCCTACCAGGACGTCTTCGCGGGCGACGCCCAGTGGCAGGCGCTGTCGATCCCGACCGGCGACACCTTCGAGTGGGACTCCGAGTCCACCTACGTGCGCAAGCCCCCGTACTTCGAGGGCATGACGATGGAGACGACCCCGGTCGAGGACATCACCGGCGCCCGTGTGCTCGCCAAGCTGGGCGACTCGGTCACCACCGACCACATCTCCCCGGCCGGTGCGATCAAGGCCGACACCCCGGCCGGCAAGTACCTCACGGAGCACGGCATCGAGCGCCGTGACTTCAACTCCTACGGCTCGCGCCGTGGTAACCACGAGGTCATGATCCGCGGCACGTTCGCCAACATCCGCCTGCGCAACCAGATCGCGCCGGGCACCGAGGGCGGCTACACCCGGGACTTCACCCGCGCCGACGAGGGTGCCCCCGTGTCGTTCATCTACGACGCCTCGCAGAACTACCAGGCCGCGGGCACCCCGCTCGTCATCCTGGCGGGCAAGGAGTACGGCTCCGGCTCGTCCCGCGACTGGGCGGCCAAGGGCACCGCGCTCCTGGGCGTCAAGGCCGTCATCGCCGAGTCCTACGAGCGCATCCACCGCTCGAACCTCATCGGCATGGGCGTCCTGCCGCTCCAGTTCCCGGAGGGCCACACCGCCGAGTCCCTCGGCCTGACCGGCGAGGAGACCTTCTCCTTCACCGGCGTGACCGAGCTGAACGACGGCACCACGCCGCGCACCGTCAAGGTCACCACCGACACCGGTGTGGAGTTCGACGGCGTCGTCCGCATCGACACCCCCGGCGAGGCGGACTACTACCGCAACGGCGGCATCCTGCAGTACGTGCTCCGCAGCCTGATCCGCAGCTAGCAGCACCGTTGAGTGAGCGAAGGGCCGCACCCACGGGGTGCGGCCCTTCGCCCTTAAGGTCGAAGGTCTGATGAAGAACACCCTCAGCTCGCCGGCGGCCAAGGCCGGACACGAGTCCGTGCGGCGTCACAACCTGAGCCTGGTCCTGCGGACCGTGCGCGACGAGGGCGAGGTCACCCGGGCCCGGGTGGCGGGCCTCGTGGGGCTCACCCGGGCCGCCGTCTCCTCGCTCGTCGAGGAGCTGCTCGCGCTGGACTGCCTCAGCGAGTCCGGCAAGACCTCCAGCGGGTCGGCCGGACGGCCCGGCACCGTACTGAAGCTCTCCCGGACAGGGCCTGCGGGGCTCGGCGTCGAGATCAACATCGACTACGTCTCCGTGTGCGCCGTGGACCTCACCGGCACCGACCGGGTCCGGGTCACCGAGCACACCGACCACCGGAACGTCCCGCCCGCCGAGGTCCTGGCCCACGCCGCGCGGCTCACCAACCGTGTCATCGCCTCCACCAGGGAACAGGAACTGCGGGTGGTCGGCGTGGAACTGGCACTGCCCGGCCTCGTCTCCGGCGGCGTCGTCCGGCAGGCACCCAACCTCGGCTGGAGCAGGGTCGCCGCCGAGGGCATCTTCGGACAGGCGCTCAGCACCCTGCGCCCGGCGGGGCGGGCGCTGGCCGTCGGCTCCGACAACGAGGCCAATCTCGCGGCCCTGGCCGAGCTGTGGTTCGGGGGACTCGGCGGCGTACGCACCTTCCTCTATCTCACCGGTGAGATCGGCGTGGGCGGTGCGCTCGTGGTCAACGGCGAAATGCTCCGGGGCGCCCACGGCTTCGCCGGCGAGATCGGCCACGTCGTCGTCGACCCGCAGGGCCCGCTCTGCCGGTGCGGCGCGCACGGCTGCCTGGAGCAGTACGCGGGCCGGGCGGCGCTGCTGCGGGCGGCCGGCATCGACCCGGACAACGGGGTGCGGGGGATCGCGGAGCTGGAACAGCGGGCCTCGGCCGGGGAGAAGCGGGCCGTCACCGCCCTGTACGAGGCGGGGGACCGGCTGGGTGTGGTCCTGGCCGGCGCGGTCAACCTCTTCGACCCGGAGGCGGTCGTCCTCGGCGGGATCTACCGCAACCTGATGCCGTGGCTGGAGAAGTCGGCCGACGCCCAGCTCACCACCCGGGTGGTGTCGGGCCGTTGGCACGAGGGCGGCAGCAGGCTGCGGGCCTCCTCGCTCTCGGGCGACGCGGCGCGGGGCGCGGCGGCCCGCGTGGTGCACGAGGTGATGGAGAACCCGGGGGCGTACGCGGTGCGCTGAGTGTGCACGCGTACGCCCCCGGTCCAGGGAGTCAGGCCTTGTGGGCCGCGATCAGCTGCTGATACCAGCGGTAGCTGTCCTTCGGGGTGCGCTCCAGGGTGTCGTAGTCGACCCGGATGATCCCGAACCGCTTCGCATAGCCCAGCGCCCACTCGAAGTTGTCCAGGAGCGACCACACGTAGTACCCGCGTACGTCGACACCCGCGTCCATCGCGGCCCGCAGCGCCGTGAGATGGGTGCGCAGGTACTCCACCCGGTCCGCGTCGTGGATGGAGCCGTCCGCCTCGACGGAGTCGAACTCCGCCGAGCCGTTCTCGGTGATGTGCACGGGCGGCAGGGCGTCGCCGTAGGTCTGCTTCAGCACGGTCAGCAGATCGGTGAAGGACTCCGGAACGACTGGCCAGCCCATCGCGGTCTTGCGGACATCCGGGTAGTTCCCCTCCGCGTACCGGTTGTCCGTGGCCACGCGCAGTGCCGGGTCCGCCTCGCGGTGCGGGGCGGCGCCGACGACGATCGGCCGGTAGTAGTTGATGCCCAGGAAGTCCATCGGCTGGGAGATCAGCTCCAGGTCGCCCTCGCGGCGGAAGTCCTGGCCGGTGATGAGCTCGCCCCAGGTCTCCTCCTCGGTGGCCGGGTAGCGGCCCGCGAGGAGCGGCTCGGTCCACACCAGGTTGTGCTGCGTGTCGGCCCGGACGACGGCGGCGAGGTCGGCGTCCGACTCCGTGGCCGGGACGTTGCGGTCCAGGTTCAGCGTGATGCCCGCCTCACGTACGCCGGCCGCGCGCAGCGCGTTCATCGCGTGTCCGTGGCCGACCAGCAGGTGGTGGGCGGCGGCCAGGGCCCCGCGGCCCTCCTGGGCGCCCGGTGCGTGCCGGCCCACCGAGTAGCCGAGGAACGCGCTGCACCACGGCTCGTTCAGGGTGATCCAGCGCGGCACCCGGTCTCCGAGGTGCTCGGCCATGATCGCGGTGTACTCGCCGAAACGTTCCGCCGTCTCCCGGACCCGCCAGCCGCCCTTGTCCTCCAGGGCCTGCGGCAGGTCCCAGTGGTAGAGGGTGGCGGCCGGCTCGATGCCTGCCTCCAGGAGCGAGTCGACGAGCCGGGAGTAGAAGTCCAGCCCCTTCGGGTTGACCGCGCCGCTGCCCGTGGCCTGGATGCGGGACCAGGCGATGGAGAAGCGGTACGACTCCACGCCCAGGTCGCGCAGCAGCGCCACGTCCTCCGGGTAGCGGTGGTAGTGGTCGCAGGCGACGTCGCCCGTGTCGCCGCCGTCCGTCCTGCCGGGCGTGTGGCTGTAGGTGTCCCAGATGGACGGGCCGCGGCCGTCTTCCTCCACGGCGCCCTCGATCTGGTACGAGGCCGTGGCCGCGCCGAAGACGAATCCGGGCGGGAAGACCGGGAAGTCACTCATGGAAAACCCTTACTTGACCGAGCCGCCGGTGATCCCGGCGGCGATGTACTTCTGGGACAGGACGAGGAGGACGGCGGCGGGCACCGCCGAGAGCACCGAGGCGGCCATGACCGAACCCCAGTCGCCGACGTGCGCGCCGATGTACTGGTAGATCCCGAGCGTGATCGGCTTGACGTCGTCCGTGGTGTTCAGCGTGAGCGCGAACATGAAGTCGCTCCAGGCGTACAGGAACGAGAACAGCCCGGCGGTGATCAGCGAGTTGCGGCTCATCGGCAGGACGACCTGCACGAACGTACGGAAGCGTCCGGCGCCGTCCACCTCCGCGGCCTCGATGACCTCACGCGGGATCGACACCATGAACGAGCGCATCAGCACGATCGCGAAGGGGATGCCCAACGAGGCGTCCGCCAGCATCAGGCCGAAGTAGGAGTTGACCAGGCCGAGGTCCACGTACGCGCTGTACAGGGCGTTCGCGATGACGATGCCCGGCACCATCTGCGTGATGAGCGTGCCGAAGACGATCGTCCTGCCGCCGCGCACCTTGAACTGCGCCAGCCCGTACGCCGCCGGCGCGGAGATCGCCAGGCAGATGGCCACGGCGCCGAGCGCCACGGCCAGTGAGGTCAGCAGGTTGGTTCCCTGCTCGGTGATGGCGGAGGTGAAGCCGGAGAAGTCCACGCCCGTCGGGACCGGGCCCACTTCGACCAGGCTCGCGTCCGGCTGCAGAGCGGTGTTGATCATCCAGTACAGCGGGAACAGCATGACCGCGAGGACGACGACGCCGAAGACGGTCGCACCCCAGCGGCGCCTGGGCCGGTGAACGGTGCCGGCAGCCGGGGCGGCGGGGATCTGGGTGGTGGTCGCCATGCCGGTCACTTCCCCTCGTTGCGGTTGACCCGCAGGTAGAACACCGCGAAGACGGCGGAGATCAGGATCAGGATGTTGCCGACCACGGCACCGGCCCCGAAGTCCATCTGGACGAAGGAGTTCTGGTAGGTGAGCGTGCCGAGCGTCTGGGTGGAGTCGGCCGGCCCCCCGTCCGTGAGGGCGAGGACCAGGTCGAGGATCTTGACCGTCGACATGAAGCCCAGGACCAGCACCACGGTGATGACGGGCTTGAGCATGGGCAGGGTGACCGAGCGGAACGTACGCCAGGCGGACGCGCCGTCGAGCGCGGCGGCCTCGTTCAGTTCCTTGGGGACCTCCTGGAGGCCGCCGTACAGGATCACCATGTTAAACGGGATGCCGATCCAGATGTTCACCAGGATCACCGAGATCAGCGCCATGCTCGTGCTGGTGAGCCAGGGCGTGTCACCGGGGAGGCCGACGGTGCCGAGGAAGGAGTTCAGGACACCGGTGTCCTGGTCGAAGATGCGCCGCCAGACGATGCCGGAGACGACCATCGGGACCAGCCACGGCAGCAGGATCAGCGAGCGCAGGATCCCGTTGAGCGGGAAGCGCCGGGTGAAGAAGACGGCGAGGGCCAGACCGATGCAGAACTGGCCGACGAGCGATCCGACGGTGAAGAGGATCGTCTGCCACAGGGCCTTGCCGAACAGGCCGTCACTGAAGACGTTGCTCCAGTTGTCCGTGCCGTTGAACGGCGCCTCCCCGGTGAAGAAGGTGGACGGCGAGTAGTCCTGGAAGCTCATCACGATGTTGCGGACGAGCGGGTAGCCGAAGAACAGCGCCATGAAGATCACGGCGGGGGCGATGAACCCCCACTGGGCGAGCGTCCTGCGCCGCTTGGTGGTCCGCGGATCCACGGGCTTCCTGACCGCTTCGGCCACGGGGGCCTCCGGGTCGGCGGGGAGCGCGGTGGCCGAGGCTGTGGTGGATGACATGGTTCGTTACCTCAGTTCCCGCTCGTGACCTGCTGCTGGGCACGCTTCAGAGCGGCCTCGCTGGACGCGCCGGTGAGCGCGGACTGGAAGGCACTCTGCAGGGCGAGCGACACCGACGACCACTGCGCGCCGACCTTCGCGGTACGGGAACGGGCCGTGGCGACCTGCCCGGCCAGGGCGGCCAGCTCGGGGGCCTTCGTACGCCACACGGCGGCGGCCTTGGTGTTCGCCGGGACCATCCAGCTGTTCAGGGCGTAGGTGATCTGTTCCTGCTCACCCGCCATGCAGCCGATGATCTTCGCGGCCGTCTTCTCGCGCTCCGTGTCGCCCGTGTTGGGCACGGTGAGCACACCGCCGCCGAGCGGACCGACCGAGTCGTCGCCGGCCTCGGGCACCGGGATCTCGGCGATGCCCCAGTCGAGCCCCTTCTTGGCGTTCAGGGTCTCGACCTGCCACGGGCCGTTGATCATCATGGCCGCGTTGCCGGCCATGAACTGGTCGTTGACGTCGGCCTGGGTCCAGTTGACCGTGGACTTGGAGAGCGAGCCGTCCTTCAGCAGGCCCTTCCAGTAGTCGAGCGCACCGGCGACCTCCGGTGAGTCGAGCTTCGACTCGTCACCGCCGTTGGACCACATGAACGGGGTGAACTGGAAGACGCCGTCCTCCGCGCCACCCGCGCTGAGCGCCAGGCCGTACCGCTTGCCCTGGGTCAGCTTCTCGGCGGTCGACCGCATCTCGGCCCAGGTGGTGGGCACCTTCAGCCCGGCCTTGTCGAGGGTGTCCTTGTTGTAGAACAGCGCCAGGGTGTTCACCGTGCGGGCGGCCCCGTAGTACTTCCCGTCGAACGAGCCGAAGTCGACGATCCCCTCCGGGATGTCCGTCGTGGTCAGGCCGAGGTCCTTCAGCGGTATCAGCCCGCCTGCCTCTGCGAAGGTCGGCATTTCGGAGGCGTCCAGCTGGAGGACGTCCGGCAGCGACTTGGAGGACGCCATGCGCAGCGCCTTCGTCATCAGCTGTGCGGCCGGCACGCTCTGCTGCTCGATGGTGATCCCGAGCTCCTTGCTGCAGCGCTTCAGGGTGTCACCGTCCCAGCGGTGGTACGACTCGTCGGTCGAGGAGTTCATGACGGTGTAGACGTCCTCGTCCCGCTGCTGGCCGCACCCCGACAGGACGGTGCCGGCGACGATCGCGGAGACGACGGTGAGGGGGACGACGATCCGCCTGGTGTGGCGGCTGCGGCGTCCGGTCCGCCCGTCCGGGGAAGGTTCTGTCACGGTGGTGCCCTTGCGGTAAGAGGGTGGCCGGGGCCCATGGGAACGCTCCCACGGGGTGGTAGTCAAGCCCCTGTACGGATCCGGCGCTGTCACGGAGGGAGGGCCGGGGTGCCCGGTGGTGGTGGGCCGGGCACCCCGGTGGGGTGGGTCAGCGGACGCCGAGGAGGTGTTCCATGGCGAGCTGGTCGAGGGCTTCG
>NZ_JAFBGA010000031.1 GCF_016909575.1 Streptomyces sp. HB132 | reverse complement strand
GGCCCGATTGACCCCCGTCGAGTACGAAGCCATCATGACCCCACCCGCAGCCCTGGCTGCATAACCCCACTGTCACCTACGCGTGCAGCAGTCCCGACCGTGGTTCTGGGCGCCTCCCAAACCAGTCGACAAGTGACGTCGCTACTGCTCGATAAAGCCACTCGGCGGCGCAGCCGATGCCCCACCTCAGCGGCCTGGGCCCGGTGATGTCCGCCACTCGTAATTACCTGTACTCCCTCAACGCCGAGCTGGCTGGCACGGGGATCTACGTCGGCGCCCTGACCATCGCGTCACTGATCACCCGCAGTGAGGTGTCCGCGGCGGCCCAGGCCGCCTTCGAGTCGGCCGACGGACCGCAATTCCCGGTCGCCGACCCGGACGACCTCGCAGAGCACTACTGGAACATGTACACCAAGCGCGACCGCGTCGAGCAGTTCCACCCCGAATCGCTGACTCCAGGCCACGGCGTAGCGCCGGCGACGCTTGAGCAGGACGCCCAGCGTCAAGCGCCCGCCCAGGGTGGTGGCGAGTGCCTCGTGCGGAGTTTGACAACCGACGCCTCGGTCCCGTGCTTCGGCGCGCACGTCCGCCGTAGCGGTCCGGCGAGGAGCCACCCAAAGCGTCGCAGCCACTTTGGCCCCGTGGGCCAGTCAGGAGACTTAACGCCTCCCCCGGACTGTCCCACTGGCTTCAAGTGGCCCATGGAACAGGGCTTGACTCCCCGCCAGCGGAGGCGGGCCACACAGCAGAACTCCAGCCGCTGTTTGGCTTCCCGAAGTATCTCGGACCACGTGCGCATCCAGTCTCGGACACCGGCGTGCGCGTACTGGGTGGGTTCGCTCAGCTCGAGGCCGTCACACGCCACCACCACGGTACCTGCTCGCCGCCAACGTCGAGCTCGGCGGTGAGCTGGAGCTCCCGCCTACCCGTAACGGGCGCTTCACAGCGCGGTCATCCCAGAAGGCTGCGCGGTCAGCGCCGGCCGCCGCCGATGCGGCGGTCGTCGGCCAGTCCGGTCAGCGGGCCGAACTCGCGGGCAAGCTGGTTCCACGTCAGAACCTCGCCACAGCGGGCCGGGAACTCCTTCGGGTTGAACTCGGGCATGGTCCAGGTACCAGCGCCCCGGTCCCGCAGCCACAGGTCCCCGTCACCGTCGACCACAGTCGGCGGGACCGGTACGGGCTCGGCCTGATCGGTGGGCTCCCAGGTGACCCGGCCCGGGTGGGAAACGCGGCGCAGCTCGGTGGTGGCCAGCCGCGCGGCCAAGTCGCGGGTGGCCTCTTCGGCGTCCTTGACCGACGCGAGTCGGAATGCGTCGTCAAGTACGGGCAGGGCTGGATTCTTGCTGCGCTTTGAACTCATACGCTGAATACCTCCGGTGGGGGGCGTCACATCCGTTATGGCACCCCGTAGAGGAACACGGTATCCGAGGCGGGAGCCCGGCCGGCTACGACCACTGTCCAGGTGAAGGCGCTGGCACACCGGGCGGTGGGGCTAGGGTCTGTTGCGAAAGTGAATCTTGGTCGTGGATGATCACGCCCTGTGGAGCGTGGTGATCTGACGAATGGACAGTGGGCCCGGCTTGAGCCGTTGTTGCCGCAGGGCATCAAGCCGGGCCGTCCGCCGGTGTGGACGCGGCGGCAGCTGATAGACGGCATTCGGTGGCGGACCCGTACCGGTGCTCCCTGGCGTGATGTGCCGGAACGCTACGGGCCCTGGGAGCGGGTCTACGACCTGTTCCGGCGCTGGCAGCGCGATGGCACCTGGGCCAGGTTCGTCACTCAGCTCCAAGCTCAGGCGGACGCGAAGGGCCTGATCACCTGGGACGTGAATATCGACTCCACCGTCTGCCGGGCCCACCAGCACGCCGCCGGGGCCTCGAAAAAGGGGATCTGTAAAAGGAACCGCCCGGCGGCATTGCCGTTGAGCCGGCCGACCATGGTCTCGGACGTTCCCGAGGCGGCCTGACCACCAAGATCCACCTTGCCGTCGAGCAGGGGCAGAAGCCGCTGAGCGTCGTGATCACAGCCGGCCAGCGGGGTGACTCGCCGCAATTCGAGCCGGTCCTGGAAGCCATCCGGGTACCTCGCCTTGGTCCGGGCAGGCCCCGCAGGCGGCCGGACCGGGTGCGGGCCGACAAAGCGTACGACTCCCGCCGCAACCGGGCCTACCTGCGCAGACGCGGGATCAAGGCGACCATCCCGGTCCCCGCCGACCGCGTCCGCAACCGCCAGAAGCTCGGTGCCCGAGGCGGTCGGCCGCCGAAGTTCGACAAAACCGACTACCGCGAGCGGCATGCCGTCGAGTGCGGGATCAACCGCCTCAAGCGCCACCGGGCCGTGGCCACGAGATACGACAAGCTCGCCGTCCGCTACGAGGCGACCGTGTTGGTTGCAGTCCTCAACGAGTGGCTGTGACCAGCACCTTCCCAATAAACCCTAGTCGACCCTGACCACGTACTTGCCCCGCACACCGCCCGCCTCCAGCGCCCGGTGTGCGGCCGCTGTCTCTTTCAGCGGGAAGACCGTGTCCACCGCCGGCCGCAGCCTCCCCTCTGTCACCTGGCGGGCGAGGTCGTCGAAGAGCGCACGTTCGGGGTTGCCGCTGAAGAAGCGCACCCGGCCGCGTCCGTGGACGGCGCTGGCCGCGATGTAGCCCAGCGAGGCGGCGGGCCGCGTCAGGTCGAAGGCGATGGTGACCATGCGTCCGCCCGGCTTCAGCATCCGCCGTACGGTACGCAGTTCGGTTCCCGCCGTGTCGAGGACCACGTCGAACAGTCCCAGTTCCGCAGGGGACACGGTCCGGTGGTCGACGGCGTGGTGGGCACCGAGCGTACGGACGAAGTCGAGGTTGGCAGCGCGGGCCAGGGCCGTGACCTCGGCACCGTACGCCTGTCCCAGCTGGACGGCGGCGTTGCCGACGCCGCCCGCCGCGCCCCGTACAAGCAGCCGTTCGCCGGGGCGCAGTGCGGCCTTGTCGCGGAGGGCCGTGACGGCCGTGGTGGCCACCGGCAGCGCGGCAGCGGCCACGAGGTCCAGTCCGTCCGGGACCCGGCCGAGCCGCTCGGGCCGTACCGTCACGTACTCGGCGGCGCTGCCGAATCCGGAGCTGCGGCCCAGGACGCCCCACACCTGGTCGCCGACCGCTACGCCGGTCGCGCCGGTGCCGAGTGCGGCGATCTCGCCAGTGAAGTCCAGCCCGATGCGCTGCGGGAACTTCCGGCCGGTGACGAGGCGGACCCGACCGGAACGGGCCGCCAGTTCGCCGCTGTTCACGCTGAATGCGCGCACGCGCACGAGGACCTCGCCGGGTGCCGGTCCGGGACGTGGCACCCGGCCCACATACAGCACCTCGGGGCCGCCGAAGCGGTCGAACAGTACGGCTTTCATCGTGCGGTCGTTCATCGTTGCGTTCTCACCTTCGCCACCAGTGGCCCTGTGGGGGATCGTGGCGCCGAGCGTAGGCTGGCAAGCGGACGAGATCGTCCATTTGACCGGAGGTGAGAGACAGCGGTGGGGGAATCCTCTCGGATCGCGGGGCAGGACGGTCTGCGGGCGGACGCCCGGCGCAACCGGCGGCGCATCCTTTCGGCTGCCCGCCTGGTTTTCGCCGAGCACGGCATCGACGCGCCCATGGCGACCGTGGCCCGGCGGGCGGGGGTGGGCGTGGCGACGCTGTACCGGCGTTTCCCGACGCGGGACGCCCTGGTGCGGGCCGCATTCGCGTACCAAATGGACACCTGTGCTCGGGCGCTCACCGAGGCGCTGGCCGACCCCGATCCGTGGCAGGGCTTCCAGCGACTGGTCGAGACGGTCTGCGAACTGCAACGGGAGGAACGGGGCTTCCCGGCGGCGTTCGGCGCGGCCTATCCGGACAGCACGCGAGAACACGCGAGGTTCGGGGAACAGGTCGAGCGGGACTTCATGACCCTGGTCCGCAGGGCTCAGGCGGCGGGCGCGCTGCGGGCCGACTTCCACCCCTCCGACATTGCCGTGGCCCTGTTGGCGCACTGCGGTCTCGTCACCGCGCTGCCGGGTGACCGTGCGGCGTCCCGGCGTCTGGTGGCGTTCTTGCTCCAGTCGTTCCGCGCCGAGGCGGCCCACGGAGCGCTGCCGGCGCCGAGCGCACTGTCGCTGCGCAGTCTTCCGCTCGCGGCCCACGGCTCCCAGGGACAGCGGTCCTCCGGAACCTGATACGAAGCGGCGCCTGCCGCGTGGCCGCCCTTCGGGGCGACCCGCCCTTCGGGGCGACCGCGCCACTTTCGCAACAGGCCCTAAAAGTTGTTGCAGAACGTCTGGGATAGGGCATTCCTCTTGTATGGGTGGGGTGTTGCGGGCTGAGCCGTTGTGGGTGGAGACGTTCACTGGCTTGCGGATGGGCCGGTTCGAGAAGTTGGTGAAGGTAGTACGGGAGCGGGGAGGAAACGGTCCCGGTGGAGGACGCCCGTGGTGCCTGCCCCTGGCCGACCGGGTCCTGCTGGTGGCCGTCTACTACCGGACCAACCTCACGATGCGCCAGCTCGCCCCGCTCTTCGGCTGCTCCCCGGCCACGGTCTGCCGGATCATCCATCGCCTGCGGCCGCTTCTCGCGCTGGAGCCGGCGCCGCGGCCCGTCGCGGATGTCGAACGGTTGTGGATCGTGGATGGAACCCTCGTCCCGGTCCGCGACCGCACGGTCGCCGCGTCCTCCCGTAACTATCGGTTCTCGGCGAACGTGCAGGTCATCATCGATGCGGACAGCCGCTTGGTGATCGCCTCAGCCCGCCCCGTCCCCGGGAACAAGGCTGACGCCCACGCCTGGCGAGAGTCGGACCTGCCCGCCATCGCGGCCGGGACAACAGTCATCGCAGACGGCGCCTACCTGGGCACCGGACTGATCGTCCCGCACCGCAGAAGAGCCGGACGCCCACTCCTGCGCGGCCAGGAGGAGGACAACGCCGAACACCGACGCGTCCGCGCCCGCGTCGAGCACACCTTCGCCCGCATGAAGAACTGGAAAATCCTCCGCGACTGCCGCCAGAAAGGAGACGGGCTCCACCACGCCGTCCAAGCCGTCGCCACCATGCACAACCTCGCCATGACAGGCTGAACCAGCAGGTCAAACGCCATCCCGGCCTGCCCACACCCACCCTTCTGCAACAACCTTTAGGCCGAGCGGGACATCAGGCCCGCCCAGACCTACCATCCGCAGCTCCTGCCTTCAGGAAGGCGTGGGACGCGAGGCGTCAACCGGCGCGGGGCTGCAAAGGGCGATCCGGGCTGGCCCAGCCCTTGCGGAGCCGTTCGTAGCGCAACGGGTGGCGCCACACTCCAGGGTCCTGTGACACGTCCGCGCTGACCTCCACGACGAGCACGGGGTCTACCAGGACCGGTTCCAGGCGGCTGTTCCAGGACGCGGTGAACCGGCCGCCGGTCCACGGGTGGTCGGGGCCGGCTGCGGTGAGGTGGTCGGCGAGGTCCCGGGCCGGGCTGGGTTTCAGCGGGACGGTCTTTCCCACCAACCGTAGACGCCCGGTGGTGTCGTGGCGGCCCAGCAGCAGGACCTGGGGGTGGTGCAGAGAGCCGGTGACGCCGCCGGTGAGCGGTTCAGTGGAGTCCCGGCGGCGGACCTCGGTCCCGCCGCGCACACCTGGTGTCGGCGTACGGGGCAATCTGCACAGGCGGGTACGCGCGAACGTGCACCAGGGCGGGTGGCTGTCCCTGGGCGGAGGGCGCCGGATAGGTTGATCGTTCGGGGCGGGCGATCCGCCGGTGCGACCGCAGGAAGAGCCGAGAATCTTTTTCTGTGCCGGATGTCGAGGAGGCGTGCGCGGCTCCGACTGTGGGGTGGAAGCGCGCCGAAGGGGTGCGCGGGACACAAGGGGACACCTGATGAAGTACGTCGCGATGATCTACGGCAACCAGGCCAAGTGGGAGTCCTTTCCGGCCGACGCCTGGCCCGAGGCGATCGCCAGGCAGGACGCGTTCAACAAGAAGTACCGCGAGAGCGGTGAACTGCTGGGCGCCTACGGCCTGGCGGACGCGGCCAATGCGCAACTGGTGCGCCGCAAGGACGGCGCCCCTGTGGTCACCGACGGGCCGTACCTCGAGACCAAGGAGTATCTCGCCAGCTTCTACATGCTGGACTGCGAGTCCCTGGAGCGGGCGCACGAGATCGCCGCCGACATGCCCTTCGCGGACACCGATCCGGTCGAGCTCTGGCCGGTCCTGCACGACGCCGCGGCGGACTTGTGAGCGAGGCACTTGGCGTCGAGGACCTGCTGCGCGAGCTGGCGCCGCAGGTCCTCGGCGCGCTCGTCCGCCGCTACGGCGCCTTCGACACCTGCGAGGACGCCGTCCAGGAGGCGCTGCTGGCCGCCGCCCTCCAATGGCCCGCCGAGGGACTGCCGGACAATCCCCGGGGATGGCTGGTCACCGTCGCCTCACGCCGGCTGGTGGACCAGGTGCGCAGTGAGCAGGCGCGGCGCCGGCGTGAGGACCGCATCGCCCTGGCCACCCCCCAGGCCGAGCTGCTGAGCCGGCCCGCGGACGCCGGGGCGGACGCGGACCGGGACGACTCCCTGGCGCTGCTGTTCCTGTGCTGCCACCCGGCGCTGTCGGAGTCCAGCCGGATCGCCCTGACCCTGCGCGCGGTCGGGGGTCTGACCACCGCACAGGTCGCCGCCGCCTTCCTGGTGCCCGAGGCGACCATGGCCCAGCGCATCAGCCGCGCCAAGCAGACCGTGAGGAACTCCGCGACGCCGCTGCGTCTGCCGCAGGCGGCCGACCGGGCCGGACGGCTGGAGGCGGTACTTCATGTGCTGTACCTGGTCTTCAACGAGGGCTACACCGCCACCGCCGGCCCTGACCTGACCGCGCCGGCCCTGTCGACCGAGGCTATCCGGCTCACCCGGCTGCTGCGCCGCCTGTTGCCCGACCACGCCGAGACGGCCGGGCTGCTGGCCCTGATGCTG
Source organism: Streptomyces sp. HB132 (assembly GCF_016909575.1). Classification (GTDB taxonomy): domain Bacteria; phylum Actinomycetota; class Actinomycetes; order Streptomycetales; family Streptomycetaceae; genus Streptomyces. The sequence continues at coordinate 24,524 of NZ_JAFBGA010000031.1, read as the reverse complement.
CTCACCGACGCACGCCGAGCTGCCCGCACCGGGCCCGGCGGAGCCCTGGTGCCGCTGGCCGAGCAGGACCGCACCCTCTGGAACCGTCGGCTGATCACGGAGGGCCTCGACCTGATCAGCCGGATCCTGCCCAGGGGGCAGGTCGGCCCCTACCAGTTGCAGGCGGCGATCGCCGCGGTCCATGGCGAGGCCGAGGATGTCGATGCCACCGACTGGCCGCAGATCCTCGCCCTGTACGGCCTGCTGGAGCACCTCGCGCCAAATCCGGTGGTCACCCTCAATCGTGCCGTCGCCGTCGCGACGGTGCACGGCCCCACCGCCGGGCTCGACCTGCTGGCGACCCTGGACTCCGACCGGCGCACGGCACACCACCATCGTCTGCTCGCAGTCCGCGCCCATCTCCTGGAACAACTCGGCGAACACGACGCGGCGGCCCACGCCTACCGCGAGGCGGCCCGCCGCACCAGCAGCACACCGGAGCGACGGCACCTCACCAACCGCGCGGCCCGCCTCACCCCTGGACAGGACTGACCAGCAGAGCCAGAACGCCGAAGGGCTCGGGCACCACCGTTGTGCACATTCGGCCGTACCTACCTGTGCGCTTTCAGGTGTACGCCGACACCTGGCCGGTAGCGGCCCGTCAGGCTCTTGGCGACGACAACTTCGACTTCGGGAACATCGGTCCACTCGTGCAGCCACCCGTCGGCAATCGCCGGGTCTGTGGTCGACGGGCAGAGCGTCCAGGGCGGTGCCAGCCGGTGGTCGGCGAACAGTGCCTCCAGGACCTTGCGTCGGTGTGTGAACGGCTCGTCCAAGAGCTCCTGGCCGTCGCTCCGCAGGACGTCGAACGCGAGAGAATGGGCGGGCATCTCGGCCGCCAAGGCGCGAGCGTTGCGGCCGGCGGTCGCGCGGCGTTGCAGGGCGGTGAAGCTGAGCTGCCCGCAGTGGTCGAGGGCGACGAGCTCGCCGTCGAGGACGAGCCCGGCCGGGAGACTGCGTGCGGCGGCGGCAAGGTCGGGGAAGCGGTCCTGGAACAGGGCCCGGCGCCGGGTCTGCAACAGCACCGGATCACCCTCACGGAGCGGGTGTAGAGCAGTGCCCGGAAACCGTCGAACTTGGGCTGGACTGCCACCCGGCCGGAGGCGAGGGGTGGGAGGGTCTCGTGGGCCTGCGCGAGCATCGGTTCCACAGGCAGCCTCAGAACCACGCGAGGCTCCCTCCCGGTTGGTCACGTGCCTGGGTCAGGAGTCGGGGTGCTCCCGATCTCCGGCACGACCTTGCCTGCCACGATGTCTGTTCCTCGCACATGTTCTCTGTCTACGACGCCCCGCCGTAGGGCGCGAGTCCGGGAGCGCCGCCCGGCATGCTGTGAACGGCGCGGAGTCGCACCCTGGAGAGATGAGCGCGCCGATAGTCATTCACCGCCTCTCCCCCACGGGCGGCCGGCGGGTCACCATCCGCGGGCAGATCGCCGGACTCGCCTATGACGATCACGACGTCGTGGAGTTCTGCGGCGGTCCGGGCTCACAGACGCGGAGGAGTTGTTGGACCGGCCGGAGTGGGTGGAGTGGCGGGGCGGGCGCATACGTACGTGGCCGCGTAGACCGTGGTGGGCCGGGTGCGGCGCCGCCGGTTCAGCTCAGCAGTCCGGTGTCCGGCCGGCAGACCTCGCACGGCTCGATGTCCGGTTCCGCCAGGGCCGCCATCGCGTCTTCCTGGGAGATCAGCCCCACCTGGTCAGGGTAGGTGGTGCAGCCGCCACGGTGCAGCAGTGCCACCGGCGAGGAGCGCTGCGGCTGGATCCTCCACGATCTCTCCGCTCGCGGCCGTTCCCGCCGCTCCCGCTCCAGCGCTTCCCTGATCTACAGCCCCCGGACGCGGCGCTCGGTCTGTCCGACCTGCCAGCGCAGCCAGTCCAAAAGAGCCCGGTTATTCTCCAGGTCGCTGATGGTGCAGGAATGCGGGATGACGTCAGGCATGGCTATGCCTCGGGGCCGCATCGAGTCGGGAGCCGAATTGCGCGGCACCCGCCGCACACCGGCCGCCACCGGTCAGCTGCCGCAGCTCCACCCGGGCCGACGGCGTGCGGCCGGACGGGGTGGACCAGAACGGGTGCCAGTGGATCCGGACGGACAGGGCGAGCAGACGACGGCGCAGCTCGGTGGCACGGCGCGGGCACGGGAGGGTGAGTGCGCGGTAGGTGTCGTGCCATTCCTGCTGGGCTCGCACGAGGTCGTCGGGGAAGGGGAAGCGCTCCATCCATTAATTAGATCGCATGTTCGAATTCTGTCGCCACTCAGACACCCCGGTCACTTCAGCGAGACGCACGCCTTCGAGGACAGGCCCCTGAACTGCACACAGATCCGGGTACCACGCGGGTACACCGGGCCAGTTCGCCCGCCCCTACCCCAGGGCGTCTCCATGAAGGTGCCACCCACCCGCCCCGCGCGCTTCCAACCGCTCCCCGCCCCAGGTGCCGCCGGGCTTCTTGGCCCGCTCGCTCGCCGCCGTCCACGAACAGCGCCGGGCCATGGAAGCCCAGATCAACAGCCTGCTGGAGGCCCACCCTCTTTCCCAGGTCCTGACCTCGATGCCCGGCGTCGGCGTCAGGACCGCCGCTGTTCTGCTGGTCACCGTCGGCGACGGCACCAGCTTCCCCACCGCCGCCCACCTGGCTTCCTACGCCGGCCTTGCACCGACGACAAAGACCTCGGGCACCTCGATCCATGGCGAACACGCGCCCCGCGGCGGCAATCGGCAGCTCAAACGGGCCATGTTCCTCTCCGCCTTCGCCTGCATGAACGCCGATCCGGCCTCCCGGACCTACTACGACAAACAGCGAGCCCGCGGCAAAACCCACACCCAAGCGCTCCTCCGCCTCGCCCGCCAGCGCATCAGCGTCCTGTTCGCCATGCTCCGCGACGGCACCTTCTACGAAGCGCGGGCGCCCAAGAACGTCGAGCTCGCCGCATAACCCCAGCAACACCGAACTACCCCAAACCCGACAGGGTGCCTTGACGAACGACATAGAGGCACCCCCCCGCCCGGCAGGGGCAACTGCAACATCACCTTCCGTGATGCCCCCCCCTGATGCGACGCAGCCTGCCCGCGCTCGCCCTCACCGCCCTGCCCCTGCTCGCCACGCCCGCCTCCGCCGGCACTCCCCTGCCGGCAGAAGAACAGCCCTTTACCTCCTATGCCCGGGCGCAGACTCCCGGCGGTGGCCCCGGTGCCGGCCAGCCGCTGGGGCTGTTCGAGGCGATCGACCGGCTCCCGGTCGCCGAGGAACACCGCGAGGGCTACCAGCGGACGCTGTACAAACACTGGAAACGCGGACTGAACGCCACGGACGGCTGCGACACCCGCCGCGAGGTCATCCTCTCCGAAGCCGTGAACGCACCCGAGATCGGGGCCAGCCGCAAACTCACCGGCGGCTACTGGCGCAGCACGTACGACAACCCGGTGGTGACGGACGCCGGGCAGCTCGACATCGACCACTTCGTGCCGCTGGCAGAGGTGTACGCCCGCCCCCGGGCGGGGTCCACGATCGCCGCGTGCGGCACACGCCAGGAACGGCATCCGGTAGGGCAACGGCCCTGCGCCCGACCTCACGGTCATGTTCATCGAAGGCGGGGCAGCGTGCACAGACCATCAACGTGAACGCACGCGGTTCGGAGTCGACTTGGGCGGCATCGTGGCCGTCGGCCACGATGGACCAGCCTGCACGGTGACCTTGTACAGCTGGAGCGGGGTGAGGTTCAGCAGCCGCAACAGGGCGGCTGTCTGCCGCTCGTCACCGGGCCACACCCCCTGCTCCTCTGCCCGCTCGTAAAGGACCGTGTCCATTCCGACGGAGCGAGCCAACTTGGCCGTGGTGAACTGTCGCGCCAGACGGTGCTGCGTCAACGTGCACGGTTCCCCGATCCCCATCAGCTCCGTGGTCCGGCACCAGAGCACGTCGGCCAGAGCAATCAACTCGTGTTCGGCGGGACTGTGTTCGCCGCTCTCCCATTCATGGACGAGGGAGACGTCGGTGGGCACCCCGCACGCGTTCATCTGCTCCGCCACCTGCTGAGGCGACATCCCCAGTGCCCGTCTGGCCGACAGGGCGACATCGGGTGAGAACGGCGGTCGGTTCAAGGGAGGCCTTTCCTGTTGGTCAGCGTCGCGTACCGATGTGGTCGCGTCCCGTCAGCCCGATGGCGACCCAGCTCGGGCACGGGTCATCTCGGTGATCACAGTGTCGCCGCCGCTCGACCGTGCCACCGACAGGTGCACCCGACTTATGCACATCCGCCCCTCGCACACTGCCCCGTCAGCCCGCACGGCCTACCCCCGATGTCCCTCAAGGGCATGTTCACCATGATCGACAGGGCATCATGAACGGGACGCACTGTCGGTCACGTCGTCCCATGCCCGGCCAGCCGAACGGGACGAGGCTCTGCCGGAGCGTCTCGACCTTGGTGGAGGTCAGGAGGGTGACGCCGAGCTTCTTGTACTGGCGGTTGATCTCCTTGGACAGCTCGGCGTCCCGTTGGGCAGCGCGTGGTCGAGGAATTCGAGGATCGTGACCTCGACGCCGTGGTTGCGGCAAATACCAGGCGCGGCTGTCGGAGCTGCACCAGTTCTTTCCAGGAGAATGCCGTGCTAACGCCTTCAGTGCCGATGGTTGTCGTCTATTCACTGGGCCGGAGGACGGCGCGATCACGACCTGGAACACGTACACCGGGGCCAGGCTCATTGGGTTTCAGGCACCGATCAGTAAGTCAGGTCGACTTCTGGTGAGTCAGGACGGCACGACGCTGGTCTTCTCCAGGCGTGGCGGCGTGCGTTCCCTCTGCTGCGACGCCAGCACAGGCAGCGGTCTGCAGCCTCTACGAGGCCGACCTGTGGCGCTCACAGCGGACGGGGCTCACGTTGCTATTGCAGCAAACGGACAAGGACCGCCCGCACGACCAGCGCGAGGCCGCCCCGAGCGGCCCGGTGGTCACCTCGAGCAACCACCTGGCCCGGCACGGCCGAGGGGACGGCCTGGAGCAACGGCGTGGCAGGGATTCGGTCATCACAGCAGCTCAAACGAGCCTGCCTGCACCACCGCACTCCCCCGAGCGCCCAATCCGCAGAAGCAATCCCCCGGGCCACGGGCACTCGATCACTGGGCACCGGCGGCTCGATGAAGCTGCGCAGCATTCGCTTCATGTGAGCAATGCAGCCCCCGCCAACGAACTGGGTGAGAAGCGCAGGCCACTGCTCTATAGAAGAGCTGCTCTACGGCCATCTGAAGCCGTATGCAGCATTTCTCTACAAGGCGGTGCGCTCACCACAGGGAGCAAGACCCAGCTCAAAGACATGCTCACCTTCAAGTGAGCCGCAACACACGTCCGCCTCCCCCCCCCCCCCCCCATAGCCAGGTAGGAGAGAAGGAGTCGGCGCAGGGCCACCGCTGCGGCTGGCGCACCGCGCTACATGCGGCGGCGCTCAAGGGCCAGGAGGGGGCCCGCACCCCGGCGGCCGCGCGTCTCCGTCTGGGTCGAGTTCGCGACCTTGTCGACGTCCCCGTCGGCGGCGTAGCCCGTCTGCCTTGACTGGCCGGGGCCACCCCGCCCCGGCCAGGAGACCTCGACTCCGCCGTCACCCGTGGCGGGACGGGGCGTTCTACCTGCGCTTCGCCCCTTGGAACATCTCTCATCCTGTGACAATGACCCCCAGCGCTGAAAGAGCGCAGGCCCCAAACCAGCACTACTGACTCTCACTACCACCGACACCAAACCGAGATATCGCGCCTTGTTTCCTCACGCCTCGTCAAAGGCCTCCAGCAGGCGCTCGTACGCCACCTTCGGCCGCAGGGCCGCGTCCCACGGCAGGGAATCGGCCGTGCGCGGAGGATAGATCTTGGTGTCGGCGGTGGAACCGTACCGGTCGGTGAATCCCCATGTGGAGAACGATGTGCAGTTCGGCTCCTCCAGGCAGACCCGCAGCTTGCCCGCCATCTCATCAGCCTGGGCCTGCCGCCCGTCCTGCTCGTCCTCACCTATGGGGACGTCCATCTCCGACACCCGCGCCTGAACCCCGAGCTCCGCCAGATCCCGCACATGGCTGCGGAAGGTCTCATGGTCGATGCGGTCGCCGGGTGCGTACTCATGGTTCTGGAAACCTACGCCGTCGATCGGTACGCCGCGATCCTTGAGCCGCTTGACCAGATCGTAGAGGGCGTCCCACCGCTCGCCTTCCTCCTCGACCCCGTACTCGTTGAGGAACAGCCGTGCCTTCGGATCGGCCCGGTGGGCGGCCCTGAACGCCCCGTCGATGTACTCCTCGCCCATGGCCTCGAACCACGGGCTCTGCTCGGAACGCAGACCGAGATCCCCGTTGGTGTAGCTCTTCTCGTCGTCGGACATGGGCTCGTTGACCACATCCCATTCCGCGACCTTTCCCTGGAAGTGCCCGGCGACCATGGCGATGTGCCGGAGCATGGTCCGGCGCACCTCCTCGGGGTCATCGTCCTCCCGCATCCAGTCGGGCAGGGCCTCGTGCCAGACGAGGGTGTGCGCGTGCACCTTCATGCCGTTTGCGCGGGCGAAGCGTACGAGCAGGTCCGCGTCGCGGAAGTCGTAGGTGCCCCGGCGTGGGTGGAGGAACTGTGGCTTGAACGCGTTCTCCGGAGTGAGCATGGAGAACTGGCTCCCCGCGAGTGCCCGGTAGCGTGAGTCGGTGAGCAGCGGGTTCTCGGCCAGGGCGGTGCCGACATCGAACGGCCGCCCCACGTCTGCTGCCCGTGCACGCAGCGAGTCGTCGGACTGCTCCTGGCGTAGCTGCGGCGCCTTGATGACGCGGAGCGAGTCACCGCTCTCTGCCCGCGCGATCAGCTGCGTCAGACGCCATCCCTCGCGGCGCTCGTCTTCGCCCGCGTCCGCCTCCAGACCGAACCAGACAGTGCCCTCGGCGAACACCCCCGGGTCCCGCACGGTTCCCAGCCGCCGCCCGTCGGCTTTCACACGAAAGGTGTCACCGATGCTCGACACGGCGAGCGTCACCGTCCCGGAGCAGCCGCAGTCGAAATCCTTGGAGGTGGCTGGCTCATCGCCCTCGCCGTCCCATATCTGTACCTTCACTTGTCCGTCAGCGGTCACGCCGACGCGGAGAGAGGGCCGCTCCTGCCGCCACTCGTCGTAGATGACCGGTACCCGTCCGTACAGCCGCAGCCATGAGTCGCTGTCATCGTCACCCACACCGGACATGCGCGCGGTGACGGTGAAGTCGCCATCGGACCTAAGATGCGGGCCGGCCAGGTTCAGAGGGGGGTTGGGCTGGCCGCCGGAGGAGTCCTGCTCCACGATGTGCCTATCCAATGCGCTGACCCGCAGGATGTCGTTTCGCGCGGTGGTGCCTGGCATCTGCGTCCAGTCGTGGTTCCGCAGCAGGTCTTCGTCGTTTCCGCCGCCCGCGCCTTCGCCCTGCCCCGTACACCCGGCCGCCACCGCCATGACGAGCACCACGGCGGTCAGTCGCTGCCACGTCCCCCCACCAAGGTCCACGGTCCCTCCCACTCTCTTGTTCGAGACGAGATCAACGTATCGAAACCGGGCGACAGTTCATCACACATGAGGTACGGCGGCCTTGTGTGGCACGTCCCAGCTCGTGTGGCGGAGCGGGCCCGGATCGTTGCGGCCTGCGCGGCAGGCGCATCAAACACGCGTGTGCCAGCGGACTTCAGGGTATCCACGGAGACAGTACGCAAGTAGCGCTCACGGTTCGCTGACCGCCGGATGGTGGGACTGGCGGACGAGCCGCGGCCGGGCCGTCACAGGTCAGAACTGGTACTCAGAGAGGCTGAGCGTACGGAGTTGACGCGCTGGCCGTGACAGGCGATGACGACCGGGCCGGGATCGGCGCCGGGGCAGTTTCATGGTGGTGGCTTCCTCTGGTGTGTGCTGGCTGGGCCGGGGCCGGCGCTGTCTGCCGGCGGGGTCCCGGGTTCCTCTTGGTGCGTGGGGGAGATTCAGGCCGCTGCGGCGTCTCGCAGCTGTCCGGGGGAGTTCTCGGCCGTTTCCGTCCCCCGTAGTGCGGCCTCCTTCACGAAGCGTGCTGCCACCAGTGCGACCACGGCTGCTACGGCTGCGAGAAGGAAGGCCGAGCGGGTGCCGAAGGAGACGGCGTACTGGCATGCCTCGCATGTTCGTTCGGGAAACTATGCCAGGCTCGCGGCATCGAGCTGTGCCGATGCCTCGGTCACTTTGCCGCCGAGCGCTCCTGTCCTTTCGGCCATGACGTCCTGTGCCCGGCTGGTGAACAGGGCACCCATGATCGCGCCGGTATCGGGCGGATACTGGAGATAGCAGCGCCACGGCCCACGTCCTCCCGGTCTTCGAGGGGAAGAGGGCTTCCTGTTCTTCGCGCGGAGGGTGTGGGAACGGTCGCCTATGAACGCCCTGTCCACTGACTGGGCGTCTTCGTGTGTCCGCTCAGCTCAGGAGCCCGGTCTGGGGTCGGCAGACCTCGCACGGCTCGATGTCCGGCTGTGCGCGCGCCCTTGGCGTCCTCGCGGGAGATCAGGCCGACTTGATCGGGGTGGGTTGCGCAGCCTCCCCGGTGGAGCAGGGCGGTGGACCAGGAGCGCTGCGGCTGGATTTTCCAGGACATCTCGCCGCGTGCCCGCTCGCGGCGGGCGTGCTCCTGGGCTTCCTGGATTTCCAGTTCCCTGAGGCGGCGTTCGGTCTGCCATCGCAGCCAGTCGCGCAAAAGCCCGGTTCTTCTCCAGGTCACTAATGGGACGGGAGGTCGGGGTGTCGTCGGGCATGGCTATGCGTCGGGGCCGGCGGTGTCGTGGGTGCGCTTGAGGGTGGTGCGGGCTTCCATGCGGTCCAGGCCGGAGAGCGGCGTGGCCCAGTAGGGGTGTGTCAGGACCTGGGTGGTCAGCTCCAGGATCCGGGCCCGGTATCCGGCGAGGCGCTCGGCTTCCTCAGGGGTGCATCCGGGGCTGTCCGCCTTCTCCGGCACGAAGTCGCCGTGCAGCTTCTTGTCCGCTGTCCACCCTTGCAGCGGCTCGGCCGACCACGGCAGCCTCTGCGCGAACTGATCGCGCTCGGCCGGCACAGCGTCGAGGAGGTCCTGGGGGGGAAGTCGAAGGCAGGCACACTGCAATGCCATGTCAGTCCGAATTTGGAAGGCGAATGCCGCACCGGACCACCCCCTGAAAGCACGACGGCTGAGCAGTTGGCCTCCGCCTGTCCACCTCCGGGCATGTGCCAGCAGCGGATCGGGCGCACCGGCCGAGCTGGAATGGATCACTAATACGGGTGATGAACTGGGCATTTCCGCCCCTGAGAGAAGACCGTGGAAGACCCTGAAGAGGTCAGAAGTTGATCACGAAAAAGGGATGACCATGACCACTGCGACGCAGGACATCATCACCCTCAAGTTGGAGCGCACCTTCGACCAGATGGATGCCAACCAGGACGGCTACCTCGACTGGTCGGACTACCAGAAGCTCGGGGACCGCTACATCCAGGGTTACAAGCTTTCCAGGGACGACCGCCGAACCAGGGCGCTCCAGACCTTCTGCCAGATCTACTGGCTGGAGCTGCTGCGTCACGCGGGCGTGGACGGGGACCGTCTCACCAGGGACCAGTTCGTCGCCGCCAACCGCCTCGCAGTCATCGACACCAGCCGTCTCAACGTGACCGAGGGCGGAGGCCACGCGATCTTCGACATCATCGACGCCGACGGCGACAACGAGATCAGCAAGGACGAGTTTGCTCGTCTCATGCGAGACGTCTGGAAGCATGACTCACCGGAGGCGGTGGACCTGTTCATCAGGCTGGACACTGACGGGGACGGCGCGATCTCCCGCCACGAGTTCATCCGCGCGGTACGCGAGCACTTCCTCTCCAACGACCCCGACGCCCCGGGCAGCATCTTCTTCGGCCACGTCTAACCCACCCGCCACACGGCTTTCACTGCGGTCCTACAGTCGTGGACTGTGATTTCGACCGGCGCCTCATGGCTCCGGCTACCATGCGAAACGCGCCACCCCCGGCAGGTCCAGTGCCGGGGGCGGCGCGCTGCGCTCGTGCGGTTCTCAGGCGGCCCAGCCGACCGAGGACACGTTGCTGTACGCGTCGTAGTCGGATCCGAGGTCTTCGATGATGCTGTCCCACACGGCGTCGAGTTCGTCGAAGTCGTCGTTCATCCAGGCATCTACAGCGCGGTCCCAGACACCCCGGACACTGAGGCTGCGGCCGGACAGGTCCCGCTGATGCCTGCCCTCTACGCGGGTCTGGTCGACGGGGTTGATCTCGACACGCGTTCCGCGGCCGTGGTTGTTGAGCCGCTTCTTCAGGTCGGCCGCGACGTTACGGCGGCGCAGGTCCCAGTACGCGGCATCCAGCCGCGACCTGTTCGCCTTGTTCGGGACCCGTTCTTCCGCGAGCCAGGCCATCAGCGTCCGGGGTGAGACGTGAATGCCGGCGCGGTCCATCGCCTCGTATCCGGCGTCAGTCTTGGTCAGGTAGTTCAGGCGCGCGGCGAGACCGCGCTCACTCTCCACGGGTGAGGCGATGCCGGTCACCATGCGCTCGATCGCGACGCCGAGGGCGTCCGCTCCGGGCAGGCCCCGGGCGTTGAGCGCACCGAGGTCCATCCACCGTCCGGCCATCAGCGGCCCACCTGTCCGACGGTGTATTCACCGGTGGCCTTGCCCTCGCCGTGCTTGATCTTCATCTGGGAGACGCCCCGGCCCTCCGGGAACACTTTGCGCCAGTCGCCTGTCAGGTGGAGTTCATCGGTGCCCATCATCGCGACGACATCGAGACCGGCCTGACTGGCCTTGTATGCCTTGCCCCACAGGTTGGCGTAGGCCTGGGAGTGGATGATGTGCATCCAGTCGGGGCGGACCATCTCGCGGTTGTGGATGGACTCCCCCATCGTCGAGATGAACTTGGAATACATGGCTTTGACGTACTCCAGCGTGAGCGTGTCCCGGTTCTCGATCGCCTCGTCCCGCGCGGCGGACAACAGCTTGCGCAGCGCGTCGAGGAAGTTCTCCGTCGCGCCGGACGTCCACGACTCATGGACGACCGGAGTACCCATCAGCCCGTACTTGGGGCCGGAAAGGCGCTGCAGCAGCCGCAGGGTGGCGTTGGTGACCCAGAGTGCGCCGGGCTCGTCGCGGTCCCCGATCGGGTCCGGCAGGTGTGGGTGGGTCCACGGTGCGGGGGTGATCAGGTGGACGCCGGAGCGCTTCGGGTCGATGCCGTCGGTGCCTGTACTGTGCTCCAGCTTTCCGATCGGCAGCCAGCACTTGAGCGCAGACAGGTAGGCCGCGTTCACGTCCAGCGCGGTGACCTTGACGTCCCCGAGAACCTTCAGCGAGTAGCCGGGGTGGTGGAACTTGGGGCGGGCCTCCCAGATCTGGTCAGGGTCCTTCTTGGACGGCTTCTTCAGGACGTCCGGCAGGGCGGGGTAGGCGGTGTAGTCGTAACGGGCGGTGGCCCGGGTCTCGTTGAACAGGTGCATCACGTCGGGGATCGCACGCTTGATCAGCGCCTTCAACGCCGCGTCCTCATCCCCTCCGGCTCGCTCGGCCTCGTCCTGGACAGCGCGTGCGATCAATGCCGTGGTGTCGGCCTGCGCACGGGCCGCTGAACGGGCACGGCGCTCGGGCCGGCTCGGTACGGGGGCCGGGGTCGGCGAGACCTCCACGGGCACAGGTGCCGCCGGGGCAGCGGCCGGGGCGGCGGGGTCTGCGGGCTGGCACATCGCACCGGAGTGCAGAGGGCGGCCGTCCGTGGACTGGTAGGTGGTCTCGATGCCGCACCGGATGCAGGGGCCGGGGTCACCCTCGATCGCGCGCCCGTCCAGACCGCGCAACGTCTCAGGCGGGGCAGTGAACGCAGCTGGGACGGGGGCGGGGGCGGGTTGTGGTGCCGAATCCGCGGTGGGCCCGGAGACCGCCGCGGGTGCCGAGTCGGGCGGGTAGATCTCGGCTAGGCCCTTCAGCAGCTTCAGGTAGGGCAGGCGGCCGGGCGGCGTCGGATCCGAGTGGCCGGTCTCCCAGTTGGCGACCGTGGTGCGCCCGACACCGACTGCTGCGGCGACCTGGGCGCGAGACAGGCTCGCGGCCTCCCGCAGACGCTGACGCTCAGCCGGGGGCGGGATCGAGGCGTTCAGCCGTGCTTCCTCAAGCAGCGCTTCCACGCTGTTCTCTTCCCTCATGCCGCAATGCTAGCGCATTTGGACGACTTGCGGCATTGATTTGGACATAAAGTGAAAGCGCGTTGTACGGATGCGCTACGGTCGTCATCAGCCCGACGGCACAGCGGATAGTGAGGCAACGCGCCTGCGTCGGCTGCCACCGGAGAATCCGCTGGTCATGAGGGAGTGAGGGAGTATTGGGTATGCACGGCGTGATCTCGCTTCGGCCGCATCAGGTCGAGGCCGTGGACGCGATCATCGAGGGCCTGGCCCTCCCCCTCGACGGCTCGGTGCCCGCAACGGGGCAACGCGGGCAGGTCCATATGTCCACCGGATCGGGCAAGACCATCACGGCTGCGGTGGCGGCCCTGCGGATGGTTCCCCGGGGCGTGGTCGGCGTCCTGGTCCCGACCCTCGATCTCCTCACCCAGACCGTGGAAGCCTGGCGGGCGGTCGGCCACACCGCCCCGGCCGTCGCGGTGTGCAGCCTCGGTGTCGATCCGCTCCTGCAAGCGCTGAACGTGCGGTGCACGACCAACCCGACTCAACTCGCCCTGTGGGCCAATGGCGACGGTCCGATGCTGGTGTTTGCGACGTACGCCAGCCTGTCCCCGCAGGGACTGGACGACGACCAGGGCGACGGGAAGACCGGCGCCGCGCCGGGCGCCCTGGAACGCGCGCTACTCGGCTCGTACGGACAGCGGCTGCGCCCTTTCGACCTGCTCGTCGTCGACGAGGCACACCGCACGTCCGGGGATCTCGGCAAAGCGTGGGCGGCCGCGCACGACCAGGTACGGGTGCCTGCGGTGCGGCGGCTGTACATGACGGCCACTCCCCGCCTCTGGGAGGCGTCGCCCGGGAGTGCCGGCGCGGACGAAACCGGCGGGCGCCTGGTCGCGTCCATGGACGACGAGCAGCTTTATGGTCCGGTGCTGTTCGAGTTCGGGCTGATGGAGAGTGTCGAGCGGGGCGTCCTCGCGCGATTCGAGATCGACGTCCTGGAGATTCGTGACCCGCAAGCACCCAGGCCCGACGCATCGGTGGAGGCGCGGCGCGGCCGTCGGCTCGCCGCGCTCCAAGAGGCGCTGCTGAAGCACGCGGACGAGTCGGGGGTCCGCTCGTTCATGACGTTCCACTCACGAACCCTGGACGCCATGGCCTTTGCCCGCGCCCTGCCGGAGACGGCGGCGGAGCTCCACGCCACCGACCCCGTCACCTATCCGGGACGGGTCGGGGCGGAGTGGCTGTGCGGGGAACACCCCGCCACCCACCGCCGGACGGTCCTGGGCAGGTTCGCGGACGGGATCGATGCGGACGGATGGGTCACCGACCTCGGTGTGCTCTCCAGCTGCCGGGTGCTCGGGGAAGGCGTCGACATCCGGGGCAAGCGTGGTGTCGGCGCCGTCGTGTTCGCGGACACCCGCAGCTCTCCCGTGGAGATCGTCCAGATCATCGGGCGGGGCCTGCGCCAAGACCCCGGAGAGGGCAAGGTGTCCCGCATCATCGTGCCCGTCTTCCTGGAGCCCGGCGAGGACCCCTCCGACATGATGGCGTCCTCCAGTTATCGCAGCCTGGTCGCAGTCCTTCAGGGCCTTCGGGCCCATGACGAACGTGTGATCGAACGCATGGCGCTGAGCACCACGACCGCCCGGGGGCAGGCCACGTCCGTAGTCACCCTCGACCCCGTCCGCGAGCACGGCGACGACGGCGACGGCGACGAGGACCAGGCGGAGCGGGAGACGGCCGTCGCGGACAGTGCGGCCGGTACCGCGCAGGGCGCCGAGAACGGCGCGGCCGGGCCCGCCGCCGAGGACGAGACCGGGCGCGGCGCGGCCGAGGAGGAACACCCGGGCGCCGGAGTCCCGTTGCTGCGATTCTCCCTCCCCCGCGATCCAGGGACGGTCGCGCTGTTCCTGCGCACCCGGGTCCTGCACCCCGACTCCGAAGTCTGGCTCACCGGATACCACGCCCTGCGAACCTGGGTACGCGAGCACGGGAACGCCGAAGTGCCGCTGGACGCGTCCGTGGAACTCGGCGAAGCCCGCATCACGTACGCACTGGGCACATGGGTCAGCGAACAGCGCCGCGCGTTCCGCCTCGGCACCCTGAAAGCGTGGAGGTCCGAACTGCTGAACGAACTCGGCATGGTGTGGTCGGTCGCGGACGCCGGATTCTGGAAGAACCTCACCGCGGCCCGCTCCTACCACACGGTGCACGGCACCCTCGCCGCTCCGAAGAACGCCGTTGTCGAGGGGGTGGCGGTCGGTCAGTGGCTCGCCAATCTCCGCAAGGCCGGCGGGCTCGGCAAGGACCAGGAGCGGGCCGAGGAACGGCGGGCAGCGCTGGAGGCGATCGATCCGGAGTGGTGCCCCGAGTGGTCCGTGGAGTGGCAGCGCCACTACGCCACCGCACGCGCCCTCCTGGCCGAGGAAGGCGGGCTCACAGAGGTCCTGCCGGGCGTCTTCGTCCACGGCTGCGACGTCGGCGCATGGATCAACCGGCAGCGCGAACACGCGGTGTGGGCCAAGCTGCTGCCCGAGCAGCGGCAGAGGCTGGAGGCACTGGGGCTGACGCCCCTGCCCGCAGCACCGGCCAAGAAGACAGCGTCCACGGCCGCGGCTTTCGAGCGCGGAGTCCTCGCACTGGAGCAGTACAAGGCCCGCACCGGCACCCTGACCGTCCCCCGAACCCACATCGAAACCGTGGTCATCGACGGCCAGGAGCACGGGGTGAAGCTGGGTGTGTTTCTCACGAACTCCAAGACCCGCAGGGCCAAACTCCCCGCCGCCAAACTCGCCGCACTCGCCGCGCTCGGACTGGATTGGGCAGCCTGACAGCATTCGACGGCGCCCGCTCCCGGACCAAGAGCACGCCCCGAGAACCAGCCGAAGGGTCTCCGTGACGATGCGGCTGAACCCGGAAGTGACGCTCAGACAGTCGGGCTGTGTGGCCGCCCCATGGGTGACCCGCTCTGCCACCTGTAGCGGTCGGTACGAAGTGAGTCGAGGCCAAGTCGACAGTCGAACTTGCTTGGCACAACGTTCGCCGAGCAACATCAAGATGCCCGACTGATCACAACGTTCCGTAACCTCTGCGCACACTGGCCACCGCAGTCGAGGCCCGCGACTGCGGGCGTATGCGGCCCAGCCATCCACCACGCACGGACCGGGGGCCGGACCTGCGCCCCGGTGCCACTTGCTGTGCTCGTTGCCCACCGAAAGCCCCCGTCGCCGCACCACTCGTTCAAGATCCCCAGACGGTGTTCACAGCTTCGCCCGCGGCGCTGCCGGAGACGGCGGCGGAGCACCACGTCACGGCCCCCGTGACCTATAGGTGCGGAGTGGCTGCGCGGCTAAACTCGGTGACCAACACCGGTGTTGAATGCCGGCGCCAGAGGGAGAGCACATGGCTGGCTGGTGGCGAAAGAAGTCCGCACCGGAGAAGGGCGTGCCGATGACTGGCGCACCGGGGTGCTTGGCGGGTTCGGCACACGGGACGCTGCCTGCGCACATCGACGGACCCGGCGGACGGCGGGCGGTGACGCTCGCCGTGCACGACGACGGGGTGGTGCTGACCGACGGCGATGAGCACCGCACCTACGTGTGGTCGGAGGTCGCCCATGTGTGGCACGCCAACGACATGGACGGCAAAGCGGCCGATGGTTTGATGATCACGGAGTGGCTGCACGAACTGCTGCTGGAGTTCACCGACGGCACGCTCGTGCAGTCGCTGCTGGCCGACCCGCCCGTCGTCACGCCGGAGCCCGCGTTCCGCACCGGCCGGTTGTCATCCTCGCCGCCCTCTGTCATCGCGCCGCTGATGCAGCGCGTCAACGCACCGGTGACCGAACTGCATCTCGCCAGGGCGAAGGCGACACTCGCGGCCGGCGGCCAGGTGAAGTTCGGCCCACTGACCGCCACGGCGGACGGGCTGCATCATCACGGCAAGAAGATTCCCTGGCACACCCTCACCTCATGCCGATACGGCTTCGTCATCTTCCACGAGGACGAGGACGAACTGGGCGCGATGCTCCGCATGGAATACGAGGTCGCCGGCGGTGCGAACGGATTCCCGTTCGCCTGGCTGCGGATACCGGCGCTCGACGTCCCGGACCTGGATGTCCTGGTGCGGCTCGCCGACGAGAACCGCACCTGAGCAGCAACGACACCCGCCGCGCCCAACTCCCACCGGCTCACCCGTCCTCCCAGCTCAAGGCCTACGTCCACCGCGTGCCCACCCGCAACGTCGACGCTGGCCAAAGCCCTCAGCGAGGGCGCCGCAGCAGTCGTCTCCTGGCAGGGCGGCGGCGTGACGCTGAACGTCGGCGGCGACCGCGCGGGCGTGCCCGGTCAGCTGGAGTACGATCTGCTCGAATTCGCGTGGGGTGAGGTGCGGGTCCTTCCACGCGAGCACGGCGTTGACGAGCGTTTCGTACGGGGCGCGGTCCAGGGGAAGTTCCGCCTCTATCAGGCCGTGGGAGTCGTGGAGCACGACGTGGGTGTCGCACCTCGAGCGCGCCCGCCACGTGGTCGTTGTGGTCGCCAGTGCTGGGTCCGGCGCCTGGACGGCGAGGAAGCGGGCACAGCCGCGGGTCGGCGTGCCAGCAGGGCAGGGGAAGGCCTGCCGAAGGCGGGCGGCTGGAAGCCGGGGGCTCCTGTCACCGTCCGGCAGGTGTGGGTGCGCTCCTGGGGACCGCCTTCCGTTGCTGGGGCCGTCGGTGTCATTCGACGCTACGGAGGAAGCGGATTGATCCTCAACCAGATTGCGGGCAAGCGCGGCAATTCACTCCAGGGCGTCGATCGCGTCCCGGATCAGGGCGCGGGCGGCGTCGCCGTGGACGGCCATCTCCGCGAGGCCGGCGAACGCCTTCGCGTAGGAGTTGTCCAGCCGATCATGTGACAGAGGCAGACGGAGCCGACTGTACTGCATGGGTGCTGGGGGGTTACACGTACGCCGACTCCACCCTGCCTGTGAACTGGCCGCCTACTTGACTGGCGAGCCAACGGACACGGGAGATCTGGTCGCCGTCCTGGTCCCGGGTGTGCACGTGGATGGTGTGGTCCTGCGACGGATCGTCCTGGTAGAGGTCCCGGGAATTCACTGTCAGCGTGAGGTACGCGTACTTCTGCGAGATCGCCTCCAGCCCCGCTTCGGGAACCGCGGGCCACGCGTCCAGATCCCACCGAACAGCTCCGGCATCTGACCCCAGAGCGGCGATGAAGGGCTCGGCAAGGTCCAGCGGACGACCCCAGTCGAACACTTGGATCGGCAGGCAGTCTGCAGGGTTGTCGCCGGCCTCCGACGAGCCGTACTCCCTGCCGGCTGACGCCCACCATTCGAGGTCGGGCAGTACGTGACGTACCTGCGCCAGGACATCCGGTGACCTGATCACGGCTTCGAAGTCGACCTCTCCCTGACCGATGTCTGCGATGTCCAGCAGAGCACGCACCGCACGTATCGCTTCCGGCAGGTAGGGGGTAGTGAGGACAGCAGCCGCAGCAGAGTTACTCATCCCGGAACCATAAGACGGCACTCACGGGCCAGCCCTCGCAGTTGTCAGGGCCGGAGCCATATTGCAGGCGACGCTACAGTGACGGTGCCATCGGCTCCGGCGCTCAGCCGTCTCAGCGGACACCGTCATGTCCGCCTTGCGCGGCCGGGGTCGGGCGTCGGCGGCCGTCTCAACACTTTCCAGACCTACGTCTTCGGCCACCTGCGGCCGCGTGAGCGGCTGCCCGGATCGCGGAGCGATCCCTTCGCAAGGCGACGCTCCGAAACTGAATCTCCGCGCCCGCCGTCCGCGACCGCGAATCCGGCAAGGACGGATGGTTCGGATCAGCCGGTGACCGTGAGCCGGATGTTGCCGATCCGCCCCATCCGGTCAAAGGAGACAACGGCGGCGTTCCCGGTCGGCAGATCGGCGATCAGCCGGTCGCCTTCCACGCGGTGCGGCACACCGTGGTGCTCGAAGTACCCCGTGACGGCCTGTCGCGGCGAACGGCCGATGAGTGAGACCCCGGCCATGAGCACGCGTGGCAGGGCAACCGGCTCGAGCTGGGCGCTCGGCACCTTCGGGTCGTCCGGCAGGAAGTACACCTGAGTGCCGGGCCCGGCGGACTGCCCGATGTACCCGGGGGTGTTGGCTACCCCCATCCCCGCGAAGGCCAGCATCTCGGCAGCCCGCCGAGGATCGTCGAACCCTGACAGATCGAGTTCCTCAGCGGTGAACTCAGGAATCCCGTGCGCCTGCCCGTACCGTGCCACGGCAGCGGACAACGCCACGGCCTCACTCCCGCCGAGCCCCGGATTTGCCCAGCCCCACAGCCAGGAACCCTCATCCATGTCGTACGTCCCAAGGACACCGACCCGTAGCTGCACCTCCCCCTGCTGGTACGAGCACGTCGACAGGTCCGCGCTCCACGGCGCCTCGGGCAGGAACTCCATGAGCGCCTCGAGCTGAACGGCGCCCCAGACGGAGTGCCGTTCCGCCTCGAGCAGGAACTGGTCGCTGAATCCCTTTTTCATGATCACGAGCGTAGAGGGCGAGACCCAACGACGGTTAGCCCGGGGTCCGTTCCCTCTCGTTACCGACTTCATTGGCTCCGCAACGGGGCCTCCAGCCTTCGGGGCCGACATGACTTCCCACCGGTCCGGTCGTCCGTCAGGGGATCCCTGTCCGGACGGATCGTCTGCGGTGACCTCGGGAGGCCCGAAGCCCGCACTGGTCCGCCGTCGGGCGCTCAGCGCCTGGTCTCATACCTGGTCAGGATCACGCCATCGGGAAACGTTCGGGTCTCCACCAGGCTCAAGTTCACCCAGTTGTCCAATGCGGTGAAGAACGGGGTGCCGCCGCCCACCAGTACCGGATGGGTGACGATCGCGTACTCGTCGATCAGCTCAGCCCGCACGGCCGCCGCGGAAAGGCTGGCACCGGCGATGTCCATGGGACCCCCGCGTCGTCGACCTTGAGCCCGGTGATCTCGGTGACCGCATCGCCGGTGACCAGACGGGTGTTCCAGTCGACCGTGCTGGTCGTCTGCCACAGCTTGCGCCCTCACAGCGCCAGGCCCGTCGCGTCCACCCGGTCTGACCACTACTGGAACAGCTCGTCGCTCGGCACGCTCCAGCCGAGGCCGCCGTCTATCCACGTCCCGCTGAGCAGGGCCGCCGCGGGCTCCGGTCCGATCTGACGACGGCCGCACTTGCCGAAGGCACCGCCCAGGCCTCGCCGCTGCCGCCCGCAACGTACCCGCCCTCGGGCCTCATCTTCGGCCCGGCGGCTGACCGTGCCCGCGCCGAGGGGAGCGGGCACTCTACGCCCCGATCCGGCTGCGGGCCCAGCGCACCAGTTCGCGGTCGGCGAGGCTCCCGATCCACAGGTCTGCCTGCTCGGCCTCGGGGCCTGGCGGGCAGGGCCCGAGGCCGATGACGCGAAGGCCCGCCCGGCGGGCGGATTCCATGCCCGTGAGCGAGTCCTCCACGGCCAGGGCTTCCTCGGGCGGTACACCGCAGAGGCGGACGGCCACGCTGTAGACATCGGGCTCCGGCTTCGGCCGTACGCCCTCGCCGGCCACCACAATGTGGCTGAAGGAGCCGAGGAGTCCGGCCCGGCTGAGGCACGATTCCACCGTCGTCCGGGGGCAGTTGCTCGCCACCGCCAAGGGGAGATGCCGTGCGGCCAGCCGGACCAGAGCGGCGGCTCCTGGCATGGTGACGGGGTCCTCGTCGACCAGCGCCGTGAAGGTAGTGAGGAGTGTTGCCGCCAGGTCGCCCGCGAGGTCCGGCTTTCCGGTCTCATCGGCCATGAGCGCCCCGCATTCGGTGTAGTGCACGCCTTTGGCACGCTCGGCGAATCCGGCCGGAGGCTTGAGGCCGAAGACTCGGAAGGTGGCGTTCCGGGCCTCCTGCCAGTGTCGTTCTGTGTCCATCAGGGTCCCGTCACAATCGAAGACGATGGCTGAGGGGGACCAGGCAAGGATGTTACGAGCTGTCATGTGACTGCCGTTCTCGGAGACTGCGCCGACCGTTTCGGTGCACGGGTGACAGAGAGGGGCCCGCGATGCGGTGACGAATGCGTAGCGATGAGGGAACCGCACGAATGGGCACGGCCACTGCGACCGCGTGCACGTTGCTGAGCGCGTCGTGGCGGACGTGGATCGTCGCTTTCGGCTCGAGCCGAAAACATCGTGGCGGTTACGTTATTTGGCCGCCTCCGGTTTTCGCAATCACCAATTCGAGTGGATGGAATTACTCCGCTCCCCGGGCGACCGGGGTACGCGAACAGGCCGTAGCACAGAGTCGCGACAGCTGGAGCGGGCGCAACGCGCCTGGTGAGTGGCACATCTGGTAGCCCGTGACGTTGCCAGGGGCACAGTCATGCCCCTCGCACAAAACGCCCGTCCCCGGCGCCGGGCGACGGATTGCGTGAACGCGCACCCACACGCTCGCGACTGGCGAATAATAGGATCTTCGCGCGATGCGACTGCACCCTCCGCAGAGAGAGTCCGCATTCCCTCGCCGTAGCGACAGAACATTCGAGCGAAGGTGGAACGTACGTGCAGGACAGAGCCCGAGCAACCCGTAAGGTGCTGCTGGAATCAGCAGCACATCTATTTGCTGAACGGGGGTACACGGGAACAAGCGTCAAAGACATAAGTGATCACTCGGGGAAAACCAGCGGCGCGATCTATTTCCATTACTCGAGCAAGGAGAAGCTGGCCCTGGCGGTGGCCCGGGAGCAGTTCGCCAGCTGGCCGCAGCTCGCCGCCCCCTATGCAGCGCCCGGAATTCCCCCGCTGGAGAAGCTGGTAGTCCTGAGCCTCGGTGTCGCGCACTCCCTCAGCGAGGACGTCGTGGCGCGCGCGGGTGCCCGGCTGTGGGCGGAGCGCCGGGGTATCGACGCAGTCGTGCCCGCGCCGTTCGATGCCTGGTCCCTGGCTGCCACCCGGCTTCTCGCCCAGGCCCGAACGCGGGGTGAGCTTGCGTCCGACGTAAAGCCGTCGGACGCGGCCGTGACTCTCGTGTGCGCGTTCTTCGGGCTCTGCACACTCGTCGACGACCTGCCGGGCGGGCGGGACTGGGGGGAACAGTTCGAGCAGTGGTGGCTGCTGACGCTCAAGTCCCTTCAGGCGGAACCGGATCCGGCCGGTCTGCTCGCCCGTGCGCGGGCATGGATCCCCGTACAGCCGTAGGGCAGGACAGAGCCCACCGAATCCGGCGGGCGCAGCAGCCCGGAAGCTGTCTTTGCCAGTCCGCCTCAGGCTGCTCTCGGCTGCAGCGCGCCCCTTGGGGGAAGATATAGGGGGCCGGCCGCTCACTGAGCTTCTTCAGCGTTGCCGCTCCAGTGTGAGGATGGCCTTGGCGATCGATGTCATGCGGTTGGGCCTGCATCGGGACCTGTGGAGGATTCGCCAGGACTTCAGGTTCGCGACGCCGCGTTCGACAGGCGCTCGTGCTGCGGCCAGTGCCTGGTTGAGGGTCATTTCGGTGGGGGTGAGCTCCTGCAGGGGCTTGCGTGCGATGTCGGTGGTCAGCCATGGGCCGGCGCGGTAGGCGAGATCGGTCTGAAGGGGAATGCCCTGACGCTCGCAGATCCGGTGGGTACGGGCGGCGGTCAGGTCGTGGGTGCGGCCCGGCGGGGCGGGTGAGAGCCAAAGCAGCCGGCCGCCGGGGTCGGTGACGACCTGCACATTCACGCCGTGGCGCCGGTGTTTGTGCGAGTAGTCGGCCCGGCCGTCGCCGACCCGGTCGCACTCGGCGAGGATCCCGTCGAGCAGGACGGAGTCGGGTTCGTGCTCGCGAAGCGTCTTCAGCAGACCTGGTGCACGTTCGGCGAGCGGGTCGACGACCGCGCTGGTGTAGGTGTGGGCGGTGGCCTCGCTGATCCCGAGCCCGGCGAAGATCTTCGCCTGAGTGTTGTGTTCGCGCAGATACATCAGTACCACGATCGCGCGCTGGTACGGACGGATCTGCCATCGCCGGTCGCCCTCACCGGTGATGATCAGCATGGTGCCCCACTCCACGAGTGCATGCGGCAGGATGGATGACCAACGAGGCCCCCGGAGCAATGTGATTGAGGCGTCGGACATCTCGATCAGCAGCCCGGAGACCTCGTTCGTTGCGCTTCACGGACCATCACTCGATCGGTGGTCAACTCGAAGAAGTCATCAGTGATGACGGACGTGATGACCCGGCCCGTCGGGTGACTGCAAACTCCGGGAAGTGCTGTGGCAGTTCACATGTTGACATTCCGCTGCCAGCTTGGACAGTTCATACGGGATGTCCCATCACGCTTCGCCGGCGAGGAGCTGTGCGTCATGCACTCGCCGCACGAGACTCAACAAAGGAAACATCATGACCACACCCTCCAACACCACCGAAGGGCTTCGGCTCCCCGCTGAGCGGGCGCGCCGCGGCGGGTTCTACCTCGGTTTGATCCTCGCGGCGATGCTCTGCCTGGTGCTCTTCGAAGGACTCATCATGTTTGTGGTCGGCGTGCTGATCATGGGTGAAGACATGGGGTTCATCGGCGAGGCGGGTGTCGCCGGTTACGTGGGACTACCGGTGTTGGGAGGAGTAGTTACCCTGCTGCCGCTCATCGCCCTGGTGTCACGATATCCGGCCCTGCGCATCGATCCGGCGGGCATGAGCAAGGTGCGGCGTGGGGGCGAGGAGACCGTGCGGTGGGCTGACATCGACCAGGTTCGGTTCAACAGCAGGCAGAGCCTGCTGCTGTTGGTGGTGAAGGAAGGGGCTCTCCCGGAGAAGCCGATCGCCGTGGGCGGGCCGAGGACGGTTGTTCTCTATTCGCTCGGAAACTCCCTCTGGCGCCGGCGGAGGCCGAATCACCCTGCCTTGATCGTTGAAGCAGTCGAGCGTTTCGCCCCGGGAAAGTTCACCGACCTGCCCTGGAACCTGGGTGCGGGAGGCGCGAAGGGCGCGGGCGCCTCGGCGTAGGGAGAGGTGCCTCGGCGTCGGAAGAGGAGGCCAGTTCGTGCGGATCAGGGAAGGCGCGCTCCGGCGGGAGACGAACAGGCCGCGGCCCCGCGGCAGCGGGCGGGCCTTCACGTCGCCGAGGAGCTCATTCCGGGCTGCTGATACGGGTGTTCATGTCGCCGGCCTCGCCGCCTCAATTTCATCGTCTGCTGTGTGTACGGGGCCATTACGGGCTCGCGCACACTGCACGACGCCGGACATGTGGCCGCCTTGGCGTGACACGCTCCGTCGGCTGATACCCGCCGAGAGCTGTGCGGTCTGCGGGCGCGCGTACTGGCCGGGCTCCGTTCCGAGCAACAGACGGTCGAGGCGATCGCAGCGGTCCGCTCCTTCGAGGAGGCGCTGCGCTCCGGCCCGGAAGGAGGCCCAGGGCCTTTCGCCCGCCCGTGCCCGGCCGCCGTCGGATGGCCGACTCGGGCACCTTTGCTGGATCCGTGGGCACCGCCTGAGGAGTCGGCTCTTTCAGCAAGTTGCTACGGCTTCCTGGCGCTGCTCGTCAGCCAGGCGACGGTGCGGCTGATGTCGGACAGCGTCAGGATGCCGACGAGTCTGCCTTCGTCCACGACCAGGACACGGTGCTCGGCGCCTGGTTCCATGCGGGGCAGCAGATCCGCCAGCGGGTCGCCGGGATGCGCGACGGTGGTCTGCGGGAGCGGAATCATCGCCTCCCCCACCGTCACGCTTCCGCTCTGCCCGGTCGGCACCTGCCGTGCTCGATCCAGCGTCATCAGGCCGAGTGGTGCCCTGTCTGCGGTGGTCACCGGGAACGCCGAATGCCGATACCGGTAGCGCGGGTCGTCCAGCATCTCCGCGACTGTGAGCGCCGCAGGCGCAGTGAGCGGATCCCTGGTCATGGCGTCCCGCACGGGAACACCGGCCATGAGTCCGCGCATTTGCGCCTGTCGTCCTTCGGCTGTGGCGGCAGCGATGAGGAACCAGCCGATCAGGGCCAGCCACAGTCCTTCCAATCCGCCTCCCTTGAGAAAGACCAGGAATCCCGCCGCAATGAGCAGCCAGCCGAGGACGCGGCCCGCAAGCGTGGCCCGGACCGTCGCGCGCAGCCGGTCCCCGGTGCGCCACCACAGGAAGGCGCGCAAGAGCCGTCCGCCGTCGAGCGGAGCGGCCGGCAGAATGTTGAACGCGGCGAGCAGG
The DNA here is from genome assembly GCF_016909575.1 of Streptomyces sp. HB132. Taxonomy (GTDB): domain Bacteria; phylum Actinomycetota; class Actinomycetes; order Streptomycetales; family Streptomycetaceae; genus Streptomyces. The sequence goes on along the minus strand of NZ_JAFBGA010000031.1, from coordinate 185 downwards.
AAGTTGATGCCGGCGAGCCACGCCGCGACCTCGACTACGAGCCCGGGGGCGGAGACGAGGTGGAGTAGCCAGGTGCTTAGGGCGAAGATGGGGACTGCTGCACGCGTAGGTGACAGTGGGGTTATGCAGCCAGGGCTGCGGGTGGGGTCATGATGGCTTCGTACTCGACGGGGGTCAATCGGGCC
>NZ_JAFBGA010000030.1 GCF_016909575.1 Streptomyces sp. HB132 | reverse complement strand
GAGGAACGACGCACGACCCTACGGGTCGTAAAGACGACAAAGCCCTACGGGCTTTCAAACCCATTCCTCCGGAATGGGTTTGGGAATTCCTCCGGAATTCTCGCACCCTCCCGGGGAGTAGTGCGGCTGTGCTCAGCGGCTGCGCGCCCCGGTGGTGACACGAGGTCAGAAGGCGGTAGGAGCCTGCCCGCACGGCTCCGCAGTGCGGGCAAGGCCTGACCCCGGACGACATGTACCGCAGCATTCGACACGCCCTCACAGACAGCTACGCACCAACAAGAGGGGGTCGGTCGTCTCGGCCGGAGCGTGAGCCGCGTGCATCATTCTCGACCGTAGCTAAGAACTGGACTCAGCACACACCACCCTGCATCACTTTGACCCGTGGGTAGAGAATGGAAATATCCCCTACCGCCGACTGGTCACTGTCACCCACTCCGGTGTCACGAACCGAGACGCTCCGGGGTCGGTCCGCCGACGCCGAAAAAGGCGCGTTGATTGGTTCTTGAATTCACGTCAGCATTCACCGTAAGGTTAGATCAGTCAGGAAGGGCGGCAACCTTTCCTGACGGTCAGTCCACTCGTCCAAATCAGGAGAAAAATCATGCAGATCATTCCCGCGTACATGCACTACTCGGAATTCAACTCCGGCTGGATCGTGGCTGAGGACGCAATGCGTCTGCTGCTCGCGGAGCTGGCTCCGGGGTCGCACACCATGACCGTCGTCGTGGACGGCGAGTCTCTGACCCTGACGGACCGTCTGACCCTCACCGCGCAGGTCGAGGTCCCCACGGACGGCGGCGGTCACGTCGTCGACGAGGAGGCGTGGGAGGCCGTGATGTGCCTGCTGGCGGTCGGGGTGGCTGACGCGGAGCGGGAAGGGCAGATCGTGGTCGTCTCACCGGCCAGCAGCCACGTCACGCGCTCCTGGGACCTCTGGGAGGGCGAGATCACGCCCCTGCCGGTCGCGGCCCTGAGCGTCTAGCCCACTCGCGGTGGTGCGGCCCTCGCGGGGCGCACCACCGCACAGTCCGCGACCGGTACGCCGCCGTCCCTGCCGCAGCACCCGCCAGGTGCTGGCGAGAATTCCGGAGGAATCGGTTTCTGAACCCCGTAGGGGGTCTATCGTCTGACGACCCGTAGGGTCGTGCGCCGTTCCTCCGGAGGAGGCCGCGCGCATAAAGGTTTTAGGCTGGCGGGGAATTATTGCAATTGGAATGGGCGGCAACCCGAATTCCAATTTAATTCCCCGCCAGCTGCGCCCACTCGTCCGAGCGGAGCGCCTCCATTCTACCCATGGATCGGGAGCGAAATTGATGGAGCCGACCGGCAAAAATGATGTCCGGCTGCGTCGCGTCGTCGAGGGGCGGGCGGTCGTTAGTCGTGCGTGGATTACCCGGTACACCGGGGCGGGCCGCTCGACCGTGGCCCGGTGGTACGCGCTGCGCCACGAGCAGCCGCAGGAGCGCCGTCACCCCGAGCGGGTGGTCACGATCGACCGGGTCGACTACTACGACCAAGCCGAGGTCGAGCGGTTCTGGGCCGCGCACCAGGAAGCCGTGGGAACGGCCCTGCTGGGCGTCTCCGGGCGTAAGAGCGGCGTGGAGCACGGAGAGCCCCGGGGAGGCCGTCCGGTGTCCGCAGAACGCGCTCAGGCCGTCCAGGTCGCCCTCGCGGAGCTGCGCCGGACCAATGAGCACCAGCGGGGCCTGGCCGGGCGGCTCGCACGCACGCACGGCGGGAACGAACGGACCTGGGCACGGGCCGTCACCGACGCCCGGGCGATCCACGCAGCCGAGCTCGGCGCGGACAACAACGCGCAGCGGCCGGCCCCGCAGCAGGAGTAGGACCACCGCCGCCTGGTCGTCGGTCCGGAGCCCCTACGAAAGGCCGGGAGAACGGGCCGGCGCAGCGCTGCCCGGTTCCCCGAGACCACGCCCGCAGCAGGGCAGGCCAGGCAGATGCGGGGAAGTCCGGGCACTCACCAGGCAAGAACCTGTGCCCACTCGCTCGTCCCGTCAGCCGCTGACCGGCTCCGGGTTTCGTAGATGGTGCCGACGTCCTCTCAGAACCTGAGATCGAGATCCGTTGCAGCGTTAATGTCCTTGTCATGACAATCAGACTTCGCAGAGGGGCGGCTGCTGCCGTGGTCGCAGTGGTGGTTCTCCTGACCATGCCCGCCGCCGTTCACGCCTTACCCGGAGCCGCGCCTACCGAGACCGCGTCCGACAGGCTCGAGCTGCCCCGCCCGACAGGCCCGTACCCCGTCGGCGCGGAGGTCCTGCACCTCACCGACCACGACCGGACCGACCCCTGGGCCTCGACTGCGACGGCACGGGAACTCATGGTGTCGCTCCGCTACCCCGCCCGTGGCGGCAGTGGCGGCGGGCCCGCCGCCTACATGAGCACCGAAGAGGCGCGGCTGATGCTTGCCGGGCGCGGTCTGGGGGACGATGCGCCGGCCGAGGTCAGTTCCGCCGTCACCCATGCCGGCGCGGGTGCCACCGCCAGCCAGGGCCGGTTCCCCCTGGTGCTGCTTTCCCCCGGGCTCGGCAACCATCGGGCTACCTTGACCTCCCTCGCCGAGGACCTGGCAAGCCGCGGCTATGTCGTGGCGAGTGTGGATCACGCCTATGAGTCGACCGGGACCGTGTTTCCTGGCGGCCGGATGCTGACCTGCCGGGTGTGCATGCCCCTGCCCGTCGAGGAGGGGCAGAAGCTGCTGAAAGCTGTGTCCACGGGGCGGGCCGACGATCTCTCCTTCGTGCTGGACCGGCTGACTGGTCACCGTCCCGCCTGGCACAACTCCCGGATGATCGACCCCCGGCGCGTCGCTGTGGTCGGCCATTCGATGGGTGGTAACGCGGCGGCTTCCGCGATGCTCGGTGACCGCCGGTTCGACGCCGGGATCAACATGGACGGCCTCTTCTACGACCGGATCCCCGCCGCGGGAGTCGACGGTCGGCCGTTCCTCCTGCTCGGCAACCCTGTGGACCATCACCCCGGTGGGCCGGACTCCTCATGGGATGAGGGGTGGCAGGGACTGGACGGCTGGAAGCGCTGGCTGACCCTGACGGGGTCGTACCATTCGACCTTCACGGACGTCCCCGTCCTCGGCGAACACCTCGGTCTGCCGACCAACCCCGGGGCCACTCTTTCCGTCGAACGCTCGATACGGATCACCCGTGACTACGTCGCTGCGTTCATTGACCTGCACCTGAAGAACCGGCCTCAGCCACTCCTAGACGGCCAGACACCGGACAACCCCGAGGTCGTCTTCAACAACCCCTGACAGTGGTGCGCTGAGCGCCCCAGCCTGGCGCGGGTCGGGGCACACGTCGTGAGGACTGAAGGTTGAGTGACAAGATCAGCGTTGCTTACCAAATCCGCTGACGATGTGGATGTGGATGTGGATGCTCGCCGGCGAACCGGCGCCGACCGGACCCGCCCGCCGGGGCGCGCAGCCGCCCGTCTTCCCCGTCGCCGCGATCGGGCGCTGCCAGAGGTACTGAGCCGGCAGAGGCAAGGGCGGACGAGATGGACTCCCCAGCGTCAACCGGGAGCTGTCCATCGCACGCAAGGGCATCGGCTGGTGGCAGCGCCAGGGCTGGATCGAAGGCGACCTGACCATCGGCATCGAGCGGCGGCCCGTATCGGACGACCACACCAAGACCCAGCGAGGTCGTCCGGTGTCCGCAGAGCGCACCTAGGCCCTCGAGCGCACCCTCGCGGAGCCGCGCCGGGCCGGTGGTGGGCACCAGCGGGGCCTGGCCGGACGGCTGGCCCGTACACACGGCGGGGACGAACGGACCTGGGCGTGGGCCGTCACGGACGCCCGTGCGAAGTACGCCGCCGGGCTCGGCGCGGACGACGAGGCGCAGCGGCCGGCCCCGCAGCCGGAGCAGGACCACCAACACCGCCGCCTGGTCGTCGGTCTCTTCGCCGACCCGGAGCAGCGCGACGGGCCGGGGGAACGGGCCAGCGCAGCGCCGTCCGGTTCCCCGAGACCACGCCCGCCACCAGCCCACCACCCACCCCCACACAGCAGGACAGGCCAGGTAGAAGAGGGGAAGTCCGAGGACTCACCACAGGAAAACCGGGGCCTGACCTGCGGAGACGCGAGCGTCCCGCTTGCGGTGGTGCAACAGCCTGTGCAACCCCGGGCGCAACCCCCTGTGCAACTCCCGGCGCAACCCCGGGTGCAACACCTGGTGCGCCCCCTGGTCCCGCGACGTCAGGAGCCGGTCCGGAGCACCGCGACGGGCCGACGAGGGAGCCAGCGCAGCGCCGCCCGCCTTCCCCGAGACCACGCCCGCCCACCGCCACCACACCCACCACCCATAGCCAGGCAGCCAGGTAGAAGAGGGGAAGTCTGAGCACTCACCACGCGAAAACCGGGGCCTGACCTGCGGTTGTGCGAGGCGCGGGGCGCGGTGGCTGTAACAGATAGCGGCACAGGTCTTGTCGCACATCGTGTCGCACATGTCGTCACACATAGCGTCACAGCTGTTGTCACGCCGCGCCCAGGGCCCGGCAGGGGCGAGGGGCACCAGGCGGTGCCGCCCCGAAGTCCGGCCCGGTCCGGAGCAGCGCGACGGGCCGGAGAAGAAGGCCAGCGCAGCGCCCTCGCTTCCCCGAGACCACGCCCAACACCAGCCACCACACCACCACCCCATAGCCAGGCAGCCAGGTAGAAGAGGGGAAGTCTGAGCACTCACCACGCGAAAACCGGGGCCTGACCTGCCGTTATGCAGAGGTCCGCTCCAGGGAGGTGTCGGTCATAGTGTCGGTCATGCTCTCGGTCATACCGTCGGCCATATCGTCGGTCATGGTGTCGGGGTTGTTGTCGGGCCCCATGCCGGCTGCGCGTGCGGCCGACGGATCCTTCACCAGCCGATGCGCTGCGCAGCGGACCGTCCGGCGCTGCAGCGCGGTGCTCGAGGACCAGGAGCAGCCGCAGCTCGGCAGACGCCGCGGTTTTCGTGTGTCAGGGTGTCGGGGCCCGGGGCGGGTGGCTGGTGTCTGGCACCGGCGACGGAACTCCCGCCCCGGGCGCCTGGCAGGCGCCCCCTTATGCCGCCGTCATGTCGACCGCCTACGCGCCGTACGGCGGACTCGACAGCAAAGTTTCCAGTAGCCGGGGAGTGCTGCGGATCGTCGTGATGAGTGGCCGTACCCGCCGCTGACCTGCCGTGGTGAGTAGCCGGCCGAAGAATCCCCACCGCGGACACTCTTCGCACACGGGGAACCATCCCCGCGTGCGCGGGGAGCAGTTCCAACGGCCAGACGAGCCCCTCAGGCTCAGGGGACCATCCCCGCGTGCGCGGGGAGCGGGTGGCCGTAGGCCCCGTGAGCTGCGGGTTTTCGGGACCATCCCCGCGTGCGCGGGGAGCAGTCCATCAGGGCCCAGGTGCTAGCCAGGGATGGGGGACCATCTCCGCGTGCGCGGGGAGCAGCCCATGTTCAGGCCCGCCACCTCGTAGGCCCCGGGACCATCCCCGCGTGCGCGGGGAGCAGACTGCGTGACCTGCGACGCTACCGCGTCACAGAGCGGTCCTGACACACTTTCACCGCAACGGACATAACTACTAAAAGGCGCCCGCCGAAGCCGTGCGATCGGGTTGCTCAGCGTGACACTCTGCACACTGTAATTCAGGTTCGACAAGAAAAGTTTCTACGGACGTGTGGGCTTGCGGACTGCGGTGGTGAGCGCCGTCCTCGCTCCTGACCTGCGGTGGTGAGTTTCCGACCGGGAAACTCACCACACCCCGGGGCCTACTCACCACGGCGGGGTCCACTCACCGCGAAAACTCACCACGGCTCGGCCGAACTCACCATGGAAACTCCCCACGGCAGGTCAGAGGCTTGCAGCGTTAGTTGACGACCTGGACCTCGTGGACGTCGGCGGTGAACCCAGTGGCTCGGGTTTCGGTGAACCGGCCGCCGTCGTTGAGGGCGGGGGCAGTCCAGGTGACGGTCCACGTCGCGGTCGCGGTTCCCTTGAACCGGCCGCCCGGCTGCTCGGAGGAGGGCTGTTCGTAGAGGTGCCCGCAGTCCGGCGACGAGGTCACCTCCTGCGACTTCTTGTAGGGGGTGCCGGGGCCGTGGCAGGTGACGGTGGTGCCGTCGCCCATCGCCCACCGCACCCGGGTGACCTTGGCGGTGGCGGTGACGGTGACGCCGCCGGCCGTGGCCGAGGCGGTCGCCGGACCGAACGTCGACGGCGACGGCGTGGCCCACATCCACATCGGCATCCCGACGACGTACGTCCCGGCCGCGCGGGGGCTGGCTACCTTCGGGCCCTCCAGGCGCATCGAGGCCGCCGCCCGCCGTGCGACGAGCTCCGGGTCGATGGTCGGCGCGGCCGGGCCGTCCTGGCCGGCCGGAACGAAGACGACTCCGCCGCGGCCGCTGTCGCACTGGACCTTGTAGACCCCGCCGTCGCCCGGGTCGTGTCCCTTCCACGCCTGATGCCCGGCCGGAGGCGGCGGATCGTCGACCAGATCGTAGGAGCACTTGTCCGTCGGCTTGCTGTCGCCACCGGTCGCGGCCGGGGCAGCCGCGGCCGGCTTGCCACCCGAAGAACCCGACGAGCCGGAGGAGCCGCCGCCGTCGGCGGCGCAGACGGTGACCGAGAGCATGGAGCCCCGGCATCCGTCGCTGCCGACTGTCGGCCCGTCGGCGTGCGCGGCCGGGGCCAGGACGGCGGCCAGGACCACCGCGGCCGCCATGGTCGTGGACTGCTTCAGCACGTCCGGCTCCCGTCCGGCTGGTACTCGGTCACCATCCAACGATGGTTGTCCCAGCGCTCCACCGTGGCGGTGGCGACGTAGCGCAGCGGCTGGGCGGTGGGCAGCGGGATCGGCTTGTTCGTCTTCGTGTCGAGGGTCTGCCACTTCGACAGGTCGATGCAGTCCTCCACCGTGGCCGTCGGCAGCTTCGCGTCGACGTCGAGGGCGGTCACCTCCGGCTCGTGCCCGAGCTCGCCCCGGATCACCGTGTTGTTCTTCTTCATGTGCGCCAGGTCCCGCTCGAAGGCGGACAGCGCGTCGAGCGTCGCGAAATCCGCGAGCTTCGTGCCGTCGGGCGACGCCACCCGGTAGGCCTTCATCTGCTCCACCCACATCGAGGTGTACGACGCGAGGACCGCTGTCTTGTCCGCCGCGTCCGGGTCCGGCGGGGACGCCGACACCGAGGGGGCCGAGGAGGCCTCAGACGGGGCCGTCTGCGGCTTCGCGTCGTCGCCGCCACCACCGCAACCGGCCAGGGCGAGAGCAAGCCCCACAGCGGCGCACAGCGCCATCACGCCCGGCCGGCGCCGTGTCTGTCGAGCCGTCATCAGAGTCCCCCGGGAGTGCGCGAACAGAAGCCGATCAACGTAACCACCTGCGCACAGGCGGTTATCGGGATTCAGCCAGGCAACGAGCAAACGAACCCCGGGGGCACGGCCCGGCATTACGTGGTGAGGGCGACGACGGCGACCAGGCCCACGACGACCGCGACCAGGACGCCACCGCCCCCGAACGCGACGGTGAGGGGCTTCTCCAGGTGGGGGTGGCGGTGGGTGACGTAGGCCAGGCCGGCCATGACGAGCACGAACACGAGGACCAGGAGCAGACCGACGAACAGGACGAGGGTGAGGTTGAGCGTGGGCACAGCGGGATCTCCATTTCGGTGGGTGCGCTCCGGTTGAGCGCGGGGCCACAGTCCGCGATCCGAGCCGATAGATCGAGCTCTCGCGAAAATCCGTCCCGGCCCTCTGACAGGCGGGTCCTGACGGGGCGTAGAGCGGATTCGCGAGCGGTTGACGAACGGTGTCGCGGGGTGGTGGCAGCACCTTCGAGGACCGAGGGGTTAGCCCCGCAACCCTTGGGTCGAGGGGTCCCAGATTTCCGCCGCGGCGAGCCTCATTCAATAGATTCAAGCGGTCCGAATCGTGCCGCTTGAAAACCTTGAATGGATGCCGCGACGGTGCTAGTGGCGCCGCGCCCTCATGAAGTCTTCGAGCAAGCCGAACGCCCGGTACACATGACAGGAAGGGAGTCGGTTACCCGCGAGCCCCCGAACCGGCCCACGGCACGGCCGGCGCCGCGAGGATGTGCGGGTGAGGATCTACGGGAGCGAGCCCGGCGAGCCCGATGTCGAGGTGCCGGGGCACCGGTACGCGGCACTGATCGGCGGGCCACTGGACGGGCAGCGCCTCGATATCACCGGGTGGAGCGTGCAGCAGCTGCTGGACGGCTCGGCGCGTACGGGCCGGGCGGGCGGGCCCACTACGAGGGACAGCCCGGCGACCCGGACCGGCTCCACTGGACCGGCGACACCCCCTGACTTTCGGCCCGGCTGAGGCCGCTCACGATGACAGACCGACGGCGCGTGTCAGGCAAGTCCCAAACAGCGTCTGACCAGCGGAAACGCGCACGATGTCGTGCGCTAGGTTGGCTCTCCTGCGGGACGCACTGACCCCTCAGACCAGTTCTTCAAGCACACCATGGCGCACCGAGGGGCAAGCCCCGCAACCCTGGGTCGAGGGATCCCATATTTCCGACGCGGCGGGCCGTACTCAAGAAATCAGGCCGACGTGGTTCACGACGCGGATTTCTTGAATGGACGACCCAGCGGTGCTACGGGGCTGCCGCGACAGCGCACGGGCCCACCGCGAGAGGCGGCCCCAGAATCCTGGGCCGCCCCGGGTCGGCGACCTCTCTCTAAAGCACTGGACGGTAAGGGCTTCCTGCGAACTCCCGGACCAGCCCCGCGGCGTGGCCAGCTGCCGTGAGGATGGGCGGATGAGGATCTACGGGAACGAGCCCGGCGAGCCCGACGTCGAGGTGGCCGGGCACCGATACGCGGCACTGATCGGCGGGCCCTTGGACGGGCAGCGCCTCGACGTCACCGGGTGGAGCGTGCAGCAGCTGCTGGACGGCGCCGCGCTCATCACCGACGTAGGCGCGTACGGACCGGGCGGGCGCACCCATACGCGGCGGGCGTAGGCGAGCCGCAGGGCCGGGGCAGACCGCTCGTCAACCACGCAGACACACGCACCGAAGCCGCATATCCTCCACCGATGGAATGGAGTTCAGTGGTCAGTACGGTGACGGGCGCCGTCATCGGCGTGGGGGCCACATGGCTGGCCGACCGCTCCAGGTGGCGCCGGGAACAGAGAGTTCTCCGTACCTCTGTCACGCGCGAGTTATACGCCGCCTACCTCGCGGCTGTGGCGCGGACATGGAACGAGATTCACGCGCAACAGCACGGAACCCTGGCCGGAGCGCGCACGTCAGGCAGCGAACGCCTATCGGGACGGTGGCATGTACGAACTGCGCTACCAGATATCCATCACCGCCCCGCCGGACATAGTCGCGTTGTCCGATAACGTGCTGCGCGGTATGCGCGACCTCGTGCAGAGCCTTGTCGCCGGCCGCACCTATGAGACCTGGGATGAGCTCAAAGACGCCAACCGTGCATGGTTCGACGACTTCGACGCGATGTGGGGCAAGATGCGCCTGGACTTGGACCCCACCTCGCTACCCCTCCCTCCTTCCGGCCCGTAAGCAACCCGCTCAACCCGCCGGGAGTCCGCAGATGGCGGCGGCTGCGAGATGCGCCCTGCCCTGACAGTTCCATGCCGGGGACAGGCCGTTCGCTCTGGTTTCAGGCGGCCCAGCCGATGGAGGAGACGTTGCTGTACGCGTCGTACTCGGAGCCGATGTCCTCGATGATCTGATCCCAGATCGCGTCGAGCCCGGCCAGGTCCTCCTCAAGCCAGGCGTCCACCGCGCGGTCCCATACGCCGCGGACGTTGATGCTGCGGCTGGCCACGTCACGCTGGTGCCTGCGCTCGACCCCGGACTGGTCGACCGGGTTGATCTCCACCCTGGTACCACGGCCCTCGTTGTTGAGCCGGTGCTTGAGATCGGTGGCCACGTTGCGACGCCGCAGATCCCAGTACGCGGCATCCAGACGGGACCGGTTCGCCTTGTTCGGGGTGCGCTCCTCCGCGAGCCAGGCCATCAGGGTGCGCGGGGAGACGTGGATGCCGGCACGGTCCATCGCCTCGTATCCCGCATCCGTCTTGGTGAGGTAGCGCAGGCGGGCGGAAAGCCCACGGTCGCTGTCCACGGGTGAGGCGATGCCGGTGACCATGTTCTCGATCGCCGCGCCCAACGCGTCGGCGCCCGGGACCCCGTGGGCGTTGAACATGCCCAGGTCCATCCAACGCCCGGCCATCAGCTGGTCACCTTGCCGACGGTGTACTCGCCGGACGCCTTCGCGTCACCGTGCTTGATCTTCATCTGGGCCACGCCCCGGCCCTCGGGGAACACGCCTCGCCAGTCGCCGGTGACGTGGAGTTCGTCGGTGCCCATCATGCTGATGATCTCCAGGCCGGCCTGGTGGGCCTTGTAGGCCTTGCCCCACAGGTTGGCGTAGGCCTGGGAGTGGATGATGTGCATCCAGTCCGGGCGCACCATCTCCCGGTTGTGGATCGACTCCCCCATCGTCGAGATGAACTTGCTGTACATCGCCTTGACGTACTCAAGCGTCAAGGTGTCCCGGTTCTCGATCGCCTCATCGCGGGCAGCGGACAGCAGTTTGCGCAGCGCGTCCAGGAAGTTCTCCGTGGCCCCGGATGTCCACGACTCGTGGATGACCGGAGCGTCCGTCAGCCCGTACTTCGGGCCCGCGAGGCGTTGGAGCAGGCGCAGTGTGCTGTTGGTGACCCAGAGGGCTCCGGGTTCGTCGCGGTCGCCGATCGGGTCCGGCAGATGCGGGTGCTCCCACGGGGCGGGGGTGATCAGGTGGACTCCGGAGCGCTTCGGCTCGACACCATCACTGCCAGTGCTGTGCTCCAGCTTCCCGATGGGCAGCCAGCACTTGAGCGCCGACAGGTAGGCCGCGTTCACATCGAGCGCGGTGACCTTGATGTCGCCGGGGGCGCGCAGGGAGTAGCCGGGGTGGTGGAACTTGGGGCGTGACTCCCAGATCTGGTCCGGGTCCTTCTTGGAAGGCTTCTTCAGGATGTCGGGCAGGGCCGGGTAGGCGGTGTAGTCGTAGCGGCCGGTGGCCCGGGTCTCGTTGAACAGGTGCATCACGTCGGGGATGGCTCTTTTGATCAGCGCGTTCAAGGCCGCTTCCTCGTCCCCGCCGGCGCGCTCGGCCTCCTCCTGGACGGCACGGCTGATGAGCAGGGTGGTGTCGGCCTGGGCGCGGGCGGCGCTGCGGGCACGGCGCTCCGGCCGGCTGGGCAGGGGCGCCGGAGCCGGTGAGGCGGGGGCGGGTGCCGCCGGGGCAGCAGCCGGTGCGGGAGCCGCCGAAGAGTTGGCGGCGGGCGCGGCCTGCGCAATGGCGGGTCCGTTGGGCTGACACAGGCCGCCGGAATGCAGGGGTCGGCCGTCCGTCGACTGGTAGGTCGTCTCGACACCGCAGCGGATGCAAGGGCCGGGGTCGCCCTCGATGGCCCGCCCGTCCGGGCCGCGCAGCGTCTCCGGGGCCGCGACGAACGCGGGCAGCACCGGATCCGCGGTGCGTTCAGGGGTGGGTTCGGGGGTGGCTGCGGGTGCGGAGGTGGCCGGGTAGATCTCGGCCAGGCCCTTGAGCAGCTGCAGGTACGGCAGGCGTCCGGGCGGGGTCGGGTCCGAGTGCCCGGTCTCCCAGTTGGCAACCGTGGTGCGCCCGACGCCCACGGCTGCGGCGACCTGGGCCCGGGACAGGTTGGCGGCCTCGCGCAGACGTTGACGCTCAGCAGGGGGCGGGATCGAGGCGTTCAACCGGGCTTCCTCAAGCAGCGCTTCCACGCTGTTCTCCTGGCTCATACCGCAACCCTAGCGCAATTAGACGAATTCCGGCGCCAGATTGGACGTGTAATGAACAAGCCTTGTGCAAGTACGCTACGGTCGTCATCAGTACAACGGGACAGCGGAACGGGAGGCATCGCCTCTCCGTCGCCCCGGGACGTCGTTGATCTTGGGCAGTGAGGGAGTGGGCATGCAGGGTGTTACCTCGCTTCGGCCGCATCAGGTCGAGGCCGTGGACTCGATCATCGAGGGTCTCTCGCTCCCCGTGGACGGCTCGGTGCGGGCGCCGGGTCAGCGCGGACAGGTCTGCATGTCGACCGGCTCGGGCAAGACGATCACGGCTGCCGTGGCCGCGCTGCGGATGGTCCCCCACGGCATGGTCGGCGTCCTGGTCCCGACCCTCGATCTCCTGACGCAGACCGTGGAAGCCTGGCGGGCGGTCGGGCACCATGCCCCGGCAGTCGCGGTGTGCAGCCTCAGCGCGGACCCGCTGCTGGACGCACTCGATGTGCGGTGCACGACCAACCCCACCCAACTCGCCCTGTGGACCGCGCAGACCGGGCCCATGCTCGTGTTCGCGACGTACGCGAGCCTGTCCCCGCAGGGCCTCATCGACGACCAGGGCGACCAGGAGACCGGCGCGGCCCCGGGCGTGCTGGAAAGGGCGTTGCGCGGCTCGTACGGCCAGCGCATGCGCCCCTTCGACCTCTTGGTCGTCGATGAGGCCCACAGAACTTCGGGTGATCTTGGTAAGGCGTGGGCGGCCGTGCACGACCAGGTTCGGATTCCTGCGGAGCGGCGGCTGTACATGACGGCCACCCCCCGGCTGTGGGAGGCGACGCCCGGGAGTGCCGGCGCGGATGAGACCGGCGGGCGCCTGGTGGCGTCGATGGACGACGAGCAGTTGTATGGGCCGGTGCTGTTCGAGTTCGGGCTGATGGAGAGCGTCGAGCGCGGGATCCTGGCCCGGTTCGAGATCGACGTCCTGGAGATCCGGGACCCGCAGGCACCCGGGCCGGACGCCTCGCCGGAGGAGCGGCGCGGCCGGCGCCTCGCCGCGCTCCAGGAGGCGCTGCTCAAGCACGCGGACGAGTCGGGGGTGCGGTCGTTCATGACGTTCCACGCCCGGACCCTGGACGCGATGGCGTTTGCCCGCGCGCTGCCGGAGACGGCGGCCGAGCTTCACGCCACGGACCCCGTGACCTATCCGGGGCGGGTTGGTGCGGAGTGGCTGTGCGGCGAACACCCCGTCACACACCGCCGGACGGTCCTGGGCAGGTTCGCGGACGGCATCGACGAGGACGGATGGGTCACCGACCTCGGGGTCCTCTCCAGCTGCCGCGTCCTCGGTGAAGGCGTCGACATCCGAGGCAAGCGCGGGGTGGGCGCCGTTGTCTTCGCGGACACCCGCAGCTCGCCCGTGGAGATCGTCCAGATCATCGGGCGGGGCCTGCGACAGGACCCCGGAGAGGGCAAGGTGTCCCGCATCGTCGTGCCGGTGTTCCTGGAGCCTGGTGAGGACCCGTCCGACATGATGGCCTCCCCCAGCTATCGCAGCCTGGTAGCCGTCCTCCAGGGCCTGCGTGCGCATGACGCCCGAATCATCGAGCGCCTGGCCCTGCCCACCACCACGGCCCGGGGGCGGGCGACGTCCGTCGTCGCGCTCGATCCCGTCCGCGAGAAAGGCGACGGCGGCGACGACGACCAGGAGCACGGCGCCGACATCGAGGCGGCGGCCGACGCGGACGAGGAAACCACTCAGGCCGCCACCGAGGACGGCACGGACGACACTTCCGAGGACGAGCACGCGGGCGCCATGGTGCCGTTGCTGCGGTTCTCCCTCCCCCGCGACCCCGGGGACGTCGCGCTGTTCCTGCGGACCCGCATCCTGCACCCCGACTCCGAAATCTGGCTCACCGGCTACAACGCCCTGCGCCATTGGGTGCAGGAGCGCGGGAGCGCCGAGGTGCCGTTGGACGCGTCGGTGGAGCTGGGCGAGGACCGCATCCCCTATGCGCTGGGCGCATGGGTCAGCGAGCAGCGCAGGGCCTTCCGGCTCGGCACGCTCAAGGCATGGCGGACCGAACTGCTGAACGAACTCGGGATGGTGTGGTCGGTCGCGGACGCCGGATTCTGGAAAAACCTCACCGCGGCCCGCGCCTACCACTCCGTGCACGGCACCCTTGCCGCCCCGAAGGACGCGGTTGTCGAGGGGGTAGCGGTCGGTCAGTGGCTGGCCAATCTCCGAAAGGCCGGCGGGCTCGGCAAGGACCAGGACCGGGCGGCGGAGCGGCGGGCGGCACTGGAGGCCATCGATCCAGAGTGGTGCCCCGAGTGGTCCGTCGAGTGGCAGCGCCACTACGCCACCGCACGCACCCTCCTGGCCGAGGAAGGCGGGCTGACCGAGGTCCTTCCCGGTGTCCTCGTCCACGGCTGCGACATCGGCGCATGGATCAACCGACAGCGCGAGCACGTGGTGTGGACCAAGCTGCTGCCCGAGCAGCGGGAACGGCTGGAGGCCCTGGAGCTCGCACCCCTGCCCGCAGCACCGGCCAAGAAGACGGCGACGGGGCCTGGGGCGTTCGAGCGCGGAGTCCTCGCCCTGGAGCAGTACCGCGCCCGCACCGGCACCCTGACAGTCCCCCGATCCCACATCGAAACCGTGGTCATCGACGGCCAGGAGCACGGGGTGAAGCTGGGGATCTTCCTCACGAACAGCAAGACCCGCAGGGCCAAGCTGGCCGCTGACAAACTGGCCGCGCTCGCCGCTCTGGGACTGGAGTGGGCGGCCTGACCACATGACGACGGCGCCCGCCCCCGGAGTACCCGGGGCGGGCGCCGTTTACGTTTCTGCAGCTATCGCGGGCGACTCCACACCTCAACCTTGCACTGCGGTTTCCCGGCGGACAACGGCCACGGTCTGTCGCGAAGCGCTCACAGTTGTGGGTCACCTTGGGCGGAAAGCGACGGGTCAGAGGCACGGCGTGGTGCCAGGGGTGGGGGTCGGCTCTTGTCGAACGGGCGTGTGCGGCTCAGTGGCGGGGCAGAGTGGCAGACCGACTTCCGGCGCCGGACGACAGGCCGCCCGAGTCTTACGACCTCGTGCATGGTTGGGGCGAGGGCGTGTTGAGGTTGCGGTCGGCGTTTTGATCATGCGGGTGTGGCGGGCAGTGCGAGTGCCTTCGTGTGGTGGGTGGCTTGTTGGTCGGTCAGGAGTCCGGCGACGGCTCGGATGGTGTCGGGCAGGTTCTCTCGTCGGGTGTGATGCCGGGCGAGGGCCCTCCAGTTCTTGAGGTGGGCGATGCCGTGTTCGACGGGGATTCTGGCCGAGGAGTGGGCGAAGCGGGCGGCCTCGTGGTGTGCCATCAGCCATTGCAGGTGTTCGAGGTGTTTGCCGCGGCGTTTGCGTGGCGGGGTGACGACCTGGCCGTAGGTTTGCGCCGCGAGGCCTTGATAGCCGGCGTCGGCAAGGATCTGCAGGTCAATGGTGTCAGCGAGCAGGTCAACCAGGCCGGCGTCACGGGCTTGGGTGATGTCGGCGATGGATCCGGCCCGGACCTCGCCGCAGAACAGTGGTCGTCCGCGCTGGTCGGTGACGACGAGGGCTTTCATGGCGTTGATGCGGCTCTTGCCGGAGATGAACCGGCTGCGTCCGCCGCGATGTGCGCTTGGGCGACGGACTCGGACCTCGGTGGCGTCCATCAGTGCGGTCTGGCCGGTGGCGCCAAGATGGGCGATCACATCGGCAAGCGTGCGAAGTCGCAGACCACCCTCGATGCGACAGCCGCGGTCGGCCAGTAGAGGCCGGATCTCGCCGACCGCACGGGTGATGGTCGACCGGTCCACCTGGAACCAGCAGGCCAGCACGTCGTGGGTAACGCCGTGCCTCAGGTGAACGAGTGTGGCCAGGAGTCGGTCGACGAAGACCAGCTTGTACTTCGCGCCCGCTCCGACCGCCCGCCGCCGCGGTCGGTCGAGTAGCTCGGCATCCCTCCGGGCCTGCCAGACCGGACCCAACTCCGCTACCAGATCGGCAATCACAGCCGTTAAAAGGCCCGTGACCCGACGCTCCGACATGATCAACCCACGCGCCTGCATCCCCACCACGAACGGCCTAACGAACCGGCAGGGCCAACGTCACTGCTAACCATGCACGAGCTCGTTAGAACTCCTAACGGAATGACTCTTTGGGGTCGGTTGCCCGACGTGAGGTGCTGTCGGGCAGCATGGGGCGATGGACGTTGAGCGGCCGCTGCCACGCGAGGTGAAGGTCATCGATTCGGCCTCGCTGTTCCGGCTGGAAGAGCGGGCGGGTGACCTTGGCCTGAGCCAGCGGTTGGACCCGACGTGGGTGCGGGCGAATGCGGCGCCCGGCGGCACCCACTATCTGTGGCCGGCCTTGTGGCACACCCTGTCCCACCGCCCTGACGTTCCCGATCACGTGCGGTGGGAACTGCTGATCACTCTGTGTACGGGAGACCGCGTGGTGAGCTGGCTGGACGTGATCCCCGACGACTTCACCCCGCTGCCCAAGATGACCTCACGCGAAGAGGGAATGCAGGTCAGACGACTCCTTGACCAAGCTGCTTCGGTCCGGGAATGGCTACTGCGAAAGGGCGAGGGATCGGGTCGGCTGTGACAGGCGTCGCCAGCAGATGAGTGCGCATCCCAGGGTGAGGAAGGCCTCGTGGATGTCGTCGCGGATCTCCCAGCGGATCCGTAGGCGGCGGAACCAGTGCAGGTGGGCGAAGGCGCGCTCGACAACCCAGCGTTGAGTGCCGAGTCCGGAGCCGTGTTCAGTGCCACGTCGCGCGATCAGCGGCTTCACGCCGAGCGCGCGGACGAGGCGGCGGTACTTGTCGTGGTCGTAGCCGCGGTCACCGAGCACGACGTCGGGGCGGCGCCGAGGTCGGCCACGCTTGCCCCGCACGGGCGGCACTGCCTGGAGCAGCGGGATGAGCTGGGTGACGTCGTTGCGGTTGCCACCGGTGAGGGTGACGGCGAGCGGGATGCCGGTGGCGTCCGTGATCAGGTGGTGCTTGCTGCCCGTCCTGCCCCGGTCGACAGGGCTTCGTCCCGTTTTGGTGCCCCTTTTAATGCTCTGATGTGGGAGCCGTCGACGGCCGCCGCGGAGAAGTCCAGGGCGTCCGCGCTGCGGAGCTTGGCCAAGAGCGCTTCGTGAAGCCGGGGCCACACGCCGACCTCGGTCCACTCGGCCAGGCGTCGCCAGCACGTCATGCCCGAACCGAAGCCGAGTTCCTGCGGCAGGTGTTCCCAGGCGATCCCGATATGCAGGACGAACAGGATGCCCTGGAACACCAGCCGGTCCGGATGCCGCTTCCGTCCGGGATGACGAGTGCGACGTTCGATCTTCGGCAGTAGCGGCTCGATCACCGCCCACAGCTCGTCATCGACGTCCCACGGCTTCCGCCGAGCCACTCCGCACCCCCAGATCAACGGCCCCGGAGTGATCCAACCACCTCGAAGATCATTTCGTTAGGAGTTCTTAGCGCGATGGATATCGCGATGATGCGTCGCTCGCTGAACGGCACGCTCACCGAACTGCAGCGTGCGATCGACCGCATTGACGTGACCAAGGCAGCGAACCTGTTCGAGTGGGCCTGGCATCAGGCTTCACAGGCGCCCCCGGGCGAGACCCGGGAGCAGCGGGCCCAGCTGAAGGATCTCAAGGAAGTGTTGGGCTCTCGCCGGTGGCGGGAGGAGGAGCGGCGCCTGGCCGCACAGGGGGTCCAGCCAAGGTGAGCCCAAAAGGGGCAGTGGGATGATCTTGGCGAATCAGCAGTGCGGTTCGACGAAAGCGTCCTCGGCCGGGTCGTGCTCGTCTTCGTGGCCGTCCTGATCGGTCGAGGCTCCAAAGGGCCCAGGCAGGCCGGGCTCGTCGGCGCCGAGCAGGGGGCCCCGCCCTTGAGCCGGTGCTCGCCGGGGATCAGCGACTGCCCGCTTCGACCTGGGCCGGAATGCGGCTGGCCCTCAGCTCCTGCAGGTCCGGGATGTGGTTGTAGAGCGTGCCGGGGCTCACCCCGAGGAGCTTGGCGATCGAGGTGATCGAGTGGTCGGGGTTGGGCAGCATGTCGCGGGCGGCCCGGATGATGTCCGCATTGACGACGCTGGGCCGGCCGCCGACCTTCCCCCGGGCGCGGGCGGCGGCCAGGCCCTCGCGGGTGCCGGAGACGATCAGCTCGCGGATGAACTCCGCCAGCGCGGCGAAGACGTGGAACACCAGCCGACCGCCGGGGGTGGTGGTGTCGAGCCGCTCGTGCAGCGAGGTGAAGCCGATCTCCCGCTTGCGCAGTTCGCCGACCATCGCGATCAGGTCCTGCAAGGAACGGCCGTAGCGGTCGAGGGCGGGCACCACCAGGGTGTCGCCGGCGGCGAGGAAGGCGTGGCACGCCTTCAGCTCGCGCCGCAGGTCGTTCTTCCCCGACTTCTTGTCGGCGAAGATCCGGCGGCAGCCGACCGCGGTGAGGGCATCGAGCTGGCGGTCGAGCTTCTGTCCACCGGTGGACACCCGTGCGTATCCGATGCGGATCTCAGTGCTGACGGCGGGCTCGGCGCCCAGGAGTTCGAACTGAGCGTCTTCAAGTGGCGTGCTCACGCCCGGAATCCTGTCAGAAAACGGCGACCGAGGGTTGTTGAACCGTCTAGGTTTTTGAAGGAGTTTTTGAAGGCTCTGGGGTGCTTCCTTGGGCCCGCTACCGCGATCTTCATCGCCGCCGTAGGGTGGCCCGTCGCTGGCCTGCTCACGCGGGCATACCTCACCGTGGGGGCGCGACCAGGCCGATCTCGTAGGCGAGGATGACGAGCTGCACCCGGTCACGTGCGTCGAGTTTCGTGAAGAGCCGTGCGAGGTGGGCCTTGGCGGTTGCCACGCTGATGGTGAGCTCTTCGGCGATCTCGGCGTTGGACAGGCCGCGGCCGACGAGGGTCAGGACCTCTCGTTCCCGGTCGGTGATGCCGTCGACCACCGCCCGGCGGGTAGTGGCGGTGGGTTCGGGCCGTGCCGCGAACTCCTCGATGAGACGACGGGTGACGCTCGGAGCTATGAGGGCATCTCCGGCGGCGACGACCCTGACCCCGTCGAGGATGGTCTTCAGCGGCATGTCCTTGACGAGGAAGCCGCTCGCTCCGGCGCGAAGCGCGCCATAGACGTACTCGTCGCCGTCGAAGGTAGTGAGGATGAGGACGCGGGTCTTCGACTCCGGATCCGCGTTGATCCGGCGGGTGGCCTCGATGCCGTCCGTACCGGGCATGCGGATGTCCATGATAGCGACGTCCGGCCGGAGCCGTTGAACCAGTTCTACCGCCTCGGCACCGTCCCCGGCCTCCCCTGCTACCTCCAGGTCGTGGGTGTCTGCGATGAGAACGCACAAGCCGGAACGGATCAGGGGCTGGTCGTCGACCAGAACGACACGGATCATCGGCCTGCCTCCACAGACACCGGAAGCCGAGCTGCCACGCGGAAGCCGCCTTCCGGACGCGGCCCGGCGCTGAACTCGCCGTGCAGCAGACTGACCCGTTCGCGCATTCCGGCGATGCCGTATCCGGATTCTGCGACGGTGCCGCCCGAGCCGAGGTCGACGATATCGATGGCCAGTTCGTCAGGGCGGTAGTCGACCGTGACGCTGCAGTCCCGGGTGCCGGAATGCCGCACGACGTTGGTGACCGCCTCCTGGACGATACGGAAGGCCGCCAGGTCGACATCGGAGGGCAGGTCGCGACGTTCCCCCCGCCACCGGACGTCGACCCGGACCCCGGCGGCCGCGGTCTTCCCGACCAGCTCACCGAGGGCGGCCAGACCAGGGAGCGGATCCAGCGGCGCGGACTCCTGGTCACTCCGGCGCAGTGCGCCGAGCATCCGCCGCAGGCCGGCGAGGGTTTCCCTGCTGGTGGCCTCGATAGCATCCAGCGCTTTGCGCGTCTCGGCGGGCTGGGTGTCCATGACCAGGCTGCCCACGCCTGCCTGGATGGCGATGATGCCGATGTTGTGGGCGACCATGTCGTGCAGCTCCCGGGCGATCCGCAGCCGCTCGGCCGTGACCGCCTGCTGCGTGGCCTGGGCGCGAACCGTGTCCGCGTGTGCCCGGTTCTGATGGATCGTGTTGCCGATCAGCCAGGCGATGACGACGGTCGACGCAAGGGCGGCCGGCACCGAGAGGTTGAAGGCGTACCCGCTTCCCAGCCGCCAGACCGTATACGCGGCCAGCACGCCGACCGGGAGCACGGCCGCGAGGACCGAGACCCGCCGTGAGCAGGTCGCCGCGGTGTAGCCCACGGCCGCGTCGGCCAACAGGAAGAGCACGACCGGCGTCGCCCGCACCTCCATCCCGAGCGAGAACACGGCGCCCGCGAGCGCGATGGCCACGGCCGCCAGCGGTGCGCGGAACAGCAGCAGCGCGCCCAGGGTCGTGACGACGGCGGTGACCAGCAGCGGTGCGTCCTCGATGTTGCCGTGGTACCGGAGCAGACGCTGCAGTTCGTCCGGCCGTTGGAGCGTGCGTACCAGGATGAGGGTCGACCAGAAGGCCGCCACCCACACACCCGGTGGCACGCGTTTGAGCAGGGGTGGATGGGGGGTGGCGATCATCAGTCGATCCTATCGACGCGCTCCCATCGGGGCATTGGCCCACGGGCTTAGTCCCCCGGGCTACCAGCAGGGCTCACAAGTGTGAACCACCGGCCGATGCCCGCTCCTTGTCCTCCCCGGCAGCCTGGACCCATGATCGAATCCACCCGGCTGACCAAGCGGTACGGCGACACCGTCGCCGTAGGCAACCTGACCTTCACTGTGGAACCGGGCAAGGTCACCGGCTTCCTCGGCCCGAACGGCGCAGGCAAGTCCACCACACTGCGGATGATCCTGGGCCTGAACGCCCCCACCAGCGGGGCCGTCACCGTGGACGGGGTTCCCTTCTCGCACCGCCCGCGTGGACTGCGTCACGTCGGCGCGCTGTTGGACGCCCAGGATGTCCACGGCGGACGCACCGCACAGGCACACCTGTCCGCCCTGGCCCGCAGCAACCGCATCCCGCCGGCCCGCGTGGACGAGGTCCTCCAGGAGGTCGGGCTGGCCAAGGCGGCGCGGCGCCGGATCGGAGGGTTCTCCCTCGGGATGAAGCAGCGTCTGGGCATCGCGGGCGCCCTGCTCGGCGATCCGCCGGTGCTGCTGTTCGACGAGCCTCTGAATGGTCTGGACCCCGAGGGCGTGCTGTGGGTGCGTGGCCTCTTTCGCCGGCTGGCGTCCGAGGGCCGCACCGTGTTCGTCTCCAGTCACATGATGGCCGAGATGGAGCACACCGCCGACCGGCTCATCGTCATCGGCCAGGGCCGGCTGATCGCCGACGAGAGCCTGGAGGACTTCTCAGCCCGCCACGCCTCCCTGGGCGTGACCGTGCACACGCCCGACCTGGCGGCCCTGGAGGCCCTGCTGATCGCCGAGGGTGCGTCGGTGCGCCGCGAGAGCGACCAGGCGGGCCGGGTCACCGGCCTGACCGCGGAGCGGATCGGCAATCTCGCCCACCGGCATTGCATCGTGCTGCACGAGCTCGCCTCCCACACCTCGTCCCTGGAGTCGGCGTTCATGTCCCTCACCGCCGACAGCGTCGAATACCTCGCAGGAGAAGCCCGATGAGCGCCACCATGTTCTCCGGCACCCGGCCGTCCGAGAGCGCCGCCGAACCGGTGGCCAGGTTCGTCCACCTGCTCTCCTCCGAGTGGATCAAGATGCGGTCCCTACGGTCGACCTACTGGGTGCTCGCCCTCAGCGCCGTCGTCGCCATCGCGATCAACGTGAACGCCGTCCACTCCGACCTGACGTACATCGACCAGCCGCATCCCCCACTACCCGGCCTCCCGCCCTACAAGTACGACCCGCTGTTCCACGGCCTGGGCAGCATCGCCGCCAGCGTCATGGCACTGGCCGCGGCCAGCTTCGGCGCCATCACGGTCTTCGGCGAGTACGCCACCGGAATGATCCGCACCACGCTCGCCGCCGTCCCCGACCGGCGCGCGGTGATCACGGCCAAGGTGGTCCTCGTCGCGGCGATCACGCTCGTCCTTGGTGTGATCGTCTCCGTGACGTCGTTTCTCACCACCAACGCGATGCTCGCCTCCCGCCACGTCGGACTCTCCATTCACGACCCCGGCTGCCTGCGGGCCGTCACTGCATACGCGCTGGTCATCCCGGTCTGCGCGCTCATCGGCATGGCGCTCGGCTCCGTCCTGAGACACGCCACGGCCTCAATCGTCGCCGTCGTGGGGATGCTCTTCATCCTGCCCATGCTCTTCGGTGGCGAGAGGTACCGGCTCTTGAAGGAGATCGGCAACCACCTGCCGCTGGCCGCGCAGGCCCGGCTGTCGCTGAACCCCGACGGCCACACCAGCCTGGGCGAATATCCGGCCACGATCACGGGCTCCTGGATCGCACTCGCGGCCTGGGCGCTCGTCTCGGTGGCCGTTGCTGTGATGGTCGTGCGGCGCCGGGATGTCTGAGACCGGCTCAGCGGGCTACCTCCGCTCGATGACGTTGCGGCCCACCTCGCCGAACAGCGCGTCGATGTGCTCGTAACCCGTGGTCCGGCTCGGGCGGAAGAACAGCAGGTCCTTCCAGTTGCGGATTCTGGGCATCAGGTCGATGCCCAGCAAGTAGGCCAGGGAAAAGACCGGGTAGCTCTGGCCCTGGGTGTCGGCGTGAACCGTGGTCGGCTGCACCTCGGAGATGTTCTTCAGCAGGCCCTCGATGATGTAGACGGCCTCCCAGACACCGCACGGCACGAAGTGCGTGAACAGCGCGATGTACAGGTCCGAGACGTGGTGGTACGCGATGCCGCCCACCGCCCCGTACCGCACAGACGTCTCGGCGAGCAGGTTGTCCAGGTAGGTGTCCATGTGGGTGCCGTCGGCCGCGGCGGTGGTGCCGCTGCCCCACGCACGGGACATGTCGAGCTGGGCGTGCGCGTTCACCACGTCGGTGATCGCCTCGTTCAGCTTTGCCGTGGTCGCGTGCCGCCGGGCGGCGATCGAAAGCTCATGGCCGGTCACCCCTGCGATGTGCCGGGCGGCCTCGGCGAAGGTCAGGTTCGTGCCCTTCACGAACGTCGTGATCACGTACCGGCCGACCGTGTCCTTCAGCTTCGGGTCGTTGCCGGAGGCCGGCCCGAACCGGTGCCACCACTCGATCCAGTACGCCGTGCGCGCCACGATGCCCAGCAGCGGCCGCTCCGGCATCCGTTCCTTGATCGCCTGCTCCAGCCGCTCGGCGCTCTTGCGCGGCTTCTCAGCACGACGCGGCTTGAGCTTGGGCGCCCCCGAGTCGGGATCGATGAACAGCTCGTCGTTCTCCGGGTACTCGCCATCCGCCTTCGCCGCCGCCAGGGTCAGCCGCCTGCGGAGTTGGGCGACCAGCGCGCGGCCGTCGAACGGCGTGGTGTCCCCGGCCTCGCGCAGGCCGACCTCCACCAGGTACTCCGGCAGCTTCTCCTTCACCGTCTCCCACGGCAGCAGCTGCTCGGACCAGTCGGCGTACTCCTCCGAGCCGAGCACCGCGACGTCGCCGGTCCGCAGCTCGTCGGCGAGGTAGCAGAACACCATCGCCTCGAAGTGCCGGCGCACGAAGTACCCGGGCCTGCGGCGGTCCCGGATCACCTTCTGCCAGTTCTGCGTAGCGAAGGAGATGCTGACGGGCCGGCCCTGGTCGTCACGGTCCGGGATGTAGTCACGAGTCAGGGTCCGGTGGGCCTTGGCGTGCGCAAGGGCGTCGAGGACACTTGCGTCCTCGCTCGTGGCCTTCAGCTCGATGACGTCGGTCAGGTCGAACATCACCGGCCGGTCCGCCTTCAGGTGCCGCCGTGCAACAGCACCTCCCAGTTGTCACCGTGGTGGGCGGAGACCCTCTCGATTTGGGCGTACTGCGCGTCGAACCCACCGAACTTCTCCACCGCCGCCGTCACGGAGGCCAGACCGTTCGACTGCACCATCAGCCCCTCGGCCAGCAGCAGGAACGCGGGCGACACCCGGCCCTCCAGCCGCCCCGCGACCTCCTCGGCGCTGGACTCCTCGTCCAAGCCCTCCAGCGCGTCCAGAGACTGTTTGGTCATGGCGGCCGCCTGCGCCCGCGACGTCTGCGCGGGCCCGCCGACGTCGACCTGCTGAAGCAGGATCCGGTAGTTGCCGACCAGGGCCTCCACGATCTCCTGCTGCTTGCGGCGGATCTCCTCTAACTCGTCACGGGCCTTCTTCACCTTCGCGGCCATCCGCTTGCAGAACATCGTGGCCACGTCGTCGCGGGCACGCATCCGCGCCTTCGCGGCCAGACACGCGATCAGCGCGACACGCTTGTCCTCGGTGTAGTCCCTCAGCGTCGCGGCGTCCTGGGCCTCCGCCTCGCCGGCAAAGTCCGCGACCTTCCCCGACGCCACCCCCTGGAGCCACTTCGCGGTGTCGCCCAGACTGTCGAGCCACTCCAGGTGCCCCTTCAGCCGCTTGAAGTTCGACCAGGTCGCCCGGCCAGGGTTCTGCTTCAGCGCGTTGAACAGCGTCTTGCGGTCCAGCCCCACCACGTCAGGCAACCCCAGCAGCCCACGCCGCTCCTCCGCCGTCATCCGGTCCCGGATCCCGGCCAGGATCTCCTCGTTCACCTCAGCCCGCACCGCGGACGCCATCGCGTCCAGCGTCGAGAACCGCGGGATCTCCAGCCCGGCCTCGACCAGCTTCTCCAACGCGATGTTGATCAGTCCGCCGGGTTGTTCTTCGACGCCGCCTCGATCCGCATCGTCTCCTCGGCCACCTTGCGCGCCGCTGGCCCGTCGTAGCGCATGCCGCACCGCTCGCGCACCAGGCTGCGGTGGCTCTTGGCGGTCCGCTGCGAGGCGTACACCGGCAAGGTGCCCTGCGACAGCTCCACCACGCGCCGCACGAACTCCACGACCTGCTCCGGCACGTCCTCCTGCTTCGGGAAGCAGCCCATCCGCTGATATGACTTCAGCGCCAGCAGCAACGCGAACTGATGCTCGTCGGAGTCCGTGACCTCCTCAGCCCAGGCCCGCTCCTCCTCGCCCGGAGTGAAGAACACATGCAGCTCGCGCGCGGTGATCAGCCGCTTGAACCGCGGATACGCGGTCCGCTCGATCGAAGTCATCCCACCCACCCGAGGCCCAGCACTGAACGGACGCTTCTCACGCGCCCACGTGCCGGATCATCCCGGGAAGCAAGCCGGGGAAGATCAGAACCGGGGAATAGGCAACACGGTCACGCCCTCAGTGGTAGGTCCGCAAGAACAGCGGCTCAGACCTTCAAGATCATCTCGCTGCCCCTTTTGGGCTCACCTTGGCTGGACCCCCACAGGAGCCACGGCCGCAGCCGGCCAAGGCCCCGCCCGCCCCGCGTCAGAGACCCACGAAGCGGCCGGTCTCCACACAGACTCCCGTCGTACGGCCAAGGACGGTGTGGTCCTCCGACGCACCTCGCGCCCCCGCGCCGGAACCGGTGCAGCCGCCGGTGCGGACGGCACCGCCCGCACCGGTGACCCGCGATCCTTCGCCCATACCTGCGCAAGGGCGCCCCGTTCCTCGGGACGGTCAGCCGGGGCTCCTGGAAGCGGGGCGGCTCGCGGAGCTCGCGACCGACCTGCGGCCGTTGCTGGAGCAGACCGCCCGGGCCGGGACCACCACCACGTGGGCAGTGATCCGCAAGCGTCTGACCGCCCTAATGAGTCTGCACCGCGATGACGAGAGCGTCCTGCTGTGGCTCGTCGACGACGACCGCGACCAGAAGGAGCCACTGCCCTCAGCCCTGGTCACGGTCGGCGACCGCCAGATGCACCCCCGGTTCCCCACCATCGCCGAACAACTCGGTGTCCCGGCCGGCCACTCTTCGACGCAACAGCGCTCCACCTGGAACTACGAGGTACTGAAAGCACACCAGTACTGGCGTCACCGGCACTGATGCCAGGCAAGGGCTGAGCAGGGCAGGCGCGTGGCTTTCACGGTGGGCGCCGGCCTCGTCGACGCGCTGGCGGCGGGGGGCGACTGGGACCACCACGCACTATGGACTGCCCAGCAAGTGGGACTGCCGGTCCTGCGGCGCCAGCAACAGCACCCCCGACGACTGACACCGGCAATCACCCGGCGAGATCTACCGCACCCCCGCACCTGTCCTCCCGCCTGCACTACGCAGATTGCGCACCCGCCCGGTGCCCTGCGAAGGGCACCGCGGGAGCACTGCTCGGATTGCGCACCTGGCCGCGTACCGGATCCACGCCGCAGGAAAGACACCTCACGCGCACAGGCAGCAGGAGCGCCACCGGCTTCCGGTCCGGCTGATAAGGCCCCGGGCTTCGAGCCGGCCCAGCTGGTAGGTGACCGATCCGGCGGCGCCAGCCCCACCCGCGCCCCGATCTCCCGGACGGTCGGCGCTTCTCCGTGCTCGGTGATCCAGTCCTGGATAACCCGCAGGATTGCCGCTTGCCGGTCGAACAGGGCACCCGGCCGACTCATGCCGTCCTCGCCTCGAGCTGCCCGTGGCGGCGGGCGAGGCGCTTCAGCTCCACCCGGGCCGCGGGGACACGGCCGGCCGTCAGGAGTGGACCAGAACGGATGCCACTGGATCCGCACGGACAACCCCAGCAGGCGGCGGCGCAGCGCGGTGGTGTGGCGAGGGCGGGGCGCGGCGAGCTCGCGGTAGGCGGCATGCCAGGCCCGCTGGGTCTGGACCAGGTCGTCGGGGAGGGGAAGGACTCCATCCACTTATTAGATCACCTGTTCGATTCTTGGTGCATCTTCGATCAGGAGGACCCCCAGTGATCAGGCCCTCACCCGGCTGTTTGCGCGCCGCGTGGTTCGCAAGTCGGCCTACGGAGCCCAGGCTGGGTGAGCCTCGGAGCGGCCTCTCATGAGAGCGAGGTCGGCCTCCTTGGAGGCGGCACCGCGCGCAGGAGCTCCCACAGAGGACGTGAGCCTTCGGCCCAACTGGCCAGGGTGTGCCGGTCGACGAGATGCAGACGCTGTGACTGGGCGAAGTCCAGGGCAGGCTTGGTGAAGCGGCCGTTGGTGACCAGGACGATCACATCGCCCTTGTGTACGGGGCGTCCGGTGCCGTTCAGGACATGCAGGTCCGGCGTTCCGACGGCTGCTCCGGCGAGGCCAGCGCGACGGTGCTTGCACTGGATGACCCACCGGCGGCCGAAGGGGTCGGTGGCCTTGACGTCCGCGCCGTTGTCGCCGGCGCCGCCGACCTGGACGGCGTCATGACAGCCGTCGCGAAGCATCAGGTCACGTATCGCGTGCTCGAACTGGCGGTGCTGCAGCTGGTCCAGACGCGCCATCTGATACCGCAGGGTTCTGGTCTGCGCTTGCCTTTGTCGCTGCTCCTGCGCACGGAGCCGGAACCAGAGGAAAGCTCCGGCTCCCGCCGTCAGCAGAACAAAAGACGGGACCCAGGGGTGGGCGGCGAGCCAGTCCAGCAACCCGGAGACCAGCCAGACGATGACGAGGACGCCGAGGAGCACCTCGCCGGCGGTGTAAGCCTGCTTCCGCTTCCGTGACCGAGGCCTTCCCCGTCGCCGGACAGGACGGCGGCGGGCGCTCATCGGCTGCCCCGGCTCCACGGAATCGGATACGTCACCGTGGCCCGCGGTGCCGGCCGCGCCGGAGCCTTCCGCACTTTGGGGAACTTGATCGGGTACGAGACAGTCGGCTGAGGCCTCGGCCTGGTCGTCGACTTCCGTGTCTCGGGGAACTTGACCGGATACACGGATGACGACGCTGGACGAGGAGTCTTCTCCGGGCCGTCGGCGGAGCTCGGCGGATTCCCCAGCACGACCACCGCCAGCCCGACCATGACCACGATCGACATCTCCCGACGCCCGCCCGCGGCCCACCGCGAGTATCCCCGGACCTTCGTTCCGTCCCTGCGTACGTACGGCCTCACCCACGGCATGACGAACCCCCTCCCCCACCACACCGCTTCGACCTCCGGGCCCTGCTCCGCAACCCGTCCCACAACCCGGAGCTGAAGCACCGCACGGGCCTCGACCAGGAGGTCTTCCACCACGTCATGACCACCCCGGGCGCCGAACGGCTCGCGTTCAACGCGGTCGTCACCGCCCGCAGCCTCGCCGAGGACACCGGCGCAGACGTCACGATCGCGTGGGGCTGCACCGGCGGCCGGCACCGAGTCGTTGACCGGACTACGGAAGAACACGCTGAGCAGGGCGCATCCCCGGTCCGGCAGATCAGCGCTTGGGGTAGACGCTGAGAACGGCGTGGTGGGTCGGATCAGCTGCAGGGTCTTCCTCGTTCACCGGCACCGTTTCGTAGAGGGCCACGTCCCCGGTCACCCGGGTAGGGAGCGTGACGCCGCTGAGTTCGGTGTGGGCGCCGGTTGCGAGGTTGACGGAGACAGGGACGCCCGTTCCGGCCGGCGTCCGGGCATTGCCGTAGGCGATGCCGGCGTTGTCCACTCCCATGAAGTCCACCCGGGCCCTGTCCTGGGTTCCACCGAAGCAGTAGCCCTTCTCGGCCTGGAGGTCGAAGGCCATATACGCGGTGACGAGATAGCGTCCGTTGTCACTGAGCACGGCCTTGTTCTCCGAGCTGATCTGGGCGTCGCTCAGCCCGTTGCACGCAACGGTGTACGCCGGGTTCCCTGTGCGCTCATCGTGCAGCGACCACACATGGTTCATCGGCAGTCCGAGCGAGGAGTAGGCCGCATCCTTGGACGGCCACTGAGCCACGGCGTAGCCACCACGTACGCCGTGAGCCTGTCCGTGTTCAACACCAGACGTCTTTTTCGCCCCGGTAGGAACAATATTCTTCCCCGGCCACGCGTCGACGATTTGGAAGGTGCCGTTCGCGGGTCCCTGGACCTTCAGCAGATAGTCCTGGCCGCGGGAGTCTTGGCGCGAGGCGATCGCGCCAGTCGTTACATCGACGACCCTGACGCCCGCACTGTTCCAGAAGGCGAGCGTGCCGGCCTTGTCGTGAGGAACCGCCTCGCTGGTGCCCTCGGGGATGCTGACCTGGCGTGCCGGCGCCACATTCGCGCCGGAGGAGCCAGTGGGGAAAACCGCAGCCTTCGCGATGGCCTTGCCCTGGGCGATAGCGTCCTTTCCCTCCTGGACTCCCGCGACAAGCACCGCGTAATCCTTCCCGTCCTTGCTCGTCACGACGAGTTTCACATCGTCCGCACGAAACTCGGCCGGCCGCTCACTGGGCTTCCACGCCGCGCTCGACCAGCGGACGGCTCCAGTGCTGGCATCCCGCGCTTCCACGCCGAACGCCGTGCCGCCCTCGTGGGTCTTCAGGAATAGCACCAAGGGAGAGTGTGGGGCAACGGACGGCTGGGTCAACCGCTCCGACTGCATCACGGCCCAGCCCTTACCGCCATCGAACCCCGGAGGAACTTGCTCCTGCGCAGCCTTGGGCGCCGTAGACACGGCTTGACCGGATTCCGATGCTCCGCCTCCATTGGGCTTGCCCGCGCCATCTCCCGCCGCCTCACAGGCTCCCAACGCCGCCACGACTGCTCCCACCAACACAACAGTCAGCAATTTCTTCATTTTCGCCTTCCTCCCCAAAAGACGGCATGTCTATGGAAGCTATCCGTCGCCCCACGTCCGCGCACACCACTCCAGAAAACCTGAGGAGTCACGGGGCAACAGGTGTCAGGCCACCTCTCGGTCCCTTGGTCCGGAAAAGCAGCGTCGGCCTGGCCCGCGCCTCCTACGAGCTACTGCGCGACGTCGGCGACGCGGTCACCATCGAGCACCGCGACGTCGAACAGGACCTCCTGCCCGCCGGAGTCCACAACCGGACCGAGCCCGAGCCCGAGAGCATCCGCTACACCGCCGACGTGGTCGCGATGACGCCGGATGGCGACGTGCTGCTCATCGAGCGTGGCTGGCCGCCCTACGAGGGCGCGTGGGCGCTGCCGGGCGGACACGTGGACAGGGGAGAGACCGCCATCGAGGCGGCGGTGCGTGAGCTGGCCGAGGAAACCGGCGTCCACGTCCTGGCCTCCGACCTGCAGAAGATCGGCGTCTTCGACCGGCCCCTTGCGCAGCCGACCCATCAAAGCAGCCACCACTGACAGCCCGTCACCAGAAGATCACTTCTGGTCACACGGGTCTGAATCAGACGACACAAGGGCTACCCGCCCGGCAGGCAGTGCAGCGCAGGCACGGGAAAGCCCCGGCTG
This sequence comes from Streptomyces sp. HB132, assembly GCF_016909575.1. Lineage (GTDB taxonomy): Bacteria > Actinomycetota > Actinomycetes > Streptomycetales > Streptomycetaceae > Streptomyces. The sequence goes on along the minus strand of NZ_JAFBGA010000030.1, from coordinate 3,135 downwards.
GTCGGGGGGCCAGCCGGGGCAGTAGGGGTGTGGGTGCGGAGGACGGTCGCCTCTCAGCAGAGGGCTCCATCGGGCTTCAGCCGAACGATCTTCCCCATGGGCAACAGGTGAGGCCCGGGGACACAGTCCCCTCCGTACCCACAACCAGTTGAACCGACAACAGCCCGGAATTGTTCCAGGCTTCCTTCACCCGAGGGCGGTGAGGTGAACCACACCGGGCTGCGGCCGCCAGCCTGAGCTCCTTGCTCCTTCTGACGGTCTTCTCAGCTACTGGACAAGCCCTATGAGGGTTGCGAGCCATCGTCCGGTCCCCTCGGAGTTGAGAACCCACGGCGCGGCCAGCCCCACCGGGAAGGCAATCAGAGTCACACCCAGGCTGACTCTGGCCGACCGACTCTGTGCGCGCCGTCCTCCCGCTGTGAGGAACGGCTTGTTCTGTTTCACCGCAGCGATCAGTACGAGGGCGCAGATGAGGACGAACGGCGCCCCGTAGCCAGCGAGTCTCCAAAGGCTGGGGCGTGGCTCGGAGCGGAGAGCAGCGGTGTATGCGGTGGTGATCAGGACGATGAGGCATGGGCTGAGGACAGCCGTGATCCAGTTCCAGGGTCGAGCCAGCGGGCCTCTGATTCCTGTCAGCCTTCGAGTCGCTGCAAGGTCGGAGAGATCGTTAGGGGAGGCTAGGCCCGGGAGATGGGTGTCGATCGTGCGGGCGTACGCCTGTTGGAAGGCTTCCACTTCTTGGTCCGTGGCACCCATGGCTCTGACCAGCGATTTCAGGTGCAGCCAGGTGTCAGGGAGGACGTCTCCGTCGATCCAGCGCATGACAGTCATGAGGACGAGGTCGTCTGTCAGCCTGCCGGGGAACGCTGCCTGGGTCAGCTCACTGATCGAGTGTCTCCCAGTGCGCTGTCGTAGTTGGGACAGGGCGGTGGACAATGCCGCTGGGGTGTTGGCTGTCTTGAGGCCGATCACCAGCTCTGTCGGCTGCTTGACGCCAAGGTCGCCCCGTGCCTGGTCGGCCCTCGTCTCCCCTCGATCGGACTCATTCGGTCTGGTTCGAGCACCGTTTTTGCTGGTCAAGGGTTTTCTTGGTTTGTCCCCGAAAACGTGATGCTCGGCAACTTGCGGGTCTTCGGCCAGGCGCCCCTGCACGACCCGTGGAGAAGGCCGAGGGGAGCCACCGTCTGCGACTTGTCTCGCCCCGAGATCGATCTGTTCGTCGAGATCGTTCAGCTCGTCATCCTGGGCGTCCAACTGGTCCTGGACAACGTTGAGCAGTTCATGGATCTGATCCAGCGGCGGCCGGTTGAGTTCTTGGACCAATGACTGCGCCGAAAGCGGAGGGTGCTCCGAGGCAACGTCCTGGTCCAGTCGACGCAGAGCCATCCGCTCTATCGTCACCTGCCGCTCAGCGGCCAGCCGCAACTGATACGCCCGCTCCTCCGCTCGACGGGCGTGCTCCAGCTTCTGGTCGGCCTGGCGCCGGTACTCAGTGGACATCTGCAGCTCGTGCTGAAGCTCCGCAAGAGCGTCCTCGCGCGCACGATCCCGCTCCCCCTCGAGCAAAGTGCAGCGCTCTTCCAGCACTGAAACCATGTCTTCCAGCTTTTCACGCCGCCGTTCGGAAGCAGCGAGCTTCTGCATCGCATCGATCTGCCGTTGCCGAGCATCATCGAGCCGCAACCATGCCGAAGCCGTGGGGTCGCCTACCTGCGCTCTGGGCCCGGGCAACGGGGCCGACCGTCCCGGGGCACTCTCTAGATCCTTCGCAGCCTGCTGAGCAGCGTGGAGAAGCCGCAGCCCGTGATCCAGCTGACGCGCCCGCAAAGCCGGCTCCCGTAGATACCGGCCGACCACCCGCTCCACTAACTCGCGCGTAGGAAGGCGGCTCCCGTCCCGAAACCCGCTCCATGAGGATTTCCCATAGGGGAAGTGCTGCTCCAGGGTACGATCCGTCACCCCCTGGCTTCGTCGATTGCTGAGGACAGCGTTTGTCGACCGGTTTCGGAGTCAGTTGGAGATCAACAGGCCCGTGATTGTCGAGCAGAAATGACGGCACCGGAGCGACTGCGGGCGCCTGACGGCCAGCGGCCCGCAAGGGCCGCCGGCCGCCGAAACACGTGGCGGCAGAAGCGAAACTCGGGCTGGCCCTTGGCGAGCCTCAGCTGATCAGGCGTTCGGATCCGCTTGAAGGATCTGCGCACTCCAGGTGTCCACCACGGGACTGCGCCGGTAGAAGACGTTCGGCTGCACCGGGTCGCACGTCACCAGGAGAATGTCTCCCTGCCCGAGCACCACGTTCTGCTGGGCCTGTGTGCAGCGACGTTCGCGATGCCGCGTGACCTCAAGCTGCAGTGAGTGCGGACCTGGGGGCAAGGAGATGAAACGGAACTTTCTGATGCTGGTCCGATCGACGCTGCAAAGCTGGCGCCCACTTTCGGTGACCGACACCAGGCACCACTTGAGTGACATGCTGCGGGGCGGGTCACGCAGGTCCACCTGCAACAGCAGCCCGGTCCGGCCTCGACGGCGGGACCTGTGGATCAGATAGCGAGAGCGCCATTTCAACCGGCCGTCGAAATCGCTATTTACCTGCACCGCTATGTCCCTCACCCTGCCCCCATCTGCCACCCCACCAAGTCCCCCAGACCGCCTCAGGCTGGCATGGACAGGCGAGATCCAGAAGAGCCACGACCGGCAGAGCGTGAGGGTTGAAGCCTGCCGGAGATCAACGGTGACACGACCCCCACGCTCACGGGAAGTCAGCCGGTCTTCGCGGGTTCTTCGGCTCGTGCGCGGGTGCTGGCGAGGCGGTAGGAGTCGGTGCCGGTCTCGATGATGGTGCCGTTGAACGTGAGGCGGTCGACGATGGCCGCGCAGAGACGGGGGTCGGTGAACGTCTTGGTCCAGCCACCGAAGGACTCGTTCGAAGCGATGGCGACGCTGTTCTTCTCTTCGCGCTCGGTCAATACCTGGAAGAGAAGTTCGGCGCGCCGCGGCGGTCGAGTCCCATGTAGCCGAGCTCGTCGATGCACAAAAGATGGGACTGCTGCACGAATAGGTGACACCTGACCTGGCTTGCTGAGAGGCGGCCTGGAAGGATGTCGCAGTGCCCAAGCCGTATCCCAAGGAGTT
>NZ_JAFBGA010000029.1 GCF_016909575.1 Streptomyces sp. HB132 | reverse complement strand
GAGGGGCTGGCGGGTCTGTCGTTGGGTTGGGGTCCGTGGGCCGAGGGCGGGATGCTCGGGCGGCTCGATGCCACCGACCTCCAGCGCATGGCCCGGGACGGTGTCCTGCCACTGAGCGCGCCCGAAGCGCTGTCTCTGTTCGACAGCGCACCAGGTGCTGGCGCAGGCGCTCTGCTCCCCATCAAGCTGGACCGTGCCGTTCTTCGTCGCCTCGCTTCCACGGCCGCCTTGCCGCCGCTGTTCCAGGACCTCGCGCAGATGCCGAGGACGCGCGCTGCCCGAGCTGGAGCAGGCCGGGGGACCGCGCTTGCCGATCGCGTGATCGCACTGGCGCCCGCTGAGCGGGAGCGTCTCGTGGAGGAGCTGGTCACGGCGCAGGTAGCGACGGTGCTCGGGCACTCGTCCAGCGATGCAATCGGAGCGATGCAGGCGTTCAAGGAGCTCGGGTTCGACTCTCTCACCGCCGTCGAACTGCGTAACAGGTTGGCGACCGCGACGGGGCTACGCCTCCCCGCCACCCTGGTCTTCGACTATCCGACGCCTGCGGAGTTGACCGCGTTCGTGCTCTCCGAGGCGCTCGGGGACGAGGCCGGGTCCTCCCGCGACTCGACTGTGGCCGTCGTGGCGGTGGACGATCCGATCGCGATCGTCGGCATGAGTTGCCGCTATCCGGGTGGGGTATCCGATCCGGACGGCCTGTGGCGACTGGTGGCAGGCGGCGGTGACGGCATTGACGGTTTCCCCGCGGATCGAGGCTGGGACATCGCCGCACTCTTCGACGCCGACCCCGACCGGGCGGGGACGACGTACACGCAGGAGGGCGGGTTCCTCCACGAAGCCGCCGAGTTCGACCCCGAGTTCTTCGGGATCTCGCCGCGTGAGGCGCTGGCGATGGACCCACAGCAGCGGTTGCTGCTGGAAGCGTCGTGGGAGGCCGTCGAGCGGGCGGGTATCGATCCCGAGTCGCTGCGGGGCAGCCGCACGGGTGTGTTCGCCGGCCTGATGTACCACGACTACGCCTCCCGGTTGCGTACCGCGCCGGACGATTCCGAGGGATATCTCGGAATCGGCAATTCGGGCAGTGTGGCGTCGGGGCGGGTGTCGTACGCGTTGGGCCTGGAGGGTCCGGCGGTGACGGTGGATACGGCGTGTTCGTCGTCGTTGGTGGCGTTGCACTGGGCGATTCAGGCGTTGCGGTCGGGTGAGTGCTCGATGGCGTTGGCCGGTGGTGTGACGGTGATGGCGACGCCTGGGACGTTCGTGGAGTTCTCCCGTCAGCGTGGTCTTGCGGCTGATGGCCGGTGCAAGGCGTTCGCCGATGCGGCGGATGGTACGGGGTGGTCCGAGGGTGTGGGCATGCTGCTGGTGGAGCGGTTGTCGGACGCGCGGCGTAACGGGCATCGGGTCCTGGCGGTGGTGCGGGGTTCGGCGGTGAACCAGGATGGTGCGTCGAATGGTCTGACGGCGCCGAACGGTCCGTCGCAGCAGCGGGTGATCCGGCAGGCTCTGGCGAATGCGGGTCTGTCGGCTTCGCAGGTGGATGCGGTGGAGGCGCACGGTACGGGGACGAAGCTGGGTGACCCGATCGAGGCGCAGGCGTTGCTGGCGACGTACGGGCAGGAGCGTGCGCAGGATCGGCCGCTGTGGTTGGGGTCGGTGAAGTCGAACATCGGTCATACGCAGGCTGCGGCGGGTGTTGCCGGGATCATCAAGATGGTTCAGGCGATGCGGCATGGTGTCCTTCCGCGGACGTTGCATGTGGACGAGCCGTCGTCGCAGGTGGACTGGTCGGCGGGTGCGGTGGAGTTGCTGACGGAGTCGGTGGCGTGGCCGGAGACGGGCGAGGTGCGGCGTGCGGCTGTGTCGTCGTTCGGGATCAGCGGTACGAACGCGCACGTCATCCTCGAACAAGCACCGCAGGTCGAGGAGACGGTTTCCCCTGCGGTCTGCTCGTTGCCGGTGGTGCCGTGGGTGGTGTCGGCGAAGTCCGAGGCGGGTCTTTCGGCGCAGGTGGAGCGGTTGTCGGCGTTCGCCGCGGATCGGAACCCGGTGGATGTCGGGTTCTCGCTGGTCACAGCGCGTGGGGTGATGAATCACCGTGCGGTGGTCGTCGGCGACCGGACGGTCACGGGTACGGTGACGCCGGGCCGGACCGCTGTGTTGTTCACGGGTCAGGGTGCGCAGCGCTCGGGTATGGGCCGTGAGCTGTACGCGTCCTATCCGGTGTTCGCGGACGCCTTCGACGCTGTGTGTGCGGAGCTGGACCGTCATCTGGACCGGCCGCTTCGCGAGGTGGTGTTCGAGGGTGGTGAGCTGCTGGATCAGACGCAGTTCACGCAGGCCGGGCTGTTCGCGCTCGAAGTGGCGTTGTTCCGTCTGGTGTCGGCGTGGGGTGTGAAGCCGGATTACCTGCTGGGGCACTCCATCGGTGAGTTGTCGGCCGCGCATGTGGCCGGTGTGCTGTCGCTGGAGGACGCGGCGAAGCTGGTTGCGGCGCGTGGTCGTCTGATGCAGGCGTTGCCGGCCGGTGGGGCGATGGTGTCGCTCCAGGCGTCGGAGGACGAGGTCCTGCCGCTGCTGACCGACGGTGTCGACATCGCCGCGCTCAACGGGCCTTCCGCGACGGTGGTCTCCGGTGACGAGGACGCTGTCCTGGCGATCGCCGCGCACTTCGAGGCGGAAGGCCGCAAGACCAAGCGGCTCCGTGTCAGTCACGCGTTCCACTCGCCGCGTATGGACGCCATGCTGGAGGACTTCCGCACGGTCGCGGAGGGCCTCACCTTCCACCGGCCCGGGGTCGGCATCGTTTCCAACGTGTCCGGGCGGGTCGTCTCGGGCGACGAGATCTGCTCGGCGGACTACTGGGCGCGTCACGTCCGCGAGGCCGTGCGCTTCGTCGACGGTATGCGGGCGCTTCAGGAACAAGGCGTCACCAGCTATCTGGAGTTGGGCCCGGACGGTGTGTTGTCCGCGATGGGTCAGGACTGCGTCGAGGACTCGGTGTTCGTCCCGGTTCTGCGGAAGGAGCGCGACGAGGCGACTACCCTTGTCACCGCGCTTGCCGAACTCCACGTACGCGGGTCGGCCGTCGACTGGGCGGCGTACTTCGCCGGCACCGGCGCCCGCCGCGTCGACCTGCCGACCTACGCCTTCCAGCACGAGCACTACTGGCTCGCCGACAGCATGGTGCGGCCCGTCGATGCGAGTGGCCTCGGGCAGAGTTCAGTGGCCCACCCCCTCCTCGGAGCGGCGGTACCGCTTGCCGGAGGCGAGAGCACGGTGTTCACCGGTCTGCTGTCGCCCGGCCGCTATCCGTGGCTCGCCGACCATGCGGTCATGGGGTCGGTCCTGCTGCCCGCCACCGCGTTCGTCGACCTTGCGTTGCATGCGGCCTCGTATGTGGAGTGCGACCTCATCGAGGAGCTGACACTCGAGGCACCCCTGGTCCTGTCCGAGCACGCCGACACGCAGCTGCAGCTGGTCGTCGGGGCCGCAGACGGCGAGGGGCGTCGTGTGGTCACGGTGCACGCACGCCCTGCTGCGAACTCGGACGTGGACGGGGAGTGGACCAGGCACGCGGTCGGCACGTTGGCCACAGGCACTATGCCGGGCGAGTCGTTGGAGGAGTGGCCGCCGCAGGGTGCTGTCGGGCTGGATGTGGCGGGTTTCTACGAGGAGTTGCTCGGGCTGGGGCTTGGGTATGGCCCGGTGTTCCGGGGGTTGCGTGCTGCGTGGCGGCGTGGGGACGATCTTTTTGCGGAGGTTGTTCTTCCTGAGGGTGTGGATGTCGAGGGTTTCGGGCTTCATCCGGCTTTGCTGGACGCTGCCCTGCACGGGTTGGGGCTGGCGGGCGGTGGGGGTGAGTCGGCTCAGCTGCCGTTCGCGTGGTCCGGGGTTTCTCTTCACGCTGTGGGGGCTTCGGTTCTGAGGGTGCGGATCGCGCCGGCTGGTTCCGGGGTGTCGTTGGTGTTGGCTGATGTGGCCGGTGCACCGGTGGCGTCGGTGGATTCGTTGGTGCTGCGGCCTGTTTCGGCTGACCAGGTGCGGGCGGCGGGATCCGCGTCGGATGCCTTGTTCCGCCTGGAGTGGTCGAAGCTGCGGCTGGACGTGCACGGCACCGACAACGCGTTGAAGGTCGGGTCCTTCGCGGACTGGAGTGCCTCTGGAGTTCTGGACGCGGTCTCGTTCGCCGATTGCGGTCCGGGACCCGGGGACGTGGTGAACCGTACGCATGACATCGCGGGCCAAGTTCTGCGACTGGTGCAGGAGTGGCTGGCGCAGGAGCGGCTCGCTGATGAGCGCCTGGTGGTGGTGACTTCGGGCGCGATGTTCTGCAAGTCGCCGGATCCGGCGCAGGCTGCTGTGTGGGGTCTGGTGCGTGCGGCTGAGACGGAGAATCCGGGACGGTTCGTGCTGGTCGATGTCGAGGGGGTGGATGAGTCGGTTCTGTCGGCTGTGGTGGCTTCGGGTGAGCCGCAGGTGGCGGTGCGTGGTGGTGAGGTGTTCGTGCCGAGGCTGGCGCGGGTGTCTGCCGGTGTGGGTGGTGGTGCTCCGGGTGTCGATTCTGTGGGCACGGTGTTGGTGACGGGTGCCAGTGGTGTGCTGGGTGGGTTGGTGGCGCGCCATCTGGTGGTGGAGCGCGGGGTTCGGCATCTGTTGTTGGTGAGTCGTCGGGGTGGGGATGCGCCGGGGGCGGCCGGTCTGGTGGCGGAGCTGGAGGGGCTGGGTGCGCGGGCTCGTTTCGTCGCGTGTGATGTGGCGGATCGTGCCGCGCTGGCTGAGGTGCTGGACGGTGTCGCTTCTGAGCATCCGTTGACGGGTGTGGTGCATACGGCGGGTGTGCTGGATGACGGTGTGGTGTCGTCGTTGACGTCGGAGCGGCTTGCTGCGGTGTTGCGGCCGAAGGTCGATGCTGCGTGGCATCTGCATGAGTTGACGCGTGGCATGGGTCTGTCGATGTTCACGTTGTTCTCGTCTGCGGCGGGTGTGTTCGGTGGTGCGGGTCAGGCGAACTACGCGGCGGCGAACGCGTTCCTGGACGCGCTGGCGGAGGTGCGGCGGGCGGAGGGGCTGGCGGGTCTGTCGCTGGCCTGGGGTCTGTGGGCTCAGGCGAGTGAGATGACGGGGCAGCTCGGTGCGGAGGATCTGCGGCGGATGGCCCGGGGTGGTCTGCTGCCGTTGTCCTCGGCACAGGGACTCGAACTCCTCGACACCGCTGAGGCATTGGCCGATGAGTCGGTACTCGTCCCTGTCCCCCTCGACTTCGCCGTGCTGCGCAAGAACGCCCTGACGGACGAGGTGCCCACCGTGCTTCGGTCGCTCGTACGAAAGCCGGCCCGGCGCCTCGGCGCGGAAGGCCGCACCGCCGCGTCCGGCGGTGCCCACCTCTACGCCGAGCGGATGCGTGCGGTGCCCGCCGCGGAGCGCGAGCGGCTGGTGCTCCAGCTGGTGTGCGATCAGGTGGCCGACGTCCTCGGACATGCCTCCGGGGCGTCCATCAAGCCGCATGACGCCTTTACCGAGTTGGGCTTCGACTCGCTCACCGCCGTGGACCTCAGGAACCGGCTGAACACGGCGACCGGACTTCGGCTGCCCGCGACCCTGGTCTTCGACCACCCCACCCCCGGCGCGCTGTCCGAGCACATCCTGACCGAGATCGCCCCAGCCAAGGCGGCGATGGTCTCGGTGCTCGAGGCCCTCGATCGGCTGGAGACGGAGTTCGACGCGCTCACGCCTGACGGTGAGGGCCCCACCGCCACCGTCACCGCCCGGCTCAACGCGCTGATGGCCAGATGGAAAGAGGAGTGCGAGCCGGCCGGTGCCCGAGAGGGCCTGGGCAACGACACCCGTGACGAGACCAGCGTCAGTCAGACACTCGGTACAGCCTCAGACGACGAGCTGTTCGACTTTATCGACAACAAGTTCGGCAGGTGACTCGCTGATGGCGAACGAAGACAAGCTCCGCGAATATCTCCGGCGGGTCACCGCCGATCTGCACGAGACCGGCGAGCGGCTGCGCTCCTTCGAGGAGAAGGACAGCGAGCCCATCGCGATCGTGGCGATGAGCTGCCGGTACCCCGGCGACGTACGGTCCCCTGACGAGCTGTGGGAGCTGGCCGTGTCGGGCGGTGACGGCATCACCGGCTTTCCGACCGACCGCGGCTGGGACCTCGAGGCGCTGTACGACCCCGAGATGCAGCGGCCCGGCACCAGCTACACCCGCGAGGGCGGGTTCCTGCACGACGCCGGTGACTTCGACCCTGAGCCGTTCAAGATCTCGCCGCGTGAGGCGCTGGCGATGGACCCGCAGCAGCGCCTGTTGCTGGAGGCGTCCTGGGAGGCGTTCGAGAGCGCCGGAATCGATCCGCTGTCGCTGCGGGGCAGCCGCACGGGCGTGTTCGCCGGGGTGATGTACCACAATCACGCGGCGAGCGTGGGCGCCGTGCCCGAAGGGGTCGACGGCTACCTCGGTACGGGCACCGCGAGCAGTGTCGTCACCGGCAGGGTCTCGTACACCTTGGGCCTGGAAGGACCTGCGGTCACCGTCGACACGGCGTGCTCCTCGTCGTTGGTGGCGTTGCACCTGGCGGTGCAGTCACTGCGTTCGGGCGAGTGCACGATGGCGATCGCCGGCGGGGTCACGGTGATGACCACCCCGGCCACGTTCATCGACTTCAGCAGACAGCGCGGCCTGGCCGCGGACGGCCGGTGCAAGGCATTCGCCGCCGCCGCCGACGGCACCGGATGGGGCGAAGGCGTAGGCGTACTGCTGGTGGAACGGCTCTCGGACGCGCGCCGCAACGGGCATGACGTGCTCGCCGTCGTGCGCGGTTCCGCCGTCAACCAGGACGGGGCGTCGAACGGCCTGACCGCGCCCAACGGTCCGTCGCAGCAGCGCGTCATCCGGCAGGCCCTGGCAGGGGCCGGGCTCACCGCCGCGCAGGTGGACGCCGTGGAGGCGCACGGTACCGGCACCACACTCGGCGATCCGATCGAGGCGCAGGCGCTCATCGCCACGTACGGACAGGAGAGGACCCAGGACCGCCCGCTGTGGCTGGGGTCGCTGAAGTCGAACATCGGGCACACGCAGGCCGCTGCGGGTGTGGCCGGTGTGATCAAGATGGTGATGGCCATGCGGCACGGTGTGCTGCCGCGGACCCTGCACGTCGACGAGCCGTCGACGCACGTCGACTGGTCGGCCGGGCGCGTCGAGCTGCTCGCCGAGCAGGTGGCCTGGCCCGAGACGGGCGAACCACGCCGGGCTGGGGTGTCGTCGTTCGGGATCAGTGGCACCAACGCGCACGTGATCCTCGAACAGGTGGCCCTCGAAAGCCGGCCGGACCCCGGTCCGACGGATGCCCCCCGAGCTGACGCACGGACCCTGCTGACCACCGGAACCGCACCGTGGGTGCTGTCCGGGAAGTCGCCGGAGGCGGTCGCGGCGCAGGCCGCGCGTCTGCTGGCGCACCTGGAGACACGCCACGGTGGCGGCCCGGCCCCGGCGGACGTCGGATGGTCGCTCGCGACCACCAGGGCCTCGCTCGAACACCGTGCGGCCGTGGTGGCGGAGGACCACGAGGACTTCCTGTCCGCACTCCGGTCCCTGGCCCACGTCGGCTCCGCCGCCTCTGCCGTACGGGGGACCGCGTCCCGCAAGGTCAAACCCGTCTTCGTGTTCCCGGGGCAGGGTGCGCAGTGGACCGGCATGGCGGCCGGTCTGGTGGAGTCTTCACCCGTCTTCGCAGCACGGCTCGCCGAATGCGGTGAGGCGCTGGCGCCCTACACGGACTGGTCACTCCTTGATGTGGTGCGACGTGTGGAGGGCGCTCCCTCGTCGGACCGGGCAGACGTCATGCAGTTGGTGCTGTGGGCGGTCATGGTCTCCCTGGCCGAACTGTGGCGTTCGTGCGGCGTCGAGCCGGCCGCTGTGATCGGTCACTCCCAGGGAGAGATCACCGCAGCCACCGTTGCCGGAGCCCTTTCCCTTCAGGACGCGGCACGCCTGGTGGCGCGACGGCGAGAAGTCACGATGCCGCTCTCCGGCAAGGGCGGGATGGTGTCGGTCCCGCGCCCGGTGGAATGGGTGCGGAAGCAGGTCGAGCCGTACGGCACCCGGCTGTCGGTGGCGGCCGTGAACGGCCCCAGGTCCGTCGTGGTTTCGGGTGACCTGGACGCGCTGGACGCCTTCGTGTCCGCCTGTGCGGCGGCGGACGTACGGGCCCGGCGCATCGCGATGGACTACGCGTCCCACTCGACGCAGATCGAAAGCATCCGTGAGGAGCTGGCGCAGGCGCTGCAAGGGCTCGAGCCACGCGCCGCGGCGGTTCCGTTCTACTCCACGCTGACGGGTGGGCTCATCGACACCGCCGGCCTGGACGCCGACTACTGGTACCGAAACCTGCGGTCCATGGTGGAGTTCGAGGCGGCGACCGCCGCCGCACTCGCCGACGGCCACACGGTGTTCATCGAGGTCAGCCCACACTCCGTGCTCACTGCGGGACTCCAGGAGACCTTCGACGCGGCGGACGGCGACGCGGTGGCGCTCGGCACCCTGCGACGTGGCGAGGACGAGCCCCGCCGGTTCATGACCTCGCTCGCCACCGCCTACACCAACGGCGTGGAACCGGACTGGCGTGCCGTGTTCGCCGGCACCGGCGCTCGCCGCGTGGACCTTCCCACGTACGCGTTCCAGCACCGGCGCTACTGGCTGGAATCGGCCGGGACGCCGGACACCGACCGTCCTGAAACCGCTCCGGAGGACGACGCCTTCTGGGCCGCCGTCGACGGCGCGGACCTGGCGGCACTCACACGGACCCTCGCGGTCGACACGGAAAAGTCGTTCGCAGCGGCGCTGCCCGCGCTCTCCGCGTGGCGACGTCGGCGCACCGCCCTGTCCACCGTCGACTCCTGGCGCTACCGCGTGGTGTGGCAGCGGATCGCCGAAACGACCACTGCCCATCGGCCGACGGGCATGTTCCTCGTGGCCCTGCCCGCGACGACCGCCGCAGACCCGACCGCCGCAGACCCGTATCTCGACGCGTGCCTCGACGCGCTCGCCCCCGCCGACGTCGTTGCCGTCCGTGTGGCCCCCGGCAGCGATCGAGAAGCGCTGGCCGCCCTCATACGCACCGCGCTGGGCGGCAGAGAGGACACCGCGGTCTCCGGTGTCCTGTCACTCCTCGCCCTGGACGTACGCACCCACCCCCAGGCGGAGTCCGTGCCGGCAGGGCTCGCCCACACGGTGGCCTTCGTCCAGGCCCTCGCGGACACCGACGTCCAGGCCCCGCTGTGGATCGCCACCCGTGGCGCCGTCTCCGTGGGCCGCGCCGACCACGTGACCGTCCCCGCCCAGGCCCTGCTCTGGGGACTGGGCGGCGTGATCAGTGCCGAACGCCCGCAGAACTGGGGCGGCCTGCTCGACCTCCCCGAAGACCTGGACCGGCGTGCGGCCCACCGTCTCCGTACCACCCTCGCGGCACCTGACCTCGAGGAAGACCAGCTGGCGATCCGTGCCACCGGTGTGCACGGACGCAGGCTCGTCCCCGCACCCCGGCCTTCCCGTACCCCTGCCTCCGACGAATGGCGCTGCCCCCGCGGCACAGTGCTCATCACGGGCGGCACCGGCGCGCTGGGAGCCCACACCGCACGCTGGTTCGCCGAGCACGGTGCCGAACATCTGCTGCTCGTCGGCCGACGCGGCGCCGAAGCACCCGGCGCCGAGTCCCTGGCAGCCGAACTCGGCGCGCTGGGCAGCAAGGTCACCCTCGCCGCCTGTGACGCCGGTGACCGCTCCGCGCTGGCCACCCTGCTCGACTCGATCCCGGCCGAACTGCCCCTGACCGCAGTCGTTCACAGCGCGGCGCTGCTGGACGACAGCCTGCTCGACACGCTGAGCGTCGGCCGGCTGGACCGTGCGCTGCACGCGAAGTCGCGAGCCGCGACGAACCTGCACGAACTCACCCGCGACCTCGACCTCTCCGCGTTCGTGCTCTTCTCCTCCGTCGCCGGTCTGCTCGGCGGCGTGGGCCAGGGGAACTACGCCCCTGCCAACGCCTTCCTCGACGCCCTCGCCCACCATCGGCGTGCCGAAGGCCTGACAGCCGTCGCGATCCAATGGGGCCACTGGCACGGCAGAGGCCTCGGTGCCGCCCAGGAGGAGCGCTTCGCACGCAGTGGCGTCGGCTCCATGGACCCGGAACTGGCACTCCTGGCCCTGCAGCAGGCTCTCGAGGACGACGAGACCACCCTCGCCGTGGCGGATGTGCGCTGGGACCTGGCCGTCGGACAGAACGCGACCCGTCGACCGAACCCCCTGCTCCGCGAACTGTCCCAGGCCCGGGAGAACGACCAGGGAACCGTCGGCCCGGCCGGGCCGGGGCCCGTACGAGGATCGGCGCTCGCCGCCCGTCTGCGGACCATGCCGGAGCAGGACGGCCGCCGCCTGGTGCTGGACCTCGTGCGCGACGAGGCCGCCGCCCTGCTGGGCCACGGTTCCAGGGAATCGGTGCCCGCAGACCGGGCGTTCCTTGACCTCGGCTTCAGCTCGATCAGCGCGGTGGAGCTGCGCAACAGGCTCGACGCCGCATCGGGGCTGAGCCTGCCGACGACACTCGTGTACGACTACCCGTCCCCAGCCGCTCTGGCCCGCCATCTGCAGTCCCGCCTGCGGCCGTCGGGAGTGAGCGGAAGCTCGACGTCGCCCGACGTCCTCCGGACCCATGTGGACGATCCGATCGCCATCGTCGGTATGAGCTGTCGGTTCCCCGGTGGCGTCGCCTCGCCGGAGGAACTGTGGGACCTGCTGGCCCTCGGCTCGGACGGGATCTCCACCCTTCCGGAGAACCGTGGTTGGGACCTCGGATCACTCCACCCCCCGCACGCGGATGCCGCCGGCATCGGCACCTCGTCCACACGCGAGGGCGGCTTCCTGTACGACGCCGCCGACTTCGACGCCGAGTTCTTCGGGATCTCGCCGCGTGAGGCGCTGGCCATGGACCCCCAGCAGCGGCTGCTGCTCGAAGCGTCCTGGGAGGTGCTCGAGCGCGCCGGCATCGACCCTTCGGCGCTGGTGGGCAGCTCGACCGGAGTCTTCGCGGGCACGAACGGGCAGGACTACGTCCACCTCATGAGCGGTGCGGGCGAGTCGGTCGCCGGTTACGGTGCGACGGGCAGTTCCGCCAGTGTCCTGTCGGGCCGGGTCTCATACACCCTCGGGCTCGAGGGGCCGGCGGTGACGGTGGACACCGCCTGCTCGTCGTCCCTGGTGGCGCTGCACTGGGCGATCCAGGCGCTGCGTTCGGGCGAATGCTCGCTGGCTCTGGCCGGCGGTGTGACGGTCATGTCGACCCCAGGTGCCTTCGTCGAATTCTCCCGGCAGGGCGGTCTGGCACCGGACGGCCGGTGCAAGGCGTTCGCTGAGTCCGCAGACGGTACGGCGTGGGGCGAAGGCGTCGGGGTGCTGCTGGTGGAGCGGCTGTCGGACGCGCGGCGTAACGGGCACGAGGTGCTCGCGGTCGTGCGTGGCTCTGCGGTGAACCAGGACGGTGCGTCGAACGGTCTGACGGCTCCGAACGGTCCCTCGCAGCAGCGGGTCATCAACCAGGCGCTGACCAACGCCGGTCTGCGACCGGCGCAGGTCGACGTGGTCGAGGCACATGGCACGGGCACCCGGCTGGGTGACCCGATCGAGGCACAGGCGCTGCTGGCGACGTACGGGCAGGGGCGGTCGGAGGGACGGCCGCTGCTGCTCGGCTCGATCAAGTCCAACATCGGTCACACGCAGGCTGCCGCGGGTGTGGCCGGTGTGATCAAGATGGTGCTTGCGATGCGGCACGGTGTGCTGCCGCAGACGCTGCATGTGGACGGCCCCTCGTCACAGGTGGACTGGTCCTCCGGGGCGGTCGAACTGCTGCGGGACCGTGCGGACTGGCCGGAGACGGGTGAGGCGCGGCGTGCCGCGGTGTCGTCGTTCGGGATCAGTGGCACGAACGCGCACGTGATCCTGGAGCAGTCCTCCGAGGCTGCGGTGTCGGACGCGGCTGATTTTCCGGTGCCGAGCGTGCCGAGTCCGTCGGTGGTGCCGTGGGTGGTGTCGGCGAAGACGGCTGAGGCGCTTGTCGCTCAGGTGGAGCGGTTGTCGGCGTTCGCAGCGGATCGGAATTCGGTGGACGTCGGGTTCTCGCTGGCGACGACGCGTGCGGTGCTGGAGCACCGTGCGGTGGTCATCGGTGACCGGACGGTCACGGGTGCGGTGACGCCGGGCCGGACCGGTGTGCTGTTCTCGGGTCAGGGTGCGCAGCGGTCGAGTATGGGCCGTGAGCTGTATGAGGCGTATCCGGTGTTCGCGGACGCCTTCGACGCGGTGTGTGCGGAGCTGGACCGTCATCTGGACCGGCCGGTGCGGGATGTGGTGTTCGAGGGTGGTGAGCTGCTGGATCAGACGCAGTTCACGCAGGCCGGGCTGTTCGCCCTTGAAGTGGCTTTGTTCCGTCTGGTGTCCGCGTGGGGTGTGCGGCCGGATTATCTGCTGGGTCATTCGATCGGTGAGTTGTCGGCCGCGCATGTGGCCGGTGTGTTTTCGCTGGAGGACGCGGCGAAGCTGGTGGCGGAGCGTGGTCGTCTGATGCAGGCGCTGCCGGCGGGCGGGGCGATGATGTCCCTCCAGGCCACGGAGGACGAGGTTCTGCCGCTGCTGACCGACGAGGTCTCGATCGCCGCGCTCAATGGGCCGTCCGCGACGGTGGTTTCGGGTGACGAGGACGCTGTCCTGGCGATCGCCGCGCACTTCGCGGCTCAGGACCGCAAGACGAAGAGGCTCCGCGTCAGCCATGCGTTCCACTCGCCGCGCATGGACGCCATGCTGGAGGAGTTCCGCACGGTTGCGGAGACCCTGACGTTCCAGTCCCCGCAGATCCCTGTGGTCTCGAACGTGTCCGGTCTGGTCGTGTCGGACGACGAGATCTGCTCGGCGGACTACTGGGTACGCCACGTCCGCGAGGCCGTTCGTTTCGTCGACGGTATGCGGTCTCTCCGGGACCAGGGTGTCACCAGCTATCTGGAGTTGGGGCCGGACGGTGTGCTGTCCGCGATGGGGCAGGACTGTGTCGAGGAGTCGGCGTTCGTACCGGTTCTGCGCAAGGAGCGCGACGAGGCGACGACCCTTGTCACCGCGCTCGCCGAACTGCACGTACGTGGAGCGGCCGTCGACTGGGCGGCGTACTTCGCCGGCACCGGCGCCCGCCGCGTCGACCTCCCCACCTACGCCTTCCAGCGGCAGCGTTTCTGGCCTGAGGTTGCGGCTGTTCCCTCTTCTGCAAGGAGTGCGCAGTCCGCCCCCGACTCCTGGCGTTATCGGGTGGTGTGGAAGTCGGTCGGGGGTGTGGTGTCGGAGTCGCTTTCGGGTGGTTGGTTGGTGGTGTGTGCTGCCGTGGATGTGGATGGTCCGGTGGTGGCGGGTCTGGTGGCTCGTGGTGCGGGGTTGTTGGTGGTGGATGGTGTTGTTGATGGTGGGGTGTTGGGGGAGCGGTTGGTGGGTGTTTCGGGTGTGGTGTCGTTGTTGGGTGGTGTGGGGACGTTGGGGTTGGTGCAGGCGCTGGCGGGTGTGTCGGTGCGGTTGTGGTGTGTGACCAGTGGTGCGGTGTCGGTGGGGCGTGCTGATGGTGTGGTGGATCCGGTGGGTGCTCAGGTGTGGGGTCTGGGTCGGGTGGCGGGGTTGGAGTTGCCTGGGGTGTGGGGTGGGTTGGTTGATGTTCCGGGGTTGGTGGACGAGCGTGTGCTGGGCCGGTTGTGTGGGGTGTTGATGGGTGGGGGTGGTGAGGATCAGGTTGCGGTGCGGGGTTCGGGTGTGTTCGGGCGTCGTGTGGTGCGTGCCCCGGGCTCGGATTCGGGCGCGCGCTCGGGTTCGGGTGTGGTGGTGGGTGGGACGGTGTTGGTGACGGGTGGTTCGGGTGCGTTGGGTGGGCATGTGGCTCGGTGGGTGGTGGGTGAGGGTGCCGGCCGTGTGGTGTTGGTGAGTCGTGGTGGTTCGGCTTCTCCTGGGCTGGTGGAGGAGCTTGAGGGGCTGGGTGCGGAGGTGGTGGTCGCTGGGTGTGATGTGAGTGATCGGGTTGCTCTGGAGGGGCTGGTCCGGGAGGTCGAAGCGGCCGGTGGTCCGGTGTGTTCGGTGTTCCACGCCGCGGGCATCAACCGCATTGCGCCACTCGCCGAGACACGGTCGGACGACTTCGCCGAGGTGTTGCGGGCGAAGGTGGCGGGTGCGGACAATCTGGATGCGGTCTTCGGTGACCGGGCGCTCGAGGCGTTCGTGTTGTTCTCCTCGATCGCCGGTGTCTGGGGCAGCGGAGGTCAAGCCGCTTATGCGGCGGCCAACGCGCACCTCGACGCTCTGGCCGAGAGCCGACGGGCCCGTGGGCTGACCGCCACCTCCATCGCATGGGGCCCCTGGGCGGAGGGCGGCATGGCCGAGGGCGAGGCTGCGGAGCACCTCCGTCGCCGTGGCCTGACCGCGATGGCGCCGACCACGGCGATAGCCGGACTCGAGCAGGCGCTCGACGAGGGTGATGCCGTGATCACGGTTGCCGATGTGGACTGGCAGCTCTTCGCGCCGACGTTCACCGCCGTGCGCGAGAGCCCTCTGCTGAGCGAGCTCACCGAGGACGACACATCCGGCTCCGCCGACTCCCGGTCCTCGTCCCTTCCGGCCGGGTTCGCCGCGCTCGCGGACACCGAGAGAGCTGCTGCCCTGCTCGACCTCGTACGTCGGCAGGTCGCGTTCGTTCTGGGGCATCAGGACACGGTCAGGATTCCTGCGGACCGGGCGTTCCAGCAACTGGGGTTCGACTCCCTGACGGCCGTCGAGCTGCGGAACCGACTGCAGAAGGAAACCGGGCTGGCTCTGCCCACCACTCTCGTCTTCGACAGCCCGAACCCCGCTGCTCTGGCGGAATACCTCCGTGCGATGCTCTTCGGCGCCGAAGCGGACTCTGACGGCTCCGGGACAGCCGCGTCCGTCACCAGCGACGACCCGATCGTCATCGTGGGCATGAGCTGCCGCCTTCCCGGCGACGTTCGCTCTCCGGAGGACCTGTGGTCGTTGCTCGTCGAAGGAGCCGACGGCATCACCGGCTTCCCGATCGACCGGGGATGGTCCGTCGACCCGCGTTCCTCGTATGCACGCGAGGGCGGATTCCTGCACGACGCGGCCTCGTTCGATGCCGAGTTCTTCGGGATCTCGCCGCGTGAGGCGCTGGCGATGGACCCGCAGCAGCGGCTGCTGCTGGAGACGTCGTGGGAGGTGTTCGAGCGTGCCGGCATCGACCCGCTCTCCCTGCGCGGCAGCAGTACCGCTGTCTTCGCCGGGGCTGCGAGCCAGGGATATGCGTCGGGAACCAACGCGGGTGAGGTGGAGGGCGTCGGGGGGCATCTGCTCACAGGAAACGCGACGAGTGTCCTGTCCGGTCGCATCTCGTACGCCTTCGGGCTCGAAGGGCCGGCCGTCACGCTGGACACGGCGTGCTCGTCGTCTCTGGTGGCTCTGCACCTCGCTGCTCAGTCCCTGCGGTCGGGCGAGTGCTCATTGGCACTGGTCGGTGGCGTGACGGTGATGGGCACCGCGGTGACGTTCTCGGAGTTCTCGCGGCAGGGCGGCCTCGCGGGGGACGGCCGATGCAAGTCCTTCGCCGAGGCGGCGGACGGCACGGGCTGGTCCGAGGGCGTGGGCGTGCTCCTGGTCGAGCGGCTTTCGGACGCGCGGCAGAACGGCCACGAGGTGCTCGCTGTCCTGCGGGGCAGTGCGGTCAACCAGGACGGTGCGAGCAACGGTCTGACGGCGCCCAACGGCCCGTCGCAACAGCGGGTGATCCGGCAGGCACTGCTGAACGCCGGCCTGTCGGCTTCCCAGGTGGACGCCGTGGAAGCACATGGAACCGGTACGGCTCTGGGCGACCCGATCGAGGCGCAGGCGGTACTCGCGACATACGGGCAGGAGCGCGCCGAGGACCTTCCGCTGCACTTGGGGTCGCTGAAGTCGAACATCGGTCACACGCAGGCTGCTGCGGGCGTGGCCGGTGTGATCAAGATGGTGATGGCGATGCGGCACGGTGTGCTGCCGCAGACCCTGCATGTGGACGAGCCGTCGTCGCAGGTGGACTGGTCGGCGGGTTCGGTGGAGCTGCTGACGGAGTCGGTGGCGTGGCCGGAGACGGGTGAGGCGCGGCGTGCCGCGGTGTCGTCGTTCGGGATCAGTGGCACGAACGCGCATGTGATCCTGGAGCAGGCTCCGGTGATCGAGGCGCCGGAGGAAGCCGCGGAGGCGGTGTCTCGGGGGTTGCCGGTGGTGCCGTGGGTGGTGTCGGCGAAGTCCGAGGCGGGTCTTTCGGCGCAGGTGGAGCGGTTGTCGGCGTTCGCGGTGGATCGGGATCCGGTGGACGTCGGATTCTCGCTGGCGACGACGCGTGCGGTGCTGGAGCACCGTGCGGTGCTGGTCGGCGACCGGACCGTGCGCGGTGAGGTGGTCGAGGGCCGTTCGGCGGTGTTGTTCTCGGGTCAGGGTGCGCAGTGGTCGGGTATGGGCCGTGAGCTGTACGGGGCGTATCCGGTGTTCGCGGATGCGTTCGATGCGGTGTGTGCGGAGCTGGACCGTCATCTGGACCGGCCGGTGCGGGATGTGGTGTTCGAGGGTGGTGAGCTGCTGGATCAGACGCAGTTCACGCAGGCCGGGCTGTTCGCGCTCGAAGTGGCGTTGTTCCGTCTGGTGTCCGCGTGGGGTGTGAAGCCGGATTACCTGCTGGGGCACTCCATCGGTGAGCTGTCGGCAGCGCACGTGGCGGGGGTGCTCTCACTCCAGGACGCGGCGAAGCTGGTCGCGGCGCGCGGCCGTCTGATGCAGGCGTTGCCGGCCGGTGGGGCGATGGTGTCGCTCCAGGCGTCGGAGGACGAAGTCCTGCCGCTGCTGACCGACGAGGTCTCGATCGCCGCGCTCAATGGGCCGTCCGCGACGGTGGTTTCGGGTGACGAGGACGCTGTCCTGGCGATCGCCGCGCACTTCGCGGCTCAGGACCGCAAGACGAAGAGGCTCCGCGTCAGCCATGCGTTCCACTCGCCGCGTATGGACGCCATGCTGGAGGAATTCCGCACGGTCGCGGAAGGCCTGACCTTCCAACGGCCCGGCATCGGGATCGTCTCGAACGTCACCGGTCAGGTGGTGTCGGACGACGAGATCTGCTCGGCGGACTACTGGGTACGCCACGTCCGCGAGGCCGTTCGTTTCGTCGACGGTATGCGGTCTCTCCGGGACCAGGGTGTCACCAGCTATCTGGAGTTGGGGCCGGACGGTGTGCTGTCCGCGATGGGGCAGGACTGTGTCGAGGAGTCGGCGTTCGTCCCGGCTCTGCGCAAGGACCGCGACGAGGCGACGACCCTCGTCACCGCGCTCGCCGAGCTCCACGTACGTGGATCGGCCGTCGACTGGGCGGCGTACTTCGCCGGCACCGGCGCCCGCCGCGTCGACCTGCCGGCCTACGCCTTCCAACACGAGCACTACTGGTTCGAGGAGCCTACTGCCGTACGCACCGAAGACGACCATTCCTGGCGTTATCGGGTGGTGTGGAAGTCGGTCGGGGGTGTGGTGTCGGAGTCGCTTTCGGGTGGTTGGTTGGTGGTGTGTGCTGCCGTGGATGTGGATGGTCCGGTGGTGGCGGGTCTGGTGGCTCGTGGTGCGGGGTTGTTGGTGGTGGACGGTGTTGTTGATGGTGGGGTGTTGGGGGAGCGGTTGGTGGGTGTTTCGGGTGTGGTGTCGTTGTTGGGTGGTGTGGGGACGTTGGGGTTGGTGCAGGCGCTGGCGGGTGTGTCGGTGCGGTTGTGGTGTGTGACCAGTGGTGCGGTGTCGGTGGGGCGTGCGGATGGTGTGGTGGATCCGGTGGGTGCTCAGGTGTGGGGTCTGGGTCGGGTGGCGGGGTTGGAGTTGCCTGGGGTGTGGGGTGGGTTGGTTGATGTTCCTGGGGTTGTGGATGAGCGTGTGCTGGGTCGTTTGTGTGGGGTGTTGATGGGTGGGGGTGGTGAGGATCAGGTTGCGGTGCGGGGTTCGGGTGTGTTCGGGCGTCGTGTGGTGCGTGCCCCGGGTTCGGATTCGGGCGCGCGCTCGGGTTCGGGTGTGGTGGTGGGTGGGACTGTGTTGGTGACGGGTGGTTCAGGTGCGTTGGGTGGGCATGTGGCCCGGTGGGTGGTGGGTGAGGGTGCCGGCCGTGTGGTGTTGGTGAGTCGTGGTGGTTCGGCTTCTCCTGGGCTGGTGGAGGAGCTTGAGGGTCTGGGTGCGGAGGTGGTGGTCGCTGGGTGTGATGTGAGTGATCGGGTTGCTCTGGAGGGGCTGGTCCGGGAGGTCGAAGCGGCCGGTGGTCCGGTGCGTTCGGTGTTCCATGCAGCGGGTGTCGGTCAGATGACCGGTCTGGTGGGTATGACCGCTGATGAGTTCGACGAGGTGCTGCGGGCGAAGGTGGCGGGTGCGGACAATCTGGATGCGGTCTTCGGTGACCGGGCGCTCGACGCGTTCGTGTTGTTCTCCTCGATCAGTGCCGTCTGGGGCAGTGGAGGCCAAGCCGCCTACGCGGCGGCCAACGCGCACCTCGACGCTCTGGCCGAGAGCCGACGGGCCCGTGGGCTGACCGCCACTTCCATCGCCTGGGGTCCCTGGGCGGATGGGGGAATGGCGGACGGCACGACCGAGGACCTGCACCGGCACGGACTCGTCGCGCTGGCTCCGGCCCAGGCGATCGCCTCGCTGCACCAGGCGCTCTCCGAGGACGAGACGACCCTCACGGTTGCCGACGTGGACTGGGAACGCTTCGCGCCGGCCTTCACCGCTCGTCGCCACAGCCCGCTCCTCAGCGAACTCTCCGACGTACGGCAGGCGCTGACGCAACCCGATGAGGAGGAGGACACCGGCCCCGGCGACGCTGCGACGCTTCTGCGCAAGCGGCTGTCCTCAGCCACGGAGCCGGAGCAGCAGCGCATCGTGCTCGAGCTCGTACGGGGCGAGGCGGCGCGAGTGCTGGGTCATGAGTCGTCCGACGCCGTGAAGCCCCGGCGGGGCTTCGTCGAGCTGGGTTTCGACTCGCTCATGGCTGTCGAGGTACGCAACCGACTGGCGTCCCACACAGGGCTCCGCCTGCCGACCACGCTCCTCTTCGACTTCACCTCGTCCGCGGCGTTGGCGGAGCACCTGTGTTCCGAGCTGGCTCAGGACATGTCGGCGGCGGCCCCGGTCGCCTCGGCCATCACCGAGTTGGAGCGCATGCTCTCCGGGTTGTCCACCACGGATGTCGACCGGGACGACATCACAGAGAGACTCCGAAGCCTGTTGACGGCGTGGGGCGTCCCGTCGGCAGCTGTCACGTCGTCGGACACACCCACGCCGACGACCGTCGAGGTGGACCCCGCGCTCGACGCGGCCACGTCGGACGAGATGTTCGACCTCATCCAACGCGAATTCGGCAAGTCCTGAACGGCAGTTGTTGACGCGCGTGCAAATCATGGCTTTCTCAAGGGGCGGTGCTGTTTCCGATGGCGAGTGAAGAGAAACTCCTGGATCACCTGAAGTGGATGACCGCTGAGCTTCGGCAGACGAAGCAGCGGCTCCACGAGGTCGAGACCGAGGCCCAGGAGCCGATCGCCATCGTCGGCATGAGCTGCCGGTTTCCCGGCGATGTCCGCTCGCCCGAACAGCTGTGGCAGTTGGTGGCAGACGGTTCGGACGCGATCACAGGCTTCCCGACGGACCGGGGCTGGGACGCGGAAGGGCTCTACCACCCCGATCCGGACCATCCCGGCACGACCTACGCCGACCAGGGCGGCTTCCTGACCTCCGTCGGGGACTTCGATGCCGAGTTCTTCGGGATCTCGCCGCGTGAGGCGCTGGCGATGGACCCTCAGCAGCGCCTGCTCCTCGAAACGGCCTGGGAGGCACTGGAGCGGGCCGGTATCGACCCGGCCTCGCTGCACGGCAGCAGCACCGGCGTCTTCGTCGGCTCCAACGCCCAGGATTACGCCGGCCTGCTGCACAACGACACGGCGGAGCTCGGCGGTTACCTCGCCATCGGCAACTCCGCGAGCGTCATGTCCGGCCGTATCGCTTATGCCCTCGGTCTCCAGGGGCCGGCAGCGACCGTCGACACCGCGTGCTCGTCGTCGCTGGTGGCCCTGCACTGGGCCGCCCAGGCATTGCGCCAGGGGGAGTGCTCCATGGCGCTGGTGGGTGGGGCGTCGGTGATGTCCACTCCCGGAGCCTTCCTGGAGTTCTCCCGGCAGCGTGGTCTGGCGTCCGACGGCCGGTGCAAGGCGTTCGCCGAGGCGGCTGACGGCACGGGCTGGGGCGAAGGCGTCGGCATGCTGCTGGTCGAGCGACTCTCCGACGCGCGCCGCAACGACCACCAGGTCCTAGCGGTCATCCGCGGTTCCGCGATCAACCAGGACGGCGCGAGCAGTGGTCTCACCGTCCCCCACGGGCCGTCGCAGCAGCGGGTGATCCGGCAGGCGCTGGCCGACGCCGGGCTGTCCCCGGCAGACGTGGACGCGGTGGAGGCCCATGGCACGGGTACCCGGCTCGGCGACCCGATCGAGGCGCAGTCCCTGCTGGCGACCTACGGGCAGGACCGCTCCGGAAACCGGCCGCTTCGGCTGGGATCACTCAAGTCGAACATCGGTCACACCGCAGGTGCCGCCGGCGTTGCCGGTGTGATCAAGATGGTGATGGCGATGCGGCACGGTGTGCTGCCGCAGACCCTGCACGTCGACAAGCCTTCATCCCACGTGGAGTGGTCGGGAGGCGTGGAGCTCCTGACCGAGTCGGTGGCCTGGCCCGAGACAGGACACCCGAGGCGAGCGGGCGTCTCGTCGTTCGGAATGAGCGGGACCAACGCGCACGTCATCTTGGAGCAGGCCCAGGAAGCGGACGAGGAACCGGCGGCGTCGACCGCTGTGCTCCCGGTCGTTCCGTGGCTCCTGTCCGCGAGGTCCGGGCCGGCGCTCGCCGAGCAGGCTGCTCGCCTGCTGGCCCAGCACGAAACGGTCCACGGCGCCGTCGACTACGGGTACTCCCTCGCCATGGCCCGGACCGCGATGGACCACCGAGCGGTGCTCATCGGCGCGGACGGGGAAAGCCTCCTTCGCCAGGTGGCGGCACTGGCCGACGATCCGCAGGTTGCCGGCGCGGTCACCGCCACCGCAGTCGACCACAATCCGATCGCCGTGCTGTTCTCGGGTCAGGGCGCTCAGCGGTCGGGTATGGGTCGCGAGTTGTACGGGGCGTATCCGGTGTTCGCGGATGCGTTCGACGCGGTGTGTGCGGAGCTGGACCGTCATCTGGACCGGCCGGTGCGGGATGTGGTGTTCGAGGGTGGTGAGCTGCTGGATCAAACGCAGTTCACGCAGGCCGGGCTGTTCGCGCTCGAAGTGGCGTTGTTCCGTCTGGTGTCGGCGTGGGGTGTGCGGCCGGATTATCTGCTGGGGCACTCCATCGGTGAGCTGTCGGCCGCGCATGTGGCCGGTGTGTTTTCGCTGGAGGACGCGGCGAAGCTGGTGGCGGCGCGTGGCCGTCTGATGCAGGCGCTGCCGGCGGGCGGGGCGATGGTGTCGCTCGAGGCGACGGAGGACGAGGTTCTGCCGCTGCTGACCGACGGTGTCGACATCGCCGCCCTCAACGGACCTTCCGCGACGGTTATTTCCGGTGACGAGGACGCTGTCCTGGCGATCGCCGCGCACTTCGCGGCTCAGGACCGCAAGACGAAGCGGCTTCGTGTCAGTCATGCTTTCCACTCGCCCCGCATGGACGCCATGCTGGAGGAGTTCCGCACGGTCGCGGAGACTCTGACGTTCCAGTCCCCGCAGATCTCTGTGGTCTCGAACGTGTCCGGTCTGGTTGTGTCGGGCGAGGAGATCGGCTCGGCTGACTACTGGGTGGGTCACGTCCGCGAAGCAGTGCGCTTCGCGGACGGGATGCAGGCCCTTCTGGACCAGGGTGTGACGACATTCCTGGAGCTGGGGCCGGACGGTGTGCTGTCCGCGATGGGGCAGGACTGCGTCGAGGAAGCGACCTTCGTACCGGTTCTGCGGAAGGACCGCGACGAGGCGACGACCCTCGTCACCGCGCTCGCCGAACTCCACGTACGTGGATCGGCCGTCGACTGGGCGGCGTACTTCGCCGGCACCGGCGCCCGCCGCATCGACCTGCCGACCTACGCCTTCCAGCGGCAGCGTTACTGGCCGAAGAACACCTGGCACCGGACCGGAGACGTTGCCGGGCTCGGGATGCGCACCGGCGATCACCCGCTCCTTGCCGCCGTGGTCGGCCTGGCGCACACCGACGAGTTCCTGTTCACGGGACGTCTGTCGCTCCAGACGCATCCCTGGCTCGCAGACCACGCCGTCATGGGCTCGGTGCTGCTCCCCGGAACGGCCTTCGTCGATCTGGCCCTACACGCGGGCGATCACGTCGGCTGCGAACTGGTGGACGAGCTGACCCTGCAGGCCCCACTGGTGCTCCACGAGTCCGCAGGTGTCCAACTCCAGGTAGTGGTGGGTACTCCCGAGGCCGACGGGCGCAGGCCCATCAGCGTGCACTCACGCCCGGGGGAGGCCGACGGCGAGGAGAACGACTGGACGCAGCACGCCACCGGCCTCCTCGCCCCGGCGGACGAGGCCGTCGCGTCCTCCGCCGAATCCTCGGTGCGGGACTCCCTGCGGGCCTGGCCGCCGCGCGACGCGACCGAGATCGGTGTCGAAGGGCTGTACGCACGACTCGCTGACCAGGGCTTCGGCTACGGTCCTGCCTTCCAGGGGCTGCAGCGGGTCTGGCGTCGTGGTGAGGAGGTCTTCGCCGAAGTGGCCGTGACCGGCCTCGATGTCGCCGGATTCGGTGTGCACCCCGCGCTGCTCGACTCCGCGCTCCACTCCCTCGCGGTGGGCGGTCTGCTGGGCGACGACGGTCCGGAGGACCCGGCGAGCCACGAGCGGCGCGGCTGGCTGCCGTTCTCATGGAACGGGGTGCTCCTTCGCGCCACCGGGTCCACGACGCTGCGGATGCGGATCGCTTCCACGGGGCGCGACAACACGATGTCGCTCATCCTGGCCGATGCCGCCGGACAACTCGTGGCACGGATAGAGGCGTTGCAGCTGCGCCAGGTGTCCGCCGAGCAGTTCGACGACCGACGTCGTGCCACCGCGGACTCGCTGTTCCAGCTGAGCTGGGTCCAGATCGCCCAGGACGCGCCCTCCCCGGAGCTGGTTGAGGGGGAGCAGGTGTGGGGAGTGCTGGCAGCCGAAGGGACCGGCCCCGGCCTCGACGCCTGTGACACCTACGCGGACGTGACCGCGTTGAGCGCAGCCCTCGACGCGGGAGCCGCCGCACCGGACGTCGTACTGATCGACACCACCGAGGGCGCGGCTGACGGTGCCGATGTCCTCGAAGCCACTCACCGCACCGCGCACCGTACGCTCGGACTCCTGCAGGAATGGCTGGCCGAACCGCGCCTGGACGCGGCCAGGCTGGTCGTCGTCACCCGTCGCGCCGTCGACACGGGCGGCGACACGCATGCCGCCGCCGACCTGTCCGTCGCCCCGGTGTGGGGCTTGGTGCGGTCGGCACAGTCGGAGAACCCGCAGCGGTTCGTCCTGTTGGACCTGGACGGGACGACGGGACCCGACGTCAGCCTCGTGCGCCGCGCTGTCGACAGCGGCGAGCCACAGTTGGCCGTACGGGACGGAGCGCTCCACGCACCCCGCTTCGTGCGTTCCGGGCAGGACGGAACACTGCTCCCGCCGGTGGACGGCACGGCCTGGCGACTCGACAGCGTGAGCAGGGGGACGCTCGACGGGCTGCGGCTGCTGCCCCACCCGGAAGCGTGCAACGAGCTCGAATCCGGCCAGATACGCGTGGCCGTGCGTGCCGCGGGGCTCAACTTCCGTGACGTCCTGATCGCCCTCGACATGTACCCGGGGCACGCCACGATGGGCATCGAGGGTGCCGGTGTCGTACTGGAGACCGGCCCCGACGTGACCGGGGTCGTACCCGGCGACCGTGTGATGGGCCTGCTCAGCGGAGGCTTCGGCCCCACCGCGGTGACCGATCACCGCATGGTCGCGAGGATTCCCGACGGTTGGTCGTTCACCGAGGCCGCCTCGGTGCCCATCGTGTTCCTCACCGCGTACTACGGTCTGGTCGACCTGGCCGCGGTACAGCCCGGCGAATCGGTCCTCGTGCACGCGGCGGCGGGCGGTGTGGGCATGGCGGCCACACAGCTCGCGCGCCATCTCGGCGCCGAGGTGTTCGGGACGGCCGGCCCGGCCAAGTGGGACACCCTGCGGGAACTCGGACTGGACGACGAGCACATCGCCTCGTCGCGGACGCTGGAGTTCGAGGAGCAGTTCCGCTCCGTCACCGACGGACGCGGTGTCGACGTGGTCCTTGACTCCCTCGCCGGGCCGTTCGTGGACGCCTCGCTGCGCCTGCTTCCCCGTGGCGGACGGTTCGTGGAGATGGGCAAGGCGGACGTGCGCGACCCCGAAGCGGTCGCGCAGACCCACCCCGGCGTCGCCTACCAGGCGTTCGACGTCATCCAGGCCGGGCCCGAGCGGATCGGCCGGATGCTCGCCGAGGTGGTCGCGCTGTTCGAGAGCGGGGCTCTGCGTCCGCTTCCGGTGCGGACCTGGGACGTCCGCCGCGCAGCGGAGGCATTCCGCTTCCTCAGCCAGGCCCGGCACATCGGAAAGGTCGTGCTCACCGTCCCGCAGCCGCTCGACCGCGACAGAACCGTGCTGCTCACCGGTGGCACCGGATCGCTCGGGGGTGTACTCGCCCGGCATCTGGTCGCCACGCACGGCGCCCGGCACCTGGTGCTGGCGGGAAGGGGCGGGCCTGACGCGCCGGGCGCGCAGGAACTCGCCGCCGAACTGACCGAACTCGGCGCCACCACCGTCACTCTGGCCGCCTGCGACGTCTCCGACGCCGAGGCGGTCGCCGGCCTCCTCGCGTCCATCGACGACGCGCACCCGCTGACCGCCGTGGTCCACGCCGCGGGCGTGCTCGACGACGGCATCATCTCCTCACTCACCGGCGACCGACTGGACGCGGTCATGGAGCCCAAGGCAGACGCCGCCTGGCATCTGCACCGGCTGACCCGCGACCTGGACCTGTCGGTGTTCGCACTGTTCTCCTCCACCTCCGGGCTGCTGGGCGCGCCCGGCCAGGGGAACTACGCGGCCGCGAACGTCTTCCTCGACTCGCTGGCCCAGGCCAGACGGCGGCAGGGTCTCGCAGCGACCTCCCTCGCCTGGGGCCCGTGGGAGCAGGCCGGCGGCATGATCGACCGGCTCCGCGGGACGAGCGCGGGCCGCAGCACACGGGGTGGGCTGATCACCCTGTCGGCGCAGGAGGGTGTGGCTCTGTTCGACGCCGCACTGGCCGTCGACGAAGCCGTGGTCGTACCGGTGAAGCTGGACGCCGGCTTCCTGCGAGGCAGGGCTGAGGAGCCGTCCCTGTTCAAGGGGCTGGGACTCGGCGGACGCAGGTCCAACAGGCGAAGCGTGGCTTCGGCGGCCTTCGAAGCCTCGACGCTCACCGAGCGGCTGAGGGGACTGGACGAGTCGGAGCGGACACAGACGCTCGTGGAACTCGTCAGCGCCCGAGCCGCCGCTGTTCTCGGACACGCGGACGCGGACGCCGTACGCCCCGGCCGGGCGTTCAAGGATCTCGGCTTCGACTCGCTCACCGCCGTCGAGCTGCGCAACCGCCTGGGTGCGGCGACCGGACTACGGCTCCCCGCATCGCTGATCTTCGACTACCCGACTCCGGCCCTGATGGCCGCCCACCTGCACAGCGTGCTGGTCGAGACCCCCGGATCACCCGCGTCCGCCGCATCCGCGGTACGGGCCGGAGCGGCCGACACCGACGAGCCGGTCGCGATCGTGGCCATGAGCTGCCGCTACCCGGGAGGCGTCAACTCCCCCGAGGACCTCTGGGACCTCGTCGCCACCGGCACCGACGGGATCTCCGGCTTCCCCACCGACCGGGGCTGGCGGCTGCCGTCGCCCGACGACGGCTCCGCCCTGCCCCACGAGGGCGGGTTCGTCCACGACGCGGGCGAGTTCGACGCCGCCTTCTTCGGGATCTCGCCGCGTGAGGCGCTGGCGATGGATCCGCAGCAGCGGCTGCTGCTCGAGGCGGCCTGGGAGGCGTTCGAGCGGGCGGGCATCGCCCCCGCATCCGTACGCGGCAGTCGTACCGGCGTCTTCGCCGGTACGTCCTCCACCGGGTACGCCACATCGCTCGACCAGCTCCCCGAGGGCGTCGCCGGACATGTGCTGACCGGAACCGCAGGCAGTGTCGTCTCCGGACGGGTGGCGTACACCTTCGGCCTGGAAGGGCCCGCGGTGTCGGTCGACACGGCGTGTTCCTCCTCCCTGGTGGCGCTGCACCTCGCCATGCAGGCGCTGCGGTCGGGCGAATGCTCCATGGCGCTGGCGGGCGGCGCCATGATCATGGCCGACGAAGGGATCTTCGCCGAGTTCGGCGGGCACGGCGGCCTCGCCGTGAACGCCCGCTGCAAGGCATTCTCCGACGACGCCGACGGCACCGCGTGGTCCGAGGGTGTGGGCCTGCTGCTCCTCGAACGGCTCTCGGACGCGCGGCGCAACGGCCATCAGGTCCTGGCGGTGGTGCGGGGCTCCGCGGTGAACCAGGACGGTGCGTCGAACGGTCTGACGGCCCCGAACGGGCCCTCTCAGCAGCGTGTCATCCGCCAGGCCCTGGCCAATGCCGGCGTCTCGCCGGCACAGGTGGACGCCGTGGAGGCACACGGCACAGGCACCCGGCTGGGCGACCCGATCGAGGCGCAGGCACTGCTGGCGACGTACGGGCAGGGCCGGCCGGACGACCGTCCGCTCTTCCTGGGGTCGCTGAAGTCGAACATCGGCCACGCGCAGGCTGCGGCGGGTGTGGCCGGCGTCATCAAGATGGTGATGGCGATGCGGCACGGTGTGCTTCCCCGGACCCTGCACCTCGACAAGCCGTCCTCCCAAGTCGACTGGTCCTCGGGCTCTGTTGAGCTCCTGACCCGGTCGGTGGCGTGGCCGGAGAAGGACGAGCCGCGCCGGGCCGGCGTGTCGTCGTTCGGTATCAGCGGTACGAACGCGCACGTCATTCTGGAGCAGGCACCGGACGCCGAAGTCGCTGCGGAGGCCAGACTTCCGGCCGATGCGGTGCTGCCGTCCGCCCTGCCGTTCGTGCTCTCCGGGAAGTCGCCCGACGCCGTGGCGGAGCAGGCAACCCTGCTGGCCGGTCTGCTGGACCGGGAGCCCGGTCTCGCCTTGGGGGACGTCGCGTGGTCGTTGGCCACCAGCCGTACGAGGTTCACGCATCGTGCGGTACTGGTTGCCGACGATGTCGAGGAGCTCCGGTCGGGCCTGGAGGCCCTGGCGGGTGGGCGGTCGGGCCCGGCGCTGGTGCGGGGTGTCGCTGATGGTGTGATGCGGCCGGTGTTCGTTTTTCCGGGGCAGGGTTCGCAGTGGGTGGGTATGGCTGCGGGGCTGATGGGGTCCTCGGATGTGTTCGCGGAGCGGATGCGGGAGTGTGCGACCGCGTTGTCGGCGCATACGGACTGGTCGCTGCTGGATGTGCTGCGGGAGGAGCCGGGTGCTCCTGGGTTCGGCCGCGTTGATGTGGTGCAGCCGGTGTTGTGGGCGGTGATGGTGTCGTTGGCCGAGGTGTGGCGTGCGGCGGGTGTGGTGCCCGCTGCGGTGATGGGCCACTCCCAGGGTGAGATCGCAGCGGCCTGCGTGGCCGGTGGGCTGTCCCTGGAGGACGGCGCGCGGGTGGTGGCCTTGCGGAGCCGGGCGATTCTTGAGCTCTCGGGACTGGGCGGCATGGTGTCCGTCGCGGAGCCGGCGCAGCAGGTGGAGGTACGGCTCTCCAAGTGGGAGGGGCGCCTTTCCGTCGCGGCGGTGAACGGCCCGTCCTCGGTGGTGGTCAGTGGTGACGGTGACGCGCTGGACGAGCTGCTGGTGGTGTGCAAGGCGGACGGGGTGCGTTGCAAGCGCATCGATGTGGACTACGCGTCTCACAGTGCGCATGTGGAGCGGATCCGTGACCAGTTGCTGAAGGTGTTGGCGGATCTGTCCCCGCGTGTGTCGAAGGTGCCGCTGTATTCGACGGTGACGGGTGAGTTGCTGGACACGGCGGGGATGGACGGCGAGTACTGGTACACCAACCTGCGCCGGACGGTCCTCCTGGAGAAGACGACCCGGGCACTGCTCACCTCGGGGCACGGTGTGTTCGTGGAGGTCAGCCCGCACCCGGTGCTCACCATGGCACTGCAGGAGACGTTCGAGGCGGCCGGTAGTGAAGCGGTGGCGTTGGGGACGCTGCGGCGGGACGAGGACGAGCACCGGCGCATCCTGATGTCTCTGGCCGAGGCCCATGCGCACGGAGCCGAGCTCGACTGGAGGGTCCTGTTCGAGGGCGTCGACGCCCAGCGTGTCGACCTGCCGACGTACCCCTTCCAGCATCAGCACTACTGGCTCAAGTCGGCCGCCGGACAGGGCCACGACATCTCTGCGGCCGGAATCCGGCCCGGCGGGCACGCCCTGCTCTCCGGGGCGATCCGGCTGGCCGACTCCGAAGGTGTGGTGCTGACAGGCAGGTTGTCGGTCGACACGCACCCCTGGCTCGCCGATCACGTCGTTCTGGGCTCGGTACTGCTCCCGGGAACGGCCTTCGTCGACCTGGCTCTGCACGCCGTCGACCAGGTCGGCTGTGAGCTGCTGGAAGAGCTCATGATCGAGGCACCGCTGGTCGTCCCGGACTCGGGCGCGGTCGTGATCCAGGTGACGGTGACCCTGCCGGACCGGTCGGGCCGCAGCACCGTGCGCGTCCACGCGGCACCTGCCGGAGCACCGGAGGACGTGTGGACCCTGCACGCATCCGGTACGGCGACGTGCGGGGAAGTGGCCGCTGCGGACGCTCTGGACGAGTGGCCGCCGACCGGTGCCCGGACGCTCGCCGTGGACACCCTCTACGAGTCGCTCGCCGAGGCCGGCTACGGATACGGCCCCTTGTTCCAAGGGCTTCGGGCTGCCTGGCGGCAAGGCGACGACGTGTACGCGGAGGTGGCCCTGCCGGAAGAGGCGGATGTCGAGGGTTTCGGGGTCCACCCCGCTCTGCTGGACGCCGCACTGCACGCGCTGGGCTGGTCGACACCCCGTGAAGCCGGAGGCGAACCGGGCTCCGTCGAGCTGCCGTTCGTCTGGAGCGGGGTCTCGCTGGGCGCGGTCGGCGCGCGTGCGCTGAGGGTCCGGATCCGGCGCGCGCGGTCGGGAGCGTCCCTGCTGCTGGCCGACGGAACGGGCCGCCCGGTCGCCTCCGTCGAGACGCTCGCACTCCGCCCCATCAGCCCGGAACAGCTGAAGCCTTCGGACCATGCGCTCGGTGACGCGATGTTCCGGGTCGAGTGGGCGGCGAAGCCGATGGGCTCCGTGATGCCGATGGATGCCCCTGAGGCCCTTCCCGCAGTCGCCCGCTACGCCGAGCTTGCCTCCCTGGAGGCGGCGCCGGACGTGATGGCGGTGTCATTCGCGGACGTGGGGTCCGATTGCGTCGACGCGGCATCCCGGGCCCACGAAATCGCCCGCCAAGCATTGGAGTTGACGCAGAAGTGGCTCGCGGATGAGCGATGCGCCGATGCCCGCCTGGTGGTGATGACTTCCGGGGCGGTGGCTTGTGGCCCCGGCGCTGTGCCGGATCCGGCGCAGGCTGCTGTGTGGGGTCTGGTGCGTTCGGCTGAGACGGAGAATCCGGGCCGGTTCGTGCTGGTCGATGTCGAGGGGGTGGATGAGTCGGTTCTGTCGGTTGTGGTGGCTTCGGGTGAGCCGCAGGTGGCGGTGCGTGGTGGTGAGGTGTTCGTGCCGAGGCTGGCGCGGGTGTCTGCCGGTGTGGGTGGTGGTGCTCCGGATGCCGATTCTGTGGGCACGGTGTTGGTGACGGGTGCCAGTGGTGTGCTGGGTGGGTTGGTGGCGCGCCATCTGGTGGTGGCGCGCGGTGTCCGGAATCTGCTGCTGGTGAGTCGTCGGGGCGGGGATGCGCCGGGGGCGGCGGATCTGGTGGCGGAGTTGGAGGGGCTGGGCGCGCGGGCTGGTTTCGTCGCGTGTGATGTGGCGGATCGTGCCGCGCTGGCTGAGGTGCTGGACGGTGTCGCTTCTGAACATCCGTTGACGGGTGTGGTGCATACGGCGGGTGTGCTGGATGACGGTGTGGTGTCGTCGTTGACGTCGGAGCGGCTTGCTGCGGTGTTGCGGCCGAAGGTTGATGCGGCGTGGCATCTGCATGAGTTGACGCGTGGCATGGATTTGTCGATGTTCACGTTGTTCTCGTCGGCGGCGGGTGTGTTCGGTGGTGCGGGTCAGGCGAACTACGCCGCGGCGAATGCGTTCCTGGATGCGCTGGCGGAGGTGCGGCGGGCGGAAGGGCTCGTGGGTCTGTCGCTGGCCTGGGGTCTGTGGGCTCAGGCGAGTGAGATGACGGGGCAGCTCGGTGCGGAGGATCTGCGGCGGATGGCCCGGGGTGGTCTGCTGCCGTTGTCCTCGGCACAGGGACTCGAACTCCTCGACACAGCACACGCGTTGCCCGGCGAGGCTGCACTGGTGCCCATCCGGGTGGATACGGCCGCTCTACGACTGCGTCCGGAGATGACTCCGCTGATGCTGCGGGGTCTCGTCCGGGTGTCGAACCGGCGGCAGGCCGACGCCGGCACCGACCGTGCACAGTCCTTCGCACGCGCCCTTCTCGGACTGGAGCCGGCCGAACAGGAGGCGCGCGTCCTCGAGATCGTACGCATCGAGGTCGCCTCCACCCTGGGTCATGGCTCGAGCGAGGCGATCAAACCTCGGCAGGCCTTCACCGATCTGGGCTTCGACTCGCTGACCGCCGTGGATCTGCGTAACCGGCTCAACGCGGTCATGGGACTACGGCTGCCGGCGACTCTTGTCTTCGACTATCCGACCCCCGCGGTGCTGGCGGACTACATCCGGGCGGAGATCCTCGGCACGCACAGTGAGCCGACCGAGGCTGCCGGAACGACCGGCAACACGGCGGACGATCCGATCGTGATCATCGGTATGAGTTGCCGTTACCCCGGCGGGGTGTCCGGCCCCGAGGACCTGTGGCACCTGCTCTCCACCGCCGGTGACGCGGTCACGGGCATCCCCGCCGACCGCGGCTGGGACGTGGACGGGCTGTTCGATCCGGACCCGGACAGGCCCGGTACCTCGTACACCCGCGAGGGCGGGTTCCTGCACGACGCCACACACTTCGATGCGGAGTTCTTCGGGATCTCGCCGCGCGAGGCGGTGGCGATGGATCCGCAACAGAGACTGCTCCTGGAGGCCTCATGGGAAGCGGTGGAGTCGGCGGACATCGATCCCGCCTCCCTGCGTGGGAGCAGGACCGGCGTCTTCGCAGGCCTCATGTACCACGACTTCGCGGCGTACGCCGCAGCGTCCGCCGAGAGCCTTGAAGGGCACCTCACCACGGGCACCGCGGGAAGTGTCGCTTCGGGGCGGGTGTCGTACACCTTGGGCCTGGAAGGTCCTGCGGTGACCGTCGATACGGCGTGTTCGTCGTCTTTGGTGGCGTTGCACTGGGCGATTCAGGCGTTGCGGTCGGGTGAGTGCTCGATGGCGCTGGCCGGCGGTGTGACCGTCATGGCCACGCCCGGCACGTTCGTCGAGTTCTCCCGCCAGCGGGCTCTCGCGGTGGACGGCCGCTGCAAGTCCTTCGCGGCCGGCGCCGACGGCACCGGCTGGGGCGAGGGTGTCGGCATGCTGCTGGTCGAGCGGCTCTCGGACGCGCGGCGTAACGGGCATCGGGTGCTGGCGGTGGTGCGGGGTTCGGCGGTGAACCAGGATGGTGCGTCGAATGGTCTGACGGCGCCGAACGGTCCGTCGCAGCAGCGGGTGATCCGGCAGGCTCTGGCGAATGCGGGTTTGTCGGCTTCGCAGGTGGATGCGGTGGAGGCGCACGGTACGGGGACGAAGCTGGGTGACCCGATCGAGGCGCAGGCGTTGCTGGCGACGTACGGGCAGGAGCGTGCGCAGGATCGGCCGCTGTTGCTCGGGTCGGTGAAGTCGAACATCGGTCATACGCAGGCTGCGGCGGGTGTTGCCGGAATCATCAAGATGGTGCTGGCGATGCGGCACGGTGTCCTTCCTCAGACCCTGCACGTCGACGAGCCGACACCTCAGGTGGACTGGTCGGCGGGTGCGGTGGAGCTGCTGACGGAGTCGGTGGCGTGGCCGGAGACCGGTGATGCAAGGCGTGCGGCTGTCTCGTCGTTCGGTATCAGCGGTACGAACGCGCACGTCATTCTGGAGCAGGCGCCGGACGACGATGTCGTCGTGGCGGCCGAGCTGCCGGCCGATGTGGTGTTGCCGTTCGTGCTGTCCGGTAAGTCGGAGGGGGCGTTGCGGGATCAGGCGGCGCGTCTGGCGGAGTCGGTTGCGGGAACGCCGGGTGTGCCGATGCGGGATCTTGCGCATGCGCTGGCGTTGAGCCGGTCCCGTTTCGAGCACCGGGCGGTGGTGACGGCCTGTGGGCGTGAGGAGTTGGTGGCCGGCCTGGAGGCCCTGGCCGGTGGGCGGTCGGGCCCGGCCCTGGTGCGGGGTGTCGCTGATGGTGTGATGCGCCCGGTGTTCGTGTTCCCGGGGCAGGGTTCGCAGTGGGTGGGTATGGCTGCGGGGCTGATGGGGTCCTCGGATGTGTTCGCGGAGCGGATGCGGGAGTGTGCGACCGCGTTGTCGGCGCATACGGACTGGTCGCTGCTGGATGTGCTGCGTGGTGAGCCGGGTGCTCCTGGGTTCGGTCGTGTTGATGTGGTGCAGCCGGTGTTGTGGGCGGTGATGGTGTCGTTGGCCGAGGTGTGGCGTGCGGCGGGTGTGGTGCCCGCTGCGGTGATGGGCCATTCCCAGGGTGAGATCGCTGCGGCGTGTGTTGCTGGTGGGCTGTCCTTGGAGGACGGTGCGCGGGTGGTGGCGTTGCGGAGCCGGGCGATTGTGGAGCTGTCGGGTCTGGGCGGCATGGCGTCCGTGGCGGAGCCGGCGCAGGAGGTGGAGGCACGCCTGTCCGGCTGGGAGGGGCGCCTTTCCGTCGCGGCGGTGAACGGCCCGTCCTCGGTGGTGGTCAGTGGTGACGGTGACGCGCTGGATGAGCTGCTGGTGGTGTGCAAGGCGGACGGGGTGCGTTGTAAGCGCATCGATGTGGATTACGCGTCTCACAGTGCGCATGTGGAGCGGATCCACGACCGGCTGCTGGAGGTGCTCGCGGACCTGGCTCCGCGTGCCTCGCGGGTGCCGCTGTTCTCCACGGTGACCGGGGAACTGCTGGACACGGCGGGGATGGACGGCGAGTACTGGTACACGAACCTGCGCCGGACGGTCCTCCTGGAGGAGACGACCCGCGCCTTGATCGACGCCGGGCATCGTGTGTTCGTGGAGGTCAGCCCCCATCCGGTGCTTCAGCTCGGTCTGCAGGAGACGTTCGAGGCGGCCGGTAGTGACGCGGTGGCGTTGGGGACGCTGCGGCGGGACGAGGACGAGGCCCGGCGCTTCATGACGTCTCTGGCCGAGGCACACGTCAACGGGGTCGACCCTGACTGGAAGGCGCTGTTCGCCGGTCATGTTCCGGCCCATGTCGATCTGCCGACCTATGCCTTCCAGCGGCGGCATTACTGGCCGGAGGCTCTGGCGGTCCCGGCCCCGGCGGCGGGTGCCGTGGACCCGGTCGACGCCCAGTTCTGGGAGGCCGTCGAGGGCGAGAACCTGGACGCCCTCATGCGCACCCTCGGTGGTACACAGAGCGAGGCGGCCCTGCAGACGGTCCTGCCGGCGCTCGCGGCCTGGCGACGTGAACGCCGTGACGGGTCCACGATCGACGGCTGGCGCTATCGCATCGACTGGACCCCCCTGGCCAAGGCGAAGTCCTCGAGCCTCTCAGGACAGTGGATCGTATTGATCCCGGAGGCGCTGCGCGACGACGCGACGGTCCTTGCCTGTGATGCGGCTCTGACGCAGAACGGGGCGCGTGTCACGGCCTCGATGGTGTCAGCGGGCGAATCCGACCGGAACTCCCTCGCCGGAAGCATCCGCCGACTCC
Organism: Streptomyces sp. HB132; assembly: GCF_016909575.1. GTDB lineage: Bacteria > Actinomycetota > Actinomycetes > Streptomycetales > Streptomycetaceae > Streptomyces. Next base: position 8,203 of record NZ_JAFBGA010000029.1, on the reverse strand, counting down.
TCGACCTGGGCGACGGCGAGGTGGCCGGTGTGCTCTCGTTCCTCGGGGCCGACGAGACCCCCGACCCCGTACACGCTGCGGTGCCCGCCGCCGTGACATCGACGCTGGCTCTGGTGCAGGCGCTCGACGCGGTGGAGGTCCAGGCCCCCCTCTGGTGCGCGACCAGGGGGGCCATGCAGGTCAGCGATACCACCGACCGCACCGTCAGCGTCGCCCAGGCGCAGGTGTGGGGTATGGGGCGGGTCGTCGGACTGGAACGGCCCGGCAACTGGGGCGGCCTGATCGACCTGCCGGCCGAAGGGGTCGACACACGTATCACCGACAGCCTGTGCGGCATCCTGTCCGACGCGGCTGGTGAGGATCAGGTGGCTGTGCGCCCGGCGGGCGTCTTCGGCCGCCGACTGGTGCGGGCCCCCCTGAACGGAGCAGTCACCGCCACCCCGTGGAACGCCGAAGGAACCGTGCTGATCACGGGAGGTACGGGTGCCCTGGGCGGGCATGTGGCCAAGTGGCTGGCGGGGCGGGGCGCGGAGCGGCTCGTCCTCACCAGCCGGCGCGGCATCGCAGCTCCGGGCGCGGCAGAGCTGGAGGCCGAGCTGACGGCTCTGGGCACCAAGGTGTCCGTTGTCGCCTGCGACGTCTCCGACCGGGCTCAGGTGGCCGAACTGGTCGAGCGGCTGAGTCGGGAGGGCAGCCCCGTCCGAAGCGTCATCCACACCGCCGGGGTCAGCGACAGCGTCGCTCTGGCGGACACCGAGCCGGCCGCGTTCGCCGAGGTGCTCTCCGGTAAGACGGCCGGCGCCGCCCACCTGGACGAACTGCTCGGTGGAACGCTGGACGCGTTCGTCATGTTCTCGTCGATCGCGGGGGTCTGGGGCAGCGCGCGCCAGGCCGCGTACGCGACCGCGAACGCCGCACTCGACGCGCTGGCGATCCGTCGCCGTGCCCAGGGCTGGTCGGCGACGTCTGTGGCCTGGGGACAGTGGGCGGACAGCGGAATGGCCGCAGGCGACACCGGTGAGCAGTTGACGAGGCTCGGGCTGGCCCCGATGGAGCCCGGCCTTGCGGTCGCCGCACTCCAGCAGGCGATCGAGCACGACGAAGCGCCGATCGTCACGGTGGACGTCGACTGGCCACGGTTCGCCACAGCGTTCACGACCCTGCGGCAGAGCCCGCTCATCGCCGGCCTGCCCGAAGTGAGGGCCGCGCTGGCGAGCCCCGAAGAAACCGCGGAGGCCGACGGCGCAGGCACGGCCGATGCGCTGACCCGGCGCATGCTGGACCTCTCGGGACCTGAGCAGGATCATCTGCTGCTGGAACTCGTGCAGGAGCGGGCGGCCACCGTGCTGCGGCTCGACACACCGAACGCGGTACGCCCCGACCGGGCCTTCCGCAACCTCGGATTCGACTCGCTGACCGCGGTGGAGCTGCGCAACCAGCTCGCGGAGGCGACCGGCCTACGGCTGCCGGCCGCGCTGGTCTTCGACCACCCCACGCCCGCCGCCCTCATCACGTACCTACGGGACAAGCTGCTGCCGGAGGCCGGCCGGCACGGCGGTGAGGACTCCGTCGCGTACGGCGACGTGGACGAGGCCGTGGTGCGCAGTGCACTGGCCACCGTGCCGCTGGACCGGCTCAGGGCAGCCGGGCTGCTGGACACCTTGATGACGCTCGCGGACGAACACGGCGGAGCGCAGGCTCCCCCGCCCGCGGGTGACGACAACGACTCGATCGACGAGATGGACGCCGAGAGCCTGATCCAAATGGCTCTGGGCAACGGCGATTCCTGATGATGCGCGAAGTGTGGAGTTCATGATGGCTAGTTCGGGTGACAAGGTTCTCGAAGCGCTGCGCGCGTCCCTCAAAGAGGTCGACCGGTTGCGGAGGGAGAACACCCAGCTCACCGGCGCGGCCAGGGAGCCGATCGCGATCATCGGGATGAGCTGCCGGTACCCGGGTGGGGTGGCGAGTCCCGAAGACCTGTGGCGGCTGGTCGCCTCGGGTACCGACGCGGTGGGTGCCTTCCCGACCGACCGTGGCTGGGACCTCGACGGGCTCTACCAGGCGGGCGGCGCCAACGCGACGACCTTCGAGGGCGGCTTCGTCGACGGCGTCACCGACTTCGACGCCTCGTTCTTCGGGATCTCCCCCCGCGAGGCGCTGTCCATGGACCCGCAGCAGCGTCTCCTGCTCGAGGAGTCGTGGAAGGCGCTGGAGCGGGCTGGGATCGCTCCGACCTCACTCCACTCCACCCAGACCGGTGTCTTCGTCGGCGCCCAGAGTTCCGGCTACGAGACGAGCCTGCGCCAGTCCGACGACAACGTCGACGGCTATTACGTCACGGGCACCGCCGGCAGTGTCGTGTCCGGCCGCATCGCCTACTCGCTCGGCCTGGAGGGGCCCGCGGTGACGGTCGACACCGCGTGTTCGTCGTCGCTCGTGGCACTTCACCTGGCAGTCCAGGCGTTGCGTCAGCGCGAGTGCTCCCTCGCCCTGGCAGCCGGCGTGACCGTCATGAACAACCCCGGCGCGTTCGCCGAGTTCAGTCAGCAGGGCGGTCTCGCAGGTGACGGCCGCTGCAAGTCGTTCGCTGCGGCTGCCGACGGAACCGGCTGGGCCGAGGGCGTGGGCGTGCTCCTCGTGGAGCGGCTGTCCGACGCGGTACGCAACGGGCACAACGTGCTCGCGGTCGTACGGGGCTCCGCGGTGAACCAGGACGGTGCGAGCAACGGGCTGACCGCACCCCACGGCCCGTCGCAGCGACGCGTCATTCGCGCGGCCCTGGCCAACGCGGCCCTCTCGCCCACGCAGATCGACGCCGTCGAGGCCCATGGGACCGGCACCGTGCTCGGAGACCCCATCGAGGCCCAGGCCGTGGTCGAGACGTACGGCCAGGACCGCCCTCAGGACCGTCCACTGCTGTTGGGCTCGATGAAGTCCAACTTCGGTCACGCACAGGCCGCTTCGGGCGTAGCCGGTGTGATCAAGATGGTCATGGCACTCCGCCACGGCTCGCTCCCGCAGACCCTGCACGTCGACGAGCCGACGCCGCACGTCGACTGGTCGGCGGGGGCGGTACAGCTGCTCACCGAGCCGGTGGAGTGGCCGGAGACCGGTCAGCCGCGCCGGGCAGGCGTGTCCTCGTTCGGTGTGAGTGGTACCAACGCGCACATCATCGTCGAGCAGGCACCGGTCGAGGAGGGCGCCGCCGGCACCGACGAGACCGAGCCCGGCTGGGCCCCGCCGGTAGTCCCATGGCTCGTCTCGTCAGCCGGCGCCCAGGCACTGCTGGCACAGGCTCAGACTCTGCTGGCGCACATGGAGACCGCTGAGGCCCCCTCCTCGGGCGCACTCGACATCGGCTACTCCCTCGCCGTCGGCCGCGCCGCGCTCGAGCATCGGGCCGTGGTGCTCGAGGCCGGGCGCGAGGACCTCCTGGAAGGCGTACGGGAACTGGCTTCAACCGGCGCCGGGGCGAGGGTGGTACGTGGTACGACCGCGCCCGGTGGTCTGGCGGTGTTGTTCTCGGGTCAGGGTGCGCAGCGCTCGGGTATGGGCCGTGAGTTGTACGGGGCGTATCCGGTGTTCGCGGATGCGTTCGATGCGGTGTGTGCGGAGCTGGACCGTCATCTGGATCAGCCGCTCCGCGATGTGGTGTTCGAGGGTGGTGAGCTGCTGGATCAGACGCAGTTCACTCAGGCCGGGCTGTTCGCGCTCGAAGTGGCGTTGTTCCGTCTGGTGTCGGCGTGGGGTGTGAAGCCGGATTACCTGCTGGGGCACTCCATCGGTGAGTTGTCGGCAGCGCACGTGGCCGGGGTGCTGTCGCTGGAGGACGCGGCGAAGCTGGTGGCGGCGCGCGGTCGTCTGATGCAGGCGTTGCCGGCCGGTGGGGCGATGGTGTCGCTCCAGGCGTCGGAGGACGAAGTCCTCCCTCTGCTGACCGATGACGTATCGATTGCCGCGCTCAACGGGCCTTCCGCGACGGTGATCTCCGGTGACGAGGATGCCGTCCTCACCATCGCCGCGCACTTCGAGACCGAAGGTCGCAAGACCAAGCGGCTCCGCGTCAGCCACGCGTTCCACTCGCCGCGCATGGACGTCATGCTGGAGGATTTCCGTGCGGTCGCGGAAGCACTGACCTTCCATGCGCCCGTAATCGCCATCGTCTCGAACGTGACCGGGGCGATCGTCCCGTCGCGCGAGATCCGAACCCCCGAGTACTGGGTGCGGCACGTCCGGCAGGCCGTCCGCTTCCTCGACGGCGTACGCACGCTGCAGGACCAGGGCGTGACGGCGTTCCTGGAGCTGGGCCCGGACGGGGTGCTGTCGGCCATGGGGCAGGATTGCCTCACCGCTGATGCGGAGAGCCGTGTGTTCGTACCCGCTCTGCGCAAGGGGCGGGCCGAGGTGTCGGCCTGTGTCACTGCACTGGCCGAGCTCCACGTGCGTGGACAGGACGTGGACTGGACGCGGTACTTCGCCGGTACCGGGGCCCGCCGGGTGGAGCTGCCCACCTATGCCTTCCAACGTGAGCGCTACTGGCCGCACGTCCCCATGAAGCTGGACAGCGGGACCGCCGTGGTGGGCAACACTCCTGCGGAGGCGCAGTTCTGGGACGCCGTCGAACGTGAGGACCTCGCCTCGCTGGTCGATGCGATACGTCCCGAGGACTCCGACGCGCTGGCCGGAGCGCTGCCCGCGCTCTCCGCCTGGCGCCGCCAGAGCCGTGTCAACTCCACTGCCAGCCAGTGGCGTTACGGCATCACCTGGAAGCCTGCCACCCTCCCGGCGGCTGCCCGGCTGTCGGGCGACTGGCTGGTCGTCGTTCCCTCCGGACACATGAACAGCGTGCTCGTCACCCGTACGGTCGAGGTACTGACCGCACACGGCGCCAGGGTGATTCCGGTCGAGGCCGATATCGCGGCTGCCGACCGTGGTTCCCTGGCCCAGGCGATGGACGGCGCTCTCGCGCAGGACGCGCAGTTGGCCGGTGTGCTTTCGCTGTTGGCTCTGGACGAGCAGCCGTCTCCCGCTCACCCGGTCGTCACCACCGGCATGACAGGGACGCTGGCACTCGTCCAGGCGCTCGGTGACACGGGAATCGACGCCCCGCTGTGGCTCGTGACCCGTGGTGCCGTGTCCGTCGGTCGCTCCGACCCGCTGGCCAGCGCCGCCCAGGCCTCGCTGTGGGGTCTCGGGCGCGTCGTCGGCCTGGAGTGCGCCCACCGCTGGGGCGGGCTCATGGACCTTCCGGAGACACTGGACGACCGTGCGGCTGCCCGGCTGATCGGCCTCCTCGCCGACGGCAGCGAGGACCAAGTGGCGGTGCGCTCCTCCGGAGCGTTCGTCCGGCGTCTCGTACGGGACACCCGCCCTGACCTCGTCGGCCCGGTCTGGACACCGCAAGGCACCGCGCTGATCACCGGCGGAACCGGTGCGCTCGGCGGTCACGTGGCACGATGGCTCGCCCGCAACGGTGCCGAGCACCTCGTCCTCACGAGCCGTCGTGGCCCGGACGCCCCAGGCGCGGCCGAACTCGTCGCCGAGCTGGAAGAGCTCGGCACCAAGGCCACCGTGGTCGCCTGCGACGTGTCCGACCGCACGGCCGTGGCCGCGCTGATCGAAGCCTGCGACGCGGCGGCGGCCGACTACCCGGGCGCTGCTCTCAGGACAGTCGTGCACGCGGCAGGCGTCGCCACCGCGACCCTGCTGTCCGAAGCAACCGCCGACACGCTCGCAGAAGAGGTCTCCGCGAAGGTCGCCGGCGCGGTGCACCTGGACGAACTCCTCGACGGTCACGACCTCGACGCCTTCGTCGTCTTCTCGTCCGTCGCCGGAGTCTGGGGCAGTGGAGGCCAGAGCGGCTACGCGACCGCCAACGCTCACCTCGACGCGCTGGCTCAGCGCCGCAGGGCGCGCGGTGTCCCCGCGACCGCGGTCGCCTGGGGCGCCTGGTCGGGTGGCGGCATGGCCGACGGCGAAGAGGGCGAGCAGCTCCTCCGCCTGGGCATCCGGACCATGGCCCCCGAGCCGGCGATCGCGGCTCTGCAGCAGGCACTCGACCGGGACGACACTCTGGTGACCGTCGCGGACATGGACTGGGCACGGTTCGTACCGGTGTTCACCGCAGCCCGCAGCCGCCCGCTGATCAGTGAGCTGGCCGAAGTGCGCAAGGCACTCGCCGCGTCCGCCCCCGACGCCACGGGCTCCGTCTCGGATGACGACTCGCCCCTCTGGAACGGACTCGCGGCGCTGGCCCCGGCCGAACGCACCGACGCCCTGACCGACCTGGTGCGGTCCTTGGCCGCAGGCGTCCTGGGACACGCGTCGCCCGACGGGGTCGAACCGGATCGCGCGTTCCGTGAGCTGGGATTCGACTCGCTGACCGCCGTCGAACTGCGCAACGCACTCGTCGCCGAGACCCGGCTGCAGTTGCCGACCACCATGGTCTTCGACCATCCGACGCCGACCGTACTGGCACGTTTCCTCGCAGCGGAACTCTCCGCACAGTACGAACTGCCCGACCTGTCGGGTACGCAGTCGAGGCTGTCGGCCACCGAGTTCCACGCGCCGGCGAAGGACGACGACCTCATAGCCATCGTCGGCATGAGCTGCCGTTACCCGGGGGAGGTGGCGAATCCGGATGATCTCTGGCAGCTCCTCGTCACCGGCACCGACGGGATCTCGGAATTCCCGACCGATCGGGGCTGGGACCTGGAAGGCATCTACGACCCCGACCCGGCGAACCCCGGCACGACGTACACGCGGCATGGAGGGTTCCTTCACGACGCAGGCGAGTTCGACACCGCATTCTTCGGGATCTCGCCGCGTGAGGCGCTGGCGATGGACCCCCAGCAACGGTTGCTGCTGGAGGCGTCATGGGAGCTCTTCGAGGGCGCGGGAATCGATCCCACCTCGGTGCGCGGTGAACAGATAGGCGTCTTCGCCGGTGCCTCCTCCTCCGGTTACGGCGTCGGTATGGCGCAGGGCTCCGAAGGCGGTGAGGGACACCTCCTCACGGGAACCGCGACGAGCGTGGTGTCCGGCCGCATCGCCTACATGCTCGGCCTGGAAGGCCCTGCCGTCACGGTCGACACCGCCTGCTCCTCCTCACTGGTAGCCCTCCACCTCGCGGCCCAGGCGCTCCGCCAGGGCGAATGCACCATGGCTCTCGCCGGCGGAGTCGCACTTCTCGCCAGCCCGACGGCGTTCGTGGAGTTCTCCCGGCAGCGCGGCCTGTCCGCGGACGGCCGCTGCAAGCCCTTCGCGGAGGGAGCGGACGGTACGGGATGGGCAGAGGGCGTCGGTCTGCTGCTCGTCGAGCGGCTGTCGGACGCGCGGCGCAACGGCCACGAGGTCCTGGCGGTGGTGCGCGGGTCGGCCATCAACCAGGACGGTGCGTCGAACGGCCTGACCGCGCCGAACGGCCCCGCGCAGCAGCGCGTCATCCGGCAGGCTCTGACCAGCTCCGGTCTCTCGGCCGCCCAGATCGACGCCGTCGAGGCGCACGGCACCGGCACCCGGCTCGGCGACCCGATCGAGGCGCAGGCACTGCTCGCCACCTACGGCCAGGAGCGCCGGCCCGAGGCCCTGCCCCTGTGGCTCGGGTCGATCAAGTCGAACATTGGCCACGCGGCGGCAGCGGCCGGTGTCGGTGGTGTCATCAAGATGGTTCTGGCGATGCGGCACGGTGTGCTGCCGCAGACCCTGCACGTCGACGAGCCGTCGTCGCGCGTGGACTGGTCGGCGGGTGCGGTGGAGCTGCTGACGGAGTCGGTGGCGTGGCCGGAGACGGGTGAGCCGCGGAGGGCGGGTGTGTCGTCCTTCGGTATCAGCGGCACGAACGCGCACATCATCCTCGAGCAGGCTCCGGAGACGGAGGCGGCGGACGTGGAAGGTGCCTCGTCGTTGCCGGTGGTGCCGTGGGTGGTGTCGGCGAAGACCTCCGAGGCCCTTGTCGCTCAGGTGGAGCGGGTGTCGGCGTTCGCAGCGGATCGGAATCCGGTGGACGTCGGGTTCTCGCTGGCTACGTCGCGCGCGGTGCTGGAGCACCGTGCCGTGGTCGTAGGCGATGTGACGGTCCGGGGCAGGGCATCGGCGGGGCGTTCGGCGGTGTTGTTCTCGGGTCAGGGTGCGCAGCGCTCGGGTATGGGCCGTGAGCTGTACGGGGCGTATCCGGTGTTCGCGGACGCCTTCGACGCTG
>NZ_JAFBGA010000028.1 GCF_016909575.1 Streptomyces sp. HB132 | reverse complement strand
ACCGCTCCCCCAACACCCCACCATCAACAACACCATCCACCACCAACAACCCCGCACCACGAGCCACCAGACCCGCCACCACCGGACCATCCACACCACCCGCAGCACACACCACCAGCCAACCGCCCGTAAGCGACTCCGACACCACACCCCCGACCGACTTCCACACCACCCGATAACGCCAGGAATCCACGGTGGAGAGTTCGCGCGACTGGCGACGCCAGGACGAGAGAACAGGCATGACCTCGCGAAGAGACCCGATATCGGCGGATTCCAGCGTCCGGGCCAGCGCATCGAGGTCACCTCTCTCGACGGCATCCCAGAAGTGGCGGTCCGAGGTAGAGCCGGAGCTCTCCTCGGTCACGAGAGCGCTCGGGGCAGTGTCCGGCCAGTAGCGCTCGTGCTGGAAGGCGTAGGTCGGCAGCTCCACCTGGACGGCACCGGAAGGCGCGAAGTACGCGTCCCACGCAATGCGCACACCACGCACGTGTGCCTCGGCCAGTGCCCCTACGAGTGTCAGCGCCTCTTCGCGGTCCTTGCGCAGAACCGGTACGAACGCCGACTCCTCGACGCAGTCCTGCCCCATCGCGGACAGCACCCCGTCCGGACCCAGCTCCAGGTAAGTGGTCACGTCCTGGTCCCGGAGAGCCCGCATCCCATCGAGGAAGCGCACCGCCCCGCGGACATGGCGCACCCAGTAGTCCGCCGAGCAGATCTCGTCGTCCGACACGACACGGCCGGACACGTTGGAGACGATGGCGGCCTGCGGGGCGTGGAAGGTCAGTGTTTCTGCGACCGCGCGGAACTCCTCCAGCATGGCGTCCATACGCGGCGAGTGGAACGCGTGGCTGACGCGGAGCCGCTTGGTCTTGCGGCCTTCCGCCTCGAAGTGCGCGGCGATCGCCAGGACAGCATCCTCGTCACCCGAAACCACCGTCGCGGACGGCCCGTTGAGCGCGGCGATCGAAACCTCGTCGGTCAGCAGCGGCAGGACTTCGTCCTCCGACGCCTGGAGCGACACCATCGCCCCACCGGCCGGCAACGCCTGCATCAGACGGCCGCGCGCCGCGACCAGCTTCGCCGCGTCCTGGAGTGAGAGCACCCCCGCCACGTGCGCTGCCGACAGCTCACCGATGGAGTGCCCCAGCAGGTAATCCGGCTTCACGCCCCACGCGGACACCAGACGGAACAGGGCGACTTCGAGCGCGAACAGCCCGGCCTGCGTGAACTGCGTCTGATCCAGCAGCTCACCACCCTCGAACACCACCTCGCGGAGCGGCCGGTCCAGATGACGGTCCAGCTCCGCACACACCGCATCGAACGCATCCGCGAACACCGGATAGGACGCGTACAACTCGCGACCCATACCCGAGCGCTGCGCACCCTGACCCGAGAACAGCACCGCCGACCGGCCCTCGACCACCTCACCGCGCACGGTCCGGTCGCCGATCAGCACCGCACGGTGCTCCAGCGCCGCACGCGTCGTCGCCAGGGAGAACCCGACGTCCACCGGATCCCGATCCACGGCGAACGCCGACAACCGCTCCACCTGCGCCGAAAGTCCCGCCTCGGACTTCGCCGACACGACCCACGGCACCACCGGCAACACGACACCGGCCGCCGTTCCCACGGCGGTTTCGGTCTGCTGCGCCTGTTCCAGGACCACGTGCGCGTTCGTGCCACTGATCCCGAACGACGACACCGCGGCACGTCGCGCCTCACCCGTCTCCGGCCACGCCACCGACTCCGTCAGCAACTCCACCGAGCCGGCCGACCAGTCCACCTGCGACGACGGCTCGTCCACATGCAGCGTCCGCGGCACAACCCCGTGCCGCATCGCCATCACCATCTTGATGACCCCGGCCACACCCGCAGCGGACTGTGTGTGGCCGATGTTCGACTTGATGGAGCCCAGCAGCAGGGGACGGCCCTCCGGCCGCTCCTGCCCGTACGTCGCCAGCAGTGCCTGCGCCTCGATCGGGTCACCCAGCCGGGTGCCCGTACCGTGGCCCTCCACGACGTCCACCTGGGTGGGCGACAGTCTGGCGCCGGCCAGCGCCTGGCTGATCACGCGCTGCTGCGCGGGACCGTTCGGCGCCGTCAGACCGTTCGACGCACCGTCCTGGTTCACCGCCGAACCCCGCACCACAGCCAGGACCCGATGGCCGTTGCGCTGCGCGTCCGACAGCCGCTCCAGCAGCAGCATGCCCACGCCCTCGCCCCAGCCGGTGCCGTCCGCCGCCTCGGCGAACGCCTTGCACCGGCCGTTGGCCGCCAGGCCTCGCTGCCGGGAGAACTCGACGAAGACACCGGGGTTGGACATGACGGTGACGCCGCCGGCCAGCGCCTGCGTGCACTCGCCGGATCGCAGCGCCTGGATCGCCCAGTGCATGGCGACGAGCGACGACGAGCACGCCGTGTCCACGGTCACTGCCGGGCCCTCGAGCCCGAGGGTGTACGAGACCCGGCCGGACAGCACCGAGGTGACGTCGCCCGTCAGCGCGTGCCCGTCCGAGCCGGGTGACGCGGCCATGCCGATGCCGTATCCCTGGGTGGAGGCGCCGATGAATACGCCCGTGCGGCTGCCGCGCACGGAGAGCGGGTCGATGCCGGCACGCTCGAACGCCTCCCACGACGTCTCCAGCAGCAGACGCTGCTGCGGGTCCATCGCCAGCGCCTCACGCGGCGAGATCCCGAAGAGGCCCGGGTCGAAGTCCGCGGCGTCGTAGAGGAATCCGCCCTCGTTCGCGTACGAGGTACCAGGGTGCGCGAGTTCGGGGTCCGGGTCGTACAGCTTCTCGAGGTCCCATCCGCGGTCCGCGGGGAACCCCGCGATGGCGTCGCCTCCGGAGGCCACCAGGTCCCACAGCTGCTCCGGGGAGCGCACATCGCCCGGGTAGCGGCAGCTCATCGCGACGATCGCGATGGGGTCCGCTTCGCCCGACTCGACATGGCGAAGTCGCTGGCGAGTCTGCTGGAGCTCGCCGACCACCTTGGTCAGGTACTCGCGCAGCTTCTCTTCGTCCGCCATCAGTCCATCGCTCCCGTGAGTCGTACAGGAAAATTCATGCTTGCCACGTCAAGAGATCCCGAGGTCGTTGTCGATCAGGTCGAACAACTCCTCGTTCGTCGCGGACTCGTAGCGCTCAGCGCTGCTGTCCCGGTCCGCCGGCCCGTTCGCCTCGTCGAGCTTGGACAACAGGGATTCCAGGCGCATGACCACGCGCATCCGGCCGATGTCGTCGTGCGCGCGGGCGGCGAGGGCCTGTTCCAGGCGGTCCAGTTCCTCGCCCGCCGGCAGACCGCCTTCCGCGTCCTGCAGGATCTCCGCCTGCAGATGGCTAGCGAGCGCGGCCGGGGTCGGGTGGTCGAAGACGGACGTCGCCGGAAGGCGCAGCCCCGTCGCGGTGTTGAGCCGGTTGCGCAGTTCGACCGCGGTCAGCGAATCGAAGCCGAGTTCTCTGAAGGCCCGGCCCGCTTCGACCGCCTTGGGCGTCGTGTGCCCGAGCACGGTGGCCGCGTGGTCGCGGACCAGATCCAGCAGGAGCTGCGCCCGGTCGGGCTCGGAGAGCACCATCAGCTCCGCACCCAGGGCCAGGGCCGCGTCCGTCTCGCCGGCAGGCTCCGCCGCCACCTCTCCGAGGACGGCTGCCACCTGCGGGATGTCGGCTATCAGGGGCCGGGGACGCGCCATGGTGAAGATCGGCGCGAAGCGTTCCCAGTCGACGTCGGCGACCACCACGGTGGTGTCGTCGTGTTCGAGGGCCTGCCGGAGCGCGGCCATGCCCGACACGGGCTGGATGAGACGTACGCCCTGCCGGTCGAGGAGGACCTTGGCGTCCTCACTCACCATTCCGCCACCGGCCCACGGCCCCCAGGCGACGGACAGGGCAGGCACGCCCTCGGCACGACGTTGTTCGGCCAGCGCGTCGGCGTATGCGTTGGCCGCCGCATAGGCGCCGTGGTCCCCTACGCCCCAGACGGCCGAGACCGACGAGAAGTAGACGACCGCGTCGAGGTTCTCGTGGTCGATCAGTTCGTCGAGGTGCCGGGCTCCGGCGACCTTGGCGGCGGCGATGTCCGCGAACACGTCGTCGTCCGTCACCGCCAGCGGGGCGAGCCTGCCGACCCCTGCCGCGTGCACGACGGTCCGCACCGTGTCCCCGGCGGAGGAGAGCCGCTCCAGCAGAGCGGCCACGGCGGCCCGGTCGGTCACGTCGCACGCGGCGACGGTGACCCTGCTGCCCAGCTTCTCCAGTTCGACCACCAGATCGGTGACCCCGGCGGCCTTGTCACCGCTGCGGCTCATGAGGACGAGGTGCTCGACTCCGTCCGCAGCCAGCCAGCGCGCGACGTGCCCGCCCAGCGCCCCCGTTCCGCCGGTGACGAGTGCGGTGCCGGACGGCTTCCAGGACCGTACGGGGGCCGCTTCGTCCGGTGGCGCGGGCAGCACACGTCGGGCGAGCACGCCTGTGCCACGTATCGCCAGCTGGTCCTCGCCCTCCGTGCCCGCGAGGACGCCCACCAACCGCGTCAGTGCGCGGGCGTCGACCTCTTCCGGCAGGTCGACGAGCCCGCCCCACACCTTGGGGTGTTCCAGGGAGGCCACCCGCCCCAGGCCCCAGGTCTGTGCCTGGACCGGCCGGGCGAGGACGTCCGACCGCCGGACGGACACGGCGCTCCGGGTGGCGCACCACAACGGCGCCTCCAGCTCCAGCCAGGTCATCGCCCGCAGAAGGGACAGAACGGCGAACGAACCGGACGGCAGCATGCTGTGCACGGGATGGGGCCGCTCGTCGAAGGACAGCAGCGACAGGACGCCCGAGAGGCTTCCGTGGTCGTCGATGGTCGCCCGCAGCCGGTCGCCGATCGTGGTGACGTCGTCCGGTCCACCGTCCACGGGCAGCACCACGACGCTTGCCCCGTGGCCGCTCAGAGAGGCCACGCAGTCCGCGACGACCGGCTCATCGGCGATCCCTGCGGGGACCGCGAGCACCCAGACCCCGGCGAGCACGGACTCGGCCGCGTCGCCCATGGGCTTCCAGGTCACGCGGTAGCGCCAGGATCCGACCGACAGGCTTTCGCTGCGATTGCGGTGCCACTGGGACAGGGCCGGCATCATGCTCGCGAGGGACGGCGTACCGGGCTCCCCGACGTCCAGCGTCCTGGCCAGGGTGTCGACGTCACCGCGCGCGACGACGTCCCAGAACTCGGCGTCGATCGGATTCCGCGTGCCGACAGGCCCGCCGACCGGGGCGGGCGGCGCGCTCGGCCAGTACCGCTCGTGCTGGAAGGCGTAGGTCGGCAGGTCGATGCGGCGGGCGCCGGTGCCGGCGAAGTACGCCGCCCAGTCGACGGCCGATCCACGTACGTGGAGTTCGGCAAGCGCGGTGACAAGGGTCGTCGCCTCGTCGCGCTCCTTGCGCAAAACCGGGACGAACACCGAGTCCTCGACGCAGTCCTGGCCCATCGCGGACAACACACCGTCCGGGCCCAACTCCAGGGAGACGGTGACGCCTTGTTCCCGCAGGGTGCGCATTCCGTCGAGGAAACGCACGGCCTCGCGGACGTGACGCACCCAATAGTCCGCCGAGCAGATCTCGTCGCCCGAGACGACCCGCCCGGACACGTTGGAAACGATGCCGATCCCGGGCCGGTGGAAGGTGAGGCCCTCCGCGACCGTGCGGAACTGTTCCAGCATGGCGTCCATACGCGGCGAGTGGAACGCGTGACTGACGCGGAGGCGCTTCGCCTTTCGGTCCTGCGCCTCGAAGTGCGCGGCGATCGCGAGAACAGCGTCCTCGTCACCGGAAATCACCGTCGATCGGGGGCCGTTGAGTGCGGCGATCGAGACCGCCTCGCCGAGCAGCGGGAGGACCTCGTCCTCTGACGCCTGGAGCGACACCATCGCCCCACCGGCCGGCAACGCCTGCATCAGACGACCGCGCGCCGCCACCAGCTTCGCCGCGTCCTCCAGCGACAGCACCCCGGCCACATGCGCGGCCGACAACTCACCGATCGAATGACCCAGCAGATAGTCCGGCTTCACACCCCACGCCGACACCAGACGGAACAAAGCCACTTCGAGCGCGAACAGCCCGGCCTGCGTGAACTGCGTCTGATCCAGCAGCTCACCACCCCCGAACACCACATCCCGCACCGGCCGGTCCAAGTGCCGGTCCAGCTCCGCACACACCGCATCGAACGCATCCGCGAACACCGGATAGGACGCGTACAGCTCACGCCCCATACCCGAGCGCTGCGCACCCTGACCCGAGAACAACACCGCCGAACGCCCCGCCGATGCCCTGCCCCGGACCGTCACGTCGCCGATGACCACCTGGCGGTGCTCCAGCAGCGCACGCGACGTGACCAGCGAGAACCCGACGTCCACGGGAGCCCGGTCCGCAGCGAACGCCGACAACCGTTCCGCCTGTGCCACGAGAGCCTCGGCCGTCTTCGCCGACACCACCCACGGCACCACCGGCACCACCGCGCCCGCGGCGTTCTCCGTCGCCTCGATCACCGGAGCCTGTTCAAGAATCACGTGCGCGTTCGTGCCGCTGACCCCGAACGACGACACCGCGGCCCGCCGCGCCTCACCCGTCTCCGGCCAGTCCGCGCTGTCCCGCAGGAGCTCAACCGCTCCGGAGGACCAGTCCACGTGCGTGGTCGGTTCGTCGACGTGCAGAGTGCGAGGCAGCACGCCGTGCCGCATCGCCAGCACCATTTTGATGACCCCGGCCACGCCCGCGGCGGCCTGCGTGTGGCCGATGTTCGACTTGATGGAACCCAGCAGCAGGGGACGGCCGTCCGGCCGCTCCTGCCCGTACGTCGCCAACAGCGCCTGCGCCTCGATCGGGTCACCCAGCGTCGTCCCCGTACCGTGTCCGTCGACCGCGTCGACCTGGGCCGGCTCCAGCCCCGCCGAGGCGAGTGCCTGCCGGATAACCCGCTGTTGGGCCGGACCGTTCGGAGCCGTCAGGCCGTTGGACGCACCGTCCTGGTTGACTGCGGAACCCCGGATGACGGCCAGGACCTCGTGGCCGTTGCGCCGCGCGTCGGACAGCCGCTCCAGGAGCAGCATCCCGACGCCCTCGCCCCAGCCCGTGCCGTCCGCCGCGTCGGCGAAGGACTTGCAGCGGCCGTCGGAGGCCAGTGCTCCCTGCCTGCTGAACTCCACGAACGCCGCCGGCGTCGACATGATCGTCACCCCGCCGGCCAGTGCCAGCGAGCACTCCCCCGCCCGCAGCGCCTGCGTCGCCAGGTGCAGGGCGACGAGTGAGGACGAACACGCCGTGTCGACGGTGACCGCCGGCCCTTCCAGACCGAACGTGTACGAGAGCCTGCCCGAGACGACGCTGGCCGCGTTGCTGGTGGCCAGCGAGCCCGATCCGGCGTCCGGGGAGCCGAGCAGGACCGTGGCGTAGTCCTGGCCGTTGGTCCCCGTGAACACGCCGGTTCGGGTGCCCCGTACGGAAGTGGGGCTGATGCCGGCCCGCTCGAAGGTCTCCCACGAGGTCTCGAGGAGCAGACGCTGCTGCGGGTCCATCGCCAGCGCCTCACGCGGTGAGATCCCGAAGAAGCCGGCGTCGAAGTCCGTGGCCTCGTGGACGAAGCCGCCTTCGTCCCAGTAGGTGGTGCCGGGGCGTTCACGGTCCTCGCTGAACAGCCGGCCGAGGTCCCAGCCCCGGTCGGAGGGGAAGTCCGCGATGGCGTCGCGGCCGTCGGCGACCAGGTCCCACAGGTCGTCGGGGGATCCGACACCGCCCGGGTAACGGCAGCTCATGCCGACGATCGCGATGGGGTCGTCGTCGCTGCCGGGAGGCACGGGGGCCTGGGTGGAGGCGGATGCGGCGGCCTCGGTACTCGCGCCGCCGAGCAGCGGCATCAGGAGGGCCGTGGTGATGTGGGCCGGTGTCGGGTGGTCGAACACGAGGGTTGTGGGCAGGTCCAGCCCGGTCGCCCTGTTCAGCCGGTTCCGGAGTTCCACGGCGGTCAGGGAGTCGAAGCCCAGTTCACGGAACGCCCGGTCGGCGGGTACCGCTTCGGCCGAGGGGTGGCCGAGTACGGCTGCGGCCTCGGCCCTGACCAGGTCGAGAAGTTCCCGCTCGCGTTCGGCCACGGGGAGGTCGGCCAGCCTGGCGTGCAGCAGTGCCGAGGCGCCTGCCTCGATGCCGCCGGCCCCGGCCGCGTCGCTCCGCAGGGCTTCGGCGGCCTCCGGGATGTCACCGATCAGCGGCCTGGGGCGTGCCAGCGTGAACGCGGGGGCGAACAGGGACCAGTCGATGTCCGCGACGGCCAGGCATGTCTCGCCGGTCTCCACCGCCCGTACGAGCGCGCCCACGGCCAGCTCCGGGTCCATCCCCGTGAGCCCGCGTCGGGCGAGCATGTCCTCGGCCGCGCTGTCGGCCATGCCCCCACCGGCCCAGCCGCCCCAGGCGACCGACGTGGCGGGGAGCCCACGGCTGCGCCGGTGCTCGGCAAGGCCGTCCAGGTACGCGTTGCCCGCTGCGTAGGCGCCCTGTCCGGCTGCGCCCCACACTCCGGCGCCCGAGGCGAACAGGATGAACGCGCCGAGTGTCCCGTCCGACTCCGTCCCGAAGAGGCTGTCGAGGTTCGCGGCGCCCGCCACCTTGGCGGCGAGGGCGTCCGCGACGTCGGCGGGATCCGACTCGGCGAGCCCCGCCGTGACGGTCACCCCGGCGGCGTGGACGACCGTCCCGATGGGCCGGCCGTCGGCCTCCCGCACCTGGTCAACGAGCGCGGTGAGTGCGTCGAGGTCGGCGACGTCGCAGGCCGCGATCGTCACCCGGGCTCCCAGGGCGACGAGTTCGTCGTGCAGCGCGGGGGCGCCTTCGGCGGCGGGTCCGCGTCGGCCGGTGAGCACGAGGTGCTCCACGCCCTCGCGGGCCAGGTGGCGCGCCACGTGCGCACCCAGTGCGCCCGTCCCGCCGGTGATGAGGGCGGTGCCGTGCGGGTTCCACGGCGTGGAGGCCGCAGGGCCCTGGGCGCGTACGAGCCGGCGTCCGAAGACGCCTCCCTGCCGCAGCGCGACCTGGTCCTCTCCGACGGGCCCGGCCAGCACACCGCGCAGGCGTGCCCACGCCCTGGCGTCAAGGGTGCCCGGATCGGCCGGGAGATCGACGAGGCCGCCCCAGCGCTCGGGGCGCTCAAGCCCGAGCACGCGGCCCAGGCCCCAGGTCAGTGCCTGGACGGCGCCCGTGGGCGCCTCGGACCGCCCGATGGACATCGCGCCGCGTGTCACGCACCACAGCGGAAGGTCCTCCTCCAGGTCCATCAGTGCCTGGATCAGCGCCAGCAGGGCGCAGAGTCCGCCCGGCAGCACCGGGTGGCCGCGGTCCGCCTCCTCGTCCAGTGCGAGCAGCGACACGACCCCTGCGAGCGGGCCTCTGTCGGCGAGGGCGTCGGTCAGGGAGCGTGCGACCGTGGCCCGGTCGTTCCCGTCCGTGCTGATCAGGAGTCGCTCGACGACGGCGCCGCCCGCCGCCAACTCGCGCTCGACCGCGGTCACCGCCTCGTCCCCGGCCAGGTCCGCGGGCACGGCGAGGAGCCAGGTTCCGGTCGGACCGGCCGTGGAGGCGACCGTCAGCGGCTTCCAGGTGACGCGGTAGCGCCAGGAGTCGACCGTCGACTCGTCCCTGTGCCGCCGCCGCCACGACGACAGGACGGGGAGCAGGTCCGCGAGCGAGGACCGCATGTCGTCCTCGATGCCGAGCGCCTCGGCCAGGGCCTCCGGGTCGCCACCGTCGACGGCCTGCCAGAAGCGTGCCTGGGCGGGGTCCTGGGCCGCGAGCGCGTCGGGGCCGCCCGGGAGGTGGGGCATGGGCTGCGGCCAGAACTCCTGGTGCTGGAAGACGTACGTAGGCAGGTCGACCCGGCGGGCCCCGGTCCCCTCGAAGTAGGAGGACCAGTCGACGTACGGACCGCGCACATGCAGTTCCGCGACTGCCTGGAGCAGTGCCCTCGGCTCGTTCCTGTTGCGGCGCAGGACGGGCACACAGGCGTGTGCCTCGCCGTCCAGGCATTCCTGTGCCATGCCGGACAGCACGCTGCCGGGGCCGAGTTCGAGGAACGTCGTGGCGCCCTGCTCCTGAAGGCTCCGTGTCCCGTCGTGGAAGCGGACCGCCTGACGGAGGTGACGTACCCAGTACTCGGGGTCGGCGAGCTCACCGGGCTCGGCGAGCCGGCCGGTGACGGTGGAGACGATGGCGACCACGGCGGGATGGAAGGTGAGCCCCACGGCCACCGCGCGGTACTCGTCGAGCAGTTCGTCCGTGTGGGGGGAATGGAAGGCCTGGCTGCCCCGCAGCCTCTTGGTCCTGCGCCCCTCCGCCTCGAAGTGGGCGGCGACCGCCAGCACGGCGTCCTCGTCCCCCGAGACCACGGTCGCGAGGGGCCCGTTGAGCGCGGCGAGCGACACCCTGTCGGTCAGCAGCGGAAGGACCTCGTCCTCGGTCGCCTCGATGGAGACCATGGCACCACCGGTCTGCATGGCCTGCGTCAGACGGCCTCGGGCCGCGACCAGTGTCGCGGCGTCCCTCAGCGAGAGCACGCCCGCCACGTGGGCGGCGGCCAGTTCGCCGAAGGAGTGCCCCATCAGGAGGTCGGGGGCGACGCCCCACGACGAGACCAGCCGGAAGAGGGCGACCTCGACGGCGAAGACTCCGGGCTGTGTGTAGCAGGTCCGGTCCAGCAGATCACCCGCACCGAAGACGACGTCACGGACCGGCCGGTCGAGGTGGGTGTCCAGCTCCGCGCACACGGCGTCGAAGGCGTCCTTGAACGCCGGATACGTCTCGTAGAGCTCCCGGCCCATGCCCTGCCACTGCGACCCCTGGCCCGGGAACAGCACGGCCAGCCGGCCGTCTCCCGCCGAGCCCCGCACCACACCCGAGGACGGCCGTCCTGCCGCCAGGGCGTTCAGAGCGTCGAGCAGTCCGTCGCGGTCCTCCGCGAGGACCACCGCGCGCCGGGCGAGTGCGGCGCGGCCGGTGGCCAGGGAGTATCCGACGTCCACGGCGCCGGACGCATCCGCCCCCACCGCGTCCACGTGGCACGCGAGGGCGTCCGCCTGTGCGTCGAGCGCGCCGGGGCCGTCCGCTGCCGAGAGCAGCCACGGCACGACGACCGGAGACCTCCCCGCCGTCGCCTCTTCGGGGGCGGCGGCCGGGACGGGCGGTTGCTCGATGATGACGTGTGCGTTGGTGCCGCTGACGCCGAACGACGACACGCCCACGCGCCGCGGTTCACCCGTCTCGGGCCACTCCCGCTGCTCCGTCAGCAACTCGACGTCACCGGACTCCCAGTCCACCTGAGGCGTCGGCTCATCCACATGCAACGTCTGCGGCAGCACACCGTGCCGCATCGCCATCACCATCTTGATGATCCCGGCCACACCCGCGGCAGCCTGCGTATGACCGATGTTCGACTTCAACGACCCCAACCACAACGGCCGCCCCTCCGGACGCCCCTGCCCGTACGTCGCCAACAACGCCTGCGCCTCGATCGGATCACCCAGCGTCGTACCCGTACCATGCGCCTCCACGGCGTCGATCCGCTCCGGCGCCAGCCGTGCGTTGGCCAGTGCCTGCCGGATCACCCGCTGCTGCGACGGACCGTTCGGCGCCGTCAGACCGCTGCTGGCACCGTCCTGGTTCACGGCGGAGCCGCGGACCACGGCCAGCACGTCGTGTCCCAGCCGGAGGGCGTCGGACAGCCGCTCCACCACGAGGACACCGGCGCCCTCGGCCCAGCCGGTGCCGTCCGCGCTCGCGGCGAAGGACTTGCAGCGTCCGTCGAAGGACAGACCGCGCTGACGTGAGAAGTCCACGAACGTGCCGGGGGTGGCCATCACGCTCACCCCACCGGCCAGGGCCATCGTGCACTCGCCCGACCGCAGCGCCTGAACCGCGAAGTGCAGGGCGACCAGGGAGGAGGAGCACGCCGTGTCGACGGTCACGGAGGGCCCTTCCAGGCCCAGCGTGTACGACACCCGGCCGGACAGGACGCTGCCCGAGTTGCCCGTGCCCAGGTAACCCTCGACGCCTTCGGGAAGGGAGTGCAGCGTGCTGATGTAGTCGTGGTACATCAGACCGGCGAACACGCCCGTCCTGCTGCCCTTCAGCGATGTCGGGTCGATCCCCGCACGTTCGCACGACTCCCACGCGACCTCGAGGAGCAGGCGCTGCTGCGGGTCCATCGCCAGCGCCTCGCGGGGCGAGATGCCGAAGAAGCCGGGGTCGAACTCCCCCGCGTCGTGCAGGAATCCGCCCTGGCGGACATAGGACGTACCGGACCGGTTCGGGTCCGTGTCGAAGACTCCGTCGAGGTCCCAGCCACGGTTGGTGGGGAACGGCGATATGCCGTCCCCGCCCGACGCGACCAGGTCCCACAGCTTCTCGGGGCTCGTCACCCCGCCCGGGTACCGGCAGCTCATCCCGATGATCGCGATGGGCTCCCGCTCCCGGTCCTCCATGTCCCGCAGCCGACGGCGAGTCTCACGCAGGTCCGCCGTGGCCCGCTTGAGGTAGTCGAGGAACTTCTCCTCGTTCGCCATGGGGTGTCACTCCTTGCAAAAGGGTCGATCGGGAAGGGGCTGGGCGGGCTCGGGTTGTCAGGAGGTCTCGAGCTCGTCGTCCAGCAGGTCGAAGAGCTCGTCCGCCGTGGCCTCTTCGAGGCTCCGGACACTGCCGTGGTCCTCGGAGCCGTCGCCGTCGTTCCAGCCGGCCATCAGCCCGCGCAGCCGTTCGCTGACCTTGACGCGGTCGGCGTCGTCGGACGGCACACCGGCGAGCGTGGCCTCCAGCCGGTCCAGTTCGGCCAGCAGGGAGAGTCCCGACACCGTTCCGTCACCGACGAGTTCGTCCCGCAGGTACAGCGCGAGCGCCTCGGGGGACGGGTGGTCGAAGACGAGCGTCGAGGGCAACCGCAGCCCGGTCACGGTGTTGAGCCGGTTGCGCAGCTCCACGGCGGTGAGCGAGTCGAAGCCGATCTCGAGGAAGCCCCTCGTGACGACGACGGCAGCGGAGGAGCTGTGGCCCAGTACGTCGGCGATCGCCGTGCGCAGTGTGTCGAGGAGGATGCCGGTGCGCTCCGCGCCGCCCGCCGCGGTGAGCCGCTCCTTCAGCAGGGTGACGGATTCGGCCGCCCGGCCGCTCTTCTCCGCGGCGGGCCTGGCGGGCAGCCGGATCAGACCGCGCAGCAGCGGAGGCATCGCGTCGGCGCGTATCTGTGCGGTGTCGGTGCTCAGCCGGGCCGGCATGAGGGCCGGCCGCCCCGTCGTGCGCGCGAGGTCGAACAGGGCGACGCCTTGTTCCTGGGAGAGTGGCACGAGTCCGGAGCGGGCCATGCGTGCGATGTCGGCGGAGTCCATCCGGCCGGCCATGCCGCTCTCGGCCCACGGTCCCCAGGCCAGTGCGGTCGCGGGCAGGCCGCGGGCGTGCCGATGCTGGGCCAGGCCGTCGAGGAAGGCGTTGGCAGCCGCGTAGTTGGCCTGCCCCGGGCCACCGAAGGTGCCGGCCGCGGAGGAGAAGAGGATGAACTCCGCGAGGTCGGACCGCTCGGTCAGCTCGTGCAGGTTCCAGGCGGCGTCCACCTTGGGACGGAGCACGGCGGCGAGTCGCTCCGGGGTCATGGATGCCACGACACCGTCGTCGACGACGCCCGCGGCATGGACGACAGAGGTCAGGGGGTGCTCCGCGGGAACGGCGTCCAGTACACCGGCCAAGGCCGTCCGGTCGGCGGCGTCGCAGGCGGCGAAGGTGACGTGCACACCTGCCCGCGTCAGCTCGGCGGCCAGTTCCTCGGCCCCGGGGGCGGCCGACCCACGGCGGCCGACCAGCAGCATGCGGCGCGCACCGCGCTCGGCGAGGCGGCGTGCCACCAAGCCGCCCAGCACTCCCCCGGCGCCCGTGACCAGTACGGTTCCGTCGGGGTCGACGTCCCCGGATCCGGTGGGCTCGGTGGCCTCCACCCGGTTCAGCCCCGGGGCGTGGACCTGCCCGGCGCGCAGGGCCAGTTGCGGTTCACCGGTGGCGACGGCGGTGGCGAGGTTACGGGCCGACAGGTCGGTGTCGTCGAGGTCGACCAGGACGAACCTGCCGGGTGCCTCCGACTGTACGGAACGGAGCAGGCCCCAGACCGCTGTCTGCGCGAGGTCCGTCACGTCCTCGCCGTCGACGGAGACCGCTCCGCGTGTCGCGACGACCATGAGGACGTCGGTGAACCGGTCGTCGCCCAGCCAGGTCCTGACGGTGTCCAGGACCTCGGCCGTACGGTCGTGGGTGCGCTGCACCGTCGCTTCGTCAGGCGTACGCGGCGCGAGGGACAGCAGGACGGCCGGCGGCAGTACGGGGGCGGCTGCCAGGTCGTCCGTGCCCGGGTGGACGTCGACTCCGACGCCTGCCGCGGCGAGTTGGAGGTGGTCCGCACCGAGTACCGCCCAACGGGCGTCGGGGAGCTCCCTGGGGAGGTGTGCGGGCGACCAGCCGAGGTGGAACAGAGAGTCGTGGTGCGTGGGCCGGCGGGCTCCGTCGAGCTGTGTGGCCGTGACGGTGCGCAGGACCAGGGACTCGATCGACGCGACCGGCTCACCGGACGGGCCGGCGAGGGTGAGCGAGACGCCGTCGGCGTCCTTGGGGGTGATCCGCACGCGCAGGGCGTCGGCGCCCGCCGCGTGGAGCGTCACGCCGTTCCACGCGAACGGGAGTCGGTTGCGCCCCACGCTGTCGTCGTCGGACGAGTCGTGCGAGGTGCTGAGCCCCATGGCGTGCAGGGCCGAGTCGAGGAGGGCCGGGTGCAGGCCGAACCGTCCGGCCCCGGGCTCGGTCGCCTCGGGCAGTGCCACCTCGGCGAAGACCTCCTCGCCGAGCCGCCATGCGGCGTGCAGGCCCTGGAAGACCGGCCCGTAGGCGTATCCGATCGACGTGAGGTGGTCGTAGAGGCCCTCGACCGGTACGGCGACGGCGCCTTCGGGGGGCCAGACGGTGAGGTCGTCCCGCCGTTCGCCGTCTCCGGCCGCCGACAGGGTTCCGCTGGCGTGGCGGGTCCAGGGGTTCTCGGGACCGCGGGGGTCACGCGAGTGGATCTCCAGGGTGCGGCGGCCCGACGCGTCGGCCGGTCCCGCCCACAGCTGGAGTGCGACGGCTGCCTCGTCGGACAGGACGAGCGGGGCCTCGATGACGAGTTCCTCGACGTGGCCGCAGCCGACCTCGTCGCCCACTTCCACGGCCAGTTCGACGAACGCGGTGCCCGGCATCAGGACCGTGCCCAGGACGGTGTGGTCGGCGAGCCAGGGGTGGCTGTCCAGCGCGATGCGGCCGGTGAACAGGTAGGCGTCGCTGTGGCCGATCTGGACCGCGGCGCCCAGCAGCGGGTGGTCGGCCCGGCCGAGGCCGGCCGCGCGGACGTCCCCGGCCGCGCCTTCGCCCCGCAGCCAGTAGTGACGGTGCTGGAAGGCGTAGGTGGGAAGGGCGACGTCGCGGGCGTCGCTGCCGGCGAAGTACCGCGGCCAGTCGACCGACGCGCCGCGCACGTGCAGTCCGGCGAGGGCGGTGAGCAGCGTCAAGGGTTCGGGCCGGTCGGGTCGCAGCGCCGGCACGAAGACCGTGTCACCGTCGGCGGCACAGTCCTGGGCCATGGCGGAGAGCACGCCGTCGGGACCCAGTTCCAGGAAGGCGGCCACTCCCTGGTCCTGCAGGGTGCGTACACCGTCCAGGAAGCGGACGGTCCCTCGTACGTGGCGCACCCAGTACTCGGGGTCGCGGATCTCGTCGGCGCTGAGCACGGCCCCGGTCACGTCGGAGACGACCGCGAGGGTGGGCTCGTGGAACGTGAGGCCTTCGGCGACCGCGCGGAAGTCCGCGAGCATGGCGTCCATGTGCGAGGAGTGGAAGGCGTGGCTGACGCGCAGGCGTTTCGTCTTACGGCCCTGGGCCGCGAAGTGCCCGGCGACGGCCAGCACGCCGGTCTCGTCGCCGGAGACGACCGTCGAACGCGGGCCGTTGAGCGCGGCGATCGACACACCGTCGGTCAGCAGGGGCAGCACCTCCGCCTCCGCCGCCTGGAGCGAGACCATCGCACCCCCGGCGGGCAGCGCCTGCATGAGCCGGCCCCGGGCGGCGACGAGCGCCGCCGCGTCCTCCAGCGACAGCACACCTGCCACGTGGGCGGCCGACAGCTCACCGATCGAGTGTCCGAGCAGGTAGTCCGGCTTCACTCCCCACGAGCGGACGAGCCGGTACAGCGCCACTTCGAGCGCGAAGAGTCCTGGCTGCGCGAACAGTGTCCGGTCCAGCAGGTCCCCGCCGTCGAACACCACCTCACGGACGGGCCGGTCCAGATGACGGTCCAGCTGCGCGCAGACCGCGTCGAAGGCGTCCGCGAACGCGGGATACGTGTCGTACAGGGCGCGTCCCATACCGGACCGTTGCGCTCCTTGGCCGGAGAAGAGCACCGCGGTCCTGCCGCGCGTCTCCGTACCCCGCACGAGTCCGGGGGCGGTGCCGTCGGCGGCGAGGGCGGTGAGTCCTTCGAGGAAGGCGTTTCTGTCCTCCGCGACGACGACCGCACGCCGCTCGTGCACGGACCGGGTGGTCGCCAGGGTGTGTGCGACGTCCAGGAGGCTGAGATCCGGGTCGGCGAGTACCGCGTCGCGCAGCCGTTCCGCCTGGGCGCGCAGTGCGTCCTCGTCCCGCGCGGACACGGTCCAGGGCAGCGGTACGTCGACGGCGGGCCTGCGGGGTGCGGCGGCCGGCTCCGGGGCCTGCTCCAGGATGACGTGAGCGTTCGTACCGCTCACACCGAACGACGAGACGCCGCACCTGCGGGGGTGCCCGGTCTCCGGCCAGTCCCGCCGCTCGGTGAGCAGTTCCACGGCACCGGAGGACCAGTCGACGTGAGTGGACGGTTCGTCGATGTGCAGCGTCTGCGGCAGCACGCCGTGGTGCAGGGCCATCACCATCTTGATGACTCCGGCGACACCGGCCGCGGCCTGGGTGTGGCCGATGTTGGACTTCAGGGAGCCCAGCAGCAGCGGACGGTCCGCCGGGCGGTCCTGTCCGTACGTCGTCAGCACGGCCTGCGCCTCGATGGGGTCGCCGAGCGTCGTGCCGGTGCCGTGTGCCTCCACGGCGTCGATCCGGTCGGCGGTCAGACCGGCGTTGGCGAGTGCCTGCCGGATGACGCGCCGCTGTGCAGGTCCGTTGGGGGCGCTGAGACCGTTGCTCGCACCGTCCTGGTTGATGGCGCTGCCCCTGACGACCGCCAGGATCCGGTGGCCGTTGCGTTCGGCGTCGGAACGGCGCTCCAGCAGCAGGATGCCGACGCCTTCGCCCCAGCCGGTGCCGTCCGCCGCCTCGGCGAACGCCTTGCAGCGGCCGCTGGACGACAGTCCGCCCTGTCTGCTGAACTCGGCGAACACGGCCGGGGTGGCCATCACCGCGGCGCCGCCCACCAGGGCCATCGAGCACTCGCCCTGGCTCAGGGACTGCGCTGCGAGGTGCAGGGCCACCATGGACGACGAGCACGCCGTGTCGATGGTGACGGCGGGGCCCTCGAGCCCGAGGGAGTAAGCGATCCGGCCGGACAGGACCGCGGTGGCGGTTCCGGTCAGCAGGTAGCCCTCTACACCCTCCGGCGGCTGGTGGACGTCACTGGCGTATCCCTGGGACGAGGCTCCGACGAAGACACCGGTCCGGCTCCCCCGCGCGGACGACGGGGCGATGCCGGCGCGTTCGAAGGCCTCCCACGACGTCTCCAGCAGCAGCCGCTGCTGCGGGTCCATCGCCAGCGCCTCACGGGGCGAGATGCCGAAGAAGTCCGCGTCGAACGCGCCCGCACCGTGGAGGAACCCACCGGCGGGGGTGAACGCCGGAGCGCTTCCGTCATCGGCCCCACGCCCCCAGCCCCGGTCGACGGGGAAGCCCGAGATCGCGTCGGTGCCGGTGACTGCGAGGTCCCACAGCTGCTCGGGCGTACGGACGTCCCCGGGGAAGCGGCAGCCCATACCGACGATCACGATCGGGTCGTCGTCGAGGACGGCGACGGCAGGGACGCCGGCGGCCGTCTCGTCGTCCTGTCCCAAGGCTTCGGCGAGGAGGTGACCGGCCAGCGCGGTCGCGGTCGGGTAGTCGAAGACGACGGTGGTGGGAAGGCGCAGTCCGGTGGCACCGTTGAGCCGGCTGCGTACCTCCACGGCGGTCAGCGAGTCGAAGCCCAGTTCGCGGAAGGCGCGGTTGGCCTCCACCGCCGACGCGTCGGCGAAGCCCAGCACGGAGGAAGCCTCGGACCGCACCAACTCCAGTACGAAATCGGAACGTTCGCTCTCCGGCAGCGCGGTGAGCCGCTGCTGGAACGCGGAGAGATCGCCCATTCCGGCGGCCTCGCTCTCGGCGGCCGCCGCCAGCACACGGCGTACCTCCGGCAGGTTCTCCAGGAGGGGGCTGGGCCGGGTCACGGTGAAGGTGGGCGCGAAGCGCTCCCACTGCACGTCCGCGACGGTCAGCATCGTCTCGCCGGAGCCCACCGCTTCCTGCATCGCGTCGATGGCCAGCTGCGGGTCCATCGCCGGCAGGCCTCGCCTGCTCAGGATCTCCTCCGCCGAACCCCTGGCCATACCGGCGCCGCCCCAGGCGCCCCACGACATCGCGGTGGCGGCCAGTCCGGCAGCTCGCCGCTGCTGGGCCAGGGCGTCGAGGTAGGCGTTGGCCGCGCCGTAGGCGCCCTGGCCGCCACTGCCCCAGACGCCGGAGATCGAGGAGAACAGGATGAACGCGTCGAGCTGTTCGTCGCCGAAGACCTCGTGCAGGTGTGCCGCGCCGAGGACCTTCGCTTCGAGCACGGCGGCGTACTCGGCGGGACTCGTCTCGGTGATGACGCCGAGCTGGCCGACACCCGCGGTGTGCACGACGGCAGAGACCCGGTCCCCGGCCTCACGCAGCGTCCGTACCGTCGCGGCGAGCGCGTCACGGTCGGTCACGTCGCACGCGGCCAGAGTCACCCGGGCGCCCAGGGCCGTCAGCTCGTCCCTGAGCTCCTGCGCGCCGGGAGCGTCGGCGCCGCGACGGCTGGTGAGTACGACGTGCTCGGCGCCCTCACCGATCAGCCTTCGGGCGACGAACGAACCGAGGGCACCGGTGCCACCGGTGATCAGTACGGTGCCCTGCGGAGTCCACCTGTCGCCTGCTGTGCCCGGGGCCGAGCGGGCTCGTTGCAGCCGGCGGCCGAAGGCGCCCGATGCCCGGACAGCGACCTGGTCCTCGGTGTCCTCACCGCCGGTCATCACGCCACAGATCCGGGTCCAGGCGCGGTCGTCGAGGACGGCGGGCAGGTCGATGAGACCACCCCACCGGTCGGGGTGCTCCAGTGCGACCACACGGCCGAAGCCCCAGTGCATGGCCTGGTCCGTGCGGACCGGACCGTCCGAGCGGCCGACGGAGACCGCGCTCCGGGTGAGGCACCACAGCGGGCCGGACCGGCCCGCGTCGCCGAGCGCCTTGACGAGCTCGACGTCGGCGGCAAGTCCCGCCGGGATCACCGGGTGCTGCGGGTCGGGCCCTGCGAGCAGCGACAGCAAGGAGGCCACTCCCGCCACCTCGGGCAGGCCGGCCAGCCGACCGGCCAGGAGCTCGCGGTCCGCTCCTGCGGGGACGGTGAACACCGAGACGTCGGCGCCGTGGCGGGCGAGACCGCTCATGGTGGCGTGCACGGTCTCGTTGTCGGTCTCGGATTCGGGGACGACGAGCAGCCAGGTCCCGGACAGGGAAGCGGCCGGCAGGACCGTCAGCGGCTGCCATGTCACGCGGTAGCGCCATGAGTCGACCGTCGAATCGTCCCGCTGCTGCCGCCGCCAGGAGGTCAGCGCAGGCAGTACGGCGCCCAGCGCGGAGCGCGAAGCGTCGTCCAGCTCCAGGTCGGCCGCCAGCGCATCCGTGTCACCGCGCTCGACGACGTCCCAGAACCGGGCGTCGAGCGGGTCGGCCTCACCTGCCGCGACAGAGGCCGTCTGAGCTTCAGGCCAGAAGTTCTGATGCTGGAAGGGGTAGGTGGGCAGGTCGACGCGCTGGGCCCCGGTGCCCGCGAACAGAGCCTTCCAGTCGAGCTCGACACCGTTGACGTGTGCCTCGGCCAGAGAGGTCATGAAGCGCCGGGCCTCGTCCTCGTCCCGCCGCAGCGTCCCCAACGCCACCGCGTCACCACCGGCCGCCTCGAACGTCTCCTGCAGACCGAGCTGAAGCACCGGATGCGGGCTGACCTCCACGAACACACGATGACCGGCGTCGATCAAGGTGCGGGTCGTCTCCTCCAGACGAACCGTCCGACGCAGGTTCGTGTACCAGTACTCGGCGTCCATGACCGCGGTGTCCAGCAGTTCGCCCGTGACCGTCGAGTACAGGGGCACCTTCGACACACGCGGGGCCAGATCCGCCAGGACCTTCAGCAACTGGTCGCGGATCCGCTCCACATGCGCACTGTGAGACGCGTAATCCACATCGATGCGCTTGCAACGCACCCCGTCCGCCTTGCACACCACCAGCAGTTCATCCAGCGCGTCACCGTCACCACTGACCACCACCGAGGACGGGCCGTTCACCGCCGCGACGGAAAGGCGCCCCTCCCACTTGGAGAGCCGTGCCTCCACCTGCTGCGCCGGCTCCGCGACCGAGACCATGCCGCCCAGACCCGACAGCTCCACAATCGCCCGGCTCCGCAACGCCACCACCCGCGCACCGTCCTCCAAGGACAGCCCACCAGCCACACACGCAGCAGCGATCTCACCCTGGGAATGGCCCATCACCGCAGCGGGCACCACACCCGCCGCACGCCACACCTCGGCCAACGACACCATCACCGCCCACAACACCGGCTGCACCACATCAACACGACCGAACCCAGGAGCCCCCGGCTCACCACGCAGCACATCCAG
This sequence comes from Streptomyces sp. HB132, assembly GCF_016909575.1. GTDB lineage: Bacteria > Actinomycetota > Actinomycetes > Streptomycetales > Streptomycetaceae > Streptomyces. The sequence continues at coordinate 24,140 of NZ_JAFBGA010000028.1, read as the reverse complement.
CAGCGACCAGTCCGTGAACGGCTCCAACGCCGCACCGCACTCGCCCAGCCGCTCCGCGAACACATCCGAGGACTCCAACAAGCCCGCAGCCATACCCACCCACTGCGACCCCTGCCCCGGAAAAACGAACACCGGCCGCATCACACCATCAGCGACACCCCGCACCAGCGCCGGGCCCGACCGCCCACCCGCCAGGGCCTCCAGGCCGGCCACCAGTTCTTCACGGGCCGAGGCCCCGACGGCGGCCCTGTGCGTGAACCTGGTACGCGCGGTGGCCATCGACCACGCCACGTCGTGCAGAGCCACGTCCGGATCACGGTTCAGCAGGCTGAGCAGACGGGCCGACTGCTCCGCCACCGCGTCGGACGACTTCCCGGACAGTACGAACGGCAGCACTTCCCCGCGCAGCGGCGGGGTTCCCTCAGCGCTCGGCTCGGGAGCATCGTCAGCGGGTGCCTGCTCGACGATCACGTGCGCGTTGGTACCGCTCATACCGAAGGACGACACACCTGCCCGTCGGGGCTCGCCCGTGCCCGGCCACTCCATCTGCTCCGTGAGCAGCTCGACGGCTCCCGCGGACCAGTCCACCTGCGGGGACGGACTGTCGACGTGCAGGGTGCGCGGCAGCGTCCCGTGCCGCATCGCCATCACCATCTTGATCACACCGGCCACACCGGCCGCGGCCTGCGAGTGTCCGATGTTCGACTTCAGCGCTCCGAGGCGCAGGGGCCGGGCCGCGGGGCGGCCCTGGCCGTATGTCGCCATGAGCGCCTCGGCCTCGATCGGGTCGCCCAGCCGGGTGCCGGTCCCGTGTGCCTCGACGGCGTCGACGTCCTGGGCCGACAGACGGGCGTCGGCGAGGGCTTGGAGGATGACCCGTTGCTGCGAGGGGCCGTTGGGCGCGGTCAGACCGTTGGACGCACCGTCCTGGTTGACGGCGGTGCCCCGGACGACGGCGAGGACGTCATGACCGTTGCGGCGGGCGTCCGAGAGCCGTTCCAGGAGCAGCACACCGACGCCCTCGGACCATGCGGTGCCGTCGGCGGTCGCGGCGAACGACTTGCAGCGGCCGTCGGCTGCGAGGCCGCCCTGGTCACTGAAGCCGTAGAAGGCGCTGGGAGTCGACATCACGGTCGCTCCGCCCGCCAGGGCCAGCGAGCATTCGCCGGAGCGCAGGGCCTGCACGGCGAGGTGCAGAGTCACGAGCGAGGTGGAACAGGCGGTGTCGACCGTGACGGCCGGCCCTTCCAGACCGAGCGTGTAGGCGATGCGCCCGGAGACGACGCTCGCCGAGGTGCCGGTCAGTACATAGCCGCCGGTTCCTTCCGGGGGCGGCTGGAGCAGCATCGAGTAGTCCTGGCCCGTCGTGCCCGCGAACACACCGGTACGACTGCCCCGGAGCGTCTCCAGGGGGATGCCGGCGCGCTCGATCGCTTCCCAGGAGGTCTCCAGGAGCAGCCGCTGCTGCGGGTCCATCGCCAGCGCCTCACGCGGCGAGATCCCGAAGAACGCGGGGTCGAAGCCGCCGACGTCGCCGAGGAAGCCGCCTTCCATGGCGAACGAGGGCCCCGCTGAGTCGGCGGCGTCGCCGAGGCTTTCCCAGCCGCGGTCCAGGGGGAATCCGGATATGGCGTCGACGCCCGAGGCCGCAAGCTCCCACAGGTCCTCGGGGCTGCGCACCCCGCCCGGGTACCGGCAGCTCATGCCGACGATCGCGACAGGCTCCGAGTCGGCCGCCTCGACCTCCTGCAGACGCTGACGGGCCTGGTGCAGATCCGCGGTGACCCACTTGAGGTATTCCCGCAGCGTCTCTTCGTTCGCCATTCAATCCCACCCCTGAGCAGACAGCACTTAATAGCGATGGAGGACCGATAAAGGGGTGGAACGTCAGACGACGTCTCAGCTGTCAACGGATAGAAATGTCCTCGGAAACTAATTCCCCGAGGCGACGCAACCCTTCACCCAAAGCCTTTGCATGACGATCCATGAATATCGATACGGCCTGGCAATGACGTCGACATTCCAGCAGATCAACTCGCAATGCGAAGCTATTCGACCCCCCTTGGCCGCACAACCCCTACGGGTCTCCATCCGCCCCCTAACGGACCTCCCCTCATCCCTGGCCCCTGCGGCGCGCACCACGACCGTTCCGGCCCCCGGGCTCCCGGCCCCGTGGGAGCAGGGGTACGGCCGGCCGCAGCCCGGCCCCGCGAACACCACGGCCCCGGCGTGGCGGCCGTCACGCGCGCCACGCCGGGGCCGTGACCGTCAGTTCGAGCGCCCCAGTTCGTTGTTGATGAAGTCGAATATCTCGTCATCGGAGGCGGATTCGAGTTTGTCGGTCACATCCGCCGGGTCCGCCTCGGCCGTCCCTCCTTCGGACCACTTGGCGAGGAATGCCTGGAGGCGCATGGCGACCTTTGCCCTGGTAAGGGTGTCGGGCTCGTTCGCCGCAGTTGCCGCCTCCAGCCTGTCCAGTTCCGCCAGCAGCGACGCGCCGGTGGTGTCCGAGCCGAACCGGAGCTCCGTGTGCAGGAAGCCGGCGGCGGCGGCAGCGCTCGGATAGTCGAAGGCCAGCCCGGCGGGCAGGCGCAGACCCGTTGCCCGCGTGAGCCTGTTGCGGAGTTCCACGGCTGTCAGCGAGTCGAAACCGAGCTCGCGGAACACCCGGCCGGGGCCGACCTCCTCGATGCCTGCGTAGCCCAGTACGGCGGCCGCGTGGGTGCGCACCAGACGCACCAGTTCCGCCTCCCGGTCCGCTTCGGAGAGTCCCGCGAGATGCTGGCGCAGTTCCTCGGCGGCGTCCGTGTCGACGCCTTCGCCCTCGGCGTCACGGCCCAGTGCCTCCACGGCCTCAGGCAGATCGGCGAACAGCGCGCTGGGCCTCATGGCCGTGAACGACGGTACGAACCGCGCCCAGTCCACATCGGCCACCGTGAGCAGCGGGTCGTGGTCGGTGACCGCGCGCCGCAGGACGGTGAGCGCCAGCTCCGGCAGCATCGCGGGCAGCCCTCGCAGGCGGAGCTGTTCCTCGGCCGCTGCGTCCTCCGGAGTGGCGGACGCCGACTCGGCCCACGGCCCCCAGGCCACCGAGGTGGCGGCCAGACCGCGCGCCCTGCGGTTCTGTGCCAGACCGTCCAGGTACGCGCCCGCCGCGGCGTACGCCCCCTGGCCACCGCCTCCCCAGACTCCGGCGATGGTGGAGAACAGGACGAACGCGTCCAGTTCGGTGTCGGCGAACACCTCGTCGAGATGGGCCGCGCCCACCACCTTCGCGTTCAGTCGTCCGTCGACGTCGTCCATACGGAGCGCGTCGAGGGGGGTGAGCTGGTTGCCGCCGACCGTGTGCAGCACCGCACGGACCGGGCTGCCGCCCTCGGTGAGCTCGCGGACGAGCGCTTCGAGTGCCTTGCGGTCGGCGACGTCGCAGCGGACGACGAGTCCACGCTCGCCGAGCTGTGCTACCGCCCCCGCCGCAACTTCAGCGCCTTCCGGAACCATCAGCACCACTTGGTCGGCCTCGGTTCCGGCCAGCCAGCGGGCGGCGCCCGAGCCGAGAGGCGTGGAGGCGTCGGTGACCAGCACCGTGCCCCTGGGCTCCCACTCGGGCCCGGCCGCGTGGGTCGACACCCGCTCGATGCGTGGGACGAACGCTCCGGAGGAACGCACCACGACCTGGTCCTCCGCAGTACCGCCTGTCAGCAGGGCGACCGCGCGGGCCGCAGCTCGCTCGTCCGTCGTCGGGGGAAGGTCGATCAGACCGCCCCACCGGTGGGGCTGTTCGAGTCCTGCGACCCTTCCCAGGCCCCACAGCTGCGACTGCTCCGGGTCGGGTGCCGCGTCGGTACGGCTCACGCTCACCCCTTCCCGGGTGACACACCACAGGGGGGCCGGGACGTCGGCGTCGCCCAGAGCCTGGAAGAGACTCAGGTTCGCCGCCGTCGGGCTGTGGGTCAGCGCCAGCAGGGAGACGACGCCGACGAGTTCCCCGTGCCCGGCCGTCCGGCCGGCCAGCTTCTCGGCGAGTTCCCCGGCCGACACCGACCGATTCTGCTGGCCACTGCCCACCGTCAGCAGTTCGACGTCACTGCCGTGTTCACGCAGGCCGGTGACGACCGGGTGGTCGTGGTGTTCCTCCGCCGCCACGACCAGCCAGGTCCCCGATGCGGCCGGCGCGCCGGTGGCGGTGGACGGCTTCCAGGTGACCCGGTAGCGCCACGCGTCGACGGTGGACTGCTCACGGGACTGCCGACGCCATGACGACAGCAGGGGCAACACCGTGCTGAGCGGCTGGTCGGCGGAGAGCCCCGAGCCCTCGACCAGTCCGCTCAGGTCCTCCTGTTCCACCGCTGCCCAGAACCGCTCGTCCAGGGCGGACGTTCCGCCATCAGCCGCGGATTCCGCTCCGGCCGGCTCAGGCCAGTACTGCTGCCGCTGGAAGGCGTAGGTCGGCAGCTCGATGCTCCGGGCGCCGGTGCCGGCGAAGAACCCCGGCCAGTCGACGGTGACTCCCCGTCCGTGCAGACCGGCGAGTGAGGCGACCACGGTGCCCGGCTCGTCCCTGTCCTTGCGCAGGGCCGGAATGAACGCAGTGCCCTCCGGGGTGACGCAGTTTTGTCCCATGGCGCAGAGCACGCCGTCGGGGCCCAACTCCAGGAAGGTCGCGACTCCCAGGTCCTCCAGACCTCGCATGCCTTCGAGGAAGCGGACGGCCTGACGGACGTGCCGCACCCAGTACTCGGGCTCGCACAGTTCCTCCGGCCCGGCTGTCCGGCCGGTGACGTTGGAGACTATGCCGATGTGGGGCTGGTGGAAGGTGAGGCCCTCCGCGACCGTGCGGAATTCGTCAAGCATGGCATCCATGCGGGGCGAGTGGAACGCGTGACTGACACGGAGGCGCTTGGTCTTGCGGCCTTCCGCCTCGAAGTGCGCGGTGATCACCAGGACAGCGTCCTCGTCACCGGAGATCACCGTCGCGGACGGCCCGTTGAGCGCGGCGATCGATACGCCGTCGGTCAGCAGCGGGAGGACTTCGTCCTCCGACGCCTGGAGCGACACCATCGCCCCACCGGCCGGCAGCGCCTGCATCAGACGGCCACGCGCCGCGACCAGCTTCGCCGCATCCTCCAGCGACAGCACACCAGCCACATGCGCGGCCGACAACTCACCGATCGAATGGCCGAGCAGATAGTCCGGCTTCACACCCCACGCCGACACCAGACGGAACAACGCCACTTCGAGCGCGAACAGCCCGGCCTGCGTGAACTGCGTCTGATCCAGCAGCTCACCACCCCCGAACACCACATCGCGGAGCGGCTGATCCAGATGACGGTCCAGCTCCGCACACACCGCGTCGAAGGCGTCCGCGAACACCGGATAGGACGCGTACAGCTCACGGCCCATACCCGAGCGCTGCGCACCCTGACCCGAGAAGAGCACCGCCACCTGTCCGTCGACCTCCTGGTCCACCGTCACCTGAGGATCGGCGCCTCCCTCGGAGAGGGCCGTGACACCGCGCAACAGCGCGTCTCGGTCGGCTCCGCTGACCACAGCCCGGTGTGTGAGCGCCGCTCGGCCCGTGGCCAGAGTGAACGCCACGTCGAGGGCTTCGAGTCCCGGACGTCGCAGGAGGTGTGACCGCAGGAGTCCGGCCTGAGCCACCAGGGCTCGTTCCGAGCCGCCGGCCAGCACCCACGGCAGAACCGGCGGGGCGATGGCGACGGCCGTGGCCGGGGCGGGAGGTGCCTGCTCGATGATCGTGTGGGCGTTGGTGCCGCTGATCCCGAACGACGACACCCCCGCACGCCACGGTTCGTCCGTCTCGGGCCAGCCGACCGACTCGGTCAACAGCTCGACGGCTCCTTCCGACCAGTCCACCTGCGTGGACGGACTGTCCACGTGCAGGGTGCGCGGCAGCGTCCCGTGCCGCATCGCCATCACCATCTTGATCACACCGGCCACACCGGCCGCAGCCTGCGTGTGCCCGATGTTCGACTTGATCGACCCGAGCAGCAGCGGCCTGCCGTGGGCGCGCTCCTGGCCGTAGGTCGCCATGAGCGCCTGCGCCTCGATCGGATCGCCCAGTCGGGTACCCGTACCGTGGGCCTCGACCACGTCCACCTGGGACGCGGAGAGACCCGCCGATGCCAGTGCCTGCCGGATGACGCGCTGCTGGGCCGGGCCGTTCGGGGCCGTCATGCCGTTCGACGCACCGTCCTGGTTCACCGCCGAGCCCCGTACGACCGCCAGCACCTCGTGGCCGTTGCGCCGCGCGTCCGACAGCCGCTCCACCAGCAGCATGCCGACACCCTCACCCCAGCCCGTGCCGTCCGCCGCGTCGGCGAACGCCTTGCACCGGCCGTCCACCGCGAGGCCGCGTTGACGGGAGAACTCGATGAACGCGCCGGGTGTCGACATCACCGTGACGCCACCGGCCAGGGCGAGTGAGCACTCCCCCGCCCGCAGCGCCTGAATCGCCAGGTGCAACGCGACAAGCGACGACGAACACGCCGTGTCCACCGTCACCGCCGGACCCTCCAGCCCGAAGGTGTACGAGAGCCGGCCCGAGACGGCGCTCGCGCCGTTGCCGGTCCCCATGTGGCCCTCGGAGTTCTGGGCAGACATGAACAGCAACGCCGAGTAGTCCTGGCCGTTGGTCCCCGTGAAGACGCCGGTGCGGCTTCCACGCAGGGAGGCCGGGTCGATGCCGGCCCGCTCGAACACCTCCCACGACGTCTCGAGCAGCAGCCGCTGCTGCGGGTCCATCGCCGTGGCCTCGCGGGGCGAGATCCCGAAGAAGCCGGGGTCGAAGTCCCCCACGTCATGCAGGAATCCGCCCTCCGAGACGTAGGAGGTACCGGAGTGGTCCGGGTCCGGGTCGTACAGCGAGTCCAGGTCCCAGCCCCGGTTGACCGGGAATCCGGACACTCCGTCGGCGCCTGCGGCGAGCAGCTCCCACAGCTCTTCCGGCGAGCGCACGCCTCCTGGGAACCGGCAGCTCATCCCGACGATCACGATGGGATCGTCGGCGTCCGCCGCTGCCACGGCCGTGAAGGAGTCGGCCCTCCGGAGTTCGCCTCCGAACAGCTCGGTACGCAGATGCTCGGCCAGGACCGTCGGCGTCGGGTGGTCGAACACCATGGTGGCGGGGAGCGTCAGCCCCGTCTCCTTGGCCAGACGGTTACGGAGTTCGACGGCGGTCAGCGAGTCGAAGCCCAGCTCGCGGAACGTGCTCGCCGCAGTGACCGACTCGGTGCTCGGGTGCGCCAGCACGACGGCAGCCTGCTTGCGTACGAGTTCCAGCAGTGCCCGGGTCCTCTCGCCTCCGGTGGCCGTCGCCAACCGGTCCCGCAGGGCTGACACGGCGTCACCCGTCGGCGCCGAAGCCGTCTCCCGCAGCTCGCGTACGTCGGGGAGTTCCGCGAGCAGCGGGCTCGGGCGGAGCGCGGTGAACGCCGGGGCGAAGCGCGCCCAGTCGACGTCGGCCACCGTGATGAGGGAGTCGCCCTCGGACAGCGCCTGCTGCAGAGCCGCGACAGCGCGCTCGGGAGCCATGGCCGGCAGTCCGCGTCGCAGCAGATGCGCCTCGGCCTCACCCTGTGCCATCCCGCCTCCGCCCCACGGTCCCCAGGCCACCGAGGTGGCGGCCCGACCGCGGGCACGACGGCTCAGCGCCAAGGCGTCGAGATGGGCGTTGGCCGCCGCGTAGGCGGCCTGCCCCCCACTGCCCCACACGCCCGCGATCGAGGAGAAGAGGACGAACGCGTCGAGCGTCGCGTCGGCGTCGTCATCCGTGAACACCGCGTCCAGGTTGACCGCCCCTGCGACCTTGGCGGACAGGACGGCCTCCAGGCCGTCGGCGTCCAGCTCTGCAAGCGGATGCGAAGCGGCCTCTCCGGCGGTGTGCAGCACGGCCCTCACCGGTGATCCGGCGGCCCGCAGGCCGTCAGCCAGTTCGATGAGTGCGGCGCGGTCGGTGACGTCGCACGAGGCGACGGTGACAGCCGCTCCGAGTGCGACGAGTTCGTCCCTGAGCTCTTGGGCGCCTGGGGCATCGATGCCCCGGCGGCTGGTGAGTACCAGCCGCTCGGCACCGTTGCGGGCGGCCCAGCGGGACACGTGCGCTCCCAGGACGCCCGTACCACCGGTGATCAGGACGGTCCCCCGTGGCGTCCACGAGGACCCCTGCCCGGTACCGGGTGTGCGGACGAGCCGTCGTACGTACACACCCGATGCCCGGACGGCGACCTGGTCCTCGGTGTCGATACCCGCCAGTGCCGCGCAGACGCGTCCCACGGCACGGTCATCCAGCACCTCGGGAAGGTCGATCAACCCGCCCCAGCGCTGCGGGTGTTCCAGCGCGGCCACCCGGCCCAGCCCCCAGGCCTGTGCCTGCGAGGGGGTGACCGTTCCGTCCGACCTGCCCACCGACACCGCGCCGCGGGTCAGGCACCACAGCGGAACCGTCCTGCCCGCGTCACCCAGGGCTTGGACGAGGGTCAGAGTCCTGATGACCTCGGCGCCCACCGCCCCGGCGGTGGGTTCGTCCTCCGTCGTCGGCAGTGCCACCACTCCGACGAGTTCGGAGTGGTCGGCGAGTATGCCGGCCAGTTCGTCCCGGCCGACGGTGCCGGCGAGCGGAAGGTGGATGACGTCGGCTCCGTGTGCGCGGAGCCCGTCGGTGACGGGGTGCGTCGCGTGGTGCTCCGGTGCGACCACCAGCCAGGTGCCCTCCAACGCGGGGCGAGGAACGGCGGAGACGGGCTGCCAGGTGGCGCGGTAGCGCCAGGCATCGACGGTGGAGAGGTTACGGCTCTGCCGACGCCACGAGGACAGCACGGGCAGCATCGCCTCGAGCGGTGCAAGCTCGTCCGACCCCAGAGCCACCCCGAGCGCCGCCGCGTCTTCCTGCTCCACGGCGTCCCAGAAGGTCGCGTCGAGGGACGATGCGGCTTCCAGGGCTCGCTTGCCGCCCATGAGCGGCGCCCCGCCTTCGGGCCAGTACCGCTCGCGCTGGAAGGCGTACGTCGGGAGCTCGATGCGGCGGGCGCCGGTGCCGGCGAAGTACGCCGCCCAGTCGACGGCCGACCCGCGTACGTGCAGTTCGGCGAGCGCGGTGACAAGGGTCGTCGCCTCGTCGCGGTCCTTGCGCAGAACCGGTACGAACGCCGAGTCCTCGACGCAGTCCTGGCCCATCGCGGACAACACACCGTCCGGGCCCAACTCCAGGTACGTGGTCACTCCCTGGCCCTGCAGAGTGCGCATACCGTCGACGAAGCGGACGGCCTCGCGGACGTGGCGTACCCAGTAGTCCGCCGAGCAGATCTCGTCATGAGACACGACCAGACCGGAGACATTCGAGACGATCCCGATGCCGGGCGAGTGGAAGGTCAGGCCCTCCGCGACCGTGCGGAACTCCTCCAGCATGGCGTCCATACGCGGCGAGTGGAACGCGTGACTGACACGGAGCCGCTTCGTCTTGCGACCTTCCGCCTCGAAGTGCGCGGCAACCGCGAGGACGGCGTCCTCATCGCCCGAAACCACCGTCGCGGACGGCCCGTTGAGGGCGGCGATCGAGACCGCCTCGCCGAGCAGCGGCAGGACCTCGTCCTCCGACGCCTGGAGCGACACCATCGCCCCACCGGCCGGCAACGCCTGCATCAGACGACCACGCGCCGCCACCAGCTTCGCCGCGTCCTCCAGCGACAGCACCCCAGCCACGTGCGCGGCCGACAGCTCACCGATCGAATGACCCAGCAGATAATCCGGCTTCACACCCCACGCCGACACCAGACGGAACAAAGCCACTTCGAGCGCGAACAGCCCGGCCTGCGTGAACTGCGTCTGATCCAGCAGCTCACCACCCTCGAACACCACATCCCGCACCGGCCGGTCCAGATGACGGTCCAGCTCCGCACACACCGCATCGAACGCATCCGCGAACACCGGATAGGACGCGTACAGCTCACGGCCCATACCCGACCGCTGCGCACCCTGACCCGAGAACAACACGCCGGTTCGACCCGACGAGACCGTGCCCCGGACCGCCACGTCCCCGATGACCACCGCTCGGTGATTCATCGCCGCACGCGTCGTCGCCAGCGAGAACCCGACATCCACCGGTGCGTGCTCCCGGGCGGACGCCGAAAGCCGTTCCAGCTGTGCCGAAAGACCTGCCTCGGACTTCGCGGACACCACCCATGGAACCACCGGCAAGGACACCGAAGGCTCGTGGCGCTCTTCGACGACCGGTGTGTGCTCGACGATCACGTGGGCGTTGGTCCCGCTGATACCGAACGACGACACCCCCGCCCTGCGCGCCTCACCGGTCTCCGGCCACGCCACCGACTCCGTCAGCAGCTCCACCGCGCCCGCCGACCAGTCCACCTGGGGCGTCGGCGCGTCGACGTGCAGGGTCTGCGGCAGCACACCGTGCCGCATGGCCATCACCATCTTGATCACACCGGCCACACCCGCGGCGGCCTGCGTGTGCCCGATGTTCGACTTGATCGAGCCGAGCAGCAGGGGACGGTCGTCCGAACGCCCCTGCCCGTACGTCGCCAGCAGCGCCTGCGCCTCGATCGGGTCACCCAGCGTCGTACCCGTACCGTGCGCCTCCACCGCATCCACCTGCGCCGGGGTGAGACCGGCGTTGGCCAGGGCCTGCCGGATCACCCGCTGCTGCGACGGGCCGTTCGGGGCCGTCAGACCGTTCGACGCACCGTCCTGGTTCACCGCAGAGCCGCGTACGACCGCGAGCACCTCGTGCCCGTTGCGCCGCGCGTCCGACAGCCGCTCCAGCAGCAGCATGCCCACACCCTCGCCCCAGCCGGTGCCGTCGGCGCCCGCGGCGAAGGACTTGCACCGGCCGTCCGCGGCCAGTCCACGCTGGCGGCTGAACTCGATGAAGCTGCCCGGTGTGGCCATCACACTGGCGCCGCCTGCCAGCGCCATCGAGCACTCGCCCGAACGCAGGGCCTGCGCCGCGAGATGCAGCGCCACCAGGGAGGACGAGCAAGCGGTGTCGACCGTTACAGCGGGTCCCTCGAGTCCGAGCGTGTAGGAGACACGGCCGGACACGACGCTGCCGGACGTGCCCGTGGCGAGGTACCCCTCGACACCCTCCGGGACGGTGGCCAGCTGAGCGACGTAGTCGTGATACATCAGCCCGGCGAACACGCCGGTGCTCGTGCCGCGCAGCGATGCCGGGTCGATGCCTGCCGACTCGATGGCCTCCCAGGAACCTTCCAGCAGCAGTCGTTGCTGCGGATCCATGGCGAGGGCCTCACGCGGCGAGATCCCGAAGAAGCCCGGGTCGAACTCGGCCGCGTCGTGCAGGAAACCGCCTTCGCGGGTGAAGGAGGTGCCGGGGTTGTCCGGGTCGGGGTCGTACAGCCCTTCCACGTCCCAGTTCCGGTCCGTGGGCAGGCCGGTGATGCCTTCGTTGCCGCCGACCACCAGCTCCCACAGCTTTCGGGGCGATTCGGCACCGCCCGGGAACCGGCAGCTCATGCCGACGATGACGACCGGGTCGTCCTCGGTGCCGGTCACGGTGGGCCGACTGATGACGGCCCCCGCCTGCACGCCGACGATCTCGGTCCGTATGTGGTCGGCCATCGCGAAGGGGGTCGGGTAGTCGAACACGAGGGTGGCCGGCAGACGCAGGCCCGTGGCGGCACTCATCCGGTTACGCAGTTCGACGGCGGTGAGGGAGTCGAAGCCCAGCTCGGTGAACGCCCGCTCGGGCTGCACCGCCTCGCCCGAGTCGTGCCCGAGCACGGCGGCCGCCTGGGCCCGTACCAGATCCTGCACCCATTGGTGCTGTTCGGCCTCGGGGAGGGCGAGGAGGGTGCGTCCGAACGATGCGGAGCGATCGGTGCCGGAGTCCGCCTGCCGCCGGTTCGGTACCCGGACAAGACCCCGCAGCATCAGCGGAGTCATCTCCGGCCGTAGCCGCAGAGCAGCCATGTCGACCCGGATCGGCACCAGCACGGCCTCGTCGGCCAGCCCCCCGGCCAGATCGAAGAGCTCGAGCCCCTGCTCCGAGGACAGCGGCGTCAGACCACCCCGGGCCATCCGCCGCAGATCACCACTGTCCAGCTGTCCCGTCATCGCGCTGGCCTGAGCCCACAGTCCCCAGGCCAGCGACTGCCCGGCGAGCCCTTCCGCCCGGCGCGCCTCGGCCAGGGCGTCGAGGAACGCGTTCGCCGCGGCGTAGTTCGCCTGACCGGAACCGCCGAACACACCCGCGGCGGAGGAGAAGAGCGTGAACATCGAAAGATCCATGTCACGGGTCAGCTCGTGCAGGTTCCACGCGGCGTCAACCTTGGGCCGCATCACAGCAGCCAGCCGTTCCGGCGTCAGCGAGGACACCACCCCGTCGTCGAGCACACCGGCGGTGTGCACGACACCCGTGAGCGGGTGTTCGGACTCGACGCGGTCCAGGACCTGGGCCAGTGCCCCGCGATCCGCCACGTCACACGCCTCGAAGCGTGCCTGCGCCCCCGACTCGGACAGCTCGGCCACGAGTTCGGCCGCTCCAGGGGCATCCGCACCTCGACGGCTCAACAGGAGCAGGTGCCGCACGCCGTGCTCGGCGACCAGGTGACGTGCCACCACCCCGCCCAGAACCCCGCTGGCACCCGTCACCATCACGGTGCCGGACGGTTCGACGAAGGCGGGTGCCTGCCCCTCGGGCAACGGGACCCGTGCCAGTCTCGGAACGAACATCTCGTCCGCGCGCACTGCGGCCTGCGGCTCACCCGAGGCGACCACCGCCGACAGGCCGGGTTCCTGGCCGTCGTGATCAACCAGCACGAACCGTCCGGGGTTCTCGGACTCGGCCGTCCGCACCAGACCCCATACAGCTGCCTGCACGGGATCGGGCGAGTCACAGAAGACCGCTCCCCGCGTCACCACGACCAGCCGCGCGTCTGCGAACCGCTCGTTCGCCAGCCACTCCTGCACCAGTTCCAGTGCCCGGACGGCGAGTTCCTGTGTACGGGACGCCACGTCCCCGGGACCGGAAGCGAGAGCGGAGCCGGATGCAGCGAACGACACCGCCACCACATCCGGTATCTCGTCCATCGATGCCAGATCCGCATACCGCACCGCTTCGGGGAGGAACTCGGCTTCCCCGATGACGGCCCAGGCGCCCTCCGGCTTCTCGGCGTTCCGAGCGGCGCCGACCGGTTTGACGGACCATTCCACGCGGAACAGCGAGTCGGCGTGGGCGTTGCCGCTTCCGCGCAACTGCTCCGGCGATACCGGGCGCAGCGCTAGCGACTCCACCGAGGCGACGTGCGATCCGGCTCCATCGGCCAGCAGAAGCGACGCTCCCGATCCCTGACGGCGGACTCGGACCCGCAGGAGCTGTGCTCCCACTGCCGACAGGGACACGCCGGCCCAGGCGAACGGCAGGCCGACCGCTCCCGCCGTCCCGTCCGAGTCGGGGACCGCGGCGAGGCCCATCGCGTGCAGCGCGGCGTCCAGGAGAGCCGGATGCAGCCCGAAGCCGTCGACCTCGGCCTCGTCGGGCAGGGCCACCTCCGCATATACGTCGTCACCCTGCCGCCACGCGGCACGCAGCCCCTGGAACAGGGGGCCGTACTCGTACCCCGCGTCGGCGAGCGACGCGTAGAGCGTGTCCACCGCGACGGCCTGCGCTCCAGCCGGCGGCCAGTCAGCCAGGCCGTCCGTCGTCTCCGCGCCGGTGGCGAGCGTGCCGCTGGCGTGCCGCGTCCATGCCTCGTCCGAGGCGTCGGCGGGGCGTGAGAACACCGTGATCTCATGCCGGCCCGTCGGGTCGGCCGCGGCCACCGCGACCTGGATGACGATCGCGTCCTGGTCGGCGATGAGAAGCGGTGCCTCTATCGTCAGCTCTTCCACGAGGTCGCAGCCGACCTGGTCCGCGGCTTGCAGAGCGAGTTCCACGAAGGCTGTGCCCGGCAGGAGAACCGAGCCCCACACGGCGTGGTCGGCGAGCCAGGGATGAGTCTCGATGGAGACCCTGCCCGTCATCACCACCCCGTCTGTGCCGGCAAGGCCCATGGCGCTGGACAGCATGGCGTGGTCGAGGGACTTCAGCCCAGCCGAGGAAACGTCAACGGCACCGTTTCCGGCGGAGGGGTTCAGCCAGTAGCGCTGATGCTGGAAGGCGTAGGTGGGCAGGTCGACGTGCTGGGCCACGGTGCCCGCGAACAGGGTCTTCCAGTCGAGCTCCACCCCCTGCACGTGTGCTTCGGCGAGGGAGGTCATGAAGCGCCGGGCCTCGTCCTCGTCCCGCCGCAGCGTCCCCAACGCCACCGCGTCACTACCGGCCGCCTCGAACGTCTCCTGCAGTCCAACGGCCAGTACCGGATGGGGGCTGACCTCGACGAACACACGATGCCCGGCGTCGATCAAGGTGCGGGTCGTCTCCTCCAGGCGGACAGTGCGGCGCAGGTTCGTGTACCAGTACTCGCCGTCCATCCCCGCCGTGTCCAGCAGTTCCCCGGTCACCGTGGAGAACAGCGGCACCCGCGAGGCACGCGGAGCCAGGTCCGCGAGCACCTCCAGCAGCCGGTCGTGGATCCGCTCCACATGCGCACTGTGAGACGCGTAGTCCACATCGATGCGCTTACAACGCACCCCGTCCGCCTTGCACACCACCAGCAGCTCATCCAGCGCGTCACCGTCACCACTGACCACCACCGAGGACGGGCCGTTCACCGCCGCGACGGAAAGGCGCCCCTCCCACTTGGAGAGCCGTGCCTCCACCTGCTGCGCCGGCTCCGCCACGGACGCCATGCCGCCCAGTCCCGAGAGCTCCACAATCGCCCGGCTCCGCAACGCCACCACCCGCGCACCGTCCTCCAAGGACAGCCCACCGGCCACGCAGGCAGCAGCGATCTCGCCCTGGGAGTGGCCCATGACCGCAGCGGGCTCCACACCGGCCGCACGCCACACCTCGGCCAGCGACACCATCACCGCCCACAACACCGGCTGCACCACATCAACACGACCGAACCCAGGAGCACCCGGCTCACCACGCAGCACATCCAGCAGCGACCAGTCCGTATGCGCCGACAACGCGGTCGCACACTCCCGCATCCGCTCCGCGAACACATCCGAGGACCCCATCAGCCCCGCAGCCATACCCACCCACTGCGAACCCTGCCCCGGGAACACGAACACCGGCCGCATCACGCCATCAGCGACACCCCGCACCACACCCGCCCCGGGACGCTCATCGGCGAGCGCGCCCAGAGCCGAACTGAGCTCATCGGCACCTGCGGCGACCACCACCGCACGATGCTCGAAGCGCGACCGTCCCATCGCCAGCGACAAGCCGATCCCTGCGGGCTCCACCCCGGAACCGGCCGCCACCATCTCCCTCAGACGTGCGGCCTGGTCCCGCAGCGCGGCCTCCGACTTCCCTGAGAGGACGAAGGGCAGTGCCTCCCCGCCCAGCGGTGAGACCTCGTCCCCCTGCGTCGCGGCACCATCACCTTCAGCGGGTGCCTGTTCGAGGATGACGTGCGCGTTCGTACCACTGATCCCGAACGACGACACAGCCGCACGCCGCACCTCGCCCGTCTCCGGCCACGCCACCGACTCCGTCAGCAACTCCACCGCACCCGCCGACCAGTCCACCTGCGACGACGGCTCGTCCACATGCAACGTCCGCGGAAGGACACCATGCCGCATCGCCTGAACCATCTTGATGATCCCGGCAACACCCGCCGCAGCCTGCGTATGACCGATGTTCGACTTCACCGACGCCAACCACAGCGGCCGATCCTGCGCACGCTCCTGCCCGTACGTCGCCAGCAACGCCTGCGCCTCGATCGGGTCACCCAGCTTCGTCCCCGTACCGTGCGCCTCCACCGCATCCACCTGCGAAGCCGACAGACCCGCATTCGCCAGAGCCTGCCGGATCACCCGCTGCTGCGACGGACCGTTCGGCGCCGTCAGACCATTCGACGCACCGTCCTGGTTCACCGCCGAACCCCGCACCACCGCCAGGACCCGATGCCCGTTACGCCGCGCGTCCGACAACCGCTCCACCAGCAGCATGCCCACACCCTCGGACCACCCCGTACCATCCGCCGCATCGGCGAACGCCTTGCACCGGCCATCAGCCGCAAGACCACGCTGACGGGAGAACTCCACGAACGTCCCAGGCGTCGCCATCACCGTCACACCACCGGCCAACGCCATCGAGCACTCACCCGACCGCAACGCCTGAATCGCCCAGTGCAACGCCACCAACGACGACGAACACGCCGTATCCACCGTCACCGCCGGACCCTCCAGGCCCAACGCGTACGACACCCGCCCCGACGCCACACTGCCCGAATTGCCTGTTCCCAGGAAGGCGCCGACGTCTTGGGGTACGGAACCCAGCCGGGCAGCGTAGTCGTGGTACATCAGGCCGGCGAACACACCCGTGCGGCTGCCCCGCAGCGACTCGGGGTCGATACCCGCCCGCTCGACGGCCTCCCACGACGTTTCCAGCAGCAACCGCTGCTGCGGGTCCATCGCCAGCGCCTCACGCGGCGAGATCCCGAAGAAGCCGGGGTCGAACTGACCCGCGTCGTAGAGGAAGCCGCCCTCGATGGTCCTGGACTTGCCCTCCCGGCCGGCGTCGGATTCGTACATGCCGTCCAGGCTCCAGCCACGGTCGGTCGGGAATCCGGAGATCCCCTCCCCTGCCATGGAGACGAGCCGCCACAGGTCTTCCGGAGCGGCGACGCCACCCGGGTAGCGGCAGCTCATGCCGACGATCGCGATGGGCTCGTCGTCCGCGAAGGCCGCCGCACCCGCTGCCACCGGCCCCTCGGGATCGGCACCCCGCGCCTCGTCCAGCAGGAACTCGGCAAGCACGGCAGGGGTGGGGTAGTCGAAGACCAACGTGGCGGGCAGCCGCAGCCCGGTCGCCGCGTTGAGCCGGTTACGCAGTTCGACGGCGGTCAGCGAGTCGAAGCCCAACTCCTTGAAGGCATGCCTGGACTTGATCGCCTCACTCGACGCGTACCCGAGGACCGCAGCGACCTGGGTACGCACCAAGCCGTCGACCAGACGAGTCCGCTCGTCCTGTGTGAGTGCCTTCAGCCGTGCGGCGAAGCCAGACTCGGACTCACCGGACTTCGCGGTGCGGCGGCCGGGAACGCGTACGAGTGCCCGGAAGAGCTGCGGCACACCCTCGGCCGCAGCGCGCTTGCGCCATACCGCGAGGTCGAGCCGTACCGGCACCACGGCGGCGCGGTCGAGACCCGCGGCGACGTCGAACAGCGCCAGGCCCTCGTCCACCGACAGGGGCGGCACACCGGATCGCGCCATGCGCTGGGTGTCGGCGTCGTCGAGGCGTCCGAGCATCCCGCTCTCCGCCCAGGGGCCCCAGGCCAGCGACAGTCCCGCGAGCCCTTCCGCCCGGCGTGCCTCCGCCAGCGCGTCCAGGAACGCGTTCGCCGCGGCGTAGTTCGCCTGACCCGCACCACCGAACACACCCGCCGCAGACGAGAACAACGTGAACATCGACAGACCCATGTCACGCGTCAGCTCGTGCAGATGCCACGCCGCATCAACCTTCGGCCGCAACACCGCAGCAAGCCGCTCCGACGTCAACGACGACACCACACCGTCATCCAGCACGCCTGCCGTATGCACCACACCCGTGAGGGGGTGTTCAGAAGCGATACCGTCCAGCACCTGCGCCAGCGCGGCACGATCCGCCACATCACACGCGACGAAACGAGCCCGCGCACCCAGCCCCTCCAGCTCCGCCACCAGGCCGGCCGCCGCCGGGGCATCCCCGCCCCGACGGCTCACCAGCAGCAGATTCCGGACACCGCGCTCCACGACCAGATGGCGCGCCACCAACCCACCCAGCGCACCACTGGCACCCGTCACCAACACCGTGCCCTCAGGATCGAAACCCGGAGCAGCCCCACCAGCACCGACCGCCGTACGCACGAGCCTCGGGACGGACACCGCACCACCACGCACCGCCACCTGCGGCTCACCCGAAGCCACCGCAGCCGACAGAACTGCCCACGAAGCCTCGGCCCCGTCAACGTCCGCCAGCACGAACCGGCCCGGATTCTCCGACTGCGCCGTCCGCACCAGACCCCACACAGCAGCCTGCACCGGATCCGGCGACTCACAGGACACTGCGCCCGAAGTCACCACCACCAGGCGCGCATCGGCGAACCGCTCGTCCGCCAACCACCCCTGCACCAACTCCAGCGCCCGGCCCGTCACCTCATGCGTACGGGACACCACCCCGCCGGACCCCGAACCGGACTCCGCGAACGACACCGCCACCACACCCGGCACCGACTCACCGGAGTCCGCCGCGGCGGTGAACGCGGTCAGGTCGGCGTACCGCAGTCCGGGTACGCCGATCGCGTCGCCCAGCGCGGCCCAGCGGGCTTCGACCTTCTCCTCCGCCACCTCGTGGTTGATCCAGTCCACCTGGAACAGCGCATCGCGCGTTCCGGTGTCGGCGGCAGCCGAGAGCTGGTCGGGCGAGATCGCGCGCAGGGCCAGTGAGTCGACGAATGCAACCGGCGCGCCCGTGCTGTCGGCGAGAGTCAGGGAGACACCCGAACCGACGGTTGTGATGCGTGCCCGCAGGACCGTCGCCCCCACTGCGGAGACCGACACCCCACTCCACGCGAACGGGAGCCGCGCTTCTCCGGCCGTGCCCTCGCCGGCCGCCAGACCCATCGTGTGGAGGGCGGAGTCGAGCAGGGCGGGGTGGACGCCGAACCCTGCGGCATCCGTTCCTTCCGGCAGTGCGACCTCGGCGAAGACCTCGTCGCCACGCCGCCACGCGGCCCGCAGCCCCTGGAACGTCGGCCCGTAGGCGAAGCCGATCTCAGCCAGGTTCTCGTAGAGACCTGCGGCGTCGAGGGCGACGGCAGCGCGCGGCGGCCACTCCTCCAGCGACTCGCCGGCCGGTACGCCGCCTGCGGACAGTGTCCCGGCCGCGTGCCGTGTCCACTTCGCGTCCGCGTCCTCAGCGGGTCGCCCGTGAACGGCGATCGCCCGACTGCCGTCGTCCTCGGCAGCGCCCAGGGTCAGCTGGATGGCCACGGCCCCGTGCTCGGGGAGGACGAAGGGCGCCTCCAGCGTGAGGTCGCTCAGGAGGCCGCAGCCGACCTGCTCACCGACGTGCAGCGCCAGGTCGACGAAGGCTGTGCCCGGGAGCAGGACCGAGCCCATGACCATGTGGTCGCCGAGCCACGGATGCGACTCGACCGACAGTCGGCCGGTGAACAGGTACTCATCGGCCTGAGCCACCATCACCTTGGCTCCCAGCAGCGGATGCTCACCCGCGCTCTGGCCGAGGGCCCTCGCGTCCGTGGCCCCGCTGAAGGACGAGGCGAGCCAGAAGTGTTCGTGCTGGAAGGCGTAGGTGGGGAGGTCGATGCGGCGGGCGCCGGTGCCGGCGAAGTACGCCGCCCAGTCGACGGCCGACCCGCGTACGTGCAGTTCGGCGAGCGCGGTGACGAGGGTCGTCGCCTCGTCGCGCTCCTTGCGCAGGGCCGGTACGAACGCCGACTCCTCGACGCAGTCCTGCCCTATCGCGGACAGCACACCGTCCGGACCCAGCTCCAGGTACGTGGTCACTCCCTGGCCCTGCAGAGTGCGCATACCGTCGACGAAGCGGACAGCCTCACGGACGTGACGCACCCAGTAGTCCGCCGAGCAGATCTCCTCGCCCGACACCACCTGACCGGTGACGTTCGAGACGATCCCGATACCGGGCCGTTGGAAGGTCAGGCTTTCCGCGATCGTACGGAATTCCTCCAGCATGGCGTCCATACGCGGCGAGTGGAACGCGTGACTGACGCGGAGCCTCTTCGTCTTGCGGTCCTGAGCCGCGAAGTGCGCGGCGATCGCCAGGACAGCGTCCTCGTCACCCGAAACCACCGTCGCAGACGGCCCGTTGAGGGCAGCGATCGAGACCTCGTCGGTCAGCAGCGGCAGGACTTCGTCCTCCGTGGCCTGGAGGGACATCATCGCCCCGCCCGCCGGCAGCGCCTGCATCAGACGACCACGCGCCGCCACCAGCTTCGCCGCGTCCTCCAGCGACAGCACCCCGGCCACATGCGCGGCCGACAACTCACCGATCGAATGACCCAGCAGATAATCCGGCCGCACACCCCAGGCCGACACCAGACGGAACAACGCCACTTCAAGGGCGAACAGCCCGGCCTGCGTGAACTGCGTCTGGTCCAGCAGCTCACCACCCTCGAACACCACGTCACAGAGCGGCTGGTCCAGATGACGGTCCAGCTCCGCACACACCGCGTCGAAGGCGTCCGCGAACACCGGGTACGCCCCGTACAGCTCACGGCCCATACCCGAGCGCTGCGCACCCTGACCCGAGAACAACACGGCTGTACGACCCGAGGTCACCGACCCCTCGATCGTCCGGTCGCCGATGACCACGGCACGGTGCTCCAGCACCGCACGCGTCGTCGCCAGCGAGAACCCGACGTCCACCGGATTCCGATCCGCTGCGAACGCCGACACCCGCTCGACCTGAGCGACAAGCGCCTCAGCCGTCTTCGCCGACACCACCCACGGCACCACCGACGGACTCGGCACGCTCGGCACCGAGAGATCAGTCGGGGCCGGCACCGCAGCCTCGGAGGACTGCTCCAGGATGACGTGTGCGTTGGTGCCGCTGACGCCGAACGACGACACGCCCACGCGCCGCGGTTCACCCGTCTCGGGCCACTCCCGCTGCTCCGTCAGCAACTCGACGTCACCGGACTCCCAGTCCACCTGAGGCGTCGGCTCATCCACATGCAACGTCTGCGGCAGCACACCGTGCCGCATCGCCATCACCATCTTGATGATCCCGGCCACACCCGCGGCAGCCTGCGTATGACCGATGTTCGACTTCAACGACCCCAACCACAACGGCCGCCCCTCCGGACGCCCCTGCCCGTACGTCGCCAACAACGCCTGCGCCTCGATCGGATCACCCAGCGTCGTACCCGTACCATGCGCCTCCACGGCGTCGACCTGGGCTGCCGACAGGCCCGAGGCGGCCAGGGCCTGCCGGATCACCCGCTGCTGCGACGGGCCGTTCGGCGCCGTCAGACCGTTCGACGCACCGTCCTGGTTCACCGCTGAACCTCGCACGAGTGCGAGCACAGGGTGGCCGTTGCGTCGGGCGTCGGACAGCCGCTCGACCAGCAGCATGCCCACGCCTTCGGACCAGCCGGTGCCGTCCGCGCTCGCGGAGAACGACTTGCACCGTCCGTCCGAAGCAAGGCCACCCTGACGGCTGAACTCGATGAATGCCCCCGGAGTGGACATCACCGTCACACCGCCGGCCAGCGCCATGGTGCACTCGCCCTTGCGCAGGGCCTGAGCGGCGAGGTGCAGGGCGACCAGCGACGACGAGCACGCCGTGTCGATGGTCATGGTCGGCCCCTCCAGACCGAACGTGTACGCCACCCGGCCCGACAGGACACTCCCCGAGGTGCCGATGCCGAGGAAGCCGTCGACGCCCTCCGGTACGGAGGCGGTCTGCGACGCGTAGTCGTGGTACATCATTCCGGCGTACACACCGGTCCGGCTCCCGCGCAGTGCTGCCGGGTCGATGCCCGCGCGCTCGAACGCCTCCCAGGTGGCCTCGAGCAGCAGCCGCTGCTGGGGGTCCATGGCCAGCGCCTCGTGCGGGGAGATGCCGAAGAACGCCGGGTCGAACTTCCCCGCGTCGTACAGGAAGCCGCCTTCCGCGGTGTACGAGGCGGCACGGTTCTCGGGGTCGGGGTCGTACACCCCGTTCAGGTCCCAGCCGCGGTCGGTGGGGAACGGTGCGACGCCGTCGCCTCCACCGATCGTCAGCTGCCACAGATCCTCAGGGCTGAGGACTCCGCCCGGGTAACGGCAGCTCATTCCGACGATCGCGATGGGGTCGTCGTCCAGAGCATCCGCCACAGCCACGCCGTACCGGCCCAGCTCGCCCTGCGTGCCCACGACCTCGTCGCGGATGTACTCGGCGAGCGATTCAGGGGTGGGGTAGTCGAACACCAGCGTGGCGGGGAGGCGGAGGCCGGTCACCTCGTTGAGACGGTTACGGAGTTCGACTGCGGTGAGCGAGTCGAAGCCCAGCTCCTTGAAGGCCTGTCCGGAGGTGACGGAGTCCCCGGACGCATGCCCCAGCACGAGTGCGACTTCGCGCCGGACGAGGTCCAGCACCATACGGAGACGCTCTGCCTGGTCCAGTCCACGCAGCCGGTCGGCAAGAGCCGAATCGGCCGTCCCGGACTGCGCGACACGGCGTGCCGATACGCGTACGAGCCCACGCATCAGGGGCGCCACGCCATTGGAGGCAGCGCCCTGGCGGAGGACCGGGAGATCGAGCCGCAGCGGGAGGACCGCTGCCCGACCCGTCGTCTCGGCGACGTCGAAGAGGGCGACACCCTGTTCGGCCGTGAGTGCGGGCAGGCCGGCGCGGGCCATGCGCTGGAGGTCGGTGGCATCGAGCCGCCCGAGCATCCCGCCCTCGGCCCACGGACCCCAACCCAACGACAGACCCGCCAGCCCCTCCGCCCGCCGCACCACGGCCAGAGCATCGAGAAACGCGTTCGCCGCGGCGTAGTTCGCCTGACCCGACGACCCCAAAGTCGCCGCCGCCGACGAGAACAACGTGAACATCGACAAATCCATGCCACGCGTCAACTCATGCAGATGCCACGCCGCATCAACCTTCGGCCGCAACACCGCAGCAAGCCGCTCCGACGTCAACGACGACACCACACCGTCATCCAGCACACCCGCCGTATGCACCACACCCGTCAGCGGGTGTTCAGAAGCGACACCGTCCAGCACCTGCGCCAGCGCGGCACGATCCGCCACATCACACGCGACGAAACCAGCCCGCGCACCCAGCCCCTCCAGCTCCGCCACCAGATCCGCCGCCCCCGGCGCATCGCCGCCCCGACGGCTCACCAGCAGCAGATTCCGGACGCCGCGCTCCACGACCAGATGGCGCGCCACCAACCCACCCAGCGCACCACTGGCACCCGTCACCAACACCGTGCCCTCAGGATCGACACCCGGAGCAGCCCCACCAGCACCGACCGCCGTACGCACGAGCCTCGGGACGGACACCGCACCACCACGCACCGCCACCTGCGGCTCACCCGAAGCCACCGCAGCCGACAGAACTGCCCACGAAGCCTCGGCCCCGTCAACGTCCGCCAGCACGAACCGGCCCGGATTCTCCGACTGCGCCGTCCGCACCAGACCCCACACAGCAGCCTGCACCGGATCCGGCGCAGCATCGCCGTCACAGGACACGGCACCCGAAGTCACCACCACCAGACGCGCATCGGCGAACCGCTCGTCCGCCAACCACCCCTGCACCAACCCCAGCGCCCGGCCCGTCACCTCATGCGTACGGGACACCACCCCGCCGGACCCCGAACCACACTCCGCGAACGACACCGCCACCACACCCGGCACTGCATCCAGCACGTCCAGCGCGTCCAGACCCGTCACCACCTGGACGACGGACGCCACACCCTCCCCACCACGCACGTGCTCGACCCAGTCCACCTCGAACAACGCATCACGCGGAACAACCGACGACTGAACCTGCTCAGCCGAAACAGGCCGCAGCACCAACGAATCCACCGACGCCACCGGCTCACCGGCCACATCAGCCAACACCAACGACACCCCGGAACCAGCCGGCGCGATCCGCACCCTCAGAACCGAAGCCCCCACAGCATGAAGAGAAACCCCGGACCACGCGAACGGCAGACCTGTCCCTCCACCGTCCTCACCCCGGTCACCTGCCAGTCCCATCGCGTGCAGGGCCGAGTCCAACAGGGCCGGATGCACACCGAATCCGTCCCCGGAAATCTCCTCCGGCAGCGCAACTTCGGCAAATACCTCTTCGCCGCGCCGCCACACAGCACGCAGCCCCTGGAACACCGGCCCGTACCCATATCCGAGCCCGAGCAGCTCCTCGTAGAACCCCGCCACGTCCAGCCCGACAGCACCCCGCGGCGGCCACTCACGCAACGGCTCACCCGTACCCGCACCCACTGCCGACAGCACACCCGTCGCGTGACGCACCCACTCACCATCAGCATCATCAGCCGACCGCGAATGCACACTCA
>NZ_JAFBGA010000027.1 GCF_016909575.1 Streptomyces sp. HB132 | reverse complement strand
GGAACGACGCACGACCCTACGGGTCGTAAAGACGATAAAGCCCTACGGGCTTTCAACCCCATTCCTTCGGAATGGGGTTGGGAATTCCTCCGGAATTCTCGCACCACACCGCAAAGCGATGCGGCCGGGTCCGGCGCCTGCGGGCCCTGGGGGTGACGGGAGGTCAAGGGAGAGTGGAGGCCTGCCCGCACGGCTCCGCAGTGCGGGCAGGCCTAGCCTCGGACGACACGTACCGCAGCATTCGACCCGCTGTCACAGACAACTACGCACCAACACGAGGGGGTCGGTCGTCTCGACCGGAGCGTGAGCTGCGTGCATCATTCTCGGCCGTAGCTAAGAACTGGACTCAGCACGCACCACCTTGCATCACTAACAGTCCGGGGTAGAGACCGTTAATTTCGATGGTCCCCGCCGAATGCTCAGACGTACGCACGTGTGGTGAATCAGCGAACCTGCGCAGTACTCAACCAACCTGCGCAGTGCACCCCTGCTCCCAGTTTTTACAGACGGCGACGCTGGCGCCCTCATCCCCCGACAGGTATGCGATGCCACCTCAGTTAGCAGAGCCTGAGAGAGACTTCGGGATGCAGCGGCAGTTCTTCACCCCATCGTGTGGCTCGTCCTACCTGCGCATTGCTCAGATAGGTCGGCCGTCCTCCACTGAAGGAGAAGGCGGCCTGCCTGCGGCCTCGCCTTGGATCGACAGAGGGGGCGGGGTGCATCCGCGTCATGTGAGCGTGCGATTTGTGGGACCCGACGGGGGCATGGCCCAGCTGCCGTGGCGGACTAGGGCCGGGGAGCTCCGGCCCATGGAGTACCCGGCCGTACGCGGCTTCCCCGTACGGCGCGGACGGCTGCTGGCTCCGGGATGGTGGTGGTCCGCGACCACCGGCCGTCTCATCGGATACGGGAGCGCTGCGATGCGGGACGCGGTCATGCTGCTCGACCGGGATCCGCAGGTGGTGGGCATCGCATGCCGGCCGGTGGAGTTCGAGTGGGAAGAGCACGGAAGGCTTGTCACCCACGCCCCTGACCTGGCCGTGGCTCTGGCCGGCGGCACGGTGCACCTTGTGGATTGCCCCGGACGCGGCGGCCCCTCCAGGCGACTCGCAGGCCGGGCCCGGGTAATTGAAGCGTGTGCTCGGGAAGCAGGGTGGGAGCACCGGTTCGCGGTTGCTGCGGATCCGGTGGTCACGGCCAACGCACGGTGGCTGTCGGGCTACCGGCATCCCCGGTGCTCCGTCGGGATCTCCGCCGCCCGGCTGCGGCGGGCATTCCCCGTGCCCACCGCGCTGGGCACGGGCGCGCTCCGGCTCGGGGATCCGATCGCGACGCTCCCTGCCGTGTACCACCAGCTGTGGCACAGCCTGCTGACCATGGACTGGGACCGTCCCCTGAACGAGGAGACTCTCGTGACTGCAAGCCCTACCGGACGACGCCGGGGAGGGGAACGATGAAGCGGGTGGTGGACGTCGTCAAGGTCGGTGACCGGATCCGGTTCGAGGACCGGGTCCATGTCCTGGCCGGCCTGGACGGGACTCGCCGCCGGCTGCTCGCTGAGGGAGACGCCGGCGTGCGGGTGCTGCTGCTCACCCAGGTCCTCGGAGCTCCGGACTTCGATCTCCTGGACCAACCCCACTCCGCGCGCCAGCGAGTACCTGTCCACGGTCCGCTGGACGGGCTCGGCCTCGAAGTCCGTGAGAAGGCCCTGGCCTGGGAGCGGCACATCCTGGAAGTCGAGGCCGGACACGTCGGCCCTCGCCAGGACTGGCCGCCCCGGCCCGGGTACGACCCGGCCGTGCACTCGCTCGCCGAGCGGGAGGCGGCCAAGGCCGCCGAGCTGACCGCGGCCGGCCAGGCCGTCAGTGTGGCCACGGTGCGCAGGATGCGGGCCCGCTACCGCGAGGAAGGGGTGTGGGGGCTCGTCGACGGCCGCAGGAAGCGGGAGCGGTCGGTGTTTGGCCAGGCCGACCCTCGGGTGGTCGCCGCGATCACAAGGGCGCTGACAGAGCAGCGAGGGCGGTCTACCGGGACGCTGAGCCGGCTGCGGCGGCAGGTGGCCTGGCTGCTGCAGGACACCCACAGTCCCGAGGGCGTGGCCGTGCCGCCCGTGGCCACGTTCAACCGCCTGGCGCGGGCCGTCGCCGAGCAGCAAGGGCTGGCACTGACCGCAGCCGGCGAGCGGCGCAGGGCCTCTCGGCCCGTGCCGGTGTTCACACCGACGCACGCGATGGCACCCGGTGAGCTGGTGATGATGGACAGCACGCTGCTGGACGTGATGGTCGTGTGCGAGGACGGGCGGGCGCGCCGACCGGAGCTGACGATGGCGGTGGACGTGGCCACCCGCAGCATCACCGCGGCCGTCCTGCGTCCCAAGGGAACCAAGGCGGTCGACGCGGCCGTGCTCCTCGCGCAGACGCTCGTGCCGCAGCCGATGCGACCGCACTGGCCCCAGTACCTGTCCATGGCCGCCTCCGTCATTCCCCACACCCGGCTCGTCTCCATCGACGCCCGCATGCAGGGCGCGGCCGCCAGACCGGTGATCCGGCCGACGACCGTGGTCATCGACCAGGGCAAGGTGTTCGTCTCCCGCTGCTTCCTCGCCGCCGCCGAGCACCTGGGGATTTCCGTCCAGCCGTGCCCGCCCGCGTCCGGGCACGCCAAAGGACAGGTAGAGCGGGGTTTCGGCACGATCGGCACCCTGTTCGCGCAGTACGTCGCCGGATACACCGGCAACAGCCTCGCCACGCGCGGCAGCGCAGTCGAGGGCGAAGCGTGCTGGACACTGTCCCAACTCCAGGACCTCCTCGACGAGTGGGTCATCGACCTTTTTACCGACCGCAGGAGCTCGTGAATCGGCTCTGAACTGCGACGAGTCATAGACTACATGTCCGCTGATGGCGACTGAAAAGGACCAGGGACACTTCTCGCTCGACTCGGTCCGGTTCTCAGGGACTGGGGAAGCTCACCTTGCATCGCTGGCAGAGACTCAGGCGGTGCCCGCGTTCGGCTTGTCGAGGAGGGCCAATTCCTCTTCGGTCAATCGCAGGCTTCCGGCGGTGATGTTCTCGGCGAGGTGTGCCGGGTTCGTGGTGCCGGGAATGGCCAGCATGTGCGGACCGCGGTGGAGGGTCCAGGCGAGCCGTATCTGGGCCGGTGTCGCATGGTGGGCGCGGGCGACGGAGTGGACGCGCGCGTCCTGTTCCTGTTCTGCGGCTGCCTCACGCCGCAGGCCGGAGACCGCGAAGAACGGGACGAAGGCGATGCCCTGCTCCCCGCACAGGTCCACCAGCCCGCTCTCGTCGGCGCGGCGCCAGTCCAGGCCGTAGGAGTTCTGCACGCAGACCACGGGCGCGATCGTTTGGGCCTCGGCCACGTGCTCAGGCAGGACAGCGGAGAGCCCGAGGTGCCGGATCAGGCCGGCCTCGCGCAGTTCGGCGAGGGCGCCGAAATGCTCGGCGATCGAAGCTGTGCGGGGGCCGCCGGCGCGCAGGTTCACCACGTCCAGGCAGTCCCGGCCGAGCTGGCGCAGGTTCTCCTCGACCTGGCCACGCAGCTGGTCGGGGCGGACCGTGTAGAGCCATTCGCCTGAGGGATCGCGCGCCGGGCCGACCTTGGTCACCACGACCACGTCGCCGTACCAGGATGAGAGGGCGCGGTTGATGAGCTCGTTCGCTGACCGCAGTGGCGAGAAGTAGAAGGCGGCCGTGTCGATGTGGTTGACCCCCTGCTCGAACGCGCTGTGCAGCAGGCCGACGGCAACATCGCGGTCGATCGGCGTGCCGTCGGAGTTCCCCATCATGCCGTTGCCCGTCAGCCGCATCGCGCCGTAGCCGATGCGATTCACCTCCAGGTCCCCGAGCCTCCAGGTCCCTGCTGCCGCCGCTGTGCTCACCGTGCTCCTTCACCCGTCGGTTCGTCAGATCCCGGAGTATGGGGCCGTCACGGTGTGCTGCGACAGGTCAACGAGCTGGGCGAAACGTCACATCCCTATCGGGAACTAACGTTCTTCGCAGGGCCGTTGGACCTGACGAGAGAGCATCGGGCAGGGCGAAATTTCGGACCTTGTGCTGCTGTCCCGGCGAGGTGGCAGACGATGGTGGCTGCGTTCAGCGCGGCCGGACAAGGTGATCACCACCCCATGGGACGGCCCGTCCACCGGGACGGTGGACGGGCCGTGAAGTGCCTGGGCCGAAGGGATCAGGACTTTGGTGCTGGTTCGGTGATGTGGGCTTCGAGGTCGGCGACACGCCGGTCCTGGAAGCGCAGGTTGGAGCGGGCGGCCTTGAGGCGCTCGTCGAGGGTGCGGTTGTCGGTGGTGAGCTGGCGGACCCGCTGCTTGAGGGTGGTGTTCTCGGTGGTGATCCTTTGGATGGCTTCCTCGGTCCATTCGGCCTGCAAGTCTCGGATCTGGCCCAGGAGTTCGCCGATACGGGTGCGCTGGGCGAGGATCTCGGCGTGGGCGGCCCTGAGCGCATCCTCGGTGTTGAGGGCTCGTTCACGCCAGGTTGCCTCGTGCTCGTCGTCCTGGTCGGCGAGCATCTGGGACCGGCGTTCACCGGCCTCGGTCATCGCAGAGGCGACTGCCATCCTGGCCTCGACGTTGTCGTAGATGAAGGTGCGCGAGACGTCCGCTCGGCGGGCGACGGCGGCAACACTGACCTGGGCTTTCTCGCGTCGGAGCCGAGTGATGGCCTGGTGGACGCGCTCAAGGGCGGCTTCGGTCTTGCGTCGGCGGGCGGTCAGGGCCGCCGCGGTGCGGGGTTCGGGAACGGTGGCGGTGTTCATGCAGCGTCCTGTTCGGGGTCGTCGCCGTCGGCTGTGCACGTATCGCTGTACTCGTCCGGCTTGTCGCTGCCCGCGTGGGCGAGGTCGGTGGCGCGGAAGGCGGTGGACCACACGCGGTGGAAGTAGTCCTGGGGTTTGCGCAGGTCCAGGGCGAGGGCGTCGTCAAGAAGGCCAAGGCCGGCCAGGGCCTTCTCCAGGCCGTCGATGGCGCGGGCGGTCGGCTCGAAGTAGCGGTGGAGGTAGTCGGCGGTGGCGTCGTCCGGGGCACCCTCGGCCAGCAGCCGCCACTGCTCACGCTTGCGACGCCAATAGAGCAGGTCGGCGCCGGACAACACGAACTTGTCGCAGGAGTGGCAGTTGAGGCTCCAGGGGCAGTCGCCGCCGTCGACGACGGGCTGGAAGGTGCAGAAGCCGCCCTCGGCAGGGGTGCTGCGGCGACCAAGGTCGATCGCGAGGGCCATGGCATGCTCTCGGGTGAGCGGGGTGAGGTCCTCGGTGAGGACTTCGCCGGGGCTGGCGGCTCCGGGGCCGGCCACCCAGATGTGCT
This sequence comes from Streptomyces sp. HB132, assembly GCF_016909575.1. Taxonomy (GTDB): domain Bacteria; phylum Actinomycetota; class Actinomycetes; order Streptomycetales; family Streptomycetaceae; genus Streptomyces. The sequence goes on along the minus strand of NZ_JAFBGA010000027.1, from coordinate 42,041 downwards.
GGAGCACGCTCTCCAGGTCGGACTGCGCGAGATGGACGTAGTGCTCGGCCATGCGCTCGGAGACCTGACCGAGGTAGCGGCGGATGTGGGTCAGGCTCGCTCCGGCTTGCAGCAGGCTGGTGGCCAACGAGTGCCGGGCTTGGTGGGGCACCCACCGGCCGATGTCGAGATCGTTGATCCATGCTTTGAAGCCCCGGTGGAACCACTGGTAGGACAGGGGCCGACGGCTATCGCTGTTGCGCTGGTTGCTGGGGAACAGTGGCAGATGGGCGCGTTCCTCGAGGGTCGGCGGGCGGTTGTGGCGAGTGGCGAACAACGCCAGGGTCTTGCGTTGTCGAGCTTCCAGCCGCTGATGGAGCTGTTCGGGGATGCGGATCGCGGCGTCGTAGTTGCCGACCTTCGTCTGATCGTGCCAGAGCATCGGGAGCCCGCCGTAGCGACCCAGACAATCCAGACGCAGTTTGATCACCTCGCTGCAGCGCCGTCCGGTGACAACGATGGTCTCCCAGGCGTCTCGGAGTCCGCGGTCAGCAGGGTCGTGGCAGGCAGTGAGCATCTGCAGGTTCGTCTCCGCGGCGAGCGCTTGGGCGACTTCGTCGGAGAAGGGGGTCCGTGTCCGGGTGATGACCCTGCCCGGAGAAGGCATGGCGGTGACGAAACCCCGGTCGAGGCCGAGACGTCCTGCCTCGCCGGATTCCAGGGCTTCCAGGAGGATCCGCCGGGTGCGGGTAAAGACCATCTGACGGGTGTACGCGGTCACGATGGACGGTTTGCCATGCAAGCCTTTCACTCCCAGGGACGGCAACCCGTCCAGCTCGCGAAGCCGTTGGTCAGCGGCGAAGTCGTGAACGTGGTGCGGCCGAAGCAGCCGTGGGTCATGACCACCGCCGGGGGCCTGGATCTCCAGGAAGGCGCTGAGTTCGGTGCAGGCTCGCCGGGTGCCGTCGAAGGTGTGACCTGAGCGTGGGCAGCTCGGGGATCGCAGTATCGCGGCGAAATAATCCCAGGCCAGATCGCGGAGCCATCGCTGAGATATCGAGGTCAGGTCGATGCGTGGCGACCGGTTGTTCAGCCTGCGGCCGAAGTGCTCCGTGTTCAGGTAACCCTGCTCGCGGGTCTGCTCCGGCGTCACATAGAGCGGGGTGAGCAGGTCGATGAGGATCCCAGCGAGGTAGGAGGCATCCCGGCCGGCTGTGGTCAGCCGACCCCCTTCCTCGTCCGAGGATCCGCTGTCGGCAGTCAAGTCGGTGAGCGAGTGAAATCCGTGGTCGCGGCAGTAGTCCGCCAGGCTCTGGATCTGGGTGAGTTCCCAGCGCCTGGCCGATCCACGGGCATGGACGAACAGTCCCCACTGAATCTCGGCTCTCAGGAGCGGGTGCAGGCCGCGGAGGTTGATCTGACCCGGTCGGGATACCGGCGCCGTCCTTGAGCACCACCACCGGAAGTCCGACTCGTTGTCGTATTCGACCGGTACTGGTGACCCGACCCGCTCGTAGCGGTTGCCCCACTGCGCGGGCAGCACCGCCCCGCCCGGCCGTCCCTCTCTGAGATAGCGCCGGCGGTGCCGATAGCAGAGCCCCAGGGGCGATTCCGCCAGGTCAGGGCAGACCACGGCTTTGCAACGTCCATATCCGGGCCGGGGCATCTGCTTGGCCAGCCAGGCATCGAAGTCGGCGGCGTCTCCGTGCCGGTCGCGGTAGTGATACCAGCTGAACTGATGGTGGTGACACAATTCCAAGGTCAACTGGCGTGACGGCCGCTCGGGACAGAGCCGGCACGGTCGTTCGCGCAGTTCCTCACCGTGCCCGACCAGATCGGCGGTGCGCAGGAAGTCCGCCCGGGACTGCTCAGCGCGCAGCCGCCGCCATGCAGCCTCGTGGGCACCGCAGAGATCTCCACGGCCCGCCCTCGGCCGCTCACAATCGGTGACCAGACAGATCCATCGGTAGACAGGGTGGTCCGGTGGGATCTCGACGATCTCCGAGCGGAACACTGGATGGAAGGAAGGAGAGTTGACCAGCGCAGTCATGATCTCGAACCGGTCCCGTCCCTCCCGGACATCCCGCACCGGGGCCAGAGCTGTCTCGGTCACCGCGTCTCACCCCAGACCGCGCGCAGAGCGGAGTCGAAGGCGGGGTCGTGGACGTCGACGTGTCCGTAGACCTCGTCGACCGTGGCAGCCGAGGCCCAGCCGCCGGCATCCCGGGCGATCAGCAGGTTGCCGTCGGCAGCGTCGAGGACCGCAGAAGTGAACGAATGCCGGAAGGCATGGGGTTTCACCAGCCCGAGCCCGGCGCGTTTCCCGGCCCGGCCGAGCATCCGTCGGGCCCCGACCGTCGCCCACGGCTGTCCGGCGCAGGCGCCGTGCAACTGGACCAGGAGCATGCCGTGTCCGGCTTCGCGCGGGTACTCGCTGGTGAGGTACTCGAAGTAGGAGTGCACCATCGCCGGACTGACCCGCTTGATCAGCCCGCCGGTAACCGTGCTGTGCTCGACCCGCCAGGAGTGCTTGGTCTTGGCCTCGGCCCGGTTCGGATTACCGGGCCGGTGACAAACGTGAAGGTGAGGGGCGCGACACTCGCCGCAGGCTGCATTCTCGCGCAGGTGCAGGTCCACCAGGTGCAGCCCGCAGAGCTCGCCGATCCGCAGGCCACCGTCGGCCAGCCAGGTCACCACCATCCGGTCCCGGGCCGAGTTCACCGTCGCCAGCAGCTTCTCCCTCGCCCCGTCGGGCAGCATCTTCGGGTGCCGGCGGTAAGGTCCCTTCGGCGCGAGCGGGTTCGCCGGCATCACGGATTTCACGTGCCCGAGCAGCGAGCGGCGACGGTCCACCCGTGACGGCAGTCGCGTGCCGTCGAGCTTCTCACCGAGGTCCACGTTGACGCCGAGGGATGCCTGGTGCAGGTAGAAGCCCTTCAGGCAGGACGCCGCGATCGACAGCGCGGACCGGCCGTAAGGGCGCTTACCCACCCGCCATGGCTCCCCGAGCGGCATATGGACCTCGGCACCGACGACGCCCATGTAACCTTCCAGATCGCGCAGTTGGACCGTGTCGAAGGCCAGGCACTCGCGCTCCAGCCACCGCAGGTGGTCCACCAGGTAGTACGCGTATGTCTTCTGTGTGCCCGAGCCGTCATGGCGGCGCAGGAACCGGTCCGCCTCAGCGTGGAGGGTGCCCTCCGGCCAGACGATGGTCCACGACCTCCATCCGCCCTTTCGCTCGATCCGCTGGACCCTCAAGTCCCCGACCACAAGGTGCCGTACCACTCGTCCTCCGTACCGACTCCAGAACATGACGAACGTCCTGAACCCGGTCGGTAAACGAGCCCATGACGTCCACGCCACAGGCTCGAACGGACATCACGAACAGCACAAATCACGGTCGGTAAATGCGGGTGGCAGGAACGGCGCCACGAGCGACTGCGGCACCCGCTCATGCCCCGCCTGACCCTCACTCCTAACGAGATGTGGGCCGCGCTGACCGGCATCGCCGGCCACGTACCCGTCCCCTTGACCGGAGCCGACTGGATCGAGCTGCTGCCCTCCAGGCGGTGCGCGATCGGCGACGAGGGCATCCGGTTCGAACACCGCACCTACGACGGGCCCGCCCTCAACGGGCACCGCCACCGCTCCACCGCAGCAGACGGCAAGTGGGAGGTCCACCACAACCCCTACGAGCCATGGCAGTGCTGGGTCAGACTCCCCCACGGCTGGGAACAGGTCGTCTGGATCCACCAAGGACTGGTATCCAAGCCGTTCACCGACACCACCTGGCGACACATCCGCAACGTGGTCACACGACGTGGCAGCCGTGCAGAACACGAAGAACATCTCGCCCGTCACCTGGACGAACTCCTACGCCGCGCACACGCCGCAGACACAGGCATCAGCGACGCCGGCAGCTCTCCCCCGGCCACCAGCGCCCCGGGCATCCTCGACGCAGCCGCCCGTCCTGGCGCCACCGCCAAACGCGGCAAGACCGACCAGCCCGCACAGTCACGTCGGAAAGCGCAGGCGGAGCACCCGAAGCGACGGAACACGAACACGGATCTGCCAGGCAATTCCGCCGGACAGGTGCCGGACGAGGGCTCCGACACCGCCCCTGAGATCGCCGACTCCGCGACGCCAGCAGCAGCAGCAGCCTGGAACATCTTCGACGCACACAAGGAGGCGCAGCAGTGGTGACGCCCCCCGGCCACGAGACGCACGACGATCCGTATGCCTCCCCCACCACCTGGCGCGAGTGGACGCAGTTCGTCGACACCGAACCACCCTGCCTGCCCGGGACCGGCCCTTGGAGCGCCGAGGAACGCCTGGACTACCACTCAGGATTCGTGATCCTGTCCACCCCCACCATGGCCAGGATCTCCCTCACCCTGCGCCGGCTGATGATTCTCAACCGGCGGCACAACGGCACCGCCCGCCGGGGACTGCTGATCTCCGGGCCGCCGACCACGGGAAAGACCACCACCCTGCAGCAGCTCGGCCGGTCCTTCCACCTTGCCGACCGGGCCCGCCACGACGGCTTCGGCGAGCGACTGCCGGTGGTCTTCCTGTCCGTGCCACCCGCCGCGACCCCGAAGATGTTCGTCTCCGAACTGGGGCGATTCCTCGACCTGCCCATCGGCAAGGCGATGAACCAAGTGCGGATCACCGACATCGTCTGCGCCGCCCTGCACGATCTGGCGACCCAACTCGTCCTGGTCGACGACGTCCACCTGCTCAACACTCGCACCCGCACCGGTGCCGAAACTTCCGACCAAATGAAGCACCTCAGCGAACGCATCCCCGCCACCTTCGTCTACGCCGGCGTCGCCATCGAGGCATCCCCGCTCCTGACGGGAAGCCGCGGCGCGCAGTTGGCCGGGCGGTTCAAGATGGTGCGCAATCCACCCCTGTCGTACGGGAGCACCGCGCAGCGCACCGCCTGGGAAGGCCTGGTCCGCGGCATGGACCAAGCCCTGCGCCTCCAAGCACACCGCCCCGACACCCTCACCCGGCACGCCGCCTACCTCCACCAACGCACCGGCGGCAGGATCGGCAGCCTGTCCGCGCTCGTCCGAGAAGCCGCCATCGCCGCCATCCTCAACGGCAGCGAGAAGATCACCAAGCGGCTCCTCGACGACATCGATCTCGACGAACTCGCCGAACAGGCCACGCGCCCACCGGCACGGGCCTGACATGACCCGCGCGCACCGAACTCTCCCGCGCCCCAGCATCTGGCGCGTGGCCCCCTTGCAGTGGGAGACCACTACCTCCTACGTCCAGCGCCTGGCACGCCGACATCACATGAGCACCGCAGAACTGCTTCACGCCCTAGGTATCCCCTGGCCGACAGCCAATGCCGAATGCACCAAGCCGCACGGCCCCTACACCAGCATCGAGCTGTACCTCAACGCCCCCAGCCGCTGCCTGATCGCCGCTTTCGCCGGCATCCCCGACGAACACCTCGCCCACGCGCTCCCCGAATGGAACCGCTACCGCGACAGGCCCGACCCCCAGACCGCTCGTGCCCGGCTCCGACTCGCCTCCGCTCACGCCGTCCCCGGCTGCCCCCGCTGCACCCTCGCCCGCACCAGCGATCCCCACCCCGTCCCCCAGTACCTCCCCGACACCCACCTCATCTGCCGCCGCCACCACACCTGGATGCTCGGCCGCCACACCCTCGCCGGCATCCCACTGCCGGCCGAGCACGCCGACCTCGCACGCACCCCCGAAATCCTCGCCGCCCACCACATGCACCTCCGTTTCCTCCGGCGCTGGGGCGCAGCCGCCGACCATGCCCTCGCACTGGCCATAAACCTCACGGAGACCTGGCGGCGCGCCGCACCGACAGAGGAACGCATCTGGCCCGCACGCGCCCGCCGCATCGGCAACAACAAGCGCACTCGCCTCTGGTACGCCCTCGCCCGGGAAGCGATCACCTACCCCGAGACCATCGCCCTCGCCCAGTTCTTCGCCCGCCACCCCCGCGCGCTCCTCGCCCGCGAACGCCCTGGACGCACCCATCCCCTCCACACCGCCATCGCCGCTCTCCTCGGCCGGCCCTGGCTCGAGGACCCAGCCTTGTACCCGGACCAGTTCGAGAGCCGCATCAGATACACACCCGGCCGCCACCCCTACCCCCGTGGCCGGTGGCCCTACCGGCACAACCCGTACGGGCCGGGTCCCACCGAACTCACCGAACTCGGCTACCAACCACCCCGCCCAAGAGCGAAACCTCACGGACCACAGGGCCGGTAACCTCCAGCAGCTGCCACTTCGAGTCCGCACGGGACAGCATCTAACGTGCGTAACTATGTTCGATTAGTGTGGTGTGCTGGACAGATCAACATCGGAATCGGGAGACTGACGGCATGGCGTCCTCCGCACACGAGGCATCGGCGTCCGCCCTGGGCTACCTCTTCCAGGCGCAGTTCGCCCTGCTCGAGCTGCTGCGCGGACAAGAGGACCGGCCTGATGGGGCGATCAGCTTGGAGCTCCACGACGACGTGGCATGGGATAAGGATGGGCGGCCTTTTGACCTGTTGCAGGTCAAGCATCACATCCGCGGCGTGCGCACACTCGGCGACAAGGACGACGATGTCTGGCGGACTATCAAGTCCTGGATGGACACTCACGCTCCCGGCGATGAGAACGGCCCTGCACTGACACTGGTCACCACCCAAGAAGCCCGCCCAGGAACCGCTATGGCTGCGCTCAAGGCGCCGGCGCCAGCGCCCGCCGAGGCACTCAAACTGCTGACCGTCGCGGCCAAGGAGTCGACAGCCACAGGGACCGCGGCGGCACGAGCATCGTTCTTGCAGCTCCCGCCTTCGCAGCGCGCCGTCTTCGTGCAGCGGATGAGAGTCATCGACGGCACCCCGTCCATCGACGACCTCGACGCGCAGGTACGGGTGAAGCTCAGAGCCGCGCTCCCCGATGGGCACGCTGACTCCTTCATGAAGCAGTTGTGGGCATGGTGGTACGAACAGACCGTGGACATGCTGCAGAAGCGGCACACCAGCGTCTCCGTGACCCGGCTGATGCAGCGCATCAGCCGCATCCGAGACGACTACACCTCCGACAGACTGCCAACGACGGTGGACCGTGCGGACTTCCCCGCTGAGGCTGAGGCCGAGCTTTCCGACGCACACTTCATCCATCAGCTGCGCTGGGTAGGCGCCGGGCGTCAGCTGAACAAGGCGATGGTGGACTACTACCGCGCCTACACCCAGACCGTGGCCTGGCTCGAAGACGATCTGGTCGACATCGACGAGCTGGCACGGTTCGAGGGCGACCTCTCCGACGAGTGGCAGCGGGAGTTCGACTGGATGCTCGACGGCCTGGGCGAAGACGCCACCGACCGTGAGCAGGAACAAGCAGGCAAGGCACTGCTACGCAAAACCCTGGACCAGACCCGCTACCGGATCCGTGAGGCGTACGACGAGGCGTTTTTCTCCCGCGGCAAGCACCACGAACTGGCAGACCGCGGCCGGATCGGCTGGCACCCCGACTTCGAGGCACGGGTAAAGGACCTGATAAGAGCCGCGCGTGCCTAGCTGGACGCGGCGGCCGCAGGCCAGCGCCGCCTTCCTCAACCCCGCTCTCGTAGCCGGGATCGCCGCTACCGCGGCACGCGACTACGAGCGGGAGGCCTCCGGCAGGCTGATGCCGTGGCCCATGGCCTTCGTGGTGGCCCCGCTGGTTCTGCACCAGCCCACACGGCGGGCGCTGCCCACATCGACGCGCACCCATCTGACGAACTGGGTGGCGGACCATCCCGTGCTCGTCGCCGGCCTTGCCCCACGCGCCAGCTCGCTCGGACCCGCCGTACGGGAAGGCCTGCGCTTCGGGCTCCGCCACCAGATGCTCGCCATCGAACAGGGCTGCCTCAAGGGCAGGCTCGCGAAGTCCCGCACCGAGGGCGAACTCGCCGAGCTCATCAAGGCGGCTTCTCTGATAGGCCGTTGGACTGCGAAGTCCGACAATCCTTCCACCGTATTCGCGCTGCTGGGCGTGAGACCCTGATCGGGTGCAGATCCGGTCGATCATCCTCTACAGCAAGAGCGGCGAGAAGCGCGTCCTGGACTTCCGGCTCGGTGAACTCAACATCGTCACCGGGACCTCCGAGACAGGCAAAAGCGCGTTGCTCGACATCGTCGACTACTGCCTCGGCAGAGACGAGGCGACTCTCCCGGTCAGCCCGATCTTCACCACCGTCGCCTGGTACGCAGTCATCCTGCAGCTGACTGACACCCGCATCCTCGCCGCACGGCCAGCGCCAAGCCCAACGGCCAAGTCCGTTACCAACGCCATGTTCGAAGTCGGCATCGACCTTGGTGTCCCGGAGCTGGCGGACCTGCGCATCAATACCGACTCCGCCCAACTGCGTCAGCAGATCGGACGCCGGATCGGTATCGGAGACACCCGCAGTGAACCCGCGGCCGGCAGCCTGGCCGCCCCGCTCAGCGCCAATCTCGGTCACGCCGTCCTGCTCTGTCTGCAGAACCAGGACGAGGTCGCTTCCAAGAGGGTCCTGTTCCACCGCCAGAACGAGCGCGGGATCCCCGAGAGCCTGAAGGCCACGATCCCGTACTTCCTCGGCGCGGTCCCGGAAGACCAGGCGGCACTCCAGCAGCAGCTTCTCCAGGCCAAACGAGCCCTGCGCAGCGCGGAGAACCGCCTCAAAGCCGCCCAAGAGGCAAACCAGAACGTGGAATCACAGCTGCAGTCCCTCCTGGGCGAAGCACGCGTCCACGGGCTCCTGGTCGACGACGCCTTCAACAGCCCGGACCGGGACGCAGTCATCGAGGCACTCCAGCAAGCCTCCTCCTTCCGGCCGGCCCGGCGCGACGGAGACGAAGAGCAGCGCCGGCAGGAGCTCGTCCTCAACGAACAGACTGCCGCCCTGCGCCGGCAGCTGCGATCCCTGGCAGAAGAACGCCAACTCCTGAACGACCTGGGGAGCGAGGCCGTGGGCTACAGCGGAGCCGTCGCCCGCGGCATGTCACGCCTGTCCGCACTGAGCCTCGTACCCGACGGCTTCCCCGGAGAACACAACTGCCCCCTATGCGGAAACGAGCTCGCCGAGCCCGACCCCACCGTCGGCGACATGCACGCCACCCTCGAAGACCTCCGGGGCCAGCTCGACACCGTGCAAGCAGTCCAGCCCCGCCGTGAACAGGCCCTGCGCGAGATCGAACTGACCGCGACGCGCTTGCGTGAACAGCTCCGTGGCGTCGAAGGCGCCCTCAGCGTCATCGCCGAACAGCGCTCCGAACAGGCTGGCCTCCTCGGACAAGCCGAAACCCAGGCCTACACCCGCGGCAGGATCAGCGCCTACCTGGGCCAGATCAGCACCACAACCGGCAGCATTCACCTCCAGCGTCTCCAAGCCGATGTCGCCATCGCCAAGGAACTCGTCCAAGGCCTCGAAGAACAGCTCGACAGCGAAGCCATCGACGACAAGCTTTCCCACAGCCTCGGCTACGTCAGCGGCAAGATGACCAGCCACGCCAGATTCCTCAGGCTCGAGCACGGCGACGGCCTGGTCCGCCTGAACCCGAAGAAACTCACCGTCGTCACCGATACCCCCAACGGCATCACCGAACTGCTCCGTATCGGCAGCGGCAAAAACCACGTCGGCTACCACCTGGCCGCCCACCTCGCTCTCCACCAGTACTTCGCCGCGAACAGCCGGCCGGTACCCCGCTTCCTCATGCTCGACCAGCCAACCCAGCCCTACTACCCCTCCGACATGGCCAAGGCCCGAGGCCGCCTGGAAGACCTTGCCCTGGACGAAGACCGTGTGACAGTCACCGGCCTCTTCCAGCTCATGCACCAGGTCGTCACAGAGCTCTCCCCCCGCTTCCAGATCATCGTCAGCGACCACGCCGACCTGCCACACCCCTGGTACCAGGCATCCGTCCGCTACAACTGGCGCAACGGCGAAAAACTCATCCCCACCACCTGGCTCGACACCAACCCCACCCCATAGCCCCCGCCACCACATACCGGGGATCGCTGAAGCTGCGCAGTACTCAACCAACCTGCGCAGCCCCGCCGGCAGCCAAAAACACCACAGGTCAGACGGCTAGACCACCCCAACCCTGCGCAGATTCAGTGAGCCACCCACCCAAAAACCCGCTCACCCGAACTGCACAAAACGAGGTCAGAAGCATGACCACTGCGCAGGTTCACCGAGCCTCGACAAAAATTAAATGCTACGGGACTCGTGTGAGAGTTCGCCGCATCTCACTGCTATTCGTCTGTCAGGAATCTCGCGCGACCTCAAATTACCTCTCATGCAACTATTCCTGACGCTCAGCAAGTTCAGTAGATTTCCGTGCCGGGTGCCATCGCGAGAACGGAGCTCCGCGGGGCCGAGGGCGGCCGCGTATGGCGCTGGCCGCCCTGCCGAATCGCCAGCTGTCGGCCCGACGTCTCGTGACGGGCCTGACACCTTGGCCAGCGCAGCGCCGCCCCCTATTCCCGGGGCTGCACTCGCCCACCAGCCGCCACCCCGCCCCCCTACAGCAGGGCAGGGCAGTCATAGTGTCGATGTTTCGTCCCGCCTGATGCCCCGATCGGCACTGGGAGTGCCGGGGTACCTCGCTCCGCCCTGCCCTGACCGGAGGTCAACTCAGTGGTAACCGCACGTGTACTCGCCGCGGCCCCGTCGGTCTTTGGTGGTTCTCACCCTGTCTGGCTGCTCTTCCTGGCTCTGCACCGACACCACCGCGGAGCGCGGTGAGGCCGGTGTCAGGGCGCAGGTCGTGGACACGTCCGGGGCGCCTCTCGGCGTTACCGCCGAAGTCGTTGAGGGCGCCTTCAGCTCCACCCACAAGTGCCCTCCGCAGGCGATCATGTCCCCTTCCGCTACCGCTTCGGCGGCGGCGGCGGCGCAAGATCTGGCCCTGCCGTGGACGCCTGCGCGGTCGGCAAGGAGCGCATGGTGTTGGGGTGTCAGACGATCTCTCCGTCCCGAGTGCGGCCAGGAACAGGCGGTGCCCCCACGGGTGACAGCTGGCTCGACGTCGAGTACCCCGAGCACGTTGCAGAAGTGCTATTGATCCCCAATGACCAGTCCTACGCCGGCGGAGCAACCTGCGAGACGGATATCAAGGACGGTGGCGGGACGCATCCTCTGGAATCACCCAGTGTGGGGGGACCATCTTCCGTCCCCGACCTATGACGCAGACGGAAGATAAAGGACAAGTCGAGCAAAGGATGCCGGGCTTGGCTCGGTCACAGTAGGTCGGGCTGCTGCCATTCGGTGCCGAGGACGTGGTGGTCGAGGAAGTTGAGGCATGTCTCGTACCACAGGCGTGCGTGGTTCGGCTTGAGGATCCAGTGGTTCTCGTCCGGGAAGTAGAGATACTTCGCGGGGACTTGGTGCCGCTGCAGTTCCTGGAAGAGGGTGGCGCCCTGGCCGACGGGCACGCGGTAGTCCTTTGCGCCGTGGATGACCAGCATCGGAGTGCGGATCTCGGCGACGTCCAGGTGCGGCGAGTCGGTCTCGTACCGCTCGGGCCTGGTCAGCGGGTCGCCGAAGATCCGCTGGAAGTACCAAGGCGCATCGGTGTCGCCCTGAAACATCCGCAGGTCCCACAGACCTGCATGACTGATGATCGCCTTGAACCGGTCCGTGCTGGTGGCGACCCGGTTCGCCATGTATCCGCCGTACGAGCCGCCGGCGAGTGCCGTTCGCGAGGCATCGATGTCGTTTCGGGCCTCGGTCGCGTCGGTCAACGCGATCACATCCGTGTAGGGGCGACCACCCCACTGCCCCCAGCCGCGCTGGTGGTTGATCTGTCCGTAGCCGGTCGACAGGGCCGGATCCGGCAGCAGCACCGCATAGCCGCGCGCGGCGAAGGGCCAGGGGTTCCACCGCCAGGTCCAGCCGTTCCAGCTGAACTGGGGTCCGCCGTGGACTGCGACAAGCAGCGGAGCGGGCCGCTGGGCGGACGCGCCCTCGGGCATCACGAGCCAGCCGCGCAGCACGAACCCGTCGTCCGCCTCAGCGTGCACCTCGGTGAGTGTGCCGGGCAGTTCCCCGCCGCCGCCCGGGGCGGGCAGTGCGGCGGGGGTCTGGTCGGCGACGTGGGCGTCGATCCGGACGGGCGTCGGCGGCGCGTCGACCGCGTGGCGCAGGGCGTAGAACGTTCGCCCGTCGGGGGCCACGGTCAGCGAGCCGTACGCACCCGAGGCGGTCAGGCGTGTGACGCCACCGTCCGGATCACGCCGGAAGACGGGCGCGTGTCCCTGCTCGTCGGACGTGAAGAAGAGAGTGTCGTCCACCGGTGAACAGGCCACACCACCAGGCCAGTTGTCGAACTCGGGCAGCAGGTCCCGCACCGCGCCGTCGGCCAGGTCGATTCGGACGAGAGTCGCTTCCCAGGGGGTGTCGTACGTCGGGTAGCGCATCCGGCAGCACACGACGGCCGAGCCGTCGTGGGTGAACCGCGGCCCTTCGTAGAGGTGCTCCAGATCACCGACAACGTGGAGCTGCTCACCGCTGACCGCGTCGGCCACCACTACGGCGGTGCGATGCTCGTCAGGGACCCCCCCGGGCACGAACCGGCGGTACGCCACCCGTGTGCCGTCCGGCGACAACGCAGCGTCCCCCGGATCCTCCAGACCGATCCCCTGCCCACCGGCGACGACCGGCTCCGCATCGGCACCAGCACGGACGAAGGTGTGCGGCTCCGCCGGGCCGGTGTCGTGGTCCCAGGCACGCGTCGGGCCAGCCTCATACAGGATCGCGGTGACCTTCGCGTCCTTTCGCGCCGCACGCAGCTTGCCGTGCGCCTCGGCGTCGGCGGCACCCGGCAGCAGCCCTGCCGTGTGGCACACCGCGCCGGAGTTTCGGGCGATGGTGACCGCGGCGATCCCGCCCGGGTGCCGGGCCACGACGAGGGCCTCGCCGCGCGGCGGAAGCGCCCACAATGCGGCACCCTCGTCCTCGTCGCCGTTCGCCGCGCGGCTGGACAGGAAGTACAGCATCCCGTCCGGACCGAACACCGGCCCCGACTCACCCCTGTCGGACCGCGTCAGCCGCAACGCGTCGTGCTCCCCGGCCGGATCGATCTCCCACAGACCGGACACGAACCGCGTCCCGTCCCCGGACAGCGACTGCACGGCGGCGACGAGACGCGTGCCATCGACCGACAGGGCAAGGGAGTTGGCACGGGGGCAGGCGACGAAGGCGGACAGGTCACGGAAGGCGGGCAGGCTACCTGAGGACTCGATCATGCAGGCGATTGTCGCCCGTGCACGATACGCACGGCCAGGGAGCAAACGTGAGGCGCCCGTCTGTCAGGCCGGGCCCCCTCGCGAACCGGTTCGACGGCGGGCTGCAGGACCACTCAGGGCTCCCTGCGTGTGACCAGTACCTGATATTCAGGAGTCGGGGTGCGCTTCCGCCTGAAGCGCCCGTAGCCCCTGGAGCAGCCCGCCGGGAGGCGCGGGAAACGGTGGCCCTTCACATCGGTGCTCCAAAGATGGACCGCGCCGCAGTCACACGCGTACGTCCCGCTCTCCGGCGCGACCTCGCCCGGATGCCACGACGTCTGTTCCTCACTCTCCTCTCTGTGTACGACGCCCGGCCGGACTGCGCGACCCAGGGAGCCGCATGCGCACTGGTGTCCACCCTGAGTCACGGAAGACGGCGCGGTGACGAAGGCGATAGTTCTCCTTCCAGTGACGGTTCGGCGATTCTCGCTCCTGCTCACCATCACGTGCATGCACTACGGCGCCCACGTGTGGCGTAGGGGTCAGGGCAGGGTGCCGTCACACCAAAGCGGGCGTATTGTCACGGTATGAGTGACGTGCGCTACCGGTGTGGTGCGTGGCTGCCGAGGCCAGCGGTACGTGGGCGCCGGTACTGCCGGCCGGCACATCGACAGGCACCCTGGAGGACACGGCGCCGGTGGCGGGAGACTGCGCCCGCGCGGGACCAGGTCGCGGCAGCAGGAAATGTACTGCTGCTGCACGTCAAGAGCGTCGCGCACCCTCCAGTGGAACCGCCCTCGCCGGGTTCGCCTTCGTGGTGGCAGTGCGCTGCGGTGGCCGGGGTTCCTGACCTGGCCGGGCAGCTGGTCCGTGCGGCAGTGCTGGCAGACCGGCGGTTCGGGGCGAGATGGGAGCAGATCGGCGCGGGGCTGGACGTCAGCGTTAACGCAGCCCGCAGTCGCCTCGGGCGTTCGCGGAGCGCTGCGAGGGCCGTTCGGAGCGGATGATGTCCAAGCGGCGTCCCGTTGCCCCGGCCCCCGGTGCGGAGCTTCCCGAATCTGTGCTGGCCGAGGTGGTGCGGGGCACCGGCGCGTCCATTGGCCTGGCGTACGTGCTTCCGCCGGGGGAACGGGTGCTGCGCCTGGTGCTGGTTTCGGGTGTGTCCCTGCAGATCGCGGCTCCGTGGGCCCGCATCCCCATGGACGCTTCCATCCCCGTGATGGACGCCATGCGCGAGAAACGCCTGGTCTGGCTGGGCAGCCAGGAGGACGTCGCACGGCACTATCCCCAGGTCGGGATCGTCCTGCCATACGAGTTCATGCTCGCCGCAGTCCCGATCACCAGCAGCGCCACGGTGTGGGGCGGGTTTGTTCTCCTGTGGCCCGTTTGGCATGCGCCGCAGCTCAGTGCACCCGAACGAAAGACGATCAATATCTGCTGCCTGCGTGCGGCAGCCATTCTGCAACAGACCGCCGACAGCGGGCGCCCGCTGCAACTCGCAGACGAACCGCGCCTGCTCACGGCGCCGCACCCCCGTGAAGCGGACCCGGGCCAGGCGCTGGCCGCGCTGGGTTTCGCCGAGCGTCTGCCCGTGGGCTGCTGCTCCCTCAACCTGGAGGGGCGGCTCACCTTCATCAACGCCGCCGGTGCCGATCTGGTGGGGGCCGGGGCGGCATCCCTGGTGGGCAACAAGCCGTGGGAGGTACTCCTGTGGCTGCACGATCCGGTGTTCGAGGACGCGTACCGGGCAGCGATCGTCAGCCGCCAGCCCTCCTCTTTCACAGCAAGGCATCCACCCGATACCTGGCTGTTCTTCCAGCTCTACCCCGATGACACTGGCATCAGCGTCCACATCACCCCCGCCGCAGGGAAACCGGACGCCACCGAACCGGGCCCCGCGCACCCGTCCTTGGCCGAGCCGGTGGGCGCGACGGCGCTGTACCATCTGACGCACCTTGCCACCGTCCTCGCCGAAGCTGCCAATGTCCATGACGTGGTGGAGCTGGCTGCCGACCAGATCGTGCCAGCCTTCGGCACCAAGGCCATGGCACTGTTGACGGTGGAGGAAGGACGTCTGCGGATCAGCGGCTACCGGGGCTACAGCCCCGAGTTGATGGCCCGCTTCGACGCAATCCCCCTGGCTTCCGACGCGCCCGTCGTGCGAGCCATCACCACAGGTGTGGCCAGCTTCTTCCCCTCTCTCTCCGACCTCCGCAGGGCCTACCCTCAGGTAGTTCACCAGGACGGAATGGCCGCCTGGGCCTTCCTCCCGCTGATCGTCTCCGGCCGCCCGGTCGGCTCCCTCGTCCTCGCCTATGACACTCCGCGCCCCTTCCCACCCGCCGAACGGGCCCTCCTCACCTCGCTCGCCGGACTGATCGCCCAGGCTCTGGACCGCGCCCGCCTCTACGACGCCAAACAGGCTCTCGCCCGCACCCTGCAGACCGGCCTGCTGCCCCGCGCCCTGCCGCACATCCCCGGCCTGGATGCGGCCGCCCGCTACCGGCCCGCCGGCCACGGCATGGACATCGGCGGCGACTTCTACGACCTCATCCCTTGTACGGACGCGACAGCCACCGTGGTGATCGGCGACGTCCAGGGCCACGACACCGCCGCCGCCGCCCTCATGGGACAGGTCCGCACCGCCGTCCGCGCCCACGCCACCGACGGCTCCTCGCCCGGCGACGTCCTCGCCCGCACCAACCGACTCCTGACAGACCTCCGCCCCGGCCTGTTCACCAGTTGCCTCATCGCCCACCTCGGACCTGACCAACCACCGCGTCCGGCTGGCCACCGCAGGCCACCCCCCACCCCTGCTCCGCCACCCCGACGGCCACACCGAAGCCCTTCACCCGCCCCCCGGGCTCCTGCTCGGCATCGAGCCCGACTCCGACTACCCCACCACCGAAATCCCCCTCCCACCCGGCGCCGTCCTCGCCCTCTACACCGACGGACTCGTAGAAACCCCCGGCACCGACATCGACCACGCGACCACCGCCCTCGCCACCCAACTCGCACAAGCACAAAGCGAGAGCCTTGACGCTCTGGCCGACGTGCTCATCGACCACGCCGAACAATCCGCGCCCCGCAATGACGACATCGCCCTGCTCCTCATCCGCCCACACGACGAACCGTGACCACCCAAGCCGCACCCGCAGACCGGGGGACCCCCGCACTCTTACAAATGTTCATCAGCACAAGTTCCGCGACAGGTCACGCATTGTCGACGTGGCGGGCAGACCTGAAAGCAGCGTCCTACCTACGCAAAGACCGGCCCGCACGACGATGAGCACTGTAGGAGGGAGTACAGGGACAACAGTAGGGACATTCGTAGGGGAAAGCGTAAGCGGCGGCCAGGACGTACCCAACTCACCACGGACACGCACGCCTGGGCCTGCGCACCTGGGTGCGTGCGCAGGCAGAAGTGACCCCTGGGCCGGAGTAGTGACGTGTGCGCCTCGCTCACGCGTGGCGGCGCCTCGTGGCCGGCGTCAGGACGTAACGGTCGCAGCGGCTGGACGCTCCGCTCTGCCCGGCCGGCAGGGAGCGCCCGACCCGCTGTGGTTTCCGGAGCACCCCCATCCAGCCCGGAAGCCACAGCCTCCCAGCGCTGCCGTGGCGGGTACCCGAGAAACTCACCACGGCAAGCACACCCTCGCCCGGCCCACTCGCCACGGGCGGGAAGGCCTTTGGCATCCTTTACGGGTCGTACCAGCGATCACTCCTCGCCGGTGCGATCCCCTCAGCACAACGCAACGCATCTGAACTGCCATGGTGAAGCGTCGCGCAGCACGACCTCCGTCGCCGACCCACCTGCCCCCTCTTCCCGACCGTCTGCACACCGCAGGGGAGATTCGACAGGGACACCTTCCGACCTCGATGCGGGATCGTGGTGAGTGGTCGTACCCGCCGCTGACCTGCCGTGGTGAGTAGTCGGACGGAAAACTCACCATGACCCGCGGGCTTACTCACCACCACTCACCACGGCCCGCCGTGCGCACAACGAAAACTCATCAAGGCAGGTCAGCAGTGCTGACAGCGCAAACTGCGCGGTCGGGGCGGGGTAAGCATTACACGCTCGGCATGCTGCAACCGGCGTGGAGTCGCACCCTGGAGAGATGAGCACGCCGATAGTCATCCACCGCCTCTCCCCCACCGGCGGCCCGGTCACCATCCGCGGGCGGATCGTCGGCCTCGCCTACGACGACCACGACGTCGTGGAGTTCCTGCGCCGGGCCGGGCTGCCCAACGCGGAGCAGCTGCTGGACCGGCCGGAGTGGGTGGAGTGGCGGGGCGGGCGGGCGCATACGTACGTGGCCGCGTAGACCATGGCAGGCCGAGTGAGGCGCCGCCGGCTCAGCTCAGGCAGCCCGGTGTCCGGCCGGCAGATCACTCTGGTGCGCCGGATGACGATGGACGCCACTCCCGCGCACATCACGATGTTCCGCACCTCTCCCGATGCGCCTCCCGACGATGCCCGGCACTCTAGAACCATGAAGACACAGGAAGCGCTCTCCGTGCGATGCGGCAGCGCAGACACCTGCAACTGGGCTTGAGTCCACCCGTCTCTCCTCTTCGACCGCCATCCGGGGATGCACCTGCGGCAGGGCCTTCTCAGCAATGGCGAGCTCATCGCGCTCGGCCCGGACCTCTATCAGCTGCTTGGCCAGCTGCTCTTCGAGCTCATCCAGTTCCGCGCGCCGCGCGGTGATCCGTTCCAGTAACCCGGAATCCAGCATGTACCGGATCGTAGAGGGTCATCCGGCCCCAGCAGATGGGAATCGGTTGTGCGGGATAACGGGCGTCTGGATCAGCGGGGCGGGAGGAAAGCCAGAGAACGGTCCCATTGATCAGCCGCGCGAAGCAGCGCTGCGGCGTCCAACTTGACCTCCACGACGTACTGGTAGATGTCAGCCCTGTCCTCACCCTGTTGCCATGGAGGCGCCGACTCCAGGGACAGGTGAACACGAATCACCGCGGTCCCACCTGCGATTCGATGGCCGAGGCTGAAAGCCAAAACCGGCTCGATGAACGACAGGTCCGGCGACAGCTCACCTTCTGCATCAGGTTCGGTGACTTCCACCGTCCCTGCGGCCACCGCGCGCAGCCAAGCGGACACCTGGCGGGCCTCATCGGTGAGCAGACACGGATCGGCGAAGGACCAGTTTCCCTCAGGGGTCATCACCGTGCCGTCAATGACCAGCCAGTTGTCGTCGTACGAGTCGCCCCGAACGGTGGTGAACTGATAACGCACTGGGCGGAGGTCGACACTGCTGGAACGATTATTCAGGAGCACGGGGTCAGGATTGCATGCACCGGCCAGCAGAACGAACTGTGTTTTACGCCCAGGTACACGGACCGGAGCGCTGTTCCGGACTCCGTTTCGGAGACAATCCCGACCTCTGGCAGATGATCTTCTCTATGGGATCCCGCCCACGATCAGCACGAGTACCCGGAACACGGTCACACCAGCCCTGCTGATCAGGGATTTTCAGGTTGGCGGGGGGCTGACTGGATGCAGAACATCGCGGGCTCCACTCGGTGGCCGATGCCCGGCATCGTCACCACAGCCAGGCGGTGAAGTGCCGCACCCGGGACAAGACGCGGGCATCGCGGCGCGCGGCCGCGTTGCCGAGCCGGTTCTGCCGGGAGCGCGGCCGACGCGACTGCCCGGCGGCGCTTCCCCGCGTCCTGGAGCCGCCGCCGCTGCTTACACATCTCCTGCTTCTCCGCCGCCGTCGCAGATGAGGGTGCAGGCGATGCTGGTGAAGGCGAGGAAGTGCTCGGCCTTGCGTTCATAGCGTCGGTGGAGGCGGCGGCAGCCGGCGAGCCAGGCCATGGTGCGTTCCACGGTCCAGCGGTGGCGGCCCAGCCGCTGCGAGGACTCGACTCCCTTGCGGGCGAAGCGGTGGGTGATGCCGCGTTCGCGTAACCATCGCCGCAGGTGGGCGTAGTCGTAGCCCTTGTCGGCGTGGAGTTTTCCGGGCTTGCGCCGGCGGCGTCCGCGGCGCGAGCGGATCGGCGGGATGCCCTTCACGAGCGGGATCAGGGCCTGGCTGTCGTGCAGGTTGGCCCCGGAAATGCCGCGACGGATATGGGCAGGCCTGACCGTTCCGTGATCAGGTGGATCTTCGAGCCGTACTTGCCCCGGTCGACAGACATCCGATGCGGTTTATCTGTCAAGCGGCCTCGGTGAGAACGGGGTCGACGGTAGTAGGGAAGGCCGCTGATTCGTCGTAGTCGGTTCGGCTGGTGAGGCAGTGATGGAGACATCCCAGGAAGCGGTTGAAGAGATTTCGCTGGGCGGCGGTGTGCCGGTCGCCGGCCACTTTCCGGCGGTCGTAGTGAGCTCTGGCGCCGGGTGAGGCGGTCAGTGCGGCGAAAGCCCAGACGTAGCCGACGGCGGCCAGGCGCTGGTTCTTGACCCGGCGGGCCATGACCGCCACGCTCTTGCCGGACGCCCGGGTGACCGGTGCGGCCCCGGCGAAGGCTTTGAGGCCCTTGGCGTCGGCGAAACGGGATCGGTCGTCGCCGATCTCGGCGAGCACCCGGGCGCCGGTGAGTTAGCCGTTCGTGACCCCAGCTCCCCGCAGGGCCCCCAGTCTTGGCGAGCGCTCGAAGGCCCCGGGCGTCGTGAGAGGTGGTCCCTGCGGATGGCTCGGACCACGAACAACAACGATCCGATCATCGGTCCGGATACGACATGCTGGTCGGAAGGCGGGGCCTGCCCGTCACTGCAAAGCGCCACCGGCCCACCGCATGGGGAGTCGAGCCGAGTTGAGCAGCGACATCTTTGTTGGAGGCCCCTTCGGCGCAGGCCAGGATGATCCGACATCTCAAGGCCCACGCCTGCGGCGTGGAACGGCGCCGCACCCACCCCTCCAGCGCGGCCCGCTCCTCGTCCGACAGGATCAACTCGGCCTTCGGCCGCCCCGTACGCGCCATGCGGCAAGCCTATACATATGAACAGAATTCCCGACTCAGAAGACTAGGGGCTTTCGGGCTCGGCGGTGTGTGGCGCTGACGGGCTGAGGGCCGAACGGAAGTACTGCGAAGAACGCCCGCCGGACCGGAGAACGCGAGAGCGTGGTGGAGTGACCCATCATGCCGGCCTCCTGCGGACCGCTCCCCTGCACGGGGAGACGACCTCGTCGCTGGTCTGCCGCGTCGCGAGCCGTTACGGGCTGGAAGCGAAGGCGTTGCGGTCCTGCTGGAAGTGGTGCAGCCACCAGCCCCGGCACGACGGCGGGGGCGCGCGGGCAGACGCCGAGGTGCTGTTGAACACGGCTGGGCGGCAGCTCCTGGCAGGCTAGTGCGGCGTCGAGGAGGGTGTGCTGGCGCGGGCGTTGCCGTCCTGGGGGCGGGAGGATGCCAGGCTGCCTGCCGCGGATGCCGCCGGTGGCAGCGTGGCGGATCGGTGGTGCGGTCGCCGGGCCGGTGGCGTTCGGCTGTCGTCTGTGCACGGCCCGGCGTACGGGGACGGCTGGGCGGGCGGTGCTGTACGCCCCGCGGTGGAACCGTGTGTGTACGGCATGGGCGGTGGCTCCTTGATACGGATGCCGACCAGCCTCACGAGCATCTGGACGTGCGGCGTCTGCCGGAGGTGGTCGCGGCGCGTTGGCGGTGGGCGGGGGTGGAGCGGCGTGCGGTGCGGGCCGGGGCCGAGCCGGAGAGGGTGTTCGCGTTGGCGTATGCGGTGGTGGCCCGTTGGTGGGAGCAGGCCCTGAACTGGGAGCGGGAGAAGGTCTGGACGTGGCGGCTGCATCAGGTCGCGGGCGGTAACGCCGGGTCGGACTTTGAATGGTGGCGGATCGTGGGGCGGGACGCGGTCGTCTTCCCTGAGGTGGTGGCCGTCGCCGACGCGCTGCTGGATCCGGGCATGGCCGAGCTGGTGTGGGTGGACAGCGGTGCCGGGAGGCCGCAAGCGTTGCCCGTCGACGGGTTGTTCTGCCGTCGGCTCGGTGAGCGGGTGGGCCGGGAGTGGCTGGGGCCGCTGGCTGCGGCGGACCATGGCGGTCCGCTGATCGCCTGGATGGGCAGCGTGATCCGGCTGCGTCGCACGGCTGGTGGTCCGCCCGGGTACGACAACGACCCCTGGTGGCTGCGCCGGGAGCATCGGCCAGTGACGATGGCGGGGCAGTTGCGGGTACTGGGCAAGGAGAAACGGGCGCCGGGCTCGGGGACGATGTGGCGGACGGTGGTACCGCCCGAGCAGCGGATGCGGATCGGCAGTCTCATCGGCAGTGCCGAGGAGCAGCTGCTCCAGTTGCGCGGCGCGCAGAGCGGGCCGACCGCCGAGGTCGCCCGGCAGCTGCTGCAAGGCCTCGGTCACAGTGCCGGTCTGATCGAGGCGGCCTGGAAGCGGACCGCGGTGGCGGCGGTGAACGGCGGGGTGCCGATGGAAGAGGTCGCCCGGTGGGCGGACATGCCCGCAGAGTCGCTCAGGACCATGCTGACAGCGGGCAGGCGGGAAGACGACTGAGAACGGCCGCGGGCCGGGTGCGTTTGCTGTTCGCTGATAAAGCACTCGTCTGTGGCAGAAATCCTTGAAATCAGCGGCGCCCGCCGGCGGGACTCGCTTGGCTGACGCAGGTGATCAATACAGGAGCAGGTAGGGCCGGGGGCCGGGCTAGGCCCGTTGCCGTGGAGTGTGGGAGCGGATTCGAGGCCTGCTTCCATCTCGTGGGCGAGGGCGAGGCTGGGGGCGATGAAGTGGTGCTGGCCGGGCATCTGTTCGCCGATCCCGGCTTCGCGGTCCTGGGCGCGGAAGCGCAGCCGGCCCAGGCCGTGCCGCGCTGGGGGCTGTTCGAGACCGCCCCGGCCGCCGCCAGGCACAGGGCGGTGGCCTGGCTCGGCCACATCCGCGAGGTCGAGAGCGGCCTTCCCGGCGGGCCCGGCACCATGGGCGCGGTACGGGAGCAGTACGCCCCGGACCGGTGGACGCTGGCGCAGCGCGAGCAGGCCAAGGCCGCCGAGCTGACCGCGCTCGGATTCGGGAAGGTCTCGCGGACCACGGTGCAGCGCATGCGCCTGGCCTACCGCGCACAGGGCCTGTGGGGGCTGGTCGATCACCGGACAACCCGCGCTCCCAGCCCAGCCGGCCGGACCGACGAACGGGTCGCCGCCGCGGTCAAGGACGTGCTGCGCAGCCGCCGCGGTCGCTCCAAGGCACCATCAGCGCCCTGATGCCGCTGGTCGCGCAGGTGTTGAAAGACCGGCACGGCGACGCGGTACCGATGCCGGCGCTGGCCACCTTCTACCGGCTCGTCCACCACCTTGCCGGACCTGCCGACCACCCCGCCCGCCGGGTCAGCGCCCCGCCCATCACCGAGGACGGCCGCAGGCTCACCCCCACCATCGCGCTGCGGCCCGGCGAGCAGGTCCAGATCGACACCACTCGCCTGGACGTCCTGGCGCTGTCCGACGACGGAAGCACCGGACGTCCGGAGCTGACCATCGCCGTCGACGTCGCCACCCGCGCCATCCTGGCCGCTGTGCTGACTCCCGGTGTCGCCCAAGCTGTGGATGCGGCGCTGCTGCTCGCGGAGATGGCCGTCCCCCATCCCGCACGGCCGACGTGGCCCGAGGCCTTGCGCTTCGCCCACGCCCAGCTGCCCGCCCACCAGCGGCTGCTCACCTTGGACGAACGGCTCACCGGTGCGGCAGCCCGCCCCGTCGTCCCCGAGACGGTCGTCGTCGACCGCGGAAAGATCTACCTCTCGGGGGCGTTCACCGCCGCGTGCGAGACCCTCGGGATCAGCGTGCAGCCCGCCCCGCCCCACGCCCCCACCGCCAAAGGCATCGTCGAGCGCACCTTCGGCTCCATCAACACCCTCTTCTGCCAGCACCTGCCCGGCTACACCGGCTCCGACATCACCCGCCGCGGCCGCGACATCGAACGCGACGCCTGCCATACCGTCCCCCAGCTCCAGGACCTCCTGGACGAATGGCTCGTCCACTGGCACATGCGCCCCCATGAAGGGCTGCGTCACCCCGTCCTGCCCCGGGCCGCCCTGACCCCCAACCAGATGTGGGCCGCGCTTGTCTGCGTCGCCGGTCACGTCCCCGCCCCCCTGACCGCCACCGACTACCTCGAACTGCTGCCCGTGCGCTGGCAGGCCATCACCGAACGCGGCATCCGCATCCACCACCGCACCTACGACCACGACCTCCTCGCCCCCCATCGAGGACACGCCTCCCCCGTCACGTCCCGCGGCGGGAAATGGGAGGTCCACATCAACCCCCACGACCTGCGGCAGATCTGGGTCCGTCTCCCGGACGGTCAGCTCGCCGAGATCCCCTGGATCCACCGCGACCACACCCATCATCCGTTCAACGAGCACACCTGGAACCACATCCGCACCACGATCACTCACTACACCGGCCACGATTCCGACTCCCGCGAATCCGACGCCGCCGACGCCCTCGACCAGCTCATGCGCCGCGCCCGCGCAGGGACCGCAACCCGCATCGAACAACACCTCCTGGCCCGCACCGCCTCCACCCGTGCCCTGCCGGCCGGGCCCCACGAGCCCGGCCGACAGGGCCGACCCGACCCCGACGCCGGCCGGACCCAGCCCGCCACCGACCACGACAGCCTCGACAAACTCGACGACAGCCCGGACGAGACAACCATCGAAGACGACGGCGCCGACAGCCACGCCCCGCACACCGGATACGGCCTCTACGACGCGGAGGCGGAGGCCCTGAAATGGTGAACCACACCCCGGCGTCGGCCGCCGGCATTCACCCGGACAACAGCACGAACAGCGTGGGGGAAGCCTTCGACGACGACGCAGCCGACCAGCAGTGGCCGGTGACCACCTGGCAGGGCTGGCAGCACTTCGCCACCACCCCTCCCCCAGCCCCGCCGCACCCCGGCGACCCGCCCCGCACCACCCAACAGCGCCTGGCCTACCACTCCGCGTTCGTCACCCTGCGCACCCCGGCCATCGACACCCTGACCACCCAGGTACGCACCCTGATGGTCCTGGGCCGCCACCAGCAGCACACCGCCCGCCCCTCCCTGATCGTCACCGGCCCCCCGGCCGCCGGGAAGACCACCGCACGGCGCGGCCGGGGGCCACTACTTGTCCGCGCCCGCGGTGACGAAGCCCGACTCGTACGCCGTGATCACGGCCTGGACACGGTCGCGCGCACCGAGCTTCGTCAGCACCGCGCTCACGTGCGTCTTCACCGCCTCGGTGCCCAGGTGCAGCTCGGCGGCGATCTCCGCGTTCATCAGGCCGCGCGCGACGAACTGCAGCACCTGGCCCTCGCGTTCGGTGAGCGCGGCCCTCTCCAGTGCGCGCCGCGCCGATTCGTTGCCGTGCGCGGCGGCGAGGGAGCGCAGCGCGGGCGGGAAGAGCAACGACTCGCCCTCGGCGACGATCCGCACCGCGTGCACGATCTCGGCGGGCCGGGCGCGCTTCAGCAGAAACCCGTCGGCGCCGGCGCGCAGCGCCCCGTAGACGTACTCGTCCTCCTCGAACGTGGTGATGACGAGGATCCTCGGCGGGTCGGTGACCGTCCGCAGCATGGCCCGGGTCGCCTCGATGCCGTCCATCAGCGGCATGCGTACGTCCATGGCGACGACGTCCGGCTTCACCTTCCGCACCAGGGGGATGACGGCCGCGCCGTCCGCCGCCTCACGACGACCTCGATGTCGGGCTGCGCCTCCAGGATGGCGCGCAGACCGGCGCGTACGAGCGCGTCGTCGTCGACGAGCAGGACGGTGATCGGCATGCCGGTCACTGTAGCGGCAGAGTGACATGCACCCGCCACATCCCGTCGTACGGCCCGTACGCGGCCGCACCGCCGAGCAGGACGGCCCGCTCGCGCAGCCCGCGCAGCCCGGAGCCGCCGCCGCGGGACCCGCCGGACTCGGCCGGCTGCTTGTTGTGCACCTCCAACTCCAGCAAGCCGTCGAGGACCTCGATCCGCACGGTCACCGGCACCGAGCCCGCGTGCCGCAGCACGTTGGTGAGGCACTCCTGCAGCATCCGGTAGCCCTCGCGCGAGACCGGCCCGGGCACGGCGTCGAGGTCCCCGCCGATCCGGGTGGTCACGTCGGCCCCGGCCCCGCGCGCCGACTCCACCAGCCGACCGGCGTGCGCGAGCGTGGGCCGCTGCGCCGTCGGGTCGGCGTCCTCGCGCAACAGCCTGAGCACCCTTTCCAGTTCGGACAGCGCCTCGCGCCCGGTGTCCTCGATGGCGGCCAGTGCCCGGTCGGTGAACTCCGGCCTCCCGGCCGCGCGCGCCGCGCCCGCCTGCACCACGGCGATGGTGAGCGCGTGCCCGATGGTGTCGTGCAGCTCGCGGGCGAGCCCCGTGCGCTCCAGCAACCGCTCGGTCCGCTCCTCCAGTTCCGCGAGCTGCTCCGCCGGGGACGGGCCGAGCAGCCGGGGTGCGAGGTCGGCCATCAGCGCGCCGGCCCCCCATACGACGGCGACCAGCGCGGCGCCGGACAGCGGGGCCAGCAGCGGGTACCACCACCCCCATCGCCCGGGCAGCAGCATGGGCGCAGGCCCGAACGGCGGCCAGAGGGACGGCATCAGCAGACCCAGCGTCAGTACGATGCCGTTGAGCGTGACCACGGTGACCCCGAAGCCGAGCCACAGCCGCAGGGTCAGCCACACGAAGACCCGCCACCGGTCGCCCCACGAGGCCGAGGGCGAACCGGCGATCTCCGGCGCCGGATACTCGTGCGGTGCCTGCGGCCCGGGGTAGAGCAGCAGCCGCGCCTGCATCGTCTCGGCGACCCGGGTGCCGGGGATGAACGCGGCGAGCGCGAGCAGCGGGAACGGCACGAAGAGCAGCAGCAACATGTCCGCGCTGGGGTCATCAAGGCCCGGGAAGACCACCCCGAGCACCGCCACGGCGGCCACCGCGCCCATGAACAGGTGCAGCCACCGGGTGTACGTGACCGCACGCGACACGGGCCGCAGCAGCCGATCGAGACGCCTCATGAGGGCCATGATCCCAGCGGGGCGGGGCAGGTGCCTCCCCCACGTGGGGGAGGACGTTCCCTCCGCCGGGGGAAGCAGACACCCTCCTGTGCACGGCATCGTCGTCAGCATGACAGCCATCGATGTGAAGGACCTGACCAAGGTCTACGGACAGGTGCGCGCGGTCGACCGCCTCACCTTCTCCGTCCGGCCCGGCCAGGTCACCGGGTTCCTCGGCCCCAACGGCGCGGGCAAGTCCACCACCATGCGCCTCATCCTCGGCCTTGACCGCCCGAGCTCCGGCACGGCGACGATCGGCGGCCGCCCGTTCACGCAGTTCGACGAGCCGCTGCGGCATGTGGGCGCCCTCCTAGACGCCCAGGCGCCGCACGGTTCCCGCACCGCCCGCAGCCACCTTCTGGCTCTCGCCGCGAGCAACCGCATCCCCGACCGGCGGGTGGACGAGGTCCTCGAACTGACGGGCATTGCGAGCGCGGCGTCCCGCCGGGTGAAGACGTTCTCCCTCGGCATGCGCCAGCGCCTTGGCATCGCCGCGGCCCTGCTCGGCGACCCCCAGGTGCTGCTGCTCGACGAGCCGTCGAACGGCCTCGACCCCGAGGGCATCATCTGGATCCGCGAGCTGATGCGCCGCCTCGCACGGGAAAACCGCACCGTGCTGGTCTCCAGCCATCTGATGGGCGAGACTGCCTCCTTCGCCGACCACCTGATCGTCCTGGGCAAGGGCAGGCTGCTGGCGGACACGCCGACGAAGGACTTCATCGCGGCCCGCGTCAAGCCGCGTGTCCACGTCCGTACGACGGAGCCCGCACGGCTGCGCGAGGTGCTGCTGCGGCACGGCCACACCCCCGTCGAGTCGGACGACGGACGCATGCTGATCGACGACGCCGAGATCGACGCCATCGGCCCGCTGGCCGCCCAGGAGGGCATCATTCTTCTCGAACTCACCACCGAAGAGGCCACGTTGGAACAGGCCTACCTCGACCTCACCGCTGCCGCCACGGAATTCTCCGCACGAGCCCCGCAGGAGGCCTGAACATGTCCACCGCAGCCGTACTCCGATCCGAGTGGATCAAGATCAGGACCCTGCGCGGAACCGCGTGGTCGCTGCTGGCCGTCTTCCTGCTGACGGCCGGCTTCGCCGTCGCGGCCAACGCGGCGACCGGCGACTCCGAGACGGACAGCGCCGACTTCGACCCGCTCTTCTCCGTCTTCCTCGGCCTCAACCTGGGCCAGATCGCAGCGATCTCCTTCGGCACGATGGCCATGTCGTCCGAATACCAGGGGGGAGCCATCCGCGCGTCGCTGACGGCGGTGCCGAACCGGGGCCTGTTCTACGCGGCGAAGCTCGCGAACGTGGCCGGCCTCGCGCTGGCGATGGGCCTGGTGACGACGTTCGTGTCGTTCCTGGGCGGCAGCGCCTTCCTGGGCGACGCGGCGCTGAGCCTGGGCGACGGGGACGTGCTGCGCGCCTTCCTGGGCGGGGCCGTCTACCTCGCGCTGATGGCGCTCTTCGCGGCCGGCCTGACGGCGGTGCTGCGCAGCGGCCTCGCCGTGCTCAGCATCCTGATCCCGTTCATCCTCATCGTCTCCATGGTCCTGGGCGAGACGTCGGGTTCCATCGCCGACTACCTCCCCGACCGCGCAGGACAGCAAGTCCTGTACATGGACCCGCCGAGTGACCTGGCACCGTGGGCAGGCCTTGGAGTGACGGCACTGTGGACGGGCGCGGCGGTGGTGGCAGGGTGGTGGTCTCTGAGGCAAAGAGACGCGTAGGCCGCACAGAACGGGAGGGGCGCGGTGAGACCCGTACAACGCACCCGCGCGAGACGCCGCAGCCCTGAACGGGCTACGCCAGAAGCGTTCCATCGGGGTGATCATTCATCCATGACAGGCCGCCCAGATCGAGCCTGCGACAGGCACGGGTGACAGCGACATAGGCGAGGCGTGCTCCGGCTTCGTCGATGCGGACGGGGACAGGGCGGCGCAGAATCTCGAAACGGGCGGCCCGGTGTGTCGGTGCAGGCGGGAATGAGTGGGGAAGCCGAACGCCACCGCCGGCCTTTGCGCTCACAGCCGCACAGGTGTCCGGGTGCCCTTGTCTCGCGACTCCCTGGAAGGGCGCGTGGCGGCAACCGAACGGCAAGCGGCAACGTCGGAAATCACAAAGGTCGCAGCTGATCAGGTACCCGGCCATGATGCTCTTCTGTCAGCAGCGACGTCAGAACAGCGTGGGCCGGATGTCCCGCTGCGCCGAGTCCTGCAGGACCCGCCTCCTAACCCGCCGTCGCCTGGCCCGACACCTCCCAGAAGCCGCTACCGCTCAAATGGCGACAGAGCCCGGAAAGTGAGCCAGAACCGTGTGAGGTTCTGGCTCACTTTCCGTGGCGGGCTGACTGACTGGTGTGTGGTGGGATGGCCGGACTCTGCTGCCGTGACCTGCTGGGAGACCGCCTTCATGCCCGTGTACTCGTCTCTGACTCACGCCCTGGCCGCGGCCTTGGTCGATGTCCTCTGGTTCATCGAGGGCAGTGAAGATGAGCAGATGGATCCGGACGACGCCGTCAAGGTGCTGGAAGGTGTCACCCACCTGGTCAGTAAGCTGTCGAGCGAGCAACAGAGCGAACTGATCGGTCTGCTCGGGACGATGGCCGAGAGCGAGTCCGACCCCGCACGCCGGGAGTTCGTGGAAGGGTTTCCGGAAGGCTTCGGGCTCCTTGATGATGCGGTCTGACCTGTGCATCACGAGTAGAGCAGGACGCGTTTGCGGAGAAGATGGAAGCCGGCCCGGCCGACATCTGGCGTTTGAGCATCTTGATCCGGTTGACGTGGCCTTCGACGACGCCTGAGCTCCAGGGCAGGGTGAGGCCGGCGATGACTGTATCGCGGTCGCGGTCGATGCCTGCTGCGAGGGTATGGAGGCCGGGGAGGTCATCTTGCCGGACGGCATCGAGCCACTGCGGCAGCCGTTCGCCTTGGCGCTCGGTGAGCATCTGGCCGAAGGAGCGGACGTGGCCGGCGAGGGCGTCCAGTTCAGGGCAGTGGACCAGAACGGCCTTGAGTCGAAGGTGCTCCGTCTCGTTGAGAGTCTCCGGCCGGCGGAGGATCCATCCGGCGACGACGCGAGGTGATGGCGGCCGAGCGGTGACGGGGCCTGGCGAGAGCCGCTTCTCCCGGAAGTAGGCGCGAACCCGCTGATAGCTGCCCTGATAGCCGAGCGGCACGATCTCCTCCCATACCCTCCAGGCGTTCGTGCAGCCTTGGTTCCAGCGATCATCCAGGTAGGGCTTGAAGGCGTCGAGTTTGGATGGCCGGCCCTGCCACTGCCCGTGGAACAGTTCCTCCGGGGTGGGTGCGTCGGCCAAGAGCTTGACGGTGCGGGAGGTCATCCGAAGTTGGCGGCCGATCGCCCTCCGGCTGAGCCCAGCGGCCAGCAGTTTGTGGACGGTCGCGTGGTTGCCGCGGGTGCGGTCGGCGAAGAGGTGTCCCCTGGGCCAGGGTGAGCCGGAGGGGTCTTCGAACTTCTCCGGACCGGGGGGGCAGGCTGGGCTGGATCTGGCGCAAGTACCTGCAGGCATTCGCGGTGGTCTGCGACGCACCGCTCTGCAGCCTCGCTCAGGTTGTGCCAAAGATGCCACCTGCCCGCGACCTGCACCGCCTGCGGTGCCCCGGCCGTGGCACCTTCGGCGAAGAACGGTGCCCGATCGTGACAGACCACCCTCACCCCGGGCCGTTTCGCGAGCCAAGCGGCCAGGCTGGACGCCTCCCAGTCGGGCAGCAAGTCCACCGGACGCCGGCTTTCGACGTCGACCAGGACGGTCCCGTAGCGTCGGCCTTTGCGGGTTGCGTACTCATCGACGCCGACTACCCGCGGGGCTGGAACTTCGGGGTCGGGCAACGCTTCGACCAGCCTGAGCACCGTGCTCCGGCTGACAGACACGCCGAAGACTCTCGCCATGCGAGCACCCGAGCGCGAGGCCCATAGCGGCCAGCGTCGACCGCATGCGCTCGTTCCGCCGGCCGTACCGACGGGTCAAGCCCGGCAGCTGTTCGGCGAAGGTCCGCCGCCCGCACGAGGTGACCGGGCAGAGGAACCGGCGAACCCGTAAACAGAGAGCGACCCGTCTACCTCCGCTAGGCACATCCGCGGGAAACCGCAGGTAGGAGCTGTGAATCCGCCGTGACCAGACCCTGCATCCGGGACAGATAGCCCCAGCCACAGTACTTCGGGCCTCAATGTGAACCGCCTCGTCGTTCACGGCCACGGGCAGCACCACCACGTCGGATATCGACGGGAACAGCAACTCCTCCGGCCGAAGCGCCACTTCTTCCACGATCCGAACTGTCAGCCACACCACACCCCGTACGGATCAATTCCGGGCATCTTCCCGCGGACCGGCTCGCCCGACGATCGTCACTCAGAGTGCATGCTCCACGGGAAGTGAGCCAGAACCCAATCTCTCGTGAAACCAAGCCGGCCGGGAGATGCGATTCATCCCTTTCGCTGCCCTGTATGCCGGCCTCGGCCGCCTCGATGCCACTCTGCCCGATCTTGGGCACCAACTGGACTGGGCCCAGGTGCACAAGGCCCACCCTCGACCTCCGCTCATCTGCCCGCAGTGCGGGTGGGGCCTGCACGCCAAGGCTCCCGCTACGGAGTGCGGTTCTTCAGTCGGCCGACGCCCAGGCAAAACACGAGTCGATGCGGTGGCGCCAAAAGGCGGCCAGGGAGGAGCGCGAGGCGCTTCAGCGGCAGCGGGAAAGAGGCGGCGGCGCAAGGAACTGGAAGAGGGAGCGGATCCAGAGAGCGGAGGAAGCCGAACGCCGGCAGAAGAAGGCGGTGGAGGAGGCCCGTATCCGTATAAAGGAGTGGGATCGGAAGTGGGCCGAAGAGAAGGCCCTCCGCGACCGGGATGAGGCAGAGGAGGCCCAGCGCCTCGCTCGGAAACAGGCTGAGCGTGAGGAGCGGGAACGCCAGGCCGTGGAAGGGGCGACCGCTTTTGCACATGAGCTGGCACAGCGCGGCGCCGCCCTCGTAGCTCTCCGCTGTCAGCCGACTCGAAACGGAGTCGCCCGGAACGCTCTGCGTTCCGGGCGGCATGCTGGGCGGCTGCGAAGTTCTGGGAGAGGCCCTGGCCCTTTCAGGCCGCGGTCGGCGGGTTCGCCGATTCGGCGGAGCGGCGGTACTCGGCGTTGATCCGCTGCGCCTCTTCGAGCTGGTCTTCGAGGATGACGATGCGGCAGGCGGCCTCGATGGGGGTCCCGTTGTCGACGAGCTCACGCGCTCGGGCCGCGATGCGCAGCTGGTAGCGGGAGTAACGGCGGTGTCCGCCAGGGCTGCGGAGCGGGGTGATGAGGCGGGCTTCGCCGATGGCGCGGAGGAAACCCTGGGTGGTGTGGAGCATGTCGGCGGCCC
Organism: Streptomyces sp. HB132; assembly: GCF_016909575.1. Taxonomy (GTDB): domain Bacteria; phylum Actinomycetota; class Actinomycetes; order Streptomycetales; family Streptomycetaceae; genus Streptomyces. The sequence goes on along the minus strand of NZ_JAFBGA010000027.1, from coordinate 10,445 downwards.
GGCCCATGGTGTAGGCGGGGTAGTCGTCGTCGTCGAGACGGCCGAAGGAGTCGTCTGCGGTCATCGCACCTCTTTCTGGAGCACGTGGAGGGGCCCTGGCGCCTATGGCACCAGGGCCCCGAAGGAACTGCTACACCATCTGCCGGCCCTTATACTGCGCCGGCCCTCTGTTTCCGCTGACCCGACCTGAACTCTGTCGGGGATGCGGGGATCGCGGTTGCTTGACCGGAGACCACCTCACTAACGATGTCCTGCGGTACCCGGACTCAGCACTCCGTCCGGGCGATCCTGATGGCGCTCAACTCCCCCGTTCTTCCCTCTGGGGATCAACTGCGAACTGCGGGTACTGCTCATTCGGTACTGCTGGTGATGCGAACTGCTCGTGGCTGGTCAAGCGCCACTCTTCGGCAGCCAGCCCCGTCGCCCGTCGTGCGTCTGCTCTGGCTTGGAACCCCACTGCCGAACTTCCCGGTACGCGCGCCGCAGCCTGACGCCTTTTACCGAGGGACCACTGACACTGCGAACTGCGGTACTGCTCGCGGTGGCCCCTGATCACTGCGGGCCACCCGGTCCGGGGTCAGTCCCGTCGCCGTCCTGCAACAACCCTGGCTTCGCAACTCCACCGCCGCACCGACCTGCTGAACTGCAACTACTTGTACTGCTGCCCGGCAGTTCGTCTCTGCCAGGCTCTGCTGTCTCACTGGGCTACGAGAGAAACCATAACCACACCACCGCGCAATGTCTACTACGGCTGACATAGATTTCCGGGTGTTTCACAGTGAAGTAACCGACGTCGAGCAGTGGAGGGGACAGACGCAACGTCGCCACTGGGTTAACGGGCCACGGGCCGGGCACGAGCACCGAGTCGGCAGAGCCGGGCCGCCTTGACGATCCAGAAACCAGGGTGCCCCGATGGACATCATGAGCGTCAATATCGCACCCACCCGCTCCGCGGCATCCGTCGCCGACGCCCGCGAGAGCGCCCGGGACTTCCTCGAAGGTCTCCTCCACCCGATCGCGGCCGACACCGTGGTCCTGGTCGCCTCCGAACTCGGCACCAACGCCCTGCGCCATGGTGGCGGCACCTGTGCCCTGCACCTGAAGGAGCATCCGGACAGCATCGAGGTGGCCGCCCGCGACGCCAGCCCCCAGGCGCCCCGCATGCGTACCCCCGACCTGAACGGAGGCACCGCGGCTTCGGCTGGCCCATGGTCAACCGGCTCGCCCACGCCACCGCGGTCACCCCCGCCCCGTTTGGCGGCAAGACCGTCAGCGCCCTCCTTCCCCGGTAGCGCACCTGGCGTGGGGGACGGCCGAGATCAAAAACTCGGCAGCGAGCAGACGGCACCGTGCGGCGGTCACGCTCCCGCACTCCCACGGAGCGAATCACTAGGCCTCCTTGCTCCTCCTTCAGCGCCCCCTGACTTGCGGAAGTTGATCGACCGCGACCGCTAACCGCAGTGGCGGCCGTATCCGTCGCGCGGAGGAGGGCGAAGACCCCTCGCTCCGGCGATCCGCCAGGAGGTCGGTCGCTCCAGGATGAGTGGTGTTCCCGCCGGGCGCACCGAAGCACCGGCGAACCCTGGAGTTGGGTAGTTCATGATGAACCGTCGTATGGTCATGCTCGCGGTACCCGCGCTCACCTTCACCTACGGCCTGTTCCGGATCGCGGACGGACTGGACGGCGAGCGAGGCCCCGGCCCCGCCTGGACCATCGGGCATCTGGCGTTCTGCGCGGCGCTGGTTCTCTTCGCGGTGGTGTTCCGTTGGCTGAGGGGGCTCGCCCCCTCAGGCGACCGAGTCGCGGCGGTGGCGTACTGGGCGGCGACGGCCGGAGTCACCGTCCTCCTGATGCAGTTCGGGATCGATCTGGTGGCGGGGGCGGTGTCCGCGGACCACCTGGAGATGTCCCTGTTCACGGAACGGGCCTCGGAAGTGCCCGGTGTAGCACCGATCGTCTACGACTTCGGCCCGTACCTCTTCTATGTGGGGATGCTCGCCCTCATCGTGCGGCTGGCCGTCGTCAGGGTGGTCAAGCCGTGGACGGTGGTCCTCGTCCTTGCCGACCTGGTGATGCCGCTGGCCGACAAGGATCTGATCCCGGTCGGTGCGCTGCTACTGTCCATCTCCTTCGCGCAGATCGCGCGGGTGATGGAGTCGCAGCAGGCCGCCCCCGGTACGGCGGACGACCGTGGCAAGGGGCACCCGGCGGTGGGCGGTGCGCGGTGACGCGTCAGGGAGAACTGTGACCGGGGGATCTGTGATCTGGAGAGACGTTGGCGTGGGGGCGGACCGGATACGGGGGCGGCTTCGCGCCTTGTCCCCACGCGCGGTCGACACCGGGCTCACGGCCTTGGTGGCCGCCGCCCAGCTCTGGCCCTTCGCCGCGCGGGCCGGCGGGGGCGGCGGGCCGTGGAGCGGGTGGGGTGTCCTGGTCGTACTGGCCTCGGCAGTGCCGCTGTACTGGCGGCGGAGCCACCCGATACCGGTACTGCTGGTGAGCCTCGCGGCGACCAGTAGCTACGACTACGTCGGCGAGGTGCCGCCTCAACCGGTCTGGTACGCCGGTGTGGTGGCGATCCACTCGGTCGCCGAGCGGTCGGGGCGGTGGGCCCGTAACACGGTGGTCGCTGCGACCGTACTCGGCAGTTTTGCGCTCGCCTCTTCCGAATCCGGGCTGCGGATGAGCGTGCTGTGCGTCGCGGCTTACGCGCTCGGCAGGGCAGCCGCGGCCGGCCGGGCCCACGCCGAACGGCTTGAGCGTGAGCGTCTGGCGGAAGTGGAGAAGGCCGCACTCGCCGAACGGGCCAGAATCGCCCGGGACATGCACGACATCCTGTCCCATGCGGTGAGCCTGATGGTCGTCCAGGCCGAGGCCGGACCCGTAGTCCTGGCCACGGACCCGGCTCGCGCCGAGCGTGCCTTCGACGCCATCGCGGGTGCGGGGCGCGATGCGATGGTGCAGCTCAGAGGGATCCTCAAGGTGCTCGGCCCGGACCGGGCCCCACAGCCCGAGCGCACCCCTCAGCCCACCCTCGCCGATCTACCCGTCCTGACCGCCGGATCGGGCCTCACGGTCGAGTGCACGCAGACCGACGGCTCGGCAATCACCGTCGGGTACCCGCAGCCTGACGGGGCCGGCCACCCTCTGCTCGCCCCGCACGTGGAGACCGCTGCATTCCGTATCGTCCAGGAGGCGTTGACCAATATCGTCAGGCATGCGGGCACCGACCGCGCCCGGCTCCACCTCCACTGGCAGGAAGACCAAGGCATCGTGCAGTTCGACATAACCGACGACGGCGTGGCCACCGGACAGCGGCCCGTCCGTTCCCTGCCCTCCGGCGGCCACGGCCTGATCAACATCCGGGAACGTGCACGTTCGTGCGGCGGAACCGCCGAATGCGGTCCCCGTACCGACGGCCCAGGCTTCCGGGTCCGCGCCCGCCTCCCTCTCCTCCTTCCGTCATGAGCGGCGGCACGGCGGCCGGGCCGCTGCGCGTGGTCGTCGCCGACGACCAGGAACTGGTCCGGGCCGGCTTCACGATGATTCTGGACGCCCAGCCGGACATCGAGGTCGTCGCGGAGGCCGCCGACGGCGCCGAGGCGATCGCGGCGGTGCGGGCCCACGCCCCGAACATCGCACTGCTCGACATTCGTATGCCAGGCACCGACGGCCTCACCGCCACAGCCGAGATCTGCGCTACCACCGCCACCCGCGTGATCATCCTGACCACATTCGACCTCGACGCGTACGTGTTCGAGGCGCTGCGCGCGGGCGCGAGCGGTTTCCTCCTCAAGGACGTCCGGCGCGACGATCTCGCCCACGCGGTCCGGGTCGTCGCGGCCGGCGATTCCCTCCTCTCGCCTTCCGTCACCAGCAAGCTCATTACCCACTGCACCAGCGCACCCACAGCGGTGCCGCTGCTCCCCGACCCGCGCCTCGACTCCCTCACGTCGCGCGAGACCGAGACCCTGCGCCTGCTCGCCCTCGGCCTCACCAACCCGGAGATGGCCGTGACCATGGTCATCAGCGAACACACCGTGAAGACCCACGTCAGCAACATTCTTGCCAAGCTCGGTCTCCGTGACCGCATCCAGGCGGTGATCACGGCCTATGAGGCAGGGCTGGCGGTACCGGGCCGAAGGGACCCGATGAACTCCGTGGCCAGGGCGTCTTCTTCCGGCTCCGCCAGGGCGACGGCAGCAGCCCCACTTCGTGGGCGGCCTGGAGGCGTTGAGAGGTAGTGGCGACGCGAAATGGACTGTTCGCCGGTTTGGCGATGACCCGTACTGGGCTTGATCCGCTTTGACGGACATTCGAGATCTGGGGTTCAGCCCCGGGAGGATGTCCATCATGGAGAGCATGGGGAAGAAGAAGCCTCGACGCCCTCGTCGTTCGTTCACGCCGGAGTTCAAGGCCGAGATCGTCGGTCTGTGCCGACGAGGCGACCGCTCGGTCGGGCAGGTCGCCAGAGACTTCGAACTGACCGGGACCGCGGTGCGGGACTGGGTCAAGCAGGCCGAGGTGGACACGGGCGAGCGCAACGGGCTGACCAGCAGTGAGCGCGAGGAACTGGCCGTGTTGCGCCGGGAGAACCGCAGGCTGCGCGAGGAAGTCGACGTGCTGAAGCGGGCCACGGCTTTCTTCGCGAAGGAGACCCGGTGACGGTGCACCCGTTCATCGAGGCGGAGAAGCAGGCAGGTCACAGCGTCAAACGGGCGTGTGAGCTGATGAAGGTCTCCCGGACCGCCTTCTACGCCCGTCGCTCCGGCCTGCCCGGTCCTCGTGCGGTGCGGGATGCCGAGCCGACCGAGCAGATCACCGAGGTTCATGCGGGATCGCGCGGAACCTACGGCTGGCGTCGAGGAGCAGCTCGTAGTGGTTGTGGATCCCATGGAGCGTCCGGCCCACGATCCACTCACCGGCGAGAGGGACGACCGCGTTGGACCGGCTGCTGTCCCTACGCGAACGGCTGACGGTTGGCGGACCTGCTCATTCTCCTGCCCTCGGCCGATGCCGGACCCATCGCTGGCGTGCCAGGAGGGCGGGTGCGGGAACCAGCGCCGGGACGGCACCCTCCTGGAGCACATCCCGCGCGATGGCCACGAGTGCTACGACCCGTTCCCAGAAGGGGGCGTAGCACTCGTTGAACCGCTGGATCGCGTCCGCTTCGCCCCTGATCAGGTCCTCCAGCGCCTGGTAGCTGCCAGACGTCGAGCGCCGTAGCCGGTCGGCGGCCGCTGCGGCCTCCTGAGGCCCCCTTCCAGCTCCACCACTCGTACGAGATGGCGCAGCGTTGCGTATGCGTCGCGCAGCCGTAGCCGAAGGTCTTTTGAGCGTGGCCGTGCGCGACTCGGGATCCGGGTCTGCGTGGGCGTCGTTGACCTTCCAGTACAGGTCGCCAATCTTCTGCGCCTGCTCGATGACGTCGGCGTAGGCGGTACGCCGCGCAGTGCGCCGTTGATCCGCCCGTTGGACCGCAGCCGTCGTCTCAGCCTGAATCCGGGCGGCACGCGCCGTGCCCTGGCTGGTCACCCAGCTCGCCAGCACCGCGGTGCCTGCGGTCAGTACGCCTACTCACAGCGTGTTGTCGGCCATGGCGCCCATTCTCGGGGCCCGGATTTCACGATGTCACGCTCGGCCACCCGCACACTTCCAGAGAAGTCGACTCACATGGGACGGAAGGAGAGCTGCGGCGTCCAGGCTCACTGGGCGCGGCAGGTCCTGAGGTAGCTGAGGAACGATGCCTGCAGCCCGGTCACATGCGTCTCGTGCATGAGTGCGCTGGTGACTGATCCGCCGCGTGAGGTGAGGCGGTGAAGGAACGTGGCCGCGTTCTTCGCGAGATCCTGGTAGACCGCCAGGTCTCCGAGCATCTCCTGCTCGTTGAAGGTCACGTGCAGTTTGGTGTCGGGCAGGGTGTCACCCATGGCTTCAAGCCGAGCGAAGACCTGACTGTCCGCATTGACGATGCCGGGGCTGCCCGCGCCGATGCTCTCGAAGAAGGTGTTCTTGGTGAGCCAGGCGTAGAGGCTGAAGAGTCCGCCATAGGAGTAGCCGAAGAGACCGTGACCGCCCGGGGCTGTGCCGTAGTCGCGTTCGATTCGCGGGTGCAGGTCGTCGGTAAGGAAGTTCAGGAACATGTCCCCGCGGCTGTCGCTCAATTCAGCGAGGTAGGCGTCGGCTTGCTCGCGAGTCGTCACACCCCTTTCGACCCCCATTTCCACCGCATCGATGTACTTCTTCGCAATGGGTTCGCCGGGCGGCACAAGGTCGCGGTTGCGCAACCGCTCCCAGCGCTCGGCGTCCTCGCCCGCGTAGCCCACGCTGACTTGGACGTAGGGCTGAATCGCCTGCATGGGGTCCAGTTGCGTGACGATGAGTGGGGCGGTCATGCCCACGGCCCAGTTGCCGTCGAGCACGTACACGACAGGCGCTGGCGCTGTGGCAGGGTCGTAGTTCGGTGGCGTGGTGACCCAGACGCCGTAGTCGTGCCCACCGCTGGAGCGCATCTCGAAGTAGTCGGTGTGGGGGAGGCAGCCCTGCCACATGGTGCTCATCTGAAGTCCTTTACAATTCTGCCGGCCTGGATGACGAGGACGGCGTTGGTGGGGTCGGAGAACAGTTCCGGGTCTTCCAGCGGATTGCCGTTCCAAAGAACGAGGTCTGCCCGCGCGCCGGGGATGATGACACCGACCTGGCCGGACAGGCCGAGGATCTCGGCGTTGGTCCGGGTCGCCGCCACGAGCGCTTCCATCGGCGTCTCGAGGGCTGCGCGCAGGCTGAGTTCTTTGCCGCGACGGTCCCGGCCGGACCGATGAGATCGGAACCCAGCCCGATCTGTACTCCTGCGTGCTTGGCGACAGCGAGCGCATGCGTCATCTGCTCGCGTGCACCCTTTGCCCGGTCGCGGGTCGACTCGGCGAGGCCGGCTCCGGCGGTGTCGTGCAGCAGTTGCTGGACGGCGGCGAAGGTGGGCACGAGGACAACCTCGCGATCGGCAATAACGGCCGCTGTGGATTCGTCGAGGCTGGTGCCGTGCTCGGACACAGCGCACTCCGGCCTCGACCGCATCGCGTATGCCCTGGTTGTGGTGGGCGTGGACGGTCACATAGGTGTTCCGCGCCGCAGCTTCCTGAACTGCGACAGCGATTTCTTCGCCGGTGAACTGGGCTTCGGTCAGTCGATCGTGTCCGCTCACCACTCCGCCGGTCACGCAGAGTTTCAGGAAGGAGGCTCCGCTACGGAAGGCTTCGGGGACGTTGCGTCGCAGCTCGTCCGCGTTGCCCGCCATCATCGACAGGGCGCACGGCCCCGGGATGTGGTGGCTGCTCCACAGCTCGGTGGGTTCCCATTCGGCTCCGTAGAAGCCGTGCCCGCCGATCTGGCACTGAACAGGTCCGCACGACAGCACGCGCGGCCCTCTGACCTTGCCCTTCTCAATCGCGGTAACAACACCGCCGTCGATTCCCCCGGTGTCGCGAACTGTGGTGAAGCCGGCGTCGAGCGTCGCGCCGGCCGTGGCGAAGATGTCCGCCGCGACCTCGGCGGCGCTGATCTGAAACGAGAAGTGCGGCTGGATCGGGCTCGACAGGCCCAGGTGGACGTGAGCGTCGATCAAACCCGGCGTCATCGTCAGTACCTCGGCATCGAGACGCTCGCCGTGCGCGCTGGAGACGCCGAGGCGGGTGATTCGGCCGTTCTCGATCGTGAGGCCGAGCTTGCTGGGGTCGCTCCCTGATCCGTCGATGACCGTCGCGCCGGCCACATGAGCAGGTCTCATCGTCGATCCTCCGCCGTTGCGAACCTTCTTTTCCAATGGATAAACTGTGGAAGTGATCCTGTCAACCTCGCAATCCAACGGCAGCGCGCGCCAGCGACTCCTGGTACGGCTTCTCGACGTCTTCGGTGAGGCCCTTCCCCCGCCGGAGATGTCGCTCCGTGAGATCGCCGCACGGATCGAGTCCAGCCACGCCCTGTTGCGCTACCACTTCGGGTCACTCCCGGGCGTCTTGGCCGCCATGCTCACGGCCCAGCGATCCCGTGACAACGAGGCACTTCTGGAGGCTGCCAAGCAAGGCACCTTCGACGATTTCGTCGGGGCGATCTGGCGTGCTTACACCCGGCCGGAGCAGCTGTCGCGTGTCCGCGGCTTCTTCTACGTCGTCGGACTGGCCGCGTACGCACCCGACGACTTCCGTGAGTTCGTGGAGTCGATCGACGACCTGACCGTGATGCTGTCCTCACTCGCGGAACGTGAAGGGCTCGAGGCGAAGGACGCGCGGGAGGTGGCCACCATCACCATTGCCGCGATTCGCGGTCTCCTCCTGCAGGAACTCCTCACTCCCGGAACCCGCTCGGAGGACGCGGGCACCTTGATCTTGCGCATGCGCGAGGGCCGAGCCGCTCCACGATCACGTCCGGAACGTTGAGCCTTCGCGCCTCCGAGGCGGCCCGAAGCTGCGTGTCCTGCCCGTATGCCTCGTCGCCGGTCACCCACGGTGCCTCCACCCCGGCGCCCAGTGCGGCAGCGATCACCTCCCTGGCCAAGCGGGGTTTGGTCGCGAACTGCACCTCGCCGGGAATGCCGGCCGCCTGACGGCGTTCGGGATCGGTGCACCAGGAATGTGCCGATCTGACTGTTCTCGATACGTCCGGCGGTGCCGGTGTACTGCCGCTGCACGCCCGCCGAGGACCGGCCTTTCTTCATGAGAAAGTTTTGGTCCCTTCGGTACCTTGAGTCCCGATCGGATCGCTCTGACCTGTGGTTTTGTTCAGGGACTGAACGGGAGAGGGACCAAAGAAGTCCGGTCCCTGATGGGATTTGGAGCGCAGTGCATCTGCTCCCCGTGAGGAACGGGCGGGAGAACCGCTCCCCCGGCAGGCATCGGTGTACCGACGGTCGCTAGTCTGCCCGGATGCGTGATGGGGGAAGCAAGGACGACAGCCAGAGCTCGCTCGTCGACAGCGCCGGCGACACTGGCCGCGGCGGCAGGCTAGGCGGTTTCAGGGGGCACCGGCTGGCCCTCTGCGCGGCCGCGTTCGTGGTCCTGGCTGCAGGGGTGACGATTCCTCTTGTCATGCGCGGTTCCAATGACTCCGAGGACGCCTGCCATCAGGTGACGTCCGCAACTCGAGCTCTCGTGGACGACCCGCATGCAGCAACCGAGTTTCTCGACCCAGGAGATGGTCTTGCCCGGATCGGATCGGCACGGAAGCTCCTGAGGCACAACACCGTGTGCAATGACGGTGCCCAGGTCCTGGGGCGGCTCGTGGACGCCGCTACGGGCTCCCCTGCTCCTGGCAGGCCCCACAGCGAGGCCCAAGCGCGGGCAGCCTATGCGGTGGCTGCCGCCGTGCATGGCCTGGAGCTTCCGAAGGGCCTCGCGCCGGGTCTGGCTCGCATGGTGGCCGAGTACGTGGTGGATGCCGGGGAGAACCGAGGGTGGGGTGGGGATCGATTCCCCGGGCCGGCGGTTTCATCGGAGGAGGCACGACCGGACAGCCAGGGCTGGTCGAGGTACGGGCGTTTCCTTGCCCCTGGCGAGGCTCACGCCGTTTTCGGATACACCGACGGCAGTCCTGACGTGGAGGCGGACATTGAGTCCCTGGTCTCGGAACTCAGCAAGGATCCGGAGGCGTTCGCGATTCTCTACGACGCCGAGCGGGCCAATTTTGCCCACCTTCTCGAGCGTTTCACCGACAGCGGGGGGAACCCGGACTTCCGCCCCCCATCGCGCCCGGACAACCTTTCCAAGGCGACGAACGGGCCCGACCGTGACGTTCAGCATGCCGCCGATCACATAGGTTCGCTCATGAAGCACCGCGCGGGATATGCCACGGACGGCACCATCCCCGACCTCGCCGCGTTCGACAAGTCTGTCCGCCGACACACCCTCGGTACTTTTCGGCCTGCTGAGAAGCAGCTGAACTCCCGCCCTGTCATGGGAGACATAGCGGACCGTCCGGTGTCGGGGCCGATGGAAGGCGACCTTATGGACGGGCGGCACCAGCTGCTCCGTGTGCTGGATGGCTGGGCCAGGGACCGCGGTGTCCCTGCACGTCGTGCCGCCGCCATGAAGCAGTTGACGGACGACGCCTACGTCCGCGCCCTCTGGTTGCGGGTCTGATCCTGGCCGGGAGCACGTCCAGCCCGAATGCCCGTCAGAAGTGGAAACGCAGGCCGGTGCAGCCTCGCCGCCGCACCTCGTCCTGGGCGAACAGTTTCAGCATCCGCTGTCTGGCCGCGACATCGACCCCTGGAATGTCCTGCGTCCCCACGGCTGCGTAGTTGGCCGCCTCGCCCCCGCACTGCGCCGTAGCGGTCATGGACCCGGGCATACCGTGGTTGGGACTGCTGCACGCGTAGGTGACAGTGGGGTTATGCAGCCAGGGCTGCGGGTGGGGTCATGATGGCTTCGTACTCGACGGGGGTCAATCGGGC
>NZ_JAFBGA010000026.1 GCF_016909575.1 Streptomyces sp. HB132 | reverse complement strand
GGGCCGGTTGTGTGGGGTGTTGATGGGTGGGGGTGGTGAGGATCAGGTTGCGGTGCGGGGTTCGGGTGTGTTCGGGCGTCGTGTGGTGCGTGCCCGGGGGACGGGGGTGGCATCGGGTGTGGTGGTTGGTGGGACGGTGCTGGTGACGGGTGGTTCGGGTGCGTTGGGTGGGCATGTGGCCCGGTGGGTGGTGGGTGAGGGTGCCGGCCGTGTGGTGCTGGTGAGTCGTGGTGGTTCGGCTCCGGCGGAGTTGGTGGGGGAGCTCGAGGGGTTGGGTGCCGAGGTGGTGGTCGCGGCCTGTGATGTGAGTGATCGGGTAGCTCTGGCTGGGCTGGTGGAGCGGGTCGAAGCGGCCGGTGGTCCGGTGCGTTCCGTGTTCCACGCGGCTGGTGTCGGTCAGATGACCGGTCTGGTGGGTATGAGCACCGATGAGTTCACTGAGGTGCTGCGGGCCAAGGTGACGGGTGCGGACAATCTGGATGCGGTGTTCGGTGACCGGCCGCTCGACGCGTTCGTACTGTTCTCCTCGATCAGTGCCGTCTGGGGCAGTGGCGGCCACGCCGCCTACGCGGCGGCCAACGCGCACCTCGACGCCCTGGCCGAGCAGCGACGGGCGCGCGGGTTGACCGCCACGTCCATCGCCTGGGGCCCCTGGGGCCAAGGCGGCATGATCGAGGACATCGGCGAAGCCGAACTGCGGCGACGCGGACTGTCCACCATGGCTCCGGCCACGGCGATCACCGCTCTCCACCGGGCGCTCGTTGAAGGCGACGTGCACGTGGCGGTCGCCGATGTGGACTGGGAACGCTTCGCGCCCGCGTTCACCGCCGCGCGGCCGAGCCCACTCCTGGACGGTCTGCCCGAGGTGAGGCAGATCATCGAGCGCGCCGAGGCTCCGGTGGAGGACTCCGCCTTCAAGCAGCACCTGGCAGGTCTCTCCACGCCGGAACGTGATGCGGAACTGCTCGAACTCGTTCGCCGTGAGGCGGCGGCCGTGCTGGGACACCGAGGCGCTGAAGAGGTGCCCGCCGACCGCGCGTTCCAGCAGCTCGGTTTCGACTCGCTCACTGCCGTGGAGCTGCGCAACCGGCTGACAGCGGCTACCGGTCTGTCCCTGCCCTCGACGCTGATCTTCGACTACCCGACCCCGGCAGTGCTCGCCGGCCACGTCCGCACCGAGGTATTCGGCGAGGCTCTTGAGGTCCCGGCGACGTCGTCGGTGACCAGGGAGTATGCCGAGGATCCGGTCGTCATCGTCGGTATGAGCTGCCGGTTCCCCGGCGGTGTCGCGACGCCCGAGGAGCTGTGGGCGCTGCTCGAGTCCGGAGGCGACGGCATCTCCGGCTTCCCGGAGGACCGCAACTGGGACGTGGGCGCACTCTACGATCCGGACCCCGAGAGCGTGGGGACGTCGTACGTCTCCGAAGGCGGGTTCCTGCACAACGCGGCGGAGTTCGACCCCGGCTTCTTCGGGATCTCGCCGCGTGAGGCGCTGGCGATGGACCCCCAGCAGCGTCTGCTGCTGGAGGCGTCGTGGGAGGCGTTCGAGCGAGCGGGCATCGACCCGACCTCGCTCAAGGGCGACCGGGTCGGTGTGTTCACCGGAACCAACGGCCAGGACTACGGCTATGTGCTGGGCGGCGCCGGCGACTCCGTGGTGGGGTACGGCGCCACGGGCAGTTCTGCCAGCGTTCTCTCCGGACGCATCGCGTACACCCTGGGTCTCGAAGGACCGGCGGTAACCGTAGACACTGCGTGCTCCTCGTCCCTGGTAGCCCTGCACCTTGCGGTGCAGGCGCTGAGGGAGGGTGAGTGCACCATGGCCCTGGCCAGTGGTGTGACCGTCATGTCGATGCCGGGCGCCTTCGTGGAGTTCTCCCGGCAGGGCGGCCTCGCGGTGGACGGCCGGTGCAAGGCGTTCGCCGAGGCGGCGGACGGCACCGGCTGGGGCGAGGGTGTGGGCATGCTCCTGGTGGAGCGGCTGTCGGACGCGCGGCGCAACGGGCACCAGGTGCTCGCGGTCGTACGAGGCTCTGCGGTGAACCAGGACGGTGCGTCGAACGGTCTGACGGCCCCGAACGGTCCCTCGCAGCAGCGGGTCATCCGCCAGGCCCTGGCCAACGCCGATCTGGAGCCGGCGCAGGTCGACGTGGTCGAGGCGCACGGTACGGGTACGAAGCTGGGTGACCCGATCGAGGCGCAGGCGTTGCTGGCGACGTACGGGCAGGGGCGGTCGGAGGGACGGCCGCTGCTGCTCGGCTCGATCAAGTCGAACATCGGGCACACGCAGGCCGCCGCAGGCGTGGCCGGGATCATCAAGATGGTTCTGGCGATGCGACACGGTGTGCTGCCGCAGACCCTGCACGTCGACGAGCCGTCGTCGCACGTGGACTGGTCGGCGGGCGCGGTGGAACTGCTGACGGAGTCGGTGGCGTGGCCGGAGACGGCTGCGCCGCGGCGGGCGGGTGTGTCGTCCTTCGGTATCAGCGGGACCAACGCGCACATCATCCTCGAGCAGGCTCCGGAGACGGCGGACGTGGTAGTTGCCTCGTCGTTGCCGGTGGTGCCGTTGGTGCCGTGGGTGGTGTCGGCGAGGACGGCCGAGGCGCTTGTCGCTCAGGTGGAGCGGGTGTCGGCGTTCGCAGCGGATCGGAATCCGGTGGACGTCGGGTTCTCGCTGGCTACGTCGCGTGCGGTGCTGGAGCACCGTGCCGTGGTCATCGGCGACCGGACGATCGAGGGGTCGGTGACCTCGGGTCGTACAGCCGTGTTGTTCTCGGGTCAGGGTGCGCAGCGCTCGGGTATGGGCCGTGAGCTGTACGGGGCGTACCCGGTGTTCGCGGATGCCTTCGACGCGGTGTGTGCGGAGCTGGACCGTCATCTGGATCAGCCGCTTCGCGAGGTGGTGTTCGAGGGTGGTGAGCTGCTGGATCAGACGCAGTTCACGCAGGCCGGGCTGTTCGCGCTCGAAGTGGCGTTGTTCCGTCTGGTGTCGGCGTGGGGTGTGAAGCCGGATTACCTGCTGGGTCATTCGATCGGTGAGTTGTCGGCCGCGCATGTGGCTGGTGTGCTGTCGCTGGAGGACGCGGCGAAGCTGGTGGCGGCGCGCGGTCGTCTGATGCAGGCGCTGCCGGCCGGTGGGGCGATGGTGTCGCTCCAGGCGTCGGAGGACGAGGTCCTGCCGCTGCTGACCGACGGTGTCGACATCGCCGCGCTCAACGGGCCGTCCGCGACGGTGGTCTCCGGTGACGAGGACGCTGTCCTCGCGATCGCCGCGCACTTCGAGGCGGAAGGCCGTAAGACCAAGCGGCTCCGTGTCAGTCACGCGTTCCACTCGCCCCGCATGGGCGCCATGCTGGAGGACTTCCGGGAGGTGGCGGAGGGCCTGGCTTTCCACCGGCCTGGAATCGGGATCGTTTCCAATGTGTCCGGTCTGGTCGTGTCGGGCGACGAGATCTGCTCGGCGGACTACTGGGTGCGTCACGTCCGCGAGGCCGTGCGCTTCGTCGACGGGATGCGGGCTCTCCAGGGCCAGGGAGTGACCACGTACCTGGAGCTGGGTCCGGTCGGTGTGTTGTCCGCGATGGGCCAGGACTGCGTCGAGGCGTCGGCGTTCGTCCCGGCTCTGCGCAAGGACCGCGACGAGGCGACGACCCTTGTGACCGCGCTCGCCGAGCTCCACGTACGTGGATCGGCCGTCGACTGGGCGGCGTACTTCGCCGGCACCGGCGCCCGCCGCGTCGACCTGCCGACCTACGCCTTCCAGCGTGAGCACTACTGGCCCGCCGCCGCAGCGCGATGGCTCGGTGACGTGTCCGCCTTCGGGCTGCGCCCGGTCGGGCACCCCATGCTCGGTGCTGCGATGACGCGGGCCGACGCGGACGGGCTGATCATGACGGGCCGCCTGTCGCTGCAGACACACCCGTGGCTCGGCGACCACGCCGTACTGGGTGCGGTCCTGCTTCCGGGCACCGCCTACGTCGAGCTCGTCCTGCAAGCCGGCGAACACGTCGGTTGTGGCCTTCTCGAGGAACTGACACTCCAGACACCGCTGGTGCTCCCCGAGCAGGGCGGAGTCGCCGTACAACTGACCGTGGGCGCACCGGACGCGGAGGGCAAGCGCCCCGTCGCTCTGTACTCACGGCCCGCGGAAGCCCAGGACGACGCCCTTCCGTGGCAGCAGCACGCCGCCGGCGTGCTGGCCCCCGCGGGTTCCGAGGCCAACGATACGGAGCTGGCCGAGTGGCCGCCCCGAGACGCCGTCGCGGTGTCCGTCGACGGGCACTACGAGGGTCTCGCCGAGCACGGCTACGGTTACGGCCCCGTGTTCCAGGGGCTGCGGGCCGCATGGCGCCGCGGTGAGGAGATCTTCGCCGAGGTCGCGCTGCCCGACGGCGCCGAGGCCGAACGATTCGGTCTGCATCCCGCTCTGCTCGACTCCGCCCTGCACGCGATGGGGCTGAACGGTGGCAGCGCGTCCCAGGGCGAGCCGACGGGGGTCGGTCTGCCGTTCGCCTGGTCCGGCGTCTCCCTGTACGCGGTCGGCGCATCCGTGCTGCGGGTGCGGATCACGCCCACCGGGTCGGGTATCCGCCTCCTGGCCGCCGACGGTTCCGGTTCCCCGGTCGCCCACGTCGAATCGCTGGTACTGCGTCCGGTGACCGCAGCACAACTGACGGCGCCCGGAGTGGAACAGGACGCGTTGTTCCACCTCGAATGGTCGCCCCTCCCCGTGCCTCCCCTGCCGTCGGACGGCCCCGCCCGACGGTGGGCGGTGCTCGGCGAGGACTGGCCGGTGGCCCTGGGCGCCGAACCGTACGAGGACCTGGCAGCCGTGGACCCGGCCGTCGACCTCGTCCTCGTCACCCACTGCGCCGATGCCTCCGACGACCTGGCGTCCGACGTGCGCCGGAGCGTGCGCGAGCTGCTCGAGCTGGTCCAGGAGTGGCTGGCCGATCCCCGGTTCGCCGACGCCCTGCTGGTGATCGCGACACGCGGTGCGGTCGTGCCCCGCGGTGAGGACGAGCTGTCCGACCTGGCCGGAGCGGCGGCCTGGGGGCTGATCCGCTCGGCGCAGTCCGAGAACCCCGGCCGACTGGTCCTCGTGGACCTGGACGACTCCCACGCCACGCTGCTTCCCGCACTGGCCACGGGTGAGCCGCAACTGGCCATCCGCGCCGGTGACGTGTTCGTACCCCGGCTGGGCCGTACCTCGGCCGGTGAAGCCCTCGTACCGCCGTCGGGGAGCAGCCCGTGGCGGCTGGACATCACGGACAAGGGGACCCTCGAAAACCTCACACTCGCCGCGTGCCCCGACGCCGTCGAGCCCCTCGCACCAGGGGCGGTACGGGTCGGCATGCGTGCCGCGGGCCTGAACTTCCGCGACGTGCTGATCGCGCTCGGCGTCTATCCCGGTGACGCCACCATGGGCATCGAGGGCGCCGGCGTCGTCCTGGAGACCGGCCCCGGCGTCACCGGGCTGGAGCCCGGCGACCGCGTGATGGGTCTGTTCTCCGGTGCGTTCGGACCGGTCGCGGTGACTGACCGCCGCACGCTTGCCCGCATCCCGGACGGCTGGTCCTTCACCGAGGCGGCGTCGGCCCCGGTGGTCTTCATGACCGCCTATTACGCACTCGTGGACCTGGGGCGACTGCAGCCCGGCGAGTCGGTCCTCGTACACGCCGCCGCCGGTGGCGTCGGCATGGCCGCCGTGCAGCTCGCGCAGCACCTGGGCGCCGAGGTCTTCGCCACTGCGAGCAGCGGCAAGTGGGACGTGGTGCGCTCGCTCGGAGTCGATGACGCGCACATCGCCTCCTCACGCACACTCGACTTCGAACGACAGTTCCTCGACGTCACCGAAGGCCGCGGTGTCGACGTCGTCCTGGATTCCCTCGCCCGGGAGTTCGTGGACGCGTCGCTGCGCCTGCTGCCGGGCGGCGGCCGGTTCATGGAGATGGGCAAGACCGACATCCGTGACGCTGAGGTGATCGCCGAGACCTTCCCGGGCGTCGCCTACCAGGCCTTCGACCTGATCGAGGCCGGCCCCGAGCGGATCGGCCAGCTGATGGCCGAGGTACTCGCGCTCTTCGACAGCGGAGCGCTCAAGCCGCTGCCGATCCGTACCTGGGACGTGCGGCAGGCCCCCGAGGCGTTCCGCTTCCTGGCCAAGGCACGCCATGTCGGCAAGGTCGTCCTGACCGTGCCCGAACCCGTCGAGCGGCACGGCACGGTCCTGGTGACCGGGGCCACCGGCGCCCTCGGCGGGCTGGTGGCACGCCACCTCGTCGCCGAGCACGGTGTGCGCAGCCTCGTCCTGACGGGTCGCCGCGGCGCGACGGCCGCCGACGCCGCCGCGCTCGCCGCCGAACTGACCGAGGCCGGCGCCGACGTCGTGCTGGCCGCCTGTGACGTCACCGACCGCGACCGACTGGCGGCAGTCCTGGCGGACTTGCCCGAGGACAGGCCACTGACCGGTGTCGTGCACGCCGCGGGTGTCCTCGACGACGGTGTGGTGTCGTCCATGACACGCGAGAGCCTCGACACCGTGTTGCGACCCAAGGTCGACGGCGCGGTCCACCTGCACGAACTGACCGCAGGGCTCGACCTGTCGATGTTCGTCACGTTCTCCTCGGTGGCCGGAGTCTTCGGCGGGCCCGGGCAGGCCAACTACGCGGCAGCGAACGCCTTCCTCGACGGTCTCGCCCAGCAGCGCCGCAGCGCGGGACTGGCGGCGACCTCGCTGGCGTGGGGCCCCTGGGCCACCACGGACGGCATGCTGGGACGACTCGACGACTCCGACGTGGACCGGATGGTGCGCTCCGGTGTCCTGCCGCTCGCGGACGAGCACGGCCTCGCCCTCCTCGACGCCGCGCTGGCCTCTCCACGGGCGGCGCTGGTACCGGTCGGCCTGGATCTCGCAGCCCTCCAGGCGCAGGCCGCCGCAGGTGCACTGCCGGGAGTCTTCCGCGGACTGGTCCGTACCTCGGGCCGGCGCCGGGCTCCGGCCGCCGTCACGACGGGTGCGTCCACCCTGGGACAGCGCCTCGCCGGACTCGCCCCGCAGGAGCGCGACCAGGAACTGCTGGACCTCGTGCGCACCCAGGCTGCCTCCGTGCTCGGCCACGCGGGGGCCGAGACGGTCGACGGTGACAAGCAGTTCAAGGATCTGGGAGTCGACTCCCTGACAGCGGTGGAGCTGCGGAACCGGCTGAACGCCGCGACAGGTCTCCGGCTCCCCGCGACCCTCGTCTTCGACTACCCCACCCCCGCCGCTCTCGCCGGATTCCTGCTGACGGAGATCCTGGGCGTCGTCGTACCGGAGAGCGCGGGCGCGCTGCTCACAGCCGCCGATGACGACCCGATCGCGATCGTGGGCATGAGCTGCCGGTTCCCCGGCGAGGTGAACTCGCCCGACGACCTGTGGCGGTTCCTTCTCGACGGCGGTGACGCGATCTCCGGGTTCCCCGACGACCGTGGCTGGCACGCCGACCGGCTGAACGGCCCGGCGTCGGAGGGTGCCACCGACCTGCTGACCACCGTGCGCGACGGCGGCTTCCTGACCGGTGCGAGCGCCTTCGACCCCGGCTTCTTCGGTATCTCACCGCGTGAGGCCCTCGGAATGGACCCGCAGCAGCGACTGCTGCTGGAAACCGCATGGGAGACCTTCGAACACGCGGGTATCGACCCCGCTGACGTACGCGGCAGCGCGACGGGTGTGTTCGCCGGTGCGTCGTCCTCCGCGTACGGGGCCGGGGCACAGCTGCCCGAAGGGTTCGAGGGGAACGCCCTGACCGGCAGCGCGACCAGCGTGGTGTCCGGCCGGGTGTCGTACACCTTCGGCCTCGAGGGCCCCGCGGTCACGGTGGACACGGCTTGCTCGTCCTCGCTTGTGGCCCTGCACCTCGCCGTGCAGGCGCTGCGGCAGGGTGAGTGCACCATGGCGCTGGCCGGCGGTGTCACGATCATGGCCGACCCGGGCATCTTCATCGAGTTCAGCCGTCAGCGCGGGCTGGCGCCGGACGGCCGCTGCAAGCCTTTCGCGGAGGCGGCGGACGGTACGGGGTGGTCCGAGGGCGTCGGCATGGTGCTGGTGGAGCGGCTGTCGGACGCGCGGCGCAACGGGCACCAGGTGCTCGCGGTCGTACGCGGCTCTGCGGTTAACCAGGACGGTGCGTCGAACGGTCTGACGGCCCCGAACGGTCCCTCGCAGCAGCGGGTCATCCGGCAGGCACTGGCGAACGCCGGCGTCGCCGCCGGGGACGTCGACGCCGTCGACGCGCACGGTACGGGCACCCGGCTGGGTGACCCGATCGAGGCACAGGCGCTGTTGGCGACGTACGGGCAGGAGCGGCCGGACGACCGTCCCCTGCTGCTCGGCTCGATCAAGTCGAACATCGGGCACACGCAGGCCGCCGCAGGCGTGGCCGGGATCATCAAGATGGTGCAGGCCATGCGGCACGGCCTGCTGCCCCGCACCCTCCACGTGGACGAGCCGACGTCGCACGTCGACTGGTCGGCGGGTTCGGTGGAGCTGCTGACGGAGTCGGTGGCGTGGCCGCAGACGGGTGAGGCGCGGCGTGCCGCGGTGTCCTCGTTCGGGATCAGTGGCACGAACGCGCATGTGATCCTGGAGCAGGCTCCGGTGATCGAGGCGCCGGAGGAAGCCGCGGAGGCGGTGTCTCCGGGGTTGCCGGTGGTGCCGTGGGTGGTGTCGGCGAAGTCCGAGGCGGGTCTTTCGGCGCAGGTGGAGCGCTTGTCGGCGTTCGCCGCGGATCGGAACCCGGTGGACGTCGGGTTCTCGCTGGTCACGACGCGTGCGGCGATGAATCACCGTGCGGTGGTCATCGGGGACCGGGTGGTGGTTGGTTCTACCGCGCCCGGTGGTCTGGCGGTGTTGTTCTCGGGTCAGGGTGCGCAGCGCTCGGGTATGGGGCGTGAGCTGTACGCGTCCTATCCGGTGTTCGCGGATGCGTTCGATGTGGTGTGTGCGGAGCTGGACCGGCACTTGGACCGGCCGCTCCGCGATGTGGTGTTCGAGGGTGGTGAGCTGCTGGATCAGACGCAGTTCACGCAGGCCGGGCTGTTCGCGCTCGAAGTCGCCCTGTTCCGTCTGGTGTCGGCGTGGGGTGTGAAGCCGGATTACCTGCTGGGGCACTCCATCGGTGAGTTGTCGGCCGCGCACGTGGCTGGGGTGCTGTCGCTGGAGGATGCGGCGAAGCTGGTGGCGGCGCGTGGTCGTCTGATGCAGGCGTTGCCGGCCGGTGGGGCGATGGTGTCGCTCCAGGCGTCGGAGGACGAAGTCCTCCCGCTGCTGACCGACGGCGTATCGATCGCCGCGCTCAACGGGCCTTCCGCGACGGTGATCTCCGGTGACGAGGATGCCGTCCTCACCATCGCCGCGCACTTCGAGACCGAAGGTCGCAAGACCAAGCGGCTCCGTGTCAGTCACGCCTTCCACTCGCCGCGCATGGACGCCATGCTGGAGGAGTTCCGGGCGGTCGCGGAGACTTTGACCTACCGATCCCCGCAGGCCGCCATCGTCTCCAACGTGTCCGGCTGTGTCGTGTCGGACGAGGAGATCTGCTCGGCGGACTACTGGGTACGCCACGTCCGCGAGGCCGTCCGCTTCGTCGACGGCATGCGGGCCCTCCAGGACCACGGTGTCACCACCTTCCTGGAGTTGGGTCCGCTGGGTGTGTTGTCCGCGATGGGGCAGGACTGTGTTGCGGACTCGGTGTTCGTCCCGGCCCTGCGCAAGGACCGTGACGAGGCGACGACCCTCGTCACCGCCCTAGCCGAACTGCACGTACGCGGGTCGGCCGTCGACTGGGCGGCGTACTTCGCCGGCACCGGCGCCCGCCGCATCGAGCTCCCGACGTACGCCTTCCAGCACGAGCGGTACTGGCTCTCCGCGCCCGCGGCTCCCCTCGGGGACATGGCGGCCGCCGGCATGGGCCGTTCCGATCACCCGCTGCTGGGAGCCGGCGTGAGGCTGGCGGGAACCGACGGGTTCCTGTTCACCGGACGGCTGTCCGTCGAGTCCCACCCCTGGCTCGGTGACCACATGGTTCTGGGTTCCGTAGTCGTCCCGAGCGCGGCCTTCGTCGAGCTCGCGCTCCACGCGGGCGAGCAGTTCGGCGCCGAACTGCTGGACTCGATGACCGTACGCACCCCGCTGGTTCTGCCCGAGCACACGTCGGTCGGCGTTCAGCTGGTCGTCGCGGACGACGACGGCACGGGACAGCGCAAGGTGGAGGTGTACGCGCGTTCCACGGCAGGCGGTCCCGAGACGGACTGGACCCTGCACGCCGCAGGCGTACTGGCGCCGGCTCGCGAAAGCCGCGACGTGGAGAACGAGTTCGAGGTGTGGCCGCCGGATGGTGCCTCCCCGGCGTCGGTGCAGAGCGTCTACGACGATCTGGCCGATGCCGGTCACGACTACGGTCCCGCTTTCCGTGGGCTGCGCGCGGTATGGCGCCGGGACGACGAGCTGTTCGCCGAGATCGCGCTCGAGGAGGACACGGACACCCAGGGCTTCGGACTGCACCCCGCTCTGCTGGCCGCCGCCTTCCACCCGGTCGCGGGTGGCCTGCCGTCCTCGTGGTCCGGCGTGACGCTGTCCGCGGTGGGCGCGAAGGTGCTGCGTGTACTGATTCGTCCGGCGGAGCAGGGTGTCGCCGTCCTCATGGCCGACGAGACCGGCGAGCCGGTCGCCGCGGCGGAGTCCGTGGTGCTGACTCCGGTGACGCCCGAGCAACTCCGGACCGACTCGGGCGAGAGGGATTCACTCTTCGCTCTGGACTGGGCGCCCGTGCAGCTCCCGGCCCAGGCCACCCCGGGTACCTGGGCCCTCTTGGGAGAGCCGGGCGCACTCGCTCCGCTCGGCATACCTGCCTATGCGGACCTCGCCGCCGTCGACGGGGCGCCCGACGTCGTCTTCTGCTTCCCGGATGTCGACGACGACGACCTCGCCTCCCGTACACACGCCACCAGCCACGCGGTCCTCGCGACCGTGCAGGAGTGGCTGAGGGACGACCGGTTCGCCGACGCCGTCCTGGCCGTCGTGACCCGGGGAGCGGTCGCCCTCGGGGACAGCGGACCCGATGACCTCGCGGGCGCGACCGCGTGGGGGCTGGTGCGGTCCGCCCAGTCGGAGAACCCCGGCCGCCTGCTGCTCATCGACCTGGACGACCACGCCGACTCGCCCGGAGCCCTGGCCGCCGTGACGGCGGGCGGTGAACCGCAGGTCGCGATCCGCGCGGGTCGCGCCTTCGCGCCCCGGCTGACCCGGCCGGCGCCACGCCCGGCAGCAACGGACCCGAAGCCGCACGGCACCGTCCTGGTGACCGGCGCCACAGGCGCCCTCGGCGCCCTGGTCGCCCGGCACCTCGTGACCCGGCACGGCGTCCGCAGCCTGGTACTGACCAGTCGGCGAGGCCCCGACGCACCCGGCGCCGCCATGCTGGCCGCCGAGCTGACGGAGGCCGGCGCGGAAGTGACACTGGCCGCCTGCGACGCAGCCGACCGGCGGCAGTTGGCGGAGGTCATCGCGGCGATCCCGGCCGACCGCCCGCTGACGGGCGTGGTGCACGCGGCCGGTGTCGTCGACGACGGTGTCGTCTCCTCGCTGACCGCCGACCGGCTGGACACCGTACTGCGCCCCAAGGTCGACGCGGCAGTACACCTCCACGAGCTCACCGCGCAGTCGGACCTCTCGATGTTCGTCCTGTTCTCCTCGGTCGCCGGAACCTTCGGCTCGCTGGGGCAGGGCAACTACGCGGCGGCGAATGCCTTCCTCGACGCACTGGCCCTGCACCGCGCCGGCCGCGGGCTGGCAGCCACGTCGCTGGCGTGGGGGCCTTGGGACCTCGCGGACGGGATGGTCGGACGTCTGCACGACGGCGACACGAGCAGGATGAGCCGGTCCGGCGTGGTGCCCCTGACGGCCGAGGAAGGGCTGACGCTCCTCGACACGGCGCTCACCGGCGGCCATGCGGCGCTCGTGCCCGTACACCTGGACCTCGTGGCCCTGCGCGCCCAGGCCGCCGTCGGTGCGCTCGCCGGAGTGTTCCGCGGACTGGTCCGTACGAGCTCGCGCCGCAGGGCGGGATCCGTAGCCGGATCGCTCAAGCTGCTGCAGAAGCTCGCGGGGCTCACCCAAGAGGAGCGCGGCGCCGTCCTGCTGGACGTGGTCCGTGCCCAGGTCGCTGCGGTCCTCGGTCACACCGGTACCGAATCGGTCGGCGTCGACCGGCCGTTCAAGGAGCTGGGCTTCGACTCGCTGACCGCCGTGGAGCTGCGTAACCGGCTCGACGCGGTCACCGGCCTGCGGCTCCCCGCGACACTGATCTTCGACTACCCCACTCCGACGGCCCTGTCCGACTTCGTACTCGGAGAGGTCCTGGGCACACAGCCCGAGACCCCTGTCGCCCTGCCGACCGCCCAGGCGGCGGAGGACGACCCGATCGTGATCGTCGGCATGAGCTGCCGCTACGCCGGCGGGGTGGCGAGCGCCGACGACCTCTGGCGACTGGTCACCACGGGCGGTGACGGCATAGCCGGCTTCCCCACCGACCGTGGCTGGGACCTGGACAGCCTCTACGCCGCAGGCGGCGAGGACGGCGCGTCCACGACGCTGGAGGGCGGATTCCTCTACGAGGTGGCGGAGTTCGACCCCGCGTTCTTCGGGATCTCGCCCCGGGAGGCCGTGGCGATGGACCCGCAGCAGCGGCTGCTGCTCGAAGTCTCGTGGGAGGCCTTCGAGCACGCCGGTATCGACCCCACGTCCGTGCGGGGCCACCACATCGGAGTCTTCGCAGGAACCGCCTCGTCCGGCTACGGGGCCGGGATGCGACTGCCGGACGGAACCGAAGGCCACCTACTCACCGGCAACGCGACCAGTGTCATCTCCGGTCGTGTCTCCTACACCTTCGGCTTCGAGGGGCCCGCCGTCACGGTGGACACGGCGTGTTCGTCCTCGCTGGTCGCCCTGCACCTGGCGACGCAGGCCCTGCGCTCCGGCGAGTGCTCGATGGCCCTGGCGGGCGGAGTGACCGTGCTGACGAACCCGGGCATCTTCGCGGAGTTCTCCCGCCAGCGTGGTCTGGCGGCCGACGGCCGGTGCAAGGCCTTCGCCGACGCGGCGGACGGCACGGGCTGGTCCGAGGGCGTCGGCATGGTGCTCGTGGAGCGGCTCTCCGACGCCCGGCGCAACGGGCACCGGGTGCTCGCTGTCGTACGGGGCTCGGCGGTGAACCAGGACGGTGCGTCGAACGGCCTGACCGCGCCGAACGGTCCCTCGCAGCAGAGCGTGATCCGGCAGGCGCTGGCGAACGCCGCGCTGTCCCCGGCACAGGTGGACGCGGTGGAGGCGCACGGGACCGGCACCAAGCTGGGTGACCCGATCGAGGCACAGGCGCTGCTCGCCACCTACGGACGCGAGCGGCCGGAACAACGGCCGCTGCTGCTCGGGTCGATCAAGTCGAACATCGGCCACTCGCAGTCCGCTGCGGGCGTCGCCGGCATCATCAAGATGGTGCAGGCCATCCGCCACGGCGTCCTGCCTCGGACCCTGCACGTGGACACTCCGTCCTCGCAGGTGGACTGGTCGGCGGGTGCGGTGGAGTTGCTGACGGAGTCGGTGGCGTGGCCGGAGTCGGGCGAGGCCAGGCGTGCGGGGGTGTCGTCGTTCGGTATCAGTGGTACGAACGCGCACGTCATTCTGGAGCAGGCGCCGGACGACGATGTCGTCGTGGGGGCCGGGCTTCCGGACGGTGTCGTGTTGCCGTTCGTGCTGTCCGGTAAGTCGGAGGGGGCGTTGCGGGATCAGGCGGCGCGTCTGGCTGAGTCGGTGGCGGTCTCGCCGGGTGTGCCGATGCGGGATCTTGCGCATGCGCTGGCGTTGAGCCGGTCCCGTTTCGAGCACCGGGCGGTGGTGACGGCCTGTGGGCGTGAGGAGTTGGTGGCCGGCCTGGAGGCCCTGGCCGGTGGGCGGTCGGGCCCGGCGCTGGTGCGGGGCGTCGCTGATGGTGTGATGCGGCCGGTGTTCGTTTTTCCGGGGCAGGGGTCGCAGTGGGTGGGTATGGCTGCGGGCTTGTTGGAGTCCTCGGATGTGTTCGCGCAGCGGCTGGGCGAGTGCGGTGCGGCGTTGGAGCCGTTCACGGACTGGTCGCTGCTGGATGTGCTGCGTGGTGAGCCGGGTGCTCCTGGGTTCGGTCGTGTTGATGTGGTGCAGCCGGTGTTGTGGGCGGTGATGGTGTCGTTGGCCGAGGTGTGGCGTGCGGCGGGTGTGGTGCCCGCTGCGGTGATGGGCCATTCCCAGGGTGAGATCGCTGCTGCGTGTGTGGCTGGTGGGCTGTCCTTGGAGGACGGTGCGCGGGTGGTGGCGTTGCGGAGCCGGGCGATTGTGGAGCTCTCGGGTCTGGGCGGCATGGCGTCCGTGGCGGAGCCGGCGCAGGAGGTGGAGGTACGGCTCTCCAAGTGGGAGGGGCGCCTTTCCGTCGCGGCGGTGAACGGCCCGTCCTCGGTGGTGGTCAGTGGTGACGATGACGCGCTGGACGAACTGCTGGTGGCATGCAAGACGGACGGGGTGCGTTGCAAGCGCATCGATGTCGATTACGCCTCTCACAGCGCGCATGTGGAGCGGATCCACGACCAGTTGCTGAAGGTGTTGGCGGATCTGTCCCCGCGTGTGTCGAAGGTGCCGCTGTATTCGACGGTGACGGGTGAGTTGCTGGACACGGCGGGGATGGACGGCGAGTACTGGTACACCAACCTGCGCCGCACGGTCCTCCTGGAGGAGACGACCCGCACCCTGATCGACGCCGGTCATCGTGTGTTCGTGGAGGTCAGCCCCCATCCGGTGCTTCAGCTCGGTCTGCAGGAGACGTTCGAGGCGGCCGGTAGTGACGCGGTGGCGTTGGGGACGCTGCGGCGGGACGAGGACGAGCCCCGGCGCTTCATGACCTCCCTCGCCGAAGCACACGCCAACGGGGTCGACCCTGACTGGAAGGCGCTGTTCGCCGGTCATGTTCCGGCCCATGTCGATCTGCCGACCTATGCCTTCCAGCGGCGGCATTACTGGCCGGAAGCTCTGGCGGCCCCGGCCGCGGGTGCCGTGGACCCGGTCGACGCCCAGTTCTGGGAGGCCGTCGAACACGGTGACCTCACCACACTGGCCCGGACCCTCGATGTCGAAGGCGATTCGTTGGGCGCGGTCCTGCCCGCCCTGTCCTCATGGCGGAAGCAGCGCCGTGAGGCCTCCGCCACCGACTCATGGGCCTACCGGTCCAGTTGGATAACACTGGCTGAGGGATCAGCCTCCCTCACCGGCACCTGGCTGATCGTGGCATCGGCGACCGGAGCGAGCGGTGAACTCGCCCCCCTCGTCGCGCACGCCATGCGCGCACAGGGGGCCGACGTCCTGCAATTCGCCGCCGGAGACGTACTGGACCGGGTGACGCTGTCCCTGCGGTTGTCCGACACACTCGGCGACCGCACCGACATCGCCGGAGTCCTTTCCCTGTGCTCCGTCGACGAGGAGCCGGTCGCCGGGACCCCGGAGCTGACCACCGGTCTGGCCGCGACCGTGGCGCTCGTGCAGGCGCTCGGCGACGCAGCCGTCACGGCGCCCCTGTGGTGCCTGACCCAGGGCGCCGTCCAGACGGGTGGGCACGACGGATCCATCAGACCCGCACAGGCCCTGGTCTGGGGCATGGGCAGGGTGGCCGGCCTCGAACACCCGGAGCGATGGGGCGGCTTGATCGACCTCACCGACGCACCTGACGAGCGCGCGCTTTCACGGCTGTGCGGTCTGCTCGCCCGTTCCGGCGATGAGGACCAGCTCGCCGTGCGTCCGGGCGGAGTGTTCGCCCGCCGCCTGCTGCCCGCGCCCCCGATGGCGTCGAGCCGCTCCTGGACGCCGGAAGGGACCGTGCTCGTGACCGGGGGCACCGGAGCGATCGGCAGGCAGCTGGCCCGCTGGCTCGTCGGCCACGGCGCAGAGCACGTCGTGCTCATCGGACGCAGGGGAGCGGACGCGCCCGGTGTGGCCGAACTGATCCAGGAGCTGGCCGGATCGGGCACCGCGGTCACCGCGGCCGCCTGCGATGTGGCGGATCGAGACGCCCTCGCCGGACTGGTGGCACGGCTGAAGGCCGACGGCGACCGGATCACCGCTGTGCTCCACGGCGCGGGAGAGCTGGACGACGCGGTCATGGGCGCGCTCACGCCCGAGCGGCTGGCCGCCGCGCTGCGCACGCACGTGGGTGGCGCCCGGAATCTGCAGGAGGTGACACAGGGCCTGGACCTCACCGCCTTCGTGCTCTTCTCCGGCATCGCCGGCACGGTCGGGGGCGCCGGCCAAGGAGCCTTCGCCGCCGCCGGCGCCTATCTCGACGCGTTCGCCGCGCACCGCAGGTCGCAGGGTCTGGCGGCCACGTCCATCGCCTGGGGGCCGTGGGCGGACGGCGGCCCGGCCACATCCGACGACACGTTCGTCGAACGGATGAGCCGTCGTGGCCTGGCCGCTCTGCCGACCGCCTCCGCGCTGCCCGCACTGAGCCGGGCGGTGGCGCAGGACAGCCCGTCCCTGCTGCTCGCGGACATCGACTGGGCGCTCTTCGGGCCTTCGCTCACCGCGGTCCGCCCCAGCCCGCTGATCGCCGACGTCCCACGGATGCGGGAGTTGGCGCGCGCGGCGGAAGAGGCCGGAGACAGTGCCGCCGACAGTGCGGCAGTGTTCCGGAGGACTGCGGCCGAACTGTCCGAAGTCGAACTCGGCCAGATGCTCCTGGAACTGGTACGTACCGAGGCCGCCGGGACGCTCGGCCACACCGAGATGGAGGCCGTCGGTGCGAAGCGGCCCTTCCGGGATCTCGGATTCGAATCCCTGACCGCCGTGGAGCTGCGCAACCGGCTCAGCACGCGTACGGGGCTGCGTCTTCCGGTCACGCTGGCGTTCGACTACCCGACGCCGGTGGCGCTGGCCGCCTTCCTGCGGACCGAGGTCAGCGACGACGCCGAACCGCAGGCCGTCCCCGTACTGGCCGAGCTTGACCGGCTGGAGGAGACCCTGGCGTCGCTGTCCGCGGACCGCACCGCGCGCCACCGGATCGGGGCACGGCTGCGCGACATCCTCTCCGGCTGGGACGAGGAGCCCGCGACGGGCGACGAAGCCTCCGCAACGGTCGCCGAGAAGCTCCAGGCCGCATCGGCCGACGAGGTCCTGGCATTCATCGACAACGAGCTCGGGGCCTCCTGATGGGTCGGCACCGTATTTCTGTTCTACACAAAGGGGTTAGCGGTAATGGTGGCTGACGACAAGCTCCTCGAGTACCTCAAGCGGGTGACGGCCGACCTCCACCAGACCCGGCAGCGCCTTCGTGAGGTGGAGGCCGGCGAGCAGGAGCCCATCGCGATCGTCGCGATGAGCTGCCGGTTCCCCGGAGGGGTCGCGAGCCCCGAGGACCTGTGGAACCTGGTCGCCGCCGGTGCGGACGCGATGTCGCCGTTCCCGGACGACCGGGGCTGGGACAACGGGCGGATCTACGACGCCGACCCCGAGCAGTCCGGCACGTCCTACGTCCGGTCGGGCGGCTTCGTCGACGGCGTGGCGGAGTTCGACTCCGGCCTGTTCGGCATCAGCCCCCGTGAGGCCCTGTCGATGGACCCGCAGCAGCGGCTGCTCCTCGAAACGGCGTGGGAGGCGTTCGAGCGGGCGGGCATCGACCCGCTGTCGCTGTCCGGCGCACGGGTCGGTGTGTTCGCCGGCTCCAGCGGCCAGGACTACGCCTCCTTGCTGCAGTTCTCCCCCGACAGCGTCGAGGGCTACGGCCTGACGGGCACTGCGGCCAGTGTGGTCTCGGGACGCGTGTCCTACACGTTCGGTCTCGAGGGCCCCGCCGTCACCGTGGACACCGCCTGCTCGTCGTCGCTCGTCGCTCTGCACCTGGCTGCGCACGCACTACGGCAGGGGGAGTGCTCTCTCGCTCTGGCCGGCGGTGTGACGGTCATGTCGACCCCGGGTGCCTTCATCGAGTTCAGCGCGCAGCGTGGGCTGTCCACCGACGGCCGCTGCAAGGCCTTCGCCAAGGCCGCCGACGGCACCGGCTGGGCCGAAGGCGCCGGGCTGCTGCTGCTGGAGAAGCTGTCGGACGCGCGCCGCAACGGACACGAAGTCCTCGCCGTCGTCCGCGGTTCCGCCGTGAACCAGGACGGTGCGAGCAACGGCCTCACCGCCCCCAACGGACCCTCCCAGCAGCGCGTCATCCAGGAGGCGCTGGCGAACGCCGGCCTCACCGCCGACCAGGTCGACGCGGTCGAGGCCCACGGCACGGGTACGACGCTCGGTGACCCGATCGAGGCGCAGGCGCTGCTCGCCACCTACGGCCGGAACCGGCAGGCCGACCAGCCGGTGCTGCTCGGCTCGGTCAAGTCCAACCTCGGCCACACCCAGGCCGCCGCCGGCGTCGCGGGCATCATCAAGATGGTCGAGGCGATGCGTCACGGCGTGCTGCCGAAGACGCTGCACATCGACGAGCCCACGCCGCACGTCGACTGGTCGGCCGGTGCCGTCCAGTTGCTGACAGAGCAGAGGGACTGGCCGCTGACGGGGCGGCCGAAGCGATTCGGTATCTCCTCGTTCGGCATGAGCGGTACGAACGCGCACACGGTCATCGAAGAGGCCCCGAGCCCCGAGCCGACCGCGCGGACCGAGCAGGTCGGCGCGCCGCCCACGCTCGTCTGGACGGTCTCCGGGAAGACCGAGGAGGCACTGCTGGGCCAGGCGGCCCACGTGCTGTCGCACGCGGAGAGCTCCGAAGCGGCCCCTCTGGACCTGGCCTTCTCGCTCGCCACCGGCCGCGCGGCCCTCGACCACCGGGCCGTCGTCGTCGGAGAGAGCCGCGAGGAACTGCTGCGCGGGCTGCGTGCGCTCGTCGCCGGCACTCCGGCGCAGGGACACGCACAGGGCGTAGCCCCGGAACACGGCCGGCTCGGCCTCCTCTTCTCCGGGCAGGGTTCGCAGCGGTCCGGGATGGGCCGTGGACTGTACGAGGCGTTCCCGGTGTTCGCCAAGGCGTTCGACGCGGTGTGCGCGGAGCTGGACCGGCACCTCGACCTGCCGGTCAAGGACGTCGTTCTCGCCACGGACCCCGCGGACGAGGCCACCGCGGGACTGATCGACCGGACCGTCTTCACACAGGCCGGTCTGTTCGCGGTGGAGACGGCTCTCTTCCGTCTCCTCACCTCCTGGGGCATCCGCCCGGACTACCTGCTGGGCCACTCCATCGGCGAGCTGTCGGCCGCCCACGCGGCGGGCGTGCTGTCTCTGGAGGACGCCGCCGCACTGGTTGCGGCACGCGGACGGCTGATGCAGGCGCTCCCCGGAGGCGGGGCGATGGTCTCGCTCCAGGCCACCGAGGACGAGGTGCGGCCCCTGCTGCGCGCGGGTGTGTCCATCGCCGCGCTCAACGGGCCCCGCGCCGTGGTCGTCTCCGGCGACGAGGACGCCGTCCTGGAGATCGCCGCGCACTTCGGGGCACAGGGACGCAAGACCAAGAGGCTGCGGGTCAGCCACGCGTTCCACTCGGCGCACATGGAAGCGATGCTCGACGAGTTCCGCGCCTTCGCCGACACGATCGAGTTCCGGGCCCCCGAGCTGCCGATCGTGTCCAACCTGACCGGTGCCCTCATCGGTGCCAAGGAGATCGCCGACCCCGGCTACTGGGTACGCCACGTCCGTGAGGCCGTCCGCTTCCACGACGGAATCCGGACGCTCCTCGACCACGGGGTCACCGCACTCCTCGAGATCGGTCCGGGCGGCGTACTCAGCGCCATGGGCCAGGAGGCCCTGACGGAGACCGCCGCCGGAGCCGGCGACCCCGTCTTCCTCCCCGCCCTGCGCGGCGACCGCCCCGAGGCCCGGTCACTGGTCACCGCCCTCGCCGAACTGCACGTACACGGCAGCGGACCGGACTGGCACGCGTTCTACGAAGGGACGGGCGCCCGGAACACCGTGCTGCCCACCTACGCCTTCCAGCGCAAGCGCTTCTGGCCGAAGCTGTCCGCCGCCTGGGCCGGTGACGCCACCGCCATGGGCCTGCGCGCGGCCGAACACCCGCTGCTCAGCGCCGCGGTCACCCTGGCCGACGGCGACGGCATGCTGTTCACCGGCAGGCTCTCGCTGGGCACCCACCCCTGGCTGGCCGACCACACCGTCCTGGGCACCGCCCTGCTGCCCGGCACCGCGTTCGTGGAACTTGCCGTCCACGCGGGCGACCAGGTCGGCTGCGGTCAGCTCGTCGAGCTCAACCTCGAAGCGCCGCTCATCCTCCCCGACGAAGGCGGCGTCGCCGTCCAGATGACGGTCGGGGCACCCGATGACACCGGGCACCGCCCGCTGTACGTGTACTCCCGCCCCGACAGCCAGGACGGCGACGAGACCTGGACCCGCAACGCCGGCGGAATCCTGGCACCCGGCCAGGCCGCGGCCCCGGACTGGTCCGTCTTCGCCCAGTGGCCGCCCCGGGACGCCGTACAGGTCCCCATGGACGACTTCTACGCCCAGCTCGAAGCGGCCAACTACGGTTACGGTCCCGCCTTCCAGGGCCTGAAGGGCGTCTGGCGGCAGGGCGACGACGTCTTCGCCGAAGTGCGCCTCCCCGACGAACCCGCCACCGAAGCACAGCGGTTCGGCCTGCATCCGGCCCTGTTCGACGCCGCGATGCACTCACGGGCCATGCTGGGCAACGGCGACGAGGGCGGCCCCGGCCAGGAACGGCTGCCGTTCTCCTGGACCGGTGTGTCCCTGTACGCCGCCGGCGCCGCGTCGCTCCGCGTGCGGCTCTCGCCCACCGGCACCGACACCGTGTCCGTCGCACTCGCGGACGAGACCGGGGCGCCCGTCGCCTCCGTCGGGGCGACGGTGCTGCGCCCGGTCTCCGCCGAGCAGCTCAACACCTCCCGCAGCCCCCACCACGACTCGCTCTTCAGGATCGACTGGCCGGTCGCCCAGGGCACCGGCACGGAACCCGACACCAGTGACTGGATCGTCCTGGGTGACAGCGACTTCGGTCTCCCGTCCGGCGGCCGGTTCCCCGATCTGTACGAACTCGGCGCAGCCGTCGACGACGGCCTCGCCGCACCCGGCACCCTCCTCGTCCCGTGCGTGACCGAACCGGGCACCGACACGGTCGAGGCCGCCCACGGCGCGGTCGCCCGCGTACTGGCGCTCGCCCAGATCCTGCTCGAGGACGAGCGGTTCGCGTACACCCGCATCGTCCTCATCACCCGCGGTGCCGTCGCCGCCACCGCCGAGGACGAGGTCGAGGACGTCGCGCAGGCCACCGTGTGGGGTCTCGTCCGCTCGGCACAGTCGGAGAACCCCGGCAGGTTCACGCTGGCCGACATCGACGGGCTGCCCGCCTCGCACCGAACGCTTCCCCAGGCGCTGGCCGACGGCGAACCGCAGTTCGCCGTCCGGGCCGGCCTGATACGGGTGCCCCGGCTCGCCCGGGTCGGGGCGCAGGCCACCGACACGGCGGTCGCCCCGTTCGCCGACCCCGCGGGCACCGTCCTGGTGACCGGTGCCACCGGCACCCTGGGCAAGCTGTTCGCCCGCCACCTGGTGACGGCCCACGGCATCCGCCACCTGCTCCTCGTCAGCAGGCGCGGGCCCTCGGCGGAAGGCGCCGCCGAGCTGGAGGCCGAACTCGCGGCGCTGGGCGCCACCGTCACCGTCGCGGCCTGTGACGTTGCCGACCGCGTACAGCTCGCAGCCCTGCTGGCCGCGATTCCCGCACCGCACCCGCTGACCGCGGTCGTGCACGCCGCGGGCATCACCGACGACGGCGTCCTCCCGGCCCTCACACCCCAGCGCATCACCGCCGTACTGCGCCCCAAGGTGGACGCGGCGGTCACACTGCACGAGCTCACCCAGGACCTGGACCTCCGCGCCTTCGTCCTGTTCTCGTCGGTCGCCGCCACCCTCGGCGGCGCCGGACAGGGCAACTACGCCGCGGCCAACGTCTTCCTCGACTCCCTCGCCCAGCACCGCCGGGCACACGGACTGCCGGCCACCTCGTTGGCCTGGGGGCTGTGGGCCGACCGCAGCGGCATGGCGGCGAACCTCGACGACACACAGCTGAGCCGCATCGGCAGGTCCGGCGTCGGCTCCATGGAGTCCGCGCAGGGCCTGGCACTCTTCGACGCCACCCGGGGACTGGACGACGCCCTGCTCGTGCCGGCCCCCCTCGATGTGTCCGGGGCGCGCGCAGCCGGCTCCGTCGAAGCGGTCCCGCCCATGCTGCGCGGCCTCGTACGGCTCCCCGCGCGCCCCGCCGCGAACAGCGGCGCCGGCCCGGGCTCCGCCGAGGAGACACTCGCGCAACTGCTCGCACCGCTCGACGAGGCCGGCCGTGCGGCCGCCGTACTCGACCTGGTCCGTACCCAGGCGGCCGCCGTCCTCGGCTACGCGGAGCACGACGAGATCGGCGCCCAGCGGGCGTTCAACGACCTGGGCTTCGACTCCCTCACCGCGATCGAGATGCGCAACCGGATGAACCTGGTCACCGGGCTGCGCCTGCCCTCGACCCTGGTCTTCGACTATCCGACGCCCGCCGCGCTCGCCGACCACGTCACCGAACTGGTCGCCGGTTCCGTACCCGCGGGCAGCGGCGACTCGACGCGGGCCGACGCCGCGGACAGCGGTGAACCCATCGCCATCATCGGTATGAGCTGCCGGCTGCCCGGAGGCGTGGAGACGCCCGAGGACCTGTGGCGCCTGCTGGACGAAGGCCGTGACGCGATCACGGAGGTCCCGGAATCACGGGGCTGGGAGATCGAAGGGCTGACCGGCGGGTTCCTCGCCGATCCGGGCGACTTCGACCCGGCCTTCTTCGGCATATCGCCGCGCGAGGCCATCGCGATGGACCCGCAGCAGCGGCTGCTCCTGGAATCGTCCTGGGAAGCCGTCGAAGCGGCGGGCATCGACCCGGCCGGCCTGCGCGGCACCCGCACCGGCGTCTTCGTCGGCTCCAGCGGCCAGGACTACACCGGTCTGCTGCAACAGGCCGAGGACAACAACGCCGGCTACATCCTGACCGGCACCACCGCCAGCGTCATCTCCGGCCGGGTGTCCTACACGCTCGGCCTCGAGGGACCCGCCCTCACGGTCGACACCGCCTGCTCGTCGTCCCTGGTGGCACTGCACCTGGCAGCCCAGGCACTGCGGAACGGCGAGTGCTCGATGGCACTGGCGGGCGGCGTCATGGTCATGGCCACCCCGGCCGGGTTCGCCGGTCTCAGCGGGCAGGGCGGCCTCGCCTCCGACGGACGCTGCCGTGCCTTCTCCGAATCCGCGGACGGCACCGGCTGGAGCGAGGGCGTCGGCGTCCTGCTCGTCGAACGGCTCTCCGACGCCCGGGCCAACGGCCACCCGGTCCTGGCAGTGGTCCGGGGATCCGCGATCAACCAGGACGGCGCCAGCAACGGACTGACCGCACCCAACGGTCCCTCGCAGCAGCGCGTCATCCGACAGGCCCTGGCGAACGCCGGGCTCACCACCCAGGACGTCGACGTCATCGAGGCGCACGGCACCGGAACGCCCCTGGGCGACCCCATCGAGGCGCAGGCCGTCCTGGCCACCTACGGCGGCGACCGGGCCCTGCCCGTGCTGCTCGGCTCCATCAAGTCGAACATCGGCCACTCGCAGGCTGCCGCCGGGGTCTCCGGCATCATCAAGATGGTCCTCGCGATGCGGCGGGGAACGGTGCCGCGAAGCCTCCACCTCGACGAGCCCACCACCCACGTGGACTGGTCCGCTGGAGCGGTGTCCCTGCTCCAGCAGGCAGTGCCCTGGCCCGACACCGGCAGGCCGCGCCGCTCCGCCGTCTCGTCCTTCGGCATCAGCGGCACCAACGCCCACGTCGTCCTCGAACAGGCCCCCCAGGACACCGAGGCCGCCCCCGCGACGGTCGAGGAGTCGTTCCTCGGAGCGGCGGCCGTCCCGTTCGTGCTCTCCGGCACGTCGGCCGAGGCCCTGAGCGACCAGGCCGGTCGCCTGCACCGCCACCTCCTGACCCACGGCGACGCGGCCCTGACCGACACCGGCTGGTCGCTGGCCACGACCCGAACCCGCTTCGGGCACCGGGCGGCAGTCGTCGCGGCCGACAGGGACGAACTCCTGCACGCGCTCGCCGCCCTCGCCGACGGCAGCGGAGCTCCCGGCCTCGCACAGGCGGTCGCCCCGGCCGAGCAACCCAAGGTCGTCTTCGCGTTCCCCGGCCAGGGCGCCCAATGGGCGGGCATGGCACGCGGACTCCTGGACAGCAGCCCGGTGTTCGCCGAGCGGATCCGCGAGTGTGCCACCGCCCTGTCCGAGCACACCGACTGGTCCCTGCTCGACGTGCTGCGCGGTACGCCGGACGCCCCCGGACTCGACCGCGTCGACGTGGTCCAGCCCGCCCTGTGGGCCGTCATGGTCTCGCTCGCCGAGGTATGGCGTGCCGCCGGTGTCGAGCCGGCCGCCGTCGTGGGCCACTCGCAGGGCGAGATCGCCGCGGCCTGCGTCGCCGGCGGGCTGACCCTCGACGACGCCGCCCGCGTGGTCGCACTGCGCAG
Organism: Streptomyces sp. HB132; assembly: GCF_016909575.1. Taxonomy (GTDB): domain Bacteria; phylum Actinomycetota; class Actinomycetes; order Streptomycetales; family Streptomycetaceae; genus Streptomyces. Next base: position 27,410 of record NZ_JAFBGA010000026.1, on the reverse strand, counting down.
CAGGGCGATCCTGGAACTGTCGGGCCTGGGCGGAATGGCCTCCGTGCCCGAGCCTTCGGAGAAGGTACGCGCCCGGCTCACGCCCTGGGAGGGGCGCCTGTCCGTCGCCGCAGTCAACGGACCGTCCTCCGTGGTCGTCTCCGGTGACGCCGACGCCCTGGACGAACTGCTCGCCGCCTGCACGGCCGAAGGGGTCCGCGCCAAGCGCATCGACGTCGACTACGCGTCGCACAGCGCGCACGTGGAGCGCATCCACGACCGCCTGCTCACCGTGCTGTCCGACCTGTCCCCGCGTACGTCGAAGGTGCCCCTGTACTCGACGGTCACGGGCGAACTGCTGGACACCGCGGTCATGGACGCCGAGTACTGGTACGGCAATCTCCGCCGGACGGTCCGCCTGGAGGAGACCACCCAGGTCCTGCTCGGCTCCGGTCACCGGGTGTTCGTCGAGATCAGCCCGCACCCCGTCCTGGCCGTCGGACTCCAGGAGACCCTCGACGAGGCGGGACTCGACGGTGCCGTCCTCGGCTCGCTGCGCCGCGACGAGGGCGGTCCCGACAGGTTCCTGTCCTCGCTCGCCACCGCTCACGTCCACGGGGTGCCCCTCGACTGGACCGCGCTCTTCGCGGGGCGCGACGTCCACCTGGCCGAACTGCCCACGTACGCCTTCCAGAACCAGCGGTACTGGCTGCCGATCCGTAACAGCACGTCCGGAGACCCGGCCTCGATCGGACTCGGCACCGCCGACCACCCGATGCTGGCCGCCGGGGTGGCCCTCGCCGACGCCGACGGCTATCTGTTCACCGGACGGCTCTCTCCCCGGACCCAGCACTGGATCGGCGACCACGTCGTCATGGAGACGATCCTGCTGCCGGGAACCGGCTTCGTGGAGATGGCACTGCGAGCGGCCCAGCAGGTCGGCTGCGACCTCGTGGAGGAACTCACCCTCGAGGCACCGCTCGTCCTGCAGGAACGCGGCGCCATGCACGTGCAACTGGTCGTCGGAGCACCGGACGCCACCGGCCGACGCCCGCTGACCGTCCACTCCCGCCCGGCCGACCATCCGGCCGAGGGCGGCGGCCTCGCCGAGACGCCCTGGCGTCGGCACGCCACCGGTGTGCTCGCCACCCGCACCGCGTCCGTACCGCCGTTCGACTTCACCGCGTGGCCCCCCGCCGGGGCCACGGAACTCGAGCTCGAGGGCGTCTACGAACAGGCCGCCGGGCTCGGCTTCGGATACGGGCCGATGTTCCAGGGCCTGCGCGCCGCCTGGCAGTCCGGCGAGGACATCTACGCGGAGGTGGCCCTCCCGGAGGACGGCCGGGCCGAAGCGGCCGGGTTCTCCCTGCACCCCGCCCTGTTCGACGCCGCGCTGCAGGCGATGGGACTCGGATCGTTCGGTCCCGGCCAGGGCCGCGGCGAGGACGCCGGGAAGCCCAGACTCCCGTTCGCCTGGCGCGGTGTGAGCGTGTACGCGACCGGGGCGTCCGTCCTGCGGGCGCGGCTCTCCCCGAGCGGTGCCAACGGCATCGCGTTCCAACTGGCCGACGCCGCAGGGGCACCCGTCGCCTCGGTCGACGCCCTCGACATGCGGCCGGTCGACCCCCGGCAGCTGAGGACGGCCACCCAGGAGGAGAACGATTCCCTCTTCCGGCTCTCCTGGGAGCCGGGGCCCTCCACGCCCGCCGAGCCTGTCACCGCGGGCCCATGGGCCGTCCTGGGCGCCGACCCCGCGGCGCTGTCCGCAGCCGGCGTCCAGGCGGACGGGCACGCGGGCCTCGACGCGCTCCTCGCGGCCGTCGACGCCGGCAAACCGGTGCCGGACACCGTGATCGTCCGCATCGGAGGGCCCGAGAACCACGGTGCGGCCGCGGCGCACACCGCCGCCCGCGCGGCGCTCGCCCTGCTCCAGAGCTGGCTCGGCGACGAACGCCTCGCCGGAACCCGCCTGGTGTTCCACACCTCGAACGCGGTGGCGGCCAACCCCGGCGACGGTGTCGCCGGCCTGGCCACGGCACCGGTCTGGGGCCTCGTCCGCTCGGCGCAGGCCGAGCACCCCGACCGCTTCGTCCTGGTCGACTCCGACGACAGCGAGGCATCGTGGCAGGCACTGCCCGCGGCCCTGTCCCTGCCGGAGACACAACTCGCGCTGCGGGACGGTGCGGTACTGCTGCCCCGCCTGGTACGTACGGCACCGGCGGCGGAAGCCGTCACCGGTGAGAGCCTCGACGCCGCGGGAACGGTCCTGGTCACCGGGGGCACGGGCACCCTGGGAAGCCTGCTCGCCCGCCACCTGGTCACCCACCACGGCGTACGCCACATGCTCCTGCTGAGCCGGCAGGGCGAAACGGCCGAGGGCACCGCCGAACTGCTGGCCGGACTGCGGGACGCCGGTGCCACCGCGCGTGCCGTCGCCTGCGACGCGGCGGACCGGGACCAACTGTCCCGGGCGCTGGACACCATCGACGACGCCCACCCGCTGACCGCCGTCGTACACGCGGCGGGAGTCCTGGACGACGGTGTCATCACATCCCTCACCGACGACCGGATGGACGCCGTGCTGCGGCCCAAGGTCGACGCAGCGGTCAACCTCCACGAACTCACCCGCGACAGCGGCCTGTCGGCGTTCGTGATGTTCTCCTCGGCCGCAGGAACCCTCGGCAGCTCCGGGCAGGGCAACTACGCGGCGGCCAACGCCTACCAGGACGCGCTCGCCCACCACCGCAGGGCCGGTGGCCTCCCCGCCACCACTCTCGCCTGGGGCTTCTGGGCCCAGGCCAGCGGCATGACCGGGCACCTCAGCGACGCCGAGGTACGCCGGATGAGCGGGGGCGGTGTCACCGGTCTCTCCTCCGAGGAGGGACTCGCTCTCTTCGACCTCGCCACGGCATCCGACGAGGCTCTGCTGCTGCCGGTCCGGCTGGACTTCGCGGCCCTGCGCGCCCAGGCGGCGGCAGGCGCGCTGCCGCCCCTGATGCGACGGCTGGTCCGCGTGGCCGCGCCACGCGCCGCCGACCCGGACGGCACCGGCACCGGGGGAGTCGGGCTGGCGCAGCGCCTGGCCGGGCTGTCCGAGGAGGACCGCGACCGCGTGGTCCTGGACCTCGTGCGTACCCATGCGGCGGCCGTCCTCGGCCATGCCTCCGCCGACGCGGTGGAACCGGACATGGCGTTCAAGAAGCTCGGATTCGACTCGCTCATCGCCGTCGATCTGCGTAACCGGCTCAACGCCGCCACCGGACTGCGGCTGCCCGCGACACTCGTCTTCGACTACCCGACGCCGACGGAACTGGCCGCGCACCTGCGTACCGAGGTCGTCCCCGACACCGGCGCAGCCGACGCTCCGGTGCTCGCCGGCATCGACAGGCTGGAAGCCCTCCTCCGCTCCGTAGGCACGGACGACGACCGGCGCACGCGGATCACCCTGCGGCTCAACGCCATGCTCGCCGACTGGGGCGACATCCGGGTCGCGTCCGGACCGGCCGCACCCCCGCAGGACCTCGACACCGCCAGCGACGACGAAATCTTCGACTTCCTCGGCAAGGAGTTCGGAATCTCGTGACCAGCCGACCGCATCCGAACGAACCGCTCCGAGGGGGGACCCCGGCCATGACCGAGGCCACGACCGACGCCGACAAGCTGCGCTACTTCCTGCGGCGGGTGACCGCCGACCTCCAGGAGACCAGGGGCAAGCTGCGCGCTGCCGAGGAGAAGGACAACGACCCCATCGCGATCACGGCGATGAGCTGTCGCTTCCCTGGCGGCGTACGCGCCCCCGAGGACCTGTGGCAGATCATGATGTCGCAGGTCGACGCCCTGTCCCCGTTCCCCGAGGACCGGGGCTGGGACTTCGAGGGCCTGTTCTTCCGCGACCCCGACGAGCCGACCCGCAGCTATACGCTCGAGGGCGGATTCGTCTACGACATACCGGACTTCGACCCCGAGTTCTTCGGCATCAGTCCGCGCGAGGCACTGGCCATGGACCCGCAGCAGCGTCTGGTCCTCGAAGCCTCGTGGGAAGCCGTCGAACGGGCCGGCATCGACATGGCGTCCCTACGAGGTACCCGGACCGGCGTCTTCGTCGGCACGTCGTACCAGGGCTACGGCAGCACGGTGTTCGTCCCGCCGGAGGGAACGGAGATCTATCTCGGTGTGGGCAACACCAGCAGCGTCGCCTCCGGCCGCGTCGCCTACACCTTCGGTTTCAACGGGCCGGCGGTCACCGTCGACACCGCGTGCTCGTCCTCGCTGGTGGCCCTGCACATGGCCTGCCAGTCCCTGCGCAGGGACGAGTGCTCGATGGCCCTCGTGGGCGGCGTCACCCTGATGTCCAGCCCCGGTGCCTTCACCGAGTTCAGCCGTCAGCGCGGACTGTCGACCAGCGGCCGCTGCAAGGCGTTCTCCGCCGACGCGGACGGCACCGGCTGGGGCGAAGGCATCGGCATGTTCCTCGTGGAGCGCCTGTCCGACGCCCGGCGCAACGGCCACCCGGTCCTCGCCGTCGTCCGCGGCTCCGCCATCAACCAGGACGGTGCGTCCAACGGTCTGACCGCGCCCAACGGCCCCGCCCAGCAGCGCGTCATCCGCCAGGCGCTCGCCGACGCGCGGCTGTCGGCCAACCAGGTCGACCTCGTCGAGGCGCACGGCACCGGCACAACCCTGGGCGACCCCATCGAGGTACAGGCGCTCGCCGCCACGTACGGGAAGGACCGTCCGGCAGGCCGCCCCGTGTGGCTCGGGTCGGTCAAGTCGAACATCGGTCACACCCAGGCCGCCGCCGGTGCCGCCGGACTGATCAAGATGGTGATGGCGGTGCAGCGCGGCGTGTTGCCGCCGACCCTCCACGTGGAGAACCCCACCACGCTCATCGACTGGGTCGACGGGGGCATGGCCCTCGTCGCCGAGCCGGCACCCTGGCCGGAGACCGGACAGCCACGCCGTGGAGGGGTGTCCTCCTTCGGTGTCAGCGGTACCAACTCCCACGCCATCATCGAACAGGCACCGCCGGTGGAGGAGCATGCCTCTTCGCCGGCCTCTTCGCCGGAGGAGCAGGAGCAGCAGGCCGGTACCCCGGCACTCCGGGCGCCGCTGGACGCTGCGAAGCCGCCGCTGGTCGTCTCCGCCCGTACCGAACAGGCCTTGCGGGAACAGGCCAGGCAGCTTCAGGCCCACCTGGCGCGTCATCCGGACACTTCGACGACCGACATCGGCTACACGCTCGCCGTCCGCCGGGCGAGGTTCAGCCACCGTGCCGCTCTCATGGCCGACGCGTCCGGTGACTACACGTCCGCCCTCATGGCCCTCGCGGAGGGGCGCGAGTCGCCCGGGGTGACCCAGGGCACGGCCACCCGGACCACTCGTCCCGTGTTCGTGTTCCCGGGGCAGGGTTCGCAGTGGGTGGGTATGGCTGCGGGGCTGATGGGGTCCTCGGATGTGTTCGCGGAGCGGATGCGGGAGTGTGCGACCGCGTTGTCGGCGCATACGGACTGGTCGCTGCTGGATGTGCTGCGGGAGGAGCCGGGTGCTCCTGGGTTCGGCCGTGTTGATGTGGTGCAGCCGGTGTTGTGGGCGGTGATGGTGTCGCTGGCCGAGGTGTGGCGTGCGGCGGGTGTGGAGCCCGCTGCGGTGATGGGCCACTCCCAGGGTGAGATCGCAGCGGCCTGCGTGGCCGGTGGGCTGTCCCTGGAGGACGGCGCGCGGGTGGTGGCCTTGCGGAGCCGGGCGATTCTTGAGCTCTCGGGACTGGGCGGCATGGTGTCCGTCGCGGAGCCGGCGCAGCAGGTGGAGGTACGGCTCTCCAAGTGGGAGGGGCGCCTTTCCGTCGCGGCGGTGAACGGCCCGTCCTCGGTGGTGGTCAGTGGTGACGGTGACGCGCTGGACGAGCTGCTGGTGGTGTGCAAGGCGGACGGGGTGCGTTGCAAGCGCATCGATGTGGACTACGCGTCTCACAGTGCGCATGTGGAGCGGATCCGTGACCAGTTGCTGGAGGTGTTGGCGGATCTGTCCCCGCGTGTGTCGAAGGTGCCGCTGTATTCGACGGTGACGGGTGAGTTGCTGGACACGGCGGGGATGGACGGCGAGTACTGGTACACCAACCTGCGCCGGACGGTCCGCCTGGAGGAGACGACCCGCACCTTGATCGACGCCGGTCATCGTGTGTTCGTGGAGGTCAGCCCCCATCCGGTGCTTCAGCTCGGTCTGCAGGAGACGTTCGAGGCGGCCGGTGGTGACGCGGTGGCGTTGGGGACGCTGCGGCGGGACGAGGACGAGGCCCGGCGCTTCATGACCTCTCTGGCCGAGGCACACGTCAACGGGGTCGACCCTGACTGGAAGACCCTGTTCGTGGACCACACCCCCACCCACCTGGACCTGCCCACCTACCCCTTCCAGCGGACGCGGTACTGGATCGATGACCTGCGCCCGGTCATGGACGCACCCGCCGGATCCGTCGGCGAGCTGTCCGTGGCCGACGCGCAGTTCTGGAGCGCCATCGAGCAGGAGGACATCAACTTCTTTGCCGACAGCCTCGCCCTCGAAGGCGGCGAAGAAGCCCGCTCCGCTCTGACGGCGATGCTGCCCGCGCTCTCCTCCTGGCGCCGACGCAGCCGCGAGCTCTCCACCGTCGACGACTGGCGCTACGAGGTGGCCTGGCGCCCCATGCCCGAAGCCGCGATGAGCAGGCTCTCCGGGCACTGGCTGGTCGTCGTGCCCGAGGGCCACGACGGGGACGAACTCGTCCTGGCGTGCCTCGAAGCCCTGGCCGCCCACGGCGCCAGGACCCACACCGTCACCGTCGACGCCGGCGCGCTGCACCGCGAACTGTTCGCCGAACACGACCTGCCCACCGGCATCGAGGGAGTCCTCTCGCTGCTGACCCTGGACCGCGCCTGGCACGCCGACCACCCCGACGTACCGCGCGGTTACGCCGCCACCGTCGCGCTGCTCCAGGCACTCGGCGAGGCGGGGGTGTCCGCACCGCTGTGGTGCGCCACTCGAGGGGCGGTCCAAGTGGGGCCCGCCGATGCGCCGGACGGCGCGGAGCAGGCGATGGCCTGGGGCATGGGGCGCGTCGCCGCGCTTGAACACCCCGACCGGTGGGGCGGCCTCATCGACCTGCCCGCGACACTGGACGCACGTACGGGAGCGATGCTCAGCGGTGCGCTCGGCGGCGCCGGGGACGAGGACCAGCTGGCCATCCGGCCCTCAGGGACCTTCGTACGCCGGTTGAACCGGGCCCGCCTCGGCGCAGCCACCGGGTTGCGGACCTGGGACCTCCGGGGCACCACCCTCATCACGGGCGGGACCGGGGCCCTCGGCGGCCACGTCGCCCGCCGGCTGGCCGGCGACGGCGCCGAACACCTGCTGCTGGTCAGCCGCCGGGGCCCCGACGCCCCGGGCGCGGCCGCGCTGCGCGACGAACTGACCGCACTCGGTGCCCGGGTCACCGTCGCGGCCTGCGACGCCGGCGACCGCGCCGCCCTCGCGGACCTGCTCGCCGGGATACCGGCCGAGTACCCGCTGACCTCGGTCGTGCACACCGCCGCGGCGCTGGACGACGGACTGCTCGACGCCCTCACCCCCGATCAGCTGGGGAGGGCCCTGCACGCCAAGGCACGAGCCGCGCAGAATCTGGACGAGCTGACCCGGGACGCCATGCTCTCGGCGTTCGTCCTGTTCTCCTCGTTCGGTGGCATCGTCGGTACACCGGGGCAGGGCAACTACGCACCGGGCAACGCCTACCTGGACGCCCTGGCCCAACAGCGCAGGTCCCAGGGCCTGGTGGCCACCTCCATCGCCTGGGGCGCCTGGGGCGGCGGCGGGATGGCCGAAGGCGCCTTCGGGGACGTACTGAACCGGCACGGCCTGCGGGAGATGGACCCCGAGGCCGCGACCGGCGCGATGCGGCAGGCGGTGGAGCACGACGCCACCTGTGTCCTGATCGCCGACATCGACTGGGAACGCTTCTTCGTCGCCTTCACCGCGACCCGGCCCAGCCCGTTGCTCGCCGACGTGCCCGAGGTGCGCCGGATCGCGCAGGACGGCAACGGCTCGGCCGGCACCGGTGCCGAGGAACCGTCGGCCCTGGCACAGCGCCTCGCCGGGCTCGACGACGCCGAGCGGGACGCCGTCCTGCTGGAATCGGTACGCGAGCAGGTCGCCGCCGTGCTCGGATTCCCCGGGCCGGAGGCCGTCAGTGTCAAACGGGCCTTCAGGGAGGTCGGGTTCGACTCCGTCACCGCTGTGGAACTGCGCAACCGGATCGGGGCCAAGACCGGGCTGCGGCTGCCGGTGACCCTCGCGTTCGACTACCCGACTCCGGTGCGACTGGCGGCCTTCCTGCGCGAGCAGCTCGTACCCGACGGGGAGACCGTGGCCGAGTCCGTGCTCGAGGAGCTCGACCGGATGGAAGCCGCACTGGTGACGGTCGCGCCGCACGACGAAGGACGGGCCAGGGTGGTGCGGCGCATGCAGGCACTGCTCGCACAACTGCAGGAGACACCGGCCGCGCCGGTCGGTGAGCAGATCGAGGCGGCCTCCGACGACGAGATGTTCGAACTGCTCGGCAAGAAGTTCGGCATTTCCTGACAGGTCGTCCCAGGCGGCACGCACATCGCACCACACAGTTCCTGACAGAGGGGTCGCCCGATGGCGAACGAAGAGAAGCTCCGGTACTTCCTGAAGCGGGTCAGCACCGATCTCGAAGCGGCGCACGACCGGATCCGCGAGATGGAGGAGCGCGACACCGAGCCGATCGCCATCATCGGCATGAGCTGCCGCTTCCCCGGCGGGGTGCGCTCCCCGGAGGAGCTGTGGGACCTGGTGGCCTCCGGTGCCGACGGCATGACCCCCTTCCCGTCGGACCGCGGCTGGAACACGGACTCCGTGTTCCAGCCCGGTGCAGGGGGGCAGGGATACGCCGGTGAGGGCGGCTTCGTCCAGGACGCGGGGGAGTTCGACGCGGCGTTCTTCGGGATCAGTCCGCGCGAGGCGCTGGCCACCGACCCCCAGCAGCGTCTCCTCCTCGAGACGTCCTGGGAAGCGGTCGAGCGGGCCGGGATCGATCCGGAGACGCTGCGCGGTACCCGCACCGGTGTCTTCGCCGGGACCAACGGCCAGGACTACCCCTACCTCCTGATGGGCTCGACGGGCCTGGAGGGGTTCACGGGCACGGGAAGCGCCGCCGCCGTGGTCTCCGGGCGCGTCTCCTACACGCTCGGCCTCGAAGGTCCCGCCGTCACCGTCGACACCGCCTGCTCGTCGTCGCTGGTGGCTCTGCACCTGGCGGCGCAGGCCCTGCGCCGGGGCGAGTGCACGCTGGCGCTCGCGGGCGGGGTCACGGTCATGTCGACCCCCGGCATGTTCAGCAGTTTCAGTGCGCAGGGCGGGCTGGCGCAGGACGGCCGCTGCAAGGCCTTCGCCGCCGCGGCGGACGGCACGGGATTTGCCGAGGGGGTCGGGGTCCTGCTCGTCGAGCGGCTCTCCGACGCCCGTCGGAACGGGCACCGGGTGCTTGCCGTGCTCCGCGGCTCGGCGGTGAACCAGGACGGCGCGAGCAACGGGCTGACCGCTCCGAACGGCCCGTCCCAGCAGCGCGTCATCGAGCAGGCGCTCGCCGACGCCTCCGTGACGCCGTCCCAGATCGACGTGGTCGAGGCGCACGGCACCGGTACGGTGCTCGGCGACCCGATCGAGGCGCAGGCGCTGCTGGCCACCTACGGGCAGGACCGCCCGGCGGACAGGCCGCTGTGGCTGGGCTCCGTCAAGTCGAACATCGGTCACACGCAGGCCGCCGCAGGCGTGGCCGGGGTGATCAAGATGGTCATGGCGATGCAGCGGGACGCGCTTCCGGCGACGCTGCACGTCGACGCGCCCACACCCCAGGTGGACTGGACCACGGGCGAGGTGCGGCTGCTGACGGAAGCGGTGCCGTGGCCGGAGACCGGGCAGCCCAGGCGTGCCGGCGTCTCGTCGTTCGGCATCAGCGGTACCAACGCCCACGTCATCATCGAGCAGGCGCAGGCGCAGGCGCAGGCGCAGGCGCAGACGCAGCCCGGGACGACATCCGCACCCGCCCCGTCGTCCGGCACCGAAGCGCGGACCGGGCCCGTAGCCCTGACCGTCTCCGCGCGCGGCGAGACCGCGCTGGCCGCACAGGCCGCCCGGCTGCGCGTCCTGCTGGCCACCCGTCCCGAGTACGCCCTGACGGACGTGGCCCATGCGCTCGCGACCACGCGCAGCGCCTTCGAGGACCGGGCCGTGGTGGTCGCGGAGGACCGCGACGACGCCCTGCTCCAGCTGGAGGCCCTCGCGGACGGCACGGCCGGACCGGTGCGCGGCACCGTGACCGAAGGCCGGGTCGCCTTCCTGTTCAGCGGCCAGGGCAGTCAGCGACCGGGTACGGGGCGGGAACTCGCCGCGCGGTTCCCCGTCTTCCGTGACGCGCTGGACGAGGTGTGCACCCACCTGGACCCCCACCTCCAACACCCTCTGCGGAGAGTGCTGTTCGCGGAGGAGGGTAGCGAGCGAGCGGCCCTGCTGCACCGCACCGCCTACACGCAGGCCGCTCTCTTCGCGATCGAGGTGGCACTGTTCCGCCTCCTCGCCGACTGGGGCATCCGCCCCGGAATCCTCGCCGGTCACTCCATCGGAGAGGTGTCCGCCGTGCACGTCGCCGGGATCCTCTCCCTGGACGACGCGTGCACCCTGGTGGCGGCGCGGGGACGGCTGATGCAGGCGCTGCCCGAAGGCGGGGCGATGGTGGCCGTCGAGGCGGGCGAGGACGAGGTCGTCCAAGCGCTGGCCGATCGCACGGACCGTGTCTCGGTCGCCGCGGTGAACGGCCCCCGCTCCGTCGTCGTCTCCGGGGACGAGGCGGAAGTGCTGGCGGTGGCTGCCCACTTCGAGGCCCGGAACCGCAGGACCAAGCGGCTTGAGGTCAGCCACGCCTTCCACTCCCCGCACATGGATCCGATGCTCGAGGAGTTCGGCCGGATCCTGCGGGGCCTCACCTTCGCCGCTCCGGCCGTCCCGGTCGTCTCGAACGTGACCGGCCGGATCCTGACGGCCGAGGAGGCAGGTTCGGCCGACTACTGGGTCTCCCACGTCCGTCGGGCCGTCCGTTTCCACGACTGCGTGCGGACCCTGGCCGGCCAGGGCGTGAAGACGTACGTGGAACTCGGCCCGGACGGCGTGCTCAGCGCGATGGTCGCCGACTGCCTGGACCAGGGTGCGGACGCCTTCCCGGTCCTGCGGGCCGGACGCCCCGAGGCCGGGTCGGCGATGACCGCGCTGGCCCGCCTGTACGTACGCGGCGCCGACTGCGACTGGACGGCCCTGCTCCCCGCCGCCACCGCAGCGGTTGCCCTGCCGACCTACGCGTTCCAGCGCACCCGGTACTGGCCCGAGTCGCTCGTGTGGACGGCGGCAGCGGACGCGCGGGGCGGCGAGGACGCCGCGGAGGCGGGGTTCTGGTCCGCGGTCGAGCGCCAGGACCTGGACGCCGTGACCGGCACGCTCGCCCTCGACGGCGACCAGCCGCTCAGCACCGTGCTCCCGGCACTCGCCCACTGGCGGCGCGGACGGCGTGACCAGTCCGCCATCGACTCCTGGCGGTACGAGGTGCAGTGGCGCCACGCACCGGAACCCGACTCGGCCGTGCCCTCCGGAACATGGCTCGTCGCGGGCCCCGACGACGCCACCCACGACGTCGCGGCCGCCATGGGCGCCCAAGGGGTCCGTGTCCTCCGCGTCCCGGCGTCCAGCGGCAGTGCCCGGCTGCGGGAGGCCCTGGACGAGGGCGGAATCGCAGGCGTCCTGGCCCTGACCGCCCTGTCGGGTGAGGGCACCCAAGGGCTGCGGGACACCCTCGCGCTCGTACAGACCCTGGCGGACGCCCGGCTGCGCGCACCGCTCTGGCTCGCCACCCGCGGTGCCGTCGCCGTCGGCGAGTCGGACTGGCCGGCCGCCCCGGAACAGGCCATGGTCTGGGGCCTCGGCCAGGTCGTGGCCGTCGAGGAACCAGGTCTGTGGGGCGGCTTGGTCGACCTGCCCGAGGCTTTCGACACCCGTGCCGCCCGCCGCCTGTGCGGAGTGCTCGCAGACCCGGCGAGGACGGAGGACCAACTGGCGATCCGGTCCTTCGGCGTGCACGTACGCCGACTCGTCCGGGCCGCCCCCCTGCCGCCGGACACCCCCACGCCGTGGCAGCCCTCCGGCACCGTCCTGGTCACCGGCGGAACCGGCGCCCTGGGCGCCGTCGCCGCCCGTTGGCTGGCCCGCAACGGGGCCTCCCACCTGCTGCTCACGAGCCGCAGCGGCCTCGACGCCCCCGGCGCCCGGGACCTGGAGGCCGAGCTCACGCAGCTCGGAACATGCGTCACCGTGGCCGCCTGTGACGTCACCGACCGGGAGGCGCTGGCCGCCCTGATCGACTCCGTACCCGCCGAGCACCCGCTCACCGCGGTCGTTCACACGGCCGGCGTGCTGGACGACGGCATGCTCGGCTCGCTGACGCCCGAGCGGGTCGAGCGGGTCCTGCGGCCCAAGACCGACGCCGTCCTGCACCTGCACGAACTGACCCGCCACCTCGACCTGTCGGCGTTCGTCCTCTTCTCCTCGCTGGCCGCGACGTTCGGCAACGCCGGACAGGCCGCGTACGCGGCCGGCAACGCCTTCCTCGACACGATCGCCGCCGTACGCCACGCCCAGGACCTGCCCGCCACGTCCATCGGATGGGGCGCCTGGGACGGCGCGGGCATGGCCGCCGACCCGCTGGTGGCCGAACGCGTACGCCGCGGCGGAACGCCTCCGCTGCCGCCGGAACTGGCGATGCGCGCACTGCGACAGGCGGTCGAGAGCGGTGCGCCCCACACGATCGTCGCCGACGTGGACTGGGAGCGGTTCGCCCCGGCCCTGCCGCCCGGCAGGGCCGCGTTCATCGGCGAACTCCCCGAAGTGCGGAGCCTGTCGGCCGCAGCCGGCACGCCCGCGCCGGAGAAGGCGGCCGAGAGCGCCCTGCACGAGCAGCTGGCGGGTGCCTCCCCGCAGGAGTCCGAGCGCATCCTGCTCGCCGTGGTCCGTGGCCAGGCCGCCGCAGTGCTCGGACACGCCTCGGCGGACGGGGTACAGCCCGGCAGGGCCTTCCGGGACCTGGGCTTCGACTCGCTGACCGCCGTGGAGCTGCGCAACCTCCTCGGCGCGAGCACCGGACTCGCCCTGCCCGCCACACTCGTCTTCGACTATCCGACCCCGCTGGTCCTCTCCCGGCACCTGCGTGACGAACTCGCGGGGTCCCGGTCCGGGCCGGCCCAGGAGGGCCCCGTCGCCGCCCTGGACGACGACCCCATCGTCATCGTCGGCATGAGCTGCCGCTTCCCCGGCGGGGTCCGGTCCCCGGAACAGTTCTGGGACCTCCTGGAGTCGGGGACGGACGCCGTCTCCCCGCTGCCCGACGACCGCGGCTGGGACATCGAACGGCTCTACAGCGCGGATCCCGACCAGCAGGGCACGTCGTACGTGCGCGAGGGCGGGTTCCTGCACGACGTCGCCGACTTCGACGCGGGCTTCTTCGGCATCGCGCCGCGCGAGGCACTGGCCATGGACCCGCAGCAGCGACTGCTCCTCGAGACGTCGTGGGAGGCGTTCGAGCGTGCCGGCATCGATCCCGATTCGGTGCGCGGGGGGCGGGTCGGCGTCTTCGCCGGCACCAACAGCCAGGACTACACAGGGCTTCTGATGGGCTCGGCCGAGAGCGCCGAAGGCTTCGTGGCCACCGGCAACGCCGCCAGCGTGGTCTCCGGACGCATCTCGTACGCACTGGGTCTGGAAGGACCCGCGGTCACCGTCGACACGGCGTGCTCGTCCTCGCTGGTCGCCCTGCACCTGGCCGTCCAGGCCCTGCGCGCGGGTGAGTGCACCCTGGCCCTGGCCGGCGGCGTGACCGTGATGTCGACGCCGTCCGCGTTCATCGAGTTCAGCCGCCAGCGCGGACTGTCCTCCGACGGCAGGTGCAAGGCCTTCGCCGAGTCCGCCGACGGCACCGGCTGGGGCGAGGGCGTCGGAGTCCTCCTCGTCGAACGGCTCTCGGACGCCCGCCGCAACGGCCGTGAGGTGCTCGCCGTCGTACGGGGCTCCGCGGTGAACCAGGACGGGGCGAGCAACGGGCTGACCGCGCCCAACGGCCCCTCGCAGCAACGGGTCATCCGGCAGGCGCTGGCCGGAGCCGGCCTGACCGCCGACCAGGTCGACGCCGTGGAGGCGCACGGCACCGGCACGACCCTCGGCGACCCGATCGAGGCACAGGCGCTGCTGGCCGCGTACGGGCAGGGCCGCCCCGCAGACAGGCCGCTGTGGCTGGGATCGGTCAAGTCCAACATCGGTCACACGCAGGCCGCCGCAGGTGTCGCCGGGGTGATCAAGATGGTGATGGCGATGCGGCACGGGGTACTGCCCCCGACACTGCACGTGGACGAGCCCTCCTCCCACGTCGACTGGTCGGCGGGCGCGGTCGCGCTGCTGACGGAACCGGTCGGCTGGCCGGAGACGGACCGGCCGCGCCGCGCGGGCGTGTCGTCCTTCGGCGTCAGTGGCACGAACGCCCACACCATCATCGAGCAGGCCCCTGCCGCCGTTCCCGCCCCGTCCGCCCCCGAGCGGGACGTCCCGCTCGACACCGGCGCCACCACCGCGTGGGTGCTGTCCGGCAGGACGCGTGAAGCCCTGCGGGACCAGGCGTCGCGGCTGCTGGCCGCCGTCGGCACAGCGGACCCCGCCGCCCTCGCCCACGCCCTGGCGACGACCAGGTCCCGCTTCGAGCACCGCGCGGCCCTCGTCGCCCGGGAGCCCGCCGAGTTCGAGGCGGGCCTGCGGGTCCTGGCCGCGGACGGCTCCGCCGCCGGGATCGTGCGAGGGAGCGCCGCCGGCGACACGAGCCCGGTCCTCGTCTTCCCCGGGCAGGGTGCCCAGTGGCCCGGCATGGCGAAGGAACTCCTCGACACGTCCGGCGTGTTCGCCGCACGCATCGCCGAGTGCGCCGAGGCTCTGGCGCCCCACACGGACTGGTCGCTCGAGGACGTCGTACGGGAGACCCCCGGTGCCCCCGGCCTCGACAGGGTCGACGTGGTGCAGCCCGTGCTGTGGGCGGTCATGGTGTCGCTGGCCGAGCTCTGGGGTGCCTGCGGAGTCCGTCCGGCCGCGGTGATCGGCCACTCTCAGGGCGAGATCGCGGCCGCGACCGTGGCAGGCGCACTGTCCATCGAGGACGCCGCGCGCGTCGTGGCGCTCCGGAGCCGGGCGCTCCTCTCCCTGTCCGGCAAGGGCGGCATGGCCTCGGTCGGGGAGTCCGCAGGGCTGCTGCGCGAGCGGCTCACCGCATGGGGCGACCGGCTGTCGGTGGCCGCGGTCAACGGTCCTTCGTCCGCCGTCGTCGCGGGTGAACCGGAGGCGCTGGACGAGCTCCTGAGCTCCTGCGAGGCCGACGGCGTACGCGGCAGACGCATCGCGGTCGACTACGCCTCGCACTCCGCCCAGGTCGAGGCCATCCGCGAGGAACTGGACCGGCTGCTCACCGGAATCACGCCCCGCTCGTCCACCGTGCCCTTCTACTCGACCCTCACGGGCGCACTGACCGACACCGCGGCGCTGGACGCCGGATACTGGTTCCGCAACCTGCGCTCCACCGTGGAGTTCGAGGCCGCCACCCGCGCGGCGCTCGCCGACGGACACCGTACGTTCCTCGAGGTCGGCCCCCACCCGGTGATGGGGCTCGGGCTCCAGGAGACGTTCGACGCCGTGGAGACCGAGGCGACCGCACTGGGCACGCTGCGCCGTGACGAGGGCGGCCCCCACCGCTTCCTGACGTCCCTGGCCGAAGCCCACGTCGCCGGTGTGTCCCCCGACTGGCGTGCCGTCCTCGGCGACCGTACGGGCCACGCCGACCTGCCCACGTACGCCTTCCAGCGCAGCCGGTACTGGCCCAGGCCCGCCGCGCTCCCCGCCCCGGCCGAACACCGGGACCCCGTCGACGACGCGTTCTGGGCCGCCGTGGACACCGAGGATCCCACCGCGCTGGCCGGAATGCTGGGTGCCGCCGACGACGACGTACGCCGCTCGTGGGAGAGCGTCCTGCCCTCCCTGACGTCCTGGCGTCGCGAACGCCGTGACCAGACCGTCGTGGACAGCTGGCGGTACCGGATCAGCTGGAAGCCGGTCACTCCGGCACCGGCCCCGGCACCCTCCGGGACCTGGCTGATCGTCAGCCCCTCCGGGGTGCCGGACAAGACGGGCGAGGCCGTCACACGTGAGCTGGTACGCGACGGGGCCCGCACCGTCCAGGTGCTGTTCGAGGCCGACGACACCGGACGGGCCATGGCGCTCCAGCGGCTCGGGGACGCCCTGCCCGACGGAGGCCGGATCGAAGGCGTCCTGTCCTTCCTCGCCGAGGACGACCGCCCCGACCCGTTCCACCCGGTCGTACCGGCGGGCGTCGCGGCGACGACCTCCCTGATCCAGGCGATGACCGATCTGGACCTGACCGCCCCCCTGTGGTGCCTGACCCGGGGAGCCGTCTCCGTCGACGGCTCGGGTCCGCTCACCGGCCCGGCCCAGGCACAGGTCTGGGGACTGGGCCGCGTCATCGGCCTCGAGCACCCCGACCGCTGGGGCGGCCTCATCGACCTGCCCGCGGAACCGGACGAACGGACCGCCGCCCAGGTGTGCCGTCTGCTGGCGGGCGCCGGGGACGAGGACCAGCTGGCCGTCCGGCCGCAGGGCGTGTTCGCCCGCCGCCTGGGACGCTCGCCCGCCGGTCCCCGGCCGGCCGTGCCGTCGCGCTGGAAGCCGCGCGGTACGGCCCTGATCACCGGAGGCATGGGAGCGCTGGGGTCCCACGTGGCACGCTGGCTCGCGAGCAACGGCGCCGAGCACCTGGTGCTGACCGGCCGCAGGGGCGAGGCCACCCCCGGTGCCCTCGCGCTGAAGGACGAACTCGGCGCTCTGGGCGCCCGCGTGACGCTCGCCGCCTGTGACGTCGCCGACCCCGAGGCCCTGTCCGCCCTCGTGAAGGAGCTGGCACAGGACGACACGGCGCCCGTACGCACCGTGGTGCACGCCGCGGGGGAGAGCCTGGTCTCCGGCCTGGAGCAGAGTGACCCCGCCGAGTTCGCCCGGGTCATGTCCGCCAAGGCGGCGGGCGCTACCTCCCTCGACGCGCTCTTCCCGGCCGACTCGCTGGACGCCTTCGTGCTGTTCGCCTCCGGCGCCGGCGTCTGGGGCGGATCGGCGCAGGGCGCCTACGCCGTCAGCAACTGTCACCTCGACGCCCTCGCCGAGCGCCGCCGTGCCCGTGGTCTTGCCGCCACTTCGGTCGCCTGGGGCGGCTGGGCCGGCGGAGGCATGGTGGACACCGCCGCCGGGTCCACGCTCGACCGCATCGGACTGCGCCCCATGGACCCCGAGGTCGCCGTCCGGGCCCTCGTCCAGGCCGTCGAACGGCAGGAGACCTGCCTGACCGTCGCCGACATCGACTGGACCCGGTTCGCCCCCGCGTTCGCGATGGGAGGGCCCCGACCGCTCATCGAGGACGTTCCCGAGGCCGCCGCCGCACTCCGGCCGCCCGGGGACGACCACGACGCGCCTGACGCCGGGGCCGTCGCGCTCGCGGACCGACTGGCCGGAGCCTCCGGGTCCGAGCGGAAGCGGATGCTCCTGGATCTCGTACGTGCCGAGGCGGCGGCCGTGCTCGGGCACCCCGCGGCCGATGCCGTCGACCCCCAACGGGCCTTCCGGGAACTGGGATTCGACTCGGTCATGGCCGTGGAGCTGCGCAACCGCCTGAACACCGCCACCGGGCTTCGCCTGGAGACCACCGTGGTCTTCGACGAACCCTCACCCACCGGCCTCCGCGACCGGCTGATGCGCGAACTGCTGCCGCCGGACGCGGAAGCCTCCGCCCAGGACGACGACGAGGCGCGGGTGCGTTCGCTCCTCGCCACCATCCCGATGGCCAGGATCCGCGAGTCGGGCCTCCTGGACGCGCTGCCGCCTGCGGAGGACCCCGGGCCCCCGCAGGAGCGGCAGGCGTCCGATTCCGGGGACCGGGTGGACGAGATCAACGCCATGGACGTCAGCGCCCTCGTCCGCATGGCGACACGTACGAAGGAAGCCTGATGCGACGAGCAGCGTGGAGCACATGATGGGGACGCAGGTCGAAGAGATCGTCGAAGCGCTACGGGCGTCTCTCGTGGAGAACGAACGGCTGCGCCTGCAGCACCGGAGCCTCGTCGACGAGCGGGCGGAGCCGATCGCGGTCGTGGCGATGAGCTGCCGCCTGCCCGGCGGTGTGCGGTCGCCGGAGGACCTGTGGCGCCTCGTCATGGACGGTACGGACGCCATGTCCGCCGTCCCCGACGGCCGTGGCTGGGACGTGGACTGGCTGCGCGGACTCGGCGACACGGGCATCACCCCCGAGGGGGGATTCGTCGACGACGCCGACGCGTTCGACGCGGCCCTCTTCGGTATCGGCCCGCGCGAGGCACTGGCGATGGACCCGCAGCAGCGGCTGCTGCTCGAGTCGTCGTGGGAGCTGTTCGAGCGGGCCGGGATCGACCCGTCGTCCCTGCGCGGCACCGGCACCGGCGTGTTCGTCGGCGCCTCCTCCTCGGGCTACAGCGCCGGGATGTACGGCGACGCCCAGGGAAGCGACAGCTATCTGCTCACCGGAGGGGCGGGCAGTGTCATCTCCGGCCGGGTGTCCTACCTCCTCGGCCTCCAGGGCCCCGCTATCACGGTCGACACCGCCTGCTCGTCCTCCCTGGTGGCCATCCACCTGGCCGCCAGGTCGTTGCGCGACAAGGAATGCTCGCTGGCGCTGGCGGGCGGGGTGACGGTCATGGCCACCCCCGGAGCGTTCGTGGAGTTCAGCAAGCAGCGCGGACTGGCGGGGGACGGCCGCTGCAAGTCGTTCGCGGCCGGCGCCGACGGGACGGGCTGGGGCGAAGGAGCGGGCGTGCTCCTCCTGGAGCGGCTGTCCGACGCCCGCCGGAACGGCAGGAAGGTACTGGCCGTGCTGCGGGGCAGCGCCGTCAACCAGGACGGTGCGAGCAACGGACTCACGGCTCCCAGCGGGCCGGCCCAGCGTCGCGTCATCGCGCAGGCGCTCGCCGACGCGGGACTGAGCCCGAACGACGTGGACGCAGTCGAGGCGCACGGCACCGGCACGGTGCTCGGCGACCCGATCGAGGCCCGGGCTCTTATCGCCGCGTACGGCCGGGAACGCCCCGAGGGCCGGCCCCTGCTCCTGGGCACCGTCAAGTCGAACGTCGGGCACACCCAGGCCGCGGCCGGGGCCGTCGGCGCCATCAAGACCGTCCTGGCGCTCGGTCACGGGACGCTGCCCCCGACCCTGCACGTCGACGCACCCACCCCCCACGTCGACTGGTCGGGCGGCGAGGTGTCCCTGCTGACCAGTGCCACGCCCTGGCCGGCCACGGGACGACCCCGCCGCGCGGGCGTCTCGGCCTTCGGGCTCAGCGGCACCAACGCGCACCTGATCCTCGAACAGGCACCCGTGAGCGAGCCCCCCACCGGCTCCACCACCGAGCTGCCCGTCGTCCCGTTCCTGGTGTCCGCGCGCACCGAGGAAGCCCTGAGGGGCCAGGCGGCCCGACTCCTGGACCGGCTGCGCGACGATTCCGGTGAGTCGACGACAGACCTCGGCCACTCACTGGCCGTCTCCCGCGCGGCGCTCGACCGCCGCGCGGTGGTACTGGCCGACGACCGCGACGGCCTCGTACGCGGGCTCACATCCCTGGCCTCCGGTGAGGCGGCCCCCGGCCTGATCCGAAGCGTGCGCCGGGCAGGGGAAGGCACCGCCTTCCTCTTCACCGGGCAGGGCAGCCAGCGACCGGGCATGGCGGACGAGCTGTCCGCGACCTTCCCCGTCTTCGCCGCGGCCCTGGACGCCGTCTGCGACGGGTTCGGCCCCCACCTGGACACACCCCTGCGCGCGGTGATGTCGGGCGCGGACCAGGAGAAGCTCGACCGGACCGAGTTCGCGCAGCCGGCGCTCTTCGCGTTCGAAGTCGCCCTGTACGAGCTGCTGGTGAGCTGGGGTGTGCGTCCCGACGCGGTGGCCGGCCACTCACTCGGCGAGCTGACCGCGGCACACGTCGCCGGAGTCCTGTCGCTGGAGGACGCCTGCACGTTCGTCGCGGCCCGCGGCCGTCTGATGCAGGCCATGCCGGGCGGCGGACTCATGGTGGCCGTCGAGGCGTCCGAGCAGGAGGTGACGGACCTCCTCGGTGCCGGCACCGAGCAGGAGGTGACGGACCTCCTCGGTGCCGGCACCGGTCCGTCGATCGCCGCCGTCAACGGACCGAGTTCCGTGGTCCTGTCCGGAGACCGGGACGAGGTCCATGACATCGTGACCCTCTGGACGAAGCAGGGACGCAGACACAAGGAACTGCGGACCAGCCACGCCTTCCACTCGGCGCACATGGACGCCATGCTCGACGACCTCCGCGCGGTCGCCTCGAACCTGGCTCTCCGGCCGGCACGGACCGATCTCGTCAGCGCCACGACCGGCCTGCCCCTCACCGCGGACCAGGCGCTCAGCCCCGACTACTGGACGCGACACGTCCGGGAGCCCGTCCGGTTCGCCGACGCCGTGCGGCGACTGCGTGACGACCGGGTCGGCACCTTCCTGGAGATCGGCCCCGACGGGGTGCTCACCGCCCTCGCGCAGGACTGCCTCGCGGCCGGCGCAGGCGAGACCGAGCCGCCCCTCCTCGTCGCGACCCAGCACCGTGACCGCTCGCCGGTGCGCGCCCTGTTCACCGCGCTGGCCGAGCTCCACGTGCACGGCCTCCCCGTCGACTGGACGGCGGTCTTCGCCGGACGGGGCGCCCGCCTGACCGATCTGCCGACCTACGCATTCCAGCGCCGCCGGTACTGGCCGGCGCCTCCCGCGTACGCCCCCGGCGGGACAGCCCCCGGCCCCGGGGTCGCCGACGCGGCCGAGGACATCCCGCCCGCCGAGGCGTCGACGGCACTGGCCGCGCGGCTCGCCGACGCCACTCCCGCCGGTCGGCACACGCTGCTCCTGGACGTCGTCACCACGTGGGCCGCCGCGGCACTGGGGCTCCCCTCGGCCGAAGAGCTGGACACCGGGCGGGACTTCCTGGAGCAGGGCTTCGACTCCCTGACCGCCCTGGAGCTGCGGAACAGTCTCCGGGCGGTCCTCGGTACCGAGGAACTGTCGGCCACCCTGCTCTTCGACCACCCCACACCGACCTGCCTGGCCCGGCACCTCTCCGCACTGCTGGACGGCGACGGCGACGCGGCACCCGCGGCCGGGCCGGGCGGCGGCATTCTGGGACCCCTCCTCCAGCACACCCGTTCCACCGGCCAGGCCGTGGAGTACGCGAAGGTCCTGATGCAACTGGCGGAATTCCGTACCGTCTTCAACAACGAGACGCCACCCGCCCAGGCCGCGCCCGTGGTCCGCCTGGCGACGGGCGACGGCCCCCCGCTCATCTGCCTCTGCACGATGTCGATGCTCTCGGGAGCGCACGAGTACGCGCGCCTGGCCGCCGGCTTCCGCGGGGAACGCGACGTGTACGCGCTCCCGCACCCCGGCTTCGCCGAGGGTGAGGAACTCCCGGAGAACTTCGACGTCCTGATGCGCACGCACGCCGAATCGGTGCTGCGCACGGTGGGGGACAGGCCCTTCGTCGTCACCGGCCACTCCGGCGGCGCGCTGCTGGCCAACGCGCTCTCCCACGCACTGGAGGGGCGAGGACGTCCGCCGGCCGCCGTGATCCTGCTCGACAGCTATCCCGCGGACAGCGACGTCATGGCCACCTGGATGCCCGAACTGCTCGACGGCATGGTCGAACGCGACGACGCGTACACGCCCATGGACGACTACCGCGCCACGGCGTGGGCTGCCTACCTCCCCTTCCTGTACGCGTGCCGGGCGCAGCCCGTCGACGTTCCCACGCTGCTCGTACGCGCGGGGGAGCCCCTGCGGGCGTGGTCGGGCGAAGGCGACTGGCACGCCGTCTGGCCGCTGCCCCACTCGGTCGCCGAGACCGAGGGGAACCACTTCACGATGCTCGGCGAGCACGCGGGGCCACTGGCCCGGCGGATGCGCGAATGGCTGACGGAGCAGGGGTGCTGAGAACAAACGCACAGAATCCGCACCGCCCTCGTACAGGGGTCGGCGGACGGTAGATAGGGGTTGCCGTCAATTCGGCCGAATCCATAGTCTGCGGACTGGAGTCGACTTGGCGAGCCCGTTCCTTCGCATCAACTCTGCCCATGAATGGTTGAATTATGCCTGCCGAAGTCAAGCCGAAAATCGGCGACGATGCCCAGATATCGCTCGACGGTCAGGAGAAGGGCGAACTGACCCTTCTGGCCGAGCAACTGCGTGACGTCGCTCCACGCCTGAACGACGACCCCCGCTGGACGTCCGCCGCGCGGGAGCTCTCCAGCCGGCTCCCCCTTCGGCTGCGCCAGACGCTGCGCCGCTTCACGTGGAACTCAGGCCGTGAGGCCATGCTCCTGGTACGCAACCTGCCGGTCGACGCGGAGACCGTCCCCGACACGCCGACGGTCCGCGGCTCCGTCCAGCGCGGGACCACCACACCGGCGTCCGCGTTGATGCTGATCGCGATGGCCATGGGCGAGGTGATCGCGTTCGAGAAGGAGAAGACCGGCGCGCTCGTGCAGGACGTGGTCCCCGTCCCCGGAATGGAACAATTCCAGGGGAATGCCGGATCCATCAAACTCAACATGCACACCGAGAACGCATTCCATGAGCACAAGCCCGACCTCGTGGGTCTGATGTGCTTGCGCAACGACCACGAGAACGTCGCCGGTCTGCGTGTGGCGTCCGTGCGCAACGCGGTTCCGCTGCTTTCCGCCCGGACCAGGGAGATACTCCACCAGCCGCGATTCGTGACCATGGCGCCGGCTTCCTTCGAGATCGCCGACGGCTTGGAGGAACCGCACGGGATCCTCGCCGGCAGCTTCGAGGACCCCGATCTCAAAGTGGACTTCAGCAGCACGATCCCGTCCGACGACGAAGCCGCACAGGCCATGGCCGAACTGGAAGCCGTCATCGAGCGGGTGGCCCACACGCTGATCCTCGGCCCCGGTGACCTGGCCTTCGTCGACAACCGGCTGGCCCTGCACGGCCGTAACTCCTTCCAGCCGCGCTACGACGGCCGGGACCGCTGGCTCCAACGCGTCTTCGTCCACCTGGACTTCCGTAGGTCCCGCGTCATGCGCGAGGCCGACGGCCAGGTACTCGGAGCCGGCGAGCCGGTTCGCTGACCGGACGTGACGCACCACCGACCGACCCGAATCGAAAGAGGTATCCCCATGTCCGCGGGTGAGGACGACAACGTCTACAGCCGGCCCGTGTCGCCCACCGAGACATGGTTCCTGGTGTACCCCGAGTCGGTTCCCGGTGTGATCCAGATCGTCATCGAGGGGGCCGGCCACATCGGTCACGACGAGCTGGTCCGCGCCGTGGAGACCGCGTCCGAGGCCTGCCCCGGTGCCCGGCTCACCCGCCAGGACATGACCTGGGTGGACAGCGGCGTGGCACCGGTCGTGCGGGTCCTGCCCGGTGACCGGGTCGACCGGCGCACCTTCGCCGACGCGGCCGAACTGCACAGCCCGCTCATGGGCAAGGACGGCGGCCCCACCTGCGAGCTCCTCCTCCTCACGGACGCGGAGTCGGACACGCTGATCGTGCGCGCGTTCCACGGAGTGATGGACGGCCAGGGTGTACGCGCCTGGGCGGAGGACATCTTCCGGGTCCTGCGCGGCGAGGACCCCGTGGGCGCACCCTCACGCATCACGGAGAACGAACTGATCGAGCAGGCCGGTGCCCCGCAGGAACGGGATGTCACCCCGGACCTCGACTGGCCGTCCGCGCTCGGCTCCCGCCCGCAGGGCCAGCACGACTTCTTCTGGCGCAGGCGCACCGTCGACGGCACGCACCCCGCGCTGGTCGCCAAGATCGCCTGCGCCGTCACCCAGGCGTGCGGTCTGCGTACCGGCAGGTTCCTCGTCCCGGTCGACCTGCGCAGGTACCTGCCCGGAATCCGCTCGACCGGCAACCTCACCAACAATCCGCTCTACGAGGTACGAGGGGACGCCGGCTGGGAGCAGGCCCAGGAGCGACTGCTGTCCATCCTGTCCACCGGTCAGGACCTGGCTGCCCGCGTCGACCCCTCGCTGCCCGGCCAGAACCTGACGGAACTGCACCAGCAGATCATGGGTCTGGACG
The DNA here is from genome assembly GCF_016909575.1 of Streptomyces sp. HB132. Lineage (GTDB taxonomy): Bacteria > Actinomycetota > Actinomycetes > Streptomycetales > Streptomycetaceae > Streptomyces. Next base: position 3,109 of record NZ_JAFBGA010000026.1, on the reverse strand, counting down.
CCTACTCCGCGCAGAAGGGCTGTTACAGCAGCCTGGCCACGCTCTCCCACATGGGCCGCGTCGCCCCCGCCGCGTTCAGCACGAGCTCGTTCCACGCCACCACCGTCTACTCGCTGCCCAACTCCGGGCCCCTGGGGCCCCCGGAGATCAACGCGGTCGAGTTCGGCGACCGCACCGAGATCACCATCGGCTGGTACGACGGTGCGCAGACCCCGGACCGCGCGGAGGCGCTGCTCGACCGCATCGAGGAGGCCCTGTCCCCGAGGGCGCACCGCGAATGGGACGGCAACCGGACCGACCGGGCGCTCGCCCGGCCGGGAACGGCCGTCGACCAGTTCCGCGGGCAGGTCTCCCTCACACCCGGCGCGATCGCCCTGACCGGCCCCGAGGGCGAGGTGACCTTCCGTGAGCTGGACCGGCGGGCGGACGCCGTCGCCGTCGCGCTGCTGGACCGGGGCATCGGACGCGACGACGTCGTGGGTCTGCTGGCCGGCCGTACGGTCGCGGCGATGGCCGCCATCTGGGGGGTGCTGAAAGCGGGTGCCGCCTACCTGCCGCTCGACCCGCAGCAGCCCGACGACCGGCTCGCCGGCCTGGTGGCGGACGCCGGCGCCACCGTGTGCCTCGCCGAGCGCGTCCACGCCGCGCGCCGTCTCGCCCCGGACTCCGGCTGCGACGTGGTGGTGCTCGAGACACTGGAGCCCTCGGAGCGCCGCCCCGAGGGCGTCGAGGTGCGGCCGGAGGACCTCGCGTACGTCATCTACACCTCGGGATCGACCGGGCGCCCCAAGGGCGTGGAGATCGAGCACCGCCAGCTCGCCACGTTCATCAGCTGGGCCACCCGTGTCTACGGGGTGGATTCCACCACCAGGTTCCCGCTGTTCACCTCGCTGGCCTTCGACCTCTCCAACACCGCGATCTTCCTGCCCCTGCTGGCCGGCGGATCGATCGCACTGGTACCCGACGAGCCCAACCACGTCGTGCTGCGCGACATGCTGGAGAACTCGGGGGCCAACGCGCTCAAGCTCACCCCCACCCATCTCGACCTCATCGGCAGGCTGGGGCTCGCCCCGACCGGTTTCCGGGCGGTCATCGCCGGCGGGGAACTCCTGCGGGGTGCGGTCGCCGGCCGGGCCCAGCAGCTCTTCGGGCCCCAGTGCGGCATCTTCAACGAGTACGGCCCCACCGAGACGACCATCGGCTGTATGACGCGGCGTTTCGACCCGGACCAGGACGCGGGCCTGCCTTCGGTGCCCATCGGTGTGCCGACGGACAACACCCGGATCCACCTGATCGGTGGTGACGGCCGCCACGTGGTTCCGGGCGAGGTGGGCGAGATGTACCTCGCCGGTGATCAGCTGGCCCGTGGCTACCGCGGCCGGCCCGATCTCGTCCGCGAACGGTTCACCGCACTCGCCGACGGCACCCGCGTCTACCGCAGCGGTGACCTGGCCAGGATGCTGGACTCGGGCGAACTGGAGTCCGTGGGCCGCAACGACGAGCAGGTCAAGGTGCTCGGCTACCGTGTCGAGCCCGCCGAGGTCGCCAAGGCCCTGGAGGAACACCCGGCAGTGGCGACGGCCTTCGTCACCGGCCTGGTCAGGCCCGGCACCACCGGCAAGGTCCTGTGCGCCTTCGTCGTCCTGCGCGAAGAGGCCACCGTCGACCAGCTCACCGACCACGTCGCGGGTCGCCTTCCCCGCTACATGGTGCCGGCCACGACGACGGTCGTGACCGAGCTCCCCCGCACGGTCAACGAGAAGGTCGACGTCGCCGCGCTGCCGGTACCGTTCACCGGGCCGCAGGCCGAGGCCGCGGCCGCGGAGGCGAAGTCCCGCGGCGAGGTGGAGGAGGCGGTGGCCAAGATCTGGGCCCGCGTCCTGGCGGTGGACGTCAACCGGCTCGGCGCCGGCGCGGACTTCCACCGGCACGGCGGCGACTCCGCCACCCTCCTCGCGATGCTCGCCGCGGTCAGCGACGAGGTCGTGGGCTCCCGGCGGGAGCGGGAGTTCATGGCTTCCCTGCCGGCGATCCTCCGGCAGCCCACGCTCGCGAAGGTCTCGGAGATCGCAGAGCGCACGCGTGACGGGCAGGGGGCCACAGATGGCTGACCCGGGGCCCGGACGCATCGTGGCGATCAGCGACGTGCACGTGCGCTACGACGAGAACAGGAAGATCGTCGACCGGATCAGACCGGACAGTGACAAGGACTGGCTGATCGTCGCCGGTGACGTCGGTGAGATCGTCTCCGACATCGAGTGGGCGCTGCGCACGCTGCGCGACCGGTTCGCCCGGGTCATCTGGGCGCCGGGCAACCACGAACTGTGGACCGCCCCCGACGACCCCGTGCAACTGCGGGGTGAGCACCGCTACCAGCACCTGGTGGAGATCTGCCGCAAGCTCGGTGTGTCCACTCCCGAGGATCCGTACCCGGTCTGGGAGGGAGAAGGCGGTCCTGTCGCGGTGGCACCGCTCTTCGTCCTGTACGACTACTCCTTCCGGCCGCCGGGGACGTACTCGAAGGCGGCGGCGCTCCAGGTGGCCGAGGAGGCCGGGGTGGTCTGCAGCGACGAGTTCCTGCTGCACCCGGACCCCTATCCGAGCCGTGAGGCCTGGTGCCGTGCCCGTGTGCGGATGACCGAGGAACGTCTCTCGGCCCTTCCCGACGACCTGCCCACCGTCCTGGTCAACCACTGGCCGCTCGTACGCGAACCGACACGGGTGCTCTGGCGGCAGGAGTTCGCGCTGTGGTGCGGAACCACGGCGACGGCCGACTGGCACACGAGGTTCCGCGCCCGGTCGGTGGTCTACGGGCACCTCCACATTCCCAGGGTGATCCGATGTGACGGTGTGCCGCACCAGGAGGTCTCCCTGGGGTACCCCCGCGAATGGCAGCGCCGTCAGGGCACACCGGGCCGGCTGGTCCAGATCCTGCCTGCCGTCACCTCCCCTCACAGAGAGCCGGTGCGATGACCGTTGCGTACGAACGTTCTGCCGGAGCGACCGCCCCCGCAACGCGTGGCCGGGTGGCCGAGCTGCTGGCGCTGCGTGAGCAGGCCCGGCGTGGACCGAGCGACCGGGCGACCGAGGCGCAGCACGCCAAGGGCAA
>NZ_JAFBGA010000025.1 GCF_016909575.1 Streptomyces sp. HB132 | reverse complement strand
AGCCCGCTGGGCATCAGTCACCGACAACGGCGGAATCTTCGGACCGGGACGACTCATGAACAACCAACGACGAACCTGCGACTCAGGTCACTAGGGCCTGTCCGGCGGATCATGCCGGGCTGCCCGCCGGCGCTGAATCGCTGTCACGACCCGCCGGACAAGGAGTTGGGTGGAGCAGGTTGGTCCGGCGTTAAATGTCTCGACATTGGTCGCGGTGATTGGGGACGCTTCGCGCGATGACAAGAATCGACGACACGCCGCCCGCGTGGGACGAGCACACCCAGCTCACCACGTTTCTCGACTACGCACGTGACACCGCCCGCGCCAAGTGCCATGGCGTCTCTGCGGAGAACGCCCACAAGGCGCTCCTGCCAGGCTCACCGCTGATGACCATGAGCGGAGTGATCAACCACCTCCGCTGGGTCGAGTACTACTGGTTTCAGGTGGTCTTCCTCGGCGAGGAAGACCGGGGCCCCTGGACCGAGGAGGACCCCGACCGCGAGATGCGTATCGCCGTCGACTTCCCGCTCACGCAGTTGCTCGACGAATACGCCGAACAGAGCGCCCGCTACCGCGAACTGGTCGCCGGGAACGGCCTGGACAAGCAGGCTCAGCGAGCCGTCCGCGACGGTCTCCATGTCGACCTGCGCTGGATCCTCCTTCACCTCACCGAGGAGACGGCCCGCCACAACGGCCACCTGGACATCCTGCGCGAGATGCTCGACGGCACGACCGGCGACTAGGGCGCGTATCGAGTTGTGATCAAGAAGTGGCTCGCGCGGCACGAGTGCCCGGCCCTCTTCGTCGCTCCGCGGGAACAGTCCCGCCGGGGGCCCCGGTAGACCGTCCACCGGCGGTCGATCGGGGCCTGACCGGTCTCAGCCCGCCGCCACGGTGGCATCGGACTTGGCGTGCCCTGCATCTTCCGCTCCCACGGAGCGCGGCATGCGCAGGACGAACGCGGCGACGAGCACAGCCACGACCACGAGGACGGCACTGAGCGCGTACGCGAGCCGGAAACCGCCGGTGAGTGCGTCCACCTGGCTCTTGTTGTCCGACGAGGAGCGACGCTGTCCGGGAGGCGGCCAGGGTCGCCAGTACGGCGGTGCCGAGCGAGGCGCCGACCTGTTGGGTGGTGTTGACCAGACCCGAGGCGATACCGGCATCGCTTGGTGAGGCCACCGACATCGCCTGCCCCATCAGCGCGGGCATCGCGGCGCCGAAACCGAGGCCCAGCAGGACGAACGCAGGCACGATGTCGACCGCGTACTGCCCGTCGCCGGGCACCCGGGCCAGCAGTGCGAGTGCCCCCGCGACCAGCAGCAGACCGCCGAGGAGTACGGGACGGGCACCGAACCGCTGGTTCAGCCGCGCCGACAGGCCCAGCGAGACCACGGCGATTGTCACCGGCGCCGGCAGGAACGCAAGGCCGGTCTTGAGCGCGTCGTAGCCCAGTACGTTCTGGAAAAACAGGGCGGTGCAGAACTGATAGCCGAACAGACCGGCGACCATGAGCAGCATGATGACGTTGGCTCCGGAGATGATCCGCGAGCGGAAGATGTGCAGCGGGAGCAAGGGCTTGGCAGCGCGCGCCTCCCACAGGACGAAGGCGGCGAGCAGCACCAGCGACACGGCCAGCAGACCCAGCGTGCGGCCGTCGCCCCAGGTGTGGTCGTCCGCCTTGACGATCGTGTGGACGAGCAGCATCAGTCCGCCGGTCACCAGCACCGCACCGCTGATGTCGGCGCTCTCGCGTACGCCTGTACCGCGCAGTCCCGGGACCACCCGCAGCGTCAGGACAACGGCCACGATGCCGATCGGCACGTTGACCAGGAACACCCATTCCCAGCCGAGGCTCTGGGTGAGCACACCGCCGAGAATGAGCCCCGGGGAGGAACCCGCGGCGGCAACGAAGGCGTATGCCACCAGAGCCTTGGCCCGTTCACCGGCGTCTTGGAAGAGCGTGATGATCATGCCCAGGGCGACGGCGGAGGCGAGGGCGCCGCCAACTTCCTGGACGAAGCGGAACGTCACCAGCGCCCAGGGCGCGGAGGCGAGCCCGCAGGCGAGGGACGCGGCGGTGAACACCACCAGTCCCACGATGAAGACCTGCTTGCCGCCCAGCAGGTCACCCAGCCGACCGGAGAGCAGCAGCAGACCCGCGAAGGCGAGCAGGTACGAGTTCACCACCCAGGCCAGGCCGGCCTGGGTGAAGCCGAGGTCCTGCTGGATGGTAGGCAGGGCGACGGTGACGATGGAACCGTCCAGGATGATCATCAGCTGGCCGACACAGAGGATCCCCAGCACCAGCCAGCGTGACGGGGATGGTGCGGGCGGTGCCCGGCATCAGCCGCCGCATGCTCACGCTGACCCTGCGCAGCCTCGAACGCGACGGGCTGATCTCGCGCACCGTGTACGCGACCGTGCCGCCGAAGGTCGAGTACCGGGCGACCGACATGGCCGTCGAACTGCACAGCTCACTCACGGCCCTCACCCAATGGGCCGAGCGCCATCGCGAGTTGATCGCCGATTCCCGAGAGGCGTACGACCGGGAGCACAGCAAACCAGCCGCGGCGGACACCGATTACTGAAACACCGTGAGCGGGAGCCCGCGCCAGAGGCGCGCGAGACTTCCGTCGCGCGGAGGCCAGCACCAGGGAGTGGCCGGACAATGGTCGATCTCATGGCCTTCCCCTGTAGCGAGGAGGCTGTGACTGCGGGGGAGGCCACCCGTGAAGCTTCCCCGGCGTCTTCGCCTACTGCGGCAGCAAATACTCACTCGAAGGCATCGGCAAGGAAGTCGCTGCCTTCCACATCCACGTCACCGCCGTCGAGCCGGGCTCCTTCCGTACCGACTGGGTCGGATGCTCGATGATCCGCGCACCATCCCCGATTGCGACGACCTCTTCGAGCCCATTCGCGCCGCCCGCCAGAAGGCAGCGGACGACAGCTTGGCGACCCGGCCCGCGCCGACAGCGCGCTCCTGTGCGTCCAGGACGCACCCGATCCGCTCGCCTGGCCCCTCGGCTCCGACGCCCTGCGCCTGGTCCGCGCCGGACGTGAGGCTGTCGACTGCGACCTCGACTCCTGGAAAGACCTCACTCTCTCCGCCGACTTCCCGCAGACCGATGAGAAGGGATAACAGAGCTCTGTACCGCTACGGAAGTGACTGCCTGCCGTGGGCGGTGAGAGGTCGAGAGGGGAGAAGTCGTCAGAACCCCCAGGGGCGACCTGGTGATACGCGAATGATGGGAGGTCCAGCGCTCCTCGGGCGCAGCGGTGCGGGCAGCGGGGGAGGAGGCGGTGCGGCGAACGCTGCACCGCCTCCGCTGGAGCCGGATCGGGCGGGATGCAGCCGGACGGAAACAGGGCGATATGCCCGCTTCCCCAAGAAAACCGCAGGTGAGGCGCGTCGCCGGTTTGGATTCGAGTCCCACCCGCCCCACCAGTTTTACCTTGCGGGAACATTTTGACCTGCGGAAACGCACTTCCCGGGCGTCTTTCGCGTGTGGCGTTCGCTTCATGGCGGTGTGGCGAACGTGGGTCCTAGTGCATCGAAGATGAGCTTTGAACAGCTTTGACCTGGGTTTTGTAGTGACGCCCCCGTGGGAGCGTCATGGCGGAGTCCCACCCGCCCCACCGTGTGGTGTCCTTGCCTGGCAGGTTCTGCGGTCCGAAGCGCTGTGGGCGAGGGGACCGTTGCTTGTGGACGGTCTGCGTGACGTCACTGGTCGGCCGAGGACGTACTTTCCCCTGGCCTGAGCGGGCTGGAAGCCCGGCCTCGGGGGAGCGGGAGAGGGTCTCGCATGGTCCCTGTCCTTCCGGCCTCTGTCGCGTTCGTAGTCGCGGAACTCTCCCTGGCGAGCGGCGATGTTCTGCTCGGTTCGTCGACGTAGGTGAAGATCGGTAGCGGTAGGCATTTCGCTGTCACGCGGAGTCTTGCGTCCGTCCCGGTCACGACGTCCGTGTCGGCTACTGTGCGATGCGCTCCGGACTTTCGGAGCACGGTCGTTGCGCCACTGTGGGCGCGGCGCTGCACCTGGGACCGAGTCAGACCTTTGCCAGAGGGCGGACCGCTGTCCCGGGTACGTCGGAGGCGGCCACGGGCCGCACTGAATGGGGTGGGGAATGTCCAGACATCGGCTGTCCAGGAAGAGCCGTTACATCGCGTGGGCGACCACGGGGGTCGTGGTGGCCGCGGGTGCCGGTTTCGCGGCGCAGGCGTCCATGGCCGCCACCGCCTGGCCGGCGCAGAAGACGTACACCGGTCGGGCGTTCGATACGTGCACCGCACCCTCGCTCAGTGCGATGAAGGCGTGGAACACGAAGTTTTACGGCGCCGCCGCCGTCTACATCGGCGGCAAGAACCGTGGCTGTGCCCAGCCCAACCTGACCAAGTCCTGGGTGAAGTCGGTCAACGCCACCGGGTGGAAGCTTATTCCGCTCTATGTCGGCGCGCAGCCGCCCTGCCAGAAGAGCGCCAACCCGGAGAGGTTCACCGCTTCCACGGCTGCCGCCGTCGGCGCCAGCAACGCCAAGGACGCGGTGGCCAAGGCATCAGCGCTCGGGATGAAAGCCGGCAGCCCGATCTACCTGAACATGGAGTCGTACGACATCACCGACAAGGCGTGCAACGACGCCACCCTCGCCTACGTGCGTTCCTTCACCAAGACGCTGCGCAACGCGACTTACCGGGGCGGCCTGTACGGTTTCAGCAGTTCCAGCGCCGCGGCCGTCGCCACCGCCACGAACAAGACGGACCTGCCGGGCAACCTCTGGTACGCACTGTGGGACAAGAAGAACACGACCACTACGGACTGGCCGTGGAAGCCGACCCAGTACACCAACCACAGCCGCGGCCACCAGTACATGGTCAACAGCAAGGAAACCCGCGGCGGTTTCACGATCACCGTTGACCGCAACGCGTGGGACGCCCCGGTCGCGATCATCGGCTGATGCACATGCGTGGCCGTTGACCGGCATCAAGGCGCGGGCCCGGTCGGTGTGGTGCAACCGGACAAGACCTTGACGGATCGAACGCGGGGCATCGACGCCGGCACGCAGGCCGGAGTCGAAATTCAGGCCGTGCACCCCCTTCCCTGGCCCCACCAGTGGAGGGAAGGGGGCATCCAGCCTTTCCGATGCGCTTGCCGGACCGTACGGTCCTGGCTGCGCACTCGCCGTCGGCTACTTGAGGTAGAGGAGACCGTCGGTGGTGATGGTCGGGCGGCCGGAGGTGCCCACCACGACGACCTTGATGGTGTGCTTCGCACTGCTGGACCAGGTTTTGGCCCAGATGGCGTCGCGGTACGCCTCAGGAAGAACCGAGCAGATCGTTTCATGAGTCCATGGGACGATCTCACTACCGACCGGCCGAAAACGCGCTCACGATCAGGAGGCCCCGATGAGCCGAGGTCAACGACCCAGACTGGCGATTTTCGCCGGTACTCCACGACTGCTGTCCACAGCCCATAGCCTCGGAGCGGAGACGGTATTCGTGCATGCTCGGGGCGGGCAAATCCCACGGATGGCTGAGTTAGCCGACCACGTGATCGCGGCGGACTTCTCAGATGCAGGCGGTGTCCATTCGTTACTCGCTCCCATGCATGCTGTGCGGCCGTTCAGTCACGTGCTCTCCCTGACTGAGAGTGGCCTGTTGCCTGCAGCCCAGGTGGCTGCGCGCCTGCAGGTACCCGGGGTACCACTGGGTACGGTTCAGGTGTTGCAGGACAAGAGGCGGATGAGAGAGCTGCTCAATGCACGGGGGATAAGCTCCGTGCGGGCTGCGCCAGTGGGCTCGGAAACTGACTTGGGTAAATTTTGCCGCGAAGTTGGGGGTCCGGTCATCCTGAAGCCGGCCACGGGCACGGGTAGCCATGCCGTCTTTGTGGTCCCGGGGCCGGACGATGCCGGATCGGCATGGCATCAATTCGTCAGAGCCGGCGGCGAGGACGCCCTCGCCGAGGAGTACTTGGACGGGCCTGAGATCAGCGCCGAGGCATTCTCCCGCTCGGGACGTCACACCATCGTCGCTCTTACAGAAAAACTCGTTTCTTCCAGTTTTGTGGAACTCGGGCACACCGTACCTGCTTCTGTGGACGATGCTCTGCGGAACAACGTTTGCGTGCTCGTGCAAAAGTTCCTGGATGCGGTCGGGTTATGTGATGGGCCGTCACACACCGAGATCAGACTCACCGCCCGCGGCCCGCGCATTGTCGAGTCGCACAACCGAATCGGCGGAGACAAGATCCGGGAGCTGGTACACCGCGCATACGGGGTGGACCTGGTCATGCTTACCGTGCAGTGCGCACTCGGGCTGCCGATGCCCCTCATCCCGTCAACTCCGCGACGAGGAGCAGCAGTTCGCTTTCTGGCCCCACCGCCCGGTGTCATCCGGCGAATCAGCATCCCCGAAGCTCCGGAACTCGCTGACGGCACCGCAAAGATCCACCTCGATGTCGCGGTAGGTGATCGTGTCGAGCCGGTAAGGGAATCGGACGACAGATCCGGGCACGCGCTGGCAGAGGGCTCAGACGCAGTCGAGGCAGCGCAGCGGTGCGAGCGGATCGCTGCTCAAGTCGTCATCGAAACCCAGTCGGCGCCCGGAACCAACACGTGCGATCACGGCTTGAGCTCGGCTACGTAGTCGCACCCCGTGAAGCCGGCGAAGCGCTGCTGCCAGTCCGAAAAGCAAGCCTGCCTGCCTGCGGCACTGGTTATGATCAAGCAGAGTCGTGGCCGGTTGATAAGTCGTTCTACTGCCGAGGGGGCGTAGTGGAGGGCGTGCCGTTTCTTTCATGCACTCGCGTCCACGTATGCCGTACCCGTTTACGGCAATTAGTTGAACCTGATTGCGCCGAGCCTGTTCTCCTGCGAGATCACGGGTACGGCATCCGGTGCCGTGATGGTGTTGTGAGTCTTCGCTGGATTCGGCGTCGGTCCCGCCACCCGAGCGTTGTCGGCCCAGGGCCCCCGTCACTGTCACTTTCGAAGACCCCCGCAAACCTGTTCACTCATACGGTCATCGAGAACCTGACGCGCTCCTTTGCTGAGCTTCTGCAAACGGCGACAGGGAACCCCGTGTGTCGACTGGAAAGCTTGCGTCAATGAATCATTTCATTCGCCCGCAAGATGACCTGTACGGTCACGTCAATAATCTGTGGCACAGCCAGGAGGAGATCCCCGCGGACCGATCGAGTTGGGGCACCGTCCCATACTTGATCGAGAGTACCGAGAAGAGTGTTGGCGCGATCATCCAGGAGATTTCAGCAGACTGGACAAACGCAACTCACATCGAGGATGCACGAAAGATCGCCGCCCTGTACACATCTTTCATGGGCGAGCAGAAAATTGCCACCCTCGGCCTCTCCCCGGTGCTGCCCCTGATCCGCGATATTTGGAAGCTGCGCGATAATTCAGATCTTTCGGAGTTCCTCGGTCGCCTCGAGAGGATCGGCGGTTCGGGGCTGTTCGGCACTTATGTGAATGTCGACGACCGAAATTCTCAACGCTACCTGTTCAACATATGCCAGGGCGGGCTCAGTCTCCCCGACAGCACGTACTATCTTGAAGACAGGTTTGCTGGCATCAGGGAAAGGCATGTCGCACATCTGGTTGACTTGTTCACACTTGCCCGGATTGACGGTCCCCTGGCCGCGGCAGAGAGTGCGCTTGCGATTGATGTGAAGATAGCCGAGGGGCATTGGTCACGCGCTGCGGCTCGAAACGCGCACAGTACCTACAATCTGGTCGGTCTGGACGAACTGAAGACGTTGGCTCCGTCATTCGACTGGCACCGGTACACCGTCGGGCTCGGCTGTTCGAGTGAGACTATCTCCGAGGTCTGCGTACGGCAGCCCTCCTATCTCGCTCACGTGTCGTCGCTGATGACCGACGTGCCGGTAGAGAAATGGCGCAGTTGGCTGCTGTGCCGGGTGCTGAAAGCCTGCGCTCCATATCTCTCGGATGAGTTCGTGAAGAACGATTTCGAATTCCACGAGCGCGCGGTAAACGGAACTCAGAAGCTGCCGGATCGTCACAAGCAGGCTGTGCGGTTCGTGCAGCGGGCTATGGGCGAGGCCGTTGGTAGAGAGTATGTCATGCGTCACTTTCCGCCTGGTTCCCTGGCTTCGGTGGAGGCATTGGTCTCCACCGTCATCAGGGCGTACCGGGTCGCGATCGATGAACTGGAGTGGATGACTGACACGACGAAGGGGCGAGCTCACGAAAAGCTTGATGAGCTGCGCATAAAAATAGGGCATCCAAAGGATTTTATAAATTATGGAAAGCTCTCGGTGGAATACGGTGAGCTACTCGAAAACGCTCACGCAGTAGCGGCTTGGGAGGTGGATCGAAAGCTGGCGAAAATCGGATCACGAGTCGACCGTGACGAGTGGTTCATGCTGCCGCAGAAGGTGAACGCCTACTACGATCCGGGCGCAAATGAAATCTGTTTTCCGGCGGCAGTTCTGCAGAGACCGTTCTTCTCTCTCGAGGCCGACCTGGCAGAAAATTATGGCGGAATCGGCGCGGTGATCGCTCACGAAATTGGCCATGCCTTCGACGATCAAGGCGCGAAGTATGACGGTAGGGGAAACCTGAACGATTGGTGGACGGCGGAAGACAGGATCGCTTTCGAAGAGAAAACGAGCGCCCTGATCGAGCAGTTTGATCGGCTTTCACCAAGGAATCTTCCGGGTGAATTTGTAAACGGCGAGCTCACTGTCGGGGAGAACATCGGCGATCTCGGTGGAATCGCCATCGCCCACAGGGCGTACCTCATGGCGCTCGGCGACGAGACGTCACCGCAGAAGGGTGGCATCACCGATTCGCAGAGACTATTCCTGCATTGGGCCCTTTGTTGGCGTACCAAGCGCCATGAGAAAGAAGAGCGGCGACGCCTTGCCGTTGATCCACACTCTCCACCCGAATTGCGGGCAAACGTTGTCCGCAATCTCAGCGAGTTCCACGATGAATTTGGTACGCGCGAGGGTGATGGCCTATGGCTGGACCCTCAGGATCGCGTGCGGATCTGGTGAGGTTCACTCATCTCCGAAATTCCTCGTCATTGGCTCTGAGACTCCCTGGAGGGAAGCGCCGTAGCCAGCGAATTGGCCGTCTGGAGACCGAGATTCAGGGCGGCAGGCATGGGATCGTATGACCATGGTTGAATTCTCGCGGTGGCAGCGAAGCGGGTAAGCGCGGCAGCACGCGTACTGTGCTGCGCCAGACGGCCTGCCCGCCAAGCCTCGCGGAACGCGACACCGACTCCCTTGCTGTTACGGTGCGCCACGCGGAGGTCGGGAACAAAAAATACCTGACCTTCCGACTGGGTCAACCTTTCGACGAACGCGTTGTCGCTGGCAGTGACAATGTCAGGAAAACCTCCGGCGGCCAGGAACAGTTCGGTCCAGACAGCCGAGTTACCGCCGGCGAAGAAGGTTACCGGACTGTTCGCTGCATACTGCGCGTAGCGCACTTCATACCGATATTGGCGAGCGCGGGCCACCACACCGCTGTCGAACGGCAGAACCCGACCCGTGATCGCGGCGCGGTTGTTGCTCAGCGCGGTATCAAGGACGGAGAACCAGTCGGGCAGGGGACGGGCGTCGTCGTCCAGAAAGGCCAAGATGTTCCCCGTCGCCTTCTGCGCCGCCAGGTTGCGGCTCGCCGCAGGGCCGCGCCGGGTCTCGTTGCGCAGTATCCGGACCGGGAAGGGACACGTCGCGTTGATACGCAGGGGACTGTCGGACGCGTCGTCAACGAACAGGACCTCGTGTACGCCGAAGTCGTAGCCGGTTATCGCGCTCAGCACCTGGTGGGCATCGGTCGGCCGATTCCGGGTGGCGATCACCACGGAGACTCGTTTGGATCGCTTCCGGTTCAGAGCGGGCGTACCTGTAAGCACTTCCGTACTCCTTAAGGGCGTGGGTCTAGGAGGCACGGCCGTCGCGGGCGTGTCACCCGACGACATGGCCGGGCCGGCACGCAGGTCACCCCTGGTGGGTGGTCGCGAGGTCGGAGGCAGGTGCCGCGTCGTCGGGGTGGGACGCCTGCCGCAAGGCCTGCCATACCGCGGCTGCCGCGGGTGGGAGGCCGGCATCGAGGCCGGCGACCGGAGCGCGCGGAGTGAGCCCGGAGAGATGGGCCCGAAGATCCACCCCCGTGAACTCCTCCAGGCGGCGGCTCTCCTCCCCCCGGCACAACGCCTGGTACTCGATCACCAGTCGACGGTCCGCCGGAATGGCCGGCGCGAAGTCCAGCCAGTGACGGTTCCACGCGGCCCACTTGGCGAGTGCGGACTCCTCGGTCACCGGTAACCACGGCCGGTCACCGGTCCACCGCAGCATGGACCGTGCGGCTTCGAGCGGATGCCGTATGAGCATCACGTACCGCGCATCTGGGAGCGCGGCGTCCAGCCACGGCAGCTGTAGCAGATACTCGTTGTACTTGTCCCCCCAGCAGGGCAGGTCCAGGTTGCTCTCGGCGAGAATACGCCGTGCCAACGCCGTGGCGTCGTCCCCTGCGGAGCCTTCGGCCACCTCGCGTGCGGCGGTGCGCAGGCTCTCCTCGACCCGGGCCCGCCAGCGGTCGACGCCGACGCCGTCCGGCGGGCGGCGGTCGAGAGCGTGAAGGATCTCGTCGGCGCGCAGATGACGGTCGGACAGGTCCTGGGGGGTCAGCCAGCGGTCCAGCAGGTATGGCAGCTTGCCGTTGACGGTGAAATGGCCGCCGGCGTCGTGGAAGGCCAGGTTCAGTGCGTGCGCGAAGGCGGTGGTGCCGCAGCGTTGGCCGCCGAGCAGGAACACGGGTGAAGGGCTCAACTCCCCGCCTCCGACATGCCTGTGCTGGCATCTGCCGCATCGGCCCCCGGAGCCCGCACAGCGTCAGCCGTCTCAACCATGTCGCGCAGCAGCTGCATGCAGATCGAACTGGCCTCGAAACCACCGGCGGTGAACTTCTCGCCCCACGGTTCATCACGCTGCTGCTGGGTCAGGACGCGCCCGACCCTCCAATGCGTCTCGAGGGACACCCAGCCCTTGTACCCGTCATCTCCGAGCCGGCCGAGGATCGCCGGCCACGGCAGGCAGCCCTCACCCAGCCGGACGTAGGCCGTACGTCCGGCTGGATCCTTCACATGGACGTGGCGAATGCGTTCGCGGCCGAGTGCGTAGTCCTGAGGGAAGGGAGCGGGATCCCAGCCGCTGAAGACGCTGTTCCCCGGGTCCCACAAGACGCCGAGCCGGTCGTCACCGAGGTGATCCAGGAACTCAAGAGTATGGCGCATGGTGGGGCTGTTGGTGCGCATGCCCGTCTCCACGAGCAGCGGCACCTGATCGGTCGGCACTCCGTCCAGGACCTCCCTTGCGACAGCCGCCGCGCCACGCGGGTTCGGCGGGCCTTCGCGGTAGAACGTGAAGACGCGGACGAATGGTGCGCCGAGCAGCTCGGCCTGCCGGACCGCCTCCACCAGCAGGGCGCGCGCAGCCATGACCTCGGCGTCGGTGCGGGGCAGGCCGCACTTGAGGGCGGGCGGGTCGAAGCCAACGATGTGCATTCCCCGTCCCACCACGGCGTCGCGAACAGCGATCAGCTGTGCGTCGCTCATCAGATGCGGCGGCACCTCGCCGGAGGACCGGATCTCCAGTCCACCGAAGCCCAGTCGGGCTGCCTCGGCTGCGGCCACATCGATGTCCTGGGACACCTCGTCATTGATGACGGCAAGTCTCATGGAGAGCTCTTCTCACCGACGGCGGGGACGTCGGTGGCGTACCACTCCAGGAGGAGCGCGATGTCTTCGGCGAGTGAGGGTGCCTTCGACTCGACGGTGATCGAGCGAAGCGGCCCCGCGGCCGCGAGCACCTCACGGGTGGATTCGGCGCAGGAGTCGAGCGGTAGGTGCCGTGAAGTGGCGGGGTGCTCCCAGGCGAATCCCTTCACCTGGACGAACGCAGTCATGGGGGACAGCCGGGCGGCTGCCGACACGGGGTCCGGCGCGATGCGGGCGAGGCCCATGGTGTCCAGCAGAATGCCGGTTCCGGCACGCTCGCACAGCGCGGCGAGTTCGTCGACCGGCGCGTATCCGTGGTGGGTCTCGATCAGGACGAGGTGGCTCGCGCCGACGCGGGCCGTCAATGCCCGGATCTGGGCCAGCGTCAGGTCGAGCCGCCCGGGGGCCGTACAGCCCTCGGCCGCGAACACCTTCACGGGCAGACCTGGTTCCAGCCATGGAAGGGAGGAACAGCCGCCAGCGGGGTGAGCGGGGTCGCCAAGTACGGTTCCCACGCCGACGAAACTCACGTCAGCCCCTGCGGCTCGCAGCGTGGCCAGGCCGCCGGAGCCTTCCCAGGCGTGGCCCTTGCCGGCTCGGACGTCCACGACACTGCCGCCGCAGGACAATGTGAGTGCGGCCAGTTCGGCGGCACCGTGGTCAGGAGCGGAGCCCGAGGAGATTCCCACCCGGGGCACGGGTACGGGTGCCGTCATGCCTCGAACTTCGTTCTCTGGGCGATGGTACTCAGGATCTCGGTGATGGGGCGGGCCCCTTCCAGGTGGCAGCGCGGGGGGGACTGTCCGGTGGCTACGGCGTCAGCCATCTCCTGGTAGACCCGGCGCCGCAGTTCGGCCGTGGGCCGGGCGGGTACGACATGTTCTGTTTCGCCGACCTGTGTGGTCACCGTGCCGTCGACGACAGAGAGACTTCCTTCGGGGCCGAAGAGCTGAAGTCGTTCGCTCCGCGCCGGCGACTCTGCGGTCATGGTGAAGGCGAGGGTGGCGCCGCTCCGGAATTCGATGTGACCGGTGACCCGGGTGTCGATGCCGGGGGCGAGCTCTCGGGCGGGGGCGAGCCGTACGGCGCGGGGTCGGCCGAGTAGTTGGCAGGCGAGGTCGAGGTAGTGCACTCCCAGGTGTGCCGCAATGCCACCGAGGGCCGAGGCGGGGTCACTACGCCAGCCGGCGCCGCGGAAGTGAGCGGGTGGGCGGAACCGGGCCACCTCCAGTACCGCGGTGACCGCCGGAAGCGCCCATTTCGCTGATGAGGTGGTGGCGGGTAACCGCATACGGTGCTGAAGCATCACTCCGACTGGCATGCCTGCCCGCCGTGCGGCAGCTGTTATCCGGTCGATCTCGGTCACAGACACGGCGGGGGGCTTCTCCAACAGGACGGCCTTGCCCGCGTCGAGGGCCTGCACGGCGAGTTCGGCCCGGCCGCCGGGCGGCAAGCACAGTGCAACCAGTGCGATGTGCTGGTCCGACAGCAGCTCCTGCCAGGAACTGAGTCTGGGCAGATGCCCGGTATCGATTGCCGTGTCCTGTTCGAGCACGGCTGCAACGTGAGCCTCGTCGAGACCCTCGAGGGCAGTCACGTGCTGGCGCCCCGCGGCTCCGAAGCCGACGATCCCGACTCCGATGCTCATCAGGCGTCTCCGCCGGAGGGTGATCGCTGCACTTCGACCCTGGCGGATGGCTGTGGCGGCCGGTTGAGGTGAATGACCCGATGCGCAGCGTGGGCCGGGTACGCGGCCGTGGTCACGATGAGCACGCCGCCGCCGTCGCGGGCGAGGGTGCGAACCGACTCGGCCCACGCAGCGTCGGCAAAATTGGTCCCGGCACGGGTGGCGTCGACGACCACAGCCGACCGGCTGCCCATGGCGGGCAGGGGCTGCTCTGGCCGAACGATCGTCACACCTTTTGGCGGTGCTGGTGCGACCGGCCGTGGGCGACCGCGGTCACCCACGGCGATGACGCCGTACTGGGCTCGCCGTCGTCCGGCCAGAACCTGGATCAAAGCCTCAGCCGAGGCCCGGTCGTCCGCTTGCACCACGACGGTCTCGCCGGCTGCCACTTGGACCGTCAGTCCCGCGATCATGATGTCCTCGGCCCCTTTTGGTCCCTTGGCTACGATCAGGTCGACCACGCGGAGTGTGTCCGGCCTGCTCGCTTCGTCGGTCATTGCTGGTTCCTATCGGAGTGCCGAAGTACGGGTGGGCCGGTCCGGGCGGGCTGAGTGCCTCAGGAGGAGCTGCGCTCCATGAACTCGAGCCGATTGCCGAGTTTGTCGGACGCGTAGAAGCGGTCGTAGCCCGGGAAGCTGTCGTCCCAGGTCACCTCGTGGCCGCATTCCTCCAGACGCTTGGCGAGGCCGTTCAGGGAGCGGACGAGGATGCCTGGATGAGCCTTGCGGGCCGGCCCGAATTCCTTTTCCACCCCCAAGTGGACCTCCAAGCCGTCACCGCGGAACCAACAACCGCCGCGAGCGGCGAGCACCGGTGGCTTCTCCAGCTCGGTCATGCCCAGGATCTCCCCCCAGAACTGGCGACACAGCTCCTCGGCGCCCGGCGGAATGGCGAGCTGCACGTGGTGGAGACCGCCGAAGGAGTACGCGGGCGTGTTCTGCTCAGCTTTGCTCTGCTCAGTGCTCATGCTTGCTTCTCTCTGGTTGTTGCGATGTCCGGCCGTGCCGGCAGGTGTCTCACGCGTCAGGCCATGCCGTTCCCGCACCCGCTGCCGCCCCCGGAGGCCAGCCAGGACGAGCCGCAGCCGCGGTGGAGCTCCACTGCGTCCGCCAGTGATCGACGAGTCCGTCCCAGGCGCCGGCCCCTCCGGAAGGCAGATAGGTGCGCCGGATGGCATGCGGGCTTGCCGGCCACGGCTCGGCCGGTGAGCGCACCGTCCCGAAGCCCAGGACATCGCTCGGCAGCAAGCCGGGAACCCCGGGAATTCTCCCGTAGGGATAGGCGAACAACCGCGTCGGCCCCGATCCGTACCGGCTGTCGATGTCAGCGAGCGAGCCGAGAGCTTCTTCGCGGGCTTCGTTCGCCGGTATCTCGTCAAGATGAGGGTGGGTACGGGTGTGCGCAGCGATCAGGTGTCCGTCGGCCGCCAGGAGGTCACATTCCGCGTACGTCAGATAATCCTGTCGCGGCTGCTGGCTGCGCCGCCCCACCAGACCGGTGCAGACGAAGAACACGGCCCGTATGCCCAGTCGGTCGAGGATGGGACGGGCATATGTGACGGTGTCACGGTAGCCATCGTCGAAGGTGATCAAGACGGTGGGGCGGTCCGGCCTGTGTGGCCCATCCTCGGCGATGAGGCCGGACGGAAGGTATGCGTCGAATTCTTCCAGGACACGTTTCAGGCCGCGTTCGAATTCCTGAGGGGTGAGCGCAGTGTAGTGGAGGATCTCAGGATGGACATGGTGGAAGTACAGGACAAGCGGCCAGCAGGCGGCACTGCCCGTCGCGGGCTGGTGCTCGTCGGAAATCCCGTTCATGTACGGCGCAGGGGCTTCGACCGGCCGGCGCTTCATACGGCCTCGAATCGGATACGCGCCGTAGTGAAGGCGCCAATCATGATCCACTGGAATCCTCTCACCCTTTACGGCCTCCCCTCAGAAGCTACCCGGCCTGCTCTGCATCGATCCTCGTTCTCCCCGTCCTCCGTCGGTGTCGGCGAGTCGACCCGGACTTTTTCCGCCCATCGCGCCAAGGGGGGGTAGGTGATTGCAGCAGCGATGAAAACCGCAGAGAGTACACCCCACCCCGGTGGGCCCCACCCAGTGATGAGCATGGTCACTGCTACGGGCCCCAGCACGTCACTTCCAACGTTCACCAAGCTGAAGATCGCCTGATAATCGGGCAGTCGTTTGGGCGGCGCCAGCGAGTAGAAGATTCCCCAACTGCCAGCTTGGAACCACAGCTCGCCGCACGTGTGAATCGTTACCGCGACAAGAAGCAGAACAACAGCCGCAACCGGCCCTCCCAGCATTGAACTCCAGTAGACAAGACAGGAAATCCCAATTGTCAGGCCGCTCCAACGCAGCACACGAGCTCCACCCGTCAGGGATTCCGTATCTCGACTGGCACGCAACTGCAGGGTGACGCACATCACTGTATTAATGAGAAGCAATACGGCCATCAGGGCTTCCGATGCTTCAGTGTTCGAAGTAATCCAAAGAGGCAATGCGATGACCAGTATCGCGTCGTGCACACCCAAGACAGTGGTAATCAGGGTGATGAAAAGAAAGGGTCGATCCCCAATCACTCTGGTTTTCCTGGCTTCAGTTCTGGACTGTACGAATTGACCTCGTGTGTCTCGCTGCACCCCCCACGCTGCCATCGTTGTGGCGAAGAACGACAGGGCGTTCCCACATAGCAATATCAGATATGCCGAATCTGCCTGCGACTGTAACAGTAGGCCTGCCGTCGCCGTACCCATGGCGACTCCGGTATTGCCGGCGCCTCGAGTCAGCGCCCGTACACGAATCCGCTGCTCGCTCTCCGTCAAAGTCCCGATGAGCACGTTGCGGCATACCCGTCCGGAGCGCGCGGCAAACATGGATGCAATCGCAACAGGTAGATATTCGGCAAATGAATCCACGGTCGCGTATGTAAGAGTGAGGGCAGCTTGGGATGCGCTGAACAGGATGAGCATCCGGCGTGGTCCCCAGCGCTTGATCGGCCAGCTGCTCAGCACGCTTCCGAACAGGCCGATGATTCCTGCTATCGACATTCCGAGAGCAACCTGGCCGGGCGGCAGACCGGCTTCGTTGACGAAGTAGAGAATGCTGACCGGCAGCCACAGGCCAGTGCCCACCGAATCCCAAAGTGACCCCAGAATCAAGCGCCGTCCAGGCCCGGGAGGGGGGATTATCTCTTTGTACCGGGACGTGAGGTTTCGTGTCGCAGCCCGAACCCCTACCACAGCCCCGTGCCGCTCGGTGTAGATCCACTCATCGATTCTTGCGTCACCAGAAGACGGAAGTGCGGGGCTTTTTCACCGCCAGCTGCCAGTTCGCCCAGCTCGACGGTCTCCACGGTCAGCTGTTTCATGGCGACGACCTTGCCCAGGATGTCCGAAAGGTCACCGGCCATTCGCTCACCGGCGGCCATGTCGCTGGGAGCGACACGTACGAGCAGTTCGCCGGGTACGTTCTGTTGTACCTGCCAGCGATCGAGCGGCATGGCTTCCAGTGCCAAGCGAAGAGGCTTGACACTCACAAACTGCCCGTGAGCGTCGACGACGAGCCCACGCTGCCGCCCCTCCAGCTTCGTCAGTCGCGCGTGTGGCCGGCCACAGGAACACGTACCGCGCAGGATTTCTGCACAGTCACCGGGCTGATAACGCAGAAAAGCCGTCGCCTTGTTCACCAAACCGGTGATGAGGAGGTGTCCATCCTGTGCGACGTCAACACGGATACGCTCCTCCTCGACATGGTACGTCCCTATTGAGTCCGGGCATTCCCAGGCAACCCGTCCGAACTCCTGAAGCCCATACAAGTCACTGTGCGGCGCGCCGAACGATTCCGAGATTGCCTTTCGCGCTTGCGGGTCCAGCGTGTCCCCATGGGTGAGCACTCGCATCGGCTTCGGCAGTCGGAGTAGGCCTTCTCGCTGACGAAGCATCGCGAGGAGAACCTCCATGGGTTGCCCCCAAACGGCATGAGGTCGGAAGTCCTCACAGATACGGTTCACGTATTCACATGACTCACGGTCGATCTTCGAAATGTTGACCGTCACGACAACGGAAGCGCAGTTGTATGGACTCGCACCGAAATCGACCAGCTTGTGCCGCGGATCAGAAGTGAATCGGAGAAGCCTGTAGCCCGGAGCTAATCCGTACGCTTCCAGCATGCGAAGGCCGGCCGCTGCCGCCTCGGTGAGGAGCGAGTCGTCGTGGACGATCGTCATAGGCTCGCCCGAAGTCCCGGAGGTTTGGACACGCAGTTCATCCACCTCGTGAACCAGGCCCGTCAGGAACGACTTCGGCGAACCCCGCACGACGGACTTACTGAGCGCTGGAAGCGTTGCCAGAGTTTGCGCTGCCGCTTGAATCGAGAGGTCCTTGCCCTGGAGCAGCGGAGCATAGAATTCGGTTTGCGCAGCCCGTTCCAAGGATTGAGCCAGACGTTCGGCGCGGATCTCCTGAAGCGCTGCCGGGTCCCGGGCGGCAGCGTTGTACACATCCAGAAAGATCCGCCACCCATCCCCCACGGCCCGCGTTTCGCGCAAAGCCTGACTGTGCCACCACTTGTGAGGAATCATCTTACGTCCGCAATGCCTTTCCTTGGGATGGGAGGGATACGCCGTCGGGTCCAGGGTTCAGAGAACCCTGGCCCCGATTTCTGCTGAGCGGCCTTTACCAGGCCTCCTTGACGTCGATGCCCATATTCATTCACCTCCTTCAACCACGGTTCGTGTACACCAATCAGTTCGCGCCGTGCAACGGTTGACCTGACCGCACAGCTGAACCTCCGCTGATTGGCCATATGCACTGCATCGCCAACTGTGTAACACCGACCCAACATAGCCTTCGACCGAGGCCGCGACAAGAGACGATCAAGCCCATGGATGATGTCGGATGGGCCTTTTCTGGCCAATCTTGGATGGCCTCATTGACACCCTCGACATGTTGTTACTTTCATTGCGTCCCTCTCTTGTCCCAAGCGCTTCTTTTCTGCGTATCGTGTTCTATGTAGGGGGGGGCCATGGCCCACGGAAGTGCCTTGTATATCCGCGAGACGGAACTCACCGACCTGACCGAGGGGACTCTTAGAGCTGTGGGAACTCCCACCTCGACGGCGGCAGCTGTGGCTCGCGTGCTGGTCGACGCGGAGTTGCGTGGGCATCCGTCACACGGTGTCGCAATGCTCCCTATTTATCTTGAGCGCGCCCGGCGCGGGGGAATTGATGCCCAGGCGTGCCCGACGTGGACTTCTGTTTCCGGAAGCGTGGGTCTCGTGCGAGGCAACGGCGCTTTTGGTCAGCTCGCAGCCGAGTTGGCGGCAAGTCGATGCGCTTCCGCTGCAGCCGAACAGGGGCTGGCCGCAGTGGGGGTGCGCGACAACAACCACATCGGGATGCTGGCCGCCTATCGGAAATATTTCACCGACAGTGGAGTCATTGGCCTGATCCTGAATGTATCGGGACCCAGTGTGTCCGCGCCCGGCGCGCAGTACGCGACGCTGGGAAACGACGCAATGTGCCTGATCGTTCCCCGTTCGGACGACAAGCCCTTCATAATAGACTTTGCGGCAGGAACAGTCGCCTGCGGAAAGATCCGCTCGGCGGCCTTGCGTGGTGAGAAAGTGCCTTCCACCTGGCTGCTCGACGCAATCGGTCAGCCCAGTACAAACCCCGAAGACCTGGACAACGGGGGCTCGGTGCCCGTTTTCGGTGGATATAAAGGGCTGGGTGTCCTGCTCATCATCGAAATCTTGGCCGGCGTACTGGCCGGTGCAACCGTGAGTCCGCTCGTCAACCGCCAACGACATCAGGTAGAGCTTCCAATGGGATGCTCACAGCTGTTCATCGGTTTCGATTCACAGTTGTTCGGTGCGACGGACACGACAAGTTTGATAGACGTGATTGCGAATGCGGTGCATGAGGGCTACGCAGGAACGCCACCGCACCCCTACCTGCCGGAGCAGTACGAGCTCACCCACGCCGAGGTGGCTCGCGAGCAGGGTGTTGCAGTCCCGCATGTGCTGGCTGCTGAACTCGGCTGGGTGTCCGCCTGAATTCCGTTACCACGATCACCGGGATCTTTTCCCCGTCAAGGTGACGGCACCGGCCCCGAGGCGGCAAGGAAGGGCTCTACATGCTCCGGTCAAGCCGCCTGCGGGCGGCTGGGAGAGAGTGAACCTCCGGTTGGTCACCGAGGAGCGCTCCTGGGTCGATCGAGTGGTGGTCCAAGCCCTTCAACGCCTGTTGGCACTCGCAGCCCCTGGCCTGGTCGCGTCGGTGGTGGGACGTTCCAGGGCCGCGGACCCCGGGGACGGACGGCCGGTGGCGGAGAACGCCGCTGAGCAGGTTCCGCGAACTGCTGATGAAACCAACTCGGCCGGTGGTGAGTTCAGGGCGGCGCGGGGGGAGCATCCTCGGCTCGACAACCAGTTCCTTGAGCCGCACCGGCCGAATTCCCCGGTGTACGAACGCCGTGCCGACGTTCGTGGCAGCGTCGTTCGCGCCGCTCTTGGCTGCTCCGGCGAACACTCCCGCGACCAGGCTGACTGTCCGCCCGGACAGGGAGATGGCCAACCGGCCGACGTTCGGCAGCAGCGGAGCCGGACACATACTCAGCTCCGCCAGTCCGGCGCGGCGCAGCTGTCGGCCATTGCCCAGATGAGTTCTTCCGTGTCCGCCCGGGCGTTGCCGCTCCGCGCTTGCCACGGCATCACGTCGACGACGTTCATCGCCGCCAGCCGGCGCATTCTCCTGCCCGCGTCGATGACGGTCCGGACGGGGCCGTTCTCCGTGGCAGTGGCCATTCGACGATCTGACCCGTCGACGAACCACGGTGAGGTGCCGGACGCCTGACAGCCCCTTCGTCGTCAGCTCCCTGGCCGATGGCAGACCGCAGTTCTCACGCGAAGTCGGAGGGCTGACGGAAGCCGGGCGTCGAAAGAGCTGATCACCCTCATACGGCTCCGCGAGGCCGGAACCGCTGTCCCAGTCCCTCTCTGCTCTAAGGAACACACATGCAGGACCATTGTCTTGTCGTCATAGGTCTCGGCTACGTCGGGCTGCCCCTTGCCGTG
Source organism: Streptomyces sp. HB132 (assembly GCF_016909575.1). Lineage (GTDB taxonomy): Bacteria > Actinomycetota > Actinomycetes > Streptomycetales > Streptomycetaceae > Streptomyces. Next base: position 42,812 of record NZ_JAFBGA010000025.1, on the reverse strand, counting down.
GAGGCCGCCGAGGCCGGCATCAAGGTGTACGGCCTGGACTCGAACACCGCCCGGGTCGACAGCCTCCTGGCCGGCTGCAGCCATGTGGACGACATCTCCGACGCCCAGGTCGCTCACGCCCTCGAGCTGGGCTTCGAACCCACGACTGGCTCCGACTGCATCGGCCGAGCCGACACAGTCTTGATCTGCGTTCCCACACCGCTACGTCAGTCGGTCCCCGATCTCGGTGCGGTACGCCGCGCCGCCATGACGATAGAGGAGCATCTGAGCCGGGATACGCTCGTCGTACTTGAGTCGACAACGTATCCGGGTACCACAGAAGAAGTGCTGCGTCCCCTGCTGGAACGGGGCGGTCGCCGTGCGGGTCGCGACTTCCACCTCGCTTTCTCGCCCGAGCGCATCGACCCGGGCAACGCACAATTCGGCTTGCGGAACACCCCCAAGATCGTTGGTGGTGTCACGGGGCGATGTTGCCAGGTGGCTACGCGGTTCTACAGCAGGTTCGTCGACCGCGTTGTGCCCGTCAGTTCACCGGCGGTGGCGGAAATGTCCAAGCTTCTGGAGAACACCTACCGCCAGGTCAACATCGCACTGGTCAATGAGATGTCCGTGTTCTGCCACGAGCTTGGCATCGACTTGTGGGAGGCCATCGACGCCGCCTCGACCAAGCCGTTCGGTTTCCAGGCATTTCGGCCGGGCCCCGGGGTGGGTGGCCACTGCATCCCCATCGATCCCAACTATCTCTCGTACCGGGTGCGTTCCCTCGGGTATCCGTTTCGATTCGTGGAACTCGCACAGGAGATCAACGACAGGATGCCTCCCTTCGTCGTGGACCGCATCGTGCGACTCCTGAACGAGGACGGGCGCAGTGTGCGCGGTTCGAAAGTGCTGCTGCTCGGGGTGACATACAAGGCCGATGTCGCCGACGAGCGGGAGTCACCGAGCCTGGTCGTCGCCGAACGACTCCTCGCGTTGGGGGCCCATCTCTCCTACCACGACCCGTTCGTCCCGGAGTGGCGTGTGGGCGGGCGGCTGCTGCATAGCGTGGCGGACACCGAGCAGGAAGCCACGGAGGCCGACGTAACGGTTCTGCTTCAGGCACACCGAGCGTACGACTGGGAGGGTCTGTCGAGGAGCGCGCGGCTGCTGCTCGACACCCGCGGTGTTACTTCGGGAAAGAACGTCATACGGTTATAAGACCGCGCCTCACGTGGTGAGGCGGACGAGTTGTCCGTAGCCGCACAGGGCGGCGGCAGGTCCCACCCAGCTCTGGCCGGAGATCGTCCAGCGCGGCCGGACGCCGGTGCTCGCCCTGACGGGCCTGGCCCGCTATCGGGAACCCAAAAAGCTCCGACCCGGACGGTTCTCGGGAGCCGCCCGCTTCGTCACTACCGCCGCCGACACGTGCTCCGCCTTCACCGCCACTGGCTGGCTCTCGACCAGCGCCTTCACCCTCTGACAGCTACGGAACGTGACTGCTGTCGGTGGGCGGCGAGAACAAGGCCGTGAAGCCTTGTCGACGTCACGGGGCCGGCTGGTGTCGATGGCGGCCGGGAGCCCGGCGTGCTGCTCGTCGACAGCGAAGTGCGGACCGAGGGGAAGGGGGAGCGGTGTGGTGATCGCCTAACCGCTGCCTCGTTGTCCCGGACCAGCATCTACGGGGCCCCGTTCCAGCAGGTCAGAAGCTTCCAGTGTCCGTCGGTCAGGGCGTCGGTGGTTCGGGTGGGCAGCATTCGTGCGGCGATGATCCGTGAGTAGCCCGCGACCATCACGAGGACTGGCGGGCGTCCGCTCTGCCCATGGCCCAGCGGGACGTCGGCCGGTGGGAACCACAGATCGCACTGGGCAAGTTCGCCGGTCTGATACGTCGTGCGCGAGACCGGAATGACGGGCAGCCAGGCCGGACATAGATCGCGGACCCGGTCCTGATCGGCATTTGTTTGCGGATCCAGGCAGCTGGTGTCATGCCGACCGGCATCCGCTTCGGGCAACTTCATTCCCGCGGCACCGCTGCCGCATCCCACTCCGGCCAGGGGCTACTGAGCATCCGTCGTGACGGGCCAGCAGATCTCGGTGTGCGTGGGGCTTGAGCCTTCGATCGACAGGTAGTGCTCACGCACGGGTCCCGGTACGCCGATCTGTCGCTCCATGATGTAACTTCCCAGGTCCCCGCAGACCCGGTCCGCCCCTTCGCGGTCACCCGTGTGCACGGCCACGGCGTAACGGGTGGCCGGCAGGCTGGTCTCCACCAGCCGGGTGTCGGCCGGCGGCGGGACATCCATGGGCACGAAGAGCGTTGCCCTGCCCGTCTCGTCGGTGAACAGCTCTCGTGTGACGAGCCCGCCCAGCGGGCCGTGCGGGGCCCGCTCAGCACGGGGCAAGGCAGTGCGGATTTCCCGCAGAGCTTCTGCGTACCAGGTGTAATAGTCGTCCAGGCTGATCATCGAGGTCAGGGCCCACACCCGCGTACGGGGCAGCGTGCGGAACTCGACGTCGAGTTGCCGGCTGCTTCCGGTCAGAAGCTCACGCAGCGTCCGGACGGCCTTGCTGGTCTCCTTCAGCTGGTCCTCCATACGCGTCAGATGTGTGGCGATGATCGCGTTGCGGTCCTCGGTTCTCTCGGCGGCCAGTACGGCCTTGACCTCCGGTAGCGGCATGTCCATCCCCCGGTAACAGCGGATGATCTGCGCCTGGGTGACCTGATCCGTGCCGTAGTGGCGGTATCCGGTGTGCGGGTCGGTGTGAATCGGCTCCAGGAGCCCCACTTCGTGGTAGTACCGCAGCGCCTTCTTGCTCAGGTGCGTCATCAGAGCGAATTCGCCGATGCTGAGGCGTGCCGTCACAACTTCTCCTTCGCGGACGGGCCGCGGGCTGGGGATCACGTGCAAAGGGCGGCGCACCGTTCACTCGTGACGGTGCGCGGAGCAGTGACGCGGGACTCCTGCGTCACAGTCGGCGCAGCCAGGTTTGACCTTCCCCTTACAGGAAGGTCGATCGTCGGATGCAGCGGGGCCGGTCCACGGCCCTCGAAGCACTTGGACGGGTTGCGTCATGGAGAATCTCACAGGGAAGACTGCTCTGGTCACCGGCGGTACCAAGGGGATCGGAGAGGCCATCACGCGCCGCCTGGCGGCTGCCGGCGCTCGCGTCGCCACGACGGCCCGCAGCAAGCCCGCCGGAGGGGTGCCCGCGCACATCGACCTGTTTGTCGCGGCCGACCTCTCCACGTCGCGGGGCGCCGAGGACGTTGCCGCAGCGGTGCTGGAGTCTTTCGGCGGCATCGACATCGTGGTCCACAACGCCGGGGGCAGCGATGCGCCCATGGGGCCGGCCGCGAGTTTCGGCGACTCCGTCTGGGAGCAGACCCTGGCGCTGAATCTGATGGCCCCGGTCCGTATCGACAGGGTGCTCACCCCGGCCCTGCAGCGGAGCAAGGGTGCCATCGTGCACGTGACGTCCCTCGGGGCCAGGCTTCCCAGCGTCGTCACGGTCCCTTACGCGGCAGCCAAGGCTGCCCTGGGCAACTACAGCAAGGCGCTGGCCACAGAGCTCGGCTCCTCGGGCGTCCGGGTCAACCGTATTCAGCCCGGATTCATCGAGACAGCCGGCACGCAGGTCTTCATGGACGACATGGCGGCGAGCGCCGGCACCGACCACCAGGCCGCACGCCAGGCGATCATGGATGCGCTCGGTGGTGTCCCTCTGGGCCGGCCCGGCCGCCCGGAGGAGGTCGCCGACCTGGTGGCATTCCTCGTGTCCGACGGGGCCCGGTACATCACTGGAATCGACGTCACCATCGACGGAGGCTCCTTCCCTTCCGTGTGACGCACGGCAGTTCCTCACTCGCGCGCAACCGGTGGCAGCGGAGGAGGGGTTGCGTCGTGGAGAGGCCAGGAGACGACCGGGTGGTGCGTCTCGGGGCGGTCCTGGCGCCCGCACTCCGGCGAAGCGCGCCCGCGTCCGCGCATCGCCGTCATCGGCCGAGCTGACGAATTTCCCGGCTCGGTGGCACACGCCGGCTTGCGGGCCCGACCTTCGCCGCCGGTGCGATGACGAGTGGCTCATCGAGTAACCCCGGTGAACCACGGCTCGGCGCCGCCGGACACCGACTCCCAGGCCGGCAAGGCCTGGAGAGGCCGGGGCCGGCGTGCCGGCGGAGAGCGTGTCACTGCGCGGGGGAGGGAGTGGGCCCGATCCGACCTCGCAGCCCTCAGGGGATGCCGTCGTAGGTCTGGAGGGCCTGACGGGGGAGGCCGGCACCGGAAGGGAAGCGCGTGAGCCCGCGCACTGTCGATCAATATCGCAGGGAGAACAAGAACCATGCCCATGATAAAAGCCCTCGGTCTCGTACCGCGTCGCGAGGGAATCAGTCCGCAACAGTCGAACCGGCACAATCGGAAAGGGAACCACCGATGAAGTTCGGGGTGAACTGCACCTTCACGGACCGATCGACCATGTCCCCGGCCGAGTACGGTCGAGCCGTGGAGGAGCGAGGATTCGATTCGATTTTTCTCGCCGAGCACACCCACATTCCCGTTGATGAAAGGTCGCCGTACCCGTTCGGTGATCGCCCGGCCTCCCTCTACCACACTATCGACCCTTTCGTGGCACTCACCGCGATGGCCGGCGTCACCCATCACCTGCTTCTCGGCACGGGAATAGCGCTGGTCGCGCAGAGGGACCCGATCACCACGGCCAAGCTCATCGCATCTCTGGACCTGTTGTCGCACGGTCGGTTCATCTTCGGGATCGGATCCGGTTGGAATGCCGAAGAAATGGCGAATCACGGCGGGGATCCCGCCAGGCGTGGCGCGATCGCGACCGAGCATGTTCTCGCGATGAAGGAAATATGGCACCACGAAAAGGCCGAATTTCATGGTAAATTCGTGGACTTCGATCCCATCTATTCGTGGCCCAAGCCTGTGCAGCGCCCGCATCCCCCGGTCTATGTCGGCGGTGGGGAAAAGGCATTCGCCCGGGTGGTGGAGGTCGGAGACGGCTGGTTTCCCAACCCTCAGTCGCCCGACGGGTTGAAGCCGAGAATTGAGCGGTTGCGCGAACTCGCAGGCCGTGAAGTCCCCGTGACGGTCCTGCATGTGGGGCCGGCCGGAGCTGGGATCGTCGGCGGGTACGAACAAGCCGGTGTGGAGAGGATCGTCTTTCCCCTCGACACGGAGGCGCCGGACCCGCTGGCAGCCCTCGACGATCTGGTCCGGCTCACCGCTGACCTGACGGCCGACCTCGGCAGCGCCCCCGCAGGGCTTCGTGCAGGGCCTGTCGGGTCAGACGAAGTCGCGTAGGCCACGCTCCGCCTCCGACGGTTCCGGCTCCCGCCCGTTCGACGTCCGGCAGCACACCGAGCGAAATACGCGGTGCTTGCGGTGGCGGGTGGCGGGCGGCGGCCAGGACGGCAGCACCGGCTACCGCGTGAGTGACGGGAGCGGCGTGAGGGCTGGATGTGACGTCGGGACGTGGCTCGCCGTCCTCGAACCGCCCGGTACCACGCCCGCCGTGGCACCCGAATAGGTTCTTCTCATGATCGCAACCTCTGCCCGGCTGCTTCGGCTGGTGTCCCTGCTGTCGAGCAGGCCCACCTGGTCCAACGCGGAGCTCGCACGACAACTGGACGTCACGGAGCGCACGGTGCGCCGGGACATCGACCGGCTGCGTGAGCTCGGCTACGGCGTGGAGTCCGTACCGGGGCCGGGTGGCGGCTACCGCTTCGGCGCGGGCAACCGTATGCCGCCGCTGAATCTGGACGACGACGAGGTGTTCGCCGTGGCCGTGGCGCTCAGGGAAGCCGCACACGGTGCGGCACTCGGTGCCGACCCGGCAGCACTGTCGGCGCTGCTGAAGCTGCGGCAGATCCTCCCCGTCCGCATGGCGAAACGGCTGGCGGGCCTGGACGCCACCGTCGAACACACCGCGCGCTGCGAGACCCCCCGGGCGTCCGCCGACGTGCTGTTGCTGCTGGCCTCCGTCTGCCGGGCGTCCGAGCGCACCACACTCACCTACCGTGACATGCACGGCACGACCACGGTCCGGTGCGTCGATCCGCACCGCCTGGTGTACACCGGCGCCCACTGGTACTTCGTGGCCCGCGACGTCGAACGATCGGCCTGGCGGACGTTCCGTGCCGACCGGGTGGTGCGGGTCGAGTCCACCGGGCAGGTCGTCGAGCTGCCGGACGCCCCGGACGCCGCGCAGCTGGTCTCCGAGACCATCACCCGCACCGGGTACCCCTTCTTCGCCCGTGTCCGCCTCCCGCTGTCCTACGACGACGCCCGGCGTCTGGTGGCGCCCATCGTCGCCACCCACGAACCCGACGGACCGGACGCGACGGTCATCAGCATCGGCGGATCCGACCCCGACCAGCTCGCCGGCTACCTCCTCAGCCTGCGCACACGGCTGGAAGTGCTGTCGCCCGACTCCGTTCGCGAGGCACTGCTCGCCCGGCTCGACGACCTGTACCGGGGCAACGGACCGGGCCGGCAGGGAGCCGATGAGCAGCAGTGACGCTCCGCTCGTGACGACCGGGCGGGCTCACGCAGCGACCGGTGAGAAACCAGGACCGTAGGTGTCCGGATCTGCTTCTAGCCTGAATGCGAGGCACAGAGCGCCGAGCGCGTCACGCTTCGGACGGGCCTTCCCGCAGTCCCCACCTCTTACCCGTTCATGGGAGCACAACATGTCAGCCACCCCCCGCCTGCTGGTCTACGGCGCCACCGGTTACACCGGGAAGCTCGTCGCCGAGCACGCCAAGGAGTCGGGCCTCGACGTCGTCGTGGCCGGTCGCAACCAGGAGCGCGTCAAGGTACTCGGCGAGGAACTCGGCGTCGAAAGCCGCGCCTTCACGGTCGACGACCCCGCACTTCTGCGGGACGCGCTCGACGGCATCGCCGTGGTGCTGAACGTCGCGGGCCCCTTCCACCGCACTGCGGGCCCGCTGATGGACGCCTGCATCGACAAGGGTGTGCACTACCTCGACACCACCGCCGAATACGACGTCTTCGCCACCGCGCGCTCCCGGCACGCCGAGGCAGTGGCCGCCGGCGTGATGGTCATGTCCGGCGCCGGCTGGGACGTGGTGCCCAGCGACTGCGTGGCCGCCCACGCCGCGGCCCGTGTCGCGGAGCCCGTCGGCCTGCGCCTCGCGCTCAAGCTCCTCAGTGCGACCCCCGAGGAGTCGGAGGGCCTGAACCTCTTCTCCCGCGGGTCCATCGTCAGCGCGACCGAGGGCATCGGTGACCTGGGCGTGCTGGTCCGCAGCGACGGGGACATCGTCGCGCTGCCGGAGCCCAGGGTCGCCTCGTTCGACTTCGGTGACGACGGTCCGGAGGAGTGCGTATCCGTGTCCATGGGTGACCTGATCACCAGTCACCACGCCACCGGTGTTCCCTCGATCGAGGTGTACGTGCAGGTCGGTCAGCCGCTCCCCATCGACCTGGACCTCGCGGCGCTGCCTGACGGGCCCACCGCTCAGGAGCGGGAGGTGGGACGCAGCAAGGTCGTTGCGGAGGTGACCGGCCGGGACGGCAGCGTGGTCCGTTCCCTGATCGAGACACCGACCGGCTACCGGTTCACCCAGCTGTCGTCCGTGGAGATCGCCCGCCGCGTACTGGCCGGTTCCTTCACGGCCGGCTTCCAGTCACCTTCCTCCGCCTACGGCTCCGCACTGGCCCTCGCGGTCGGCGATTCGCAGATCAAGGACCTTTAGGGGCACCACACGGCCGACCGCCTCACGGCAGGGGGCCGAGCGGAACCTGGGTGCGCGGCACCCAGGAAGACAGGTCCTTCCCGGCCGGCCGTCGGCTGACCAGACTGACGGTGTTCGCCCGACCACGGGGGAACGAATCCCCTGGTGAAAGGCCACTGCCATGTCTGCTCCCACCTCCTCGATCCCGAGCGCCCGACAGATCGAGAACCTCATCGCCCGCTACTCGCACCTCGTGGACGAGGGCAACTTCGCGGAGTTCGGCGCACTCTTCGAGAACGCGGACTTCGTGTCCGGTGAGGTGAGCCTGCGCGGTGGGAAGACCATCGAGGACCTGATCGGCTCCATGCTCGTCGTGCACGACGACGGGACCCTGCGTACCCGGCACATCACGACGAACATCCTCATCGAGGTGAACGAGGACGACGGCAGTGCCGAAGCGCGGTCGTACTACAACATCCTCCAGGCGGTGCCCGGCCTCCTGCCGTTGCAGATGGTGGCGGGCGGGCGGTACCGCGACCGCTTCGAGCGGCGGGATGGGACGTGGTCCTTCGCCCGGCGGGAGGTCACCATCGACTTCACCGGCGACACCCGCTACCACCTCAAGGCCCCGCAGGACGCCTGAAGTGCGCCGAAGTGCCCGCTCGCCCCGTGCACACCGGCCCCCGGTGCCGCGAGCCGGGAAGGACTGCGGATGCGCATGCACGTGCCGGCCATGGCGCCCATCGGCCGGGCGCGAACCGGCGGGAACGCCGAGGAGCCACGGGACAACTCCCTGGGGGAGTTCCTCCGGGCCCGCAGGTCCCGGCTGACTCCCGCGGACGTCGGCCTGGGCACCGGCGGCCGTCACCGCCGGGTGGAAGGACTGCGCCGGGAGGAGGTGGCGGTCCTGGCGCACGTCAGCGCCGACTACTACAGCCGGCTGGAGCAGGGCCGGGAGCGAAACCCCTCGCCCCGGATCACCGAATCCCTCTCCCGAGCCCTGCGGTTGGCCCCGGATTCGCGAAGCCGGCTGTTCCGTCTCGCCGGACTCAACCCGAGCCTCCGTCCGGACACCGCCCGTAGGCAGGTGCACCCGGAACTACTGCGCATGCTGGAGGCATCTCACCGGGCAGCGGCCTATGTGCTGAGCCCCTGCTTCGACATCCTGGCGGCCAACGCGCACGCCCAGGCACTGCTGTCTCCCCTCGTCGGTAGCGATCAGAACCTGCTCCGGATCCTCTTCACGCATCCCGGGGCGCGGAGCTACTTCACCGAATGGCCTTCGGCCGTCGACGGCTCGCTGCGCACGCTGCGTCTCAATGCCGTCCGGCTGCACCGGGACACCGAGATCGCGGATCTCGTCGCCGGCCTGTCCGCGGAGTCGGCCGACTTCGAAAGGAGGAGGCGGGAGGGCGGCGAGACGGTCGGCCTGGACCGCGCGTACAGAAAGGTGTTTCACCCCGCAGCCGGACACATCGAGCTCTCGTACCGCGTCCACCGCGTGGCGGCCGCCCCGGGACAGCATCTGTTGGTCGGAGTTCCCGCCCCGGGAAGTCGCAGTGCCGAAGCCTTCACCTACCTCGCGGCCTCGGTCGGGCCGCAGCCATGACCACCTACTCGCTTTCCGCCGTACAGGCGGCAGAGAAAGAGATCATCATGAACGCACGCGCGCACATCGGAGTAACCGGACTCGCGGTGATGGGCCGCAATCTGGCCCGCAACTTCGCCCGCCACGGTTACACGGTCGCCGTCCACAACCGGACCCCGTCGCGTACCCGGACCCTCATGGAGGAGTTCGGTCACGAGGGCACTTTCGTGCCGGCCGAGACCGCCCAGGACCTCGTCGATGCCCTGCAGAGTCCCCGCCGCCTCATGATCATGGTGCAGGCAGGCGCTGCCACGGACGCGGTCATAGACGAATTCGCCCCGTTGCTGGAGCCGGGGGACATGATCATCGACGGTGGGAACGCCCACTTCGCCGACACCCGGCGTCGCGAGGCGGACCTGCGTGAACGCGGTGTCCACTTCGTCGGAGCAGGCGTCTCCGGCGGTGAGGAGGGCGCTCTGGACGGGCCTTCGATCATGGTGGGCGGTTCGAAGGCGGCCTACGCCGTCCTGGGCCCCGTGTTCGAGACCATCAGCGCACATGTCGACGGGGAGGCCTGCAGCACACACGTCGGGTCCGACGGCGCCGGTCATTTCGTGAAGATGGTCCACAACGGCATCGAGTACGCCGACATGCAGATCATCGCCGAAGCCTACGACCTGCTGCGCCAGGTGGCCCAGTACAGTCCGGCCGAGATCGCCGGGATCTTCCGCACCTGGAACAAGGGGCGACTGAACTCCTATCTGATCGAGATCACCGCCGAGGTGCTCTCCCACACGGACGCCGAGACCGGGAGGCCGTTCGTCGACGTGATCGCCGATGCCGCCGGACAGAAAGGCACCGGCCGCTGGACCGTGCAAACCGCCCTCGATCTCGCCTCGCCCGTCACCACCATCGCTCAGGCGACCTTCGCACGCGCGGCGTCCGGACAGTCCGCACTGCGTACCGCGTACCGTCCACTGCCCGGCGGTATGCACGTACCGAAGACGCGCTCCGAGGCGGAACGCTTCACCTCGCAGGTCGAGCAGGCACTGTACGCCTCCAAGGTCATCGCCTACGACCAGGGTTTCAAGATGATCCAGGACGCCGCGCTCGCATACGGCTGGGACATCGACTTCGGAGCGGTGGCCGGCATCTGGCGCGGCGGCTGCATCATCCGCGCCGCCTTCCTCGACCGCATCCGCACGGCGCACGCGGCCGCCCCCGGCCTCGTCAGCCTGCTGGCCGAGCCCGGGTTCGCGGAGGAGATCACCGCAGCCCAGGTCCCCTGGCGAGAGGTCGTCGCCACCGCCGCCCGGCGTGGTGTCCCGGCTCCCGCATTCGCCGCGGCGCTCTCGTACTACGACACACTGCGGGCCGACCGGCTGCCCGCCGCACTGCTGCAGGGCCAGCGGGACTATTTCGGCTCTCACACCTACCGGCGTATCGACCGGCAGGGCGCCTTCCACACGCACTGGGCGCATCCCGATCGCCCTGAAACAGACGTCTGATCCGCGCAGGAACAACTGGCCACCGATCTCGCCTCGCTCGACGGCACGCTCACCGACACCCAGATCACCGAGCTCGACACCCCCACGGCGCCGAGCCTCGACCACCCGCACACGTGATCGAGTCGATGGTCGGTTTCCAGCAGGGAGACACCACCACCAACGGCCTGTCCGCCAATGCCTTCGTCCGCTGACCCCCGGCCGCACCACGACGTGACCAGAACGGAACACACCATGACCGAGACGCTCGAAATCACCACACTGCGGCCGGCTCCGGGCCACACCGCCGATGACTTCGTGAAAGCGAACGCGGACATCGACGCCTACCTGAAGCGACAGCCCGGCTTCCTCTGGCGGCGCATCGTCGAGACCGACGACGGGCGCGTCATCGACATCGTCGCCTACGACGGCCTGCCGCACGCCCGCGCCGGTGCCGCCGGCATCACCGGCGAGATGGCGAACTCCCCCGTCCACGCCACGATCGACCAGGACAGTGTGGACTGGCAGCTCACCACCGCGCTGCACCACCTCACGTGACGGAGGGACCACCAGCATGCCGTTCGCCGACGAACTCATCAGCCTCCACACCGTGCAGAGCCTCACACGCGCCATCCGGGCCGCGGCTCCGGACGCCGACCTCGCGGCACTGCGCGCGGCAGCGCGGCAGATCGGCCCGCTGCCCCTGCGACAGCGCGCCGACCTGCTGCGCGACGCACTGCTGACGGACGTACCGGGCGACTACGCCACACTCGCCCACACCGTGCGCACCGCCCGTGACAAGGCTCCGGACTTCACGGGATGGCTGATCTGGCCGGTCACCGGCGCGGTCGCCACCCGCGCCGTCCAGGAGGGCGGAACCGCCGCCTTCGACGACGCGATGGCGCTGCTCGCGAGCCTCACCGGGCGCCTCTCCTCCGAGTTCGCGATCAGGACACTGCTGCGACACGATCTCGACCGGGCCCTCCGCACCATCGTCGGCGACTGGACCGGATCGGCTGAGGTCGACGTGCGCCGGCTGGCCTCCGAAGGCACCCGTCCCTACCTGCCCTGGGCGGTACGGATCCCACAGATCCTGGCCCGTCCGGGGGCGACCGTGCCCGTTCTGGACGCCCTCTACCGGGACGAGAGCGAATACGTACGCCGCTCGGTCGCCAACCACCTCAACGACCTCAGCCGCGACCACCCCGACCTCGTCGTCGACACGGCACGCCGCTGGCTGGGCACTCCCACCGCCACCACCGAACGCCTGGCGAGGCACGGGCTGCGCACGCTCATCAAGCGCGGCCACCCCGGGGCACTGGAACTGCTCGGCTTCCCTCCCGCCGCCCTGGACGTGGAGGGGCCCCGCCTGGACCGGGACGTCGTCCCCCTCGGCGGGAGCGTCCGGCTCACCGCCTCGATCCGCAACGTGGGTGCTTCCGCGGCGCGGCTGACGATCGACTACATCGTGCACCACCGCAAGGCCGACGGGACCCGGACCGGCAAGACCTTCAAACTCACCACCCGCACCCTCGCACCGGACGAGCGGATCGAGGTCACGCGGGAACACTCGTTCCGGCCGATCACGACACGCCGCTACTACCCCGGGACGCACGCCATCTCCCTGCAGATCAACGGAATCGAGTCCGAACGGGCCGAATTCGACCTGAGCCCCACCGACCCACCGTGACGCGCGGCACGGAGGGAAGCCCTGCATTTCCGCGCCCCGCTCGACGATCGCCGTCCGCGTCCGCCTCCATGTCGGTCACACGCATGATCCGTCCGCCGACAGACCGAATCGCCCACACTCTGCAGCCAGTTGCCCGGTTGGGGGACCAACGCCGAAGAGTTTTCGGGGGCCTCGGGACCAGGAACGAACCTGTCCTGGTCTCGCCGTAGCGTCTTCTTCATGACCACAGAACAGACCTCCGCACACGAACCCGGCCGACCGCAGCACCGGATCTGGAGTGAGATCGAGCCGACGCCGCTGGGGGACTTCGGCAGCCGGATCATGATCAAAGCGCTGACCGCCGACAAGGCGCAGGTGCTGCACGTAGCGATCGCGGCGGACACCGTCATCCCCGACGCCGCGGATCCGAGCGCGCAGGAAGTTCATCCGATGGAGCAGATCGACGTCATCCTGACGGGCCGCATGGCGTACGTGGTCGATGGAAAGGAGCTTGTCCTGGGGCCGGGCGAGGCACTTGGGATTCCGGGTGGAGTGCCCCATTCCGCGGTCGCGCTCGAGGACACGACCATGATCGAGGTCTTCACACCGATCCCGGACTTCCCGACCGGCGAAGTCCGCACACGATGAGTGCGGCGCCGTGCGGTTGCATGCCACCACACCTCAGCACCCACACGTGCATACCGGCAACGACATAGGCATTCGAGCGATCGGTGGCTGTCGGCCTGGGCCGGCTGACCTCCGGCGCCTTCGGGCGAAGGTCAGCACCGTCCGGGCCGGCCTCGCCGAGCAGGGAGTCTTCCGATGAGTACACGCACCGAACCCGATCCCGCCATCCGCTACCTGGCCGTCACCTTCGACTGCCACGACCCCGCTGAATCGGCCCGCTTCTACAGTGAGGCCCTCAACCTGCCCATCACGCTTGCCACTGACGGCTTCGTGCTGCTGGGCCGTGAGGATTCGCCCGGGCTGGGCTTCTACCGCTTGGACGACTACGAGCCCCCCAGCTGGCCGGACCCCTCGGTGCCGAAGCAGGCTCATCTCGAACTGGGCGTGGCCGACCTGGACACAGCCCAGGCCCGGCTCATCGCTCTGGGAGCCGTCGAAGCGGACGTGCAACCGCAGCCCGACCGACGGCGAATCCTGCTGGACCCCGCGGGTCACCCCTTCTGCATCACTCTCTGAGGTCGCGCTCACTCCCGGGCAATGGTGTCGACCACGCGTCCTGCAGGCGCGGGTCACGGGCGTCGGAGCGCGCGTATTTTCGAGCCTCGCCCAGCGCCCGGGGGAGCCGGCGCGTGAGCGCGGCCGCCGCCTCAGCTGTCCTGACCGACGGGGATGTAGTTGGCGTACGCCTCGATGCGGGTGATCAGGCCGGCACCGTCGAAGCCGAAGTGGACCGCGGCGTGCACCTCACCTCGCCCGCCGTCCTTCGCTGTCACGTGCACCACGTGCTGCTGGAGGACCTCGCCCGGCTGGGAGAGCTGGCGGACGATGTCGTAGCGGATCGAGTCGTAGGAGTCGATCTGCCGTCTCAACCCCTCGAAGTACTCCTCGAGCGTCTCATCGCCCTTGCCGTCGTTGTGCCAGACGGTGGCTGCCTCGGCGCACAGGGCACGCGCGGACTCCCAGTCGGACTTCTCCAGTGCGCGTAGGTAGGTGATGACCTTGTCCTTGAGGTTCTGGCTCATGAGGGTCCCTTTTCTGAGGGGAGTTGCGGGTTCCCGGCGGGGGAGGGGCGGTTCCGGTCGGACGCGCAGCGCAGGGGGCGATCGCCGCGGCACCGCGTTCAGGCGGGCGGCGGGCCGTCGTGGTTCACGATCCCGTAGTCCGACGCGAGGTCGGTGTGCTCGGAGTCCGCACGCGCGGCGGCGGGTCCGACCGCGTGGAAGAGGCCTTCGACGGCTCCGGGGTTGTTGATGACAAGGACCTCGGCGGTCCGGGTGATCGTCTGGAACGTGTGCGGGACCAGCCGGGACACGTAGATGTAGGCGCCTGCTTCGGCGTCGTGCACCTCGCACTCGTCCAGCGAGGTCGCTCCGACCCAGAACCGGACGCGGCCGGACAGGACCACCCAGCTCTCGTCCTCCCGGCTGTGGGTGTGCAGCGGGGGCGCGTCCTCGCGGCCGACGGTGAGACGCATGACGCTGACCGCTCCGCTGGTCTCGGCGTCGGTCGCCACCTGCTCGATCACGTTGTCGTAGTAGCGGAAGTCCTGGCCGTCGCCCGGGTTCCGTACGAGGGCAATGCTCATGGTGCGGTCTCCTTCCGACGCGCGGCCCCGAATCGGTGGCCGGCTCGTCGAAGCCGATGTGGGCGCTGTGGCCATGAATGCGTAGAGGCGAAAATCGGCGCTGCCGGGCCGAATCGGTCCTGCGGTGGGCATGCCCGCGCGCCATGGTGAGAAGGTCACACCGGCGGTAGGGCGCACGGTGATGCATCGGGGTTGCCCCGGCTCACGGCCGGCCGAGCCGTCGGCTCAGGTTGCCGGCGACTGCGGTGGCTGACGGATCCAGTCGGGCAGGAGGGCGTACAGACGGACAGCGATCTCCTCCGGGTCGCAGTCGGTGTTGCCCCCGACGGCGGCAGAGAAGACTCCGTGCACGCCGGAGGCGGTGTAGACGTCCTCGACCGAGTTGTGCGGGCCCGTTTCCCGCTCGTCGATACCGAGGTCGCGCCGCAGGGCGTGGAGCTGCTCCAGGAGGAGGTCGCCGATGCCCATCAGGCCGCTCGACGATTGCCAGGTCGAAGCCAGCAGGAAGAGGCTTCTGCGCTGTCTGAGGGAGTCGAGCATGGCGTTCAGCGTCGCCACTGCCACGGCGGTGGGGTCCGCGCCCATGTGCCGATCGTTGATGTTCAGGACGTGAAGGGCGCGGAAGTCGTCAGCGATCACGTGCACCGCTGCCTCTTCGACGGAGTCGAAGTGGTTGTAGAAGGTGGCGCGGTGGATGCCGGCGGCTTCCGAGAGGGCGGAGACCGAGGGGCACGACCCGGTCCGCTGCATGAGGTCGGCAAGTGCGTCCGCGATCGCGCGTCGCGAGCGCGTGAAGCGCGGGTCCGCGTCGGTTGCCGGGGGCTGGTCACTCACCATGGACGCACCCTACTTCGCGGGTGATCGCCGCGCTTCACCCCCGGGGGGCCTCGAAGCCGCCGCCGCTCTCCGGCCGTCGGCAGGTACGCCGTGGACAGCTCGCGGGCTCCGGCGAGGAGGCTCACGCCTGCCTTCGTGCGGCGCGCGCGGCCGACCGGGTGGCACGGGGAAGGGGTCCGATCCCCTGCCGCCTCCGGTTACGGCCGTCATTCGAGCACCGGGATCCACTTCGGACATTTCACTCCTTCGAACGGGTTCGCTCTCGACGCTACCACTATTCGACAGCTGTCGAATAGTGGTCTACGGTGGATGGCGTACCGACCCGCCACGTAAGGAAGCACCATGTCGACGACAGACAGCAGCACCTCCACCACGGCGATCGAGGACAAGTTCGCCGTGGTGGAGACGCTCTACCGATACGCAGCCGGTCTCGATCTGCGTGACAAGGACCTTCTCGCGTCCGCGTTCGCAGACGATGCGGTAGCCGATTTCGGTCCGGCCACGAAGAAGGCCGGCCAGGAGTACCCGCCGGTGGAAGGCCGCGAGACCATCGCCGCAGCCCTGTCGGCCTCGCTCGGTCACCTCGACACCACGCACTCCGTGAGCAACCCGCGGGTGAGCCTCGACGGCGACAGGGCGAACCTCGAAGCGATCGTGGCGTGCCAGCATCTGCCCCGGGAGGACCACTCCCGCCACGTCCTCATGACCAACCGCTACGACGTCGAACTGGTCAGGAACGGCGACGTCTGGCTCATCCAGCACGTCACCGTGGACAACGCCTGGACCGAAGGCGACCCCACCGTCCTCGCGGGCATCTAGGGACCTGCCCTGGCGACGGCCGCCGACGCATCGTTCTGCCGCCGCCGACGGGGCTGCGACCTCCCGGCCGGCCCTGACCCGGCTCCTCGCGCAGGGTGCCCATCCCCGGCACCCGCAGCCCGAAGCACGTCGAGGAGAACACCCGTGCCGCCGATCTCACCGCGAACGAAGCGGACTTGGGGCCGCGATCAACGAGATCCTGACGCACGGCGGCTACGGCGCCCGCTACGGCGAGGACCACGCGCCCACCTGGGTCCGACCCCGGCCTGCGAGCACACCGAGCCCGCCCGAACGCTGTGGCGCCCTCGCCGGGAGAGCGCCGCAGCGCGGCACACCCGCGTCTCTCCGCCGTGCGGACCGCCCGGCGCCATCACGTCACCACGCCCTGTGCAGCCGGTACTTCACCCGGTTCGACGACCGCGGACGGTTCGAGGGCTCATCATGCCTTCGAGCGCGAGGGGGCGCCGTGGTCTCGGTGGTGACGGCTCGCGACCCAGTGCGGCCACGGCACTTCGGCGTGCGGGCTCCATGTCCATTCGCGCACCCATCTCGGAACGGAGTCGCGCCAGTGACGTCAGCATCGGTATCCGCGGGAACATCTCTCTTCACGCCCGTTTCCCTCGGGGACATCGAGCTTGCGAACCGTGTCGTCATGGCCCCGCTGACTCGGATGCGCTCGGGCCCCTCCGGGGTCCCGGGTGGCCTGATGATCGAGCACTACAGACAGCGGGCGAGCCTCGGGCTGATAGTCACCGAGGGGGTCTACTCCAGCCACGAGGCACAGGCCTTCGTGGGACAGCCTGGCATCGTCACGGACGAACAAGTGGCCGGCTGGCGGCGGGTGGCCGAAGCGGTACACGCTCGAGGCGGCCGCATCGTGATGCAGGTCGTGCACGCCGGCCGTGTCACCCACCCTGACGTCAACGGCGGCCGGCGCGTCCTGGCTCCCAGTGCGATCGCGGTCAGCGGCGAGGGGCACACGGAGAAGGGCAAGCAGTCCTACCCTGTGCCACGAGCACTGACCGTCGCCGAGGCCCGAACAGTCCTCGATGACTTCGTCGCCGCCTCCCGCCGGGCGATCGAGGCCGGTCTGGACGGCGTTGAAATCCACGCCGCCAACGGATACCTGCTGCACGAGTTCCTCGCTCCGGCGTCCAACCGGCGCACCGACGGGTACGGGGGTACGCCGACGAACCGGGCCCGCTTCGTCGTCGAAGTGGTGACCGCGGTGGCGAAGGCCATCGGCGCCGGACGGGTCGGGCTGCGGATCTCGCCCGAACGCAACATCAAGGACGTCCTGGAGACCGACAGGGGCGACGTCCTGGCCACCTACGGCCACCTGCTCGACCAGCTGAGCCCGCTGGGTCCGGCCTACCTCTCCGTCCTGCACGAGGAGTTGCGGGGAGGCCTGGTCCAGGAGTTGCGCCGGCGCTTCGGCGGCAAGCTGATGGCCAACAGCGGTTCCTCCTCGATCACCTCGCGTGAGGAAGCAGCGGGGCTGATCGAGGCCGCACACGCCGACGTCGTGGCCGTCGGCCGAGCGGCCTTGGCCAACCCCGACCTGGTCGAGCGCTGGCAGGGCGAACACGCGGAGAACGAGCCGCGCCCGGCACTCTTCTACACATCCGGCGCCGAGGGATACACCGACTACCCGTCCTTCCACGCGGACCGGGCCTGACGAACAGGCTTGTCCGTGCCCTCGCCCATGGCCACCGAGTTCGAGGCGGACTACGGGAGTCGAGGCCGTGCGGCACGGCTTCGACACAGTCCTCGAAACAGCGCCTGCTGACGCCGTCCACAAGGGGGAGGCGGCCAGGAGGACAGGAAGTGGCGGTCCCGCGCTGGGCCGCGCCACGGGTGGGCGTCGAAGACCTGCTCCCGGCCGGGGTCCGTCGGCATTCCGGTCGAAGCCGCAGCGGTCGACGATCGCCTGCACGCACTCCAGCTTCGCGCTGACGTGGTCAGGCGGCGCAGTCGTACTGCTTGGTCAGGTTCTCCACGGCCTCGAGGATCACGGTGCGCGAGTCCTTCATCAGCGACGCGTGGTTCCAGTCCCGTCCCACGAGCGCAACCGGTGAGATCTTGAGGGTGACCATGATGTGCCGCGCGTCGGACCGCCTCATCTCCTTCGCGCACCCCTCCGGCATCCGCACCTCGCTCTGGCGCTGACCCACCCAGCCCGTGAGGCCCTCCCCTATGGGGGTGGCGCCCTCCGGGGGATCGTTCGGCGTGTCGGTGGACCTCACGTCCAGGGTGTACTGGAGCCGCATGCTGCTCCTGTCCTCGGCGTTCCTCCGATTGACGAAGCAGGTGGTGGAGAAGACCGGGTCCGCCGGCCCGGTCGCGGACCCCGCGCTCTTCGGGACGAACTCTTCGACCAGGACGGCCCCGCCCATGCCGTCCTGGAGCAGGCCGGCGGTCCGCTCCGTCAGCATGCCCAGGCACAGGTTCTGCTCGCGCAGTTCCTTGAGCTCGGTCGGCCAGAGCTCGAGTGTGGTGACGACCGCTGCCGCGACGACGAGTACGGCGGGCAGGACCAGGTGCTTCTTGTTCACGGCTACGGCTGTCCCATCTTCTTCCGGGCGTCCTGGCCGCTGTATTCCTTGACGATCCGCTCGTAGATCGCGGTCTCCGCACCGGCGTGGCCGGTGCGGGCGGCGTGCAGCGGGCGGAGGGCTGCGTGATCGCCACCCCGTGTACCGATGGACAGCGGCCTCGCGCGCCAAGATACCCGTGTGATCAAACGATTCGCCAACAACGGGTCTTCGACCTCCGAGAAGGCCCGGCGGCTCCGTCGGGGTGGCTGTTCCCACAACTCGGCCTGTCGCGAACGAGCTTCGGCTCGTCACCCTTCTCCGATGGTGACGAGCCCGCGTCGGGTCCCCCGGGCGATCACGAGCGGCGGGAGCCGGGTGGTTCGCTCACGTCCCGTCACCCCCGGCCGGTGCGGAGGCTGCGGAGGCCGTACGGCGCGGCGTGCGCGCGTCCAGCCTCAGGCGCAGTCGGCGCGGGTGGTAGATGGTGGCCAGCGGGACCGGGCGGATGTCCATGCCGGGCTCGCAGGTGACCCGCCAGCGGCCGAGGATGGTGGCGAGCCCCAGGAGGGCCTCGGTGCGTGCGTAGAGGTCGCCGATGCACTTGCGGGCGCCGGTGCCGAACGGCACGTAGGCGTGGCGGGAGGCCGGCGCGATACGGTCCGGGAGCCAGCGGTCGGGGTCGAACGTCCTGGGGTCGTCGAAGGCGTCCTCGTACTGGGCGACCGCGGCCGGGCTGAAGACGACGGTGGAGCCGGCGGGCAGCTGACGGCCCGCGAGTTCGGTCGGCGAGGTGGTGAGCCGGGTGAACAGCCAGGCGGGCGGGTGCAGCCGCAGCGTCTCGGAGATGATCCGGTCGGCCAGGGAGAGCTTCGGCAGGTCGTCCCACTGCGGGGCACGGCCGTCGAGGACGGTGTCGATCTCGTCGTAGAGCGCGGCCTCGATCTCCGGGTGCTGGGAGAGGAGGTAGAAGACCCAGGTGAGGGTGCCGGCGACGGTCTCGGTGCCGGCCGCCATGACGGTGATGACCTGGTCGTGGATCTCCTTGTCACCGAGCCGGCCGCCGTCGTCGTCGCGGGAGGCGATCAGGGCGGCGAGCAGGTCGTCCCGCTCGGTGTCGGAACTGCGGTAGTCCTCGATGAGCTGCTGGGTGGTCTCGTGCAGGAAGTCCAGGTTGCTCTTGTAACGGCGCTGGGACGGCAGGGGCAGCCGGCGGATCGAGGCCGGCAGGAACATCTGCCGGAACAGGCCGTTGAGCACGACATCGAAGGAACGTTCCACCTTCGCCGCCAGCTCGGGGCTCACGGGTGTGGAGTAGAGGGTGCGGCCGACCGTGCGCAGGGCCATGCCGTACATCTCCTGGAAGGCGTCGACCACCGTGCCGTCCTGCCAGCGCGACGCCGTGGCGTCGATCTCGGCGTGCATGGCCTCGGCGTACCGCTTGAGCTGACCACGGGTGAACGCCGACTGCATCAGCCGGCGCTGGCGGCGGTGGTCGGAGAACGGGCAGGTCACCAGGCCGTTGCCGGCGATGTCACGGGCACGGTCGTAGAAGACGCCGCCCTTGTCGAAGATGCGGTCGTTGGTCAGGACGTGCCGCAGCAGTTCGGGGTGGGTCGGGACGTAGGCCGTGGTGGGGCCGATCCTGATCTCGACCAGGTCGCCGTGGGCCGACAGCGACGTCATGAAGTTCACGGGGTGACGCATCATCTGGAGCGCGTGTCCCATGACAGGGAGCGCCCCGGGCGCCACCCCCGCCGAGAAGGCGGTCTGCTCGGTCATTGGATTCTCAACTTCCCTTCTTCGCCGCACTGGTGACCGCTGTTCCGGTCGGGCGGCAGCTGTGTCGCCGAGACGGCCGGGCGCCGGTGCGTGGTGTCGGTGAGCGGTGCGGCTAGTGGGCGGTGCTGCCGAGCTCCTCCAGATAGCCCTGGGCGCCGGCGGCCCGCGCGAACTCGGCGTCGTAACGGCCCGAGGAGCGGTGCCAGTCGTAGGAACCGCGGATCACCGTGCGCACGGCGTCGTTGCGGTAGCGGTCCAGGGCCTCGCGCTCGGCCTCGTCGAGCCGGTAGATGTCGCCGACCTGAGGCAGGCAGGATTCCAGCAGGAGGTACTGCTCCAGGCGGGCGCGCACCTCGTTCTGGATGTGTGCGACGCTGCGGTCCTTGGACCAGCCGTGCTCCCGGCGCAGGATCATGACCATGTTGTTCTGCTCGCCGCGGGCCTCTTCCTTCTCCAGCGACGCGATGTCGTTCAGCAGCAGATTGGCGTCGACGGCGATCTGGAGCATCGCGGAGAGCACGGCGCTGTCGAAGACCCGGTGCGGCACCTCGAAGCGGCCCGCGCGCTCGGCGAGGTCGACCGTCGGCTGCACCCCGATGGTCTGCCGGCGCACGGCCAGGTACTGGGCCGCGGAGTTGTACGGCGTGTCGTGGAAGCGGCTCTCCGCCTCGTCGACGTAGCCGTCGAAGTAACTGCGCCAGTGCCGGGCGCTGCGCGCGCACCAAGCGGGTGTCATGCCCTCGCTGGTGCGCCGCCAGATGTCGGCGAAGCCGTGGGCGATGGGGGGTGCGGTGTCGGGGAGGGGCCCGTCGAGGGCCGCCGCGACGGCATCGGTGAGCTGTGCGGTCTCCTCCGGATCCTCGCCGCGCGGCCCGTCGAAGAGGTCGTCGAAGAGGAAGAACCACGACATCAGGTCGACGCCCAGGTCCAGATCGTCGCCGGCGGCGTGCGGGTAGAAGCGGGAGGCCAGGTCGGCGTAGCTGCCGCGCAGATGACGCGCCGCCGCCGCCTCGGAGTTGATCAGACCGAGTGATCGCGGCCAGTCGAGCTGCTGGGCGTCGGCCCGCGCGTGATCCGGGCTCTGCCGGCCCGGCAGGGGTATGTGGAAGTCGACGTCCTGGGGCATGAGGGAATCCTTGGGGGTGGGTTGCGGAGGGCAGGGTTGTGGTGGCCTGGAAGGACTGCGCCGATCGCTGAGTCGGAAGTCGGTGAGGGGCATACGGGTACGGGCGCCGGCCCGGTCTCAGGCCTCGCGTCGGACGACGAACCGGCCGAGCGCGAGGAGGTCGTCCCGCGCGCCCGCGTCCAGCTCGGCACCGCGCAGCGCGTCCTCGGCCAGCGCCATCCGCCGGGCGGCCTCGGCCATCGCCCAGTCCCGGCCGCCGGCGCTCTCGATCAGGGCGGCCACGTGCCGCAGTTCCTCCTCGTCGGGTTCGCCGGGGGTGGTGAGCCAGGCGGCCAGTTCGTCGCTGGGCGGGCCGGCCTGATTCAGTGCGTGGCTCACCGGCAGGGACTTCTTGCGGGAGCGCAGATCGGAGTGGACCGGCTTGCCGGTGACGGCCGGATCGCCCCAGATGCCGAGAACGTCGTCGACGACCTGGAAGGCGACGCCGACCTGGTCGCCGTAGAGCGCCAGCGCGTCCACCGTCGCCTCCGGCGCTCCGGCGAGGACGGCCCCGATCGCGGCGCTCGCCGACAGCAGCGCTCCGGTCTTGCCGGCGGCCATGTCGACGCACTCCTCGACCGTGACGTGAGAGCGCTGTTCGAAGGCCAGGTCCTGTACCTGGCCGCGGATCAGATGCCGGGTGGTGCGCGCCAGCAGGCGGGCGGCGGGCGCCGCTGTCGGCAGCCCGGTGTCCAGCAGCACCTCCTGGGCGAGCGCCAGCATCGCGTCACCGGTCAGGATGGCGCTGGACGGACCCCACAGCTTCCACACCGTGCGCCGGTGACGGCGCTCCTCGTCCCCGTCCATCAGGTCGTCGTGCACCAGGGAGAAGTTGTGCACGAGCTCCACGGCGACGGCGCCGGGCAGGGCGACCTCCGGCGGTGCCCCGACCGCCTCGGCCGACAGCAGCGCGAGCGCCGGCCGTACGGCCTTGCCGGCATCGGCGCTGGTGGGAGCACCACCGGCGGTGATCCAGCCGAAGTGGTATGCCGCCTGGTGACGTGAGCGGTCGTCGAGCCGGCCGACGGCGGCGCGCAGCGCCGGGGTGATCGTGACCCGGCTGTGGCTGAGACAGGCGGGAGCGGTGCTCATGCGGCGACCTCCGTGTGCCAGGGGTCGGTCGGGTCGTCGAAGATGCTGACCACCTGGCGCATGACGCGCCGTTCGGCCGGGTCGAAGGCCTGCTTGGCGTGGACGGTGCCGAGCTGGTCCCACACGACGATGTCCCCGGGCTGCCACGTGTGGGCGTAGGTGTGCGAGGGTTCGCCTGCGTGCGCCAGCAGTTCGTCGAGCAGCCTGCGGCTTTCGTCGGGGGCGAGGTCCACGATCCGCTCGGTGTTCAGGGTGCTGATGTAGACCGACCGGCGGCCGGTGCGCGGATTGCGGGCGATCAGCGGGTGGATGGTGGAGGTGCCGTCCTCGGGCTGGATCCGTTCGGTGCTCTCGCCGAGGGACACCTCGCCCTGGAGTTCCTCCGCGATGGTCTCCTCGTACCCGGTGCGCAGGGCGTGGCGGACCCGGTAGGAGTGCAGACGCCCGCGCTCCTCGGGCGACAGCGACTCGTACAGGGCGTACATGTCGGTGAAGAGGGTCTCCCCGCCCCCGGAGGACGGCACTTCCACGGCCTCCAGGAAGCCGACCTGGGAAACGCGGGGGCGGAAGGAGTAGTCGGTGTGCCAGCCCATCCACCCGGCGTCGCCGACACCGATCCTGCGGCCGTCCCGCACGAGGTTGGAGACGATCAGGATCTCGTTGTGGTCGGGGTGGGCGCCGCTGGTCAGACCGGTCTTCGGGATGTGCCCGAAGAGGCGGCCGAAGGCCAGGAACTGCTCGTAGGAGGGGGTCTCGTGGCCGCGGAGGACGAGGACGAGATGCTCGTCGAGCGCCGCCCAGATCTCCTCGAACCGGGTCTTGTCCATGTCACCGGTGACATGGGCGCCGTGCACGACGGCGCCGAGAGCGGCGCCGGGTATCGGCGTTACGTCCATGGGCGTTGCCACCTTTCGGAGAGGAGGTTCGGAGAGGGGACGTGGCGGTCAGCGCAGTTCGAGACCGGCGAGGTCGCCCGCCTCGCGCCAGCGCCTGAGGATGTTCACGAACGCCACCGAGCCGCCGCCGTAGCTGGAGTTGAGCAGGGGCAGACCGCTCGGGTCGCCCTCGTTGTTGTAGAGGCCGGGCGTGCAGTTCTCCAGGAAGTCGCTGTCGCCGGTGGCGAGCCGGAGGATCTCCTCGACCCATTCCTTCTCGCCGGCCTCGGAAGCCTCCACGACCTGGTGACCGCGCTCCTCCACGCACTTGACGACGTGCGCGAGGTGCCGGGTCTGCTCGCCCAGCATGTAGGCGATGTTGACGTGGCGGCCGGCCTGGGCCTTGGACAGGACGAAGCAGTTGGGGAAACCGTGCACCTGGAGTCCGTGCAGGGTGCGCGCCCCGTCCGCCCACTTCTCCGACAGCTTCACCCCGTCGCGTCCGACGATGTCGTAACCCGCACGGTCGGTGTACGGGACCGCGAACTCGTGCTCGTAGCCGGTGGCGAAGACCAGGCAGTCGACCGGGTACTCCCGGCCGTTCGCGACCACCCCGGCCGGGGTGAGCCGCTCCACGCCCTGCCCCTGGGTGTCGACCAGGGTCACGTTGGGCCGGTTGAAGGTCTGCAGGTAGCCGTCGTGGAAGCAGGGCCGCTTGCAGTAGACGCGGTAGTACGGCTTGAGTGCGGCGGCGGTCGCGGGGTCGGTGACAACGCTGTCGACGCGGGCGCGCAGTT
Source organism: Streptomyces sp. HB132 (assembly GCF_016909575.1). Taxonomy (GTDB): domain Bacteria; phylum Actinomycetota; class Actinomycetes; order Streptomycetales; family Streptomycetaceae; genus Streptomyces. The sequence goes on along the minus strand of NZ_JAFBGA010000025.1, from coordinate 18,202 downwards.
CCTCCATCTTGAGGAAGTCCGCACGTTCGGCCGCGAGCGCCCGCTCCTTCGGGTCGCCCCCGGTGTCGCCGGTGGGCAGGATCGCGGCGGCCAGTTCGGCCGTGGTCTGGGTCCAGCGGTCCTGGACCAGATCCTCGTCCTGCGGCACGCCGGAGGTCAGCGCGTGGAAGTTCTCCATCCGGTGCTGCTGCCAGCCCGGCTCGAGGCTGCCGGCCCAGTCGGACGGGGTGGGCCGGTTGCCGCGGATGTCGACCGCGGCCGGGGTGCGCTGGAAGAGGACGAGCTCCTCGGCCCACTCGGCGAGGTGCGGGGCGAGCTGGACGGTCGTCGAGCCGGTGCCGATGACGCCGACCTTCTTGTCCCGCAGTCCGGTCAGCCCGCCGGTGCTGTCGCCTCCGGTGTAGTCGAAGTCCCAGCGGCTGGTGTGGAAGGAGTGCCCGGCGAACGTCTCCAGGCCCGGTAGCCCGGGCAGTTTGGGGCGGTGCATCAGACCGATCGACATGGCCACGTACCGGGCCCGGATCAGATCGCCGCGGTCGGTGCTCACCAGCCACTTGCCGGCCGCCTCGTCCCATCGCAGCTCGGTGACGGCGGTCTGGAAGAGGGCGTCGCGGTAGAGGTCGTACCTGTGGGCGATCTGCTGGAGGTGGGCGAATATCTCGGGCCCGGTGGAGTACTTCTCGGTGGGTATCGTGCCGGTCTCCTCGAGCAACGGCATGTAGATGTAGCTCTCGACGTCGCACCGGACGCCGGGGAAGCGGTTCCAGTACCAGGTGCCACCGACGTCGCCGGCCTCGTCGATCAGCCGGATGCGCTTGAGGCCGGTCTCCTTGCGCAGATGGGCTCCGGTCAGCAGGCCGCCGATGCCGGCGCCCACGACGGCGACGTCCACCTCGTCGGTGAACGGTTCGCGTTCCCGCCGCTCGGTGTAGGGGTCTCGCGCGTAGCCGCCCAGGTCACCGCGCGCGAACCGGTAGGTGCGACCGACGCTGCGTTTGTCGCGTTCCTGCCGGTATTTCTCCCTCACGGCTTCCAGGTCGACGGTCGGTGATCCATCGCTACGGTCGTCGCTTTCGGCGCGGGCCACAGCTCCTCCTCGGGGGAAGGGGGCGGAAGGGAAACATGACGCCATACGTCGTCGAACTGATCGCGCAGCCGCAGCGGCGCGTCGGAGTTGCTGAAGAGGTAGAAGCGGTCGGAGCCGAGGGCCTCCCAGACGAGTCCGGCGACGTCCTCGGCGCTCACGGAGGTGTCGCCCCCCGCACCGCGCGGGGCCGTCAGGCCCTGGACCATCGGGGTGTCGACCCGGCCGGGGCACAGCACCGACACCCGGACCCCGGTGCCCCGCAGATCGGCGCGCAGACTGCGGGCGACCGCGAGGTCGGCGTGCTTGGAGGCGGCGTAGGCGGCGCTGCCGGCACCGACGACGAAGGCGGACATCGAGGCGGTGTGGATCAGATGGGCGGGCCGGCCGCGCTCCAGCAGCCGGGGGACGAAGGCGCGGGCCACCAGGACGTGCGCCCAGTGGTTCACCTCGAAGACCTGCCGCATCCGCTCCAGCGGCACCTCCCACAGGGGCTGCCCCACCGGGCCGAGGACCCCGGCGTTGTTGCACACCACGTCGACGTCGCCGAGCACGTCGAACGCCGTGTCCGCGAGCCGTTCTACGGCGTCCGGGTCGGTCAGGTCAGCGGTCACGGCGGTGACCTGGACGCCCGGTGCGGTGAGTTCGGCGGCCCGGCGGTGCAGTGCTTCGCCCTCGACGTCCGCCATGACCACGTCGGCGCCGGCCCGTGCGAAGCGGGCGCTGAGGGCGAGGCCGATGCCGCTCGCCGCGCCGGTCACCACGGCTGTCCTTGTCCGTAAGTGCACTTGGCTGTCTCCGATTCTGTGCGCGGGTACGCCGGAGGACGGCGCGCCGTTGCCGGCGAGAAGGTCCGGATCGGGTCCGCGCGAGGGGCGCGGGTGTCAGCTGGGGTCGGGGAGCTTGAGACTGATGACGAGGACGATCACCGAGGAACACACCAGCATGGCCAGGACGAGCACGGCCGCCGACACCGTCGACAGCGAACCGGCGAGGGAGACATAGAGGGTTCCGCCGACGGTCGCGCCCAGCGCGGTCGCCATCTGCTGGCTGGTCACCAGCACACCGCTGCCCATGCCGGCCTGCGCGCGGGGTACGTCTGCCAGGATCATCCGGAACAGCGTCGGGCCGATCAGCGCCGCGCCCGCTCCGAAGAACCCGATCCCGACGAGCACGAGCGCCAGGGAGGGGTGCGGCCAGCCCACCCAGAGCACCAGCGCCAGCAGCAGCAGGCTCGCGGCCTGGACGACGGTTCCCAGGGTGACGATCCGGCCGCCCAGGGCCGCCGCGATCCTCGGGGTGAACTGCGCCACCACGAAGAAGGCCACGGCGAACGGTGCCATCCCCCCGCCGGAGGCGAGCCCGCCGAATCCGAAGTGACCCTGCGCGATGAGCGCGTAGACGAACAGGAAGGCGCCGAAGCCGGCCGAGAACGGCACCATCGCCGCCAGCCCTCTGCGCATCCCCGTGTGCGACAGCACCGACGGGGACAGCAGCGGTGAGCCGCCTCGTGCCTCCAGCCCGCGTTCGACCCGCGTCAGCGCCAGCGCACCGACCGCGGCGACCGCGAGCAACGACCAGAGCCACAGGGGCCAGCCCAGGTCGGGCCCCGCCACGACCACGGCCAGAACACAGACCATGGTGACGCCGAACAGCACGGTGCCCAGCGGGTCGAAGCCCGGCTTCGTGTCGGCCCTGGTCGCGGGGACGCGCCGGACGGCCAGCAGTGCGGCGACGCCGATCGGCACGTTGATCACGAAGACCATCCGCCAGCCGATCCCGGCGACGTCCAGCGAGACCAGCAGCCCGCCCACGATCTGCCCGATGACCATGCCGACGCCTGCGGTAGCCCCGTACATGCCGATCGCACGGGCGCGCGCCTGGCCCTCGGTGACCGCCTGGATCGTCGCCAGCACCTGCGGTACGAGCATCGATGCGGCCGCGCCCTGCAACAGCCGTGCCGCGACGAGGAACTCGATGGTCGGGGCGAGTGCGCACAGCGCCGAGGTGACGGTGAACGCGGCGAGCCCGTAGGCGTACAGGCGCCGTCGGCCGAAGGCGTCACCCAGCCGTCCGCCCAGCACCAGGCCGAGGGCGTAGGTGAGGCCGTAGCCGGACACCACCAGCTCCAGTGCGGCGGCGCCGCCGTGGAGGTCGTCACTGATCGAACTCAGCGCCACGTTGACGATGGAGGCGTCCACGATGGACAGGACGTATCCGGTGAGTACCACCATGAGGGCGATGCCGCTGAGCCCGGCGGCGGCCGGTGCCGGACCGGCCGAGGGCTCCGGTGCCGCGTCGGTTTCCTTCAGAGGGGGGAGGCCCTCGCTCTTCGTCATGCGCTGCCTGCCCGGGCGTGTGTGGGGGGACGGTTGAGGCGGAGACGGGGTGACAACGTCACTCGGTGGTGGTCGGGGTGCCGGTGATCTTCGACAGGATTCCCTTGGAGGCGTCCTTCGCGGACTCCGGCCAGGGGGTCAGGGAGTTGAACCCGCGGTGCGAGGAGGCGGGCTGGATGCGGGTGTCCATCGACATCCGCATGCCGGCCGGATCCACCGAGACGTTGGGGATGGACTTGTGGCACATGAAGGCGTGGAAGATGATCACGTCACCCGGCTCCATGGGCGAGAAGAGAAGCTGCTCCCCAGCGCCGAACTCCTCCGCCGGGATGCCGCGTACGGCGTGGCCGAAGCGGCGGAAGTTCTCGGTGACCACGTGCTCGCGCGGGCCCTTCTTGTGGCTGCCGTCGGCGACGGCGACGCCGCCCGTGCCGCGGGTCGTCGCGAGCAGCGGTATCCAGGCGGTGCGGAAGTCCTTGTTGGGGCCTATGTAGAAGCCGTCCTGGTGCAGCGGCGTCAGGAAGCTCGGCTCCTCGGTGCCCGCGGCGGAGGGGTAGTAGCGGATCGTCGTCGACTTGAAGACGAAGACGGGCTCCCCGAAGACCTTCTCCCAGACCTCGAGGGTCGAGGGGTGGTTCCACAGGTCGTCGTACCTGACGTAGTCGTGCATCGCCACCTCGTCGACCGCCTCGAAGGAGTCGATGGTGAGGGTGTCGAGTGTGGTGCCGGGGGCGGCGTGGCCGAGCTCGATCAGGCCTTCGAGCATCTGCTCGGCGGCTGCCCGGACCAGATCGCGGTCCAGAGCGCCGCGCAGGAAGAGGTAGCCGTGCTCGTCGTAGAACCGGTCGAGGGCTTCACGGTCGTCGAGAAGGGGTGTGCAGTCGACGTAGTCGCTGAAAGTGTCCGTCATGGTTCCTTGTCCTCGTGACGTCTGTGCGTGGGGAAGGAGCGTCAAACATCCGGGCGGGCCGACGGTTTCGTTCCTGCGGTACGTGCCACCCGTCACCACTGACGGCGGGCGGCTGCGTCTCCGCTCGTGCACTGCCGTTCAGAAGGTGACGGGGAGCTCGTCGAACCCGCCGGTGATCCGGTGCTCCTGCCAGCGCAGCGACTCCTCGGGGACCGCGAGCCGCAGGTCGGGCAGTCTGCGGAACAGCCGCTCGAACACCGCGGTCAGCTCGATCCGGGCCAGCACGCGGCCGATGCAGTGCCGGGTGCCGTGCCCGAATGCCAAGTGCGGCTTGGGCCTGACCCGGGCCAGGTCGAACAGGTCGCTGTCGGGGAACGCCCGGCCGTCGATGTTGGCCGCGCCGATGGCCAGCATCACCGCGTCTCCGGTCCGGATCACGGTGTCGCCCACGGTGACGTCGCTGTGCGCGTAGCGGGGTATCAGCGCGTTGGATCCCTTGCCGCCGACGCTCAGGCGCAGGATCTCCTCGACGGCGGCCGGGGCGAGTTCGGGACTCTCGGCCAGCAGGGCGCGCTGGACCGGGTTGCGCAGCAGCAGCAGGACACCCATGTCGATGCGCACAATGGTGGTCTCGTAGCCGAACAGCAGTACGGCGTTGCCGAGTTGGGCGATGTCCGCGTCGGACAGCGTGCCGCCCTTCTCGGCGATCAGCTCGGACAGGATGTCGTCGCCCGGCTCGATTCGCTTGCGCGCCACCAGTTCCGTCATGTAGTCGACGACCTGCTGAAAGGTGTTCGCCGAGTGCTGGTTGTCGCTCTGGTCGAACGTGCCTCTGGCCCACTGCCCGAACCGCTCCCGGTCGGCCAGCGGCACGCCGAGTAGATCGCAGACCACCATGGTCGGCAACGGGAACGAGAGCGCGTGGTGCAGGTCGACCGGCGCGGTGCTGCTCGCCAACTGGTCGAGCAGCTCGTCCACATGGCGCTCGATCCGGGTCTTCATCAGGCGCATCCGGCGCGTGGAGAACCGTGGCACGAGCAGCTCGCGCATCAGTGGATGGCCGGTGGCCTCGGTGTCGTAGTCGTCGCCGGCCATCAGAGCCATCATGAAGCCTCTGGCCGCGCTCTTGACCGACCGCTCCGGATAGGGATTGCTGAGACCGAGCCGGCGGTCGGCGAGCAGTGCCCTCACCTCGTCGTAACGGGTGACCAGCCACGCATCCTCACCGGCGGTTCGCACCCGGGTGATCGGCCCCTCCCGCTGCAGTGCGCGCATCCGGGGTGCGATGCCGAGTATGTCTGGGTTGTCGAACGGTAACCTCGGAAGTTCTTTCATCTGGTGTGTCCTCATGGCGTCTCGCGTGGGATTCGTCGGGCAGCCGTGCGCGCCGACGGCATCGGTCGCGTCGGGAGCGCTGCGCGCCGGTTCACGGGCGCGCCGAAGCGGCGGCCGCCGCTTTCGCGGGCGACCGTTGCTGACGTGCGGGTGGTGCAGACGCCGGGCCGGCGAGTGACTACAAGGACGACCCGATGAGCAGTGACAGGTCGATGAGGCGGTTGGAGTAGCCCCACTCGTTGTCGTACCAGCCGACGACCTTGACCTGCGAGCCCGACATCCGGGTGAGCCCGGCGTCGAAGACGCAGGAGGCCGGGTCGCCCACGATGTCGGTGCTGACCAACGGCGCGTCCACGTAGGACAGCAGTCCCTTGTACGGCCCCGAGGCCGCCGCTGCGAACGCCTCGTTCACCTCGTCCACGGTGGTGCCGCGGCGGGTGGTGACCGTGAGGTCGGTGACCGAACCGGTGGGGACGGGGACCCGCAGGGCGAAGGCGTCCATCCGGCCGTCGAGTTCCGGCAGGACGAGGCCGATGGCCTTGGCGGCGCCGCTGGAGGTGGGCACGATGTTCAGGCCCGCGGCCCTTGCCCGGCGCAGGTCCTTGTGCGGGGCGTCCTGGAGGTTCTGGTCCTGGGTGTATGCGTGGACCGTGGTCATCATGCCGGTGTCGATGCCGACGGCGTCGTGCAGCACCTTGGCCAGAACGGCGAGGCAGTTGGTGGTGCAGGAGGCGTTGGAGATGATGGTGTGGTGCTCGGGGTCGTAGTCACCGTCGTTGACGCCCATCACCACCGTGATGTCCTCACCGCTGGCCGGAGCGGCGATGACGACCTTCTTGGCTCCGCCGTCGACGTGTGCGCGCGCCCTCGCGGCGTCTGTGAAGATGCCGGTGGACTCGATCACGATGTCCACGCCCAGGTCGCCCCACGGCAGGGCGGCGGGGTCACGCTCGGCGAGGACCTTGATCGTCCGGTCACCCACGCGGATCGCGCCCGGCTCGGCGGTGATCTCCTCCGGGAAGCGCCCCAGGATCGAGTCGTAGGCGAGCAGGTGGGCCATCGTGGGCACGTCGCCGAGGTCGTTGACGGCGACGATCTCCAGCTCCGAACCCCGTGCGGCAGCCGCACGGAAGACGTTGCGGCCGATGCGTCCGAAGCCGTTGATGCCGATGCGCACAGTCATTGGTGTGCTCCTCACCTAGCGCTCTGCGAACAAGTCCGTTGACGCGCCGTTGCGCCGAGGTGCGATGCGGACCGTGCGCCTGGACGAGGCGCCGGCACGCGATCGATCAGGAGCTTATATAAGTCTGCGATAGATTTCCAGGGTGACTTCTACTCAGCGTGGCGACAGCAACACCGACTTGGATGTCGGCGATCTCACCAGGGCGATCGAGAACTTCAACCGTTACTACATCCGGCTTCCCGCGGTGCAGAAGCTGTCGTTCACCACACTGTCCGTGCTGGACACGCTGGCCTTCAGCGGTCCGAAGCGGCTGACCGCGCTCGTCAGCACCGAGCAGATCAGCCAGCCAGGACTCACTCAGCTGGTCACCCGGCTCGAGCGCGACGGTCTCGTGGAGCGCCGCCCCGACCCGGCGGACGGGCGCGCCGTCCTCGTCCACATCACCGACAGCGGCCGAAGGATCGGCCAGGCCCGGCACGAGGACCGGGGCCGTTACCTGATCCCGCTGATCGACCGGCTGGCGCCCGCGGAACGACAGGCGATCGCCGCGGCTCTGCCCGCCCTGACCCGTCTGGCGGAACTCGGGGCCGAGGCAGGGAGGTAGGGCTCGTCCGTCCTCCCACCGGGAAGGGCTCGGTGTTCCAGCTCCGCGCGACGGGGGCTGTTCCCGATGGGCTCGACGGCGGGAGGGCAAAGTCGTGGCCAAGGGTGGGGCCGCGTCGGCGACATGAGCGAGGAGGGTGACCAAGTGGCCCTCCCCCTCACGGTCATGGCCGACCCGGCAGGCGGGGGCCGGACTGCGTCACCTCGATGGCCACCGGGTGCGTCACCGGCCCACCGTACGTTCCGTGCCGACGCGGTACGGCAGCTCACCCCACCCGGCGCAGCGTCAGCATCCGGCTCGCGTAGGCCCCGGGCGGCAGCGCCGCCGGCACTCCGTGGGCGGCCAGTGCGGCGCCGCTGAGCTCGGTCCCGGCCGTCGGCACCCCGCTGTCGTCGTCGATGCCGTACACCGCCTCCGGATCGAGCCCGCGCAGTCGCAGCCGGGGTACCGCCGCGCGTTCCGCCGGCCCCGCCCGCCACTGGAGGACCACGCACTCGCCGCCGTCGCGTGCCACGTACTGCACGGCGTGGGAGCCGTTCCCGGGGGAGCCCAGGCGGTACAGGTCGCCGCTCTGGATCGTGGACCGCACATCCTTGTAGCGGGCGACGTAGGCAGCCGCCTCGTGCAGTTCCGCCTCCGTCCAGCGCGTCAGGTCTCCGCCGATGCCGAGTGCCCCGGCCATCGCGCTGTGCAGGCGGAACCGCAGGGGCACGGCCCGCCGGGTGTACGGGTTCGGGCTGTCGGTGACCCAGGCGCCCATCACCTGGGCGGGGTAGAGCTGGGAGAAGCCGTACTGGATGTCCAGCCGGTCGACCGCGTCCGTGTTGTCCGAAGTCCACGCCTGGTCGGTACGGGCCAGGCTCGCCAGGTCCACCCTTCCGCCGCCGCCCGAGCAGGTTTCGAGGCGCAGGGCGGGCCGTGCGGCGCGCAGCCGGTCGAGAACGCGGTGGGTCCCGAGGGCGTGCTCGACGAAGACCCTGCGACCGTCAGGGCGGCAGCCGGTGGAACCCGCCTCCGTGAAGGACCGGTTGAAGTCCCACTTGAGGAAGTCCACACCGTATGCGTCGACCGTGCGGAGCAGCCAGCCGAGCGCCCAGTCGGTCACCTCGGGCCGCGAGAAGTCGAGCACCAGCTGGTTCCGCAGAGGGTGCGCCGTGCGGTCGGGCAGGTGCAGGACCCAGTGCGGATGTTCGCGGAACAGGTCGCTGTCCGGGTTGACCATCTCCGGTTCGACCCACAGGCCGAACCGCATGCCGAGCCCGTGGACATGGTCGGAGAGCGGGCGGAGCCCCTCGGGGAAGGCGGCCGGCCGGGCGACCCAGTCGCCGAGGCCCGCCCGATCGCTGTCACGGGCTCCGAACCAGCCGTCGTCGACGACGAAGAGTTCGGCTCCGGCGCGCGCGGCCAGCTCGGCCAGTTCCCGCTGTCCGTCGAAGGTGACGTCGAAGGCCGTCGCCTCCCAGGAGTTGTAGAGCACCGGCCGTGGTTCCCCCGGCGCGGGCAGGACGTGGTCCCGGATGTAGGAGTGGGAGGCCCTGGAGGCCTCACCGAATCCGCCGGGCGTGTACTGCCCGGTGCTGACGGGGGTGACCCAGGTCTCGCCCGGTGCGAGGGCGATCTCCACCCCCTCGTGACCGCTGCCGCCCAGCACGCTGCACCTGCCCTCGGCGGACCGTACGGCCGTCATGCGCCAGCTGCCCGCAGTGGCGAGGGCGAGGGTCCACACCTCGCCGCTCTCCTCGGTCGCGTCCCCGGCGTCGAGGGCCAGCCAGGGGTTGCTCTGGTGGCCGGTGTGGCCCCGCCTGCTGGTGAGGGTCGTCTCGCCGACGGCGAGCGGCGTCCGCCGCAGCTGGAACTCGCCCGACCACTGCCCGTGGACGGAGCTCATCCGGTACGCGCGGAGGACGGGCAGGTTCCACTGCGCGGCCGAGTGCCGGAGCAGCGACAGCGGCGCATCCCCGCGTGCCCCGGAGTGCCGCAGCACGGTCCAGCGTTCGATCACGGGGCAGTCCTTGCGCACCCGGTAGTGCAGGTGCCAGGCGAGGGCGCGGCCGGCGTCGTGGAGGCGCACCGACAGCTCGGCGCCGGCACCGTCCTCCCGGAGGTCGTAGCCGTCCACGACGGGCTCGGTCGCGCTGGTGCCGTCCGCGTAGCGTACGTCCAGGGCGGGCGGTGCGAAGCGGACCTGACCGTCGACGGCCAGCTCTTCCGTACCGTCGAGCGAACTGTGGAAGCTGCTCCCCTCCGGATCAGGTTCCCCCAGTGCGAGGGCGTCCTCCAGCGTGAGGGACGCCCCCCAGTGCAGCAGGCGTACGGTGTTGGCGGCCGTGTCGATCCGCAGCGCGTAGGCGGTGCCGCCCGCGTGCAGGAGTACGGTCCCCGAGGGGCGGTCGGTCTCGGCGAGGTGCGTCATCGGTCCTCTTCCCCGTGTCGTCGTGCCCGTTGACATACCGGCTGCTCCCGCAGGACCACGACATCCCCCGCAGGTACGCTCGCGTGTCCCGGCAGCGCCGAGCCGTCCAGCCGCGTATGCCCGTCGGTGGGGACGCTCACCTCGCTGTCCGTGTGGTTGACGAGGAAGAGGTAGGACCGGTCGCCGGCGCTGCGGCGTACGGCCTCGACCCCGGAGGGTACGGCCGCCGCCGGGGCGGCCCCGGCCTCCCGGCACACGGCGTCGAGGAGATGGCGCAGGGACCTCGCGGGCAGAGTCGCGGCGGCGTACCAGCCGGCGCCGTCGCCGTAGGGGTGCCGGGTCACCGCCGGGCCGCCACGGGCCGGGCCGCCCTCGGGGCCGTCCGCGAACCGCAGCCAGGCGGAGCAGCCGCGCGCCTCGACGCGCTCGGTCCACAGGTGCGCGTGGGAGCCGTCCGACAGCAGCGCCGATTCGCCCTCGCGCAGGGGGAGGTACTCGTCCACGACCAGGCCGAGGAGGTCGCGGAACGCACCGGGATGCCCTCCGGTCCGCACCCGGTCGTGGGCGTCCACGGCTCCGCTGAAGGGACCGAGGACGGCGTGGCCTCCGCCCCGCACGTAGGCGTGAAGGGCGTCGGCGTCCGCGTCGGACACCAGGTACAGGCTGGGCGCGAGAACGGCCCGGTACGTGGTCAGGTCGGCGTCGGGCGCGACCAGGTCACAGGTGACACCGAGGTCCCAAAGGGCCCCGTACCAGTCCCTGACCGTGTCCAGGTACCGCAGCCGTTCGGAGGGGCGGGCCTCCAGCTCCAGGGCCCACCAGGCGTGCCAGTCGAAGAGCAGTGCCACCTCGGCCCGCACGCGGGTGCCGCGTACCTCGGACAGGGCGGCGAGTTCGGCGCCGAGGGCGGTGACCTCGTTCCAGGTGCGGGTGTCGGTGCCGCCGTGCGGAAGCATCGCGGAGTGCCACTTCTCCGCGCCCGCCCGGGACTGCCGCCACTGGAAGAAGAGGATGCCGTCGGCGCCGCGGGCCAGGTGGGTCAGGCTGTTGCGGCGCATCTCGCGTGGCGCCTTGGGCACGTTGACGGGCTGCCAGTTGACCGCGGACGTGGAGTGTTCCATGAGCAGCCAGGGGCGGCCGCCGGCCATACCGCGCGCGAGGTCGGCGTTGAGGGCGAGGTCGACGTGGTTGCCCGGGTCGGCCGCGACCAGGTAGTGGTCCACGGAGACGATGTCGGAGTGCCGGGCGAAGGCGTGCCCGTCGACCTTCTTCTCCAGGGTGCCGAGCAGGTTCGTCGTGATCGGGACACCGGGGGCGGCCTCGCGCAGCAGCGCGCTCTCCGCCCGGTGCCGTGCGAGCAGGGCGTCGGAGGAGAAGCGGCGGTAGTCGAGATCCTGGCCGGGGTTGCGGAAGGCGGTGGTGTCGCCGGGTGGGTCGATCTCCTCCCAGTCGCCGTAGCGCTGCCCCCAGAAGTCGGTCCCCCAGACGTCGTTGACCCGGTCCGGCGTGGTGTACCGGTCGCGCAGCCAGGTGCGGAAGGCCGCGCCGCTCGTGTCGCAGTAGCAGAGGGCGTTGTGGTTGCCCCACTCGTTGTGCACGTGCCACATGACGACGGCGGGGTGGTCCGCGTACCGTCTCGCCAGTTCCCGCACCATGGCGTCGGCGGCCCGGGCGTAGTCCGGACTGCTGGGGCAGAACGCCTGCCTGCTGCCGTGCGTCAGCCGGGTGCCCGACGCGGTGAGCGGGAGCGAGCCGGGGTGGGCCTTGCTGAACCAGGGCGGCGGGGCGGCGGTGGGGGTGGCCAGGTCGACGGCGATGCCGGCGGTGTGCAGCAGGTCGAGGACGGTGTCGAGCAGCGACCAGTCGTACACGCCGGGGCGGGGTTCGAGGCGGGACCAGGAGAACACCCCGACGGTGACGAGGTTGACCCCCGCCTCGCCCATGAGGCGTACGTCCTCGTGCCAGACGTCCTCGGGCCACTGCTCGGGGTTGTAGTCGCCCCCGTAGGCGATTCCCCCGAGCCGTCCCGTGAGGGCGAGCATCGGGTCCTTCACGACTTCACCGCCCCGGCGGCCAGGCCCGCGCGCCAGTAGCGCTGCAGGAGGAGGAAGGTGATCACGATGGGGACGACCGAGACGAGCGCGCCGACCAGCGTCAGTGTCTGCAGCTCCGGCGCCCGGCTGGTCTGGGACTGCCAGGTGAACAGACCCAGGGTGACCGGGTAGAGCCGCTCGTCCTGAAGCATGATCAGGGGGAGCAGGAAGTTGTTCCAGATCACGACGAACTGGAAGAGGAAGACGGTGACCAGGGCCGGGGACATCAGGCGCAGCGCGATGGTGCGGAAGATCGTCCACTCGCCTGCCCCGTCGATGCGGGCCGCCTCGATGACCTCGTCGGGGATGGACGCTGCGGCGAAGATCCGGGACAGGTAGACGCCGAACGGGCTGACGACGCTGGGCAGGAAGACCGACCAGAAGGTGTTGGTGGCGTCCACCTCGGCGAAGAGCAGGAACAGGGGCAGCGCGAGGGCGGTGGCGGGCACCAGGACGCCTCCCAGGATCACCGAGAAGACCGCCTCCCGGCCCTTGAACCGGTAGACGGCCAGGGCGTATCCCGCCATCGCGGCGAGCAGCGTGCCGACCGCCGCGCCGGCTCCGGCGTAGGCGAGGCTGTTGCCGAGCCAGCGCAGGTAGACCCCGTCCTGCTGGGTGAGGAGCGCCGTGAGGTTCTCACCCAGGTGCCAGTCGGCGGGAAGCAGACCGGGCGTGGTGACCAGGTCGCTCTGGCTCTTGGTCGCCGAGATCAGCAGCCAGTAGACGGGCAGCAGCATGTAGGCGGCGACCAGAGCCATGAACAGGAGTACGGGCACGCTCGACAGGGCGGGCCCGCGACGCGGGTGAGTGGGCGCGTGGGCGCCCTCGGTGCGGGTGAGGAGGGTCATCCCTGCCTCCTGGCAGTGAAGCGGAGGAACAGGAAGGACAGCAGGAAGGTGGCCACCGCGAGGAGTACCGACAGGGCGGCGGCCTCGTTGTAGTGATCACCCGCCGCGAGTGAGTAGGCGGCGAGATTGGGTGTGTACGTGCTCGTCACGCTGGTGGAGATGGCACGGAAAACCTGCGGCTCGGTGAACAGCTGGAAGGTGCCGATCAGGGAGAAGACACCGGTCAGCACGAGCGCCGGGCGGATGACGGGCACCTTGATGCGCAGGGCGATCGTCCACGCTCCCGCCCCGTCGACCCGGGCGGCCTCGCCGAGGTCCGCGGGTACGGCCTGCAGCGCCGCGTACATGATCAGCATGTTGTAGCCGGTGTACGTCCAGGTGACGACGTTGCCGATCGACCACAGGATGGCGTCGGGGCCGAGGAGGTCGACGTCGACGTTCACCGAGCGGAGCAGTTCGACGACGGGGGACAGCCGCGGGTCGTACAGGAACGCCCACATGAGGGCGGCCACGACGCCCGGGATGCCGTACGGCACGAAGTACACCAGGCGGAAGAACCGCTTGAGACGGGCCACCGCGGAGTCGAGCAGCAGTGCGAGGGCCAGCGCGAGGGCCAGCATCACGGGTATCTGCACCAGGGCGAAGAGCGCTACGCGCAGCAGACTGTCCGTGAAGAACGGCTCGGACATCACGTCGGCGTACTGCTGGAATCCGGCGAAGACCGTCTCCGTGCGGCCGAAGGTGCCGCCCTTGCGCTCGGTCGTGTGCAGGCTCTGCCAGAACGCGTAGCCGACCGGCACCAGGGTGAACAGGACGAAGGGGATCAGGAAGGGGGCGAGGAACGCGAACGGCGCGAGGGTGCGGTGGCGGCGGGAGGCCGCCGCCACCGGGGTGCGGGTGGTCGTCACGGGTGGCTTTCGGGTTGGGTCCCGCCGACGGGGCGGGGCGGGAGAAGACCGGCCGTGGGTGTCAGTCCGTCACGTCCAGCGACTGCTTGCGCAGCGACTCGGCGCTCTGCGCGTCGGTGTCCTTCAGCACGTCGCCCAGCGTGCTGCCGCCGCCGGTGGCCCTGGCGGTGCCGTCGCTGAGGTAGCGGTAGGTGTCGGTCATGGTCGGACCCCAGGTGAAGTCGGTGTCCACGTTCGCCGACGCCTGCGCGAACACGTCGAAGATCGGCTGCTTGCCGTAGAAGTCGACCGGCTGCTTCAGCGCGGGCAGTTCCAGACCGGCCTGGGCAGCGGGGTAGAGGCCGCCCTCCTTGTTGAGGATCTCCAGCGCCTTCGCGTCGGTGTTCAGCCACAGCGCGAACTTCGCGGCCTCGGCCGGGTGCTCGCTCCCCTTGAGGACGGCGGTGGTCGAACCGCCCCAGTTGCCCGCCTGCTGCCGGCCCTTCTCCCACTGCGGCATGGGGGCGACGGCCCACTTGCCGGCGGTGGCCTTGGCGTTGTCCCGGATGGTGCTGTAACCCCAGGCCGCGCTGATCCAGGTGACGACCTCGCCGTCGTTCCACGACTTGTACAGGGCGGGAGAGAAGCCCTGGAGGTCGGTGGCGACCAGCTTGTCGTCGATGAGCTTCTGCCAGTAGTCGGCCACCTGGCGGCTCTCGGGCCGGTCGACGGTGACCTTCCACTTGTCGGCGTCGCGTTCGAACATGGGAGCCTTGTTCTGCCACAGCAGCCCGGTGAACCAGTTCGGGTCGGTCTGCGAGAAGTGGGTGATGTACTGCCCCTTCTTCGCCGCCTTGATCTTCCGGGCTGCGGCCTCGTACTCCTCCCAGGTCGTCGGCGCGGCCAGGCCGAGCTTGTCGAAGACGTCCTTGCGGTAGAAGAGCGCCATCGGGCCGGTGTCCTGGGGCACGGCCCACACGCCGTCCTCGCCCCCGGCGCCGAAGTCCACCTGCGACCAGGTCCAGTCGACGAACTTCGAGCCGGCTTCCTCGACCCCGTCGCACTTCGCGATGTCGGTGAGTCCGCCCTTGAGCCGGAAGCTGGCGAGTGAGTCGTACTCGATCTGCCCGAGGTCGGGTGCCTTGTCCGCCTTCAGCGCGTTGGACAGGTTCTGGTACGTGCCGGCGTTCCCGGACGGCGTCGTCTTGAGCTTGACCTGGACGTCGGGGTTCTCGCTGTTCCAGACGTCGACGGCCTTCTGCATGCCGGGCACCCACGACCAGTAGTCGAGCGTGACCTTGCCCGAGGCCGGCTCGCAGGCGGAGCTCGCGGCCGAGTCGTCCGTGTCGTCCGAGCCGCCACCGCACGCGGTCAGCGCCGTGAGGGTGAGAACCACGCTCCCGGCCAAGCCGCGCCGGACGACGGAACCGCGCCGGGTGACCGAATCCCGCTTGCGAACTGCCATGAGGTTGCTCTCCTTTGAGCCGGGGGCGTCACGTCCGAGTAGGGCGACGGCGGCTACCTTCACAACAGAGATCAACGAAAGTCAACAGTTCTGGTGAAGTCCAAGACGTAATGCGGCCGTTTCGTGATGCGGGGAGGCGGGGGACTCGCCGGCCTGGAAAGCTCTTTGACCTGCGAATATGCTGCCGACGACCTCTGGGGCGGTCCGATTGAGGAAGATGACGTAATCGATTACGCAATGGGCTCGTCGCGACCCTGAACCCGCCGTCGAAAGGGGTGGGGGAGCACTGCCCCCGTGCGGCTCGCGAGTGGGCGGACGGGGCCTGGGCGGATGGGCCGGGGCGGGAGACCGGGGGACAGGGGCGGCGGACCGGTGTGCCGCGGGAGTCGGCTCAGACGGTCCCGCGCGAGACGAACTCAGCCTTGACGCGCACGGTCTTACGTGGAACGCGTCCGTCGAGCCGCTCGATGAGAAGCCGTGCCGCGGCCTTTCCCACGTCGGCGGCCGGGTATCTGACCGTGGTCAGACGCGGACGGACCAACGAGGCGAACGACGCGTCGTCATGGCCGATCAGCGCCACATCGCCCGGGATGCCGACGCCGAGTTCCTCCGCCTTGTCCATCGCGCCGATCGCGACGGCGTCGTTCGCGCAGAAGACCGCGTCCGGCCGGTACTTCATCCCCATCAGGTGCTCGAAGCCCGCCGCTCCCGCCTCCCGGGTGTGCTCGCCACGAACGACCAGCCGACCCGGGAGCGTGATGCCGAACTGGACGGCCAGCGCTCGCAGCAGTTCCAGCCGGGGGTCGCCGCCGGTGGCGTCCCGGGGGCCCGCGATCATGGCGATGCGCCGGCGCCCCGCCTCGGTCACCGCGGTCAGCGCCGCGCGCGTGGCGGCCCGCGCGTCCGGTGTCACCAGGTCCGTCTCCCCGAAGGGCAGGTCGGCGCTGACGACCGCCGGGATGCCCGCCTCCGACAGGGTCAGGAAGTCCTTCGCCACCAGCCGGAACGGAGTGATCACGACCCCCGCGAACCGCTGCTGGACGGCCTCCCGCAGGTACGCCCGCTCCTCGTCCCGGTCCGCCTTCGTGTCGCAGACCATCACGTGGAGACCCAGCGTCCGAAGCTCTTCCTGGAGGGAGGCCGCGAGCTGGGCGTAGAAGGGGTTGGACAGGTCGGGCACGATCAGCGCCACGATGCTCGAACGGCCGGTCCGCAGGCTCCGCGCCACCGTGTTGACGGAGAATCCCAGCTGGGCGATGGCCGCCTCGACCACCCGCCGGGTCTCCTCCGCGACGGCTCGCTTGCCGGAGAGGACGTAGGACACGGTCGCCGTCGACACCCCGGCGGCTCGGGCGACATCGGCCATGGTGACCCGAACTGCCAACGTGGACGCCCCCTCCGTACGGCTCGTCACCCTACTTCACACCGCGACACCGCAGGTCACGCACCGTCCGAGGGGGAGGGTCCGGGCTGTGGCGGACCGGGACCTGAGGTGTCGCCGTCCGACAACGCCGACCCTGGACCGCGAGGTGGCCGCTCCCGACGCCTACCGGTCGTCATGCGACACCCTCGTTCCCGAGGCCCTCACGGCCGTGGCCCGTGAGGCCGTGAGGTCGTCTCCCGCGTCCTCGGGCCGGGTCGTTACCATCCCGTGTGACCGAAACAGCCGAACAAGGTGTACCCCGCACGCGCATACTCGCCGACCTGACGCCGCTGCGCTCCTCCCCCGACTACCGGCGGCTCTGGTTCGGTAACACCGTCTCCTGGATCGGGCAGGGCATGACGGCGCTGGCCGTCTCGCTCCAGGTCTACGACATCACCGGGTCGGCGTTCTCCGTCGGGCTGATCGGTCTCTGCTCGTTCGTCCCCCTGGTGCTCCTCGGCCTGTACAGCGGGGCGATCGCCGACACCGTGGACCGGCGCAAGCTGGGGCTCCTCAGCGCGGCCGGATCGTTCGTGCTCTCCGTGGTGCTGGCCGCGGTGACCTTCGCCGGGGTCGAACACCTGGGGCTGCTCTACGCCGTCGTCGCCCTCCAGGCCGTGTGCTTCGCGCTCAACTCCCCGGCCCGGAGCTCGATGATCGCGCGACTGCTCCCGGCCGAACAGCTGCCGGCGGCCAATGCGCTCAACGCCATGACGTCCACCACCGGCAGCCTGGTCGGGCCGATGCTCGGAGGTCTGATCGTCGGCTGGTGGGGCTACCGGGCGGCGTACGCAGTCGACGCCGTCACCTTCACCGCCTCGCTGTACGCGATGTGGCGGCTGCCCTCGATGCTGCCCGAACGGGCGGCGGGGGAGAAGGGCGCCGGGCGGGCGTCCGTCCTGGACGGGCTGCGTTTCCTCGGGACCAGGCCCAATCTGCGGATGACCTTCTTCACCGATCTGAGTGCCATGGTGCTGGCCCATCCGCGCGCCCTCTTCCCGGTGGTCGCGGTGGTCTGGTTCGGCGGCGACGCCACGACCACCGGGCTCCTGGTCGCCGCCATCGCGCTGGGAGCCCTGCTCGGCAGCGTGTTCTCCGGGTGGCTGGGCCGGATCCGGCGGCACGGACTCGCGGTGCTGATCGCCGTGGTCTGCTGGGGCGGGGCCATCGCCGTGTTCGGGCTCACCCGGCAGCTCTGGCCGGGACTGGTGCTGCTCGCGGTCGCCGGGTGCGCGGACTCGATCTCGATGGTCTTCCGCAACACCATGCTCCAGGCGGCGGTGCCGGACGACATGCGGGGCCGGCTGCAGGGCGTGTTCATCGTCGTCGTGGCAGGCGGCCCACGGCTCGGCGACCTCGTGGCCGGCTCCGTCGCCGACCTGACGTCACCGGCCGTGGCGGTGACCGGCGGCGGCATCGCATGCGTACTGGTGGTGACCCTCCTGGGGCTGCGCTGGCGCGGCTTCGCACGGTACGACGCGCACGATCCGCAGCCCTAGGGTCTTTCGGGGGGGGGGGGGGGGGGGGGGGGGGGCGGGGGGGGGCGCAGGGGGCGGGCGGGGGGGGCCGACACCAGCCCCCGGGGGGGGTGGGGTCCGACAGCCCGAAAACCGCCCCC
>NZ_JAFBGA010000024.1 GCF_016909575.1 Streptomyces sp. HB132 | reverse complement strand
CCCGGTCCGCCGCTCGGGAGCTCCCGCCCCCCCGGCCCCCCCCGGGGGGGGGGGGGGGGCCCCCCGCCCCCCCCCCCCCCGGGGGGGGGGGGGGGGGGGGGGGGCCCGCCGCCCCCCCCCCCCACTCCTTATTCCGGCTTTACCAAAAACTGACCGGGTGGTCTTTCTCACCACCCGTCAACCCCTTATTACGGTCGCGTAGGTCACATTCGAGGGTGCAGGATAAGCCCTTGTGGCAGACGATTCGAGAAACAGACAACGAGGCATCATCGGGTCGTACGCGGCGATCGGCGACAGCTTCACCGAGGGCGTCGGAGACCCCGGCCCCGGCGGGACACTCCTCGGCTGGGCGGACCGGTTCGCGGTCCTCCTCGCGGACCAGCTCCCGGTCCCGGACGCGGTGGTCGGCCCCCCGGACGACCCGCACGTGAACTTCCGTTACGCCAATCTCGCCGTACGAGGACGCCTCCTCGACCAGATAGTCGAGGAACAGGTCCCCCGGGCCAAGGAGCTGGCACCGGATCTGGTGAGCTTCTGCGCGGGCGGCAACGACATCCTCCGTCCCGGTTCCGACCCGGACGACGTGGCAGAGCGCTTCGAGCGTGCGGTCGCGGAGCTGACGCAGACGGTCGGCACCGTCATGGTCACCACCGGCTTCGACACCCGGGGCATCCCGGTGCTGAAGCACCTGCGGGGCAAGATCGCCATGTACACCGCACATGTGCGGTCCATCGCGGACCGCTACGACTGCCCCGTGCTGGAC
This sequence comes from Streptomyces sp. HB132, assembly GCF_016909575.1. Lineage (GTDB taxonomy): Bacteria > Actinomycetota > Actinomycetes > Streptomycetales > Streptomycetaceae > Streptomyces. The sequence goes on along the minus strand of NZ_JAFBGA010000024.1, from coordinate 67,789 downwards.
CTGTGGTCCCTGCGGTCCGTGCAGGACAGGCGGGCCTGGGACAACGACCGGCTGCACCTCTCGGCGGAGGGGCACACCCGGGTCGCGCTGCGCGCCGCCCAGGTCCTCGGCCTTGACGTGCCCGCAGACCCCGACCAGGTGTGGCCCCCGCAGGTACATCGCGGGACGCTCGAGGTGCGGCGTGACGACATCCAGTGGGCGCGCGAGTATCTCGTCCCGTGGATCGGCCGCCGACTGCGTGGGGAGTCCTCCGGGGATCACGTCGCGGCCAAGCGCCCCGACCTGCTGCCGCTCTGACCGGGCGTCGGCTCCCGGCTGCTCCCGGCCCTCCTCGGCGGCTGCTCAGCGGGTCACGAAGGGCAGGGGGCGCCTGGCAGGGGCCGGGGACACCAGCCCGTCCGGGACCCGGGGCGCGAGCCCGTCCGGGGTGGGTGGCGCGAGCCCGTCCGGAGCGGGTATCCGCACCGGACGGGTGGGTATGCGCTCCAGCACGCCGCCTGCGAAGACGTCGTACAACGGCAGCGTCTCCAGGTGCACATAGCCGATGTGGCAGTCGCACACGTCCCGCGGGCAGCTGCGCGGGCCGAGCGAATCCCGGTAGCTGCCGTCGTAGAGATTGCCCAGCTCGGCACGGACGAAGTGACAGCGGCGCACCGTCCCGTCACCGTCCACCGATACGACGGACTCCCCGGTCCGGCAGGGCAGCCCGGCCGAGCGGTGGGGATGCCTGCTGTAGGGGAACAGCGGGTCCAGGACCGTCCAGCGGGCCGCCTGATCATCCGTGTAGGTCTGCCCCTCGGCGGCGTTGACCCAGAGGTACACCTCGGGCGGCAACGCGGAGCGCAGTCTGCGGGCCTCCTCCAGATGCTCGTCGAGCCCGACGACCCCTACGCTGTACCGCACCCCCAGGGCCGTCAGCTCCCGACACCGGCCGAGGAAGCGCTCGTACGGCGTCTGCCCGGGGTGGTAGGTGCACCACAGGGCGACCTTGTCGCGCTCCGCCTCCGCCAGCCAGCCGGTCCGGCCGCTGAGGTTGGTCTGGATGGCGACCCTGCCGATGTGCGGCAGTCGCGACAGCTCGACGAGCGCCCTCCGGTACCAGGACCGCACCAGCGCCTCGCCCCACGGGGTGAACAGCACCGACAGCCGGTCGCCGGTCTGCGCGGCGGCCCACGTGGCGAACCGTTCCAGGGCGGCGCGGTCGGACCGCAACTGCTCTCCGGTGTCCCGCCGCTTGGCGAAGGGACAGTACGGGCAGTCGTAGTCGCACGAGGCCAGCGGGCCGCGGTAGAGGATCGTCAGGTCCGTGTTCACAGGCTCGCTCATTTCGCTTCGTAAGCGGCCATCGCGGCCCGCACCGCGGGGGAGAACAACTCGGGGCCCAGAGCGTCGGAGTGTGCCAGCCCCTCGGGGGAGAGGCGCAGCAGTGCGGGGGCCGCCGGATCGTCCAGCCAGCCGCGTCGGCCGAAGAGCTCCAGCTCGGCGGGGAAGTCATCGTACGGATCCGTCCCGAAGCGCTCGCGGTACTCGGCGGGCCGCAGGCCCTCCGCCTGGAGGAGCGACTGCAGGAGATGGCGTCGGCGCGCCTCCCCGCCGTCGACGTACCGGCCGACCTCCGCCCGGGAGAAGTCCGCCGTGGTGGTGAAACCGTCGATGATGCCCCGGATCTCCCGCATCTCCACCGCGTAGTCGAAGGAGTAGTGGAGGGAAGAGGTGTACGAGCGGGCGCCGCAGCCCAGCCCGATCATGCCGTCGGTCTGGCACGCGTAGTCGTCGGGGCCCGCGTGGGGGGCGTCCGTGCGGCGGAACATCCGCATCGACACCTGCTCGTAGCCGTGGGCCAGCAGATGGTCGCGGCCCTCCCGGTACAGACGCAGCCGCTGTTCGTCCCAAGCGGTGTCCGGCCCCGCCTGCCTCTCCGATTCCGCCTGCCCCTCCGCCCGCTGTGCCCCGGTGCCCAGCCGCCCGAGACCGGTCAGGGGGCGGACGTACAGCGGGTAGAGGTACAGCTCCTCCGGGCTCCAGGCCAGGGCTGCGTCGAGCGAGGTACGCCAACTCGCCGAGGTCTGACCGTCGATGCCGTAGATCAGGTCGATGTTGAGCACCGGGATGCGGGCATCGCGGATCCGGCCGAGTGCCGCCTCCACCGCGGAGCGGTGCTGCGGACGCACCGCGGCCCTGGCCTCGGCATCCACGAAGCTCTGCACACCGATGCTGATCCGGGTGGTGCCCCGGGCGGCCAGTACGGCCAGCCGGTCCGCCGTCGCCGTCGCCGGAGAGGTCTCGACCGACAGGGGCACCGCGCTCAGATCGGCGCCCATCCGCTTCTCCGCGATGTCGCAGAGGCGCTCCAGCTCACCGGCGGTGAGGAAGGTGGGGGTGCCGCCGCCGAACGCGGCGGCGGCGAAGCGTACCGGCTCTTCGTCACCCAGGGCGTCCCGGACGACAGTGGCCTGCCGGTCGAGAGCGTCGAGATAACGAGTGGTCAGCTCCTCGGGGGCGCCGATCCGGGTGAACAGATTGCAGAAGCCGCAGCGGACCTCGCAGAACGGTATGTGGAGGTAGAGGGAGAGCGCGTCCTTGCGCTCCGCCGCCCACAGCTCCCTGAGCAGCGGACGGCCGGCGGGGTGGCCGTCGAGCGGGCGGTAGGCGGTCTTGTGCGGGTAGGCGTAGACGTAGCTGCGGTACGGGCCGGTGCTGTGGGTGGTGCCGGTCATCGGGTCGCCCCCGGTTCGAGGAAGAAGTGGGCATAGGGCACGGTCCAGACGGCCTCGTGACCGATCCGGTGGCCGGTGTAGCCGTCGTCGCCGTACGCGGTTCCGTGATCGGAGCAGACGATGGCGAAACACCGGCCGCGGCTGCTCGCGGCCGCGAAGAGACGCCCGATGTGCCGGTCCACGTACTCCAGGGCCGCGGCGTGGGTGGCCCTGGAGTCACCCGCGTCGGCGGTGGCCCCGGGAAGGTGGAACCAGTTGGGCTGGTGCAGTGCGGACACGTTCACGAAAAGCAGAAGCCTCCGGTCCACGGGGAGTTCCGCGACGATCCGCTCCGCGCGCGAGACCTGCGCCTCGAAGGACGTCGGAGAGACGACACCGAACTCCGGCTCCCAGTGGCTCTCCTGGAACATGCCGGGCAGCACCGAGCCGAGCGGTGGGCGCCGGTTGAAGAAGCCCACACCGCCGACGCACACGGTGCGATATCCCACGGCGGCGAGGCCGGAGAGGAAGTCGGGTGTCTCGTGGACGAAGGTGCCGTCCGCGGTCGACTCACTCCCCGCGAAACGGGCCGCGAAGAGCCGTGGATGAGGCCCTGGCGCGGCAGGCGTCGGCAGGAAGCCGGCGAAGATCGCCTGGTGGGACGCGTAGGTGAAGCTGCCCGGCGCGTGCCGCTTCTCCCAGACGCCGCCGGGCAGGTGCCGTACCAGATTCGGGATGCGCCCGGCAGCGGCCAGTTCCTCGGCCACGTCGAACCGCAGGGTGTCCAGGGTGACGAGCAGCAGATCGTGGCTGCCCACGATCGCGTTCATGTCGGGGCCCGAGGCCGCGCCGTCGCGGGACGTCGGGTCGTCCGGGGTCTCCGCGACGCGGTACGTGGGATCAGGGGGCGTCGATGGCACGGTCGTTCCTTGCCCGGCCGTCACTGGTCCGGCCTGTCTTTCGGCGGTCGTCGCCCGACCTGCCGTCGTATGAAGAAGCCGCGAGAACCGCGGCGACCTGCGCGCCGTACGTGTCCAGGCCCTCGGCGCCGCTGCCCGGCAGACCGGTCAGACGCGGCAGGAGATCCCCGAACGCGTTCACCTCACCGACCGCGAAGCGCCGCCAGCCGGTCGCAGGCAGCAGATCGACGCCTACGCACAGTGTGTCCGGGAAACAGGCCGCGGCCCGCTCGCACACGGCCAGAGCAGCCTTCCAACTGCCGCCCGCCGTCTCGACGGCGGCTCGCACCTCGTCCAGGTCACCGCGTGCGCCGCCCAGGTGGAGATTGGTCATGGGGGACCGGCTGGTGCGCACGACGGCATGGGTCGCGCGCCCCGCGACCACGAGGACCCGGAGGTCGGCAGCCCGCCCGCGCTGGGTGGCCTTGGGCAGCCAGCGCTCGATGTGCAGTCCGTCCGGGGCCAGTGCGTCGACGAGGTCCCCCACTTCGGCTTCCGTCGTACAGCGGCGCACCCGGAGCGAGTTGAACAGCCGGCCCTCCTCGTCCCGCTCCACGGAGGTGGCCGCCCGGATCCTGCCCGGGCCGGCCGATTCCAGGGCCATCACACCCGAGGCGGAGGAACCGTGCGCGGGCTTCACGAACACCCTCGGCATGTGGTGGTCCGCCATCAGCCGGCGCACGTCGGCCCACCCCCGCACGGGGGCCGCGCCACGGCCCGAGGTGGGGGAGTCAGGAACCGGAACCCCGGAAGCGTTCAGCACGCCGTGGCAGAGCCGCTTGTCGAACATCACCGCGATGTCCCGGGGGCCGTCCAGCAGCACCGCATCCGCCGCCGCGGCCACCCGCGCCACCTCCTGTACGGCTGAGGTGAAGCGGGCGTACCAGAGGGCCGAACCCTCGACCCTGGTCGGATCGTCGCCCCCGCGCAGCAGACGGTCAACCTCGGCGTCCTCACCGGGCGAATCGATGCGCACGGTCTCCCCCTGAAGGAAAACCGCCTCTTCGCGCAGCACCTCCAGCCAGGAGACCGTGCGCGCCGCGGGCAGCCCGGCGTCGCGCACGGCGTCCTGGAAGAGGGCGACCCTGCGGTTGGCCGGGACACCGACGACCGCGAGGCGCGGCGGCCCGCTATTCGCTGCCGGCGACACGGCGGGCCTCGTGGTCCTCGGGACCCCTGTCGTCCGCCCGGCCGAGCTCGAGCCGGACACCGGCCCGGGTGCACGGCCACCCGCCACGGGAGACGAACAGGGCCGGAAGGCCGCTGCGATGCGGGTCCGGTGCGGACAGGCGGGCGAGGGGCCGGACCTGTGGGGGCAGGGCGCGGACCGTCGGGCCGTGGGCGTTGCCGGTCATCGCGCGCTCACTCCGCCACCGCGGTGTAACGGCCCTCGGCGCCGCCGCCGTCCCACGGTTCGTTGCGGTCGGACAGATCGACCGACACACCGTGCGGCTCCAGTGCCTCCGCGACACGGCGCTCCATCGGCTCGGTGAGGAAGTGGTGGTGCAGGTCGAGCGAGGCGAGATGGGTGAGCGGCTGACCTTCGAGCAGGGCGGCCGCACCCTCGTCACCCAGCGTGCCGTTCGACAGATCGAGCGTGCGGAGCTGCGCCACGACCGGGGCCGAGGCGATCGCCGCCGCGATCTCGTTCTGCAACTCGCTGTTGCGCAGACCCAGATGGCGCAGCCGTGGGAAGCGGGTGCCGGTGAGCAGTGGCGCCAGATCAGGGACCACCGCGTCGCCCCCGTACACGGAGACGCCGAGCCAGAGTTCCAGACGCTCCAGCGCCGGCAGTTCACTGCCCAGCATTCCCCGCAGAGCCTCCGCGGGCAGCCCACCGCTCTCGACGACGAGCCCCCGCAGGGACTCGTGTTTGACGGGCGGGAATATCAGATCCGTGCCGCCGCGCACACCGAGGTGGGTCAGGTCAGGGAAGGCGTCGAGCAGCGCGGTGACGTCGGACTGCTCGATCCACGAGATCTCGGCCTCCTCCGCCACGAGGTCCCCGACGAACACGGCCCTGAGCGAGGTCAGCCGGTCGGCCGCGGCGACGACGAGGCCGATGGGATAGGCCGACGTCTCCTCGTACGTCTCGCCCCACTGCCCGATGATGAGCGCTTCGACGCGTGACGGATCGACGGCTTCGAGGAAAGCGTTGAACTTCTCCTCCCAGCTGGCGTCTCCTTCGTCCGGGAGGAACGGGTCGACGCTGATGCGCCAGGCCGCGGCAGCGGCCGGGGGACGGGGCGTCCCCTCGGTCCCGCTCCGGAAATCGACGGCCGGGAGGCCGAGCAACTCGTGCAGACGGTCCGCTTCGGACATGGCACTGAGCTCCTGATACTGGGGGCGACTGATGTCCGCAAGGTTTATCAAGTGCCACTGACAGTCGCGTGACCGGGCCCGGGTGGCCGGTTCGCCCGGCACGGGAAACCCCTCGGTGACAGAACCCGAACCGTCACCGAGCCGCCCTGCCCGGCTGCCGATGTCAGACCCCCCTCGTAGCGTTTTCCCTGTGGCCGGCACGGAGGGTGCCGGGACGAAGGGGAGACGTCTGTGTACAGGCAGGGTGACGTTCTGATCGTCGAACTCGAGGAGTCCGAGGTGGCCCCGCGCTTCCTCGACGCACCGGGTGAACTGCGCGACGGGCGGGGGAGACTCGTCCTGGCGCTGGGAGAGGTCACCGGCCACGCGCACGCGGTGCAGGGGCCGGGCAGGCTGATGCGGGAGGAGGGGCCGTTCGGCCCGATGCTGCTCCATCTCCCCGAGGGCGGACGCGTGGTCCATGAGGAGCATGCCGCGATAGCGCTGCCGAAGGGATGGTTCCGCGTCGTTCGCCAGCGTGAGTACGCCCCCGGCGCGGTCCGGATCGTCGCGGACTGATCCCGCCGGCGCGAGCGGGTCTTGGTGCCGGGCGTCCGGTGATGTGCGGTCAGGAAACAGGAACAGGGGACGGGGAGTACCGATGCAGTATGTGAACGCGTGGCGGGCTGTTGCGGCGGCGACGGGCGCGGCCGACCGAGGTGCGGCCGAGGACGGGGTGAGGCTCGCCTACCGCCTGGCCGGGCTGGCGGAGCCGGAGCGCATCATCTGGGCGGACTCGCCCAAGGCCGCTGTCGAGGTGGTGGAGAAGCTGTCCGGCGCGGGACGCTCGGTGCGCGAAGAGGTCCGCACCCGCCCCTGGGCGGAGGAACGCCGACGGATCTACGACGAACTGGGCCCGGCCGGCTGGTCCGCCCTCTGGTCCGCCACCGGCGCCCAGTTGTGGGAGACCATGGCCGCACTGGCCGAGCGGATACGCATCGGGATCGTAGCCGAACTCGCCACGCGGCCCGAGGACGAGTCCGCTGTCCGCCTGCTGATGCTGGACGCGGTACTCGGCCAGCACGACGCGGCCTGGCTCGCGGCCTTCGACGGCCGTGGTGACCGGCTGACCGGACTGGCCGAGGTCGCCAGGAACGCCGGCTGGTGGTGGCCCTACGAGCACGTCGCTGTGATCAGTGAGCGGCCCGAGGCACTTCATCGCGACGAGGCGGGACGGCTCGACCGGGGTGACGGGCCGGCCCTCGCCTACCCGGACGGCTTCGCCCTGTACGCCTGGCGCGGAATGCCCGTTCCCGTCGAGTTCCTGGACAGTCTGGCGAGCCTGACTCCGGATCGGATACGCGCCGAGGAGAACGCGGAGCTGCGTCGCGTGATGCTCGAGTACTACGGATACGACCGCTATCTCGCCGAGTCGGGCGCGAAGCCGGTGCACCGGGACGAGACCGGAATCCTCTGGCGCATCGCGATGGAGGGGGACGAGGACGTCGTCATGGTCGAAGTCGTCAACTCCACCCCCGAACCCGACGGTACGCACCGCACCTACTGGCTGCGGGTGCCGCCCAGGACCCGCACCGCGAAGGAGGGCGTCGCCTGGACCTTCGGGCTCGAGGGCGAGGTCTACGCACCTGTGCGCCAGACCTGACGGACGTGAGGCCGCGCTCGGCTGTTCCCGGGCGCGGGCACGGGGAGAGCTCGGGTGTCCGGGGCAGCGGAGGTCTCAGGCGGTCAGTGCCGCGTGGTCCATACCGAGCTCGCGGGCGAGCGCCTCCTCGGTCCACCGCAGCATCGTGGCCCGGGAGAGCGGGCCCGCGTACGACGTCATCTGGACGGCCAGCCCGTCCAGAAGGGCCGTCAGCCGCCAGGCCACGGACATCGGGTCCTCGCAGTGGAACTCACCCGCCGCAGCGCCCTCCTCGATGACCTCGGTCAGTTCCGCCTTCCACTGCTGGTCGAGATCTCCGGCCACATCGCGCAGCACCGGATCACGCAGGGAGGACGCCCAGCCCTCGATCCACAACCTCCACCCCTTGTCCTGACCGGTCGGCGCGTACCAGCGAACGGCGGCACGGAGCCGTCGGACCGCGCTGGTGCGACGGGTCAGCAGTTTCCGCAGATGGGCGAGATCGGCCTCCGCCGCGTAGGCGAACGCGGAGGCCACCAATTTCTCCTTGGACGAGAAGTGGTAGAGCACCAGTGCATTGCTCACGCCGAGAACGGCGGCCACATCGGCGATCCGGACCGCGGACACGCCCCGGACCTCGATCTGCTCGACGGCGGCGCGCAGGAGTTCCTCACGACGCTCCGCCACGCTCAGTCGTACTCTCGTCACGCGGCCAGCCTAACCAACGTGCTGCTCCGGACTTCCGCCCCCGTACCCGATGACCTACCTGTACCAGCCGAACCGCTCGGCCATCACCGGCAGACGGTCCGCGACGATGGCGTGCGCGGCTTCCCGCGGCGTGCAGCCGTCCGCCGCCGCCCGTTCCAGAACGCTGTCGATGAGCGCGCGCATGGAGCGACGGGTGCGCGCGAACGCCTCCTCGGCGTCGGGCCCGATCTCCCCGAACAAAGTCCACCACCACCACGCGTTGGTACCGGAGTTGACGACCACATCGGGCAGCACCGTGACACCGCGCTCGGCGAGCAGTGACTCCGCCTCCGGGAGGACCGGCATATTGGCCGCCTCGACCACCCAACGTGCCCTGATCAAAGTCTGGTTCACGGTGTTCACGGCATACGACACGGCGGCCGGCACCAGAACCTCCGCGTCGGCGGCCAGCCAGGCATCGGCCGGGAGCTCCTGGTCCCCGTTCCGCAGCACCCCACGGTCCACCGTCCCGTGTGGGTCACGCGCGGCCAGCAGCGCCTCGACGTCCAGGCCGGCCTGATTGCCGATCGTCCCCTCGACGTCCGCCACGGCGACGACCGTCAGCCCGGCCCGGGAGAGGAAGCGGGCCGTCGCCCCGCCCATCGTGCCGAGTCCCTGGAGGGACACACGGGCGTCGCCGTGCGGCACGCCCGCCCGGTCCAGTGCGGCGAGCGCGGATTCCGCCACCCCGCACCCGCCGACCAGCTCGTCCAGCCCGATCCCGTCGACCGTGACGGCGAAGGCATCCGCCAGCCGCTGCCGCGCCCCCGTCTCGTCGTCCAGCAGGGGGTAGGCCGCCTGCACAGTGGACACCAGTCCGGCCTCCCTCGCGGCCCGGTCGACGAGGTCCTGACTGAGCCCGAGGTCCTCGCCGGTCGTCCACACATGCTCGACGTACGGGCGCATCGCCCGCAGAAAGCGGACCAGCACCCCGTAGGCGGCGGGGGCCCGCGGGTCGCAGTCGATGCCACCTTTGGCGCCGCCCAGCGGGATGTAACGCGCGCCCGGGTTGTCGGCGTCGAAGTGCAGGGCCTCCTTCATCGACATGCCACGCGCCAGTCCCGTCACCTCCGCGAGGCTGCAGCCCTGCCTCATCCGCAGCCCCCCGCTCGACACGCCACGCACCAGCCGGTCGACGACGAGGTAGCCCTCGGTGCCGGTCACGTGGTCCGTCCAGGTCACGGAGATCAGCGGAGCGGGAGAGAGGGACGTCATGGGGCCGCTCCTGGAGCACGCGAGTCCGTTTACTGAACAGCGAGTCAGTATTGGTAGGCGCGACACGGTTGTCAACGTCCGCGGAACTCCAGATGTGACATGACCGTGCGCCGAATGCGGAATCCTGCGGAGGGCGCGGACGTTGGATCCGGCATGACGGACTTCGAACCCGCGCGCGAGGCGCTGCTCCGCCTCCTCGGGGAGTGCGACGGCGGGGTGCTGGTCACCCTCAAGCGGGACGGGCGGCCACAGCTGTCCAACGTGAACCACGCCTACTACCCCGAGGAAGAGGTGATCCGCGTGTCCGTCACTGAGGGCCGGGCCAAGACCCGCAACCTCCGCCGGGACCCGCGGGCGAGCTACCACGTGACCAGCGACGACCGGTGGGCCTGGACCGTCGCCGACGTCACGGCCGAGCTGACACCGCCCGCCGGCGACCCCCACGACGCGGTCGTGGAGCAGCTCGTCACCCTCTACCGGGACGTCCAGGGCGAGCATCCCGACTGGGACGACTACCGCCGGGCGATGGTCCAGGACCGCAGGGTCGTCCTGACCCTGCGGATCGAACACGTCTACGGCCAGCCGCGTGTCTGAAGCGACACGCCCCGAGGTACGAGCGGCTCCGGGGAGCGCGGGCACGCGCTCCGTTCACCGTCGAGCCCTCGCCCTGCCGTAACCCCCGACCATAATGAGACGACCGACTCCCTCTGGAGATGTTGTGACCGGCGCAGACCATCAGCCCACGCTCCGTACCCGACTCCGCTCGCTGCGCCCCGACGCCTTCGGGGCGGACCCGGCCGGGGCACGCATGGAGCGGATCCGCCGCTCGCCCAATTTCGCCGACGGAGTGTTCCAGAATCCGGAAGGGGCACGGACCAGGCCGTCCGGCTCCATGCTGGAATTCGCCAAGGTGTACTTCCGCAAGGAGGAACGCGCCCGCAGATCCCCGCTCGGCACGGTGCCCGTTCACGCCACGACCCTGGCGGACCTGGCCGAGCCGCCTGCCACGGGCCTACGCGTGACCTGGCTGGGCCACTCCAGCGTGCTCACCGAGATCGACGGCCGCCGGGTGCTGTTCGACCCGGTCTGGGGCGAGCGCTGCTCGCCGTTCGCCTTCGCGGGGCCCAAGCGGCTGCACCCCGTCCCGCTGCCGCTGGCCTCGCTCGGGCCGGTCGACGCCGTCGTGATCTCCCACGACCACTACGACCACCTCGACCTGCCGACGATCAAGGCGCTCGCGGGGACGGACACGGTCTTCGCGGTGCCACTCGGAGTGGGGGCCCACCTCGAGCGCTGGGGCGTGCCCCTGGACCGCATCCACGAGCTCGACTGGAACGAGACCGCGCAGATCGCGGGCATCAGCCTGACCGCTACCCCCGCACGGCACTTCTGCGGGCGAGGACTGCGCAACCAGCAGCACACGCTGTGGGCCTCGTGGGTCGTCGCGGGCCCGGAGCACCGGGTGTACCACAGCGGGGACACCGGCTATTTCTCCGGCTTCCAGGACATCGGTGCCGAGCACGGCCCCTTCGACGTGACGATGATCCAGGTCGGCGCCTATTCGGAGTACTGGCCCGACATCCACATGACACCGGCCGAGGGCCTGCGGGCACACCTGGACCTCCAGGGGGGCAAGCCGCACGGTGCGCTGCTGCCGATCCACTGGGGCACCTTCAACCTCGCCCCGCACCCGTGGTCGGAGCCGGGGGAGTGGATGAAGGACGCCGCCGACGAGGTGGGGCAGGCGCTGGCGCTCCCCCGTCCGGGCGAGCCGTTCGAACCGTCCGGGAAGTTTTCCTCCGAGGCTTGGTGGCGGGCGGTGTCATCGCCCGTTGTGCGGCCCTGGCGCCGTCCGGAGACGGCAGATACGCCACCGGTGCACCGCGAAGAAGTCGACCTTGCGGGCGAGCGGTGAGGCAAGGGCATGGCGCTCCCGGGTAGCTGTCCGGCTGCTGGGTGGCACCCCGCGTGAGGAGCGGGACCGGTCAAGGGAGTCCACCGAGGAGTCATAAGGCGCCCGTACCGCGGCCGAGTTCGGAGTCCAGGCAGTGCTTTTCGACGTCACCCGCAGCGGACTCGCCGACGCCCTCGGCGAGGACCGGCTCGCGACCCTGCCCGCCACCGCCTTCCCGCCCACCACCGCGGACACCGAGGGTGCCCGCCTCCTGCAGACCGTCGGCCTCCCCACCGGGACGCTCCACCTGCGTGAGCCCGACGCGGACTCCGGTCGGCTGTCCCTCGTCCAGGACGTCGTCGACGCCGAGGATTTCGAGGACGCTTCGGTGAGCGCGGGGCATTGGCCCGTCATCGGCTGGTTGCTCAACGCCCACCTCGCCCTCGACCCCGTTTCCGGCAAGGTGCACGCCTTCGACGCCGATGACGAGACCGTGCAGGAACTCCACACGGACGTCTCCTCGCTCGTGCAGGTCACCGTCCGGTTCCAGCGTCTGCTCGAGGAGTTCACCTTCAGCGGCGACGACGGTGACGAGGAAGCCGACTTCGAGCGCCTTGAGCGCGAGGTCGAGCGCATCCGGCAGGAGACGAGCAGCATTGACCCGCTCCCCTTCCGGGACGACGGGACCGCCTGGTCGGTGGTGGGAGAGGAGATCGCCGCAGGCCAGCGCTTCAAGGGCGACAGCCCGGGAGCCCGCTCGCTCTACGGGTGATACGCCGGCAGGTGCCGCCCGCGCACCGCGCGCTCTGCGCGATGCCCAGGCCGCCTACCCCGGACCGGTCGAGCGGGTCGTCCGTGAAGTACGGAACCTCGGCGGGGCGTGCGTCTGCCGGGCGCGTCCCCGGCCGACGGCTGACCCTCGGCGAGGAGTTGGCCACGTCACTGCCGGTCGACTCGGTAGGTGGCGACAGCGGTTCGCACCGTGCGCTCTCGTCGTGTCCCGCGCACCGTCATTAGTTGTGATCTGTTGACATGCCGAACCGTGCTCGCTTTACTCCATCCAGCGCCGGAGTCGAGCACTCTGCGCCAGAGGTACGCCCAGCCGGTATCGCGGTCCACGCACCGTAAGCCCGGACTGAGTCGCCAGGATCCACGCAGTGCGTGGGGTCCGAGGCGGGGACGTACCCTCCACTTCCGGGAGCTCTGGATGTCCCCCACCCATCGTGTCCGCTTTCGCGGGCGGGTCCCTGTGGCAGTTGCTGCGACAGCGGCTCTGATCACTGCACTGTTCGTGTCCTCCACCGCGAACGGCGCGTCCCAGGCGGCGACGCCTCCGCCGGCACACGCCGACTTCGACTACCAGATCGGCGAGCCGTACACGCCGCCGGCCGGAGTGAAGGTCGTGAGCCGTGACCACAGTGCCTCACCCGCGGCGGGCCTGTACAACATCTGCTACGTCAACGCCTTCCAGGCTCAGCCGGGAGCCGAGAGTGAGTGGGGCGACCTGCTGCTGCGGGACGCCGACGGCGACATCGTCTACGACGAAGGGTGGGGCGAGGCGATTCTGGACATCCGGAGCGACGCCAAGCGGCAGCGCATCGCCGCCAAGGTGAACTCCTGGATCGACACGTGTGCGACCAAGGGCTTCCAGGCCGTCGAGCCCGACAACCTCGACACCTTCGCCCGGACCGATCTGATCAGCGAGGCGAACGCGAAGACGTTCGTCAGGATGCTCGCCGACCATGCCCATCAGCAGAACCTCGCCATCGCGCAGAAGAACACCGCGAACTTCTCCCTCGCTCGCGACGAGACGGGCCTGGACTTCGCCGTCGCCGAGGAATGCGGTGAGTGGGACGAGTGCGGGGACTACACCGAGGGGTTCGGTGACAACGTCATCGTGATCGAGTACAAGGCCTCGGCATTCGAGGCGACGTGTGCCGATTTCGGCAGCCGGCTCAGTGTCGTCCTGCGCGACGTCGACGTCAGCGCCCCGGGTGACAGCGGGTACGTCCGAAAGACCTGCTGACTCTTCCGGGGCGGGCCCGCGGTGGGACAAGCGGTCGATGCGAGCAGGACGCGGGCGTCGGTCCGGAGCGACTCCTCGCCCTGTACGGCGAGGCCGGCCTCGGACACCGGAGGCGAAGCCTTGTCCGTGATCAGCCGCAGCCCGGAGTGACATGCGTGCACCGCCGACTACCGGGTAGTCGGCGGTGCAAGGCGTAACCGAGCAAGAAGGGGTTGTTTCCCATGTCCTCCTCCCTCGTCGAAACCGTCGACATCAAGGCGCCGGTCAGCGTTACCTGGGCTCTGTGGAGCGATGTGGCGCAGTGGCCGAAGTTCCTCAGCCACGTACGACGTGTCGATCCGATGGACGAGCGCCGATTCTCCTGGCAGTTGTCCCTGCCGGGCGCAGACAAGAGCTTCGTCGCGGAGCTCACCGAGGTCGTCCCGCAGGACCGGATCGCCTGGAAGACGATCGAGGGCGTGCATCACGCCGGAGTGGTCACCTTCCACCGCCTGGACGAGACGTCCAGCCGGGTCGCCCTGCAGATCGAGTACGACCCCAGCGGGTTCGTCGAGCGCCTGGGCGCTCTGACCAACCTCGACTCCGTGCTTGCCAACTACGACCTGGGCGAGTTCCAGAAGCTGGCCGAGTCAACGGTGGCGGGCGACAGCCCTCGGGGCCTGTGAGACGGAGCGTTCACCGGGTGGTGGAACAACAGCACAGACGTAGCCGCCCGTACGCACCTCTGGAGTGCGTACGGGCGGCTACGTCTGTCGCGGGAACACCGACCGGGTGTCAGCGTCGGGACGGCGTAGAGGAATCTGCCCGCCGGGAGACGAGGCCGTCCGTCTCCGTGTCCGGCCCGTGCTTCGGGCCGTCGGCTTTCTCCGACGCGCGTGCCGTCGCCGAGGCACGCGCGGTACGCAGCGGCGACTGGGTCCACTCGGCGAACCACCAGACTCCCGCCACCACGCACGACCACAGGAGCCCGCCCAGCATCGCGCTCGGCCACGGCGACCGCTCCGCATACCGCTCCACGGCGGTCAGTACCACCCAGCCGATGACCAGCACGGTCACTACTCGTACGCGCCTGTACCTGAACATTCCCGCCCGCTACCCCCTCGATGAGGCCTTACGCAGCGTGACCCTGAAAGAATTCCTCCGGTTCGTGTCCGGGGCCGTGCGGGTGGACCGCCGGGCTGACAGTCATGCGTTCACCCATCCGCGTAGGGCCCCACCCATGCCTCGACGCGAAGAGTCGAGGCCGCCCCGGCGGTCATGGACCAGCGGGTGGCTCGGCCCGCCCGCGCGACGTCTCTTCTCGTGGAACGGGGGTTGTCCGCGACGGCGGGACCAGGTGGGATGATCCCATGAAGAAAGCGCTTTCACCGCTCTCCGCCGAACCCCTGGCACCCTTCGACCACCTCGATCACCGCTACCGCGGGGAGAACCCGGTCCGTACCCTCGGTCATCTCTTCCGGCCCGACCGCGGTCGGCTGGCCCTGGCGGTCGCCATCTTCGTCGTGAAACACAGTCCCATCTGGCTGCTGCCACTGATCACCGCCACTGTTCTCGACGTGGTCGTCCAGCACGGCCCCGAATCGGGGATCTGGAAGGCGAGCGGTGTACTGCTGTTCATCCTCGTGATCAACTACCCGCTCCACCAGTGGTACGTGAGGTGCCTCGCCGGCAGCATCCGTCGTATGGGCATCACTCTGCGCTCGGCCCTCTGTCGCCGGATGCAGCAACTGTCCATCGGCTATCACTCGCGGGTGAGTTCGAGCGTGCTGCAGGCCAAGGTGGTCCGTGACGTCGAAGCCGTCGAACAGATGGTTCAGCAGAGTTCCGACTTGGGGCTCGGCGCGGTGGTCACCTTGATCGGCGGGCTCGTGGTCATCGGAGTGCGGGTACCGGAGTTCCTGCCGGTGTTCCTCGTCGTGGTGCCCGCATCCGGCTTCCTCGTGATGAAACTGCGAGGGCGGCTGCGCCGTCACAACGAGTCCTTCCGCCGCGAGGTCGAGCATCTCTCCTCGCGCGTCGGCGAGATGACCACGCTCATCCCCATCACCCGCGCACACGGTCTGGAACGGACGGCACTCGGCCGGGTCGACGGTTCGCTGCGCCAGGTGTTCGCGGCCGGGATGCGCCTGGACATGATCAACGGCCGCTTCGGTTCTCTGGCCTGGGTCATTCTCAACACCCTCGGTGTGCTGTGCCTCACGGGCTCCGCCCTGGTGGCGTACCACGGGTGGATGGCCATCACCCCTGGCGACGTGGTGATGCTGAGCTCCTTCTTCACCGTCCTGACCGGCTCCGTGACGACTTTGCTGGGTCTGGCTCCCCTCCTCGCCAAGGGGCTGGAGTCGGTGCGGTCGGCAGGGGAGGTGCTGCAGGCACCCGATCTGGAGAACAACGCCGGCAAGGCCCGGGTCGAGAGCGTCGTCGGACGCATCGACTTCGAGGACACCGGGTTCGCCTACGAGGACGGGGAGCCTGCGGTCCACGGCTTCACCCTCTCCGCCCGGCCGGGGGAGACCATCGCACTCGTCGGAGCCTCGGGCGCGGGCAAGTCCACGGTCCTCAACCTGCTCATCGGCTTCATCAGGCCCACCTCGGGCCGCATCCTGCTCGACGGCACCGACATGGCCGGTCTCGATCTCCGTACCTACCGGCGCTTCCTGTCGGTGGTCCCCCAGGAGTCGATCCTCTTCGAGGGCAGCATCCGCGACAACGTCACCTACGGCATGGGAGACACGGACGAGGAGGCACTGGAACGCGCACTCCGGGACGCCAACGCGCTGGAGTTCGTGAACGGCCTGCCGAGCGGTCTGGACACCGTCATCGGGGAGCGCGGCGCGCAGCTGTCGGGCGGTCAGAAGCAGCGTCTGGCCATCGCGAGGGCGCTGATCCGCGATCCGAGGGTGCTTGTGCTGGACGAGGCGACCTCCGCGCTCGACAACCGTTCCGAGGCCCTCGTGCAGGAGGCCCTCACCCGGCTCGTGCACGGCCGAACCGTCTTCGTCGTCGCCCACCGGCTCTCCACGATCCAGGGTGCCGACCGCATAGTCGCCATGGAGGGCGGCAAGATCGCCGAGGTGGGAACGCATGAGGAACTGCTCGGCACGGGCGGTGTGTACGCGGGACTCCAGCCCGCTCACCCGAGGTGATGCCGACTGGCGTTGTCACTCCCGGCCTCGCCGCTACGGTCGGTCGTCCGAGCGGGCGGAACCGAGTACGTCTGCGGGGTGCTCCAGCGGAGAGAGGGGCCGCACGCATCGCCGTATCCGAGTCGTCTGCGGCCGTCGCGGATACCCTCGGGAGCTGGCCGGTTCGAGGCCGGTCGGACCCTGGGAAGAGCTCGCGGCGTCGACGTCGGTGGCGAACGGAACCCGGACCGCTTTCGAGCTCGATCCCGCTTGCTTCGCGCCGGGAGAGGCAATCGCCTGGGCTCTGATTGCGAGTGAACCGTACGGGGAAAATACGGAGTTCATCCCTCGATGGAAATTCGGGAGCTGGGTGGCGTACTCGAACCGGCCGGCCCTCCGTCAGAGCCCAGGGCCAACGGAGGGCTGCCGCAGCGGCAGTCGGAGAAGCCCGCCGTCATGAACTCCGAGGACGGTTCTTCAGGTACCAGTCGAGGAAACGCTCGCTGACACCCTTGGCCTCGCCGAAGTCTTCCTTGAGGACACGCCACATGTACGTGCTGTCGTGTCCGGACGCGTAGGTGCTGCCCTCACCGATTTCGGTGTCGCAGCCGCAGAGACAGAGATTGGGACCAGCGGTGCTCATCATGGCCTCCTGGGCTCTCACGAGAGGATGGGATCCACATTCTCTCTTCCTCAGGCGGCGATGTGGAAGCTCCGTCGTGGAGTGCAGGCGGAGCTCGGGTGCCCAACTCGGCCTTGGACAAAGCCAGATGCCGGAACAGGCCCTGGCCTCGGTGATCGAGGTCCTCGACTTTCAGGTGGCCACGACGGACCCGAAAGGAGCGGTGAAGGACATCGCCCTCGAGGTGGTCCGACGTAACTCGCGGAGCCCCGACTCGGCAGAGGACGGGGCGTTCGCCGAACATGCCGTGTGGATCGAAGGCGAGTCAGGCAGGTGTGGTCGGTCGGCGTGGTGGCCTTTCGTGTGAGCGCGACTGGCCTTGCTCGCCGGTGCAGCGGCGCTGATCCGGCCTCGCAATAGCGCTACTCGGGAGACCTGAAGCATCCTTGCGACTCGGTGGAGCGGATGTCGATCCGGTCACCCCCGTTCCCGACCTCAGGAGCGGAAGCCGATGACGCCGTAGCCCGGTCGGGCTTCCGCGTACCGCATCCAGTCGATGCACTGCCTGACGGCCTCCTCGACTTCGGGTTCCAGCGCTGCGGCCTGTCCTGACTCGTCGACCGCACGCTTGGTGGTCTCGAACTGCCTCAGTGCCTCGGCTATGTGCTCGGGCGACCACTCGCCGCAGCCCGGTGTGTCGGCATACGGCAGGGGAGCGGGCAGGGCGCCGTAACCGAAGTCGTCCACGGACACCGCGGTGATACCCAAGGCATTCAGGCCCTGGTCGACGACGGACAGCCAGCCGCCCCTGTGCGGTGTGAAGCAGTCATTGGGTAGGAAACGGCCGGTGAGTGAGCACAGTCGCTGGTAGGCGTAGCCGTACTGAAAGGCGTGGGACCGGTCTTCGCTGAACGGGCCGCCGTGGACGACTGCACGCAGTGCCTCGTCTGCGGTGGGAGCGCCTTGCTCGATCGCGTAACTGTGGTATTCGTCGTCGCGGGTTGTGTCGTCCCTGAATTCGCTCCGGATCGCCTCCAGTAGCTCATCATCGCGGGATCCGACCCAGGCACGCGTAGCGGCCACGTCGAGGAGGTAGACGCTCAAAGAAGAACTCATCGGACGAACCTAACGGATGCCGCTGACACTCCTGCGGGCGGTTTCGTGAGCCTTGCGACTCTGCCGTGGCTCCGCAGCGGTAAGCGCCCGTGACTGCCCCGCTGCGCGAGCGGCACGGTGAGCCGGGGGCGGCCTTGCACTTCGGGTACGGATGGCGCTCGACGAGATCGGCTTCGGACTCGGGTCCGGCGGACGGTTCTTGATGGGCCGTCATGGGCACGGATTCTCGCACAACGCAAGTCTCGGAACCCTCCTCCTGACACCTTTGCGTGCGAACAGGTCCTGAGAGTCGATCCGCTTCCTGATGGCCTTCGTCCGGCCTCTTTTGATCTTGCTCGGGCAACGGGTCGTTTGTGAGAATCCGACCGTCGCGAGCTCACGAGCTTGAGTCTCCAGCAGGGGGAGACCGGAGGGTGGGGACATGAACGGCCACACGCTCTACTCGATCGGCGAGCTGGCCCGGCGGACTGGTACCACGGTCAAGACCATCCGGTTCTACTCCGACTGCGGACTCATACCGCCTGCTGGCCGCAGCCCGGCCGGCTATCGCCTCTACGACAACGGTGCCGTCGCACGCCTCGATTGCGTGCGAACCCTGCGCGACCTGGGAGTGGACCTTGCGGCCATCCGGAAGGTCATGGACCGGGAACTCGCGCTGTCGGAGGTTGCCGCGGCACATGCCGAAGCGTTGGACGTGCAGATCCGAATCCTGCGGCTGCGGCGTGCAGTGCTGACCACCGTGGCGAAGCGCGGGGCTACCCCTGAGGAGACACATCTGATGCACAAACTGGCCAAGCTCTCTGAAGTCGAACGCCATCAGCTGGTTGGCGATTTCCTCGACGCCGCGTTCGGTGGTGTGGGTACCGACTCCATGTTTACGGGAATCATGCGCTCGATGACTCCGGAACTGCCGGACAACCCCGATACGGAGCAGGTCCAGGCGTGGGTGGAACTAGCCGAGCTGTCCCAGGACCCGGACTTTCGCGCCCTCGTGCGGCAGATGGTCCAGGAGCAGACGGCCGGGTGCGTCCAGGGTGGTCCACCCATGCTGCACAGCAACTTGGCTGCGATCGTCCGTGACCAGATCGCCCCGGCCGTGGCAGCGGGCGTCGAACCAGCCTCACTTCAGGCCGATCCGATTGTCGCGGTCCTCATGACCCGCTGCGCGCATCTTCTCGACTGCCGCGACGATGCAGAGTCCCGATGGCAGCTCCTGGCCCGGCTGGAACGCATGAACGATCCTCGCAGAGAGCGGTACTTCTCGCTGCTCGCGGCGATCAATGGCTGGCCGGGTCCGGAGAGCCTGCGACCGGTGCTCGACTGGTCCGTCCACGCTCTGCAGGCCCGGATGCAGGGGTGATGGGGGGACCGCGGGGCGGCATGGACCAGCTATCGCCGATCTCAGATCAAGGCCCTGCCGTATTTGATCCGGCAATGAACGCTCCCGTCGTACTCAAGGCTGCCGCGACGCTGACCGCTCCCGCTCTCGTTCTTCGCCCCTGGTGCGCGGAAGACGTTGCTGCGCTGGTTGAGGTATACCGAGACCCCGAGCTGCGTCGTTGGACGAACTCTCGTATGGAGAGTGAGGACGATGGACTGAGATGGGTGAGGGCTCAGGAGCAGGGTTGGGTGGCAGGCGACCGGTTCGCCTTCGCAGTCCTTGAAACAGCCCTTGACGCGGCGCCGCTGCGGTTGGTGGGCAATGTGGTGATCAAGGAAGTCGCATCCGGTGAGCCTTCCGCCGAGGTCGGTTACTGGACCGCAGCACGGGCTCGCGGGCGAGGCGTGGCCCGACGAGCCCTGAATACTCTCACCGCCTGGTCCTTCGATGCTTTCCAAGCTGATGGTCTGGAGTGCCTCGAACTCCTCCACCAGGTCGACAACCTGGCCTCCTGCCGCGTCGCCGAGAAGAACGGCTACCAGTTCGACAGGATCCTGCCGTCGGCTCCTCCCTCCTACCCTCTCGATGGTCATCTGCACGTACGGCGCGCAGCTGCCTGACCCCGTCCGTCGACACCTGTCAACGCCTTCTTCTCCACCTGACAATGGGCGTTCCCGAAGCCGTTCTCCGCCGTGAGTTCAGCGAGACTGACGGGGCTTCACCGGGAACCCGGGGCGCCTTCTGTGGTTACGCTCGAATATGTGGTGGGTTCGTCCACGCCGAGCAGCTCGGCGAGACCAACGGATGATCGGCGACGTCCTTGGCGAATGCACCTACGAGGGAGCGGGGAGTCCCTGAGCATCCGGGGCTCCCCGCTCCTCCTGCGCCCGGACCTCGCGCGGCCGTTCGCGTGATACGCACACGCGATCGCATGTCGCGCGACTGTACGGAGTCGACGCCGACGGGATTCGCCTAACCGTGCGAGGCGTCATACCAGAGCGGGACGCCGGGCGGGCAACTTCGACAACTGCACGCCGAGCACGAGCGATTGACGACTACCGTGTGTGTCCGGTGATCAACGGTGGGCTCATATCGGTCGAGCCTGCCTCAGCCGTTGACCCTTGCCTGACCGACCACCGTAGGTGTCACCACACGAATGCCGATTCCTGGTGCCCCACGTACCGAGGACGATGATGTCTCAACTTCGCGCACCCACAGCGCGACCGGAACGCCGCGAAGGCGGACGGCACGGCCGTCCGGGTGGCCGCTCGCACTCGGCCGCGAGCCGGCCGCGCACCGCGCAGCCCGCCCCCGGCGGCCGTCTGCGTTCACAGCTCCTGCGCGCCGCCGTCCTGCCGACCGTGGCCGCCGTGCTCAGCGGCGCCGCAGCCGTCATCTTCACCGTCCGGGCCTCCGGGGTGCACCCGTCGGGCAGCCTCCTGGCGGCGCTCGGTGGATCCGGCGCACTGGCCGTGGCGGCGGTCGCCGCCGCTTTCCTCGGCGCCGGCCGTGTCGCCACCGGGGTGCTCGGCCGCGTGCTCGCGCTCCGACGCACCGAAGCGCAGCACCACGCCGAAATTCAGCGCCTCGTGGAACAGCTCCGCGACGGCGAGCCCCTGCCGGCCCGCGCGGCCACACCCGCCGCCGCCCCCGACGCGGACGCCTTCGATCTCCTCGCCCAGGAGATGGGCCGCTCGCAGGACGACGCCGTTGCCGCCGTCGTCCAGGCATCTCAGCTGTTCCGCAGCAACGGGAACGAACAGAAGGTCGAGGTCTTCGTCAACCTCGCCCGGCGACTGCAATCCCTCGTGCACCGTGAGATCCAGATCCTCGACGAACTGGAGCACGAGGTCGAGGATCCCGACCTGCTCAAGGGCCTCTTCCACGTCGACCATCTCGCCACCCGCATCCGCCGGCACGCCGAGAACCTCGCCGTGCTCGGCGGCGCCGTCTCACGGCGGCAGTGGAGCAATCCCGTGACCATGACGGAAGTGCTGCGCTCGGCGATCGCAGAGGTCGAGCAGTACCCACGGGTCAAGCTGGTCCCGCCGATCGACGGCACGCTGCGCGGACACGCGGTCGCCGACGTGATCCACCTCCTCGCCGAACTCGTGGAGAACGCCACGGTGTTCTCCGCACCGCACACGCAGGTCCTGCTGCGCGCCCAGCGTGTTACCGCCGGACTCGCCCTGGAGGTCGAGGACCGGGGGCTCGGCATGCCGGGCCCAGAGCAGAAGCGGATGAACACCCTGCTCGCCGACCCCGACCAGGTCAACGTCGCCCATCTGCTGCAGGACGGGCGGATCGGGCTGTTCGTGGTCGCCTCCCTGGCCCGCAGACACGGCATCGCCGTACGGCTGCAGAGCAACATCTACGGGGGCACCCAGGCCGTACTCGTGCTGCCCGAGGTCCTGCTGGGCATCGACATCGATGCCACGACGGCGCCCGGCACCGCTCCGGCTCCGCAGCCCCGAGCCGAGCACCGGCCGCCTCCCGCGCACGACGCCCCGCCCCTCGCCCCGCCGCAGACCTCGGTCCAGCCCCCACTGCGGCTGGACGCGATGCCCCGGCAGGACCGGAGCCAGGGGCAGGGGCCCCCGCTGCCGCTGTGTGCCGAGCGGGTCGACCGCCCTGACCTCGCCGCCTCTCCGCCGGGCGAGTCAGTCCCGGCTGCCGGACGCCTCCCGTCCGATGGAGGGGTGCCACCGGCCGGCCCCCTCCCGCCCGACGGGCCGGCGCTGCCGGCCGCACCCGCCCCGCTGCCCGGGGCCCTCGCACCCGTGTCGTCCGCCGTCGACGTGGCGGCCCCCGCCGAAGTGCCGGCGGCCCCCGCCGCGGTGGCCGACCCCGGCCGGCCCCGGCTCCCCAGGCGCAGCAACCAGGAGCATCTGGTTCCGCAGCTCAGGGAGGCTCCGGTTCCGCGTGCCGAGGACGAGAACGCCCTGCACGACCCGGGCCTGATGGCAGCCTTCCGACGGGGGGTCGACCTCGCCGAGGCCCAGACCGCCGAGGAGCCGCAGACGGCGGAGCCTTACGGCACGCCCGGCCCCGCGCCGGCCGCTTCCGGCGTCATGACCGTCGGGGAGCAGCGGTCCCACACCCTGGCCCCGCTGCCCTTCCGCGGATCCGTCCCCACCGCGACCGTCGGTCCGGAGCGAGTGGACCCGGATCACCGGGGACCGCTGACGCCCGAACCGGATCCCCGAACCGAGAACATGTTCAAGGAGTAGATGCACCATGACGAGCGAAATGCCGTCCGGGCAGGTCTCGGACCTCGACTGGCTGCTCGGCGGCCTGGTCCAACGAGTGCCCTACACGCGCAGTGCCGTGCTCCTCTCGGCGGACGGCCTGGTGAAATCCGTCCACGGCATGGACGCCGACAGTGCCGACCACATGGCCGCCCTGGCCGCCGGCCTCTACTCGCTCGGCCGGAGTGCCGGTGCCCGGTTCGGGGACAACGGCGACGTCCGGCAGGTCGTGGTCGAGCTCGACTCGACGCTCCTGTTCGTCTCGACCGCCGGTTCGGGCACGTGTCTCGCCGTCCTCGCGGGCCGCGAGGCGGACGCCGCCGTACTGGGCTACGAGATGGCCATGCTGGTCAAGAGCGTCCGCCCGTACCTGGTGACGCCGCTCCGACAGCCGGCCGGAGCGCCGTTCACGCCGGGGTTGTGAGGATGCCGGCCCCGCAGGACGGGCCGTTGCTCGACGACGCGGCAGGCCGGCTCATCCGCCCGTACACCGTGAGCAACGGCCGGACGAGGCCGACCACCGTGCTCGACCTGCTCTCCCTCGTGATGGCCACGGGGAGCGAACCCCAGGTCCACCTCGGCCCCGAACACACCGTGGCCCTCGAACTCTGCGGCGCACCCACGTCGGTGGCAGAGGTCGCCGCCCACCTCCGGCTCCCCGCCGTCGTCACCAAGGTCCTTCTGTCCGACCTCGTCGACTGCGGGGCGGTCACCGCGCACGCCCCCGCGTTCCATGACATGCCAACCGACCGATCCCTGCTGGAGGCAGTGCTCGATGGTCTACGACGACAGCTCTGACAGCTCCGGAAGCGCCGAATTCTTTCCCGTGGCCCTCAAGATCCTGGTCGCGGGCGGTTTCGGCGTCGGCAAGACGACGTTCGTGGGCGCCGTCAGCGAGATCGCGCCGCTGAGTACCGAGGAGCTTCTCACGCAGGTCAGCGTGGCGACCGACAGCCTCGAAGGCATCGAATCCAAGTCGGCGACCACCGTGGCCATGGACTTCGGCCGGATCACGTTGTCCGCGCAACACGTCCTCTACCTCTTCGGCACCCCCGGACAGGAGCGCTTCTGGTTCATGTGGGACGAGCTGTCCAAGGGTGCTCTGGGGGCGGTCGTGCTGGCCGACACGCGTCGGCTGGCCGAGTGCTTCGCGGCCGTCGACTTCTTCGAGCGCCGCGGTATCGGATTCGTCGTCGCGGTCAACGAGTTCGACGGCGCCTACCGTTACGAACCGGAAGAAGTGCGCGCCGCGCTCGATCTCGGGCCCGCGGTGCCTGTCGTGCTCTGTGACGCAAGGATCGCCAGTTCCGGAACCGGGGCACTGGTCACCCTCGTCCAGCACCTCATCAACGCCACGGCGCCCGCGCCGCTCTCGGGCTTCGGAGCCCACCCGTGACCGCGTGGGGGACAGGACAGCCGCCCCGGTACCGGCCGGCCCGCCGGTACCGGGGCGGGTGGCTCAGTCGAGCAGGAAACCGGTGATCCGCTGCCGCAGCGAGGGTGCGTCGAGTCCGTGCGCCACGAGGTGGTCCGTCATCTGTCCGTACCTGCGCAGTTCGCTCCGGCCGACGCCCAGCCCCAGCACCCGGTGGGGCAGGTCGGCGAGGGCGTCGTTCGCCGCCGCCGTGGACGTACCCGCCAGGTAGGGCTCGACGATCACGACGTCCGCCGTGCCGGCCGTGCCGACCGCCTGACGGAGCCCCGCGGCGTCGAAGGGGCGCACGGTGGTGGCGTACAGCACGGTCGTGTCCAGCCCCTCTGTCGCCGCGAGGACGTTGTCGAGCATCGGTCCGACGGCGACGACCACTCCGCCGCTTCCCCGTCGCACGGTGCCGAATCCTGGATGCGTGACCGGGCGGCCCGTGCTGTTCGACTGCAGGGAGAGCCGGACGTAGACACGGCCGTCCCCCACCACAGCCTGCCGCAGCAGCGCCTCGGCCTCGTCGGGGTGGCCCGGCACGTACACGGTCCAGCCGTCGAGCGTGTCGAGGAGTGCGACGTCGCCCGGCGACATATGGGTGAAGCCCCCGGCCGGCCAGTCGTACGAGGCTCCGGCGCTGACCAGTACCCCGCCCACCCCTTGATGTCCCAGGTCCAGTTTCACCTGTTCGAAGGGGCGCTCCACGAGAAAGCTGGCGAAGGTGTGCATGACCGGCCGCACCCCGGTCAGAGCCATCCCGGCGCCCGCCCCGATGAGCAACTGCTCCCTGATCCCGACATTGACCACCCGGTTCGGATGGGCCCGCTCGGCAGGGCCGAAACCGTCGCGGCTGATCTCGGCGAGCACCAGGGCGATGCGGGGGTCCTCGTCGAGCAGCCGGGTGGTGGTGGTGATGAAGCGGTCACGCATGGTTTCCACGGGTGTGTCCCTCGTCCTGTTCGGAGGTGGATGATCAGCGGGCGGGCGCCACGCGGGCGATCACGGCGTGCGGCCGGCCGGGGTGCGGCGCGGTGAAAGCGGCGTACAGCGCTTCGTGGTCCCGCCCGTCGACGGCCCTGACCGACCACCCGGCGGCCTCGAACCTGGCCGCCATTCCGCCCGGCCTGGTGTACGTCGCCGAGGCGTTGTCGATCACCACGGTGTGCAGTTGCTCGAGCCCGGCCGGCCCCGCATAGGCGATCGCCTCGTGGTTGCTGCCCTCGTCCAGCTCGGCGTCGCCGGTCAGTACCCACACGCGGGGGTCGTCGAGTCCTTGCGCCCGCAGTCCCAGCACGCTGCCGACGGCGAGCGGGAGGCCGTGCCCGAGGGACCCGCTGCCGATCTCGGCTCCCGGCACCAGCAGGCGGTCGGGGTGGTGTCCGAGCGGCGAGTCGTACGAACCGAAGCCGGTGAGCAGCTCCTCGGCGAAGAAGCCGCGTGCGGCCAGCACGGCGTAGTACGCCATGGGGCCATGGCCCTTCGAGAGCAGGAACCGGTCGCGGCCGGGGGAGCCTGCGGTGCCGGGTGAGACCCGCAGTACCCGGTCGTACAGCACCCAGAGGGCGTCGAGCGTCGAGGTCGCGGCGGGGCCGTGCTTCTCGTCTCCGGTCATGAGACTCATCAGCGCGCCGAGTGCGTCGTAGCCGTGGACCGGCGGGGGGATCGTCTTCGTCATGCGTCCCAGCGTTCGGCCTCAACCATGGTTGAGGTCAAGCCCCGGGGAACGGGTTCGTAAGCACCGGTGCAAGTGCGGTATTGTTCTCATGCGCCTTCAGCCAGGGGGAAACCCCAGGTCAGGCAGGCAGCGGGACGTAGCGCAGCTTGGTAGCGCACTTGACTGGGGGTCAAGGGGTCGCAGGTTCAAATCCTGTCGTCCCGACTCGTGAGAGTCGCAGGTCAGGGCCGGTTTCGGAGAAATCCGACACCGGCCCTGACTCGTTTTCGGGGCCGGTGGGCAGCAGTCCGCCGGATCGCCGTTCAGCGGGGGACTGCGGTCCGACTCGGCTGGGAGCGGGGCCACGCAGCGCACTCAGGCGCGTGGCGCGCGCCGTCCCGGTGGTCGTGCTCTTGTGTGCGCGCCACCGGTGCCTCGAACGGGCCTGCATGTCTACATGGCCGTCCCAGACGTCGGCGCGCGTCCGAGAGGCGGCGCGACCCTCTCCCGTCCCAGCGGTGACGGGTGATCAACCGAGGGACAGGCCCTTCATCTCCGCGAGGGCGCGGGCGCCCGAACCGTGCGAGCGGAGGCCGCACCGGTGTGTCCGGTACGGCCTCCGGGGCGTGATGAGTGCCTCAGGCGGTCTCGCCGCTGCCGGAGCCGGTCCCCGCCGCCTTCTTGATGCCCTTGGTGATGTCGTCCAGGACCGAGAGCTCGGGGGCCTCGGTGTTGATGTCGAAGCCCGAGCGGACCACCACCAGCATGCCCTCGGCATTGGGGGAGGGGAACGCGAGCGACTCGACGTATCCGTCGTCCCCGTCCTTGGTCACCACCTTCCAGCGCACCAGGTAGCCCTTCTGCCCGGCGACCGTGACGGCCTCGGACTTCAGCTCATCGTGCGAGGTGATGCCGCCGTAGACCTTCTCGCCGTACGACTCCTCGGCGTTGCTCCTGATGTCGGCCTCCGCGGCGGCCTTCGCCGTGGTCGCCTCGATCTCCAGGGCCTGAGCCGGAGCGGAGGACACTCCGGCGCGCACACACTTCTCGTCCTCGTCGCCCGGGCAGGCGTGCGCGCCGGTCGACACCGCCGCGCCGATCGGCCCCGACCGGCCGGTCCAGCCGTCGGGCACCGGAATGCTGATCCCGCTGGCCGCGTCGGTGGCGTACCCCTCCTCCGTCGGGGGCGTCTGCTGGTCGGGACTCCGGCCGTCGCCGTCCTGTCCGCCGTTCTGCCCGCCGCCGTCCGGCGCACCGGGGAGCCGAGGGCTTTCCGAGGGCGCGGGCGTTGCGGCCGATGAGCGGGCGCCGTCGCCCGAACTGTCGCCCAGCAGGTACGCGCCCCCGCCGACGGCCGCGAGTACGACGACACCGGCGACGATGCCCGCGCCGATGCGTATGCGACGGCGCCGTACCGTCGCGGGCGGTATCCGGAGCTGGCCGGTCCAGTGGCTCCCGTCCCACCAGCGTTCCTGGAGGGGGCCGATTCCTGTGTGCCCGGGGTCTGGATGCCAGCCGGGCGGGGTCATCTGGGTCACAGGAGCACCGTAGGCGCACCGGGTGAGAATCGTATGAAACGCACAGCGTGGTCGTGGTCACGTCAGGCCGTGGCCGCAGCGGAAAGGGCAACTCCGAGCGGCGCCGGACGTGTTCCGTGCGCGCGGTTCCGGGTGGCCCGCGCCCCTCAGGCGTACCGCAGCTCCGGTCGGGGCCTCGACCGCGGCCGGTCTACGGTTCGATCAGTCCGGCCCGGATCGCGTAACGGGTGAGCTCCAGGCGGTCGCGGAGGCCCAGCTTCTGCAGCAGGTTGGCCCGGTGACGTTCCACCGTCTTGACGCTGATCACGAGCATGCCCGCGATCTCCTTCGACGAGTGGCCCTCGGCGACCAGCTTGAGGATCTCCTCCTCGCGCTCGGTGATCGCCCGGTCCGGAACGTCGCCGCCGTCCCTGACCCGGTCCAGATAGTTCCGGATGAGGGCGGTGACGGCGCCCGGATAGAGGAACGGTTCGTCCCGCATGGCCGCACGGCACGCCTCGACGAGATCCCGGTCCGCGACGGACTTCAGGACGAAGCCCGAGGCGCCTGCCTTGAGGGCCTCGAAGAAGTACTGCTCGTTGTCGTACATGGTGAGCATCAGGATGCGCAGCTCCGGCATGACCCGGGAGAGCTCACGGGCCGCCTGAAGGCCCGTCAGGCGCGGCATGGCGATGTCGAGGACCGCGAGGTCGGGCCGCTCGGCGCGCGCCATCTCGATGGCCTCGGCGCCGTCGCCCGCCTCGGCGACGACCTGGAGGTCCGGTTCGCCGTCGAGGATCAGCCGCACGCCCCGGCGGACCAGGGCGTGATCGTCGGCGAGCAGGATGCGGGTCGTCCGGGTTCCGGAGGGGGAGTGGGGCATGATCTCAGGCGCTTCCGTTCCGTACGGGCACTTCGAGGCGAACGTCCGTGCCGCCCTTCGCGCCGGCGGAGAGAGTGAGTGTCGCACCGATGAGCAGGGCGCGTTCGCGCATGCCGCGCAGACCCGCGCCCTCGGGGGCGTCCCCGAGGCCGCGGCCGTCGTCACGGATGCGCAGCTCGACCCCGTCGGGGCTGCGGCGCAGGGAGAGTTCGACCACGGTGGCCCGGGCGTGCCGGACGGTGTTCGTGAGAGCCTCCTGGGCGATGCGGTAGACGACCAGCTCCGCCTCCTCACCTAGCGGCGGCAGGTCCTTCTCCATCCGCCGTCTGATCGTCAGCCCCCTCGGCGTCGGCGTCTCGGTGGTCAGCGCCGTCAAGGCGCTGACCAGCCCGAGCTCCTCCAGTACCCCGGGCCGCAGCCGTCGCGCGATCCGCCGGATCTCGTCGAGGCTGCCCCGGGTGATCTCCTGGACCTGCGTCAGTTCCTCGCGCAGGGGTTCCGGGGCGTGACCGGTGACCCGCTTCAGCTCCAGCAGGACCGCGGTCAGGGTCTGGCCCACCTCGTCGTGCAACTCCTGGGCGACCCGGCGCCGTTCGGCCTCCTGGGCTCCGAGGGCCCGGGCGCTGCTGGTCGCGCGCTCCGCCTCCAGGCGGTCGAGCATGCTGTTGAACGTCTCGATCAGAGCCGCGACCTCACCCTCACCGGCGACCTCCAGGCGCGGCCGCGGGCTCAACAGGTCGGTGGTCGTCATCGCGCGGGTGACGCGTTGCAGCGGCGCGAGGCCCAGTCGCAGGAGCAGTGCGTTCGCGCCGAGCATCAGGGTCATGCCACCGGCCAGGATCAGGGCCTCGGTCAGCACCACGGGGGCGGACACGGTGATCGGGCCGAGCAGCAGCAGGGCACCGGCGGCGACCAGCACCGCGGCGTTGAGCAGGAAGATGCGCCAGAACAGGGACAAGACCGCACGGCCTCCTTCGGACGGGTACGCGGGCGGGCGACTCCCCTCCACTATCGCCGGTCGGGGGTTGCGCGCGGCTGCGGCCCCGGCCCGTGGCCGCGTCTGCATGGTGGACCCCCTCGAAGATGGGTGTCAGCCCCGATGTCCCGCGGCCCCCGCTCGCGCCCACCATGGAGTCGGATCCGAAGGATTCTGATCCGACTGGTCCATCCGATCCGGGAGGGAGTCACCATGCCCCACTACGACGAGCGGCTGCACGGTTTCGAGGACCGGCTCCGCAGCGACGACCCCGAACGCGCCTGCACCCCGGAGCGCAACGCTTCGCGCGGATTCCGCCCCGGTCCCACGACCTGGCTGTGGCTCGCCGTCGGCGTCGTCGGC
This sequence comes from Streptomyces sp. HB132, assembly GCF_016909575.1. Classification (GTDB taxonomy): domain Bacteria; phylum Actinomycetota; class Actinomycetes; order Streptomycetales; family Streptomycetaceae; genus Streptomyces. Next base: position 38,004 of record NZ_JAFBGA010000024.1, on the reverse strand, counting down.
CTGCTGGCCGGCATCTTCATCGGTCACGGCCTTCTGATCGCGGCCGGGCTGGTCGTGGCGGGGATGGCGGGACAGCTCCTCGACCCGCAGCGGCGAAGGCCGCGGGGCGGCGTGCCGCGGCCTCGCTGAGGCGCTTCCGGGCTTTGGTCCGACCACATGTCCTGTGTGACATAGTCGGCTCATGTGTATCGCTCGGAACAGGGAGTAGCGGATGCCCGTCGAGTGGCAACCCGTACGGCAGTCCCGCACCCATGAGCTCGTGCTCCAGACCATCGAGGAGCGGGTCTTCGCCGGGGAGCTCAAGGCCGGCGACCGCCTGCCGCCCGAACGGGAGCTCGCGCCGGTGCTCGGCGTCAGCCGGTCCGCGCTGCGGGAGGCGCTCAGGGTGCTGGAGACCATCGGTGTCCTGGTCGCCCAGCCCGGCAGGGGGCCGGATTCCGGTGCGCGCATCGTGCGTAACCCCGACGACGCGCTCGGCCGTCTGCTGCGCCTGCACTTCGCGCTCGGCAGCTACGGCCTGCACGACGTGCTGGAGGCGCGTGTCGTGCTCGAGCGGTCTAGCTGGGAGGCCGCGGCCCGGCACGCCAAGGCCGAGGACCTCGACGCGGCGGGGGAGCTCGTCCGGCGGATGGGGGTGCCGGATGTGGGCGTGGCCGAGTTCAACGACCTCGACACCCGCTTCCACGTCCTGATCGCCGGAAGTTCGGGCAACGCCCTGACGTCCACGCTGACGTCCGCGGTACGCGAATCCGTCCGCCCGCTCATCCTGCGGGCCCTCGAAGAGGCCGACGACTGGCCGGCGACGGCGGGCGCGCTCAACGACCAGCACGCGCGGCTTCTGCGACTGGTGCGCGAGGGGCGGGGCGGCGAGGCGGCCGACCTGGTCGAGGAACACATCCGTGGTCTGCACGGAACGCTGGTCGACGGGAACGACACCCCGTAGGGGACGCCTGCCGCCGAACGGGAGCGGGGACGGTGCGCGCACGCACCGTCCCCGCTCCCGTTCGGCTTTCCCTCCCCCGTGCGCGGAGGCTTCCCGACTCGGACCGAGGCTAGTATGGTCGGACCATAAATACGAGGAGGCCCCATGCGTATCGGACTCTTCGCCACCTGCCTGGGAGACACACTCTTCCCGGAGGCGGTGAAATCCACCGCGGTGCTGCTCGCCCGCCTCGGCCACGACGTGGTCTTCCCGCCGGACCAGACCTGCTGCGGCCAGATGCACGTCAACACCGGCTACCAACGTGAACCCGTTCCGCTGGTACGCAACTTCGCCGAGCAGTTCGGGGACTCCTCGATCGACGCGGTCGTCATGCCGTCCGGATCGTGCGCCGGGTCGGTCCGCCACCAGCACGCGCTCGTCGCCGAGCGCTACGGCGACGCCGCGCTGCGCGCCGGGGTGGCCACCGTCCGGGCCAAGACGTACGAGCTCTCCGAGCTCCTCGTCGACGTCCTCGGTGTCACCCGGGTCGGCGCGTATTTCCCGCACCGTGTCACCTACCACCCCACCTGCCACTCCCTGCGCATGCTCCGGGTCGGTGACAAGCCGCTGGCGCTCCTGCGTGCAGTCGAGGACATCGACCTGGTCGAGCTCCCGGAGGCCGACTCCTGCTGCGGCTTCGGCGGTACCTTCGCCGTCAAGAACGCCGAGACCTCCACCGCGATGCTCCAGGACAAGATGCGCAACATCTCCGGGACGAAGGCCGACGTGTGCGCCGCCGGGGACTCCTCCTGCCTGATGCACATCGGAGGCGGGCTGTCCCGCATCAGGTCCGGTACGCGCACCCTGCATCTCGCCCAGATCCTCGGATCCACCCGCACCGCGCCGTACGCCCTGATGGAGGCCGCCCGATGAGCACGTTCCTCGGCATGCCCGCCGCCCCGCCCCGTTCCCCGTACGGAACGGGAAATCTGCGTGGCGACCGGAAGTTCCCCGAGGCGGCCCACGACGAACTCCGCAACGACCAGCTGCGCCGCAACCTCGGCAGGGCCACGCGCACCATCAGGGCCAAGCGCCTCGACGTCACCGGTGAACTCCCCGACTGGGAACGGCTGCGCGACGCCGGATCGGCCGTCAAGACCGACACCATGAACCGGCTGCCCGAACTGCTGGAACAACTGGAGCAGAAGGTCACCGAGCGCGGCGGTAGGGTCCACTGGGCGCGCGACGGCGTCGAGGCCAACGAGATCGTCACCCGGCTGATCAGGGCGACCGGCAGCAGCGACGTCATCAAGGTCAAGTCGATGGCCACCCAGGAGATCGGCCTCAACGAGCACCTCGAAGCAGCCGGCATCACCCCGCACGAGACCGACCTGGCCGAGCTCATCGTGCAGCTCGCCGACGACAAGCCCTCGCACATCCTGGTGCCCGCGATCCACCGCAACCGCGACGAGATCCGGCAGATCTTCCTCGACCGGATCCCGGGCGTCGACCCGGATCTCGACAACGTGCCCGCGCACCTCGCCGCAGCAGCCCGCGCCTACCTGCGCGAGAAGTTCATGACGACCAAGGTGGCGGTCTCCGGCGCCAACTTCGGCATCGCCGAGACCGGCACGCTCGCCGTGGTCGAGTCGGAGGGCAACGGCAGGATGTGCCTGACCCTGCCCGACACCCTCATCACCCTGATGGGCATCGAGAAGGTCCTGCCGCGTTACCAGGACCTGGAGGTCTTCCTCCAATTGCTGCCGCGCTCCTCGACCGGCGAGCGGATGAACCCGTACACGTCGATGTGGACCGGAGTGACCCCCGGCGACGGACCGCAGGACTTCCACCTCGTGCTCCTCGACAACGGCCGCACCGCCGCACTCGCCGACACCATCGGCCGCGAGGCGCTCAACTGCATCCGCTGCTCGGCCTGCCTCAACGTCTGCCCGGTGTACGAACGCGCCGGCGGCCACGCCTACGGATCGACGTATCCCGGCCCGATCGGCGCGGTCCTCACGCCACAGCTCGCCGGGATGCACGCGGCGAAGGACGACCCCAACGGCTCGCTGCCGTACGCCTCCAGCCTCTGCGGCGCGTGTTTCGACGCCTGCCCCGTGAAGATCGACATCCCGTCGATGCTCGTGGAGCTGCGGCACCAGCACACCGAACAGTCCGGCACCACGGCCGAGAAGCTCGCCATGAAGGCCGCGGCCGGAGTGATGGGCAGGCCGAAGCTGTTCACCGCGGCGCAGAAGGCGGCGTCCCTCGCAAGGGCCGTCGGGGGTCGCGACGGGACGATCTCACGCCTGCCCGCCCCGCTCAGCGGATGGAGCGACAGCCGCGACACCGCGGCCCCGCCCAAGCAGTCCTTCCGCTCCTGGCTGGCCTCGGCCGAAGGCGCGGAGGCGATGAGGGCAGCGGCCGGCGAAGGTGCCCGGCTCACGACCGAGACCCCCGAGGAGGAGCAGTGACCGCCACCCCCACCGCACGGGAGACGGTGCTCGGCAGGATCAGGGACGCCCTGGCCCTCGCACCCACCCCCGAGACCGCGGTCCCCCGCGCCTACCGCACCGGCCGCACCCTCCCGGACGGCGAACGCCTCGAGCTCCTGACCGGTCGGCTGACCGACTACAAGGCACAGGTCCACCCATGCACCGGGGACCGCACGGCCGAGGTGATCGCCGGGATCCTGCGTGAGTGCGGCGCCCGGAGGATCGGCGTCCCGGACGGGCTGGACGAACAATGGCTCATCGCCTACGACGGCGAGGTCCAGCGGGACTCGGCGGACATCCCCGCACCCAGCCTCGACGCGCTGGACGGCGTGGTGACGGCCTCCGCCGTCAGCTGCGCCGAGACCGGCACGATCTTCCTGGACGGATCGCCCGACCAGGGCAGGCGCGCACTGTCCCTCGTCCCCGACCTGCACGTCTGCGTCGTCGACCTGTCCTCGGTCGTGGCAGGTGTCCCGGAGGCGGTGGCCCGGCTGGTCCCGGAGAGGCCGACGACCCTGATCAGCGGTCCGTCCGCCACGTCCGACATCGAACTGGAGCGCGTGGAGGGCGTCCACGGCCCCCGCAACCTCGCGGTGGTGATCCGTACCGACGCCTGAGGTCTGCCTGTGATCCCTGGCGGGCACGACGCCTGAGGTGCCCGTGATCCCTGGCCGGCACGACTACAGCCACGGCACCCCGCCGCGTCGTCAGAGCGCCCGAATGCATCCGGGGTGCGTATGTCCCTCCGCATGCGACGCACCGCATCTGACGCCGCGCGCTGATCCAACGGGGATCACGGGACGGCCCTCAGGCTCCGGCCCCTGGTGCCCGCGCTTCTCGGGGGCACCAGGGGCCGGCCGTGCGTCAGGCGCCGAGATCGTAGAGGGCGAACTCCTCCCAGGAGCCGGTGATCTCGGTCGAACGCGCGCGCAGTGCGTACTGGAGCGATCCGGTGTAGCCGTTCTCCATGGCGACGAAGAGCCCGTTCAGCGTGGACTGGATCGCCCAGCGGTCGAGCTGCTCGTTGTAGTACAGGACGAACCGCTCCCAGCCGCCCGCGCTCGTGGAACGGGCGCGCAGCACGTTCTGTGCCGTGCCCGTGTAGTTCTTCTCGACCGCCACATAACGGTTGTTCGCCAGGGACTTCAGGGCGTACGTCGCCGAAGCCTCGTCCCACTCGAAGGCGAAGCCCTCCCAGGCGCCCCCGATCGTGGCGGAGCGGGCCCGCAGTGCACCGGTGTGGGGGGCGGCGTAGTTCACCTCGGTCGCGGTGAACTGTCCGTTGCGGGCCGACTGCAGGGCCAGGAGCTCGGGCTCCGCAGCCGTGGCGGAGACGCCGTCTCCAGCGGTGAACGGGGCCTTGCGGGCGCCCGCCTCCCCGGTGATGCGTGTCAGAGCGGTGCCGTCCACCGCCTCCCAGCCACTGGGCACTGCGGCCGGTCCGTCGGCCCGCGGTGCGGCTCTGGCCGCGGGCGAGGCCAGCGCGGAAGCCGCCAGAAGGGCGCTCAGGGACAGAACAACGGACATGATGCGTCGCACAGGTCATCCTCACTCGTCGTCAAAAGAATTCCGGGGCCTGCGAAAAGGATTCGGTGACGGTGCCCGGTCGCCTCGTCAGCAGATTCGTCGAATGAACAAAACGGCATCGATGCATATCGCTGATCGCCGACCGGCTCCCGCGCAGGGCGAGGCCGTCTCCGAATTCTTCACACCCCCCGAGAACCGCTGTCCACGCCCCTCCCCGGGCGTTTCGGCAGTCGCTGCGCCAGTCGGCGGAACGGCCTCAGCGTAACTGTGTGACGTGTGTTGCGGAAAGAAATTGAGGGGATAGTGCGAGGTAATCGTAAAGATCGCACTGCATTGCTGATTCCGCAGTTCTCCGTTCATGTGGGGGACGCTTTCCGTTTCCGCCGCCCGAGGTTCGCCCGGCCTCCGGCTGCCCGAGGCCCTTCCCTCGCGCCGGAGCAGTCGGCGGCACCGTCGGAAGGCCGCCGCCGACTGTCGTCGCATCCTGGTCAGGTCATCGGAGACCCGTGGGTGACCTCCAAGGGGGCGAAACCGATGCGGGTCGTCGAACCGTCGTCGGCCCAGGCGACCTCGATCGTGTCCCCGTCCACGTTCACCCCGCTCACCACCGTGGAGAGCGGTGCCGCGTCCCGCTCCGCCGTCAGCGACGCGAGGGCCACCAGCAGTTCAGTCCCCTCCACTTCGGCGCCGAGCCGTGGGAGCACCGCCCACCGGGTGAACGCCGTGCCCTGCGGGGCCCGTACGTCCTCCGGTTCCGCCCAGCCGTGCAGCCCGTGCAGCGTGGAACACACCGGGCCCCCGGGGTCCGTGGCCCAGCCCGTCTGCTCGGCCCGCGCACCGGCCGGCGCGCCGAGGACGCGGTGGGCCCGCAGTTCGTACCGGCCCCGGACGACGGTCACGCTCTCGACCCGCAGTCCCGGCCAGGTCGGCGGGCCGTCCGGGAAGACCGGGCAGTGCCAGGACGCGGCCCAGCCCCAGCCCTCGCCGTGGCCCGCACCCAGCGGCCGGATGCGGACACGGCTGCTGCGGGAGCCCCCGACCCGTAGCGAGAGGTGATTGTCCGCGGTGTTCGCGGACGCCGTGGGACCCGTGGCCGTCGAATACGCGAGGCGCGCGTAGAGCGGGTCCGACACGTCCGCCGTCTCGCCCTCGTGCGGACGGACATGGTCGCTGCCGTGGTTGTGCAGCCGCACGATGCCGTCCGCCCGCGTCGACTGCACCAGCAGCCCCGGCGACGGCAGCGACAGCACCTGGTCCGGGCCCTCGCTCGGGGCGGCCTCCTCCTCCGCCGTCCACAGAGGGTGCTCCGCCGGGGCGAGCAGCGCGACGAAGGCCTTGGACGCCCAGTACGGCGACGAGGGACCGGAGTACACCTGGAGCGTCGCGTCGTGCGGACCGTGCCAGCCGAGGCTCAGCAGACCGTCGTCCCCGGCCGAACCGTGCTCGAGGAAGTACCGCAGCGACCCGCTGACCAGCCGGCGGGACACGCCCGGCGCCAGGGGCGTGTGGCCGGACACCGCGCCCATCCCGACCGCCGCGCCCGCAGCGAAGCGATAGGTGAGGGAGCGTCCGAAGTGCATCGGGGCGCCGTCCGCACCGAACATCAGCGAGAAGCTCTCCAGATGCTCGCTCAACCGCGCGCCGTGGTGCGCGGACAGTTCCGCGTCGCCCGACAGGTACGCGTCCAGTACGGGATACAGGTGCAGCGCCCACCCGTTGTAGTGGTCGAAGGCGCGCCCGTCCCCGTCGGTGTACCAGCCGTCGCCGCGGTACCAGACCTCCAGCAGGTCGAGCGCCCGCTGCCTGGCCCGGGCCGTCTCCGCGTCGCCCCGGCCGACCGACTCCAGGAAGCCGGCGACGGAGAAGGGGAAGAGGTACCAGTTGTTGGGTGCGGGCGTGTGACGCAGGGCGCCGCGCAACCACTCCTCCGCCCGGTCCTGCGTGGCGGCGTCCAACCGGTCCCACAGCCAGGGGCGGGTCAGCCGCAGTCCGATCGCCACCGACGCCGACTCCACCATCGGCTGGCCGAACACGGTGTGGTCCAGGATCAGCGGCCAGGACTCGGCGTCGCCCCGCCCCGCCGTACGCGTACCGGCGGTGAGCCCGTCGGCGTACCGCTCCAGCCAGTTGTGCGGGTCCTTGCCCTCCGCGCCGGCGACCCGGAACGCGGCGGTGAGGAACGTACGGGCGTAGCCCTCCAAACCGTCGGACCTGACCCCGGACCTCGACGGGCGGCCCGGCAGGTCGAGGAGGGCCCGGCCCGGGGTGGCCCACTTCCAGGCGGCGTCCAGCAGACCGTCCGCCGCCGCTTCCCAGTGGGCCCGGGTGTAGCCGGTGTACGGGCTCGTCGCGCGGTCGTCGGAGGGGAGCGGAAAGGAGAGGGAGGTCATGCGAGGAATGCCAGCCTTTCGCGTCGTACGGGATGGGCGAAACCGTCGCCGGCGGCCCAGCGGGCGACCTCGCCGACCGCCAGATCGGCGAGCCGCCGCAGTTCGTTGCCCTGGGATCCAGCGAGGTGAGGGGTGATGAGCGCGTTGTCGCAGTCCCACAGCGGATGGCCCGACGGCAGCGGGTCGGGGTCGGTCACGTCGAGCACCGCCCTGATCCGTTCCGCCCGCAGCACGTCGGTCAGGGCGTCCTGGTCGACGACCGCACCCCGGGAGGTGTTGATGAGGACGGCGTCGGGCCGCATCGAGGCGAGGAGGTCGCGGCTGACCAGACCCGTGGTGGCGGGCAGCAGCGGTGTGTGGACACTGACCACGTCGCTCTCCGCGAAGAGCCCGGTCAGGGGGACCGGGCGTACACCGAGCACGGCGGCCTCCTCGTCCGAGACGTACGGATCGTGGAGCAGCACCCGCAGGTCGTAGGGGCGCAGCAGTTCGATGACCCGTCGGCCGATCAGGGAGGCCGACAGGATGCCCACCGTGCGGCGGTAGTTGCCCACGTCGGGCGGGGTGGCGAGCCAGGCGTCGCGCACGCGGGTGGCCCGGTGGTCGCGGGCCCGCTCCAGGACCCGCTTGCCGGACAGCAGGATCATCGCGAGGGTGTACTCCGCGACCGGCAGCGCGTTGGCCGCCGCGGCCGACGACACCTCGATGCCTCTGTCCCAGCACGCGTCGGTGACATGGCCGCGCACGGTGCCCGCCGTGTGCACGACGGCCCGCAGCGACGGCGCGGAGGCCAGGACGCCCGCGTGGACCGGTGGGCATCCCCAGCCGGTGATCAGGATTTCGGTGTCGGCGAGGACGGCACGGGCCGCCTCGGTCGCGAAGTCGTCGATCGCGGGCCCGGGGGCGAGGGCGCACACCTCGGCCAGCGCCGCCAGGGAGTCCGGGGAGAGGACCGCGGCTGCGGCATCCGCTCCCATGGCGAGCGCGGCGCGCGGCCGGCGGTGTGCGGGGGGAGTGCTGGGCATGGTTCTCCTGTGCGGTGGTCCGGGTGGGACAGCCCTCACTTGACGGCGCCCGCCGTCAGTCCGGACCGCCAGAAACGCTGGAGCAGGGCGAAGGCGAGGATCAGGGGCACCACCGCGAGCAGCGAGCCCATGATGACGACCGGGTAGTACTCGGGCGATACGGACGCGGAGCTGTTCCATGAGTACAGGCCGAGGCTGACCGGGTACAGGTCCTGGTCGGAGAGCATCACCATGGGCAGGAAGAAGTTGTTCCAGATGGCCGTGAGCTGGAAGAGGAAGATGGTCACCAGCCCAGGCCCCAGCATGCGGAGCGCCACCCGGAAGTAGGCGGCCAGTTCGCCCGCGCCGTCCATCCTCGCGGCCTCCAGCACCTCGTCGGGCACATAGCCCTGGCTGAAGATCCGGCCGAGGTAGACCCCGAACGGATTGAACAGGACGGGGATGAAGACGGCCCAGAAGGTGTTCACGAGTCCGGTGCCGGAAGCCATCAGGTAGAGCGGCAGGGCAAGCACCGTCTGCGGCACCATGACGGCTGCCAGCACCAGGCCGAACAGCTTCTCCTTGTGCGCGAAGCGGTACTTGTCGAAGGCGTAGCCGCACGCGATGCTGATCAGGGCGCCGAGTGCCGCGCCGAGCACCGCGTACAGCAGGCTGTTGCCGTACCAGCGGCCGTACAGCCCGCCGTCCATGGCGAACAGGTCCTTCATGTTCTGGACGAAGGAGAAGTCGGTCAGCGACAGGAAGTCGCTGCTGAACAGGGCGTCCCTGTCCTTGGCGGAGGCGAGCACCAGCCAGAGCACCGGCAGCAGGGTGTACAGCACCGAGACGAGGACCACGAGATTGACGACGGAGCGGCCCAGGAGCCGTGGCCGCAGGGGTGAGGCCGGGCGGGACAGGGGCGACGCGCTCATCGGGCGCCCTCCTCGGCAGCGTTGGCGCGGTTGGTCCAGCGGGTCACGCCGTAGGAGAGGGCGATCGTGCACAGGAGCAGGATGACCGAGGCGGCTGCCGCGAGACCGTAGTTGTTGCGGGTGAAGGCGGCGTCGTAGATGTACATGCTGGGCGAGAAACGCGAGTTGATCATCGGGGTCGACTGGCTCAGCAGCATCGGTTCGGTGAAGAGCTGGAGCGCGAAGATGAGGGTGAACATCGCGACCATCACGATCGAGGAGCGCACCAACGGGGCCTTGACCTGCAGGGCGGTGCGGACCGGGCCCGCGCCGTCGACGACCGACGCCTCGATCACCTCGCGGGGGACCGCTTGCAGGGCGGCGTAGAACACGACCATGTTGTAGCCGAGGTTGCTCCACAGGGCGATGTTCACGATGGACGGAAGGACCGTGTGCACCCCGAGGAAGTCGATGGTGATGTCGGCCCTGCCGAGCAGGTCGATGACCGGGCTGATACCCGGCGTGTAGAGGTACAGCCAGATCAGGGCCGCGATGATCCCCGGGACGGCGTGCGGCAGGAACAGCGCGAGCTGGACGGTGCCCCGCAGGCGGACCACGCCCGAGTCCAGCAGCAGCGCCAGCACGAGGGCGCCGATCACCATCAGCGGGATGTAGACCACGCAGTACAGGGCGACGACACCGAGACCGCCGAGGAAGGTCGGGTCGGCCAGTACGGCGGCGTAGTTGCGGAGCCCGGCGAAGACCGTCCGCTCGGGTCCGAAGCCGAGGCCGGGCTGGTCGTCGCTGAAGAAGCTCAGATAGACGGCGGTAGCGACCGGGATCAGGAAGACGGTCACCAGTAGGACGAAGAACGGCGTCATCAGGACGCCGCAGGCGCCGAGTTCACGCCGCCGGGCGGATCTGCGGGATCCGGGTGCCGGCGCGGCGGCGGCCGGACTCCTCGGTGACGGCCGGGCGGTGGCTTCCGCGGCTACGGACACGGGAGTGGTGCTGGTCATGGGTGTCACCTGCCTCTCTGCTGCTGGGAACGGGGTGCGGACCACCGCTCAGGTGGAGCGCCGGGTGGTGGAGAGACCGAGGGCCTTGAGGTCCGGCATGGTGCCGTCCTGGGCGGCCCGGACCGCTCCGAGGATCGAACCCTGGCCTCCGCTCGCCCGCGCCAGCCCGTCCTTCATGAGCTTGCCGGTCGCCGTCATCCGGGGGCCCCAGGTCCAGCCCGGCCGGATCTTGCGGGCCTCCTGCTCGAAGAGGGTGTAGATGTCCTGGCCGCCGTAGTAGGCGCGGTCGAAGGCCCGGCGCCCCACGTCGACGAGCCCGGGCGCGGCGGGATACTGACTGCTCGCGCCGCTGGAGAGCCGGGCACGCAGCGCGTCCGCGTGCGATACCTGCCACTCGATGAACTCCATCGCGGCCTCCGGATGCGCACTGTCCTTGGTGATCGCGAAGGTCGAGCCGCCGTGCGTCCCCACGCCCGGGTCGGCCGGATCCCACTGGGGGAGCGGTGCGAGAGCCCACCGGCCCTTCTGGCCCGGACGGGCCTTCATCTGCGCTCCGGCGTCCCACGCGCCGCTGAGCCTGCTGAGCACCAGGCCGTTTCCGATCTGGACATCGCTCTGCCGGCTCTCCACCGCGTTCATGAAGACCAGGTCCTGGTCGGTCAGACGCTGCCAGAAGGCGGACACGCGCCGGGTGGGCGCGTCGGCGAGCGAGACGTTCCAGGCGCCGCCCGACGTGTCGAACCACTGGGCCCCCGCCTGCCACGCGAACGCGGCGAGATGCGTGTCACCGTCCGTCGGGAAGAGCGCCATCCGACGGTCACCGCCCCTGCGGCGTACGGACCTCGCCGCGTCCTCGAAGTCCTCCCAGGTGCGCGGGGCGGTCAGGCCGTACCGCTCGAAGAGGTCGGTGCGGTAGTGCAGCACCATGGGTTCTATGTCGAGCGGGACGCTGAACACCCGCTTCTCGAAGGTGGTCAGGCCCAGCGCCTGCGGCAGCAGCTTGGCGCGCAGCCCTTCACCGACCAGGTCCGTGATGTCACGGCAGACCCCGTCGATGGCGAAGCCCGGGACCTGCGGGTACTCGATGGTGGCGACGTCCGGGGCGTTTCCGGCCCGGGCCGCGTTGCTGAGCTTGGCGTAACCGCCCTGGGCCCCCGAAGGGACCTGCTGGTAGTCGACCTGAACGCTGTCGTGGCTGCGGTTGAACGCGTCCACGACCTCCTGACTGCCCCGCAGGGCGGACCAGAAGGTGATCCGCGTCTTCCTGCCGGTCCTGCTGCTCACGTTTGTTCCGGTACTGCTCGTACCGCCCGATCGTGTGTCTCCGCCACCACCTCCGCAGGCGCTGAGCGCGCCTGTCAGAGGCAGTGCGGCGATCGTGGCGAGCACGGATCGACGGCTCTGTCGACCAGGCATGTGCGCCTCCCGCGGCTCCTGATTCGAGACACGGGGAATACTGATCGGCTGATCGATAGGGGTCAATAGATCGATCAAAAGAAGCTTGAAGTGTTCAAACGATCAGATTGTGGAGTGGGGCAACTCCTGAGTCGATCCACGCACTTCGAGGCGGGGGAGCAGCTCCGTCCGGCGCACCGGACCGGTCGCACCCGCCGGGTCCGCCAGCCGGTGAAGGAGAAGCTCGGCTGCCGCCCGGCCGATCTCGGCCCGCGGTGGCGCCACCGCGGTGAGGGCGGTGCTGCCCAGCGCCGCGACGACATCGTCGTACGCCACCACCGAGCAGTCCCGCGGCACCCGGATCCCGCTCTCCGCCAGCCGCTGCACCAGCATCAGGGCGTCCTCGTCGCCGTGCAGGACGGCACCGGTCACGCCGCGCTCCCGCAGCAGGGCGGTGAGATCCGGGACCGGCTCCCGGGTGCCCGGCTCCCCGGGGCCCGCGTTCGGGGAGCTGAGCACCACCGACCAGTCCTCCACCTCGGGCCGGGAGGCGGCGATCTCGGTGAACGCCGCCCGTATGGAGCGTGCGGTCGGGCTGTCGTTTCGCGCGGCCAGTACGAGCCGGCGGTGACCGAGTGAGATCAGGTGGTCCACGGCCAGGTGCATCCCGTACCAGTGGTCGGAGCAGACCGAGTCCAGGGCGTGCAGCGCGCTGCCGGGCCGGGGTCGCCGTTCCATCAGGACGGTGGGGACCCCCATCCCGGCGAGCCAGCCGTAGTCCGCCTCCTCGCCGGCGGCGCTGCGCCACCGGGGGGCGATCAGCAGGCCGCGCACGCCCGCGGCAAGAGCCCGTTCCACCTGCGGCCGTTCGGCCCCGGCCGCCTGCGGGGCGATGTACAGGGTGATCCGGGTCCCTGCCTCCTCAAGGGCCGTCCTGGCGCCGTGCAGGGTTTCGTAGAGATACGAATGCCGCTCCGGGACGACGAGGGCCACCGCGGCTCCGGCCGTCTCCGGTTCACGACTCCGGGCGGCAGGCACCCCCGCCGTCCGTCCTGCCTCCCCCATCGGGCGGACCACACCGTGGCCACGCCGCAGCATGCCCGTCCTGGCCAGCTCCTCCACGTCCCGCCGGAGCGTGACCGGCGAGACGTCCAGTTCGTCCGCGAGCGAACTCACCTTGACCGCGCCGCGCGCGTGCACCACCGCGAGAATGCGCTTCCGCCTCAGCTCAACCGGCTCCCGCATGCTGGCCCCCTTGCCTAACGCTGTGCGATGTTCGTTTGAACGTTTTCGTGAGCGATCGCAGCATAGCGAGGGACCCGCGTTCCGTGCGCTCAAAGGGTGGGCGATCACCCGCCGACAAGAAGTTGCGTCTACCATCTGATCCGGCATGGACACCATCACACTCTGGCAACTGGCCGCGCTCGCGGCGGCATCCACCCTCGTCGGGTTCTCGAAGACGGCCGTCAGCGGTGCCAACACCATCAGCCTCGCGGTCTTCGCGGCCGTCCTCCCGGCCCGCGAATCGACCGGGGTGCTGCTCCCGATCCTGATCGCGGGCGACGTCCTCGCCGTCCTCGTCTACCGCCGTCACGCCCACTGGCCGACCCTGCTGAGGCTCTTCCCCGCCGTCGCCGTGGGCGTGGTGGCGGGCACGGTCTTCATGGTGTGGGCCGACGACGCCGCCGTACGCACCTCGATCGGCGCCATCCTGCTGTTCATGGCGGGCGTCACCATCCTGCGCCGTCGCGCCCGGCCCGAGCCGGAGGCGGAACACGAGGACGAGGACGGTCCTGTGCGCGGCGGGCGCCTCAAGGCGCGCTCGTACGGAGTGCTCGGCGGATTCACCACCATGGTCGCCAACGCCGGCGGCCCCGTGATGTCGCTCTATCTACTTTCGGCGGGTTTCCGGAAGCTGGGCTTCCTCGGGACGTCCGCGTGGTTCTTCCTGATCGTCAACACCTCGAAGGTGCCCTTCAGCGTGGGACTCGGCCTCATCGACGCGCAGTCGCTGCTGCTGGACGCGGCCCTCGTGCTCTTCGTCATCCCGGGTGCGTACCTCGGCCGCGTCTGCGTCGGCCGGATCAACCAGAAGCTCTTCGACCGGATCGTGATCGGAGCAACCGTCCTGGGCGGCCTCCAGCTGCTGCTGCGCTGAAGACCGCCCGGGGAGGGGCTGTCAGACGATGCCCTCGGCGATCTCCGCCTGCTCACGCGCGTTGCCGTACGCGGCCGGAGTGCTGTACGAACGGCGCGCGACGAACCACCACACCGTGGCCAGGACCAGCACGGCGACCAGGGCGATCGACGCGTAGTTCATCGAGTCGATGGTCACCGGCGAGGACTGCGGGAGCAGGAACAGCACACTCACGACGGCGACCCACGCCACGGCGATCCAGCCGATCGGCTTCGACCAGCGGCCGAGGTGCCAGGGACCGCGCTCGAACCGGTCCCCGGCCCGCAGCTTCAGGTAGATCGGGATGGCGTACGCGGGCGTGATTCCGATGACGTTGATCGCCGTGACGGCCCCGTACGCGGTCGCGGAGTACAGCGACGGAACCGCCAGCAGCGCGGCGACGGCGACCGAGAGCCACACGGCGGGCACCGGGGTCTGGGTGCGCGCGCTCACCTTGCGCCACAGCGCGGAGCCCGGCAGCGCGTTGTCACGGCTGAAGGCGAACACCATCCGGCTGGCGGCGGCGACCTCGGCGTTGCCGCAGAACAGCTGCGCGGCGATCACGATCAGCAGCATGGCGGTGGCGCCCGCCGTGCCCAGCGCGTCGATCAGGATCTGGGCCGGGGGAACCCCGGTCGCGCTGTTCTGGGTGCCCGCGTAGTCCTGGATGGCGAAGGTCAGTCCGGCCAGCAGGACGAAACCGGCGATCCACGAGACCCAGATCGCCCGGACGATGCCCTTGGCCGCCGTCACCGACGCGTTGGACGTCTCCTCCGACAGATGGGCGGAGGCGTCGTAACCGCAGAAGGTGTACTGCGCCAGGAGCAGACCGATCGCCGCCACGTAGATCGGGTTCTCCCAGCCGGTTCCGTTGACGAACTCGGTGAAGACGAACGACGGCGACTGGTGGTTGGAGGGCACGATGGCCAGCACCGTCACGATCACGGCCACACCGCCCAGGTGCCACCAGACACTGATCGAGTTGAGCACACTGACCAGGCGCACGCCGAAGAGGTTCAGCACCGCGTGCAGCAGGAGGATGCAGAGGAAGATCAGCATCGTGGAACCGGGGGTGGGATCGAAGCCCCACTGCAGATTCAGCAGGGCGCCCGTGAACAGCGCAGCCCCGTAGTCGATGCCGGCGATCGCGCCCAGCAGACCGAGCAGGTTCAGCCACCCGGTGTACCAGCCCCATTTGCGGCCACCGAGCCGGTCCGCCATGTAGTAGAGGGCCCCCGACGTCGGGTACGCGCTGGTGACCTCGGCCAGGGCCATGCCCACGCAGAGCACGAACAGGCCGAC
This sequence comes from Streptomyces sp. HB132, assembly GCF_016909575.1. Taxonomy (GTDB): domain Bacteria; phylum Actinomycetota; class Actinomycetes; order Streptomycetales; family Streptomycetaceae; genus Streptomyces. The sequence continues at coordinate 22,863 of NZ_JAFBGA010000024.1, read as the reverse complement.
ACCGGCCCAGCCCCAGAGCATCACGGCCGGGCCACCGGTCGACATGCCGAAGCCGTACAGCGTCATGCAGCCGGAGAGGATCGAGATGACGGAGAAGCTGATCGCGAAGTTGCCGAAGCCGCCCATGCGACGGGCCAGCACCGGCTGATACCCGAGCTCGCGCAGCCGCTGCTCTTCGTCCTTCTGCGGTGTGGGCTCCGTGCTCGACGGGGTCGAGGCGGATATGGACATGGGAGATGACCTCCGGGTGGGGGGACGTGGAAGGGAAGGTCCTGAGGCGGTGACGGCAGGTCAGGAACAGGCGGTTCGCCGTAGAGGCCGGCCGGTCAGCCGTGCGGGGGTTCTCTCCCGGGCACGGGCTCGGCGGTCAGACAGCGGGTCCGGGCCCGGAGGAACACGTCCTCGGCACCGGCCGGATCCTGCGGTGTACGTGTGCGGTGGGCCCAGGGCACCGACGTGTAGTACGGACCCATCGCCCGGAACACCGGCGCGGCGTCGGAGAACCGGAGAGAACCCCACAACGCGTGGGCGAGATGGTTGAGATCGAGCAGGGACCGGGCGGCCGGTTCGGCGGCCGCGAACCAGATGTCCAGGGCGCGCCGGGCGTCCCGCTCACCGTCCTCGGTGACCCAGTGCAGGTCCAGCGCCCGCTCGTGGCCGTGCTCACGGCGGTAGCGCTCCACCCGGACATAGAGCGGCAACACATGGAGCGAGGACCCCTCAGGAGCCGAAGAGGCCGCCCACTGGACGAAGTTGACCGCCTCGGAGAGTGTGCCACCCGCCTGCCTCGCGTAGACGAACTGCAGCATCCGGTGATAGGCCTCGCGATTGAACGGATCGCGTTTGTCCGCCTCCGCCAGCAGCCCCCACGGCCCGGGGAACAACATCGGGCCAGGAGGCAGCAGCCGGTGCTCTTCGAGACGCTGCCCCTCGTCGAGCTGGGACAGTGCGAGCAGGCAGACCCAGGGCACCGGATCCGCGGGCGAGGCGTGCGCGGCGGAGCGGCACCCCTCCCACGCCTCATGCCAAAGCTCCTGCGCCCTGGAACGCCCCTCCCGGTGGGCGCGGACGGCCCGCTCCACGGCCACCCGTGCGAGCATCACCGTCGCCGCGACGCTCTTCGGCTCCTCGGTGAGCCAGGTGTGCACCGTGTCCGAGCCCGCAGCCACAGCCGCGAGGATCTGGGTCCGCTGGGTCCACAGGGCCCAGTCCGGTGTGCTCTCCAGCAGATTCCGCATGGCGAGCCAGCGGCCGGTACGCACATCCTGTAATGCCACCCGCAACGCGTGGTCGTGGCCCGCGGGGTGGTAGACCGGCCGGAAATCACCGGCAGCCATGCGTGCGCCCCGCCCCTGAACGCGCGGTGGGGGAAGGGCGGGAGGCCGGGCACGGCGGCACGGCGCAGATTCTTCTCGTCATGAATCCTCATGGAACGTGGGGGGTTGGGCTGTTCAGTGATGAACTACCAGTGGTCATCGTCCGGTTGTCCACCCGGCGGAGAGTTTAGGGCCCGGAAGGCCGACGTTCCGGTGACTCCGCGGATCTTACTCAAGTAGTCCACGCATACAGGACGTTGATCTCTCGACAGGGCTCCGCGCAGGAGGTTCTGGAGAGGGTTGACGCAAGGCGTGGTCTGCACGACTGTGGGCGGAGGGACCAGATGATCACGATTCCGCCCGGGTCCGGGCGGTCCGCACGGCAGGAGCGTCGCTTGACAGAGCCGGTACTCGCCATCGACCAGGGGACGTCCGGGACCAAGGCACTGGTGATCTGTCCCGAACGCGGGGTGATCGGTTCCGGTTCAGCGCCCGTGCGCCCGCGATACGGTGCCGGCGGTCTCGTGGAGGCCGATCCCGCCGAACTGATCGGGTCGGTGCTCGACGCCGGCCGGCAGGCGGTGGCGGAGGCGGCCGAACCCGTTGCGGCCGTGGGACTGGCCAACCAGGGCGAGACGGTGCTGGCCTGGGACCCCGCGACCGGCCGGCCGCTCACCGACGCCGTCGTCTGGCAGGACCGGCGCGCGGAGGGGATCTGCGGCGAGCTCGCCGCACACGGGGACGAGCTGAAGCGGCTCACCGGGCTCCCGCTCGATCCGTACTTCGCCGCCCCCAAGATGGCGTGGATCCGCCGTGAACTGACACGGAGCGGTGTCGTGACGACCAGCGACTCCTGGCTGGTCCACCAGCTGACGGGAGCCTTCGTCACCGACGCCGCCACCGCGGGGCGCACCCAGCTCCTAGGCCTCCGTGACGTCGACTGGTCGCCCGCCGCCCTGGAGATCTTCGGTCTGTCCGACGAACGGCTGCCCGATGTCGTCGACTGCGCCGGACCGGTCGGCACCACCACCGCGTTCGGCGGAGAAGTACCCCTGACCGGCCTCCTCGTCGACCAGCAGGCCGCACTGCTGGCACAGAACGCCCTGGAACCCGGCCAGGCCAAATGCACCTACGGCACCGGGGCGTTCCTCCTCGCCCAGACCGGACGTCGACCGAGCACCGGCTCCAGCGGCCTCGTCAGCTGCGTCGCCTGGCGCCTCGGCGGGCGGACGGACTACTGCGTCGACGGCCAGGTCTACACGGCGGCTTCGGCCGTGCGCTGGCTCACCGACCTCGGGGTGATCTCCGGCGCCGAGGACCTCGATCCGGTGGGCGCGTCGGTCCCGAGCACCGGCGGAGTCACCTTCGTCCCGGCGCTCGCCGGCCTCGCCGCACCCTGGTGGCGCAGCGACCTGCGCGGATCCCTGACCGGCCTCGGCCTCGACACCACCGCCGGACACCTGGTCAGGGCCCTCTGCGAGGGCATCGCCGCGCAGGTCGTCGCGCTGGCCGAGGCCGCCGCGTCCGACCTCGGCTCCCCGCTGACCGCGCTGCGCGTCGACGGCGGCCTGACCCGCTCCACGCTGCTCATGCAGACCCAGGCGGACCTGCTGCAACGCCCGGTCGAGGTCTCGGCGCTGCCCGACGTGACCGCGCTCGGCGCCGGAGCGGTGGCGCGCCTCGGGCTCGACCCCCGGCTGCGGCCGAGCAGCGCGACACCCGAGTGGCGGCCCTCCGCGGTGTACGAACCACGCATCGGCCCCGAGGAGGCGGCGGAGCGCCTCGCCGGATTCCGGGTCGCTGTGGACGGCCTCCGGGAGCGCGCGTGACCGTCCCCCTCACCACGGCCGGCCCTCTGCCCTCGAGGGAGGACGGGGACGACACGTATGACGTCACCGTGATCGGCGCGGGCGTCGTGGGCGCGGCCATCGCCCGCGAACTGGCCCGTCACCCGCTGCGCACCGCCCTGATCGACGCCGCCGACGACATCGGCAACGGCACCTCGAAGGCCAACACCGCGATCCTGCACACGGGCTTCGACGCCGTCCCGGGATCGCTGGAAGCCCGCCTCGTCCGCGAAGGACGGGACCTCCTCGCCGCCTACGCCACGGACACCGGCATCCCCGTCGAGCGGGTCGGCGCCCTCCTCGTGGCCTGGGACGAGGACCAGCTCGCCGCGCTGCCCCGGCTGCGGGACAAGGCCGAACGGAACGGCTACGACGCGTCCCGCGTCATCGGAGCCGACGAGCTGCGGGCCCGCGAACCACATCTCGGACCCGGAGCGCTCGGCGCTCTCGACGTTCCCGACGAAAGCATCATCTGTCCTTGGACCACACCGCTCGCCTTCGCCACCCAGGCGGTCCGGGCAGGCGTCCACCTGCACCTGAGCTGCCGGGTGGTGGACGTCGGCAGCGACGCCGAAGGCCATACGCTCACCACCTCGCGCGGACCGCTGCGCACCCGCTACCTGGTCAACGCCGCCGGGCTGCACGCCGACGAGATCGACCGGCTCCTCGGCCACGAGGTGTTCACCGTGACCCCGCGCCGCGGGCAGCTCATCGTCTACGACAAGCTCGCCCGCGACCTCGTCGGCCACATCCTCCTGCCGGTCCCGGGCCCGGCGGGCAAGGGCGTCCTGATCGCACCGACCGTGTTCGGCAACGTCCTCCTGGGACCCACGGCCGAGGAGCTCGACGACAAGACCGACACCGGATCCACCGCCGACGGCCTGCACCTCCTCCGCGAGAAGGGCCGCCGGATCCTGCCCGGGCTTGTCGACGAGGAGGTCACCGCCGTCTACGCCGGCCTGCGCGCCGCCACCGGGCAGGAGGACTACCGCATCCAGGAGTACCCCGCTCTGCGCTACGTCGCCGTCGGCGGCATCCGCTCCACCGGCCTCACCGCGTCCATGGCGATCGGCCGCCACGTCATGGAACTCCTCGCGGCGACAGGGCTGGACCACGGCGAGCCCCACGCACTCCCGCCCCTGACGATGCCCGGCCTCGGCGAGGCGTTCCCCCGCCCCTACCGGAACGCCCGCATGATCGCCGAGGATCCGGCGTACGGCACGCTCGTCTGCCACTGCGAACAGGTCACTCTCGGCGAGATCCGGGACGCGCTGGCCTCGACGATCCCCCCGCACTCACTGGACGGTCTGCGGCGCCGCACGCGCGCCCGTGGCGGCCGGTGCCAGGGTTTCCACTGCGGCGCCGCCGTCCGCGCCCTGTTCGAGGAGGCGCGGCCATGACCCGCATCGCACGTGAGGTCGACGTCCTGATCGTCGGCGCGGGACCCGCAGGTCTCGCGGCCGGAGCCGAACTCGCCGCCGCGGGCGCGGGACGGGTGGAGATCCTGGAACGCGAGCAGCAGGCCGGCGGGATCCCCCGCCACTGCCACCACGGCGGATTCGGCGGACGTCTGGACCGCTCGGCGTACGCCTTGGCATCGGCGACGGCATCCGCGTACGCACAGCGAGGGAGGACCGGGCCCGACTACGCCCGGCGGTGCGTGACCACTGCCCTGGACGCGGGCGCGGCCCTGCGCACCGGGGTCACCGTCACCGGCTGGGCGGGACCCCGCACCGTCGAGACCACCGGACCGGCCGGACTCGAACAGATCACCGCCCGCGCCGTCGTCCTCGCCACAGGCGCCCGTGAACGGCCCCGCAGCGCACGGTTGATCCCCGGCACCCGGCCGCCCGGTGTCTACACCACCGGCGAGCTCCAGCAGGCCGTCCATCTGTACGGCCAGCCGATCGGGACCAGGGCGGTCGTCGTCGGTGACGAGCCCGTCGGTCACGCGGCCGCCGACACCCTGCGCGCGGCCGGGGTCGACGTCGTCGCCATGGTCACCGACCGCCCGTCCGCGCCGGTCCGGCTGCGGAGCCGGCGCGTCCCGCTCCTCACCGGTGCGACCGTCACGGGATTCACTGGCAGGACCCGGCTGTCCGGAGTGGCGCTGCGCCACGACGACGGCCGCACCACCACACTGCGCTGCGACACAGTCGTCCTGACCGGCGACTTCGTCCCCGACCACGAACTGGCCAGGCGCGGTGGGCTCGTTCTCGACCCGGGCACCCGAGGTCCCGCCTACGACACCTCGTTCCGGACCTCGCGGCCCGGTGTCTTCGCCGCCGGGAACCTGCTGCACGCCGTCGAACGCGCGGGTTTCGCCGCGGGGGAGGGCCGGGCCGTGGCGGTGCCCGTACTGCACCGCCTGGCAGGAACCGATGACCCCGCGGGAGGCGGTCGCCCGCTGGTCGTCGAAGCACCGCTGCGGTGGATCGCCCCCAACGTGACGGGGCCGGGCGGGGTGCGGCCCCAGGGGGGCCGGTTCGTGCTGCGCACCGTGCGGCGGCTGCCCCGGCCGCTGCTCGTCGTCTCACAGGACGGGCGTGAACTCCACCGGGAGCGGCATCTGTCGACAGCGGTCCCGGGCAGGCCGTTCCATCTGGCGGGTGACTGGGTCGACCGGGTCGACCCCGACGGCTCGTCCGTACGGATCACCGTGCGGTGAAGGGAGGGGTGGGGACCGCTCAGGGAATCAGCAGCCAGTCCGCGCCGACGGCGGCCACCAGTCCGACGCCCAGCAGCCAACTGCCGAGCCGAGTCCTGCCGTTCCTGCTCAGCTCGATCACCACACCGCAGAGGATGAGTGCGAGCCCGTAGACCCCGACGACCAGCACCGAGGAACGGCTCGCGATCCGTAGGGCCAGGACGACGGCCATCGCCGCCATGCCTGCCGAGGAAAGAACGATCCGCAACCGCCGCGCCTGGCGTGGCGTCAGTCGCCGGTCCTCCGCGGCGGGTTCGGATATCCCCGCGGGGCTCTCGCCCGCCTCGAGGTCCTGCTGGTCCCGCTGCTTGTCCTGCTGCTGGTCCTGGGCCTGGTCAGAAGTGCTCATGACGCCGGATCGTAATGGCTGCGGCCCGTGATGTTCGCGTGACCGGGGGATCACCCGGGTGATCAGGGGGCTCGATCAGGCGATCGACGCCGACACGATGGCCGAGACGGCCAGGTTGCAGGCCGCCGTCACCCACACCGCCGGGTGCGGCTCGCGCTCCACCAGCGTGGCCCCCAGCTTGCCGGGCGTGACCAGGTCCACGACGAGGAAGGCCACGGCCATCATGATCAGGCCTAGCAGCCCGAACGCGGCGGTCGAGGCCAGCCCCTTGCCGAAGTCCTCGTACGTCGTCCAGATCGACGTGAACACGATGCCGCCGATGCCCACCAGGGCCGAGCTCAGGAGCAGCGCCGCGTTGCGGTTGCGCTCCTCCCATATCTGGCGGCCGAGCTTGCCCGGTGTCAGGGCGTCGATCAGAAATATGCCGAGAACGAGCAGTACGACGCCGAGGGCCCCGTACGCGGTGGCACGGCCGAGGCCGTTGATGATGTCGGTCATCGGGGCGTCCGTCTCCTGAGCAAGTGGTCGAAGAATGGAACACGAACGTGGCGGGTGTGATCGACACGTCGTCAAGAAGGAGCAAAACCTATCGCACTCATGTGCTCACTCCCCGGCCCGGCCCCCCTGCCGCAAGCGGGGTGCCTCCGCGGCCGCGTCCACCGCCGCAGCGCCCCGCTCGTCCCCGCCGTCGTGTCGTCCGCCGCCGGTGTCCTCCTCCGCGTCCCCGGGACCCGTGGACTCCACGCGACCCGCCAGCTCCCGCGCCCAGCGGACCAGTCGGTCCACACCGATCCCGTGCGGATCCGACGTCCTGAAACCCTCGACGGCGGCGGCGCCCCGCCTCAACAGCCGTGCTCCGCCCGTCGTGTTGCCCCGGGCGGCGTGCGTCAGCCCCACCGACATCTGCGCGAGGCCCCGCCACAGCTCGCGCTCCGTGTCCGGACCGGACTTCCAGGCGTCCTCGAACACCTCGTGGGCATGGAACGGCATGCCCGCGTCCAGCAGCCGCTGGGCCTCGCGCACCGTCTCCTCGGCGGAGCGGACGACTCCCTCCGGCTGTCGTTCCACCCCAGGTGTTCCGTACGGCAGGGGGCGCCCCAGCCCGTCCCGGGGGCGCGCATTGCGCGCCCGCCCTTCCTCGTCGCGGTCCCTGCGAGATTCGTCCACCCCTCGATTGTGCCTCGCACCTGCGAAGAACCGTGGGAACCCTGTCCCTGGGCACCCGCGCGCGACTAGGCTCGGTGCCCTCCGCAACCACCCTGGGAAGGGGAGGCATGAAGCCGTCCCGGCCGTTGTACGAGCGCGAACCGGAACTCGCCGCCGCCGCGAAGGCGTTGGACGCCCTCTGCGGCGGGCAAGCAGCCGGCGGGCTGCTGGTCTTCAGCGGCGAAGCCGGCATCGGCAAGACCGCGCTGCTCGGGGAGATCAAGGCCATGGCCGCCGACCGCTGCACCATCTGGTCCGCACGCGGCGGCGAGACGGTCACCTCGGTGCCCTTCCACGTCGTACGCCAACTTCTCCAGCCCGCGCTCGACCGGTTCCCCGCAGACGAGATCCGTGCCCTGTTCGGCGACTGGTTCGAGATCGCCGCGCCCGCTCTGGGCCTCGCCGATCCCAGTGGCCCGCAACCCGACCCGCAGGGTGTCAGGGACGGCCTCGACCACGTCGTGTCCCAACTCGCCTCCCGCCTCAGCCACCGACCGCCGCTCCTCATAGTGGACGACGCGCACTGGGCGGACGGTGAATCCCTGGCCTGGCTCGCAGGCTTCACCGCGAGGCTGTCCGAACTGCCCGTGCTGGTCCTCCAGGCCCACCGCCCCCAGGAGCTGGCCGACCGTGACGCCGACTGGGCCATCGCCCGCGCCCCCCGGAACACCGGCACCGAGGGCCACCCGGCCCTGACCCGGGTGGCGTTGCGCGCGCTCACCCCCGACGCCACTGCCGACCTGGTGCGCGCCGGGCTGGGCGACCACGCGGACGATCCCTTCTGCCGCGAGGTCTGGGCCGTCACCGGAGGCAACCCGTACGAAGCGGTCGAACTCGTCGCCAAGGCACAGGACCGCGAACTGGCACCGGTCGAGGAGTCCGCCGGGTTCCTGCGCGAACTCGGGGCATCGGCCCGGGGCAGCGGGCTCGTCGCCCGCCTCGAACGCCTCGGCACCAACGCCAACCGCTTCGCCTGGGCGGCGGCCGTGCTCGGCACCGAGATCTCCCAGGAACTCGCCGCCACCCTGGCCGGCATGAGCTCGGCCGAGGCCGCGGACTGTACTTCGCGGCTGCGGGACGCCCGTATCGTCAGCGGCTTCGATCCGCTGGAGTTCGTCCACCCGCTCATCGCCAGCGCCGTCTACCGCTCCATCCCCCCGGCGACCCGCACCGCCATGCACGGACGCGCCGCCTGGGCGATCACCCAAGCCGGACTCGGCGCCGCGGCGGCATCCCGTCATCTGCTCGAAGTCCACCCGGACGACGACCAGGAACTGGTCGCGCAGCTCCGCGAAGCAGCCCGGCAGCACCTCGCGGTCGGCGCCCCGGAGGCAGCCCGACGCTGCCTCGAACGCGCCCTGGACGAGCCGCCGCGCCCCGGCGACCGGGCGGCGCTGCTGTACGAACTCGGCTGCGCCACGCTGCTCTCCTCGCCGGCCACCACGGTGCAGCACCTCCGTGCCGCGCTCGACACGCCGGGGCTAGACGAGACGCTCCGGATCGACGCCACCTTCCGGCTGGCCTCCGCCCTGTCCCACAACAACCAGCTCAAGGACGCGGCGCTCTCGCTGGCGGCCGAGGCGTCCCGGACCGCACCCGGACCCGGCCTCATGCGGCTCCAGGCCGCGCACTTCCTGTGGGAGGGAATGCAGGCCGCCGAGGACGACGGCCCCGGGCGGTCGGCCCGCCTGGCGCGCAACGCGGACCACCTCAAGGGCCGCGACAACGCCGAGCGCGCCCTGCTCACCCTGCGGGCCTTCGACGCCATGCTCCGTGGCGAGAACGCCCAACTCGTCGTGGACTTCTGCGAACGCGCACTCGTCGACGGGCGGCCCGCTCGCGGGCTCGGCTGGACGGACTCCGAATGGGGCTTCGAACTACCCGCGATGGTGGGCATCACCTACGCGTTCACCGACCAGCTCGACCGGGCCGACGCACTCTTCGGTGAGGCCGTGCGCGCCTTCGAGATCTCCGGCTGGAGCGGCGCGCACCTCGCGTTCGCGCACACCCTCCTGGGTCTCGTGCACCGCCGTCGCGGCCGTCTGGCGGAGGCCGAGGTCTTCCTCCGCGATGGGCTGCGCCTCGCCGACCGGGCCGGCAGTGGACTGCCCGTCCACTGGGACGCCACCTGTCTCCTCGTCGACACCCTGCTCGCGCGCGGCCGGACGGCGGAGGCCCGGCTGGTCGCCGACCGGTACGACTTCGGCCCGCCGTACCCCAGCGCGATGGTCCTGCCGGACGCCCCGTGCGTACGCGGACGACTGCTGCTGGCCGAAGGGCGCACGGAGGAGGCCGTGGCCGAGCTGGAGGCCGCGGGAGCGGCGCTGGAGCCGCGAGGCCGCTTCAACGGGGTCTGGGCTCCCTGGGCCGGGGATCTCGCCCGCGCCCTGGCCGACACGGACCCGGTCCGGGCCGCCCAGCTGGCGACGCGGGCGCGCGTCCACGCGGAACGCTTCGGCACGGACACCGCGATCGGCGAGGCCCTGCGGTGCCTGGCCCTCTTCGTGCCCACGGAGGAGGCCACGCACCTGCTGTCCGAGTCCGTGCGCCACCTCGAGACGTCCTCGTCCGCCTACGAGCACGCCCTGGCCCGTTTCGAGTACGGCATCGCGATCCGGTCCGAGCGGGAGCTCGCCCGGGCCCAGAAGCTCGCCACCGCCTGCGGCGCGGAAGGACTCGCGACCCGCGCCCAGCAGGTACGCGCGTCGATCCGGTCCTCCGAGTGAGGTAATGTTTGTCCTGCGCAGCCGCCCGGGAGCACCGGGAGGAAACGCATCGGGACGTAGCGCAGCTTGGTAGCGCACTTGACTGGGGGTCAAGGGGTCGCAGGTTCAAATCCTGTCGTCCCGACTCGTGAGAGTCGCAGGTCAGGGCCGGTTTCGGAGAAATCCGAAACCGGCCCTTGACCATTTTCCGGGACCCGGCCATCGGCTCCTCGGCCGCGAGGGGCTGCGGCGGGAGCACACGCCACACGCCAGCCCGGGGGGCACCCGGCACCCCTGGGCGGTCATCGTGGCCGGCGGAGACCTCGGCGGTCACGTCCGGTGGCGCCGATGCTCGCGGCAGCGCGGGACTGCGAGGGGAAGTGCGAGAACGCGGCCACCCGGTCCACGCGGACGGGCGGGTTCCCGAGGTGTGCGACGGGGAGGCCGGGTTCGTCAGGCGCGGCGTTGTTCCCGTGGCGTGGAGATCACAGGGCGACCGGGCGGTCGTGTCGCACCAGCAGGTGACTCGGCCGACCACCCGCTCCGAGGCACGGCCGGGGGAGGCGCGCCGCATCACACCCCTCCCGGCCGCTCAACCCTCGGTCCAGCCGTGGTTCTTGGCGAACTGAAGCAGTCCGTCGCGGATGTGCAGGATCTGGGTTCCCGTCAGTGTGGGGGCGGCGGACAGCAGCACGTCGGTCACCTCGTGCAGATAGTCGTTCGCAGCGAGCACGTCGCACAGGGAATCGTCGACGTCCGCCTGCCGGGGCGGAGCCGGTCGGGCGCCCACGGCGGCTGCCTGAGCGGGCGGCGGTGTGGTGCCGCCTCCCTCCGCGAGCCGGACGGACGAAGCCTTGAGTCCGCGGTCCCCCTGTTCCACCTCGAATTCCACGGCGATGCCTGAGCGCAGGAGGTGCTCGGACACCAACAGATCGTTCACATGGAGGAAGACGTCTTCCCCTCCGTGATCCGGAGCGATGAACCCGAAACCCCGAACACCATCGAACCGCACCACACGACCGGCAACCATGCCATCAACCCCAAGAGAAGCCGGGCCACTTGCCCGGATGAATATCACGCTTCAGAAAATTGGCCAGTGCCTTGCGACGAGGGCAGGGCACGATCGGGCCGGTTATGGATCCCGGCTGCGTCCCACCCCTTTGGAGGTCATGCGGCGGCCAGATCCAGAATGTACTGACCGTAATCGCTCGTAGGTCCCAGACTGTCGCCTATCGCGGACAACTGGACGGCGTCTATGAACCCCATCCGGTAGGCGATCTCCTCGATACATGCGATACGTATCCCCTGACGCTTCTCGATGATCTGCACGAAGGTCGCCGCTTCGAGGAGGCTGTCATGGGTTCCGGTGTCGAACCACGCGCTTCCGCGGCCGAGATTGACGAGCCGGGCGCGGCAGCTTTCCACGTAGTTGAGGTTGAGGTCGGTGATCTCCAGTTCCCCCCGTGGCGACGGGGTGAGCTCGCCGGCCATGGAGATGGCATCGTTGTCGTAGAAGTACAGTCCCGTGACGGCGAGGTTCGACGTCGGCTTGTCGGGCTTCTCCTTGATGGAGATGATCTTCCCGTCCTTGTCCAGTTCGGCTATCCCGTAGCGTTCGGGATCGGCGACCGGGTATCCGAACAGGGTGCAGCCGCTGAGGGACTCACGCTCTCTCTGCAGGAGGGTCGGGAGCTGGTGGCCGTAGAAGATGTTGTCACCGAGGATCAGGGCGATCTGCTCGCCCCCGATGAAGTCGCGGCCGAGGCGAAGCGCGTCGGCCAGCCCGTCCGGGTGCTGCTGGACCGCGTAGTGCAGGTCGAGGCCGATCCGGTGTCCGTCGCCCAGTAACTCCTGGAAGGCCCCGATGTGCTTGGGGCTGCTGATGATCAGGATGTCCTGGATTCCCGCGTGCATGAGAACGGAGAGCGGATAGTAGACCATCGGTTTGTTGTACACGGGCAGCAGTTGCTTGGATGTTATACCGGTGACCGGCCTGAGCCTGGTCCCCGCCCCTCCGGCCAGGACAATTCCACGCATGATTCACTCCGAGATCTCTGGGTTCTTCACGGCAGCAGAGGGCGCCACCAGGAGCTGTTCTCCCGGTACCAGTCCGCTGTTTGTCGCAGTCCTTCCGAGAAGGGGACCTGAGGGGCGTATCCGAGCAGTCGAACCTTGCTGTCGTCCAGGGAGTAACGCTTGTCGTGACCGAGACGGTCCGGCACCGACTCGATCATTTCGGGGCCGAAACCGAACTCCTCGAGCAGAAGGTGGGTGAGCTGGAGATTGGACAGCTCGGAACCGCCGCCGATGTTGTACACCTCGCCCGGAAGCCCATTTTCCAGAACCTGCCATATTCCCCTGCAGTGGTCGTCCACGTGCAGCCAGTCCCGGATGTTGTCGCCTCTTCCGTAGAGCGGCAGGGAGCGACCGTTCATGAGCTGGGTGATGAATCGGGGAATGAGCTTTTCCGGATACTGGTAGGGGCCGTAGTTGTTGGAGCAGCGGGTGACCGATACGTTCATTCCGTATGTCCTCGCGTACGCCAGCGCGATGTGGTCGGCGCCCGCTTTCGACGCGGCGTACGGAGAGTTCGGATCGACGGGCGACTCCTCGGTCCACGAGCCCTTCGCGATCGATCCGTAGACCTCGTCCGTCGATACATGGATGAAGCGTGGAATGCCGGCGCCACGGGCCGCCTCCAGCAGTGTCTGCGTACCCAGGAGATTGGTACGCACGAAAGCGCCGGGTCCTTCGATGGAGCGGTCTACATGTGTCTCGGCTGCGAAGTGGACGATGACGTCATGCCCCGGCAGCAAGGAACGGAGCAGCGGGGCGTCGCAGATGTCACCGTGCACGAAGGAAAAGCCGGGTCGGCCGGCCACCGGAGCCAGGTTCTCCGTGTTCCCGGCGTACGTCAGTGCGTCGAGAGCGGTGATTTCCATTTCGGTGTGGCCGGCAAAAGAGCCGCCGAGCGCATGCCGGACGAAAGCCGAGCCGATGAATCCGGCGGCTCCGGTGACAAGAGCGCGCATGGGTCTCCTTGACTATTGATCCGATGCCCTGCGATCCGTGATCGGCACTCTGCTGTCCACCAGGGTCACGCAGAGGCGACGATGCTTTTCTGGGTGCGCCAGTGCCGGACCCATTCCTCCAGGATCTCGGATGCTTTCTCGGTCCCGTGCTCGGCGCGTACGGTTTCGCCGACGTCGTGCGCCTTCCGCCGCATGTCATCGTCGGAGAGGGCGGCGCCGAGTGCCTCATCGAGGCGTTCGGCGGTGAACTGCCGGAAAGGAATGGGCTTCGCCGCCACACCGAGCGCGTGCACGTTCGCCGCCCAGAACGGGCTGTCGGCGAAGGTGGGCACGACAACCTGGGGGCGGCCGGAGCGCAAGGCCTCACCGGTGGTGTTGCAGCCGCCGTGGTGGATGAAGGCGGCGGAGCGCGGCAACAGCCACGGGTAGTGCACGTCATCTATCCGGAACACGTCTTCCGGGACCGTGGTGGGGCCCCCGCCCACCAGGACGAGCCGGCGCCCGTGGGAGCGCACCACGGCCAGGACCTTCTCCAGGGTCTCGGCCGGCGGGTGCACCGGCCAGATGCTGCCGAAGGACAGGGTCACCGGGGGAGTCCCGGAATCCATGAAGTCGACCAGTTCCTGCGGCGGGGTCCACTTCCGGTCCCAGAACCAGTAGCCGGTGATGTGTGAGCGTTCGGGCCAGTCGGAAGGCTCGGTGAACAGAGCGCGAGTCACCGGGCAGAGCAGCGGGACGTCCTTGCCCAGATTTCCGTACGGCGCGCCGAACGGCAGTGGCGGCAGACTCGCGTCCTTGCGAAGCCCACGGATGGTGATCCAGTCCAACAGCCCGGCCAGCCGGTGGGTCAGGCGGTTGTAGGGCCTACCCAGACGGTACTGCGGGAGGATCATCGCCGGCCACTGTGCCGTCGGGTTGAGCGGCCACCAGGTCACCGAGCCCCATGGTGCGCTGTCGTCGGACTCGAAGGAGATGCGGCTCAGGATGCTGTTGACCACGAGGTCCGCGCCCGCCGAGGCCTTCGCCACCTTGGCGGCAAGCTCCCGGATGTGCTCCGCGGTCGGCCGCGGGACCTTTCGTGCGGCGCGGAACAACGACGCGCCCTGCTGCAGAGCCTCCGCGAGGGCAGGGTGGGCCAGGAAGTCACGTGGGCTGCCGGGCAGCTCGATGAAATCCAGGCCGGCCTCCCGCACCAACGTCTCGAAATCCCCGTGGGTAGCGAGAGTCACCGCGTGCCCCCGGGCCTTCAGTGTCGTGCCCAGCGCGATGAACGGCTGGACATCCCCTCGCGATCCCAGTACGACTAACGAGGCGCGCATGGACCCTCCATAGAAATGTCGCTGGTGAGACGGCTTCGACCCGGACGGTCAGTAGGCCGAGGTGTAGCGGTCGAGAATTCTGTCGAGGTAGTCCGGCTCGGAGACCGACCGCATGGGCGGCAGCAGCCCGCACAGTTTGGCCGTCGAAACCCTGGTCAAGGTCGGTTCCGTGTCGATGACTTCGTGCCGGGGGGCGACGCCCATGCGCTGTTCGACTCCCCGCACGACGGTCTCGATCGGCTGTGGTACGCCCGAGGCGATGTTCACGATCTCCCCCCGCACCCCCTGGGCGAGCAGCCCGTCGATCGCCCGGACCACGTCGGCCACGTCCACGAGGTCGCGGTGCGCGCCCCGATGCAGCCGCACGGTCCCGCTGCGCACCTGCCCGACGAGCGAGGGCAGCAACTGGTGGGACCGCTGCCACCGGCCCACGGCGTGACTCAGGCGCAGGGACAGCCACCGTGCACCGGACTCGGCGACCGCACGCTCCAGCTTCAGTTTCTGCCTGCCGTAGGGCGATTGCGGGTTCACTTCCGCCTCTTCGTCCAGGGCGACTTCCGTGGTTCCGTAGATCGCGTGGGAGGCCGTGGACAGGTAGACGATGAGGCGGCCCGTGCGGTGGCACCGGTCGGTGGTCTCGCGCACCAGTGCCTCTTCGCGGGCGAACTCCTCGGGCGCCCGGACGCCGGTGCTGGACACCCCGGCGGCGACCACAGTCGCGGCCGGGTGCCGGTGCGCGATCGTGGCCAGGTTCTGTGCGATGAACCCATTGCCGATGATCTCCATCAGACCTGCTTCCCTGCCACGACACGATGGGCGGTCGTGGCGATCCGGTCGAGCAGCTCGGCCGTACGCAGGGCGGTCGCGGCCCAGGCGTCATGGTCGGGATCGGATCCCGAGGACCTCGACCGCGACACCGCCTTCACGAACGACTCGGCCGATCTGGCGAACTGGTGCTCAGCGGGAAGCGTGATCTCCTCGGCGTGGTCCTGCTCATCGATGCGAATCAGCGGCGCCATGGTGGGTGGCGGGGTGAACGCCCGGTCGACGGACAGCCGACCGCTGCTGCCCCACAACGTGTAGCTCGCCCCGTAACTGTGCTCGAAGCCGAAGCTGAGTGTCACGGTCTCCCCGGTCGCCGCCGCGAGCACCGCGCTCCCCGCCACGTCGACGCCCGCGGCAGGATCCTCCCGCAGCACAGCACCCGCGACGGTGAGTTCGTTGCCGAGGAAGTACTGGGCCAGCCGGACGGGGTAGAGCCCTGCGTCGAGCAGCGCGCCGCCGCCGAGGTCGGCCCGGTAGCGCACATCGGTCTCGGGCAGCGGCGGGAAGCAGAACGCCGCGTCGATGTGCCGTAGGCGTCCGATGCGGCCGGCTCCGACGAGCTCGGCGACCCGCCGGTGCAGTCCGTGGTGGACGAACGCGATGTTCTCGCGCAGTACCAGCCTGCGGTGTGCCGCGAGTTCGACCAGCGCGGCGGTGTCCGCCGGGCGGGTGGTCAGCGGCTTCTCGGCCAGTACGTGCTTGCCGCACATGAGCAGCCGGTGCACCCACTGGTGGTGCAGCGAGTTGGGTACCGAGACGTAGACGGCGTCGATGTCGTCCCGCTCGAGCAGTGCTTCGTAGCCGTGTACGGCGGCGCAGTCGAAGCGGGCGGCGAACCGTTCCGCCTTGTCCTTCTCGCGGCTGGCGACGGCGACGACCGTGCTGTCCGGAACTTCCCGCAGCGCGGGTAGTGTCCGTCTCCAGGCGATCGAGGAGGCGCCGAGCACGCCGATGCGCACCGGACCGGACTGATGAGGGCTGTCCATCGGTCAGTTCCCCATCGGTCGGAGGGTCAGGCTGTGCAGGCAGGCTGTCAGGCTCCTGGCCTGGATGTTCACGTAGTGGCTGTGCTGGATGAGGTCCGTCAGCTGGTGCACGGTGAGCCAGCAGAAGTCGGCCGGGGCGGTGAGGTCACGAGCCGGGTCGGCTTCCACGATGAGGTAGCGGTTGCGGGTGTGGAAGAACCTGCCGCCCTCCTCGGACAGCACGGTGTCGAACCGGATGCTTTCCCGGGGCGCCTGCAACACCTCGTCCATGAACGGCGGACGGGCCTTCGCCGGCATGCCCTGGTAGTCCTCCGGCGTGCACTGCAGGGTGGGAGCTACCTCGACCATGTCCAGGAGTCCGGGCTCTGCCCTGACGTTGGCCAGGACATGAAGGACTCCCTCGATCCGCTGAGTGAGGAAGGCGACCACTCCGCGGTTACGCGCCTCGATCATCGGCTGGGTCCAGCTCCGCACCTCACGGCTGCCCGCGCGTACGTCCACGGCCATCACGTCGAAGAACAGGCCTGCCTCGTGTGAGATCCGGTCCGACGACCGGCGCCAACCTTCGATCTGGCCGAGGCCGACCGGCGTGGCGTCCATCTCGGAGTGAACGCGGGCATCGGTGATCCAGTTCTGTACCTGACGCGAGGTGCGGAGCGTGCCCTGGTCCGCGCTGAGGGACCTGACCAACGCGGACCGGAAGGTCTCACCCTCGAAGGGGTGAGCCTTCGACAGGCCGGCGCCGGACAACGGAAGGCACGACAGGACGGTGCGCGCGTCCATGTTCACCAGATCGTCAATCGACAACAATTCGTGCAGTTGGCCGATCGAGAGCCAGCAGAAGCCTTCCAGCACCTCGACGGGTTCGTTCACCTCGACGATGATGTTGCGGTTGCGCTTGCGGTAGAACCAGGACCCCTGCTCCGACTGCAGCACATCGGTGATCACGTGCTGTGACGGAGCGTCGAGAAAATAGTCCAGATAGGGGACCGATTTACCGCCGTGCACTCCGGTGTAGTTACTCCTGGTCGCCTGCACGGTCGGCGAAAGCTGTAAGCCGTTGCAGTTCCCGGGCTCCATCTTGGCCTGCATGAGGCAGTGGAGTGTGCCGTCGAATTCTTTTACCAGGATCCCGAGCAGTCCGATTTCCGGTTGGCTGATGATCGGCTGCGACCACTGGTGTTGTGTCGGCCCCTGCGTGGCCCGTACATTCAGGCCCTCGATCGAGAAGAACTTACCGCTGTCATGAACTATGTTTCCGGTCGCGGCTTCGAACCGCCAATCGGTCAGTGCATCAAAATCAATTCTTCGGACGTGCGACGCATCACTGTCTCTGAGTCCGGTGAACCAGCTGTGGAAGCTCTGCAGGCTCGCGGCCGTGCTGTCGGCTGCCCATAAGGATCGCGCTATCCGCATGGATAATTCGGAATCCTGGGTGTGTAACGCGGACGGAGACTCCAACGAGGTGTGAGTCATCCTTAACTCCCTCGGATTCGACGTGTGGGGTGCCGGAGTGGACGACTGTCGCTGACCGCAGCTCAAGTGCTGGTGGTCGGGCGGGCTTTACGGCCGCTGATTCGGGCTTTCTCCGCCCTGGGACCCTGTGGATCGGCGTGGCGCACGCTTCAGCCAAGCGTGATCGGTCCGCCGCTGTCAACCCACTCCTGCTGTGAATGTCGGCCTGAGAACGCCAGGATGGATCATGTGATGCAGCTCACATGACGACTCGGCTTGTATGGCCTAGCGTTAGGGAACTGATCGCTGAAGGTGCAGCGGGTTTTTCCTATGTTACGCACCGGTTTCTGGCCGGCGCAGTGCAGGATCGCTGTAGAGTCCGACTGATAGGCGGGGGCGCCGGACGGTGCAGGCATTCATTCGGTGTTTCTCTGCCGTTCCCAGCCTCCCGCATGTCAGGAGTTGCCTGGTGAGAGCGTGTGAGCGGCGTATCCGTACAACGCCGACAGGTGCAGGTCGCCGGGCGTGAGGGGTGTCGTCGAAGCCCCCGTTTCCGTGTGACGTTGTTGCTGGGATGTATGTTCGCGATATGGCGAGAGGCTCGAAATTGACCAGGGGCATTGGTTCGTTACCGTCCGTTCACGCCGATGTTCCGATCGCAGTGGTCGGGATTTCCTGCCGGTTACCCGGAGCCAATTCGCCGGGAGATTTCCGGCGCCTCCTCAGCAACGGCGTGGACGCGGTGACACCAGTGCCACGAGGCAGGTGGGAGAGTCCTCGGGCCGAGGACCCGGCGGTTGCCTTACGCGGCGGCTTCCTCGACCGGGTGGACGGCTTCGACGCGGACTTCTTCGGTATCTCACCGCGCGAGGCCGTGGCCATGGACCCGCAGCAGCGGCTGGCACTCGAGCTCGGCTGGGAGGCGCTCGAGGACGCGGGTATCGTCCCGGACAGCGTCGCAGGCCGGCGATTAGGTGTCTTCGCCGGAGCGATGAACGACGACTACGCGTCCCTCCTCCAGCAGCAGCCCGCAGAGGCGGTCACCCACCACACCCTCACGGGTCTGCACCGGGGCATGATCGCCAACCGAATATCCTACTTACTCGGAGTCTCCGGACCGAGCCTGGTCGTCGACTCGGGCCAGTCCTCCTCGCTCGTGGCAGTGCACATGGCCTGCCAGAGTCTGCGAAGCGGAGAGAGCGAGATCGCCCTCGCCGGCGGAGTGAACCTCAACCTCACCTTCGACGGCACCCTGAACGTCTCGCGATTCGGCGGACTCTCACCGGACGGTCGCTGCTTCACCTTCGATGCCAGGGCGAACGGCTACGTCCGAGGCGAGGGCGGCGGCTTCGTACTGCTCAAGCCACTGGCCCGGGCGATCGCCGACGGAGACCGGATCCACGGAGTCCTGCGCGGCAGTGCGGTCAACAACGACGGCGGCGGTGACAGCCTCACCGCACCGAGCCGGGCAGCGCAGGAGGACGTGCTGCGCCGAGCCCACGCCGCAGCCGGAATCGAGCCTGCGGACGTGCAGTACGTGGAGCTGCACGGCACCGGTACAGCGGTCGGCGACCCTGTCGAGGCGGCAGCACTGGGGGCGGTCATCGGATCCTCGCGTCCGCCGAGCATGCCGCTCCGAGTCGGCTCGGCCAAGACGAACGTCGGGCATCTGGAAGGCGCCGCGGGCGTCACCGGCCTCATCAAGGTCATACTCGCCCTGAAGACGGGTGAACTCCCCCCGAGCCTCAACTTCGACAAGCCGAACCCCGCCATCCCGCTCGACGACCTGAACATCCGGGTGCAGACCGAAGCGTCCCCCTGGCCCAGGCCCGAAGCGTCCCTGACCGCAGGGGTGTCCGCCTTCGGTATGGGCGGCACCAACGCACACGTCGTGGTGGAGCAGGCTCCCGTCGCCGAGGAACAGCCCTCCACGCACACACCGGCGCCGGTGCTGGACATGGGAACGACGGTGCCGTGGCCGGTATCGGGCCGTTCCCCCGAGGCATTGCGCGGGCAGGCCTCGCGGCTGCGCGAGCTGGCCGCCGGCTCGGCCGTCGGCGCGCTGGACACGGGGTGGTCGCTGGCGTCGTCGCGCAAAGCTCTGGAGCACCGTGCCGTCGTGCTGGCCGCGAACCGCGAGGAGTTCCTCAGCGGGCTCGACGCACTGGCGTCCGGTGAGCCTGCGGAGAACGTGGTGAACGGGGTCGCCGCGGGAGTCCCTCCCGGCGTGGTCTTCGTCTTCCCCGGCCAGGGGACGCAGTGGGTCGGCATGGCGACCGGGCTCCTCGAGGCGTCGCCGGTCTTCGCCGAATCGATCGAGGAGTGCGCCAAGGCGCTGACCCCATACATCGACTGGGACCTGACCGACGTCCTGCGCGGCGCATCGGACGAGAGCCCGCTCGATCGAGTGGATGTGGTGCAGCCCGTTCTGTGGGCTGTGATGGTCTCCCTCGCCCAGGTCTGGCGCTCCTTCGGTGTCGTCCCGACGGCCGTGCTGGGGCACTCGCAGGGTGAGATCGCCGCCGCGTGCGTGTCCGGTGCACTGTCGCTGGCTGACGGAGCGAGGCTGGTTGCCCTGCGGAGCCAGGTCATCGCCCAGGAGCTGGCGGGCCGGGGCGGCATGATCTCGGTCGCCGCTTCGCCGGAGCGCGTGGCGGAGCTGCTGGCGGGCCAGGACGACGTATGGGCCGCAGTGCTGAACGGCCCGGCCTCGACGGTCATCGCGGGGAGCCCCGACGCTCTGGCCGAGGCCGTCGCCTCGCTCGAACCGGCCGGTGTCCGCACGCGGGAGATCGCGGTGGACTACGCCTCACACACGCCGCATGTCGAGCAGGTCCGGGACCGGCTGATGGAGCTGGCGGCTTCGATCACCCCGCGGACCGGCGACGTGGCGATGTACTCGACCGTAACCGCCGCGCCGGTCGACACCACATCGCTCGACGCCCTGTACTGGTACCGGAACCTGCGGGAGCCGGTGCGGTTCCAGGACACGATCCGGTCCCTGCTCCAGGCCGGGAGCACGGTGTTCCTCGAGGTGAGCCCGCACCCGGTGCTGACGTCCGCGATCACGGAGGCAGGCCACGCCGCCGACGCCGAGATATTCGCTGCCGGCACGCTGCGCCGCGATCAGGGTGGATCCGAGCGCCTGCTGACATCGTTGGCAGAGCTCTGGTCCCACGGCGTCGGCCCTGACTGGACACAGGTGTTCGCCGGCACCGGTGCACGCCGGACCGACCTGCCCACGTATGCCTTCCAGCGCCGGTCCCATTGGCCGGCGCCCTCAGCCGCCACCGACGTCCGGACATTCGACACCCCGGCTGCGGAACCCACGGCTGCAACGGAGGGCGACCCGGCCCCCGACGCGCTCCATGTGGTCAGGACGCAGGCGGCTGTCGTACTGGGACACGGGACGCGGGCCGGGCTCGACGTGCGGCGGACCTTCAAGGACCTCGGGTTCGACTCGATCATGCTGAGCGACCTGTGCAACCGGGTGAACACCGCCATGGGCACCCGCCTGTCCAGCGTCACCCTCTTCGATCATCCGACCCCGGCGCGACTGGCCCGACACATCGAGTCCGGGACTTCCGGAAACACTCCTGCCGCGATCCGCGAGGCATCCGGCCCGACCGCCGACGACGATCCGATCGCGATCATCGGGATGAGCTGCCGCTATCCCGGCGGAGTGTCCTCCCCCGAGGACCTGTGGCGCGTCGTTTTCGACGAAACGGACGCCATCTCGGCGTTTCCCGAGGACCGAGGCTGGGACATCGAAAGGCTGCGTGGCTCCGACGGCCACGCCAACAGCTTCGCTGAGGGCGGCGGATTCCTCGACCAGGTCACGGACTTCGACGCCCGGCTCTTCGGCATCTCGCCGCGCGAGGTACTGGCGATGGATCCGCAGCAGCGGTTGCTGCTGGAGACGTCGTGGGAGGTGCTGGAGCGGGCGGGCATAGCCCCGGACTCTTTGCAGGGCAGCCGGACCGGCGTGTTCATCGGCACGATGGACCAGGAGTACGGGCCGCGATTGCACGAGGCCACGGACGCGTTCGACGGCTACCTGCTCACGGGCAAGACCACCAGCGTCGCCTCGGGCCGCATCGCTTACCTGCTCGGACTGACCGGACCCGCGATCACGCTGGACACGGCGTGCTCCTCCTCGCTGGTGGCGCTGCACCTGGCGGTGCAGTCCCTGCAGTCAGGGGAGTCGTCCCTGGCGATCGCCGGCGGTGTGACGGTCCTGTCCTCTCCGGGAATCTTCACCGAGTTCAGCCGTCAGGGCGGGCTGTCCCGCGACGGCCGCTGCAAGGCTTTCGCCTCTGCCGCCGACGGCACAGGCTTTGCCGAGGGCGCAGGACTACTGCTGGTTGAGCGCCTGTCCGACGCCCGACGCAACGGACACCGGGTCCTTGGCCTGGTGCGGGGTTCGGCGGTGAATCAGGACGGTGCGTCGAACGGGCTGACCGCGCCGAATGGTCTGTCCCAGCAGCGGGTCATCCGACAGGCGTTGGCGAACGCGGGGGTGTCTGGTCCTGGGGTGGATGTGGTGGAGGCGCATGGCACGGGGACGACTCTGGGTGATCCGATTGAGGCGGATGCTTTGTTGGCCACCTATGGTCAGGGTCGGTCCGAGGGTGGTCCGCTGCTGCTGGGGTCGTTGAAGTCGAATATTGGGCATGCGCAGGCGGCTGCGGGTGTTGCTGGGGTCATCAAGATGGTGATGGCGATGCGGCATGGTGTGGTGCCTGCGACGTTGCATGTGGATGAGCCGTCTCCGGAGGTGGATTGGGAGTCGGGTGCGGTGGAGTTGGTGACGGAGAGGAGGGTGTGGCCGGAGACGGGTCGGGTGCGTCGGGCGGGTGTGTCGTCGTTCGGTGTGAGTGGGACGAATGCGCATGTGATTTTGGAGCAGGCGCCGGCTGTTGCTTTGCCTGATGTTGTGGCTGTTCCTGTTGTGTCGGGTGTTGTTGACACGGTGAATGGTCCGGTTCCGGTTCCTGTGTCTGTGTTGGGTGGTGGTGTGGTGCCGTGGGTGGTGTCTGGTGGGTCGGGTGCGGGGTTGCGGGGTCAGGCGGCTCGGTTGGGTGAGTTCGTGGCGGGTGTGGGTTCGGGTGTGGGT
>NZ_JAFBGA010000023.1 GCF_016909575.1 Streptomyces sp. HB132 | reverse complement strand
AAGGATGTGTACTCCGGCCGCATCGTGGGCTATTCCATCGACGCCCGGATGAAGTCCAGCCTCGCCGTGAGGGCTCTTGAATCCGCGGTGGCCCGCCGGGGCCAGGTCGCTCGATGCATCGTTCATTCCGATCGCGGGTCGCAATTTCGCTCACGGAAATTCGTCGCCGTTCTCGCACGTCACAGCATGTTCGGATCGATGGGGAGAGTCGGTGCCGCAGGCGACAACGCGGCCATGGAGAGCTTCTTCGCGCTGCTGCAGAAGAACGTCCTGGACCGCCGTACCTGGGCCACCCGCCAGGAACTACGGCTCGCGATCGTGACCTGGATCGAGCGCACCTACCACCGGCGCCGACGCCAGAAACGCCTGGCCCGATTGACCCCCGTCGAGTACGAAGCCATCATGACCCCACCCGCAGCCCTGGCTGCATAACCCCACTGTCACCTACGCGTGCAGCAGTCCCAGGTGGTCATCGACGCGGACACCCGCCGGGTAGTGGTTGTCGGCCGGCCGCTGCCCGGAAACCGCAACGACTGCAAGGCATGGGAGGAGTCGGGCGCCAAGGCCGCCGTCGGTCGCGCAGTCACGATTGCAGACGGCGGCTATCCAGGGACCGGCCTTGTGATCCCCCACCGCCGTGAGCGCGGACAGGCCGAACTCACGCCCTGGAAGGAAGAACACAACAGGTCTCACAAGCAGGTCCGAGCCCGTGTCGAGCACGTCTTCGCCCGTATGAAGACGTGGAAGATCCTCCGTGACTGCCGCCTCAGAGGTGACGGCGTCCACCACGCGATGCTGGGCATCGCCCAGCTGCAGAATCTCGCCCTGACCCAGTGACGGCGAGGGTCAACCCAGCTCAGCCACATCAGAGCCAGCAGGCTTCGGAGGCCTCTGGTGACCGCACTCCAGCCGGTTGCCGTTGGCGTCCGTCACGGTGTACTCCAGGATAATCCTGGTCGGGTCCCCGTCCTCATAAGGCCACACCGTGATGCCTCCCTCCCAGACGAGGGTGGAGAACCAGACATCGATCCCCTCGGCTTCAGGCGCGACCGTGAAGACCTCACCGGGCTTCAGATAGAAGTCCTCGCCGTATGGCTCGATGAAGAGACAGAGATCGCCGTTGCCTGCATTCTCCACAGGCAGCCTGCTGCGCCCCACTCGTCCCCCCAAGACCGGCACTCCGATAAGCCACTCCACACTATCCGCCCACACCAGCCTCGCCAGACTCAAGCCACCTGTCCCTCCAAGTCCCTTGCGGGACAGCCCTTAGGGCGCGCACGACGGGTTGCGCCCCGCCTCAGCCCCCTGCGCCTGCGGGGCGGCCGTCCAGCAGACCCACGGAGCGCCCGAGTTCGTGAACGGCTCGCCGGAAGAGAGGTTCACGCGCCTCGACCAGCCGGTTGAACTGTCCGAAGATCTCGAAGGAGACCAGCCCGAAGATCTGGGCCCATGCGGCGACCAGGGCCACCACGACGGCCGGCGGGAGGTCTTCGGCCAGGTCCGCGGCCATCCGCACGGCCTCGGGCCGCAGTTCGGCGGCGAGCGGGGGAACCGCGAGGCCCTCGGTGCGGTGGGCGTCGCGTACGAGGCCGATGAGGACCAGACCCACACGGGAGGCGGGACCGACGGTGTCCTGCGGGGCCGTGTAACCGGGGACGGGCGAGCCGTAGATCAGCGCGTACTCGTGCGGGTGCGCGAGAGCCCAGTCCCGCACGGCGCAGGCGACCGCGACCCACCGGGCGGGATGCGGGCCGGGGGTGCCACCGGCGTCCGGGAGCGCCTCCTCGGCGGCTTCGCCCACCGCGTCGTAGGCGTCGACGATGAGGGCGGTCAGCAGGTCGTCCCGGCTGGGGAAGTAGCGGTAGAGCGCGGAGGAGGCCATACCGAGCTCACGGGCCACGGCACGAAGGGAGAGTTTCGCGGCTCCCTCCGCGGCGAGCTGCTTCCTGGCCTCGTCCTTGATCGCCGCCGCGACTTCGACGCGGGCACGTTCCCTGGCTCCTCGAATGGTGCTCATGCGATCAGTCTGCCACGTGACCAGAACACTGAACAGAAACGAGAGCACTGCTCTTGCTTTTGAGCGGCACACCCGTACACACTGATCTCAAGCGAGAGCACCGCTCTCTCAATGGCGGGAGCCACCATGTCGCAGCAGCAGCCGTACTACCTCCGGGCCAACGCCTTCGCACAGCGGATGAACAGTGTCGTCGGCTGGCTCGCCCGCCACGGTGTCAGCCTGCTCGGTTCCGCCGAGATGTCGGTGAGGGGCCGCAAGAGCGGCCGGATGCAGCGAATCCCCGTGAACCCTCACCACCACGACGGCGTCCAGTACCTGGTCTCCGCCCGCGGCCACTCCCAGTGGGTGCGCAACATGCGCGCTGCCGGAGGCGGAGAGCTGAAGGTGGGCCGGAAGGTCCGCGCCTTCAGTGCGGTGGAGATCGCGGACGACGAGCAGAAGATGCGGATCGTCCGCGCCTATCTGGAGCGCTGGGGGTGGGAGGTCAACCAGTACTTCCAGGGCGTGACGGCCAGGTCGACCGATGCCGAACTCCTGGCCGCGTGCCCCGACCACCCCGTCTTCCGGATCACGATCGAGAGCTGACCCCGTCCGTCCCCTGGCGGTCCATCGCGTGCAGCGCCCGCTGGGCCAGCGGATGCGAGCGGACCAGTTCGGCCAGTGAAGTCGTCCCCCGGGTGACTCCCGCGAACGCGTTCCAGGCGGGGCGGAACCCGGTCAGTACCGCGTGCAGAACCCCCGGGCGCCGTTCGAACAGCCTGAGCATGCGGCGCCCGACACTCATCTCCACGCCCAGCCCGGCCTTGATCGCGAAGGCGTAGTTGAGGGCCTGACGCCGGGCGTCGACCGCGTCGTGCGACTCGGCGATCCGTACCGCCCACTCCCCCGCGAGCCGCCCGGACCGCAGGGCGAAGGAAATACCTTCCCTCGTCCAGGGTTCCAGCAGCCCGGCCGCGTCGCCGCAGACCACCACCCGTCCGCGGGAGAGCGGTGAGTCGTCGCTACGGCAGCGGGTGAGATGACCGGAGGAGACGGCCGGTTCGAACCCGGCGAGACCCAGCCGGCCGACGAAGTCCTCCAGATACCGCTTGGTCCCCGCGCCGTCACCCCGCGCCGAGATCACACCGACCGTCAGGGTGTCCCCCTTGGGGAAGACCCAGCCGTAACTCCCGGGCATCGGACCCCAGTCGATGAGCACCCGGCCCGCCCAGTCCTCGGCGACCGTCTCGGGAACGGGGATCTCGGCCTCGAGTCCGAGGTCCACCTGGTCGAGCTTGACGCCGACATGAGCCCCTATGCGGCCCGCGCTGCCGTCCGCGCCGACGACGGCCCGGGCCAGCACCGTCTCGCCGCCGGCCAGCACCACGGCGACCGTGCGCCGGTCGGGCACGGCGGTGCCGTGCTGCTCGACGCGTGTCACCGTCGCCCCCGTGCGCAGCTCGGCGCCCGCCTTCTGAGCCTCCTCCACCAGGCCGGCGTCGAACTCCGGCCGGTTGATCAGACCGAAGAGCATGCGCCTGGACCTGCGGGTGCGTGACAGCTTCCCGTTGAGCGAGAAGGTGACGGCGTGGATCCGGTCCTTCAGAGGCAGTTCGAATCCAGGAGGGAGGGAATCACGCGAGAACCCGATGATTCCGCCGCCGCATGTCTTGTAGCGCGGGATCTCCGCCTTCTCCAGCAACAGCACCCGGCGGCCCGCGACGGCCGCCGCGTACGCCGCGGAGGCTCCGGCCGGGCCTGCACCGACCACGACGACGTCCCATACCGAGGACTCCTGCGGTTCCGACGACGACTCATCCGGCTCACGTCCGGCGTCTGCGTTCTCGCTGCTCACGATGTGCTTCTGCTCCCGATCCGACCAGTGGCCCCAACTGCTCACGGCATCCTACGGCGCGCCGGGACGGAACTCCGCTGTGGGAGGATCAGCCATGAATTCATTGCACACGCAACGCCGCGTCCACGGCGTCGCACCCGGCCGCGTACCCACCGCGCCACAGCCCTGATGTCGCACCCACGAGGAGCGTGCCCATGACCGCCCGTCCGATTTCCGAGACCGTTGCCTCGCTGATGCCCCGCGCGAAGACGGAGCTCGCCGAACTGGTGGCCTTCCGGTCGGTGGCGGACCCCGCGCAGTTCCCGCGGAGCGAGTGCGAGGCCGCGGCCGGCTGGGTCGCCGACGCCCTGCGCGCGGAGGACTTCCAGGACGTGGCCCTGCTCGACACCCCGGACGGAACGCAGTCGGTGTACGGCTACCTGCCCGGTCCGGCGGGCGCGCCCACGGTACTGCTCTACGCGCACTACGACGTGCAGCCGCCGCTGGACGAGTCCGCCTGGCTCTCGCCGCCGTTCGAGCTGACCGAGCGCGACGGCCGCTGGTTCGGCCGGGGTGCGGCGGACTGCAAGGGCGGCTTCATCATGCACCTGCTCGCGCTGCGCGCCCTCAAGGCGGACGGCGGTGTCCCCGTCTCCGTGAAGGTGATCGCGGAGGGCTCGGAGGAACAGGGCACGGGTGGCCTCGAACAGTACGCCGAGGCGCACCCGGAACTGCTGGCCGCCGACACGATCGTCATCGGCGACACGGGCAACTTCCGCGTCGGGCTGCCCACCGTCACCGCGACGCTTCGGGGTATGACCATGCTGCGGGTGCGGTTGGACACCCTCGAAGGGAATCTGCACTCGGGGCAGTTCGGCGGCGCCGCCCCGGACGCCCTGGCCGCGATGATCCAGCTGCTGGCCTCCCTGCGGGCCGAGGACGGCACGACGACGGTCGACGGGCTCACGCACGACGCGGAATGGGACGGACTGCAGTACCCGGAGGGCGAGTTCCGCAAGGACGCCAAGGTGCTCGACGGCGTCGGGCTGATCGGCACGGGGACGGTCGCCGACCGTATCTGGGCGCGGCCCGCGGTCACCGTCGTCGGGATCGACTGCCCGCCCGTGGTCGGGGCCACGCCGTCGCTGCAGGCGAGCGCCCGGGCGCAGGTCAGCCTCCGGGTGCCGCCGGGCCAGGATGCCGCCGAGGCCACGGAGCTGCTGACCGCCCACCTCGAGTCCCACGCCCCCTGGGGTGCCCGGGTGTCCGTCGAACAGGTCGGCCAGGGGCAGCCGTTCCGCGCCGACGTCACCAGCCCCGCCTACACGTCGATGGCCGAGGCCATGCGGATCGCGTACCCGGGTGAGGAGATGCAGTCCTCCGGCATGGGTGGCTCCATCCCGCTCTGCAACACGCTGGCCGCGCTGTACCCGCAGGCGGAGATCCTGCTCATCGGGCTGAGCGAACCCGAGGCCCAGATCCACGCGGTGAACGAGAGCGTCTCTCCCGAGGAGCTCGAGCGGCTCTCGGTCGCGGAGGCACTGTTCCTGCGGAACTACGCGGAGTCGAAGAAGGTCTGAGGCCCCGCGGGACGTTCTCCGCGTGGATGGCGACCGGCCACCCCCGCTTCCTCTCCGAAGGGCTCGCCGCCCGCTTCGCGGACCATCCGGACGGGAGCCACCGGCGGCTCGCGGTCCGCGACCCCGCCGCGGGCCCCGATCTCATCGAACGGCTCAGCCACGATCCGGACGTCCGGACGCGGCAGGAGGCCGCCCGCGATCCGCGTCTGCCGCTCCCCCGGCTCCTCGATGCGCTGGCCGAGCCCGAACTGGCGAGCAGCGCGGGCGCCAACCCGGCGCTCCCCCGAGCCGAGATGGCAGGGGTCATGGATGAGGCAGGGGTGCCCGCCTGACGACGTGCACCCTCCCGGACCCCATGTGTCCATGCGCCGACGGACGTGACGGGTCGGCGGGCGCCGGAACGGCAGAACAAGCCCGGCTCGTCCCACCGGAGGCTACGGTCCGCCCACGGGCACCCCGGCCTCGAGGTTCAGCACGGTGGACCGCTCGCGGGCACGCAGCGCCCACCGGAGCCTCTCGAAGCGGGTCGGCGGGAGCATCCCGGACGCCTCCTCCTCGGTGACGAACCGCCAGTCACGCAGTTCCGAGCCGGGCAGCAACAGCCGCGCGGCCTGCTCGCCGCGCAGACGGCCACCGTCGAACAGGAAGCGCAGTCCTCCGTACGCGGGCGGCTTCGGCGCCTCCCAGTCGACCACCAGGAGCCTCAAAACCGTGTCGAGTCGGAGCCCCAACTCCTCGGCGACCTCCCGCACCCCTGCCTGCGCCGGGGCCTCCCCGCGCTCCACCACACCGCCGGGAAACTCCCAGCCGGGCTTGTAGGTGGGGTCGACGAGCAGCACCCGGTCCTGCTCGTCGAAGAGCAGCACACCGGACGCGACCGTCTCCGCACGCGGCGCGGGGGTCTGGACTATGCCGCACTCCCCGGCCTCACCGGTGCGCAGCGCCTCGGCGATCCGCTGGGCCGTCTCGTACGGGGTGAGCGCACTGGTGTCGATCGTGTGGGCGTCCGCGGTGATCCACCCGAGGGCGGCCCGGTAGGGCTCGATGTGCTCGTAGGCCCACTGCCGGATCCGTTCGCTGTGCTCGGGGTCGTCGACGCATTCCTCGCGCTCGGCGATCCGTCTCCGCAGGATCGTTTCCTCAGGTGAGAGCAGTACATGGCGGACCGGTATGCGACGGGAGGCGAGCCCGCCGAAGATCTCGTCGCGGTAGTCCTGCCTGAGCAGTGTCATCGGGACCACCAGCACCCCGGAGAGTTCGGCGAGGAGCGCGGCGGCCGTGTCGACCACCAGGCGCCGCCAGATCGGCAGGTCCTGGATGTCGGTCACTTCGGCGAGCTTCTTCTGGGGCAGCAGTCCGCGCAGTCCCCCGCCGATCAGTTCGGGGTCGTAGAAGGTGCTGTTCGGGATCAGATCGATCAGTTCGCACGCGGCGCTGGTCTTGCCCGCACTGAACGCACCGTTGATCCAGACGATCACGGGTCCCCCTCTTCCGTAGCCCCCTGTGGCTTGCCCGCAACACCCCGCTCCGGAAACCCCGAGGGGCGACGCGGTTGCGCCGGCGCGCGTCCCTCCCCCGGCCCGGTGGCCGTGCCGACGTGGCGGGGGGGGCGGGCCGATGTCGTCGGAGCGGTCGTTCACCGGAACGACGAGGGGACGAGTGCGCCGCACCGTACCGGAACGGTTTCCCACAGGTGGACCCCGGGGAAAGCCGGCCCGCGGAGGAGTTCGCGGAGGCCCGCCGGAGCGAGGGGCCGGCTGCCGAGGTCGTGACCGGGCCTGGAGGGGGACGCGTTCCTGGCGGTGGTGCCCCCGAAGCCGTCGGACCGGGGACGCCGGGACGGAGTGCGGCCCCTCCGCGAAACGGCTTACGGGGCGACTACGGCCCGTACGCCGTTCGGGGCGCCGGGACGGGCCGTCGAGGCCGCGGCCGCGGCGCCCACCAGGCCCGCATCGGTCCCCATCACCGCGGAGGTCACCGTGAGGCCCTGGACGAAGGACAGCGTGGCGTAGTCGCGCAGGGACGCGCGCAACGGGGCGAAGAGCACCTCGCCCGCGCCGGCGACTCCCCCTCCGATCACCGCGATGTCGATGTCGGTCAAGGTGGCGGTGGCGGCGATCCCGGCGGCGAGCGCCTGGGCGGCCCGCTCGAAGGAGGCGGCCGCGACCGGGTTCCCGGCCCGGGCGGCGGCGGCCACCGCGGCGGCCGTGGCGTCTCCGTCCGGGCCGGGGCGCCAGCCGTTGTCCAGTGCGCGCCGGGCGATGTTGGGCCCGCTGGCGAGGCGCTCCACACAGCCGCGCGCGCCGCAGGGGCAGGGGTCGCCGTCCAGGTCGACGCTGATGTGACCGATGTGACCTGCGTTACCTGAGGGGCCGGGGTGCAGTTTCCCGCCCAGTACGAGGCCGCCTCCGACGCCGGTCGAGACGACCAGGCACAGCGCGTTGTCGTAGCCTCGGGCGGCGCCCAGCCAGTGCTCGGCCGCCGTCATCGCGACACCGTCCCCGACGAGGGTGACCGGCAGTCCGCCCGTCTCGGCGGCGACCCTCTCGACCAGCGGGAAGCCGCGCCAGCCGGGGACGTTGACCGGACTGACCGTGCCGGACGAGGCGTCCACGGGCCCCGCGCTTCCGATGCCGACCGCGCGTGCACGGTGCCACATCGGGGAGGCCGTCAGCTCCGCCAGGACCTCGCTCACCGCGCCCATCACGGCCTCGGCACCCTCACGGGCCGGCGTGGGGCGCTGGGCCCGTACGCGAAGGGAACCGCCTCCGTCGACCAACGCCCCGGCGATCTTTGTACCGCCGATGTCGAGCGCGGCGACGAGGTCGGTATGCATCGGTGTGGACACTCCGGAGGGGTGAGGCGCAGGACCTGCGGCTTCAGTTGGATGGTCCACCCAGTCTCCATTCTCTTGACAACGTTGTCCAGGGCCTATGCTCGACGCCACAGCATCCGGACACCACCCGGCACCCCCGGCGGAGCCCGGAACCATACGTTCCCGACGACAGGACAGCGCACCGTGGCCGAGACCGCCCGCCACCCTTCCGAGTCCCGCTACGGCAACAGGCCGACGATGAAGGACGTGGCGGCTCGTGCCGGAGTCGGCCTCAAGACGGTCTCACGCGTGGTGAACAGCGAGCCCGGCGTCACCCCCGACACCGAGCGCCGCGTCCAGGAGGCCATCGAGGCGCTCGGGTTCCGGCGGAACGACAGCGCGCGCGTGCTGCGCAAGGGCCGCACCGCGTCCATCGGCCTGGTGCTGGAGGACCTCGCGGACCCGTTCTACGGTCCGCTGAGCCGCGCCGTCGAGGAGGTCGCCCGCGCACACGGCGCCCTGCTGATCAACGGCTCCAGCGCCGAGGACCCGGAGCGCGAGCAGGAGCTCGTCCTCGCACTCTGCGCCCGGCGGGTGGACGGCCTCATCGTGATCCCGGCCGGCGACGACCACCGGTATCTGGAACCCGAGATGAAGGCGGGCATCGCCACCGTGTTCGTCGACCGTCCGGCGGGCCGGGTCGACGCGGACATGGTCCTGTCCGACAGCTTCGGCGGGGCACGCGCGGGCGTCGCCCACCTGGTCGCCCACGGCCACCGCAGGATCGGATTCGTCGGCGACCAGCCGCGCATCCACACCGCCACGGAACGACTGCGCGGCTATCACGCGGCCCTGGCCGACGCCGGGATCACGGTCGAGGACTCCTGGGTCTCCCTCGGTCCGACCGACCCGGCCCGGGTCAGGGCGGCGGCAGAGACGATGCTGGCCGGCCCGGAGCCGGTGACGGCACTGTTCTCGGGCAACAACCGGGTGACGGTCACCGCCGTCCGCGTCCTCGCCGAGTGCGACCGCCGGATCGCCCTGGTCGGCTTCGACGACATCGAGCTGGCCGACCTGCTCGGCATCACGGTGATCTCGCAGGACGCCGCGGCGGTCGGCCGAACCGCGGCTGAACACCTGTTCCGCCGCCTCGACGGCGCCGCTCACGCCCCTGTGAGGGTGGAGCTCCCGACCCGGCTCGTCCCGCGCGGCTCGGGGGAACTCCCGCCCGCGTGACCGCTCACGGCGCCGTCGCGGTCAGCCCGCCGCGCCGGGGCGAGGCGAAGCCGTCCAGGCCGGCGCGGGTCAGGCCGGTGAGGGCCTCGACCTCCGCGGTGTCCAGGGCGCCGCAGTCGATGCCGCGGAGCAGATAGCCGCTGAGCGCCTTCGCGGTGGCGGGCTCGTCCATGACGTCTCCGCCGGCCTTGGCCACGTAGGCGGCGAGCCGGGACGCCGCCTGGCCGAGACCCTCGCGGTAGAAGGCGTAGACGGCGGCGTAGCGGGTCGGCAGATGGCCGGGGTGCATGTCCCAGCCCTGGTAGTAGGCGCGGGCCAGGGCTCGGCGGGTGAGGCCGTGATGGAGGCGCCAGGCCTCGTGGACCTGTTCGGTGGGGCCGACGGGCAGCACATTGGTGGAGCCGTCGCAGACCCGCACACCGGTGCCCGCGGCGGCCACCTGCATGACGGCCTTCGCGTGGTCGGCGGCGGGATGGTCACTGGCCTGGTAGGCGGGGCTGACGCCGACGCAGGCGCTGTAGTCGAAGGTCCCGTAGTGCAGACCGGTCGCCCGGCCCCGTGCGGCGTCGATCATGCGGGCCACCGCCGCGGTGCCGTCCGCCGCCAGGATGGACTGACTGGTCTCGATCTGGATCTCGAACCCGAGGCGCCCGGCGGACAGACCGTGCGTCTCCTCGAAGGCCTCGAGAAGGCGCACGAAGGCGGTGACCTGTTCGGGGTACGTCACCTTCGGCAGTGTCAGGACGAGACACTCGGGGAGGCCGCCGGCCCGCATCAGCCCGGTCAGGAAGATGTCCGTGGTGCGGATGCCCCGGTCGCGCACGCCGGCTTCCATGCACTTCATCCGGATACCCATGTACGGAGCAGCGGTACCGCCGGCGTACGCCTCGGCGACCAGACGCGCCGCGCGGGCGGCGGCCTCGTCCTCCTCGGCGTCGGGACGCGGCCCGTAGCCGTCCTCGAAGTCGATGCGCAGGTCCTCGACCGGCTCACGCTCCAGCTTGTCCCGTACGCGGTCGTGGACGGGCTCCGCGAGCTCCTGCGGGATGCCGAGGACCGAGGCGAGGGCAGTGGCGTCGGGGGCGTGCGCGTCGAGCGCCGCCAGGGCCCGGTCGCCCCAGGTGCGGAGGGTGGTGGAGGTGAAGTCGTCGGCGGGCACGTAGACGGTGTGGACGGGCTGGCGCGTGCCGGGGTCCCCCGGATAGCGGCGGGCGAGCTCGGCGTCCACCGACGTGAGGGAGGCACTGATCTCCTCGCCGACCGCGCCGGCGAGGCTCGTTGCCACCATCTCCTGCTGACCCATGGCCGTACCCTCCACACTTCGATATTTCCGCTTCCCGGAATCTTTCATCCGCATGGTGAAGTTATAAGTCCCTGGTCCCCGCGTCAATGGTGAACGGAAACGGCCCGGGGCCGCGCGGTGCGAACACCACGCGGCCCCGGGCCGTCGTGCGGGCCGAACTCGTGCCGGGTCAGCCCTTGCGGGACTTGACCTCGTCGGTCAGCTGCGGGACGACGTCGAAGAGGTCACCGACGACGCCGTAGTCCACGAGGTCGAAGATCGGCGCCTCGGAGTCCTTGTTGACCGCGACGATGGTCTTCGAGGTCTGCATGCCGGCCCGGTGCTGGATCGCACCGGAGATGCCCGAGGCGATGTACAGCTGCGGGGAGACCGACTTCCCGGTCTGGCCCACCTGGTTGGTGTGCGGGTACCAGCCGGCGTCGACCGCGGCGCGCGAGGCACCGACGGCCGCACCGAGCGAGTCGGCGAGGGCCTCGATGATCGCGAAGTTCTCCGCACCGTTCACGCCACGGCCGCCGGAGACGACGATCGCGGCCTCGGTCAGCTCCGGACGCCCGGTCGACTCGCGCGGGGTGCGCGAAAGGACCTTGGTACCGGTGGCCGTGGCGGAGAAGGAGACCGCGAGGGACTCGACCGCGCCCGCGGCGGGGGCGGCCTCGACGGCGGCCGAGTTCGGCTTCACCGTGATGACCGGAGTGCCCTTGGAGACAAGGGACTTGGTGGTGTACGAGGCGGCGAACGCCGACTGCGTGGCGACCGGCCCCTGGTCACCGACCTCCAGGTCGACGGCGTCGGTGATGATGCCGGAGCCGATACGGAGGGCGAGGCGGGCCGCGATCTCCTTGGCCTCGGCCGACGAGGGCAGCAGCACGGCGGCCGGGGACACCGCGTCGTAAGCGGCCTGGAGCGCGTCCACCTTCGGTACGACGAGGTAGTCGGCGAACTCAGGCGCGTCGGCGGTCAGCACCTTGACCGCGCCGTGCTCGGCGAGCGCGGCGGCGGTGTCGGCGGCCCCGTTGCCGAGGGCGACGGCGACCGGCTCGCCGATGCGGCGGGCGAGCGTCAGCAGCTCCAGGGTGGGCTTGCGGACGGCACCGTCCACGTGGTCGACATAGACGAGAACTTCAGCCATGGGACTTCAATCTCCTGCGTGCGAGGGAGTGCGGGGCGGTGGAGGTACGGCCGGGGCTCAGATGAACTTCTGGCCCGCAAGGAACTCGGCCAGCTGCTTGCCGCCCTCGCCCTCGTCCTTGACGATCGTGCCCGCCGTGCGGGCGGGACGCTCGGCCGCGGAGTCGACCGCGGTCCAGGAGCCGCCCAGGCCGACCTCGTCCGCCTCGATCTCCAGGTCCTCGAGGTCCAGGGATTCGACCGGCTTCTTCTTGGCCGCCATGATGCCCTTGAACGACGGGTAGCGGGCCTCGCCCGACTGGTCGGTCACGGAGACCACGGCCGGCAGGGACGCCTCGAGCTGCTCGCTCGCGGTGTCGCCGTCGCGACGGCCCTTGACCGAGCCGCCGTCGACCGAGACCTCGGAGAGCAGCGTGACCTGCGGCACGCCGAGGCGCTCCGCGAGCAGTGCCGGGAGCACACCCATGGTGCCGTCCGTCGACGCCATGCCGCAGATGACCAGGTCGTAACCGGTCTTCTCGACAGCCTTGGCCAGGACCAGGGACGTACCGATGACGTCCGTGCCGTGCAGGTCGTCGTCCTCGACGTGGACGGCCTTGTCGGCGCCCATCGACAGCGCCTTGCGCAGCGCGTCCTTGGCGTCCTCCGGACCCACCGTGAGCACGGTGATCTCCGCGTCGTCCGCCTCGTCGGCGATCTGCAGTGCCTGCTCGACCGCGTACTCGTCGAGCTCCGACAGCAGACCGTCGACGTCGTCACGGTCCAGGGTCAGGTCATCGGCGAAGTGCCGGTCGCCGGTGGCGTCGGGCACGTACTTCACACAGACAACGATCCTCAAGCTCACGCCGGCTCTCCTACTGCATCGTCATTTCTGGGCTGCCTTGTTGCACGCAGCATAGGCGCCTTATCGGGCGGTTTCCGGTCGGGGCGACCCGGCTCCCGGTGAAATATTACTCGCCAGTACACCCATTACGTTACCCATAAGCAAGCGCTTGGAACTGTGACGTAGCCAACGAGATCGCCTCCCGCACGGCTCCGCCCTCCCTCAGTCTCGCAGAGCCGTGAAACGCCCCTGGTGGTAGACCAGCGGCCGGCCCCCTCCCGAGGGGTCCCCCGCCACGACCTCGGCGATCACGATGCGGTGGTCCCCGGCAGGAACCCGGGCCACCACCCGGCAGACCAGCCAGGCCACGACTCCCCCGAGGAGCGGCACTCCCCCGGGCCCCGCGCGCCAGTCGGTGGAGGGGCCGAACCGGTCCGCGCCACTGCGGGCGAACGTGGCGGCCAGGTCCCGCTGATGTTCGCCGAGTATGTGCACGCCCACGTGCTCAGCCTCCGCGACCACCGGCCAGCTCGAGGACGAGGTGCCCACCCCGAAGGAGATGAGTGGCGGCTCGGCGGCGACGGAGTTGAGCGAGGTCGCGGTGAAGCCGACCGGGCCCGCGCCCGCGGCCGTGATCACGGCGACTCCGGCGGCGTGCTGCCGGAAGACCGAGCGGAGAAGCGTGGGGGCGGCCGCCGGGGACGTGCCGACGTGGGGGGAGGTCGTCATGGAAAGGTCCTTCCGCAAAGGGGCGTACGGGTCCGAGGGCTCTTCAGACACCCGGACGGCGCGCGCTCACGTCGCGCACGAAGTCGGCACGGACCCGGCCGAGGAGAAGGAGTTCTGGCGACATAACGTCAGGGTGACGATGCGTGGTGTGCACAGTCAAGTGCGTCCCGTCATGTGGGAGGAGCGTCACGGCCCGTCACATCGCCCGTCCCAGAGCGGCGACGACGTCCGCCGTACGCGGCGGACCCGCCGCCCTGCGCACGATGCGGCCCTGCGCGTCGAGCACCAGCACCGTGGGGGTCCGATTGATGCCGAGGGCGCGCACGAGGGCGAGATTCGCCTCGGCGTCGATCTCGACGTGGGCGACACCCTCGACCACGCCGGAGACCTCGGCGAGCGTGCGCCGGGTGGCGCGGCACGGCTGGCAGAAAGCGCTGGAGAACTGCACCAGGGTGGCCCGATCCCCCAGCTCCGCACCGAGTTGGGCTGCGTCCAGTGTCTCGGCGGTCGTCCGCCCGTCCATCGAGGCCTCCCTCTCAGATCTCTGCGCAAAGGGTCAGCACCCCGCGACGTCATTACATTCCCGCGGTATTCACGTGACGAGAATCTCTCGCCCTGGGGCCTTTGGGGCTGGCCACGGCGTCGCACATGGGGCACGATCGCCCCAATGCCGAAAACCTACGGCTGCGTAACTTCCGCCGGGAGAACCCTCCCCAGGCATTGAAGAAGGGTCTTCATCCAGATGGCAGAGCTCGTCTATCGGCCGGTCATCGGCGCCGCTCGCACGCTGTTCAAGGCGCTCGACCTGAAGATCGACACCCAGGGTTCGGAGCACATCCCGAAGACCGGTGGCGCGGTTCTGGTCAGCAACCACATCAGCTATCTGGACTTCATCTTCACCGGACTCGGCGCCCTGCCGCAGAAGCGGCTCGTCCGCTTCATGGCGAAGGAGTCGGTGTTCCGGCACAAGGTGTCCGGACCCCTGATGCGCGGCATGAAGCACATCCCGGTCGATCGCAACCAGGGCGAGGACGCCTACGCGCACGCGCTCGCGTCGCTGCGCGCCGGCGAGATCGTCGGCGTGTTCCCCGAGGCGACCATCTCGCAGTCCTTCACCCTGAAGAGCTTCAAGTCGGGTGCCGCGCGGCTCGCCCAGGAGGCCGGCGTACCGCTGATCCCGATGGCGCTGTGGGGTACCCAGCGGCTGTGGACCAAGGGGCGCCCGCGTAATTTCCGGCGCAGCCACACCCCGATCACCATTCGCGTGGGCGAGGCCGTGGAAGCCCCGGCCGACCAGTACGCGGGTGCCATCACCCGCCGGCTCCGCGAGCGCGTGCAGGAGCTCCTGGAGGCGGCGCAGCGCGCCTATCCCGTGCGCCCCAAGGACGCCGCCGACACCTGGTGGGTTCCCGCGCACCTCGGCGGTACCGCTCCGACGCCCGCGGAGGCGCGCGAGCTCGGCTGAGCCGTCCGCCCGCTCGTGGGCGGACGGGACGTCACGAGGGTGCGTGGAGCGTGGTCCGCACCCCGGGGCTGAGCTTCTCGAGCGACTCGACGAGTTCGTCGGCCGCGGCCCGGAGTTCCGAGGACGTCGCGGGAGCCAGCCCCTCCAGGAGGAAGACGGCGTTCACCGTTTCCTCGGTGAGACGGGTGCGCGCGCCCTGGCGCCAGTTCCACCGCCGGCAGGTGACGGCCTCGTCGTCGCACCAGACGACCTCCCCCGCCTCGGGGTGGTCCACGACGTCCTCTCCGCCCGCCACGGTGGGGAACCGCTCCAGGCCGGTGGCGCGCACCAGGCGCATCGCGCCCCTGATCCGGTCGGTGTCCTCGCCCCCGACCGGGATCAGACGAGCGACGCTGAGCGCGTTGTAGGCGTCGACCAGTCGGTTGATGCGTGGCAGCCCCGCGTCGGTGAGCGCGCGCCTGGCGAGGGCTTCGGCGGAGTTGCGGGTGCGGGAGGGCTTGGCCCCGAAGGCCGCGTACGTCTCGCGCCAGGCGGCGACGTGCGGATCCTCGTGCGGGGCCCGTCCGCCGAGTCGCTCGGCCAGCCGGCGGGCCGCGTCGTCCAGCAGGGCCGAACTGGTCCGGTCGCTGGGCCCGTTGACCAGGCCGCGCGCCTCGACTGCGAGGTGGGTGAAGCCCGGGGCGAGGCTGCGCACTTCGTCGGAGATCGTGATGGTCAGGGTCATCGTCTGCCTTGCTTCGGGGCGGTCGGTTCGCGGGCCCGGCGGCGCTGCCGGGCCCGCGGGCACCCGGGTTCAGAGCGCGGTGGGGAGCTTCAGGGAGAGTTCATCGCGGCTCCCGGAGCTCCGGAGCGCATGCAGCACCGCCGGATGCGGTACGTCATAGACTACCGGATAGTCCATTTCATTGAACTGCGATCGCGTCACCCACGCCAGCCGTTCCTCCGATGCCGAGAACCGGGCGTCGACACCCCCCGTGTTGCCGCGCGGATCCTGCCGCACCCACCGCCCCCACCCCGGAAGCCGTACGGCGACCAGGCCGTGGACGATCAGCCGCGCGTCGTCACTTCCGGTGAGCCGCTGGTAGCAGAGCCCCGCATGGATGCCCGCGGCCCGCAGCAGGGCGGTCAGGGCATGCGACTTGGCGAAGCAGATGCCCGTGCGGGCGGCGAGGACGTCCGACGCGCGCCAAGTGACCCGCGGATCCCCCGAGTCCATCGAGTGAGGGATGGTGTCCCGCACGAACTCGTAGGCGGCCGACGCGTATGCATATGCATCGACCGTCTCGGCGCCGAGACGCTCGGATGCCTCCCTCACCAAGGGATGACGATGGTCGATCACCTCGTCGTCGGCGAGGTACGAGGAGATGTCGGGGGCACTCTGAATCAGCTCCATGGACCCGGAGCGTAGCGATGCGGCCGACCGGGTTCAATACATTTCCGGTCGGCCGCATAATTATGATGTCGCTACACGCGCGCCATCTCCTCCTTGAGCGCCAGCACGAAGGAGTCCACGTCGTCCTCGCGGGTGTCGAAGGCACACATCCAGCGGACGTCCCCGGCCTTCTCGTCCCAGAAGTAGAACCGGAACCGCTTCTGCAGCCGTTCGGTCACCTCGTGCGGCAGCCGCGCGAAGACGGCGTTGGCCTGGACCGGGTGGAGGATCTCCACACCGTCGACCGTCCGGACGCCCTCGGCGAGCCTCTGGGCCATGGCATTGGCGTGGCGTGCGTTGCGGAGCCAGAGGTCCCGCGCGAGCAGCGCCTCGAGCTGGACCGAGACGAAGCGCATCTTCGAGGCGAGCTGCATCGACAGCTTGCGCAGATGCTTCATGGCCCGGACGGCGTCCGGGTCGAGCACGACCACGGCCTCACCGAAGAGCGCGCCGTTCTTGGTGCCCCCGAAGGAGAGGACGTCGACGCCGACCGTGTTGGTGAAGGTACGCATCGGCACGTCCAGCGACGCGGCGGCGTTGGCTATCCGGGCACCGTCGAGGTGCACCTTCATGCCCCGCTCATGGGCGTGGTCGCAGATGGCGCGGATCTCCTGGGGCGTGTAGACGGTACCCAGTTCCGTGTTCTGCGTGATCGACACGACCTGCGGCATCGCCCGGTGCTCGTCGTCCCAGCCGTACGCCTCGCGGTCGATCAGCTCCGGCGTGAGCTTCCCGTCCGGGGTGGGCACGGTGAGCAGCTTCAGCCCGCCGACCCGCTCCGGCGCCCCGCCCTCGTCGACGTTGATGTGGGCGGACTCGGCGCAGATCACCGCACCCCAGCGGTCGGTCAGCGCCTGGAGGGCGACGACGTTGGCTCCGGTGCCGTTGAAGACGGGGAAGGCTTCGGCTGTCGGGCCGAAGTGGCTGTGCATGACCCTCTGGAGGTGTCCCGTGTAGTCGTCCTCACCGTAGGCGACCTGATGGCCACCGTTGGCGAGGGCGAGGGCCGCCAGCACCTCCGGGTGCGCACCCGCGTAGTTGTCGCTGGCGAATCCGCGTACCTGCGGATCGTGATGACGTCGCGCATCGGTCCTTACGGTTGCGGAGTCAGCCACAGACGCTTTCCGTTCACTTCTCCGGCGGGCATGTCCCAGACTCCGGCGATGGCATCGGCCAGCTCCGTGACGTCCGTGAAACCCGCGAACTTCGCATTCGGGCGCTCGGCGCGCATCGCGTCGTGCACCAGTGCCTTGACGACCAGGATCGCAGCAGCCGAGGTCAGACCCGACTCGGCCCCCGCCTTGCGGAAGGCGTCGGCCATGGCGAGTGTCCATGCTTCGGCCGCCGCCTTGGACGCGGAGTAGGCAGCGTTGCCGGCCGTGGGGTTGCTGGCGCCGGCCGCGCTGATCAGCACGTACCGGCCCCGGTCGCTGCGCTGGAGGACCTCGTGGAAGGCGAGTGACGTCGACTGGACCGTGCGGATCAGGAGCTTCTCGAGATAGTCCCAGTCGGCCAGGCTGGTGTCCGCGAAGCCGGCGCCGCCGCGCCAGCCCCCGACGAGGTGGACCAGGCCGTCGACGCGGCCGAATTCCTTCTCCGTCTTGAGCGCCCATTCCCGCGCGGCTCCCGGGTCGAGCAGGTCGACCGTGTCGCCGGTGACGGTCGCTCCGCCGTGCGCGTAACGCGCGGCGTCGACCGCCTCCACGAGCCGCTCGGGGTTGGCGTCGGAGGCCACCACCGTCGCGCCCGCCTCGGCGAGCCTGAGCAAGGTGGCTCGGCCCGCCGGCCCCGCCGCTCCGGCCACCGCGACCACCGCGCCCTCGAGCACGCCGCTGTCGGTTCCGCCTGTTGCGTTCATCGCCACCGCCTCCTCAGAACCCGCGCTCACGCGGCTGCCCGCCCGGCGTCCGCCGCGGTGATCCCCTTGGTGGAGGCGATCACATGCTTCAGCTTTTTCGAGAGCGCCTCATAGAACATGCTCAGGGGAAACTCGTCCGGAAGCACGTCGTCGACGAGCTTGCGGGGCGGCAGATTCAGGTCCAGGGCGTCCGGGCCCTTGGCCCAGCGGGATCCCGGGTGGGGTGCGAGATAGGTCGCGACCAGGTCGTACGCCGCGAACCAGTGGACGAGCTTGGGGCGGTCGATGCCGTCGCGGTAGAGCTTCTCGATCTCACCGCAGAGCTGGTTGGTGACCTGCGGGGCGCGGGCCCAGTCGATCTTCAGGGTGTTGTCGGTCCAGCGGACGACGTCGTGCTTGTGGAGGTAGGCGAAGAGGAGCTGGCCGCCGAGGCCGTCGTAGTTGCGCACGCGCTCACCGGTGACCGGGAAGCGGAACATCCGGTCGAAGAGCACGGCGTACTGCACGTCACGGCCCTGGCCGAAGCCGTCGGCCTCCAGCTTCACTGCCTCCTTGAAGGCGGTGAGGTCGCAGCGCAGCTCCTCGAGTCCGTACATCCAGAACGGCTGGCGCTGCTTGATCATGAAGGGGTCGAACGGAAGGTCACCGTGGCTGTGGGTGCGGTCGTGGACCATGTCCCAGAGCACGAACGCCTGCTCACAGCGGTCCTGGTCGCCGATCATCGCGCGGATGTCGTCGGGCAGCTCGACGCCCAGCAGGTCGACGGACGCCTCGGTCACACGACGGAAACGGGCGGCCTCGCGGTCGCAGAAGATGCCGCCCCAGCTGAATCGTTCCGGCGCCTCGCGCACAGCGATGGTCTCGGGGAAGAGCACGGCCGAGTTGGTGTCGTAGCCAGAGGTGAAGTCCTCGAAGGTGATGCCGCAGAACAGCGGGTTGTCGTAACGCGTCGCCTCGAGGTCGGCGAGCCACTCGGGCCAGACCATCCGCAGCACGACGGCTTCCAGATTGCGGTCCGGATTGCCGTTCTGGGTGTACATGGCGAACACGACCAGGTGCTGGAGACCGTCCGCGCGGTTCCTGGCGGGCTGGAAGGCGAGCAGCGAGTCGAGGAAGTCGGGGACGCCGAAGCCGTCCGCGGCCCATCGGCGCAGATCGGTGACGAGCGCGCGGTGGTAGGCGTCGTCGTGCGGGAGCAGCGGGGAGAGCTGCTCGACCGCGTCGATCACGCGTCGGACGACGGCTCCGGCCGCCTCGGCGGAGGGAGCGCCGTCGGCCTCGAAGTCGATGGACCCGTCCTTGGACTGCCAGGGGCGGAGCTCCTCCACGGCACTCTTGAGCGTGGGCCAGGCCGGGTGCTCCACGACCCGCTGGGCAGCAGCTATCGCACCGGTGGTGGTCGCATGCTCAAGAATTTCCGTCATAGCACTTCCTTCACGGGAGAACCTCGCGTCAAGCAACCGTATCCATGAGCGGTTCCTTCAGACAAGTGGAGGGCAGAAAATTATCCTGCCACACCTCATAGTCACCGTTATTTTTCCTGCCACACATCGACGTGACAACTTCTTCGGCAGGTGTGCAGGGCAGAGACCACCCAGCACGCGCGAACTGATTGCCTGGGGGTAGGAGCCGCACGCAGGGCTCATACGACGGACGGAAGCAGGAGTGCCTTGACTTTTCTCACCATCGGTCATCGCGGGGTCATGGGTGTCGAGCCGGAGAACACTCTGCGCTCGTTCGCACACGCGGAGGAGGCCGGCATGGACGCCGTCGAACTGGACCTCCACCTGAGCAAGGACGGCGCGCTCGCCGTGATGCACGACGCCGCCGTGGACCGCACGACGGACGGGCGGGGGCTGATCGCCGAGAAGACCATGGCGGAGCTCCGCGAACTCGACGCCGGGCAGGGCGAACGGGTACCCGTCTTCGAGGAGGTCCTCGACGCGATCGGATCGCCCCTCCAGGCCGAGATCAAGGACGTGGCGGCCGCGAGGGCGCTGGCCGAGGTGATGCTGCGACGCGATCTGGCCGGCCGCGTCGAGGTGTCCTCGTTCCACGACGAGGCGGTCGCCGAGATCGGGCAGCTCGTCCCGGGCGTGCGTACGGTGCTCATCGCCAGCCGCTGGGAGGCCGACGTGGTGGACCGGGCGAAGGCGGTGGGCGCTGCGACGCTCGCCCTGAACATCCGCCGCCTCACCCTCGAGGTGGTCGAGCAGGCGCACGCGGAAGGCCTGAAGGTGATCGGCTGGGTGGTGAACACGCCGGACCACCTGCGTCTCGCCCGTGCGCTGGGCCTGGACGGCGCGACGACCGACCGTCCCGAGATCCGGCACGCGGGCCGCTCCACCGCCTGAGGCACCCGGCGGACCCACGCGGGGACCACCGCTTCCCGCGGTCTACAGGTTCTTGACCAGCAACTCGAACGCGAGGTCGTCGCGCTGCGGGATGCCGAAGCGCTCGTCGCCGTACGGGAAGGGCGTCAGCTCTCCCGTACGGCGGTAGCCCCTCCGCTCGTACCAGGCGATCAGCTCCTCGCGCACGGAGATCACCGTCATGTGCATCTCGCTCGCACCCCAGCCCTCGCGGGCCGTGCGCTCCGCCTCCGCGATGATCACCTTGCCGAGCCCCGCTCCCTGCAGCCCCGGGCTGACCGCGAACATGCCGAAGTACGCGGCCTTCCCGCGGTGTTCGAGCTGGCAGCAGGCGACCGGCTCGCCGTCCCGCTCGGCTACGAGCACCCGGCCCGAGGGCGCCGCGAGCACCTCACGCACCCCGTCGGCGTCGGTGCGCTGCCCCTGGAGGATGTCCGCCTCCGTGGTCCAGCCGGCCCGGCTCGCGTCGCCCCGGTAGGCGGACTCGACGAGTCGTACCAGGACCGGCACATCGTCCTCGGTGGCGTCGCGGAAGGTCAGTTCTGCCCGTGCTGCCGTGGCCGGTGCGATGTCCATGTGGCTCTTCTCCGGTGGTGTCCCGACTGTGCTCCCCCGAGACTAACCCGGCCCCGGACGCCCCCTCGGCCCCCGAGCGCGCGCCCCTGTACCCCAATGCGCCCCGGTAGGAGCGGCCGAGACGGGGCATCGATGGGACGACACCGGCGTGCCGCGCCGTAGGGGGAGGTCCACTGTGCACGGACCGGCGATGTCCGGCTGGCTGCTCATGGCGTTGTGCGGAGCAACAGGGGCGTACTGCCTGCTGCGTACCCGGGACGGTACGGAACGGGAGCGCGGACCGGCCCGCGCCGAGGCGCTCATGGGGTTCGGGATGGCGGTGATGGCGGTGCCCCCGGCCCTGGTCACGCTCCCCGAGTGGATGTGGGTGGTGTACGCGGTGGTGTTCGGCGCCGCCTCGCTGCACGCGCTCGTGCGCGCCAGGGGCGGCGGCCACCACCTGCATCACCTGGTCGGCTCGCTGGCCATGGTGTACATGGCCGTGGCCATGGCACCGGGGGCCGCCCACGCGGGCAGCGGCCACCTGGCGCACGCGTCGACGGCCGGGGGCGTCCCCGTGCTGACGGGAGCCCTGCTCGTCTACTACGCCCTCTACGTTCTGCGCTCGGCGGGACGGCTGATACCTGCTCCCACACCGGTCGGCGCCTCCGCGGACGGCGTCGGACCCGGCGTGACGGACCCGGCCTGGGGTGCGCGCCCGGAGCTGGCCCTGGCGTGCAGACTGACGATGGGGATGGCCATGTTCGCCATGCTGCTCACATTGTGAGACAGCAGACCCCGCGCCCCGTGTCGTACGTCACTTGGCGCTCGCGGCCATACCCGTGGATACCGCGGCACTCATAGGCTGACGCCCATGTTGGTCTCCCTCGCGCTGCTGCTGCTCG
The DNA here is from genome assembly GCF_016909575.1 of Streptomyces sp. HB132. Taxonomy (GTDB): domain Bacteria; phylum Actinomycetota; class Actinomycetes; order Streptomycetales; family Streptomycetaceae; genus Streptomyces. The sequence goes on along the minus strand of NZ_JAFBGA010000023.1, from coordinate 65,292 downwards.
GTGCACTGGCTGCCGTCCTGGCCCCAGGCCTGATGGCCAGGGCCCGGTGGCCGGAGCGTGAGCCGGTCGTGGCCCTGTGGGTCTGGCAGTGCGTGGTCGCGGGCGTCCTGTTGTCGTTCGGGCTCTCCATGACGTTCAGCGCGGCCGCCGCCTGGCAGGCCGTCCGCGGCCATGTCTTCGCACCCGCCCCGCACGCCGTGGTCGAGGCGTACGCCCTGGGCGCGTACGGGCCGTGGTCGGCCGTCATCGCGGTCCTGCTTGCGCTCGCCGGGGTGTGGAGCGCCGCCATGCTCGTGCGGGAGATCCACCGGGCCGGCGTCCGCCGCAGGATGCGGCGCAACGAACTACTGGTCCGCTCCCCGCTGATGCCGGGCGAGGAACCCGGCAGCGGGCGCCTCGTGGTGCTGGAGGGGGAACGGCCCGACGCGTGGTGGCTGCCGGGGTCCGCTCCCCAACTGGTCGTCACCACCGCGGCACTCGGGCGGTTGAAGGGACGTCAGCTCAATGCCGTACTGGCCCACGAGCAGGGTCATGCGCAGGCCCGCCACGACTGGCTCCTGCACTGCTCGGACGCGCTGGCGACCGGGTTCCCCCAGGTACCCGTGTTCGCCGCTTTCCGCGACGAGATGCACCGCCTCGTCGAACTGGCCGCGGACGACGTGGCCTCGCGGCGCTTCGGACGCCTCACGATCGCCCTCGCCCTCGTCGAACTCAACGAGGATCGCGGGGTGTTCGGCCCGGCACCGTCGTCCGGCGCCCATGTCCCGCTCAGGGTGAACCGTTTGCTCGCCCCGGTGGAACGGCTCACGGCGGGCCGCCGGCTGCGACTGACGGCCGCCGCCGCGCTGGTGCCCGCCGTACCGCTGCTGGTGGCTTTCGTCCCCGGACTCCGCGCCCTGGGATAGCCTCACGCGCGGATCATGAACGAGGATCGTCCCATGTGTCCCCCTCCTCTTCCTCCTCCTGCGCGTGCCACCCGGCTGCCCTTCCTGGCCTCGGGCCTCGTGTTCGCGTCGCTGTCCGCCGTTCTCCTGGTGCTGGTCTCGGTGCGCTGGTCACCCCTGATGTCGCTGGACACCACGGTGGCCGAGGCGCTGCACCGCAGGGCGGTGACCGAACCGACACTGGTCCACGCCAACCGGGTGCTGACGGACTGGGTGTGGGACCCATGGACGATGCGCGTGCTGACCGCCGTCGTGGTGATCGCCCTGTGGTGGCGCGGCTCACGGCTGCTCGCCGGGTGGGTCGCCGCGACCAGCCTGCTCGCCACGCTCGTACAGCAGGGCCTGAAGGCCGCTGTGGGCCGGGAACGTCCGCAGTGGCTCGACCCGGTGGACTCGGCGCACTACGCCGCCTTCCCCTCGGGTCATGTGATGACCGCGGCGGTGACCTGCGGGCTCCTCGTGTGGCTGCTGCGCCTGCACGACGCGCCGCCGGCGCTGTGGTGGGGTTCGGCGGTGATCGCCCTGGTCTCGGTGGCCGGAGTGGCCTTCACGCGGGTCTACCTGGGCGTTCACTGGCTGAGTGACGTGGTGGGCGGGGTCCTGCTGGGAGGAACGGTGGTCACGCTCTCCGTGGCCGGACACACCGCGTACACCCGGCGCCTCCGTCGGCAGGCCTGTGACGAGGGCTCCCCCTTGTAGGCCCTCACCGGGAACGAGGATGATCGTCTCCATGAAGACCAAGGGCGTACTTTTCGACTTCTCCGGGACCCTCTTCCGCATCGAATCCGTCGACGCCTGGCTGCGGGCCGTCCTCGACGCGCGGGGCACAGTCGTGGAGCAGACCGACTTCGAACGCTACGCGCGGGACCTGACGAAGGCCGGGGCGTTGCCCGGCGGCCCGCAGCCGGAGCGGATTCCGCCGTCACTGGCCACCGCGTGGGACGCGCGCGACGGCAGCGCGCCGCTGCACAGGGAGGCGTACACGGGTCTGGCCCGCGAGGCGGCCCTTCCCGACCCGGGCCTGTACGACGATCTGTACGACCGCCACATGAGTCCCGCCGCCTGGCAGCCGTACCCCGATGCCGAGGACGTGCTCCGTGGGCTGCGGCGTGACGGAACAGCGGTCGGTGTCGTGAGCAACATCGGCTGGGACCTGCGCCCCGTCTTCCGCGCGCACGGCCTGGACGAGCTGGTCGACGCCTACGTCCTGTCCTACGAGCACGGCGTCGCCAAGCCGGATCCGCGCCTGTTCCGTACGGCGTGCGCGCTGCTGGAGTGCGATCCCGCGGACGTGGTCATGGTCGGGGACGACCGCCACGCCGACGGCGGCGCGGCAGCCCTGGGCTGTGAGGTGCGTTTCGTCGACCACCTGCCGGTGGCGGAGCGGCCGGACGGGCTACGGGCGCTCGACCTGCTGAAACGTGCCGAGGAGCGGACCGACGGGGTCCGCTCGTGAAGAATTCCGGGAGGAGGTGTGAGGGATGTCCCTGCCTCTGAGGGGGTACGAGCGCCCCGCCGGGGTCTAGCTTGGTGGGCATGTCCCCGAACCCGTCCGTCGCCGTGCGCCCCGCATCCGTGGTCAACGAAGAGATCCGCACCCTGTGGCAGCGGGCGGGCGGACTCCTGTCCGCGGACGACGAGACGGAGTACCAGCGCCTGCTGGTGGAGTGGGCCACGGCCTCGGGTACGAGCGTGCGCCCGGCCGTCTGAGATACCCACGCGAGGTCCTGGCCCTGATTCCGGCGATCCCCCGCATCGCCGGAATCAGGGCTCAAGCATCTCCCCGCGCCGCCCACGGGTCAATGAGATAAATGTGCCCTGCCGGGCGGCGGCGGGAACGCGTCAGACCTGGCGGAGGCGCTCGGCCTGCAGGTCCGCACCGCCGAGAACGCTGTCCAGCAGGCCGGGGAAGAGGGCGTCCAGGTCATCCGTCCGCACGGAGCTCAGCTTGGCCGTGCCTCGGTAGAACTGGGCGATCACGCCGTTCTCACGGAGCACCTTGAAGTGGTGCGTGGTGGTGGACTTGGACACCGGGAGATCGAAGCGGGAGCATGCCTGCTCGTCGGCCCCGGCCGCCAGTTGGCGCACGATGCGGAGCCTGATCGGATCCGACAGCGCATGGAGAACGCCCTCGACGCGGATCTCGTCCCGCGAGGGGTGTGCGAGCACACGGGCGGCGTTCGTCGTCACGGTGGCTCCACTTCGCACAGGGGCCATCAGTCTACGAGAGGCGTCGTGGACCTATCCACGCGCGGCCACCACGAGCCGGACGCGAGGGCTGCCGTCAGGCCTCCGGCCGAACTCCCGCATCGGCAGCAACCGCACCGTGAATCCGGTCCCCACGAGGTCGTCCACCACGTCGGCCAACGGAAACGTGCGGTAGTACATGACGAAGGGCGGACGCCACAGCGCGTTGCGCGCCCGCATGGCCAGGTCGAAGCCGAGCAGCGACCAGTAGGCGCGGGAGCCCACCGCGGGCGGCGCACCCACCGGGAAGACGAACAGTCCGCCGGGCCGCAGCGCCTCGTACACCTGGTCGAACAGCTCGGGGCGTTCCTTGGGCAGGAAATGGCCGAACGCACCGAGGCTCAGGGCCAGGTCGAAGGCGCCCTCGAACGGCAGCGCCAGTGCGTCGGCCCGGACCCAGTCCACCGTCGGCCCACCGGGGTCACCGGTGTGCGCGGCCCGGGCGACGTCGAGCATGCCGACGCTGAAGTCGACGCCGGTGACCCGCTCCTGGCACAACCCGCGCAGCACGCCCACCCCCGCTCCGGTGCCGCAGCAGACGTCCAGGCCCCGTTCGAACGGCCCCAGGGGCCGCACCGTGTCGGTGAGGGCTTCGAGTACCCGGTCCGGGGTCCGGTAGGGCGTCAGGTCGAACTTCGGGGCGAGCAGGTCGTATCCGCGCATCGTCGAGGAGAACGCCTGTACGGCCAGTTCGCGCAGCGTGGGGCCCTGGGGAGTGAACATCGCCGCTCAGCGTACCCACAGTCGCGTCGGCACGGCGCGTGGCGGCGCTGTTCGGGCGGATCGCGGGGTCGCCCGAACAGCCGCGCGTGCGGCCCCGCCTCATCCGCCCTGGCGCAGCCTGCGCCGGAGCCGGATGTCGGCGTCGGCCGCGTACATCTGGCTCCAGCTGCGTCCGCTTCCGGATGTCCAGGTCACCTGGACGTTCTCCCCGTCGGTCCTGACGGACTCCACCGTCATGAGCCTGTCCACGTCCCGTACGTCGCCGCGCAGCAGCTCACGCGCCTTGACGGTGACGGGCTCCGCCGATCGCGCGTTCTCCGCTTCGGTGGCCACCGCGACGAGCGCGGCGGCCAGTTCCCTGGCCGCCGCGGGAGTGCAGGTCCAGGAGGCGTGCGCGGAGGTGTCCCCGATCCGGATCGCGACCTGGTCGGGCCCGTCCGCACCCCCGGGGGCCACTTCCAGCGCCGCACCGCGTCCCTCGGTGTCCCGGATCTCGATGCTCATCACTGCCGCCTCCTCGTCCCGCTCCGGTCAGCTCGGCCGGAGACTGTCCGGCGGGAGGGCCGCTGGGCCCGATGCCGCCGGTGTCCACCATGAGGTTCTGGAGTACCACGGTCGGACCGGCCATCCGGAATTCCACGGCGTGCGTGCCTGCCGGGCCGGTCCACGCGCGGTGCCGGTGCGGTCGGTGCCGTTCCCTTGCCGGCTCGACCGGCCGGTGTGCGTACGGACACGGACGGGGAGCGATCGGGCAGGGGCGGCCTTCGAAAGTTTCGAAGCCGGCCCCGCGCACGTGGACGGGAGCGCGGGGCCGAGGTGCCCGGGGGCCGCGGCCCCCGGGCGGCGTCACTTCGATGTGAGGGGCGCGCCGAGCGACGGAGCGCACACCATGTGCCGCCGGTGGTCGACGGTGCGCTCAGGTCCGGTGAGACGCAGCCGCACGGTGTGTTTCACGTCCGCCACGTCGCTGGACGTGGCGAAGCGCAGCTCGAGATCGCCGGGCTCGACGATCCGCCGCCCGCCCGCCCCGGTGAAGGAGACCAGGTCGGGGTGGAAGCGGAAGCCGACCCTGCGGGACTCCCCGGCGGCGAGCGGCACCCGGGCGTATCCGATCAGCCGGGCCTCGGGGCGCGTGGTCTGGGCGACCGGATCGTGGACGTAGAGCTGGACCACTTCGGCCCCGTCGCGGTCCCCGGTGTTGCGGACCGTGATGGCGAGGTCGGTCTCGCCGTCGGTGGGGAGTTCGGCGGCCACGTCGTCGCCCGCCTCCCAGACGAACGAGGTGTACGAGAGCCCGTGTCCGAAGGGGTAGAGCGGGGTCGGGTCCAGGTTGCTGACCCCGTTGGCCCGGCCGAGCGGCGGCTGCAGATAGGTCCACGGCTGACCGCCCGGGCCGTTGGGCACGCCCAGCGGCAGGCGCCCGGAGGGGTTGACCCGCCCCGAGAGCACACCCGCGAGCGCCGGTCCGCCCTCCTCACCCGGGAAGAACGCCTGCACGCAGCCGGCCAACCGGTCCGCCCGCCCGCCGAGCGCGTACGTACGTCCCGTCAGCAGCACGAGTACCACCGGGGTGCCGGTCGCGAGCAGCGCGTCCAGGAGCTCACCCTGGAGACCGGGCAGCGCGAGGTCTGCCGCGTCGCAGCCCTCGCCGGAGGTGCCGCGGCCGAACAGCCCGGCCCGGTCACCGAGGACGGCCACACAGACGTCCGCCCCGGCCGCCAGGGCGGCGGCGCCCGCGATGCCATCGGCGTCCGTCCCGTCCACGTCGCAGCCCTGCGCGTGGTCGACGGCCGCAGTGGGGAACTCCTCACGGAGCGCCTCCAGCACCGTCGGCACCTCGATGCCCATGGGCGTCTTCGGGTGCATCACCCCGACGTGACTCGGGAAGGAGTAGCAGCCGAGCATGGCCAGCGGGTCGTCGGCGCGGGGCCCCACGACCGCGATGCGTCCGGTGCCGCTCAGCGGAAGGGCCGCCTCGGGATTGGCCAGCAGCACGCAGGACCGCTCGGCGAGCAGCCGGGCCAGCGCACGGTTCTGCGGCAGGTCCAGATTCACCGTGCCGCGCGCCTGTTCCGGATCCACCCCCAGCAGGGCGGTGGGCATTCCCTGCCGGTCCGGATCGAGCAGGCCGAGCTCGCACTTCTGCAGCAGGACCCTGTGCAGGGCACGGTCCACCAGTTCCTCGGCCACGAGGCCGTCGCGTACTGCGGCGACCAGCTCGTCCCCGTAGCAGCGCACGGTGGGCAGCTCCACGTCGACGCCGGCCGTCAGAGCCAGTCGGGCGGCGTCGCCGCGGCCCGCGGCCACCCTGTGGAGGTTCTCCAGGAAGCCGATGCCGAAGTAGTCGGCGACGACCGTGCCGGTGAACCCCCAGGTGTCCCTGAGGAGTCCGGTCAGCAGCGTCGGGTCGGCGGCGGCAGGGACTCCGTCGATCTCGGCGTACGAGTGCATCACCGAGCGGGGGCCGCCCTCACGGACCGCCATCTCGAACGGCGGCAGGATGACGTCGGCCATCTCCCGGGCACCGGCCCGTACCGGCGAGAGGTTGCGGGCACCGGCCGAGGCGGAGTAGCCCGCGAAGTGTTTGAGCGTGGCGACGATCCCGGAGGACTCCAGGCCCCGGACGTACGCCGTACCGATGGTCGCGACCAGGTAGGGATCCTCGCCGATGGTCTCCTCGACACGGCCCCAGCGCAGGTCCCGGACCACGTCCAGTACCGGGGCGAGGCCCTGGTGGACACCGACGGACCGCATGTCACTGCCGATCCGGTACGCCATCTCGGTGACCAGCTCCGGGTCCCAGGCCGCGCCCCAGGCGAGCGGCACCGGATATGCGGTGGCACCCCAGGCGGTGAAGCCGGCCAGGCACTCCTCGTGGGCCAGCGCCGGGATACCGAACCGGCCCGCTCCGGCGATCCTGGCCTGGGCCCTGGCCAACGACACGGCGCCGATGCCCGGATCCACCGGGGCGGTGCCGAACGGCCGGGTGAGCTGGCCGAGTCCGCGGGTGGTGATGTCCTCGAAGTCGACCGGGTCGACCATGTCGTTCTGGTGCGGCGCGACTCCGTCGCCCTCCGCGTCGGCACCCACCCAGATTCCGTACAGCTGGGCGGCCTTCTCCTCGAGTGTCATCCGGGCGGCCAGGTCGGCCACCCTCACCTCGGGGCTGAGCGAAGCATCGCGCCACGGGCCGTCGACGGCGGGGGGTGTGTCGGCCCGGCGGGCCTGCGGGGCGGGGTGGATTGCCATGGCGGCAGGGGTTCCTCTCATGAGTGCGGTGGTCCGGGGCGGCGTCCGTGTGCTACTTGCCGCCCACCCCCATCAGTCCGTCGATCAGCGCCCGCCGGGCCACGAGGTACACGGCGAAGATGGGGATGACGGAGAGGACGATCGCTGCCAGTACCGCGGGGATGTTCACTCCGAACTGGCTCATGAAGTTGAACAGTCCCAGCGTCAGCACGCGCTGCTCCTCCGACTGCGTGAGGATCAGCGGGAACAGGAAGCCGTTCCACGCCTGCAGGGCGGAGAAGATCGCCACCGTACTGATCCCCGCCTTGGACATCGGCACCGCGAGCTGCCACAGCATGCGCACGGACGAGGCGCCGTCGAGGGCCATCGCCTCGTACATCTCCTCGGAGACGTCGCGCATGGTGCCGCTGAGCACGAGGACCGCGACGGGCATCGCGAAGGCGGCCGTGGGCAGGATGATCGCCCACAGCGTGTCGTACAGCCCCATCTCGCCGATCATGAGATAGAGCGGCACGATCACCGCCTGCGCCGGGATCGCCACGCCCAGCAGGAAGGTCCGGAAGGCGAGCGAGGAGAGGCGGCTGCGGGTGCGCACCGCCACGTACGCGACCGGGACGGAGAGCACCAGCACGATGGCGACCGTGGCCACGGCGACGATCGCCGTGTTGCCGATCAGCGTCAGGAACCCGCTGTTCAGCACGGTGCCGTAGTTCTCGAGTGTCGGATCGGTGGGGATCGCCAGCGGGTCGCCGTTCAGGGCCTCGTCCTGGCGCATCAGCGACGCGGAGACCAGCGTGTAGAGCGGCACCAGAACGATGACCAGCCAGATGAGCGAACCGATGCCGGCCACCGGGTTGCCCAGGGACCTGCGTGGTCGGCCCGTACGGCGGGCGCGCGGCGCGATGGGAGCGGCGCGGCGCGGCGGCGCTGTGGGGCGGGTGTCGGTCGACATCGCGTCACATACCTTCCCGGGTGGACCTCATGGACCCGAAGCCACTGAGGCGGACCATGATCAGCGAGATGCTGGTGGCCACCACGACGAGTGCGGTGGCGACGGCAGCCGCGTAGCCGAGGTCGTACGTCTGGAAACCCGTCCGGTACATCAGGTAGGGCAGGATCGTCGTGTCCGTACCGGGACCGCCCTTGGTCATGATGAGCACGGTGTCGAAGTAGGTCAGCGAGCCTACGATCATCAGCACCGACGAGGTCGTCATCGTGTGCCGCAGTTGCGGCAGCGTGATGTGGAAGAACTGCCGCACCATGCCCGCACCGTCGATGGACGCGGCCTGGTAGAGGACCTCCGGGATCTGCCGGGCGCCGCCCTGGTAGATGAGCGTGTGGAAGGGCATGAACTGCCACCCGCCGACGAACGCCACGACGAGCAGGGCGCCGGTGGACGACCCCATGACGTTGGGATCGATGCCGAGCCAGGGTCCGATCGTCCGGATCACACCGAAGTTGGGATCCAGCAGGGCGTGGAACAGCATCGCGATGGCGGTGGTGGAGAGCAGCAGCGGGATGAAGAAGATCGCGGAGAGGAACGCGCGGCTGCGTCGGCGGCCGGCCGCCCAGACGCCCAGCAGCAGGGCCACCGGGGTCTGGAAGACCCAGCTGATCGTGGTGAGGAGCAGGCTCAGCCAGGCGGCCCGGCCGAACTCGGAGTCCTTGAACAGCCGGGTCCAGTTGTCCAGGCCGGTAAGGGTCGGGGAGTTGAGCCCGTCCCATTCGCAGAAGGAGAGATAGACGGCGATCGTCAGGGGGACGATCGCGAAGACGGCGAAGAAGAGGATGCCGGGGAGGGCCCAGGCGACCGGCGGGCGGCCGGTGTCGCCGACGGCCGCCCTCCCGTTCCCGCGCCTCTTCACGACCGGAGTGTGGTGGGACATCGTTACTTGGCGGCCTTCATCGCTGCGACGAACTGCTCGGGGGTGGTCTTCGCGGCGAACAGCTTGCTGATCTCCGTGAGCAGTGGTGTGGCGTACTGGGCTTCGAGTGCCTGGTCCCACGAGAGGGTGAAGCTCGGGGCCTCCTGCACCATCTCGTACTGGTAGGCGGCGAACTCGGGATTGGGTGAACCGCTCAGCATCGAGGCCGCGTTGGACGTGGTGGGTACGTCACCGTTGTCGACGAGGGACTGGGCGTAGGACTTCGACGCCATCGCCTTCAGGAACGCGAGGGCGGTGTCCTTGTGCTTGGTCCTGGCGTTGACCGACCAGTAGTTGGTGGGGTTGCCCACGACGTTCGTGGGGTCCCCCACCCCGCCGGCGACCGTCGGGAACGCGGTCCAGCCCAGGTCCCTCTCGGCGAACTCGGGGGCCTTGCCCAGCTGGGTCGAGTACTCCCACGAGCCCATGAGGTGCATGGCGGCCTTGCCCTTGTTCAGCAGGGTCGGGGCTCCCCCGTTGCCGTAGTCGACGGAGTTGAAGTTCTTGCCGAACGCGCCGTCGTCGATCAGCTCCTTGACGGTCTGCGCCGTCTTGAGCACCGCCGGGTCGCCCCAGCCCTCCGTGTCGCCGTCCTGGATCCTCTTGAAGACCTCCGGGCCGCCGATCCGGTCCAGCAGGTACTCCATCCACATCAGTTCGGGCCACTTGTCGGAGCCGCCGAGCGCGAAGGGGGTGATACCGGCGGCCTTGAAGGTCCTGATGGCCGTCTGGAGATCCTCCCAGGTCTTGGGGGGCTCGATCTCGTGCTCGGCGAAGAGCGCCTTGTTGTAGAAGAGCATCACGGGCTGCATGCCGCGCATGGGCACCCCGTAGACCCGCCCTTCGAGACCGCCGGCCGTCATGATCGAGGGAAGGAAGCCGTCCTTCAGCGTGGCGTCGCCCTCGATCGTCGACGTGAGGTCGACCAGGTTCCCGGAGTCGACGTACGGCTTGATGGAACCGCCGCCCCAGTTGAAGAAGACGTCCGGGGCACTGGGCGAGCCCATGGCGCTGCGCAGCTTGTTCACGTAGTCGGTACCGGGGACCGACACCAGCTTCACCTTGACCTCGGAGGTCTTGTTGAACGTGTCGACCGCGGCCTGCTGGACCTTGACCGCGTCGTCGCCGTAGACGTAGGCGGTGATGGTTCCGCTGTCGCCGCCGCTGTCCCCGGAGCCGCAGCCGGCCAGCAGGCCGGCCATGACCATCGCGGCGCCGGCCGCGACCCATCTCGTCGTACGTGTGCCCTGAGTGAATATCCCCGACCGCATGACCGCACCCTCTGTCGAATGTTTCGGCTTGCATATCGAATGTTGCCGGAACCGTACGGTCGCGTTTCGGGCCCGTCAAGAGGGCCGGAGCAACGATGTACGAACCTTGCCCGGACCGCGATGCGGGCCCCCGGGCGAGCTACGATTCGTGCATGAGCCCTGCAAAGGTCCGGCCCCAACAGGAGAAGGCGTCCGTCGACGAGTCGCCGGAGAGCACCGCCACGCTGGCGGAGATCGCCCGAGCAGCCGGAGTTTCGGCGCCGACAGTTTCGAAAGTGCTGAACGGCCGAGCCGATGTCGCCCCGGGTACGCGCACGAAGGTGGAGGAGCTGTTGCTGCGGCACGGCTACCGCCGCAGGCGTGGCGCCTCCCAGCAGTCCAGGCTCATCGACCTGGTCTTCCACGAGCTGGACAGCGCGTGGGCGATGGAGGTCGTCCGGGGCGTCGAGAACGTCGCGAGGGACGAGGGCCTGAGCCTGGTCCTCTCGGAGAGTGCCGGCCGGCTCACCCCCGGCCAGACCTGGGTGGACGGCGTCCTGGCCCGCCGCCCGGCCGGAGTGATCCTGGTGCTCTCGGACCTCGACGCGTCGCAGCGCGCCCAGTTGACCAGCCGCTCCATCCCCTTCGTCGTCGTCGATCCGGCGGGCGACCCCGGGGACGACATCCCGTCGGTCGGGGCGGGCAACTGGCAGGGCGGCCTTGCCGCCACCCGCCACCTGACGGGTCTGGGCCACCGGCGGATCGGTGTCATCGGCGGGCCTGCCCGGATGATGTGCAGCCGCGCCCGGCTGGACGGCTACCGCGCCGCGCTGGAGACCTCGGGTGTTCCGATGGACCCGGCGCTCGTGCGGGAGGGCGAGTTCAACCACGAGGACGGCTACAGGGCCGCCCTGGAACTGCTCCGGCTCCCGGAACCGCCCACGGCCGTCTTCGCGGGGAACGACCTGCAGGCGCTCGGCGTCTACGAGGCCGCGCGCGAGCTGGGTCTGCGGATCCCGGAGGACCTCAGTGTGGTCGGCTTCGACGACCTGCCGCTCACCCGCTGGATCGGACCGCCGCTCACCACGGTGCGCCAGCCGCTCGTGGAGATGGCGGAGACCGCGGCCCGCCTGGTCCTCGACCTGGGCCGGGGCAAGCAGCCGGCGACCACCCGGGTCGACCTGGCCACGAGCCTGGTCGTCCGCAGCAGCACGGCCCCGCCGTCGACGGGCGGCCCGTGACTCCGGAACTGCGAACGGCACGGCTGCTGCTGACCCCGTACACGCCGTGCGACGAGGAGGAGTTCGTCGCCCTGTTCCAGGACGCCCGGGTGTCCCGTTGGATGGGCGACGGCCCCTGCGCGGAGGCGGAGGACCGCGCCGTCTTCGGGCGGCTCTTCAGCAAGGTGTACGCCCGGGACCTCTTCGACGTGTGGGTGGTCCGCGAAGACGGCACGACGGTGGGCCACGCCGAGATCAAACCCACCCCGGAGTCCGGCGGGCACGAGATCATCTACGCCCTGGCCCCCGACGCCTGGGGGCGGGGGCTCGGCACCGAACTGGCCGGGTCACTCGTGGACTACGGATTCGGCGTACTGGGACTGCGCGACGTGTACGCCACGGTCGCCGCGGAGAACGTTGCCTCCCTGGCGCTGCTGCGCCGTATCGGCTTCCGGCACGTGCGGGACATATCCGAGGCGGACGGGAGCACGACGCGGCTGCTGGTCCGCGCCCGCGAGGAGTCCCGGGAGCAACAGCCCGGCAGCGGGACGCCGTAGACGTCCCGGGCACACCCGCCGCGGAGGCGTGCCCGGGCCCCGGTGTGCTTGCCGCGACCGCTCCGACCTGGGCCGACCCGCATGTCCCGGGCACTGTCAGTGGCGGGGTGCAGACTGGGCCCGTCCGGCACAACGGCGTCTCGGGAGGTCCACTCATGACCGATGTTCTGCTCACCGTAGGCACGCGCAAAGGACTCTTCATCGGTCGCAGACACGGCGGCTCATGGACGTTCGGCGATCCGCATTTCAACGCGCAGGCGATCTACTCCATCGCGATCGACACCCGCGGCGACGAGCCCAGGCTGCTGGTCGGCGGCGACAGCGCGCACTGGGGCCCGTCGGTCTTCCACTCCGACGACCTGGGAGCGACCTGGGTCGAACCGAAGCGGCCCGCGGTGAAGTTCCCGCAGTTCACGGAGGCGTCGCTGGAGCGCGTGTGGCAGCTGCATCCCGCCGGCCCCGAGGCCCCCGGCGTCGTGTACGCGGGGACCGAGCCCGCGGCGCTGTTCCGGTCCGACGACCGGGGCGAGTCCTTCGAGCTGGTCCGGCCGCTGTGGGAACACCCGACGCGGTCCAAGTGGGTCCCGGGCGGCGGTGGCGAGGGACTGCACACCATCCTGACGGACCGGCGGGACGCCGGAGCGGTGACCGTCGCCGTCTCCACCGCGGGGGTCTTCCGCACCAGGGACGGCGGCGAGCGCTGGACCCCTGCCAACAAGGGCGTCTCCGCCGTGTTCCTGCCGGACCCGGACCCCGAGTTCGGCCAGTGCGTGCACAAGGTGACCCGGGACGCGGCGGACCCCGACCGGCTCTATCTGCAGAACCACTGGGGCGTGTTCCGCAGCGACGACTCCGGGGAGCACTGGAAGGACATCGGCGCGGGTCTGCCCTCGGACTTCGGCTTCGCCGCCGCGGCGCACCCGCATCGCGGGGACACGTTCTACGTCTTCCCGATCAACGCCGACGCGGACCGTGTGCCGGCCGGGCACCGCTGCCGGGTGTTCCGCACGAGGGACGCCGGAGAGTCCTGGGAGCCGCTCACACAGGGTCTCCCGGACGGTGATCACTACGGCACAGTGCTTCGTGACGCGCTCTGCACGGACGACGCCGACCCGGCAGGGGTCTACTTCGGCAACCGCAACGGCGAGGTGTACGCGAGCGCGGACGACGGCGACAGCTGGCAGCAGCTCGTCTCACACCTGCCGGACGTGCTGTGCGTGCGGGCGGCGGTGCTGGGCTGACCGGAGGGGTCGTCGCGTCCCGGCCCCCGTCCGATCAGACCTCGGTCGGGACGCACAGCACCGGAACGGTCGACAGGTGCAGGAGTTTGTGCGGGGTGGAGCCGAGCAGCGCCCCACGAATCGGGCTCTCGCCCCAGGTCCCCACCACGATGACCCTCGCCCCGTGGCGCGAGGCGGCTTCGATCAGCGCCTGTGCCGGGCTCATGTCGATGACCTCGACCGTGGTCGGCACACCGGCCTCCTCGGCCGCGGCGAGCGCGTGTTCCAGCCCCGCGCGCCCCGCCTGGCGGATCGCGTCGTAGTGAGCGCGGTACTCCTCGCCGGTGGGTCCGGGCGGTGCCGCGCCGTAGACCAGGACGAGCGGCTCGCCGTACGCGGCGGCCACCTCGATCGCCGTCCGCAGGGCGCGTGCGGCGCCGGGTGACTCGTCGTACCCGAGGACCACGGACATCTCAGGTCTCCTTGCCGCGTACGAGGTCCGGGTCGACGACGCCACGGCGTTCGGCCCAGAAGGACGGCGACCGGAACCGCAGCACCACCATGAGCACGACTCCGATCAGGCTGATGCCGATGCCGATGACGAGCGGGGGGCCCAGCCCGAACCAGGAGGTTCCGCTGTAGGAGTTCGCCGGGTCGGACATATCCATGACCGACCGGACGAGCAGCCAGGTGAGCAGCCCGGCTCCGACCAGCGGGCCGAGGCCGATGAGCAGGAAGTTGCGCACGCTCTCGGTCAGATGGCGGCGGTAGTAGACGACGCACGCCACTCCGGTGAGCGCGTAGTAGAAGGCGATGAGCAGGGACAGCGCGGTCAGCGAGTCGAAGAGTGCGTTCTCGCTGATCTGGCTGACGACGAGATACCAGGCGATGGCGATGGCGGCCACCCACCACGTGCTCACGTCGGGAGTACGGAACCGGGGGCTGATATGGGCGAAGTGAGCGGGCAGCGCCCGCCGGCGGGCCATCGACAGCGCGGTGCGCGACGCCGGGATGATGGTGGTCTGGGTCGAGGCGATCGCGGACGTCGCCACGGCCAGCAGCACGATCCAGTCCCAGCCCCCCATCACCTCGCCGGCGAGCAGCGCGAAGATGAACTCCTCCTCGGCGGCGTTGTCCGCGAGGTACGCCGTTCCGGCGAACGCGACGACCGCGAAGCCGACGGACAGATAGGTCACCAGCAGGATGACGGTCGACCACACACCAGCCTTCCCGGGCGCGCTCGCGGAGTCCTCGACCTCCTCGGTGAGGTTGACGGCCGATTCCCAGCCCCAGTAGATGAACACGCCCAGCAGCAGACCGCTCGTGAGCGCCGCGCCACCCGCTCCGAAGGGGTTGAGCCACTCGGCCGAGGGTTTGACGGAGTCGAAGGATGTCGTGCCCGCGTAGACGCGGTAGAGCGCGACGATCACGAAGATGATCAGGAAGGCCACCTGCGCCAGGATGAGGACGTTCTGCACCTTGGCCGACAGTTCGGTCCCGATGACGCACAGCCCGGTCATCACGATGATCAGAAGCACCGCGAGCAACTGCCGCACGAACTCGTTCTCGGCCCAGCTGTCGAGGCCCACGGCCAGCAGACCGAAGCTGACGGCGACATCCGCCAGCGACCCGACCACGAGCACACCGGTCATGGCGATGGCCCAGCCGCCGAGCCACCCGGTCCAGGGCCCCATCGCCCGGGTCACCCAGGAGAATGTCGTCCCGCAGTCCTGGTCGACCTTGTTCAGGTAGTAGAAGGCCGAGGCGATGAAGAGCATCGGTACGAATGAGGCGAAGAGCGTCCCGGGTGCGTAGATACCCACGAGTGCCACGATCGGGCCGATGACGGCCGCCACCGAGTAGGCGGGGGACGTGGCGTTCAGTCCGATGACCAGGGCGTCGACGAATCCGATCGCGTTCGGCTTCAAGCTCGCCGGTGATGCTGGTCCGGCGCTTTCCTCTGCCATGCTCCCTCGCTCGGTCACTGGCCTGAAGAGCAGGCGGAATATTTCCTTCCACATGCTAGGGAGACACCCGCGGGAGCGCACGTCCGGCGGGAGCCCGTCCGGTCGGCGGTCACTGCTCGCGGATGCCCCAGGGAGCCCCGTACTCCGTCAGCAGGTCGAGGAAGGGCCGCGGCGGCATGGCCTCGGGTCCCAGCACCCCGCTGCCGCCCCAGAGGCCGCCGGCGATGAGTTCGAGCGCGGCAACAGGGTTGATCGCCGTCTGCCAGACCACGGCCTGGGAGCCGTATTCACGCATCGACCACTGGTTGTCGACCACGTGGTAGAGGTAGACCTCTCTGGGGCGCCCGTCCTTGCTGCCCTTGACCCAGGTGCCCGCGCACGTCTTCCCGTGCATCCGCTCACCGAGCCCGGCCGGGTCGGGCAGGCATGCGGCCACCACGTCACGGGGCGAGACCCTGGCGGGGCCTGCGTCGCTCTTCACCGGGACGGGCTCCGTACGGTCGAGACCCAGCTTGTGGAGCGTACGCAGCACCCCGATGAACTCGTCGCCCAGCCCGTACTTGAAGGTGACGCGCCGGGCCTTCAGCCAGCGCGGTACGAGCAGCACCTCCTCGTGCTCCACGTTGACGCACTCGACGGGCCCGATGCCCTCGGGGAAGTCGAATACCTCCGGATCGCTGAAGGGGGCGGTGGTGAACCAGCCCCGCCCCTGCTCGTAGACGACCGGTGGGTTCAGGCACTCCTCGATGGTCGTCCAGATACTGAAGGACGGTGCGAAGTCGTAGCCCTCCACCGTCAGGTCGGCACCGTCGCGGATACCGATCTCCTCGATCTCGTCGAAGAGTTCGTCGGAGGCGTACCGGGCGAACACGTCCGAGAGCCCTGGCTCCACCCCCATGCCGACCAGTGCGAGACGTCCGGCCGCCTCCCACTCCGGCGCCCGGTCGAACTGGGCGTCCCCGAGCTTGACCCCGCACTCCTCGTACGGTCGGGAAGGATGCGGCCGGGACAGGGACATGGCCATGTCGAGGTAATGCGCGCCGTGCGCGAGCGCCGCCTCGAACAGAGGCATGACGAACCGGGGGTCGGTGGCGTTGAGCAGGACGTCGCAGCGGTGTTCCTCGAGCGCGGCGCGCACGGCCACGGGGTCGGAGGCGTCCAGCCGGACCGCGCCGAAACGCTCGCCCCGTTCCACGAGCGCGGCGACGGCTCTCTCCGCCCGTCCGAGGTCGTAGTCGGCGACCGTCATGTGCTCGAAGAAGGACCGGCGGGCCGCGATCCCGGTGATCGCCGTGCCCACCCCTCCCGCACCGACCAGGAGGACACGCATGGGACACCACTCCTCTGCGACTTCTGCCGCGCAACGGCTGCGGCCGGGCCGGCCGGTCCGGTGGAGTGGGGACGCTAACAGCCTGTCCGCCCGGCGGCGGGGAACCCTTCGGGTGTGTCCCGCGCCCGGGGTGTCCGCACCGCGGGCGCCACCCGGACGGGCTCCCGGCGTCATGGCTCACGCCGCGTCAGGCCGCCGGGGCGCGGCCCCCGGCCCGCACATCGATTCCGAAAAGGATCGGCCCCACCGGCGGGGGGGGTGCCGGTGGGGCCGGGTGCTCACGGACGGGAGGGGGGGTCACCGCCGGAGCTCGTACCAAAGGGTCTCGTGCCCCGGAAACGAGAAGGTATGCACCGCCGCGGTCCCCGGGTGCGGGACGCATCGCGTGCCGCACCCGCCGCTCACGGCAGACGCCAGTCCACCGGCTGTTCCCCCGCGTGCACCAGGTGTTCGTTGGTACGGCTGAACGGCCTCGAACCGAAGAAACCGCGGTCGGCCGACATGGGGGAAGGATGGGCCGATTCGATCGCGGGCAGGTCACCGAGGAGCGGCCGCACGTTGCGTGCGTCCCGGCCCCACAGCACGGACACCATCGGCTTGCCCCGTGCGGCCAGGGCGCGAATGGCCTGCTCCGTCACTTCTTCCCAGCCCTTGCCACGATGGGCGGCGGGTTTGCCGGGCGCCGTCGTCAGCGCCCGGTTGAGCAGCAGTACGCCCTGCTGCGTCCAGGGTGTCAGGTCTCCGTTGGAGGGCCGGGGGAGGCCGAGGTCGGAGTGCAGTTCCCTGAAGATGTTCTCCAGGCTGCCCGGCAGGCGTCGCACGTCGGGCGCCACCGCGAAGCTGAGCCCGATGGCCATGCCCGGTGTCGGGTAGGGATCCTGACCCACGATCAGGACGCGCACGTCGGCGAACGGCTGCTGGAAGGCGCGGAGGACGTTCTGCCCCGCGGGCAGATAGGTACGGCCCGCTCCGATCTCGGCACGGAGGAAGTCACCCATCGCCGCGATCCGGCCCGCCACGGGCTCCAACGCCTCGGCCCAGCCGGGCTCGACAAGTTCACTCAACGGTCGCGCTGCCACAGCCGTCACTCTACCGGCCCACACGGCCGGGTGATCATGAGGCCCCCACGGAGCAGGTTCGGGCGGTAGGGTGCCGCTCGTCTCCAGTCCTCCCCCCTTTCGGAGTCCCCCATGAGATCCCGCAGGCATTCGTCCGCGGGTCGGCGGTTCGCGTTGCTTCCGGTGACCCGGCCGCCGACCGGTCCCGAGCCCGCGGACGGGCGGCTGCCGTGACGGGCGCGCTCGTCCTCGGGGTGGATTCAGGGGGATCGGGGCTCCGCGTGGCGCTCGGCCCGGTGGACGCGGGGCATCCCGCGTCCACCACCGTGTGCGCCGAACCCGTACGGACGGGCCCGGAAGGCATCGACGCCGGGCACCTCATGGAACAACTGCTGCCCGCTGTCCGCCGGCTGCTGGGGCAGGTGGGACCAGGGACGGCCGTCACCGCCGCGGCGATCGGAGCCGCCGGCATGGCGACCCTCGGTGACCAGCTGCGCGCCCGGCTGCCCGACGCCCTCGCGGACGAGCTGGGCGTACGCCGGGTGGCGCTGGCCGCCGACGCGGTGACCGGGTACGCCGGAGCACTGGGGCAGCGGCCCGGCGCGGTCGTCGCGGGCGGCACCGGCATGATCGCGCTCGGCACCGACCTGGTGACCTGGCGCAGGGCGGACGGCTGGGGGCATCTGCTGGGCGACAGCGGCGGCGGGGCCTGGATCGGCCGGGCCGGACTCGATGCGGCGATGCGGGCCCACGACGGCCGGCGCGGTGGCTCGCCCGCACTGCTGGCGCGACTCGAGGCGGTCTTCGGACCGGCCACCGACCTCCCGGGCCTGCTCTATCCGCGCACGGACCGCCCCGCGCTGCTGGCCTCCTTCGCACCCGAGGTCGGGGCATGCGCAGCCGCCGACGAGGTCGCGGCGGGAATCCTGCGGGAGGCCGCGGCACACATCGCCGAAGCGGCAGCGGCGGTGTGCCCCGGCGCCGCGGGACCTCGTCCCGACGACTGCGAGATCGCTCTCACCGGTGGCCTGTTCCGTATGGGCGAGCCTCTTCTCGGGCCGCTGCGCGAGGAGCTGGCACAGCAGATCCCGCAGGCGCGCGTGGTCCCGGCGCAGGGTGACCCGCTGAACGGCGCGCTGGAGATCGCGCGAGCGCTCGCCGGTCCGGGGCTGCGACTGCCGCTCCACCCGTCCCTCCTGTTCGTACCGGGAGTAACCTAGGCGAAACGGGGCCGATTCGAGCGATCGCCCGTCCGGACAGAGCAGGTCAGATGCCTACTTTGCCGCTCGGCAGACATATACGGACAGATAACGCCTGACCGGCCCCTCCCCGAACAGAGGGGTACCCAAAACCAGTAGCATGCGGCGCCATGAGCACCCCCACTGGGCCCGCTTCCGGCCTGCCTGTACGAATGCCGCGACCTCGCCAGTCCGGACGGCACCGCCGCCCGGAGCCCGTGGTCGCACCTGAGGGCGCTGCCGCGCTCGTTCTTGCCCTTCCCGGTACCCCTTCCCCGGCCTCGCGCAGCCTGGCCGAGGAGGTCATCAGCATCGCCCGCTCCGAGCTGCCCGGTCTGAATGCGCGGATCGGTTATCTCGACGGCGACGACGCCGAATATCCCACGCTCTCCTCCGTACTCACCCATGCCGCCGCGGAGCGCGTCGCGCGCTACGAGCAGGCCACCGCCGCGGGCCGTGAGGTCGCCGAGCCCTCGGGCCCGTCGGCCGTCGTGGTGCCGCTGCTCGCGGGGCCGGACAGCTCCCTGATCCGCCGCATACGGCAGGCGGTCATGGACAGCGGCACGCAGGCCGAGCTGACCGACGTGCTGGGTCCGCACCCGCTGCTCGCCGAGGCGTTGCACGTACGCCTTTCGGAGGCCGGTCTGGCGCGTGCCGACCGTGCGCGGCTGTTCACCGTGGCGACCGCGGCCGACGGCATCGTGCTGGCCACGGTGGGCGGCGAGGAGGCCGTGCAGGCCGCCGGTATCACCGGCATGCTGCTGGCCGCCCGTCTCGCCGTACCCGTGATGGCCGCGGCCCTGGACGTGGAGGGTTCGGTCGCCTCGATCGCCGCCCAGCTGCAGAACTCCGGGTCGGCGCAACTCGCGCTCGCGCCGTACCTGGTGGGCCCGGAGATCGACGCCGGCCTGCTGGACGCCGCCGCGAAGGAGGCCGGCTGCGCCACGGCCGAGCCTCTCGGCGCGTACCCTGCCATCGGCAAGCTCGTGCTCTCGCTGTACGCCACGACGCTGGGGATCACCCCGGCGACGCCGCAGGGAGCCCAGGCGCACTGATGATCCGCCGGGTGTGGGGTGGACCGGTCACCCCGGTCCACCCCACACGCCGTCGCGGCCACCTGTCGGCACTTCCCCGGACGTGGCACCCCCGCCCGGTGGGGAGGGAGTCAGGCGAAGACCACGCAGGATGCGGCCGGAACCTCGACGGAGCCCGTGTGCACCGGGATTCCCGTACCGGCGTCCACGGCGAACCAGCTGACGTTCCCGGAGTGCTCGTTGGCGGCGTACAGCCACTGCCCCGACGGGTCGAGGGTGAGGTCGCGGGGCCAGCGTCCACCGCAGCCCACCGCCGCCGCCAGAACGGGTTTCTCGGCCGTCTCGTCGAGCGTGAGGACGGAGATGCTGTCGTGTCCGCGGTTGGCGGTCCACAGGAAGCGCCCGTCGTGCGAGACCACCACCTCCGAGGGGTACGTACGCACAGCGCCGTCCTCGTCGTGGTCGTGGGGCAGCACCTGTGCCTCCCCTAGCGGTTCGAGCACGCCTCCGGCCGCGTCCCAGCGGCACACGGTGATCGTCGGTTCCAGCTCGTTCAGGACGTAGGCGTGCTCGCCGGACGGGTGGAAGGCGAGATGCCGCGGCCCGGTCCCCGGTCGCAGCGCCGTCTCGGTGTGCAGTCGCAGCGAGCCGCTTTCGGGGTCGAGGGCGCAGACGCGCACGGAGTCCGTACCGAGGTCCACGCTCAGCACCCAGTTCCGCGACGGATCGGCCAGCACCTGGTGCGCGTGAGGGCCTGACTGGCGGCCCTCGTCGGGACCGCGGCCCTCGTGCCCGAGGACGCCCGTAGCCGGGCCGAGTGAGCCGTCGTCCCGCACGGGCAGCGCGGTGACGCTGCCGGAGCCGTAGTTGGCCGTGAGCAGATGGCCGGCCGCGAGGGCCAGGTGCGTGGGGCTGTCCCCGCCGACCGGCCGCACCTCACCGATCAGCCGCGGCGCGCCTCCGTCGTCGACACGGAAGGCCGCGGCGGTGCCTTCGGAGGTCTCGCCGGCCGCGTACAGCACGACGTCGCCCGTTCCGGGGGCACGGCCGACCGCGAGGAACGACGGATCGGCCACGGCGTCCGTGGACGCGAGGAGGGACAGCGCTCCGGTGTCACGGTCGAAGGCGGCGACGCTGATGCCGCGGCCGCCCGCCGAGGTGAACGACCCCATGAATGCCCGCTGTGCGTGGTCGGCGCCCATCGCGCTACCCCTCTTCACGTCCGTCACGATCTTCACGGCCGACGGTAGCAGGCAGCGGTTTCGAGTCCGGACCCGTTGGGGCGACGGGCGAGATCCTCCGCGGCGGGGGCGTCCGTCGGGAATCACGCGGCGCACGCCGTGCGGGAGGTGGGTGACGAAGTGGGTCGCGCGCGGCGGCGGCGCACGCGGCGCGGCCGAAGCCCTCGGACACCCTGCGAAGGCACTCCGCGAAGCAGAACGTCCCCGGCCACCGGGAGGGCGATCGCCACATCGCGATCGTTCCCGCCCGGATCCCGGAGGCCGAGGCGGGACTCGGCCGTACCGCCGCGGCGACGCTCAGGCGCCGGCCGGAATCCGGCCGGGCCTCCGCAAGGGGACGGCGAGTTCGAGCAGGGCCCGCTCCAGCGCGTGCAGGTGGGCGAACACAGGCTCGCCGCCTGTCGGCTCGGTGGCCGTCGCGTTGTCGTGGCGAAGGTGCTGCCCCACGGACGGCGCATCCGTGAGGGCCTCGACGGCGGTCTCCACCCGCCAGCAGGCCGCGGCGAGCCGGACGTCGTGCGAGGCCTCCGGGTCTGCGGCCACGGAGGCCAGGCCGCGCACCTCGCGTGCGCAGTCGTCGAGCAGCGCGATCACCTGCCGCGCCCGTCGCTTGCGGGCCTTCATGGGGTAGAGGGGATGAACCAGCGGTGCGAGTGACAGTCGTACCCGGCCGAGGATCGCCTCCAGTTCGCCGACGCGCCGGGGCGGGTCGGCCTCCTCGCTCCCGGCGAGCCGGGCGGCGGCCTCCGCCGTGCACGTGTGCACGCACCGCAGCGCCCGTTCCACCCACGCCTCGGTCACCGAGTGCGTCGTCACCGGCAGCACGAACAGCACCGCCAGTACGGCACCGAGCGCCCCGACAGCCGTTTCGGTGACCCGCAGTACGAGCAGACCCGCGTCGAGCACGCCGAGCAGCCCGTACAGCGTGCTCGCCATCACGGTCACGGCCAGCATCATCCAGGTGTAGGAGACAGCGGCGGTGTAGAAGATCCCGAAGACGCTCATCGCCACGACCACGGCGGCCACGATCGGCACGTGGTGCAGGGGCATCGCCACGGCGAAGCCCAGCCCGATCCCGAGCACCGTCCCCAGGAACCGCCTGAACCCGCGGACGACGGCCTCGCCCCGCGAGGTCGTGGCCACGAACACCCACCAGGTGGCGCCGACCGCCCAGTACCACCGCTGGTCGGAGAGCAGCTGCCCCAGGGCGAGCGCGAACCCGGCCCCCACCACCGCCTGCACGGCCTGCCGCGTCGTGATCCGCCGGAGCCCCGCCGCTTCGGTGGGGAGGGCGACTGCGACGGGTGCCGCGAACCGCCGCTCGTAGCACCACACGCCGAACCGCACCACCGAGGACGCGACGAGCGACAGCAGCACGGCCGCGTACAGCTCGGGCAGCTGACCTGGCACGGTGTGCAGGAACTGGGCGGAGAAGTAGGCCATGAAGCCGAACACACCCAGCGAGTGCCCGCGAGGTCCCCACCGCCGTGCGTACACCCCCGCGCCCACGACGGCGAGGAACGCCAGGTCGCGCGCGACGGGCACATCGTGCAGCACGGCGGCGAGCGTGAGCACCGGGAGACCGACGACGGGGAGGAGCGCGGTCGTGGTCGCCTGTCCACGTACCGTCGGATCGGTCACCGTGAACAGCGCGAGCAGCGCGGCCAGGCCACCGGTGATGGCCGCGACCAACGAGTGCCCGGTCGCCCCGCACAGCGCGACGGCGAGCCCGATTCCGAGCACGGCCCGGGACGCGAACCGCAGCCGCATCTGCCCCGGATCGGGTGCGACGAACGCCCTCTTCAGCAAGTTGCCCCGCCCTTTCGCCCGTGGAAGAGCGCCGACATGAGAAAGGCGCCACATGGGTCCCGGAGGGACCCGCAGCGCCATTGACTGACTCATCTCAGCACCTGGGGGGCTGGTGGTTCAACTCGAACCCGTTCCTGTGTGCCAATGGCACAGAATAACGTCAGCATGTGGTGCCACGGCAGAGCCAACGGACCAACCTCACGCGACAGGACGCTCGCGGCAGGACGAGGACGGCCTCCGAGGCTCCGGTACCTCCGTCCGATCGCTGCGGCCCGCGCCGCCGAACCCGGCGCGTAGCCACGGAGACCCGCACGGATCTCGAGGTTCCGGCCGTCCCCGAACCCGTACGGAACGAGCCCGAGCGTGCGGACGCCGCGATGCACCCGGGGATCGACGCGTTCGCTCCCTGTCCTGCGTTGCACGACGAATACCCTGCCGCGCTCTTCCCTTCAGCCGAAGGCCACCGGCGGGGCCGTCGGCCGCGAATCGGCCGGGGAATGGTCGGGAATCGGCCGCGAACCGGCCGGGCTCGACTCCGGACCGACCGCGGTGACGTGGAGCGCACGGGATTTCTTCCCCCGGCCGAGAGGAGCGGGGTACGCCCTCGGGCGCCGCGCCGGGGCTTCCGCGGCGCCGCGTCGCAAGCCGCCGTGCCCCGCCAACGGCGCCGCATGGCAGCTCCGTTCGGCTACCCCGGTCGCCACCCGTGACCGCACTCGGTGTGCGCCTTGCGCGACGTCCGGGCCCTTCATCGCACCTCGGCGAGAACCTCCTTCCCTCTCCGACCGCCGGTGGCTATAGTCACCGCCGACAGGGAGGTGTGAACGATGAAGAAGAGGCTTCGCGGCATCTGCGCAGGGTTCTGAAACCGGCCCGCCCCGGTTACGGACAGCCGAATTGCGGGGGGGAAATGGATTTCCCCCCGCATTCTGCGACCGCTCAGTCGGACCTCCACGGATTGTCCAGCGACACCTCGCCGAGGGAACTTTCGGAACCCTTGGCGATATTGATCAGACCGGCCTCGATCGATGCCGCGAGGACGGCCGGGAGGTCCCCTTCGAGATAGTCGCGGCTAGCGCCCACGCCGATGAGGATCCCCTTCCCGGTGGCCACCGCGAGGTGGAAGTTCGGCCCTGATCGCTGGGTGGACGAGCGCCACTGGATCCCGGTGTGCAGGACCGATCCGGCCTCGGGCTCGGCGTCCACATCGCCGAGGAAGTTGAAGTGCTTGGCGAAGGCGGTGGGGTCCGTGTCCTGCCGACCCGCTCGCTGAAGGCTCGTCCGCAGCGCGTCGACGTCGTAGCAGCCGTGCATGTAGGCCGTCAGGCACTGGAGGTAGCCGGCCCGGAGGTATTCCAGCGGGTCGGCCTCCTCGTCGACGGTGATGGTCACCGGGGCGAACTGGTTGAGTGAGCTGACCAGTGGCACCCACCGGGCGGTGAGGCGATTGGCGGCCATCAGCGCGAGGGTCACCTGCTCGGTCTGCTTGAGCCGGGCCAGCGCGAGCGCGCCGACGCCGAGCACCACCGACTGGACCGAGATCTTCAGCCGTTCGGAGAGCTCCCGCGTGGCGGCCAGAGCCTCCAGGCTGTACAGCGAGGCCCGGCGGCGCTCACTGCCGTCATCCGGATCCCGGTCCGCGGGCACGAGTTGGCCCCATGCCTCGGTCCAGTGCTGGACGCTCCGCGAAGCCGGCTCCTCCTGTTGCGCCCGCACCATCTCCAGCGGCTGCACAACCGGCCCGGTCGTCCCGCCGTCCAGGAGTCGGCCGAACTGCTCCTCCAGCACGCGCAACGCGCCGTTGTCCGCGGCCACATGATGGATCACGGTGGCCAGGTGGAGCGCGTCACCCTGGTAGGTCGTGACGAACGCTCGCCACGGCAGCTCGGACTCGATGTCGATCGGTTCGGCCGCGGACTCGGCGGCCAGCCGAAGAGCCGCCGCGAAACTGTCCTCGGCCAGTTCCACCGCCGCCACCTTGGACGGGCGGTGCGGGCGGACCGTCTGGGTCGGTACGGGGCCGCCGAGGTCATAGGTGGTCCGCAGCGACTCGTGCGCCTCCACCAACTGGAGCCAGGCGTCCATCACCTGGGCCGCCCCGACGCCGAAAGGCACCTCCCAGACGCTGACCAGGTTGGCGACCGACCGGTGGTCGGGCCCGTGTGTCTCCAGCGAGCGCAGCACCGAGAGCTGACCGTAGGTCACCGCCCCCGTGCGGAGATCGCTCACAGCTGGGCCGCCCGGACGGCGAACTGGCCGAGCATGGTCTGCTGGATCTGCGTGGTGCCCTCGATGATCTCCATCACCTTGGCGTCCCGGTGGTGCCGCTGCACGGACGCCTCCGCGCCGATGCCCTGGGCGCCGTGGATCTGCACCGCGTCGGCGGCCACCTTGACGGCGACGGTCGAGGCCCGGTACTTCGCGAGCAGGGTGTGGTTGACCGCCTCCATCTCGCCCTGCTCCTTGCTCACCCCGGCGTGGTGGCAGAGCAGCCGGGCCGTGATGGTGTCGGTGAGCATGTCGGCCAGCAGTTGCTGGATCAGTTGATGGTTGCTGATCTCCGTGCCGTACTGGGCACGGCGGGCGGCGTACTCCGTCGAGGCCTCCAGGCATGCCTGGGACAGACCGACCGAGCCCCAGGCGGTGCTGTAGCGGCCGAGGTCCAGCGCGCTGGACGCGACGAAGGTGAGCCCGAGGCCGGGCCGGCCGATCAGGTTCGTGGCCGGGATGCGGCAGTCGTCGAAGGTGATCCGGCCGAGCATCGACCCGCGCAGGCCGAGCAGGCCTTCGATCGGCTCCACCGTCAGACCGGGGGTGTCCCGCTCCACCAGGAAGGCGGTGTGCTGCCCGTCGAGCTTTGCGAAGACCAGGAAGAGATCGGCGATCTGGGCGAAGCTGATCCACTTCTTGGTGCCGCGAAGGACGATCTCGGCGCCGTCAGCCGTCGCCGTGGTCTCGACAGCGGCGGCATCGCTGCCCACGTCCGGTTCGGTCAGGGCGAAGGCGGCAAGAGTCCGGCCTGAGGTGATCCTGGGCAGCCACTGCTCCTTCTGCTCCTTGGTACCCCACTTGTGGATCGAGTGCGCGACCATGTCGTCCACGGCGACGAAGTTCCGGATCGACTGGCACCCCCGGCCCAACTCCTCGGTGAGCAGACCGTATTCGATCCAGTCCATGCCGAGACCGCCGAACTCCTCGGGAACCAGCGCACCGAGGTGGCCCTGCCCCGCCAGGTCTGCGATGACCTCCCGGGAGATCGCCTGCTCGCGATCGAAGCGGTCCGCGTGCGGGACCAGTGCGCGATCGGCGAAGGCGCGGAACTCGCCGTGGCGCTCGGCCTGCCGCGGGGAGAGGTGACTGAGTATCAACGGAATCCTTGCGAAGGTAGGGGCTCCGGTGGGAGCGGCGGCATCCGACTCGGGGGTAGCTCAGCGGACGGTGACGGCACCGGCGGGGGCCTGCCCGGCACCGGTGCACCGCTCACCGTCGGTCGTGGGTGGTCCCGTCCGCCGGGACTCGTCCTTCACCCGGAACCAGGGGAAGCCGATGGCCACTCCGAGGTGTGGGACCGGACGACGGCTGGTCCGCCCGCCTGCTCGGTGACATTCTCCGGGTTCGGCTCGGAATCGAATGCACCCGTACACCGGGGACCCACGAACCTGAACTCCGGATCGGATTCCCCTCCGCACCTGACGCGGTCCGGGCGGCACTCGGGCGGTGATTTGGTTTTGGCCTGGTGGTTGACGACCGGCATTCTGCGCTTCCCCACAAAGGTTTCCGGCGGATGAACCGAATGACCCGAATTCACGCCGGAGTCACGAAGCCGGCGCACCGGCATGCGATCGAGTTGAGAATATATGGACCGCCCGGCGCCTCGTCAATGACGCCGGACGATCATCCTGCCCGCCAGGGGCGGAACATGACTTGATGTCCGATTCATCGTCGTCCGATCGTGCGGGCCGGCGAGATTTCGGCCGGTCGGCGGGCTCGGCAGCGGGAAGGTTGCTGGTCGGGGGCGCAAGCCGCACCCGGGGGGCGCACCCGGCCGCTCCGCCGATGGGAGTGAGGTCCGCACCGGCCGGACCGTCCGTGACGTGGGGCGCGATGGTGCGCCGGCGGTGGGAGCGGGGCCGTTCCGCGCCCGGCACTCCCGCACCTTCACGGGTGGGGGACGCAGAGATTTTCCCCCGTCCACGGTGAAGTGGCGTTCACGCACGCACCCACCGACGATGCTGCAGCTTATGGCCGAACGCGCCCCCTTTGCCTTTCCGGAGTGGCTGCGGATTGTTTCCGGGAGGGCATGGAGTGTCAGGACCACAGCAGCCAACTGTCAACCGCGTATGATTCAGGCCATATTCATGAAATCCAGTCACGGATTCACCTCTGCCGACAGGCCCCCGACCCACCGGCATCGGACATACGGACCAAGGTGCAAACTATGGCCCGAGGAGCATTGACATCCACATGCGCCTCCCACGA
The DNA here is from genome assembly GCF_016909575.1 of Streptomyces sp. HB132. Taxonomy (GTDB): domain Bacteria; phylum Actinomycetota; class Actinomycetes; order Streptomycetales; family Streptomycetaceae; genus Streptomyces. Next base: position 37,801 of record NZ_JAFBGA010000023.1, on the reverse strand, counting down.
CGGAATTTCATGAATGGTTCATTCTCGGCGCGTGAGGTTGAAATGAGGACAACATGGACGAGTGTCTCCGGCCGGAGACCCGAAGCGCATACCTCCCGTGGTCGGGCACCGGTTCCCCCTTCGCATGACTGTCGGGTACCGGACGCACCGCCACCGGCACTGTTCGACCGGCAGACATTGACAAGCCGCCGACGCACTAAGAACATGGGCCCCACGTTGGAGCACTGCGACCTCACGCCATACGGCCCTCGTCGGTTGTGTGGCGTATTCCCGTTGACGGCGCGTGGCGGACCGCAGCGAATCGGTCGCCCACGGGAGCCCCGTGGATCTCTGCCTCCCCTCTCCGGCGGCGGCCCCGCGGCAGATCTCCCCCGCACGACCCGCCCCCGCAGGCCGGTCGACCGCCTCCAGGCCCTGGCAGTCCGCTGCTCCCGTCAGCCGGGCCTGTCCCCCAACCTCATGCAAGGACGGCCGAGATGATCCACGGACGAGACCTGCCCGAAGGCGCGCGCCGGGTCCCCTACGAGGATCCGGGCCGGCCGGATCACCGGAGCCCGCTCCGGTACCTCTGGTGGCTGACGACCAGTCAACGCAAGCGCGTACTCCTCGGCACCACGTGGGGCACCACATGGATGTCCGCGCTCATGGTTCCGCCGTACCTGATGTCGAAGACGATCGATGACGGGCTCAGGGCCCGGGACACCCAGGCGTTGCTCCTCTGGATCGGCGCGCTGCTCGTCACGGGGGCAGTGGTCGCGGTCCTCGGGATCCTGCGGCACCGCACCATGACGCTCATCCGCGTCGACGCGGCCTACCGCACGGTGCAGGTGGTCACACGCCACGTCACACGCCTGGGATCGACGCTGCCCCGCCAGGTGTCCGCGGGTGAGCTCGCGCACCTCCAGGCCGGCGACATCAGCAGGATCGCCCAGACACTGACCATCACGGGCCCCGGCGTGGGTGCGGCCATCGCGTACGTCGCCACCGCGGTGCTCCTGTTCCAGATCTCCGCCGTTCTCGCCCTGGTGATCCTTCTCGGCGTCCCGGCGGTGGCGCTCACGGTCGGCCCCTTGCTGGGGAGGCTGCACGGCGCCGAGAACAGCTACCGGGAGGACCAGGGAGCCCTGACCGCTCTCGCCGGCGACATGGTGACCGGCCTGAGCGTCCTCAACGGGATCGGCGGCAAGCGCATGTTCGCCGGACGGTACCGGGAACGCTCCCAGGCCCTCGTTCCTCTCGGATACCGCGTCGCCGCCATCACCAGCTGGGTCCAGGCACTCACGGCCTGTCTTCCCATGGTCTTCCTCGCCGTCGTGACGTGGATCAGTGCGCGGATGGCGGCCAGCGGGGCCATCACCGTCGGTGAACTCGTCGCGGTCTACGGATACGTTGCCGCTCTTCTCGGGCCCGTCTCGTTCCTCATCGAGGGGGCGGACGATCTGCCGCGCGGGCTCGTCTCCGCACGGAGGGTGGTCGACATCCTGTCCCTCGCCCCGGCTCCGGAGGAGCAGCGGACCCGAATCGACCCGCCGGCCACCCCCAGCCGGCTGCACGACCCCGCGTCGGGCCTGGTAGTCGAGCCGGGAAGGGTGACGGCCCTGGTCGGCGCCCGCCCCGACGAGCCGCGCGCCGTGGTGGACCGGTTGGCCGGCTACACCGACTCCGACGCCTCCTGGGGCGGGACCGAGCTGTGCGAGTGGGACCGCACCGCGCTCAGGCGGCACATCCTGCTCGCCGACAACGACGCCTACATGTTCGCGGGACCACTGCGGTCCGTCGTCTCCGGAAGCACCGAACGCTCCAGCGAGGACGTCGTGCGGGCGCTGCACGCCGCCGCAGCGGAGGACATCGTCGAGACGCTGCCCGACGGGCTCGACAGCCACCTGGAGAATCAGGCACGCAACGTCTCGGGGGGACAGCGTCAGCGCCTGCAGCTGTCCCGGGCACTGCTGGCGGACCCGGCGGTGCTCCTGCTCGTGGAGCCGACGTCCGCACTGGACGCGCACACGGAGGCGACCGTCGCCGGTTGGGTGGCACAGCACCGCCAGGGACGGACGACCCTCGTCGTCAGCACCTCGCCACTCGTGCTCGGCCAGGCCGACGAAGTCGCCTACCTGGTGGACGGGAAGGTGCGGGCGACCGGCACGCACGGGGAACTCCTCGCAGATCAGCCCGGATACGCGGCACTGGTGTTCCGCGGCAGCACCGAAAGCCCCGATGGAGCCGCCGTGGAGCAGCTTGTGGAAGGACAGTCCCGATGAGCCGATCCGACGAGACGCCCCGCCTGCCGATCGCCGACGGCAGGACGGCGCGCCGGGCCGCCTGGCAGCTGTTGAAGGACGACCCCCGTGCCGTCTGCGGGATGCTGCTGCTGACGTCGCTCGCCGCACTCGCCGGCGCGGCCGGCCCCTGGCTGCTCGGCCGCATCATCACCAGGTTCGAGGCCGGCGATCTGTCCGTCTCACAGGTCGACGGACTGGCCGCCGCCGTGCTGGGCTTCGCAGCGGCCCAGTTGGTACTGACGCGATATGCCCGCGGCCTCTCGCACCGCTTCGGCGAGCGCGCACTGGCCCGGCTCCGCGAGGAGGTCGTCGACCGCGCCCTCGCGCTGCCGGGGCGGGTCGCGGACGAGGTGGGCACCGGCGACCTGGTCACCCGCTCCACACTGGACGTCGCAACGGTCTCGGCCACGCTGCGCAACGCGGCCCCGGACATCTTCATCGCCAGCGTCCAGGTCGTGTTCATCTTCGCCGCGGTCTTCGTCCTGGACCCCTTGCTCGGGCTCTGCTCCATGGTGGGTCTGCCGCTCGTCTGGGTGGTGAGCCGCTGGTACCTGGCGCGTTCCCGCGACGCCTACCTCGCCGAGGGGGCGGCCGCCGGTGAGGTCTCCGAGATCCTCAACTCCACCGCGCACGGCGCCCGCACCGTCGAGGCGTACGGACTGCAGGCACTGCAGAACCGCTCCCTCGACCAGGCCGTCGACACCACGTACCGCGCCAGTACCCGCACCCTGGCCCTGCGGACGGTGCTGTTCCCGGTCACCGAGTTCGCGCACGCCCTGCCCATGGCGCTCGTCCTGCTCGTGGGCGGGCTCGCCTACCTCGACGGGTCGATCGCCCTGGGCACCGTGGTGGCGGGCAGCCTCTACATGTGGCAGCTGGTCGACCCGCTCAACCAGATGCTGATCTGGGTAGAACAACTACAGCGCAGCGGCGCCTCGTTCGCGCGTATCAAGGGCGTCGGACTGGTGTCGCACACGCCGGACGCCCCGGTACCGCCGCCTGCGGACGATCTCATCGAGGTCCAGGGCGTGCGGTACTCCTACCTCCCCGGTCACGAGGTCCTCACCGACGTCGAGCTGCAGGTCCGGCCCGGTGAACGACTGGCGGTGGTGGGCCGCTCGGGCGCGGGCAAGTCCACCCTCGGCAAGCTGCTGTCCGGCGTGGACATCCCGGACACGGGATCCATCCTGGTCGGCGGTGTTCCCGTCGCCGACCTGGCCGCGGCGGGCGAACTGGGCAACCGCATCGTCCTGATCACGCAGCAGCACCACGTGTTCATGGGCACCCTTCGCGACAACATGATGATGGCGGCGCCCGAGGCCGACGACGAGGCCATCCTCGCGGCGCTGGCCCTGATGGAGGCGGACTGGGCGGCAGAACTGCCCGAGGGTCTGGACACCGTGCTGGGCTCGGGCGGAATCGAACTCAAGGCCGCTCAGGCACAGCAGCTCACCCTGGCCAGGGTGCATCTGGCCGATCCGCACACCCTGATCCTGGACGAGGCGACCTCACTGCTCGACCCGACGACGGCCCGGCAGGCGGAGCGTGCGGTGGCCGCGGTCCGGTCGGACCGCACCGTCATCGCCATCGCCCACCGGCTCCAGACCGCACACGACGCCGATCGTGTCGCCGTGATGGAGTCCGGCCGCATCGTCGAGCTGGGCACACACGACGAGCTGGTCGGCGCGGGCGGAGCGTACGCGGCACTGTGGCGGTCGTGGAACGGCGAAAGCTGAGCCTCCGATCATCCGTACGCCCCCGGGGAGCCCTCTCCCCGGGGGCGTACTCATGTTCGCTCCCGCCCCCCCGCTCCCGCTCCGCCCCTGCTCCTCCCCATCCGAGACCCGACGTGAAGGAAATCAGCCGTGTACACCTCCGCCCCGAAGGAGCGCAGCATGCGCGCGAAGTTCGTACTGGTCTGCATGCTCTGCCAGAGCGAGTTCGACGCGGCGCCGATGTACCGATGTCCTGAGTGCACCGGAGCACTGGAACCTCGGTACGAACTGTCCGGCATGGTCCGCCATGACCACGCCGACCCGGAACAGGTCTACTTCGACCTGCTCCCGTTGGCCTCACGGGACTTCCTCGACAGCGGTGTGACCGTGCGGACCCCGTGTCGGCCCGCGCCGCGCCTCGGCGAGGCCATCGGTGTCCCCGGGCTGTGGATCAAGGACGAGTCCCGGCAGCCGACCCGCACCACGAAGGACCGGCTGGCCTCGCTGGTGACCTCGGTGCTGCGCCAGTTCGGAGTGAAGGAGTTCGTCGGCTCCAGCACGGGGAACAGCTCGACCGCTCTGGCCCGGGCGGTGCGCATGGACCCCACGATGCGGGCACGGTTCTTCTGCGGCAAGGATTTCGTCGCCAACCATGACATCCCGGACCACAGCCGGACCGCCCTCACCGTGGTGGACGGCAGTTATGTGGACGCCTCCGCCGAGGCCCGTGGGTACGCGGCGCGGGAGGGCATCCACTTCGACGCCGGCTTCTTCAACTGGGCCCGCAGGGAGGGCCTCAAACTCGCCTACCTCGAAGCCTTCGACGCCATGGACCGCGCTCCGGACGTCGTCGTGCAGGCGATCAGCAGCGGCATGGGCATGCTTGCCGCCCACAAGGGTGCGCGGGAGTATCTGGCCCTGGGCGAACTCTCGGCCATGCCGGCGTTCCTGATGGTCCAGGAGGAGTCCTGCGCCCCCGCCGCACGGGGCTGGCAGGAGGGCCGCACGGAGCTGTCGGACGCGCACCTGATCGAGGACCCTCGCGGTCTGGCGACGGCGATCCTCCTCGGTGACGGCTCGCCCTACTATCCCTACCTGCACTCGATCGCCGCCGGGACCGGCGGCGCCATCGTCTCCGCGGCGCGGGCGGACCTCGTCACGGCCCGTCGCATGCTGAGCGACCTGGAGGACGTGGACGTCTGCTACGCGTCGGCCGCCGCCGTCGCCGCCGTACGCGACGGGGCCTCGTCGGGACGGATAAGCCCTGACGAGACCGTCCTCGTCAATCTGACCGGTCGCAGCCGGATGGTCGACGGCCTCTAGTGTTCAGCGTCAGGAACACCGTGGAGGTGCGGCTCCGCGTCATGGCCGGCGAGGGATGGCCGGTGGCCGTGCTCACGCCTACGGATGAGGAACGGCGGGACGCCGGTTAGCCGGTCCCGGCGAACCGGAGCCTCGCGGGCGCCGGCGCGGCGCGGCCGGGTCGTTCCCGAACCCCGGTTCCTGGTGCGGCTGCTCCGGGCGTAGGGAGGGGCTGCGCACGCGGGATCGGCTTCCCGGCCCACGCCGGGCGGACCCACGTCTCGGCGTGGACGGCCGACGGCCACACACACCACTCACGAGGGGTCTGCCGGGCCCCGCCGGAGCCCGGCCCGGGCCCATGGACAGTCCGACAACAAGGGGAAGTGACGTCATGAGCGACACACCGGCTCACGACATGGCGGCAGAGACCCTGCCGGATCTGTTCGCGGCCCAGGTGGCCCGCACGCCCGACGCCGTGGCGCTGGTGTCCGGGGACGATTCCATGACATACGCCGAACTGGACGCCCGGGCACACCGGATGGCACGGTCGCTGGTGGCCAAGGGCGCGGGGCCCGGGGCGGTCGTGGCGGTCTCGGCGCCGCGCTCCGTGGAACTGGTGGTCGCCCTGTACGCCGTGCACAAGGCGGGCGCCGCCTATCTGCCCGTCGACCCGCTGCTGCCCGCCGAACGGGTACGGATGATGGCCGAGGACGCCCGGCCGTTGCTGACCGTCGGTGTCGAGGACGTCCGGCGGCTGTCGGAGAAGGACGGGCTCGCGGCGGCGGAGTACGAACTCCGCTCCCCCCACCCGTCGGACCTCGCCTACGTCATCTACACCTCGGGATCCACCGGCCGGCCCAAGGGAGTGGCCGTCTCCCACGAGGCCATCGTCAACCGGCTGCGCTGGATGCAGGCCGAGTACCCGCTGGACCACGAGGACCGCGTCCTGCAGAAGACACCCGCCGGATTCGACGTGTCCGTGTGGGAGTTCTTCTGGCCGTTGTGCGTCGGCGCCCGCCTTGTCCTGGCCGAGCCGGACGCACACCGTGATCCCGCCTGTCTCGCCGGGTTGATCCGGTCGCAGGGGATCACGACCGTGCACTTCGTGCCGTCCATGCTGCGGCTCTTCGTCGAGGAGCCCGGCGCGGCCGGGTGCACCTCACTGCGCCGGGTGTTCGCGAGCGGCGAGGCGCTCTCCGGTGAGCTGCGGTCGCGGTTCTTCCGCGTCCTGGATGCCGAACTGCACAATCTCTACGGGCCCACCGAGGCGGCGGTGGACGTGTCCTACTGGCGCTGTCGCCCCGGCGACCCGCCGGGCCCGGTTCCTATCGGAGCCCCGGTCCTGAACACCGTGCTGCACGTCCTGGACGCGGATCTGCGCCGGGTCGCGCCCGGGGTGACGGGCGAGCTCTACATATCGGGCCTCCAGCTCGCCCGGGGCTACGTCAACCGGCCGGGAACGACCGCGGAGCGCTTCGTCCCCGATCCGTACGGCCCCGACGGCAGCCGGATGTACCGCACCGGCGATCTCGCCCGGTGGGACACCGACGGGGTCCTGCACTACGCCGGCCGTGACGACCACCAGGTCAAGGTGGGAGGCGTACGCATCGAACTCGGCGAGGTCGAGGCGGCGTTGGTCCGTCACGACGCGGTCGCCGAAGCGGTGGTCACCGCAGTGCCCGACGAGGCCGGCGAGACGCGCCTGACCGGCTACCTCGTACCGGCTTTCGACGGAGCCGGCGCACTGCGCAACCTGTGCCGTCTCGAGGAGGCCGGTCTGGTCGACCGGGAGGAACTGCACACGCTGCCCAACGGGATGGCCGTCGCAGGACCCAACCGGGCGGAGACGGACTTCCTGTACCGCGAGATCTTCGAGCAGGACGAGTATCTGCGGCACGGGGTCGTGTTGCCGGAGAGCGGGGCCTGCGTCTTCGACGTCGGCGCCCACATCGGGTTCTTCTCACTCTTCGTCGCCCGTTCCTGTCCCGACAGCGTGGTCTACTCGTTCGAGCCGATACCGCAGTTGTTCCGGATGCTCGAGCTGAACACCCGGCTGCACGGGGTCGACGCCAGGCTCTTCGCGTGCGGCCTCGCCGAGGCGTCGGGGACGGCATCGTTCACGTACTACCCACAGATGTCGATCATGTCGGGGCGGTTCGGTGACATCGGCGAGGAGCGCCATGTCCTGGATGCCTTCGTCCGCAACGAGCGACCTGCACGCGAGGCTCTCCCCCGAGGCGGTTCGGAGGAGGAGGATCTCGACAGTCTGCTCACCGAACGGCTGCGGCACGTCGATGTGACCTGCGATCTGCGCACGCTGTCGGACGTGATCGACGAGACCGGTGTCGAACGCATCGACCTGCTCAAGATCGACGCGGAGAAGAGCGAACGCGAGGTCCTGCTCGGACTCCGCGACGAGCACTGGGACCTGGTCAGCCAGCTGGTGATCGAGGTGCACGACACGTCGGGGCGACTCCGATGGGTCCGGGACCACTTGGAGGAGCGGGGATACCGGGTCACCGTGGACGGGCTGCGGATGCTCTCGGACACCGGCCTGGTCACCGTCCATGCGTTCCGCGACGGTCTGCCCCAGCGGCCCGCGCCCGCCCGGGGGGCGGGCGTCGCACCGGCGTACCGCGCTCCGGACTGGTCCGCCCCCGACCTGTACATCGAGGACGTGCGGCGGGAGGCGGCACTCCGGCTGCCCGCCCAGATGGTGCCCGACCACTTCGTGATCGTCGACGAGCTGCCTCTGACGGCCAACGGCAAGCTCGACCGCGCGGCGCTGCCGGCGCCCCGGATCCGCCCCGCCGGGATGCCGGTCGCCCCGCGCGACGCTGCCGAGGAACTGCTCTGCGCGTTGTTCGCAGATGTCCTCGGCGTACCCGGCACGGGCGTCCACGACGACTTCTTCCGGCTGGGAGGCAACTCGTTCGACGCGATCCGCCTGGTGGCCCGGATCCGCGAGGCGCTGGGTACCGCCCTGACCGTTCGGAGCCTGTTCGAGGCCCCGACCGTGGCCGCCTTCGCGGAGCTGCTGGCCCGCGGCCCCGGCGGAGATCCGCTCTCGGGCATCCTGCCGCTTCGCACCGGCGGCGCCCTGCCGCCGTTGTTCTGCGTGTATCCGGCGGCCGGGGTCGGATGGGTCTACTCGGGTCTGCTGCGGTTCACCGAGAGCGACCGGCCCGTGTACGCCCTCCAGGACAACGGGCTGACCGGAGCCGATCCCGCGGCGGACGTCGAGGAGTTGGCGGAGAACTGTGTCCGCCGGATCCGGGCCGTCCAGCCCGCCGGCCCCTACCATCTGCTCGGCTGGTCGTTCGGCGGCCTCCTGGCGCAGGCGATCGCTACCCGGCTCCAGTCTGCCGGTGAGAAGGTGGCCCTGCTGGCGCTGCTCGACTCGTACCCCCTGCATCACCGAGCCGAGCCCGTCCTGAACTCGGCCTCAGGACTGCGTGAGCTGCTCGAGTCCCTGGGCGGCGGCGACTCGGCGCCGGGAGCGGACGACAGTGTGCTCGCGGGCCTGGAGCAGGAGCAGGTCGACGCCATGGCACGGGTGTTCAGGAGCAACGTCGGCCTTGCGCACGCCTTCCGCCCGACGGTGTTCGACGGCGATCTCCTGCTCTGGACCGCCACGGAAGGCAGGGGCGAGGGAGCCCCCGGGCCGGACGACTGGGCCCCGTACGTCACCGGACGGATCCGGACGTGGCAACTGGACTGCGGCCACGGGGAGATGATGTCGCGGCGGGCACTCGACCGGATCGGGCCACGGCTCGCCGCTCTGCTCTCCGGTGGCCGCCGGCCAGGCGACCGCTGAGGGCCGGTCAGCCCGGGAGACGGCGAAGCGCGCGGAAGGGGGCCCCGAGGTCATCGCGATGGCGATGGCCTCGGGGCCCCCTTCCGTCGTTCCCACGGCGACTCCCCTACCGGGGCGACCGCGGCCTCAGGTGACTTCTTCGGCCGACCTCACCGGAAGGTCGTAGGTGCGCCGGATGCTGGAGCCGAGGCTGCCCACGTCGGCTCCGTACACATGGATGGACACGGTGGTGCACTCGGCCGAGTTCCGGACTTCGTGGATGTCGCCGGGCGGGACGATGTAGTCGACCGCTTCGGCCTTGTTCGTCGTGACGGCGACGGGGACGAGACCGGGCTTCTCCTCGTCCTCCACGAGCCGGTAGCGGACCTCTTCCTCAGCTCCGACATAGGTGCCCGTCACGCACCAGGAGACATGGTCGTGTATGGCTGTCCGCTGCCCGGGCAGCCACACGAGCGCGACGACGGAGAAGGTTCCGCCGGGCTCCACATGCAGGATGCGTTGCCTGTACGAGCGCGGGTCCGGCTCCAGCTGCTCCGGTGTCAGGAGGCCTTCGCCCCGGAGGTGGGGGGCGACGGCTGCGGCGACGCGCCGTCCGCTGTGCTCCGGATCGTCGGTTCCACCCGCCCGCAGGGCCGCGCGGATGTCGGCGACGAGCCGTGCCAGTGGCGACGACGGGGTCCTGGGATGTTCACTCACACGGATCGTCCTTTCCGGCTGTTCTCACCGACCGGGCGCCCCTGTCGGAGGCGTCCGTTCACACCCCGAGGCCTTGCAGCGTGCGCAGCGCGTCGAGCAGACCCCTGCGGTCGTCGTCACCCCGTCGCATGGTCGTCACGACTGTGGCGTCGGTGGCGGAGTCGTCGACGCTCTGCTGGAGTGCGGGGGCGAGTACCGGATGGGCGCTGATCTCGACCAGGACGTCGTTCTCGCGCAGCAGGCGGCCGACTGCGTCGGCGAGGAGGACGGGGTGGCGGAGGTTGCGGGCGAAGTAGCCGGCGGTCGCCTGCTGCCAGTCGAGCTCCTCGCCCGTCACCGAGGACACCATCGGGATGCGGCCGGGCTTGGGAGTCAGGGTGCCGACGGCGCGTTCGAGGTCGGCCATGATCGGGTCGATGGCCGCGCTGTGGGCGGGCAGGTCGACGCGGACCATCGCGCACAGGACGTCGCGGTCCTGGAGTTCGGAGACGATGGCCTCGAGGACGGAGCGCTCGCCGGCCAGGATGGTGGTCCTGGGTCCGTTGCGGGCGGCGACGGAGACACCTTCGCGAAGGTGCGGGGTGAGATCGGCCGCGGAAAGTTCGAACGCCGCCATGCCACAGGTCGGGCCCGCCACCCGGCGCTGCTGGTCGCTGTAGTGGTGGACGAGCCGGGCCGCGTCGGGGATGTCGAGTATGCCTGCGATGACGCAGGCGGCGATCTCGCCGATGCTGTGGCCCGCGACGGCGGACGGCAGGACACCCTTGGACTCCAGCCAGCGGGCGATGCCCACCTGCACGGCGAAGGTGATGGGCTGCATGACCCCGACGTCACCCGTCCTGGCTTCCGGTTCGTCGAGGAAGAGCTCGTGCACCAGCGACCAGCCCGTGTGCCGGGCGAGTTCCCTGTCGCACTCCTCGAGGACGGTGCGGAAAGCGGGTTCGGCGCGGAACAGCGTCCGCCCCATGCCGACCCACTGCTGGCCGTAGGGGGAACAGACGAAAGCCGCCCGCAGCGCGCTCTCGGTGGAGGGCGCGGACTCGGCGGGCCGGGCCCGGTCCGGTTCGTGGACGGGCGCCCGGTCGAGTTCGCTGAGCCGCAGCTGCGGAGCGGTGGCCACCACCTTCAGCAGGTCGGTGAAATCCTGCGTCAGCCGCTCGGCGTCCGCGGGCGTGAACAGGTCGAGAGCGTAGGTGAGGCTGGCGTCGATACCGGCCGGCGTCCGACGGTCGGCGAAGCGCTCGAACAGCTCGAAGCGCAGGTCGAAGCGTGTGATCCCCTCGTCCACATGCTCGGCGCGCACGGCGAGGCCGGGCATGTCGAGTTCGGCGATCGCGTTGTTCTGGAATGCGAGCATCACCTGGATCAGCGGGTGCCAGGCGGGCGAACGAGGAGGATTGAGAGCCTGCACGAGGTGGTCGAACGGCACGTCCTGGTGGGCGAAGGCCGCCAGGTCCGTGCTGCGAACCCGGGACAGCAGCTCCCGGAAGGTGGGGTCGCTGTCGGTCCTGGTCCGCAGTACCAGGGTGTTGACGAAGAAGCCGACGAGGTCGTCGAGTGCCTCGTCGCCGCGCCCCGCGGTGGGGATGCCGATGGCGATGTCGGTTCCGGCCCCCCGCCGGGTGAGCAGGGCCGCGAGGGCCGCCTGTACGACCATGAACACGCTGGTGCCGGTCTCCCGCGCCAACTGCTGCAGCGCCTGGTGGGTCGGCTGCGGAATCCGGGTGGCGACCCGGCCGCCCCGGTGGGAGGGGGTGTCCGGCCGGGGGGCGGCCGCGTCGATCCGCAGCCGGTCGCTCAACCCCTCCAGTTCCGCGCGCCAGAACGCCGTCTCCCGGTTGAGGAGGCTGTTCGGGTCGTCCTCGTCGCCCAGGAGTTCGTTCTGCCAGAGCGTGTAGTCGGCGTACTGGAGGGGAAGTTCGTCCCAGTCCGGCTGCTCACCGCTGCGGTGTGCGGAGTACGCGCACGCCAGATCCCGGTTGAGCGGGGCCAGTGACCAGCCGTCACAGGCGATGTGGTGGATCGTCAGCAGCAGCACGTGCTCGTCGGTGCCCAGCCGGAACAGGTGGCAGCGCAGCACCGTCTCGGCGGTGAGGTCGAAGGCATAGGCGGCCTCCTCGCTCAGGGCCTTTGGCAGCTCCGCCTCCGTGAGAGCGGTGACCGGCAGTTCGACCGGGGCCTCGTCCGGGTCGAGGACGATCTGCTGTGGCTGCCCGTCCCAGTCCGGATAGGCCGTGCGCAGGCTCTCGTGCCGGGTCACCAGGTCGTCGAGGGCACGCCGCAGGGCGGGGACGTCGAGCTCGCCGCGCAGCCGGTAGGCGATGGGCATGTTGTAGTGCCCCGCCGCGCCGTGCAGCCGGTTCAGGAACCACAGCCGGCGCTGGGTCTGCGAGAGCGGGATCTGCTCCGGGCTGTCGAACCGGCGCAGGGCCGGACGCCTGCTGCCGGAGCCGCTCTCCAGTCGCTCGGCGAGCTGGGCGACGGTCGGGGCCTCGAACACCGTACGCATCGGGACGTCGATCCCCAGGGCCGCCCGGACCCGGACGGCGAGGCGGGTGGCCAGCAGGGAGTGACCGCCCAGTGTGAAGAAGGAATCGTCGATGGTGACCTGGTCCACTCCGAGGACCTGGGCGAACACGGCGCAGAGGATTTCCTCCCGCTGGTTGCGCGGGTCACGGCCCTTGCTCTCGTCCATCGTCAACTCCCGACGACGGCCGAGCGCACCTGGGCCGGCCAGTCTGCGCTGTCCAGGCCGTACTGGCAGAGGAAGGCGTAGACGAGCCGCTCCAGGCCGAAGCCGACGCAGCCGCTGCGGATCGGGCCGTTCGCGCCGTGTCCGATGTCGAAGGCCTTGCCGAACAGGTCGTCGTGGAAGTTGAAGGAACCGACGGCGATCGTCCGCTCCGGGGCGACGTCCAGCCGCAGCTCGTACTTGAGTTCCATCAGTCGCTGCGACCAGATGCGCTCCGAGGTGTCCGTGCCGCAGAAGAAGGGGTCGTTCCCCACCTCGCAGAAGCCGCTCATACCGAGCGCCTCGACGAAGGCGAAGACCTTGCGCATGAATCCCTCGCGGGAGTTCAGGACTTCTTCCCGGGCGCCCATGAAGACGATCTCCCGGATGGTGAAGTCCCAGAGGCGCTCCAGCGTCGTGGAGTACGCCGCCTCGAAGCGGAACGACTTGCCGCGTGAGGTCACGACGTGCAGCCGGTCCGCCTCCAGCGTGCGTCCGCCGTACTGCTGGAACGTGTGGTAGCACATCGTCGGCGGCAGGCAGTAGTCGACGTTCCCGCAGGAGTCGAGCGCACCGGGGGTCAGTCCGTCGACGGCGTAGGAGTCCTGGAAGTCGCGGTAGACGTCGAGGTCGTTGCGCAGCCTGGTGACGAACATCAGGTGCTGCGGGAAGGACTTCATGTATCCGGCCGTTTCCAGGGCCCTGGTCCGGATCAGTGTCGGGTACCGGTACTCCCGGGCGTCGAAGTCCTCGGCCAGCAATGCGCAGACGGCCTCGTCGAAGTACGTGAACAGGGAGAGCAGGGGCTCTCCGAGAGCCACCTGGCCCTCGCCCACCTCGGTCACCGCTCCGGACTCCGCGAGGAGGTCGAACATGTCGTCGCCCTGCGGTGTGCGCCGGTGCGGCGAGGTCCAGACCGACCTGGCGGGGGTCACCCGCTGCCTGCGGACGTCGTTGTTCACCATGTGGTCGACCTTGACGGTCAGGGCGGCGTGATCGAGCGGCTCCGGCGAGTGCAGGACCACGCCGTGCACCTCCTGGTCCTTCACGACCAGTTCGTAGCCGGTGATCTCGGGCGACACGAAGAAGAGGCGGCGCTCGATCTCGGGGGCCAGCGCCTCGGGGATCGGACTCTGCAGCTCGATCCGGGTCAGGGCGTCGTTCGGGTGCTTCATGGTGATCGCTTCCTCGCCGGTGGGGAGAACGGGCCCGGCGCACGGCGGCTCATTGCCGTCGCGCGCCGGGAGAGGGCCTAGACCGCTGCCTTGGAGGTGACCAGGCGGACGAGGCCGTCGACGGTACGGAAGTTGTCGAAGTCCATGTCGTCCGGCCCGAGGCTCAACCCGAACTCCTTCTCCAGGAACAGCACGAGCTGCATCGCGAAGAGGGAGTTGACGTAGCCGAGGGCGAATATGTCGTCGCTGTCGGCCAGGGGCCGGCCCGCCAGCTGCGGGGTGAGGAATGCGCGGACCCGTGCGCGGGCGTCTTCGTGCGTCATTCTGGTGTTTCTCCTTCGTGGTTTCCGTGGTCGGAGATGTCAGTAGGTGTAGAAGCCCTGGCCGGTCTTGCGACCCAGCAGCCGGGCGTCGACCATCTTCTGGAGCAGCGGGGCCGGGCGGAACTTGCTGTCCCGGAAGCTCTCGTACAGGACCGTGAGGGAATTCAGGATCGTGTCGAGGCCGATCAGGTCGCCGGTCTCCAGCGGGCCCATCTTGTGGCCGAAGCACTCGCGGAACATCTTGTCGACGTCCTCGGCCGAGGCGATCTGTTCATGGACGCAGAAGATCGCCTCGTTGATGGTCACCATGAGGACCCGGTTGGTGATGAACCCCGGGGAGTCCTGGACGACGATCCCCTCCTTGCCGAGGTCCTCGAGCACTCCCCGGGTGATCTTCAGCGTCTCCTCGGACGTGAAGTGGCCGCTGACCACCTCGACCGCGCTCATCATGGGAACGGGGTTCATGAAGTGCAGTCCGAGGATCTCGGCCGGGCGCCCGGTGACCGAGCCGACCCGGGTGATCGGCACCGCCGAGGTGTTGACCCCGAAGATCACGCCGGGGCGGCAGATGGCGTCGATCTGCTCGTAGACCGCGCGCTTGACGTCCCAGTTCTCCGTGACGTTCTCCACCACGAAGTCGGCGTCCGCCAGCGGCGCGAACTCGGTGCTGGTGCGAATCCGGGAGAGTACGGTCTCGGCGCTCTCCTGCGACTGCTGCCCGAGGAGCATGGCGTGCACCAGTACGTCCCGCCGGATCTGGGCGAGCGCGCTGTCGAGCTGGTCCTGCGATATGTCCACCAGGATCACGTCGAACTTCGCCTGCGCGAACGACTGGGCGACACCCCGGCCGATCGTTCCTGCGCCGATCACGCCTACGGTACGGATACTCACTCGATACCACCTTCTGGGGTTGCGGGTAGGGGTGCTCCGGGGGCTTCCAGGGCATGTTGGTCAGCTCGGTTCGAGGGGCCGCGATGTCGCCGTCGCTCATCGGCTCCCCCGGCGGTCCGGCCCGTTCGGCACCGGTCGAACGGGCCGCGTCGACCGGTGCGGAGGCGCCTTTCCGGGCCCTGTCGACGGCATCGGCGAACTCGCGGTGGCATGGCCGGGTTCGTCTCCCGGCCGTCGGCGCGGGTCGTCGCCGGGGCGGAGGACTACTCGTCCCCGGCGGGCTCGCCTCCGAGGTGCAGGGCCAGTTTCGCCAGCAGTTCGTCCTCGGAGTCACGCAGGAAGAAATGATCTCCCGTGATCTCCTCGGCCGCGAAGGAACCATTGCTGTACTGGGCCCATTCACCCACCGATGCCTCCGGTACGTCCTGGTCGTCGGCGCCGTGGAACACGGAGACCGGGCAGTTCAGAGGAGTGATACGCGGCGCCCGGTAGTGGTCCAGGATCGTGTAGTCCGCACGGATGGTCGGCAGGTAGAGCTCCATCAGCTCCTCGTTCTCCAGGAGTTCCTCCGGGGTGCCGCGCAACTTCCGCAGGCGTTCGGTGAACTCCTCGTCCGAGAGGTCATGGTTGGTCTCGACCGGAGTGGCCTCGTGCGGGGCCGGACAAGCGGAGACGAGCAGGCGCCGCGATGCGGGAAAGCCGCGGTCCGTGAGGTGCCGGGTGAGTTCGAAGGCGAGTACTCCGCCGAAGCTGTGGCCGAACAGTGCGTAGGGTGTGTGCCGCGCTTCGTCCATGGCGCCGGCCAGGTCCTCGAGCAGGGCGGCCATCCCGGTCAGCGCCGGTTCGGACCAGCGTGCCCCTCTTCCGGGAAGTTCCAGGGGCTTCACCGTCACCGAGGAGGGCATTCTGCTGTCCCAGTCCGCGTACATCCGCGCCGAAGCACCCGCGTACGGCAGGCAGTAGAGCGTCAGCGCCGGTGACCCGCCGGCGGTCCGCTCCCGCCCGGACGGGAGACCGGCAGTGCTGATCCCGAGGAGTCCGGCCACCGTCGGGTGCTCGTGGATCTGCCGCAACGGAACAGCGCGGCCGAGCGCTTTGACAAGCCGTCGCTGGAGCGCGACGGCCAGGATGGAGTTTCCACCCGCTTCGAAGAAGTTCTCGTCGTCCGAGGCGGGTTCGGCTTCGAGGGTGTCGCGCCACGCCTGCAGGACAGCGGCACGGATCATTTCCGTCTCAGAGTTCATCGCATGCGCTTTCGTTCAGATCGGCATGGGCCGGACCGGCGGTCGATCTCGCCGGAGCTGGTCCCGGGAACGCCCGGGCCAGGGGTGTTGCTCAGATCTCGCCCCGCTCGGAACCGCGGCCGGATCCGTCGGCGGTCTCCCGGGGCTGTGTGGTCCGGCGCAGCACGTCGATCCGCGCGGCCAGCGTGGCGACGGTCGGCGTATCGACCAGGGAGCGCACGGGAAGGTCCAGCCCCAGTTCGGTCCGCAGCCGGCTGACGACGGCCAACAGGGAGAACGAGTCCCCGCCGATCTCGAAGAAGTTGGCCTGTACGCTCACCTCGTCCAGCTTGAGCACATCCGCCCACGCCGCCGCGACGGTGTGCTCCGTCCCGGTGCTCGGCGGCACCACGACGGGCTCGACGGGCGGTGGGGCGCTGGGCCGGGGAAGCCGCCGGCGGTCGACCTTGCCGGTCGCCGAGAGCGGAATGGCGTCGAGCCACATGAACACGGCCGGCTGCATGACGATGGGCAGCTTCGGGGCGAGGTAGGCGCGCAGTGCGGCGTCGTCGAGATCGCCGCCGGGTGTCAGGGCCACATAGGCGATCAGCCGATGGCCCGACTCCAGGACGACCACGGCGTTCGTGACGTCGGGGTGCCCGCGCAGTACCGACTCGATCTCCTCCAGCTCGACCCGCACACCACGGATCTTGACCTGGCTGTCGACCCGGCCCAGGAACTCCATCTCTCCGTCGGGGAGCCGCCGCACCAGGTCACCGGTGCGGTAGAGACGGTGGCCGGGCCTGGCCGGATCCGGGGTGAACCGGTCGGCGGTCAGAGCGGGCCGGTTGCGGTATCCGCGGGCGACGCCGTCACCCCCGATCCAGAGTTCGCCGGGAACACCGATCGGCTGGAGGTTCCCCCAGCGGTCGACCACCGCGCAGGAGGCGTTGGCGATCAGTTCGCCCAGCGGCATGGAGCTGCGCTCCACAGGCTCGTCGCCCATGCGGCCGACCAGTGCCGCTCCCGCGGTCTCCGTCGGCCCGTACTCGTTCCAGATCTCGCACTCGGGCGAGACGACCTTGCGTGTCCGCGCGACCAGGTCCGCGTCCAGGTTCTCGCCGCCCATGGACACGTGGCGCAACGTCGGCATCCCGATGTCCGCGTCCGCGATGCCTCGCATCTGGGTCGGCGTCAGGTAGAGCAGGTGGATGGACCGCTCGTTGATGAACCGGGCGGTGGCCGGGCCGTCGGCCCGGACCTCACGGGGAAGCATGACCAGGCAGGCTCCGCTGGTCAGCGCGTGGAACATCTGCTCGACGGACCAGTCGAAGTGGTACGAGAGATTGTGCACGACCCGGGTGCCCGGCCCCATCGGGCGGATGTCCTGGGCCCACTGGATCCACGGCGTGATCGCGGTGTGCGGCAGTCCGACGCCCTTGGGGTTACCGGTGGTTCCGGACGTGTACATCAGGTACACCAGCTGCGAGGGGTGCAGCGCTGGCTCACGGGCGCCGTCCTCCGCCCCGGGCCGCGGAGCGCCCGCGGGACGGGCCTGCCCCACGGTTCCGGTGCTCACCACGTCCACGTTCTCAAGGACGCCCGCCGGCAGCTGGACACCGAGTTCGGGGGTGGTGACCAGGACCTTCATCCCGCTGTCCGCGACGACGTACGACATCCGGTCGACGGGTGAGAGCGGATCGATCGGTACGTAGGCCGCCCCGGCCTTGAGGATGCCGAGGATCCCGACCATGAGGTCCGGCGACGGGTCCGCACACAGGCCGACCAGATCGTCCGTGCCGATGCCGCGTGCCGTCAGCTCCCGCGCCAGTTGTGCTGCCCTGTCGTCGAGTTCGCGATAGCTGATCCGGTCGTCGCCGCTCTCGACCGCATCGGCGTCCGGGGACCTGAGCGCCTGCTCCTCGAACAGCCGGTGCAGGAAGAGGTCGGTGGGGTACGGACCGCAGGCCGCCGTGGACCACTTCTCGAGCTGCCGGCGCTCCCCGTCGGGAAGGATGGTGAGTTCCGAGATGCGCTTGGCGGGAGAGGCGACCGCGTCCGCCGCGAGCACAGCGAGGTGCTCGAGGATACGCCACGCCTTGTCCTCGACGAAGAGGTCGGTGTTGTAGTCCAGTGCGAGGCGGTACGTGAACTCGGCCTCGACGACCCTGAACACCAGGTCGAACTTGACCGCCCTCATACCCAGGTCCAGATCCACATCGGTGACGCTGAGTCCGGTCAGCTCCGGTGCGGGCAACTCGTGCTGGAACGCCAGCATCACCCGGAACGGCCCCTGTCGGGAGGAGCGGTCGGTGGAGATCGCGTTGACCACCCGCTCGTAGGGGACGTCCTGGTTCGCGAAGGCCTCCAGTGTCCGGGTGCGGACGTCGCCGAGCAGAGCGGTCAGAGTCGGATCACCGGACAGATCGCTGCGCAGCGCGAGGGTGTTGAGGAAACACCCGAGCATGGTCTCCAGTTCGGGAAGGTCCCGGTTGGTGCTCGGGATGCCGACCACGATGTCCGTCTGGCCGCTGTACCGGCTGAGCAGCACGTTGAGCAGGGTGAACATGGTCATGAACGGAGTCGCGTCGTTCTCCTTGGACAGCTCGCGGATCCGTCGCGACACCGCCCGGGGGAGCTCGATGCCCACGGAGGCCCCGCGGCTCATGGTGGTCTCCCTGGCCGGCAGGTCGGTCGGCAGATCCAGCACGGGCAGTGGTCCGCGCAACCGCTCCTTCCAGTAGTCCAGTTGCCGGTCGAGCGTGGCTCCGCCGATGGTGCGCCGCTGCCAGGCGGCGTAGTCGGCGTACTGCACCGGGGGCGGCTCCGCCGCGGGGAGCGTTCCGCCGGCGGCTGCCGCGTACAGCTCGAGCAGCTCGGACATGGCGAGCTCGTAGGAGTGCACATCGGTGATGATGTGGTGGAGGTTGATGAGCAGGACGTGCCACTGCTCGTCCAGGCGGTACAACTCCACGCGCAGGAGCGGGCCCCGCTCCACGTCGAAGGGCCGCTGGGCGGAGACGAGGAGCTGGTCGGCCAGGGCCTGCTCCTGCTTCTCCTCCGGCTCGTCCCTGAGGTCGACCACGGTCAACGGCAGGTCGATCCTGGCCTGGATCACCTGCTCGGGAATTCCGTCGACGGCCGTGATGGTGGTGCGGAAGACCTCGTGACGGTCGGCCAGCGTCTGGACGGCCGTCCCCAGCGCCGCGATGTCGAGCGGCCCGCCGATCTCGTGGGCCACGGGGATGTTGTAGCGGGAGCTGGGCCCCTGGATGTGCTCGTCCACCCACAGGCGCTGCTGTGCGAACGACGTGGGGGCGTGGAAGACGTCATCCGTCCTCTCACCGAACGGCTCGATGGTCGTCGCCGCCCCGGGGGCCTCTTCCCGCATCCCCTCGATGGCGGTGACCAGCTGGGCGAGCGTCCGGGCCTCGAACAGCACGCTGAGCGGAATCCGGATGCCGAGCTCCTCACGGAGCCGGCCGATCACCCTGGCTCCCTGGAGCGAGTTCCCGCCCATCGCGAAGAAGTTGGCGTCCGGGCCGGGTATCTCGGTCCGAAGGACAGCCGTCCACACATCCGAGACAACGTCCACTACGGACCGCTGCGACATGTTGTTCCACCCATTCCATCGATAGGAAGCACGGATTTCTTACGGAGAACTGCCGTTCAGCGGCCGCTTCGCTGCGCCGACGGGCTCAGCAGGCGGGCGATTTCGGCGAGGACGGCCGGACGGGCGGAGTGCAGGAAGAAGTGGTCGCCGTTGAACATCCGCAGGTCGAATCCACCGGCCGTCAGCTCGCCCCAGCGCGAGAGCGTCTCGTTGCCCTCAGCCTCGTCCTCGGTGCCGCCGAACGCGGAGACCGGGCAGTTCAGGAGCGGTGCGCCGGTGTACCGGTAGGTCTCGACGACGGCGAGATCCGCGCGGATGACCGGGAGCAGCAGGCTCATCAGTTCCGGGTCCGCCAGCACCGCCTCCGGTGTGGCCTGCCAGGAACGCAGCTTCTCGACGAGCTCGCCCTCCGGTCCCGCGTGGTACTGCGGAGCGGCAGCGTCCCTGGACTGGGGCGGTGCGCAACCGGAGACGAACAAGCGGGTGGGTGTGCCGGCTTCCATCCGCTGCAGCGAGCAGGTGAGGCTCCATGCCACCAGGCCGCCCATGCTGTGCCCGAAGAAGGCGAACGGACGGTCCAGATAGGGGATGATCGCGGGCACCAGTGCGTTGAGCACAGCACCCATCCGGTCGAGCGGCGTTGCCCCGAGGCGGTCCTCGCGGCCCGGCAACTGGATCGCCCACGGCTCGATTCCGTCGGGCAGGGCCGCGCCCCATTCGCGGAACGCCGACATGCCGCCCCCGGCGTACGGGAAGCAGAACAGCCGCGTGTCCGCCTGTGGCCGGTTGGCGAGTGGCCTGACGAGCGTGTTCATCGGCCGGTCTTGCCCGCCGTCGCCCGGCGCAGGGTCAGTGGACGCATGTCCGTCCAGACCTCGTCGATGTGCGCGAGGCATGCCTCCTTCGAACCCTGTTTGCCCGCGTCCCGCCAGCCGCCGGGCAGATCGCGGCCGGACGGCCAGACGGAGTACTGCTCCTCGGAGTTGATCACCACGAGGTACTCGTCGTCGTCATGCTGCTCGTCCATGGGTTCTTCCTTTCGGTGAAGTGGCCCGGCACCGGTTCAGGCGTCCGGCGTCGTGGGCCGGGAGCCACGCAGGGTCCCCAGCCGGCGGCCGCTCCTCGGCGCGGCCTGCATCGTCCTTCGCGCCTGTCGCAGTGGTTCGGACAGCGAGTCCAGCGAGATCGCCCTGTCGTCGAGAATCTGCCGCAGTACGGTCTGGAAGCCCGACTGGACCTCCTGGATCTCGGACTTCGCGAGCCGCCGGGAGTTGTAGTTGAACCGCATGCTGAGCCGCTCGCCGTCCGGTTTGCCGTACAGGCAGAGGTCGAGTTGCGAGGTCTGCTTGGCGGGCGGCAGGAAACGCGTGAACTGGAAGGCACTCGAGAAGACCGGGTTCCGCCCGGGCCGGGCTTCTGCCTCGACCTGCTCGAGCAGCCGGGTGAAGGGGTAGCGGCTGTTCGCGTACGAGCCGATGCTCGTGCTCCGGGCTCGGCGCACGACGTCGTCGAAGGCGTCGGAGCCCGTCATCTTCATTCGGACGGGGAGCGGATTGACGAAGTTGCCGATCATTCCCTCCATGTCCTTGGTGTCGCGGCCGAAGAACGGGACGCACACGACGATGTCGTCGTCGCAGCTCAGGTCACGCAGTGCGACCACGAACGCGCTGAGCAGCAGGATGTGCAGCGTGACGTGCAGTTCCTTGGCGAGTGTTCTGAGGCCCTCGGTGATCTCGGCCTCGACACCGAATTCGAGCGTCTCGTTCACCACGTCGTCCGCGGGTGCGTCGTAGTCGCCGATCCGCAGCCTCGGCAGCGGGGCGGCCAGCTGATCGAGCCAGTACGCCTCCATGGACTTGCTCTGCGCGCCCGACAGCCATTGCTGCCGGCCCCGCACGAACGTGTCGAATGCCGTCGGGAGCGGTGCCAGCTGCGGTTCTTCGCCCGCCGCGCAGGACCGGTAGGAGAGCAGCAGCTCGCGCAGGAAGATGCTCATGCTGGTGCCGTCCGAGATGATGTGGTGCAGGTTCGCGAGGACGCAGTGGTGATCGGACGCAAGCCGGTAGATCTTCACCCGCACCGGCGGTGTACCGAGATCGTCGAAGGCGGTCGCGTTCTCGATCCGGATGATCCGGTCCAGCTCGGACTCGGGGTCGGCCGCGCCGGTCAGGTCGACGAGCGGCACGTCGAGGTCGTGAACGGGCAGTACGCGCTGGCGCGGGCCGTCCGCGGTGTCCTGGAAGGACAGCCTCAGCGCCTGGTGCCGGTCGACCAGGAAGGACACGGCCTTGCGGAAGGCCGAGACGTCCAGCGTTTCGTGGAGGTGATGCCACAGCGGCAGGTTCGAGTCCGCCCGGCTCTCCCCCAGTTGATGCTGGACCCACAGACCCTGCTGTACGTTCCACAGCTCGAACCAGGGCTGATCGTCCTGCCCGCCCTGGTCGCCCTCGCGGCCTTGGCCGCCCTGGTCGCCCTCGCCGCCTTTGCCGTTCTGGCCGCCCTCGCCGCCTTGGCCGTTCTGGCCGTTCCGGCCGTCGAAGCGCTCGGTCGTGCGCTGGGAGTCAGAGGCGCTGGACGCTCTGGCTTCGCCAGTCGTCGGCGTCACCGTCGCCGGGTTCAGCCGCTCCGCGGCCGGGCGGCCGGTGACCCGGTTCGAGGCCCTCGGCGTGCACGCCGAGGGAACGAGGATCCGGGAGGGGCGGGCGGACGCCGGTCCGGCGGACGCGTGGACACCCTCCAGGACTATGTGCGCGTAGGCCTCCCCGGCGCCGCAAGACCTGATGCCGGCGCGGCGCAGGGCGTCCCGCACGTCCCAAAGGTTCGGTTCACGCCGGACGTGGAACGGGGTCCGCGCAGAGTCGACGGCCCGGTTCCCCTCCGGTCGGGTCACGGGTTCGGCGGGCTCCGGCCGTGCGAGCTCTTCCTCGCAGACGCCGGCTGCGCGTAGCTCCTCGTCAGAGAGGAGACTTACCGCCTTCACGCCGTCACGAAGGTACTTCCAGAATTGATCGGAATCAGGCGCACCCGGGAAACGTTCCGCCACGTCGATTACGGCGACATCACTGAAGAATTCTTCAACGTCTTCGGCGACATCACGGGATTCTTCCACCTGGCCAACCAATCCATAGATCAACAGCTCGCGACAGACACACTGCGGGAGCGAACCGAGTAAGAAGAGAACAAGCAGGCGTCGAGGTTCGCGCATGTGACGCATCGTGAAGGTCGACGGGTCCCACCGGGAAGAAATGAACAGGGCTTCCGCAGGCGTTCGACAGGCAGAGCGCCGCCCTGCGCAGGAACACACCTACCTCGATTCCGCATACCAAGTGGGCGGCATAGCTCAGCCACTGTGGGACACATATTCTTACGGGAGATCCCCCCTGTCAACCCCCGAAAATCTGGCTCCGGCGGTCGCCGCAGCAAGGGAGTTGGCCATGTCCGCCCTGCCGCGGGCCATGCTGCGCGCACGGGCCGGACGGCCGACGTCAGCCACCCCGCCCTACCGATCGCGGCCACGATCGGGGCCGAGCGGAGAAGTCGGTCGCGGCGGAATGACGTATATCGCCCGGAGTCAATCGGTCGCCACGACATCGACTTCCTGGACCGATAGCGGACGTGCGCCATGAGATTCGGCAATCGCTCTGCAACCAGGTTTCCCGCGAGCCCAGTTGACGAGCGTGAGATACGCGACCCGGAGCCCGCCGTTATCCGGTGGTGGTGGATGCGCACTCCTGGGATGTATCGACGAGGGAGCCTGTTCACCTTCTCGTTCGTGCCGCGTCGCCAGTGACCCAGAGGCCGGCGAAGTAGATCCGCACGTCACGGATGAGCAGATCGACGGGCCTTCGAATTCGGCTGGGATACCGGGCGCGACGCGCAGGTGACGGCAGAACCGCAGGAATTGAGTCCCCCTTGGCCGGCTCGATGTGGCCGTAAAGCTTGTCCCGAAAAATGGCCCCGGGCGTCGGTCAGGCGCCGTACTCCGTCGTGACGGCGAGCATGTCGCGCGCCGCCGCCGGGCACGGCGTCCGGACGGCACGTCACAGCACAACAGACCAGGGGCGGTCCCGTCGGCGGCGCGCGAGGAGCCCTCTCGACCTCCGGGCCGGGTACCGGGCGGGAGGTCGCCGGTGATCACGCCACTCCCGCCGTGGGCCGCCCCCACCTCGGGCCGGTCGGCCTGTCGGCTACCCGTGCGTCCGGGAACCGGGGCCACGAGCCCCCCGATCGCCGTACCGTCCCGGCGGTCGATCGGTGAGCGTCGACCTGCCTCATGGTTTCGGCCGGCGGTGGAGATCAAACGAGCGCTTCGAACAAGTCACCCTTCAGGGAGCGTGAGACGAAGCCGTCGGGCCCGCTCGGCAGGTCGCCGACGACCGTGGTGCGATGGACGATTCGCTCCTCGTCGAACATGAGACCGTCCACCGGTCCGGCATGGGCCACGGCGCGGTTGTCCCACATGACCAGGGTGTCCTGCTCCCAGCGGACCCGGGCATGGATCTCGTCGCGCCCGGCGAGCTCGTCGAGGAGGAAATCGAGGAGGGCGGTGCTCTCGCGGGGCTTGAGACCACGAATCGCCTGCAGGAAGACGGCGCTGACGAACAGACTCCGCACCCCGGTCTCGGGATGGACGCGCACCAGAGGGTGGAGAGCGACGAAGGGGCCTCCCGGCTTGCCGTCGAAGCGGGGCGTCCGCGCGGGGTTGTTCCGGGAGTGGATGGCCTGCAGGGTGTCGAGGTACCCCCGGAGGGAAGGCGACAGGCCGGCGTAGAGCGCTTCAAGATTGGCGAAGAGGGTGTCGCCGCCCGTCGGGGGAATCTCCACGCCGCGAAGGATGGTGATGGAGGTGGGATTGGCCACGAACGTGCTGTCGATATGCCACTCGGTGCGCAGACGCCTGGGCGCGGTCCCATCCAGGGGGAGACCGAGGCCGCCCGCGGACTGGGCCAACCCCGGTCGATCCTCCGACAGTGCGGTTCGGAGCACGGCAGGCTCTTCGCGCAGCCCGTTCACGATGGGATGGGCGGCGGTGGCACCGCCGAGGGCGTCGGTCAGTGCGACGTGCTGTGCGTCGTTCATCGGCTGTTCGCGGAAAACGAGAACCTTGTAGCGGAGCAGGGCCTCGCGCAGGTCGGCAACAACGTCCGGCTTCAGAGCGGCAGCGAGGTCGACACCTTCCACCTCCGCACCGGTAATTGGTGTGAGAGGCCGAAAGCTGATTTCTGACACAAGTACCCCCAGGTATTGTGGCTATGCGATGAATCGGCGGCAGCCTACCCCAGGCTTCGTGCGGAATACAGCCTTCCGAACAGGACAAACAGTGCATTACCGAGGAATTCAAGGGGTTCACTCGTCGAGCACGTTTCGATCACGAAACGGACATCAACCCACGTACCGCCTTTCATGCCTCACGCCCGTACCATGGCCACCCGCGAATCCAGGCCAAGGTCTTGACACTACTCATCCCGCGCAATAGCATCATTTAACTCGATAGGCCTCGAACATAAGACTGGATACGGGGAAACGGAATGTCGAACGAAAAGTCCGATGACGTGATGTCGGTGGTTTCCGAGGAATTCGCTCCTCTCGAAGTCTCACCTGACAGTACTTTTGACGACCTCACAGCCGATTCCGTATCGCTGCTTCGCTTGATGGTGGCAATTCAGAGTAAATTTGATGTCGATCTGGATGTTGTCGACATGTTCACCGTGGGTAACGTCGGTGATCTGATTCAGCTCGTCGAAGAGCGAATGGATCGCAGAGGAGTCGCTCAGACGTAATCGGGCACCGACGGCGAACGGGCTCGGAAATGCGCGGAGCCGACGCTCCGCCGCGGTTTCCCTCGCATGCCCTCCTGCCGACGCCTCGGGATAATGTGCCCGCTTCGGGACAGTGCCTGATCGACGCCCCCGTTTCGGCGCGTGATGGCAGCAGCGGATCGAACGGATTCGGCGCCGACAACGCTTCCGCCTCCCGCTCGACCACGGCTCCACGCGGCGAATCCGCTGTCGGTGGCCCTGCCGTGGCTACGGTCGACATGCTTGACTGCGTGAGGCTGACAAAGGTAGCAACGGTATTAAGCGCCATCGATGATCGAGCTTCTGCGCAGGTGCTCACCGAGCCCTGAGAAGGGACGCTCGCTGAGTCCGGAAGCGCGATGCCGTAGCTGTTCGCCCGGCAGGCGGCCGATGCCGGCAAGGACAGCGGGGCGGATCCGGCTGCGGGCCGTGGAACGTTTCGTGGGCGGTGGGCAGGGGGAGCCACGGGGAGATCACTGCGGCGCCGCCGGTGAGTGCGTCGTGGACGGTGGTGGAGGGGACGGCGCCGACAGCGGCGTGAGCAAGGTGCCGAGGGGGCCTGGGCGCTGCTCGAGCGCCATGGTCGGCCCTGGCAGAAGCCGGGCCGACGAACGGGACGGGGGGGGCGATCATGCTGTGGAAGAAGGAGGGCCCGGCCCTGGGCCCAAGCGCCCCACGGCCGCTCGGGGAGCCCGTCCGACTTGCCACGAAGCTGCTCCCCCACGCTTTGGGCCTCGATCTGCGCGTAGTCATGTGCGCCCTGGTCACGCACGGAATCGACGCCTCGCGACCGCCGATGACGACCACCCGGCGAAGACCTCCACGGCGCCCCTCGCCAAGAGCGAGTACCGCCGGCACCGGGTCGATGGCCGCCTTACCCGGACCGGCCTGATCATGAACGACCGGCTCGGCGGGACACCGACATCACGAATCCAAATTCAGTAGCCACTGCCTGACCGTCAAAGGGGAAATCGTGACCGCGCGCCCAGATACGAAGTACTTCCTCTCGAGCTATATTTCGGCACCCGACAGTCTGTCAGTAATCGCACCGCGCCATGATCAGAACATTGCACTGTGGCGCAGTCGCGACTCCCGGGTCGAGCTGGTCAGGATATGGGAACTCGAGCGCTTCAGTGGACAGAAGCACCACTACTGGCCCCTCTTCACCGTGGACCGATACAATCGCGTGCTGACCGAACTGCTCGCGGCCGAGGGACTGTCCTTGGACGATGTGAACACGTCGTGGGGTACGCCCGGCCTGCCGCATCACTCGGAAATCAAGTTGCCGGCGGGCGCCGAGGACTTTCCGGTGCACAGTCTTTCCCACCTCTACAGCGGCCTCCTTCTCGACTCCGAAGTCTTTCGAAGTGAGACCATCATCGGACTGGCGGTGGACGGTCGCCCCGACTTCGGCCTCGACCGGACGGGCAAGAAATACTGGTATGCGGGATGCGTGTCCGACAAGGGCGACGTCGACTTCACAGCCGTCGAGTCACCGGCTCCCATCTATGATGCCGCCTCAGCCGAATTCGGCAAGGAGCCGGGTACTCTGATGGCCCTGGCGTCGGCGTGTACCACTGAAATCGCCTACGACATCGACACAGCGGTGCAGGAACTGCAGCTGTTCGGTGGCCGACGCATACCGTTGATCGATACGCTTCCGTTCGTTCAAGCCATCATACGTGCGGCTGAATCGCAACTGCCGTCGATGGAACTGGACAGCCGCTTCACCGCGCAGGAGCACCTGCAGTCCGCCGTCATGAAGATAGTCCAGACGGCTTGCGAGCTCGTCATGGTGCGAAACGTCGATCGGCTGCTCAGCTCGGGAGAGGTGGACCCGCGCGAGGCATACCTTTCTCTGAGCGGGGGGTTCGCTCTCAACTGCCCGACCAACTCCTTCCTTCTTCGCCGATACGGATTCAAGGGGCTTCTCGTCCCTCCCTGCGCCAATGACTCCGGTCAAGCGCTCGGGCTCGGCCTCCTCGGCCTCCTCGGCGCGGGCGAGATTCATGACGGCAATTTCCGTCTGAACGGCCCGTACCACGGATCCGAGCTGACCGATGTGGAAATCGCGTTGCGGCACTTCGACGACTTCGTCGAGGACGTCCAGGACTTCACCGACGCCCAGTTCGTCGAGGACCTGAGCCATGGGCCACTGGTGTGGGCGGACGGGGCGGCCGAGATCGGCCCAAGAGCGTTGGGCCATCGCAGCATCCTCGCCGATCCTCGTTCGTCTCGGTCGAAGGACCTGTTGAACGAGTACAAGAGCCGACAGTGGTGGCGTCCCGTTGCTCCGATCGTTCTGGAGGAACACACCGGCGAGTGGTTCGAGGATCCCTGGCCATCGCCCTACATGCTCGAGACGGCGTACGTCCACGAGTCCAAGCGCGACCTGGTTCCAGCGATTCTTCATCTCGACGACTCGGCGCGGCGTCAGACGTTGAACCAGGAGACGAACCCCCTGCTCTACCGCGCCATAGAGGCGTTCCGGCTGGGCACGGGGGTCCCGATCGTGTGCAACACGTCTCTGAACGACAAGGGCGAGCCGGTGGCCGACACGGCGGCACAAGCCCTGAACTTCGCCATCCGCAAGGGAATCCCCGTCGCCTACCTCGCCGGCCGCCGGGTCCGGTTGCGCGTCGACGCCGACAGCAGGGCCCTGGCCCCCGCACGCAGGCACCCTCGCCGCGAGGAGCTCTTCGCGAATCAGGAGCAGGACCGCGACTTGATCTGGGACTCCTGGGCGAAGCTGGGCTACAGCACCACGGCGATGGTCCTGATGTCCCGTTCCCCCGAGCTGCGCGATCAGGAGCTGGCGAAACCCGCGATGGTCAACCAGCTGGCCGACGTCGCGACCGCTCGGGACAAGAGCGGCACGCTCGCCCTCGCGGCGGACAAGCACGCCCGGATGTTCGGGCCGACCGCTGTCTTCGATCCCGAGTCACAGGAGGGGGCGGCCTTCTGAAGTCTCGGCGGGCACGCTGACGGCGAAGTCGCGGTCGGCCGGTACGCGGCCCGGCCCGACCCCGGTGCGGAGCAGTCGCCTGACAGCCGGATGCGCCGACCGGGCGGCGGCTGTGTGAAGAGGTGGCCCGGGCCGAGGCGGAAAGCGCCGCGGCGGCTCGGGAGGCCCTGCCGGTCCCCCGACGACGGGACCGGGCGGGTCAGGCAAACCTTCACGCGCCAGGGCTCGGGGCCGCATCCGGTGCGCACCGATGGCGGGCAACCAGGGTTCCGGACGGGCACCGCCAGCCGGACGGCCTGCTGCCCCGTCCTCCGCCATTCACCGGCTCGACCGACGAACGTACCGCCAGAACCGGCTTCGCAGCAGTATGGAGAGTCAGAGCAGTGAACACAGAATCGCTTTGGGCACGGACCTCCGACGTGGATTACATGAGTGAGGCCAGACGAGCCGATCATCCTTCGCACGCGGTCGTGACCGAGCGGCTCGCGGCGCTGCACTCAGGGGTGCCCTTCGAGCTGCTCGACTGCGGCGTGCTCTCCGGAGTCACGTACCGCCACCTGCTGCGGGCGGGCCTGGAAGTCGACTACACCGGCATCGACATCGGCGAGGCCGCCATCGCGGACTGCCGCGAAAGCCACCCCGAGGCGCGGTGGCAGCAGATGAGCGTCACCGACCTCGCCTTCCCCGACGACTCGTTCGACGTGGTGAACTGCCGCCACGTGCTGGAAAGCCTGCCCTACTACGAGACCGCCGTCCGCGAGCTCTTCCGAGTCACTCGCCGCACGGTGGCGATCTGCATGTTCCAGGTGCCGCGGGAGCCCGAGGCGCTGCTGCGCCGGGAGACGCCCAACGGCTACATCTGGCTCAACCGTTACGCCCCCGGTCCGTTCGAGGCGCTGCTGCACCAGCTGTCGGAGTCGGTCGAGATCATCGATGTCCCCGCCGACAACCGTCGGAATCAGGTCTACTTCTGCACCAAGCGATCCTCGTGACCGTGGCCACCTCCGGCAGGACAGACGACGTGTGTCCTCCCCTCGACCTTCTCAAGGCAGCCTCATGACACTCCCGCACCCCGCAACGCCTGTGACCGGTTCGGAAGGTGGCGGGCACCTCGCCGAGCTGCCCGGCACACCGGAACTACCTCTGGACCGGCCGCATCCGGCCTCGCGGGACCTCCGCGCCGACTCGGTGCCCTTCGTGGTGCCCGCCGCAGCGACGTCCGCGCTGCGGGAGCTGTGTGAGGCCTGTGGCGTGGGGCTCCCGGCGGCGTCCTTCGCCCTCTACCTGGCACTGCTCCAACGGTACGGCGGGCAGTCCGCGCTCGCGGTCGGCGTGTCCAACGGCGCCGGGGTGACCACCCCGGTCCGAGCCGATGTGGGAGGGAGCTTCCGCGAGCTCGTCCAGGTGGCGGACTCCCGACTGACGGAGGCCGAGGAGGCCCGTACTTCCACGCCCGTGCACCCTTGGCCGGGCTTCTCCTTCCGATCCGCACCGCGCGTGGCCCCTGGGGACACGTCGTGCGACCTGGATCTGCAGCTCTCCCACCTCGACGGCCGACTGACCGGCCACCTGGTGTTCGCGACCGATGTCCTCGATCCGTCCACCGCGCGCCGCGCGGTGGACCACCTGCTCCGACTGCTCGAAGGCGCGACGGCCGATCCGGACAGGCCGGTGGACGAACTCCCACTGCTCACCACTGAGGAGGAGGGCACCTTCGCGGCGCTGAACAGCGTCGTGGGCGAGCCGGCGGACCAGGGCTTCCACCAGCTCTTCGAGGCGCAGGCCGCCCGCACCCCCGATGTGATCGCGGTCCGCGCTGAGGGCGCCGCCCTCAGTTACCGGGAACTCAACTCCCGGGCAAACCAGTTGGCCCACCTGCTGCGCGCACACGGGGTCGGCCCCGAGGTGACCGTGGGCCTCTGCGCCGATCGCGACGTGCGGCTCATGGTGGCCGTGCTCGGCATCCTCAAGGCCGGTGGCGCGTACGTCCCGGTGGATCCGAGCGACCCCGCCGAGCGGCGGGACGGCATCCTCAGCGACGCGGCCGTGCGCCTCGTGGTGGCGACGGCCCCCCTCGGCACCGAGCACCAGGTGATCCGACTCGACGCGGACCTGGGCGTACTGGAGGGCAGCCCGACGGAGAACCTGACCTCCGATCGCTCGGCCTGCGCCGATGCCGCGTACCTGCTCTACACGTCCGGCTCGACCGGGAAGCCCAAGGGCGTGGTGATCGAACACCGGCAGCTCGTCAGCTACACCCGCGCCGCCATCCAGCGGCTCGGCATCGACGGACCGCTCAGCTTCGCGATGGTGCAGCCACTGACGGTGGACTCCAGCGTCACGGCCTTCGCCCCACCGCTGTGCACCGGCGGCGAGGTGCAGCTGATATCCCGCGCGAGTGCCCTGGACGCGGGGAGGTTGGCCGACTGGGTGCAGACCTGGGGGGTCGACTGCCTGAAGATCGCGCCCTCCCACCTCCGGGCCCTCCAGGCCTCCCCGCGCTTCGCCGAACTCCTGCCGCGCCGCCTGCTCGTGATCGGCGGCGAGGCCTCCGACTGGCGCTGGCTGAGCGCACTCCAACGCCTGGTGCCGCACTGCCGGGTCTTCAACCACTACGGCCCGACCGAGACCACCGTCGGCGTACTGACCCTCGCCGTGGCCGACCATCCGGACGCCGAGTGGGAGACCGCGCCCATCGGCGTTCCGCTGCCCGGCACCCAGGCGCACGTGGTGGACCTCGCAGGCCGTCCCACGCCAGTCGGCGTCGCCGGCGAACTGCTGATCGGCGGCGACAACCTCGGCCGTGGCTACCACCGCCGGGACGACCTCACCGCTGCTGCCTTCGTCCCCGACACCCTCGGGGGCCTGCCCGGCGGCCGCCTCTACCGCACCGGCGACATCGTCCGCCGCCTGGACGACGGGACGATCGCCTTCCTGGGGCGGCGCGACGACCAGATCAAGGTGCGTGGCTTCCGTGTCGCGCTGGGTGAGATCGAGGCCGCCCTGAAGAGCCACCCCGAGGTACGCCACGCCATCGCCGTCGTCCGCGAGGACACCCCCGGCGATCGGCGGGTGGTCGCCTACATCGAGCCGCGCGGACCCGAGTTCGCGACGGCCGGGCTGGAACGCCACCTGCGGACGCGGCTGTCGCCGCACATGATCCCGCAGTCGATGGTGACACTCGACCAGCTGCCGCTCTCCGGGCACGGCAAGGTCGACCGCAGCAAGCTGCCCCGGCCCGGGGAGCCTGCCGAAACCGCCACACCGCTGCCGCCGAGGAACGAGCTGGAGCGGCTGGTGGCGAGTGTGTGGAAGGAAGTCTTCCGCACCGAGACGGTCGGCACCGAACAGAACTTCTTCGACCTCGGCGGGCACTCCCTGCTCCTGGTCGAACTGCACCACCGGCTCCGGGCGGCGACCAGCCGGGAGATCGAACTGCTCGACCTGTTCCAGCACACCACCGTCCGGGCCCAGGCCGAGCTGCTCTCCCGGCAGAAGCAGGGGGCGGCACCCGCCACCACCCGCAGCAGGGGGGCGCAACAGAACGCCCTGTTGAAGCGCCGCCAACAGCAGCTGCAAGCGAAGCGAGGTCACCATGAGTGAGTACTCCCCCGAGCTCGGCCCCACCCTGGATGCCGAGCTGAGTTCCGAACCGGTCGATGAGTACTCCGAGTTCGACGACAGTCTCGACATCGCCATCGTCGGCATGGCCGGCCGCTTCCCCGGTGCCCGCACGGTCGAGGAGTACTGGAGCAACCTCAAGTCGGGCGTCTGCTCCGTCACCCGCTTCGAGGACGAGGAGCTCGCCACCCGGGGCGTGGACGCAGCCACCCGCGCCGACCCGAACTTCGTGGGCGCGGGCTACGTGCTGGCGGACAGCGAGAAGTTCGACGCCGCCTTCTTCGGCTACTCCCCGCGCGAGGCCGAACTCATGGACCCGCAGCACCGGGTGCTGCTCGAATGTGCCTGGACCGCGCTGGAGAGCTCCGGGCACGACGCCGAGCGCCACGACGGCCTGGTCGGCGTCTACGCGGGCACGGGCAACAACACCTATCTGCTCTTCAACATCGCCTCCCAGCCCGGCGCCGCGCAGATCCTCGGCGACAAGCAGACGGTGATCGGGAACCGGCCGGACTTCCTCGCCAGCCGGGTCTCCTACAAACTCGGTCTGGAGGGCCCCGCCCTCAACATCCAGTCCGCCTGCTCCACTTCTCTGGTGGCCGTGGTCGAAGCGTGCCAGGCCCTGCTGGCGTACCAGTGCGACACGGCGCTGGCCGGAGGTGTCGCCGTGGACGGGACCCGGAGCAAGGGTTACGTCTACCGTCCGGACGGCATCTTCTCGCCGGACGGCTACTGTCGCACCTTCGACGCACGTGCCCAGGGAACGGTGGGCGGCGACGGCGTCGGCATGGTCGTGCTCAAACGCCTCAAGGACGCGATCACCGACAACGACCACATCCACGCGGTCATCAAGGGCGCGGCACTGAACAACGACGGTTCCCGACGGGCCGGATTCAGCGCGCCCAGCGCCGCCACCCAGGCCCGCGCCATATCCACCGCGCTGGCGAACGCGGACGTACCGGCGGAGAGCATCGGCTACGTCGAGCTGCACGGGACTGCCACCATCCTCGGTGATCCGATAGAGTTCTCCGCGCTCACCTCGGCCTTCTCCGGTGTGGGCGAGCGCAGCTGCGCTCTGGGGTCGGCCAAGACCAACATCGGACACCTCGACTCCGCCGCCGGAGTCGCCGGACTGATCAAGACCGTGCTGTCCGTGGAGCACGGTCAGCTGGCGCCCACCCTGCACTTCGAGCGGCCCAACCCGCGGATCGGCCTGGCCGGTAGCCCGTTCTACGTCAACACCGAGCTGCTGCCGTGGCCCGAGGGCGATGGTCCGCGCCGCGCCGGAGTCAGCTCCTTCGGACTGGGTGGCACAAACGCCCACGTCATCCTCGAACAGGCCCCGGAACTGCCGCGCGGAACCGGGCCGGCTGACGGCGCCGAACAGTTGCTGGTCCTCTCCGCCAAGAGCCCGGAGGCCCTGGAAGCGGCCACCGACCAGCTGCACGACCACCTCAGGGCGCACCCCGAACTCGCGCTCGCGGACGTCGCCTTCACCCTCCAACAGGGCCGCCGGGCCTTCCCCTACCGGCGCACGCTGGTCGGCGGGAGCACCGAGGAGGTACTGGAGGCACTCGACGCACGCGACGACGGCCGCCTGCTCACCGCGACCGCGCCCGAGGCCGCACACCGGCCGGTGGCCTTCATGTTCACCGGGTTCGGCGCACAGTTTCCCGGCATGGCCCGCGATCTCTACGCCCAGGAGGCCGTGTTCAGGGCGGCGCTGGACAAGTGTGCGGGGCTGTTGGAGCCCCTGCTCGGCACGGACATCCGAGACATCGTCCTCACGGCCGACGAGTCAGAGGACGCCGCTCCCGGGCAGCAGCCCTTCGACTTCCGCCGCATGCTGCTCCAGCCGG
The DNA here is from genome assembly GCF_016909575.1 of Streptomyces sp. HB132. Classification (GTDB taxonomy): domain Bacteria; phylum Actinomycetota; class Actinomycetes; order Streptomycetales; family Streptomycetaceae; genus Streptomyces. The sequence goes on along the minus strand of NZ_JAFBGA010000023.1, from coordinate 3,790 downwards.
AGCGCAGCGAGCACCCGCTCGACCAGCCACGCCTGGGCTACCCCGCGGTGTTCGCCCTCGAGTACGCGCTGGTCGAACTCTGGTCCGCCTGGGGGGTCGAGCCCGAGGTGATGATCGGTCACAGCCTCGGGGAGTACGTCGCTGCCTGCGTCGCCGGGGTCTTCTCCCTGCCTGACGCCCTGCGCCTGGTCGCGGAGCGCGCACGGCTGATCGAGGAGCAGGGCGAGGGCGCGATGCTGGCCGTGCCGCTGTCCGAGGAGGCGATCGCCCGTTACACCGGCTCGGACGTCTGCCTCGCCGCGGTCAACGGCCCGCAGACCTGCGTGCTCTCCGGCACCGTCGAGGCCATCGACCGGGTGGCCCGGGAACTGCTGGCCGACGACATCGCCACCCGCCGTCTGACCACGCGCTTCGCCTTCCACTCCCCGATGATGGATCCGGTCGTCGAGCCCTACGCGGAACTGGTCCGTTCGGTCAGGCTGAACGCTCCGGCAGTACCGTTCGTCTCCAACCTGACCGGCACCTGGATCACCGACCAGGAGGCCACCAGTCCCGAGTACTGGGCCCGGCACGTCCGGGAGAGTGTGCGGTTCGCGGACGGCCTGGGCACCCTGTGGTCGGTCCCGGACATCGCGATCGTCGAGATCGGCCCCGCGCCCACCCTGACCCCCGGAGCCCTCCAGCACCCCGCCGCGGCCGGCACCGACCGGGTCGTCGTCCCGTCACTGCTCGGCGCCTTCCGCGGGCAGAGCGACCGCGCCGCACTCCTGCGGGCCGCCGGACAGCTCTGGCTCGCCGGACGGGCACACCCCTTCCCGGTGCCGGCTGGCGTCAGGCGGGTGCCGCTCCCCGGCTACCCCTTCGAACGGCGCACGTACTGGCTCGAGCCCGGCGCCGCACAGCCGGGCGGCGGCTCGGCCCAGCAGCGGCGCGGCACCCTGCCGCAGTGGTTCTACGCTCCTTCCTGGCAGCGGCTCGCCGCCGCGCCGCCCCCCGCCGAGACGGACCTGGCCGCTCAGCGCTGGCTAGTCTTCGCGGACGAGACCGGTGTCGGACGCAGGCTCGCCGACCGGCTCGAAGGTCTCGGCGCCACCGTGCGCACGGTCGTCCAGGGAGCCGAGTGGCATCGCAAGAGCGACCGCGAGTACGTCCTCGACCCCGCCCGGCCGGACCACTTCCGGCGGCTCGCCGAAGCGCTGCGTGCGGAGGGGACCCTGCCCGGCCGAGTGGTGCACTGCTGGAGCGTCGGTGACGACGCCGACCGGGCGGACGCACCCGAGGACGTGCGGGCCCTGCTGCACCGCTCCTTCGACAGCCTGGTCCACTGGGTCCAGGCCACCGAGGCCGAGCTGATGACACAGGAGCAGCGCTGGGACGTGCTGTCCACCGAGGTCTACGCCGTCCTCGGGGATGAGCCGCTCTGCCCGCCCAAGGCCACCGTCCAGGGCCTGTGCAAGGTGCTGCCGCAGGAGTACCCCTCGCTCAGCTGCGTCCAGTTCGACCTGCGGGTCGACGGCCGGGAGGCCGTGCCCGGGCTGGTCGACCAGTTGCTGGCCGACCTCGCCGCCCCGCCCGGCGAACGCACGCTCGCGCTGCGCGGACGACACCGCTGGGCGCCCGCGTACGTGACCGGCGCGCCGCCCTCGCGCGGTGACTCGCCGGTCCGGACGGACGGGGTGTACCTGATCACCGGTGGCCTGGGGAAGATCGGCCTGCTGATGGCCCGTGCCCTTGCCGACCGGGCGAAGGTGCGCCTGGTGCTGCTCGGGCGGGCGGGCCTGCCGCCCCGGTCGAGCTGGGCCGATACGCAGCACCCGGAGGCCGTGCGGTCGGCGATCCGTGCCGTTGAGGAGATCGAGGCGCTCGGTTCCGAGGTCATGGTGACCGCGACGGACGTCTCCGACCTCGCGGCCATGCTCGCGTTGAAGGAACGCGTCCTGCGGGAGTTCGGGCCGGTCGACGGCGTGCTGCACTGCGCCGGTACGACCGGTACGGCGGCCCACCGGGAAGTCGCGGTACTGGGACCGGAGGAGGCCTCGTGGCACTTCGCCCCCAAGCTCTACGGCACCCAGGTACTGCACGAGGTCCTGGCCGACCAGCAGTTGGACTTCGCTGTCATCTGTTCCTCCATCGCCTCGCTGCTCGGCGGCCTCGGCTTCGGTGCGTACGCGGCCGCGAACGCCGCGCTCGACGCCTTCGCCCAGCGGCACCACAGTGCCGCCCTGCCCTGGACCAGCGTCAACTGGGAGGCCTGGTACTTCTCGCACGAGGACCGGGCGGACTCGGACCTCGGTTCCGCGGTACGTGAGTTGGCGCTCACTCCGGCCGAGGGGCGCCTGGTGGTGGACGGCATCCTGGATGCAGCCCCCCAGGCACAGATCGTCATCTCCACGGGTGATCTGACGTTGCGTCAGGAGCTGTGGTCCGACCCGGTCGCCGATGTACCGGCTCCGGCCCGGCGGCACGAGCGCCCCAACCTGCGGAACCCCTTCGTCGCACCGAGCGGCGAGACCGAACACCGGGTAGCGGACATCTGGCAGGAGTTGCTCGGCGTGGAGAGCGTAGGCGTGCAGGACAACTTCTTCGAACTGGGCGGCAGTTCGCTGCTGGGCCTCCAGGTCGTCCACCGACTGCGTCAGGAGCTGGCCGTGGCCGTACCGCTGACCATCGTCTACGAGGGTCCCACCGTGCGCACGCTCGGTGTCCTCATCGACAACCTCCGGGCCGCGCAGTGACGACAGCAGGCGGTGGTGTCGCGATCGTCGGGATGGCGGGGCGTTTCCCCGGTGCCGGGGACCTGACCGAGTTCTGGTCGAACCTGCGCGACGGTGTCGAGTCGATCGTCGCCCTGACCGACGAGGAGCTGACGGCGGCCGGAGTGCCGCCCGAGGTCTTCGACCGTCCGGACTACGTCAAGGCCACACCCGAGTTCTCAGGGAGTGACCTGTTCGACGCGGAGTTCTTCGGTTACACCGCCCGCGAGGCCGAGATCATGGACCCGCAGCACCGGCTCTTCCTGGAGACGGCGTGGGCGGCACTGGAGCACTCCGGTCACGACGCCGGCCAGTACGACGGCAGCATCGGTGTCTTCGGCGGCGCGGGCGCCAACCGCTACGTCCAGCACGTCTACTCGCACCGACAGGTCGTGGAGACCCTGGGCCAGACCCAGATCCTGGTGGCGAACGAACTCGGGTTCCTGGCCTCCCGGGTGTCGTACAAGCTTGACCTGAAGGGCCCCGCGGTCTCCCTGCGCACGGCTTGCTCGACCGCACTCGTGGCAGCGCACACGGCCTGCCGCAGCCTGCTCGCCGGTGAGTGCGACCTCGCCCTGTCCGGGGGTGTGCACGTCGACCCGAACCCGGGAACCGGCTACCTCTACCAGGAGGGGTCCTTCGTCTCCCCGGACGGGCACGTCCGCCCGTTCGACGCGGACGCCCGTGGCACGGTCTTCGGCACCGGCGTCGGTGTGGTGGCACTGAAACGGCTGGAGGACGCGCTGACCGACGGCGACACCATTCACGCCGTGATCAGGGGATCGGCCGTCAACAACGACGGCGCGGTCAAGGTCGGCTTCACCGCTCCGAGCGTGACGGGCCAGGCCGCGGTCGTCGCCGCCGCGCTCACCGACGCGGGCCTCACGCCCTCGGACATCGACTACATCGAGGCGCACGGCACGGGTACCTCGCTGGGTGACCCGATCGAGGTGCAGGCGTTGTCGCGGGCGTTCGGCGACACCGGACCCTGCGCCCTCGGCTCACTCAAGGGCAACGTCGGCCACCTCGACGCCGCC
>NZ_JAFBGA010000022.1 GCF_016909575.1 Streptomyces sp. HB132 | reverse complement strand
GCAGGGGGGACCCTGTGGGAGAGTAGGACGCCGCCGAACAATTATTCCGGGAAAGCCCCGTGCCCTTGTGGCACGGGGCTTTTCTGCGTTCACGGTCCTGTCGCGGCACCGCACCGACAGGACGCGAGATGAGAGAAGCCAGCTCGTTTTGGGTGAGCTCACTTTTTCGAGTTTTCCGCCGATATCATCATGACCATGACGGCATCGGAACCGACCATCCTCGCGACCTCCGGCGGACACCGCGTCGGAGGACGCACCAGGGTGACGTTCGATTCTCTGGTGCACCACGCGGTTGATCTTTCCGGAGTGCACGGCCGCAGGCCACGCATCATGTACGTGGGCACCGCAATCGGAGACGCTGAACACTTCACGACCCGGATGAGCGAGGCCGCGCGGGTAGCCGGCTTTGACCTGACGCCGCTTCATCTGTTCCCCATGCCCAATGTGGATGACGTCGAAGGTGCGGTACTCGATCAGGACGTCGTCTGGGTCATGGGTGGATCGGTGGCCAATCTGCTGGCCGTGTGGAGAGTCCACGGCCTCGACCGCGTCATGCGCCGAGCCTGGGAAGCCGGTGTCGTGCTCAGCGGAGTCAGCGCGGGGTCAATCTGCTGGTTCCAGGGCGGCGCGACCGATTCGTTCGGACCGGAGCTCCGCCCGATCACGAACGCTCTTTCCTTCCTGCCCTACGGCAATGGCGTGCACTACGACTCGGACGAGGGGCGGCGTCCGTTGATCCATCAGCTTGTGGCGGACGGGACCCTGCCGACAGCTCACTGCACAGATGACGGAGTCGGACTGGTCTACCGGGGAACAGAACTCGTCGAAGCGGTGACAGAGGTTCCGGGGAAGGGCGCCTACGTGGTCATGCGCGAGGGGGACAAGGCGGTGGAGGAGCGCATCGAGCCCCGGAAGCTGCCCACCACGCCACGTTGATCAGGCCGGCGGCGGAGTAGCTGGTGCCGGGCAGCGGGCAGCGGTGAGGCTCCTGGTCAGTAGACCCGCGGGCCGGCCTCAGTCACGCGCACACTCTCGTTGAGGCCGATCGGTTCCTTGTCCTTGGGGACGAGCTCGCAGGTGTAATCGGTTTCCGTGTTCAGGGGAACCAGTACGGCTTCGGGGATGTCGTTGCAGAGCACGTAATCGATGCTGTCGCTGTGATTTCCGTACAGCAGCCGGGCGACACCTTCGCGGGTGAGCACCCCGGTGCGAGGGGATGCGGTGTACTCCACGACGTTGTCCGACCAGCCGGACGTGTCGCCGATGCTCACGTTCCAGGCCACTTCGAGACCTTCGTAGGTGACGGTGCAGCTCACTTGGGAACCGCTCGTGGAGCCGATGTCCTCGGGGCATTCGGCGGTGGCCTCGCCCGAGGCGTCGGCCATGGCGAGCGTCTTGCGGCGCAGCTCGTGGGCGAGGTTCTCGCCGAACGTGGCGTCGTCGGCCGGAGAGGGTTGCAGGTCCTCCTTCGGCCTGTCGGCCGGTCTGGCCAGCTTCTGCGGCAAAATCTCGCCGATGACCTGTTCGTCCGCACCGGCGGTATCGGAGTCCCCGCTCGCACACCCGGAAGCCGACAGGCTCACTGCAGTGGCTATGACCATGTAAAGGATCTTCGTGCGCATGGCAGTCACCCTACCGAGCCCCGGTTCGGAGCATCTCCAGTTCGAGGTGCTCGTGTTGCCCCGGCCTTCTCCGTGCGCGCCGTCTACAGTCGGCCGGCCGCCTTCAGCGTGAGATAGGCGTCTGCCAGCGCGGGGGCTAGGTCGTCGGGCGAGGCGTCCACCACCGTGACGCCGTGGCGGCGGAGTAGGTTCGCGGTACGGCGGCGTTGGGCCTGTGCCTGGGTGCCGGCCGCTGCCTCGTAAGCCGCGTCCACTGTGCCCCGCGCACGGGCCATCGCCTCGACGTGGGGGTCCGCGACAGCCGCGACCAGAACCGTGTGGCGCTGGGTGAGTTGCGGGAGGACCGGCAGGAGGCCCTCTTCGACGGGAGCGGCGTCGAGGCTCGTGAGCAGCACGATCAGGGAGCGGCGGGGAGCGTTCGCCAGTGCGGCCGTGCTGAGACCGTGTGCGTCGGTTTCCACCAGCTCGGGTTCCAGGGTGGCAAGAGTGCTGACGAACGTCGGCAGGACGTCCTTGCCTGCTGTCCTGCCCCGTACCTGGGCTCGGACACGCCGGTCGTATGCGATCAGGTTCACGCGGTCGCCGGCGCGGGTGGCCAGGGCTGTGAGCAGGAGGGCCGCGTCCATGGCGGCGTCGAGTCGCGGTACGTCGCCGACCCGGCCTGCCGATGTGCGGCCGGTGTCGAGGACGACGAGGATGTGGCGGTCGCGCTCAGGGCGCCAGGTGCGGACAGCGACCGCGGACTGGCGCGCGGTCGCTCGCCAGTCGATGGAACGCGTGTCGTCTCCCGGGACGTAGGCACGGAGGCTGTCGAACTCCGTGCCTTCTCCGCGGGTGAGCACGCTGGTCCGGCCGTCCAGTTCACGCAGTCTGGCGAGCCTTGAAGGCAGATGCTTCCGGCTGGTGAAGGGGGGCAGGACCCGGACGGTCCAGGGCACACGGTGATGTCCCTGGCGGGCGATGAGGCCGAGGGGGCCGAAGGATCGGACGGTCACACGGTCCGCCAGGCGGTCACCGCGCCGAGAAGGACGCAGGAGTGTGGTCAGACGGCGCCGCTCCCCGGCGGGCACGGCGAGTCGGTGCCGCGACGAAGCCTGTTCGGCCTCCGAGGTCCAGCTGCTGGGGGGCCAGGCGTCGCGTAGGTGGGCGCGGAGCCGTCGCCGGGACGGGTTGGTCACCGTGAGTTGCACTGTTGCGGTGTCGCCGAGTCGAACGGATGTATCACCGGATCGGGTGAACTGCAGCGTACGCACTGGCGCGGCCAGCGCGTAGTCGCACAGAATTGCCAGTGACAGAGGGACATTGACCGCAAGCATCCCGGTCCAACTGGGGGCCAGGATGCCTACGGGGAGTGACCCCAGAGCCGCCACCAGAGCGGCCCGTCCGGTGAGGGCCATGGTCACCCCCTCACCGGGGGACGGGGACGTGTGCGAGGACAGTGGTGATGACGGAGTCAGTGGTGACTCCCTCCATCTCCGCTTCCGGCCGTAGCTGTAGGCGATGACGGAGCGTGGGAAGTGCGAGTGCTTTCACATCGTCCGGGATGACGTAGTCCCGGCCTGTGAGCCAGGCCCATGCCCGTGCTGTCGAGAGCAGTGCGGTGGCTCCTCGGGGAGAGGCACCGAGGGTGAGTGAGGGGGATTCACGCGTGGCACGGCAGATATCCACGACATAGGCGGCGATCTCGGGGGAGACAGAGGTGGCGGCGACGGCGGCGCGTGCTGCGTCGAGGTCCGCGGGGCCGGCTACGGGCTGTATGCCTGCTGCCTTGAGGTCTCGCGGGTCGAACCCCTCCGCGTGGCGAGTGAGCACGTCTATCTCGTCCTCGCGTGACGGGAGGGGGACCGTCAGCTTGAGGAGGAAGCGGTCCAGTTGGGCCTCGGGCAGGGGGTAGGTGCCCTCGTATTCGACGGGGTTCTGCGTGGCCGCGACCAGGAAAGGGTCGGGCAGAGGCCGAGGGGACCCGTCGATGGTGACCTGACGTTCCTCCATGGCTTCGAGCAGGGAGGACTGTGTTTTTGGCGGGGTGCGGTTGATCTCGTCGGCGAGCAGCAGGTTGGTGAACACCGGTCCGGGCTGGAAGGAGAACTCTGCGGTTCGGGCGTCGTAGACGAGTGAGCCCGTGATGTCGCTCGGCATCAGGTCGGGGGTGAACTGGACGCGTTTGGTGTCCAGTTCGAGAGAGGCCGCAAGTGCGCGGACCAGAAGGGTCTTCGCGACTCCTGGGACGCCTTCCAATAGGACATGGCCCCGGCAGAGCAGAGCGACGACCATCCCGGTGACGGCCGGGTCCTGGCCCACCACGGCCTTGGCGATCTCGGCACGCAGCGTTTCCAGGGAGGCGCGTGCGCTGTCGGAGTTCACGGCGACCGCACGGGTCTCTGTGGGTGCCGCAAGCTCGGCGGTCTCCGGGGTCGGGGCGGTCATGAAGTGCGTACCTCTCTTTCGAGGGCGTCCAGTTGATCGGTCAAGAGGACAAGGGCGGCGTCATCGGCCGGAGCCGGGCCGAAGAGGAGGGAGCTGAGGTCGCTGCCCGTGCTGCCGAGACGGGCGGTGACGGCAGGCAGGAGCAGGGCGAGGGAATCGGTGTCACGGGGGGCCACCCCGAGGAGCGGTGCGATGCGGGTCCGCGTGGCGGCGCGCAGTGTGGCGGCTGCGCGGTCGCGGGCGTCGGCCTTGCGGTAGAGGCGGGCCCGGCCCTCGGTGGACTCGGAGGCCCGGATGGCCACCGGTAGCCGCTCGGTGACCAGCGGGCCGAAGCGGCGCGCACGCCAGATGGCGGCGAGGGCGGCGGCGAGGGCCAGTTGGAGGGTGCCCCAGAGCCATCCCGACGGGATGAGGCCGATGAGGCCGCTTTCCTCCGCGGCGCCGCCGTCACCGCTGTCGGCGCCGTCACCGACTGCGGAGGGGTCGTCGAGCGAGGGGAGGTACCAGGCGAGATGTGTGCGGGATCCGAGGAGTTGCAGGCCCAGCGAGGCGTTGCCCTGCTGGTCGAGACGGTCGTTGTGGAGGATGTCTGCGGAGCCGAGCAGCACGGTGTCGCCCTTGCCTCGTCCCGGCAGGACAAGGAGGGAGGCGAGTTCGTCGTCCGGGTAGCAGCTGGTCGCCTCGTGCGCGTCCGTCGCGTAGAGGACGCCGCCCATGTCGGTGGTTCCCGCAACGCGGGCTGCGGGCAGTTCGCAGCGTGGGGGGCGCGCGGTCACAGGTCCGCGCGCTTCTTGGCGCACGCCGGGGACGAGCCGGGCTACCGCGGAGCCGCCCGGGGCGACCAGCACGGTGCGGCCCGCGGAGCCCGCGGTCGCCGCGTGAAGGCGCTTTTGCTGGTGCGCGGTGAGCATGTCGGGGGCGGCGACGAGCAAGGTGGTGTCGGGGCCCGTCGCGCCTGTTGCTTCGTCGAGGGTGGTGACCACGTCGACGGCGACGCCACGGTCTTTGAGGAGCTCGGCGACGGCCCGGCTGCCGTTGGGGTCCCCGGAGCGCGGGTCGAGCCGGCCGTGCTGGCCACCGGAGCGGACGGCGGCGAGGGTGACTCCGGCGACGAGGAGGATGAGGGCGGCGAGCAGCAGGCCCCGGACGCGTTCCCAGACCTGTCGGGGGGTGCGGGATGCCGACGTGGTGGGGCCGGGCGTGGTGGTCGTCATCCGGTGGCCCCCTGGGATGCGCCGGTGCCCAGCCCGGGCTTGGCGGCCTCGAGCTCCAGGTCGAGCGTGCGCAGGGTCAGGTACGCGTCCTCGTCCGCGGCTCGGCCACCGTATGTGACGTCGTCGAAGACCCGTGCCGCGGAGCGGAGCCGGCCGGCGTGCGCGGACATCAGCCGGCCTGCCTCGGCCGCCGCCTCGTCCGCGGTGCGGCCGGGGCGCGGGTCGAGTACGGCCCGGTCCTCCAGGGAGCGGACGAGGGCGCGCATGCGTTCCTGGACGGCTTCGGTCCAGCGCCGGGCATCGGCGTGTGCCGCGGCCGCGGTGCGGTGGTCGGCCGCGCTGCGGGCCGTGCTGCCGAAGAGGGTTTCCGGGGCGTGGGCGGTGCGCCGTGGCGTGCCGAGCCGCCACCACAGCGCGGTGCCGAGTCCGGCGACGGCCAGGATCAGAACGACGAGCCCGAGCGGGCCGCCGGGGGCTGCCCCGGCAGCTCCGTCGAGGAGTTCACCGACCCAGTCCCAGAAGCGGTCGAGGCCGCGTTCCAAAAGGTTGGGATCGTGCTCGTGGTACATCGGGTCGGACAGTTCGTCCTGCGCCGCTTCGCGGGCGGGGACGCGTGGTGTGTCCACGGGTATGTCCTCGCCCGCCCGGATGAGCCGTACTGCCTCGGTGGTGCCCCCCGCCCCCGTCACCGCATCAGCTCCTGTGGGTTTCGTATCCGGGCACGCCCGCGGCCCTGGCGAGGTCGAGGTCGAGCGCCTCGCGGCGGATGCGCTGGTCGACGTAGAGCAGGGCCATCACGCCTGCGGTGAAGGGGTAGGCGAGCGTCGAGACGATCACTTCGCCGATGCCCGTGACGATGAGGAACGGCCAGCCGAAGTTCGGCGTGGTGCCGTTGAGGAACCCGCTCAGTCCGTCGCTGTCCAGGGACAGGGCGATGATGCCGAAGGGAATCGCGATGATCAAGGTCAGGATGATGACCAGCAGGTAGGTGAGGGCCAGAATGCCGAACGTCCGCCACCAGCTCCCCTTGACCAGCTTGGCGGACCGGCGCATGGCGGTGAGTACGGGCTGTCGTTCCAGCATCAGTGCCGGCGCTGCGAGCATGAAGCGGATCATCAGCCAGAGAGCCACGGCGCAGGCGGCGAAGAAGCCGAGGAAAGTCAGTGCGAGCCCACCCGCGCCGTCGCCCAGGGCCAGGCCGGGAAGCAGGCCCACCGCCATGATCGCGGCGCTCATCAGACTCAGCAGCAGGGTCAGCCCCAGCAGCGGAAGAAGCCGGGGGCGGGCCTCGGACCATGCCTCGGAGAGCGTCACTCCACGGCCCAGCACGGAGCGGCTGACCACCACGGTGAGGAGCGAGGTGGTGATCAGCGTGGCGAACATCGCGATGAGGGTGCCCGGGGCGCTGTTCACCAGCTGCGACTGCGCCGATTCGGAGGCCTGGCGGAGGGCTTCGGCCCCGGTCGCGTTCGGGTCCACCGGCTTCTGCTCGGGCAGGAGATAGCGCTGCACGAGGATGAGCACGGTCTCCGCGATCACGGAGACCGTGAGGCTGATACCGAGGACCGTGCGCCAGTGGGTGCGCATGGTGGAGACCGCACCGTCGAGGATCTCGCCGACACCCAGGGGTCGGAGCGGGATGACGCCGGGCTTCGCAGCCAGGGGAGCGCGGCCCCACCCAGGGCCTTGCTGCATGCCGCCCCAGCCGGGAGCGGGTGGGGGAGCGCCAGGTCCGCTGCCGGGGGCACTCGGAGGGGACCACTGCCCCGGAGGCGGCTGTGCGGGAGACCACTGTCCGGCGGGTCCGGCTCCGTCGACGGGCGAGGAAGGTCTGGGAATGCCCGTCTCCTGGCCGTCGGAGGGGGCGGATCCGGGCGAAGCCCAGCCCGGAGAGTCGTTCATCGTCGCTCCTTCACAGTCCTGCCCGCTCATCGGGGCGGCAGGTTGCCAGCCATCGTGCCACGCGTCGGTCCGGGGCGGACCAGGCGCTCTATCTCCTTCTTGCCGTCGTGTGCGGCCGGTTCAGCGGGCAGACTGGGCAGATGGCTGATCAGGACGCACAAACGCCGGTGGGTATCGAGCCTCCGGCCCTCTCCGTACTCCGCTGGGACGAGCCTCCGGAAGGCCCTGCGGTGGTGCTGCTCGACCAGACGCGGCTGCCCGCCGAGGAGGTCGCGCTGGTGTGCGCCGATGTGCCCGCGCTATTGCGGGCGATCAGGATGCTGGCGGTGCGGGGGGCGCCTCTGCTGGGTATCGCCGGGGGGTACGGGGTGGCGCTGGCCGCTGCCCGGGGTGAGGACGTGGCGCAGGCCGCGGAGCTTCTGGAGCAGGCGCGGCCCACCGCGGTCAATCTCGGGTACGGGGCGCGTCGGGTGGCGCGGGAGCACCGGGCGGCTGTCGAGAGCGGGCTCGGCCCGGAGGCGGCGGCCGCGGCGGCTCTGGCCGAGGCGCGGGCTCTGCATCAGGAGGACGCGGCGGCCAGTGAGCGCATGGCGCAGTACGGTCTGGAGCTGCTGGCGGAGCTCCTGCCGGGACGAGGCGGCCACCGGCTGCTGACGCACTGCAACACCGGGGCGCTCGTGTCCGGCGGTGAGGGCACGGCTTTCGCGGTGGCTCTGAGAGCGCACCGGGAAGGCAGCCTGCGGCAGCTGTGGGTGGACGAGACCAGGCCGTTGCTTCAGGGGGCCCGGCTGACGGCGTACGAGGCGGGGCGGCACGGGATGCCGTTCAGCTTGCTCACGGACAACGCGGCGGGTTCGCTGTTTGCGGTAGGGGAGGTGGATGCCGTAATCATCGGGGCGGACCGTATTGCAGCGGACGGCTCGGTGGCCAACAAGGTGGGGAGTTATCCGTTGGCGGTGCTCGCGAAGTACCACCATGTGCCGTTCCTCGTCGTGGCGCCGACGACCACGGTCGATCTGGAGACGGTGGACGGCACATCGATCGTCGTGGAGCAGCGTTCCGCGACCGAAGTGACGGAGTTCACATCGAAACCTGGTGCTCCGGCCGGAGACGGCGGGGGCGGGACGGTCGTCGCACCCCCGGGAACCCAGGCGTACAACCCCGCATTCGACATCACGCCGCCCGAACTGGTCACGGCGATCGTCACGGAGGAGGGCGTCATTTCCCCGGTCACGGGGGTCGGACTGGCAGAGCTGTGTGCCAGGTCATCGCAGGTAACGATTAGCTAATGGGATGATGTCGTTTATGAAGGGACGCGTCCTTGTCGTCGACGACGACACCGCACTGGCCGAGATGCTCGGCATCGTGCTGCGTGGAGAAGGTTTCGAGCCGTCGTTCGTAGCGGACGGCGACAAGGCACTGGCCGCATTTCGTGAGGCCAAGCCTGACCTGGTGCTGCTGGACCTCATGCTGCCCGGACGGGACGGCATCGAGGTCTGCAGGCTGATCAGGGCAGAGTCAGGTGTGCCGATCGTCATGCTCACTGCCAAGAGCGACACGGTGGATGTGGTGGTGGGCCTGGAATCCGGGGCCGACGACTACATCGTCAAGCCGTTCAAACCGAAGGAGTTGGTTGCCCGGATCAGGGCGCGTTTGCGGAGGTCCGAAGAGCCTGCGCCGGAGCAGCTGGCGATCGGTGACCTGGTCATCGATGTGGCCGGTCACTCGGTGAAGCGGGAGGGGCAGTCCATCGCCCTCACCCCGCTGGAGTTCGACCTGCTGGTCGCTCTCGCCCGCAAGCCGTGGCAGGTCTTCACCCGAGAGGTGCTGCTCGAGCAGGTGTGGGGTTATCGCCACGCCGCCGACACCCGTCTGGTGAACGTGCATGTCCAGCGACTCCGCTCGAAGGTGGAGAAGGACCCGGAGCGGCCGGAGATCGTCGTGACCGTACGCGGTGTCGGTTACAAGGCCGGACCGAGCTGACATGACCCTGGGCAGCGCTGCTCCGCCACCCGGGACGCCCGGGGCCCGTACGGAGCGGGCTGCCGGTCCGGCGCGGAGTACTCCTCGTTTCGGCAGGTTCCCGCGGGGCGCCCGGTTGTTCCGTGACCGGACGCCCGGCGGCCCCGTGCCGCGGCTGCTCATGCGGTGGATCCGCGGGCCGCTGCTGCCGGCCGTCCGGCTGTGGAGGCGCAATCTGCAGTTGCGCGTCGTGGCGGGCACGCTGCTGATGTCGATCGCCGTGGTACTGCTCCTCGGCTTCGTCGTGATCGGGCAGGTCCGCAACGGCCTGCTCGACGCGAAGGGGAAGGCCGCGCAGACACAGGCGGCCGGTGGCTTCGCTGCCGCCCAGGCGAACGCGAACGCGCCGCTGGTTCCGGGTGACGAGACCGCGGACGGCGCCGACGGTGTGACGGCCAGTACCTCATGGCGCACCGAGCTCGTCGACCAGCTGGCCAGCGGTGGTACGAACGCTTTCAACGTGGTGGCACTCAGCGACGACTCCCTGGGACAGAGCACCACCAGCCGCGCCCCGCGCGGCTCGGGAAGCGTGGAGGCGTCCAGCATCCCGCAGAGGCTGCGGGACGACGTGGGCGAGGGGTCAGGTGCCTTCCAGACCTATTCACTGATCCGGTACTCGTACGGGAAGCATTCGGAGCCCGGGCTCGTCGTCGGCAAGCGGCTCTACGACGTCGACCAGAACCCCTACGAGCTGTACTACCTCTTCCCGCTCACGCAGGAGGAGAAGTCGCTGACCCTGGTGACGACCACACTGGCCACGGCCGGCCTGTTCGTCGTCGTGCTCCTCGGCGCGATCGCCTGGTTCGTGGTGCGCCAGGTCGTCACGCCCGTACGGATGGCGGCGGGGATCGCCGAGAGACTTTCCGCCGGCCGTCTCCAGGAACGGATGAAGGTCACCGGTGAGGACGACATCGCCCGCCTCGGTGAGGCCTTCAACAAGATGGCGCAGAACCTTCAGCTGAAGATCCAGCAGTTGGAGGAGCTCTCCCGCATGCAGCGGCGGTTCGTCTCGGACGTGAGCCATGAGCTGCGCACTCCGCTGACGACCGTGCGGATGGCCGCCGATGTCATCCATGAGGCGCGGGTCGACTTCGACCCGGTCACGGCCCGGTCCGCGGAGTTGCTGGGGGACCAGCTCGACCGCTTCGAGTCGCTCCTGTCCGATCTGCTGGAGATCAGCAGGTTCGACGCGGGGGCCGCGGCGCTGGAGGCCGAGCCGATAGACCTGCGTACGGTCGTCCGGCGGGTGATCGGCGGCGCCGAGCCGCTGGCGGAGCGCAAGGGCAGCCGGATCCTGGTCGCGGGTGACGAACAGCCCGTGGTCGCGGAGGCCGACGCGCGCCGAGTCGAGCGGGTACTGCGCAACCTCGTCGTCAACGCCGTCGAGCACGGTGAGGGCCGGGACGTCATCGTGCGGATGGGCGTCGCTCAGGGCGCCGTGGCCGTGGCGGTCAGGGACTACGGCGTGGGGCTCAAGCCGGGCGAGGCTACCCGGGTCTTCAACCGTTTCTGGCGGGCGGACCCGGCACGTGCCCGCACCACCGGTGGCACAGGCCTGGGTCTGTCGATCGCCGTCGAGGACGCCCGGCTGCACGGTGGATGGCTGCAGGCCTGGGGCGAGCCCGGTGGCGGCTCGCAGTTCCGGCTGACTCTGCCCCGTACGGCGGACGAGCCGCTGCGCGGGTCACCGATACCGCTGGAGCCGGAGGACTCCCGGCGCAACCGGGAGGACCGTGAGCGTGCGGAGGCGGCTCCGGAGCCGGACAGTCACCGGCTGATGTCCGTACCGGACCGGACGGGTTCCGCGGTGGGTTCGCACCTGGCGGTGCCGTCGCACGGACCGGCGGCGTCACGTACGCCGGCGTCGGTCGATCCCGCGGCCCTGCCGGGCAGCGGAGCGCGTGTGGTGTCGCGTCCGGCCGCCGTCCGGCCGGGCGGAAGTCCCGACCCAGATACGCAGGATCCGGAGCAGGAGGACACAACTCGTGGACGCTGACCGCTGTCGGGGCGGCCGCGGGCGGGTGGTGCGGTTGTCCGTGCTGCTCGGCTGCGGTGTCGTGCTGCTCGCCGGGTGCGGAGCGATGCCGGTGACGGGCGACGTGAAGGCGGTCGACGCCTCGCAGGCCGGTGACGCACAGGTCCAGGTGTACGCAGTGCCGCCGAGGGAGGGCGCCGGACCCATCGAGGTCGTCGACGGCTTCCTGGAGTCGATGACCAGTGACGACCCCGACTTCCGGACCACCCGCAAATATCTGACCGCGGAAACCGCGCGTACGTGGCAGCCGGGCGAGGGCACCACCGTGCTCGCGCAGGCGCCCAATCGCAACGGGCCGACGATCCAGGGCACGGAACGCAGGACGACCGAGACCACCTACACGCTGACCGGCGAGCAGGTGGCGGCTGTCGACGCGCAGAGTTCCTACCGGCCGCTGGCCCCGTCGGAGTACTCCCAGATGCTTCATCTGGTCCGTGAGAGAGCGGCGGACGGCAAGCAGGAGTGGCGCATCGACATCGTGCCGGACGGTCTGGTGCTCGGACAGTCGGACTTCAAGCGCCTCTACAGGTCCGTGAACAAGTACTACTTCGCCGCGGGACGGACGGACGACGAGTCCGCACTTGTCGCGGACCCCGTCTACGTACGGAACCGCACGGACCCCGTCACACGGATGGACACGGCGTCGCAGACGGTGCGGACGCTGCTGGAAGGCCCGTCGAACTGGCTGCGACCGGTCGTCGATTCGCGCTTCCCCGCCGGTACGGCGCTGAAGGCCGGGGTCACCTCGCTGGCACCGGACGACCAGAACGTCCTGAAGGTGCCGCTCAACAAGAAGGCCGAGAAGGCCGGGCAGGGTGCCTGCCGGATGATGGCGGCCCAGGTGCTCTACACCCTGCGGGACCTGACCTCCGCCCGGGTGGGGCAGGTGGAGCTGCAGGGTGAGCAGGGCCCGCTGTGCTCCCTCGGGGCCGATGAGGCCGAGGAGTTCGCCTCGGACGACGGAGCGGGCGGCCCCGACAGCCAGTACTTCGTCGACGACGAAGGGCACGTGCAGCGCATCCCCGGAAGCAGTAAGGGCAGCGGTGATCCGGAGCCCGTGACCGGTCCGCTGGGCAGCGGGCCGGTGGCCATGAGCGCCGTGGGCGTGGCCCGGGACGAACAGCAGGCCGCCACCGTCTCGGCGAATCAGCAGCATCTCTACGTGTCCTCCCTCACCGAGGAGGGCGAGCTGTCCGCCCCTGTGGTGAGCAGCAGCGCGAAGCAGGACGCGGACCGGCTGTCGGCACCGAGCTGGGACGGCGGGGGTGATCTGTGGGTCGCCGACCGCGATCCGTCGGATCCCAGGCTGCTGCGGCTCGTGGACGGCGCCGGAGAGCCGCAGGAGGTCTCGGTACCCGGCTTGAGCGGGCGGATCGAGGCGCTGCGCATGTCGGCGGACGGGGTGCGGATCGCCCTGCGGGTGTCGCGGGACGGGCACACGACGCTGCACATCGGCCGGGTCGAGCGTCATGGTTCGGGAGAGGACGAGACGGTCTCGGTGGAGGACCTGCGCCGGGCCGCGCCCCAGCTGGCCGACGTGACGGCTGTTTCCTGGTCCGGCCGGAGCCGTCTCGTGGTGGTCGGCAAGGAGGAGGGCGGTGTGCAGCAGGTGCGGTATGTGCAGGCCGACGGGTCCACGGCGTCCTCCGGAGTCCTGCCGGGCGTGAACCAGGTGACGGCGGTCGCGGCAGCCGGCGACGAGCAGCTGCCGCTGATGGCCGACACCGAGAGCGACGGGATAGTGAAGCTGTCGCCCGGGGACAACTGGCAGACGGTTCTCAAGGAGGGCTCCTCGCTGGTCTACCCCGGCTGAGGTCCTCCCCGGCCGAGCGCACGGAGTGCCGTCCCGGGGCGGCGATCACCGTCGGTGCGGGCGTGCGGGCGTGCGGGCGTGCGGGCGTGCGGGCGTGCGGGCGTGCGGGCGGTAGGCAGGAGCTTCGCGGTTTCCACAGGGGTTTTCCACAGGGATGGTCGGACACCCGCCGTGCGGGCACAGTGGGGCTGTGCGGGGTTGGTGGCGGGAGATCGTGGGACTGGTGCTGCCGGTGGCCTGTGGGGGCTGCGGCAGGCCGCGGACGGAGTTGTGCCTGGAGTGTGCCGTCGGTCTGGCGTCCGGACCCCGGCGCGTACGGCCTGCGCCCGAGCCCGACGGGCTGCCGGTGGTCCACGCGGCGGCCCCGTACGAGAACGCCGTGAGGGCGATGCTGCTTGCCCATAAGGAGCGCGGGGCCCTCGGCCTGGCCGGAGTGCTCGGCTGCGCGCTGGCGGCCGCTGTGCGGGCCGGAGCGGGGCACGGGGGCGAGGCCGGCCCGTTGCTGCTCGTGCCCGTGCCGTCGGCGCGGCGGGCCACGGCCGGGCGCGGGCACGATCCGGTGCGCAGGATCGCCGCTGCGGCCGCCGCTGAGCTCCGGCGCGGAGGGGCACGGGCCGGACTGCTCGCCGTACTGCGGCAGCGGCGTGCGGTGGCGGACCAGGCGGGGCTGGGAGCCCGGGACCGGCAGACGAATATGGCGGGCGCGCTCGTCGTCGCGGCCGGGGGCCGGAAGCTGCTCGACGGCGGCCGGGTCGTGCTCGTCGACGACCTGCTCACGACGGGGGCCACGCTGGCGGAGGCGGCGCGTGCGGTGCGCGCCGCGAGACCCCCCGGCATGGGGGCTGCGGAAGGGCTCCGGGCCGCGGTTGTCGCAGCTTCTCCGTCTGCTTTCGAAATAAACCGGAACTGACAGATAACTTCCATCGTCGCAGGTGGCGAGTGGGTAAAGGGCCCCGCTCGGAGGTACGCGTGAGTAGCGGGTGCCGACACGGGGGTGGGCAGGCTATGTTCGGTTGTGAGGGGCGGTGAATTCCGCACCTCGATGAATGCGCCACCAGGTTTCGGGCAGGTAGCCCACCGGTACGCCAGAAGCATAAAAATCGGTGGGGTGAAAGCCCGCCGATGGGGGAGGAGGAGGTGACAGCCACCGAGTCAGCGGCTCCGGCGATCACCGGAGCCTGGTGCAAAAGGGAGATGCTCCGCCGCCGAAGCGGAGCGATCCGGGAACGGAGTTCTGCGTGGACATCGTCGTCAAGGGCCGCAAGACCGAGGTGCCCGAGCGGTTCCGCAAGCACGTGGCCGAGAAGCTGAAGCTGGACAAGATCCAGAAGTTCGACGGCAAGGTGATCAGCCTCGACGTCGAGGTGTCCAAGGAGCCGAATCCCCGTCAGGCCGACCGTGCGGCACGGGTGGAGATCACGCTCCGCTCACGTGGGCCGGTCATCCGGGCGGAAGCGGCGGCAGGCGACCCGTACGCAGCGCTTGACCTGGCCACCGACAAGCTGGACACACAGCTGCGCAAGGAGCACGACAAGCGCTACAGCAGGCGTGGTAACGGCCGGCTGTCGGCAGCCGAGGTCGCGGAGGTCGTCCCGGGCGCCGCCTCGTTCAACGGGGACGGTGAGCTGATTCCCGAGGAGCCGGAGCACTCCGTGCCGACCACGCGGATGGGCTCGCTCGAGGTACAGGGCGAGGGACCGCTCGTGGTGCGCGAGAAGATGCACGTCGCAGCACCGATGACGCTCGACCAGGCGCTCTACGAGATGGAGCTGGTCGGGCACGACTTCTACCTGTTCGTCGACTCCGAGACCAAGGAGCCCAGTGTCGTCTACCGGCGGCACGCCTATGACTACGGTGTCATTCACCTGAGGACCGACCCGCTGGCCTCGGACGGGGCGGGCGGCGCGGGCGGTGCGCTCGGCGGCTGACGCCCTCCACCCACAGCCGATACGCGGTGCCCCTGGAGCGTCCGAATGCTCCGGGGGCACCGCGTGCGAGCGCGGGGCACCGTTTCGGCGGCCGGGCATGAAAGCATGGTGGCCCAGGCCAATCAGTGCTCTGTGCACTGCCGTTGGCGCACAGCCTGTGACCTCAGGCAGTTGCCTTCAGGGGGAGGAACGATGGCGGACACCTTCGGGCCCGTGCGTGGCACGAGCGATGCCCACAGCGCTGCCGGTACGGATTCCGTTGCGGACGACGGCGGTTCCCGCAAGGAGCCCATCAGGGTGCTTGTGGTGGATGACCACGCGCTCTTCCGCAGGGGTCTGGAGATCGTCCTCGCACAGGAGGAGGACATCCAGGTCGTCGGAGAGGCGGGGGACGGCGCGGAGGCGGTCGACAAGGCGGCGGACCTGCTGCCCGACATCGTGCTGATGGACGTCCGGATGCCCAAGCGCGGCGGCATCGAAGCCTGCACCTCCATCAAGGAAGTGGCCCCCAGCGCGAAGATCATCATGTTGACGATCAGCGACGAGGAGGCCGACCTCTACGAGGCGATCAAGGCAGGGGCCACCGGGTACCTGCTGAAGGAGATCTCGACCGACGAGGTCGCCACGGCCATTCGCGCGGTGGCGGACGGCCAATCGCAGATCAGTCCGTCGATGGCCTCCAAACTGCTCACCGAGTTCAAGTCGATGATCCAGCGCACCGACGAACGCCGGCTCGTTCCCGCGCCGCGGCTGACCGAGCGGGAGCTGGAAGTGCTCAAGCTCGTGGCCACCGGCATGAACAACCGTGATATCGCCAAGGAATTGTTCATTTCCGAGAACACGGTGAAGAACCACGTCCGCAATATCCTGGAGAAGCTCCAGCTGCACTCCCGCATGGAAGCCGTGGTCTATGCCATGCGGGAGAAGATCCTCGAGATCAGGTAGCGGTGGAGCAGCTGTCCGGCGTCCTACGGGATGACACGGGCGATCTCCGCCACGAGCGGCTCGCGCAGCTCCGGCGCGTCGACGCGCTCCAGCCGTACATCGGTGCAGCCGACCCAGGACGCCGCCTCCACGAGGGCCTCGGCCATCGGCTTCACGGACTTCACTCCGTCCAGCGACACCTGGCGGGCGACCAGCGTGGTCCCCTCCCTGGCCGGGTCCACCCGGCCGCGCAGCATGCCGCCCGCCAGCAGCGGCATCGCGAAGTAGCCGTGGATCCGCTTGGCCCGGGGGACGTACGCCTCCAGGCGGTGGGTGAAGCCGAAGACACGCTCCGTGCGCGCCCGCTCCCAGATCAACGAGTCGAAAGGCGACAGCAGCGTCGTACGGTGCCGTCCGCGCGGTTCCGAGGCCAGGGCCTCGGGGTGTGCCCAGGCAGGCTTCGCCCAGCCCCGCACCGCCACCGGGACCAGCCCGGAGTCCGCCACGACGGTGTCGAACTGCTCGGCCTTGAGCCGGTGGTAGTCGGCGATGTCCGACCGGGTGCCGACGCCCAGCGACCGTCCCGCCAGGGCCACCAGGCGGCGCAGGCACTCCGTGTCGTCCAGGTCGTCGTGGAGGACGGCGTCCGGGATCGCGCGCTCCGCCAGGTCGTAGACGCGCTTCCAGCCGCGCCGTTCGGTGCACACCACCTCGCCGTACATCAGGGCCCGTTCGACGGCGACCTTGGAGGCGGACCAGTCCCACCACTCGCCGCCGTTCTTCGCGCCGCCGAGCTCGGTCGCCGTCAGCGGGCCCTCGGTGCGCAGCTGCTTGATCACCGTCTCGTAGGCCCCGTCGGGCAGCTCGTGGTTCCAGTGCGGCCGGGAGCGGTAGGCGCGGCGGCGGAACGCGAAGTGAGGCCACTCCTCGACCGGCAGGATGCACGCTGCGTGCGACCAGTACTCGAACGACCGGCCCCCGGACCAGTAGGCGTCGTCGACCGTGCGGCGGCCGAGCGCGCCGAGACGGGCGTACGGCACGAGCTCGTGCGACCGGGCGAGGACCGAGATGGTGTCGAGCTGGACGGCCCCGAGATGGCGCAGCACCCCCGGGACCCCGCCCCGGCGGTCGGGGGCGCCGAGGAAGCCCTGTGCGCGCAGGGCTATCCGGCGTGCCTGGTCGGCGGAGAGTTCCAGAACGGGCGGCGGCACAGACGTCATGGGCTGAACCCTAGAGCGCGCCACTGACATCGGAGGCCGGCAGATACGGAAGGGTCCCTGGCAGCCCGAGATCGGCCGGGAGCAGTGAGCCGATCCAGGTGTCGCGCCGTGTTCCCTTGTTGACCAGGCCCGACCGCTGCTCGCCCTCCATGTGGAATCCGGCACGCCGGGCGACCGCCCGGGAAGGGGCGTTGCCGATCTCCGCCCGCCACTCGAAGCGGTCCGCGCGAAGGACGGTGAACGCCCAGTGGGCCGCCGCCAGCACCGCTTCCGTCGTGTAACCGGCGCCGCGGTGTTCCCCGGCCGTCCAGTAACCCACCTCGTAGGTGCCGGGCAGGGTGCGGTTGACGCCGAGCGCGCCGACGAGCGGGCCGCCGTCCCGCAGCAGCAGGGCGAAGTTGTACATCGTGTCGTCCTGCCAGCCCGCGGGTGAGAGTTTCCGGGTGAAGAGCTCCGCGTCGGCACGGGTGTACGGCGAGGGGACAACTGTCCAGCGCTGGATCTCCGGGTCCTGGCAGGCGGTGTACACGGCGTCCTCGTCCTCGGGGGCGAAGGGGCGCATGAGCAGGCGTTCCGTGGTGAGGCTGACGGGGTTCATGCGGGGATTGTGGTGACGGGGAGCGCGGTACGCGAGCGCTTTTCGCCGCTTCCCGGCACCTTCCGTCGGCCTCGTCCGTTGTCCTGGAAGGGGTGCGGTGGGGAGAACGCGGTGGCAGCCCTCCCGGCACGGCGCGGTCCTCGCTTACGATGGCCGTTGCGGTGGGGCCCACCTGCCGTGCCCGCGCCAGAGTCCATCACACGACCCAGTGCCAGGCCCGACCGGCAAGGAGACCAGCCTCAGTGTCCGTCTTCAACAAGCTCATGCGTGCAGGCGAAGGCAAGATCCTGCGCAAACTGCACCGCATCGCGGACCAGGTCAGCTCCATCGAAGAGGACTTCGTCAACCTCTCCGACGCCGAGCTGCGGGCGCTCACCGACGAGTACAAGGAACGGTACGCGGACGGCGAGAGCCTGGACGACCTGCTTCCCGAAGCATTCGCGACCGTCCGTGAGGCCGCGAAGCGCGTCCTCGGACAGCGCCATTACGACGTCCAGATGATGGGCGGTGCCGCCCTCCACCTCGGCTACGTGGCCGAGATGAAGACCGGTGAGGGCAAGACCCTCGTCGGCACCCTGCCCGCGTATCTCAACGCGCTCTCCGGCAAGGGCGTGCACCTGATCACGGTGAACGACTACCTGGCCGAGCGTGACTCCGAGATGATGGGCCGGGTGCACAAGTTCCTCGGTCTCGAGGTCGGCTGCATCATCGCGAACATGACTCCGGCCCAGCGCCGTGAGCAGTACGCGTGCGACATCACGTACGGCACGAACAACGAGTTCGGGTTCGACTACCTCCGCGACAACATGGCGTGGTCCAAGGACGAGCTCGTCCAGCGCGGCCACAACTTCGCCATCGTCGACGAGGTCGACTCGATCCTCGTCGACGAGGCGCGTACACCGCTGATCATCTCGGGCCCGGCCGACCAGGCCACCAAGTGGTACGGCGACTTCGCGAAGCTGGTCACGCGCCTCACCAGGGGTGAGGCGGGCAACCAGCTGAAGGGCATCGAGGAGACCGGCGACTACGAGGTCGACGAGAAGAAGCGGACCGTGGCCATCCACGAGCCCGGTGTCGCCAAGGTCGAGGACTGGCTCGGGATCGACAACCTCTACGAGTCGGTGAACACCCCGCTCGTCGGTTACCTGAACAACGCGATCAAGGTCAAGGAACTCTTCAAGAAGGACAAGGACTACGTCGTCATCGACGGCGAAGTCATGATCGTCGACGAGCACACCGGCCGCATCCTCGCCGGTCGCCGTTACAACGAGGGCATGCACCAGGCCATCGAGGCGAAGGAAGGGGTGGACATCAAGGACGAGAACCAGACGCTCGCCACGATCACCCTGCAGAACTTCTTCCGCCTCTACGGCAAGCTCTCCGGCATGACCGGTACGGCGATGACCGAGGCCGCCGAGTTCCACCAGATCTACAAACTGGGCGTCGTGCCGATCCCGACGAACCGGCCCATGGTCCGCGCCGACCAGTCGGACCTGATCTACCGCACCGAGGTTGCGAAGTTCGCCGCGGTCGTCGACGACATCGCCGAGAAGCACGAGAAGGGGCAGCCGATCCTGGTCGGCACCACCTCCGTCGAGAAGTCCGAGTACCTCTCGCAGCAGCTCTCCAAGCGCGGTGTCCAGCACGAGGTCCTCAACGCCAAGCAGCACGACCGTGAGGCGACGATCGTCGCCCAGGCCGGCCGCAGGGGCGCCGTCACGGTCGCCACGAACATGGCCGGCCGAGGCACCGACATCAAGCTCGGCGGCAACCCGGACGACCTCGCCGAGGCGGAGCTTCGCCAGCGCGGTCTCGACCCCGTCGACCACGTCGAGGAGTGGGCGGCCGCCCTGCCCGCCGCGCTGGAGAAGGCCGAGCAGGCCGTGAAGGCGGAGTTCGAAGAGGTCAAGGATCTCGGCGGGCTGTACGTGCTCGGCACGGAGCGGCACGAGTCGCGGCGCATCGACAACCAGCTGCGCGGTCGTTCCGGCCGTCAGGGGGACCCGGGCGAGTCCCGGTTCTACCTGTCGCTGGGTGACGACCTGATGCGGCTGTTCAAGGCGCAGATGGTCGAGCGCGTCATGTCGATGGCGAACGTCCCGGACGACGTCCCCATCGAGAACAAGATGGTGACCCGGGCGATCGCCTCCGCACAGTCGCAGGTCGAGCAGCAGAACTTCGAGACGCGTAAGAACGTCCTGAAGTACGACGAGGTGCTCAACCGGCAGCGCGAGGTCATCTACGGCGAGCGCCGCCGGGTCCTGGAAGGCGAGGATCTGCAGGACCAGATCCGCCACTTCATGGACGACACGATCGACGACTACATCCGCCAGGAGACGGCCGAGGGCTTCGCCGAGGAGTGGGACCTCGACCGCCTGTGGGGGGCCTTCAAGCAGCTCTACCCGGTGAAGGTCACGGTCGATGAGCTGGAGGAGGCCGCGGGCGACCTGGCCGGCGTGACCGCCGACTTCATCGCCGAGTCGGTCAAGGACGACATCCACGACCAGTACGCGGAGCGCGAGAAGACGCTCGGCTCGGACATCATGCGTGAGCTGGAGCGGCGCGTGGTCCTGTCCGTCCTGGACCGCAAGTGGCGTGAGCACCTCTACGAGATGGACTACCTCCAGGAGGGCATCGGCCTCCGGGCCATGGCGCAGAAGGACCCTCTGGTCGAGTACCAGCGCGAGGGCTTCGACATGTTCAACGCCATGATGGAGGGCATCAAGGAGGAGTCCGTCGGCTACCTGTTCAACCTGGAGGTCCAGGTCGAGCAGCAGGTCGAGGAGGTCCCGGTGCAGGACGGCGCGGAGCGCCCCTCGCTCGAGAAGCAGGGCGCACCGGTCGCGGCCGCCTCCGGGCGCCCGGAGATCCGGGCCAAGGGCCTGGACGCACCGCAGCGTCCGGACCGGCTGCACTTCTCCGCTCCCACCGTGGACGGGGAGGGTGGCGTGGTCGAGGGCGACTTCGCCAACGGTGACGGTGCGCGGTCCGAGGGTGACGGGCTCACGCGTGCGGAGCGCCGGAAGGCGCAGAAGAGCACGGGTGGGCGGCGCCGCAAGAAGTAGCGCGCAGCACGTCTGAACGGGGCCTGGCCCGGACACCGGTTGTGGTGTCCGGGCCAGGCGCGTTTCCCGGGCCTCTGCGGGGCTCCGGGCCGGGTTGTGGCCTCCTCGGGGCCCCAGGGCTCCCCTGGGGCGTGGCAGGAGGTCACGTGGCCGCTGAAGCCGTCTCACGGCTGGCGGGTCTGTCCCGGGTCGCCGGACGAACCGGCCTCGGCGGGGCCGATCCGGAGTGCGGAGCGGGGAGGTCCGGAACACCGGCCTCCCAGCCCAGGGGCGGTGTCCTCGACGGCCGCAGGTGCGTTCGAGGACCGGGTGGCCGTCGACCGGTCATCTGAGCACCGACAGGCGCTCGCCGCCCAGGTCGATCGCGGCGCAGCGCCAGCGCAGGTCGTGGCCCTGCTCCAGGCGGAAGGCCATGGCCCGGACCTGCTCGCCCGTGGCGATGCTGGCGAAGGCCTCGACCACCCCGGTGGCCGGCTGGGTGCCGTGGCAGGTGCGTACGACCGGTCGCCTGCGGCCCGCGCCGAGCGGGGCGTCGGGGGCGAGCACGGCGAGCTGGTCGTAGGCCTCGCCGATCGTGTGGCCGAGCATCCAGTGCACCGGCCGCTGTCCGCTCAGGACGGCGAGAAGGCGCTCCGCGAACCACTGGTGCGGGCGCAGCGGCCGCCGGGGCCGTTGTGGCGGTACGGTGCCCGGCCTGCTGCGGTCGTGTCGTCCGGCCGGCCTCGTCCTGTCCGTGCTCATGCTCATAGCCCCCGTGGCTGCTGTCCGGAGCCCGGGCTAGTACCGGGCGGTAACTTCTGCTGGGGACCTTCTACGGGGCCGGTCACCGGCCCCGCAAGCGGCGGTGAGGCCCCGCCCCGGTCCTGGCGGGATCACCTATCCGGGTGATGGGCCCGGCGCCGCAAGGGAACCGCGGGGGTGACGGTCGTCGCGCGGTGGACAGCGACGGGCGGATCGGCAACCCCGAAGGGGGACGTCGCACGTATCCTGACGGCGTCATCGACTACGAAAGCGGTCATCCATGCGTGTGTACGTCCCTCTGACACTTTCCGGTCTCGCCGCGGCGCACGGGGCGGGCGAAGTCGGTCCGGGGCCGCTGACCGCCTATGCCGTGACGCCCGGTCTGCGCGAGTGGTACGTCTCCGACGACATCGAGGAGCTGGAGTACGCGGCGCTCAACAGGGCCGCCGCCGCCTCGCTGCGGATGATCGCGGGCCGGCCGGAGGAGACCCGGCGGCGGGTCGTCGTGGCCTTCGACGTGCCGGACGGTGCCGCGGTCGCCGACGCGGACCACATCCTGGACGCGTCGTCGGTCGGCGAGGTGCGGATCGCGGACGCCGTGGCGTTGTCGAAGGCCGCCGCCGTCCACGTGGACGGCGAGGACGCCGAGAAGGACGTCACCTCGGCGGCCGCGGTGCTGGGGGCTGCCGACCTCGGCGACGACGACGCCCAGTTCACCGTGGACGGCGCGGAGGACCACGAGCTGCTGTGGTTCGGGATCCAGGAGATCCCCGGCCTGATCGCCTGATCCCCGTCCTCTGGTCCGCCTGTCTGCCTGCCTGTCTGCCTGTCCGCCTGCCGGTCCTCGTCCCGCTCGTCCTCGCGCCGGCCGCGCGCCCACGTGCACGTTCGTCCGGCTCGTCGCCCATGAGCCTCCGCCGGGCTCCGCCCGGGTGACTGTCGTAGCGGGCGAGTATTTTTTACCCATGGCGACATCGGGGAAGCACCGCACACATCTGGTCTGGGACTGGAACGGCACTCTGCTCGACGACATCCACGCGGTCCTCGGGGCGACGAACGCGGCCTTCGCGGCGGTCGACCTGGCGCCGATCACGCTGGAGCAGTACCGCGAGACGTACTGCGTGCCGATACCCAGGTTCTACGAGCGGCTCATGGGCAGGCTGCCCACTCAGGCCGAGTGGGAGCGGATGGACGGCCTCTTCAACCGCCACTACACCGAGCATCGGCCGGCCTGCGCACTGACCGAGGGCGTCGAGGAGCTGCTGAGCCGGTGGCAGCTCGGCGGCCGCAGCCAGTCGCTGCTGAGCATGTACGGCCACGAGCACCTGGTCCCGGTGGTGCGGGGATTCGGCATCGAGCGCCACTTCGTGCGCGTCGACGGACGGACGGGTCCCTCCGGCGGCAGCAAGGCGCAGCACATGGAACGTCACTTCGAGGTGCTCGGAGGCATCGCCCCCGAATCCGCGGTGGTCATCGGTGACGCGGTGGACGACGCCGTGGCCGCGGCGCACGTCGGAGCGCGCGCCGTGCTCTACACCGGCGGTTCGCACAGCCGCAGCAGCCTGGAAGCGGCGGGTGTGCCCGTCGTGGACACCCTGGCCGAGGCCGTCGCGCTGGCCGAGCTGATGACGGACTGAGGGACGCGACGGCCTGCGGGTGCGACGGTCTGCGGGCGCGACGGCCGGCGCGGCGACCGTGTGATCGGCTGACCACATCTGCGCGGGTGTGTGTCCATACGCCCGGTGCCGCTCTTGTGCGATGTCCAGAGTGTCAAAGTTCTGGACCTTCTTTTGTACATATGCGGCTCATGACGGTTGTGGGTGCAGGAGGGATAGCCTGGTCCCGTGATCAGCGCGATACGCCTCGGGGGCAGCGAAGCCCCCGGCCTGCGCCCGGAGTGCCACCGCACCCGGGCGATGCGTGATCTCCACGCCCCGGGCCGTCTGCCGAAAATGGCCGATACGGCCCCGGGCGTCTCCCGAGGCGGCATAGCGTCGACCCAGACCGGAAACCCCGCGTCGTGGCGTTACGTCGCCTTCTTCACCTACGTCACGCAACGGCGCGCGACAGGAGCCAGAGGACATGCAGACCAAGCTGGACGAAGCCAAGGCCGAGCTGCTCGCACGGGCGGCCCAGGTAGCTGACAACAGTCCGGGCGGTGGTGTCGGTGGCCCGGGAGGTGGCCTCCGGGTGCACCTTGCCGAAGCGGCGACGGGTACCGGAGCGGACGGCACCGGAGCGGACGACGGTACCGCGGCCGGCCAGGGTGACCGCCAGGGCCGGGACATGCTGCTCGCCTATCTCCAGCGCTACTACCTGCACACCGCCCTGGAGGACATCAGCGACCGTGACCCGGTCGATGTCTTCGGTGCCGCTTCCTCCCACTACCGTCTCGCCGGAAACCGCCCCCAGGGCACGGCGAACGTCCGGGTGCACACCCCGACCGTCGAGGAGAACGGCTGGACCAGCAGCCACTCGGTCGTCGAGGTCGTCACGGACGACATGCCCTTCCTGGTCGATTCCGTGACCAACGAGCTGTCGCGGCAGGGCCGTGGCATCCACCTCGTGATCCACCCGCAGATGATCGTCCGCCGCGATGTCGCGGGCAAGCTGATCGAGGTGCTCGCCGACGAGCGACCGAGGGGCAACGGCGGCAAGCGGGCCAAGGGCAAGGAAGCCCGCCCCGAGCTGCCGCACGACGCGCTCGTCGAGTCCTGGATCCACGTGGAGATCGACCGGGAGACCGACCGCGCCGACCTGAAGCAGATCACCGCCGACTTGCTCCGTGTCCTGTCCGACGTACGGGAGACCGTCGAGGACTGGGACAAGATGCGGGAAGCCGCGCTGCGGATGGCCGACGACCTTCCGTCCGAGCCGCTCGACGAGCTGGCCGACGAGGAGGTCGAGGAGGCGCGCGAGCTGCTGCGCTGGCTCGCCGCCGACCACTTCACCTTCCTCGGCTACAGGGAGTACGAGCTCCGGGAGTCCGACGCGCTGACGGCCGTCCCCGGCACCGGTCTCGGCATCCTGCGCTCCGACCCGAAGCACAGTGAGGACGAGGCCCACCCGGTCAGCCCGTCCTTCGACCGGCTTCCGGCGGACGCCCGCGCCAAGGCCCGGGAGCACAAGCTCCTCGTCCTGACGAAGGCGAACAGCAGGGCGACCGTGCACCGCCCCAGCTACCTGGACTACGTCGGGGTGAAGAAGTTCGACGCCGACGGCAACGTCATCGGTGAGCGGCGCTTCCTCGGGCTGTTCTCCTCCGCCGCGTACACCGAGTCGGTGCGCCGGGTGCCCGTGGTGCGCCGGAAGGTCGCCGAGGTGCTGGAGGGCGCGGGCTTCACGCCCAACAGCCACGACGGCCGCGACCTGCTCCAGATCCTGGAGACGTACCCGCGCGACGAGCTGTTCCAGACGCCCGTCGACCAGCTGCGTTCCATCGTCACCTCCGTGCTCTACCTCCAGGAGCGCCGCCGGCTGCGGCTCTACCTGCGTCAGGACGAGTACGGGCGCTACTACTCCGCCCTCGTCTACCTGCCGCGTGACCGCTACACCACCGGTGTGAGGCTCCGCCTGATCGACATCCTCAAGGAGGAACTGGGCGGCACCAGCGTCGACTTCACGGCCTGGAACACCGAGTCGATCCTCTCCCGGCTGCACTTCGTCGTCCGGGTCCCGCCGGGCACGGAGCTGCCGCACCTCACCGACGCGGACGCGGACCGCATCGAGGCCCGCCTCGTCGAGGCCGCCCGCTCCTGGGCCGACGGCTTCCAGGAGGCGCTGAACGCGGAGTGCGGGGAGGAACGTGCCGCCGAACTGATGCGCCGTTACGGCCAGTCGTTCCCCGAGGGCTACAAGGCGGACCACTCGCCGCGAGCGGCCGTGGCCGACCTGGTGCACGTCGAGGACCTCAAGAGCGAGCGCAAGGACTTCGCCCTCAGCCTGTACGAGCCGGTCGGCGCCGCCCCCGCCGAGCGCCGGTTCAAGATCTACCGCACCGGTGAGCAGGTCTCGCTCTCCGCCGTCCTCCCCGCGCTCCAGCGGCTCGGCGTCGAGGTCGTCGACGAACGTCCCTACGAGCTGCGCTGTGCGGACCGCACGCACGCCTGGATCTACGACTTCGGGCTGCGCCTGCCGAAGAAGGCCACGGGCAACGGCGACTACCTCGCCGATGACGCCCGGGAACGCTTCCAGCAGGCCTTCGCGGCCATCTGGACCGGCGAGGCGGAGAACGACGGCTTCAACTCCCTGGTCCTGGGCGCCGGCCTCAGCTGGCGGCAGGCCATGGTGCTGCGCGCCTACGCGAAGTACCTGCGTCAGGCGGGTTCGACGTTCAGCCAGGACTACATGGAGGACACCCTCCGCAACAACGTCCACACCACCCGGCTGCTGGTCTCGCTCTTCGAGGCCCGGATGTCCCCGACCCGCCAGAAGGCCGGTACGGAGCTGACGGACGGGCTGCTGGAGGAGCTCGACGGCGCCCTCGACCAGGTCGCCTCTCTGGACGAGGACCGGATCCTGCGGTCCTTCCTCACCGTCATCAAGGCCACGCTGCGGACGAACTACTTCCAGCTGGCCGACGACCACGAGCCGCACGGTTACGTGTCGATGAAGTTCGACCCGCAGGCGATCCCGGACCTCCCCGCGCCGCGCCCGGCGTACGAGATCTGGGTCTACTCGCCGCGCGTCGAGGGTGTCCACCTGCGCTTCGGCAAGGTCGCCCGGGGCGGGCTGCGGTGGTCGGACCGTCGGGAGGACTTCCGTACGGAGATCCTCGGCCTGGTCAAGGCACAGATGGTCAAGAACACCGTGATCGTGCCGGTCGGCGCCAAGGGCGGGTTCGTCGCCAAGCAGTTGCCGGACCCGGCCGTGGACCGTGACGCCTGGCTCGCCGAGGGCATCGCCTGCTACAGGATCTTCATCTCGGCGCTGCTCGACATCACCGACAACATGGTGGCCGGCGAGGTCGTGCACCCCGCGGAGGTCGTCCGTCACGACGAGGACGACACCTACCTCGTCGTCGCCGCCGACAAGGGGACCGCGAGCTTCTCCGACATCGCCAACGACGTGGCCGTCGCGTACGGCTTCTGGCTCGGGGACGCCTTCGCCTCCGGCGGCTCCGCCGGGTACGACCACAAGGGCATGGGCATCACCGCCCGCGGTGCCTGGGAGTCCGTGAAGCGGCACTTCCGCGAGCTGGGCCACGACACGCAGACCGAGGACTTCACCGTCGTCGGCGTAGGCGACATGTCAGGCGACGTCTTCGGCAACGGCATGCTGCTCTCCGAGCACATCCGGCTGGTCGCGGCCTTCGACCACCGGCACATCTTCATCGACCCGAACCCGGACGCGGCGACCTCGTACGCCGAGCGGCGCCGGCTGTTCGACCTGCCGCGCAGCTCCTGGGCGGACTACGACACGGATCTGCTGTCCGCGGGCGGTGGAATCCACCCGCGTTCCGCCAAGTCGATCCCGGTCAACGCGCACATCCGCGCGGCGCTCGGCATCGACTCGAAGGTCACGAAGATGACGCCCGCCGAGCTGATGCAGAACATCCTCAAGGCGTCGGTCGACCTCGTGTGGAACGGCGGCATCGGCACGTACATCAAGTCGACGTCCGAATCGAACGCCGACGTCGGTGACAAGGCCAACGACTCGATCCGGGTCAACGGGGCGGACCTGCGGGCCCGCGTCGTCGGGGAGGGCGGCAACCTCGGGGCCACCCAGCTCGGCCGGATCGAGTTCGCCCGGGCCGGCGGCCGGATCAACACCGACGCGATCGACAACAGCGCCGGTGTGGACACCTCCGACCACGAGGTGAACATCAAGATCCTGCTCAACGGTCTCGTCCGGGAGGGCGACATGACCGTGAAGCAGCGCAACAAGGTGCTCGCGGAGATGACCGACGAGGTCGGGCAGCTCGTGCTGCGCAACAACTACGCGCAGAACACCGCGCTCGCCAACGCCTGTGCCCAGGCGCCGTCGCTCCTCCACGCCCAGCAGCGCTTCATGCGCAGGCTCGGCCGCGACGGACACCTGGACCGGGCGCTGGAGTTCCTGCCGAACGACCGCCAGATCCGTGAACTGCTGAACCACGGCAAGGGCCTCAGTCAGCCGGAACTGGCCGTGCTGATCGCCTACACCAAGATCACCGCGGCCGAGGAGCTGATCTCCACCAGCCTGCCTGACGACGCCCACCTGCAGAGGCTGGTGCACGCGTACTTCCCGGAGCAGCTGAGCGAGCGGTTCCCCGAGGCGGTCGACGGGCACGCGCTGCGCCGCGAGATCATCACGACGGTGCTGGTCAACGACACGGTGAACACCGGTGGTTCGACCTTCCTGCACCGGCTGCGCGAGGAGACCGGGGCGTCGCTCGAGGAGATCGTGCGGGCACAGTTCGCCGCCCGTGAGATCTTCGGACTCTCCGCCGTGTGGGACGCCGTGGAGGCGCTCGACAACACGGTGGCCGCGGACGTGCAGACCCGGATCCGGCTGCACTCGCGCCGGCTCGTCGAGCGCGGCTCGCGCTGGCTGCTCGGCAACCGGCCCCAGCCGGTCGAGATCGCGGAGACCATCGCGTTCTTCCGTGACGGCGTCGAACGCGTCTGGAACGAGCTGCCGAAGCTGCTCAGGGGCGCGGATGCCGAGTGGTACGGGTCGATCCTCGACGAGCTCACCTCGGTGGGGGTCCCCGAGGAGCTGGCTGTCCGGGTGGCCGGGTTCTCCTCGGCCTTCCCGGCGCTGGACATCGTGGCGATCGCGGACCGTACGGACAAGGACCCGCTGGCGGTCGCCGAGGTGTACTACGACCTCGCCGACCGGCTGGGGATCACCCAGCTGATGGACCGGATCATCGAGCTGCCGAGGGCCGACCGCTGGCAGTCCATGGCCCGCGCCTCGATCCGTGAGGACCTGTACGCCGCGCACGCCGCCCTGACGTCGGACGTGCTGTCCGTCGGTGACGGGACGTCGGCGCCCGAGCAGCGGTTCAAGGCCTGGGAGGAGAAGAACGCGGCGATCCTGGCACGTTCGCGCGCCACCCTGGAGGAGATCCAGGGCTCGGAGTCCTTCGACCTGGCCAACCTCTCGGTGGCCATGCGGACGATGCGGACCCTGCTGCGTACTCACGCCTGACCCGGTGCGGCCGACCGGGCCGTGACACAGCCGTCCGCCGGACGGGCCCCATCGGCCCGTCCGGCGGACGGCGTTACGGCGTCAGCCGGTCACCGCGTCATTTCTTGGGCTTCCCGGGCTTCCCGGGCTTCCCGGGCTTCGCGGGCCCGGTGAACTCCTCGTACGCGGCGACGACGTCCTTGGCCGGGCCGTCCATCCGCAGGGTCCCGGCCTCCAGCCAGATCGCCCGGTCGCAGGTCTCGGTGATCGACCTGTTGCTGTGGCTGACCAGGAACACCGTGCCGGCCTCCTCGCGGAGCTCCATGATCCGGTCCTTGCTGCGCCGCTGGAACTTCGCGTCGCCGGTGGACAGGGCCTCGTCGATCAGCAGGACGTCATGGCTCTTGGCTGCGGCGATGGAGAAGCGCAGCCTGGCGCCCATGCCGGAGGAGTACGTCCGCATCGGCAGGGTGATGAAGTCGCCCTTCTCGTTGATCCCGGAGAAGTCGACGATGTCCTGGTAGCGCTCGCGGATCTGCTCGCGCGTCATGCCCATGGCCAGCCCGCCGAGCACGACGTTGCGCTCCCCGGTCAGGTCGCTCATCAAGGCGGCGTTCACGCCGAGCAGGGAGGGCTGCCCCTGGGTGTGGACTTGGCCCTTCGACGGGGGCAGCAGGCCCGCGATCGCCTTGAGGAGTGTCGACTTTCCGGAGCCGTTGGAGCCGATCAGGCCGATGGCCTCGCCCTTGTACGCGGCGAAGCTGACGCCCTTCACGGCGTGCACCTGCCGCGCGCCCCGCGGCTGCCGGCGCGACACGATCCGGTTCAGGGCGGAGGTGGCGCTGCCCTTTCCGGTGCGGGCGCCGTTGACCGTGTAGGTGATGTGGACGTCGTCCACGACGACGGTGGGTACTCGTGTGTCGGGGGTGTCAGCCACGTCCGTACCTCTCCTCTGCCTTCCAGAAGTAGACGAAGCCGCCGACACCGCAGACGAGCGCCCAGGCCGTCGCGACGGCCCACACGTGCGGGGGGAGCTGTGCGCCGGTGAAGCTGTCGATCAGGGCGTAGCGCATCAGGTCGATGTAGACGGCCGCCGGGTTGCACTCCAGTGCCAGCAGGACGAGCCGCGGCACACGGTCGGCGGTGAGCAGGGTGTCGAGGCTCCACATGACGCCCGAGGCGTACATCCAGGTGCGCAGGATGAACGGCGTCAGCTGCGCGATGTCGGGGGTCCCGGCGGCCAGCCGGGCCATGACCATCGAGACGCCCGTGTTGAACAGCGCCTGCAGCGCGAGGGCGGGGACCGCGAGCAGCCAGGACGGCCGCGGGTACTGACCGAACGCGAGGAGGATGAGGAAGAGGGCGCCCAGGGAGAACAACAGCTGCTGGAGCTGCTGGATGGCCAGGGCGATCGGCAGGGACGCCCGGGGGAAGTGCAGGGCCCGGACGAGTCCGGTGTTGCCGCTGATGGCCCGGGTGCCGGCCGTGATCGAGCTGGCGGTGAAGGTCCAGATGAAGACGCCGGTGACGAGGAAGGGCACGTAGTCGGGGACTCCGTGCTTGGTGTTCATCAGGACGCCGAAGATGAAGTAGTAGACCGTCGCGTTGAGCAGCGGGGTCATGATCTGCCAGATCTGGCCGAGCTTCGCCTGGCTGTACTGGGCGGTCAGCTTGGCGGTCGCGAAGGCGGTGATGAAGTGCCTGCGCCCCCAGAGCTGCCGGACGTACGCGCCGAGGGTCGGCCGGGCACCGCTGACGGTGAGTCCGTGCCGGGCCGCGAGAGCGGCCAGCTCGCCGGGTCCGTACACGGGGAGGAGGGCGGTGGATGCGGTGTCCACCGGGGCCGGCGGGGCTGCTGTCTGGCTCACCACGTTCGCTTTCGACGGGGGGCGGGGAATCAGGGCGAACGGATTCGGCTCGATGGGACGGGACCGTATCGTCGCAACGCTGACAGTAGGACGTTTGTACGTCGCAACGCAACCGTTTCGTCGTTACGGACTATCATTCGGGCCATGACCACCGAACGGCGAACCGGGCGCCGCACCCCGGCAGGTGCCGCGGTGCTCCGCGAGGACGTGACCGACGCGATCCGCGGCGCCGTCTTCGAGGAGCTGGCCGCCGTGGGGTTCGCCCGGATGTCGATCGAGGGCATCGCCCGGCGCGCGGGGGTGGGCAAGACAGCCGTCTACCGCCGCTGGAAGTCCAAGCTCCATCTCGTCCTCGACCTCGTCGCGGCCGTCGCCGCGCAGGGCATGCCGGCACCCGCGACGGGGTCGCTGTACGGGGACGTGCGGGCCGTGCTCGAACTGGCCGCCTACGCCCTGCGGCATCCGGTGGCCTCGCAGGTGATTCCCGACCTGCTGGTCGAGGCGGCACGCAACCCGGAGATCTCCGACGCCATCAAGGCCGCCCTGCTGGACCAGCAGCAGGGAGTGGCCGCCGTGGTCGTACGGGCGGCGGTGGCACGCGGCGAACTGCCTGAGGGCAGCGATCCGGACCGGGCGCTGGACCTCATCGTCGGACCGCTGTACTGGCGTCTCGTCGTGGTCCGCGGCGATCTGCCCAAGGGATACCTGGACGACCTCGCGGCCTCGGCGGTCCGGGCGCTCAAGGCCTGACGCGACGCTGGCCCTCGTCGAGCAGCCGGTCCACGACGCGGCGGGCCGCCCCACCGTCGGCGGTGGCGCAGTGGTCCCGCCGGAAGCTCTCGTACGCATCGGCGTGGAGGTCCGCCGAGTCCGGTGCGGCGCGCAGGGCCTGGGCCACCTCCTGGGTGGTCACGAGCAGCGGCCCGGGTGCGCGGGTCTCGAAGTCCAGGCAGAAACCGCGCACGGTGTCCCTGTAGTGCTCCAGGTCGTAGGCGTGGAAGAGCATCGGGCGGCCCGTGTGCGCGAAGCCGAACGCCAGGCCCGAGTAGTCGGTGACCAGCACATCGGCGATCAGCAGGAGCTCGGTGGCGTCCGGGTGCGCCGACACATCACGCAGGGCCGGGTGCGCCGGCACGCTGCCCGTCACCCGTGGGTGCCTGCGCACCAGCACGGTGGTGCGGCCGTCCAGGGAGCGGGCCAGGGCGGGCAGGTCGAGCGCGGGGTCCCAGCGGTACAGCGGGGAGGAACCGCGGGGGACGTCGGCCGGGGCGTGCGCGAGATGGTCGCGGTACGTCGGCGCGTACAGGACCACGCGGTGGCCCTCCGGGACGCCCAGCTGCCGGCGTACCCGCTCGGCCGTCCTGTCCCGGTCGGACGCGAAGAGCAGGTCGTCGGCCGGGGAACCCGCCTCCAGAACCTCGCCGCGGTAGGCCAGGGCCCGGCACAGATGCGGGGTGGCGGAGGCGCCGGGGGAGACCAGGACCGACCACTGGGCGGAGCGGTGCTCCAGCGTGGCGAGGTACTGGTGGTCGGCGTACAGGGTGCCCGTGAGGTCCAGCCCGAACCGGCCGAGCGGGGGGCCGTGCCAGGTCTGCACGACCGTCTGGTCCGGCCGCCGCTCGAACCACGCGGGCAGCTGACCCGCCGCGACGATCCGGCGGGCCCGCGCCAGCGCCTCGTACCAGGCGGCGCTGTGCGCCACGACGGGGACGGCGGTGGCCGGGACACGGGCCGTGGCGCCGGGGGACCCGTCGGTGACCCAGAGGTGCTCC
Organism: Streptomyces sp. HB132; assembly: GCF_016909575.1. Taxonomy (GTDB): domain Bacteria; phylum Actinomycetota; class Actinomycetes; order Streptomycetales; family Streptomycetaceae; genus Streptomyces. The sequence goes on along the minus strand of NZ_JAFBGA010000022.1, from coordinate 71,895 downwards.
GCATCGGTGCCCCGGCGCACGAACTCGGCGTGCACGGCGCGCGGGGAGCCCTCTCCGGCGTAGAGCACGACGTCGTCGAGCGGCAGTCGGCGCTGCGCCGGGTAGTGCGCCACCCGCAGACGCTTCCGGCGGTACGCGCTCCGTTCGGCGTCGCCGAGCGCCGGGGCGCAGTGCACGGTCAGCCGGTCGCCGTGGCGGCGGACGAGACGGAATCGGGCACCGGCCGCGCTCAGCGGCAGAAGCGCGGCGAGCGCGCCTCCCACCCGTACGGGCCTGCCGCCGAGGAGCACCTCCCAGTCGCCTTCGCGGGGCGGCGGTGCGAGCACCGCGGCGAAACGGGCTTCCCCACCTGATCCGGGAGCGGTCGTCGTCTCCCGGCCCGTGTCGTGAGCGGTCGCCGCTTCCCGGCCCGCGCAAGGGGCCGTCGCCGGCTCCCGGTGCGTGCCGGCGACGGTCACCGTCTCACCGAGGGTGCTGTGACGCAGGACGAGTGTGCCCGCGCCCGTACCGGCGATCCGCAGCCCGCCGTCCGGTGCGGGCCCGGCGCCGTCCACGCACGGTTCGCCGGACACCTCCACCACGAGGTTGCCCGCGGCGTCCGCGAAGGCGGGCGGCGGCAGGTCCGGAGCCGCGGCCAGCGGCACGCGGACGCCGTCGGTCAGGAGCGCAGCCCGCCACGGGCCGCCCGGCCCCCCGCCGGAGGCCGGAGCGGGGGCGGCGAGCGCCCCGAGCGGGATCCGGGCACTGAAGCCGCCCCCGTCACCACAGCGCACGGGGCAGACGTGCTCCCCGGCCCCGTCGCGCGTCAGGACGAGGGCCGACGGCCGGGCGGCCCCGTACAGCCTGCCGGTCAGCTCCAGTGTGTCCGGCCCGGCGTCGTGGGCGGTGGCCATCGCGGGCAGCCGGGTCACGGCCAGCTGCAGCCGGCCGTCCCGGTAGTCGAGCACCGCGCGCCGCCCCCCGGTCAGATCGTGGACGAGCGGTTGTGCGGCGGCGGCCTCCACGGCCCGAAGCGCCGCCCGCCGCACGACGCCGTGTCCGGCCACGACCACGCCCACCAGCCAGTCGCCCGGCCCCAGCCGCTCCGGATCGAGGACCATCTCGAAGCCCGCGTGGTCGTAACCGTGCAGTTCCTGGCCGGAGTCCGCGGTGGCCCGGTCCGTGCGGACGGTGCGCACCGGCACGGGCCGCGTCCTCCTGCCCGCCGCCTCCCGCACCAGGCCGGCCTTGAGTGACTGCCGGGCCGACCGGGCCGGGAGGTTGCGGATGTACGCGTATCCGCGCAGCCGCAACCTGCCGTCCTCGCCCCACGACGACTCCACCAGCCGTGCCACGGCGGGCAGATCACCCTTGCCGAGACGCGTCGAGACACTCCTGCCGTCCCCGGCTCCGGGGTGGACGGCCCGTCGCCGTCCCGGGGGGCCCGCGACGGCGAACGTACCCGTGCCGTTGGCCCGTTCGAACTCAAGGACCGCCAGCAGCTCGTCGACCCGGCGCTCGCGCACCAGCTGCCAGCGGATGCGCGCCTCGGCCGGCAGTCCGGCCAGAGCCGCGTCGCCCGCCCGGTCGAGGAAGGCGCCCGCGTCCGCCAGGAACGCCGAACGATAGGAGGGGCCGCCCATGGGCAGCCCCTCCAGGAAGTACACGAAGTCGTCGCGCAGGCACGAGGTGTCGTAGCGAAGCCGATGCCCGGCGCCGCGGTCCGCGAGGAACGCGCTGACCTGCTCACAGGCGGCGATCCGGTCCCGCACGCCCCGCACGTCCGTGCGCCGCCGGGTGATCGAACCCTCCCGTACCCGCCAGCAGTAGACGTGGTCGTGAAGGACGTCCACCGACCCGGCGAGATAGTGCGCCGGGATCATCACCGGCGTGTCCTCGTAGAGCTTGCCCACCGGGAAGGAGAAGGCGTGCCTGTCCCAGAACGAACGCCGGAACACCTTGTTCCAGGCGACACGGTCGGCCAGCAGCCGGGCGTCGCGGGTGATGTGGGTACGGGGCCGGTCGCTGGTCAGCCAGCGGTACTGCCAGGCCTGCTGCCGCCCCTGCTCGTTGAGCCGCCACACGTTGCCCGTCACCAGGTCGGAGCCGGTCGACTCCAGGGACGCCAGCATCCGCTCGTACGCATCGGGCACGAGGACGTCGTCACTGTCGGCGAACGCCAGGTACGGGACTCCCGCCGTGGTGTGGGCGGTCCCCGTGTTGCGGGCGGCGCTCAGGCCCGCGTTGGCCTGGTGGACGCAGCGGAAGCGGGCGTCCCCTGCGGCGAAGTCCTCGGCGATCCGGCGGCTCCCGTCCGTCGAGCCGTCGTCGACGAGCACCACCTCGAGATCACGCAGGGACTGCCCCGCCAGCGAGGTGAGGCACTCCTCCAGATAGTCCTCGACGTTGTGCACCGGGACGACGACGCTGAGGAGTGGCTTCATGTACGGATCAACCCGGAGGAGGGCCTCGGGTCACGCCGCTGACCCGAACGGGTGAAGATCCCTGGGGCGGTCCGGGCGGGCACCCTTACGCTCGGCTGTCATGCTCCTCAGTGTCGTAGTGCCCGCCCACCGCGTTCAGGGGTATCTGAGGGCGGCCCTGGAGTCCGTGACGGAGCAGGCGGAGCCGGAGGGCGGACCGGCGGCCCCGGAGCTGATCGTCGTCGGCGCGCCCGGCGACGGGCCGGAGCTCGCCATCGCCCAGGAGTGCGCCGAGCGCGACCCCCGGGTGCGCCTGCTCGCCCTCGACGGCCCATGGGACACGGGCGCGGCCCGCAACGCCGGTGCGGCGGCGGCGCGCGGGACCTATCTGCTCTTCCTCGACGGGGACGACCTGCTCCTCCCCGGAGCGGTGGCTGCGATCACCGCACGGCTGTCGGAGGACCGGCCCGACGTACTTCGCCTCGGCCATGACGAGGTCGACTGGTGGGGCACGGCCCGGCCCGGCGACGACACCGTGCCGGCCGCCCGCAACCAGCTCCACCGGCGCGCCTTCTGGGACGCCCACCGGCTCCGCTTCACCGAGGGACCGTACGACGACGTCGTGCCCGTCCACCGCGCCGCCCTCCTCGCGTCGGACGCGGGCACCCTCGCCTCGCTCGACCGGACCTGCGTGCGCCACCGGCTGCGCCGCACCGGCACGTTCGCCACGACACCGGGCCGCGCGCACTTCGCCGTCATCGACGCGTACGAGCGGCTGACCGCCGGGACCGGCGGCGACCCGCGGATCCCGGCCCTGCGCACCGCCCACCTGACGGCCGTCCTCGACGACCCGGGCCGGATCGCCCCGCGCGACCGTGCCGCCTTCTTCCGGGCGGCGGGGCTCCCCGGCCGCTACGCGGCTCACCGGGCCCGGGAGGCGGTCCGCGCCGGGCGCGCCCGGGTCCGCGCCGCCGCGCGCGCGGGCAGGAAGTCCCTGCGCGCCCGCGTGATGAGGGCCCTCTACCGCGTCGACCTGCACCGGCCGCTGGACCCCTGCCTCGCCGTCTACGGGGCGTACTGGAACAGGGGCGTGGCCTGCAATCCGGCCGCCGTCCACGCGAAGGCCCGCGAACTGGTCCCGCACATCCGGGGCGTCTGGGTCGTCTCCTCCCGGCACCGCGACCGGATGCCGCCCGGTGCGCCGTACGTCATCGAGGGCTCCCGCGCCTACTGGCGGACCATGGCCACCGCGACGTACCTCGTCAGCAACTCCAGCTTCCCCGGCGGGTTCACCAAACGGCCCGGCCAGATCTACCTGCAGACCCACCACGGGACCCCGCTGAAGACCATGGGCCTGGACCAGCTGCCGTATCCCGCCCTCACCGGGGGCGTCAGCTTCGAACGCGTGGTCGCCCACACCGACCAGTGGGACTTCAGCCTCTCCGCGAACCCGCACAGCACCGAGGTCTGGGAGCGGGCCTACCCCTCCTCGTACGAACAACTGCCTTACGGCTACCCGCGCAACGACATCCTGTGCACGGCCACGCGGGAGCAGACCGACAAGATCCGCGCGGAGCTCGGCATCGCGCCCGGATCGACCGTGCTGCTGTACGCGCCGACCCACCGTGACTACCGCAAGGGCTTCGTCCCCCGCCTCGGCCCGGAGCGACTCACCCGGGAACTGGGGCCCGGCTGGGTGCTGCTGGTGCGCGCCCACTACTTCTACGGACGTTCGGCCGGGACGGCTGCGGGGGACCGGGTCGTCGACGTCACCGGCCATCCCGGGGTCGAAGAACTCTTCCTGGCCGCCGACGCGTTGATCACGGACTACTCGTCCCTGATGTTCGACTACGCATGCCTGGACCGCCCGATCATCACCTACGCGCCCGACTGGGACGCCTACCGGGCCTCCCGCGGCACGTACATCGACCTGCTGTCCGGCCGTCCCGGGGACACCCCGGGGGCGGTCGCCACCACGCAGGACGAGCTGCTCGAGGTGCTGCGGAGCGGCGCCTGGAGGTCCCCGGAGGCCGAGGCGCTGCGCGCCGCGTTCCGCGGCCGCTTCTGCCCGTACGACGACGGACACGCGGCGGAGCGTGTGGTGCGGCGGGTCTTCCCCGTGCCGCCGGACCGAGACCCGGGTCACCCGTAAGGGGAGGTTCCTCCGGTGCCCGCGGTCGTTGTGCCCGGCAGCGCCGCGCATACGGACACGTCGGGAGAAGCGCATGCACCGTTCCGCCTACGAGCAGATGCAGCTCTGCGTCGAGGAGTACCTGCCCAGGACCCGCAGGCACCGTGTGGTGGACCTCGGCTCGCGGATCGCCGGGGAGCAGAAACGTACCCACCGCGGACTCCTGGCGGGCCACGACGTCGACTACCTCGGCGTCGACGTCCTCGACGGCCCGAACGTCGACGCGGTCATGACCAGGCCCTACCGGATCCCCGCGAAGTCGCGCAGCGCCGATGTGGTGCTGTCCGGCCAGGCGTTCGAGCACATTCCCTTCTTCTGGGTGTCGATGATGGAGATCGCCCGGGTGCTCAAGCCCGGCGGTCATGCCTTCATCACCGCGCCCTCGCGCGGTCACGTGCACGACGCCCAGGACTGCTGGCGCTACTACCCCGACGGCTTCCGGGCGATGGCCGCCCACTCGCGTCTCGAACTCCGCGAGGCGTACACGGACTTCCCGCCCGTCAAGGGAATCCGGCACGACTACGCCTCCATCGACGCCGCGGCCGCCTACTGGGGCGACTCCGTCGGCGTCTTCCGCCGGCCGCTGCCCGACCGGAGGCCGGTGACCCGGCTGAAGAACCGCGTGGCCGACCTCGTCGTGCGGGAGACGGCGGTGTGGTGGGCCAACCGGGCCGGCGGAGTGGACCGGGTGCCGCTGCCGCGCCCACTGGACGGCCGGGAACGGTGCGGACGTCCGGACAGCCGTACGGCCCCATCAACTACAGGTTGACGAAAGATGACATGAGCCGCAAAGCGCGCGTACTGTCCCGCCCCATGGCTTGGCGCAACGCCGTCAACGGCGTCCTTCAGCACATGACCGGATACCAGCTCAGGCGCGCGACCCTGCCCGCTCCCCGCTCCGCTCCCGCGGCCGCTCCCGCCGCCCCGCGGACGACCGTGCCGGCGCAGACCGTGCCGAAGCCGGCGGCGAAGAAGCCGCAGCTCCCGGCGGACTACGACGACGAGGCGAAGGACATCATCCGCGCGGTCAAGCCGTACACGATGACCTCCCCGGAGCGGCTCAACGCCTTCGTCCTCGCGACCCGGCACATCGTCAGGCACGGCATCCCGGGTGACATCGTCGAGTGCGGTGTCTGGCGGGGCGGCTCCATGCAGGCCTGCGCGAAGACGCTCCTGTCGCTCGGTGAGACCGGCCGCGACCTCTACCTCTTCGACACCTACGAGGGCATGACCCCGCCCACCGATGAGGACCTGCGGCGGGACGGGAGGCCGGCCCGGGAGCTGCTGGACGCGCAGGGCAAGGACCGGCCCATCTGGGCCGTGGCCTCCCTGGAGGACGTACGGGCCGGGTTCGAGCAGGTCCCGTATCCGACGGACCGCGTCCACTACGTGCGGGGCAAGGTCGAGGACACCCTCCCCGAGCGGGCGCCGGAACAGATCTCCATCCTCCGGCTGGACACCGACTGGTACGCGTCGACGAAGCACGAGCTCGAGCACCTGTACGGGCGCCTGGTGAGCGGCGGGGTGCTGCTGATCGACGACTACGGCTACTGGCAGGGATCACGCCAGGCCGTGGACGAGTTCCTGGAGGAGACCGGCGAGCAGCTCCTGCTGCTGCGCATGGACGAGGGCCGCATCGCCGTCAAACCCTGAGGGGGCCGTGTCGGCCGGACCCGGGCGGACGGTGCCCGGGCGAACCCCGTTCGGACAGTGCCCCGTTGTGAGCCCCGTGCCTCCCCGGCGCGGGGCTCGTTCCATAGACAGGAAGTCCGTTCATCCGCCCGGAAGGATCGTGCGCAGCGCCATGGCACCCCGCCTCACCGTCGTCGTCCCGCTCTACAACGTCGAGGATTACCTCGGAGCCTGCCTGGACTCACTGGCCGGGCAGACCATGGCCGATCTGGAAGTCGTCATGGTCGACGACGGTTCGACGGACGGAAGTGCCGACGTGGCACTGGAGTTCTCCCGGAAGGACCCCCGCTTCCGTTTGATCCGGCAGAAGAACGCCGGGCTCGGGGCCGCGCGGAACGCGGGAGCCGCGCAGGCCCACCCGGACGCGGGGTTCCTGGCGTTCGTCGACAGCGACGACGTCGTGCCGCCGGGCGCCTTCGCCCGGATGCTCGGCGAACTCGACGCCTCCGGATCGGACTTCGCGACCGGCAACGTCCTCAGGCTCCGGGCGGACGGGGCGCTCGAACAGTCCCCGATGTTCCGCCGCCCGATGGAGAGGGCCCGCCGGGCCACCCACGTCACGCGTGACTGGATCCTGCTCGGCGACCGCATCGCGTGCAACAAGGTGTTCCGCAGGTCCTTCTGGGACCAGCACTCCTTCGCCTTCCCGACGGGGGTCCTGTACGAGGACATCGCCGTGGTCCTGCCCGCCCACTTCCTGGCCCGGAGCGTCGACGTCGTGGAGGAGCCGGTCTACCACTGGCGGGACCGCGACGGCTCGATCACCACCCGGCGCGCGGTCGCGCACGGCATCCGCGACCGGGTCACCGCGGTCTCCACGGTCAGCAGGTTCCTCGCGGACCGTGGCATGACGGAGGGGAAGCGCCGCTACGACGAGCACGCGCTCTCCGGAGACCTGTGGCTGTTCATCGAGGCGCTCCCGGACGGCGACGAGAGCTTCCACGAGGCATTCCTCACCCACGCCAACGCCTTCGCGGCCACGGTCGACCCGGCCGTCCTCGCGGCGCTGCCCCTGCATCTGCGGGTCAAGTGGCAGCTCATCCGGGAGCGCAGGACGGCGGAGCTGCTCGCGCTGCTGGCACACGAGTCCACCGACCGTGACACCTTCCACGTCCGGGGGCGGCTGCGCCCGCGGGCCCAGTACCCCGGGGTCGACGCGCCCCTCCCGCGCCAGGTCACCGCGCTGTCCGCCGACGACCTCCCCGTGCACGCGCACCTCACCGAGGCGGTGTGGCGGGACGGGCTGCTGCACCTCAAGGGATACGCGTACGTCCGCAACGCCCCGGGCGGATCGGCGGGGGCCGGCTGGCTGCGGTCGGGCCGCCGGCTGATGCCGCTCCGGCTGCGCAGGACGGTGACGGACGAGGCGGCGGCCGGATCGGGCCGCTCGCTGCACCGCTACGAGCGGTCCGGTTTCGAGACCGTCGTCGACCCGCGCCGGCTCGTCACCCGCGCCACGGCGCGCGGTGGCCGGACCGTGTGGAAGCTGGAATCCGTCGTGGTCGGTGCGGGGAGGCCGCGCCGGGGGCCGATGCGGCTGCTCGGAAATCCGGCCGCGCCCGCCGTCCGCTACGTCGACGAGCGCACCCGGGTCGTCCCGCTCCTCTCCGGGAACAAGCTGGAACTGCGCGCCGAGCGGGTCGACGCGGTGCTCGCCGGGCACGGGCCGACACGGACCGGCGACGGCATCCGGATCGCGGTGCGCCTGCTGGGCGGGGACGCTCCGACGGCACTGCGCATCCAGGAGTGGCGTACGAAGGAGACCCGCGAATTCCCCCTGGCCGCGGAAGAGGGCACGGACGGCCGCACCGTCGTCGCCGAGGTGCCGCTGGTGACCTTCCGGGGCTCCGACGGCGACTGGGGTGTCCAGCTGGCGGGCGGGCCGCGCCGGCTGACGGTCGCGGCCCGCCCGGAGACCGACGCCGCACGGTACGCGCTGCCCGGCGGCCGTGAGCTCTACGCCGCCGCCAACCCCTCCGGGGACCTCGTGCTGACCGACCGGGACGTGCGGCCCGTCGTCACCCGCGTGTCCTGGACGGACGACACACACCTGGCACTGGAGGGGACCTTCCCGGCCGTACGGGACCGCCCGGTCGAGCTCGTCCTGCGCCACGGCGGCCATCAGGAGGAGCACATCTTCGCCGTGGAGCGCACGGGCGCCGGTTTCCGTACGGCGCTGTCCCCCGGGGCCGTCGACGGGGCCGGCGGGGCGCTGCCGCTCGCCGAGGGCCGGTGGCACCCGTTCCTCCGCGACCGGGGCGAGACCGACCCGGATCGCTATCTCCCGCTGCGCGTGGTGCACCAGCTGCACGCGGAACTCCCGCAGGGCCGGGAGTCGCGAGGGCGCGGCTTCACCCTGGAACGGCGCTCCCACGACCGGCTCTCCCTGAGATCGGGAAGCGCCCTGCCACCGGGCGACAGAGGCGCGTACGGGCAGCGCCGGCTGCGCGAGCGGTACGCGGACCTGCGCGGCCGTGAGCTGTGGGACACCGTGCTGTACTCCAGCTTCGACGGGCGCCAGTACTCGGACTCACCCCGCGCCGTCCACCAGGAGCTGGCCCGGCGGGGCACCGGCGTCGAGCATCTCTGGGTGGTGCGGGACCAGCAGGCCGCCGTGCCCGCCGGAGTCCGCGCCGTCGCCCTGCACAGCGCCGAGTGGCACGACGCCCTGGCGCGCAGCCGGTGGATCGTCACCAACACCCAGCTGCCCGAGTGGTTCGAGCGGTCGGAGGGGCAGTTCGTCGTCCAGACCTGGCACGGCACCCCGCTCAAGTGCATCGGCCGGGACCTCTCGGGCACCGCCTTCGCGGACAGCGCCTACATGGATTCCATGCCACGGCGGGCCGCCCAGTGGAGCGTGCTCGTCTCACCGAACCGCTTCTCGACACCCGTCCTGCGCCGCGCGTTCGGCCACACGGGAGAGGTGCTCGAGAGCGGCTATCCGCGCAACGACCTGCTGTACGCCCCCGACCGGGCGAAGCTCGCCGACGCCGTCCGGCAGGCGCTCGCCGTTCCCGACGGCAAGCGGGTCGTCCTGTACGCCCCGACCTGGCGCGAGGACCGGCCCAGGCGGGGCGGGCGGTACGGGCTCGATCTCCAACTGGACCTGGAGCAGGCCCGGAAGGCGCTCGGTGACGACCATGTCCTGCTGGTGCGCCGCCACTACCTGGTCGGCGGGAGCATCCCGGAGAACGACTTCGTCCGCGACGTGTCCCGGCATCCCGATGTCGCCGAGCTGATGCTGATCAGCGATGTGCTGGTCACGGACTACTCGTCCCTGATGTTCGACTTCGCGCAGACGGGCCGGCCGATGCTCTTCCACACCTATGACCTGGAGCACTACCGCGACACCCTGCGCGGTTTCTGCTTCGACTTCGAGAACCGGGCACCCGGCCCGCTGATCACCGACTCGGCCGCCGTCGTCGAGGCGTTGCGCGATCCGGACGCCGCCACCGCCGGCCACCGCGCGGCGTACGCGGGCTTTTGTGAGTCGTTCTGCGATCTCGACGACGGGACGGCGGCCGCCCAGGTCGTGGACCGGATGCTGAAGGGGGAGCAGGCATGAGCACCCCCGACTTCAGCTGTGTGATCACCGCCGCGGAGGGCGGCGAGGAGGCGCTGGCCGCGTCCGTGGAGTCCGTGCTCGGCCAGAGTCTGCGGGCGGTCGAGGCACTCGTCGTCCTTCCAGTCGGCGCACCCCCCGCCCTGCGGCAGGCCGCCGGAGTGCTCGCCGGACGCTCCCCGGGCGAGGTCCGCGTCCTCGACCCCGGTACGGACTCGGTCGCCTCGCTGCGCAACGCCGGCCTGGACGCGGCGCGCGGCACCTACGTCCTCGTGCTCGACGTCGGCGAACGGCTCGAGCGGCACGCCTGCCGCAACCTCTGGCAGGCCGGTACGCGCACCCGTGCCGATCTGGTCGCGGGGCGCTGGAGCAGGCTCACCGGGGAGGGGGCGAAGGAGCGGGAACCCTCCTGGCAGCACCCGCTGTTCCTGCGTTCCCGCACGGTCGCCCGATTCACCGAAGCCCCCGAACTGGCCGTGCACGACGCCCTGGTGACGGGTTTCTGCCTGCGGCGGGCGGCGCTGGAGCGGCATGCGCTGCGCTACGACGAGGACCTCACCCACAGCGGGGTCCTGTTCGGTGCCCTGGCGGCGGCCGTGGTCGGCCGGATCGCCCTCGTACGCCGCCGGATCGTCTCGGGGCGGGCCGTTCCGGACGCCGGCCGGGACCTCGCCGGGGTGGTCGAGGCGCACCGGCGGGTGTGCCACGTGCTCGTGGCCCAGGGGCTGACGGAGCTGCGTGCGGAGCGGGACCGGGCCTTCCTGCTGGACACCGTCGTGCCGCTGGTGCGCACCCTGCCGGAGCTGCCCGTCGCCGACCGCGAACGCATCGCGGAGACGGCGGCCCGGGTGCTGCCCGGCTGCGTACCGGAGACGGTCCTGCTGAGTCTCGCTCCCGTCGAGCGCGTCGGAGTCCGGCTGCTGGAGCGGGGCGACGCGGACGGGGCGCTCACCGCGGCGTACGCCCTGCGCAGGAGGGGCGTGGTGGCCGCGCCCCTGTCCGTGGCGGACGACGGGAGGGTGTGCTGGAAAGGCGATCTTGACCCCGTGTTCGACGTCACCGGACTCGGCCACCAGTACCGGTCGTTCGGCGAGCTGAAGCTGATGAACAGGCTCACCCGCTACGAGGCCGACGGCGGCCGGGTCCTGCTCGCGGGCAGACTCGTCCTGCCCGCGCACACCGGGCCCGACCCGGGCGGCCCGCTGACGGCCCGGCTGGAGTTCCGTGTCCGGGACGGCTCCCGCGCCTTCCACGCGCCGGTCGCCACGCTGCGGCCCGACGCCACCGGAATCAGCTGGTCCACCCGCGTCGACGTCACCCGGCTGCTGCGCCCCCTGGGGCCCCGCGACACGGTGTGGGACGTGCGGATGGTGGTGGAGGACGGCCGGAACCGCTCGGTGAGCGACCTCTTCGCCGCACACGACCTCGTCGGCCCGGCGGACCGCTCCCCCGCCCTGCCCCGGCTGGGCAGGGCGGCCGGGGACACCTGGCAGCCCTACATCACGCTCCGGGACCACCTGGCGCTCCGGCTCGAAGCCCGCCTGCGGCCCGCCCGCACGGCCCGCCGACTGGTCCACTACGCCACCCACTTCCGCCCCGCCCGCCGGGCCAGGCTCCTGGCCCGGGCCCTGCGCCGACGACGGGACCGGCTGCACGCCAGGGGCTTCAAGGTCTCCGTCTACCGCTCCTGGCTGCTGCGGCTGCCCGTACGCAAGGGCTCCGTGGTCTTCGAGAGCCACATGGGCACCTGCTACGGCGACAGCCCCCGCGCCGTCCACGAGGAGGTGCGGGCCAGGGGGCTGCGGCTGCGCTGCGTCTGGTCGTACGCCGGCTCCCCGGACGGTTTCCCCGCGGACGCCGCGCTGGTGCCCCGATGGTCCTGGCGCTATCTGTGGGCCCTGGCCCGGGCCGAGTACTGGGTCGACAACCAGGGGTTCCCGCAGCACCTCGACAAGCCCTCCGGCACGACCTACCTCCAGACCTGGCACGGCTCGGCGTACAAGCGCATGGGCTTCGACGAGACGCGGGTGCGCATGCAGAACGCCCCGCAGCGCGAGCGGCTCCGGCAGTCCGTGGGCCGGTTCGACCACTTCCTCGTACGGTCCGAGCACGACGAGCGCACCCTGGCCCGCGCCTACCGGCTGCCGGAGGAGACGCTGCTGCGCACCGGCTACCCGCGCAACGACGTGCTGCTCGCCGCGCGCGCCAGGGACGAGGCGGAGGGCAGGCTGCCCCGTCCGGCTCTCGCGGCCGCACTCGGCCTGCCCGACCACCGCAAGGTCGTGCTGTACGCGCCGACCTTCCGGGGCGGCCCCGGCAAGCGCGGGCGGCAGCGGCTGCTGCTGGACGCGGCGCGCTTCGCGGAACGCTTCGGTGACACGTACACGCTGCTGGTGCGGAGTCACTACCTGGAGGCGGCGAGCCTGCCCGCCTGCCCGCCCGGGACGGTCGTGGACGTCTCGGGCCACCACGACGTGAGTGAACTGCTGGCGCTCACCGACGTCCTGGTCACCGACTACTCGTCGATCATGTTCGACTACGCGCTCCTGGACCGCCCGATCATCCTCTTCGCCCCCGATCTCGACTCCTACGTTGCCGAGCGGGGCAGCTACTTCGATCTGCGGGAGAAGGCACCGGGCCCGGTGACGGCCACCGAGGAGGAGCTGTTCGCCGTTTTGGCCCGGCTGAAGACCGCGGACACCGGCTATCAGGAGCAACGGGCCGCCTTCGCTTCCGAGTTCGGCGGCTACGACCGCGGAGAGGCGGCACGCGCCGTCGTCGACACCGTGTTCGCCCGGCACCTCGTCCCGTCCCCCACCGTCCCTACCGGGGAGGCCGGCCGATGAGCCGCAGCCGTGATGTCTTCATCGTCTCCAACAGCACCGACGAACTCGGCGGTGTCACCGGCTGGATGCACCGGACCGCCCAGCTGTTCCAGGAGGCGGGCCACCGGGTGCACACGGTCGGTATCCACGCCGCCGAGCGGAAGATGGCCCTGCCGGAGCCGTGCGGCTACCCGGTGACCGCGCTGTATCCGGCGCACCCTCCGACGCCCTGGGCGCCCAAGGGCCTGCGGGACCGCTTCCGTGTGCCCGCCAGGCGCGCCGAGGCAGCGCGTGCGGCCCGCAAGCGGCTGGCCGTCGAACGGCTCTCGGAGATCTTCCGGGCCGCCCGGCCCGGCGGGGTGGTGATCGTCAGCCAGGTCTGGGCGATGGAGTGGGTCGGCGAGGCGGACACCGTCGGGCTGCGGGTCATCGGGATGAGTCACGAGTCCTACGACTACTCCCGGGCGAGCCACCGCTACCGCTGGATCAGGAACCACTACCCGCCGCTCGACCACTGGCTCGTCCTCACGGAGGAGGACGCGGACAAGTGGGCGGGTGACGGGATGAACAACGTGGGTTTCATGCCCAACGCCCTGGCCGCGCTGCCCGATGTGCCCTCCCCGCGTTTGGGTAAGTCGGTGGCGAGCATCGGCCGGCTCACCGACCAGAAGGGCCTCGACATGCTCCTGGACACCTGGGCGCTGGTGGCTCCGCAGCGCCCGGACTGGCGGCTGGACGTCTACGGGACGGGCGAGGACGAGGCGGCCCTGAGGGCGCAGTGCACCGCCCTCGGGCTGGACTCCTCGGTCCACTGGCGGGGACGCACGGACGACGTCCCCGCCGCGCTCGCCACGTCCTCGGTCTTCGTCCAGTCCTCACGCGGCGAAGGCTTCCCGCTGGCACTGCTGGAGGCCATGGCGAGCGGCGTGCCGTGTGCCGCCTTCGACTGTGCGCCGGGTGTGCGGGAGATCGTGCGTGACGGTGAGGACGGACTGCTCGCGCCGGCGGGCGACATCACCGCGCTCGCCGACCGGCTGCTGAGGCTCACCGGCAACCCCCGGATGCGGGACGCGATGGGCGACCGGGCGCGGGCCGGTGTCCAGCGGTTCTCCGAGGCGGAGGCCATGGAGCGCTGGGAAGAGCTGTTCGCGTTCCTGGAGCGCTGAGAGCCCGGGGCGTCCGGCGCCCCGGGCTCCGCGGCCCTCACCCGCTCGTGTACTCCCGTACCGGTACCTGACGCGGCACCCCGGTCGGCCCACGACTCGTCAGCGGGACGGGCAGCGGCATGCCGGAGGTGTCGCCCAGGAAGACCCTGCGCACCACCCGCTCCGCCGCGTGGCCGTCGTCGTACGGGCAGAACCGGGCCCGGAACGCGGCGCGGCGCTGCGCCGACCGCGGCCCGCGCCAGTGGTCCGTGGCGAAGATCTCGTGCAGCTCCTCCTGGTCACGGGCGACCGCCCCGGGAGGGAAGGCCGCCGGATCGAAGTACGTGCCGCGCGCACCGTCGTACGCCTGGGCGTCCTCCAGGTGGAGGACGACCGGCCGGTCGAGGTTGACGTAGTCGAACATCAGCGACGAGTAGTCCGTGATCAGCCCGTCGGAGGCGAGGCAGAGTTCCTCGACCGACGGGTGGGCGCTGACGTCGATGATCCGCGGGTGCCGGGTGTGGCCGGCGGTGGCCCGGGCCGTCGCGTCCAGGTAGTGCGAGCGGGCCAGGATCACGAAGCGGGGCCCCAGGACGCGGACCAGCCGCTCCAGGTCCAGGGAGTGCTGCTGGGTACGCCGGTAGTCGCGGTGGGTCGGCGCGTACAGCAGGGCGGTGCTGCCGTCGGGGACGCCCAGGCGCACGCGCAGCCGCGCGGTCTCCTCGGGGCCCGTGCGGCGGAAGACGTCGTTGCGCGGGCTGCCGTACTCCAGCGTGGTGTAGCCGGACGGGTAGGTGCGTTCCCACACGAGGGTGGAGTGCTGGTTGGCCGAGAGCGAGAAGTCCCACTTGTCGATGTTGCGCAGCAGCTGGTCGAAGTCCATGGAGCCGGCCGCCGCGGGCCGGTGTACGAGGTCGGTGCCCATGGTCTTCAGCGGGGTGCCGTGATGGGTCTGCAGGAGCACCTGCCCGCGTCTCTTCACGAGTCTGCGGTCGAAGTTGACGTTGTTCACGAGGTACTTGGAGCGCGCCAGAGCCGTCCAGTACGCGGCGGTCCCCGGGTGCAGCACGCGGGTCGCGTCCGGCACCGTGTGCGCGTCCTGCGGGCGGCAGATCCAGTGGGTGCGCAACCCGGGTACGAGGGCTCTGGCCGTGGCCTCCAGCGCCGCGGGGCTGCAGGTGTAGCCGCGGTGCCAGTAGGCGGCGAAGACCGCGTCCGTGGTCCGGACGGGCAGGCGCAGCTGGACGCGGTAGTGCAGCTGGAGCGCGGCTCCGCGCACCGCCCGGCGCACCGTCGCCGCCGCGCGTCCGAGCCTCGCGCGCAGCCGCTGCGCGGCCCACAGGGCGCGGTAGGTGCGGTGCGCGCCCAGCCGGAACAGCGCGTGCCGCAGCCGGGTGCGACGGGGCACGGGGGAGCCCGGGGTGCGGTAGCGGCGGCAGTGGGCCCGGGCGCGGCGGAAGAACAGGGCCCGGGTCCCGCGCGGCAGCCGGCCCCGGGAGGTGAAGAGCGTCGAGAAGTGGTCGAGCATCCTGCGGAACATCACCGGTCGCCAGACGGCGAGTTCGGGCCGGGCGTCGATGAAGGCGAAGACGCGGTCGTACTGGTCGAAGACGTCGAAGTGCCGGTGGGTGGTGGTGGACAGGATGTTGCCACGACGCCGCTGGCGGTAGCCCACGCAGACGGTGTCCAGCACCGCGATCGACCCGGCGGCCATCAGCACCGGGTAGGTCCAGGGGGTGTCCTCGTAGTAGCCGGGCGGGAAGGTGAAGCCCTCGGCCTCGATGAACTCGCGGCGGTACGCCTTGTTCCACACGACCATCAGGACCTTGAGCAGCTCGGGCCGCTCCGCGAGCCCGAAGGACGCGGGGCCGGTCTCCGCGAGGTGCTCGGCGAAGGTGTTGCGCACGCTCTCGCCCGACCAGTACGTGCGGGCGTAGTCGTAGACCAGCACGTCGGGGCCGCCGGTGGCCTCCAGCCGGTCGGCGATGGTCTGGAGCGCCTCGGGGGCGAAGGTGTCGTCACCGTCGAGGAAGAGCAGATAGTCTCCGGTCGCCCTGGAGACCCCGGCGTTGCGGGCGGGCCCCAGTCCGGAGTTGCGGGGCAGGTGGACTGCGCTGACCCGGGGGTCGCGGACGGCGTACTCATCGGCGATCGGGCCACAGGCGTCCGGTGAACAGTCGTCGACCACGATGACTTCGTAGTCCTTGAAGGACTGGTTCAGCACGGAGTCGAGACACGCGTGCAGATACGCCTGGACCCGGTACGCGGGCACGATGACACTGAACCGGGGCACAACACATCCAGGGGTCGCTCGCGGGCGGGCAGGTGGCCCGCAAACGGCCGAAGGAGTGACTTGGTTACGCGGGATGTGGCATCCGGGGGAAAGACGAGGTAGGGCGGCCCGTTCGCGAGTGAACGGGCCGCCCTGGTGTTGACGAACGTGTGTACTGGACCGGCTTCCCTACTTGACGGCGCCCGCCATCACGCCGGAGACGAACTGCCGCTGGAAGGCGAAGAAGACCGCCAGCGGGATCACCATGGACACGAAGGCGCCGGGTGCGAGCACGTCGATGTTGTTGCCGAACTGCCGCACCTGCTGCTGCAGGGCCACGGTGATCGGCGGGGAATCCGAGTCCGCGAAGATCAGCGCGACCAGCATGTCGTTCCACACCCAGAGGAACTGGAAGATCCCGAGCGAGGCGATCGCGGGCCCGCCGAGGGGCATGACGACCCGGGTGAACAACCGGATCTCGCCCGCACCGTCCAGCCGTGCGGCCTCCAGCAGTTCGCGCGGGATCTCGGCGAAGAAGTTCCTCAGCAGGAAGATGGCGAACGGCAGGCCGAACGCCGTGTGGAACATGATCACGCCGAAGGTCGTCTCGAAGATCCCGATGGTGCCGAAGAGCTCGGACACCGGGATCAGGGCGACCTGCACGGGGACCACCAGCAGTCCCACGACCACCAGGAACCACCAGTCGCGGCCGGGGAACTCCATCCAGGCGAAGGCGTAACCGGCGAGCGAGCCGATGACGACCACGAGGACGGTGGTCGGGACGGTGATCAGCACCGTACTGAACAGGGAATCGGTGATGGTCGAATTGTCCAGCAGACGCTGGTAGTTGGAGAAGGTGAGCTCGGAGGGGGCGGTGAGGACCTTCCACCAGCCGGTCGCCGCGATGTCCTCGGGTCCGCGCAGCGAGGAGAGCAGCAGCCCGATGGTCGGCATCAGCCAGAACAGGCCCACCAGGACGAGGAAGACCCGCATGGCGCCGCCGCCCGCCCGGGCGGCGATCCGCGCGCCGAGGGGCCGCTCGGCCTTCCCGGTCCTCTCGGCCTTCTCGACCCGTGGGACCTGTTCGGCCTGTGCGGCCTTGGCCGTGGTCATCGGCGCCCCTCCTTCCGCGTACGGCGGTTGTCGCTGGGTCGTTCCGGGGAGCGCGCCCCGGACCCCCGGCGGGGGGATGGTGCGGTCCGGTCCCGAGTGGTCATCGGCGCCCCTCCCTCCGCATGCGGCGGATGTTGAACAGCATCACCGGGATCACCAGCAGCAACAGGAGTACGGCGATGGCGCTGCCGATCCCGAGATCCGCGTCCGTGCCGAACGAGGAGCGGTACAGCTGGAGGGCGAGGACGTTCGCGTCGTCCTGGGAGGATCCCGGCGCGATGATGAAGACCAGGTCGAAGATCTTCAGGACGTTGATCATCAAGGTGACCAGCACCACCGCGAGCACGGGGGCCAGCAGCGGCACCGTGATCCGACGGAAGACCTGCCACTCGTTCGCGCCGTCCACCCTGGCGGCCTCGAGGAGTTCGCGCGGCAGTCCCGCCAGGCCGGCCGCGATCAGCACCATCGCGAATCCGGCCCACATCCAGACGTAGCTGCCGATGATCCCCGGCGTCACGAGGGAGGGCCCGAGCCAGTCGACGCCGTTGTAGGGCTCGCGGAAGTTGTCCGCCGGGAGCCGAAGCAGGCTCCCGTCCGCCGACGCGGGCAGGGTGAACACCCCGTCCGCGCCCGCCGTGGCCCTGGCGACGACCTTGCCGTCCTTCACCGCCTCGACGGTGATGCCCTTGAGACCGAGTTCCTTCGGATCGACGAGGTTCGGCTTGCCGCCGCCGCCCTTGGTGAAGTCGAGCCAGGCCGTGCCCGTGATCCCCTCGCCGGACGCGGTGGCCGCCTTCGCGGGCTTCGCGTCGCCCGGCATCTTCGCCGGGGCCACGCCGACCAGCGGCAGGCTCACCGGCTCACCGGCACGCACGGTCTCCTTCGTCACGAAGGAACCGCCCCCGCCCGCCTTCAGCGGATGGACGGGCAGCGGATGCGCCTTGGGGAAGCCGGACGACTGGGCGAACGTGTCGTGCACCCCCACCGCCACGGCGTTGGCGACACCGCGCTCCGGCGCCTGCTCGTACACGAGCCGGAAGATGATGCCGGCGGCCAGCATGGAGATGGCCATCGGCATGAAGACGATCAGCTTGAACGCCGTCCCCCACCGGATCCGCTCGGTGAGCACCGCGAAGATCAGTCCCAGCACGGTGGCGACGGTCGGCGCGAACACGACCCAGATCGCGTTGTTCTTGACCGCTGTCCGGATGGTGTCGTCCGTGAACAGCGCCTTGTAGTTGTCCAGGCCCGCGAAGCCGGTTCCGGACTGGTCCAGGAACGAGCGGTAGACGGAGTAGACGATCGGATAGACGACGAGGGAGCCGAGCAGCACCAGGGCCGGCAGCAGGAACGCCGCCGCGACGGCCCTCCGGGTACCGGTCACCTTCCCGCGCGGGTGCTTGCCCGTGCTCGTACCCGTGTCGGGACGCTTGTCGGCGGGGGGCGCGGTTCCGGCGCCCCCCGCTGTCGCTGTGGTCACCCCGTCAGCTCTTGTACGCCTTGGCCGCGTCGGACTCCAGCTTCGCTTGAGCCCCCGCGATGTCCTTCGGGTTCTTCAGGAAGTCCTGGAGCGTCTTCCACTCACCCTTGCCGGGCGTCCCGCCGAACGACTGCGGGGCCTGGTCGGACATGTCGAACCGGACGTCGTCGCCGGCGTCGATCAGCGCCTCCGCCATCGTGCGCTGCACGTCGTTCGGGTACGCCGCCGTGTCCAGCGACTTGTTGGGCGAGATGAACCCGCCCGCCTCGGCCCAGATCTTCGCCGAGTCCTTGGAGGCCAGCCACGTCAGCAGGGCCTGGGCGCCCTTGGTGTCCTTGAGCGCCACCGCCGCGTCGCCGCCCGTCACCACCGGGGAGTCCGCGCCGACCGCCGGGAACGGGAACACCTTCGCGTCGGTGCCGATCTTCGCCTCGGTCTGCGCGATGTTGATGGAGACGAAGTCGCCCTCGAAGACCATGGCGCCCTTGGGCTGGTCGCCGCCGGTGAACGTCTGGGTGACGGACGCCGGGAACTCGGTCTGCAGAGCCCCGTCGGCCCCGCCGGCGATCAGGCTCGGCTTGCCGAAGAGCTCGGCGAGCGTGGTCAGGGCGTCCTTGACGGACGGGTCCGTCCACTTGATCTCGTGCTTGGCCAGCTGGTCGTACTTCTCCGGGCCGGCCTGGGAGAGGTAGACGTTCTCGAACCAGTCGGTGAGGGTCCAGCCGTCGGCACCGCCGACCGAGACCGGGGTGACGCCGGAGGCGGAGACCGTCTCGGCGGTGGCGATGAAGTCCTTCCAGGTCTTCGGCTCGCTCGCGCCAGCGTTCTCGAACGCCTTGGCGTTGTACCAGATCAGGGACTTGTTGGCGGCCTTGAAGTAGACGCCGTACTGGGTGCCGTCGACCGCGCCGAGGTCCTGCCAGACCTTCGAGTAGTTCTGGCCCAGCTGGGCCCGCGCCTCGTTGCCGACCGGCTTGGCCCACTTCTTGGCCACGGCCTGCTGGATCGCGCCCACCTGCGGGATCATCGCCACGTCCGGGGGCTGACCGCCCGCGATCTTCGTACCGAGGAAGTTGACGATCGGGTCCTGTGCCGGGACGAAGGTGACCGTGGCACCCGTCCGTGCCTCGAACTCGTCGAGGACCTTGGTGAAGTTGGCCTGCTCGGGTCCGGTCCAGACCGCGGCCACCGATATCTTCTCGCCGTCGAGCTTCGGCAGAGTGACGCTCGGCGCACTGCCTTCGCCCTTGCCGGCGTCGTCGCCCGGCTTGTCCTTACCGGCGCCGTCGTCACCACATCCGGTGAGTGCCAGCGCCCCGATCGCGGTGAACACCAGTGCGGCCCTACGCATGCGAAGGGTTGTGCGCATTCCTGCCCCGTCTCTCCTGCGCGCGCGTGAGGAACGGGCAGCGCAGCAGGGGTCTCCCGCTGCTGCCGCTCGCGTCTCACATCGTGCGGTTCACGTCGTCCGTGCGGACAGTCCTATGCCCGTCACACCGGAGTAGCAATACCGTCGCAGGCGCCAACTCGGCGATCGTGATGGGCTCGTGACGTCGAACCAGGACAGGACGGTCGCGTTCGCCCGTACCGGGGCGAGGGGCGGAGAGGGCTACGGAATCAGCGGAGGCAGCGGCTCCGCGTTCACCGAACGGGCCGCCCTCTCCAGGGCGCTGGCCAGCAGGGCCAGGTCCGTGGGTCCGTTGCCCAGTTCGCGGACCGGCCGGCGGGTCGGCGGATCCCCCATCCGCTCCCAGTCCAGCGGCACCACGGTGGGCCGCTGGGTCGCTGTGCGCGGGATACGGCCGGTGACCCTGCCGCCCTGGAAGGGGGTCACCCGCCCGTCCGGATGGCCCAGCCGCCCCCGGCCCGGCGCCGCTTCGTCGGGTGACGGCGGGACGACGGGCGGGTCGAGCACGATGCGCAGCCGCGCGCCACGGGCCAGCTCCGTGTCCTCGGTGCGGTCCGGGCGGGCGGACGTGGCGACCAGGTGGACGCCGAGACGCCCGCCGTCCCTGGCCACGGCCTCCAGCACCCGGACCACGGACCCGGCGGAGGGGCGGCCGGGGCTGCCGAGCGCCGGGGCGACCAGGGCGTCGAAGTCGTCGGCCAGGACGACCAGCCGGGGCAGGGGGGAGGGGCCGGGCTCCACCGGACGGGCCGAGGTGGTCCGCAGCCGCAGGGTGCCGCCGGCGGGCGGTTCGAGGTCACCGCGCTGTTCGGCGGCGTCGGTGGTGCGACGGCCGGTGAGCCCCTGTGATTCCTCGTACCGGGCGTGCCACTCGGAGAAGTCCAGCGTGCCGAGCAGCTCCGCCCTGCGCTTCAGCTCCCCGGCCAGGGCCTGGGCGAACTCCCGCATGCGTACGGGGTCCGAGGCCACCAGGTGGGTGAAGACGTGCGGCAGTTCGGTGCAGGGGCGCAGCCCCTCGCCACGCTCCCCGTGCTCGCCGCCCGCCCCGTCGATGAGGAGGATGCCGAGCCTGTCGGGGCGTGCTGCCGAGGCCAGTGAGGCGGCGACGGCGCGCAGCAGTTCCGTACGGCCGCTGCCCGCGGGGCCCTCGACCAGCAGATGCGGTCCCTCGTCGGCCAGATCGACGGAGAGGGGGCCGCGGGGGCCGGCGCCGAGCACGATCACGGGGCGTCCCGGGTAGCAGGAGGACGCCCCTGTGCTCCCCGGCTCCGTGGCCCCGCTGTCACGTCGCTGGGCGCCGATCCGGGGGGAGCCGCCGCTGCCGGCCGCGTGGGAGTAGGCGGAGCGGCCCGAGCCCGAGCTGGTGGGCCCACTGCTCCGGAAGGGGGTGTGTCCGGCATCGGGGGACTCGCGCTGCGCGAGCACCCGGGGCTGTCCGGTGCTCAGGGTGCGGCCGGAGCCCGTCGTGTCCAGGTCCGCCGCTCCGGGGCGGGCCGTGCGCACCGTGGCGCCCGGCTGGTCCTCGGCGGTGGAGGCCCAGCGCGCCATCAGGGAGGCCGGGGTGGCCCTGGCGAGACCCAGTTCGTCCAGCAGGCGGGCGGACGGGGGCAGCGCGGCCGCCATGGGCCGGCCGGGCAGAGCGGCCGTCCCCTCGTCGCGCAGCGGGGCGAGGGCGCGGCCGAACCGCTCGGCCCAGGCCGCCGACACGGCGTCCACCGCGGCGACGGTGCCGTGGCCCGCCGCCTGGCCACCCGCGGTGCGCAGCAGCCGCAGCGCGGTCGCCACGTCGCCGCTCAGCATGGCGACCGCACCGCACTCGCGGAAGGCGATCGAGGCCCGGCACGCGGTGTCGTAGGTCGCGGCGACGGGGGACGTCGGGGAGGCGGCCGGGGTCTCGGCCAGGCAGATCAGATGGATCCCGGCCGCCGCACCCGCACCGGCCAGCCCGGCCGTGGTCTCGCGCAGGGCCGCGGAGCCGGGATCTCCGTCCACGATCACCACGGTGTACGGCCCCGTGTGGCGGGCGGCCGCCTCTGCGACGGAGGACCGGTCGGCGCTGGCCCAGCCCGGCCCCAGCGGCCCCTCCTCCATACGACGCACCAGTTCCGCCGCGCGGGCGCCAGCCTGGTCACGGTCGTAGGCGAGGAGCAGTCGGCAGTCCTGGCCGTGCATGGGGCGCAGATGGGGCAGCCAGCCGAGCCACGACCACTCGCGCCGACGCTCCTCCGGGCTCCGGGCCCGGTCCGTGCTGATCAGCACGATCTCGAGGTCGAACGGGGAGTGCAGCGCGGCGAGCTGTGCCACTGCCGAACGGGCGAGCCCGGACAGCCTGGCCCGCGGACCCGCGAGCCCGAGCGATCCGGCCTCCCGCAGTCCCACGGTGACCGGCACGGCGGGCAGGTCGGCCCGCTCCGTCGTCCCCAGCCGTACGACCAGGCTCTCGGGGTGGGTGGCGTCGCGCTCCCACAGGCGGGGGCCGGGACCGAGCGCGGTGAGGAGCACGGTCGCGGGGTCCGGCCAGGTGCCGGCCGGGGCGGAGGAGGCATGGAGGGTGGAAGAGGGGGCGTGCGGGGCGGCCGCCGAATCCGGCCCGTGCGCCGGTGAGCCGCCTGTCGGCGCCCCGTGTGTCTGTTCACCCCTGCTGCCCGTGAGGCGCCGGGCCCAGGCGCCTATGCCACCGCGTCGGGGGGCCTCCTCGTGGGGGAGCGGGGCACGGGAGGGAGCCACCTGCCCGAGCGGTTCGCCGGGGTGCGTGTCGTGGCCCGAGGGGCCGTCGTCGTACACCGCGTGGGTGCCCCGTCCTGCGGGTGTGGGCACGGCCTCGGGTTCGGCGGCCGGCCCGGTGGCGCTGCCCGCCGCCTCCGCGCGGGTCACCCGCAGATGTCCCTCGCCGTCCGGCGTCGTCGTCAGCGCGGGCGTCCGGTCGCCGGGCGTGAGCCGCAGTGTGGACTCGCCGAGCCGCAGCAGGGCGCCCGGGGCCAGCCGGACCGGGCGGTCGTGGACGTCCGTGCCGTCGAGCGAGGTGCCGTTGGTGGAGCCCAGGTCGGCGACGGAGACACGGCCGTCCTCGGAGACCGTCACCGCGCAGTGCAGCCGTGACACGTCCGGGTCGTCGAGCGGCACGTCCGCCTCGGCCGAGCGGCCGATGCGGATCTGGCCGCCGTGCAGCAGATGGACCCCGCCGGCATCCGGTCCCGCGATCACGTGGAGCCGTGCCGGGACGGCGTCGTCGGTGGCCTCGTCGTCGCCGGGTACCTGGAGCGAGAGCACCGTGCCGTCCACCAGGGGAGGCTCTCCGAGGGAGCAGCGCTGCGGGTCGAGCCGCTCACGCCCGGCGTACAGCACGGTGGCGCCGCCGCCCAGGGAGCCCTCCGGGCCCGACACCGCGGCGGCCAGGCCGGAGGCCACGGCCGCCAGGGCCGTCCCCGCGGGGGCGGTCACGAGCACGTCGCAGGCGCGCGCCGGGGTCTGGCCGCTGCGCGGCGCGAGGACGGTCAGGCGGATCTGCATCGCCGTCAGCGGTCCCTTCTGCGCGGGGTGCCCGGCAGGGGAGACGCCCTGTGATTCCCCCCACCCGGCACGGACGCGTCGTCCGGTACAGGTCGTCACGGAGTGTGAGGCTCGCGACCTCACGGTTCCGTGCTGGAGGCATCCTCGCACCTGCCACCGACAACACGCCCGGGGGTGACCGCTTAGTGATCTTGAATGGCCGAGTGTGGGTGCAAAAGAGCCTGCTTGGTCCTGCCGGAGGTGTGCTGCACACTCGTTCGGCAACCAACTCTTCCGTGTGTGCGTCTTCCCGCTGACACAGAGGGAACGACCGGAGGACGACCGGCCTGTGCCCCGTGCGGCGGCATTAGAGTGGGCCGGAACATCCGGGCGGGCCCGGGGGACCGCGAAGCACAACGATCAGCAGGGAGCGCATGACGTGCGGCCGGTAGGCAGCAAGTACCTGCTCGAGGAGCCGCTCGGACGCGGCGCCACGGGCACCGTCTGGCGAGCCCGCCAGCGGGAGACCGCGGGCGCCGAGGCGGCAGTCGCCGGGCAGCCCGGCGAGACCGTCGCGATCAAGGTGCTCAAGGAGGAGCTCGCCAACGACGCGGATGTCGTGATGCGGTTCCTGCGTGAGCGCTCCGTGCTGTTGCGGCTCACCCACGCGAACATCGTGCGCACCCGCGACCTCGTCGTCGAGGGCGATCTCCTCGCCCTGGTGATGGACCTGGTCGACGGTCCCGACCTGCACCGCTACCTCCGCGAGAACGGACCGCTCACCCCGGTCGCGGCCGCGCTGCTCACCGCGCAGATCGCGGACGCGCTGGCCGCCAGCCATGCCGACGGTGTCGTGCACCGCGACCTGAAGCCCGCCAACGTGCTGCTCGACGAGCGCGACGGCGAGATGCACCCGATGCTCACCGACTTCGGCATCGCGCGCCTCGCGGACTCCCCGGGCCTGACCCGGACCCATGAGTTCGTCGGCACGCCCGCCTATGTGGCGCCCGAGTCCGCCGAAGGCCGCCCGCAGACCTCCGCCGTGGACGTCTACGGCGCGGGCATCCTGCTGTACGAGCTGGTCACCGGCCGTCCGCCGTTCGCCGGGGGCACCGCTCTCGAGGTCCTGCACCGGCACCTCAGCGAGGAGCCCCGGCGCCCCAGCACCGTCCCCGAGCCGCTGTGGACGGTCATGGAGCGCTGCCTGCGCAAGGACCCGGACCAGCGGCCCAGCGCCGTGAACCTGGCCCGTGCGCTGCGTACCGTCGGTGCGGGCATCGGTGTGCACGCGAACTCGGCGCAGATCGCGGCCGCCGAGGGGGTGGGCGCCCTGCTCGCGCCCGACCCGGCGCCCGCCGCCGTCCCGGAAACCCCGGGCGCGGCCGACCCGACGCAGGTGCTGCCGAGCAACGCGGGATCGTACGACCCCTCGGCCGCGACCAGCGTGATGCAGCAGACGCCGGGAGGGGGTGGCCAGGCCGACCCGACCGCGATGATGCCGCCCGTACCGCCGCGCCCCGACGGGGCCCCGCAGCCCGACGAACCACACCCCTGGCAGTCCCAGCTCAGGGCGGCCCGGGACCGCAACGAGCAGACGCAGGTCCAGTACCTCGACCCGAGCCAGGACCCGCTGCGCCGTCGGCCCCAGCGCCAGCAGCCGCCGCAGCAGCAGCCCCAGCGCGCCCAGCAGTACCAGCCGCAGCAGCAGCCCCAGCGCTACGAACCGCAGCAGCAGCCCCAGAGGCAGCCCCAGAGGCAGCCGCAGAGGCAGCAGCCGCAGCAGCGGCAGCAGTACGCGCCCCCGCAGCAGCCGGCGCCCCAGCCGCCGGCCCCGCGCCAGCCGAGGCAGCGCAGCGCCAACCCGATGCGCATCCCCGGTCTGGGCTGCCTCAAGGGCTGTCTCTTCTCGGTGGTGCTGCTGGTCGTCGCCGCCTGGCTCATCTGGGAACTGACCCCGCTCCAGGACTGGATCGCCCAGGGCCAGAGCTTCTGGGACGCCATAGGGGACGGCATCGGTAACGTGACCGACTGGTTCAAGGACCTCGGCGAAAGCGACCCGGGCGCCTCTACCGGTCAGTAGAAGCCCCCACTCTGTTTCTTTGTCGACTTCTGCGGGCTCAATTCGCCCGCAGAAGTCGAGGTTGGCGCCATCCCGGGCACGCAACGCCCCGTTCGACGCGTAACTTTGTCGACCGGGGGTCAACGCCAGCCGCTGAGGGAGCAGTCTTGGCACGGAATATCGGCAGCCGGTACACCGCCCACCAGATCCTGGGGCGCGGCAGCGCCGGCACGGTGTGGCTCGGTGAGGGGCCCGAGGGCCCGGTCGCCATCAAGCTGCTCCGCGAGGACCTCGCGTCCGACCAGGAGCTCGTGGGCCGCTTCGTACAGGAACGCACCGCGCTGCTCGGGCTCAGTCATCCGCACGTCGTCGCCGTCCGCGACCTCGTGGTGGACGGCACCGACCTGGCGCTGGTGATGGACCTCGTGCGGGGCACCGATCTGCGCACCCGTCTGGACCGGGAGCGCAGGCTCGCGCCCGAGGCCGCCGCGGCGGTCGTCGCCGACGTCGCCGACGGGCTCGCCGCCGCGCACCGCGCCGGAGTGGTCCACCGCGACGTCAAGCCGGAGAACATCCTGCTCGACGTGGAGGGCCCGCTCGGCCCCGGCGGTTCGCACCCCGCGCTGCTCACCGACTTCGGCGTCGCCAAGCTGATCGACACCCCGCGCCGCACCAAGGCCACCAAGATCATCGGCACGCCCGACTACCTGGCCCCCGAGATCGTCGAAGGTCTCCCGCCGCGCGCGGCCGTGGACATCTACGCCCTCGCGACGGTGCTCTACGAGCTCCTCGCCGGCTTCACCCCCTTCGGCGGGGGCCATCCCGGTGCCGTCCTGCGCCGCCACGTGACCGAGACGGTCGTCCCGCTCCCGGGCATCCCCGAGGAGCTCTGGCAGCTCCTGGTCCAGTGCCTGGCCAAGGCCCCGGCCTCCCGGCTGCGCGCCTCCGAGCTGGCGGCCCGGCTGCGGGAGCTGCTCCCGCTCCTGGCGGGGATACCCCCGCTCGACGTCGACGAGCCGGACGGCGAGGCCGAACCGCAGGCGTACGACGAGCAGCAGTACACCCCGGCCCCCGAGGAGCCCCGCCGCCGTGGCGCGGTCCCGCTGGTGCCCGGGTCCTCCCCGGACTCCAACCGCGACACCCATACGAGCATGCGCGTGCCCGCCCCCGACGAGCTCTCTGGAGGCCCCCTCGGCACGGCCCGTGCCCCGCGCGCCCCCGGACGGCCTCGTCCCGGTTCGGCACGGAACAAGTCGGCGGCGATCCGCAAGCGCCGGATCACCCTGGGTGTGGCGGCGATCGCCCTGTGTGCGGCGATAGGAGTGGGCGGCTGGTTCGCGACGAGCGGTGACGACCCCGGCACCGCTCCCGAGGACACCCGGAACTCGGCGCCGACGGCCCCCTGAGAGGCGTCCCGGAAGGGCCGTGATCCGGGGGATGGGCTGGTTCACCCGTCCAGCCGTTACGCTGGACCCGTGGCAGTCGTCGATATTTCCGAAGAGCTGAAGTCCCTCTCCTCCACCATGGGGTCGATCGAGGCCGTCCTGGACCTGGATTCGCTGAGGGCCGATATCGCCGTGCTCGAGGAGCAGGCGGCGGCGCCGTCCCTCTGGGACGACCCGGAGGCGGCGCAGAAGATCACCAGCAAGCTTTCGCACCTCCAGGCCGAGGTCCGCAAGACCGAAGCCCTGCGCGGCCGCATCGACGACCTCGAGGTCCTCTTCGAGCTCGCCGAGGACGAGGGTGACGCAGACGCCCGCGCCGAGGCGGAGACCGAGCTGGAGTCCGTCCGCAAGGCCCTGGACGAGATGGAGGTCCGCACGCTCCTCTCCGGTGAGTACGACGCGCGCGAGGCCCTGGTCACCATCCGCGCCGAGGCCGGTGGCGTTGACGCCGCCGACTTCGCCGAGAAGCTCCAGCGCATGTACCTCCGCTGGGCGGAGCGGCACAACTACAAGACCGAGGTCTACGAGACGGCGTACGCCGAGGAGGCCGGCATCAAGTCGACCACCTTCGCGGTGGAGGTGCCGTACGCCTACGGAACGCTCTCCGTCGAGCAGGGCACGCACCGGCTCGTCCGCATCTCGCCGTTCGACAACCAGGGCCGCCGCCAGACGTCCTTCGCGGGCGTCGAGGTGCTGCCCGTGGTCGAGCAGACGGACCACGTCGAGATCGACGAGTCCGAGCTGCGCGTCGACGTGTACCGCTCCTCGGGACCCGGCGGCCAGGGGGTCAACACCACGGACTCCGCGGTGCGGCTGACCCACCTGCCCACCGGCATCGTCGTCTCCTGTCAGAACGAGCGCTCGCAGATCCAGAACAAGGCGTCCGCGATGAACGTCCTCCAGGCGAAGCTCCTCGAGCGCCGCCGCCAGGAGGAGCAGGCGAAGATGAACGCGCTCAAGGGCGACGGCGGCAACTCCTGGGGCAACCAGATGCGTTCCTACGTCCTCCACCCGTACCAGATGGTCAAGGACCTGCGTACGGAGTTCGAGATGGGCAACCCGGAAGCAGTCTTCGGCGGCGAGATCGACGGTTTCATCGAAGCCGGTATCCGCTGGCGCAAGCAGAGCGAGAAGTAGCCTCGGCCTCATGGCTGTCGGGCCCGGACAGGTTCTCCTGTCCGGGCCCGCTCACGTTTCAGGCCCCGGGTCTTCACCCTGCCGGGGGTGCAGGGCAGTTGAGGTGAAGATGTGGTGGGTGAGTCACAGTCGTGATTCCGAATAGCCGTCAAGAGCCCTCATAGCAGCCCTAATCCCCCCGGAACCGCCTTGACGTAATCCTTAACTCTGGACAGGGTGCTAGAGCAGCACGCGTATGTCTGGGACAGGTGTGAACGGGGACGGGCGGGATGACCACGGTACGGCGTGGCCCTGCAGAGCATGTGACCCCGCAGGGCCGTGGACCACATATGGCTGCTCCATCGACGAGATCAGCTACTGGGGGTAGCAACAGATGACGAAGAAGACGCGAATCCGCGTCGCGCGTATAGCCGCTGGTGCGGTTATCGCAGCGGGTGCCTCGCTCACCGCAGCAGGCGCCGCGCAGGCCGTTGGCCTCGGTCTCAACATCGGCGTGGACGAGGCCGAGGTCAGCGCCCAGGCCTCGGTCGACGGCGACGACGGCGACAGCGGTGCCGGTGGTGTGGACGGCGGGGGCGACAGCGGTGCCGGCGGCGTCGACGGCGGTGCCGATGGCGGTACTGACGGCGGTACTGACGGTGGCGTCATCGGTGGCGTGATCGGTGGCGTAATCGGCGGGGCCGATGGTGGCACCGATGGTGGCGCTGACGGCGGTACCGATGGTGGCGCTGACGGCGGTACTGACGGTGGCACCGATGGCGGTACTGACGGTGGTACTGACGGTGGCACCGATGGCGGTACTGACGGTGGTACTGACGGTGGCACCGATGGCGGTACTGACGGTGGCACCGATGGCGGTACTGACGGTGGCACTGACGGCGGCACTGACGGTGGCACCGATGGTGGCACTGACGGCGGTACCGACGGCGGATCCACCGGCGGCAACGGCGGTACCGACGGCGGATCCACCGGGTCGCCGGACCCCGTCTACCCGGACGCCGGTGACAACACCGACACGGACAGCGTCGGCAACCAGCCGGTCGAGCAGGGCAAGGGCAAGGACGAGCTCGCCGAGACCGGTGCGGCCGAGACCACGTTCCTGCTGATCGGCGCAGCGACGATGATCGCCGGCGGCATCGGCTTCCGCATCCTGCCGCGTCTGGCCGGCGGCGGTCGCACGACCGCCTGACGCCCGTAAGCGCACGCAGAAGGGCCCGGGAGAGCCGTTACGGCCTTCCCGGGCCCTTCGGCGTTCCGAGCCGCTCCAGCGGCCGTACGCCCACGTCTCAGCCCCGCCGGGCGGCGGGATGCCGCCTTCGGCTCAGATGGCCTGGTGCGCCAGCAGTGCGAGTGCGGCCACGAGGATCACCATCAGCGCTATCAGCATCGCCGGATTGAGCCCCGCGAACGGCCCCTGCTCCTGCATCCGCTCCCGGCTCGCCCGGCAGACACGGCAACGGCCCTCGCTCACGGGCGCCGCGCAGTTCGCGCACACCAGTCGGTCATAGGTCATGCGCAGTCCTCCTCCCGCGCGGCGGGAGCCGCCTTCACGTTCTCTCCGCACAACGCTCAGGGAAACGCAACCGTTCCCCCTACCACTGTGCCAGCTCACGCCCGTTTCGGCGCGGCCCGCAGGACGAGGTCCGGCCCGCCCCGTTTCGTTCCATACCGCTTTCCGTCACAAATCCCTCATTGCTGGACGCCGACTGCACGCGCTCACCCGCTTCGCGTATGGTCACGCTCACCTACCCCCGGCCGACCGTGGTGCATCCGTGATCCGATTCGACAACGTCTCCAAGACCTACCCGAAGCAGAGCCGCCCAGCTCTCCGGGACGTCTCACTCGACATCGAGAAGGGCGAGTTCGTCTTCCTCGTGGGCTCCTCCGGCTCCGGCAAGTCCACCTTCATGCGGCTCATCCTCCGGGAGGAGCGCGCCAGTCAGGGCATGGTCCACGTGCTCGGCAAGGACCTCGCGCGGCTGTCCAACTGGAAGGTGCCGCAGATGCGCCGCCAGCTGGGCACCGTCTTCCAGGACTTCCGGCTCCTCCCCAACAAGACCGTCGCCGAGAACGTGGCCTTCGCGCAGGAGGTCATCGGTAAGCCGCGCGGCGAGATCCGCAAGGCCGTGCCGCAGGTTCTGGACCTCGTGGGTCTGGGGGGCAAGGAGGACCGGATGCCCGGCCAGCTCTCCGGTGGTGAGCAGCAACGTGTCGCGATCGCGCGGGCGTTCGTCAACCGCCCCATGCTGCTGATCGCGGACGAGCCGACCGGCAACCTCGACCCGCAGACCTCCGTGGGCATCATGAAGCTGCTGGACCGGATCAACCGGACCGGCACCACCGTGATCATGGCGACCCACGACCAGAACATCGTCGACCAGATGCGCAAGCGCGTCATCGAGCTCGAGCAGGGCCGTCTAGTCCGTGACCAGGCGCGTGGCGTCTACGGCTACCAGCACTGAGAGGGGCCGTCCCCTCTGAGCCCCCGCACGAGCATCGAGTACTGAAAGGACGCCATGCGCGCCCAGTTCGTCCTGTCGGAGATCGGCGTCGGTCTTCGTCGTAACCTCACGATGACCTTCGCGGTCGTGGTCTCCGTCGCCCTCTCGCTCGCCCTGTTCGGCGGTGCGCTGTTGATGCGCGAGCAGGTCAGCTCGATGAAGACCTACTGGTACGACAAGGTCAACGTCTCGATCTTCCTCTGCAACAAGAACGACGCCAAGGACGTACCCAAGTGCGCCAAGGGTGCCGTCACGGCGGAGCAGAAGAAGGAGATCAAGGCCGACCTCGAGAAGATGGACGCCGTCGAGAAGCCGGTCCTCTTCGAGACGGTCGACCAGGCCTACAAGCACTACCAGGAGCAGTTCGGCGACTCGCCGATGGCCGGCAACATCACGCCGGACCAGATGCAGGAGTCGTTCCGGGTCAAGCTGAAGGACCCGCAGAAGTACAAGGTGGTCGCGACGGCCTTCGCGGGCCGGGACGGGGTGCAGTCCGTCCAGGACCAACGGAGCATCCTGGACAACCTCTTCGGGCTCATGAACGGCATGAACGTGGCCGCGATCTTCCTGATGGGGCTGATGCTGGTCATTGCGCTGATGCTCATCGTCAACACCGTCCGCGTCTCGGCGTTCAGCCGGAGACGTGAGACGGGCATCATGCGGCTGGTGGGGGCCTCGGGCTTCTACATCCAGATGCCGTTCATCATGGAGGCCGCGTTCGCGGGACTCATCGGCGGACTGCTCGCCTGCGTGATCCTGATCGCCGCGCGGTACTTCCTGATCGACGGCGGTCTCGCGCTCCAGGAGAAGCTGAACCTGATCGACTTCATCGGCTGGGACGCGGTGCTCACGAAGCTTCCGCTGGTCGTCGCGATCGGGCTGCTGATGCCCGCCGTTGCCGCTCTCTTCGCGTTGCGCAAGTACCTCAAGGTGTGACGAGCGCCCCGTCCCGCAAGCGGCCAAGGAGCCGTGTGCGGACGGGGCGTTGTCCTACACTCGGCCACATGCTGGGCCATACGTACCATTTGAAACCCCG
This sequence comes from Streptomyces sp. HB132, assembly GCF_016909575.1. Classification (GTDB taxonomy): domain Bacteria; phylum Actinomycetota; class Actinomycetes; order Streptomycetales; family Streptomycetaceae; genus Streptomyces. Next base: position 40,138 of record NZ_JAFBGA010000022.1, on the reverse strand, counting down.
GGGCATCTGCCGCGGGGCGGCCCTGACGTTGGTGTTCGCGAGCGTGCTGGCCACCGCCGCGGCCACCGGGTCCCTGCCCCGGGAGGACGACGGGGGTACGGAGATAAAGACGCGTTCGGTGTCCTCCACGGTGGGTCCGGTGGACCGTGAGGAGATCGAGGACGCGGTCGCCGACGCGGAGGCGGACGGGAAGTCCGGCACCGACGCCGCCGAGGAGGTCGTCAGCCGCAGCGGGGACCGCTGGGGTGCGGTGTACGACGAGCGGGAGTACGAGGAGTTCGAGCAGGCCCTCGACGGTTCGTACACCGGGGTGGGGATCTCCGCCCGTCGCTCGGCCCGCGGCGAGGTGACCGTGACCGGGGTCCAGGAAGGTGGACCGGCTGCCGGGGCGGGCGTGCGCAAGGGCGACCTGCTGCGCACCGTGGACGGCCGTCCGGTCGAGAGGCGTCCCGTCGCCGACGTGGTCGCGCTGCTGCGCGGGGACCGGACGAAGGCGCCCGAGGGCTCCTCCGTCGTCCTCGGGCTGAGCCGCGGCGCCCACTCGTGGACCACGACCCTGCGCAGGGCCCGGCTCAGCACCGACCCGGTGAGCGTCCGGCGGCTCGGGCGGGACCCCTCCTCCGCCGTGCTGATCAGGGTCGCCGCGTTCACCAAGGGCGCCGGCGCCGCGGTCCGCGACGCCGTCGACGAGGTGCCCGCTGACGCCGGGATCCTGCTGGACCTCCGGTCCAACGCGGGCGGTCTGGTCACCGAGGCCGTCACCGCGTCCTCCGCCTTCCTGGACGGCGGGCTCGTCGCCACCTACGACGTGCACGGTGACCAGCGCGCCCTCTACGCCGACCCCGGGGGCGACACCGACCGGCCCGTGGTCGTCATGGTGGACGGCGGCACGATGAGCGCCGCCGAGCTGCTGACCGGCGCCCTGCAGGACCGGGGGAGGGCCGTGACCGTCGGGTCACGCACCTTCGGCAAGGGATCCGTGCAGATGCCCAGCAAGCTCCCGGGCGGCTCGGTGGCCGAGCTGACCGTCGGGCAGTACCGCACTCCGGCGGGCCGGAGCGTCGAGGGAAGCGGCATCACGCCGGACGTCGGGGCGGGCCCGGAGGCCCAGCAGCGGGCCGAAACGGTATTGAGTGGCCTCGGGGGTGGGTCGTAGTGCGAAAATGACCGCACTATGGCCAAGGAAAAAGACACCGGGCGCAAGATGATTGCGCAGAACAAGAAGGCGCGGCACGACTACCACGTCCTCGACACCTACGAGTGCGGTCTCGTACTCATGGGTACGGAGGTCAAGTCGCTGCGGATGGGCAGGGCGTCGCTGGTCGACGGCTTCGTCCAGATCGACAACGGAGAGGCGTGGCTGCACAACATCCACGTCCCGGAGTACGTGCAGGGCACCTGGACCAACCACTCGGCCAAGCGCAAGCGCAAGCTGCTCCTGCACCGGGCCGAGATCGACAAGCTCCAGGCCAAGTCGCAGGAGACGGGCCACACGATCGTGCCGCTCGCGCTGTACTTCAAGGACAGCCGCGTCAAGGTCGAGATCGCGCTCGCGAAGGGCAAGAAGGAGTACGACAAGCGTCAGACGCTGCGCGAGAAGCAGGACACGCGGGAGACGAACCGTGCGATCTCGGCGGCCCGCCGCCGCCAGCGCAGCGCGTAGCCGCCACCCGGCCCGGGGCCCGCGCCCCGGAGCCACCGGAATACGGTGGCATCCGCGTGCGTTGGTCACGTACGATGGGCCTTGCACCTCACAGCGGGTGCGAGCATTTGAAAAAACAACATGGGGATGATCGGTTTCGACAGCGGATGTCGAAGCAGGGGAAGCGAGTCGAGGAAGCGGCAATGATCTCGTAAACCATATGTCGCAAACAATAATCGCCAATTCCAAGCGCGATTCCTCCGCCTTCGCCCTCGCTGCCTAATTAGCAGCTAAGCGAAGACTCTGCGGAGTGTCAGCCCGGGGGTGATCCCGACCCGGATCCTGGCATCAACTAGGGATCTAAACTTCTAAGCCCGGTCACGGGGCCTGGAAGGAAATCAAACAGTGACTGGGCCTGTCGGAGGCTTGTTCGCGTGACCTCCGGGGCCAAGAAAAGCGCAGCGAACTGCACTCGGAGAAGCCCTGGTTCCGCACCGTTGGACGCGGGTTCGATTCCCGCCATCTCCACAATTCCCATGTGAACGAGGACCCCGTTGCCCCTGGCAGCGGGGTCCTCGTTTTTTGCGTGTGCCCCCTCCGGAGTCCGTTCAGCTTCGGCGGGTTCCCGCGGCCGCGACGGCCAGGGCGAGGGCCGCCGCGCACATCGGCACCGCGTAGCCGGTCACCGTGCCGGCGTGCTCCACCATCCAGCCGCCCCCTGCCGAACCCGCGGCTATGCCGCCCAGCAGGGCCGTGACGGCGAGCGTCATGCCCTCGTTGAGCTGCGCCTGCGGGGTGAGCCGCTGGACCAGGGTCATGCCGGTGACCATGGTGGGCGCGGTGGCCGCCCCCGCCAGGAGCAGGCAGCCCGCCAGGACGAACAGCGAATCGGTCGTGGCCGCCGCGATCAGGGGGAGGGACATCAGTGTGGTCATCCCCGTCAGGCACAGCAGCAGCCTGCGCCCGGGACGTGCGGCGGGGCGCAACGATCCGTAAAGCAGACCGGCCACGCAGGAGCCGCCCGCCTGGAGTGCGAGGATCGCGCCTCCGGCGTGGGCGATGGAGACGACCTCCATCGCTCCGAAGACCGCCCCCGTCGCGAGGAAGACGGTGAGCAGGGCGATCATGCCCGGGGCGCGCAGGGGGGATGCGGCTCGTGTGCCGGGGGTCACCGGTGGTTCGGTCGCACGTTGCGCGGCGAAGATCAGCACGCCGGTCATGAGCAGGATCGCACCGGTGAGGGTGCCCGCCTCGGGGAAGAGTGCTCCGCACAGGGAAGCGGCGAGAACGGGGCCGAGCATGAAGCACAGTTCGTCGGCGGCCTGTTCGAAGGAGTTCGCGGTGTGCAGGGCCGCCGGGTCGCCCCTGTGCAGATGGGCCCAGCGTGCCCGGGACATGCCGCCGGTGTTGGGGGTGGTGGCCGTCGCGGCGTAGGCGGCGAAGAGGGTCCAGACCGGAGCGTCGTAGTGCACGCAGAGCACCAGGGCCAGCGAGCCGAGCACCGCGACCGCGGTGGCGGGCACCGCGATCCTCGCCTGGCCGTACCGGTCGACGAGACGCGCGGTCCAGGGGGCGACCAGGGCGGTCGCCGCCAGTCCGGTCGCGGTGACGGCTCCCGCGAGGGCATGCGAGCCGTGCGCCCCGGCGATCATGATGACGGCGCTGACGCTGAACATCCCCATCGGCAGCCTGGCGAGGAGATTGCCCGCGGTGAACGCGCGTGCGCCGGGGGTGGCGAGCAGTCGGAGGTAAGGGTTGGACGGAGCGGTGACGGGCCGGACGGGTGTGACCGGGGCCGGTGCGGGAGGGGTGGCGGCTGGGGTCGGAGCGGTGGTTTCGTGAGGCACCGGTCCAGCTTCGAATCGCGGCAGCCGTGGCGTCCAACACCTGATCCGGTCCCATTGACGCACTTTCGTTGTAAATTGGTCCGGTGGCCGCATCCGACATCGATCCCCGGCTCCTCCGCGCCTTCGTCGCCGTGGCCGAGGAACTGCACTTCACCCGGGCCGCCGCCCGGCTCTACCTCGCCCAGCAGGCGCTGAGCCGGGACATCCGCCGGCTGGAGCGCGAGCTGGGCCGGGAGCTCTTCGTCCGCACCACCCGGCAGGTCTCGCTCACCCAGGACGGGGAACGTCTCCTGCCGTACGCCCGACGGGTGCTCGGGGCGCACGCCGCGCTCTCCGCCGCCTTCGTGGACCCGGCGGAGCGACCGTTGCTGGTCGACCTGAACACGGACGGGATGACTGCGGCCAGGGTGCTCGCCCGGGCGCGTGAACTCGCGCCCGGGTGCGAGCTGATGGCCCGCTTCGAGAGTGGGCTGACCTGGGCGGCGGGGGAGGTGCTCGCGGGACGGCTCGACGTCTCCTTCGGGCGGGCCGCCGGGCTCGATCCCGCGGTGCTCGCCCAGCTCTCCGTACAGCCGGTGCGTTACGAGCCGATGGCCGTCCTCCTGCCTGGAGGTCACCCTCTGGCCGGGCGTGCGGAGGTCGCCATGAGTGATCTCGCCGGTGAATCCGTCTACGCCGGGGCGGGCAATATGCGCACGCTGGAGTGGACGGATCTCGCGTCCGCGCTCTTCGCGGAGTGGGGCGTCGTCCTCGCTCCGCCGGCTCCGCTGGCCGTCGGTGTGGCCGAATTCCAGCGGATCATGGCGAAGACGGGGAACCCGGTGCTGGCCGTCGCCGGTTTCCCGCCGCTGCCCGGGACGGTGTTGCGCCCGCTCGTGCGGCCGGTGCCCCTGTCGCCGCTGCTGATGGTGTGGCGCAAAGGGATCGGTCATCCCGGCCTTGCCGCACTGCGTGCCGCGGCGGCCGAACTCGCCCGGGCGGAAGGGTGGATGGCGAGACCACCCGCATCATGGCTGCCCGAAGCCGATCTGTCACTGATGAGTAACCGCTCATGAGCAACCGGTGACATTTCCCTTCGTGCGTGGCCGTCGTGCGCTACATTCAGGGCTTCGGGTGCGCGGTGACAGGTGACACGCGGACGGGGTGGGGGCCCAGTTCGTTGGCACGTTTTCGGTCATTTCTCGCGCGCCTGGTTCATTGAGTGGGGGAAGTGCGAACACCTGTGGAAAATTGGCGCGAAGGTACCCGAACCGGGCACACGCATGAGTCGAACGACGTGACCGTCCAACTGGACGGACTGGGGCGTCAGCTCTCCGAATTACCTGTCGAACCGAGCCCTCCTGATCCTTCGGACGGCCCTGTGTTCGTCGACGAGAGCGGCCGCCGCAGCAAGACGTACCGGCGTGCGGGCTGGGTGCTCGCCACGATCTGCGCCGTGTACGCGGTGACGCTCGTGGTCGCCGTGCTCGGCGGCAACTCCAGTGCACCCTGGCTGCCGCTCTCCCGTCAGGACGACGAGAAACACGCTGAAGAGGTCGAGGTGCGGCCGGCCCCGAGTGGCGACGTCGTGTCCCGGAGCCCTGGAGCCACACCCGGCGTCTCCGCCTCGCCGTCCGGCGCCGCCACGGCCTCCCCGTCGAAGGGCGCCTCCGCGGCCGGCCGGGCCGAGCCGAGCGCGAGCGCCTCGGCCTCCAGGCCGAGCAGGCCCCCGAAGGGCGAGCCCTCCCCGGCCCCCGCCCCGGCCGGCTCCGCGTCACGACAGCCGAGCCGTGAGCCGTCCGCGTCGGTGGACCCCGTCCCGCCCGTCGAGGAGAGTCCGCCGGCGTCCCCGGAGCCCTCGGAATCACCGGTGCAACCACAAGAAGGCGTTCAGTAGATGACGACCCCCGTTTCGCGGGGCAGGCACAACCGGAAGAAGAAGCGGACCGTCCGGCGCAGGCTTCCCATGCGCTATCTGCTGCCCTCGGTCCTTCTGATGGTCCTGCTCGCCATGCTCATGCTGCGCGGATACGTGCACAGCGAGATCCTCGCCGACCACCGGGTCCAGGCCCCCGCCGCCACCACACAGGTGCCGGACGGGGTGCTCGAAGGCGGTCCGGTCATCGACGCCCGCAAGGGGGGCGAGGGCGCCGAGACGCTCCGCTTACCCGATCGCAAGATCGTCCTGACCTTCGACGACGGCCCCGACCCGGTCTGGACCCCGCGCGTCCTGGACGAGCTCAGGAAGCATCACGCGCACGGCGTCTTCTTCGTCACCGGCACCATGGCCTCGCGCTACCCGGACCTCGTGAAGCGAATGGTCGACGAGGGGCACGAGGTCGGGCTGCACACCTTCAACCACCCCGACCTCTCCTTCCAGTCCACCGCCCGCATCGACTGGGAGCTCTCCCAGAACCAGCTGGTACTGGCGGGCGCGGCCGGCATCCGTACGTCCCTCTTCCGGCCCCCGTACTCCTCGTTCTCCGACGCCATGGACGACAACTCCTGGCCGGTCACGCGGTACGTCGGCAGCCGCGGCTACCTCACCGTGGTGAACAACACCGACAGCGAGGACTGGAAGCGCCCCGGTGTCGACGCGATCATCGAGCGCGCGACGCCGAAGCACGGCAGGGGTGCCGTCGTCCTGATGCACGACTCCGGAGGCGACCGGTCCCAGACCGTGGCCGCCCTGGGGAAGTTCCTGCCGCAGATGCAGGGGCGGGGCTACGAATTCACCGACCTGACCTCGGCGCTCGGTGCCCCCAGCGCACACACCCCGGTCACCGGCTTCGCGCTCTGGAAGGGCAGGGCGTTCGTCGGGGCGGTGGAGATCTCCGAGCACGTCACCGGAGTCCTGGTGGTCGGCCTCGCGGTCATCGGCGTCCTGGTGATGGCCCGCTTCGGACTGATGCTGCTGCTCTCCTTCCTGCACGCCAGGAAGGTGCGACGCGAGGACTTCAGCTGGGGCCGGGAGTTCACCCGACCGGTGTCGGTCCTCGTGCCCGCGTACAACGAGCGCGAGTGCATCGAGGCGACCGTGCGGTCGTTGGTGGCCAGCGACTACCCGATCGAGGTCGTCGTCATCGACGACGGCTCGACGGACGGCACGGCCGACCTCGTCGAAGCGATGTGGATCCCCAACGTCCGGGTCGTCCGCCAGCGCAACGCGGGCAAGCCCGCGGCCCTCAACAACGGCATCAGGAAAGCCCGTTACGACATCGTCGTGATGATGGACGGCGACACGGTCTTCGAACCGTCCACCGTGCGCGAACTCGTGCAGCCGTTCGCCGACCCCCGGGTCGGAGCGGTCGCGGGCAACGCCAAGGTCGGCAACCGCGACTCGCTGATCGGCGCCTGGCAGCACATCGAGTACGTGATGGGCTTCAACCTCGACCGCAGGATGTACGACCTCCTGGGCTGCATGCCCACCATCCCCGGTGCGGTCGGCGCCTTCCGCCGGGAGGCGCTGGACCGGGTCGGGGGCATGAGCGAGGACACCCTCGCCGAGGACACCGACATCACCATGGCGCTGCACCGCGACGGCTGGCGCGTCGTCTACGCCGAGAACGCCCGGGCCTGGACCGAGGCGCCGGAGTCGGTGCAGCAGCTGTGGTCGCAGCGCTACCGGTGGTCGTACGGCACGATGCAGGCCATCTGGAAGCACCGCCGCGCCGTCGTCGAGCGCGGACCGTCGGGCCGCTTCGGACGTGTGGGACTGCCGTTCGTCTCGCTGTTCATGGTCGTCGCCCCTCTGCTGGCGCCCCTCATCGACGTCTTCCTGCTGTACGGACTGGTCTTCGGCCCGACGGGGAAGACGGTCGCGGCCTGGTTCGGGGTGCTGCTGGTGCAGGCCGTCTGCGCCGCGTACGCCTTCCGGCTCGACCGCGAGCGCATGACCCATCTGATCTCCCTGCCGCTCCAGCAGATCCTCTACCGGCAGCTGATGTACGTCGTGCTGCTCCAGTCCTGGATCACCGCTCTCACCGGTGGCCGGCTGCGCTGGCAGAAGCTGCGGCGCACGGGCGTGGTGGAAGCGCCCGGCGGGACACCGAACCGTCGCAAGGACACGGACAGGGACCGGAGGCCGGTCGCATGACCCACCCCGACCGGCCACAACGGGACGGCGCCGGACGCGACGACCACGCGTGGCCGTACCCCGAGGCCTCCTGGGCACCGCCGCAGCAGGGCGACGCCCTTCCGGCACACGCGCGCGCCGCGCCCACCGTTCCCGCTCCGTACGCGCCCGTGCCGACGCGGTACCCGGGGCGGGCAACCGCAGCCCCGGCCCTCGACGCGGAGACCCCGGCGCCCCGCGCCGGGCCGGCACGCGACCGCTATCTCGACCTGCTCAGGGCCGTGGCCCTGGTCCGTGTCGTCCTCTTCCACCTCTTCGGCTGGGCCTGGCTGACGATCCTCTTCCCGTCCATGGGCGTGATGTTCGCCCTGGCCGGTTCGCTGATCGCCCGCTCACTGGCCCGGCCGGCGGGAAGCGTCATCCGCGGCCGGCTGCGCAGGCTGCTCCCCCCGATGTGGGCGTTCTCGCTCGTCGTGGTGCCGGTGATGTTCGCGCTGAGCTGGAAGCCCGTCCGGGAGGAGGGGCTGTGGTGGTTCATCGAACTCGGCAACTACGTGTTCCCCCTCGGCTCGCCCCCGTATCCCGAGGAGAGCGGCTTCGACGGCGGATGGCTGGAGCTGAGCTGGGCGGACCAGGCTGCGGGACCGCTCTGGTACATCCGCGCCTACCTCTGGTTCGTGCTCGCCTCGCCCCTGCTGCTCAAGGCGTTCCGCAGGCTGCCGTGGGTCACGCTGCTCGCCCCGATCGGACTCACGGCCGTGATCGGCACGGGCCTGGTGACCGTGCCCGGAACGTTCGGCGAGGGCCTCGTCGACTTCGCGGTCTTCGCCTCCTGCTGGATCCTGGGCTTCGCCCACAACGACGGGCTGCTGAAGGAGGTCCCGCGCTACCTCGTGGTGTCGTCCGCCGCGATCGTCATGGGCTTCGGCCTCTGGTGGGCGTCCGGGCACCTCACGGAGGAGGGCTGGAACCTGGACGAGATCCCGCTCGCCCAGGCCACCTGGTCCCTCGGCTTCTGCGCGATCCTGCTGGTCCACGCCCCGTCCTGGCAGAAGCTGCCCGGCAGGCTCGCCGGGTGGGACCGCCTGGTCACGCTGGCCAACAACAGAGCCGTGACGATCTACCTGTGGCACAACCCGCTGTTCATCGCGGCCGCGCATCTCGTGGACCAGCTCTGGTCCGTACCGTGGTTCGGTGACACGTTCGGTACGTACATGGAGCGGTCGTACGAGGTGCTGGTCCTGATCGCGATCTGGCCGCTGATCGGGCTCGCGATCCTGGCGTTCGGCTGGGTCGAGGACATCGCCGCCAAGCGCCGGCCACGCCTGTGGCCGAACGGGGCGGACCGGACGCGCCGGGCCTGACCGGCCGACGGGGGGTGCGGCCGGCCGGTTCACCGCGCCCGGGGCCGCCCGCCGCACCCGCCCGCTGCCCGGCCTGCCCCACCCGCTCGCTGCCCGGCTCACCCGCTCGCTGCCCGGCTCACCCGCTCGCTGCCCGGCTCACCGCACCCCCGGCGGCCGAGTGAGAGCAAGGTTGCGCACCGGTCACCTCACGGCACCGCGCCGAAACGCGGACTGCCTAGGGTCATCAGCACAACACCCCGACCCTGTGGAGGCGCGTGATGGCCGGTCGTTGGATCGAGCAATGGGAGCCGGAGGACGAGACCTTCTGGCGGGAGACGGGAGAGAAGGTCGCCCGCAGGAACCTGTGGTTCTCCGTGCTCTCGGAGCACATCGGGTTCTCGATCTGGTCCCTGTGGTCCGTCATGGTCCTGTTCATGGGACCGGAGTACGGCGTCGACCCGGCCGGGAAGTTCTTCCTGATCTCCACGGCCACCCTCGTCGGCGCCGTCGTCCGGGTGCCGTACACCTTCGCGGTCGCGCTGTTCGGCGGGCGCAACTGGACGATCTTCAGTGCCCTGTCACTGCTGGTGCCGACCCTCGCCGCCTTCTGGGTGATGGAGCCCGGCACCTCGTACGCCACGTTCCTCGTCGTCGCCGCGCTCACCGGCATCGGAGGCGGCAACTTCGCCTCGTCGATGACGAACATCAACGCCTTCTTCCCACTGCGCAAGAAGGGCTGGGCGCTCGGGCTCAACGCCGGCGGCGGCAACATCGGCGTCCCGGTCGTCCAGCTCGTCGGCCTGCTGGTCATCGGCCTGGCGGGCGCGGCGCACCCGCGGATCGTCCTCGGCGCGTACATCCCGCTGATCATCGTCGCCGCACTCGCCGCCGCGCTCAGGATGGACAACCTCCGGCCCGTCCAGAACGACACGGGGGCGGCGCTCCAGGCCGTTCGTCAGCCGCACACCTGGATCATGTCGGTGCTCTACATCGGTACCTTCGGCTCGTTCATCGGCTACAGCTTCGCCTTCGGGCTCGTCCTGCAGACCCAGTTCGGCCGGACCCCGCTGCAGGCCGCCTCGCTCACCTTCATCGGACCGCTGCTGGGCTCCCTGATCCGGCCGGCGGGCGGCTGGCTCGCCGACCGGTTCGGTGGCGCCCGGATCACCCTGTGGAACTTCGCGGCCATGGCCGTCGCGACCGGTGTCGTCGTATACGCCTCGGGCATCGAGTCGCTGACGGTGTTCCTCGTCGGCTTCATCGCGCTGTTCATGCTGACGGGGCTCGGCAACGGCTCCACGTTCAAGATGATCCCGGGCATCTTCCACGCGCAGGGCATCGCCAAGGGGCTGCGCGGCGAGGAGGCCGCGGCATACGGCCGGCGGCTCTCCGGCGCGGCCATGGGACTCATCGGGGCGGTCGGGGCCCTGGGCGGTCTCGCGATCAACCTCGCGTTCCGCCAGTCCTTCGCGAGCTCGGGCACCGGGACGGCCGCCTTCTGGTGCTTCCTCGGCTTCTACGCCGTCTGCTTCGGCCTCACGTGGGCGGTATACCTTCGGCGCACCGAAGCGGTGGCCGCGAAGCCCCAGCTCAGCTATGCCGAGGTGTGAGGATGACCTCAGCGCGTCGCAGGACGTAACGGGCGGGAAATACGAAGGGACCGAGACTGTCACGCAGGGTTGACAGTCTCGGTCCTCCGCATCATCGAGCAACAGCGGGACGAGAGCCGGGTATCACGCCATGCACGACGACGACGCACAGCACGGGCCCCTGGCGGGCTTCACGGTCGGGGTGACCGCAGCCCGTCGCGCCGAGGAGCTCGGGACGCTCCTCACGCGCAGGGGCGCCGCGGTCCTGCACGCGCCCGCACTGCGGATCGTGCCGCTCGCGGACGACAGCGAACTCCTGGCCGCGACCAGGGAACTGATCGACAACGCACCCGACGTCGTGATCGCGACCACCGCCATCGGCTTCAGGGGCTGGGTGGAGGCCGCCGACGGGTGGGGCATCGGTGACGGGCTCCTCGAACTGCTGCGCGGCATCGAGCTGCTCGCCCGTGGACCCAAGGTCAAGGGCGCCATCCGGGCGGCCGGGCTGACCGAGGCGTGGTCACCTCAGTCGGAGTCGATGGCCGAGGTCCTGGACCGGCTGCTGGACGAGGGTGTCTCGGGCCGCCGGGTCGCACTCCAGCTGCACGGCGAACCGCTGCCCGGTTTCGTCGAGTCGCTCAGGGCGGCGGGCGCCGAGGTCGTCGGCGTACCCGTCTACCGGTGGATGCCCCCGGAGGACATCACCCCGCTCGACCGGATGCTCGACGGCACCGTGGCCCGTGGCCTGGACGCCCTGACCTTCACCAGCGCTCCCGCCGCCGCCTCCTTCCTGAACCGGGCGGAGGCCCGCGGCATGCTCCCGGAGGTACTGGACGCCCTGAGCCACGACGTCCTGACGGCCTGTGTGGGCCCGGTCACCGCCCTTCCCCTGCAGGCCAAGGGCATCGACACCGTCCAGCCGGAGCGCTTCCGGCTGGGCCCGCTCGTCCAGGTGCTCTGCGCCCAACTGCCCGCCCGGGCCCGTACGCTCCCGGTCGCCGGCCACCTGGTCGAGATCCGGGGCCACGCCGTGCTGGTCGACGGCGCCCTGCGCCCCGTTCCCCCTGCCGGTATGGCCCTTCTGCACACCCTGGCCCGCAGGCCGGGCTGGGTGGTCTCCCGCGCCGACCTGCTGCGGGCACTGCCCGGCAGCGGTACCGACGAGCACGCGGTGGAGACGGCGATGGCCCGGCTGCGTACGGCACTCGGGGTGCCGCGGCTGATCCAGACGGTCGTCAAAAGGGGCTACCGGCTGGCGCTGGACCCCTCCGCGGACACCAAGTACGACGGTTCCTGACCCGGCCGTTAGCGTGCGGGGATGACCTATGACGTCCACCCCCTGACCGACGGCGTCGCGCTGAGGCCCGTGACCCTCGGCGACGCGGAGTCCTTCGCCGAGGCCCTGACCCGCAGTCGCGCGTACATGCGGCGCTGGGAACCCGTGCGCCCCGACGCCTTCTACACCGTCGCCGGCCAGGTCCAGCGGCTCACCGGGCTGCTGGCCGACCGGGACGCGGGGCGTGCGATGTCCTGGGCGCTGGCCGACGACCAGGACCGGGTCGTGGGGGCGATGACGCTGGCCTCCATCGAGCGCGGGCCCTTCCGCAACGCCCGGCTCGGTTACTGGATCGACGTCGACCGGGCGGGCCGGGGCCTGGCCACGGCCGCCGTCACCCGGGTCTGCGAGCTGGCCCGGGACGGGCTCGGACTGCACCGGATCGCAGCCGGGACGGTCCTGGACAACATCGCATCGCAGCGCGTCCTGGCCAAGTGCGGGTTCGAGCTGTACGGGACGGCGCCGCGCTATCTCCACATCAACGGTGCGTGGCAGGACCACCGGATGTTCCAGCGGATCCTGCACGACGGCCCGCCGCAGGGCTGACCGTCGGCGCTCCGGCAACCGGGCGCGGGCGGCCCGGCGCCGACCCCGCACGAGGGCCGTACCTTCGACGGCGAACGGCTGGTGGAGATCGACGCCTGATCGCAACCGGAGCGGCAGGTGCGCTCGGGGCCCCCTTTCGCGTACGGTTGACGGCTGCTTGATGCACGTCAGAAGGGGGCCTCGGTGGCCGCGCAGGATGCCGCTGTCGATTCGTTGCGGGACCGGGAGATCGGTGTCGAACAAGAACATCTGGACCGGGTCTACCGCCGTCTCGAAGAGAAGATCGACGAGGCGGAGTTTCTCATGCAGGACGCCAACAAGCGGGGCCAGGTAGGCACCCCCGGGGCACTCGCCGAACGGGATGCGCAGGTCTTCCGTGCCGGCGTCCATCTCAACCGGCTCAACAGCGAGTTCGAGGACTTCCTCTTCGGGCGGATCGACCTGCTGCGCGGCAAGGACGGCGAACGCGGCCCGGACGGCGCCTTCACCTCGGTGGAGGCCGCCGACGACGCGGTGGGGGAGGACGGCACCGCCGAGATCGCCGAGATCCTCCACATCGGCCGTATCGGAGTGCTCGACTCCGACTACGCGCCGCTGGTCATCGACTGGAGGGCGCCCGCCGCAGCGCCGTTCTACCGTTCGACGCCCAAGGATCCGGGCCGGGTCGTGCGCCGTCGGGTCATCCGCTCGAAGGGCCGCAGGGTCCTCGGGGTCGAGGACGACCTGATGCGCCCGGAGCTGGCCGCCAGGCTGAAGGGCGACGATCTGCCCGTCATCGGCGACGGCGCCCTGATGGCGGCACTGGGCCAGGCACGCAGCCACACGATGCGGGACATCGTCTCGTCGATCCAGGCCGAGCAGGACCTCGTGATCCGTGCCCCCGCCGCCTCCGTCACCGAGGTGTCCGGCGGACCCGGCACCGGCAAGACGGCCGTGGCCCTGCACCGGGCCGCGTACCTCCTCTACCAGGACCGGCGGCGCTACGCGGGCGGCATCCTCGTCGTCTCGCCGACCCCGCTCCTGGTCGCGTACACCGAAGGGGTGCTGCCCTCGCTCGGCGAGGAGGGCCAGGTCGCGATCCGCGCGGTCGGTTCGCTGTCCGACGAGGCCGCGGGGGTGGAGGGGGCGACCACGTACGACGAGCCCGCCGTCGCCCGGATCAAGGGCTCGTCCAGGATGCTCCACGTGCTGCGCAAGGTGGCCCGCGGGGCGCTGGAGCAGCCCGCGCCCAGGCCCGCCGCCCAGGAAGGGCAGCTGGAGTTCGGGGAGAGCCCCGCCGAGGCGGGCACCCCCACCCGGCTGAGGGTGGTGGCGTTCGGCGCCCGCGTGGAGCTGGAGGCGGACGAGCTCCGGCGGATCCGGCACAACGTGCTCGGTGGCACGGCACCGGTCAACCTGCTGCGCCCGCGTGCCCGCAAACTGCTCCTGGACGCCCTGTGGAACAAGTCCTCGGGCCGGGGCCGCTACACCGACCCCGAACTGGTCGCCGAGCTGCGTTCCTCGTTCGACGAGGACGTGTCCACGGAGACTCCGTTCCTCACCTTCCTGGACGCCTGGTGGCCGGAACTCACCCCCCGCCGGGTGCTGGCCGCCATGTCCGACGAGCGACGCCTGAACAGATGGGCACGCCGGATCCTCAACCAGGGCGAGGTGCGGCGTCTGGCCCGTTCGCTGAGGCGGCTGGACGAGGACGGCAAGGGCCCGCTGTCCGTCCACGACGTGGCGCTCCTGGACGAGCTGCAGACCCTGCTGGGCACCCCGGCCCGTCCGAAGCGGAGGCGGGAGGCCGATCCGCTGGACCAGCTGACGGGGCTGGAGGAGCTCATGCCGCAGCGTGAGGAGACGCAGCGCGAGCGGGCCGAGCGGCTGGCGGCGGAGCGCACCGAGTACGCCCACGTCATCGTCGACGAGGCCCAGGACCTGACGCCGATGCAGTGGCGGATGGTCGGCCGCCGTGGCCGGCACGCCACCTGGACGATCGTCGGAGACGCGGCGCAGTCGTCCTGGTCGGACCCGGACGAGGCGTCCGCCGCCCGTGACGAGGCGCTGGGCAACCGGCCGCGCCGTCACTTCACGCTCACGGTGAACTACCGCAACCCGGCGGAGATCGCCGAGCTGGCGGCCAAGGTGCTGGCGCTGGCCATGCCGGGGATGGAGTCCCCGGCGGCCGTCCGTTCGACGGGTGTCGAGCCGCGCTTCGAGACGGTGCGGGGCGGGGACCTCGCCTCGACCGTCCGTGAGGAGGCCCGCAGGCTGCTCGCGGAGGTGGACGGCACCGTCGGTGTGGTCGTCGCTATGAATCGACGCGCCGAGGCCCGTGACTGGCTGGAGGAGCTCGGCGAGCGCGTCGTGGCCCTGGGGAGCCTGGAGGCGAAGGGCCTGGAGTACGACGCCACGGTGGTGGTCTCTCCCGCGGAGATCGCCGACGAGTCCCCGGCGGGTCTGCGGGTGCTGTACGTGGCACTCACCCGTGCGACGCAGCAGCTCACCGTCGTCTCCGGCGAGCGGGACATGCCGGACGGGGCGGGTGTACCGGACCTGCTGAGGGACTGAGGGACTGAGGGGCTGAGAGGCTGAGGTACTGGGGGATCGAAGGGGCGGGGCCGACGCCCGCTCGGGAAGGGATCTCCCGTGATGTCCGGAGGCCCTTTCCGAGTCAACCCGTCGCACAGGAATCACTTTTCCGGGGTGTTTGTTAGCCTGGTGTCGGCACCGGCTCGATCCAAGCCCCCGGGCCCAACCTTCGTCGCTACGAGCGACCACTTGCCGCGAGGCGAGCATGGCGGGCCGGTGTCACCTGACCCGAAGAAGACAGACCCGCGTCACCTGATGGTGGCGCGGGTCTGTTCGTTTTCACGGAGTTTCGCGGGGCCGGGGGAGTGGCGGAGCGTGCCGTGGGTGACCGGCGTTCCGGGGCCTGCCGACTCATCGCGTCGCGCGGTCCACCGGGGTTACGCAGGACGATCGTTTCTCGTATGGTGGAAAAAACTTTCCGAAAGGTGGCAGTCATTACCTGCTACCGGCCGGTAGGTGCGACGATCGGAACGCACGTGCGGGGCCGAGCCCCATTCGCGTGCGGCAACGAAGCTCAGAAAAGCGAAGGACTCGGCCATGGCAACGGCGCCCAGCGTCTCGTACTCGATGACGGTCAGGCTGGAGGTGCCCGCGAGCGGCACAGCGGTCTCCCAGCTCACCACGGCCGTGGAGTCCTCCGGAGGCTCGGTCACCGGCCTCGACGTGACCGCTTCCGGCCACGAGAAGCTCCGGATCGACGTCACGATCGCGGCTTCCTCGACCTCGCACGCGGACGAGATCGTCGAAGGCCTGCGTGACATCGACGGTGTCATCCTGGGCAAGGTCTCCGACCGTACGTTCCTGATGCACCTCGGCGGCAAGATCGAGATGGCGTCCAAGCACCCCATCCGCAGCCGTGACGACCTGTCGATGATCTACACCCCGGGTGTGGCGCGGGTGTGCATGGCGATCGCCGAGAACCCCGAGGACGCGCGTCGTCTCACCATCAAGCGGAACTCCGTCGCGGTGGTCACGGACGGCTCCGCGGTGCTCGGGCTCGGCAACATCGGCCCGATGGCCTCGCTCCCGGTGATGGAGGGCAAGGCCGCCCTGTTCAAGCGTTTCGCGGGGATCGACGCCTGGCCGATCTGCCTGGACACGCAGGACACCGACGAGATCGTCTCCATCGTCAAGGCGATCGCCCCCGGCTTCGCCGGGATCAATCTGGAGGACATCTCCGCCCCCCGCTGCTTCGAGATCGAGGCACGACTGCGCGAGGCCCTGGACATCCCCGTCTTCCACGACGACCAGCACGGCACCGCGATCGTGGTCCTGGCGGCCTTGACGAACGCGCTGCGCGTGGTGGGCAAGTCGATCGGTGACGTACGGGTCGTCATGTCCGGTGCCGGTGCGGCCGGTACGGCCATCCTGAAGCTGCTGATCGCGGCGGGCGTCAAGCACGCGGTCGTCGCGGACATCCACGGTGTGGTGCACGCGGGCCGTGCGGACCTGGTGGACGCCACCCCCGACTCGCCGCTGCGCTGGATCGCCGACAACACCAACCCCGAGGGCGTCACCGGGACCCTGAAGGAGGCCGTGGCCGGCTCCGACGTCTTCATCGGGGTCTCCGCACCCAACGTCCTGGACGGCGCCGACGTGGCGGCCATGGCGGAGGGCGCGATCGTCTTCGCACTCGCCAACCCGGACCCCGAGGTGGACCCGGCGGTCGCCCGTGAGACGGCGGCGGTCGTCGCCACCGGCCGCTCGGACTTCCCGAACCAGATCAACAACGTGCTGGTCTTCCCGGGTGTCTTCCGCGGCCTGCTGGACGCCCAGTCCCGCACCGTCGACACCGGGATGATGCTGGCCGCCGCGCGCGCCCTCGCCGACGTCGTCGCGGAGGACGAGGTGAACGCGAACTACATCATCCCGTCGGTCTTCAACGACAAGGTCGCGGGTGCCGTGGCCGGTGCCGTCCGGGAGGCCGCGAAGGCCGCCGGACTCGCCGGGGCGCCCGCCGATCCCGCGTAGGAACGTATCTCCGGACGGCCCCTCACACGCCGTCCGCGGGGGTCGGCCACGGCTCCTGCGGACGGTGCCGCAGCTCACGTCCGGGCGGCCCGTCCGGCGCGTCGCGGGTCGCGGCGTCCCAAACGCCCCTTTAGGGTGGGCGGGCAGCGAGCCCCACAGGCCCGGCACCCGCTGCGGACCGCTCCAACAAGTCGACGGAACGTCATCACGGCCACGCGGTGGTGCTTTTCGTACCGGCGCAGAGGGGTTCGGATTGGCGTTAGCGCCGCAGGTGGGGGCAGGATGCGTATTCGGGCGCGAGGGTCTGACAGCAGACCCGGGTCCGGGGACTGTCAGAGGGCCCTGGCAGCATCGGCTTCGATCTCACGCCTCACAGGCAAGAAGAACACGGGAGTACAAACATGAACCGCAGTGAGCTGGTGGCCGCCCTGGCCGACCGTGCCGAGGTGACCCGCAAGGACGCCGACGCCGTTCTGGCCGCGCTCGCCGAGACCGTCGGCGAGATCGTCGCCAAGGGCGACGAGAAGGTCACCATCCCCGGCTTCCTGACCTTCGAGCGCACCCACCGTGCCGCTCGCACCGCTCGTAACCCGCAGACCGGCGACCCGATCAACATCCCGGCCGGCTACAGCGTGAAGGTCTCCGCGGGCTCGAAGCTCAAGGAAGCCGCCAAGGGCAAGTAAGGCCCAGAGGCATCAAGAAGGGCGGCCGTCCCGACCGGGACGGCCGCCCTTCGGCATATCCGGAAGCCTGTCGGGGAGCCCCCCGCCTCCGCGTACATCGCCCGTGCGGCGCCGTGAGGCGGCCTGGGGCGCCACGGCACCCCCCGGCGGCCCCGGAGGGAGGCTTCCGCCCCGTTCGGCGCTGTACGGGCGTTCTGCGGCCCTTGTGGGGAGGGTGGCCCGGGTGGCGGCATCTGGGGCCCACGCGGCCGGTGCCGGGTTCCGGGCGGGAACGCGACAGTCCGCCGCCCCGGTCCCTCGCGGGGCCGGGGCGGCGGACTGTGGTGCGCGGGTGCGCAATGCTGTGTGCGGCAGCACTGTGCGTGCGCCGGAGCGCACCGGGCGGAGCGTCAGACGAGTGCGCCGCCGGGGAGTTCGACCTTCGCGCCGAGCTTCTCCAGCTTGTCCATGAAGTTCTCGTAGCCGCGGTTGATCAGGTCGATGCCGTGCACCCGGGACGTCCCCTGGGCCGCCAGGGCGGCGATCAGGTACGAGAACCCGCCGCGCAGGTCGGGGATGACAAGATCCGCGCCCTGGAGCTTCGTGGGCCCGGACACGACCGCGGAGTGCAGGAAGTTCCGCTGCCCGAAGCGGCAGTCGGAGCCCCCGAGGCACTCGCGGTACAGCTGGATGTGAGCACCCATCTGGTTGAGCGCCGAGGTGAAGCCGAGCCGGGACTCGTAGACCGTCTCGTGGACGATCGACAGGCCGGCGGCCTGCGTCAGGGCCACGACCAGCGGCTGCTGCCAGTCGGTCTGGAAACCGGGGTGCACGTCCGTCTCCAGGGCGATGGCGTTCAGCGCGCCGCCCGGGTGCCAGAAGCGGATGCCCTCGTCGTCGATCTCGAAGGCGCCCCCGACACGGCGGAAGGTGTTGAGGAAGGTCATCATCGAGCGCTGCTGGGCGCCGCGCACGTAGATGTTGCCCTCGGTCGCCAGGGCCGCGGAAGCCCAGGAGGCAGCCTCCAGACGGTCCGGGATCGCCCGGTGGGTGTAACCGTCGAGCCTGTCGACACCCGTGATCCGGATGGTCCGGTCGGTGTCCATGGAGATGATCGCGCCCATCTTCTGCAGTACGCAGATGAGGTCCTCGATCTCCGGCTCGACGGCCGCGTTGGACAGTTCGGTGACGCCCTCGGCGAGGACGGCGGTCAGCAGCACCTGCTCGGTGGAGCCCACCGACGGGTACGGCAGCCGGATCTTGGTGCCGCGCAGCCGCTGCGGGGCCTCCAGGTACTGGCCGTCCGCCCGCTTCTCGATGGTCGCGCCGAACTGGCGGAGCACCTCGAAGTGGAAGTCGATCGGCCGTCCGCCGATGTCGCAGCCGCCGAGACCCGGGATGAACGCGTGGCCCAGCCGGTGCAGCAGCGGGCCGCAGAAGAGGATCGGGATGCGCGACGAGCCCGCGTGGGCGTCGATGTCGGCGACGTTCGCGCTCTCGACGTGCGACGGGTCGAGGATGAGTTCGCCCGGCTCGTCGCCGGGGCGGACGGTCACGCCGTGCAGCTGCAGCAGTCCCCGGACCACCCGCACATCGCGGATGTCGGGCACGTTGCGGAGCCGGCTGGGCCCGCTGCCGAGCAGCGCGGCGACCATTGCCTTCGGCACCAGGTTCTTGGCGCCTCGGACGCGGATCTCGCCCTCCAGCGGGGTGCCGCCGTGGACAAGCAGGACATCGTCTGTGCCGGTCATGTATCTCGCGTTCCGGAGTGGTCGGGCAGGGGGCCATCAAAAGGGTAATGGCCCCCGGCCCTCCTTCAGTAAGGCACCGGGGGCACAGGGCCGTCATGGATCCGACCCGACACGTTCTGCTCCCCGGGCCTTGCGGAGGGTCACCGTCCGCACGGTGTGCCCCGCCTCCCCGCGCCCCGGTGCCCCCGCCGGGCCCGGGAGGCGCCCGTACGCCCTGAGCTGCGGACGGGCGCCCGGTGGGACCGGGCGGGCCACTTGTCCCCCACGGAGGGCGAAGATGCGGGATCATCTCTGCCATGACGGAGGTGTCCTCGCTCACAGGACGGCTGCTCGTGGCCGCGCCGGCCCTGGCGGACCCGAATTTCGACCGCGCGGTGGTGCTGCTCCTCGACCACGACGAGGAGGGTTCGCTCGGCGTGGTCCTGAACCGCCCGACCCCCGTCGGCGTCGGGGACGTGCTGGCGTCCTGGGCCGGCCTGGCCGGTGAGCCGGACGTGGTCTTCCAGGGCGGACCGGTCTCGCTCGACTCGGCGCTGGGCGTGGCGGTGATCCCCGGGGACGAGGGGCTCGACCCGGGGGGCCCTTCTCCGGGCCCTCCGCTCCGCCCGGGCGCGGGTGTCCCCATCGGCTGGCGCCGGGTGCACGGGGCGATCTGCCTGGTGGACCTGGACACGCCGCCCGAGCTGCTGGCGGCGGCGCTCGGCTCGCTGCGGATCTTCGCCGGATACGCGGGCTGGGGTCCCGGCCAGCTGGAGGGGGAGCTGGCGGACGGCGCCTGGTACGTCGTCGAGTCGGAGCCCGGCGACGTCTCCTCGCCGCACCCGGAGAACCTCTGGCGTGCCGTTCTTCGGCGGCAGCGCAGCGAACTGGCGATGATCGCCACGTATCCGGACGACCCTTCGCTGAACTGATGCTCGGAGCTTTCAGTACGCTTGGCAGTTATGAGCACTCTTGAGCCCGAACGCGGGGCAGGTACGGGGACCCTCGTGGAGCCGACGCCACAGGTGTCGAACGGCGACGGTGACCACGAGCGCTACGCCCATTACGTCCAGAAGGACAAGATCATGGCGAGTGCCCTGGAGGGCACTCCCGTGGTGGCACTGTGCGGCAAGGTCTGGGTTCCGGGGCGCGACCCCAAGAAGTATCCGGTCTGTCCCATGTGCAAGGAGATCTACGAGTCCATGGGCGCCGGTGGCGACAAGGACAAGGGCAAGGGCGGCAAGGGCGGCAAGGACGGCGGCAAGAAGTAGCCCACCGGACTTCCGGTCCTTCTTCCGTACCGATCCCTGACTCCGGTCCCCGGGGCGCGCGGTGACGCGTGCCCCGGGGACCGTTCGCGTGTCCGGGCACCGATGCGTGCGCCGTGGAGGGGCGCGAGGGGCGCACGGGGTGCGTTGCACGGGCTGCACCACGTGGTCACAGAGTGGTTGAGACCACTTGTCGGCATGCTGAGGCCCCCTTAGTCTCCTGCCAGTTGTGCAGAACGAAACGCACGTTGCATGGAATGCAACGATTGACCGGTAGGGGTCCCGGATGAAGCTTTCTGCCCGAATTGCCGCTCCCGCCGCGGCTCTTGTGCTGGCCGGTCTCACCGCCACCGCCTGCGCGCCGCAGACCTCCGACACCAGCGCCGGGGGCGACGAGAAGACGGGAACGCTCCGCGTCTGGCTCTTCCAGGAGGTCGGGAACAAGCCCAAGGAGAAGGTCGTCGACGCCGCGATCGCCGACTTCGAGAAGTCCCACGAAGGGGCCGAGGTCGAGGTCGAGTACATACCCGTCGACACTCGGGCCCAGCGCATCAAGGCCGCCTTCAACGACCCGGAGAGCGCTCCCGACCTCATCGAGTACGGCAACACCGACACCGCCGGCTACGTGAAGGACGGCGGGCTGGCCGATGTCAGCAAGGAGTTCGCGGCCTGGGACGAGGCCAAGGACACCGACCCGACCGCCAAGCAGTCGGTGACGGTCGGCGGCCAGGTGTACGGGGCTCCGCTCTTCGTCGGCGTAAGGGCTCTGTACTACCGCACCGACGTCTTCGAGGACCTCGGGATCGAGCCCCCGAAGTCCCAGGACGAGCTGATCTCCACCGCGAAGAAGATCCACCAGGAGAAGCCGGACCTGTACGGCCTCGCGGTGGGTGGTGCCTACACCTACGGCGCGATGCCCTTCATCTGGGCACACGGCGGCGAACTGGCCGACGAGACCGGTGTGAGCTACGCGTCGGCCATCAACAGCGCGAAGGCCCGCAAGGGCATCGAGGCCTACACCTCGCTCTTCGGGGACGACAACTGCCCGGCGGCCAAGTGCGCGGCCATGGGAGGCAACGCCACCGTCACCGCCTTCGCGTCCGGCAAGGCGGCCATGGCGATCGGCGGCGACTTCAGCCACGCGGCCGTCGAGGCGGGCAGCGTGAAGGGCAAGTACGCGGTCGTCCCGCTGCCCGGTGTGAAGCAGGGCTCGATCGCCCCCGCGTTCGCCGGAGGCAACAACATCGGTGTGCTCAAGAGCAGTTCGCACCGCACTCTCGCGGTCGACCTGATGAAGTCGCTGACCGGGAAGAAGACCCAGGCGGAGATGTTCGACGCCATGGGCTTCCTGCCGACCTACACGGACGTGCGGGACGCGCTCGCCGAGGAACAGCCGTTCGTCGGACCGTTCGTCGACACGCTCGGCGCGGGCGCCAAGTTCGTCCCCGCCTCCCCGGCCTGGGGCCAGATCGACGCCTCGCTGGTCCTGCCGACGATGTTCCAGGAGATCGTCAGCGGCCGTAAGGACGTGGCGGCCGCCTCGGACGACGCGGCGAAGAAGATGGACGCGGCGTTCGCCGACGCGGGCTGACGATGACCGCGAACACCGCACTGCGCAAGGTGCCCGCCCGGGGTGGGGCGGGCGGGTCACCCGCCCGCCCGCCCCGGCGCCGCCCGGCCTCACCCGCGCGGCGCTCCGGCTGGACCCCCTGGCTCTACCTGTTGCCCGCGCTCGTCCTGCTCGGCGGGCTCCTCGTCTACCCGATCTACCAACTGGGCCTGATCTCCTTCCTGGAGTACACCCAGGCCCAGGTCAGCGGCGGCGAACCGACCACCTTCCAGGGCTTCGGCAACTACGCCACGCTCTTCGGCGACAGCCAGTTCTGGCAGGTGCTCCTGGCGACCGTGGTCTTCGCCGCGGCCTGTGTGCTCGCCACCCTGTTCGTCGGCTGCGCCCTGGCCGTCCTGCTGACCCGCGTCCGCGCCCTGCCGCGGCTCGCGCTCATGATGGCGGCGCTGGGCGCCTGGGCGACACCCGCGATCACCGGATCGACCGTCTGGGTCTTCCTCTTCGACCCGGACTTCGGCCCGGTCAACAAGGTGCTGGGACTCGGCGACTTCTCCTGGACGTACGGCCGTTACAGCGCCTTCGCCCTGGTGCTCCTCGAAGTGCTCTGGTGCTCGTTCCCGTTCGTGATGGTGACCGTGTACGCGGGCATCCGCGCGATCCCCACCGAGGTGCTGGAGGCGGCCTCGCTGGACGGTGCCTCGCAGTGGCGCATCTGGCGGTCGGTCATGGCGCCGATGCTGCGGCCGATCCTGATCGTCGTCACCATCCAGTCGATCATCTGGGACTTCAAGGTCTTCACCCAGATCTACGTCATGACCAACGGCGGCGGCATCGCCGGTCAGAACCTGGTGCTCAACGTGTACGCGTACCAGAAGGCGTTCGCGTCCTCGCAGTACAGCCTCGGATCGGCGATCGGCGTCGTGATGCTGGTGATCCTGCTGGCCGTGACGCTGGTCTATCTGCGCCTGGTGCGGCGCCAGGGGGAGGAACTGTGAGCGCACGTGCGCTTCTGCGCGTCCGCAGGCCCGGAAGGCTGGCGGCGGAGGCCGCCGCCCTCGTCATCGCCGCCGCGGTCGCCTTCCCGCTGTACTGGATGGTGCTCTCCGCGCTCAAGCCGGCGGGAGAGATCCAGTCCACCGAGGCCCGGCCCTGGACACTGGCCCCGTCCCTCGACTCGTTCCGCCGGGTCTTCGAACAGCAGGAATTCGGCCGTTACTTCCTCAACAGCCTGCTCGTCGCCGGCACGGTCGTCATCGCCTCCGCGCTGATCGCCTTCCTCGCGGCGACGGCCGTGACCCGGTTCCGTTTCAAATTCCGTACGACCCTGCTGATCATGTTCCTGGTCGCGCAGATGGTGCCGGTCGAAGCGCTGACCATCCCGCTGTTCTTCATGATGCGGGACTTCGGCCAGCTGAACACGCTGGGCTCGCTCATCCTGCCGCACCTCGCCTTCTCGCTGCCGTTCGCGATCTGGATGCTGCGCGGCTTCGTCAAGGCCGTCCCCGAGGCACTGGAGGAGGCCGCCTACATCGACGGCGCGAGCCGCACCCGCTTCCTCTGGCAGATCCTCTTCCCGCTCGTCTTCCCGGGACTCGTGGCGACCAGCGTCTTCTCCTTCATCTCGACCTGGAACGACTTCCTGTTCGCGAAGTCGTTCATCATCAGCGACACCTCCCAGTCGACGCTCCCCATGGCGCTGCTGGTCTTCTTCAAGCCCGACGAGAACGACTGGGGAGGGATCATGGCGGCCTCGACGGTGATGACCATTCCCGTCCTGGTCTTCTTCGTCCTCGTACAACGGCGGCTGGTCTCCGGACTCGGCGGAGCCGTGAAGGACTGACATGGACAACCTGATTCCGGCGCCGGTGCGCACCGGCGGGGACGACGGCCGCGCATTCATCCTCGACGGTGCCACGACCCTGGCCGCGGGACCCGGGACCGAGAGCACCGAACGCTGGCTGCGCACCACGCTCGGGGCCGCCTTCGGCCTGCCGCTCGCTCCGGGCCCCACGGACGCGGCGGACGTCGGCAACACCATCGAGCTGCGCGTCGACCCCTCGCTTGAACCCGAGGGCTACCGGCTGGGCGTGGAGCCCGTCCGGGGCGTACGGATCACCGGTGGAAGCGCGGCCGGGGTGTTCTGGGGGGCTCAGACCCTCCGGCAGCTCCTCGGTCCCGAGGCGTTCCGCCGCGCACCGGTGAGCCCCGGTGCCGAGAGGCGCGTCCCCGCCACGGAGATCGAGGACGGCCCGCGCTTCGGCTGGCGCGGCCTGATGTTCGACGTGGCACGGCACTTCACGCCGAAGGACGGCGTGCTGCGCATGCTCGACCTGCTCGCCGCACACAAGCTGAACGTCTTCCACTTCCACCTCACCGACGACCAGGGCTGGCGGGTCGAGATCAAGCGCCACCCCAGGCTCACCGAGGTCGGCGCCTGGCGCGCACGCACCAAGCACGGCCACCGGGCCTCCGAACTCTGGGACGAGACGCCGCACGGCGGCTTCTACACGCAGGACGACATCCGTGAGATCGTCGCGTACGCCGCCGAGCGGCACATCCGCGTCGTCCCCGAGATCGACATTCCGGGCCACTCGCAGGCAGCCATCAGCGCGTATCCGGAGCTCGGCAACACCGATGTCGTCGACACCACCGCGCTCTCCGTGTGGGACACCTGGGGCATCAACCCGAACGTACTCGCCCCCACCGACAACACCCTGCGGTTCTTCGAGGGCGTTTTCGAGGAACTGCTCGACCTGTTCCCGGCGGAGACCTCGCCGTTCATCCACGTCGGCGGCGACGAATGCCTCAAGGACCAGTGGAAGCAGTCGGCCGCGGCACAGGCCCGCATGGCCGAACTCGGCCTGACGGACGAGGACGGGCTGCAGTCCTGGTTCATCCGCCACTTCGACCGCTGGCTCACCGACCGGGGCCGCCGCCTCATCGGGTGGGACGAGATTCTGGAGGGCGGCCTCGCCGAGGGAGCCGCCGTCTCGTCGTGGCGCGGATACGCGGGCGGGATCGCCGCGGCGGAGGCCGGGCACGACGTGGTGATGTGCCCGGAGCAGCAGGTCTATCTGGACCACCGTCAGGACGGCGGCCCCGGCGAGCCCATGCCCATCGGCTACGTCCGCACCCTGGAGGACGTCTACCGCTTCGAGCCCGTTCCCCCCGGCCTCTCCGAGGAAGCGGCCGCACACGTCATGGGCACCCAGGCCAACGTCTGGACGGAGGTCATGCAGAACCAGGACCGTGTCGACTACCAGGTGTTCCCGAGGCTCGCGGCCTTCGCCGAGGTCGCCTGGTCACGGCTTCCGGCGCCCGGTGAGCGGGACTTCGCGGGGTTCGAGCGACGGATGAACGCCCACTACGCCCGGCTCGACGCCCTGGGTGTCGGCTACCGGCCGCCCGCCGGACCGCGGCCGTGGCAACGCCGGCCAGGCGTTCCGGGTCGCCCGATCGAGGGACCGCCCCCGACCATGTGACCGCCGCCCCGCGTCCTGGCCGGGGGAACTGAACAAGTCGCACGAACCCTCTGAAGAGCGGCAATTCGTATGCTCGGCAGAAGGTCTGCCAAAGGTGACTTTTCCCCTGGCCGGGGACGGAAACACCCTTCGTGGACCCTCGCGTCGGACAGTCCGGAAGATGTGCCAGAGTTGCCACGTCCCGGCCGTGAGCACGTACCGTACGGCGGACAGGCGGGACTGCCGGGACACCGGGAAGGGGCAGCTGGGTTGACCACGCACGCACCGAAGGCGACGCAGTCGGTGACGCTCCCGGCCTCGCTCGACGAGGCCGTGGCAGCTCTCGGCGCCATGCCCGCCGCCGTCCCCGTGGCGGGCGGCACGGACCTCATGTCGGCCGTCAACAAGGGCCTCCTGCGGCCGGCGGGGCTGGTCGGCCTCGGCCGGATCAGCGAGCTGCGCGGCTGGCACTACCAGGACGGCCACGCCCTGCTCGGCGCCGGACTCACCCACGCGCGCATGGGACGGCCCGACTTCGCCGCGCTCATCCCCGCGCTGGCCGCCTCCGCGCGCGCCGCGGGTCCGCCCCAGATCCGTAACGCCGGGACGCTCGGCGGGAACATCGCCACCGCTGCCCCGACCGGCGACGCCCTGCCGGTCCTGGCCGCCCTGGAGGCGGATCTGGTCATCGCGGGCGCCGACGGCTCCCGGCGTGAGATTCCCGTCTCACACCTCCTGGCGGGCCGCGAGATGCTCGAGCCCGCCGAGCTGATCGGCTTCGTTCGCGTACCGCTGCTGCACGCCCCCCAGGTCTTCCTCAAGGCGACCGGCCGCACCGGTCCCGGCCGCGCCACCGCCTCCGTCGCGATCGTCCTCGACCCCGCCCGGCGCGGTGTGCGCTGCGCGGTGGGCGCGATCGCCCCGATGCCCCTGCGGCCGCTGGAGGCCGAACACTGGATCGCCTCCCTGATCGACTGGGACGGCGAACGCGGTCTGGCCCCCGACGCGCTCGCCGCGTTCGGCGAGTACGTCGCCGCGGCCTGTATCCCGGACCACGAACCACCGCAGGACGGGGGAGAGGCGCCCCCTCTGTCGCCCGCCGTCCTGCACCTGCGGCGCACCGTCGCCGCGCTCGCCCGACGCGCGCTGGGGAGGGCACTGTCGTGAGCAATGAAGAGAACCCCGAGCAGCGGCAAGGCCGGCCCGACCCGTACGCCGGCTGGGAGCCGACCCCTCAGGGCGGTGAGTACGACGCCGAGGCGACCGCCTTCGTGCACCTGGCCCCGGAGGACCTCGCCGCCCTGGGGAACGACCCGCTGGCCGCCCCCGGTCACAGCTACGTCCCGCCGATGATCCTGCCGCTGACCCCGGCCGCCGGGCTCGACCCCGCGGCGACGGGCAGCTGGGTCGTGCAGACGCAGAGCCAGCAGGAACGGGCCTCCGGTCACTCCGCGGCCACGGAGGCCGCACCGGACGCGGTGCACTGGCCCGACCCGAACCAGCACCAGGATCCGTACCAGCAGCCGTACCCGGACACGTCGCAGTACGCGCAGACGTCGTCCACGACGGCCCAGTGGAACTTCACCGAGGCCGTGCACGCCGAGCCCGAACCGGCTCCCGAGCCCGCCGGCCACACCGGCGAGTGGACGATCCCGGTGACGGACAGCGACCTCCCGGAGGAGTCCGGCGAGTTCGCGGCGGCGGCCTCCCCGTGGTACGCGGACTCGCCGCCGGCCACGCTGCCGGGCGGGGCTCCCGCGCCGTGGGCGACGCAGGAGCAGGCTCCCGAGCCCCAGCCCGAGCCCGAGCCTGAGCCCCAGCCCGAGCCCGAGGTCAGGTTCGAGGAGACCGCCTTTGATCCTTCGGAGCCCGTAGCGGCCCCCGAAGGGCACGGAGAGGCGGAGGCGGCCCCGGAGGCCGTCACAGGGGCCGCCGGTGAGCCGGAGGAGGCTCCGGGGAACCCGCCGGTCGATGCCCCCGAAGCCGAAGCCGATGTCTCTCCAGGAGCGGAAGCAGAAGCCGGTCCAGAAGTCCAAGCCGAAGCCGGCCCAGAAGCCGAAGCCGAAGCCGAAGCCGAAGCCGGTGTCGAGGCCGGCCTCGGTGCCGTGTCCGGGCCAGAAGCCGGGCCCGAAGCCGGGCCAGGGTACGAGCAGGAGCACGCGCACGGGCTCGTGCCCCCGGAGGAGCCCGCCGCCCCCGTCCTCTCCGGCGGTCCCAGCGAACACCCCTCGGCCGCGTACGTCCTCCACGTCAACGGCGTGGACCGCCCGGTCAGCGACGCCTGGATCGGCGAGTCTCTCCTGTACGTGCTCCGGGAGCGCCTCGGCCTCGCCGGTGCCAAGGACGGCTGCTCGCAGGGCGAGTGCGGTGCCTGCAACGTCCAGGTCGACGGCCGCCTCGTGGCTTCCTGCCTGGTGCCCGCCGCCACGACGGCGGGCAGCGAGGTCCGCACCGTCGAGGGCCTCGCCGTGAACGGCGAACCGTCCGACGTCCAGCGGGCCCTGGCCGAGTGCGGGGCCGTCCAGTGCGGCTTCTGCATCCCGGGGATGGCGATGACCGTCCACGACCTCCTGGAGGGCAACCACGCCCCCAGCGAGCTGGAGACCCGGCAGGCCTTGTGCGGCAACCTCTGCCGGTGCTCCGGCTACCGGGGCGTGCTCGACGCCGTACGGGACGTCGTCGAGGGCCGGGAGGCGATCGCGGAAGCGCCGCCCACCGCACCGGACGACGCCGAACCGCGCATCCCGCACCAGGCCCCGCCCGGCGAGGGCGGCGCCCATTCACCCGAGCACGAGGGAGACGTCCGGTGAACACCGCGTCGTCCCCCGCACCACCGGTCATCCCCACCACCAGCCGCCACCGCAGCGGAGCGAACGACAAGGAGGCGGCGTGACCAGCGACGCAGCCACCGCGACCAGCACCACGCGCACGACACCGCCGCCGGAGGGCCCCGACCCGGGCCAGGAGCCGCCCGCGCTCGGACTGGGCGTCTCGCTGCCGCCCGCCGACGCCCGCGCCAAGACCGAGGGCACCTTCCCGTACGCGGCCGACCTCTGGGCCGAGGGCCTGTTGTGGGCCGCGGTGCTGCGTTCCCCGCACCCGCACGCGCGCATCCTGTCGATCGACACGACGGCCGCGGTCGGCATGCCGGGCGTCCACGCGGTCGTCACGCACGAGGACATCCCCGGGGACGGCTCGTACGGCCGCCGGGTGGTCGACCGCCCCGTGTTCGCCACCGATCTCGTGCGCCACCACGGCGAGGCGATCGCCGCCGTCGCCGCGGACCACCCCGACACCGCACGGCTGGCCGCCGCCGCGATCGCCGTCGAGTACGAGGTCCTCGAACCGGTCACCGACCCCGAGAAGGCCTTCGCCGCCGAACCCCTGCACCCCGACGGCAACCTCATCCGCCACATCCCGCTGCGCTACGGCGACCCGGACACCGTGGGCGAGGTCATCGTCGAGGGCCTGTACCGCATCGGCCGCCAGGACCCCGCCCCGATCGGAGCCGAGGCCGGCCTCGCCGTGCCCCGCCCCGACGGCGGCGTCGAGCTCTACACCGCGTCCACCGACCCGCACACCGACCGCGACCTGGCCGCCGCCTGCTTCGGCCTCGACCCCGAGCGGGTCAAGGTCGTCGTGACCGGTGTCCCCGGGGCGACCGGCGACCGGGAGGACCCGGGCTTCCAGATCCCGCTGGGCCTCCTCGCCCTGCGCACCGGCTGCCCCGTCAAGCTGGCCGCCACCCGCGAGGAGTCCTTCCTCGGGCACGCCCACCGCCACCCGACCCTGCTGCGCTACCGCCACCACGCGGACGGCGAGGGCCGGCTGGTCAAGGTGGAGGCGCAGATCCTGCTCGACGCGGGCGCGTACGCCGACTCCTCGTCCGAATCCCTGGCCGCCGCCGTCGCCTTCGCCTGCGGACCGTACGTCGTCCCGCACGCCTTCATCGAGGGCTGGGCGGTCCGCACGAACAACCCGCCCTCCGGACATGTCCGGGGCGAGGGTGCGATGCAGGTCTGCGCGGCGTACGAGGGCCAGATGGACAAGCTGGCGGCGAAGCTGGGCATCGACCCGGTCGAACTGCGCCTGCGCAACGCCCTGTCCACCGGAGACATCCTCCCCACCAGCCAGACCGTGACCTGCCCTGCCCCCGTCGCCGAACTCCTCGGCGAGCTGCGCGACTTCCCGCTCCCCGCGCTCCCCAAGGACGCCCCGGAGGACGACTGGCTGCTTCCCGGGGGTCTGGAGGGCGCCGGTGAGCCCGGAGCCGTCCGCAGGGGCGTCGGCTACGCCCTCGGCATGGTCCACATGCTCGGAGCGGAGGGAGCGGACGAGGTCTCCACGGCCACGGTCCGTGTCCATGACGGTGTCGCCACCGTGATCTGCGCCGCCGTGGAGACCGGCCAGGGCTTCACCACGCTCGCCCGCCAGATCGTCCAGGAGACCCTGGGCGTCGAAGAGGTCCACGTCGCGGCGGTGGACACCGACCAGCCCCCGGCGGGCCCGGCGACGCACGGCCGCCACACCTGGGTCTCGGGCGGCGCGATCGAACGCGCGGCCAAGATGGTCCGTACCCAGTTGCTCCAGCCGCTGGCCCACAAGTTCGGGATGTCCACGGAGCTGCTCCAGATCGCCGACGGCAAGATCACCTCGTACGACGGTGTGCTGTCCACGACGGTCAGTGAGGCGATGGACGGCAAGGAACTCTGGGCGACCGCCCAGTGCCGCCCCCACCCCACCGAGCCCCTGGACGAGTCCGGCCAGGGCGACGCGTTCGTCGGCCTGGCCTTCTGCGCGGTCCGCGCGGTGGTCGACGTCGACATCGAACTCGGCTCGGTACGGGTGGTGGAGATGGCCGTCGCCCAGGACGTCGGCCGCATCCTCAACCCCTCCCAACTGGCGACCCGCATCGAGGCGGGCGTCACCCAGGGCATCGGCGCGGCCCTCACGGAGAACCTCCGTACCGCCCGCGGTGTGATCCGGCACCCGGACCTCACCGGGTACGCGCTTCCCACGGCCCTGGACGCGCCGGACATCCGCATCGTGAAACTGATCGAGGAGCGGGACGTGGTGGCCCCCTTCGGGGCCAAACCGGCGTCGGCGGCACCGGTCGTGACCTCCCCGGCGGCGGTGGCATCGGCGGTCCGCGCGGCGACCGGCCGCCCGGTCAACCGCCTCCCGATCCGCCCGCAGGCGGCCGTGGCCACGCCGCGGCCGTGACGTGTGATGCGCGTTGCACCCGTGGCCCGTGCATGCGGAGTGTCACCGTTGCTGACTACAGTGTTCCCTGAAGCAGTGGCCGGCCGGATACGGGGAGTGTGCTGTGCTGCCGAGTGAGGGTTCCGTAGTGGGTATGGCGGCTGTGCCGTTCATGGGTGTCACG
The DNA here is from genome assembly GCF_016909575.1 of Streptomyces sp. HB132. Lineage (GTDB taxonomy): Bacteria > Actinomycetota > Actinomycetes > Streptomycetales > Streptomycetaceae > Streptomyces. The sequence goes on along the minus strand of NZ_JAFBGA010000022.1, from coordinate 9,156 downwards.
TCGGCTGCCGCGGCAGTCGAACTGGCCACCGAGCTCACGTCGTTCAAGAAGTTCCGCAATCGCATCGACGAGATACTGATCGCACTAAAGGAGTCCCCGGCCGACGCGACCCAGCTCGGCCAGGACCCGATGAAGCGCGCCCAGTTCGGCGGCGGCGACAACCACTGGGCCGAGGCCGCAAGCCTGTTCATGTCGTACCAGACGGTGATCACCGAGCTGGAGACGCTCTCGAAGACTCTGTCGGACTCCATAGAGGGCATGAGCATCGCGGTCCTGGCCTCGCACAACGGCTACGAGAACCTGGACATCGACATCCGGCGCCGCATGCTCGAGATCTCGGACGGGGCGAAGGAGCAGTACGGGGGCGAGTACGACCCGACGGGCCGGCGGAACGGGGACACGACTCCGGACACACCCAAGCCGGAGCCGACCACCGGAACGATCTGACGACGACTGACGCAAGTACTGCACGGGGGACGGACGGGGGCTGGGGATGGACCACAGGGAAGCAGGACAGGGCACACCCTTCGACAGCATGACTCACGAGACCATGTTGGCCTGGTTGGACATGGCCAACAGTGGGGCGATCCAGGGTGCGTCGGACCGGTTGATCAGTGCTGCCAAGGAGATCCGCGAGATCGCGGAGGAGTTGAAGGTCCGTCCGCAGACGGTCGAGTGGAAGGGCGAGGGCGCCACAGCCTTCCGTACCTGGAGCGCGGACCTGGCCAACGCGACGCTGCGCCTCGGCGATTACAGCGAAGGCGCGTCGAAGTGGCTGGCGCAGGCCTCCGACTCGCTCGCCTCGGCCCAGGTGTCCATCCCGCGTACGGACGCGAGCGCACAGGCGAACCTGGACGCGGCGAAGGAGGCGCGGAACGACCCGGACGCGTCGGCGGTCGAGAAGAAGTCCCTGGAGACCCTGCTCGCCGCCAAGGAGTCGAACCGCCAGGAGGCGGCGGCACAGATGCGGAAGCTGGCGCAGTCGTACGCGTTGTCGGCCTCGCAGCTGGACGGCCTGGAGAAGCCGGCGTTCCCGCCTCCGCCGGGGGCGATCGTGCCGCCTGATTCAGATCGGCGTGTCCAGGAAGAAAGTCTGAGCAGGGGATCAGAGAGCAGTTTCGGTGCTGGCAGCATCGATGCACCCGCTCAGCACTACACCGGTGAGAGGCCTCGAGTTGAGACAGCCGGGAGTGCGGCTGTCCACTCGGCGAGCGTGGACGTGCCCACGGCGGCGCGTGCTTCCGTGACGCCGTCCGTTGACATGAGAATCGATGCGGTGGCGGCGCCGCCGAGTACTCAGTCGGCACAGCCCGTCACTCCGACGACCTCCACGATCGGGCCGAGAGCGGACCAGATCATTTCGCCCACCGGTCTCGTCCCGCCTGCTTTTACGGGCGCTGGTAGGCCGGCGAGGGCTGATGGCGGTGGGCCGAGCATGATCGGCCGTACCCCGATGCCAGGCACGACGGGCGCGCTTGGATCAGGACCCGCCGGTCGCCCTCCGGCGAATGGTGGCATCACTGGAGGCCGTCCAGTTCCGCAGAATCTCGGTCGCCCCACAGGTAACCTCCCCAGGGGCAAAGTCATCGGCGGAGAAAACCCACAGTCGGCCGGAGCCCTGGGGCGCGGCGCGATGAGCCATGGCCCCGGCATGGGTATGGGAGGTGCACCCGCAGGCCAGAACGGCATCTCGGGAAGCCGTCGGTTGGCGACTGAGCAGGGCGGTCTCGTCAGCCGGGCCCAGCAGGGTGGGCGGGCGAGCGGACGACCGTTCACCCCTGGTGGCTCGGGGCTGGTCAGGGGAACTGCTCCGGCTGACGGGCGTAGCGGGGTGCGAGGCGGAATGCCCCCGCGCCTCGACTCCCGATCACGCGAAGCCCGGCGTGACGACGACGGAGAGCGGCCCGACTACCTGGTTGAGGACGAGGAAACCTGGCAGCAGGGCGGCCGACGAATTGTGCCTCCCGTTATCGATTAAATCCGTGAGAACTCGGCAAGGGAATTCCATGCGCAGCAGCAGTTCCAGCATCACCCCAGGTGTGGGTCGTCGCCGCGGGGCGACGACGGCTTCCATGTTGCTGGGACTGCTGCTGGTAGTTCTGCCGACCGCTCCTGCCTATGCGGACACGGTGCGGTCCAAGCAGTGGCACCTCGATGCGATGAAGGCCGAGGAGATGTGGCAGATGACCACCGGCAGAGGGGTCACTGTTGCCGTCATCGACTCTGGTGTCGAGACGAATCAGGACCTTGACGGCCAGGTTCTCGATGGGAAAGACCTGGCCACTGGTCCGTCTGGGGACGAGCACACGGATTACGACGGGCACGGCACCTCGATGGCTGGTCTCATCGCAGGTACAGGCAAGAGCGGAGGGGGAGATGGAGCTTTCGGGCTTGCCCCAGGAGTGAAAATTCTTCCCATCCGCCTATCTGACGCCACAAAGGCTGCAAACCAGGCGGAATCGGATAGAAAGTTCAACGCGGAGATTCCTGCTGCCATCCGGTTCGCTGCCGATGAGGGTGCCAAGGTGATCAATATTTCCTTGGGCCATACGACAGAATCGTCGGCATTGGCGGATGCTGTCGAGTATGCGCTGAAAAAGAACGCGCTGATCTTTGCGTCGGTGGGAAACAGTGGTAACAAGGCCAATTTGGTCGAGTATCCGGCAGGTACGCCTGGAGTCGTAGGTGTGGGTGCTATCGGCCAGAATCTCCAGAAGACCGAGGAGTCACAGTACGGTTCGCAGGTGGATCTCTCGGCTCCTGGCGAGAACCTGGTCTATGCGTGCGCGGGCGAGACCGGCCTGTGTCGAGGGCATGGGTCCAGTGGCGCTTCAGCCCTCGCTTCCGCGTCCGCCGCCCTCATCTGGTCCAAGTACCCGGACTGGACCAACAACCAGGTTCTTCGGGTACTGCTCAACACGGCCGGTGGCCCCACGACCGGGGAGAAGCGTGCGGATGACATCGGCTACGGCATCGTCCGCCCCCGCATCGCGCTGACAACCCCGGGTGACCCGGGCCCCGCTGACGAGTATCCGCTCCCCGACCTTGCCGCAGCCGGGTCCCCGACGCCCTCCGCCGAGCCGTCCAAGGCCAAGAGCGGCTCCGAGGAGAGTGACAAGCTGCCCGTCGCCGCGCCGACCGACAGCGGCAGCACGACCCTCTGGGTCGGCCTGGGTGTAGGCGCGGCTGCCCTTATCGGTGCCGTAGTGACAGTCATGGCCATCCGCTCCCGCCGCCGAAGCGCCGCCCGAGCCGTTCCGCACCCTTACCAGCCGCCGCATGGCTACCAGCAGCAACCGCAGCCCCCGTACCCGTCGTACGGGCCCGCGCCCGGCTCTCCTGGATCCGGTGCACCGTACGGCGGCTCGCCAGGTCAAGGCCCAACCGCCTAAATCCGCAAGGGTGGCCGTCCGTCAGGCCCTGTACCGGAGCCGACCACCGGAACGATCTGACGACGACTGACGCAAGTACTGCACGGGGGGACGGACGGGGGCTGGGGATGGACCACAGGGAAGCGGGACAGGGCACACCCTTCGACAGCATGACTGTGGAAGGGCGAGGGCGCCACAGCCTTCCGACCTGGAGCGCGGACCTGGCCAACGCGACGCTGCGCCTCGGCGATTACAGCGAAGGCGCGTTGAAGTGGCTGGCGCAGGCCTCCGACTCGCTCGCCTCGGCTCAGGTGTCCATCCCGCGTACGGACGCGAGCGCACAGGCGAACCTGGACGCGGCGAAGGCGGCGCGGAACGACCCGGACGCGTCGGCGGTCGAGAAGAAGTCCCTGGAGACCCTGCTCGCCGCCAAGGAGTCGAACCGCCAGGAGGCGGCGGCACAGATGCGGAAGCTGGCGCAGTCGTACGCGTTGTCGGCCTCGCAGCTGGACGGCCTGGAGAAGCCGGCGTTCCCGCCTCCGCCGGGGGCGATCGTGCCGGAGCAGGTTGATGGGCTTGACGCTGGTAATGGGTATATCGACCGCCAAGCAGATACGGACGGATCGAGCGGCGGCTCGCGAAGCGAATCTGGGCCCAGCGAGAGAAGAGTTGACGCAGCGATTACTGGACGTTCGGATGTGACGTCCTCGTCCACAAACGTTGTGTCGCGGCCTGTCAGTATGGAAATTGCTGGGACGTCTCCGTTGTCACCTGCGCACTCCGCTCCGTCAGTCTCGGCGCCTACGACGCCAGGTCCGACCAAGGCGGATGGGGGATACCAGATGGCCCCCATCCTGCCGACTGGTGTGGGTAGACGCTCCACGACTTCAGCTCCGCATACCGGCGGCAAGCCAACTGGCATGTCACGCCCCTCCATGACATCCAGCAGCGGGAGCTTCGGAGCACAGACCGGCCGACCGACCAGCGACAGCGGAATTGTCGGGGGACGTCCGGTTGCTCAGGCGCCCGGCCGAACGAACGGTGGACTTGCTCGCGGCACAGTGATCGGTGAGGAAGGAACTCAAGGCGGCCGCGGCGCCATGGGCCAGGTGGGTCAGGGTGCTGGCATGAGTGGAGCTAGAGGCGGCAGCCAGGGCGGTATCGGCGGCCGCCGAGTCGCCGGGGAGACTGGTGGCTTGGTGGGCGGGCGGCCCCAACAGGCAGGGCGCGCCGCAGCTCGATCGTTCACTCCAGGTGGCACGGGTCTGGTACGTGGCGGGCCGACCAGCATCGGCGCTAGTGGCGCGGGGCAGCAACTGGGACGAGGAGCAGCGGCCACCCCTCAACGAGCTGCAGACCCGCGGCGGGACGACCGTGAGAGGCCTGACTACCTCGTCGAAGACGAGGAGACCTGGCAGCAGGGTGCTCGACGAGTAGTGCCACCTGTCGTTGGCTAAAAAGAAAAGGCAGAGGAAACAGGATGAGTAACAGCACGGCGGCTGTCCGTCGCGGATTCGTAGCCACCGCCGCAGTGACACTGCTGCTTGCTGCGGTCAGTCCTGCCTGTGCTGATTCGGTTCGCTCCAGGCAGTGGCATTTGGATGCCATGCAGGCTGAGCAGATGTGGGCGACAAGTAGAGGCGAAAATATTACGGTCGCTGTCATCGACTCAGGTGTGGACGCGGCTAACCCCGATCTTCAAGGGCGTGTGCTGGATGGAAAAGACTTGGCATCGGATTCGCCAGGTGATGAACACACAGATTACGACAACCATGGGACCGGGATGGCGGCCCTCATTGCGGGAACAGGCGAATCTGCGGCTGGAGACGGGGCTTTCGGGCTAGCTCCGGGCGTCAATATTCTCCCGGTTCGCATGAGGGATGACACCGGCAAAGTGAATGGTGCCACCGGAAGTAAGAATTTTAACGATGATTTGACGGCGGCCATTCGGTATGCGGCAGATCGGGGTGCCAGGGTCATTAGCGTTTCCTTGGGGAACGAATCAGGGTCACGGCAACTCGACGATGCCGTAAAATACGCCCTGGCGAAAGGCTCGCTAATTTTTGCGGCTGTGGGTAACAGTGCTGAAAGCGGTAATGCAGTGCAGTATCCGGCTGGCACCCCAGGGGTAGTCGGCGTGGGCTCTGTCGGGAAAAATTTGCAGAGGGCGCAGATTTCACAGTACGGGCCACAAGTGGATCTCTCTGCACCTGGGGTGGATATGGTCCACGCATGCAGCGGGGGGTCTGGGTTGTGTAAGAGCAGTGGAACCAGTGATGCGACAGCCATCGCTTCCGCCTCCGCCGCCCTCATCTGGTCCAAGTACCCGGACTGGACCAACAACCAGGTCCTTCGGGTACTGCTCAACACGGCCGGTGGCCCCACGACCGGTGAGGAGCGTGTGGACGACATCGGCTACGGCATCGTCCGCCCCCGGATCGCCCTGAAGACCCCTGGCGACCCGGGCCCCGCCGACGAGTACCCGCTCCCCGACCTCGCGGCGGCCGAGTCCCCGACGCCCTCCGCCGAACCCACCAAGGCCGCGGGCGGCTCCGAGGAGAGCGACAAGCCGGCCGCAGCAGCGCCGGCCTCCGAGGAGAGTGGCAACACGACGCTCTGGGTCGGTCTGGGTATCGGTGCGGCCGCTCTCATCGGTGCTGCAGTGGCCGTCGTGGCCATCCGCTCCCGCCGCCGGGGCGCTGCCCCCACTGTCCCGCACCCGTACCAGCAGCAGCCCCGGTATCCGTCGTCCGGGGCTTCTCCTGGTGCTTCTGGATCCGGTGCACCGTACGGCGGCTCGCCAGGTCAAGGCCCAACCGCCTAAATCCGCAAGGGTGGCCGTCCGTCAGGCCCTGTACCGGAGCCGACCACCGGAACGATCTGACGACGACTGACGCAAGTACTGCACGGGGGGACGGACGGGGGCTGGGGATGGACCACAGGGAAGCGGGACAGGGCACACCCTTCGACAGCATGACTCACGAGACCATGTTGGCCTGGTTGGACATGGCCAACAGTGGGGCGATCCAGGGTGCGTCGGACCGGTTGATCAGTGCTGCCAAGGAGATCCGCGAGATCGCGGAGGAGTTGAAGGTCCGTCCGCAGACGGTCGAGTGGAAGGGCGAGGGCGCCACAGCCTTCCGTACCTGGAGCGCGGACCTGGCCAACGCGACGCTGCGCCTCGGCGATTACAGCGAAGGCGCGTCGAAGTGGCTGGCGCAGGCCTCCGACTCGCTCGCCTCGGCTCAGGTGTCCATCCCGCGTACGGACGCGAGCGCACAGGCGAACCTGGACGCGGCGAAGGAGGCGCGGAACGACCCGGACGCGTCGGCGGTCGAGAAGAAGTCCCTGGAGACCCTGCTCGCCGCCAAGGAGTCGAACCGCCAGGAGGCGGCGGCACAGATGCGGAAGCTGGCGCAGTCGTACGCGTTGTCGGCCTCGCAGTTGGACGGCCTGGAGAAGCCGGCGTTCCCGCCTCCGCCGGGGGCGATCGTGCCGGAGCGTGACGATAGGGCGCTGAACACAAGCAATAGTCGCGACTTCACGTCCGGGCCGGCGAATGACGGTGCGACCGCCCATGTTCCGGTGGGCGAGGGTAGAGGCGTGGACAGTCCTGGCAGTACCACGACCGCCACACGAGTGGTGGCGGATCAGCCCACCGTGGCCGGGCCGCCGGTTTCGAGGCCGGTGGCCATGGAGATTGCTGGGGTAGCCACGCTGCCCGACACGCCAACTGCTGTGCCGCAGGCCTCTGCCGTGGGAGGCAAGCCAGATAGCTCTCCTGCCCTCACAGGTCCCCTTGCAGTTGGAGGAACAGCCCTTCCGCTCAGCACCAGGAGTGGAAGGGCGGCAGGCAATGTGCGCCTGCCGATTCTTTCGCCAGGCGGAGCAAATCTGGGGAGCGGTATCGTCGGCAGACCTGCCCAGGATGGAGGAATTGTCGGAGGCCGACCTGTTGCACAATCCACCGGTTACCCGGCAAACGGATTGGCCCGCGGCAATGTCATCGGTAGCGAAGGAACACCTGGCGGCCGACCGCCCATGGGGCATGGCGGGGGCTCAGGCGGCCGGAGGCGTGGTAGGCGGCCGTCCTCAGCAGGCTGGACGCTCGCTCGGTCGGCCCTTTACTCCCGGGGGCACTGGTCTGGTTCGGGGAGTTGCAGGCGAGGGCACTCGTGGCGCCGGTGCTGCAGGACGCGGAGCGGGAAGTGCTCCGCAGACGCCAGGAGACCCGCGGCGTGAGGACCGCGAGCGTCCGGACTACCTCGTGGAGGACGAGGAGACTTGGCAGCAAGGTGGTCGGCGGGCTGTGCCGCCTGTTATTGACTGAGCCGTAGACAACAGAGGAATCGGATGCGTACCAGCAGCACCGGGGGTGCCCCCCGTCGAGTCGCTTTGCCCCTTGTGCTAGGCCTATTGCTTGCAGTGGGTCTCTCCGCACCTGCTCAAGCCGATTCTGCTCGCTCCGAGCAGTGGCATCTCGATGCCATGAAGGCTGAGGAGATGTGGCGGGACAGTACCGGCGAGGGAGTCACTGTCGCCGTTGTCGACTCAGGTGTAGACGCGACCAATGCTGATCTAGTCGGTCGGGTCCTCAATGGGTTGAACCTCGAAGAAACCCTTCCGGGTGACGAACTTGACGATTACAGCGGCCACGGCACAGGAATGGCTGGCTTGATCTCCGGTACTGGCAAGGCTATTGGAGGGAACGGTGCTTTCGGATTGGCTCCGGGCGCCAAGATTCTTCCTATTCGTATGCCGAAGGGGGGAGGGGGTGCGACCCAGGCTGAGGGGGAAAGGCGCTTCAATGAAAGCCTTTCGAAGGCAATTCGCTACGCTGTGGACCGTGATGCCAAGATCATCAATGTCTCGTTGGGATCTAGTACTGGCTCGGACCAATTGAATGACGCAGTCGCCTACGCGCTAGCCGAGGGATCGCTCATCTTTGCTGCGGCCGGCAACTCGGGTGACGAAACAAACTTTGTTGAATACCCTGCAGGAACGCCTGGTGTCGTGGGCGTAGGCGCCATCGGTAAAGATCTTCGAAAGACAGATGAATCGCAGTTCGGTCCTCAGGTGGACTTGTCTGCTCCGGGCGAAGAGATGGTTCACGCCTGTGGCGGTGATACCGGGTTCTGCGAGTCGCACGGGACCAGTGACGCCTCCGCCCTCGCTTCCGCGTCCGCCGCCCTCATCTGGTCCAAGTACCCGGACTGGACCAACAACCAAGTCCTTCGGGTCCTGCTCAACACCGCCAGCGGTCCGACCAGCGATGCCGAACGCAATGACTACGTGGGATACGGTGCTGTCCGCCCCCGCATCGCGCTGACAACCCCGGGTGACCCGGGCCCCGCTGACGAGTATCCGCTCCCCGACCTTGCCGCAGCCGCGTCCCCGACGCCCTCCGCCGAGCCGTCCAAGGCCAAGAGCGGCTCCGAGGAGAGTGACAAGCCGCCCGTCGCCGCGCCGACCGACAGCGGCAGCACGACCCTCTGGGTCGGCCTGGGTGTAGGCGCGGCTGCCCTTATCGGTGCCGTAGTGACAGTCATGGCCATCCGCTCCCGCCGCCGAAGCGCCGCCCGAGCCGTTCCGCACCCGTACCAGCCGCCGCATGGCTACCAGCAGCAACCGCAGCCCCCGTACCCGTCGTACGGGCCCGCGCCCGGCTCCCCTGGATCCGGTGCACCGTGCGGCGGCTCGCCAGGTCAAGGCCCAACCGCCTAAATCCGCAAGGGTGGCCGTCCGTCAGGCCCTGTACCGGAGCCGACCACCGGAACGATCTGAC
>NZ_JAFBGA010000021.1 GCF_016909575.1 Streptomyces sp. HB132 | reverse complement strand
CCGCAGCACAGCCGAAACGACCGCGGAATCCACCACCGGCGCGACAGCGGAAGGCAGCACCGCGGAAGGCAGCACCGCGGACGACACGGCCGGAGTGCCGCCGCGGACGTCGAGCGCGCCGACCGCCCGTATGCGCTTGGCGACGAACTGCCCGACCTCGGCCACCTTCTGGCCGGCCTCGTCGTAGAACTCCACCACGAGACGTATGAGTTCGTCGTCGCGGCGAACGGAGTCGGCCGGCACACGCACGTAGCAGCGGCCGCCGAGCGGCCCGGCCGCGCGGAACCGGTCGAACATCAGCGGGAGGTAGAGGCCCGGGCCGTCGTTGTCGCCGTGCAGCATGCCCAGGGCGACACCGCCGCCCAGGAGCCCGGCTTCGAAGAGGGCGGGGTGGAAGAGGAACGCACCGGTGGAGGACTGGTGTTCAGGGGCGAGCTCCAGCTCGGCGATCCAGTCGCCGGGACGGTGGTGGACCGCGCCGCCGAGCTTCATCAGACCCGAATGGAAGAGCTCGTACTCCCGGCACCAGGTGTAGATCTCGTCCATGGTGGTGCGTCGGGTCACCCCTTGGACGGGTATCGGAAGCCGCTCCGTGAAGGCGACGGGGGCGCGGTGGTGCGCGGTGACGACGGCGTGGAGGACGTCGTCGGTGTCCTGGGCGCGACGGCTGCGCACCTCGATGCGCCACCCTCCGCCGGCCGCTGGACGCCCCTCGACGGTGGTCAGTACGGCGTCATCCGGTCCCGCGACGAGCGGCGCGAGGATGGTGAGGTTGCGCAGCTCCACCTCGGGCATCGGGTGTCCGTGCCTGGCGAGCACCTGGAGCACCAGGTCCACATAGCCGACACCGGGCAGCAGGCTGCGGCCGTACACGACGTGCCCGTGCAACAACGGGTTGTCGGCGGTGACGGTGAAGCTTTCGGTGAACGTGGGCGAGGCGGTCATCGGTTTTCCGTCCCAAGAGAGGCGCGCGAGGGTGCCCGGGTGTGCGATGCGCGAGCCGGGGATTCGTTCACGGACAGGGGGAGAGCGATGGCTGTCGGAACGGCCCCGTAGCGGTGCGTCCAGCGCCGCCCCGTGAGCCGGGGTATCGGATTTCCGGCGGGAAGCGGGGCGCTTTCCTCGACGTCGACGCCTAGGGAACGCGGCCGACGGGCCCGCGCCGGCGCACGGTAGCCGGAGCAGTGCGTCGTGCCGCCGACCTCTTCGGCCGGCGGACGCGGAGTCGTGTGAGGCCCGGGCGGCAGGAGGAACAGGGAAATACCCGGTTCACCGAGCGCGGTGCGACCACACCGGCGCACCGTCGGGTCTTCACGCCGGCGCACTGGTACGGCATCGGCGACGGCCGCCCGTTCCTCGGCGTAGAAGTTGACGTCCACGTAGCCGTCGAATACCTCAGCGGACATCACGTCAGCGCAAAGCGAATCCTCGATCACTGTTTCCCCCGTGCCCCGTTCTCCAGCCGTTCACCGAATGGTCAGCGATAAGCTGACCGATTTCAGCGAAATTGACGGTCCGGTTCACGGTCGAGATCTATACGGCCGAGCATGTGCGAGCGCACGCGTCTTCCCCCCGTTGGTCGCTTGCGTCTTTTGGTTGCGAGATGGGCTCACACAGGTGGCACCATGGCCAGGCGGAGGCTGTGCGGCCGCGCATCGGTCCCGTTCCCCGCGATTAAGGGCGCGGGACGCGCCCAGGACGGCCACGCCGGAATGCCGATGCCCGGAGTCAGTGACCGCAGAATGGACCAGAGAAAGACAATCACCGAGATGCTGCCCCCCAGTCCATGCGGCATGAGGTTTCCTCACCCGCCCCCCGTTCGAATCGACAGCTTAGGTTGACTGATTAGGGCCGTCAACCGCCTCTTGGGGATCATGCAACTCGACACTTATGTCCGATACCGCGCAACGGTCGACCCCCGCGCGGGGAAAGAGGAAAGCGGAATTTCCCCATACCGCTATCACGCCTGACGGGAACGGGCCCGCGACAGCAAGTGGACCCGAGCGCGTGCGGCGGTGATCCACGCATCGACGGCCGCTCCGGCAGGCGTGCGACCGGACTGGCCGCCACGCGGCGGGGGGAGCGGTCGACGACGTCTTCATGACCCGATTCGGTAGATGAAGACCCTCCGGATGTCCACATCCCCGACGACTCCCGTCGGCCCCAGCGGCGGCCCGTATCCGCCCACCTGGCTCGCGGCACGGATCAGCGGGGCGGCGGATACACCAGGAACTGCGGCTGCCCGCGCGGCGGAGCCTCGAGTCCCGTGCGATGCGGCACCCGATCTGCCGGACGCCGACGACCGGCACCCCACCACAACCGCACACACGTGCACGGGGAATTGGAGACCGTCGACCCCCCGCACGCAATACGTGCACTGAGTTCACAACTTCGTGCTAAAACTTGAGCGCGCACCCCGCTCGATCACGCGCGGGGCGCCCAAGGACTGCCCCGTAGTCCCAGGTGGATCAGCGCGCGGCGTCAGATTCGGTGCATCGCGAGGCGGAGGGACGTCCGCATATGGGACACACTCGGGCGTTCCGACCACGCGGCGAGGTGCCGTAGCCACCGTGGGCCCGCCAGGGATCACGGGACAGACCTTGGGCTCTGAGCCGGGTTCGAGACCGAACGCCGGGGTGGGGAGAGGGCGATGAGGAAGAATACGCCGGAGTACGAACGGGCTCTGGACGCCGTGGTCGACATCCTGCGGGAACGTGCACGAGCGGGTGCGGCACCGCTGTCGTACGGAGATCTGAGCGCCGAGTTGGCCGGGCGCCGTCATCAAGTCCCCGCTCACGATGGGCCCATGCCCTACCTCCTCGAGGACGCCTCCGCCCGGGAGAGCCCGGACGGTTCACTGCCGCTGCTCTCAGCTCTCGTAGTCCTGCGAGAGACCGGTCGACTCTCCGCCGGCTTCTTCAAGTTGGCTCGACGTGCGCCGTACAGGCGGTCGGGTGACGACACCGAGCTCTGGATCGCGGAGATCACGCAGCTCGCGGGGCACTTCGCTGCTCGCTGAAGGCTCGTCGGCCAGGGCGGGAACAGGCCGCCGCAGTTCCGTACGAAGGAAGAACTCGTGAGCGAAAACGGCTCCGGCGGAAGAGTCCGGCCGGCTCGCCCCGGCGATCCCCGACGCATAGGTCCGTACCACATCATCGGCCGTCTCGGCGCCGGCGGCATGGGCACCGTCCACGCGGGAGTCGCCTCCGACGGGATGCGCCTGGCGGTCAAGGTGATCCATCCCGAGCAGGCTCAGGACCCGGAGTTCAGGGCACGCTTCCGGCGCGAGGTGGAGCTGTCCTCCCGCGTCACCGGACCACATCTGGTACCGCTGCTCGCCGCCGATCCGGACGCGCCGACCCCGTGGCTGGCCACAGCCTACGTTCCGGGCCCGACACTGAACGAGCACGTGAACGCGCACGGGCCGCTCGCGGAAGGAAGTCTCCACGCCTTCGCCACCGCCACCGCACACGCGTTGGCCGCCATCCACGCCGCGGGGGTGGTGCACCGTGATGTGAAACCGCAGAATGTCCTGCTCACACCCATCGGCCCCCAGGTGCTGGACTTCGGCATCGCACACGCCTCCGACGGCACCAGTGTCACCCGTACCGGGGTCATGACCGGCACCCCCGGCTGGATCAGCCCCGAGCAGTACCGTCAGGGCACCGCGGGTCCGGCGGGTGACATGTTCGCGTGGGGAGCACTCGTGGCCTACGCGGCCACCGGCCGGCTCCCCTTCGGTGCCGGGGCGCCCGATGTGGTGGCCTTCCGTGTGATGTCGGGCGAGGCGGACCTGGACGGCCTCCCCGTGACACTGCGCGAGACCGTGGCGAAGGCGCTGGCCCAGGAGCCCGGTGACCGCCCGTCAGCCGCCGTAGCCGCACAGGAGTGCGCGGTACTGCTGGCCTCTCAGGTCACTCAGGTGGCCGGGGCCGGTGCGATGCCGACGACGGCCGTGGACATGGTCACGGCCGTCTGGGAGGTGCCGGCCGCGGAGGATCCCGCTTGGAGCCTGCCCGCGAACCGTAGCCGTTCGAGGAAGCGGCTGGCCGGTGCCGTCGTCCTCGCGGCCGCCGTCATCGGCTGCCTGGCCGGAGGAGTGGCTGCATGGACGCCCGGTGACAACGGGGACAGCCCTCACACACCCGTGTCCGCGACCTCGGCGTCACCGCCGGCCTCGACCGGAACCGGTCATCCTTCGGCCGACACCGCGCACCAGGACGAGGCGGCGAAACCGGCGTCCGGGACCGGCGGTGCGGCGAGCGTGGCGAGTTGGAAGGAGGCGCGAGCGGCGCAGGGGGCGGGCGAGCACGACGTGGCGCGTGCGGTCCTGCACGACGAGGGGGTCGGGGCGCAGGAACTCGGCGACGGCGTGGACTTCGTTCCGGGGACCGTGCGGTTTCACGCGTCGCGCCGGGAGGTCTACCTCTCGTACCGCCTGGCCTCGGACGAACAGGGGGTGATGTACGCGGAGACGGAGATCGCCCAGGTGATGTGTCTGACGGCGCGGGACCTCGTTCTGCGTCTGCACCCGGACCTGCCCTACCGCACGTACGTCATGGTCAAGGAGGAGCCGGGCCAGGATCCCCAGGTGACGTGGCAGGACGATTTCGTCGCCGAATCCTCGTGCCGGTCGGCCACCGACGACGGCACCGGGCGGAACTCGGATGTTTCGCAGGGCTGGCAACCCGACGAGGACGGCCTGGGGCAGGCGATGGTCCCCAGCACCGACGGCGCGGAGATCCGGGTCGCGGACGGCGCCGCCAGGAAGATCATCGCGGGGACCAACGGGATGCGCCGGACGCTCGGCACCGATCGTGTGCTCGGCAACGCGCAGATCAAGGTGGGCTTCGACCCCTACAACTCCGTGATGTACGTGTGGTCGGACTACGTCCTGTGGGACGAACAGCAGGTCGAGTCCTGGGCGGGTCTGGCATCGGGCGAGGCGTGCCGGGCTCTCGTGGGTGAAAGGGAGAGGGCGGGAAGCACCTGGCCGTACTCCCGCTACGCCGTGGGGCAGATCGGCGGGTCCGGGTATCTGATGATCCGTTCGGGCACGGCCACCGCACAGGCCGACTGTCCGGCCTGAGCAGCGGGGCCGGACCGCGGCCCGGGGTTGGCGCTCTGCCTTGCCGGGGGACCGCAAGCATCGGAAAGACGGCCCGGGCCGGCGGACCGAGCGTGAGCGCGCTGCGGTTCTACGACCGTGCCGGTGAGGGCCGGCCCCCGCCTGGGTGGACGCGGCCGGCGGCTACCGCCGTTACGAGCCGGCGCACTTGGAAGCGGCCCGACCTTCTCGGCCCTCCTGCCGGACCGGCTGGAGGGCCGACCTCCGTGAGGGTACGGCTCGCCCTCGTCTACGTCCGCCCGTCTCGGCCGCGCGGCGGGGAGAAGGGCACCGCGTACCGTATGAGTGACCTCGCGAAGGGCTCGCCGCAGCGCTGGGCGTACGTCATCCGCTCGCGGACCTCCCGCACGGTGCGGGGACGGTACCCAGGTCCGCCGCAACAGCTCTTGTGGAAGCGGACTCCCGCGTGCAGCAGCACGGACAGCGTCCGCCAGGCGGCGGTGTCCCGACGGCGGGGGGCCGCGAACGCGGAGCCCACGTGGATCAGCGGCTGCGCGCAGCGCGGACAGATCCGCTGCCTGTCCCTGTCGTAGGGCTGCTTGTACGAAGCCCGGCAGGGCAGACAGACGAAGGAGGTCTTTCCGTGAGGCATGTCGCCAGGGTAGGCGGCGCAGGTGGCGATATCGAGTGGCGTACGGCGGAGTGAGTGTCAGCAGGTCAAGTCACCCGACGAGCTGGGCTCGTCGGCTCCCGTGCCGTACCGGAGGCCTTCCCACGTCCGGTAGCCGACGGCCACGTTGCGGCAGGCGGTGACCTGGACGGCCGCGAGTCCGCGGCGGTCCTCCAGAGTGGTCTCGACGCCTTCACCTAGGCCGTAGTCGTTGGCGTCCCCGATCTCGCCGAGTTGGTTGACCAAATCGGCGTCGACACCCGCGGCGGCGAGGGCATCCTCGAGCGAGGCGTCGTCCTCGGTCGCCTCATCCGTCGGCGCGGCTTCCATGTTCGGCTCGTCGGCGGGTGCGGCCGACTCCGTCCCGTCCTCCGTGACTGCGGAGGTATGCGCGGTGGTCGGTCCGGTGGCACTGCCGCGGCCGCCGACCGCGAACGCGGCAACGACGAGCAGGGCAGTGCCGGCCGCACGGCGGTAGCGGGACATGCGGGGGGCGACTCCGGAGGCGGTGAACAGGCTGGAACCGTCCACTGGTTACTCGAAGAGACCCGAGGGTTCGAAGACAGCGATCTTGGCTGGAACGGCGCTCACCTCGGCGTCTTCCGCGCTCCGGCGTCGCCGGCTCCGGGCAGGGGGCGGGCACCCTGCGACGGGTTCTTCGCCTTCTTCCCCCGCTGCGTCCCTTTCGCTCGCGCCGACTGCTTCGCGGCTGCGGCTGCTGCCCTCTTCGCGTCCGCCGTCTCCTTGGCGCGCCGGCTCTGCCTGGGCTTCCGCGCCGGTGTGTCCGCTCGGCTGTCGAGCCAGCGGCGGGTGGTCGCCATCTCGGCGACCAGCTGGGTGCGTTGCGGTTCCGGAAGCCTCGTCAGTGCCTCTTCCGCTCGTGCGATGAGGGCCGCGGCATACCTGGGCCTGGGTCCGCGTCTCTGTCGTGCGCCGCGCAGCGCGTGCCGAATCTCCGTGTCACGGAGCAGGGGAACACCCGTGAGGCCCTCCGGCTCGGGCCGGGCGGACTGTCGGACCGGGCCGCCCTGGACATGGACGATGGTCCGGCGCTGTACGGGTTCCGCACCCTGTGCGGCGAGCTGACCGTCAACGGTCAGCCGCAGCCGCGGCGGAGCCGTACGGGACGGTATCCCGTGCACGGCGAACGCCCGGTCCGCCTCACGCCGGCACCATCGTCCGAGTACCGCCGCCGTCGCGGGAACACCGCAACCGACAGCGGCGACCACATCCCCCACATAGGACGGCGGGCCGCTCTCCCCGGCCAGGATCAGTGCCGACAGCAGCAAGCCCTCGTCACTGCCGACGGTCTCCTCCATGGCGACCAGCAGTGCGACACGTTCCGGGACGGACAGCGTGAGCAGATCGCTGCCTGCGGTTCGTGCGAGCGCCTCCCAGGTGGGCCGGGTACGGAACCTGGCCGCGGTCACCAGCGCCTCGTTCAGCGCGACCACCTGTTCCTCGCGGGACCGCCCCACAATCACCGCCCCGCGCCCAGCTCCCGCCGCGGCGGCCGGGCCGGTTGTCGAACGCCGGTACGACTCCGCTCCCGGGACCCGGAGCCCCGTGGATGCCAGCGCACAGGCGTCGAGGGACACCCAGTCGGTGCTTCGCCGGGGATCCTGCGCCCTGAGACGGATACGCCGCACCGCACCGTGTGTCACGAAGCGGAAGCGGAGCAGGTATCCGTACTCGTCGTACAGCTCCTCCATGGTCTCCGGATGTGCTGCGCCCGGTCCGAAGACCCAGTCGAGGGTGGCCGATTCATCGGAGAGCCTCCGACGGGCCTGGTGCCACTCCGCGTGTGCGAGCCTGCTGAACTGGAAGCGCACATGCTGTTTGCCCGCGCCCACCCGGAAGTCGACAGCGTCCCCGGGGCCGGTTCCCAGGTTGCGTGAAGTCGCACGCGCCTTCAGGCTGTTACGGCCGCTCCAGGCGGCGAGGTCGTCCTTGATGAAGAGATGGTCCGCGTCGGCCGCGCCGGTGACCGCACGGTGGCAGGAGGTGTGGGGCCGGTGAGCGAAGTGGCAGACCTTGTCGCGGTACAGACGGTCCGACAGTTCATGGCCGCAACCGCCCAACTGCGTGCCGCACCAGTAGGTGTAGGCGGGGTGGCGTCGTCGCCAACTGGTCAGTTCGTCGGCGTCCGCCGGAAGGATGATCGCGCGTCCGGAGTTCCGGCTGCCGATCACCGCGGTCTGTACGAGTCTGCCGTCCGAGCCGTTCATGCGTTCCCCCAGGCCACGCCCGCCTGCCGGGAGGGTGGGCAGCGGTTGACCGGCCCCCAGTATGTGATTCATGCACTCAGTTCACAAGAGGTGAACGTCGGGATCGAGTACGGGGGCGGCCGCACTCGCGTGGCCGGCAACACAGGCTCAGGGGACGTCGGACGCGAAGACCGGGCGAACGGAACAGAAGGGCGATGGACAAGCGGCTTCTTCGAGCCGATGCGAGCGAAGACGCCACCGTCCGCGCGGGACGCTCGCCCCGCTGTTCCGTTCGGAGCCCTTGCCCGCCCTGTCAGTCGGCCGGCGCGTACGTGCGCCTTCCGCGGCGATAGCTGATCTCCCCCAGGAGGACGTCGACGGCGACGAACAGGGCCAGCGGTATACCGAGGAGCGGCACGAAGTAGCCGACGACCGCGACGCCGGCCATCAGCGGCACGAGCACGTGGGGCGGGACCTTCTGCCAGGCGCCGCGTGGCATGGGACGGCCGAAGGCCGAACCGCGTCCGCGCCGCCACCACATCCGGTAGCCGAGCAGGATCAGCAGGATCACACCGCCGGTGAGGGCAGCCAGCACCAGCTGATTGGCCAGACCGAACAGGACGCCCGTGTGAGCGTCGATGCCCCAGCGGGACAGTTTGGCGAGCAGCGGGTAGTCGGCGAACCGCACCACGTCGGTCACCTCGCCGGTGGCCGGATCGATGGCGACCGCGTCCTGCTTCTCGGGCCAGCTGCGCTGGATCTGGCTCACGACGTAGGCGGAGGAGGCGTCGGCCGGCGGCACGATCTCCACCGGGTTCGAAAGGCGCACGCCGCGAGCGGCGTCAAGGACGGCGTCCAGGCCGACGTCCTCGGCCGGTGTGCCGCCGGATCCGCCCGACTGCGTGTGCTCGGCGTGTTCGCCGCCGGACGCGAGGCCCGCGGAGACGGTCGGAGTGCTCTGGTTGATGGCCTCGCGCAGGTCGGAGACGTTCTGACCGGCATACGTCGACCAGGTCAGACCTGTGGCGGAGAGGAAGAAGAGCCCGACTGCCGCCCAGGCTCCCACAGTGCCGTGCAGGGAGAGCGTGCGCCTGCGTCCTGTCGTGCCGCGCACCTTGCGGCGGGCCCTGCGCCTTCCGAACCACAGGATGAGACCGCCTGCGGCTATCACCCACATCCAGCTCGCGGCGAGTTCGCTGTAGAGACGGCCGGTCTCGCCCAGGTGGAGGTCACGGTGGAACTCGTCGATCCAGGTACGCAGGGGCAGTGCGCCCGTCGAGCCGTACTGCTCCAGTGCCCCCGCGATGTCGCCTGTGTAGGGGTCCACGAACACGGCGAGCGTGTGACCCTCGTCCACGCCCTTCACGCCGGACAGGAGAACACGTGTCGTCGCGCCGTCTTCCGGAGACGGGCGTATCGCGCTGATCGCTCCTTCGGGATGTGCCTGTCGGGCAGCTGACACCTGCTGCGAGATCGGCAGCTCGCTCGTGCCCACAGGAACCCGGAGTTCATCCGCGTACACGATCTTCTCGGCCTGGTACGAGCCGGCGTAGAGGAGACCGGTCATGGCCGCGACCAGGAGGAACGGGGCTATCAGTACGCCGGCGTAGAAGTGGAGTCTCATCACCAGCGGCCGGAGGGACGCCCATGTCTCACGGCCTCCGGATCCGCCGGGCCGGCGAGTTCTCTGCTCTTCGGCTGAGGCACGGACTGCTGGTTCGACGGACAAGGCTGCTCTCCTGAAAGGCGTGGGGCGCGGGCGGACCGAAGGCCGGGGTCGGCCGGTCAGGGAGTCGGCTGCGGACGCGGAGCAGTTCCTGGCGCTACCTGTGGTCTGCGCCACACCCGTCCGGTAGGCGGAGGGCCGGTCCGGTGGACGGCTGCGTGGGACTCCCGACCGCGAGGGGGCGTGAGACAGGAGGTCGTGGTCCCGGAGGGCGTCGTCGCCGTCCACCGCCGGGGCCGCGCCGACGGCCCAGGCTCCGGACAGAGGCCGTCCGCGGCCGCGTCAGGCCGTCGCCACCGCGTCGAGTCTGCCGGCCTTCGCCTCGGCCACCAGGTCCGCGAACTGGTCGGCGCTCATCTGGACGCGCTGGCCGAAGTCGTCGGTGATGACGATGCGGCGGTCCTCTTCAGCGGCGGGGTCGACGAAGAGCTGTGGGCACCCGCAGTTGCAGTTCCCGCAGAACGTGGCCACGGGTTCGAGGTCGGGTGAGAGGAAGTGGTCGGTCATCGCGTACACCTTCCGCAGGTGGTCGACTGCCGTCCGGGGGACGGCTCCGGGAACGGGGCCGATATACCCGGCCGCATCCGCACTCAGACGCCTGGGGCCGGTGCGTCCACCAACTGCGAAACCGGGGAACTTCCGCGCCCGACGGGGCGACTACCGAGGGGGAGCCGAATCCTGTTCCCCCGTAGAGGGGTGTGGTCGTGCCGTGGGGGCCGGCTCGTTCGGAACCGGCCCCACGGGGAGGGTCACGCCGCAGCGGTCGCCGGAGGTTCGGGGCAGGCGTCCGTCTCGCTCTCGGCGAGCTGCAGGATCAGTGCGGCGCGCGCCCGGGCCACCCGGGAGCGGACCGTGCCGACCGGACAGCCGGCCGCCCGGGCGGCCTCGGAGTAGGGCAGGCCGAGGAGTTGGGTGAGCACGAACGCCTCACGCCGCTCGTACGGGAGTGCCGCGAGGAGCTGCTGGATCGCGACACCGTCCTCGAAGCCCGGAACCCCGACGGGCTGGGCCCGTTCGACGGTGAGGCGCCAGTCCTCGGTGTCGGCGAGGCGAGGCCGTGCCGCCGCCCTGCGGAAGTCGTCGACGACCGCGCGGCGGGCGATGGCCAGGAGCCAGGTGCGCGCCGAGGACCGGCCCTCGAATCGGTGAAGACTGCGCAAGGCGCGCAGGAACGTGTCCTGCGCGAGGTCCTCGGCGGACTGGGGGTCGGCCGAGAGGTGGGCGACGTAGCGGACGACGTCGCGGTGCAGCGCCCGTACGAAGGCCTCGGCCGCCGCCTCGTCACCAGCACGCGCGGCCAGCGCCCAGCCGGTGGAGGCGGCGTCGTCGGGCCGGGTCTCCTCCGTGTGCGCGGTCCCCGTGTGCCCGGTGATCACGGCAGGCTCGGGTCGGTGGTGTGCGGGCCCGCCTCGCGCGGCTGTCAGGGTGGTTCTCATCGTCCGGGGTCCTTAACGGATCGCTCCGGAACCGCGCGTCGCTGTCTTCCCCTCGGTCCGTGGCAGGCGCGCGGGTACTCGCGGAGGGCCGTGGCAGGAAGGGACACAGGCCGGGGGTTCCGGTGAAGGGGCACCCGTGCCCTGGTGGCCCGGGTGTGTCCGAAGGGCGCGCCGCGCCGTACGGGCACGACAACGGACGGCCGGTCGCCCGACCGGTCCGTGTGCGGGTGCGTCCTTCGGTGTGCCTGCCGCTGCTTCAGAGCGCGGCGAGGCCCCCGGGCGGGCCTCGTGGGTCCAGGTCGTGGGTGCACAACAGGCCGCGGGGCAGCCGGTCGCTCAGTCCCCGGCGAGCCCTCGTGCGGGGCTGCGGAGAGGGTGCCGGGGCGACGAGTGGAACCTGGAGCGGGGCCAGCAGCCAGCCGGCCACCGACCGCAGGATCTGGAAGGCCGCCCGCTCTCCCCGAGCCAGCCACATCCCGCACACCAGCGCGGCCAGGAGGTGAGCAGCGAGCATGCCCGTCGAGGACATCGCTGCCATGTCGTGACTCATGTGGCCTATGGAGGCCATGTGGCCCATGTGCTCGACGTGGTGCACGCCGGTCGTGCCGTCCACGCCGTTCGGAGAAGTCATGTGGCTGAGGTGGGCTGTGTGGTCCATACCCACCATGCCCCCGCCGTTCGCAGCGCCACCGCACGTCCCGGCGTCTTCGCCCCACGGCTCGGTCGATTCCGTGGCACAGAGGTCGCCCACGGGGAGTGCGGTGCGGGCGGGGGCGGCTGCGGTCGGGGGGACGAGCCCCTGCGCGGTCTCGAATGCGGTGTGCAGGACCCCCTGAGTCGTGACAGCCAAGCCGACTACGAGCCGGGTACCGCGCTCACGCGCGGCGAACCACCAGCTGGGGACCGCCACCCCGAGAAAAGCCGCGGCGAGAGCCCAGGAGGGCAGAGGAGACCCGGACATCAGGACGTGGCCGGTGGCAGCGAGCACGACGGAGACCACGGCGAACATCGTCGCTCGCGTCACGCGTCCGACCGGCCCTGCCTCCATGACCGCTCATCTTCCCACCGCGAGGCGCAGTTCGGCACCGAAGGGCGTGCCCGTCGTCACCGATCCCGGATGGAGACGGAAGTCCACTGAACCCGGCCCATGCGGTGGCGGGGGCGGGTTCGGCGTCACCGGCGCGGGCGACAACGGCTCGGCCTCACCAGGCGGCCCGACCGGGTGTGCCTGGATCCGCGCTCTCAGGTGTCGTTCCGACCGGCCGCCGCGCCCTGTAGATACTCAGGGGCGGTTCCGTTCCTACGACGAGTCGAGGAGTTCGGGGGCTCCCACAGGGCCCACGGTGAGGTGGAGGAGGCCGTGCCCTTCACTCCGGACGCAGCGGTGGCATGTCAACGTTCCGGGACGTGAACAGCGGCGCCCGAAGAGCGACCGACCTCGACGGTGGCGGGTGCGGCTGGTTCGCCCTGCCCGCCCAGGCAGACGCGTCGCAGGAGGGAACCCGGTGGGAATCCGGGGCTGCCCGGTGACGGCGAGTGGAACGAGAGCGTCATCAGCACCGGGCCCCTCAAAACCGGTCCGGCCGAGGACCTCGTCCCTCCGAGGCGAATACCCGGGCGGGATCAGTCGGGTACGGCTCTCCTCGGGTCGGCCGGAGCCATGTCCCGTGCGATCTCGCGTGCGGTACGGCCGAAGAGCTCTATCGCCCGGTTGCCGCCGCCGGACCGCCACATCAGGCCGTATCCGAGGGGCCTGTCCCCCACCACCGGGACGTAGGAGATCCCTGGCCGGCCGTGGTACAGGGTGACGTGGGCGCCTGCCAGGAGAGCCCCGCCACCGCCGGCGACGAGCATCAGTGCCTCCTGGAAGTTGGTGACGGACGGCCCCTGCTCGATCGGCCTGCCACTGGGGGTGCGCGTCGGCAGTTGGTGCTCCAGCCAGTACGCCGGGATGTCCCCCGCGATCGTCAGCAACGGCACATCCGCCAGGTCCTCGAGCGTCACCGTGTCACGTCCGGCCAGGGGATGTCCGGCGGCGACTGCCAGAACCCTGTCCTCGGCCAGGAGCGTCGGCCCGCGGGTCAAGTCGTCCTCGTGCACCGGGAAGTCCGTCAGCTGAAGGTCGAAATCGCCTCTCCGCAGCATTCCGTACGGGTCGGAGAGCGGCACCTCGCACACCTCGACGGCGAGTTCGGGATGTGTGGTGCGCAGCCGCTCGGTAGCCTTCATCACCATCTCTCCGGCCAGGGGCGTCGAGAAGCCGACGTGCAGCACTCCCTCGATGCCACGCGCCGACGCGACGGCACGCGCCAGGGCGTTCTCGATGCCGCGGTAGTGGGGTTCGAGGTCGTCCCGGAGGCGACCGCCCAGAACGGTGAGCGTCACGCTCCGGCTCGTGCGCGTGAAGAGCGGCGCCCCCACGCGACGCTCCAGCTTCTGGATGAGCTGGCTCACCCGGGCACGGGAGAGGCGCAGGCGGGTGGCGGTTCGGCCGAAGTGCAGTTCCTCGGCGAGTACGAGGAAGCATTCGAGTTCGTTCTGGTCCATGTACGTCTCCGGAATCGCGTAGGACATGGATCGGTAAGCCTGGCTGTACGAACGTTGCGATGATCGCTGTTGTTCCCGTCCGGGGCGTGGAGAAGGCTTGAGGCATCACCAACACCCGACACTCCGGAAGGGGTTCTTCGTCATGAGTGCCTTGAGTACTTCGAGCGGGCTGGACTCGCGCAAGTGGGGCGTCCTGCTCGTGCTGTGCGGCGCGATCTTCCTGGAGGGCATCGATGTCGCCATGCTCAACGTGGCGCTGCCGTCGATCCGCGCCGACCTCGGACTCTCCACCGGCGACCTGCAGTGGGTCATGAGCGCCTACGTACTCGGTTACGGCGGCTTCATGCTCCTCGGCGGGAGGGCGGCCGACCTGTTCGGACGCCGTCAGATGTTCGTCTTCTGGCT
Source organism: Streptomyces sp. HB132 (assembly GCF_016909575.1). GTDB lineage: Bacteria > Actinomycetota > Actinomycetes > Streptomycetales > Streptomycetaceae > Streptomyces. The sequence continues at coordinate 101,609 of NZ_JAFBGA010000021.1, read as the reverse complement.
CACCGTCTTCCTGCTGTTCTCCGGGCTCGGCGGATTCGCCACCGAAGGATGGATGCTGATCGTCGCGCGGTTCGTCACGGGCGTCGCCGCGGCCTTCATGACTCCGGCAGGTCTGTCCATCATCACGACGGGCTTCGCCGAGGGGCCGGAGCGCAACAAGGCGTTGCTCCTCTATTCGGGCACCGCCGCGGGAGGCTTCACGGTCGGGCTTGTCGCCGGCGGGCTGCTCACCGCCATCGGCTGGCGGTGGGTCTTCTTCGCCCCGGTCGCCCTCTCCTTCGTCATTCTGGTCGCCGCCCTCGTCTTCGTCCCCAAATCGGACCGCCCGGACAGAACCGGCAAGCGCGTCGACGCGGCCGGAGCGCTCACCGTCACCGCTGCCCTCGTGCTGATCGTGCTGGCCGTCGAGCGTGCGGCCCACGCCGGCATGGCCGCCGGCCTCGGGACCCTGCTCGCCGGGCTGGCCTTCCTCGTGGCCTTCGTCGTCGTCGAGCGGCGTTCGTCCGAGCCCTTGGTACGCCTGGGCATCTTCCGCAGCGGCTCCCTGGTCCGGGCGAACCTTGCGGCGATGCTGTTCGCCGCCGGGTTCTTCGGCTTCCAGTTCCTGGTGGTGCTGTATCTCCAGGAGCTGCGCGGCTGGTCGACGCTGGAGACGAGCTTCGCGTTGCTGGTCATCGGGGTCGACGCGATCCTCTCCCCGACCCTCACCCCACGGCTGGTCGACCGCTTCGGCAACGCCAAGGTGATCTTCGGGGGTCTCCTGCTGGCCGTGCTCTCCTACGGGCTGTTCCTCCCACTGGGAGCGGACTGGAGTTACGCGGCCATGTTCCCGGGTCTGATCATCCTCGGCCTCGCCTTCTCCCTCGCATACGGCCCGCTCACCATCGTGGCGACGGAGGGCATCGCAGAGGAGGAGCAGGGGCTCGCCGGCGGTCTTCTCTACACGGCCTTCCAGTTCGGTGCCGCCCTCGGGCTCTCCGCGGTCACCGCGGTCAGCGTGGCCGCCACACACGGGGGAACCCCTGCCGCGCTGCTGGACGGATACCGGGCCGGTCTGATCGTGCCGTTCGCGGCGGCGGTGGCCGCCGCTGTCATCAGCGCCTTCGGCCTGCGTTCCCGGCGGGGCGCCCTGTCGTCCGGCACGGTTCGAGCCACGCCGGACACCGCCGCAGAGCGAGCCGACGTCCCCACCTCCCGCTGATCCTCGAAAGGACAGACCCATGACCGACACCGTCAGCTCGTTCTCCGAGATCCAGGACTCCTTCCTCGCCTACATCCGCGACATCAAGTACGCGACCATGGTCACGGTCGACCGTCAGCACCGCCCGCGCGCTCGTGTGCTGCTGCCCGTGTGGGAGATCGTCGACGGCGAACCGGTCGGCTGGCTCGCCGCCTACCGGACCCCGGTCAAGAGCGCGCACCTTGCGGACAACCCCCATACGACGTACGCGTACTGGAATCCCCGTCAGAACGCGGTCTTCGTGGACAGCGTCTCCACCTGGGCCGACGACGAGGAATCCAAGGTCCACGCGTGGGACCTGTACAAGCGGGGCGGTCCGCCGGGGCTGGGGTACGACCCGGTCCACTACTGGCGTGGGGGCCCCGGGGATCCCGACTACCACGTGCTGCGGATCGATCCGTGGCGTATACAGCTCGTCCGCGGTTCCGATCTGCGCGGCACGCTGTGGCGGAGGCAGGACCCCGCCCGAGCGGTCACCTCGTCCGCCGACTCGGCCGGAACGGCCGTTCGCTGAAGTCCTCGTGAGGAGGACGGGTGCCCCGCTGCGACGGGGCACCCGTCCTCCTCACGTGCGCTTGCCCCGAGGGGGACCGTGGCCGGTGGAGACACGGCTCGTGCTCACGGCCACCCCTGGAACGGGCTCACGTCGTCCTGGATGCGGGCGGGCGGGCCACGAGCACCTCGACGCCGTCGGCCTGGAGCGCGTCGAGGTCGAAGGCCGGGATGCCGGAGTCGACGATGACGAGGTCGAACGCGGCCACGGGGGCCAGTTGGTAGAGGCCGCGGCGACGGAACTTCGTGTGGTCGACCAGGAGGATCTTGCGCGCACAGGCGTCCATCAGGGCCCGCTTCACCGCCACCGTCTCCTGCGACTGGTGGTAACAGTGGCCGCGGGTGATGGCGGTCGTGGACGCGAAGAGCGTGTCGGCGCTGAGGCTGGTCACGGCGTCAACGGTGCGCAGGCCGAGGAAGGCGTCGTATGCCGGGTAGTAGGTGCCTCCCAGCGAGATGAGTTCGATGCCCGGGCTGTCGGCCAGCGTCTGGGTGACGGGGCCGAAGTTGGTGATGACGGTCAACGGCGCGTGCCGGTCCAGGAGACGGGTGAGCGCCAGCGCCGTCGTGCTGTCGTCGATGACGACCGCCTGCCCGGGCTTGACCAGGGGCAGGGCGGCGCGGGCGATGGCTTCCTTCTCCGCCGTCATGGCGCGGGCGCGGTGGCGGACGTCGCCGTGGAAGGCGGTCGAGGGCTGAGCGGTCGCGCCGCCGCGTACCTTCCTCAGCCAGCCCCGGTCCTGCAGGTGGTCGAGGTCCCGGCGGATGGTCATGGCGGTCACGCCCAGCTCGTCGGCCAATTGTTCGATGCGCACGAACCCCCGCTCCACGACGCGGCCCTTGATCCGCTCCCGCCGTTCGCGGGGCTTGCTGCCGCTCAGGTCGGCCGGGCGCCGGTCATCTGCTCCCACGGAAGCTCCTGTTCATTTTCTGTGAAGTGAACATCCCGGGCCGGCCCCTCACCTCGTTCGTCACTCCCTCCGGAGAGGCCGCCCGTACACCTGCCGCCGCTGCCGCCCGCTTCGGGGCGACGGCCGCCGGCCTGACCCCGCGTGCCGCCCCGCCGATCCCGCCCACCCGCCGAACGAACATCGAAGGCCGGAGAACCAGCACAGCAATTGTTCAATTACTGCGATCCGTTGACACAAATGAAACATCTGAGTTTCCTGAGCGTTGCCTTCACAGTGTCCATGAGCAGGGAGTGGAACATGAGAAGACCGGCACGTCTTGCTCTCCTAGGGATCCTCGCCATGGGCACGCTCGTCTCGTGCGCGGAGGAACCCGGCACGAGTGACTCCGGCGGCGGCGTGGGCAAGGTCGCGTTCCTGATGCCCGACCTCGCCTCCACCCGGTACGAGCAGTACGACGCCCCGCTCTTCAAGAAGCGCATGCGTGCGCTCTGCCAGGAGTGCGGGGTCATCTACCAGAACGCCGACAGTGACGCGTCGCTGCAGCAGCAGCAGGCCAATTCCGCGATGGCGCAGGGCGCGAAGGTCATCGTGCTGGACCCGGTCGACTCCGACTCGGCGTCCACCATCGTGCAGACGGCGCATTCCCAGGGCGTCAAGGTGATCGCCTACGACCGCCCGGTTTCCAGGAAGCCCGCGGATTTCTACGTCTCGTTCGACAACGAGGCGATCGGCGAGTCCATCGGCCGGTCGCTGGTCGAGCACCTCGAGAAGACGGGAGCGAAGGGCGGACTGCTCCAGGTGAACGGTTCCCCTACCGACGCCGCTGCCGGACTGATCAAGAAGGGCATCCACAAGGCCGTCGACGACAGCGGGTTCGATCTGCTCGCCGAGTACGACACCCCGGACTGGTCGCCGGAGAAGGCGCAGCAGTGGGTGAGCGGGCAGATCGCCCAGTACCCCGGCGGGATCGCCGGTGTGGTGGCCGCCAACGACGGCACCGGGGGCGGCGCGATCGCGGCCTTCAAGGGCGCCGAGGTGAAGGTCCCTCCGGTCACCGGTAACGACGCCGAGCTGGCGGCGGTGCAGCGCGTGGTTTCGGGCGACCAGTACAACACCATCGACAAGCCCATCAAGACGGTCGCGGAGGCGGCCGCGGAGGCGGCCCATCAACTGATGGAGGGTGAGACGCCGAAGGCTGACTCGACGCTCTTCGACACGCCGTCACAGCTGTTCGAACCGACGGTGGTGACGCGGGAGAACCTCAAGGAGGTCGTCTTCGGCCCTGACGGGGTGCTCGAGGCCGAGGACGTCTGCACCCGTGTGTACGCCGACGACTGCCGGCGTCTGGGCATCGGGTAGCGGCCGTCCTGCACCACTGCGAGAGAGGGGACCCATGACGAGCTCCGCGATCCCCGGGACGGCCTCCGGTACGCCCCCTGGAACGGTCTCAGGAGGCGACGGGACCGGTGTGCTGTCGCTGAGGGGGGTGAGCAAGCAGTTCGGCGCGGTCGCCGCGCTCAGCGGGATCGACCTCGATGTCGCTGCCGGTGAGGTGGTGGCCGTGGTCGGGGACAACGGCGCCGGCAAGTCCACCCTCGTCAAGATCCTTTCGGGGGTGTACGCCCCCGACGCGGGGACGGTCTCCTTCCACGGCAGGGAGGTCTCGTTCGACTCTCCGAGCGCCGCGCACGCCCTGGGCATCGCGACGGTCTACCAGGACCTGGCGCTGTGCGAGAACCTCGACGTCAAGGCGAACCTCTTCCTGGGCCAGGAGCTCCGGCCCTGGATGCTCGACGACGTCGCCATGGAGAAGCGGTCCTGGGAGCTGCTGCGTGAGCTGCGGGCCAGGATTCCCACGCTGGACGTGCCGGTGGCCGCCCTCTCGGGCGGCCAGCGGCAGACGGTGGCGATCGCCCGGGCGCTGCTCGGCCGGCCGGAGGTCGTCCTGCTCGACGAGCCGACTGCGGCCCTCGGTGTCACTCAGACCGCCGAGGTCCTCAACCTCATCGAGCGGCTGAGGAGCAGAGGGCTCGGCGTCGTCATGATCAGCCACAACATGGAGGACGTCCGGGCGGTCGCCGACCGGGTGGCGGTGCTCCGGCTCGGCCGCAACAACGGTGTGTTCGACGCCCGGGAGGTGTCCTCCGAGGAGGTCGTCGCGGCGATCACCGGCGCCGCCGACAACGCCGTTTCGCGGCGTGCCACGCGCCGCTCGACCGTCTCTCGGGAAGAAGAGGAACAGGCGTGACGTCTCTCGGGTCTCCGGTGGCGGCGGCCACCGACCGGCAGGACGGGCCTCCGGCGGCACGGCACGGCTTCCGCGACAGCGTTCGCGGTACGTTCCGCCGTGCCCGGGACGGCGACCTGGGCATGCTGCCGGTCGTCGCCGGTGTCGTGGTGATCTGGACGATCTTCCAGTCGCTGAACCGGACCTTCCTGTCAAGCACCAACCTGGTGAACCTGGCCTTCGACATGGTGCCCCTGGGGGTGATCGCGCTCGGCATCGTCTGCGTCCTGCTGGTCGGCCAGATCGACCTGTCGGTCGGCTCGGTGAGCGGCGTGGCGGCGGCCGTCACCGGCGTGGTGATGGTCCGTCACGAGCAGTCGGTGTGGCTGGCGATCCTGGTGGCCGCGGGTGTCGGCGCGCTGATCGGCTGGCTCTACGGGCAGGTGCTCAACCGCTTCGGTGTCCCCAGTTTCGTGGTCACCCTGGGCGGGCTGCTGGCCTTCCTCGGCACTCAGCTCTGGCTCCTGCGGGGTCAGAACGCCATCAACCTGCCCTACGACTCCGCCCTGGTGAAGTTCGCGCAGGTGTGGTTCGTCCCCGACACGTCGGCCTACGCCCTCATGCTCCTCGCGGCCGGCGGTTACCTCGCCGTCGGCCTGACCCGCGCTCGCAGTCGCCGCCGTGCCGGGCTGTCGTCCGTCGCGCCGATGTGGCTGGTGGCGCAGTCCCTCGCGCTCGCGGCGGCGCTGCTCTTCGCGGTGTACTACCTGAACCGGACCCGTGGCGTGCCGTGGATGTTCGTGCTCTTCGTCGCCCTGGTCCTGGCCCTGCACTACGTCCTCACCCGGACCAGGTTCGGCCGGTCGCTGTACGCGGTGGGCGGCAACGCGGAGGCTGCCCGCAGGGCCGGTATCGACGTACGCGCCAGGTACACGGCGGCGTTCGTCATGTGTTCCACACTCGCCGCGACCGGCGGGGTCCTGGCCGCCGCGCGTCTCGCCGCGGCGAATCAGAGCACCGGCACCTCGGACGTGAACCTCAACGCGATCGCCGCCGCGGTGATCGGCGGCACCAGTCTCTTCGGCGGCCGCGGTTCGGCCTTCGCCGCGCTGCTCGGCGTCGTCGTCATCCAGTCGATCTCCAGCGGGCTCACCCTGCTCAACCTCGATTCCTCGTACCGATTCGTCATCACGGGCTGCGTGCTGCTGGTCGCCGTCGCCCTGGACTCCGCCGCCCGCCGCTCGCGGCAGGCACACGGAAGGGGCTGAGTACATGACGTCGCTGGCCATCGATGCCGGCACCACCACCGTCAAGGTGGTCGGCTACGGCTCGGACGGGAGGGAGCTGATTGTCAGTCACCGGCCGACCGAGGTGCTGCGGCCCGGACCGGGGCGGGCGGAGCAGGACATGGGGCGCGTATGGGACGCGGTCGCGTCCGCCACCCGCGAAGTCGTGGACGCGCTGCCCGAGCCGCCGGAGCTGGTCGCCGTCACCGGGCAGGGCGACGGGGCGTGGCTCGTCGACGACCGGATGCGGCCCACCGGGCCCGCCGTGCTGTGGAACGACGGCCGGGCCGCCGACCTGGTCACCGGGTGGGAGCGCGACGGCACTCTGGAGCGCGCCTTCAGGATCTGCGGCTCCCGGTTGTCCACCGGCATGCCCAACGCCGTACTGGCCTGGATGCGGGAGCACGACCCGGACCGGACGCGCCGCTCCCGCCACCTGCTGACCTGCGGAGGCTGGCTCTTCCTGAAGCTCACCGGGGAGGCGGCCGTGGACGAGTCCGAGGCGTCGGCGCCCTTCCTGGACATCGGACGACGCACGTGGTCCGAGGAGCTGTTCGAGCTGTACGGCGTGGAGTGGGCCCGTGACCTGCTGCCCCCGCTCCGGGACGACGACCACCGGGTGACCCCGCTCAGCAGCACCGCCACCGCCGAGACGGGGCTGCCCGCGGGCATCCCGGTGGTTCTGGCGCCCTACGACATCTGCGCCACCGCCATCGGCTCCGGCGCGGTCAGCACCGGCCGGGCCTGCACCGTGCTCGGCACCACACTGTCCACCGAGATCGTCACCGACTCCGCCCGCTGTGTGCTCACCGACGAACCGGTGGGCATCACGGTCACCCTGGGCGTCCCCGGACACTATCTGCGCGCCTTCCCCACCATGAGCGGCGGCGACATGCTGCACTGGGGCGCACGGCTCCTCGGGCTCACCTCGGCCACCGACCTGATGGCTCTGGCCGAGCGCGGCGCCGAGAACACGGCCGGAGTGCGGTTCCTGCCCTACGTCTCCTCCGCCGGGGAACGCGCCCCGTTCTTCGACCCGGGAGCGCGCGGTTCCCTGTCCGGTCTGTCCCTGGACAGCGGACGGGAGGACGTGGCCCGCGCGGTGGTGGAGGGTGTCACCATGGCGATCCGGGACTGCCTCGCGGCCTCCGCGGCCACCCCGGAGCTGTTGACCCTCAGCGGCGGCGGCGCCCGGAGCCCCTACTGGACACAGCTGATCGCGGATGTCGTCGGCCTGCCGGTGGCGATCCCGGCGGACACGGAGACGGGGGCCCGCGGCGCCTGGCTGACCGGCATGGTCGCGACCGGCCGCGAGCCGGACTTCGCCACCGCCGCGGGACGGCACGTACGGATCTCCGCCACCTGTGACCCGGACCCCGCCAAGGGCCCGGCCGTGGGCGACCGTTACGCGGAGTTCCTGCGGCTGCGGGAGCTGCACCGGCCGATCTGGGCGCTGGGGCGCGGTGGTGGGGACCTCGCCGAAGGTGTCGGCGCATGACCGGCGTGGTCCCGGACGTGTGGCTGGGAATCGACCTGGGCACCCAGGGAGTCCGCGCGGTCGCCGTGACCTCGTACGGCCGGCTGCTCGGCACCGGGTCGTCCCCGCTGACCAGTCACCGGCGCGGCGAACGGCATGAGCAGGACCCGGAGCAGTGGTGGCGTGCGGTCTGTTCGGCTGTCGGGCAGACCTGCGCCGCAGGTGCCGATCCGCGCCGTGTCCGGGCCGTGGCCGTCGACGCGACCTCGGGCACCCTGACTCTGACCGACCGGCACGGCCGGTGCGTCGCGCCCGGCCTCATGTACGACGACGGCCGCGCCACCGTGGAGGCGGAGCAGGTCAACGCGCTCGGCGAACAGCAGTGGGCCAAGGCCGGCTACCGGCGGATGCAGCGGTCCTGGGGGCTTCCCAAGCTCCGCTGGCTGCTCGACCGGTACCCGCACGCCGTGGCCGACGGCTGGCGTCTCGCCCACCAGAACGACGTGATCAACCGCAGGCTCGTCGGGCACGAGGTGCCCACCGACACCAGCAACGCCCTCAAATCCGGGGCGGACGCCGCGACGGTGACCTGGCCGGAGCAGGTGTTCGCCACGCTGGGGATCCCCCCGCAGATCCTGCCCGGCCTGGTGATGCCCGGCACCGTGATCGGGGAGGTGTGCGCCGACGCGGCGGCGGAGTGCGGGCTCGCCCCCGGCATTCCCGTGGTCGCGGGGATGACCGACGGCTGTGCCGCCCAACTCGGCTCCGGGGCGACCGCGCTCGGCAGCTGGAACTCGGTCCTGGGCACCACGCTCGTCCTCAAGGGCGTCACCGAGGACCTGCTGCACGACCCGAACGGTGTCGTCTACTCCCACCGGTCGCCCTCCGGCCACTGGCTGCCCGGCGGCGCCTCCAGCACCGGTGCGGCCTTGGTCGCCCGGGAGTTCGCGGACGCCTGCCTGGATCGGCTGGCCGAAGAGGCGGCGCCCCTGCTGCCCACCGGACTGCTGCGCTACCCACTGGGCTCGCCCGGGGAGCGGTTTCCGTTCGTCGCCCCGGACGCCGTCGCGTTCGGCAGCCGGGAACCGGCAAGCCCTGCCGAGGACTTCGCCGCGCTGATGCAGGGCGTCGCGTACCTCGAGCGTCTCTGCTTCGACTACCTGGACCTGCTCGGCGCCCCCACCGGCGGAACGGTGGCCCTCACCGGCGGGGCGACCCGCAACCCGGTGTGGAACCAACTGCGGGCCGACGTGCTGCGCCGGCCGCTGACCCTCCCCCGCCATGCCCAGCCCGCGCTGGGCATGGCCGTACTCGCCGCATCCGCCTGCGGAGTTCCGGGCGGCCTCGACGGTGCCGCCGCCGCGATGGTGCGGCCCGGCCATGTCCTGGAGCCGCGGGACGAGAACCGGCCCGCCCACGACGAGGGCTACGCCCGGTTCCTCGATCTGCTGGTGCGGCGCGGCTGGCTGCCCGAGACCGTATCGGCCCACGCACGGGAAAGGACCGCGCCATGAGCCTGCATGTCTTCCTCGTCCGGCACGGGGAGAGCGTCTGGCACGAGGAGAACCGCTACGCCGGGGTCACCGACATCGACCTCTCCGAGCACGGACGCGCCCAGGCCGAACGGCTCGCCTCCTGGGCGGATCGGGCGGACCTCACGGCGGTGTGGTCCTCCCCCATGCGACGCTGCCGGCGGACGGCGGAGGGGAGCGCGGCCCGCGCCGGCCTGCCACTGGCCGTCGATCCACGCCTGCGTGAGGTCGATTTCGGCATCGCCGAGGGGATGACCCGCGCCGAGATGCGGGAGCGCCTGCCCGGCACGCTGAAGGCCTTCGAGGCCGACCCGGTGGGCAGCCACTTCCCGGAGGGAGAGGACCCCGTCGCCGCCGCCGAACGCTATGCCGGTTTTCTCGCGGGTCTGCGGGCGGCCGGTCACCAGGAGGGGCGCGTCCTCGTCGTGGCCCACTCCACGGCGATCCGGCTCACCCTCTGCCGACTGCTCGGCGTGCCGCTGCGGGACTACCGCCGGGTCTTCCCCCGCCTGGCCAACTGCGCGTTGAACGAGCTGATCCTTCGTGACGGCACACCCTCGCTGCTGGCGCTGAACCAGCACGTGACCCCAGGAGTACCGGAGTGACCACGATTCTCACGGCCGGCGACCACTTCGTCCGCAACTCCCTGTTCGCCGACAGCCTCCGGCAGGTCGCGCCCGAGGCAACCTTCCGTGAACTCACCCTGCCCTGGCCCGTCGAGCCCTTCGGCCCGGTGGCCGAGGTCCACGAGGCCTCCGGTACCGAGGACCAGCTCATCGAGGCCCTGGACGGTGCGGACATCTGCGTCACCCAGATGGCACCGCTGACGGAACGGGTCCTCGACGCGAGCCCCGGGCTCCGCCTGTTCTGCGTAGGCCGGGGAGGCCCGGTCAACGCCAATCTCGCGGCGGCGACCCGGCACGGTGTCGCGGTCACCTTCGCCCCCGGCCGCAATGCCACCGCCACCGCCGAGCACACGGTCGCCCTGATGCTGGCGGCGACCCGTCGAGTCCCCGCCACCCACCAGGACCTGACCGAGGGTGTCTGGCGGGGCGACTACTACCGCTACGACAGGGTCGGCCCCGAGCTGGAGGGCGGCACGGTCGGCATCGTGGGATACGGCGCGATCGGCTCGCGGGTGGCCCGCATCGTCCGCGGTTTCGGTGCCCGTGTCCTGGTCGCCGACCCGTATGTCAGCGAGGCGGACCTGGGTACGGCGGAGCTGGTGGACCTCCCCGAACTGATGCGCCGTGCCTCCTTCGTCACCGTGCACGCCCGGGCGACCCCGAAGACCGAGGGGCTGCTCTCACGTGAGCTGATCGGTCTCATGCCTCCCGGCGGCGTGCTCGTCAACTGCGCCCGCGGCTCCCTGCTGGACTACGACGCCGTCTGCGACGCCCTGGACGAGGGCCGCCTCTTCGGCGCCGCCTTCGACGTCTTTCCCGAGGAGCCGCTCCCGGCCGGCTCCCGGCTGCGGCGTACCCCCGGCGTCGTGATGACCCCGCACCTGGCCGGGGCCAGCAAGCAGACCGCCCACAACGCGGCCGCTCTCGTGGCCGATGAGGTCGCCCGGTTCCTGACGGGCCGCGCCCCCGCCCACTGCGCGAACCCGGAGGTGCTGCGGACCCGGCGCTGACCGGCGCGCCAAGCGTTCTCCCGGCTCGGGCACCACCACCGGTGCGCCCCGTGCTCGCCCACCGGGCGTCTCGGGACGCCCGGTGGAGCACGACCCTCGACCTCGTGGAAAGGAAACCGCGTGCGCGGCAAGCTCCGGACGTTCCGAACCGTTCTCGTCGCCGGAATCAGTGTCCCGGCCTTCCTCATCGCCGCCTCTTCCCCCGGCAGCGCCGCCGAGGGTGACCGCGGCGGACACCGGCCCGGGCTGCCGTCCCACGTGTACGGCGGTGCCTGGCCGACAAGCCATCTGCAAGGCGTGACCGTCGACCGCAGACGCGGCTTCGTCTACTGGTCGTTCACCCAGAAGCTGGTCAAGACCGACCTCGGCGGCAAGGTCGTCGGGACCGTCGAGGGCCTCACCGGCCATCTCGGTGACATCGACGTCGACGACCGGAACGGCAGGGTCTACGGATCGCTCGAGTACAAGGCGGCGGAGTCGTTCTACATCGCCGTCTTCGACGGCCGCGAGATCGACCGGGTGGGGATGGACGCCGAGCGGGACGGCGTCATGACCGCGGTCCATCTCGACGAGGTGGCCGCGGACTTCACCGCCGACATGGACGGCGACGGCGTCTTCGACGGTGACACCGCCGACACCCCGGACCACCGCTACGGATGCAGTGGCATCGACGGCGTGTCGTTCGGCCCCGGGTTCGGCAGGAGGGGCGGCAGGCAGACGCTGAAGGTCGCGTACGGCGTGTACTCCAACACCGGCCGGACCGACAACGACCACCAGGTGATCCTGGAGTACGACATCAGATCCTGGGACAGGTACGCGCGGCCGCTCTCCCAGGACGCCCCGCACCACAGTGGCCCCGAGCACCACGACGGCAAGTTCTTCGTCCACACGGGCAACACCACCTACGGCGTGCAGAACCTCCAGTACGACCCGTACACGAGGAACTGGATCATGGCGGTGTACAAGGGCAGGAAGGAGGGTTTCCCCAACTACTCCTTCTTCACCGTCGACGGCTCCGCCCCGCCGGTGCGCGGCGAGATCAGGGGACAGGCCACGCCGGAGACCGGCCGTCTCCTCACCCTCCGCGACGCGGGCCTGCGCGACGACGCGACCGGCATCCGCGGCTGGGAGTTCCACGGCAGCTACGGGTTCGACGCGTTGGGCGACGGACGTTACTACGTGGCGGAGGGGCGGGCCGTGCAGAAGGACGGCGTCATCGAGCAGGAGGGAGAGATCCGCATGCACCGCTGGACGGGCGAGGCGCCCGGGCCGTTCAGCCCCGTCGGCTGACGGCCGCAGGTCCGTCTCCATTCGCGGCCACCGACGGACACGTTCGACGAGGCCACCGCCGGACCCGGACGGCGCGAACGCCGCACCCGCCCCTCACACCCGTCGGGGCAGGCGCCAGACCTCGTCGATCGCGTCGCCGGTCAGCACCTCGCGGGGATCCCCCTCCGCCCGCAGCCGGCCCTCCTGGAGCAGCAGGACGTGCCCGGCGGACCTGGCCACCTCGAGGTCATGGGTCGCCTGCACGACCGTCACCCCCTCCTCCGTCACCTCGGCGAGTACGTCGGCGATGAGCCGCTGAGCCGTCGCGTCGAGGCCGGTGGTGGGCTCATCCAGTACGAGCAGATCCGCCTCCTGCGCCAGCCCCTGGGCTACGAGGGCGCGCTGGCGCTGGCCGCCCGACAGCTCCCCCAGTTGCCGGTGGGCCAGTGAGCTGATGCCGAGTCGGCCCATACTCGCCTCCACCACGTCCAGGTCCCTCGGCGTGAGCCGCCGCCACAGCCCGCGCCGCCCCCACCTGCCCATCGCCACCGCGTCCCGCACGGTCAGCGGCAGCACATCGGCCGCCCTGCTGCGCTGCGTCACGAACGCCGCGCGTGTGTCGGTCCGGCGCTCCACCTCACCCGCTGTCACCTGGATCACGCCGGCGACCACGCCGAGCAGTGTGGACTTGCCCGAGCCGTTCGGCCCGACCACGGCAGTCGTGGTGAAAGCCGGTATCCGCAGGGTGAGTTGATCGAGCACCGCACGGTTCGCATAACCGGCCGACACACCGTCGAGCCTTACCTGCCGCTGCATCTCCCGAGCCTCTTCCCACTGCTTCGTTGTAGTGATAATCATTTTCATTGTAGTGTCCTGCCGCATGGAATGGTTGATGGGCCCCTTCGAGGTGGCCTTTGTGCAACGGGCCCTGTGGGGCGGCACGCTCGTGTCGCTGATCTGCGCCCTGGCCGGAACGTGGGTCGTCCTTCGCGGCATGGCCTTCTTCGGGGACGCGATGTCGCACGGCATGCTCCCCGGGATCGCGCTCGCCTCGCTGCTGGGGGGCAACCTGCTCGTCGGCGCCGCCGTGAGCGCGGCCGTCATGGCGCTCGGTGTCAGCGTCGTCGGACGGTCACCCCGGCTGTCGCAGGACACGAGCATCGGCCTGCTCTTCGTGGGGATGCTGTCGCTGGGCGTGATCATCGTGTCGCGCTCGCAGTCGTTCGCGGTCGACCTGACCGGCTTCCTCTTCGGTGACGTGCTCGCGGTGCGTCCGGCCGACCTGGCCTACCTCGGGGGCGCCCTGGCCGTCGCGCTGGCGATCTCCGTACCGGGCTACCGGCCGTTCGTCGCACTCGCCTTCGACGAGCGGAAGGCGCACACGCTGGGGCTCCGGCCACGCCTCGCGCACGCGGCTCTGCTGGCCCTGCTCACCCTGGCCATCGTCGCGTCGTTCCACGTGGTGGGCACGCTGCTGGTCTTCGGCCTGCTGATCGCGCCGCCCGCGGCCATGCTGCCGTGGGCCCGGCGCATCCCGGTGATCATGATCGGCGCCGGCTGCCTGGGAGCGAGCGCGACGTTCATCGGTCTGCTGCTCTCGTGGCACCTCCACACGGCTGCCGGGGCGAGCATCGCGGCGACGGCCGTCCTCCAGTTCCTGCTCTCCACCGCCGCCTCCGGCCTGCGCAACCGGTGGGTGCGGTCCGCTCCGGCCACGACCGCGCCCTCCGCCCCGACGAACCACCGCCCGCACACGGAAATGGAATACGGACGTCCGTCATGACACCCAGGAAGATCCGAACCGCCACAGCACTCTCCTGCGCCGCCCTCGCATGCTCCGGTCTGCTCGTCGGCTGCCAGGAAGGCGGCGATACGCAGACACCGGCGAGGAGCTCGGCGAGACCCCACGGGTACGTCGAGGGAGCCGAGGAGGCCTCCGAGCAACAGTCCCGGCTCGTACTCGCCGACGCGGGCACGGGTGCGGTCGAGGTCCTGGACCTGATCACCGGGGACATCACCTCGCTCAAGCGCGGTGACCGCGTACAAGGCCTGCGTACCGACGGCCGGTTCGCCTATGTGAGCGGCGCCGGGGGTACCCACGTCGTCGACTCCGGCGCCTGGACGGTGGATCACGGCGACCACGTCCACTACTACCGCGCCGCCGTTCGCGACGTGGGTCCCGTCACGGGGACGGACGCCGCCCACATCCACAGCGATCAGGCGCTCACCGCGGTGTCCGCGCCGAAGAGCGGGACCCGGCTGCTCGACCGCGGGGAACTCGCGGCCGGCACCGTCCCCCGCGGCAGGCAACTCACCGGCGCGGGGAGCGGGCCGGTCGTCCCCTACAAGGAGCACCTGCTGGTCACAGGGGCAGGCGCCGGGGAGGACACCGTCGAGGTCCGCGACCGGGACGGCACCCGGGTCACCGCGCTGGCGGAGCCGTGCGCCCAGGTGCGCGGCGAGGCCGTCACCCGCCGGGGCGTGGTCCTCGGATGTGCCGACGGCGCGCTGCTCGTCAGCGAGGACAAGGGCACGTTCGACGCGCTGAAGATCCCGTACGGCACACCGGTGAAGGCCTCCGAGCGGGCCGTCGACCTCCGCCACCGGGCGAACAGCACCACGCTCGCCGCCCTGTCCGGGGACGACGCCGTACGGGTCCTCGACGTGACCGACCGCTCCTGGACACGCATCGAGACCGGTCCGGTCGTGGCCGCCAACACCGCCGGGGAGGGATCTCCGCTGCTCGCGCTCGGCAGGGACGGGGTGCTCACCGCCTACGACATCGCCACCGGCAAGAGCATCGCCCGCAAGGAACTCCTTTCCGGGGCAACGGAGTCCGCCTCGATAGAGATCGACACCACCCGCGCCTACGTCAACGACGCCGCCGCCAGGAAGGTCTACGAGATCGACTACGACGACGGGCTGAGGCTCGCCCGGACCTTCCCGCTCGACTTCGCCCCGACGTACATGGTGGAGACCGGCCGATGAGCACCGGTTCCGCGACCGTGCGCGGCCGGCGGGTACCCGCGCGTCTGCTGCTCTCCTGCCTGGTCGGCGCCATGCTCCTGGGGGTGGGCGGTTGTGCGGGAAACGAGCGGAGCCGCCCCTCGGTGGTCGTCACCACGAACATCCTCGGCGACATCACCCGCAACATCGTCGGCGACGAGGCCGAGGTCACCGTGCTGATGCGGGCCGGGGCCGACCCGCACTCCTTCGGAGTCTCGGCTCCGCAGGCGGCGGCCGTCGAGCAGGCCGATCTGGTCGTACACAACGGCCTGGGCCTGGAGGAGAACGTCCTTCGCCACGTGGAGGCCGCGAAGGAGGCCGGCGTCTCCGTCCTGGCGGTGGGGGACGCCGTCGACCCGATCACCTATGCGGCGGGCGAGTCGGCCGACGAGCCCGACCCGCACTTCTGGACCGACCCCGAACGGGTCCGCAGGGCCGTCGGGCTGATCGCGGATCAGGTCAGCGAGCACGTGGAGGGCGTCGACAAGGCCGCCGTCGCGAACAACGCGGTTGCCTACGGGGCGAAGATCGACGAACTGACCACGTGGATGCGGAATCGGTTCGACGAAATCCCGCCGGAGCGTCGCCGACTGGTGACCAATCACCATGTGTTCGGATATCTCGCCCAGCGTTTCGGATTCCGGGTCGTGGGCGCGGTGATCCCTAGCGGCACCACGCTCGCCTCACCGAGCGCATCGGATCTGAAGTCCCTGGCCGACACGATCGAGGCGGCGGGAGTGAAGGCGATCTTCGCCGACTCGTCGCAACCGGACCGACTGGCCCAGGTGCTCGGACGTGAGAGCGGTGTCGAGGTGGACGTCGTGCCGTTGTTCTCCGAATCCCTCACCGAGAAGGGAGAGGGGGCGGCCACCTACCTGGAGATGATGCGCGCCAACACCCGGTCCATAGCCATGGGACTGGGCACCGAATAGCCACGCTGTCGCCGGTCATGCGCGACAGCTCTGAAGAGGGAACACACGAAGTGAAGCATGTAGCACGCCCGAGGAACGCGGCTGCCGCCGCCCTGCTCGCCGCCTCCGTGGCGCTCACCGCCTGCGGCGGTGACGGCGAGAAGCCCGCCGCGAGGACGGCGGACAAGTCGTCCGGTTCACCGGCCGCCCAGGTCGCGAACCCGATCGTCACCACGTACGACGGAGGCCTGTACGTACTCGACGGCACGACGCTGAAGCTCGCCGAGGACATACCGCTGGAGGGGTTCAACCGGGTCAACCCCGCAGGCAGCGACCGTCATGTGATGGTTTCCACCTCGACCGGTTTCCGGGTCCTCGACGCAGCGGGCCGGAAGCTCACCGACGTCGAGTTCGAAGGCGGCAAGCCGGGCCACGTCGTCCGTCACGCCGGCCGGACCGTCCTCTTCGCCGACGGCACGGGCGAGGTCACGGTCTTCGACCCGGAGGACCTGGGCGACACCGAGCCGAAGGCCGAGACGTACACCTCCGCCGCCCCGCACCACGGGGTCGCCATCCAGCTCGCCGACGGCAGGTTGGTGACCACCCTCGGCACGGAGGAGAAGCGCGTCGGCATCGCGGTACTGGACAGGGACCGCAAGGAGATCACCCGCAGCGAGGAGTGCCCCGGCGTCCACGGGGAGGCGACCGCCCAGGACGAGGCGGTCGTCATCGGCTGCGAGGACGGGGTCCTGATCTACAAGGACGGCGCCGTCAAGAAGGTGAAGAGCCCCACGGAGTACGGCCGGATCGGCAACCAGGCCGGCTCCGAAGAGTCGCCCGTCGTCCTCGGCGACTACAAGAAGGACAAGGACGCCGAGCTGGAACGCCCGGAACAGGTGTCGCTCATCGACACCGGGACGGCCGAGATGCGGCTCGTCGACATCGGGACGAGCTACACCTTCCGTTCGCTGGCACGCGGTCCGCACGGTGAGGCGCTCGTCCTGGGAACCGACGGCCGTATCCATGTCATCGACCCCGCGACGGGCAAGGTGACCAGGAAGATCTCCGTCCTCGGCTCGTGGCGGGAACCGCTGGACTGGCAGCAGCCCCGCCCGGCGCTGTTCGTGCGCGACCACACGGCGTACGTCTCGGACCCGGAGAACAAGAAGCTGGTCGCCGTCGACATCGAGTCGGGCCGTCAACTCGCCTCGACCGAACTGCCCGGTGCCCCCAACGAGCTGAGCGGTGTCGTCAAGCAGCACTGACTCCCCTCCCGGGGTGCAGGAGCGCGGTGCCGCGCTCCTGCACCCCGCGCTTCCGGGCCCGTCACCGCCCGGACCGTCGCAGGTCATCGCGTACACGGCCGCCCGCGGGGCCACGTCCGCCCGGGCCTCCCCGGCTTGTCATCACCACCCGCCTGGCACTACTGTCGCCACGCCTTGGTGAACGGGAAATCGGTGTGATGCCGGTGCGGCCCTCGCCACTGTGATCGGGAAGTCCGGCTCCGGCCCTCGCGGGCAGCCACTGGGTCCTTGTGACCCGGGAAGGCGGAGTTCGGGCGGTGTCACCCGTAAGCCAGGAGACCGGCCAAGGCATCTCAACCATCCACGAGGTGCTGGAGAGGGTCTGCTGAGCCATGCACATAGCCGAGGGTTTTCTGCCTCCGGCGCACGCGATCGCCTGGGGTGTCGCGTCCGCGCCGTTCGTCGTCCACGGAGTCCGGTCACTGACGCGTGAAGTCAGGGAGAACCCTGAGAGCACGTTGCTCCTGGGGGCTTCCGGGGCCTTCACGTTCGTACTTTCCGCCTTGAAGATCCCTTCCGTCACGGGAAGTTGCTCGCATCCCACGGGTACGGGTCTCGGAGCCATCCTGTTCCGCCCGCCGATCATGGCGGTACTGGGCACCATCACCCTGCTCTTCCAGGCGCTGCTGCTCGCCCACGGCGGCCTTACCACGCTCGGCGCCAACGTCTTCTCGATGGCTGTCGTCGGGCCCTGGGCGGGGTACGCGGTCTACAAGGTGCTGCGTCGCTACGACGTGCCGCTGATGGTGGCGGTGTTCTTCGCCGCGTTCGTCGCCGACCTGTCCACGTACTGCGTCACCAGCGTGCAGCTGGCGCTCGCCTTCCCGGACCCGAGCAGCGGGTTCCTGGGCGCGCTCGGCAAGTTCGGCTCCATCTTCGCGCTCACCCAGATCCCGCTCGCGGTGAGCGAGGGGCTTCTGACCGTGCTGGTGATGCGGCTCCTCGTGCAGTCCAGCAAGGGGGACCTGACCCGGCTCGGGGTGTTCCTCAGCGGCAGGCGAACCCGGACCAGGACGGCCGAGACCGAGGCGGTTGCCAAATGAACAAGAACACGAAGATCAACGCCCTTCTCCTGCTCGTCGTGGCCGCGCTGGCCGTCCTGCCCCTGGCCCTCGGCCTCGGCGACAGCCAGGAGGAGCCCTTCACGGGCGCCGACGCACAGGCGGAGACCGCGATCACCGAGATAGCCCCCACGTACGAACCCTGGTTCTCCCCGCTGTACGAACCGCCTTCCGGTGAGGTCGAGTCGGCACTGTTCGCCCTCCAGGCAGCCCTCGGCGCGGGTGTCCTCGCCTACTACTTCGGCGTGCGGCGCGGACGCCGTCAGGGCGAACTGCGCGCGACCGCCCGGCAGGACAGCGGGGGCACCGGACCCGGTGCCGGGGAGTCCGCGGCCCGGAGGAACTGAGCACACGTGCTGCAGATCGACGCGGCGGCGCACAGCAGTCGCTGGCGCCGCCGCCATCCCGTGGAAAAAGCCGTGCTCGGGCTGGGGTTCACGGTGCTCGCCATATCGCTGCCGCCCTGGCCCGGCGCTGCTCTGATCCTCGTCGCCGCCCTGGCCGTGCTGCTGGGGCCGGCGGGCGTCACCGTCCGCCACCTGTGGCGGGCGTACCGGGTGCCCCTGGGGTTCTGCGTCACCGGGGCCGCCACGCTCCTCGTCGAGGTCGGCGGGCCCGGGGGCCTCGTCGGCCTGGCCCCGGGGGGGCCGGTGCGCGCCGGCGAGCTGCTGTTGCGCACCTCGGCCGCGTCGCTCGGGGTCCTGCTGTTCGCCTTCACCACCCCCATGTCCGACCTCCTGCCCCGCCTGGTCAGGGCGGGGGTGCCCGCGGCGGTGGTGGACGTGGCCCTGGTGACCTACCGCATGAGCTTCCTGCTCCTCGACTCGGTTCGCCGGATCAGGGAGGCCCAGGCCGCACGGCTCGGGCACACCACGAGGGCCGCGAGCTGGCGGTCCCTGGCCGGGCTCGGAGCCACCGCGTTCGTCAGGGCCTTCGACCGCGCGGCGCGGCTCCAGCAGGGGCTGGCAGGGCGGGGCTACGACGGGACCCTGCGCGTCCTGGTGCCCGAGGCCCGCGTCTCCGTCCGGTTCGTGGCCGTGAGCGTCACGCTGCTCACTGCCCTCACCGCACTGACCTTCGTCCTGGAAAGGCCGCTGTCATGAGCGAATCCGTGCTGCTCGCCCTGCGGGGGGCGTCCTACGCGTACGAGGACGGCCCCGCCGTGCTCACCGGTCTCGACTTCGAGGCGCGCGAAGGACGTGCTCTCGCCCTGCTCGGCCGCAACGGCAGCGGCAAGACCACGCTGATGCGGCTCCTCAGCGGCGGACTGCGGCCACGCGAGGGGCAGTTGGCGGTCGAGGGCCGTCCCGTCACGTACGACCGCAAGGGGCTGACCCGACTGCGCACCACCGTCCAGCTGGTGGTGCAGGACCCCGACGACCAGCTGTTCGCCGCGTCCGTCTCCCAGGACGTGTCGTTCGGACCTCTGAATCTCGGCCTGCCCGACACCGAGGTGCGCAGCCGGGTGGACGAGGCGCTCAAGGCCCTCGACATCACCGCCCTGGCGGACCGGCCAACCCACCTGCTCTCCTACGGGCAGCGGAAGCGCACCGCGATCGCCGGGGCGGTCGCCATGCGACCCCGGGTACTGATCCTCGACGAGCCGACCGCCGGGCTCGATCCGGACGGCCAGGAACGGCTGCTCGCCACGCTCGGCACCCTCCGCGACAGCGGCACCACCGTCATGATGGCCACCCACGACGTCGATCTCGCCCTGCGCTGGGCCGACGACGCCGCTCTCCTCACCCCCGCCGGGGTCCGCGCCGGGCCCGCACCGGCCGTGCTGGGGCGCACGGATCTCCTGCGGGAGGCGGGGTTGCGGTTGCCGTGGGGCATCGCGACCAGTCACATGCTGCGCACGCACGGCCTGTTGGGCGAGACGGCCCCCGGCCCCCGCACCCCCGAGGAACTCGCGGCGGGCTTCGGCCGGCCGGCCGACGCCTGAGGCATGTCGGGCCCCTCCGCCGGCCAGGGCGACCCGCGACGAGGACCGGTCGCGCGGTTCAGCGGGCGCGCTGGGCCTCTACGGGTGGCGAAGCGGGGCGCTGATCCGACAATCGGAGCGCTGCACCTCGGCCGCATTTCCCGATGGTTAACACTCACCCCATATGCCGAACCATTGTGCGAATATGGCGGACGGAACTTCACCAGCACATGCATGAGCCACACAGTCGCGGATGATCTCAAATAGTGAGAACCGATCGTGAGGCACATCCCCAGGCCACAGGGTTCCGGGGATTGTTTCGACTCGTTGGGCATCGACTTTCGGACTCTTCACAAAGCGTTAACTCCATATGCCCTTCGGCCTGTTAGCGTCCCTAAGGAAGGGTGCGTTCCAGAAGGAGGTGAAGGGTGCGCGCAGCGGCGGTCCGGTTCGTGCTCGCGTTCCTGATGGGTTTCCTTTTGGCCCCGTTCTCCGGCACGTCGCCGACCGAAGCACACGCGTCCGCCCCGGAAGTGCGAGCGACCGGTCTCCCGGATGCGACCGTCGGTGAGACCCTCCGCGCGTACGCCACATGCGGCGCCCCCGATCGAGGGGGTGAGTCGAACGGCCTTCTGCGCCACCGTGACCGGCATCGCTCGGCGACTCTCACCACTCCCGCGACACCGTCGCGTGCCGCCGTGACGGGTGAAGCCGACGGTCTGCTCGCGACGGCGGCCGTCGCCGCGATGGGCAACGCCCATCACACCTCCAGATCCTCGATCGCACACTCCTCCCCCGTGCTCCAGGTGTTCCGCTGCTGAGCTGACCCGAGGCGCTCGTCGCACCTGCCCCTGTCCGCCGCAGTCCTGCGGGTCTCGGACCACAGGGGTCGCGTCGGCCTGCCTTCCGGTCCCCCAGTTCTCGTACGCACACCGACGCGCCGGTCCTCGGCGCGCCAGGAGGAACCACTGGCATGCAGTCAACCGTCGAACATTCCGCGGCCGAAGTCCTACGCGTCAGCGACAGCGCCGCCTGGGCGCCCCCGCCCGGCGACGTCCGCTCTGCCCCCTTCCGCACGGGATGAGGGCCGCCATGGACCGTCTCGCCACGTTGCCCCACCTGCGGCAGGATTTCGCCGCGTCACTCGTCGTCTTCCTGGTCGCGCTGCCGCTGTGCGTCGGCGTCGCCGTCGCGTCGGGAGTCCCTGCGGAGCTGGGCCTGATCACCGGCATCGTGGGTGGTCTCGTCACCGGCTTCATGCGCGGCAGCAGCCTCCAGGTGTCGGGGCCGGCCGCCGGTCTCACCGTTCTCGTCTTCGAGGCCGTCCAGTCCTTCGGGCTGCCCGCGCTCGGAGTCATCGTGCTGACGGCGGGACTGCTGCAGCTGGCCATGGGCGCCCTGCGGCTGGGCCGCTGGTTCAGGGCCATCTCCGTCTCCGTCGTCGAGGGCATGCTCGCGGGCATCGGCCTCGTCCTCATCGCGGGCCAGCTCTACGCGGCCGCAGGCATCGAGGCACCGCTCTCCGGTACGGGCAAGATGACCGGTATTCCGGGGCTGCTCGCCGACGCTGTGTCCAGTCCGGCCGCTCTCGCCTCACTCGCGGTCGCCGCCGGGACCATCGCCCTGGTCGTCGGGTGGAACAGGATGCCGAAGCGGGTGCGGGCCGTCCCTGGCGCACTCGCCGCGGTCGTGCTGGCCACCCTGGCCTCGCTGGCGTTCGACCTGCCCGTCGGGACCGTTCAGGTCCAGGGGCTGCTCGATGCCGTCCAGATGCCCGCCCTGTCCGAGTTCGGCGGGCTCGCGAGCCTGAGTCTGCTGGGAACCGTGGCGGCCTTCACGCTGATCGCCTCCGCCGAGAGTCTGTTCAGCGCCGCCGCGGTGGACCGGCTGCACGACGGGCCGCGCACCCAGTACGACAAGGAGCTGATGGCCCAGGGGACGGGCAACACCGTGTGTGGCATCCTCGGCGCGCTGCCGATGACCGCGGTCATCGTGCGCAGCTCGGCCAACGTCCAGGCGGGCGCGCGGACCAAGGCCTCCCGGGTCCTGCACGGCGTATGGCTGCTCCTGTTCGCGGCCCTGCTTCCGTCGACCCTGGGTCTCATCCCCCTGCCTGCCCTCGCCGGCATCCTCATCCACGCCGGATGGAAGCTCATTCCTCTGCGCTCGCTCGTCGCCCTGTGGCGCGAGCACCGCGGCGAGGCGCTGATCCTGGTCGTCACCGCACTGGCGATCGTGACGGTGAACATGTTCGAGGGTGTTCTGACCGGTCTCGCCCTGTCGGTCGCCAAGGCCGCCTGGGACGCCTCCCACATCAGGCTGGAGGTCGTCGACAGCAACGCCGACGGCGTGCGGGCACGACTGTCGGGTAACGCGACCTTCCTGCGGCTGCCGAAGATACTCGACAGTCTGGAGGCCCTGCCCAAGGACCGACCCATCGCCCTGGACCTCTCCGGACTGCACCATCTGGACCACGCCTGCCGGATGGCACTGGAGAACTGGGCGGAACGGCACAGCTCCTCCGGCACCGAGCCCGTGCGGCTGACCCGGACGGACGTGGTGGCCACCGCGCCCTGACGCACGGACGACTCGCCGGGCGCCTCCAGCAGGTGTCCGGCGAGTCGCCGGTGGTCAGCCGTTGGGCAGGATGACCGCGCGGCCGTTGATCCTGCCGGCGTGCAGCCGCTCGTAGGCGAGCGGGGCCTCGTCGATGGAGTACGTCTCGACGTGGACGTCGACGGCACCGGCGTGGGCGAGCTCGATGACTTCGGCGAGTTCCCCGCGCGAACCCCAGTACGGCGCGGTGACCGACGTGGAGAAGGGCAGGACACCGAAGCCGACGGGCAGCAGACCGCCGCCGATACCGACGATGGTGACGTCGCTGTCGATCGAGGCTGCCTCACCTGCCGTCCTGACGGTCGGCTCGGCGCCGACGAAGTCGAGGACGACCTTGGCGCCGATGCCACCGGTCAGTTCGCGGACCCTGGCTGCGGCGTTCTCGTCGGACAGCACCGCCTCGTGCGCGCCGACGGCCCGGGCCAGTGCCAGCTTCTCCTCGGTGACGTCGAGGGCGATGACCCGTACGGCGGTCATGGCGCGCAGGAGCTGGATGGCCACGTGACCGAGGCCGCCGGTGCCGATGACCACAGCGGTGGCGCCGGGCAGCAGCTTCGGCAGCGAGCGCTTGATCGCGTGGTACGGGGTGAGGCCCGCATCGGTCAGCGAGACCGTCCTGACCGGGTCGAGGTCGCCGATGGGGGTCAGGTGACGGGCGTCGTCGACGATCATGTACTCGGCCATGGCGCCCGGGTTACCCAGTCCCGGCGGGTTGATACCGAGGTCCGCGGCGCGCAGACAGTAGTTCTCCCTGCCCTCCGCACAGTTCGCGCAGGTGCCGCAGCCCCAGGGCCCGTAGACGGCCACCGCGTCCCCGACGGTGACACCCACCGCCCCTTCGCCGAGTGCGGCGACGGTGCCGACCCCCTCGTGCCCGAGGGTGAGCGGCAGTTCGTAGGGAAACCCTTCCGAGGGCCAGCTCATCACGGCGATGTCCGAGTGGCAGACACCGGCCGCGCTGACCTTCAGGAGGATCTGACCGGGTCCCGCCACGGGCTCCGGGATCTCGACGACCTCGGGTGCGGCGCCGATGGTGCGGTACTGGACGGCTTTCATGGCTCTCCTTCGTTCTCCGTACTTCCTTTGTGACCCCCGTGGTGGCGGTGCGCCACTCGGGGGATCCGGAGCCGGAGAGGCCGCCGTCCGGCAGGTGTGACCGCACTCCATGCGCCCGTGGGTCCGAGGAGCGAGGGAAGGCTCGACGGCGGCGCCCGGGGCCGGGAGAGCCGGCTCATCTACGAGAAGGCGGTTCCGCGGGCAAGCAGTACCGCACGCCTGTGAGCCGTTCCGACAGCACCCACAGCTGACGGGCCGTGGCTGAGTCCTGGATGGCGCGTTCCCGGCCGCGCAGCACGGGCTCGCCACGGAGCTGGAACAGCCCGTCGGGTGCGACGTAGCTGCCTCCTGGCAGGCCGGGGGTGGTTGACGCGTAGAGAGAGGTCCTGGCCCCGTCCGCGGTGGGACTGAAAGCGATGCGCAGGAGCAGGCGCGTGAGGATCCCGTACACGCGGCCCCGGGCACCGTTGGCGCCGCCCGTGAGCACGTTGGAGCGTGTGAGCCCGGGGGCGACAGCCATGCTGCGCAGCCTCAGCCCGGCAGAATCGGCCCTTCGCTGCAGCTCCATGGCGAAGTAGAGATTGGCCCGCTTGGACTGCACGTACGCGAACGCGGCTCGATAGCGGCGCTCGGCATTGAGGTTGGTCATGTCGAATCGGGCGAATCGCTGGCCCTCGCTGCTGACCGTGACCACGCGCGGGTGGGCGGCGGCCAGCAGGTGAGGCATGAGGAGGCCGGTGAGCGCGAACGTGCCGAGGTGGTTGATGCCGAACTGGGACTCGAAGCCGTCGACGGTCCGGGAGAACGGCACCATGGCCACGCCTGCGTTGTTGACCAGGAGATCGAGCCGGTCATGGCTCCAGCTCTCGGCGAAACCACGGATGGATTTCGAGTCGGCGAGATCGAGCGGACGCAGTTCGGCGTGGGCGCCGGGGACTTCGGTTCGCAGCCGCTCCACTGCTGCCCGCCCACGCTCATGACTGCGGCAGGCAAGGACGACATGAGCGCCGCGGCGGGCCAGTTCACGAGCGGTGACGTATCCGATGCCGCTGTTGGCGCCGGTGACAACGGCCAGTCGCCCCGACTGGTCAGGGATGGAATCCAACGCCCAGCTCGTTCGCGGAACCGTCTGCGGCGGGCTCGCGGAGCGATGGCCGTGCTCGGCGGTGCGCGCGAATGTGTCGTCCTGGTCGCGCAGTGGGGCTCGGGCGGCTGCCCGGGAGTCACGGGGCATAGGGGTCTCGATCCGTGGGTCAGGAGTGCGTGCGACCCCCCGAAACAGCACGGCCGCATTGCAACTCGTGGTTGCGATAAGCTGATCCTGTCGTATGCACCGCCATCAACGCAACCAGGAGTTGCAATGGATCCTGTCGGGTCGTCCTCCAGGCGCGCCCCCGCTGTCGGGCGAGGCACCAAGATGCGCGCCGCCGTGCTGGCGGCCGCCGTCACCGAGCTCACGAGCACCGGGTACGCGGCGCTCACCGTCGACGGCGTCGCCCGGCGGGCCGGCGTACACAAGACGACGATCTACCGGAACTGGGAGGACTCCGACGGCCTTGTAGCCGACGCGCTGGTCAGCCACTTCTCCGCAGACATCCCGATCCCCGACACCGGGGCGGTGGAGAGCGACCTGCGCGCGCTGGCCCGCTCCCTCGTCGCCACCATGACCACGCCGGCAGGCCGGGCCCTGCTCGCCACCGTTCTCTCGGACGCCGTACGCGTCCCCCGGCTCGCCGAGGTCAAGCACGCGCTCTTCGTCGACCGGTTCCGGCGTGCGGAACCCGTTGTCGCGCGAGCCGTCGAGCGCGGCGAACTACCCGCGGACACCGACCCGGCCGAACTCCTCAAGGCCCTCGCCGCGCCGATCTACTTCCGGCTCGTCTTCACCGGGGAGCAGGTCGGCGAGGCGACCGCGGACGGGGCCGTGCGCCTTGCCCTCGCCGCCGCGCACGCCCGCGTGTTCCGGGCAGCCTGACCGCGGTCCCGGACGCGGCATCGACCTGTCATCGCTTCGCGGACCGGGCGGGGACGGCCCCGCGCCGGACGCACGCCGTCCGGACGAGGCAGGGCGCTGTGCACCCGCTGAGCGCGAGGCGGCCGAACGGGCGCCGACGCCGCGCGCCCGTTCGGCACTCGACGCACGCGCCGTGGAGGAGATCATGGCTGCGGCGCGTCAGCCGCGCGGCGGGCGTGAGGCCCGCGCGGCTGACGCGCCGCAGTCCGACAGGTGCTCCGGTCAGGACAGGGAATCCGCCCCCTGCGGCGTCTGCTTGCGGTCCCGGCTCAGCGCACCCGGCCACCAGGCGGTGCGCCCGATGTCCATGACCAGGGCGGGCACCAGGAGCGAGCGCACGACGAGCGTGTCCAGCAGGACGCCGAAGGCGACGATGAACGCGATCTGGACCAGGAAGGCGAGCGGGATCACTCCGAGGGCCGCGAAGGTGGCCGCCAGGACGACGCCCGCCGAGGTGATGACCCCACCCGTGGTGGTGAGTCCGCGCAGTACGCCCTGCCGGGTTCCGTGGATCAGGGACTCCTCGCGGACCCGGGACATCAGGAAGATGTTGTAGTCGACGCCCAGGGCGACCAGGAAGACGAATCCGTACAGCGGCACCGAGGAGTCCGTACCGCTGAAGCCGAGGACATGCTCGAAGACCAGCGACGAGATACCCAGGGTGGCAAGGAAGTTGAGCGCCACCGTGGCCACGAGGAGGAGCGGCATCAGCAGCGAGCGGAGAAGGCCGATCAGGATGACGAGGATGATGACCAGGACCACCGGCACGATGATGTTGCGGTCGTGCTCGGCGGTCTTCTGGGTGTCGTACTGCTGCGCGGTGTAGCCGCCCACCAGCGCTTCCGCGCCCGGTACGGCGTGGACCGCGTCGCGCAGCCGGGTGACCGTCTCCTTGGCCGCGTCGCTGTCCGCCGCGGCCTCCAGGGTGGCGTCGATGCGCACCCGGCCGTCCACGACGAGGGGCTCCCCGCCGCCGGGGCGTCCGGACTCCGTCATCACGGAGACGCTGGCGACACCGGGGACCTTCTCGGCGGCGGCGACCACCTGGGTCGACCGGTCCGCGCCGGCGATCACGACGGCGGGGTTGCCCGATCCGCCGGGGAAGTGGCGGCCCAGGGTCTCCTGAGCCGTGACGGACGGGGCGTCGTTGACGAAGGTCTCCTGGAGGGGCACACCCTTGCTGTTCAGCGTCGGCATGAAGGCCGCGCAGGCGAGGAGGCCGATCAGTGTGACGGCCCAGACCTTGCGCGGGGAGCGGTCGACCAGACCCGCGACCCGCGACCAGATGCCCGTCGAACCGGACTCGGGCTCGGTCCTGCCCTTCTTCGGGCCGGACGGCCAGTACGCCGCCCTGCCGAGCAGGACCAGGACGGCGGGCAGGAAGGTGAGGGCACTCAGGACGGAGCACACGATGCCGATGGCACCGACGGGTCCGAGAGCGCGGTTGTTGGTCAGGTCGCTGAGCAGGAGGGCGAGCAGGCCGAGGGCCACGGTGGCCGCACTGGCCGCGATCGGCCCGGCGGACTCACGCAGCGCCGCGCGCATCGCGGTCCACCGGTCGGGCCGCCGCACGAGCTCCTCGCGGAACCGTGCGGTGAGCAGCAGCGCGTAGTCCGTGGCGGCTCCGATCACCAGGATCGACAGGATGCCCTGGACCTGACCGTCGACGCGGACGATGTCGTGGTCCGCCAGTACGTAGACGATCGCGCAGGAGACGCCGAGCGCGAAGACGGCGCCGATGATGATGATCAGGGGCAGCAGGACACTGCGGTAGACCAGGAGCAGGATGGCGAGCACGGTCACCAGCGCGACACCGAGCAGCAGCCCGTCGATTCCGGCGAAGGCGTCCGACAGGTCGGCCTGGGAGGCGGCCGGGCCGGCCAGCCCGACCACCGTGCCCGGGACGTCTTCCGCCGCGCTCCGGACCTGCGCGAGGACGTCGGGGAGTTCGTCCCCGAGGTCCGGCCTCAGCTGGACGACGCCCTGCAGCGCCTTGCGATCCTCGGACATCAGTGCGGGACTCACCTTGCCGGTCACCCCCGGCCCGCCCTCGACCGACGCGAGGGCGGCAGTAGCCGCCTTCTGCTGTTCAGGACCGATCTCCCCGCCGTCCTCGTCCGAGGTCCAGACCACCACGGCGGGCACGGTCTCCTGTCGGCTGAACGCCTCCTGGGCTTCCACGACCCGGGTGGACTCGGCGCTCTGCGGCAGGAACGCGGCCTGGTCGTTGGTCGCTACCTCCCCGAGTTTCCCCGCGTACGAGCCGAACGCGCCGCCGACGACGAGCCAGGCGAGCACGAGGAATACGGGGACAAGAATCAGCCGGCGAGCCGGCTTCGATGCGGTGGACATGGGACTCCCGGGTCGGCCACTATCTCTCAACCATGATGTATCTCAATCATTGAGATTACATGGCCGATGAGGCACCCCCGCACCGGCCCGGCGTTTCAGCGCCGGGGGACCTGCATGCCTTCGAGTTCACCGTTCATCCGCGCGAGGAAGCGCAACGCGGCCTCCAGCTCCTGCGGCCCGGCCGTGGCGCGCGCACCGGCCGCCGCCTGCGCGAGCGGCATGAAGAACGAGCGCGCGGCCGACCTGGCTCCGGACTCGTAGTACAGGTGCACGACGCGGCGGTCGGAGCTCTCCCGTGCGCGCCTGATGTGCCCCGCACGCTCGAGCCGGTCCAGACACGCGGTCACCGCACCGGAGGTCAGGCCGAGATGCTCCCGCAGCCGTCCCGGAGTGAGCGGGGTCTCCGAGTCCAGGATGGCGCCGAGCGCCTGCACGTCCGTGGCATGCAGGCCCTGCGCGTGCGCGAAAGCGTGAACCAGCCGGTTGATCTCGCCGTTCATCCGGCGCAGCTCCACGGCGAGGGCCTGGAGCTCCGACCTCCCGGTCGCATCCGCACCAGAACCGTCGCGAGGGTCGTCTGCTCTGTCCACCGCCCCATACTAGGGCGCCTGCGACGACAGGCCTGCCCCCTCCCCCGACCTGCGCCGAGTCCGCCTGCGCGGCCCATCTCGCGCCTATACTTCTACAGTTGTGTAGAAACCCGGCTGACGCGTTCTCCGCGTACGGAAGAAGGAGTGAACGCCACGATGGTGTTCAAGAAGCTGCTCGGTTCCCTCGGCGTGGGCGGCCCCACCGTGGACACGGTGCTGCAGCCCGGCCCGGCCGTTCCCGGCGGCGGGCTGAGCGGCGAGGTCCGGCTCAAGGGCGGCGCCACCGATGCCACGATCGAGCACATCACCCTGGAGCTCGTCGCACGCGTCGAGGCGGAACACGAGGACGGCGAGGCCGAGGGTGGCGTCGTCTTCGAGCAGTTCACCGTCGCCGGCGGTTTCGTGCTCGGCGAGGGCGAGGAGCGCAGCATCCCGTTCGGCGTGACGCTCCCGTGGGAGACCCCGGTCACCGAGCTCTACGGCCAGGATCTCGGCATCGTCCTGGGGGTGCGTACGGAGCTCTCGGTGGCGGGCGCCCGGGACAAGGGGGACCTCGACCGCCTCACGGTGGGCCCCCTGCCGGCCCAGGAGGCCGTGCTCGAAGCACTTGGACAGCTCGGCTTCGGCTTCAGGTCCGCCGACCTGGAGCTCGGGCACATCGGCGGCAGCGGCCAGCGGCTGCCCTTCTACCAGGAGATCGAGCTCGCGCCCTCCGCGCGGTACGCGGACCGGGTCAACGAGGTCGAGGTGACGTTCCTGGCCGGACCCGAAGGCCTGGAGGTCGTACTGGAGGCCGACAAGCGGGGAGGCCTCTTCTCCGGAGGCGGCGACGCCCTCGGCCGGTTCACCGTCGGCCATCACGAGGTGCGGGGCCGCGACTGGGTCACCGAGGTGGACGGCCGGATCCAGGCGCTGATCGAAGCACGTACCCCGCACGGGGCCCACGAGGGGTACGGACACGACAGCGGCCACCCGCAGCACCATGCCGGTCCGGGAATGGGCACCATGGTCGCGGCCGGGGCGGCAGGGGTTGCCGTGGGCGTCGTGGGCGGAATGGTCGCCGCCGAAGTCATCGACGAGGTGGGCGACTTCTTCGAGGGCGACGAGGAGGAAGAGGAGAGCGACGAGGGCTGAGCCGGGCCGGAACACGCCCTGCCACCACCTTCTACAGTGCTGTAGATTTGATGTGCCGCTGCGGCAGGGGAAAGGCCCGGGGGGCGTCGTCCGGGAGAGCGCCGCACACTCACCAGGGAGAAGACAGCCGTCATGTTCGGAATCAGCGAGATCGCGATCTTCCTCGTCATCGTCGTTCTGGTATTCGGTGCCAGGAAGCTCCCTGAACTCGCCCGCTCCCTGGGCAAGTCGGCTCGTATCCTGAAGAGCGAGGCGCGGGCCCTGAAGGCGGACGGCGTCTCCCCCGCCGCCCCGTCGGAGCCGCGGGCCGGCGGGACGGACGACCCGCAGGTCATCAGGGGCACCGCCACCGAGAAGCCCGGCCCTCACTGAGTTCGTGCCCACCCCGCCCACCCCGCCACCCGCAGGGGTGGGCTTCGGCGTGTCCCGGCCCCGTCGGCAAGCGGAATCCCCCGTACGGGGTACACGGTGGACGGAGGAAACACGAGCCGGATCGAGGGGTCATGGACAGCAAGGACGACAACGGCGGGCTGCGGTGTCTGGTGACCGGCGCCACGGGGTACATCGGTGGGCGCCTCGTACCCGAGCTCCTGGAGGCCGGCCACCGGGTGCGCTGTCTGGCGCGGACCCCGGAGAAGCTGCGGGACTACCCGTGGGCGGCCGAGGCCGAGGTGGCCAAGGGTGACGTGACCGACGCCGAGTCCGTGGGCGCCGCGATGCGCGACGTCGATGTCGCCTACTACCTGGTCCACGCACTGGCAGCCGGGCCGGGCTTCGAGAAGACCGACCGCGAG
The DNA here is from genome assembly GCF_016909575.1 of Streptomyces sp. HB132. Lineage (GTDB taxonomy): Bacteria > Actinomycetota > Actinomycetes > Streptomycetales > Streptomycetaceae > Streptomyces. The sequence goes on along the minus strand of NZ_JAFBGA010000021.1, from coordinate 70,717 downwards.
GCGGCACGGATCTTCGGCGAGCAGGCGAAGGCCGCCGGGGTCAGGCGCATCGTCTATCTGGGCGGGCTCACCCCGGCCGACGTCCCCGAGCACGAGCTGTCCCCGCACCTGCGCTCGCGCGCCGAGGTCGGGAACATCCTGCTCCACTCGGGCGTACCGACGACCGCGCTGCGTGCCGCGGTCATCATCGGTTCGGGTTCGGCTTCCTTCGAGATGCTGCGCTATCTCACCGAGCGACTGCCGGTCATGGTCACCCCCAGCTGGGTTTCGACGCGGATCCAGCCGATCGCCGTGCGGGACGTGTTGCGCTACCTCGTGGGCAGTGCGCGGATGCCGTCCGAGGTGAACCGCACCTTCGACATCGGCGGCCCCGACGTCATGACGTACCGCGACATGATGCAGAAGTACGCAGCGGTCGCCGGGCTCCCCCACCGCCTGATCCTGCCGGTGCCGATGCTGTCGCCCGGGCTGTCCAGTCACTGGGTCGGGCTGGTCACACCCGTACCGGCGTCGATCGCGCGCCCGCTCGCGGAGTCCTTGCGCTACGAGGTGGTGTGCCACGAGCACGACATCGCGGACCACGTCCCGGACGGCCCCGGGCGGCCCTTCTCCTTCGACACGGCCCTCTCGCTCGCGCTGCAGAGGGTGCGTGAGGCGAGGGTGAGCACCCGGTGGTCCTCCGCCTCCACTCCTGGCATTCCCAGCGATCCGCTCCCCACCGACCCGGACTGGGCGGGCGGGAGCCTGTACACGGATGTGCGCGAGCTGGACGTGGACGCGCCGCCCGACGCCCTGTGGCGGGTCGTCGAAGGCATCGGCGGTGACAACGGCTGGTACTCGTTCCCGCTGGCCTGGGCGGTCAGGGGATGGCTGGACCGGCTGGTCGGTGGTGTGGGTCTGCGCCGGGGCAGGCGCGACGCCCAGCGGCTGCGGGTCGGGGACTCGCTGGACTTCTGGCGGGTCGAGGAGATCGAACCCGGCAGGCTGCTCCGGCTGCGCGCGGAGATGCGCCTGCCCGGCCTGGCCTGGCTGGAGATGTACGCGGAGGAGGGGAAGGACGGGCGTTCGCGTTACCGGCAGCGCGCCGTCTTCCATCCGTCCGGGCTGCTCGGCCACGCGTACTGGCTGGGCGTGTCGCCCTTCCACGCGCTGGTCTTCGGCGGCATGGCGCGCAACATCGCACAGGCGGCTGTCCGGGGGACGGCAGGTGGTCGGCGATGACCGTGGCGATCGTGCTCTTCACCTCGGACCTCCGGCTGCACGACCATCCGCCGCTGCACGCGGCGCTCGCCTCGGCGGACGAGGTGGTGCCCCTCTTCGTCCTGGACGACGGTGTGGAGGCCACCGGATTCGGCGCTCCGAACCGGCGCGCGTTTCTGGCCGACTGCCTCCGGGACCTGGACGCGGGGCTACGCGAGCGCGGCGGGCGCCTGATCATCCGTCAGGGCGACGTGGCCGACGAGGTCGGCGGACTCGTCGGGGAGACGGGGGCCGACGCGGTCCACATGGCCGCCGGAGTCAGTGGATACGCGCAGCGCCGGGAGGAGAGGCTGCGCGAGGCGCTCGAGCGCGTGGGCTGCAGGCTGAGCGTGCACGACGCGGTGATCACCACGCTCGCGCCCGGTGCGGTGGTCCCCTCCGGAGCCGGGCGGGACCACTTCGCCGTCTTCACCCCGTACTTCCGGCGGTGGTCCGAGGAGGGGCTGCGGTCCCCGTTCCGTGCCCCCCGCACCGTGCGCGTACCGGAGGCCACGGCGTCCGCGGCGCTGCCGACGCGGGCCGGTCTGCGCGGTCTGTCGCCGGGCCTGGCCGAGGGTGGGGAGACCGAGGGGCGCAGGCTGTCCGCCGCGTGGCGCCGCAGCGGGCTCGCGTCGTACGAGGAGCTCCACGACGACATGGCGGGCGACGCGACCTCGCGGCTCTCGCCGCACCTTCACTTCGGCACGCTCTCCCCCACCGAGCTGGTCCACCGTGCCCGCGCCGCGGGCGGGCCGGGTGCGGAGGCCTTCGTGCGGCAGTTGTGCTGGCGGGACTTCCACCACCAGGTCCTGGCCGCCCGCCCGGGCGCCGCGCGCTCCGACTACCGGCCACGGCAGGACCGTTGGCGCACCGGCCGGGCGGCGGAGGAGGAGACGGCCGCCTGGAAGGAGGGCCGCACCGGCTACCCGGTGATCGACGCCGCGATGCGCCAGCTGCTTCATGAGGGCTGGATGCACAACCGGGCACGGCTGCTGACCGCGAGCTTCCTCGCCAAGACGCTGTACGTGGACTGGCGGGCCGGAGCGCGTCACTTCCTGGACCTGCTCGTCGACGGGGACATCGCCAACAACCAGCTCAACTGGCAGTGGGTCGCCGGGACGGGCACGGACAGCCGGCCCAACCGGGTGCTCAATCCGGTGACGCAGGCCAAGCGGTACGACCCGGACGGTGCGTACGTACGCCGCTGGGTGCCCGAGCTCGCGGAGATCTCCGGGGCAGCGGTGCACGAGCCGTGGAAACTGCCGGAACGGGAGCGCGCCCGCTACGACTACCCGGAGCCCGTCGTCGCGTTGTCCGAAGGGCTGGCCAGGTTCAAGCAGGCGCGAGGGCTCGACTGAGCCGGGAGGACGGCTGCGGCCGGCAGCCGGGCGGGGCGAACCCCGCTCCGGCCCGGACCTGGACGGCCGGGGCCGGTTTCGGCTCGGACCCGGCGGGCCGGGCCGGCTCCGGCTCAGACCTTGCGGTAGCGGGCGTTGGCCCAGGAGAAGAGGCCGAATGCTGCCAGCCCGAGGGCTATGAATGCGAGCAGCCAGGGACCCGCGGGCGTCTCGGTGAACGAGCGCAGGGTGTCGTCCATGCCCTTGGCGCGGCCCGGCTCGTGCTGGACGGCCGCCGCCACGGCGAACCCTCCAGCGGTGGCGAAGACCGCGCCCCGCACGGTTCCTCCGAAGACGCCCACGGCATCGACGGCCTGACGGGTCTTCTTCGTCATCTCGGACATCTTCATGTGCTTGTGGTACTTGCGTGCCAGGGCCCGGTATGCCATCCAGAGGCCCGCGCCCGCCACCGCGGCGCCCGCGGCCCCCACGATCCACTGGCCGCCGGTCCATTCGAGGGCCCGTGCGGTGACGTCGTCGGTCTGCTGGTCGCTCGATCCGCTGCCGCTCCCCTTGTCGCCGGCCGCGTAGGAGAGCACGGAGTAGGAGACGAAGGCGTAGAAGAGGAAGCGGCCGGCGGCCATGGCCCGCTTGCTCGCCTTCTCGCCGTCGGGGCCGGCCTGTCCGAAGAGCGCCTCGGACAGCCGCCACAGGGCCATGCCGGCCAGCGCCAGACCCAGTACCCACAACAGGACGCTCCCGAAGGGCTTCTCGGCTATCTCCGCGATGGCGCCACCGCGGTCGGCCTGCTTCCCGCCGTCGGAGAACGCGATGCGGAGAGCCAGTACACCCACCAGCAGGTAGATCACTCCGCGCGCCACGAACCCGGCGCGGGCCCCCACATCAATGGCTCGGCTGCGCGCGGCTCTTCTGGCCTGGCCACGTGCGTTCATCGACAGTGCGTTCGCATTCATGCACTGCCGGATGCCCCCGAAACGGCGATCAATGCGAAGCCCGGGACAAGCGGGCCCGGCGCGACCCGACGAGGGCCTACACGCTGCCCTCCCCGGGCTCACCGCCGTCCGGCGCCGCCCGCCCCTTGGCCCGTCGGCCGACGACTGCGGCAGCTGCCAGGGCGCTGCCCGCGAACGTGAGGGCCACGACCCACGGCCGGTCGAGGACGTGCCCGGTGGCATGGTCCAGGGAGTAGCGGCCGGCACCCGTCACCCCGATCGCCGCTGCGGTGAAGCCCAGGAAGGCCGGGTACTCGTAGCCGCCCGCGGTCGCGAAGAAGCCTGCCGGAGCGTGCACGGCGACGGCGCCCGCCATCGTGCCCGCGGCGGCGGCACCTGCCGCGGGGGTGGCGAGTCCGAGGGCGAGCAGGATCCCGCCGCCCGCCTCGCCGATTCCGGCGGCCAGGGCACTGTGCTTCGGCGGGTCGAAGCCCATGGCCTCCATCGCGGCGCTGGTTCCCTGGATACCGCCTCCGCCGAACCACCCGCCCAGTTTCTGGCTGCCGTGGGCCGCCAGGACGGCTCCCGTACCGACCCTGAGCACGAGCAGTCCTAGGTCACGTCGGTTGATGCAGGTCATGGGGTTCTCCCGTCGATGAGGCGGAGCGAGGAGGAGGCGGCGACGGTGTCGAGCCGTACGGAACCACTGTCGTCCGGGCCGGGCGGCGGGGTCCGGTGGTGTTGGGCCATTCGTGGTCCGCCCCTTGGGGGGACTGCGACGAACACCATTGTGCAACTAGTTGCATAAAGTCGGGCGGGTGGTCTACAACTGGCTCGACGACACCTGCGAGGAGACCCGGATGAGCCCGTACCCCACTCTGCTGAGCCCGCTCGACCTCGGGTTCACGACGCTCCCGAACCGGGTGATGATGGGGTCGATGCACATCGGCCTCGAGGAGGTCGAGCGCGGATTCGAGCGGATGGCCGCCTTCTACGCGGCCCGTGCGCGCGGCGGGGTGGGGCTCATGGTCACCGGAGGGATCGCGCCCAGCGAGCGCGCGTGCTCCTTCCCGGGCGGCGCCAAGATGACGACCGCGGCGGAGGCGGAACAGCACGCCGAGGTGACTGCGGCGGTGCACGCGGCGGGCGGGAGGATCGCGATGCAGATCCTGCACTTCGGGCGCTACGCCCACCACCCCGGCCTGGTGGCACCGAGCGCGCTCAAGGCGCCGATCAGCGGCTTCACCCCGCACGCGCTGACGGACGACGAGGTCGAGGAGACCATCGAGGACTTCGTCCGGGCCGCCGAGCTCGCGCGGCGCGCGGGCTACGACGGTGTCGAGATCATGGGCTCGGAGGGCTATCTGATCAACGAGTTCATCGTCGCGGCGACCAATCACCGCGAGGACCGCTGGGGCGGCTCGTACGAGAACCGGATCCGCTTCCCCGTCGAGATCGTGCGCAGGGTCCGTGAACGGGTCGGACCGGATTTCATCCTGATCTACCGGCTGTCCATGCTGGACCTGGTGCCCGGTGGTTCCACGCTGGAGGAGGTCGTCCGTCTCGCCCGCGAGATCGAGGCGGCCGGGGCGACGATCATCAACACGGGGATCGGCTGGCACGAGGCGCGCATCCCGACCATCGCGACCTCCGTGCCGCGCGGCGCCTTCACCTGGGTGACGCAGAAGGTCCGTGGCGCGGTCTCCGTACCGCTGGTGACCAGCAACCGCATCAACACCCCCGAGCTGGCCGAGGAGCTCCTCGCCTCGGGACGTGCGGACATGGTGTCGATGGCGAGGCCTTTCCTCGCCGACCCCGACTTCGTCGCCAAGGCGGCCGAGGGCCGCGCGGACGCGATCAACACCTGCATCGGCTGCAACCAGGCCTGCCTGGACCACATCTTCAGCCTCCAAGTCACCTCCTGCCTGGTGAATCCGCGTGCCTGCCACGAGACCGAACTCGTGCTCTCGCCGACTCGTGTACGCAAGCGCGTCGCCGTGGTCGGCGCCGGGCCCGCGGGGCTGGCGTGCGCGGTCACGGCCTCCGAACGCGGTCACGCGGTGACCCTCTTCGACGCGGCGGACGAGATCGGCGGCCAGCTGAACGTCGCACGCAGGGTCCCCGGCAAGGAGGAGTTCGACGAGACGCTGCGCTACTTCCGGACCCGGCTCGCCGAGGAGGGGGTCGAGCTCCGGCTCGGCACCCGGGCCACGTCCGCGGCGCTCGACGGTTTCGACGAGGTGGTCCTGGCCACCGGCGTCGAGCCCCGCTCCCCCGCGATCCCCGGCGTCGGACACCCCAGCGTGGTCAGTTATCTCGACGTGCTGCGCGACGGCGCGCGGGTCGGTGACCGGGTGGCGATCGTGGGCGCCGGCGGCATCGGCTTCGACGTCGCCGAATTCCTGACGGACGGGGGCGAAGGGGCGAGTCTCGACCCGGAGGTCTTCTTCCGGCAGTGGGGCGTGGACACCGGGTACGCGGACCGGGGCGGGCTGCGTACGCCCGAGCGCCCGAAGCCGCCGCGCACGGTGCACCTGATCCAGCGCAAGGCGACCAAGGTGGGGGCGGGTCTGGGCAGGACGACCGGCTGGATCCACCGCACCGAACTGCGTCACCGCGGCGTGACGATGATCGCGGGCGCGTCCTACGACCTGATCGACGACGAGGGCCTGCACCTCACCGTGGACGGCGAGCAGCGCCTGTTGCCGGTCGACACCGTGGTCCTGTGCGCGGGGCAGGAACCGCGCCGGGAGCTGTACGACGAGCTGCGCGCCGCGGGCCGCCCGGTGCATCTGATCGGCGGCGCCGACGTGGCCGCCGAACTGGACGCCAAGCGCGCTGTCCGCCAGGGCACGGAGCTCGCTGCGGAGTTGTGAGCACCGGGTCCTGCCGTCTCTAGGATGCAGTCCATGTCACTTCCGCACGCGATCCTCACCGCCCTGCTCGAGAAGCCGTCGTCGGGCCTCGAACTGACGCGCAGGTTCGACCGGTCGATCGGCTACTTCTGGCCGTCCACGCATCAGCAGATCTACCGCGAACTGGGCAAGCTGGAACAGGCCGGTCACATCCGGGCCCTGCCCGCGGCTCAGCCGGCCCGAGGGCAGAAGAAGGAGTACGAGGTGCTGGCGGCGGGCCGCGAGGAGCTGGCGGTCTGGGTGTCGCTCGCCGAGGACCCGCGCCCCGTCCGTGATCCGCTGCTGCTGCGGATGCGGGCGGCCGCCGTGGTCGGCGCCCCGGGACTGGCCGGGGAACTGCGCAGGCACCTGGTGCTGCACCAGGAGCAGCTGGCGGAGTACCTGCGGATCGAGGAGCGGGACTTCCCTCCGGAGCGGACCTCGCAGGAGGACCGGCTGCGCCGTCTGGTGCTGCGCGGGGGCATCGACCTGGAGACGTTCTGGACGAGCTGGCTGACCAGGGCCGTCGACGACCTGGAGGGTCCGGGGGCGGCGAGCGACGTCGGGCCCGGGGCTTCCTAGCCGGGACCGGACCGGCTCCCGACCGGTTCCGGGCGCAGCGCCCTTGGCTCGGGGGCGCGCGGGGTGGTCAGGGGTGGACCGCCGATGACAACCCTGGACGGCGGCCCGGTCACGACGGGCAGGGAAGCGGGGACGGTCGTGTTCCGTGCCTGTGCCCGGCTGAGCAGGATCACACCCTGCACGGCGGCCGCGGCTCCGGCGAGCGCGGGGATCAGCCCCAGCACCCCGCCCTGGAGGCGCTCGCCGAGCAGGACCAGGCCGATCGCGGCGGCGGCGACGGGATTTGCGAGGGTCACCACGGCGAGCGGTGCGCCGAGGCCGCCCCGGTAGGCGGTCTGGGAGAGCATCAGGCCGCCCAGGGCGAAGAAGGAGACGAGCACCGCCACGGTCACCAGCCGCCAGTCCAGCAGCGGGCCCGAGTGGTCGGTCGCGGCGACCGTCAGGGTCTGGGTGAGGGCGGAGGCCACCCCGGACGTGATGCCTGAGGCCGCGGCGTGCCGGAGTCCGGGCCTCGCGCCCGGCCGGCCGAGGAGGGCGACGAGCGCCATGGTCACGGCGCCGACGCCCAGGGCCTCGGGGAGGCTCAGCGTGTCGTGAGGCGCGGCGCCGCCCGCGGCCAGGAGCAGCGCGGCGAGGCCCACGAGCGTGAGGAGCGTGCCGCGCCACTCCGTGCGGCTGACCCTGCGACCCGCCGAACGGGCCCCGAGCGGGACGGCGGCGACGAGGGTGAGGGCGCCGAGCGGCTGGACCAGGGTGAGCGGCCCGTACTTCAGCGCGGCGACGTGCAGCAGTGCGCCGCCGGCGTTCAGACCGACGGCCGACCACCAGGCTCGGCGGCCCAGCAGGCGCAGCGCTCCGGCGGAGGGGCCGGTCCGCCCGGCGAGCCGGGCCTGCGCGACCGCGGCGGCCGCGTAGGCACCGGCGGAGACGAGGGAGAGCGCGACGGCCGTGAGCGTGGCGTTCATCGCCGCGCTCCCGACCGTGCGTAGGCGGGGGCCGCATAGTGCTGGGCGCGCACGCTCGCCCACGGCAGGTGGGCACGCACCGAGGTGCGGGGCAGTCCGAGCGCGGCGTGGGTCACGGCGAGCAGGGCGGCGACCACGACCGCGTCGAGCCAGTAGTGGTTGGCGGTGCCCACGACGACGAGCAGGGTGAGCAGCGGGTGCAGCAGCCACAGCAGGCGCCACCGGGAGCGGGTGGCGACGATCAGTCCGACGGCGACCGCCAGGGCCCAGCCGACGTGCAGTGAGGGCATGGCCGCGAACTGGTTGGCCATCGAGTCGGTCGCGGGGCTGTCTCCGTACACCGCGGGCCCGTAGACCTGCCCGGTGTCGACGAGGCCGGCGGCCCGCAGCATCCGCGGCGGGGCGAGCGGGAAGAGCAGGTGCAGTGCGAGCGCGGCACCGGTGAGCGCGGCCAGGACGCGGCGTGACCGGACGTAGTGGCGCGGACGGCGCCAGTACAGCCAGACCAGGAAGGCGAGGGTGACGGGGAAGTGCACGGTGGCGTAGTAGGTGTTCGCCGCCTGGACGAGCGTGTGGCTGTGCAGCAGTGCGCCCTGGACGGCCCCTTCGCCGGGGAGCCCCACGGCTCGTTCGAGGCTCCATACGTGTCCGGCGTTGCGGAAGGCCTCCTCGACATGGCCGTTCGCGGCCTGTCGGCCGAGTTTGTAGACGAGGAAGAGTCCGGCTACGAGAAGCAGCTCGCGGACGAGGGGCGGTCGGGCTGAGGTGTCCGGCTCCCGCTCCGCAGGCTCGCTGCGGGTGTGCATCACCCGTGCCCCTTTGCTGACGGTGCGCTGTTACGACGCCGGCGTGGCCAGTCCACGCCGTATCGATACGCCAGTGTACCGATACGGAGGCGTATCGGTACACGTGCGTATCGATACACTGACGTATCGAGGGTCCCCAGCCGCAGAGCCGCAGAGAGGGAAGCAGATGCCGCCGCCCGGTTCCACCCAGGAGTCAGCACCCGCGTCACGCCGGTCGAAGATCACACCGGAGCGGGCACAGGAGCTCTACACCGCCGTGCTGGACCTGCTCCGGGAGAGCGGCTACGACGCGCTGACCATGGAGGGCGTCGCCTCGCGCACCCGGTGCGGCAAGTCGACGCTCTACCGCCAGTGGGGCTCGAAGCCGGAACTGGTCGTGGCCTCGCTGCACGGCACCCGCCAGACCCTTTTCTCGGAGATCGACACCGGCAGCCTGCGCGAGGATCTGCACGAGGTGGCTCACGCGGTGGACGCGGCATCCGGACAGGACACCGCGCTGATGCACGCACTCAGTCACGCCGCTCTGCAGAATCCCGACCTGCTCTGCGCACTGCGCTCGACACTGATCGCACCGGCCATCGCCGCCATCGACACGATGGTCGAGCGCGCCGTCCGGCGAGGCGAGATGGACCCGGACAACCCCGCCGCGGACTACGTGGCCGCCCAGGTGCTCGGCATCATGCGCGCGCGGCCTCTGCTGGAGGGGCGGTACGCCGACGACGGCTTCCTCACCCGCTTCGTCGATCACGCCGTGCTTCCGGCACTCGGCCTACCCGCCCTCCCTCCGGGGAACGGGATCTCATGAACGTGGGCCGTCGCCCGAGCGGATGACGGCGGCCCACCACGCGCCGCACCGTGGGGACGGGGTCGGCGCACACCGGCCGGCCGGTGGTCCCCGAGGAGACCACCGGCCGGCCTTTTCCGTACCCACCGCCCATTCTCGTCTCATTGACGACAAGAAGGGGATCCGTTATCGTCGCCATGACGAGAAAGAGGGTCCCCGATATGGCCGACATCACCAGGCGCTTCGGCTGGCGGCACCTGCGCTCCGCCCCCACCACGCACATCCGCCACCACAAGCGCGGCAAACTCGTCCACGAGGGCGTCGGGCTGAGCTTCTGGTACCGCTCGCTCTCCGCGGCGCTCTCCGAGGTGCCGGTCGACGACCGGGAGCTGGCGATGGCGTTCCACGCCCGCACGGCCGACTTCCAGGACGTCACCGTGCAGGCCACGGTCACCTACCGGATCAGCGACCCGGCCGAGGCCGCAGCCCGGCTCGACTTCTCGGTGCACCCCGACAGCGGGGTCTGGCGGGCCGCACCCCTGGAGCAGATCGCCACCCTGCTCACCGAGACCGCACAGCAGCACGCCCTGGACGTCCTGGCCCGCACCCCGCTCGCCACCGCCCTGGTGGACGGCGTGGCGACCGTACGGGAGCGGGTCGCCACCGGGCTCGCGGCCGAGCCCAGGCTGCCCGCCACCGGCATCGACGTGGTGGCGGTGCGCGTCGTCGCGATCCGCCCCGAGGCCGAGGTCGAGCGCGCTCTGCGCACCCCGGCCAGGGAACAGATCCAGCAGGAGGCCGACCGGTCGGTGTACGAGCGCCGGGCGGTGGCGGTCGAGCGTGAACGCACCATCGCCGAGAACGAACTCGCGAGCAAGATCGAACTCGCACGTCGCGAGGAGCAGCTGGTCGACCAGCGCGGCACCAACGCCCGCCGCGAGGCGGAGGAGAAGTCGGCGGCCGACGAGGTGCGTACGGCTGCCGAGGCCTCCCGCACGGTGCGCCTGGCCCGCGCGGAGGCGGAGGCCGCCCGTGACGTCGGGGCGGCACGGGCCGAGGCGCAGGCGGCCTGGCTGCGGGCGCACGCGGATGTCGACCCCGGCACGCTGCACGCCCTGGCCGCGACGCGGCTGGCCGAGAACCTGCCCCGCATCGACAGCCTCACCCTGTCCCCCGACGTCCTGACGGGCCTGCTCGCCAGGCTCGGCAGGCCGGAGCCGGAGGCGCGGGCGTGAGTCTGGCCCCTCGTGCGGTGCTGGTGCACCGCACGACCGAGTACGAGGAGCTCCTGGCACGGCACGGGACCCACGGGCAGGCCGCGTTCGTGCTCGCGGGACGCGGCCGGTCCATCGAGGAGGTGGCCGACCGCCACCGGCGCAACGAACAGGCGCTCACGGAGGTCGCCGCGGCCGTGCCGCTGCGGTGGCGCCGCACCCGGGTGGAGCGGGCGGACCTCGACCGCTTCCTGTTCGGGCCCGAGGACGTGGTCGTCGTGGTCGGGCAGGACGGACTGGTCGCCAACACCGCGAAGTACCTGACCGGACAGCCGGTCGTGGGCATCGACACCGACCCGGGCCGCAATCCCGGGACCCTCGTACGCCACCGGGTCCGTGACGCTGCGGCCCTGTGCCGGGCAGCCGTGTCACCCGGCGGGCCGGTTGACGCCCTCACGATGACCGAGGCCGTCGCCGACGACACCCAGCGGCTGCTCGCCCTCAACGAGATCTACCTCGGATCACCCGGCCACCAGACCGCCCGCTACCGCATCGGCCCCGACGGCGCCCCTTCCGCAGGCGAGCCCCAGGCGTCCTCGGGAGTCCTGGTGGGCACGGGCACGGGCTCCACCGGCTGGCTGCGCTCCCTCTGGCTCGAGCGGGGCAGCCCGCTGCGCCTGCCGGCCCCCTCCGATCCCCGGCTGGTCTGGTTCGTGCGCGAGGCCTGGCCCTCACCGGCCACCGGCACCTCGATGGTCTCGGGAGAACTGGGCCGCGGGGACGGCCTCCGGCTCACCGTCGAGTCGGACCGCATGGTGGTCTTCGGCGACGGGATGGAGTCCGACGCACTGGAGTTGACGTGGGGTCAGTCCGTACGGCTCGGCATCGCGGACATCGCCCTGAACCTGGTGGCGTGACCGCCGTGTGAGGATGACGCGGTCCGTGCGTACCCGTATCCGACCAGCCGGGAGCAGAGCAGCGATGACCGCCGAATCCGTGAACACCCCTCCCCGGAACGCCCGCCCACCGCTCGCCCAGGCCGCCCTGGGGGTCGGTGTCGTCGTACAGGACGCGGAGGGCAGGATCCTGCTCGGCAGGCACCGGGGCGGCACCTGGGAGCTGCCCGGCGGCAAGGTCGACCCGACGCACGAGTCGGTCGCGGCCGCCGCCGCCCGCGAACTGCGCGAGGAGACGGGGCTCCGGGTGCCCGTGGACGCCGTGACGGTCTTCGCGATGGTGCACGACGTGGTGGGCGGCATCAACCGGATCAGCATGGCCGCTCTGGTGCGTGTGGAGTCCGCGGACCCGCGGGTGACCGAGCCGCATCTCATCAGCGCGTGGCGGTGGATCGCCCCCGAGGAGCTGCCGAGCCCTCTGTTCGACCCATCGGCACAGATCCTGGCCGTCTGGCGGCCTGATCTCGCCATCGACCATCCGGCGGCCCACCACCTGCGGATCGCTCCGTCGCAGGGTTGAGCCTAGAGCTCATATTCATTTGCCTAGGGCTCATAGGCAGAGTTAGCGTCGATGCCATGAGAGCCGTCAGTGAGCAGGACATCCGGACATCGTTCATCAACTGTTCCAAAGGTGAGGCGAAGCGCCTGCCGCTGCCCCGCGACCTCGAGGAGCGCCGCTGGGAGGACCTGGACTTCCTGGGCTGGCGCGACCTCTCGGCCCCGGACCGGAGCTATATCGTCACCGAGCAGCGCGGCGAGCTCGTCGGCATCACGCTGCGTTTCCCGTCCCAGCAGCGCGGCTTCCTGCACCGCAGTATGTGCTCGGTCTGCCTGACCACGCACCCGGGCAGCGGGGTGTCCCTGATGACCGCCCGGAAGCGAGGACAGGCGGGCAGGGACGGCAATTCGGTGGGCATCTACCTCTGCACGGACCTCGACTGCTCGCTGTACGTGCGCGGCAGGAAGACGGCCGCCCCCGGCGGGCGCTTCGAGGAGTCCCTGACCGTCGAGCAGCAGATCGAGCGGACCAGGGGCAAGCTCTCGGCGTTCCTGGACACCCTCTCCGTCTGACGCCCGGCCAGCCGGAAATGCGGCGGGAGGGCAGCGGATGTACCAATAAAAGTACATTCCGCCCGATCGGAGCAGACCCATGGACGATTATCCGCTGCTGAACCTCTTCCTGACCATGATGTTTCTGTTCCTGTGGGTCCTGTGGTTCTTCCTGCTCTTCAAGGTGGTCACGGACATCTTCCGGGACCACTCGCTGAGCGGCTGGACCAAGGCGGCCTGGTTGATCTTCGTGATCGTACTGCCCTATGTGGGCGTGCTCGTCTACCTGATCGCCCGGGGCAAGGGCATGGGGCGCCGCGAGGTCAAGGAGGCGGAGAACCGCGAGGCGGCCTTCCGGCAGTACGTGAAGCAGGCCGCCCACGACGACGGCGGCACCGGGGCCGGCGGCGGCCATGTGGCCGACCTCGCCAAACTCTCCGAGCTGAGGGAGAAGGGCCACCTCAGCCAGGAGGAGTACGAGAAGGCCAAGGAGAAGCTGCTGGCCTGAGACCGCCACGGCCTCCCGCCCGGGTCGACGACCCGGGCGGGAGGCCGGCCTACGAGCCCCGCGCCCCGATCACCCGCACGGGGTCACAGGTCCGTCAGCCCAGGCGGGCGGGCGTGGGTGTCTCCCGCAGCGCTTCGACGACGCTCTCGACGTGTGCCCGGGCGGCCGCCTCCGCGGCGTCGGCATCACCCGCCACCACCGCGTCGATGATCGCCAGGTGCTGCGGCAGCGACCTCGCCGGACGGCCCGGGCGCAGCGCGAGACGGAACTGGTAGCGCACCATCTGGCCGTTCATCCGTTCGAGCAGGGCCTGGGCCACCTTCTGATCGCTGACCTCGCCGATGGACTCGTGCAGCCTGCGGTTCAGCACCGAGTAGGCGTCCGGGTCGCCCTCCGCCACAGCGCGGCTCATCGCCGAGCCGATGCCCTTCAGCTCCTGCCGCACCTCGTCCGAGGCGTTCTCCGCCGCCCGCCGTGCGCACAGGCCCTCCAGCAGCGCGCGGCACTCGGTGATCTGGACCGCCTCCTCGACCGAGATCACCCGCACTCGCGCCCCGCGCCGGGGGATCAGCTCCACGAGGCCTTCGGCGGCCAGATCCTGCAGCGCCTCCCGCACCGAACTCCGCGTCGCCCGGAAGACCTCGGACAACTCCTGCTCGACGAGGCGCTGCCCCGGCACCATGTCGCCCGCCGCGAGCGCCTCCCGGATACCGCTGGAGACCGCGCTCCGGCCTGCCCGGCCGGTGGCCTGATCAGACGTCACTCCTCCGCCTTCCGTTCGTCTTCGAAAACTTCCTCACCGCCGCGCGTACGAAAACGGTGACCTCAGCGATGATGCCTGAAACTTTCTCGTCAGGCATATTGTCAACAATTTCATCGACGGTTACGGTGGCGTGACAGCCGGCCGGGCGAGCCGGGCCCGGGAGCGGCCCGACGGCCGGATACTCCCAGGCAGCACACGCAGGCACTTCGAAGAGGAACAGATGATCATCGACTGCCACGGCCACTACACGACGGCCCCGCCCGCGCTGGAGGCGTGGCGGCACCAGCAGATCGCCGGTCTCGGGGACCCGTCGCTCTCACCGAGAACGGCGGATCTGAAGATCAGCGACGACGAGCTGCGTGAGAGCGTCGAGTCGAACCAGCTGAGGCTGATGGACGAGCGCGGCGTCGACATGACGGTCTTCTCGCCGAGGGCCTCCTTCATGGCCCACCACGTAGGGGATTTCAGCACCTCCGCCGAATGGGCGGCCCTCTGCAACGAGCTGTGCTTCCGTGTCAGCCGGCTGTATCCGGAGCGATTCGTCCCGGCCGCGATGCTTCCGCAGTCCCCGGGCGTCGACCCCGCGACCTGCATACCGGAACTCATCCGGTGCGTCGAGGAGTACGGTGCCGTCGCACTGAACCTCAACCCCGACCCCTCCGGGGGGTACTGGACCGCCCCGCCCCTGACGGACCGCTCGTGGTACCCCCTGTACGAGAAGATGGCCGAGTACGACGTCCCGGCGATGGTCCATGTCAGCACGAGCGTCAACCCCGCGTTCCACACCACGGGGGCGCACTACCTGAACGCCGACACCACCGCGTTCATGCAGCTCGTGCAGGGTGACCTGTTCACGGACTTCCCCACGCTCAGGCTGGTCATTCCCCATGGCGGTGGCGCCGTCCCCTACCACTGGGGCAGGTTCCGCGGCCTGGCGATGGCGCTCGGGAAGCCACCGCTGGAGGAGCACGTCCTGGGCAACGTCTTCTTCGACACGTGCGTCTACCACCAGCCCGGCTCGGATCTCCTCTTCGACGTCGTGCCCACCCGGAACATCCTCTTCGCCTCGGAGATGATCGGCGCCGTCCGTGACGTAGACCCCCGGACCGGCCATCACTTCGACGACACACGCCGCTACGCCGAGGCCGCCGGGCTCTCCCCGGACGGGCTGGCGGACATCCAGGAGCACAACGCGCGCTCCGTGTACCCGCGGCTGGACGCCCTGCTGAAGCGCCAGGGCCGCTGAACCCGCGGAAGGAAGTGAGCACAGCCATGTACGAACTGGGAGTGGTCCACCGCACGGTCGGACGCCCCGCTGCCGCGGACCTCGAGGCCCTGAAGCCCTTCGGCGTCAGCACCGTCCACGAGGCCATGGGCCGCACCGGTCTGATGCGCCCCTACATCCGCCCCGTCTATCCGGGGGCGGCCTTCAGCGGTACCGCGGTCACCGTGCTCCTGCAGCCCGGCGACAACTGGATGCTGCACGTGGCCGTGGAGCAACTGCGGCCCGGCGACGTCCTCGTGGCGGCCTGCACCACCGAGTGCGAGGACGGATTCTTCGGCGAACTCCTCGCCACCTCGGTACGTGCCCGGGGCGGTGTGGGTCTGGTCATCGACGGCGGATGCCGAGACGTCCGCGAGCTGCGGGACATGGACTTCCCCGTCTTCAGCCGTGCCGTCAACTCCAAGGGAACCGTCAAGGCGACTCTCGGCTCGGTGAACGTGCCGGTCGTGTGCGCCAACGCGCTGGTCCACCCGGGCGACGTCGTGGTGGCGGACGCGGACGGTGTGGCCGTCGTTCCGGCCGGGCGGGTCGCCGAGGTGGCGGCCGCCTCCCGGCGCCGGGAGGACAACGAGGAGAGCAAGCGCCGCCGCCTGGCCGCAGGTGAGCTCGGCCTCGACATGTAC
Organism: Streptomyces sp. HB132; assembly: GCF_016909575.1. Lineage (GTDB taxonomy): Bacteria > Actinomycetota > Actinomycetes > Streptomycetales > Streptomycetaceae > Streptomyces. The sequence goes on along the minus strand of NZ_JAFBGA010000021.1, from coordinate 54,758 downwards.
GGCATGCGCGAGTCGCTCGAGGCCGCCGGGCTGCGCTACGTCGACTGACCGCGGGCGGGAACGGCGAGCGGACGCGGGGCCGGCCCGCCCGGCCGGCCCCGTGTACACCGCGTCCCCCGGCACGCCCGCGCTCAGGGACCGGCGCCCCTCGCGCCCTCCCCCATCCGAACCACCAGGAGATCTCATGAGTGTTCGCTCCCCCAGGTCAGCCGGCTGGCTGGACTGGCACCCGGATCCGTCCGTGCCCGCGTTCCGGCTTCCGGCGGGCACGGTCGACGCCCACTGCCACGTGTTCGGACCGCAGGGCGAGTTCCCCTTCGCCCCCGAGCGCAAGTACACGCCCTGCGACGCCGGGAAGAGCGCACTCGCCTCCCTGCACAACCATCTCGGGGTCGCCCGCGCCGTCGTCGTCCAGGCCACCTGCCACGGCGCGGACAACACGGCGATGCTCGACGCGGTGCGAGCGGCCGGTGAGCGGGCGCGGGGGATCGCGACCGTCCGTCCGGACATCTCCGACGCCGAACTGCGCGCGCTGGACGCGGCGGGGGTCCGCGGGGTGCGCTTCAACTTCCTTCGCCGCCTTGTCAGCACCTCACCGAAGGAGGACCTGGCCAGGATCGCCGAGAAGGTCGCGCCGCTGGGCTGGCACATCGTGCTCTACTTCGAGAGCGCCGATCTCCCCGAGCTGGAGGGCTTCTTCGGCTCCCTGCCCACCCCCCTCGTGGTGGACCACATGGGGCGGCCCGATGTGACGCTGCCGGTGGGCGGCCCGCAGTTCACGCGCTTCCTCCGCTTCGTCGCGTCCAACGACGTATGGGTGAAGGTGTCCTGCCCCGAGCGCCTCAGCGTGAGCGGTCCCGCCGCCCTCGGCGGTGAGAGGCACGCCTACCGCGATGTCGTGCCCTTCGGCCGCCGCGTGGTCGAGGAGTTCGGGGACCGGGTGCTCTGGGGCACGGACTGGCCGCACCCCAATCTCACCGACCACATGCCCGACGACGGGCTCCTGGTCGACTACGTGCCGCAGGTCGCGGTCACCTCCGGGCAGCAGCACCGGCTCCTCGTCGACAACCCGATGAGCCTCTACTGGCCCGGCGAAGGCGTCTGATCCCCTCCCCACCCGCACCCGCACTCCGACAGGGACCGTCCCCATGCAGCACGCCAATGCGGCGAACCGGCTGGACCGGCTGCCGATCTCCCGCTTCCACAAGACGACCCTGCTGGCCGTCGCCTTCGCCTACTTCTTCGAGTTCGCGGACATCAACAGCTTCGCGACGACCGCCCCCAAGCTCATCGAACTCTGGGGCGTGACGGTCAATCAGGTCGCATACGTGACCTCGCTGTCGTTCGTCGGCATGTTCATCGGGTCCATCGTCGCGGGAGCCGTCGCCGACCGGTGGGGCCGCCGGAAGACGCTGCTCCGCACCACCGTGTTCTTCGGCTTCTTCTCATTCGTCTCGGTGTTCTCGTGGGACGTGTTCTCGCTGGGCGTCTTCCGGGTGCTCACCTCGGCGGGCCTGTCGGCGATGACCGTCGTGGCGGTCATCTACGTCAACGAGATGTATCCGGCGGCCGTCCGCGGCAAGTACCAGGCGTACGCCATGGTCATCGGCATCTGCGGTACGCCGGCCACCAACCTGATCGCCAGTCTCGTCGTTCCGCTCACCGACTGGTCCTGGCGGCTGGTGTACCTGTGGGGTGCGCTCGGAATCCTGCTCGTGCTGTTCTCCAAGCAGCTCAAGGAGTCCCCCCGCTGGCACGAGAACAGGGGTGACCACGCCGCGGCCGACGCGGTCCTGCGGGAGATCGAGGCATCGGTGATCGCCGAGAAGGGGCCGCTGGCCGAACCGGCGGAGCCCGTCGAGGAGCCCCCGGCGGTGAAGACCCCGGTGCGTCTGCTGCTGCGGAAGAGGTACCTCGCACCGACGCTGCTGCTCACTGTCCTGTGGGTCACCCAGACCATCGGCTTCTTCGGATACTCGAGCTTCGCGCCCACCCTGCTCGCCAAGGAAGGCTTCAGCGTCGAGAAGTCCGTCTTCTACATCGCCCTCACCACGGTCGGCGCGCCCCTCGGCTCCTTCCTGGCCTCCCTGGTCACCGACCGGTTCGAGCGCAAGTGGTGCCTCGTCGCCTTCGGCACGGTGATCGCGCTGTGCGGTCTGCTGTACGGGCTGACGTTCGACCCGATCCTGATCGTGATCTTCGGCTTCCTGGTGAACCTGTTCGAGCGCGGCTACACCGCCCTCGCGTACGCCTACTCCCCCGAACTCTTCGACACCCGGAGCCGTTCCCTGGGGACGGGAATCACCTACGGGATCGGCCGGTTGTCGAACGCCGCCGGGCCGCTGATCATCGCGGCGCTCTACAACCGCACCGGATACCAGAGCGTCTTCTACTTCATCGCCGGCGTCTGGATGGTGGGCGCCGTCGCCCTGGCCGTCTTCGGCCCCCGCACCCGGCCGCCCCGTCCCTCAGTGCCGAAGCCGACGGTCACCCCCGCTTCGTGAGCCACCGGCCCTGGGCATCACGACGGGGAGACCCGGCCGTTTCAGCGCACTCCGCGCGGGCGGTACTGGACGCTGATCCGCGGCCCCCGGGCGTGCGCGGTCTTGGGAACGGCGTGCTGCCAGGTGCGCTGGCACGATCCGCCCATGACGATCAGGTCGCCGTGGCCGAGCGGCCGGCGTACGGTGTCGCCGCCTCGGCACGGCCGCAGGAGCAGATCACGCGGGGCGCCGAGGGAGAGGATCGCCACCATGGTGTCCTCGCGTGAGCTTCGTCCGGTCAGGTCGCCGTGCCAGGCGACGCTGTCACGCCCGTCGCGGTAGTAGCAGAGACCGGCCGTGGTGAAGGGCTCGCCCAACTCGTCGCCGTAGTGGCGGGACAGCGCGTCGCGGGCCTCGTCCAGGACCGTGCCCGGCAGCGCGTCCCCGGCACGGTAGAAGGCGAGAAGGCGGGGCACGTCGACCGTCCGGTCGTACATCTGCCGCCGCTCGGCCCGCCACGGCACTGCTTCCGCCAGTTCGGCGAAGAGCTCGTCGGCGCCGCTCAGCCAGCCCGGCAACAGGTCGATCCACGCGCCGTCGCCGAGGACCGTCCTGCGCAGCCCGGTGAGACGGCCCAGGTGCGGACGGTCGGCCTGGTCGAACAGCGAACCCTGGAGATGAACGGACATGGGAGCCAGTCTACCCGGACATTAGAACAAACGTTCTTATCCAGGGGTGGGTCCCCCCGCCTCGGGGTCTTCGCCGCTCAGCTCGGGCTCCAGGCCCTCGGCCACCTCGGTCCGTCCCAGGCCCGCGTCCGCGCGCCATGCCTTGAAGGACCACCCGGTCAGTGCCACCACCGCCAGTCCGAGCGTCCAGCCGCCGACCACGTCGCTGAACCAGTGGACGCCGAGCGCGACGCGGGTGAAGCCGACGCCCAGCACCGATACGGCGGCGACGGCCCAGCACAGCGGACGGAGACCGCGGCGCACGAAGGGCAGCAGGACGAGCAGCAGGATCGCGAACGAGGTCGTGGCCGCCATCGCGTGGCCGGAGGGGAAGGAGAAGCCGGGGGCGTGCGCCACCGGTTCGGGGAGGACAGGCCTCGCACGCTCGACGACGATCTTCACCAGCAGCCCCGTCAGCCCTCCGGCCACCGCCGTGACGGCCGACCACGCGGCCAGCCGCCAGGCACGGCGGTACACCAGCCACAGGGTGAGCACCGCGACCGCCGCACGCAGGGTCACGGGGTCCCACACCACGTCGGAGAAGAAGCGCAGGGTGCCGGTCCAGGCGGGGTGGTCGAGGGCGGCACGGTTCAGCCACCGGGCCGCGCCCGCGTCGAGGCGCCGCAGCGGTTGCCACCCGCTCTCCACGAGGACGAGCAGCAGGCCGAAGAGGACGGCGGCGACCGCGGCCACGGCAGCCGAACCGAACAGCCGGATCCCGAATCTGCGGTCGACGTCGCGGCGGCTCCGTCGTCGGGCCGGGTCAGCGGGTCGGGCGGTCATTCAGGCTCCCGGGTCGGGTTGTACGGGATCGGACACCTTGGCCCGCACCGCTTCCAGCTGAGCGGCGAAGGAGAGTCCGAGGAAGAGGGCGATGGAGGTGAGGTAGGCCCACAGCAGCAGGGACATGAAGGCTGTGAGCGGCCCGTACACGGTGTCGAACGAACCGCTGACCTGCAGATAGAGGCTGAGGAGCCATGTCAGCGTGGTCCAGAGCACCAGATAGACGGCGGCGCCGAAGGCCAGCCAGGTGTAGCCGGGCTGGCGGCGCCTCGGCGAGCAGCGGAAGATCGCGCTCGCCGAGAGGATCACGAGGACCACCCCTGCGGGCCAGCGCAGCATGTCCCAGGCGGACCGGGCACCGGCACCGAGGTCGTACACGTCGACCACGGCCGCCACGAGGTCGCCTCCGGCCACCATCGCGACGAAGCCGGCACCGAGGGGGATCCCGGCGGTCAGCGACATCACCAGACCCCGCAGGTACTTCAGGTGGAAGACCCGGTCACGCTCTACCCCGTAGATGCGGTTGGCGCCGCGCTCGATCTGGCACATGGCCGTGGTGGTGTTGGTCAGGGAGAAGACCAGTCCGAACCAGAGGGCGAGCTGGGCACCGTCGTCGGCCGTCCGCCGGCTGCGGTCCAGTGCGTCGTCGACCACCGCGGCGCTGGGGCCTGCCGTGATCCGGTGGATGGTCAGTTCAGCGACCCTTCCCAGGTTCTCCGTGTGCAGGGCCGTGGACAGCCCCACGAAGGCGATGACCAGCGGCACCACGGCCAGCACGGTCTGCAGTGCGAGCGCACGGGAGTGGCTGAAGCCGTCGGCGTACCGGAAGCGGACGAAGGAGTCGCGCAGCAGGGGCCAGCGGCCGTAGCGACGGAGCGTGACCAGCGCCTCGTCGCCGGAGAGCTCGCTGCCCACCATGTCGCGGGTCTGCGGAACCTTGGTGGCGGTGCCCATATCAGTCTCCTCGTACGGGCATGAGCACGGTCAGCGCACCGGGCCTGACCTCGGCGGTGAGTCGTCGGCCGGGCGCCACGGTGTCGCCGTCCAGCTCGCGCTGCTGCGGTGCGTCGAAGAGGACGTCCGCCCGGCGGAAGGTGAAGTACTCCACGGCAGGGGGCCCGTCCGTCCGGCCGGCCCCGCCGTCCGGCCGGCGGCGCACCAGGGTGGTTGCGGCGCTCAGCCAGCCCGCGGGTCCGCGCGGGTCGAGGATCATGAGGTCGAGCAGGCCGTCGTCCGGCCGGGCCGCCGGGACCAGCGCGGTGCCGCCCTGCACCTTGCCGGTGTTGGCGACCAGTACCATCCGGGCGGTGCGTCGCAGGGGCGGCGCCCCGTCGAGGCCGACCGTCAGGCGCATCCGGGGCGCCCGCAGCTCCCGCAGGCCCGCCACCACGTAGGCGGGCCAGCCGAGGAGGGCCTTGGCGCGGTCTCCGGTGCTCTCCAGCATGGCGGCGTCGAGCCCTGCGCCGGACATCACGGTGAAGTGCGCGGGCGCCATGCCGTCACCCTCGACGCGCCCGAGGTCGATGCGGTGCGGAGCCCCGCGCAGCGCGCCTGCCAGCGCCTCCGCCGGCTTCACCGGCAGACCGAGGTTGCGGGCGAGCAGGTTGCCCGTGCCGCAGGGCACCACCGCGAGCGGTATGCCCGTGCCGGCGAGTGCCTCCGCGGCCGCGCGGACCGTCCCGTCACCACCGCACACCACGACGAGCGACGCACCCTCCCGCACCGCCCGTGCCGTCTGCCCCTCGCCCGGGTCGTCGGCCGTGGTCGGCACGAACTCCGCCGCGCGGTGGCCATGGTCCTCGAGGACCCGCCGTAGACCGGCGCGGGCCGCCTCGTCTGTGACGGTGGGGTTGAAGACGACGACGGTGCGGCCGGGTTCCGTACCGGCCGATTCCTCGCGGGCCTCCGTAACGACGGGCGCGGCGGCCGGCACATGTGGTCCCGCCAGGAGCGCGCGGCCGACGATCAGCAGGGACAGCCCCCCGTTGAGCAGACCCCCGGCGACGTCCGTCGGATGGTGCATCCCGCGGTATGCCCTGGCGACACCCACCAGCAGGGGCAGGAGGAGCAGCAGGGCCGCCACGACTCTGCGCCACGGCCCCTTGGTCCGGTGCAGGACGAGGACGGCGAGGCCCGCGTAGAGGGCTGTCGCCGCGCCGGTGTGTCCTGAGGTGTAGCTGGAGGTGGGGGGCGAGGTGTCGAGGCGTTCCACATCGGGCCGGTTCCGGTCCACCGCTTCGGTGATGACCAGGAAGACCAGGGACTGGAGGGAGACGGCGACGGCGAGGAAGAGCGCGTCGCGCCACCGGGGCAGCCTCGGGACCAGCAGCAGGACGAGGCAGGCGAGGAGTGTGCCGACGACGACCGTGACGGTGTTGCCCGCCTCGGACACGACGAGGGACACCGTGTCGCGAGTGCCCGTGCGGGCCCGCTCCAGTGCGTCGGTGACCTCGTCCTCGGATGCCAGGGGACGGAACCGGGCCGCCGGCCCCGTGATCAGGAGCCCGAGCCCCACCATCAGGGCGGCTTGGCAGACCGCCGCCGAGACGATGATTCCCACGGCCCGGCCCATGCCCCCGGCGGTCTCCGGTGTGCCGGGCGAGCACTCGGGGCCGGGACGGGACGGCGGGTGCCCTGCGGCAGGGGGCGGCACGTCGGCGCCGTGCGTGCCGGGAAGGACTGCGGGTCTTTCCGGTATGTCGGTCGGCATGGCTTTCCCGTCGTTTCGATGCCCTTGGGGCTGCGAGTGAGACCGGGTCTCACCCCGGCGTTTCGCCGTCTTCCCTCTCCACGGCGCTCCAGACCTGCGGTCCGGCACTGTCCCGCTTTTCCCACGACCGCCCTCCGCTGCCGGTCGGCGGCCCGCCCCGGTCGCAGCGGCCGGGGATCGGTCATAAGCTGCCGGGGCCGACCGGAATGGGCCTGACCAGGACTTCCCCTCAGCCCGGCAGCCGTACCGCGTGTGCCCACAGGGGCGAGCGTCCGTCGGGAAACCGCATCACTGAGACGCGTGTACGTGGGCAGGAGAGCAACGACGCCGCACGGCCCGCGCAGGGCGGCGGCGGGTACGGCACACCTCAAGGGAAGGAGCGGCCCGATGACGGAAGCAGGACGCGGTGACGACGTCTACCAGCCGGACGGGTCCGACGCGGACAACCGGCCGACGGACGACCTCGACCCGGAGAACGTGATCGACGAGCCCGACCTCGACGACATGCTGGACACGGGTTACTCCCCGCCGGAGAAGCCCCTCGGCGTGTCGAAGTACGGCACCACCGGTGAGGAGCAGCGGGAGGGTGAGTCGCTCGACCGGCGCCTCGCGCAGGAGGTGCCCGAGGAGGACCCGGTCCTGGAGGGCCGGGCCGACGACGAACCCGAGGACAACGGCCCCGAGGAGGACGACGCCGGGGACGAGCGCGCCGGACGCGTCGCCGCCGCCGACGAGGAACCGGGGGCCGTACGCAACAACAGGGTGCTCGGCCGCGACGTCGGCATCGACGGAGGCGCGGCGTCCGCCGAGGAGGCGGCGGTGCACATCCAGGACGACGAAGGGCCCTGAGCATCCGTCGGGGCGGCCGGGAACGGGCAGGCGGCCTGCCTCCTGCCGACACGGGGGGCCTGTGCCCGGAAACGGCCGGAACGGTTTCAGGCGACAGCCCAACGGTGCGCACTGCGGAGCGGTGCCTGAACCGCCCTCGGGTGACGGGTGGTTCAGGGGCGCCCCGCAGGGACGGGAACGCGGACCGGTTCAGGGGCGCCCGGCGGCGGGGGCAGGAACGCGCCGGTTCCCGGACTCCCCGCCGTCCGACCTGAGGTCATGCGCCGACCGGCCCTGTCCCCCGCCTCGACGGCGCTTCGTCACCCCACCGACTGGAGCACGTCGGCCTCGTAGTAGTAGACGCGGCGGCCGTTCGCACGCCGCCGCCAGCTGTTCACCGACGCCAGGCGGTAGACGTTGCTGGTGGACAGCCCCCACAGCTTGGAGACCTCCACGACGGTGAGCCACCGCTCGCCGCCCGAGGCGTTCTGCCGGCTCACCCGCCGGTCCAGTTCACGCCAGCGGTGCGCGGGCCAGGTGTGCTCGGGAGCGATGTCGCAGCGCAGTTCGCTCGGCAGGAGTTGCTCATGGGGCTGGATCACGGCGACCAGGGAGCCGCCGCACTGCGGCTCGACGCACGAGCCGACCCTGAACTTGCGGGTGCGGCTCGGATAGGCGGCCCGTCTCGCAGTGGCTGTCGTCTCGGTGATCTCGGCGACGACGTCGCCTGCTGCCGTGTGTGCGCAGAGCCACCGGGCATGGCCGTGGAGAAAGGCCGCCATCGCGTCGACCGACCGGTCGGGGGCGGCGCAGGCCCGCTCGGCGGCGACCAGGTCGGACCAGGCGAGCAGACATACCCGGAGGGAATCACGGGCGTCCACGGCTCGGGAATTGAGTGAAATTCCGCGACCCAGCTGGTGAGATACCTTTTCGCCCTTCTGTGGCGATACAGTCAGCATTTCCTCGCACTGGCGATAGAGTCGCGGAAGGGCTTTCAGATCCTGCCTGAACTGATCGAAACACTTTCCGCACACGCGCAGCCGGTCCTGGCCGGCCTGCCGCATCCTGGCGACGTCATCATCGCAATTTCGACATCGCTCGCCCCGCTGCACTTCACTCGACACATCGATTCCCGTCGTCACCATTGGAAAATCCCTGTACCGCTTTCCGCCACCACACACTGCAGGTTCGCTCGAGAAGAAGGAGATAAGACCCTCAGGCCCACAACGCCTGAAGCCCCGGCGTGCAAGGCCGCTCGGCACCCAATGCGGCCGGCGCGAACAGGATCCGCAGGATATTGCAAGCTCACGCGGCCGAACCTGTTGGCTTTCCACGCCGCACAGCGGCCACCGGACCCCGGTACACAGAAATTCGGAGTCGTGGCCCGAAAGGGAAATCCGACCACCCCCACCCCCCAAGTCGGCCCATCGCCACCGAATAAATCCTTTCGATCCCTGATTATTACACAGGCATGAACATCATCAATGGAGCCATCAGTGACCTGAATCACCAGTGAATACGTCGAATCGGATCGAAGGAGCAATGTCACCGAGCGGCGTCCGGCCGGAGGCGCCAACAGGGCGGCCATGCCGACATCGGGCCCGCGGTGAATGCCCGTACGCCGGCGCGCCGCCGTCAGTGCCGCTGCGCCGTGACCGCGACGGCGGTGACCATGAGCCCCTCCTCCACGAGCCATCGGCCCGCGAACCCGTCGGAGGGGACCGCGGGGTCGTCCGCGAGCAGGTGGGCCGAGAAGGTCCCGTCGTGGCCGATCGTGATGTCCGCCTGTTCGAAACCCAGCCAACGGCGGGTGAGCGGGAACCACGCCTTGTAGACGGCTTCCTTCATGCTGAACAGCAGCCGGTCCCAGCAGATCTCGGGAGCGAGTCCCCCCATGTCCGTGATCCGCCGCTGCTCGGCAGGGAGCGCCGTGATGTTCAGCACCCCTTCCGGCAGGGGCAGATGGGGCTCGGCGTCGATCCCTAACGCAAGCACGCCGGGCACTTGGCCGACAGCGGCTCCCCGGTATCCGTCGCAGTGCGTCATGCTGCCGACGACGCCATCCGGCCACACGGGGCTACCGCGCTCACCGGGGAGGATGGCCGCCGGTCCGATACCCAGATCCGCGAGCGCCCTGCGGGCACACCATCGGACGGCGGCGAACTCCCGTCTTCGCCCCTCCACGGCACCGCTCACGACCTCCAGCTCCCCGTGCAGGAACGGAGCATGGGGCGGGTCGCCGTACGTCTCGGCGACGGCCACCGAAGGCGGCAACAGCTTTTCGATCATCAGCGCTCCCCCGTGCGGTGGGTCTTACGACCCACCCGTCCCGAGGCCGCTTCTCGCGCGGGGTTTCCGGAGCGGGAGCGACCTCGTTGCCGACGGCGCGGATTCGGCCGAACCATCAGCGAACACCGGCCCTTTGCGATCACGCCCGGCCCGAGCCACGCTACGTCAGCCGCAGTGCACCGGCAAGCGATTCGGAGGAAACCCGGAACTGCCCTCGGCCGCCCATTCCGCACACAACTCCGTACGCCGACTTACCCGACATCGAGGGCGAGTTGGACAGCCCGCCCGGCTCGGGGGGAAGGCTTTTGGGGCATTCGGCAGTTCGGTGCGGGAGATGACTTCCCTCGCCACGGCAGGATGTACGGCCGTGCATACCGGAGAAACCTGGACCGAGCACGGCGACAGGAGATCAGCCATGGCCACTGTTGGACAATTCGACGTGAATGTCTTGCCTCTCCGGTCGGATGGCAGCGCCCTCGGCCGGACCGTCGCCCGATCGCGTCGTTCGACGGCTCGACGCACACGTGCGGTCCGGCGGCATTTCATCGACGCTGCCGGCCCCCGCTCCCGGTGAGCTCCCGAAAACGAAGGCGGAGAGCCCGAAACGGGCGCATCACAGAGAGCATGGTCGGCGCCTGAAGCCGTCGGTGCCGAGCGGGCTCCGGGAGATATGGCCGGCCGGATCACGGAAGCCGGGGGCGATGCCACGGAGGTGTCCGAGTCGGCCGTTGACTGCCTCGGTCAGGCCGCTGGACGTGCCCTTTCGGTCGGAGTTCGGCGAGAATGTCTGCGGCACGTCGCGTCAGCGTCCTGCCGAGCGGGTCGAGGGCGGGTGCGCAGCGCGCTGCGGATGCCGTAGAACGGATCACCGACCCGACCTCGGTGCCCGCGGGCGTCTTTCGCTGGATGCGTCGGCGGCATGGGGTACGGCGCATCGCCGGCATGAACGGCGAAGTGACACCTTCACCGGTGTGGCACGAAGATCGGACGTTATCCCGTTGCCGTTGCTTCGTAAGCGGGGCAGGGTCTGCGTCATGCTTGAAGTACGCACTCTGGAACCAGACGACTGGCCGATCTGGCGAGAACTGCGGCAGGCGGCCCTGGCGGAGGCGCCTTATGCGTTCGGTTCGACGCTTGCCCAGTGGCAGGGCCCTGGCGATCACGAAGGTCGCTGGCGTTCCCGTCTGGAGATCCCCGGTGCACACCATGCCATTGCGGTGGTCGACGGTCGTCCTGCGGGGATGGCCAGTGGCGTTCCGGTCGAGCAGGCAGAGGACAGCGTTGAACTGATCTCGATGTGGGTCAGTCCCACGGTCCGGGGCAGGGGGGTCGGCGACTGCCTGATCCGGGACGTCGCACGGTGGGCTGCCGAGCGGGGTGCCAAGTCTCTGCGCTTGTCCGTGATGCCGGACAACAAGAGGGCTGCCGCCCTCTACGAGCGCCACGGGTTCACGGACACCGGCGTGCCGGGTGATCTCCTGCCTGATGGCACGAGCACGAGACGGGTGTTGGTCAAGGACCTGACCATCAGCTGAGGGAACGCGGTCAGTTCACCCGGGTCGCTCGGTGATGCAAGCACGGCGAGCGGGCGTCCGCCCGACGGATCCCCTTCCCGCCGGGAACGCGAGCACGCTCGCGGCGTTCGGCGACACTTCACCCCAGCGCGGCGGCCACGGCCACGACGTCCCCTGCCCGCAGTCCGAACAGCGGTGGCGGCGGATGCGGACGCGCGGGATCGTCGTCCGCCGACCGAGTGGACGTGCGTCCGCGCGGCACGCTGCTGAGAGACGCCCACGGACAGCCGCGAGAACGGCACCAGCCGTCGGGCTCGGTCACTCGACGCCGCCGGGGCGGCCGCGTCGCGCAGCGGCTGGCTCGACGACGCGACAGTCGCAGCGCACGTTCTCCGGGGAACCCGTCAGGGAAGTGTCGGCCCCCTCGACGTACATCGCCCCGCACCGCACCCGATCACCCGGGACTGCGCCCGGGAATACCGAGGGTGCGGGAAATCAATGCGGCTCGACGACCCGTCTCCCGGGGTCGTATCCCGTGCGGACCCGCGGTGACACCGACTCAGGTCTGCACCGGCCACAATGCATTCACCGTGACGAACGCGACACCCGGTGAAGCAGCATGGAATTCGCTGTGGAAGCTCGCCCCGCAGGCGGCACTGTGGCAGGCTGTTCTGGCCGACGAGTTGGACCGGAAACGAAGACGAGGACGCACATGCACGGAATTCCGCCCACGCAGCCCTGGGTCCAACGACTGTCGAAGACCGACCCGCCGGGGGGCATAAGGCTGTTCTGTTTCCCCTACGCCGGCGGCGGCGCTTCTTCATTCCGCGGCTGGGCCGATCTGCTGCCGGACGAGATCGACGTCCACGCCATTCAGCCGCCGGGCCGTGAGGAGCGGTTGTTCGAGGATCCGGTCGACACCCTGGAAGCGGCCCTGGACGCCGTCGTCCCGGCTCTGCTGGAATACTCGAAGGAGCCCTTCGCCCTGTTCGGACACAGCCTCGGGGCGATCGTCTGCTGGGAGGCGGCCCGTGTCCTGCGCGAGGACCACGATGTCGAACCGGTCCATATGTTCCTTTCGGGAATCCGTGCGCTGCCGGCCGTTCACGACGGACGGCGGGACCTGCACACGCTTCCCGAAGCGGAACTGATCGAGGAACTGAGGCGAATGAACGGCACTCCGGAGGAGATTCTCCGGAGTGCCGACTTCATGCGGATCCTGCTTCCTGCGGTGCGCGCGGACTATGCGATGCTCTCGCGTTACTCCTTTCTGCCGCAGAAGCCTCCGGGCGCACCGGTCACGGTATTCGGCGGCACGAGCGACCCGGCCGTCGGAATGGACCATCTCCAGCAGTGGTCAGAGTTGGTCGAGGGTGAACTCGACGCGGTGGTCCTGCCCGGAGACCACTTCTTCCTGCATGAGTCCAGGAAACAGCTTCTCGAGGAGATAGCGAATCGTATCGCCGGATCCGGTCAGTCGTCCGGCCGGTAGTCCTCGCGCGGTCAGCTCCGATCCTCTCGGCCGTCGTCGATGTCTTTCATGGCGTTCTCGACGGCCTTGAGGGTCGGCTCGTGCACGATCATCTCGAAATGGTCGACGGGCACGTGGTGCTGCTGGTAATCGGCGAGCCCCAGGTCCGGCCAGTCGGTGACCGGGTGCGTGGTGCGCTCGATGTCCGACGGATCGTCCCTGTCATCCGTCGAGAACAGGCGCACGGCGAAGTCGCCCGGCTCGGGCACGTAGCCGGACACCGCGGACCCCACGGAGCCGAAGACCCGCAAGCCGGCCTCGAATTCGGCGAAGTCGGTCTCGATGGGGTCGGGTCCCATCGAGCTCACCGCCCGGAACACCGCTGCCGCGTCCGGCTCCTCACCCTCGGGGATGACCATGCCCGCCTCCCCCGCGACGGACACGAGCTTCTCCCGGGCGGCGTCGCTCACGGACAGCGGCGGGCAGTACAGCGAGGTGTTGAGCAGGATGACGGACCGCACGTCCCAGCCCCGCAGGCGGAGCCCGGCGGCCAGTTCGTAGGCGAGGATGCCTCCCACGCAGTATCCGGCCAGGTGCAGGCTGCGCGGCGCGTCCGCCTTCTCCAGGACGCCGATGAAGTCGTCGACGATCTCCGCCCGGGTCCGGCAGGGTTCGCCCTCAGCCGGGTCGAGGCCCCGGGCCTGGAGGCCGAGCACCGGACGGTCGATCGGGTCGCCGCCGAACCGGTGGAGCCCGATGACCCCACCGCTGGCCGCCGGCACCAGGAGCAGAGTCGCGCCGGTGCCCTTGGGGTTGAGGGTCAGCAGCCGGCCACCGGATCCCGGGGTGTCGTTCCTGATCCGGGCGCTGAGACCCCCGAACGTCGAGGCCTCGAACAGCGTCTGCAGGGGGATCCGGGTGCCGAGGGCGCCCCGCAGCGCGGAGACCAGCTTCGCTGCCAGCAGGGAGGACCCACCCGAGCCGAAGAAGTCCGTGTCCAGGGACGCGGGCGGCCGGCCCAGCACCCGCGACCACTGGGCGGCGACGACGGCCTCGGTGGCGTCTCGTTCTACGAATTGCGACTGCACGGCTCTTCCTCCCCCTGAATTTCTCCGGCCTCGGGAGCCGAGAGGAATTCCGCCACCAGAGGTGTCACCGCCGGTGTCCCGAACAGTTCCTGCACGTTCAGCCCCGTCCGGTGCACCGAGTGCGCGTCGGCCTCCGCCCATTCGGAGTCCCTGCTGAGGACGACGCGACCCAGCTGCGGAAGGGTGGTGCGCTCGGCCGCGGCGGACAGCGTGAAGCCGAGCCAGGCCCGCTGGCCCTCCGTCAGTTCGTCGGCGATCTCGTCGTCCAGGTCGGGTGCGGCCCGGGTGACGAGGGAACGGAGGAAGGAACTGGCCAGCCGCAGGGCGTCGGACGCCGGGAGGCCGGTGATGTCCGGCACTTCCGACGGCTCCAGTGTGTCGTCCATGCCCAGGGCGAGGTCCAGCAGCAGTTCCCGGGGCGTTCCGGGGTCGGGGACCACCGGGTCGAAGACGACGAGCGGCGTGCCCGGCGCGGGCAGTTCGTCGACGAGCAGTGTCGCGAGTTCGGCGGCGGTGCAGTAGGCGAACACGGCCCGTGGGGGGCCGGCCGCCGCGATCTCGGCTGCCCAGTGCCGCGCCTGTGCCGCCAGGTCGGGGACCTTCTCGGCCAGTCCGGGGTACCGCAGCGGGTCGATCCTGATGCGGTGCGCGTGCAGTTCCGGCGGGAGGACGGGGTCGAAGCTGCGCTGAGGTATCTCGTTGCCGAACTCGATGACGACGATCGGCCCGGCGTGGGTGGTCGTGTTGCCTGACATCCGTTCAGTCTCCGTTCTTCGAGGCTGCGTCGACCTCGGCAGCGAGGTCCTCGAGGACCGGGTGATCGAAGACGGCCCGCAGCCCGACCTTCACGCCGAACCGGTCACGTACCTTGCCGATCATGCGTGCCGCGAGCAGCGAATGCCCGCCGACGTCGAAGAAGTTGTCGCGGGCGCCCGGCACGATGCCGGTCAGATCGGTCCAGATCTCCGCGATGCCCTCCTCGACGGAGCCGGGTCGGAAGGCCGCCTCGGACTGCGTGGCCGGCTCGGCGCGCGCGTCCAGCAGGGCGTTGCGGTCGATCTTGCCGTTCGGGGTCAGCGGCATGGCGTCCAACCGCTGGACGCGGGAGGGGACCATGTACCGGGGCAGCCTTGCCGCCAGCGCCTCCTGCAGCGCCTCCGCGGTGGCCTCGCCGGTGTAGAAGGCGACCAGCGAGCCGCCCGAGCCGTCGTCGCACAGCACGACGGCCGACTGGCTGACGTCCGCCACCACCAGCATGGCGTGCTCGATCTCGGCCGGTTCGACCCGGTTGCCGCGAACGCTGAGCTGGGTGTCGCGTCGTTCCACGAACTCGAGGTCGCCGGAGTCGGTCCAACGGCAGACGTCCCCGGAGGCGTACCACCGGTCGGACGTGCCGGCGGTGTTCCCGCCGTGGCTTTCGGGGCCACCCGCGGCCGCGGGGGCCGTACGTACGAACTTCTCCCCGGTGAGGGTGGGGTCGTTGCGGTAACCGGACGCCAGGACCGCCCCCGAGATGAGGAGTTCACCTGTCGCGCCGGGCCCGTCCACGTCCAGGCCCCGTGCGTCGACCAGACGGACGCGCGCGCCGGTGATGGGCTTCCCGATGACCGGAGGCCGGCCGGGCTCGTCGGTTCCGCGCAGGTCGCGGCTGGCGGTCGTGACGACGGTGGCCTCGGTCGGGCCGTAGTGGTTGTGGACCGCGGCGGGGAACGACCCGCCGGGCCGTACCCGCAGCCGGTCGCCTCCGGTGAGGAGGACCCGCAGGGACTGCGGCGGCGTCTCCGAACCGATCAGCTCCTCGGCCAGCGGAGTGCTCAGGAAGCACTGCTCGATCGCGTTCTCCTGGAGGAAGTCCGCGATGGCCGCGACGTCGCCGCCCAGTGGCTCGGCAGGCAGGACGAGGGTCGCGCCGTTGGCGAGCGCCGCCCAGGTCTCCCAGACCGAGGCGTCGAACCCCAGGCCGGCGAAGGCGGCCACGCGCGTGCCGGGCCCTGTCCCGTACGTCTCACGGTGCCAGTCCAGCAGGTTCGACAGGCTGGCGTGCGCGACCTCGACGCCCTTCGGCGTCCCGGTGGAACCGGACGTGTAGATGACGTAGGCGAGCGTGGTCCCGACCCGCTTCGGTTCCCCGGTCGGGCCGGGGAGAGCACCCGGCGGCACGGGTACCGTCCGCGGTATCCGGTGCCGCAGGTCGGGCTGCGCCAGTGCGGCGAGCGGCCGTGCGTCGTCGAGGACCGACTCGATGCGCCCGTCCGGCAGGGCGGGGTCGAGCGGGAGGTAGGCGGCCCCGGCGCGCCAGGCCGCCAGCTGGGCGACCACGCCGGGTACGCCCCGATCGAAGAGGACGGCGAACAGGCAGTCGGGCTCGAATCCCTCCGTCTCCTGGAGACGCGCCGCCACGGTGCCTGCCTCGTCCCACAGACGGCGGTAGGTCAGCACGTCCTTGCCGCACTCGATCGCCGTCGAGTCCGGGTTCTCCTCGACGAAGCGCCGCAGCAGGCGCACGACCGTCCGTTCCTCTGGAATGTCCTGCATGTGGAGGTGGGATCCCTTCGGGTGGTGGCTGTTCACGGGCGCGGAGAGGCCGGCAGCTCGCCGGAGACCAGCAGCTCCTCGTAGACGCGGGCCAGGCGGTGTCCGGTGCCGGAGACGACACGGTCCGCCTGGAAGGAGACGTCCACGCGCAGCCCGCCGCCCGCCGTCGGCCAGACCTCGCAGACGATCTCGTGCATGGCTGTCGGCGGCTCCATCGGCAGGCGTCGCACCTCACACCCGGTGAGCGCGAGCTCCACGGGCGCGGAGCTCTGCATGGCGAACATGGTCTGGTAGAGCGGGTTGCGGCCGGTCCGGGGCGGCCGGACCGCCCGGGCCACCTCGGCGAAGGCCACGTCCTGGCGGGCGAATGCCTCGTCGACGACGGGACGTGCCACCTTCGCCAGGTCTGCGAGCGCGGGCGCGCCCTCCCTTCCGGAAAGGCGCAGGCACACGACGTCCACCAGGCAGGACACTGCTGCCATCGAGTCGGGTCCGGAACGGCGCACCAGGGGTACGCCGATGCCGAAGTCGTCCTGCCCTGTCACCTCCGCGAGTGCGGCCGCGTACCCGGCCACGAGAGGCAGGAACAGGGTCGATCCCAGCTGTCCGGCCTCGGCGCGGAGGCGGTCGGTGACCGCCGCGTCGAGGGTGAACCCCAGGTTCGTGACCGGCCGCTCCTCCTCCGGCCCGGGTACGGGCACGGTGAGTTCCGGCAGGTTCTGGAGATGCTCCGTCCAGTACGCCAGTTGAGCGGCGGCCTCTTCGGGTGCCCCGAACCGCGCGGCCTCGTCGGCGACCTGACGCAGGGTCGGCGCGGGGTGCTCGAAGCGCGGTGCGGCGCCGCGGCCGCGGGCCTCGTAGGCGTGCGTCAGCTCTGCGACGAGGAGATCCTGCGACCACCCGTCGAAGGCGATGTGGTGGACGGTGACGCCCAGCAGCGCCCTGGCTTCGTCCACCGGAACGTGCACGCACCGCCAGACCCGCCCGTCCTCGACGGGCAGGGGCCGGTTCAGCGCCTCTTCCAGCCGCGCGGCCCCCGGCCCGTCGTCGGCGCTGAGCGTCTCGACGCGGACGGGGTGCACGGCGTCCGGTGCGACGGCCACCGGCTCGGGGTCGAGGCGGTACGCGGTCCTGAGGGCCTCGTGGCGCTGCTGGAGGTCGTTGAGGGCCTGCTCCAGGACGGCGGTGTCCAGCGGGCCGGTGACCTCCCACAGCAGGTGGCAGAGGGCCGCGGAATCGCTCGGGTCCAGCTCGTGGAGCAGGCCGAAGTGGGCCTGGATGCCGTCGAGTCGGACCCGGTCGTCGCGACCCGTCGTCATGGGCGGTTCGGGGGCGGAGCCGGTCTCCAGGAGGTGTACCAGCCCGTTGGCCGTCGAGTTGCGCAGGAAGCCGGAGACGGGCACGGAGACACCCGTACGGTCGGAGAGCCGCGCGCAGAGGCGGATGGCGTCGAGGGACGTGCCTCCCAGCATCGCGAACGGCACGTCGGGCGCCGCCTCTGTTCCCAGGAGTGCGCGGAGTTCCTCCCGGACGACAGCCGTCCACCGGCCTTCGGGCTGTGCGGTCGCGCCGGGCGCGGGCGTCTCGGCCGATGCGTCGTCGGGGGCCGCACGGGACATCGACAGCAGACGCGCGGTGTCCGTCTTCCCGGTGGCCGACAACGGGATCGCGTCGACGCGCCGCAGGTCGTCGGGGACGCTGTGGGGCGGCAGCCCGGCCACGAGTTGGTCGTGTACGGCAGCCGGGACGGTGTTCCCCCCGGCTGCTCCCGGCTCAGCGACGTAGAAGAGCACCATGGAGGTGTAGGAGCCGTCCTGGCCGGCCACCGGCACCGCGACCGCCTGCTTGACCTGGGGCAGCGAGAGGCAGACGTTCTCGATCTCCAGCGGCTCGATCCGACGTCCTCGGATCTTCACCTGCCGGTCGGCCCGGCCGATGTAGTGGAGCAGCCCGTCGGGGTCGGCGAACCCCAGGTCCCCGGTCCGGTAGATGCGGACGGTGTCTCCGTCGACGACGGTGTCCGCGAAGCGTTCGGCGGTGTCCTCGGGCATGCCCAGGTACTCGAGGGCGAGTCCGTCCCCGCCGATGCAGATCTCTCCGGTCTCCCCAGGCGGACACGTGCGGCCGTCCCGCAGCACGTGGACGGTCGTGTGCGGCACGGGCCTGCCGATGGGGATGCCGTGCGGGCGTTCCGTGTCCTGCCGCGCCACGTCGTGCGTGGTGGTGAAGACGCACGACTCGACGGGTCCGTAACCGTTGGTCAGCCGCACCGTGGGGTGGGCGTCCAGGAAGCGGCGGACATGGTGCGGCGACAGCCGCTCCCCGCCTGTCAGCACGTGCCGCAGCCCGAGGAAGCAGGAGGGGTCCTCGTCCACGAACGCGTTGAAGAGGGACGTGGTCAGCCATGCCGTGTCCACGTTCCGGTCGCGTACGAGCCCGGCGAGCCCGGAGGGGAGCAGGTACTCGTCCTCCACGAGCGCCACCGTGCCGCCGCAGGCCAGAGGCCCCCACAGCTCTAGGCTGGCGACGTCCCACGGCAACGCCACCGACGCGAGCATGACATGCCCGGGACCGAGGTCGGCGAAGCCTCCGGGCTGGAAGAGCCGCGCGGTGGCACGGTGCGGGGTGACCACGCCCTTGGGGACGCCGGTGCTGCCCGAGGTGAAGAAGACGGTGGCCGCGCTTCCGCCGTCGCAGGCGGCGACGGGGGCGGGGCGCCGGCGTCGGACCGCTTCGGCGACGGGGTGGTCCGACGCGGACCAGGCGGGCACATCGAGGTGCCGGGGCTCCTCCACCACCGCGAGCGGCGGTTCGAGCCGACCGAGGATGGAGGCCAGCCGTTCCTCGGGCCAGCTCGGGTCCAGAGCGGCGTAGGCGGCCCCGCACTTGAGGACGGCGAGCACGACGGCCACGTACTGGGGTGAGCGGCTCATCAGTACGGGCACCCGGTGCCCCTCGGTGACGCCCAGGGCGCGCAGCTCCGCGGCGTAGTCGTCGCTGGCCGCGTCCAGTTCCCCGTACGTGAGACGGGTTTCGCCCTGTACGACGGCGAGGGCGCCGGGATGCGCGCGGGCCCGGCGGACGACGGCCTCGTGGATGAGCCGGCCGTGTTCCCAGGAGCTGGTTGCGGCGTCACGCGTCATTACGGGTTCCCCCTCTGACCTTGAGGTGTTCCAGAACGGTGAGGCCGTAGTGCGAACGGGTCACGGGCACGGCGGCCTCCTCGACGACGTCCCAGCGGGCGCCGAGCCTGCGCAGGACGACCTCGGTCTCCAGACGTGCCAGTCCGGCTCCCAGGCAGTAGTGCGCGCCGAATCCGAACGTGAGGTGCCGTCTGATCTCCCGACCGGGCCGGAGGTGGTCGGGGTCGTCGAAGACGGCCGGGCTGCGGTTGGCCGCACCGAGCATGATCAGCACGAGGTCGCCGGCCTCGATGCGGTGCCCGGCGACGTCGACCGGGGCGGTCGCGAAGCGCGCGAGCTGCTGGACCGAGGTGTCGAAGCGCAGCAGCTCCTCCACGGCGGCGGTCGGCCCGGCCTCCAGGACCTCCGCCCAGGCCCCCGCGTGCAGGGCGGCCCGTACGGCCTTGCCTATGAAGGTCGAGGTCGTCTCGAAGCCGGCGTAGATGAGCAGGCTCGCGGTGGCCCAGACGTCCTGTAGCTCGATCTCACCTCTCCTGTGCGCCTGTGCCAGCAGCCACAGGCCCGACCCCTCGGGCACCTCGCCCCGAAGCGCGTCGTCGACGGCCGCGGTCACCTCGTGCAGTGCCTGGTACCCGCGGGTGACCACCTCGGGGAGGTAGTCCGCGACGAGCAGAGCCGCGATGTCGGGCGCCCACACGGCGAGGCGGGGTGCCACGTCGTCGGGCAGCCCGAGGATGTGGCAGATGACCCGGCTCGACAGAGGAACCGCGAGGTCCTCCATGACGTCGAGCACGTCACGCTCGGGCGCGAGGAGTTCGTCCACGAGCTTCTCCACGACGGGGCGTGCCGCGGCCAGGCGTTCGGCCGAGAAGAGCGGGGCGACGATCTTCCGGGCGTCGGCGTGCGCGGGGTCGTCGTTGAACATGAACCACCTGCGCACCAGTTCGGAGGTGCGGCTCCCGTCGCCGCTCCCGCCCTCCGCTGGGGTGTGCAGCTTGCTCCTGCCCTGCTCGGGCCAGGCCGCCGAGAGGGACGGGTGGCGCAGGAGTTCGGTCACCTCGCGGAATCCGGTGACGAGCCATACTCCGAGGTCCTCGTCCCAGCGGACGGACTCGTCGTCCCGCAGGTGGAGGTAGTCCGTGCAGGGGTCCGCCTGCGCTCGGCCGGGCACGTGGTAGGGGCAACGGCCCGTACGGGGGGCGGCGCCCTGCGCCGTCCGCTGTGCGTCACTCATCGGCGGTACCTCCGTCCTCCCCGCGCGGCGGGGGGCTGATCTTCCGCAGCGGCGCCAGGTCGACGGCACCCACGGTGCCGGGCGCGCCGTCGGCGAGGCTCATCAGCGCGGTCTCGACGGAGGCGAGGTATCGGCCGGTCGCCTCGCCGCCGAGGTAGTCCTCGCTCGCGGTCAGCGACAGGTGCAGACCTGATCCCATGGCGACTCTGAGATTGAAGCGCGGCCCGCCCTGCCAGGCGTCGGCGAACCACTCGACACCGTCGTGTGCCGGTGATCCCTCGTCCGGGGGCAGGGCGATCTCCCCGAGGTAGTTGAAGTAGCAGTCGAACTGCAGAGGGTCGGGGTTGACGCTGCCGGCCTCCACGAGCCGGGTACGGAGTTCGTCGACGCTGTACGAGCCGTGGAGCAGGCGCTCCAGGCTGCCCATGTAGAGCGTGCGCAGGAACGCCTCGGGTGAGGCGTCCCGGTCGGCGGCCACAGTGACCGGGGCGAGCTGGTTCATGCTGCTGAGCAGAGTCTGCCAGCGCTTGGCTATGCGGTTTCCGGCGAGCAGCCCGAACGTGGCCCGGTCACGGCCGTTCAGGTCGAAGAGTGCGAGGGATGCCGCGCCGAGGATCACGGACTGGACGGACACGGAGAGGCGCTCGGAGACCGCGCGAGCGGCGGTCTGGGCGCGCTCGGAGTACAGCACGGCCCGGTACCGCCGGCTCGTGTCGCCGCCCTGCCGGTCCTCGTCGACGAAGCCCCGCCATTCGTCGAGCCAGAACTCGATGGTCCTGTGGCGCTGCTGTTCGTCCCGGTGCTGTTCCAGGGCGAGCTCGACGGGCTGCGGCGGGTCGGGGGCGAGGGTGCCCCCGGACACGAGGGTGTGGAACTCGTCCTCCACCAGGGTGCAGGCCGCGCTGTCGGCGGCCAGGTGGTGCACGACGCACACCAGGTGGGTGACGACACCTCGGTGGACTGCGACGGCGGCGCGCCACGAGTGATCCACGTCGAAGTGGATCTCCTGCTGTGCCCATTCCTCGGCGACGGCCAGGGCCGCTTCACGGGTGGGGTCGGACAGCTCGGTCGTGTCGAGTTCCAGGCCCAGGAAGGGGTGGACCGTCTGGGTGGGCTCAGCGGCCCGGCGGTCGTACACGGTCCGCAGCGCCTCGTGCCGCTCGACCAGCCTCGCCCAGGCCTCGGTCACCTGGTCCACGCCCGCGCCGGAGGGGACGTCGAGGACGAGGGGGAGATTGCCGTCGCTCTGCTCTTCGGGCCCCGACAGGTCGAGGTCCCTCAGCACCGACAGCTGGCCGAAGGTCAGCGGCGCGGTCTTCACCTGACTCAACTCGTTTCCTCCATAGGCTTGTTGGTGTCCCCGGATGCCGGACGGCGCCATGTGCGCCCGTACGGCGGCCCGGGGCGCCCGGTGCGGGTGCGGCGGCGCCGGTGGAACCGCTCACGGCAGTGCGTCCACGGCGTTCCGGCCGCATCCCCTACTCGTTCGCCAGAAGTACCCGGTCGACTTTTCCGGCGGTGGTCCGCGGAAGGGTGTCGCGAACGACGATCCGGCTCGGGCAGTGGCTGGCGGGGAGCCGTTCGCGCAGCCAGTCCTGGATCTCCTTGACGGAGGCGCCGTCCCCTCCGGAGGCGACATGAGCGGTGATCGACGCGCGCTCCGGCCGGTCGGCGTCGCGCAGGACGGCGACTGCGGCGGCGACTGCCGGGTGCTCCTCCAGGACGGCCTCGATCTCACCGAGTTCGATGCGGTGGCCGCGCAGTTTGATCTGGTCGTCGGCACGTCCGAGGTACTCCAGGGAGCCGTCCGCCCGGTGTCTGGCACGGTCGCCCGTGCGGTAGAGCCGTCCGCCGCCGTCGGGCGTCGTCCCGACGGGGAACCGCTCGGCGGTCAGGTCGTCCCTGTCCAGGTAGCCCAGCGCGATTCCCGCTCCGTACAGCACGATCTCGCCGTCCGTACCGGGCTCGGTGACGGCCTCCTCCAGATGCGTCGCGCCGTCGTCGTCCACGGCCGCGAGATAGAGGCCGGTGCCCTTCAGGGGGCGCCCCAGGGAGATGACGTCCGGTGATTCGACGTGTGCGGCGGTGGCCCAGATCGTGGCCTCCGTGGGGCCGTACAGGTTCCAGAGCTCCGCGCCCAGGGGTATGAGACGACGCGCCAGTTCCGGGGTGAGGGCCTCTCCGCCGCACCAGAGCCTGGCGCCCTCGAGGCCGGCCCACTCCGCCGAGAGGAGCATGCGCCAGAAGCTGGGCGTGGCCTGGATGACCTGGGGTGCGTGTTCGCCCAGGAAGTCCTGGAAGCAGTACGGGTCGAAGCGCACCTCGCCCGGCACGACGAGCAAGGACGCGCCGACCGTCAGCGGCAGCAGCATCTCCGCCATCGAGATGTCGAAGGACAGAGCGGTCGCCGCGACCATCGTCTCGCCCGCCGCGAGCCCGGGCGTCGACGCCAACCCCGCGAGCCGGTCGAGCAGCGCCGTGTGCGGGACCATGACGCCCTTGGGACGCCCGGTCGACCCCGAGGTGTACATGACGTAGGCGACATCGGCCATGTCCGGCCCGCGGGGAACGAAGGGTCCCCCGGCAGCCAGGACGGGCTCGACGGTGAACGCGCACTCGGCGGTCTCGCGCAGGACGAGGGACGGGCGGGCGTCCGCGAGGATCCGCCGGCGGTGCGCGGGGGGACTCTCCCGGTTCAGCGGCAGTACGGCGCACCCGCTGCCGGCCGCGGCGAGGATGCCGATGACCCCGCCGGCCGGGCCGGCGGCGTCGAGGGCGACCAGCGAGCCGGCCGGGGTGTGCGCGAGGATCTCCTCGCCGAGGGCGGCCGCCGTCTCCGACAGTTCGCGATAGGTGAAGGTCCGGGTGGCGCGCACGGCCACCGCGCCAGGGGTCCGCGCGGCCTGAGCGTCGAAGGTGTCTCGAATCGTCTCCACGCGCCGCCTACTTCGCACCGGAACAGGTACGGCCGGGGAGTCGGCCGTGAGCCGGGCCCCGCCGCTCGCCCGTCCCGGACGGACGGGAGGGGATGCGTCCCCCGGGCCCGGGAGCACGGCGGCCGGACCGTTCGCGGAGGGTGTCCGCGTGGGCGGCGGTGAGCGGCTCACCGGCCCGGCGGTGCTGCGCCTGCCCTCCGCGGCGACCCTGCCGCCCGCGGTCCACATCGGCGGTGTGCCACCGGAAAGAAGTCTCTATTCCGCTTCCCACTTCATTCCCCTTTCCGACGATTCGCAAGAGCCCGAGTATTTCGACGGGATCACCCACCGAACCGGCCTGAATCAGGTCGGCCGAATCAACCGGGATGTCGTGCGGGTCCGCGGAAGCGGTCGTCACGTGCGGAAGTGCGACGGAGTTCGGCCGAAGGTCCACGAATGAATCGCCGAGTGACGACGAAGTACGGCCCGAACTCCCCGCCGCTTCTTCCAGTACGCTGTCGACCAGCCCCACAACGGCGTCGGACATTCCGCTCCTTGATGTACGTCCCCCGGCCCCGGCGCGGTTCCCACCTGACGGCCCGGGCTCGTTCACGGTTGCGCCGTCCCACGGCGACAGCGCCGCCACGGTCCGGTCCCACGCGCGGCGGGGCGGTCCCCGCCATCACGGCATACGGCCGACAGCCGAGGTCAGGGCCTCGTCCCTCCGCGCTGCTTCCGGGCACGACACGTGCCGGCGCCCGCCGTCACACGGCGGCACCGCACGTCGTCCTGACGCCACAGCAGACTGCGCCCCGCATCCCCGTCTCCCCTCTCGCGCCGGGCCGGCAGCATACGACGGCAGCGATTCACCCTCGGCAACAGCCAGGGGTGTGCTGCCCGCCTCGTGTACGACCGAGCGGCGCATCGGATATGCACCACATCTACCACGAGGGGCCCCGAAGGACGACCTCACTGTATGGGGTGGGACCGAATCAGGGAAGAGTTGATCATCTTTCTCTGCACACACCTGTCTTGAGTATCCGTCAGAGGTCCGTACCACTTTGGTCAATTCGACGTACGGAGTAATTCGACTGTTGGGGCATCGCATTGACTATCGGACAGTTCCCCTCGATCTGGGCATCGTCCGCACGCACACCCGCGCCGTGAGCGCGTCCGTCGGCGGGGGCCCTGTCGATCAAGGGCGTTGACAGAATCGCCCGGCGCTAAGAACATGAACGACACGCTGTGCTTCCTGTGCGCGCCTCCGGCCGAGGCCCCCGCCTGCGGGACCGTCGGGTGACTTCGCGTCCACTCGCCGCCTCCAGCCGGTGCGGCAGTATCACCGCACCGCGCCCGGATGGTGCGCACCTCGCCACCCTGCCCTCCCCGGCCCGCACCCCTGGGCGCGCGTGCTCCCGCGCGCGCCGCGCGCTGGCACTCATCACTCGAGTTCCAGGAGAACCGCATGGAGTTGTCACTGAGTGGCACCAAGATGGCCGGCGTCTCCGGCCTCCGCAGCATCATGGACGATGTGGCCGCCAGCACGGCGGACGCGTCGGCCGGCGAGTGGCTCAACCTCAGCGTGGGCAATCCGGCCACCATCGCGGACGCCGGCGAGATGTGGCGGGCCGCCCTGACGGACTCACTGGCCGAGGACTTCGAGCGGGCCGGCTGCCACTACGGCCCTTCCCGCGGCAGCCAGGTCCTGATCGGGGCCGTCGTGGAGTACTTCAACCGGACGTACGGCTGGCAGCTCGGCCCGCAGAACGTCGTGATCGGGCCCGGCAGCCAGATGCTGTGCTTCGCCGCGGCCGCCCTCTTCGCGGGGCCGGGCAGGCTGGGCGACAGGAAGATGGTCCTGCCCATGGTTCCCGACTACACCGGCTACCAGGGCCTGTGCATGCACGACGGGGGCATCGTGGGAGTACCGCCCCTGATAGAGCGGCAGGGCGAACACAGCTTCCGGTACGCACTGGACATCGACGCTCTCAGGCGGCAGCCGGACATCGGGATGATGCTGGTCTCCAGCCCCGGCAACCCGACCGGGCGCGCCCTGGACCGGGCCGAGCTGGACGCGCTGACCGCACTGGCCGCCGAACGGGACGTTCCGCTTCTCCTGGACCAGGCGTACGGCTCCCCGTTCCCCAGGATCGCCGAGGTGCACACCGAGCCTGTTCTGCACGACCACCTGATCAACTGCTTCTCGGCGTCCAAGGCCGGGCTTCCCGGAGAACGCGTCGGGTTCGCGATCGGCCCGCCGAAGTACATCGACGCGCTGGCGTCGTTCATGTCCAACTCCGTCCTGCACGCCCCGCAACTGCCACAGGCCGCCCTTGCGCGCGTCCTGGGGGACGGCCGGCTGGACCGCGTCACCCGCGAGGCGATCACGCCCTACTACCGGGAGAAGCGGCGCTTCGCCGCGGGCCTGCTGGCGGAGGCGATGCCGCCGGACATGGACTGGCGGATGCACTCGGGCGTCGGCGGCATGTTCTGCTGGCTGTGGGTGGACCACCCGTGGTTCGACGATCTCGACCTCTACCGCAGGCTGAAGGAGAGACGCGTGTTCGTCGTGCCGGGACGGCACTTCTTCGTGGACCCGCTCTCCTCCCCCGGCCTGGACGGCCACGCGACCCGCTGCTTCCGCATCAGTCTCAGCACCGAGGAGAAGGTGCTCTCCGAGGGCATCCGTCATGTGGCCGACGTACTGAGGGAGATGCGTGCTTCAGCGGTTTCGGCAGACACGTGACCGTCCCGCCTCCGCCGGTCTCCGCGAGGACGAGCGGGTGCCCGACGCG
Source organism: Streptomyces sp. HB132 (assembly GCF_016909575.1). Classification (GTDB taxonomy): domain Bacteria; phylum Actinomycetota; class Actinomycetes; order Streptomycetales; family Streptomycetaceae; genus Streptomyces. Next base: position 28,242 of record NZ_JAFBGA010000021.1, on the reverse strand, counting down.
GCCGTCGGACGCGGTCCGGTGAGCGCGGCCACGCGCGGAGAGGGGTCGTAGTGGGGGGTGTGGACAGGCGGTTCCGTGCTCTCGTCTGCGCGTACGCGGTCTCCGGCTACGGCAACTTCCTGAACCTGATCGCGATGAGCCTGTTCTCGTACCAGGTCACCGGCACGGCCTTCGGGGTAGGCGTGGTGATGGCGCTGCGCCTGCTCTCCGGCTTCGTCGCGGGACTCACCGCCGCGGCTCTGGCGGCCAGGACGACCCGGCTGAGGACGATGGTGTGCACGGACCTCGCCCAGTGCCTGGTCCTGTCCGTTCTGGCCCTGTGCGCGGCCCGCACGCCGATGTGGCTGCTGTGCGGCACGGTCGTCGTCATGGGCGCGGGGAACACGTACTTCACCGTCGCCCTGCGCAGCGCGGTTCCCGCGATGGTCGGCCAGGAGTCCCGTACCAGGGCGACCGGACTGCTGGTCACGGCACGGTCGATCGCCACGGTCCTGGGCTTCGCCTCCGCCGCTCCCGTCATCGCGTTGGGCGGCTACGGCACCGCGTTCACCGTCAACGCCGCGAGCTTCGCGGTGTCGGCGGGTGCGCTGCTCGTCCTGCGCCCGCGTACGGACGGCGAGGAGGAGGCCGTACCGGAGGAGGACGGCTGGGGGAAGGGCGCTGTCCGCCCGGGGCGTCCGCGCGTGTGGCACGGCATGGCCGGTCTTCCCGCGCTGCTGCTCGGCATGATCCTGCTCAGAGGGATCGACGCCCTCGCGTCCTCCTCGCACAATGTCGCACTGCCCGTGGTCGCGAACGCCTCCGCACCGTCCGACCCGGCGCTCTTCATGACCCGGTTCTGGGCGGCGTGGGCGGTGGGCACCATCGCCGCCCAAATGGTGATCCGGCGCACGCGGGGGGCCTCGTCGTGGGGTGAACGGGCTTTCGCCCTGTGCACGTTGGGCATGTCGGTCTCCTTCGTGGCCGCGTTCACCGGCCTGCCAGCCGCGGCTCTCATGGCGGCCGCAGCGTGCGCGGGATTCGCCGACGGCTGGGCCGAGACGGTCTACACCGCACGCCTCCAGGCGGCCCCCGACCGGCAGCGCACCAGGCTGTTCGGGCTGTCCGCCACGGCGGAGACGGCCGGGTTCGCGCTGGGCACCGTACTCGCCGCGGCAGCTCTCGAAGCACTGCCCGCCCTGACGGTCGTCGGCGTGTTCCACGGGGCGGCCGTGTGCGGAGCACTGGTTCTGCTGTTCTTCGTCACCGGGCGCGCCCGGTCGCGCTCGTCCACGAGTGGAAAAGAAGGGGATACGCATGGAACACGTGCAGGGGCAGACTCTCTGCCGGGGTCCTGAGCCGGAGTACACGGAGAGCGACCCGCGCGATGCCGTGCAGGCACTCCTGCGTGCCGCGGAGTCGGACGACGGGGCAGCCGTCGTCGCCGTCGCCCCGGACGGTTCCACGACCACCCTGCCGTATCGCGAACTGCTGTCGCAGGCCGCCCGGATGCTGGCCGGACTGCGGGAGCGTGGGCTGCGCCCCGGTGACCCGGTGATTCTGTGCGGGCTGCCGCTGAGTGAGTTCTTCCCCGCCTTCTGGGCCTGTCTGCTGGGTGGTGCTCTGCCCGCGGCCCTCGCGGACCGCGCCGTGCCGGGCTCGCCCGCGTACGAACGCCTGCTGCACGCCTGTGCGGTGCTGGACCAACCGTTGGTGCTCAGTGACGCCGCCGGGGTCAAGGCCCTGGCCACGGCGGCCCCCGAGTTGCGGGCCGCGGTCGCGCGGGACTGCCTGGACGCTGAGCCCGCGGACGCCCACGTGGAGCCGGCCGGGTCCGACGTCGCGCTGTTGATGCTGTCCTCCGGCAGCACGGGCGTCCCCAAGGCGGCGCGGCTCACCCACGCCGGCCTGGCGGACTTCGCCGCGAGCTCCCGGCGGATCATGGACGTGCGGCCGGACGACACCATGGTGAACTGGTTGCCGGTCGATCACAGCGGCGCGTTCCTCCTGTACCACCTGCTGGCGGTATTCGTGGGCTGTACCAACGTCCACGCGCCGACCGAGCGTGTGCTGGCCGAGCCGTTGCGCTGGCTCGACCTCATCGAGGAGCACGGGGCGCAACACAGCTGGGCCCCGACGTTCGCCTACGGGCTGACAGCCGACGCGCTCGCCGAGCAGCCGCACCGCGTACGCGACCTGGGCGGCCTCAAGTCGCTGCTGTGCGGCGGCGAGCAGATCGTACTGCCGGTGCTGCGCCGCTTCCTCGACGCAACCGCCGCGTCGGGGGTGCGGGAGGGGCACATCGTGCCGGTGTGGGGGATGGCCGAGACGGTCACGGCCGTCACGCACGGACGACTGGACCGCCCCGGCACCGTGCACCGCCTGCTGAAGAGCAGTCTGGGCGGCGATCTGGTAAGGGCCGACGCCCGGACCCCGGAGGACGACTGCGTCACCTTCGTCGCGGCCGGCTCGCCGGTGCACGGCGTCACCCTGCGCGTCGTGGACGATCGCGGCGAGCCGACACCCGCGGGCAGGATCGGCCGGCTGCAGGTGCACACGCCCACCCGCCTCACCCCTGGTTACGTGAACAATCCTGAGGCGGACGCCGAGGCGTACCCGGCCGGCCGGGACTGGCTGGACACGGGCGACCTGGCCTTCCTCGACGCCGGACAGGTCGTGATCACCGGGCGGCGCAAGGACCTGATCATTCTCAACGGGCACAACGTCTACTGCCACGAGGTCGAGGAGGCGGCGACCGCCGTCGCAGGCGTCAGACAGGGGGAAGTGGCCGCCTGCGGCGTCCCGGACCCGGACAGCGGCACCGAGCGGCTGGCCGTGTTCTTCGTCAGCCGCTCGGCCGACGAGGACGCGCGGATCGTGAGGGAGGTGAAGGCGGCGCTGTTCTCCCGGCTCCGTCTGACCGTCTCCCATGTCCTGCCCGTACCGCACGACGACTTCCCGAGGACCCCCGCGGGGAAGGTACGCCGCGCCGAACTTCGGCAGCGGCTCGTCGCGGGTGGTCCCCCTGCCCACTCGGCCCCGCCGGACGACCTCCGCTCCGGCGAAGTGGCACAGGTGGTGAGGGAGGAGATCGCCGCCCTGCTGGGGCACGCGGTGGACGTGCACGAACGGTTCTACGAGCTGGGGCTGAACTCGCTTCTCCTCACCCGCCTGCGATCGCGTCTGGAGCAGCGGCTCGCGACGCCGATCGCCCAGGCCGCGTTCTTCGAACATCCGACGGCCATGGCGCTGGCCTCGCATCTGGCGGCCGCCACCCCCGGGGAACAGCCGCAGCCCCTGGGCACCGCCTCGAAGGACACGGCCGACCAGCGCGTCGCGGTCATCGGTCTGTCGCTGCGCTTCCCCGGCGCGGACTCGGTGGAGCGGTACTGGGCCAATCTGCGCGACGGCGTGGACAGCGTCCGGGTCTTCGGCGAGGAGGAGCTCGCGTCGGCCGGCCTCTCCCCGGAGCAGCGGCGCGCGCCCGGCATGGTGCCGGTCGCGGGGGTCATCGACGGTGTCGACGCGTTCGACGGGGACTTCTTCGGGATGAGCCCCAAGGAGGCCGGGCTCACCCACCCCGCGCACCGGCTGTTCCTGGAGTGCTGCCACGAGGCCCTCGAGGACGGCGGTTACGCGGTGACCGGACAGGGGACCAGGGTGGGGGTGTTCGCCGGGACCGGCATGAACCTCTACGACCATCAGCAGCCGCCTGCGACGGGTGTTCCGGACGACCCGGCTGACGGCATGCAGTCAGCCATCGGGCTGCAGCCCGACTTCCTCGCCTCCCGTGTCGCCTACCGGCTCGGGCTCACCGGGCCCGCCATCGGCGTGCAGACCGCGTGCTCCACCTCGCTGGTCGCCACGCACCTCGCCGTACAGGCCCTGCTCACCGGCGACGCGGACCTGGCGCTCGCGGGAGCCGCTGCCGTGCACCTCCCCCAGGAGACTGGCTACCGCAGCCACCCCGGCTCCATCCTGTCGCCCACCGGACGCTGCCGCGCCTTCGACGCGGAGGCCGACGGCACCGTGGGCGGCAACGGCGTGGCGGCCGTGCTGCTCAAGCGTCTCGACCGGGCACTCGCCGACGGCGACACCGTGCACGCGGTGATCCTGGGCTCCGCCGTCAACAACGACGGGGCGGCCAAGGTCGGGTTCAGCGCGCCGGGCGTCGCGGGCCAGGTGGAGGTCGTGCGGGAGGCTCTGCGCAGAGCGGCCGTACCCGCCGACTCGATCTCGTACGTGGAGGCGCACGGGACGGGCACCCCGCTCGGCGATCCGGTGGAACTGGAGGCGCTCGGCAGGGCACTCGGGGAGGGTACGCGGCGTACGGGGTTCTGCACCGTCGGGTCGGTGAAGCCGAGCATCGGACACCTCGACAGCTGTGCCGGGATGGCCGGTCTGCTCAAGACGGTCCTCATGCTCAGGCACCGCACGCTGGTCCCCACCCTCCATCTGACGCGGCCCAACCCCGAACTGCGCCTGGAGGGCGGCCCGCTGGTCCTCGGCACCGAGCTGCGGCCCTGGCCGGCGCAGGACGGCGTGCCGCGCCGGGCCGGGGTCAGCGCGCTGGGGGTCGGCGGCACCAATGCCCATGTGGTACTGGAGGAGGCGCCCGTGCGACCCGCGGCCCACACGTCCGGGCTTCCCGTCCTCGTGCCGGTGTCGGCCCGCGACACCCAGGCCCTGGAGGAATACACCGGTCTGCTCCGCGACCGGCTGCGGCAGCAACCGGGTCCGGCGGCGGCGGACGTGGCGGCCACCTTGGCGCTCGGCAGGCCGCACCGGGCGGCACGGGACGCGGCGGTCGGCAGGACCGCCGCGGAGCTCGCGGACGCCCTGGACGAGCCCCGGCCCGCACCGTCCGGTCCGCTCGGACCGCTCGCCTTCGCCTTCTCCGGGCAGGGCAGCGGACGCCGGGGCATGGCCGGGGGCCTCTACGCCGCGCATCCCGTCGCCCGGCGGACACTGGAACGGTGCGAGGAGGTCTACGCCGACGAGTTCGGCGGCACCCTGCTCCCCCTGCTGGTCGACGAGTCCGCCGACGACGGCGTCTGGCCCACCGAGACGGCCCAGGCCGCCCTGTTCGCCCACCAGGCCGCGCTCACCGACGTGTGGCGTGCCGTCGGCGTGCGCCCCGCGCTGCTGCTCAGCCACAGCGTCGGCGAGTACGCGGCCCTCTACGCGGGCGGCGCCGTCACTCTCGACGACGGACTGCGGCTCACTGCGTGGCGCGGGCGGCTGATGCACACCGCCTGCCCTCCGGGCGGCATGCTCGCTGTCCGCGCCCGGCCGGAGGACACGGAGCGGATCGCGCGGGCCGCCGGGGCCGAACTCGCGGCGTTCAACGGACCGCGGTCCCAGGTGATCTCCGGTCCGCCGGACGCTCTCGCGGAGGCGGCGCGGCTGCTGGACGGGGAGGGCCTGCGGTGGCGGACGTTGCCCGTCGACAGGGCGTTCCACTCCGCCGCGGTCGAGCCCGCGTTGCGCGACTTCCGGTCGCGGGCCGAGCGGGTGACGTACGGTCCGCTGCGTACGCCGCTGGTGACCACCGCCGACGGCCGGGTGCGCCCGGTGGGCTGGATCCTCGACGCCGACTACCTGGGCCGCCAGGCGCGGCAGCCGGTCCGCTTCGATCTGGCCATGGCCGCGGCGACGGGGCAGGGGTGTCTGGACTTCCTGGAGATCGGTGCCGGGGACACCCTCACCGGCCTCGGCCGGCACTGCGTACCGGAGAGCCGCTGGCTCGCAGGGCAGGGCTCGGCCCCCCGGGGTACCGACCAGACGCACGGGCTCCTCATGTCACTGGCCGCGCTGTACCGCAGGGGGGCCGACCTGGAGTGGAGCGCGGTCAACGCCGGCGGGAACAGGGTGCCCCTGCCGGGGCACCCCCTGCGCAGGCGCCCCGTGGCGCCGCTGACCGGCTCGCCGGCTCAGGCTTCGCACCACCCGGCGGAAACGTCGGCCACCCCTGTGAAGGAGCGCACCGTGCCGGACGAACTGCTCGCCGAGGTGAGGCGGCTGACCTCCGAGAAACTGGGCCGCCCGGCTGCCGACGTCGCACCGGACTCCTCGTTCTTCGAGCTCGGCGCGGACTCGCTCTCCCTGATGGGCATGACGGCGGAGCTCGAGCAGCGGTACGGCGTACGTGTCCCGGTACGGGAGCTGTTCGCCTCGGCGGACACCCCGCGCGCGCTGGCCGTACGTCTGGCGGAGCTGGGGAAGGGGACGGCCGCCGGTTCGGTGGGGGTGACTGGGGAGCCGCGCCGGGAACCACGCCGGGAGGCGGACGAGCGGCAGCCGGACCAGGTGCCGGCGCAGACACCGGCACCGGCACCGGCACCGGCACCGGAGGCCGTACCGGCGCCCGTGGCAGCACCGGAACCGGCTGCCGAAGCGCCCTCCGGGCTTCACGAACTGCTGGGGCAGCAGCTGAAACTGGCCGAGCATCTCGTCGACCAGGTCACCGGAGTGATGTCCCGCCAACTGGACGTACTCGCGTCCGCGCCGCCCGCCGCTCCCCCGATACCGGCACCGAGCCCCGCGCCGACTCCGGTCCGGGCCCCGGCCCCCGTGCCGACGGCAGCCCCGACGCCGACGCCGGTCCGGGCCCACACCCAGGCCCACAGCCCGCCCCTCCCGTCGCAGCCCCCCGAGCCGGTTCGCGAGCAGGGGCAGCCCTTGCCCGCCCCCGCCGCCGGGTGCGATTTCAGCCTGTACTTCTTCGGCGACTATCCCCAGGACGCCGACCGTGACAAGTACGCGCTGATCATGGCGGCTTCGAAGTACGCGGACGAGAACGGATTCCACGCCCTGTGGCTCCCGGAGCGCCATTTCAACTCCTTCGGCGCGCTCTTCCCCAACCCCTCCGTGCTGGCCGCCGCGCTCGCGGCCCACACCAGCCGCATCCGGCTGCACGCGGGCTCGGTCGTCCTCCCGCTCCACCATCCGGTGCGGGTCGCCGAGGAGTGGTCGGTCGTCGACAACATCTCCGGCGGCCGGGCGGGTCTGTGCGTCGCCGGCGGCTGGCACGCCACCGACTTCTCGCTCGCCCCGCAGCACTTCGGCCGGCATCGCGAACTGATGTACGAGCAGTTGGAGACCGTGCGGCAGCTCTGGTCGGGGCAGTCCGTGCCGACGACCGCCGGTGACGGCGAGCCCGTCGAGATCAGCCTCCACCCCCGCCCCCTGCAGCGGGAGATCCCCCTGTACGTAGCGGTGGTGAGCAACCCGGACAGCTACCGCCGGGCGGCGGTCGAGGGCCTGGGCGTGGTCACCAACCTGATGACGCAGACCGTGGAGCAACTGGCGGAGAACATCGCGTTGTACCGGCGTACCCGTGCCGAGCACGGGCTCGACCCGGCTGCGGGCCGGGTGGTGGTGCTCGTGCACACGTACCTCGGTGAGGACGCGGACCGCGCACGGGCGGAGGCGTACCGGCCGTTCGTGTCGTACCTGCGTTCCTCCCTGTCCCTCTTCGGTCAGGTCACCAACAGCCTGGGCTTCACGGCGGACCTCGACAACACTCCCGAGGAGGACGTCGAGTTCCTCCTGGAGAGGGCGTACGAACGCTACTGCGCCACGCGCGCCCTGATCGGCGACGAGCACACGGCGGCCGAGACCGTACGCCGTCTGGTGGACGCCGGCACGGACGAGATCGCCTGTTTCGTGGACTTCGGCGTGCCGACGGAGCGGGTCCTGGATGCTCTGCCGTTGCTCGACCGGGTCCGCCGCCGCGAGCAGCTCGGCGCTCCGGAGCAGACGGCGCCCGATCCGAAGCGGGTGCCGTTGTCACCGGCGCAGCGCCGCATCTGGTTCCTGGAGCAGCTGCATCCGAGGACCAGCATGTACCACGAGCCCAAGGCGATCCGCCTGGACGGTCCGCTGAACGTACCCGCACTGCAGCGGGCCCTCCAGCAGGTCGCCGACAGGCATCCGGCGCTTCGGACGACGTTCCTCGACTCCGGCGGGGTGCCGTACCAGGAGATACGTGACCGGGTGCGGATCGACTGTCCGGTCGACGACCACACAGGGGCGTCGGAGGACGAGGCGCTGCGCGCCACGCTCGGGACGGAGGGGCGCCGGGTACTCGGCCTGCGCGAGGGGCCGCTGGTGACGGCGAGGCTGCTGCGGCTGTCCGAGGAGCGGCATCTGCTCTTCCTGCTGGCACACCACATCGTCTTCGACTCGGCCTCCACGGCGGTGCTCGTCCGAGACCTGGCCGCCTGCTACCGCGCCGTCGAACCCGGGGCCCCCGGGCCGCCGCCCCTGCCGGAGGTGGCCCCGGCCCGCACGGCGGAGGACCACGCCGAGTCCCTCGGCTTCTGGCGGCGTGAGCTCGCCGGGGCCCCTGAGCTCGACCTGCCCACGGACCGGCCCCGTCCCCCTGTCAGGTCGGGGGCGGGCGCGAGCCTGACCCACGAGCTGGACGCCGAACTCACCGGCGCGCTGAAGGCTTTCGCGGCCGGCCACCGGGCAACTCCGTTCATGGCACTCACCGGTGCCGTCGCGGCGGTGCTCGGCCGGTTGAGCGGGCAGCACGACGTGGTCCTCGGCACCGCTGTCGCCGCCCGGCCCGCCGGCGCGGAGCACCACATCGGCCTGTTCCTCGACACCGTTCCCCTGCGTCTGGATCTGGCCGGCGACCCGGACTTCCCGACGCTGCTGCACCGGGTGCGCGCCAGCAGCACAGCCGCGTACGAGCACACCGGTGTCCCCTTCGACGAGCTGGTCGGGGAGCTCAACCCACGCCGGGACCCGGGACGCAACCCGCTCTTCCAGGTGATGGTGGAGTACGAGAACGAGGGCGAGGTGACGTTCGACCCGCCCCGGCTGGCGGCGACGCTGCTCGACGTACCGAGCGCGCGCGCCCCCTTCGACCTGAGCGTCTACTTCACGCACCACCGTGACGGGGTGCGGTTCATGGTCGAGTACGACACCGCGCTGTTCGACGAGGCCACGGTGCGTCGCTTCACGCACCACGTGGAGCAGGTGTTGCGCCGCGCTCTCGACGCTCCCGGCGCGCCGCTGCGCGATCTGACCGCGGTGACCGCGGCCGACCGTACGTCCCTCGCGAGGCTGGGACGTCTGGAGGAGCCGACACCCGCGGTCGAGGACACCCTGCACGGGCTGTTCGAGCAGCAGGTGCACAGGACACCCGACGCCGTCGCCCTGGTGCACGGTGCGGAGAGCGTCCGGTACCGGGAACTGGACGTCCGCGCGAACACTCTCGCCCACGACCTGCGCGCCCGTGGAGCCGTGCGCGGAGAACGTGTGGCTCTGCTGCTGCCGCGCGGCCCGGAGCTGGTCGCCGCCGTGCTGGGGGTGTTCAGGAGCGGCGCCGCGTATCTGCCGCTCGACCCTTCCATGCCCTCGCCACGGCTCGCAGCGCTCCTCGACGACGGCGCGCCCGTCCTGCTGCTGACCTCAGCCGCCGTCCTCGCGCGTCATCCCGGGCTCCGGCCAGGGCTGCCGGTGAGGCTCCTGGACGAGGTCGACGGCGCCCCCGAGGCAGAACCCCCTGCCGACGGAGCGAGGCCCGAGGACCCCGCGTACTGCATCTACACCTCGGGCTCGACCGGCCGTTCCAAGGGCGTCGTCGTGCCGCACCGCGGTCCGGTCAACCTCGTACGGGGCCACCTGGACGCCCACGTCGGGCTCCGCACCCTGCAGTGGACATCGCCCTCGTTCGACGTCAGCGTGCAGGAGATCTTCACGACGCTGTGCTCCGGGGCGACGCTGGTGCTGATCGACGACGAGGTGCGGCACGACCCCGTGGCGGTCGCGGAGGCGGTGCGCCGTCACGAGGTGCAGCGGATGTTCATGCCCTCCACGCCGCTCAGGTATCTGATGGAGACGCGGCCCGAACTGCCCTCGCTGCGCGAGCTGTTCTCCGCAGGTGAGGCGCTTCAGCTCACCGACTCCTTCCGCCGCTTCCTCGCGGCACACACCCGGTGCGCGCTGTACAACCAGTACGGGCCGACGGAGACCTCCGTCATCGTCACCTCGCACCGGGTCGACCCCGGTGGCGAGGAGTGGCCGCCGATCGGCACGCCGGTGCCGGGAGCGCGGATCGTCCTGCTGGACGGTGCGGGGCACGAGGTGCTTCCGGGTGCGGTCGGCGAGATCCACGTGGGAGGCGCGCCGGTCGCGCACGGCTACCACGCCCGCCCGGCCGAGACGGCCGGCGCCTTCCTGCCGGACGGCGCGGGTTCTCTGTCGTACCGGACGGGGGACCTCGGACGCTGGCGCACGGACGGCTCCCTGCAGTACTGCGGCCGTACGGACGATCAGGTGAAGATCCGGGGCCATCGGGTGGAACCGGCCGAGGTGCAGGGGGCGTTGAGCGCCCTACCCGGGGTACGGGACGCTGCCGTCGTGTCCCGCCACGACCAGCACGGCGAGAAGGAGCTGGTCGCCTACGTGGTCCCTGCCGCTCCGGCGGCGGACCTGCGCGGGCTGCGAGACGCGCTGTCCGCGGAGCTCCCCGACCATCTGGTGCCGCGCCGCTGGGTGTGCCTGGACCGGCTCCCGGTGAACACCGCGGGGAAGCTGGACCGGGGCCGGCTGCCCGAACCTGAGCCGGACGGCACGGCACGGGGCACGGACGCGCAGCCCTCGACCAGGCTGGAGAAGTCCCTGCACGAGCTGTGGTGCGACGAGCTCGGTTCGCGCCAGATCCCGGTCACCGAGTCGTTCTTCGAGCTCGGCGGTCACTCCCTCAGCGCGATCAGGCTCCTCAACCGCACGGCGGACCAGCTGGGCATCGAGCTGTCCATGGCCGAGTTCTTCCTCGACCCCACGATCCGTGGCGTCGCGGGCCGCGGTGAGCGGCCCGCTCCCGCCGGGCCGGTGGTGGACACCGCGCCGATGCCCTCCACGCTGCGCAGACTGTGGCACCGGCACCACGAGCACTCCGACCCCGGGGTCTACAACGTCGCTCACCGCATCGACCTGAACGGCGAGCTCGACCCCCGGCACCTGGCGGGTGCTCTGGAGGACCTGGTCGGTCGCCATCACGCGCTGCGGAGCAGAGCCGTGCACCGCGACGGGCGGTACCTGGTCGAGGTGCTGTCCCAGGTGCCCGTGGACCTGCCGGTGGACGACCTGACCGCGCACGGCGACGACGCCGACGCGGTCGAGCGGTGGTGCCGGGACGAGGCCACGCGCCCGCTGGCGATGGACAGCGCGCCGCTCTTCCGCTTCCGGCTCGCTCGGCTCGGGCGGGATCGCTGGGTGCTGGTCACCGTGTTCCACCACGCCGTCTGCGACGGCTGGTCCATGGGCGTCATCTGGCACGAACTGCAGGAGCTCCACGACGCCCGGCACCAAGGCGTCGACAGTCGACTCCCCCTGCCTGAAATACAGTTCACCGACTACGCCCGTATGGAGAACGAGCTGGGCGCAGAGCGCAGGGCGGAACTGAGCCGGTTCTGGCGTACCGAACTCGACGGCGTACCGCTGCGGTTGCCGTTGCCGTACGACCGGCCGCGCCCCGCGAAGCTCTCCGGCAGGGGCGCGCTGCACACATGGGCCATCGACGGGGACGTCCCCGGGCGGCTCGCGGAGACGGCGACCCGCCTGGGGACGACGCCCTACACCGTCCTGGCCGCGGCGTTCGCGAGCTGGGCGTCCGGACTGTGCGGCGGGCTCACGGACGTGGTGCTGGCCGCGTCCAGCGCGAACCGCACCCGCCGCGACCGGTCCGGCGTGGTCGGGCTCCTGGGTGACGCGGTCCTGTTGCGTGCCCGGCTGGGCGAGGCCGCCACGTTCGCCGACCTCGTGAAGCAGCTCGGCTCGACGCTCTTCACCGCGCTCGACCACCAGGAACTGCCCCTGACCGACGTGGTGGAGCTGGTCTCACCGGAGACGGGCGCCTCGCTCTTCCCGACCGTGCTCTTCACCGTGGTCACCACCCCGCCGTCCACCCTGGACATGCGGTCGATCTCGGCGTCGGTACGCGACCTCCCGACATCGGGTGTGGCCCGCAACGAGCTGTACGTGGTCCTGGTGCCCGGCCCCGACACGATCGCCGTCACCTTCGAGTACTCGACGGATCTCTTCGACGGGTCCACCATCAGGTCCTGGGCCCTGGCCTTCGGCGAGCACCTCCACCACGTCACACAGGCCCCGCACCGCCCGCTGCCCGTCCCGCGCGTCCCCTGACGCGTGGGACGTACGCGCCGGGCGGTGGACGCCTCACCGGGGTGCTCCTCCGGAGGCGAAATGGTCCTCCAGGACAGCCATGACCTCGCGGGCGCGGCTGCTGAGGTAGAAGTGGCCTCCGGAGAAGACCTTGAGTTCGAACGGGCCCGTCGTGTGCTTCTCCCACGCGCGGGCCTCCTCGTGCGTGGTCCAGGGGTCGGCGTCCCCGGTCAGGGCGGTGACAGGGCAGGTCACCGCGGCGCCGGGGTCGGCAAGGTAGGTCTCGACCGCCCGGTAGTCGCTGCGGATGGCGGGCAGCACCATGCGCAGCAGTTCCTCGTCGCCCAGGACCCGCGCATCGGTGCCGCTCATCGCCCGCATCTCGGCCACGATGCCGTCGTCGTCGCGCTGGTGCACGGTCTCGTCGCGGTAGCTGGAGGGAGCACGGCGGCCGGAGGCGAAGACGTGGTCCGGGCCCCGGCCGGCCTGTTCCAGGCGGCGGGCCACCTCGAAGGCCACGCATGCTCCCATGCTGTGACCGAAGAGGGTGAGCGGGCTCCGGTCCGCGTACGGGAGCAGCGCCTCGGCCGCCTGGTCCGCCATGACGCCGATGTCGACGATGCCCGGCTCGTGGCGGCGGTCCTGCCTGCCCGGATACTGCACGGCAAGCACGTCCACGTCGGGGGCCAGCGCCGCCGAGACGGGGAAGTAGAAGCTGGCCGAGCCGCCCGCGTGCGGGAAGCAGATCAGCCGGCGGGATGCCTGCGGAGCCGGGTGGAAGGCCCGGATCCACGGGTCCTGCGTAGACGTGGGTGAGGTCATGGGTGTGTGATCCGTCCGTCGGAGGTGTGCGGGTGCGGAGGTGAGCAGGCCGGCGACGGGGCCCGAGGGGCCCCGTCCGCGCAGCTGTGGGGGGTCACGCGTGGTGACGTCGGTGACCTCCGATGCCCTCGTCGTCCACGCCGTGCCACTGCCCGGGATCGCCCACGGCGTCCGGAACCCTGATCACCTCGACGCCCCTTTCCACGGGCGACTGCGGCGGAACGGCGTCCTGCGGGAGGCGTAGGTCCCCGAGGTCCAGCTCCAGCCGGTCGAGGTCGTTCATCAGTCTGCGCACCGCCACCGAGTCACCGGCCGATACCTGCAGCGACTCGACGTACCGGCGGAGCCCGTGGACCAGCACGTCCACTCCCGCAACCTGTTCCGTGGTCATCGTCAATTCCTCCGCATCTCGGTTTCTTTCCAGGTGATGCCGTGCTGTGTGCCGCTGGAGACGTGGGAGCCGTCCACGGTCAGGGACGCTCCGCAGGGCGGTGGTGTGTGCCCGGCGCCGAGGACCAGCCAGCAGGTGCGGCCACGGGTGAAGGCCGACAGCAGCTCCGCCAGTTCCGGGTCGCCGGTGAACAGGTCCTCGCCGGCGGTCGCGTCCACCACGGCTGCGGCAGGGTCGGCCGAGACCGCGCGCAGCAGGGCGAGCCGCCACAGGTCGGGGCCGGACAGCGGCGGGCCGACGTCCTCGGAGGGGGCGGACACCGTTGCGCGCAGTCGGTCCAGCGCGTCGGCCACGCCCGGCAGATCCGGCAGCCCGGATCCCTCGGGGGAGCCGAGGAACCGGGCCGCCTCCTCCCGGGTGAGAGCGGGGTCCGCCGGGGAGACCCTGCAAAGGCGCCGGGCGGTCTCGGAAGCGGCGATCAGGCCGACGTCCACCCCTCCGATCCGCACCTGCCCCGAGGTCGGACGTACGTCTCCGGCCAGGAGGTCGCCCAGTACCAGGCGGTTGCCGTCAGGAGTGCCGGTGATCACCGTGGTGGTGCCCGCGGGGAGCCGGAACGAGACTCCGGCGAGCACCGTCGTCCGCCCGACGAGCAGACCGACGTCGTCGAACTCGATGTCGCCGTGTTCCGGCCAGTCGGCTCGGGGAGGTTCGGCGTCACCGGCGTCGAGCAGTCTGCCGATCGTGGTCAGCACCCCACGGGACTTCATGACGGTGCTGCTCAGCAGCGCCGCCTCCATGACCGGGCGGAAGGTCAGCACCGCCAGTACGACGAGGGCGACGGCCGTCCCGGGCGACAGATCGTCCGTGGTCGTCAGCACCACGCAGGCCGCGACGGCGGGGCAGAGCGCGATCTCGACGACGCGCCACAGCAGCACCTCCCCCACCGCGTGCGGGAGCGCCGACGGAGCACGGTTCTCCGCCTCGGGGGCGTGCTCCGCGGCGGCGGGCTGTGTGAAGACCCGCCGGAGCCACTCGGCGCTGTCGGTCTCCTCGGTCCGGGTGAGCAGCCGGACCACGCCGAAGGAGGCCGCCACCATCAGGACCAGACCGACAGCCAGCCCCGCCGCGAAGCGGATCTCGACGAACGCCGTGATCAGGATCACCGTCAGCGGGGTGGCGACCGCGGCCACCAGCGGGCGCAGGACGTGCGCGGGCAGACCCATCAGCACGACCACCGCCGTGCCGTCCAGTGAGGCGATCCGGTCGGCGTGGGCCGGGCCGAGGGACCTGGCGGGCAGCACCGACGCCCGCTCGGCGACGGCCCGGTGCAGAGTGGTGACCAGGTCGGCGCCCAGCCGGTTGCCCATCGGCACGCTCCGGTGGTGCAGGACCGCTTGTACGGCGGCGATGGCCACCAGGGTGGCGATCCACCCCCAGGGCACCGGACCGCTCCGGGCGAAGACGCCGTCGGTGATCGGCACGACGAGGGCGAAGGCGATGCCCTGGGTGACCGCGCCCAGGACGAGGAACAGCATCAGGGCCACCACCTGCTGGCGGCCGGAGCCGGACAGGGACAGGAAGCGGTTCAGTACGGGTCTCATCGGCTGGGCTCCCCGGATGGTGCTGAGGTCCGGGCAGGGTGCCCGGCGGTCGTCAGGGCGAGATCCGCCGCGATGGTCCCGGGCGCCCCGGCGGACACGACGACCACGGCCGCCCGCTCGCGCAGGTCCTCCACCGCCGCCCTGAGCACGTCCGGGTCGCCGGGGAAGGCCCGCTCGTCGAGCAGGATTGTGTCGCGGTTCCCGGCGAGCACCCTCGCCAGCGCGATGCGCTGAAGCTCCGGACGTGACAGCGAAGCCTCGGCACCCACGACCGAGGCGTACCCACGGGGGAGCGACGAGATCACGTCGTGCACCCCGGCGATCCTGGCCGCACGCTCCGCCTCCTCCAAGCGGCCGTCCGGGCAGTCGGCGGTGATGTACGCGAGGACCGGTCCGATCACGACTGCCGGTTCCGCCCCCACCGCCGCGAACCGCTCGTGGGGCACGCCGGCGGCGATCCGGTCGATCAACCGGTCCGCGGCCCCGGGTTCGGGTTCGACGACCGTCAGCACCCCCCGGTCGGGCAGCTCCGGCGGAGTCTCCTCCGCATCGGGCGCCGCCTTGGCGCCGGTGGCGAACGCGGTCAGCTGCGTCGTCGCCTTCTTGCCTTCGCCGGCCTCCTCCGCCGCGTAGGTGATGGCCAGCAACGGTGCCGCCAGTCCGGCCCCCACCAGCACGAACGGGACCAGGTCGGCCGGCGCGAGCCAGCCCGCCCGGACCATGGGCACGCCTCCGACGAGGACGAAGACGAGGACGGTCAGGGGTGAGAAGGCGATCTCGGCGAGTGCCCTTCCGCCCAGCAGGGTGCCGATGCGTGTGATGAAGAAACCGCTGAACTCGTCGGTGACATCGGCCAGCCGGAGGGCGGATTCCCTGGTCTCGGCAGCTGTGCGGCCCCGCGAGCCGGCGCGGTTGATCCTCGCGTCCAGGCCGATCCGCGGGCCCACGACGTTGACGGCGCCGATGCTCGATTCGTAGTCGTCCTTCATCTCGCGGAAGAAGCGGGCGGAGATGACGCCGAAGGTGACGAATCCCAGCAGGATGGGGGTCAGCGTGACCAGCGCCATCCGCCAGTCCACCCAGAACAGGTATCCGATCGACAGCACGGACAGCAGGACGGCCGACAGGAGTTCCGAGCCGGCTCGGCCGACCATCAGCCCGGCCGCGACGAGGTCGCGGCCCAAGGCGGTGCCGTGCGCCTGCCATGCCTTGTGCAGCGGCCTGGCGTCGGGGTCGCCGCGCAGCCGGGAGGCTACCCCGGCACGATAGAACTCCTGGCTGCGGACGGCCGCCTCCCGGCTCAGTAACCGGCCCGCCGTCTGCACGGTGAGCCCGGTCACCGCCGCGCCGGCGGCGGTGACCACCAGCCACAGCAGGCGGCTCTCGGTCGCGTTCCCGGTGAGCAGCTCCCGGCAGACCTCGACGACGGCGATCACCGAGGCGACGGTCGCCACGGCACCCACCGCCTCCAGCAGGAGCGCCCCGCGGGTGCGCCACACGACGCCCTGCCCGGGCACGGTGTCCCCCGCTCTTGGCCCGCTCATCGCTTGGAGACCAGGAAGTCACCGATGACCAGGTGGTCGATGTCGGTACCCAGGAAGCACTCGACCGCGTCCTTCGGCGAGCAGACGATCGGTTCGCCCGCGACGTTGAACGAGGTGTTCACCAGGCAGGGCACTCCCGTACGGGCGGTGAACTCGCGCAGGAGCTCGGCCAGCAGCGGGTTGCCGTCCTCGGTCACCGTCTGGATCCGCGAGGTGGCGTCCACATGCGTGGCTGCCGCGATCTTGTCCTGGAATTCGGGCCGCACCGGGAAGACGAAGGTCATGTAGGGCGAGCGCTCCTTCTTGCCCAGCTCGAACACCCGCGCCGCGTCCTCCTCCAGCACGATCGGGGCGAACGGCCGGAACTCCTCCCGGTGCTTGACCCGGGTGTTGATGATGTCCTTCATGTCCGCGTGTGCGGGGTTGGCGAGAATGCTCCGGTTGCCGAGCGCCCGGGGGCCGTACTCGGTGCGGCCCTGGAACCAGGCGATGACGGTCCGGTCCTGCAGCAGTTCCGCGGTCTTCTTCACGATCTCGTCGGTCGGCATCTCCTGCCAGGTGACCGAAGATTCGTACCCGCCCAGCGTCGTGCGTATCTCCTCGGTGCCGTACTCCGGACCGAGGTAGGGCGACCCGGCGGGTGCGAGCTTTTCGGATTCGGCCACGGCGGCGTGTGCCGCGGCTCCGATGGAGACACCCGGGTCGCTGGCGCCGAAGCTGACCTCGACCCGCTCGAAGGGCAGGTTCTCGAACAGCTTGGTGTTGTTGACGCAGTTCAGTGCAAGCCCGCCCTCGAAGATCAGGTCGCGGAGGTCGGTGGCCTCGGCGAGCGCGCGCAGCTGGTGCTCGGTCACCACCTCGACCATGTGCTGGGCGGCTCGGGCGACCTTGAACCGGAACTCGAAGTCGTTGCGGTTGCCGTCATTACCGTCGAACATCTCGTCGAACAGGCCGTGGTAGGCCCGGGGGCCACGCGGGTCGTGCGCCAGGACCAGTGAATACCTGCCGGCCTCCTCAAGGGTGACGATCCGGTCAAGGAACGGGTTCTGCTCCACCGGCGTACCGAAACCGGCCAGGCCCATGACCTTGTACTCGTCGTTGTTGGGGGTGAATCCGAGGTAGCGGGTGACCTCGGCGAACAGCTGGGCGATCGAGTTGGCGGAGTCGATGGTGTACTGGTCGAAGACCTCGACCTTGCCGTCACGCACCTCGCCCATGATCGCGCTGTCCTTCTCGGACTGGCCGTCGCTGATGAAGAAGGCCGCGTCCTCGAACCCGGCGAACAACCGGCCGCAGGCCAGATGCGCCCGGTGGTGCGGAACGGTGATCAGCTTCTCGTCCGGCAGGGCGAATCCGGTGCTGCGCGTGAAGTCCTCGATCAGCGCGGGGCGGCTGAACGCTCCGGTGTAGATCTCACCGAAGGAGCCCAGCGTCTGGAACTTGTACTCGGGGGGTATCGGAGCGTTGGCGATGGCCTTGATGGCCGTGTCGGCGAACTCCTCGGAGAAGTTCCATCCGAACGCGAAGCGGTCCACGTCCTCGTAGGTGATCCCGGCCTTCTCAAGGCACCAGTTCATGGCGTTGACGGGGAAGGCCGTCGTCTTCTTCTGCCGGTTCATCCGCTCCTCCTCCACGGCGGCCACCAGCTCGCCGTCGATGAACAGGGCGGCCGCCGCGTCGTGGCCGAGGAAGCTGTGCCGGTCGACGCTGTCAGCGGTGTAGCCGTAGTGCTTGCCGAAGAGCTCGGCGATTCGGGAGAAGCCGTTGTATCCAAGAATGATCATTACTGTCCTTCACAGGCTGGCGTGCCGGATTGCGGGCGTGGTGCGGACGGAGGGGGTCAGATCCCCTGGTCGGTAAGCCACCGCTCGATGGCTTCGGTTGTCACGGCAATGTTGTCCTCCATGATCGTGAAGTGGTCGCCGGGCGTGGTGGCGAGCGTGTGCCGGAAGGGCCACGAAGGCCGCCAGTCACCCTCGGCCGAACCGTCGCCGTCGGGACCTTCGGCTTGGTGCGGCAGAGGGTCGGCCGCGCGCAGGAAGAGGGTCGGGCTCTCGATCGGGGCGATCTCGCACTCGGCCATCAGCGTGTGGTAGCGCCCCATGGCCGTCAGCCGGACGCCACTCAACGCATCGGAACCGAGGAGGTGTTCGCGGGCGAACAGGCCGTCCATCATCGCGTTGGTCGTCTTCTGGGAGAACCGGTCGCCCGCCTGGAACGTGTCGATGAGCACGACCCCGGAGGGGGCGAGCCCCACCTGCTCGGCCCGCATCGCCATGGCGTGGGCGATCAGCCCGCCCGCCGAGTGACCGAGAAGTACGAAGCGGTCCGTTCCGACGGACGCGCGCAACGCCGCTATCCGCTGCTCGATGAAGCTCTCGAAGGTCTCGGGAACCAACTGCCCTTCCGCGTAACCGGGGTTGGTCAGCACGACGACCTCTCGTCCGCTCTGCACCCGTTGCGACAGCTTTGCGTACTGCACCGGCCCGGCGGTGGCCGTGATGGCCGGCAGGCAGATCAGGGCTGCCCGGCTGCCGTCCCCCCGGGACAGCCGGACGGGGGGCTGGACGTGCTCGGCAGCACTCCCGGTGGTGAAGGAAGGCCGGATCCGCGCCGCCGCCTGGACGAGGTCCATGCCCGCGGACCCTGCCTGCCCGAGGGCGTACGACTCCCGGTAGAGCGCCTCGATGCTGTCGAAGGCCCCGGGAGCCGCCGGCGCCTTGACGGCCTCCACCGCCCCGTCCCCGACGAGTTCCGCCAGCCGGCCCGCGAGCCGGGCCGTGGTCGGATGGTCGAACATCGCCGTCGCCCCGAGCTCCACCTCCAGCAGTTCCTCGAGCCGGTCGCGCAGGATGAGGCCCGCGAGTGAATCGACCCCGAGGTGGAGGAACTCGATGTCCAGGGCGATGTCCCCGGCGTCCTCGTGGCTCAGGACGGCGGCGACCTCGGTCCGGATGACGTCTTCCAGCAGCCGACGGCGCTTGTCCGGAGCGGCCTCCCGCACCAGGGCGAGGACGTCCTCCGCCGGCTCGGACCGTGGCAGCTCACGCGCGGCGGGCTTCCGGGCCTGGCCGTCGCCGGGGGCCTCGGGGGCATCCAGCCAGTAGCGCTTGTGCTGGAAGGCG
The DNA here is from genome assembly GCF_016909575.1 of Streptomyces sp. HB132. GTDB lineage: Bacteria > Actinomycetota > Actinomycetes > Streptomycetales > Streptomycetaceae > Streptomyces. Next base: position 8,633 of record NZ_JAFBGA010000021.1, on the reverse strand, counting down.
TACGTCGGCAAGTCGACCGCGTTCCCGGGCGGGGGCACCAGCAGCGGCCAGTCCACGCCCACCCCGCCCGACCAGAGCACCGCGGCGGACCGCACCAGCGCGGTCCGCTCGTCCTGGCCACGCAGCAGGGAACCGACCACGACCACCTCGCGTCCGGCGGCGGCTGCCGCTTCCTCGACGACGGCCGTGGTAACGGGGTGCGGGCTGACCTCGACGAAGGTGTCCACACCCTCCCCGAACAGCAGGTCCAGCACCTCGGTGAGTGGCGGCGGTCCGCCCTCGCTCCCCCGGTCCGCGTCAGCGGCGGTCGCCGCGTGGACGGGGAGGGAACCGCTCGGGGGAAGAGCCTGCGCCCCGAGGGGCGACGGCGCGAGCGGGGACGAGACCAGGGCCGCCCCGTCGGCCAGTGAGACGGTGCCGGCCACGCAGGCGGCGGAGATCTCTCCCTCGGCCAGGCCGACCACGGCGGCGGGGGTCACACCGACCGAACGCCAAAGCGCGGCCAGCGCGACCATGACGGCCCAGCTCACCGGCCGGGCCGTGCCCGGGTCCTCCAGCGTGGCCGGCCGGTCACGGAGGACGTCGAGCAGATCCCAGCCGGTGTGCGGAGCAAGTGCTTCCGCGCACTGCGCCAGGGACTCGGCGAAGACCGGGGAGGAGTCCAGCAGCCCGGTCGCCACGCCCGCCCACGCCGGCTGCCCGCCCGGGAAGACGAACGCGACCTTCGCACCGGGCCGCGCCACCCCTTGCACCACTTCCGTCGTGCCGCCGGAACCCGTACCCGAGAGGACGGCGAGCCCTTCGGTGAATCCGGCGCGGTCGGCGGCGAGCACCACCGCTCGGTGGCCGAACACCGTGCGGGAACCCGCCAGCGCGCCCGCGACGTCGTTCACCGGCGCCCCGGCGCCCACCGGACCGAGCGTGAACTCCCGCAGTCGCTCCGCCTGGCCGCGCAGGGCGGTGGCAGACTTCGCCGACAGCACCCACGGCCGGGCGCCTCCGGCGATGACCGGCTCCGCGACCGGACCGGCGGCCCGGGTCTCATCCGGGGCCTGTTCCAGGATGACGTGCGCGTTGGTGCCGCTGATACCGAAGGACGACACGGCCGCGCGGCGCGGCCTGTCCGTCTCCGGCCACGGCAGCGCCTCGGTCGCCAGCTCGACTGCGCCCGCCGACCAGTCGACGTGCGGGCTCGGCTCGTCCACGTGCAGCGTGGCGGGCACCGTGCCGTGCCGCATCGCCATGACCATCTTGATGATGCCGGCCACGCCCGCGGCGGCCTGGGTGTGCCCGAGGTTCGACTTGACGGACCCCAGCAGGACCGGCCGCTCCCTCGGCCGGTCCTGCCCGTACGTCGCGATCAGCGCCTGGGCCTCGATCGGATCGCCCAGCGTCGTGCCGGTGCCGTGTGCCTCCACCACGTCCACGTCGGACGGAGCCAGTCCGGCGTTGGCCAGCGCCTGGCGGATGACCCGTTGCTGGGAGGGGCCGTTGGGCGCGGTCATCCCGTTGGACGCACCGTCCTGGTTGACCGCCGAACCCCGCACCACGGCCAGGACGCGGTGACCGTTGCGGCGCGCGTCGGACAGCCGCTCCACCAGGAGCACCCCGACGCCCTCGCTCCAGGCCGTGCCGTCCGCCGAGCCGGCGAACGCCTTGCAGCGGCCGTCGGCCGCCAGTCCGCGCTGCATGGTGAACTCGGTGAACGCCGCCGGGGTCGAGACGACGGCGACTCCTCCCGCGAGCGCCAGGTCGCAGGATCCTCGCTGCAGCGCCGACACGGCCATGTCCAGCGCGACCAGCGACGAGGAGCACGCCGTGTCGACGGTCACCGCAGGCCCTTCGAAGCCGAACGTGTAGGCCACCCGGCCCGACGCCACGCTGCCCGCGTTCCCGTTGCTCAGATACCCCGCGACCTCTTCGGGGACCGACTGCAGCCGGGCCACGTAGTCGTGGTGCATCAGACCCGAGAAGACACCTGTGCTGCTGCCCCGCAGGCTCGTCGTCTCGAGGCCGGCCCGCTCCAGCACCTCCCAGGAGAGCTCCAGCAGCAGCCGGTGCTGCGGATCCATCGCCAGTGCCTCTCGGGGCCCGACGCCGAAGAAGCCCGCGTCGAAGTCGGCCGCGCCGTAGAGGAAGCCGCTCTCCCGCACATAGGTCGTGCCCGGGGTGGTGCCGTCGGCGTCGTAGAGGGCCTCCAGGTCCCAGCCGCGGTCGGTGGGAAATCCGGCGATGCCCTCACGGTTGTCGACCACCAGGTCCCACAGGTCCTCCGGGGAGCCCACGTCGCCCGGATACCGACAGCTCATACCGATGATCGCGATCGGCTCGTCGGCCGTCACGGCCGGCCGCTCCGCCCGCTCCCCCGTCTCCTCCCGACCGACCAGGACCGAGCCGAGGAACCCGGCCAGCGCCTCCGGACTGGGGTAGTCGAAAACGAGGGTCGTGGGCAGCCGCACACCGGTGATCGCGGCCAGTTGGTTACGCAGTTCCACGGCCGTCAGGGAGTCGAAGCCGAGCGTGGCGAAGGACTGCTCGGGCCCGATGTCGGTGGCAGTGGCGTGGCCCAGCACCGCGGCTACGTGTCCGCGCACCAACTCGACCAGTGTGTGGGAGCGTTCGGCGGCCGTCAGTCCCGTCAGCCGGTCATGCCAGCCCTGCTCGGCCGGCGCGCCGGAGCCGGCGGACGCCTTGCGCCGGGGGGCGGTGACCAGCCCGCGCAGCAGTGGGGGCGGGTCGTTCCGGCCACGCAGGTCGAGGCGTACCGGGAGGACGACCGGTTCGGACAACCGGGTCGCGGCGTCGAACAGCGCCAGTCCCTCCTCCTCGGAGAACGCCCGCAGACCGCTGCGGTTGATCCGGCCTAGGTCGGTGTCGCTCAGGGTGCCGGTCATCGCGCTGGTTTCGGCCCAGAGTCCCCAGGCCAGCGAGTGGGCGGGCAGGCCCTCGGCGTGACGGTGCCGGGCCAGCGCGTCGAGGAAGCTGTTGGCGGCGGCGTAGTTGGCCTGCCCCGGGGAGCCGAAGATCCCGGCGGCGGAGGAGAACATCACGAACAGGTCGAGGTCCATGTCCCGGGTCAGTTCGTGAAGGTGCCACGCGGCGGCGGCCTTCGGCCGGAAGACCGTCGCCACGCGCTCCGGCGTCTGCGACGTGATCACCCCGTCGTCCAGGACCCCGGCCGCGTGCACCACGCCACGGAGGCCGGGGATCCCCGCCAGCAGTTCCGCGACCGCGTCCCTGTCGCCGACGTCGCAGGCCTCCAGCCGCACGGTGGCACCGAGTTCCCGCAGCCGTTCGGCCTGCTCGGCGGCGTCGGGGGCGTCGGGGCCACGACGGCCGGCCAGCACCAGGTCGGTGACTCCGTGCGCGGTGACGAGGTGCCGGGCGACGGCGGAGCCCATGACGCCGGTGCCGCCGGTGACGAGCACCGTGCCGCCGCCCGGCCGGGGAGCGGTCGAAGCCTGGGCGGGTACGGCGCCACGGACCAGCCGGGGTACGAACACCGCGCCGCCGCGGACGGCGATCTCCGTCTCGCCCGCCTCGATCGCCGCTCGCAGCGGGGCCACCGGCACCTCGTCGGTGTCGGTGTCGAGCAGCACGAACCGGTCCGGGTGCTCCGAGCACGCCGAGCGCACCAGTCCGTGCGTCGACGCCTGCGCCGGATCGATGCCGTCAGCGGCGGTCACCCGGGTCCCGCCCCGGGTCAGCACGACCAGCAGCGCACTCGCGAGACCGTCGTGCGTCAGCCACTCCCGCACCCGTTCCAGCACGGTGGTCACCGCTTCCAGGGCCTGATCCGGCATGTGCCGGCCGGATCCCGACCGGCTCGCGCCGTCCAGCAGCACGAGATCCGGCTCCTCGGCCGCGAGGTCGGCGGCACTCACGCCGTCGGCCCACAGCAGCGGTGGCTTCCCGCCGGGCGTGGCTGCCTGCTCCCACCGCTCCCACCGCGGTATGAACAGCGACTCCGCCACCACGGGCCGCGCGACCCGGGCCGTCGACGCCGGGCGCAACACCAGTTCGTCGATCCCCATGACCGGGGCACCGGCCTCGTCGGCGGCCCGGACCCGGACCGCCGCGGTACCGGCGGCCGACAGCCAGACCCTGACCGACCGTGCACCGCTCGCCCACAGCCGCACTCCGGACCACGTGAACGGCAGTCTCGCCGCATCGCCTGCCTCGTCGGGCAGCACGCCGAGCCCGACCGTGTGCAGCGCCGCGTCCAGCAGTGCCGGGTGGATTCCGAATGCGTCGGCCGTCGCGCCGTCGGGCAGGGCCACCTCGGCGAAGACGTCGTCACCGCGCCGCCAGACGGCGCGCAGTCCCTGGAACGTAGGGCCGTAGGCGTAGGACTGGCGGGCCAGCGCCGGGTAGAAGTCCTCGATGTCGATGCCGGTGGCACCCCGCGGCGGCCAGACGGTCCCGGTCACCGCACCGAAGTCGGTGACGTTCGGTCCGTTGGGCAGTGCCTCGATCACGGCGCGAGCGTGTCGGGTCCACTCCACCGATCCGGGCCCTGTGGCGTCGGCGGCGGGTTCGGGGCGCGAGTGGATGGTGAGCGACCGGCAACCGGTGGAGTCGGCCTGCTCCACGATCACCTGGATCTGGGTGGCGCCCGATGCCTCGAGCACCAGCGGAGTCTCCAGCGTCAGGTCAGCCAGCTGCCCGAGTCCCACGTCCTGTCCGGCGCGCAGGGCCAGTTCCACGAAGGCGGTACCCGGTAACAGCACTGCGCCCAGCACGGCGTGGTCGGCCAGCCAGGGGTGCGTCGCGAGGGAGAGCCGCCCGGTGAGGACGACTGTGTCGCCCTGCGCCACGCTGACCGCCGCGCCCAACAGCGGGTGTTCGATACCGGTGAGGCCGGCAGCCGCAGCGTCACCGGCGAGGCCGCGCGGCGACATCCGGGGCCAGAAGCGCTGCCGTTCGAAGGCGTAGGTGGGCAGGTCGGGCCGGCCTGCCGGAGCGGGCAGCACAGAGGCCCAGTCCACGTCGATCCCCCGGGTCCACAGCGTCCCCACGGCGCGCAGCAGACTCGCGACCTGGGGCCGTTCCCGGTGGGCGACCGAGGTGACGACCGGCTCCCCTTCGCGCAGACTGTCCTCGATCTGCCTGGTCAGCACCGTGTGCGGGCCGAGTTCGAGGAAGGCGTCGACGCGTCCCTCCAGGGAACGGACGGCGTCCTGGAACCGGACCGCCTCGCGCGCGTGGCGTACCCAGTACCCCGGTGAGGTCAGCTCCTCCGTGGACACCGCGGCGCCGGTGACTGTGGACACCATGGGGATCGTCGGCGGCGCCCAGGCCAGCCCGTCGAGGACGGTGTGGAACTCGGCGAGCATCGGCTCCATGAGCGGTGAGTGGAAGGCGTGGCTGACCCGCAGCCCGCGGGTACGGCGCCCGGCCCGTTCGGCGGCCTCGGCGAGGCTCCGCACGTCATCGGCCGCGCCCGAGACGACGACGGCCGTCGGGCCGTTCACCGCCGCGATCGACACCTGGCGCCCGGAGGTGCTCCGAAGCCACTCCTCGACCTCGGCCTCACCGGCTTCGACCGCCAGCATGGTCCCGCCGTCGGGCAGTTGCTGCATGAGCCTGCCGCGGGCGACCGTCAGCCTCACGGCGTCGGACAGCGACAGCACCCCGGCCACGTGGGCCGCGGCGATCTCTCCGATCGAGTGGCCCATCACGACGTCCGGGCGCACCCCCCAGGCTTCCAGCGTGCGGAACAGCGCGACCTCGATCGCGAACATGGCGACCTGGGTGTACTCGGTCCGGTCGATCAGGTTCGCGTGGGCGGAGTGCTCCGGGGCGAGGACGACGTCCGCCAGCGGGACCTCGAGCCCTCTGTCGGCCTCCTCGCACACCGCGTCGAACGCCGCTGCGAAGGCGGGGAGTTCGTCGTGCCACTGTCGGCCCATGCCCGCCCACTGGGCTCCCTGCCCGGCGAAGACGAAGGCCACCTTGGCTCCGGGGCGCACCGCGGCCGACACCATGTGCCGTCCGGTTGCCGCCCGGTCCTGGCCCGCCAGCGTGCCCAGCAGCTGCTCGAACCCTTCGAAGTCCTCGCCGAGGACCACCGCGCGGTGGTCGAACGCCGCCCGGGAGGAGGCCAGTTCCATGGCGACCGCGCCGGCGTCCTGGGCCGTGGCAGCGTTCTCCCTGGCCACACCGGCGTAGTCGCGGAGCCGTTCCGCCTGGCCCCGCAGGGCGTCGGCCGTCTTGGCGGAGAGCACCCAGGGCAGGACCCCGCCCGCCGCGACCGGTTCGCCGGCGACGGGTTCTTCCAGGGCCTCTTCCAGGATGACGTGGGCGTTGGTGCCGCTGATCCCGAAGGACGACACGGCCGCGCGGCGCGGCCTGTCCGTCTCCGGCCAGGGCATTGCCTCGGTCGCCAGCTCGACGGCGCCGGACGACCAGTCGATGTGCGGGCTGGGCTCGTCCACGTGCAGGGTCGGCGGCACCTCCTGATGCCGCAGTGCCAGGACCATCTTGATGATCCCGGCGACGCCCGCCGCAGCCTGGGTGTGCCCGATGTTGGACTTCACCGAGCCCAGCAGCACCGGCCGCCCGTCCGGGCGCCCCTGCCCGTACGTCGCGAGGAGCGCCTGCGCCTCGATCGGATCGCCCAGCGACGTCCCCGTACCGTGCGCCTCCACCACGTCCACGTCACTCGACGCGACTCCGGCGTTGGCCAGCGCGTCCCTGATCACACGTTGCTGGGAGGGGCCGTTCGGCGCGGTCAGCCCGTTCGACGCGCCGTCCTGGTTCACGGCGGAGCCCTTCACCACGGCGAGGACGCGGTGACCGTTGCGGCGCGCGTCCGACAGCCGCTCCACAAGCAGCACGCCGACGCCCTCGCCCCAGGCCGTGCCGTCGGCCGAGGCGGCGAACGCCTTGCACCGGCCGTCGGCCGCCAGCCCGCGCTGTTTGCCGAACTCCGCGAACACGCCGGGGGTCGACATCACGGTCACCCCGCTCACCACCGCGAGCGGGCAGTCACCGGCCCTCAGCGCCTGAGCGGCGAGGTGCAGCGCCACCAGCGACGAAGAACACGCGGTGTCGACCGTGACCGCGGGCCCTTCGAAGCCGTAGGTGAAGGCGACGCGGCCCGAGACCACGCTCGACGCGGTGCCGGTCAGCACATATCCGTGCGACTCGTGCCGGGAATGGTTGAGCAGGGCCCCGTAGTCGGCACCGTTCACTCCGACGAACACTCCGGTCCGGCTGCCCTGAAGGGTCGTCGGGTCGATGCCGGCACGTTCGAACGCTTCCCAGGAGGCTTCCAGCAGCACGCGTTGCTGCGGGTCCATCTCCATGGCCTCGCGGGGGGAGATGCCGAAGAAACCCGCGTCGAAATCGGCGGCCGCGTCGATGAACCCGCCCTGCCTGAGGGGCTCCGTCCCGTCCGGGTCCTGCTCGTTGTCCAGCAGCCATCCGCGGTCGTCCGGATACCGGCCCATGGCATCACCGCCGTCCCGCACGAAGTCCCAGAACGCTTCGGGGGTGCCCGCGTGTCCGGGGAACCGGCAGCTCATCCCCACGATGGCCATCGGCTCGCGATGCGCGTCCTCCAGGTCCCGGACACGCTGCCTGGTCCGTTTCAGGTCTGCCGTCACCCGCTTCAGGTATTCGACGACCTGCACCTTGTCAGCCATGCTCAGAACCTTTCTTGGAGTGACACACACGCGTGGTCGCGGCGGCCATCAGCTGAGCCCGAGTTCGTCGTCGATGTAGCGGAGGACTTCGTCGTCCGTCGCCGAGTCGAGGTCGTCGTCACCGTCGGACACACTGCCGACGACGGCCTTGGCCCGGTCCCGCCAGCGCACCAGCAGGGTCTCCAGGCGGGCCGTGACCCTGCTGGCCTCGGCGCCGTCCCACTCCTCGGCGAGCATCGCCTCGAGCCGGTCGAGCGTCTCCGCGCTCCGCTCGGCCGGGTCCGTCGCCGGCAGGAGCAGTCCGAGGAGATGTCCGCTCAGCAGGACGGGGGTGGGGTAGTCGAAGACGAGCGAGGTGGGCAGCCTGCTGCCGACGACGGAGGCGAGCCGGTTGCGCAGTTCGACGGCGGTGAGTGAGTCGAATCCGAGCGTGGCGAAGGACTGGGTGGGGGCGATCCCCGTGGCCGTGGCGTACCGCAGGACGGCAGCGACGTTTTCGCGGACCACGTCGAGCAGGACGTCCGCACGCTCAGCCCCGGGAAGCGCCAGCAGCCTGTCGCGCAGCGATCCCGCGTCAGCCGTGGCTGTTCGGCGTGGGGGTTTGCGTACCAGCCCCTGCAACAACGCGGGTACAGACCCACCCTCCCGCAGGCTCGCGAGATCCAGCCCGACGGGAACCGTATGAGCCTCGTCCGAAGCCAACGCACGGTCAAGGAGTGCCAGCCCATCGGACGTGCTCAACGCACGAACACCACCACGACTCAACCGGTCCCGGCCCCCCTCGTCCAAGGACGCCGTCAGCCCACTCGTCTCCTCCCACAACCCCCACGACAACGAATGACCCGGCAGACCACCCGCCCGCCGCTCCGACACCAACGCGTCCACAAAGGCATTGGCCGCCGCATAATTCGCCTGCCCCGGAGTACCGAACACCCCCGCCGCCGACGAGAACACCACGAACAGATCCAGCTCCAACCCCCGAGT
>NZ_JAFBGA010000020.1 GCF_016909575.1 Streptomyces sp. HB132 | reverse complement strand
GGCGTTGCCCCCCGCCAGCACCCCCCGCTGGGGCCCGCTCCCCAGGTCCGACAGGGGGTACACCCCCTCCGGTTTTCCCGGCTCTGGGCCCCCGGGCCGGGCCCCGGGCCCGGCCCCGGCCGCGGCTCACGTGCTAGTGATGCCTCGTCAGCACTTGGTCGCCACGGAGATGCGAGTGGCGGTGGTGGCGCAGGGGAGCGTGGTCATGGCCGGGCCCTCGAAACCGCCGGTACCGGTGGGCTCGCTGATGACCGTCAGCTGCTCCTCCATGTCCCCGAAGAGCGCTTCCAGGTTGGTGATCTGCATCTCGGACTGCTGCATTTCGTGATTCCTCTCAGCGAGCGGTGGTGGTGCCCCTCCTGATCGGGCGGGCACACGTCCCTCATCAGGACACGCATGCGATCAAAGTCGAGACGCGTCACTCCCGTGTTCCAAGGATGATTACCTGCGTGTTTCAGCGGCGTTATAAGCGCAGGTCAGCCGCCCCGCAGCTTGCGCCTTCCACGCGGTTGCCACCGACACCGACACCCGACTCCCGGGCCTGACCCGACAGCAACGGGCGCACACAGGCCCGTCCGCACCCACCCCTCGACGCCCCACACATCGGTGATCGGCACCGGGGAGGGGCGGATCTCACCCACGCACGGGTCCCCGGTGACCTACGCGGACGGCACGCGCTCATAGCGGTCCTGGCGGGCCGTCACCATTTGGCGCCACGCGCGGTGTTACCCCGCCCGCACGCAGGCGCGTCAGCGTTGGCGGCGCGGATCGGCGTACGACGCGCTCCGTCACGTGATCTCGAAACGGGCCGCAGTGCGCCAAGTCAGCGCCGCGCTCCGCGAGTCCGACGGGGCCGGCCGGGATCCGGACGGCCGATCGTCACGAGCGGGAGGTCCCGATCGATGTGCGCGCTGATGATGCCGGTGCCCTGGATCGCCCGGCCGCGGGCGGCGCGTGGAGCGCGATGCCGGAACAGCTTCGGTCCGGATCGGTGCGCGCCGCGTGCGAGGAAGTCGCCCTTTCCCAGGCCGGGACCGCTGCACCGACGATCCCCTTCGTCCTGAATGGACTCCGGTTGTTGCTTTCGCCCGTGCTGCGCGAACGTTTCAACGCACATACAATGAACCCGATTTGACTGCCAGGTCGCTGCAACATCGCTGCGGTTGATGGCGGAGAGCCCCGATATCGTCTGTGACCCCGCCCCACAACGGAGCCCTGATGGATCCTGATCCCCTGCCACCGGCGGCCGGACCGGCCCTGCGGGCACCTCGAAGGGGCACTGTGCCGGCGGTCATGACGGGGCGTCGGACAGCGAGCCCGGGGAAGCCCGCCCAGCAGCGCGGCGGTGCACACGCGCCTGTCCTCACACGCTCCGTGCCACCTCAGCGACCGTGGAGCGGCCGGTACGCCGCTGCTCGTCGAATCTTCACGGATCATTCATACCTGCTGTACGACCCGCTCGATCTCAGGCCCGCAGGTCCACCGGGCACATCCGGAAGAGGCAGTCGGCCCCTCCATGGACCGACTCGTCAGCCGGGTGAAATCCCGGAAGATCGAACCCAACCCTAGGACCCTTCTCCCGTGACCTTGCTATCAGAATCCTCCATAGCACTCGGCGTCGTGACGGTCCTTCTGGCCATCACAGTCGTGCTGTTGGCACGCTCGCTCAGGAAACAAATACGGCGCGGCAAGGAATACGCTTCGGCCCGCGACAGCTTTGAGTCCCGCATGCGAGATGCCGAAGCGCGTGCTCTGGCAGCAGCAAAGGAAAGGCATTCCGCTGAGACACACACCGTCGAGGTCGAAGCCTACGCAGAGGAATTCCGTGACGAGGTACGTCACCTCGTCTCCGCGCGGCTGCCCGCGCTGGCACTGAATCTGATCAGTTCGCACCATCCTGTTCCCGGCCTGCTGCACGAGAGCCTCGCCGGTTCCCACGACGCGCTTCTCCTCGACTCCGTGCTCGAGCACGTCTCCGTCAGCCTGCTCAAGGAACGACGCCGGGTGGACGCTGCCGCCCGGGCCGCCCTGCGTGGTACGAACCAGGACGCGCAGGCGCTCTCCTACCGTCTGCAGACGGAGATCGACGAGCTGCAGCACGAGTTCAGCGCCCCGCAGAGCCTGACCAGCAGGCTGCTCCAGGCGGACCACCTCAACGAGCAGCTGCTGCGGCTCCTGCAGAAGTCCGCCGTCGCGTACGGTGCCTGGCCTGGACATGTCCGCAAGGACACGTACGTGACCGAGATCATCGGCGGTGCCTCCTCACGCCTGCGCGGGTTCGAACGCATTCAGATCATCTCGCGGCTCCGGTCCTCCGACATCGGCGTCGTAGGACGTGCCGCTGAGCCCATCGCGATGGCCTGTGCGGAGCTGATGGCCAATGCGCTGGAGCATTCACGCGACGACCTGATGGTCGAGGTGAGCGTGCTCCAGACCGGGAACGGCAACGTGTGCATCACCTTCGACGACTCGGGCACGGGTATGACCGCGGAGGCAACCATCCGCGGGACACGCCTGCTCTCCGGTGACCAGCAGGAAGTGATGCTCACCGACCTCGGCGACCCGCCGTCGCAGGGCTTTGCGGCCGTCGGCCAACTGGTGGCCGACTACGGCTTCGCCGTCTCCATCAACCACCAATCCGCCTACGGTGGGGTGCGTGCTGTGCTGTCGATTCCGCCCAACCTGTTGACCTCCATGAACGAGGAGGCGAAGCCCCCGTCCGCGATGGCTCCGCTGCCCGCCTCGGCTCCCCAGGTCCGCAAGCGCCCCACCACCGCTTCCACCGCTCAGCCTGCCGCCCCGGAGCCGACCCGCAGCCCCGCTGCGGCCGCGGACGCCGGAGCCGCGCCCGAACTGCCCCAGCGCAACCGGCGCACCCTCGCGGTGTCGGCCATCGAGGATGCCGCGCCCCGATACAAGCCCCAGGATCCTCGCCGCGCCCAGGACACCTGGAACGACTTCCAGGAGGGGCTGGCCAGCGGCCGAGTAAACACCGATTCGGAGGAAACCCCGTGACCCTCAACAACTACAGCCAGCCTGACCAGGCCGCCTGGTACCTGAAGCCCATCACGGAGATCAAGGGTGTCCTGCACGCCCTGACGATGACCCGCGACGGCATGGTCCAGGCCACCTCGGAGCATCTGAAGCGGGACGACGCGGAAGGCATAGGCGCGATGACCTCCGCCTTCTACGCCGCCGCACGGGCCGCCACCAACACGGCCCTGGGTCAGCCGGAGAACACACCGTTGGTCACCGCGACCACGCAGAACGAGCACGGCATATACATGGTGATGCCGGCCGGGGACAACACGCTGATCGCCGCTGCGGGCACCGACGACATGCCCATGGGGGTGGTGGCGGGCGCCATGGCCCGCCAGGCCATGAAGCTCGGCCAACAGAGCATGTCCGTCCCCGCCCGCGCCCAGGACGGCCTCTCGTGAGTCGGGAGCGGAGGCTGCTTCCGCCCTATCTGGGAACGGGAGGTACCGAAGCACCGGCTTCCGGCAGCCTGGACAGGCTCACGGCCGTCCGTGCCACCGGTCTCCCTCTCCCCAGTTATCACACGCCGATACAGCTGCGAATGGTCGAACTCGTCCTGGACGGCTCCCTCAGCGTCATCGAGGTGGCCGGCTACCTCAAGCTTCCGGTCGGCGCGAGCCTCATGATCGCGGGCCAGCTTGTCAGTGACGGGCAATTAGAGGCCAGCGACCCGGTCCCGGACGCTCTCTCCGCGTTGCGCGCCGACCGTCCATCGAAAGCCGTTATGGAAGAGGTTCTGAGTGGGCTCCGCCAACTCCTCGTCGCCTAGCACGCGCCCGGTCTACCTGCCGGAGGGGACGCACAAACGCATCAAGATCCTTGTCGCCGGTCCCATCGGTGTGGGCAAGACGACGTCGATACAAACGTTGTCAGAGATACCGACGCTGCACACCGACGAGATCATGACCGACGCCGCGGCGACCACCGACGACCTGAGCCTCGTCGGTCTGCGCCACAAGACCACCACCACGGTGGCCATCGACTTCGGCCGCCGGACCCTGCCGGGCAACAAGATCGTCCTGTACCTCTACGGAACGCCGGGGCAGCGCCGCTTCCTTCCCCTGTGGGAGGGCATCGCCTTCGGAGCTCTCGGAGCGCTCGTCCTGGCCGACACCCGGCGTCTGGACGAGTCCTTCGAAGTGATGGATCTCATCGAGGAGCGCGGTTTGCCGTACGCCGTCGCCGTCAATGACTTCCCTGACTCACCCCAGTACCCGACAGAACTGCTCCGCTCGAAGCTCGATCTCGACCCGGCCACCCCCCTGGTCACCTGCGATGCCCGTGACATGAACAGCAGCCTCGAGGCCCTCATCGCCCTCACCGCCCATTCCATCTCCTCTGCCGCAGCCGGAGCCGAAACCTCGTGACCATCACCCCCACCGATGCGCCCGTGTGCCTCCACGGGCCCGAGCACGCTGCCAACCCCCGGCGCAGCTACGAACTGCTGCGCCGGCAGGGGCCCGTCGGCGTGGCCGAGGTCGCCCCCGGTGTCGTTGTCCGTCTGGTCACCGACTACCAGGCCGCGATCGAACTCCTGCGGGACACCGACACCTGGTCCAAGGACACCCGCAGTTGGCTTCACCAGGTGCCGGAGGACAGCCCGATCAGGCCCCTGGTGGAATGGCGGCCGAGCCTCTTCTTCGCCGACGGCGAGCAGCACGCACACCTGCGCCGCGTGATCACCGACAGCTTCGGCCTCCTGGATCCCCACGAGGTACGCGCCCTGACGTGCCGTTACGCGGACACGCTGCTCCAGGAGTTCGCCGACACCGGGAACGTCGACCTCGTCAGTCAGTACGCAACGCAGCTGCCGCTGATGATCTTCAACGCCTTGTTCGGCATGCCGGACGAACACGGCCCTCGGCTCGTGTGGGCCCTGTCGGCGATGGTGGACAACGATCCGGAGAGGCAGGCAGCCGGCGGACAGGCCTTCGGCTCCTACCTTCAGACGCTCTACGCCACCAAGGCCGCTCAGCGCGGGCAGGATCTGACCTCGTGGTTCATCGACCACCCCAACGGCCTGACCCAGGAAGAGGCCACCAACCAGATCCTGATCACGCTCGGCGCGGGTAACGAGCCCCTGGCCAATCTCATCGCGAACACCTTCGTCCGCATGCTGAGTGACGAGCGCTACTTCGGCACCCTGACCACAGGCAGTCTCCCCATCCAGCACGCCATCAACGACGCGCTGTGGAACGAGTCCCCCTTGGCCAACTACAGCTTCCACACGCCCAAGAAGGACATCAACTTCCACGGGACCGCCATACCCGCGGGCTCACCCGTCATGGTCTCGTACGCCGCCGCGAACACCTGCCCGCACTCAGGCACCCCGTCCGACGGCTACCGGTCGGGTTCCAAGGCGCACCTCGCCTTCGCTGCCGGCCCTCATGCCTGTCCCGCCAGTGACGTGGCACTGCTCATCGCCACCACCGCGATCGAACGTCTCGTCAGCTATCTGCCGGACATCGAGCTGGCAGTGCCTGCTGGACAACTCGTGTACAAGGCGGGGGCCGTTCACCGGACGCTCACCGCGCTGCCCGCACGCTTCACACCGCTGACCCCCGACGCCAAGGGGGCCACGCCCTGGTCCCGGAGCCCCGCCGACCTCAGGGAGGAAGGGGGGCCGGCCTCGGCGGATGCGGACCTCGGGGCACGGTACAGGCCCTCGGTCTAGCTCGCGCGGCCGCTGGAGGTGGTGGGGCCGTCCGTGGGGACGGCCCCACCACCTCATCCAGGAAAGACCGTGTCCCTGGTCCGTCCTCTGTGTGAACGAAATGACATGACGGCTCTCGATTAAGGGATCGACTGATGACTGAGATGCTTCCCGCCCCTCCTGACGTCTCTTCTCTGCACCACGAGGTGGGCTCCGCCCTGACGGGCTTCCTGGACTCCAAGGACCGATCGGCCCCGGGTGCAGAGCTGTTGCACCTGACGTCCACTCTTCGCAAGCTCCTCGACGGCGGTAAACGCCTGCGTTCCCGGCTGTGCCTCTACGGATGGCAGGCGGCAGGGGCGACGGGAGAGCCGGCGGCCGCCGTACGCACGGCCGCCAGCCTCGAACTCTTCCAGCTGTTCGCCCTGATACACGACGACGTGATGGACGACAGCGACATCCGTCGCGGGCAGCCGTCCGCCCATCGCGCCCTCGCCATGACCTACACCGACGACGGTGGGCGCCGCGACAGGGCCGAAGCTCACGGTCTCGGCGCCGCCGTGCTTCTCGGAGACCTGGCGCTCGTCTGGTCCGACGAACTGCTAGAGACGGCGGGGTCCGCCCCCGACCGGCTCGCCCAGGTCAGGCCGCTCCTGGCGAAAATGCGGAGCGAGATCATGTACGGCCAGCTCCTGGACCTCCAGACCACCGGCCGCCTGTCCGACGATGTCGAGACCCCGTTGCGCATCATCCGGTACAAGACGGCGAAGTACACGATAGAGCGCCCTCTGCACATCGGGGCGGCTCTGGCCGGCGCGGCCCCACCGGTGCTGGAGGCCTGCACCGCCTTCGGAATACCGTTGGGGGAGGCGTTCCAGCTGCGGGACGACCTGCTCGGGGTCTTCGGTGACTCCGCCGACACGGGCAAATCGGTACTCGACGATCTACGCGCGGGGAAAGCCACGGTACTGATGGCGCTCGCGGTCAAACGAGCATCCCCCTCGGAGTTGGGCACCCTGCGCAGCCTCGTCGGCCGGAGCGACCTGAACGAGGAGCAGGCACACGTGATACGCGCCATCCTCGCCTCCACGGGCGCCCGGGCGAGCGTGGAGGAAATGATCGCCGAGCGACGGGCCACAGCGCTCGCAGCCCTGGACGAGGCCCCCTTCCCCGGCGTCACGACGGCCTCCCTGCGCGGCCTTGCGGACGCCGCGACCGCGCGCCAGGCATAAGAGCGGCAGCGCCCGGTACACATGCATCCCAACAAGGAGGAGACCACCCCCATGAGCAACGCGCCCGCCGGGTCGACCTTTGCCGAACAGGCCATTGATCTGGTGGCCGGGGTCGACCAGGACAGGTGGGGCAGTGTGCGCCCTTCCCTGTACGAGACAGCCCGTGTCATCTCAGCGGCACCCTGGCTGCCCGGTGAGGCGCGCCGGGTCGAGTACCTCCTCGATGAACAAGCACCCGACGGCAGTTGGGGTGCCGGACCGGAGCCGTATCGTCTGCTCCCGACGCTCAGTGGGGTGGAGGCCGCGCTGGCCGTATTCCGGCGTGCCACCGTTTCCGAGGACGTCAGAGCCCGGCTCGCAAGTGCGGCGGCACGCGGTCTGAGCGCGCTACGCGCACTTCCGCCGGCCGGTCCGTGGCCCGACACGGCAGCGGCCGAGCTCCTCGTTCCCGGGCTGGTCTCAGAAATCAACGAACACCTGGCCCTCATCGGCACCGAAGAGACTCCCCGCCTGGCCGACGGAGCCGTGACGGACCGCCTGGCGGTGCCGGGCGGATACCACGAAGGGGCGCCCGCACACGTCGCCGCACGGTACAAGGCCGCGGGTAGCCTTCCCGTCAAGCTCCACCACACCTTCGAAGGCATAGCCGGGCACATACCTCGGCTGCTCATGCCCCAAGCCGCGGGCCTCCTGGGAAGCTCGCCGGCCGCCACTGCCGCCTGGGCCTCATCACATACGCCCGACGCCGTGGAGCAGGCTGTCGCGCACCTGGAGCCCGTCGCACTCCGGTACGACGGACTCTTCCCCGAAGCAGCCCCCATCCGTGTCTTCGAGCGGCTCTGGGTGGCCGCTGCGCTGGCCCAGGCAGGACTGCCCACCTCCACCCTGCCCACCATTCGCGGGTGGGTCGACGAAATCTACGATCCCGAAGGAGTACGCGGCGCGCCCGGCCTCATGACGGATGCCGACGACACGGCCATGGCCGTGCTGGTGGCCTCCCTGGTCGGCCGGCCGTACGGGCCCGGACCTCTCGACGCGTTCCACAACGGCAGCCACTTCGACTGCTACGTCGGAGAGGACACCGGGTCGGTCACGGCGAACGCCCACGCGCTCCAGGCCCTGGTCAGCTGTTCGCGGCGTCTCCCCTCCGAGGACGGCATCGACGATCCCCGGGCGGACAAGCTGTGCGACTGGCTGATCGGCCAGCAGAGTGCCGAAGGGCACTGGCCCGACAAATGGCACGCCTCTCCCTACTACGCCACCGAGCGGTGCGTCAGGGCGCTGGCGCAGTACGGAGGGCATCGAGCCTCGGCCGCGGTCGCGAAAGCCGCCGCCTGGACGGCGGACACCCAGCGGGACGACGGCTCGTGGGGCGTCTGGGGCGGCACCGCTGAGGAGACCGCGTACGCCGTCAAGATTCTGCTCTCCGCTGCCCCTCCCGCGCCCACGCCGGACCAGGTCCGCGCGCTCGGCCGCGCCGAGGCGTATCTGGAGGCCGTACCGGACGCCGGCGCCGAGCACCCCGCCCTGTGGCACGACAAGACCCTCTACGCGCCCCACGCGATGATCGAAGCCGAGATCCTCGGCGCGCGGGAGATGCTGCGGATCCGTCACCTCTGAGGCGATCGACCCCCTGTACGACGAACACCCTTGAAACGCCCAGAGAACGAGGACAGGCACTTGAGCACCGAGAATCACCTGCCGCCGACCGCGCCGGGTCGACTGCCACTCGCAGGACACGCACTGCCTCTCGTCAGGAACCGACTGGCATACGTGCAGAAGCTCCGCTCCTACGGTCCCATCGTGCGCATACGCGTGGGCCCCAAGCCGATAGTCGTCGTCAACTCGCACGAGTTGCTCCAGGATGTACTCACCCGCCACTCACAGCACTTCAACAAGGGTCTGCTCTTCGAGAAGCTCAAACTCTTCGGAGGAGACCCGCTGCCCGTCGCGGAGGGAAAGCAGCATCTGAACCGACGGCGCATGATGACCCCCGCCCTCCACCGCGAACAGGTCAAGGGCTACATCGAGATGATGGCGGACACCGTGGAACCGTCCATCTCGGCCTGGGACCACGGCCGGACCGTCGACGTGTCCAACGAGATGCAGCTGATGGCACAAGGCGTCGTCATGGCGGCCCTGTTCTCCTCCACCCCGGAACCAGGCCCCGCACAGACGATCCTCAACAGCGTCGACACCGTCTTCAAGGCCGCGCTGACGCACGCCATGCTCCCCATCCCGGTCCTGGAACGGCTGCCGACGCGCGGCAACCGCAGGGCCCGGGCGGCCAACGCCGTACTGCGCGAGACCATCACGGCCATCATCGCCGACCACCGGGCGAACCCCGACGCGTACGACGACCTGGTGTCCCTGCTCATGACCGTCCCGAACGAGACCGGCGGCCATCTGAGCGACGACGAGGTCATGGCGGAGGTCACGGCGCTGCTCGCGGCGGGATCCGAGACCACTGCGGTCACGTTGGCCTGGCTCTTCCATGAGTTGGGCCGCAACCCGGAACTGGAGCGCAGACTGCACGAGGAGGTCGACTCCGTGCTCGCGGGCGGACCGATCACCCTCGAACACATCCCCCGGCTCGTCTTCACCCGCAGGCTCATCGACGAGACCCTGCGTCTTCACAATCCCGCCTGGATCCTCACCCGGCAGACCATCTCCCCCGTGGAACTGGGCGAATTCAGTCTGCCGGCGGGCATGGACGTCATGTGGAGCCCCTACGCGATGCACAGGGACGCAGAGCTGTTTCCCGAGCCACTGCGCTTCGATCCGGACCGCTGGATCCCGGAACGGCCCCAGCCCCCGCGAGGGGCCTTCATCCCGTTCGGGGTCGGCAAGAGGATGTGCATCGGCGACCAGTTCTCCATCACCGAGGCCGTCGTCATCACGGCACTCGTCGCGTCCCGGTGGCGACTGCGCCCGGCTCCCGGGAAGCCGGTCCGCCCGATACCCGAGATCACCGTGCACCCGTCCTCCCTCAATATGATCGTCGAGGCCAGGCAGCGTGCGGTCGTGCAGGCTGCGGCATGAGCGACTCCCCTCCAGGGGCACCCCCTTCCCTCCCCGCCGTACTGCCGATGCCGGACCTTCGCGACTCCTTCCCCGGCCCGTTCGCCGTCAGCCCTCACACGGACGCCGTCGAGCGTCAGGCCGACGAGTGGCTCACCACCTATCCCCTGGTCGGCTCGGCGGGCGCGCGAAGGGCGCTGTGCAACATCACGAGCCGGGGCATCGCCCTCGTCCTCCCGACGGCCGACGTCGACAGCCTCGTTCTGTGCGCCGACCTGTTCCTGTGGCTGACCGCGTTCGACGACACCTGCGGCGAGACCGCGGGGGCGGGCGATCTCCCCGGACTGGTGCGCAGGAACAGCGAGTTCGTCGAACTGCTCGCCGGACACGACGACCGGCAGTCCGCCGTCGAACCGAGCGTCTTCGGTGCCTCCCTGCGAGATCTCCTGGTCCGCTTCGAGGCACGGGCCACGCCCACGCAGTATCTGCGGATCACCGCCCACCTGCGCGACAACCTCTTCGGAATCCTCTGGGAGGCACACCACCTCCACGCCCCCGGGCACATCACGATCCACGACTACCGGGCCATGCGCCCCCACACGGTCTTCGTGCGCACCGTCATGGCAGCCGCGGAGACAGTGCTCGGGTACGAACTCACCGGACAGCAGCGCTCCTCGACGGCGGTCCGGGAGTTGGAATCGGCCGTGGCCAACCTCGCCGGATGGATCAACGATCTCGCTTCGTACGCGAAGGAGACAGCCGACGAGGGACCGAGCCCGCTCAGCCTGCCGACGGTACTGATGCGTCAGTACGGCTGCGACATCGAGGAGGCTTTCCGACGAGCCGCCCGGTTGTGTGAGGAAGAGGCCGTCATCCTGCGCGGTCGCATCACCGAGCTCACCACCGGATCAGTCGCGGAGCTCGCCGATCACGCCCGAGCCCTGGAATCCATCGCCGCCTCCTACGTGTGGCATGTCGAGCATTCCCGCTACGCCACCTGACACCGGCGACGGGCCCTCGTGGCGTGGGGTGGCCCCGCCCGTCCCTCCGTGTACTCCGGAGGGACGGGCGGGGCCACGCGGCTGAGGGCGCTCGATCGGCGGTCGGACCGACTCCTCGACACGCTGCTCCGCTCGTAGCGGGACCCGGTGGTGGCTGGGGGTGGCGCACCGTGTGGTGGTCGGGCCGCGAGCGCGGTCCCGTACCCGGCGAGCGCGTTGCCGCTGCACCGACCGGCAGGGCCGAGGGACGGTCGAACGTCGACGGCCCGGCAGGTCGCTACCGATCCGGGGATCACTCCGGAGACCGCACGGAACGTGGAAGCCCGAACCGCCGAGGCCGCCCTAGACCCGGCCGGACGACGCCGGAAACGCACGGCCGGACCACGGCCTGTCAGGACGGCAACGGGTACGCGGAGGCGATGGGCAGGACATCCGGAGAGAGTGTCCCGGCATGCGATGCGGCGCTCGTCATGCGGCGGCGGTGATGACGCCGGCACAGCACCTCGTAGCCGACCTCCGCCGCAGGGCCGTTCACATCGCCGACGACGACCTGCTCGCCTTCCACCACCATCTCACCGCCCACGGTGCGGGCGTTGTGCGTGGCACGCGCCCCGCACCAGCACATCGCCTCGACCTGCAGCGCCTCAATGCGGTCCGCCAACTCGATCAGCCGCTGCGAGCCGGGGAAGAGCCTGGCCCGGAAGTCGGTCGTGATACCGAAAGCGAAGACGTCGAGGTCCAAGTCGTCCACGACCCGGGCCAACTGGTCGACCTGCTCCGACGCCAGGAACTGCGCCTCGTCCACGATCAGGTAGTCGACCCGGTCGCCCTGTGTCATACGGCCTACGACGTAGGCGTACAGATCCATCCCCGGTGCCGCCTCGACGGCGTCCGTCACCAGCCCGAGCCGCGAAGAGAGCTTCCCCTCCCCCGCCCGGTCGTCACGTGTGAAGACCACACCCTGCAGACCCCGCGCGGACCGATTGTGGATTCGTTGGAGAGCGAGTGTGCTCTTTCCGCAATCCATGGTTCCGGAGAAGAACACGAGCTCGGGCATGAGAAGGTGCGCGCCTTTCAGGGGTGGGTGCGGTGCGAGGTGGGGGAACGTCGGCTAGGAGCGTACTTCGAGGAGCGGGACCAGCTGTTCCACGGGGGTCAGCGAACCGTGCATGCCCACCATCGCGGACTCGTGGGGCTCCTTGACCGAAGCGGTGATCACCACGTCGTCGTGGGCGGCCGCCACCACGTCGCCGATCCTGCCGTGGACCCGTTCGTCGATCCGGGGGCCGAACCAGCCCGCCGCGACGGCCTCGTCCCGGCTCGCCACCCAGAACTGCTCGCCGAGCACCTCGCGCCAGACCGTCAGCACGTCCGCCTGCGCGCCGGGCACCGCGTACACGTGCCGGGCACGGCCTTCGCCGCCCAGCAGGGCGACCCCGGCGCTCAGCTCCCAGTCCTCGTCGAAATCGATCCGGGACTGCTCGTCGAACGGAATGTCGATCATGCCGTGGTCGGCGGTGATGTACAGCGCCGAGCGGGGCGGAAGCTGCTCGGCGAGGCGCCGGGCGAGCCCGTCGACGTACATCAGCTGGCCGCGCCAGGCATCGGAGTCCACCCCGTAGCGGTGTCCCTGGCCGTCGACCTCGCTGTAGTACGTGTAGACGAGGGACCGGTCACCGGCCGCGAGACGCTCGGCGGCGAGGTCCATCCGTTCCTCGCCGGTGAGCCGGCCGAGGAAGGAACCGCCACTGAGCGCGACCTTGGTGAGGGGGGTCTGCTCGAAGGCGGGGGCTGAGACCTGGGCCGTGCGGACACCGGCGGCGTCGGCGAGCTGGAAGACGGTGGGGTGCGGCTGCCACACCTTGGGCTCGGTCCACGGCCTCCAGCGGAGCTGGTTCATCAGCGCGCCCGTCTCCGGGTTGCGCACCGTGTATCCGGGCAGGCCGTGCTCACCGGGCGGCAGGCCGGTGCCGACCGAGGCGAGCGAGGTCGCCGTGGTGGCCGGGAAGCCCGACGTGACCGGCCGGCCGGTGCCACCACGGGAGGTGGGCAGCAGCGAGTACAGGAAGGGCGCCTCGTCGGGGTGTGCCTTGATCTGCTCCCAGCCGAGTCCGTCGATCAGGAAGACGCAGTTCCGGTCGGCGGGGGTGAGCTCCGCGATCGACGCCTCGAAGCCGGGTACACCCTGCCCCGCGACGAGCGTGGGGAGCAGATCGGCGAGCGAGCCGGAGCCGTACTCGGGTACGGGCGCGGCCTCGGGCGCGAGCAGTACGGGGTCCTGCCAGGCGGGCTGGACCATCAGCGGGCGGTCGCCGCTGTCGCGGCCGTGGCCTCGGAGAGGGACTGTGCGAAGGCGAGGGTCTGGCGCACGGTGTCCGGCCCGTCCCCCGCCTCGCTGACGCGCAGGCTCAGGTCGTCGGCAGTGGAGCTGCCGGTGTAGCCGTGGTCGGCCTCGCAGTTGGGGTCACCACATGCCGCGGGCTCCAGGTCGATGCGGGAGACGGCGCCCCAGCCGATGGTCAGGACGACCTCGCGGGGCAGCGTGCCGGGAACGTACTTCTCCGGGTTGGCGACCACGCGGCTGACCACGACGGACGAGATCCGGTCGAGCTTGACCGACTCGGTCGACGTCGTGGCGTACGGCGTCGGGGAACTCGTGTCGGCCGCCTGCTCGTCGGTGTGGCTGACGATGAAGCGCGTGTCCGTCAGGACGAGGACCGTGACATGGCGGCGGACCTCGTTGGAGTCGAAGGTGGTCTCCTGGTGCACCAGGTACGAAGCGACCGGCTCCCCGCCGACGGCGGCCTCCACCGCCTCGGCCACGAGGGCCGGGTAGTAGCCGCTGCGCTCGATCGCCGCGCGCAGCCCCTGGGTCGTGGTACCGGTCTTTGCCATGCGCACCATCCTACGGGGGGCCGGTGACTGCCGGGGACGTCGTGCGCGGGTCCGTGCGCGGTCAGTAGCTGGGAAGCCGGCGGGGACCGAGATCGCTGCGGGCCGGCGGCGGTGCGAGCCGGACGCTCGCCCCGAGCACCGTCAGCCCGTGTGTCGCCACGACGACGGGCTCCAGGGTGACCGAGACGACCTCGGGGTGGTCGTCGACGAGCCGGGACACCCGCAGGAGGAGCTCCTCGAGCGCCGCGGTGTCCGCCGGCGCGGCGCCGCGCCAGCCGAACAGCACCGGAGCCGCCTTGATGGAGCGGATCAGCTCGGCGGCGTCGCGGTCGGTGGCGGGCACCAGCCGGTGGGCCGTGTCGCCCAGGAGTTCGGAGGGCGCGCCGGCCAGGCCGAAGGAGAGGACGGCTCCGGCGGCGGCGTCGATGGACGCCCTGACGACGGTGTCGACGCCCCTGGGGGCCATGGCCTGGACGACGGGGCGGAGTTCGGCGGGGGTACCGAGCAGATCGGTCAGTTCGTCGTACGCCCGGCGCAGGGCGTTCTCACCCGCGAGATCGAGCCGGACACCACCGAGGTCGGCGCGGTGCCGGAGATGGGGTGCGGTGGTCTTGAGGGCCACGGGGTAGCCGAGCTTCGCGGCTGCGGCGACAGCGGCCTCCGGATCGGGGGCGGTGAGTGCCGGCCGCACGGTGATGCCGTAGCGGGCGAGCAGCTCTCGGGCCTCGTCGTGCGTGAGCGGGCGGCCGCGCGGGTCGGGGCCGGGGCCGAGCAGTGTCTCGATCAGCCGGGATGTGCCGTGCTCGTCGATGGTGTCGTCCAGGAATTCGGGCACCTTGCCGGGAGCTGCCGCCTGACGCCGCCATTGGGCGTACTTCACCGCTTCGGCGAGCGCGCGGACGGCTCGTTCGGCGGCGGGGTAGGCGGGGATCCGCCCCGCGGAGGGGTCGGGACTGCCGGCGGCCCCCGCGCCCTCTCCTGCTCCCACCGGCGCCGGGGCTCCCACGCGGGGTCCGTCCGCGGCCGACGCGTCGGGGGGCGGCGGGGACGAGGGCCGGGGCTGCGGGCCCGGGGTGTGCGCGTCGGACGGAGGGGCGGGCTGGGGCTGCCGGGCAGTCGGAGGACCGGCCTGCGGGGGCGCGGACGGGCCGGCGGTGCGCGTGGCGGCGGCGAGGGCCTGCGCCAGGCCGCCCATCTCCACGTGCACCACCGCCACCGGCTTGGCCGGGCCGGTGGCCGCCGCCTCCCGCAGTGCCTCGGCGAGGACCTCGCCCTCCCCGGTCTCCGCCTCGCCGTTCTCCCCCACCCAGGGGATCGCGGTCACGATCACGGCGTCGCACGTCCCGTCGGCCAGCGCCTCGGCCAGCGCGCGCCGGAAGTCCTGCGGGCCCGCCGCCGTCGTGAGGTCGCGGGGCGGGCGCGGGCGCAGCCCCTCCGCCAGGCAGGCGTCGTAGGTGAGGAGGCCGAGCGACTCCGAGTTCCCCAGGATCGCCACCCGGGGGCCGTTCGGCAGGGGCTGGCCGGCGAGGAGCAGTCCGACGTCGGCCATCTCCGTGACCGTGTCGACACGGATCACTCCCGCCTGGCGCATCAGCGCGGACACCGTCGCGTCGGGGATGCGGCTGACCGGTACGGCGTGCCCCTGCGGGTTGGAGCCGCTGTGCCGGGCGCCCTTCACCACGACGACGGGCTTCACGGCGGCCGTCCGGCGTGCGAGCCGGGTGAACTTGCGCGGATTGCCGAGTGACTCGAGGTACAGCAGGGCGACGTCGGTGTTCTGGTCCTCGTACCAGTACTGCAGGAAGTCGTTGCCCGAGACATCGGCCCGGTTGCCCGCCGAGATGAAGGCCGACAGTCCCGCGCCCCTGCGGTGGAGACCGGACAGGACGGCGATGCCGATGGCGCCGGACTGGGTGAAGAGCCCGATGCGCCCGGCGTTGGGCGACTCGGGGGCGAGGGAGGCGTTGAGGCGGACGGTGTCGGAGGTGTTGATGATGCCGAAGGCGTTCGGGCCGATGATCCGCATGCCGTACGAGCGTGCCTGCCGGACGAGTTCCCGCTGCCGTTCCCTGCCTCCGGCGCCGCGCTCGGCGTAGCCGGCCGAGAGGACGACGAGGCCCTGGACCCCGTGTTCACCGCAGTCGGCGACGGCCTCGGGCACCCGGTCGGCGGGGACGGCGACCACGGCGAGGTCGACCTGCTCACCGATCCCGCCCACGGAGCGATGGGCGGGCACTCCGTCGACGGCGTCCAGGCTCGCGGCGAAGGACGTGTTCACCGCGTAGGTGCGTCCGGTGAAGCCCGAGCCGAGGAGGTTGCGCAGCACGGTCCGGCCCACGCCGCCGGGTTCGCGGCCGACGCCGATGACCGCGACGGAGCCGGGGGCCAGCAGACGCTGGACCGAGCGTGCTTCGGCCCGTTGTTCACGTGCGCGCTGGACGGCGAGGGACTCGGCCGTGGGCTCCAGGTCGAGGGTGAGGTGCACGGAGCCGTCCTCGAAGCTGCGCTGCTGGGTGAATCCGGCGTCCCGGAACACCTTGATCATCTTGTTGTTGGCGGGCAGCACCTCTGCCGCGAAGCGGCGGATGCCCCGCTCCCGGGCCACCGCCGCGATGTGTTCGAGGAGGGCGGACGCCACGCCGCGGCCCTGGTGGGCGTCCTGGACGAGGAACGCGACCTCGGCCTCGTCCGACGGGGCCGACGCGGGCCTGCCCCGCTCGTCGATCCGGTCGAAACGGACGGTGGCGATGAACTCGCCGCCGATCGTGACGGCCAGTCCCACCCGGTCGACGTAGTCGTGATGGGTGAAGCGGTGCACGTCCCGGGCGGAGAGACGCGGATACGGAGCGAAGAAGCGGTAGTACTTCGACTCGTCGGACACCTGCTCGTAGAAGCTGACCAGCCGCTCGGCGTCGTCCGTGGTGATGGGCCTGATGCGCGCGGTACCACCGTCGCGCAGCACCACGTCCGCCTCCCAGTGGTCGGGGTACGCGTGATGCGGACTCTGCTCCGGAGTGGGCTCCATGGCCAAAGCCTACGACCCGGGGCACCGGTCGCGGCCGGAGCGTGGCAGGGGCACGCTGAGGGAGCCGACGGGCGGTCGGCGAGGCCGGGCACAGCAGTCCGCACTGCATGAGAGACTGGTCTAGACAACTCATCGTTACGTGAAGGGCAGAACCATGGCTGAGCGCCGCGTCAACGTCGGTTGGGCCGAGGGCCTGCACGCCCGCCCCGCTTCCATCTTCGTCCGTGCCGCCACGGCCTCCGGCGTCCCCGTGACGATCGCCAAGTCCGACGGCAACCCGGTGAACGCCGCTTCCATGCTCGCGGTGCTCGGCCTGGGCGCCCAGGGCGGCGAGGAGATCGTGCTCGCGTCCGAGGCGGATGACGCCGAGGCGGCCCTGGACCGTCTGGCGAAGCTGGTCACCGAGGGGCTCGAAGAGCTTCCGGAGACCGTCTGACTCGACCTCGTCGAATCGGATCCTTTTCTACAGGAAGGCCGCGCCTCCCCACCGGGAGTCGCGGCTTTCCTGTTTCCCGAACCGGGCCGGCCGGCGCCCCGGAGAATGTAAATCAGGGCAGCGAAAAGAAAGCCCTCCGAGAATTACCCTCTTTATATACGGCGTAAATGTTAATGGCGGGCTCCCCCGATGTTTACGGGGTGTTGCGAAGACCTCACCCGGGCCGTTCCCGCCGTGCGACCCGACCGGTCCACGCCCCGCAGCCGGTGGGCCGCGGCGGCCCGCTCCGCGTGCTGGGCGGCCAGCACCCTGGCCCGCTCCGGGTCACGGCGCGCCACGGCGTCGACCAGGGCCCCGTGTTCGGCCCAGGAGTCGGCGGGGCGGGCCGGCTGCTCCACGGCGTACATCCAGGTGATCTTGTGGCGGAGCTGGGTGAGCAGCGAGATCAACGCAGGGCTTCCCGAGGCCTGGGCCAGCGTTTCGTGGAACCAGCCGCCCAGGGAGCGCAGGTCCTCCCCCTCCCCCCGGCGCACCCGATCCTGCCCCAGCCTGACCAGGCCGCGGAGCACCTTCAGGTGCGCCTCCGTGCGACGCTGCGCCGCCCGCGCCGCCCCGAGCGGCTCCAGGAGCATCCGTACCTCCAGAAGGTCGGCGGCCTCCTGTTCCGTGGGCTCCGCGACGCAGGCACCGGCGTGCCGGCGGGTGACGACGAACCCCTCGGACTCCAGGGTGCGCAGCGCCTCGCGCACAGGGACGCGGGATACGCCGTAGCGCCGCGCCAGCACCTCTTCGGTGAGGCGGCTGCCGCGCTCGAAGACACCCGAGACGATGTCGTCACGGATTGCCGTACATACCGAATGCGCGGGAATGCGCATGTCCGAACCTCCGCCTTAATCCCCGCGAAACGCGGCCGATCGACGCCTGTTCTGCGACTCTATTGCAACCGGCAGGAATTTCCGATGGCGGGGTGGAATCCATGGATATCTTTTGGCCGGAAGCTACTTCCGCGAGGGCTTCGGCGGGCGCATCCCCCGGGACACGACGAAGGCCCCGCGCGGAGCCGGGGCCTTCGTCGGAGCGGTGTCGCGCGTGTGGGGTCAGACCTGGACGCCGTGCGCGCGGAGGTAGGCGACGGGGTCCATGTCCGAGCCGTACTCGGGCGTGGTCCGGGCCTCGAAGTGCAGGTGCGGACCGGTGGAGTTACCGGTCGAGCCGGAGATGCCTATCTGCTCGCCGGAGCCGACGCTCTGGCCGACGGAGACACCGATCGAGGAGAGGTGGCCGTACTGGGTGTACGTGCCGTCCTTCATCCTGAGCACGATGTTGTTGCCGTACGCGCCGCCCCAGCCGGCCTCGACGACCGTGCCGGCGCCGACCGCGACGACGGAGGTGCCGGACGCCGCCTGGAAGTCCACGCCCGAGTGGCTCCCGGAGGACCAGAGCGCTCCGCCGGACTTGTACGAGGTGGTCACGTGCGAGCCGGCGACCGGGAGGTGGAAGGAGTTGAGCCGGGCGCGCTCGGCGGCGCGTGCGGCGCGCGCCCTCTCCTCCCGGACCTCCTTGGCGCGGGCTTCCGCCTTGCGCTTGGCCTCCGCCTTCGCCTCGGCCTTGGCCTCCGCCTTCGCCTTCGCTTCCGCCGCGGCCTTCGCAGCCGCGTCGGCCTGGCGCTGCTGGACCTTCGCCTGAGCCTCGATCTGGGCCGCCAGGGTCGTGTCGAGGGCGACGGTCTGGGTCAGACCGGTCCCGGCGGCGACGGCCTCGGCGTCCGCGGCGAGGGCCGGGGAGGCCGTGGCGCCGATGACACCGGTGGCGGCCAGGGCCGCGATACCGGCGACCTCGGCGCTCCTGCGCGTCAGGCGGCTCGGGGCACGATGCTTCCCGGTGGCACGGATGAATGCCATGGAGGGGCTGTTCCTTTCCTTCCTTCTCGCCTACCGGGTTAGCTGACGGGTTCGGAGCAGGAAGGTCTCCTACGGTCCCCTCCGCCTCGCGCGAGACGCAGGGATCCGATTCACCCCAGGGACTTCGTGGGTCCCCGGCTCCCCAGGCTCGCGCCTGACGGGGACTCGGCGATGACTGTCCGGCGCCGCGGTCGCGGCTTTCGTCCGGCGGACAGCCGGGCCGACGCTAGAGCGGGCTTCTTTCCCGCACCAAACGGAAAGGGCCTTTTGTCGCACATCCCACAGGATGAATGGAACTTTCTTTACAAAGCGGACAAACGACCGAACCCCGGCGAGAGCGAACTCGCCGGGGCCCGTCATGTCCTGCTTCCCTCAGCCGCTGACGACCGACACCTCGCCGATACCGAGAGCCCTCACGGGCTCCGCGATCTGCGCGGCGTCGCCGACGAGAACGGTGACCAGGCGGTCGACCGGGAAGGCGTTGACCACGGCGGCGGTCGCCTCGACGGTGCCGGTCCCGGCCAGACGCGCGTACAGCTGCGCCTGGTAGTCGTCCGGGAGGTGCTGCTCCACCTGGTCGGCCAGGGTGCCCGCGACGGAGGCCGCCGTCTCGTACTTCAGCGGGGCGACGCCCACGAGGTTCTGCACGGCGGTCTCGCGCTCGGCGTCGGTGAGCCCCTCGGCGGCCAGAGTACGCAGGACCTTCCACAGGTCGTCGAGCGCGGGGCCGGTGGACTCCGTGTCGACGGAGCCGCTGATGGCGAGCATCGCGGCACCCGTCGCCCCCGAGGCCGATCCGGGGGCCGTCGAGCGCAGCACCTGCCCGAAGGCGCGGACACCGTAGGTGTAGCCCTTCTCCTCGCGCAGCACGCGGTCCAGCCGGGAGGTGAGGGTGCCGCCCAGGCAGTACGTGCCGAGGACCTGGGCGGGCCACACGCTGTCGTGCCGGTCCGCTCCGATCCGGCCGATCAGCAGCTGCGTCTGCACAGCTCCGGGACGGTCCACGATGACGACACGGCCGGTGTCGTCCGCGGTGATCGGAGGCACGGGCCGGGACTGGCCGGCATTGCCCGACCAGTCCCCGACCGTGTCGGCGAGCAGTGCGTCCAGGTCCACCTCGGTGAGGTCCCCGACGACGACCGCCGTCGCGGTGGACGGGCGGACATGGGCGTCGTAGAAGGCGCGGACGGCGGCGGCGTCGATCCGCCGGACCGTCTCCTCGGTGCCCAGGCGCGGACGCGACATCCTCGCCGTGGCGGGGAAGAGCTCCTTGGAGAGCTGCTTGGCGGCCCGCCGGGCGGGGTTGGCCTGCTCGTGCGGGATCTCGTCGAGCCGGTTGCCCACGAGGCGCTCGACCTCGTCCTCCGCGAAGGCCGGGGCGCGCAGGGCCTCGGCGACCAGGCCGAGGGCCTTGGCGAGCCGGGAGACCGGGACCTCCAGGGAGACGCGCAGCCCCGGGTGGTCCGCATGGGCGTCCAGCGTGGCGCCGCACCGCTCCAGCTCGGCGGCGAACTCCTCCGCGGAGCGCTTGTCCGTGCCCTCGGACAGGGCGCGCGCCATGATCGTGGCCACGCCGTCCAGGCCCTCGGGCTCGGCGTCCAGCGGGGCGTCGAGGAAGATCTCCACGGCGACGACCTGCTGGCCGGGGCGGTGGCAGCGCAGCACAGTCAGCCCGTTGGGCAGGGCGCCGCGCTCGGGCGCGGGAAAGGCCCAGGGCCTGGCCTCGCCGGCGGTCGGCTGCGGGTGGTACTCCATCGCTACTCCAGTCACGGCGGCGTCGGTCACTTGTCGGCCCCCTCGTGCGCGTCGGTGCCGTCGGCCTCGTCGGCCGGTTCGACCGGCTCGTAGACCAGGACGGCACGGTTGTCGGGGCGCAGGTGCGCCCGGGCGGCGGCCTTGACCTCGTCGGCCGTCACGTCCAGGACGCGGCCCACCGCGGTCAGGGCGAGCTGCGGGTCGCCGAACAGGACGGCGTAGCGGCACAGTTCGTCCGCGCGGCCCGCGACCGTGCCGAGACGGTCCAGCCACTCGCGCTCCAACTGTGCCTGGGCGCGTTCCATTTCCTCCGGTGTGGGACCCTCCTCGGCGAACCGGGCGAGCTCCTCGTCGACGGCGGCCTCGATCTGCGGCACCTCGACACCACCGGACGTCTTGACGTCCAGCCAGCCCAGCGAGGGTGCGCCGGCCAGCCTGAGCAGCCCGAATCCCGCCGCCACCGCCGTGCGGTCACGCCGGACCAGGCGGTTGTGCAGGCGGGACGACTCGCCGCCGCCGAGCACCGTCAGCGCGAGGTCCGCGGCGTCGCACTCGCGCGTCCCGTCGTGCGGCAGCCGGTAGGCGGCCATCAGCGCACGCGCGGGCACCTCCTCCTGGACCACTTCGCGCAGCTGTTCACCGATGGTCCCGGGCAGCGTGCCGTCACGCGGGGGCTGCTTGCCGTCGTGGGAGGGGATGGAGCCGAAGTACTTCTCGATCCAGGCGAGCGTCTGCTCCGGATCGATGTCCCCCACCACGGAGAGGACCGCGTTGTTCGGCGCGTAGTACGTCCGGAAGAACGCCTGCGCGTCCTCCAGGGTCGCCGCGTCCAGGTCGGCCATCGAGCCGATCGGGGTGTGGTGGTACGGATGGCCCTCCGGGTAGGCGAGGGCGGTGAGCTTCTCGAAGGCCGTGCCGTACGGGACGTTGTCGTAGCGCTGGCGGCGCTCGTTCTTCACCACGTCCCGCTGGTTCTCCATGGACTCCTCGTCGAGCGCGGCGAGCAGCGAGCCCATCCGGTCGGCCTCGAGCCACAGGGCCAGCTCCAGCTGGTGCGTGGGCATCGTCTCGAAGTAGTTGGTGCGTTCGAAGCTGGTCGTGCCGTTCAGGGAACCACCGGCGCCTTGCACCAGCTCGAAGTGTCCGTTCCCCTTGACCTGGCCCGAGCCCTGGAACATCAGGTGCTCGAAAAGGTGAGCCAGGCCCGTACGCCCCTTGACCTCGTGGCGGGAGCCGACGTCGTACCAGAGGCAGACCGCGGCGACGGGGGTCAGGTGGTCCTCGGAGAGCACCACGCGCAGGCCGTTGGCCAGACGGTGCTCGGTCGCCGTCAAGCCGCCGGAGCCGGCCTGGGCTGTGGCCGTGTGACCCATGGGCATGTACGTCCCTTCGATCGGTACAGGATTTCCTGCCGGACCTGCCACTCTAGGCAAGCGCACGGGCACCTGGCGAAGTTCCCGCCGGGTGAATGTTGTCGTAGATGCTGCCGTAAACAGGGGTTCCGCGAAGGCCCTGTGGACCACTTCGGACGGGTCGAGGTCGGCGTTGTCAGTACGGCGGGCCACAATGGTCGGCGTCAGAACCTGAGGTTGTCCGACAGAATCTTGTGAAGGAGTCGCAGCCGCGATGGCCCGCCGCAGCACGAAAACCCCGCCGCCGGACGACTTCGAGGAGAAGATCCTCGACATCGACGTCGTCGACGAAATGCAGGGCTCCTTCCTCGAGTACGCGTACTCGGTGATCTACTCCCGGGCTCTGCCCGACGCCCGTGACGGCATGAAGCCCGTGCACCGCCGCATCGTGTCCCAGATGAACGAGATGGGTCTGCGCCCTGACCGCGGGTACGTGAAGTGCGCGCGGGTCGTCGGCGAGGTGATGGGCAAACTGCACCCGCACGGTGACGCGTCGATCTATGACGCACTGGTGCGCATGGCACAACCGTTCTCGATGCGCCTGCCCCTCGTCGACGGGCACGGCAACTTCGGTTCCCTGGGCAACGACGACCCGCCGGCCGCCATGCGGTACACCGAGTGCCGGATGGCCGACGCCACGTCCCTCATGACGGAGTCCATCGACGAGGACACCGTCGACTTCCAGTCGAACTACGACGGCCAGGAGCAGGAGCCGGTCGTCCTCCCGGCGGCGTACCCGAACCTCCTGGTCAACGGCGCTTCCGGGATCGCGGTCGGCATGGCGACCAACATGCCCCCGCACAACCTCGGCGAGGTCATCGCCGCCGCCCGCCACCTGATCAGGCACCCGGGCGCCGACCTCGAGACGCTGATGCGCTTCGTGCCCGGACCGGACCTGCCGACCGGTGGCAGGATCGTCGGCCTCGGCGGCATCAAGGACGCCTACGCCTCCGGCCGCGGCACGTTCAAGATCCGCGCCACCGTCGCCATAGAGAACGTCACGGCCCGCCGCAAGGGCCTCGTCGTCACCGAACTGCCCTTCAGCGTCGGCCCGGAGAAGGTGATCGCCAAGATCAAGGACCTGGTCGGTTCGAAGAAGCTCCAGGGCATCGCGGACGTCAAGGACCTGACGGACCGGGCGCACGGTCTGCGTCTGGTGATCGAGGTGAAGAACGGCTTCGTGCCTGAGGCCGTGCTGGAGCAGCTCTACAAGCTGACGCCGATGGAGGAGTCCTTCGGCATCAACAACGTGGCGCTGGTCGACGGGCAGCCCCTCACCCTGGGGCTCAAGGAGCTCCTGGAGGTCTACCTCGACCACCGCTTCGACGTGGTGCGCCGGCGCAGCGAGTTCCGCAGGACCAAGCGCCGCAACCGGCTGCACCTGGTCGAGGGCCTCCTGGTGGCACTGCTCGACATCGACGAGGTCATCCGCCTCATCCGGGACAGCGACAACTCCGCCCAGGCGAAGGAGCGCCTGATGGAGCGCTTCTCGCTGAGCGAGATCCAGACCCAGTACATCCTGGACACCCCGCTGCGCAGGCTGACGCGCTTCGACAGGATCGAGCTGGAGACCGAGCGCGACAAGCTCAACGAGGAGATCGCCGAGCTGACCGCGATCCTGGAGTCGGACGCGGAACTGCGGAAGCTGGTCTCGTCCGAACTGGCGGCGGTGGCGAAGAAGTTCGGCACCGACCGGCGCACGGTGCTGCTGGAGTCGGCGGGTTCGCAGATCGCCTCGGTGCCGCTGGAGGTCGCCGACGACCCGTGCCAGGTGCTGCTCTCCTCGACCGGCCTCCTGGCCCGTACGGCCAACGCGGAGCCGCTCACACAGACGGAGGACGCCAGGCGCACGAAGCACGACGCGATCGTCTCCGCGGTCGCCGCCACGGCACGCGGTGACGTGGGCGCGGTGACGTCCACCGGGCGACTGCTCCGGCTCTCGGTGATCGACCTGCCGCAGCTGCCGGACACCCACGCGGCTCCGAACCTCTCCGGCGGGGCCCAGATCTCCGAGTTCCTCAGCCTGGAGCCGGACGAGGAGCTGGTCTGCCTCACCACCCTGGACGAGGAGTCTCCGGGCCTGGCCATCGGAACCCTGCAGGGGGTCGTGAAACGTGTGGTGCCGGACTACCCGCCCAACAAGGACGAGTTGGAGGTCATCTCGCTGAAGGACGGCGACCGGATCGTCGGCGCCACCCAGCTGCGTACGGGCGACGAGGACATGGTCTTCATCACGTCCGACGCGCAGTTGCTGCGCTATCCGGCCGCGTCGGTGCGTCCGCAGGGACGCGCCGCGGGCGGCATGGCGGGCGTGAAGCTCGCGGCGGGTGCCACCGTGCTCTCGTTCGCCGCGGTGGATCCCTCGGCGGACGCCGCGGTGTTCACCGTCGCCGGGTCGCACGGCACCCTGGACGACTCCGAGCTGACCTGGAAGCTGACCCCGTTCGACCAGTATCCGCGCAAGGGCAGGGCGACGGGCGGCGTTCGCTGCCAGCGCTTCCTGAAGGGGGAGGACGTCCTGGTCTTCGCCTGGGCGGGCGAGACCCCCGCACGGGCGGCGCAGAAGAACGGCACACCGGCCGAGCTGCCCGCCGCCGACCCACGCCGTGACGGTTCGGGCACACCGCTGACGAGTCCGGTCGCGGTGATCGCCGGGCCGCTGTAGGCCACCGGCCGGCCGGCCGGATCAGGTCCGATCCGGCCGGGCGGCCCCCGGGGACCTCAGGCCCCGGTGTCGTCCGGCTGTCGCACGTAGCGCAGGACGCCCCACATGCCGCGTTCCAGCAGCTCGCTGGCGTCCTGGTCGTCCGCGGCGGGCTGCCACGCGTCCTTGCAGTCCTCCAGGCCCTTCCGCAAGGCCTCGGCGTCGACACCGGTCCCGATCAGCACCAGCTGGGTCCGCCGGGGCTCGTCGCGGGCCCAGCGTCGCGGTACGAAGCGCAGGAA
Source organism: Streptomyces sp. HB132 (assembly GCF_016909575.1). Lineage (GTDB taxonomy): Bacteria > Actinomycetota > Actinomycetes > Streptomycetales > Streptomycetaceae > Streptomyces. The sequence goes on along the minus strand of NZ_JAFBGA010000020.1, from coordinate 102,756 downwards.
CCCGCCGACGGCGTGCAGCGCGTACCGGTTGCCGGGGTCACCCGCGCCGAAGTCGGCGAACCCCTTGATCCGGTAGAGGCCCGCGGGCCTGGAGTCGAGGAACGCCATGAAGCGGCGCGGGCAGAGCGGCACCTCGGAGGTGAAGGACACGCTCTCGTACGCCGCATGCAGATGCTCCTCGTGCGTGCGGTCCGTCTCGGGCAGCAGGTCCTCGAACGTCAGCTGCCGGAAGGAGCCGTCCTCGTCCGGCCGGAGCACGGGGTCGAAGAGCAGCCCCGGGTCGATCCTCCCGTAGGCGGAGCAGATGACCGCGGCCCTTCCGCCCGAAGCGCCGACCGCCTCCCTGACGGCACGCAGCCGCGTGTCCGTGACCCGGTCGGTCTTGTTCAGCACGATCAGGTCGGCGACCGCGAGATGGCGGTCGATCTCCGGGTGGCGCTCACGCGTGGCCGGGAACTCGGCGGCGTCGACGACCTCCACCAGTCCCCCGTACCTGATGTGCGGATTGTCGCTGGCCAGCAGCATCCGTACGAGTTCCTGGGGCTCGGCGAGGCCGCTCGCCTCGATGACGATCACGTCGAGCCGGGCGGCCGGTCCGGTCAGCGTCTCCAGGTAGGTGTCGAGCTCGCTCGCGTCGACGGCACAGCACAGGCAGCCGTTTCCCAGCGAGACGGTGGAACCGACCTGTCCCGCGACGGTCATGGCGTCGATCTCGATGGACCCGAAGTCATTGACGATGACACCGATCCGGTTGCCCGACCTGTTGCGGAGCAGGTGGTTCAGCAGTGTCGTCTTGCCGGATCCGAGAAACCCCGCCAGGACGACGACCGGGATCTGCGGGGCGCGGGGCTGGGTCAACGGGGGCCTTCCTCGGGTCGGTCAGAGTGGTGGCACGGGGTGCGGGGGCGGGGTGCCGACGTAGCGGGCCGCCGGGCGGATGATCTTCGAGTCGTCCGCCTGCTCCAGGATATTGGCGCTCCAGCCGACCATGCGCGCGGCACAGAAGGTGGGAGTGAACATCTCGCGGGGCAGCCCGCAGAGCTCCATGACGACACCGGCGTAGAACTCCACGTTCGTGTGCAGTTCACGTCCCGGCTTGAGCTCGGCGAGGATCGCCTCGACCCGGCGCTCCACCTCCACGGCGAAGTCGACGAGCGGACCGCCGAAGCTCTGCGCGACCGAGCGGAGCATGCGTGAGCGTGGGTCCTCCGTGCGGTACACGGGGTGCCCGAATCCCATGATCCGTTCTCCCGCGAGGACGCGTTGCCGGATCCAGCCGTCGATCCGGTCCGGGGTGCCGATGGCGTCCAGGGTGTCCAGCGCCCGGCTGGGCGCGCCGCCGTGCAGCGGACCGGAGAGCGCGCCGACGGCTCCGACGAGACAGGCCGCGACATCGGCACCGGTGGAGGCGATCACCCGGGCCGTGAACGTGGAGGCGTTGAAGCCGTGGTCGACGGTGGAGACGAGGTACCGCTCGACGGCCGCCGTCCGTGCGGCGTCCGGCTCCTCACCGGTGAGCATGTGGAGGTAGTTCGCGGCGAACGGAAGGTCGTCGCGAGGTTCCACGGGCTCCAGCCCCTGGCCCAGTCGGTACAGGGAGGTCAGCACGGTGGGGACGGCGGCGCACACGGCGAGCGCGTCCTGTCCGCGGCGGTCGGCGCCGATGTCGTACACGGGGCGGAACCCCGCCGAGGCCCCTAGCAGCGAGAGCGCGGTACGCAGTCCCGCGAGCGGGCCCGAGACCGCACCTGCGCGGGCGATGGCGGGCAGCGCCTCCCGCACGTCGGGAGGCAGTCGGCGCAGACCGGCGGTGCGCGCCGCGAAGGCGGTGCTCTCCGCCCGGCCGGGCAGCTCGCCGTGGAACATCAGGTACCAGACGTCCTCGAAGCTGCGGCGCTGCGCCAGTTCGATCGCCGAGTACTGCCGGTAGTGATAGAAGCCCTCGCGTCCGCGCACGTCTCCCAGCGCGGTGTCGGTGACGATCACGCCGGCGAGGCCCCGGGGTACAGCGAGCGGTGAGGGTTCCGTTTGCGAGGCGGGCATGGCAGGTCTCTCCTCCACAGCGAATTGAACGTTGATTCGACTGTCTATGATTGACTTCCTGACTGTCAACATTGATTGAATCAATATCAAGTCGCGTTGGGGATGATCCGGCATTGACGGATATGGATACGGTGGACTCCATGACGCATGACTCGGCCCACGGGACCGGCACACAGGACACGGGAGCCGATGGGGCGGCGCAGGAGCGCAGGCTCACCACGCGGGAGGCCGCCGAGCGGCTCGGGGTGAAGCCCGAGACCGTGTACGCGTACGTGAGCCGGGGGCAGCTCGCCAGCAGACGCACCCCCGGAGGACGCGGCAGCACGTTCGACGCCTCCGAGGTCGAGGCCCTGGTCCGCCGGACCGGGCGCCGGGAGCCCTCGCCCTCCGTCGCGGGTGATCTGGTCTTCCGCACCGGGATCACGCTCATCGAGCCGGACCGCTACTACTTCCGCGGCGTCGACGCGACCGATCTCGCCCGCCGCTACGGCTACGAGGAGGTCGCGGAGTGGATCTGGACCGGTGAGCTCCGTGCCGGAATCCGCTTCACCGCCGCACCCGAGTCCCTCGCGGCGGCACGGCGCACCGCCGCCTCACTGCCGCGGCACAGCAGTTCGACGGACCGGCTCCGGGCCGCTGTGGCCGCAGCCGCGTCCGCCGATCCGCTGCGGTTCGATCTCTCCCCCGAGGGGGTGCTCAACAGCGCGCGCAGCCTGATCCCCACCTTGGTGGGCGCGCTGCCCCCGGCCGGAGAGGCTGACGGCGAGGGCGGCTCTCTCGCCGCGCGGCTGTGGCCGAAGCTCTCCGCGCTGCCTGCCGACGCGGCGTCGCTGGCCGTGCTCGACTCCGCGCTCACGCTGCTGGCCGACCACGATCTCGCGGCCTCGACCCTGGCAGCACGCGTCGCCGCGTCGGCCCACGCCCACCCGTACGCCGTGGTCTCCGCCGGGCTGGGCGTGCTGGAGGGGCCGCTGCACGGCGCCGCGAGCGGGCTGGCGCACCGCATGCTCCTGGAGGTCATGGACCGGGGTGGCGCGGCTCCGGTCGTCGCGGACCATCTGCGCACCGGCAGGCGGGTGCCGGGGCTCGGTCATCGCCTCTACGCCGCTGAGGACCCACGGGCCCGGGCCCTGTTCGCGCTCCTGGACGAGATGCCGTCGGCCGTCCCGGTCATGGCGGCTGCCCGCGACGTGGTCGCGACCACCGCCGGGCACACGCCCCTGCACGCCAATGTCGACCTGGCCCTGGCCGTCTTCTCGGTCGCGTGCGGCATGCCGGCCGAGACGGGCGAGACGGTGTTCGCGGTGTCGCGTACGGCGGGCTGGATCGCCCACGCGATGGAGGAGTACGCGGAACGGCCACTGCGCATGCGGCCCAGCGGTCAGTACAACGGGCCGCGCCCGCCCCGGCCGCTGCCGACGCCGGAGGCGACTGCCTCGGAGAGGGTCGCCTCCTCAGGGCCCCGGTCCGCAAATTAGCTACAGCCGGGAGAAAATCTCGCTTTCCACTTACCGGGGCGGGCGGGACGTGGACCCGCGAACGACCAGCTCGGGCTCGAAGAGGAGCTCGTCCGACGGCACCGCACGGCCCCCGATCTGCACCGAGAGCAGTTCGACCGCGGCCCTGCCCATGGCTTCGATCGGCTGGCGCACCGTGGTCAGCGGCGGTTCCGTGCAGTTCATGAACGCCGAGTCGTCGTAGCCGACCACGGAGACGTCGCCGGGCACCGACAGCCCGCGGCGCCGCGCGGCGCGCACCGCGCCCAGGGCAAGCGGATCACTCGCGCAGATGATGCCGGTGACCCCCTGGTCGAGCAGCCGCGCGGCTGCGGCCTGACCGCCCTCCAGCGAGAACATGGCACGGGACACCCGCTCGTCCGGCACGGTCGTCCCCGACCGGGCGGCCAGCGTGCGGGCGGCGGCGAGCTTTCGCTGCGAGGGCATGTGGTCGGCCGGGCCGAGGACGAACCCGATCCGCTCGTGGCCCAGCGAGACCAGATGGCGCCAGGCCTGCTCGACGGCCACGGAGTCGTCGCAGGAGACCGCGGGGAATCCGAGGTGGGCGATGGCGGCGTTGATCAGGACGACCGGGATCTTGCGGTCGGCGAGCACCTTGTAGTGATCGTGGGGGGCGTCGGCCTGTGCGTACAGGCCTCCGGCGAACACGACTCCCGACACCTGCTGCTGGAGGAGGAGCTCGACGTAGTCGGCTTCGGAGACCCCGCCCTTGGTCTGCGTGCAGAGCACAGGAGTCAGTCCCTGCTGGGCGAGCGCACCGCCGACCACTTCGGCGAAAGCCGGGAAGATCGGGTTCTGCAGCTCGGGCAGGACCAGTCCCACCAGGCGGGCGCGCTCACCGCGCAGTTGCGTCGGACGCTCGTATCCGAGTACGTCCAGCGCGGAGAGAACGGCTTGCCGAGTGGCGTCGGAGACGCCCGGCTTGCCGTTCAGCACGCGGCTGACCGTAGCCTCGCTGACTCCTACTTTCTGGGCAACCTGAGCAAGTCGTCGCGTCATGCGCGCAAGATTAGCGCAAAAATCGCAAGAATATTGCGCTGGAGCGGGGTCTCGTAGAACGCTCACAGACGGAGCTCGAGGAGGCAAGAGCCCTGCCCGGCCGGGCCGCTTGGGCCGGCCAGGTCGGCTGGGATCAGCATGCGGCCGACAGCGGTCGGCATGCGGTCGACCTGGCTCCGGCAGCCGGAGATTTCGGTGAGCGCGGTTTGCCCCTTACCGTTCGTACGATGAGCGCCCCATCGACCACCCTGCGGGGACCTCGCCGATTCGGCTGGCCGAAGCGGGTCTTCTCGCAGGTCCTGCTGATGCAGCTGGCCATCATCACCGGCGTCACGGTCCTCGTCACGGGCCTCTTCCTGGCGCCGCTCAGCGCGCAGCTCGACGACCAGGCGATGCGCCGCGCACTGGCGATCGCGCAGAGCACGGCGGCACAGCCCCAGATCGCCACCTCACTGCTCACCACCGCGCCGCGCCCGGACGGCGCCGTGCAGGCCGCGGCCGAGCGGATCAGGCGGTCGACCGGCGCCGAGTACGTCGTGATCATGGACAAGCAAGGGGTGCGCTGGTCGCACACCGACACCTCCCGCATCGGTGAGGTCGTCTCCACCGATCCCAGCACGGCGCTCGCCGGCCGGTCCGTGATGGAGATCGACAGCGGCACACTCGGACGTTCGGCCCGCGGCAAGGTCCCGCTCCTCGACGGGTCGGAACGGGTCGTCGGCGCCGTCTCGGTCGGTATCGCGTACGACAGCGTCCGGGCCCGGCTGCTCGCCGCGATCCCCGGTCTCCTCGCTTATGCGGGCGGTGCGCTGGCCGTGGGCGCCCTGGCCGCCTATCTGATCTCCCGCCGGCTCCAGCGGCAGACCCACGACCTGGCCTTCTCCGACATCTCCGCGCTGCTGACCGAGCGCGAGGCCATGCTGCACAGCATCCGCGAGGGGGTCGTCGCACTCGACCGCACCGGACGCATCAGGCTCCTGAACGACGAGGCCCAGCGACTGCTCGGCCTCGGCCCGGACGCAGCCGGCAGGCGACTCGACGAGGCCCTGGGCGACGGCCGGACCACCGACGTACTGACCGGGCGGGTGGTCGGCGACGACCTGGTGACGGTCCGGGGGAACCGCGTGCTGCTCGCCAACCGGGTGCCGACCGACGACGGCGGGGCCGTGGCCACGCTGCGCGACCGTACGGAGCTGGAGTACCTGGGGCGCGAGCTCGACTCCACCCACGGTCTGATCGACGCGCTCCGCGCACAGGACCACGAGCACGCCAACCGGCTCCACACCCTGCTGGGACTGCTGGAACTCGAGATGCACGAAGAGGCGGTGGAGTTCGTCACGGAGGTCGTCGGCGTCCACCGGGCGACGGCTGAGCAGGTCACCGAGAAGGTCCACGATCCTCTGCTGGCCTCCCTCCTGGTCGGCAAGGCGACCGTGGCCGCGGAGCGCGGAGTCGCCCTGCGCATCGCCCCGGGGACACTGCTGCCGGACCGGCTGGTGGACCCGCGTGGACTCGTCACGGTCCTCGGCAACCTGGTCGACAACGCGCTGGACGCGGCCGCGGGATCGGACGGGGCGAGGATCGAGGTCGAGCTGCGGGCCGAGGACCGCACGGTGGTACTCCGGGTGCGCGACAGCGGACCCGGAGTACCGGCCGGCGACCACGAATCCATCTTCATGGAGGGCTGGTCGACCAAGGAACTGCCGGCCCACGGCAAGCGCGGCCTCGGACTGCCCCTGGTACGGCGGCTCGCCGAGCGACAGGGCGGCAGCGTGTCCGTAACCGGCTTCCCCGGGGACGGGGCGGTGTTCACCGTGGTCCTGCCGGAGGCTCTGGGCGAGCCGGATCGACTGAGCGCCCCCTCCCCCGGCGAACGGGAAGTGCCGGACCTCCCCGGTCAAGGCGGCCCCGGAGATCTCTCCGCCCGCAGCCGGGCCGACCGGGCGGGCGGCAACGCTCCCGGTGGCCCCCCTGGCCCCGGACGACCCGCGACCTCAGGAGACCTCCCGTGATCGAGGTGCTGGTCGTGGACGACGACGTACGGGTCGCCCGTATCAACGCGGCCTACGTCTCCAAGGTGCCCGGATTCAGGGTGGCCGCCACGGCCCACTCGGCGACCGAGGCACTCGCCAGGATCGGCGATACGCCCATCGACCTGATCCTGCTCGATCACTACCTGCCGGACCGCAACGGCCTGGCCGTGGTCCGGGAGCTGCGCGGGCTCGGCCACCACACCGACGTGATCATGGTGACGGCCGCGCGCGACGTCGCGACCGTTCAGGCGGCGATGCGCCACGGCGCTCTCCAGTACCTGGTCAAGCCGTTCGCGTATGCCGGGCTTCGCACCAAGCTGGAGGCGTACGCCGCACTGCGCCGCACCTTCGAGGGAGGCGGCGAGGCCGAGCAGACGGAGGTGGACCGGTTGTTCGGGGCCTTGTGGGCCACGGACGGGTCCGATCTCCCCAAGGGGCATTCGACGACGACCGCGGAACTGGTCCGGCAGGCCTTGCGCGCGGCCGACGGACCGCTCTCCGCGCAGGAGGTCGCGGAGAGCGCCGGAATGAGCCGGCAGACGGCCCAGCGCTATCTGAAGCTCCTGGAGCGCACGGGCCGGGTGCGACTGTCGCTCAGGTACGGCGAGACGGGCCGGCCCGAACACCGGTACACCTGGGCCACCGGCTCCTGACCGCTCTCCCGGCCCGGGCTACGCCGCCCCCGCCCCGGTGAGCGACCTGACCTCGGTCTCCGCGTGTTTCGCCGGGTCGGGAGGCTCGGGCGAGGTGACGGTGCCGATCCATCCCGCCAGGAAGCCCGCCGGGATCGACACCAGCCCCGGGTTCTCCAGGGGGAAGAGTGCGAGGTCAACACCAGGGAAGAGCGAGGTGGGGCTTCCCGAGACGATCGGGGAGAGCAGGACGAGCACGACTGCCGGGATCAGGCCGCCGTACACCGCCCAGACCGCTCCCCTCGTGGTGAAGTTCCGCCAGAACAGGGAGTAGAGCAGCGCGGGCAGGTTGGCGGAGGCCGCGACAGCGAAGGCCAGACCCACCAGGAAGGCGACGTTCAGATCCTGGGCGAGGAGTCCGAGGGCGATGGCCACCACTCCGACGCCCGCCGCCGCCACCCGCGCCACGCCGACCTCGCTCCGCGGCTTGGAACCCGGCCGCCGGAAGGAGGCGTAGAGGTCGTGGGCGACGGAGGCGGAGGAGGCGAGGGTGATCCCGGCGACGACGGCGAGGATCGTGGCGAAGGCGACGGCGGCCACGACCGCGAAGAGCACCGTCCCGCCCGTCGAACCCTCACCACCCCCGAGGACGAGCGCCAGGAGCGGGACAGCGGTGTTCCCGGACGCATTGGACGCCCGGACGTCCGACGGGCCGACGAGCGCGGCGGCTCCGAACCCCAGCACGATGGTCATCAGGTAGAAGCTGCCGATCAGGCCGACGGACCACACGACGGAGCGCCGCGCCGCGCGGGCGGTGGGCACGGTGTAGAAGCGCGACAGGATGTGCGGCAGGCCGGCCGTGCCGAGGACGAGCGCGAGGCCGAGGCTGATGAAGTCGAGACGCGCCGTCCAGCTCCCGCCGTACCTCAGCCCGGGCGCGAGGAAGTCCCGGCCGTGGCCGCTGCGCTCGGCAGCCGTATCGAGCAGGGAGTTGACGTCCCCGTGGAAGCGGGCGAGGACGAGCGCGGTGAGCGCGACGGCGCCGGCCATCAGCAGCACCGCCTTGACGATCTGGATCCACGTCGTGGCGCGCATGCCGCCGAACGACACGTAGACCACCATGAGCGCTCCCACTCCGACCACGGTCCACGACCGCGCGGTGTCGCTCGTGCCACCGAGCAGCAACGCGACCAGGCTCCCCGCCCCCACCATCTGGGCCACCAGGTAGAGAACGGAGACCGTGACTGACGAGGCGCCCACCGCCGTACGCACCGGGCGTTCCGCCATCCGGGCGGCCACCACGTCGGCGAGGGTGAACCTCCCGCAGTTGCGCACCAGTTCGGCGACGAGGAGCAGGACGACGAGCCAGGCCACGAGGAATCCCACGGAGTAGAGCATGCCGTCGTAGCCGAAGAGGGCGATCAGCCCCGAGATACCGAGGAAGGAAGCGGCGGACATGTAGTCACCGGCGATGGCGAATCCGTTCTCCATCGGGGAGAACAACCGTCCGCCCGCGTAGAACTCCTCGGCGGAGCCCTGCCTGTTCCGGCTGACCCAGGTGGTGATGCCGAGCGTCACCGCGACGAACACGCTGAACAGCAGCAGAGCCAGGGTCTGGTGGTCCTCCCTCACCGGCCGGCACCTCTTGTCATCTCCTGGGTCTCCCAGCGCAGTTCCAGAGCGGCGCGGTCCCGGTGGAGACGCGCGTGACGGGCGTACGCCCAGGTGAGCAGGAACGTGGTGAGGAACTGGCCGAGCCCCGCCACCATGGCCACGTTGAGCGCGCCGACGACAGGACGCGCCATCAGGTCGTGTGCGGTGGTGGCCACGACGACGTAGGCGAGATACCAGAGCAGGAATGCGGCCGCCGCGGGAACCACGAACCGCCTGTAACGGCGGCGCACTTCGCGAAACGCCGGGCTGTTCTGCACCTCCAGATAGACCTCGGCCGCGCTGTGGCAGCGCTGCTCCGCCTGCCGGGACGGCATTTCGGCCGCGACGGCCGACGCTCCGTCCGGCTCGCCCCACCCGGTGGCCGACGGCTCGTACCACGGGTCGTCGAGCCGTGTTGCCGAGACGACCGGCCCTGCTTCCTTCTCCACCAAGAACTCCCTTGTCCACGAGCCTTTTCGGCCGCGTAGCCAAGAATGGGCAGATCGGGAAGATCTCGGGCACTTCATTCGCCGTGCTTCACCATTTCAGGTGACGGGAGCGCCGGGCGGGTGTGCGAGCCCCTGGCCGTACGCATGGCGCGCGGCCCCTGTTCTGCCGCGCGCCCCTGTCGTGGCCCCGGTTGCGGAAGGACTCGTCCGGCCCTGCCACGACGGGACGGTCAAGCCCACCCCGCACCGGTGACCGGCCCCCTCACGAGGCCCGCGCGGGCAACGCAGCGGACGGTGTTACGTGCTGCGGATCGACGGCTCCGTCACGCCGGAGGGCGACGATGCAGAGGATCACGGGCAGCATCCACCACCGCTGCTCGTCACCGACCCGCTGGGCCGGGAACCGACGCACGGCTAGAAGCGCGACGGCCGCGACGAACACAGGACCGTTGAAGGCTCCGACACGACAGCCTCCGACGGCGTGAGGATTCGACGTCTTCGACGCCACGGAGGCGCGGCGACGACGGGATCGGCTCAGGGCCTGGCCGTGGGTGGAGAAGATACCTCCACCCACGGGTGGAAGCCGTCAGACGTCGATGCGCGAGCGGTCCAGGGTGGCTGCGGAGCTGGTGATGAACTCCTTGCGGGGGGCGACCTCGTTGCCCATCAGCAGATCGAAGACGTGCTCCGAGGATTCGAGGTCACCGATGTTGATCCGGCGCAGGGTCCGGTGGCGCGGGTCCATCGTGGTCTCCGCCAGCTGGTCGGCGTCCATCTCTCCGAGACCCTTGTAGCGCTGGATCGAGTCCTTGAACCGGACGTTCTTGCGCTGCAGCTCCAACAGGGTCTGCCGGAGCTCGTTGTCGGAGTAGGTGTAGATGTACTTGTCCTGGCCCTTCTTGGGCTGGACGAGCTCGATCCGGTGCAGCGGGGGAACGGCCGCGAAGACCCGCCCTGCCTCGACCATCGGCCGCATGTAGCGCTGGAAGAGCGTGAGCAGCAGGGTGCGGATGTGCGAACCGTCGACGTCGGCGTCCGTCATCATGATGACCTTGCCGTAGCGCGCGGCGTCGATGTCGAAGGTACGCCCGGAGCCTGCTCCTATAACCTGGATGATGGCCCCGCACTCGGCGTTCTTGAGCATGTCCGACACGGACGACTTCTGTACGTTGAGGATCTTGCCGCGGATCGGCAGCAGGGCCTGGAACTCACTGTTGCGAGCCAGCTTCGCCGTACCGAGGGCCGAGTCGCCCTCCACGATGAAGAGCTCGCTGCGCTCCACGTCGTCGCTCCGGCAGTCGGCGAGCTTCGCGGGCAGCGAGGAGGACTCGAGCGCGGTCTTGCGGCGCTGCGCGTCCTTGTGCTGGCGTGCGGCGATACGGGTACGGGCTGCGGCCACCGCCTTGTCGAGCACCGCCCTGGCCTGGGCTTTGGCGTCTCGCTTCGTGGACGTCAGGAACGCCTTGAGCTCCTTGGCGACCACATTGGCCACGATCCGGTTGGCGGCCGAGGTGCCCAGCACCTCCTTCGTCTGTCCTTCGAACTGCGGCTCCGCGAGCCGTACGGTGACGACCGCGGTCAGGCCCTCCAGAGCGTCGTCCTTGACGACGTCGTCCTCGGCGACGCGCAGCAACTTGGCGGAGCGCAGCACCTCGTTCACCGTCTTCGTGAGGGAGCGCTCGAATCCGGTGACGTGGGTGCCGCCCTTGGGGGTGGCGATGATGTTGACGAAGGACTTGAGGTTGGTGTCGTAGCCGGTGCCCCAGCGCAGGGCGATGTCGACGGCCAGCTCGCGGGTGACCTCGGTCGCCGTCATGTGCCCGCGGTCGTCCAGGACCGGCACGGTCTCCTTGAAGGTCCCCGTGCCGCTCAGGCGCTGGACGTCGCAGACGGCCTTGTCCTGCGCCAGGTACTCGCAGAACTCGCTGATCCCTCCGTCGAAGCGGAAGGTCTCCTCCGTCTTGCCCTCGCCGTCGATGCCTCGCTCGTCGCGTACGACGATGGTCAGGCCGGGCACGAGGAAAGCGGTCTGCCGGGCCCGCTGGTACAGGGTCTCCAGGTTGAGCTTCGCGTCCTTGAGGAAGATCTGGCGGTCCGCCCAGTACCGCACCCGGGTACCCGTACGCGTCTTGGGCACCCGCTTGCCCTTGCGCAGACCGTTGGCGGGATCGAAGGGGCTGTCGGGGCCCTGCTCGGTGAACATGCCCGGGACACCGCGCCGGAAGCTGATGGAGTGGGTCGCGCTGTTGCGGTCGACCTCGACGTCCAGCCGGGCGGAGAGCGCGTTCACGACCGAGGCGCCGACGCCGTGCAGGCCGCCCGACGCCGCGTAGGACCCGCCGCCGAACTTGCCGCCGGCGTGCAGTTTGGTCATGACGACCTCGATGCCGGAGAGCCCGGTCTTGGGCTCCACGTCCACGGGGATGCCGCGGCCGTTGTCCCGGACCTCGACGGAGGCGTCGTCGTGGAGGATGACCTCGATGGTGTCGCAGTAGCCCCCGAGGGCCTCGTCGACCGAGTTGTCGATGATCTCCCAGAGGCAGTGCATGAGTCCGCGGCTGTCCGTGGACCCGATGTACATGCCGGGGCGCTTACGGACCGCTTCGAGCCCTTCGAGGACGAGAAGGTGCCGCGCGGTGTAGTTGGAGCTGTCCCTGTCTGCGCCGCCTGCTCCGGTCAGCAGCGCAGTGGACGGCACGGAATCGGCGGTCACGCGGTTCGCTCCTCGCTGAATTTTCATTTGGGGCCCAGTGGGTGACGGGCTCGGCCTCGGTGGCCGCTGAGAGCCTACCGAGGCCTGGTAGAGCGGTTGTAACGCCACCCAGGGGGAATCCTTATGCTAGTCCAGCCTCGCATACGCGTTCGATCACTCGTTGGAGTGACATGCACATCACGTTCCCTTCGAGGCATGAACCATTTAGGCTCCGGGCACGTCCTCATGAACAACCGGCAAGCCAGCCGGCGGACCGGCCCACACAAGCAACGCGAAACCGTAGCGCTACGCAATACGGCACATTCGCCGCGAACCAGCAACAGACAGCCATCCCGAGAAGAAGTTTCGAAGAAATGCCACGAGCGGGAACGTTTTCGGCCTGGTTGGATGTTGACCCTGGTACGACAGCTCGTCGAGCTAGAGAAGAGGCGACGTGACTACTGTTCTGACCCCCGCGAGCCCGCTGACCGCAGCAGACCGCTGTGACCGTTGCGGCGCCCAGGCATATCTGCGCGTCGTCCTGATCAGTGGCGGTGAACTGCTGTTCTGCGCCCACCACGGGCGCAAGTTCGAGCCGGAACTCAAGAAGATCGCCGCGGAAATACAGGATGAGACAGATCGGCTCACGGCCGTGCAGGCCAGTGCCGCCGACGAGGAACAACACTGACACCTCGCATCCACGACGAGCTATGGGCACGGTCCAGGACCGGCCGACGGGCGGCTCCCTCAGGGGAAGCCGCCCGTTCTCACGTTCTCGGACGCCTGTGTGACCTCCGCGGTCAGGTCCGGTCAGCCATCCACCGGATCGCCGCGGACACGCGTGTGTACACCCCAGGACTTCCGGGGCTCCCGCAGCCACTGCCCCACGAGACGAGCCCGACGAGGCGCCCACGGGCCACCAGCGGGCCTCCGCTGTCCCCCTGGCACGCGTCGCGCCCACCCGCGGCATCACCGGCGCAGAGCATCGACGAGGCGTCGTACGCGCCTTGTGCGCCGCCCGGGTAAGCGCGTCGGCAGTCGCTGTCGGACATCACCCGCACCGTGGTGGCGCGCAGTCCTGACGCGTAGGCGCCGTATCCGGTGGTGTCCCCCCAGCCGTAGACCGTCGCCGGGGTCCCAGGCTCGTAGGCGGCACTCCCGGCCGCGGCCATCGGGATCACGCTGCCCTTCGGCAGGGCCCGGTCCAGGGTGAGGACCGCGAGGTCGCCGACGTTGCTGCCCGGGTCGTAAGCCGGGTTCACCCACACCGAACGCACCGGGATCTCCTGGCCCCCGGCCCCGTTCAGCTCGTCCCGCCCGGCGATGATCCGCAGATCCCGGACCTCCTGGACGGCGGCCCCCAGGACGTCGTCCCCCATGCAGTGGGCGGCCGTCAGCACCTTGGTGGGGGCGATCGCCGCACCGCCGCAGAACTGACCCGCTCGGGTTCCGCCGAACCGGTCACGGCTCGACACGGCCACCGTCCACGGGCTGTCCGCGACGGCCACCGGGCGTCCGCCGACGATGATGCTGTCCGCCGAGGCCGGTACCGGAGGGCCGAGCGGTATCACCGCCGCAGCGACGGCCAAGGTACAGGCGGCGGGAAGGACACGGACGAGAACGCGGGACATGGAGGCTCCTTACACCGAGGTGGACGTTGCCCACTCAGCGTCATCCGCCCCGGTGCCGCCCGCATGCGCACATGGGCCGGGCCCGGAACCCACTGAGGTTCCGGGCCCGGCCCGTGTGCGTCCGAGATCTAGTCGAGGTAGTCGCGCAGCACCTGCGAACGCGACGGGTGGCGCAGCTTCGACATCGTCTTGGATTCGATCTGACGGATGCGCTCGCGCGTCACCCCGTAGACCTTGCCGATCTCGTCCAGCGTCTTCGGCTGACCGTCGGTGAGACCGAAACGCATCGACACCACGCCCGCCTCGCGCTCCGAGAGCGTGTCGAGCACGGAGTGCAGCTGCTCCTGGAGCAGCGTGAAGCTCACGGCGTCCGCGGGCACGACGGCCTCGGAGTCCTCGATCAGGTCCCCGAACTCGCTGTCCCCGTCCTCACCCAGCGGGGTGTGGAGGGAGATCGGCTCACGGCCGTACTTCTGGACCTCGATGACCTTCTCGGGGGTCATGTCGAGTTCCTTGGCCAGCTCCTCCGGGGTGGGCTCACGGCCCAGGTCCTGGAGCATCTGACGCTGCACCCGCGCGAGCTTGTTGATGACCTCGACCATGTGCACCGGGATACGGATGGTGCGTGCCTGGTCGGCCATGGCGCGGGTGATCGCCTGGCGGATCCACCACGTGGCGTACGTGGAGAACTTGTAGCCCTTGGTGTAGTCGAACTTCTCGACCGCACGGATCAGACCCAGGTTGCCCTCCTGGATGAGGTCCAGGAAGAGCATGCCGCGACCGGTGTAGCGCTTGGCCAGCGACACCACGAGACGGAGGTTGGCCTCCAGCAGGTGGTTCTTGGCGCGTCGGCCGTCCTCGGCGATGATCTCCAGCTCGCGCTTGAGCTTCGGCGCGAGCTTGTCGGAGTTCGCCAGCTTGTCCTCGGCGAAGAGTCCGGCCTCGATGCGCTTGGCGAGCTCGACCTCCTGCTCGGCGTTGAGGAGGGGGACCTTGCCGATCTGCTTCAGGTAGTCCTTGACCGGGTCGGCCGTGGCGCCGGCGACGGCGACCTGCTGCGCGGGCGCGTCGTCCTCGTCGTCGTCGGAGAGGACGAAGCCCTTGTTCTCGCCCTCGCCCTCCTCTTCCTCGCCCTTGCCGGCCTTTACTTCTTCGACCGCCTCGTCGCCGTCGAGCAGTTCGTCGTCCTGCTTGCCGGACTTCTTCGCTGCGGTCTTCTTGACCGCGGTCTTCTTCGCCGCGGTCTTCTTGGCAACCGTCTTCTTGGCTGCCGCCTTCTTCGCGGGAGCGGCAACGGCAGCGCCGTCGCCCGCCACGTCCGCGCTCTCGGCCGCCGGGGCGGCAGATGCCGCGACGGTCCGTGTCACGGCGGTCTTGGCCGCGACGGTCTTGGTGGCGGTGCGCTTGACCGGGCTCTTCGCTGCGACGCTCTTGCGGGCGCGCTTCGGCGACTCCGCGGCACTGACCATCAGCGTCACACCCTCTTCCTCGAGGATCTGGTTGAGGCTGCGCAGAACATTCTTCCACTGGGTTGGCGGAATCTGGTCAGCCTCGAAGGCCCGACGCACGTCATCGCCGGCGATCTGCCCATCAGCCTTTCCCCGCTCGATGAGCGCCATCACAGACTCGGACTCGGCGATCTCCGGCGGGAGCGTACGGGATGTGCTGGCCGACACGAACAACCTCTCGGAACGATGGAAACGGCTTCCGGCCCGGCCCTGGAGAGGGCTGGAACCGACGACCGTCGGCTGGGGATGTCGCCGACGGCGCGGGCTTGGCCTCAGAACTGCACAGCGCACTGCGTGGCTGCTGTATTCCTTCCGCGGCGGTCACCTCTTAAGTCATCGCACTGTTTCGAGGAGTGTTACGCCCAATTCGCGTGGCCCCAGTCACACCCCATCCGCGACAAACAGACCCAGAGGTCACATCTCCGTGTAAAGATGCCGCCGAACCGCATGGGCCGGGCGATGCACGGTGCGCCTACCCGGCCTTGCGGCGTTCAGTGCTCGCGAGGCGCGGGAACCACCCGCTCCCCATCGGCGTGGCCGACCAGCAGCTGCCGCATGGCGGCCTCGGCGCCTGCGGAATCACCCGACGCGAGGGCTTCGACGATCCGCGCGTGGTGGCCCAGGGACGCCTCGGCCGGCCGGTCACAGCCGGTGACGGGACCGCCGGAAACATGCAGGGCCGCCGACACGATCCCGGACAGGTGCTCGAGCATGCGGTTGCCCGCCGCCTGGATCAGCAGGGCATGGAACTCCGCGTCCGCCCTGGAGAAGGTGAGGGCGTCCCCCTGCCCCATGGAGTGCCCCATGATCTCGATCATGTCGCCGAGACGCTGCTGGATGTCCTCGCGCCCGTGCCCCGCGGCCAGCCGCGCGGCCAGTGGCTCGATGGTCCACCGGAGGTCGTCCAGTTCGCGGCGCTGGTCATCACGCTGCGGGCCGAAGGCGCGCCATTCGATGATGTCGGGGTCCAGCAGGTTCCAGTCACTCACCGGCCGGACCCGGGTGCCCACGTTGGGCCGGGCGCTGACCAGGCCCTTGGCCTCGAGAACGCGAAGGGACTCCCTCACGACGGTGCGGGACACCTCGAATCGCTGCCCGATCTCCTCCGGGACGAGCGGTCGGTCGGCACCGAGGTCACCGGAAACGATCATCTGGCCGAGTTGCTGGACCAGTTGGCCGTGAAGTCCACGGCCGCGACTGGCCGTACCGCGTCGACTCACCCGCCCGAGGTCGGATTCGGCGCCGCCCCAGGAACGGAGGGCGGCACGCTCTCCGGCCGGCGTCTCCGTGTAGGGATAACGGTCGAGTTCGCCCGGACCGGCGAGGCCGGAGTCGGCGGAGCGGGCGGCGGTCATCATGGTGTGCGCAAGGGTACTCACGCATCCTTTTTCGGCGCGGCTCAGCCAGCCCTTGAGGTCTTTGCTGAAAAGCACACGAAAGGGTGATCGGCACCCACCCCTCAATTGACGCGTTATCGGTAGAAATCACATCTTTTCAGGTGAGTTGCCTGCAAAGTCTCATCGCACGCGGACGATGTGGTCACCAACGAGCCCTGCCTCGAAGGCTGGTGAACACATACGCGCAGATCAGGGCGGACAACGACAAGGAAAGTGCCAGCCCCACGGGTTGAGCCACGACGCGCACGACCGCCATGACCCACCGGTCCGTCTCGTACGGCCATTGCAGCCAGCCGAGTTCGCGCAGCCTGCCCGGCAGGCCGGCGATCGAACGGGCGGAGGGGCCCGCGAGGAGCTTCTGCATCAGCGGTACGACGAGCACGGGTACCGCCAGGACGGCCGCTACTCCGGCACCGGCCAGCCTGAACACACCTGCTCCCAGCAGCCCCGCCCAGGCGCACCCGACCGAGAGCCCCGCCCAACTGACAGCGAGCTGAACGGCGTTCTCCGGTACACCGACCAAGTCGTTCCCGTAGAAGAGCCGCAGTGCCTCTGCGTCCACCAACACGGAGAGCACCGCGAGCAACAGCGCGACTCCCGCCGATACCGACAGCTTGGCCAGCAGGAAGCCCAGTCGCCGCGGCACCGTCCCGCGCCCCGCGGCGAGCGCCGGGTAGCGGAACTCGTCGCCGAAGGAGAGGGCGCCCAGCAACCCGGCGGCGAACGCGGCGGGCGGAAGCGGCAGCAGATCCGGCCAGGCGACCAGCAGGTCGGGCAGGGGTGTCCTCCCCGTGCGGGCCAGCAGTACGGAGAGGCCCGCGGACACGACCAGGACGGCCGCCATGACCAGGCCGGCCGTCCTGACGCCGAAGAGGCGGCGCATCTCGTACCGCAGGGGGCGAAGCGGCCCACGGGCCGGGCGCACGGAGATCGGAGGTGGCAGCTTCGAGATCGCCACGGTCGAGGCGGGTCCCGGCAGGACAGTCCGCACCTGACCGCCGCCCGGGCCTCGGGCCGGAACGACCGAGGGGCCCGCGTCCCCGGTCTCGTCGGCGAGCTGGTGCACCGGGACACCATGCCGGTAGGCCGTGTCCCCGACCTCAGCACAACTGCTGCCGTACACCGACAGCCTGCTGCCGCCCTCGGCAACCACTTCGACCGATCGACGGGCGGCGCGGGCCTCCCGGCTCACCACAGCCGCCAGCCGGGCGGCGTGCGGAGTCCGCACGGCGACCCGCGGCCGCAGGCGGGTGCGGGAGAAATCCGCGACGTCCTGGTCGGCCACGAGGCGTCCGTCGTCGATGGTGACCACTCGGTCGGCTGCACGGGCGGCCTCCTTCGGATCGCCGGTCGTGTGCAGGACCGTGCCGCCCTCGGCGGCGTGTGCGCGGAGCAGGCCGTGGAGCCAGCTCCTCTCACGGGGCGAGAGACCTGCCGTGGGCTCGTCGAGCACGAGGGTATGAGGGTCGCCGAGCAGTGCGGAGGCCAGACCGAGCCGCCGGTCCATACCTGCCGAGAGAGTCCCGACGCGCTGGTCCCCCAGACCTGCGAGACCGACGACCTCGAGCAGTTCGTCGGCTCGTGAAGCGGGAACCCCCGCGGCTGCGCAGAGCATGCGGAGCTGCCCTCGCGCGGTGCGCGCGGGATGCCCCGGCACGTCTCCGAGCAGCACCCCGACCTCCCGGGCGGGATGACCGATGCGGTGCAGCGGGCGGCCCTTGAAGTAGGTGACTCCCCGCCCCGCCTCCAGCTCGAGCATCAGACGGAGAGCCGTGGTCTTGCCGGAGCCGGGAGCACCGAGCAGCACGGTGACACTGCCGGAGGGGGCTTCGAAGGTCAGGTCGTCCACGACGGGGGGACCGTCGCGGCGGGGGGCGCTGGTGAGTCCGATGGCCTGGAGCATCGCTTCTCTCGCGGAGGGTGAGACCGCTCTGCGGCAGTGGGGAGGACCCCTGCAAGATAACGCGACATTTCAGACTTTTGGCGCATCGGTGCATCGGTGGGCGTTCCGTAGGTCCCCGCGGCGTGCGCCTTCCGACCTGATCCGGTCAGACTTCCGGCCTCAGCATCGGAGGGTTGAGCACCGTCGCGGCACCGGCCCTGAACAATTGCGCCGGACGGCCCCCCTGCCGCGTGGTCGTGCCTCCTGACGGAACCAGGAAACCGGGCGTGCCCGTGACCTTGCGGTGGAAGTTCCTGGGGTCGAGAACCACCCCCCAGACCGCTTCGTACACCCGCCGCAGCTCACCGACGGTGAACTCGGGCGGACAGAACGCCGTGGCCAGGGAGGAGTACTCGATCTTCGAGCGTGCCCGCTCCACTCCGTCGTCGAGGATCCTCGCGTGATCGAAGGCCAGCGGCGCGGACTGCTCGCCGTCGCGGACGAAGCCTCCTCCCGCCCCGATCAGATCTTCGACCGACGCCCAACGGGCACTGTTCGCGTCGCCTCCGGCACGCGGCGCCGGGAGGTCGGGGGCCAGTGCGAGGTGAGCGACACTGACCACCCTCATCCGGGGGTCACGCGCCGGGTCCCCGTAGGTGGCCAGTTGTTCGAGGTGGGCGCCGTTACCCACGGCGGGGGCAGCCGGATCGTGCGCGCAGAGCCCGGTCTCCTCGGCGAGTTCACGGGCTGCCGCCGCGCCCAGGTCCTCATCGGCTCTGACGAACCCGCCGGGCAGCGCCCACCGTCCCTGGAAAGGCGATTCGCCTCGGCGTACCACCAACGCGCAGAGCGCGTGACGCCGCACCGTGAGGACGACCAGGTCGACGGTGACAGCGAAGGGCGGGAAGGTCGACGGGTCGTAGGGCGGCATACCGAAATCATAGTCGTCTCCCTGACGATAAACACTCCCTTCGCGGCAACGGTTCCACGCCCGGCCCCCGTTCGTGGCCCCTTCCCCTCGAGGTGCGGTCGCACCGGGGTAGGAGTGTCGTCCGCCCCGCGGGCCGCACCTCGTCAATCGCCGCTCCGGGCGCCACGGTGGCCACGCCGTCGGGTGTCACGGGCCCGCCCCCGGCCGGCCTCCGTGCCGGCGCGGGAGGCGGCTCGTGGCGACGGCCGCTGCGTCGCGCTCCGCTTCCGCCTGCCGGTCGATGAGTGCCTCGACCCCGGCGCGGCCGGCGCACGCACGGGCCGCGGCGAGGTGCCCCGCTCCGGACGTAGGCCGCCCCGTTCCGCCGTGGTGCTGTCGCTTCCGCCGCCGCGCAGGCTGCGCTCCCCGCGGAGACAGCGGCGCAGCGTTTCCGGGTCCAGCCCCTGATTACATGCTTGATGGAGCAGTTGAGCGAACGTGTAGTCGGGGTCGGCCCGCAGGGCCAGGCCCAGCGCGACCCTGGCGCCCGCCTCGTCGCCGGTGGACCACGAGACCCACCCGGCCAGTGTGAGCGGCGCCGCGGCGTGTTCCACGTACGGGCCGACACACCGGCGGGCGAGAGCGCGCCACAGCCTCAACGCCGATCCGCCTTCGCGGCCCTCCATCCACTCTGCGGCCCGGTCCCTGGTCTCACGGTCCTGGAGGCCGAGAATCACAGCCGCCGCCTCGTCGGCGGTGATCAGGGCGTCGTCACGGCTGTCCTCGCCTCCGGCACCTGCGGCCGGCGCGCTCCGGAGGCGTTCCATGAGGTCACGGGCGAGCGCAAGGGTCTCGCGCGCCACCTCACCGCGCCCGTCGACGTCGAGGATGCGGGACACGAGCACTGCCCCCGCCGAATCCAGGACGCGCTCCTGCTCCTGTGCCGCCGGTGATTTCCATGGTGTGAGCCCTGCCTCCATGTCCCGCAGCGATCCACGCACCTGGACGCCGGCGTACGCCGCTGCGGCCGCCATCACCGTCGTCCCCGGTAGCGCGAGCGGATTGCCCTCGACCGGGCAGCAGCGGTCATCGGGGCAGCAGTAGGACCAGTAACGGCCGTCGGAGATGCACAGCGCTTCGAGCACGGGGACGTCGAGCGCGCCGCAGGCCGTGCGCAGCAGCTGCGCGAGCGGCCGCAGCCGTTCCATGACCTGCGGGGCGCTCTCTCCTGCGGCAGGGTCCTGGCAGAGGAAGACGATGATGGCGTCAGGGCGGGATTCGTGCTTCTCACTCCCCGCGATCAGGCATTGCGCCAGTTGGTCGGCGACCGGTGCCCACTCCTCGGGCTCGTGCGGGATGCCCAGCCTGAGCCGGCCGCCGAAGCGGCCCCGGCCACCGTGCAGGGCCACCATGACCACGCTGTCGTTCGGATGGAAACCCATCAGATACGGAAGAGCGTCGGCAAGTTCGGCGGGACCGCGCAGGGTGATCTGCTGCGCGTCGGACGGTCCGGTGGTTTCGTCGTGCCTGTTCATGCCCTGACGGTCCCGTGGGCCGCCGATTTCCGCGACCCCTGTGGATAACTTTATCCACAGGCACCTGCCACCGTTCGCGGTTTGTCGTACCCATCGGGTTGCATGGGGGCATGACCAACGCAGACCGCGCAGAGCTCAGAGCCTCCGCCGATTCCGTACTCGCCCGCCTGGTCGGGGACACGACCGGCGCCGCCCGGCTGCGCGAGGACCAGTGGCGGGCCATCGAGGCCCTCGTAGCCGACAAGCGCAGAGCCCTGGTCGTCCAGCGGACGGGGTGGGGCAAGTCCGCCGTGTACTTCGTCGCGACGTCGCTGCTGCGCGCACGGGGCAGCGGGCCGACGGTCATCGTCTCGCCCCTGCTCGCGCTGATGCGCAACCAGGTGGCGGCGGCGGCCCGGGCGGGTATCAGTGCCCGCACCATCAATTCCTCCAACACCGAGGAGTGGGACACGGTCCAGGCCGAGGTGGCGGCGGGCGAGGTGGATGTGCTGCTGGTCAGTCCGGAGCGGCTCAACAATCCCGACTTCCGGGACCAGGTGCTGCCGCGCCTTGCCGCCGCGACGGGTCTGCTGGTGGTCGACGAGGCACACTGCATCTCCGACTGGGGCCACGACTTCCGGCCGGACTACCGACGGCTGCGGACCATGCTGGCCGACCTCCCCGCAGGCGTTCCCGTGCTCGCCACGACGGCCACCGCCAATGCCCGTGTGACCGCGGACGTCGCGGAGCAGCTCGGCACGGGGGCCGGCACGGACGCACTGGTGCTGCGGGGGCCGCTGGACCGGGAGAGCCTCAGTCTCGGGGTACTCCAACTGCCCAATGCCGCACATCGTCTGGCCTGGCTGGGCGACCATCTCGGAGAGCTGCCGGGCTCGGGCATCATCTACACCCTCACGGTCGCCGCGGCCGAGGAGATCACGGCCTACCTCCGCCAGTGCGGGCATCAGGTCACGTCGTACACCGGGCGGACGGAGAACGCCGACCGGCAGCAGGCCGAGGACGATCTCCTGGCCAACCGGGTCAAGGCCCTGGTGGCCACGTCCGCGCTCGGCATGGGCTTCGACAAGCCGGACCTCGGCTTCGTCGTGCATGTGGGATCGCCGTCATCGCCCATCGCCTACTACCAGCAGGTGGGGCGCGCGGGACGTGGAGTCGAGCACGCCGAGGTCCTGCTGCTCCCGGGCAAGGAGGACGAAGCCATCTGGCAGTACTTCGCCTCGGTCGCCTTCCCTCCGGAGGAGCAGGTCCGGCGCACACTCGATGTCCTCGCCCAGGCAGGGCGGCCCCTGTCGCTACCCGCCATGGAACCGCTGGTCGACCTGCGGCGCACCCGTCTCGAGACGATGCTCAAGGTGCTGGACGTCGACGGGGCGGTGAAGCGGGTGAAGGGCGGCTGGATCTCCACCGGCGAACCCTGGGCGTACGACTCGGAGCGCTACGCCTGGGTCGCGCGGCAGCGGGCCGCCGAACAGCAGGCCATGCGCGACTACGCGTCCGGAACCGGCTGCCGCATGGAGTTCCTCAGGCGTCAGCTGGACGACGAGGAGGCCACCGCCTGCGGCCGCTGCGACAACTGCGCGGGCGCGCGATTCGACGACAAGGTCTCCACCGCCGCCCTCGACGGAGCGCGCGGCGAACTCGGAAGGCCAGGGGTCGAGGTGGAGCCGCGCAAGATGTGGCCCACGGGGCTCTCCGCGGTGGGGGTCGACCTCAAGGGTCGCATCCCCGCGGGCGAACTGGCGCTTCCCGGCAGGGCGCTCGGCAGGCTTTCGGACATCGGCTGGGGCAACAGGCTCCGTCCGATGCTCGCGGCGCAGGCGCAGGACGGCACGGTCCCGGACGACGTGTCCGGCGCGGTGGTCACGGTCATCACCGACTGGGCGAAGGGTCCAGGGGGCTGGGCGACCGGGGCACCGGACGCAGCGCCTCGGCCGGTGGGTGTCGTGACGGTCGCCTCACGCCGCAGACCGCGACTGGTCCACTCTCTCGGGAGCCGTATCGCGGAGGTCGGACAGATGCCGCTGCTGGGGACGGTCGCCTACGCTCCGGGGAGCGAGGAACTGCTGGTTTCCCGGACCAACAGTGCGCAGCGGGTGAAGGCGTTGCACGAGGCGCTCGTCGTGGAGCCCGCACTGGCTGAGGCACTGACGGCCGCGGGCGGACCCGTCCTGCTCGTGGACGATCTGTCCGACAGCGGGTGGACCCTGGCCGTCGCGGCAAGGCTGCTCCGGCGTGCGGGAGCGGAGCAGGTGTTTCCCCTGGTCCTCGCGGTCCAGGCATGACGGACGGCATCGTTCGTCGCCGAACGGGGCAGGATATCCGTGTCATTCCGTCAGATATCCGTCAGCCGCCCCAATTGCTCGTTGCCGCCCGCCGGAACGACAGGAAGAATTGGAGTCGCTCCCCGCACGGTCTCTTCGCGGGCCCGGAAGGGCTGTGCCGCGGCGCGCCCTCATTCCACCCTGCCCGCACCGTGGGCGCGTAGCGAAGGGAGGACCGTGACCTTCGGATTCGCTCCGTCCGCAGCCACATCTCTGTCGGCGTCCGCAGGCTCCGTCAGCCATGTTGCCAGAATGCTCGAACCAGCCGAGTGGGCTGCGGCGGGCATACCTCTGCTGCGCAGTCCGCGTGAGGTGGTCAGCGGCCTTCACTCGCGGCACCGCCCGACTCCCGCCACCGCGGTCATCGCCGTCCTCGACCATGAGGAACGCCTCACGGCCAGCGCCTCCTTCGCCCGGCGGTCCACCGTCGCCACGGACGGCTGGGAGTTCCGCAACGCCCTGCTCGCACATCTGCGCCGTGTGATCCCGCACGATCTGCGGCGCCGCACCCCGGTGCGTACCGCGGTCCTGCTCTACTGCCGTGAGGGCGACGAGCGTTGGACGGAGGAGGACGGGGCGTGGATGTGGGGGCTGAGAGACGCCTGCACGCTGCACGGCCTTCGGTGCGGGGCCTACATCACCCTGACGCGTGGAGGCTGGCAGGTCCTCGGCGAAGGCCGGGGCGGCCGCAGTCCGACTCTGCTGTCCAGGCCGTCGGCGCTGGCGGACACCTCCACCGACCCCGATCCCGTCCCGCTGCGCACCGGGGGCGGGGCGGCCGAGGCACTGAGACGAAGCGCAGCCCGCTGAAACGGGACGTGGGGTCCCGGACGTCCTCACGGACGCCCGGGACCCCACGGACATATCGTCAGACCCCGGCACCGAGCGCCGAGTTGATCTTCTGCGGGTCCCCGCACACGATCAGCAGGGCGCCGACGCGCTCCCGTAGGCCTGTCAGCGCACGGGCAGCGGCGTCGTCGAGATCGCTGTTCACCGCGACGACGATCACTGAACGAGAGGCGCAACGGCCCGCGTCGGCCGTGCGGGCGAAGAACACGTCGTCACCCGCGTCGTGCTGGGCCCAGTACGTCGCCTCTCCGAAGGAGAGTTCGTGCGCGGCCCAGGGGTGCTGTTCGCCGGTGGTGAGCACCAGGATGTCCCCAGGTGCCCGGCCGGAGTCGAGCAACAGGTCGACGGTCTCCTCGGCAGCGTCGACCGCACCGTCGGCCGAGGACGGAATGAGCTGGAACTGCGCGGTGGAACCCTGTTCGGGCACCTTCCGCACGGCGGGAGCCGGGGCAGCGGGGGTGCTGGGTGTGGTGTGCGGGCGCGGCGCCGGGGGTGCGGGCCGCGCGGGGCCGCGGCCCGGGTTTCCGGGGCGCGGTGTGGCCGCGGAACGCGGGCCGGGTACAGGACGGGGGGTCGGCGCGGTGCGGCCGGCGGCCGGAGTGACGCGGGGACCCTGGGCGCTCTCGGTAATCTGAGGCTCCTCGATGATGAGAGGCATGAATGGTGGTCTGTCACAGCCGACGCGAAAACGCCGGCGGGTGGTGGGTACGCCTGGGCGATCAGAAATCGAAGCCGAGCTGGCCCCCGCTTTCCAGTGCCGCCGCCTCCGCGGAGAACCGGACCTTCTTCAGGTGCTGCCACTTGGGCAGCGCGTCGAGGTAGGCCCAGCTGAGGCGATGGTGAGGCGTAGGCCCACGCTCCTCCAGCGCGGCCCGGTGCACCGGCGACGGATAACCGGCGTTCGCGCCGAAGGCGAAGTCTGCGTACTGCCCCGTGTCCGCGCCCAGTTCGCCCATCATCGTGTCCCGTCGGACCTTGGCGATCACCGAGGCCGCCGCGACGGCGATGCAGGACTGGTCACCCTTGATCACGGTGCGGACGTTCCAGGGCGGTCCGAGGTAATCGTGCTTGCCGTCGAGGATCACGGCGTCGGGTCGCACCGGCAGCGCCTCGAGCGCCCTGACAGCCGCAAGACGAAGAGCCGCGGTCATGCCGAGATCGTCGATCTCCAGCGGTGACGCGTGCCCCAGTCCGTAGGCCGTGACCCACTTCTCGAGCACGGGGGCGAGTTCCGCCCGGCGCTTGGGGCTGATCAGCTTGGAGTCGGTCAGGCCCTCAGGAGGTCTACGGAGACCGGTGACGGCCGCGCACACGGTGACGGGGCCGGCCCACGCTCCGCGTCCGACCTCATCGACACCTGCGACGGTCCTGGCACCGGACGTAGCGCGCAGTGAGCGCTCGACGGTGTGCGTGGGTGGTTCGTACGGCATGGCGCCTGCCAGGTTACGCCGATGGGGACGGCAAGAACACCCCGGGGTGCCGTCCGGCGGTTTCGGCACCGGCCCGACCTCGTCCGGGGCGCCCGGAGCCGGTGCGCGGCGGAAGCCCGCTCGGCGCCCGAAGCGGCGCGAGTGCGGCCGGGGCCCGGCCGGATCGGGCAGGTGACAGCCCTGTCCCTCTCCTCACGTCCGCACGCCGGTCCTCAGTCGGCAGCGAACTCGCCCGGCGGCTTCGGCAGTTGCACGTCGGACGCATGCCACGGCAGGTCGGGGGGCGGCACGTGGCACCGGCGTCGTCGGCCGGGCGGCGTTCCCGAACGCCGTCGAACCACCACCAGGTGTTCGGGATGCCCAAGGCCTGAGCCGGCGCGGTGAGGAAGCCATCGGAGGCACGTACGGGGGCCGGCCCGGGCGGAACCGTGTGGGCCGCCTCCCCAGAGGCGGCCCACACGACGCGCACACAGCCGCAGCCGGGCCCGCGGGTCGTCGCAGGCCGGGCCGCCCGGGGCGGCCGGCTTCACGACGGGACGCCCCTCAGCACAGGTGAAAGCCCGGCCTGCTCGGTACGGGTGAGGGGTCAGTACGGATCGTACGAGTGGTCCTCCTCGTACCCCTCGCGCTCGCCGGTTCCCTGGCCTTGGCGGTAGCACTCGGTCCCGTGGTTCTGTACGGGATGCTTCTCCAGGATGTCCCGGGCCCTGACTTCGCCCCAGCTGGAGGCGTACCACGGAGCGTCCATGACCCTGAGGTCGCGATCGAGGTTCTCCAGGGCACACGACCTCAGCGGTTCGGGCAGCGTGTTCAGGGCCGGTACGGCATCAGCGGAGAGCCCCTTGAGGTATTCGATGTCGATCGGCCTTTCACTGCGGTGCCGCTGGACGCTCTGTTCGGCGATCAGTCCGTCCGGCGAGACCAGGCCGAAGGCGAGCACGCCGACGGCGGCGCTCACGGCGATGGCGCGCGGCAGCAGTCTGGCTCCGAAGACACCGGCAGCGAGGATCAGGACCAGCACCACCCCGAGCCAGAGCTCCACGGCGGCCACGGAGATCCGCAACCGGGTCAGACCGAAGGCGTCCACGTAGAGGTCCATGCGGCGCAGCGCGGAGGCCACGACGACGAGTGTGAGGACGCACAGGACACCGAGGACGCTCCGGACCAGGGTCCGGTCGTGCGGTCCGCCCCTCGGGGCCCAGCGCAGGGCGAGTGCGATGACGATCAGGGTCAGCACCGTGGCCCAGAGGAGCTGCCAGAAGCCCTGGCGGGCGTACGCGGCGGGGGTCAGCCCCGTCTCCTCCAGCACTTTGTCGTACCCGCCGAGGAGGACGACGAGCTGCAGCGTGATGAAGGCGGCGAAGAGCAGGTTGAGAACGATCAGCGGGAGCGCCCACTCGGCCCTGTTCCTGGCCTTGCCCGGCCGGATGGTGATGCCGTCCCAGCGCACCGGCGCGGCGGCACTGTACGCGGTGGCCAGTGCTCCGACGAGCCCCAGTGCGAAGAGGAACACGCGCCAGGGGCTGTCACCGACCGACGCGTCGGGGGTGAGGCTGCCCAGCAGGTCGGCGAATGCCGCGTCCGCCGAGGCGAAGAGCGCGCCGAACACGATGAGCAGCACCACGGCCACCGCAGTGCTGCGCACGACGGTGCGCACCCGGCCCCGGGAGTCGTCCGCTCGGGCGCGTACCCCCTGCCATCCCCAGCGCACGCCCGCCGAGGCCGAGGGGAACAGCCCCACCGAACCGAGCAGCACCCCCTGCCAGCTGCGGCTTCCGTGCAGGGCGAGCGAGCCCAGGGCGAGGGCCGAGACGACTGCCAGGAAGACCGGCCATCCTGCTGCCCGGAGCGCCGGGACCGCCAGGAGCGCCAGACCGCCCACCGCCCAGACGGCGGTCCAGGGCCGCAGCCGGCGCCGTGCGGAGCGCGCGGCGAAGAAGGCGCCCAGGGCTGCGGGCAGGGCCACGATCAGCAGGTTGGGCCCAAGGCCGTCGCCGAGCAGCAGGGCGCTGAGCAGTGCTGTGGCGAAGGCCGACCAGAGTGTGCCCGGTCCGATCGCGGGCGGGGACGCGGCCCGCAGCCGTGAGAGCACACCGGGCGGCGGCTGCTGTCTCCGCTTCTGCCAGACGTCCCCGGGCGGCGCCCCGAGATAGGCGGGCACCTTCGGCACGTCCGGTCCGGCGTTCTGCGGTGGAACCGGCGGAGTGGACGTAAGTGCGAGCTCCTTGCCCGCAGCCGACCGCTCCCCGGCGGCCTTCGCCCGGCCGCCACCTCCGGGCGGCGCCTCGCTCACCGCCTCAGGTGCCGTGCCGGACGCGGATTCCGTCACGTCACGGGACTCCGCCGACGTCTCGGGCCTGCTGGACGCATCGGACGACTGATCGGACATGGGACCCCTCCCCCACCGAGGTCCGCTCGCACGGCCACATCGCGGCACGACGGCCCCGGCGTCTCTAGGCGCGCGCCCACCAAGATCGATGAGGGCGTCGTGGCCGAAAGAGTAAGTTCCGTTCCGGCTGTCCGGGCGGTCACGTTCCCTGCTGTGGCAGGACCGTGACAGTGAACCTGTCGATACCGGGGCATGGCCCACGGACCCCGACGCGCGTCAGCTGCGCCCACGGGCCCCGCAGTACGTCAGCCGCGCCCGCGGGTCCCGCGCCACCTCAGCCGCGCACCGGAGCGAGAGGGACCCAGGGCGGGAGCTGCTCCGTCCGGGCCAGCCAGTCCGCCGGAGGGGCACCGGCCGGCTCCGCCGCGACGATTCCGCCGACGATGGCGCAGGTGGTGTCCACGTCGCCTCCCGCCTGCGCCGTCACCCAGAAGGCCTGCTCGAAGTCGCCGAGGCTCCGCGCCGCGGACCAGAGCGCGAACGGGACCGTGTCGTGCGCACTCGTACGGCGGCCGTTGCCGAGCACCGCCGCGACCGTCCCGGCGTCCCGGTAGTCGAGCATGTCGCGCGCCCTGCGCAGCCCGGCGCCGACAGCACTGCGCGGTACGAGGGCGACGACGCCGTCGATCAGGTCCTCCGGTGTCGGCGGCCCTCCCGGTGCGGCGACGAGAGCGGCGGCGGCCGCGACCGCCATCGCCCCGACGACGGCTTCGCGGTGCTGATGGGTGGTGTACGAGGAGATCTCCGCCTGGTGGGTGGCCTGCTCGGGGTCGTTCGCGTACCAGGCGCCCAGCGGCGCGATGCGCATCGCCGAACCGTTGCCCCAGGACCCCTGCCCCTGGAAGAGGGCCGAAGCCAGCTCCCGCCAGTCGCCGCCTTCTCTCACCAGCCTGAGCAGCCGGTTGACCGCGGGCCCGTAGCCCCGGTCGAAGTCGTGGTGGTGGGCGAAGGAGCGGGCGAGCGCGTCCTGGTCGATCCGCTCGTGGGCGGCCAGCACGGACAGCACGGAGCAGGCCATCTCGGTGTCGTCGGTCCACTGCCAGCCGTCGGGCGGCAGGTCACGGCTCTTGAGCAGGGGGTAATTGGCCGGGACGAAGAACTGGGAGCCGAGGGCATCCCCCACGGACAGTCCACGCAGGCTGGCCAGAGCGCGTTCGAAGCGGTCGGTAGCAGAGTCAGCGGTCATCGCTCCGCCACTCTATCCGGTGATGCCGTACGGCTCACCGGTGACGCCGTAGGGCTCAGGGGTGCGCCACTGCTCGAAGGGCCGGTCGAGCGTGTAGCGGCCGTCCTCGCCGAGCAGCAGCACTCTGGATTCCCCGTTTCCGGGATTGGACAGCGACTCGAATTCCGCGACCGACCAGTGGAACCAGCGCATACAGAAGAGCCTCATGGTCAGGCCGTGGGTGACCAGCAGGACGTTCGGCGGATGGTCGGGGGCCTCGAAGCTGCGGTGGAGGCTCTCCAGGAAGGCGTCGACCCGGTCGTACACATCGGCCCCGGACTCGCCCTGCGCGAAGCGGTAGAAGAAGTGCCCGTAGGCGTCCCGGTAGGCCTTCTGCAGCCTGACGTCGTCCCGGTCCTGCCAGTTGCCCCAGTCCTGCTCGCGCAGCCGGGGCTCCTCCCTGACGCGCACGTGCTCCGGTTCGAGGCCGAACGCCCTGAACGTCTCATGAGTGCGCCGGTAGGGCGAGACGTAGACACTGACACGCTCGTCACCGAAGGTCTCACGCAGCTCGGAGCCCGTCGCCGCCGCCTGACGCCTGCCCTGCGCCGTGAGTCTGAGGGCGTGGTCGGGCTCGCGTTCGTAGACCGAGTCGTCGACATTGCCCTCGGACTCGCCGTGGCGGACAAGAACGATGCGTTGCGGTCGTGCCATGTACCGACCCTAGACGGCGTCCGGCCCGCTCGAGCAACTGTGCGGGCCCCATCCGGCGTATGTGACCGAGGAAACGACCGGAGGGCCCGCTCAGACCGTCCACGACGGTTCGAGCTGCACCACGTCCCCCGTGAGCGATTCGACGTCCTTCTCGGTCTCCGCCCGCGCCGACAGCCGGGCGACGCTGTCGGGCCGGTACTTGCCTCGTTCGGCGCTCGACTGCCACATGGACAGCACCAGGAACTCGTGTCCCGGGGCTTCTCCGAAGACTCCGCGCAGCATGCCGGGGGAACCGGCCATGGCGGGGTTCCACACGCGCTGCTGCATCAGCGCGAAGTGGTCGACACGATCCTCGTACACCCGGCTGTGCGCGACCCTGACCACGTCCGCGTCGGTGAAATCCGGCGCGAAACCGGTCTTCACATCGAAGCGGTACTCGAAGAGGCTGACACTCAGGTCCTTGTACATACCGGACTGCGCCGCGGCCAGGGTGTCGTGTCCGCGGGCCATGAAGGAGTCGTAGAAGACCCGGTTCTCCCAGAACGCGAACACGTGGGCGACGTCGGGCCGCCCTCGGCTCCACCCGCCGCTCTGGGTACGGAATCCCGGCTCATCGAGCAGCCCCGCCCACTTCCGCTGCCCCCGCTCGAAACCGCGGCGGTCCACCACGGTGCAGCGAATCCACTTGACCAGCACTGCGCCATCGTACGGCGCCCGGCGTGGCGCGGGTCACGCTCCCCGACCGGCCGGGACCTGTCGGCGCCGATAGCGCACAACTCCGGCCACACCATGGCCCGAATGCGACGACCGATTCCAACGCGGTTGGATCCACGGACAGTTACGGACATGATCTGAGGATGGAAGAGGTCCGACGGTCCAGCAGCGAGGAGGCACGTCCGATGAGCACTCCCAACAAGGACATCGAGAAGGTCGAAGTAAGGGTCAAGTGGGACCCCAGCGCCACCGGCGAGCCCGCCAACGACCTCGACATCATCGCGGCGACGTACGGGACGGACGCCCCCTACGGCAGCCCCGCCTATCTCGTGCACTTCGACAGCAGGTCGCCGGACGGAACCATCACATTGAACCGGGACAGCCGGACCGGACAGGGGTTCGGCTTCGACGAGGTCATGACGCTCGAACTGGACCGGTTGTCGGACGCCTACTCCAGGGTCGTCGTGGGAGTGGCCATCCAGCAGCGCGACGGCCGCAAGACCTTCGGCCAGATAGAGCACACGGCAGTGCAGATCCGCGAGGGCTACACGAATCTGGCGGAGGACGACTTCTCGGCGGTGGCCGCCGCCACCGCCGCGGTCGTCGCGGAGTTCGTCCGGGACGCCTCGGGTTCCTGGGGCTTCAAGGGGGACGTCCGCGGATTCGACGGCGATCCTGATTCGTTCGCCATGATGATGGGGAGCCGGTCCGGCTGACACCCGGCGGGGCACCGGCCCCTCACTCCACCGCGAGGGCACATGAGAAAGATCATCCTGATGATGTCGGTGTCCCTCGACGGCTTCTTCGAGGGACCGGACCGAGAGCTGGACCGGCACCTCGTCGACGAGGAGGTGCACGGTCACTTCAACCGGCGGATGAGCAACGGTCGGGGCTTTCCTGGACGGCCGTGTCACCTACGAGATGATGGCCGGGTTCTGGCCGACCGCGGACAGTGATCCGTCGAGCCCGGCCTCGGTGGCGGAATTCGCGGCCATCTGGCGGGACATGCCGAAGTTCGTGTTCTCCAGGACCCTGGACCGGGCGGGCTGGAACACCACCGTGGTACGCGACGTCGTCGTCGAGGACATCCGCGCACTGCAGGCACGACCGGGCGGGGACATGCTGGTCGGCGGTGCCGATCTCGCCGCGGCCTTCATGCGCCTGGGTCTGATCGACGAGTTCGAGCTGTACGTCCATCCGGTCGTACTGGGCCGGGGCACTCCGCTGTTCTCGCCGTCCGGGGTGACACCGTTGCCTCTCCGGCTCACCGGCACCCACACCTTCGGCAACGGCGTCGTACTGCTCCACTACCGCCGCCCGCGGAGCGAATCCTCCTGACCACGACGGTTCGGCCTGACGGCACGCCGAAGGGGACCGGCCGACGGCCGGTCCCCTTCGCGAGCTGCTGGTCAGCCGCCCGTGCGGTCCGCACCGGACGTCACGTCCGATGCGGCTCCGCCCGGTGTCAGCTGCACCCGCTGGTGGAGCCGCAGCCCTCGCAGATGTAGCAGGAGCCGGCGCGCTGCATCTTCGTGCCGCAGGAGAAGCACAGCGGCGCGTCCGCGCTGATGCCCAGCTGCATCTCGACCAGTTCGGCCGATGTGTGCGCGGCCCGGGGAGCCGGCTTCTCGGCGGCACCCTTCTCGGGCGACGCGACGGCCTTCAGCGGCTCGACGGGAGCGGACTGGGCCAGGGTCTCCACGTCCAGCTCGTCGTTCCCGAAGTCGGGCTCGTACGACCCGGTGTCGAGATGACGCTGACGCTCCTCGGCGGAGTGGATGCCGAGCGCGGACCGCGTCTCGAACGGCAGGAAGTCGAGTGCCAGGCGGCGGAAGATGTAGTCGACGATCGACTGTGCCATCCGTACGTCCGGGTCGTCCGTCATGCCTGCCGGCTCGAAGCGCATGTTGGTGAACTTGGAGACGTAGGTCTCCAGCGGCACGCCGTACTGCAGGCCGACCGAGACGGCGATGGAGAAGGCGTCCATCATGCCCGCGAGGGTGGAGCCCTGCTTGGACATCTTCAGGAAGACCTCGCCGAGACCGTCGTCCGGGTAGGAGTTGGCGGTCATGTAGCCCTCGGCGCCGCCCACCGTGAAGGAGGTGGTGATGCCGGGACGGCCCTTGGGCAGACGCTTGCGTACCGGGCGGTACTCGACGACCTTCTCGACGGCCGTGCGAATGGTGTCCTCGGCCTTGGCGGTGACCGCCTCCTTCTCCTTCTCCTTCGTCTTCGCGGAGAGGGGCTGGCCCACCTTGCAGTTGTCGCGGTAGATCGCGAGCGCCTTGACGCCCATCTTCCACGCCTCGAAGTAGACCTCCTCGACGTCTTCGACGGTGGCCGTCTCCGGCAGGTTCACCGTCTTGGACAGCGCGCCGGAGATCCACGGCTGGATGGCCGCCATCATCCGGACGTGCCCCATGGCCGAGATGGAACGCTCACCCATGGCGCAGTCGAAGACCTCGTAGTGCTCGGTCCTGAGGGCGGGGGCGTCGACCACGTTGCCGTTGTCGGCGATGTGGGCGACGATCGCCTCGATCTGCTCCGGCTGGTAGCCGAGACGGCGCAGTGCCTGCGGCACCGTGCCGTTGACGATCTGCATCGAACCGCCGCCGACGAGCTTCTTGAACTTGACCAGGGCGAGGTCGGGCTCGAGGCCGGTGGTGTCACAGGACATCGCGAGACCGATGGTGCCGGTCGGGGCGATGACCGAGGCCTGGGCGTTGCGGAAGCCGTTCTTCGCGCCGAGGCGGATCACGTCCTGCCATGCCTCCGTGGCGGCGGCCCAGACCGGCGAGTCCAGGTCGTCGACGTGGACGGCCACGGCGTTGGCGTCCGAGTGCTGCTTCATGACGCGCTGGTGCGGCTCTGCGTTGCGGGCGTAGCCGTCGTACGGACCGACGACAGCGGCGAGCTCGGCGGAGCGACGGTAGGACGTGCCCGTCATCAGCGAGGTGATGGCGCCGGCGAGCGCACGGCCGCCGTCGCTGTCGTACGCGTGCCCGGTGGCCATCAGCAGGGCGCCGAGGTTGGCGTAGCCGATGCCCAGCTGGCGGTAGGCGCGGGTGTTCTCGCCGATCTTCTGCGTCGGGAAGTCCGCGAAGCAGATCGAGATGTCCATCGCGGTGATGACGAGCTCGACGACCTTGGCGAAGCGCTCGACCTCGAAGGACTGGTGTCCCTCGCCGTCGTCCTTGAGGAACTTCATCAGGTTCAGCGAGGCGAGGTTGCACGAGGTGTTGTCCAGGTGCATGTACTCGCTGCACGGGTTCGAGCCGTTGATCCGGCCGGACTCCGGGCAGGTGTGCCACTGGTTGATGGTGTCGTCGTACTGGATGCCGGGGTCGGCACAGGCCCAGGCCGCTTCTGCCATCTTGCGGAAGAGGGACTTGGCCTCCACCTCTTCGATGACGTCACCGGTCATCCGGGCGCGCAGTCCGAACTTCCCGCCGGACTCGACGGCCTTCATGAACTCGTCGTTCACGCGGACCGAGTTGTTGGCGTTCTGGTACTGGACGGACGTGATGTCGTCGCCGCCCAGGTCCATGTCGAAGCCCGCGTCACGCAGGGCGCGGATCTTCTCCTCTTCCTTCACCTTGGTCTCGATGAAGTTCTCGATGTCGGGGTGGTCGACGTCGAGGATGACCATCTTGGCCGCGCGGCGGGTGGCGCCACCGGACTTGATCGTTCCCGCCGAGGCGTCGGCGCCGCGCATGAAGGAGACGGGGCCCGAGGCGTTGCCGCCGGAGGAGAGCAGTTCCTTGGAGGAGCGGATGCGGGACAGGTTCAGGCCGGCGCCGGAGCCGCCCTTGAAGATCATGCCCTCTTCCTTGTACCAGTCGAGGATCGACTCCATGGAGTCGTCGACGGCCAGGATGAAGCAGGCCGAGACCTGCTGCGGCTGGGGCGTTCCGACGTTGAACCAGACCGGGGAGTTGAAGCTGAAGATCTGGTGCAGGAGGGCGTAGGCCAGCTCGTGCTCGAAGATCTCGGCGTCGTCGGGGGAAGCGAAGTAGCTGTGTTCCTCGCCGGCCTTCCGGTACGTCTTCACGATCCGGTCGATCAGCTGCCGCAGACCTGTCTCGCGCTGCGGCGTGCCGACGGCCCCCCGGAAGTACTTGCTGGTGACGATGTTGACCGCGTTCACCGACCAGAAGCCGGGGAACTCGACGCCACGCTGCTCGAAGTTGATCGAGCCGTCGCGCCAGTTGGTCATGACGACGTCACGGCGCTCCCACGCGACCTCGTCGTACGGATGCACGCCGGGAGTCGTGTGGATGCGCTCGATGCGCAGGCCCTGCTTGGTCGCAGTCGACTTGGCTCCCTTGGTGCGGGAACCTCGTGCCGGGCCGCTCGCCGTCTCTGTCATGCCGCCTCCCATGTGTGGGCAAAAACGCCCTGAAGTGCCCAGTTCTTCCCAGGGCACAGTGTGTGTCTGATGCTCCGGACGCCACGCGCGGCGTCGCGGAACAGGTCTGGTGCCGCCCTCCGCCGCCCTGCGGGGGCCGGCTTTTAGTTCGTCAATCAGTGGCGACTGCGGCGGGGGCGGGGCCCCCGGGGGTCTCGCCACTCCCGCACCGCTCCGCTCCGCTCCGCTGCTCACGGAGCTCGGCGATGGCGGTCTCGAAGTCCTCGAGCGAGTCGAACGCCCGGTACACCGAAGCGAAACGCAGGTACGCGACCAGGTCGAGCTCCTGCAGGGGCCCGAGTATGGCGAGACCCACGTCGTGTGTCGTCAGCTCGGCGCTTCCCGTGGCCCGCACGGCCTCCTCGACCCGCTGGCCGAGCTTCGCCAGGGCGTCCTCCGTGACGGGGCGGCCCTGGCACGCCTTGCGTACTCCCGAGATGACCTTGGTGCGGCTGAAGGGTTCGGTCACGCCACTGCGCTTGACCACCATCAGCGAGCAGGTCTCCACCGTCGTGAAGCGGCGGGAACAGTCGGGGCACTGCCGACGCCGCCGGATCGACGTCCCGTCGTCCGTCGTGCGGCTGTCCACGACCCTGCTGTCGGGGTGCCTGCAGAAGGGGCAGTGCATGTCTCCGAACCCTCCTTCACAGCACGACTGAATGGCCCTCCGTGCCCCGTTCGGGGCCCCTGAGGACACTCGCAAGCATAGGCGATGAACCCGACCCCGTTGAACCGGGGACCACTACTTATGGGCGGCACGAGCAATGCAACCACTACATCTAGGGTTTTGCTCCACTCCCACCCTCCGCGCGTGTCGCGCTGCGGCGGGGGTCGGCGGGCAGCTTACGGCCCGGCACGAGGGTACGGGAAACGCACGGCCCTCCGGGCCGCGGGCCCCCGGCGGCGGACCCGGGGCACGACCCGCGGACCCCCCTCACAGCACACCCGGGACACACCCCCGCAGAGGGCGGCGGACCGACGGAACGCTAGCGTGATCCTCCGGATCCACCGCCCCGTTCCGGTCCACCGCTACAGCACATACACCCCTCGACAGGTCCGCGGCGGCCCTTTATTTGTTTTTCACTCGAACGTGTGTTTGGCGCAACCTTTCGAAAGCTACTACCGTTGCCTAACCAGGGAGACCATTCGAGAGGGGCCGACGTGACCACCACCGCAGACAGCGCCACCATCACTGCCCAGGACCACCGCTCCCAGGGCCGACTTGAGCCGGTGCATGCCATGAATGACTCAGTCATGAACGCGGAGGGTCCGGAACCCACGCGACCCGCACGCTCCTTGCCCGGCCGTCCCCCAGGAATCAGGGCGGACAGTTCGGGGCTCACGGACCGGCAGCGGCGCGTGATCGAGGTGATCCGGGATTCCGTACAGAGGCGCGGTTATCCCCCGTCGATGCGCGAGATCGGTCAGGCGGTGGGGCTGTCCAGCACATCGTCCGTCGCCCACCAGCTGATGGCCCTCGAGCGCAAGGGCTTCCTGCGCCGTGACCCTCACCGACCCCGCGCGTACGAGGTCCGGGGCTCGGACCAGCCCACCTCGCAGCCGACGGACACCACCGGCAAGCCCGCAGCGTCGTACGTGCCGCTGGTCGGCCGGATCGCCGCCGGCGGGCCCATCCTCGCCGAGGAGTCCGTCGAGGACGTCTTCCCGCTCCCCCGCCAGCTCGTCGGTGACGGTGAGCTCTTCGTGCTGAAGGTCGTCGGTGACTCGATGATCGAGGCGGCGATCATGGACGGGGACTGGGTCACGGTGCGCCGCCAGCCCGTGGCGGAGAACGGCGACATCGTGGCAGCCATGCTGGACGGCGAAGCGACGGTCAAGCGCTTCAAGCGCGAGGACGGCCATGTGTGGCTGCTCCCGCACAACTCCGCCTATCAGCCGATCCCCGGTGACGAGGCGACGATCCTGGGCAAGGTCGTGGCGGTGCTGCGGCGGGTCTGAACGCTGCCGGGTGCGTTACAGGGCTCCGGGACCGCTTCGTCGACCCCGGAGCCCTGTAACGCGCCCACGGACCTTCCCGGAGCCGGGCAGGCAAGGCCCCGGCCCTGCGGCGGGCCGCCCGATGGTTCCCCTGCGGCCCGCCTTTCGCTCACTCCGCGGTCTTGGCGGCCGCGTCGATGGCAGCGAGTGACCGCCGTGCCTGGTTGCGGTCGGTGGTGTACCAGAAGTCCGGCAGGGAGGCGCGTAGATAGCTCCCGTAACGGGCGTTGGCCAGTCGGGGGTCCAGCACCGCGACCACACCCTTGTCGCCCATGGCCCGGACGAGCCTGCCCGCGCCCTGCGCCATCAGCAGCGCCGCGTGGGTCGCCGCCACCGCCATGAACCCGTTCCCGCCGGCTTCCTCGACCGCCTTCTGGCGGGCGCTCATCAGCGGGTCGTCCGGCCGGGGGAAGGGAATCCGGTCCATGACCACGAGCTGACAGCTCGTGCCGGGCACATCGACGCCCTGCCACAGGGACAGCGTCCCGAACAGACAGGTCTCCGGGTCGGCCGCGAAGTTCTTGATCAGCTCGCCCAGGGTCTCCTCTCCCTGCAGCAGGATCGGCTTGTCCTGGCGGCCGCGCAGTTCCTCGGCCGCCGCCTGGGCCGCCCGCATGGAGGAGAACAGTCCCAGGGTGCGGCCGCCCGCCGCCTCCACCAGCTCGGCGAGCTCATCGAGCATGTCGGTGCGGGAGCCTTCCCTGCCTGGCGTGGCCAGGTGCCGGGCGACATACAGAATGCCCTGTTTCGGGTAGTCGAAGGGCGAGCCGACGTCGAGGCCCTTCCACTGCGGGACGTCGTCGCCCGCCATGCCCTCGGGCGCGAGTCCCAGCGACGCACCCACCCCGTTGAAGTCGCCGCCGAGCTTGAGCGTGGCCGAGGTCAGCACAACCGACCGCTCGGCGAACAGCTTCTCGCGCAGCAGCCCGGACACGGAGAGCGGCGCGATCCGGACCGACGCCCCGAAGCGGTCGTGACGCTCGTACCAGACGACGTCGTACTCGGAGCCCTGTGTGATGCGCTCCGCGACGCTGTGGATGGACTCGACGGACGCCATGGCCTGCTTGCGCACCGCGTCCTCGTCCTGGACGGACTTGTCCCGGGTGCCGCCGAGGGCGGAGATCACCGTACGCGCGGCGTCGCGCAGCGCCATCAGCGCGTAACCCAGGTCTTCCGGCACCTCTTCGAGACGCCCTGGAAGCGCCAGCTCCATGACACGCTCGAACCCTTCCGACGCGGTCAGCAGGGCGTCGGCCGCCTTCTCGTTGACCAGCTTCGCCGCACGGCGAACCGCTCGGTTCACCTGGCCGGGGGTGAGCTCGCCCGTGGCCACACCGGTGACCCGGGAGACCAGCTCATGGGCCTCGTCGACGATGAGTACCTCGTGCTTGGGGAGCACAGGGGCGCCCTCGATCGCGTCGATCGCGAGCAGGGCGTGGTTGGTGACGACGACATCGGCGAGCTTGGCCCGCTCCCGGGCCGCCTCCGCGAAGCACTCGGCGCCGTACGCGCACTTCGTCGCGCCGAGGCACTCACGCGAGGAGACGGAGATCTGCGACCAGGCGCGGTCCGAGACACCGGGTGTCAGGTCGTCCCGGTCGCCGGTCTCCGTCTCGTCCGACCAGTCGCGCAGGCGCAGCAGGTCCTGGCCCAGCTTGCTCGACGGGGCGGCCGCCTCGAACTGGTCGAAGAGCCCCTCCTCCTCGTCCTGCGGCGCACCCTCGTGGAGCCGGTGGAGACAGAGGTAGTTCGAGCGGCCCTTGAGCATGGCGAACTGCGGCCGACGGCGCAGCAGCGGGTGCAGCGCGTCGACCGTACGCGGGAGGTCCCGCTCCACCAGCTGGCGCTGGAGGGCCAGCGTCGCGGTGGCCACCACCACCCGCTCGCCGTGGGCCAGCGCCGGCACCAGATAGCCCAGGGACTTGCCCGTGCCGGTGCCGGCCTGCACGAGCAGGTGGGCGTTGTCGTCGACGGCCTCGGCGACGGCCTCGGCCATGGAGACCTGGCCGGGCCGTTCCGTGCCGCCGACGGCGGCGACGGCGGCGTGCAGGAGGTCGGGAAGAGATGGCTTCGTCATAGCGCGTCCACCCTACGGCGCCCCACCGACAACACCGATCGCTCCCGGCCTCACGCGGAGGGGTGGAGCGGGTTGGGGACGCTGCCGTGGACGGCGGCGTGCGGCCGCTGCGACCGGTCGCGGTAGCCGTCCAGATGCAGACGGTTGCGGTTGAGACACAGGCGCTCGATCGTCGGCGTCAGCATGTCGAAGATCTCGAACCGCTCCTTGAGGTCGGGGAAGCGGGCGTGGTGCCTCAGGATCTCGGCACGGACGAGTGACCAGAATTCACCCTCCGGCACGTCCAGTTGCTCCTCGCACAGCGGGGAGAGGTAGCGGAAGACGCCCACGAAGAGCCCCGAGTGGATGAACTGGGTGAGGAAGGAGGGTTCCTCCGTGAGCAGGACGCCCCGGACGTCCGCGGGCATCGTGTCGTGCTCGGGCAGCGGCCGCCTGCTGACGTTCACGTCGTCGACGAAGTCCTTGATCGCGAGGCGTACCGGCACGTCGTTCTCGTCGAAGACGACGATGGCGTTCTCGCCGTGCGGGGAGAACACCGTGCCGTAACGGTAGAGGAAGTGCAGCAGCGGGGGCAGCAGGGCGGCGAAGAGCCTCGTCAGCCAGGCGGCGGGGGTCAGACCCGAGCGGGCGACGAGCTCTGCGGTGAACGCGCGGCCCTCCGGGTCCGTGTGCAGCAGGGAGGCCAGCGTGCGGGCCCGTTCCCCGGGTACGAGCCGTGGCTGGAGGGGCTCCCGCCAGATCGCTCCGAGGATCTCCTTGAACTGGTACGGCGACTCCGGGAGGCGGTCGTAGAACGGGTGCTCGACGGCCACCGAGGCGACCTCGCCGAGCAGGACGACGCCACAGGTGTCACGGAGGAACGGATCGCCCTCGCACAGCCCCTGGACCCATGCGGTGACGGCCGGGGCGGCGAGCGTGCGCTCGGTGGGCAGGCCACGCCAGACGAGGGTGTTGAGGATCGACAGGGGGAGTTTGACCGTGTGCCGGTCGGGCCGTCCCACATTGGTGAAGGTGCGGATGGACTGCTGCGGCAGTCGCAGGTCGTCGTCGGGGTGCAGCAGCACGATGTCGCCGTCCGCGATCGCGGGGGCGAAGAGGGGGATGATCCACTCGTCCCACTGCCACGGATGCACGGGAAGGAACAGGTAGTCCGCCGGGTCGAGGGCCCGTCCGCGCAGGATCGCGGCGAACGACTCCCGGACGCGCGGGTCCAGTTCCTGGTCGTAGAGGTCTTCGGGGGTGGTGAGCTGCCCCACTCCCCGGTAACCGGCTATGCGGGTGCTGACGGCGATCCAGGGCAGTACGGCGGCCGTCCGGGCCTCCGGCGTGAAGCGGGCGGCGTCGGCGGCGGAGAAGCCTAGGCGGCCCTTGTTCGCCACGAGCCAGGGATGCCCGGTCTGGTGTCCCTCGAGCTCGGCGTACGGGAGTTCGGCGAGCTGCGACGCACGGAGCGCGGTGCGGTCGAGGCGGACGTCGGCGGCGAGTGTGGCGGTGAGTTCACGGATGAGGTGGGCGAGCGTGGCCCCGTCGAGTCCGAGGAGTCCGCTGCCGCGGGCGAGGAATCGCAGGGGGTCGCGGAAGGGGATGCCCCCGGCACCTGTGGCGCTGCCCTCGCGGATCGTCGCCGGGTCGACGCGCCAGCTGCCGTAGACACCGCGCCGGGCGTGGAAGCTCAGGTCCGCGCCGTCGTCGAGCGGCACCGTGTAGTCGCCGGTCCGTTCGGCGCCGCCGTCCGTCCGGGGCGTCGGCTCGATGATCTCCTCGTAGGCGAACTCACCGAGCATCTTGGCGAGGAGCCTCACCGCCGCCCGGTCCCAGGCGGCCCGGTCGAGTTCCGGACGGTCGAGTGGCGCGGGCGGTTTCGCCGGATGGTGGCTCGCAGGATATGTCGGCACGTGGACTCCTCCGGGTGGGACCGATGGGGTTCGAGCGGGCTGTTCGGTGCGGCGAGTTCTTCACAGGTGTTCACGGTGGGCTCGGTCACGGACCATCAGGGCGGCGCGCTTGTCGGGAAGGTCCACTTCCGCACAGAAGCGAAAGCCGGCGCCCAGGAAGGCGGAGACGGAGGGCGTGTTACGCAGGTCCGGCTCGGCGACCACACGGCCGCAGAGCGGACGGTTGTCCAGGACGAGGTCGGCGACCGCTCTGAGAAGCACGGTGCCGATGCCCCGTCCGCGATTGCCCACGCCGCCGATGAGGAGGTGGACCCCCATGTCGTGGGGTCGCGCCGGGTAGTGCCGGGCCAGCGGGTCCAGGTCCGCCCGGTAGATCTCCCAGTAGCTCATGGGCGTACCGCCCAGGACGCCGAGGCACGGAATGCTTCGGCCGTCGCCCGCCAGTTGTCGGCGTAGGTGGGCGTCGGTGACCGAGTCCGGCCCGGCGAGCTCCCAGAAGGCGGCGACCGCCGGGTCGTTCATCCAGCGGCTGATCACCGAGAGATCGCGTTC
Organism: Streptomyces sp. HB132; assembly: GCF_016909575.1. Taxonomy (GTDB): domain Bacteria; phylum Actinomycetota; class Actinomycetes; order Streptomycetales; family Streptomycetaceae; genus Streptomyces. Next base: position 61,363 of record NZ_JAFBGA010000020.1, on the reverse strand, counting down.
CCGTTCCACCACGACGAGTCGGAACACGCCGGCGGGGGTCGTGACCGGCCGCCACGCGCCGGGGTCGCCCACGAGAGCGGAGGCGTCGGTCCCCGCGGCGGTCGCCGCGGGGACGTCTCCGAGCACGGCGAGAAGCTCCTCCGTGAGCCGCAGCTCCAGGGTGTCCTCGGTGCCGGTGGCGGCGGGCGGGACGCCACCGGTCCCGGTGTCGGCATCGGCTCGACTCACCGTGACGCTCCCCTCTCGTGTGTTCGGTCGGTCGTGTCTCTCAGGCGTGCAGCGGGTTGGTCAAGGACACGTACACGGACTGGGTGTCGACCGGCCCGACGAGTTCGTCGAGGCCGTGCATCCGGGTCAGCAGGTTGGCCTTGCAGCGGAGCTTGCCGGTCTCCAGCAAGTAGGCGGGCAGGGGGGAGCCCAGTGGGGCGGCGCCTTCGAGGAAGCGGCGGAACGCGGCGAGGAGCAGCTCCTCGTCGGCGAGCCGCTGGGAACCGAAGGCGCCGATCAGCCCGAACACGTTGTTGATGCCGAGGTAGTAGGCGAGCCGCTCGTCCGTGACGGCGTCGGAGACGAAGGTGTCGCTGACGGCGCCGATGCCCGGGAGCCGGTGCTCGAGCGCGGACCGGTGGGATTCCCGGAAGTAGTAGCCCTGGTTGTCGCGGTACCTGCCGCCGACGGGCCAGCCGTCCGCGTCGAGGAGCACGATCGTGTTCTGCTGGTGTGCCTCGAGGGCGACGCCGGCGTGTGCGTCGAGCCAGAGGACGGGGAGGACGACGCGGTCGAGGTAGCGCAGGAACCATTCGGCGCACACGGCCCCGGTCGTCCTGCCCGTGCGGGCGGCCAGCGAGGAGATCGTGTCGGAGAGCCGCGAGTGCGTGCCCGGACGGCCGGGCCACGGACGGGGAGCGGTGAGTCCGGCGATGCACACCGCGTCGTCGGCCGGTCCGAACGGGTTGTGACGGAGCATCACGTCGAGCCCGGACACGGGACTGCCGTCCGGGTGGTCCACGGCCAGCCAGGCGGGGTCGCGGACGATGTCGAAGCCGGGGTGCGCCGCCTGCCACCGCTCCGCCAGTCCGGTGCGCAGCAGCCGGTGGACCTCGGCTCCGCGGTGGAGCTCCTTGCGAAGGTTCTCCCGGCGGGAGTTGGTGATGCGTACGCCCAGGGACAGCTTGAGCATCAGGTCGGAGCCGGGGCGGTGCACGGTGCGGACGGAGGACGTGGGATGCCAGCGCTCCCCGTAGGGACCGAGGTCGTGCAGGAGGCCCTTCTCGCACAGGGAGACGACCTCGGGGCGGCGGAGGACCTCCGCCGCCTGCCAGGGATGGAGCGGGAGCGCCGCAGCCCCTTCCGGGAGACTCAGGCCCTCGGCGTGGGGTGCGAGGAGAGCCTCCGCGGAAATGGTCCTGCCGGCCTTCGTCCAGGTGGACTCGGTGGCCAGCACGGAGCGGTCCACGGCCATCCAGTGGAGCGGGAAGGAACCGCGCAGCTCGGGTGAGTAGAGCAGCGTCTCGGATTCGGAGAGCCCTTCGCGGCTCTTGGGCGTGGGGTGCAGGGGGTGGCCGAGGACGAGGGACTGCTCGGCGGTGAGGAAGAGGTCGGCCTCGGGCGACGCGGTGGGGGTGCGGCGCCGGCCCGCGATGAAGGTCGCCGTGTGCCGTACGGAGTCGGCCACCCTGGCCACCAGGTCGGTCCCGGCGTTCCGCTCGCACTCACGGCTCAGCAGTGCGGCCACGGTGACGGCGTCGACGCCCGGGGCGCCGGCGGGAGCGTTCTCCAGGACCGGTGTCCCGAAGCGGTGCAGGCCCGTCGCGGACCAGTGGGTCACCTGGACGATCAGGGCGGTACCGCTCTCGGGGAGCGGAATGCGCAGTGTGCTTCCTGACGGACGGGGCAGGTCGTTCTCCCTGGTCCAGCAGCGCAGCAGGTTCTCCGTCCCGGCCGAGTCCGCTGCCCGGAACGGGTCGGGATCGTCCAGCGGATCCGGCTCGGTGTGGCCGGGGCGGTCAGCCGGGACGGCGACCGCGGGGGTGTCCGTGCCAGGGCCCGGGGTTCCGTGCGGGCCGGCCTTCTGGCGCGGCACGGTCGTCGACTCGACGGCGAGTTGGCCCTCCGGCAGGTCGTGTCCTCGCTGCTGACTGGTCAGGGGGCCGTCGGCCTCGGGCGCGGGGGTGGGGTTCACGGCGGTCTTCCTTCTGGGGGGTCCGGGATCAGCGGGTCGGCCCGGCAGCGGCCCGGCGGTACGAAGAGCGCTCGGCCGCTCTCAGCGCGTCGGCGAGGCGGTCGACGACCGCCGTCGCCTGTTCGTCGGTGAGAGTGAGGGGAGGGAGCAGTCGGACCACTGCGCTGTGTCGTCCACCGAGTTCGACGATGAGGCCGCGGTGTAGGCATTCCTGCTGCACCGCGGCGGCGAGGGCGGGATCGGGCGGCGGGGCGGAGCCGTTCTCGGCGGTGACGTCGAGCGGTTCGGCCCCGGGATCCACGAGCTCGATGCCGATCATGAGACCGCGGCCCCGGACGTCGCCGATGCTCGGATGGTCCGCGCTCAGCGCCTGGAGCCTGGCGATCATGCGTGCGCCCAACGTCCCCGCGCGCTCGGCGAGCCCGTTCTCGCGTACGTACGCGAGGGTCGCGGCACCGGCCGCCATGGCGAGCTGGTTGCCCCGGAACGTGCCCGCGTGGGCACCGGGCGGCCAGAGATCGAGCTCGGAGCGGTAGACGATCACCGCGAGGGGCAGCGAGCCGCCGATGGCTTTCGAGAGCACCATCACGTCGGGCACGATACCGCTGTGTTCGACCGCCCAGAAGGTACCGGTCCTGCCGACGCCGGTCTGTACCTCGTCAGCGATCAGGGCGATGGAACGCTCCTGCGTGATCTCCCGCATCCGGCGCATCCAGCCGTCGGGGGCGGGATTCACCCCGCCCTCGCCCTGGACGGGTTCCAGGATCATGGCGGCCGGAGCGGGTACTCCGCTCCTGGGGTCGTCCAGGAGGTACTCGGTCCAGTGCGCGGCGATGTCCGCGCCGCGTTCCCCGCCGGCTCCGAAGGGGCAGCGGTAGTTCTGGGGGAAGGGCAGTCGCGTCACCCGCACGTCCGTGGCACCGCCGGAGGCGGCCAGGGCACCGGCGGTCATGCCGTGGTACGCGCCGGTGAACGCCAGGAGTTCGCTGCGTCCACTCGCCGCCCGGGTCAGCTTGAACGCCGCCTCCACGGCGTCCGTGCCCGCCGGACCGCAGAACTGGATCCGCGCGTTGTCGGCCAGTTCCCTGGGCAGGGTGGCGAACAGCTCGGTCGTGAAGGCGTCCTTGACGGGGGTGGCGAGATCGAGCACGTGCAGCGGCGCGCCGGAGTCGATGACCTTCCTGATGGCTTCGAGCACCACCGGGTGGTTGTGGCCGAGGGCCAGCGTGCCGGCTCCTGACAGACAGTCGAGGTAGCGCCGCCCGTCGGCTCCCTCGATCGTCATGCCCCGCGCGCGCACGGGCACGATCGGCAGGGACCGCGCATAGGTGCGGGCGGCGGACTCCCGTAGCGCCTGGCGCCTCAGGATCCCTTCGTGCGCGGGGGAAGCTGCCACCGGAGCTGGTTCGGTCACGGCCACGGCTGTCGGTCCTCCTGCGGTAACAGTTGCGTTGCACCTCGGTGCGGTCCCCCGGGGACGGACCGCGCCGATGAACGCCGTCCGGGTGTTCCCCGTACGTACCAACGACGCGGAACACGGGAGATCACGGGTAAATCGGAAGATCCTTGCGCAGGCGGAACCGTGGACCTGCCGCGCACCGTCCCCAACGGCACCGGCATAGTAGGGGCCGCACCACGGACGGAGCCGCGCTCCGGGGCGACGTTCCCCGGCCCACAGGGCAGGGCCGCCCGCCCCGAGTCCGCAGTGCGGCAACGAAGTCAGTGACGAAGTCCCAGGGGGATCCCAGATGCGACCCATGCGCCCGACCGATACCGCACACCTCGGGGGGAGCCTGCGTCGGGCCCCCCGGGTGTTCGCCGCAGCCGCCCTCGCCGCTGTCCTCACGCTCACCGCCACCGCCTGCGGGCCCGAGGAGGACGGCGCGGCCGCCGAGCCTGGCAGTGCCACCGGCCAGTCCCCCGACGGGAAGGTCGTCATCCCGGACGACCTCAAGGACCGGCTCAAGGAGCACGGGATCGATCTCGACAAGTGGCGGGACGGCGAGTGGAAGAACTGGGACAAGGACACCTGGCTGCGTGAGGCCAAGGACTACGTCAATCCGATCATCGAGGACCTCTGGGACCCCGACCGGATGCGTGATGCCGACAAGCCGCCGGAGAACCCCGTCGACCCCGACATCTCCGGCGACGAGGGCGTGACGGACCCGACCCCGGCACCGGTCGAGGCCGCCGGCGTGCAGACGCCGTACCACGGCAGCGCCCCCGAGTCCGGAAAGCTCCTGTTCGACGGCCCCGAGGGCTCGATGGTCTGCTCGGCGACCGTGGTGCAGGACCCGGCTCGTCCGGGCAAGTCCAACATGGTGTGGACCGCCGGGCATTGTGTGCACGCCGGCAAGAACGGCGGCTGGTACCGCAACATCGCCTTCGTCCCCTCCTACAACGACAGCGGCATGTCGACGGCGGAGCTGGAGAACGCGTCCAAGGAGCAGATCGCTCCCTACGGCGTGTGGTGGGGCCAGTGGGCGCAGACCTCCGACCAGTGGATCAGTCAGGGTGCCGCGACCGGTGGCCAGGGCGCACCGTACGACTTCGCCGTGCTGCAGGTCGCTCCGGAGAAGGGCTCGACGGGCAAGTCCCTGGAGGAGACCGTCGGTTCGGCGCTTCCGGTCGACTTCAGCGCCCCGGCCGTCCCTGAGATCGACAGCATGACGGCCACCGGCTATCCGGCGGCCCCGCCGTTCGACGGCCAGAAGGCGCTCCGGTGCACGGACCGGCCCGGCCGCCTGACCGTCTTCGAGCAGCAGCCCACGATGTACCGCATCGGGTGCACGATGACCGGTGGATCCTCCGGCGGCGGCTGGGTCGCGAAGGGCCAGGACGGTAAGCCGGCTCTGGTCTCCAACACCTCCATCGGCCCGGTGACGGCCGGCTGGCTGGCAGGACCCCGCCTGGGCAAGGAGGCCGAGGGCGTCTACAAGGCCGTGAGCAAGAAGTACGCGGGACAGTAGGGACCGCACGCAGGAGGCCGGGCCCCCTCGGGAAGGGGAACCCGGCCTCCTGTGCGTTCACCGCGTCAGTGCGGCACCGGAGCGAAGGCCGCGAGGTCCGATCCGAGCTCCTCGTGCACCCGCGCCTTGAGCAGTGTGCCCTCCGGCGTGTGCTCCTCGGAGATCACCTCACCCTCGGCGTGCACCCGGGAGACGAGACCGCCCTGGGTGTAGGGCACGAGCGCTTCGATCTCCACGGAAGGCCGCGGCAGCTCGGCGTCGATGAGCGCGAGGAGCTCGTCGATACCGGCACCGGTCCGCGCCGACACCGCGATCGCGTGCTTCTCGGTGCGCAGCAGGCGCTGCAGCACGAGCGGATCCGCAGCGTCCGCCTTGTTGATCACGACGACCTCGGGTACGTCGACCGCGCCGACTTCCCGGATCACCTGGCGCACGGCGGCGAGCTGCTCCTCCGGCACCGGGTGGGAGCCGTCCACCACGTGCAGGATCAGGTCGGATTCGCCGACCTCCTCCATGGTGGAGCGGAAGGCCTCGACCAGGTGGTGGGGCAGGTGCCGCACGAAGCCCACGGTGTCGGCCAGGGTGTAGATACGGCCGCTCGGCGTCTCGGCCCGGCGCACGGTCGGGTCGAGGGTCGCGAACAGGGCGTTCTCCACGAGGACGCCCGCGCCGGTCAGCCGGTTGAGCAGTGAGGACTTGCCCGCGTTGGTGTATCCGGCGATCGCCACCGAGGGCACCTTGTTGCGCTTGCGCTCCTGGCGCTTGATCTCGCGGCCGGTCTTCATCTCCGCGATCTCCCGGCGCATCTTCGCCATCTTCTCGCGGATCCGTCGACGGTCCGTCTCGATCTTGGTCTCACCGGGACCACGGGTGGCCATGCCGCCACCGCCGCTGGACCCGCCGCCGCCCATCTGACGGGACAGCGACTGCCCCCAGCCGCGCAGGCGCGGGAGCATGTACTGCATCTGTGCCAGCGACACCTGTGCCTTGCCCTCACGGGACTTGGCGTGCTGGGCGAAGATGTCGAGGATCAGGGCGGTCCTGTCGACCACCTTGACCTTGACGACGTCTTCCAGATGGATCAGCTGGCCGGGGCTGAGCTCACCGTCGCAGACGACGGTGTCGGCCCCGGATTCGAGAACGATGTCACGCAGTTCCAGCGCCTTGCCCGAGCCGATGTAGGTGGCCGGGTCCGGCTTGTCGCGCCGCTGGAAGACGGCGTCGAGCACCTGGGCGCCGGCCGTCTCGGCGAGGGCGGCGAGCTCCGCGAGGGAGATCTCCGCGTCGTGGACGGTCCCCGATGTCCAGACGCCGACGAGCACCACGCGCTCGAGGCGCAGCTGCCGGTACTCGACCTCGGTGACGTCTTCGAGCTCGGTGGAGAGGCCTGCCACACGGCGCAACGCCGCGCGCTCGGAACGGTCGAGCTGTTCGCCGTCCCGCTCCCCGTCGATCTCGTGGCTCCAGGCGACGTCCTCTTCCATCAGGGCGTCGGCCCGAAGGCTCTCATTGAAGCTCTCGGAGGTGGCTTCCGTGGCGCTCCGCGCGTCCTGCGCGTCCTGGGGAAGGGAGGAAGAGGAGGTCATTGGATCCTTACGTCGATAGAAGTCTGATTCGTCAGTCACAACGCGTGACACAGCCGGAAGATTCCCACGGGGCGATTCACCGGCCGGCCGCTGCACCGACGCGTCGATGGTGGCACGTCCCCGCCCGGCCCGTCACTCGGGTTTCCGTGCCGGCGCGGGGCTCTTCCCTTCTGCGGCGTCGCGCGGCGTCCCGCTGCGCCAGTCCGGGTGTCCCGGCATCGGCGGGGTCTTCCTGCCGTACAGCCACCCTTCGAAGAATGCCGTCAGGTCCCGGCCGGCGATCCTCGCGGCCAGGGACGTGAACTGCCGGGTGGTCGCCGATCCGTCCCGGTGGGCCCGCACCCAGGTCCGCTCCAGGCGGTCGAACGCGGCCTCGCCGATCTCCTCGCGCAGGGCGTACAGGAGGAGTGCGCTCCCGTCGTACACGACGGGGCGGAACAGGCTGATCTTGTGGTCGGGCGTGGGGACGTCGGGGCGGGCGGGCGGCCCGCCCGCGGCACGCCAGGCGTCGGAGCGGGCGTAGGCCTCACGCATGCGCCGCTCCATCGGCTTCTGCGCGTGCTCCTCGGCGTAGCGGGCCTCGTACCAGGTCGCGTGTCCCTCGCTGAGCCACAGATCGGACCAGGATCGCGGGGAGACGCTGTTGCCGAACCACTGGTGGGCGAGCTCGTGCACCATGATCGAGTCGACGTACCACTCGGGATACCCGGTCCCGGTGAACAGGGAGCGCTCGAAGAGGGAGAGGGTCTGGGTCTCCAGCTCGAAGCCCGTCTCGGTGTCCGCGACCAGGAGTCCGTACGTCTCGAACGGATACGGGCCGACCTGTTCCTCCATCCACGCCAGCTGCGCCGGGGTCTTCTTCAGCCAGGGCCCGAGCTTCTCGCGGTCGGCCGCGGGTACGACGTCCCGGACCGGCAGTCCGCCGGGTCCGGTGCGGTGCAGGACGGCGGAGCGTCCGATGGACACCTGGGCGAGTTCCGTCGCCATCGGGTGCTCGGTGCGGTAGGTCCAGGTGGTCGCGCCCGCGTGGTCCCGTTTTCCCGCGGGAAGGCCGCCCGCCACGACCGTGAGGTTCTTCGGCGCGGTCACCCGGAAGGTGAAGTACGCCTTGTCGGCGGGGTGGTCGTTGCCGGGGAAGACCCGGTGTGCGGCGTCGGCCTGGTTGGCCATCGCGAGGCCGTCGGCGGTCCGGACCCAGCCCCCGTCGGCCTGGTCCCCGGAGGGGTCGCTCGTGTGCCGGACGGTGACCCGTACAGGGGTGCCAGCCGGGATGCGGGACGGCGCGTCGACGACCAGGTCCTCGCCCGCGGTGGCGAACTCGGAGTTCCGCCCGTCGACTTCGACGGAGCGGACGGCACCCCGGGCGAAGTCGAGATTGATGCGTTCCAGGGGTTCGGTGGTCCGCGCGTCGATCGTCGTGACGGCTTCGAGGGGCTTGTTGTTGCTGCCCTCGTAGGTGAGCGAGATGTCGTACGAGAGGACGTCGTAGCCGGGATTGCCGAGGTGCGGGAACAGGCGGTCGCCGATGCCCAGCGGCTCGGGTGCGGGCAGAGCGGCGGCGACGAGGGTGACCGACGCGGTGGCCAGCAGAGCGGCACGCAGTCGGCGGGAGGTGAGCGGCATGGACTACGGCTACCAGCGCGCGCTCTCCACACGGGGGTGGCGCGCGCCGCACCACCCGAACGGGGCCGCCGGGAAGCGGAAGGGAGTGGGTCGGAACAGGGGTCAGCCCGTGGCGGCGGGCTGCTGGGCGCGGCTCACGTCGTAGACGCCGGGTACGTCGCGCATGGCCCGCATGAGGCCCGGCAGGCCTGCCGCGTCCGGCAGTTGCAGTGTGTAGGTGTGCCGTACGCGCTGCTCACTGGGCGGTTCGACGGTCGCCGACACGATGGCCGCCTCCGCGGTGGCGATGGCCTCAGTGAGATCGGCGAGGAGCCGGGGGCGTCCGAAGGACTCCGCGACGAGCGTGACCCGGTAGTCGGTGGTGCCGCTCCTACCGTCCGGATCGTTCCAGCGGGCCTCGACAGCCGTCCGGCCGACGGCCCGCATGCGGGCCACCGCCGGGCACTCGTCGCGGTGCACGGTGACGGCCCCGCCGCGCACCGTGAATCCGGTGATGCGGTCGGGCGGGACGGGGGTGCAGCAGCCCGCGAGACGTACAGGCGCGCCGGGTGTTCCGACGGCCACGGAGGGAGCCCGGCCGGCCGCCGCGGACCGGCTGCCCGGAGCGTCGTCGGCGGGCTGGGCCGGCGGCCTCGGAGCGTCCGGCCGGCTCTTGTGGGTCCCTTGCGCACCCTCGGGATGGGCTTGGAGCCACGCGGTGATCGCGATCCGGGCGGTGGGGGTGCGCGCGTGGTCGAGCCACTCCGGGGAGGGGCCGGACGAGGCGTCCTGGGCCAGCAGCAACTGCACGGTGTCGCCGTCGTTCAGCGCGGTGCCGAGCGTGGCCAGCCGGCCGTTGACGTGGGCTCCGATGCAACCGTGCGCCTCTTCGCCGTACTGCGCGTACGCGGCGTCGACGCAGCTGGCGCCGGCGGGCAGCCCGAGCGTCCCGCCGTCGGTGCGGAAGACCGTGATCTCCCGGTCCTGTGCGAGGTCCGCGCGGAGCGTGGCCCAGAACGTGTCGGAGTCGGTCGCTGCTTCCTGCCAGTCCAGGAGGCGGGAGAGCCAGCCGGGCCTGGTCGGGTCGGCGCGTTCGCCGTCGGCGGGCTCGGCCTGGTGCGCGGCGGTCGTGCCGTCCTGGGCGTAGGGATTGCCGAGTGCCACGACACCCGCCTCGGCGACCGTGTGCATACGGTGCGTGCGGATGAGGACCTCGGCGACCGCGCCGTCGGGGCCGACGACCGCCGTGTGCAGCGACTGGTAGAGGTTGAACTTGGGAGCCGCGATGAAGTCCTTGAACTCGGAGATCACCGGGGTGAAACAGGTGTGCAGTTCGCCCAGAACCGCGTAGCAGTCGGCGTCCTCGCCGACGAGCACCAGCAGCCGTCCGAAGTCGGTGCCCCGCATATCGCCGCGTTTGGCCCTCACCCGGTGCACCGAGACGAAGTGACGCGGCCTGATGAGCACTTCGGCGCTGATACCGGCTTCCCGCAGGGTCGACCTGACGCCGTCGGCGATCTCCGTGAGCGGGCCCTGCGCATCGCCCCAGGCGGAGATCAGGGCCCGGGTGCGTTCGTACTCCTCCGGGTGCAGGATCGCGAAGACGAGGTCCTCGAGCTCCGTCTTGAGCGCCTGGACACCGAGGCGTTCGGCGAGCGGGATGAGCACGTCGCGGGTGACCTTGGCGATCCTGGCCTGCTTCTCGGGGCGCATGACACCGAGGGTCCGCATGTTGTGCAGCCGGTCGGCCAGCTTGATCGACATGACGCGGACGTCGTTCCCGGTGGCGACGAGCATCTTACGGAAGGTCTCGGGCTCGGCGGCGGCTCCGTAGTCGACCTTCTCGAGCTTGGTGACGCCGTCGACCAGATAGCAGACCTCGTCGCCGAACTCCTCCCGCACCTGATCGAGCGTCACCTCGGTGTCCTCGACCGTGTCGTGGAGCAGGGAGGCCGTCAGGGTCGTCGTCCCCGCGCCGAGCTCGGCGAGGATCAGGGTGACCGCGAGGGGATGGGTGATGTAGGGCTCACCGCTCTTGCGCATCTGGCCGCGGTGGGAGGACTCGGCGAGGATGTAAGCCCTGCTCAGAATGGTCAGATCGGCGTCCGGATGGTGCGCGCGGTGCGCCTCCGCCACGTGCCCGATGGCGTCGGGAAGCCGGTCACGGGAGACCGGCCCGAGCAGGGCGACACGGCTCAGCCTGCGCAGATCGATCCGCGCGCGACCGCGCTTGCGAAGGGGAGCACCTGGATTGGCGGCCTCTGCGCTCATGGGGCACCTCCGGCGACGTCGACCGGCGGGGAAGGGGTGCGGATACACCCCCGGGCCGGTGCTTGATGCTATCGGCCCCACCACGTGGCGCAGTCCCGCTCTCGCCCAGCGTGAAACGGATCACCCATTCGAGCGAAGCTCTAACCGATCATCGTTTCGATCCACACGGGGTCGATCACACCCTCGGCGACGATGACCGCGGGACCCGTCATGTCGACCCCGCCGTCGGGGTGTTCGGTGATCACCAGGGTGCCCCCGGGGAGGTCCACCGTGTATGTGACCGGCGCCCCGGTCAGCGCCGGGTCCACACCGTCCCTGCGTGCTGTGGCGACGGCCACGGCACAGGCGCCCGTCCCGCAGGAGCGTGTCTCGCCGGAGCCGCGCTCGTGGACGCGCACAGCGACGTGCCTCGGGCCCCGGTCCGCGACGAACTCGATGTTGACCCCGTCCGGGTAGACGGACTGCGGGCTGAACGGCGGTACGGAGAACAGGTCTCCGGCGTGGTCCAGGTCCTCGACGAACGCGACGGCGTGCGGATTGCCCATGTTCACGTTCCGGGCGTCCCAGCTGCGGCCGTCCAGGGTGACCGTGACTCCGGCACCGGGGAGCTCCGCCCGCCCCATGGAGACCGTGATGTCGCCGTCCTCGGCGATGTGCACCCGCTTGACCCCGCCCCGGGTCGCGACGGCCAGATCTCCTACGGTGACGAACCCGGCGCGCTGCAGATGGCGCGCGAAGACACGCACCCCGTTGCCGCACATCTCGGCGACCGATCCGTCGGCGTTGCGGTAGTCCATGAACCACTCGGCCTCGCCCGCCATGCCTTCGGCGTCGGGGTGCGCCGAGGACCGTACGACGTGCAGCAGTCCGTCGCCGCCGATGCCCGCCCGGCGGTCGCAGAGCCGGGCGACGGCGGAGACCGGCAGGTCGAGGGCGTTGTCCGGATCCGGAACGATCACGAAGTCGTTCTCGGTGCCGTGGCCCTTGAGGAAGGTGATCTGCGAAGTGCTCACGGATCAACTGTACGAGGCCGTGCCACCGGTCCGCCGGGCCGGGGCCCGGCGTGCGCCCCGCGCGTGTCAGCGGAGGCGGGCCACGCGCCAGACGGCCAGGGCCACCAGTACGGCGCATGCGGCCACGTAGAGCGCGACCACGCGCCAGTCGGGGCGTTCGCCCGGGCCGCTGGTCGTCAGACCGGGCCAGGTGTGGCCCACGCGGCGTGCGGCCATCATGCCCCAGCCCGCGGCGCAGCAGCTGATGAGAAGTCCCAGCATCGCCACCACGGCACCACCGCCCCCGAACTCGAAGGCGAGCGGGAAGGCGAACATCAGGGAGCCGACCGCCGCCAGCACCACGATCGGCGCGAGCTGCCAGATCCGCAGGCGACGGGCGGGGCGGAGCTCGACCTCGACCTCGGCGTTCACCTCGAGCTCGTCCGGCCCGTCAGGGCTCAGACGTCCTGCCTCATGCCGCGTCTCCGGTGTGTCCCGGTCTGTGTCGCGAGGGCCGGCCTCCATCGCCACGCGCCCTCCCAACTCGGACTCCACTGGTCGATCGTCGCTCGATGATGGCACGGCACCGGCCGCCGAAATGACGGGCGGAGCTTCCCGATGCCATCACGTGATCAGGCTGTGACCGCCCGTTCGACCAACGCCAGCGCCCGGTGCGGGAGTTCCCCGCGCCGTTCCTCCGCACCGCTCAGCCACCGGACGCGCGGGTCGCGCCGGAACCAGGAGTCCTGGCGACGCGCGAAGCGTTTGGTGGCGCGTACCGTCTCGATGCGCGCCTCGTCCTCGGTGCACTCCCCCGCCAGGGCCGCCAGCACCTGCTGGTAGCCGAGGGCACGCGAGGCGGTGCGTCCCTCCCGCAGCCCGCGGGCCTCGAGGTCGCGCACCTCGTCGACGAGCCCGGCCTCCCACATCCGGTCCACGCGGGACCGGATCCGTTCGTCGAGTTCCGGGCGCTCGACGTCGACCCCGATCTGAAGGGCGTCGTAGACCGCTTCGTCACCCGGGAGGTTGGCCGTGAAGGGCTTGCCCGTGATCTCGATGACCTCCAGGGCGCGGACGATACGGCGCCCGTTGCTCGCCAGGATGGCGCGGGCGGCCTCCGGGTCCGCCGCGGCGAGCCGGGCGTGCAGGGCACCGGAGCCGCGCTCCGCCAGCTCCTGTTCGAGGCGTGCGCGTACGTCCGGGTCCGTCCCCGGGAATTCGAGGGCGTCGATCGCGCCCTTCACATAGAGGCCCGAACCGCCCACGAGGACGGGAGTGCGTCCTTCGGCAAGCAACCGGTCGATCTCGGTCCGGGCGAGCCGTTGGTACTCGGCGACGCTGGCGGCCTCGGTGACGTCCCAGATGTCCAGCAGGTGGTGGGGCACGCCGGCACGCTCGGGAAGAGTCAGCTTCGCGGTGCCGATGTCCATGCCCCGGTAGAGCTGCATGGAGTCGGCGTTGACCACCTCGCCACCGAGCTGCTGGGCGAGGAAGACTCCCAGATCGGACTTTCCGGCAGCGGTGGGACCGACGACGGTGATGACGCGGGGGGTGGGAGCTGGTCTTCTCACGGGGACAGTCTCCCAAACTTCCGGACACGTCCCGAACGGCGGAGAGTGAGCGGCCTCCCCGCCCGTTCGGCAGGGACTTCCGCTTCGTCCCGGCGGGTGCCTCCCCTCGCGGCTCCGTGCGGAACGAGTACGGCGAGTGACGCGCGATTGCTCACAGACGAGTAAAATGTGACCACAGTCCCCCCAGCACGGAAGGTGACCCATGGGTTTCCTGGACAACCTGAAGGCCAAGCTGGCCCCGGCCAAGGAGAAGGTCGGCGACCTCGCGCAGCAGCACGGGGGCAAGATCGACCAGGGTCTCGACAAGGCCGCCCGCACGGTCGACCAGAGGACCAAGGGCAAGTACAGCGACAAGATCGTGTCAGGCACGCAGAAGGCCAAGGACGCGGTCGACCGCCTGGGCCACAAGAACGAGGGCGGCACGCCGCCTACGCCGCCCGCGTCCTGACCCGGGTCCCGGCGGCACCGAGGGCCGTGGAGCGCAGTCGCTCCGCGGCCCTCGGTCATGTCCGGTCGAGGGACCGGACGCGGATCACGACCAGGCTGCGACGGCGTAGCCGACACCGTACGGGGCGTCCTCGTACAGCAACCGCCCCTCGAGACCGGCTCCCCGGGCCGCGCCCGCGAGCACCTGCCAGGGCGCCCGGCCCGCCGCCTTCAGTTCGTACGCGAGCGAGGGGTCCAGGGCGCTCAGCGCCGCCAGGTCCGCACTGCCCAGCGCACGGACGGCGGCAGCGTCGAAGTCCGCCGCCCGCTCGTCCAGATAGCCGGGCGCCTTGACCGTGCGGCAGGCGCTGCCGTCGCCCATGACCAGCAGGGCCACCCGCTCAGCCCTGACCGCCAGGTCGGCTCCGGCCCGCAGGCAGCCGCCCGTGGCGAGCCGCTTCTCCACACCGATCCCGTCGACCGGGGCGCCGCCCCACCGGGCCCGCTCGAGCAGCCAGGCGCCGACGGCGAGCGACGCCGGGAGCGGACGTCGCGGTGCGGGGGATCCGGCGGGCGCCTCACCCAGCCGCACGGTCAGACCGACGCCGAACCCGGCGAAGGAGCCGGCCGAGCCGGCGGGGAACGGACCTTGCTCGTCCTGTCCCGCGGGCCCGGCCACGATCAGCAGATCCGGTTTCGCGGCGGCGAGCACGCCCACCGCGTCGAGGCACGCGTTCCTCGCGGCGTCGAGCTCGGGCCCGGCTCCCGCGGCCACCTCGGGGACCAGCAGCGGCGGGCAGGGGCAGACGGCGGCGGCGACAAGCATGCCGGTCAGCGTACTCAGTCGCAGCCGCATCCCGGAGTGGCGGCCACGGGCAGCGGGGCGGGGGCGCCGATGCCCGGCAGGCCGAGCATCACTCCGGCGGGCCCGTCGGCAGGAGCCGCGTTGCGCTTCTCCCAGGCGTCCCCGGACCGCGTGCGCCGGACGCCCAGGGGCGCGCCCTCGGCGAGCAGGTGGTGAGGGGCGGCGTAGCTGATCTCGACGGTCACGACGTCGCCGGGGCGTACGTCCTGCGCCGGCTTGGTGAAGTGGACCAGGCGGTTGTCGGGAGCGCGGCCGGAGAGCCGCTGCGTGGCGCCGTCCTTGCGGCCCTCGCCCTCCGCGACCATGACGTCCAGGGTGCGGCCGACCTGCTTCTTGTTCTCGTCCCAGGAGATCTGCTCCTGGAGGGCGGACAGGCGCATGTAGCGCTCCTGGACGACCTCCTTGGGGATCTGCCCCTCCATCTCGGCGGCGGGTGTCCCGGGGCGCTTGGAGTACTGGAAGGTGAAGGCGTTCGCGAAGCGGGCCTCGCGCACGGCGTGCATGGTCTGCTCGAAGTCCTCCTCGGTCTCCCCGGGGAAGCCGACGATGATGTCGGTGGAGATCGCGGCGTCCGGCATGGCCGCGCGCACCTTCTCGATGATCCCGAGGAAGCGCTCCTGCCGGTACGAACGGCGCATGGCCTTGAGGACGGTGTCCGAACCGGACTGCATCGGCATGTGCAGCTGGGGCATCACGTTCGGCGTCTCGGCCATCGCCGCGATCACGTCGTCGGTGAAGTCGCGCGGGTGGGGTGAGGTGAAGCGGACGCGCTCCAGGCCCTCGATCGTGCCGCACGCCCTGAGCAGCTTGGAGAAGGCCTCCCGGTCGCCGATGTCGGAACCGTAGGCGTTGACGTTCTGGCCGAGCAGCGTGATCTCGCTGACGCCTTCGGCCACGAGGGCCTCGATCTCGGCCAGGATGTCGCCGGTGCGGCGGTCCTTCTCCTTGCCCCGCAGTGCCGGGACGATGCAGAAGGTGCAGGTGTTGTTGCAGCCCACGGAGATCGACACCCACGCGGCGTACGCGGACTCACGGCGGGTGGGCAGCGTCGAGGGGAACGCCTCCAGGGACTCGGCGATCTCGACCTGCGCCTCCTCCTGGAC
Organism: Streptomyces sp. HB132; assembly: GCF_016909575.1. Lineage (GTDB taxonomy): Bacteria > Actinomycetota > Actinomycetes > Streptomycetales > Streptomycetaceae > Streptomyces. The sequence goes on along the minus strand of NZ_JAFBGA010000020.1, from coordinate 45,796 downwards.
CCGGGCACGCTCCAGGAGCACCGGCAGCTTGCCGATGTTGTGCGTGCCGAAGACGACGTCCACCCAGGGGGCCCGGCGCACGATGGTGTCGCGGTCCTTCTGCGCGAGGCAGCCGCCGACGGCGATCTGCATCCCGGGGCGCTTCGTCTTCATGGGGGCCAGACGGCCGAGGTTGCCGTACAGCTTGTTGTCGGCGTTCTCACGCACCGCGCAGGTGTTGAAGACCACGACGTCCGCGTCACCGTCGGAGCCCTGCGGGGCGCGCACGTATCCGGCGTCCTCCAGCAGTCCCGACAAGCGTTCGGAGTCGTGGACGTTCATCTGGCACCCGTAGGTGCGTACCTCGTAGCTCTTCTGGACGTCCACTGCTTCGCTCCGGTTGCCGCTGGTCATGGGACAAGGGTAGGCGGTGGCGGCTCCGCTCCCGCCGCCGGAGCCCGTGCCCCGGATCAGGCCTGGCCAGGACGGGGCACAGCCTGGCAGGATCGCGCCATGCTGCACGCACTGTCCCGGTTCGACCGGCGCCGCACCCTTCAGGGGGGCGCCGCCTTCGTCGTCGTGCTCGGACTGCTGCTGTGGTGGGTGCTCCCGCTCGGGAAGGAGGAGCCGAGCGGTTCGCTCACGTTCTCCACCGGGGTACGGAGCGGGGTCTACCAGCGTTACGGGCAGCGGCTCGAGGGCGCGCTGGCCAAGGACATGCCCAAGGTCTCGATACAGCTGCGGACCAGCGAGGGCTCCCAGCAGAACATCGAACGGGTGGCGGCCGGGAAGGCCGACTTCACCATCGCCACCGCGGACGCCGTGTCGACCTACCTGCGGAGCGGGAAACCGGGCAGCGAGCGGCTGCGCGGCTGCGTACGGCTGTACGACGACTACGTCCAGCTGGTCGTGCCCCGGGACTCCGGGGTCCGCAAGGTCGCCGATCTGCGCGGCAAGCGGGTCGGTGTGGGGCAGAAGGGGTCGGGAGTGCTTCTCGTCGCGGACCGGCTGATGAAGGCGGCGGGCCTCGACCCGACCGCGGACATCACACCCGTCCACGCCGGGATCGACACGATGCCGGCGCGGCTGACGGACGGCCGGCTGGACGCCTTCTTCTGGTCCGGGGGGCTGCCGACCGGAGCGGTGCAGGATCTCTCGGAGAAGTTCGCGATCCGGCTGGTACCGCTGGAGGAGACACTGGTCACCGCGCTCCAGGCGGCCGGCGGGTCCACGCGCTACTACCGCTCGGCCGTGATGCCGGCCGACGCCTATGCGCACGCGCAGCAGGGGCAGGCCGTCCCCACGGTCGCGGTCTCCAACCTGCTGATCACCACGGACCGTACGGATCCGCTGATGACCGAGGCGTTCACCCGGACCGTGATCGACAGCCGGGACCGGATAGGCCGCGAGGTTCACTCGGCGCAGCTGGTGGATCTGCGGACGGCGATCTACACCGATCCGCTGCCGCTGCACGAGGGTGCCAGCCGCTACTACCGCTCGGCCAAACCCTGACGCCTCGGCGCGGGCTCACGCGTGCGGAGGGTTACGGGGCACCGTGACCGTCACCCGCAGTCCGTGCGGCTCGTGCGTGTCGTAGCGGATCGTTCCGCCGCCCGCCGCGAGCAGGGCACGCGAGATGGAGAGTCCGAGGCCGGACCCCTTGATGTTCTGGTGCCGGCCGCTGCGCCAGAAGCGGTCGCCGACGCGTTCGAGCTCCTGCTCGGTCAGGCCGGGCCCCCGGTCCGCGACGACGACCGTGGCACCGTCGCCGTCGGATCCCACCGTGACCAGGACCTCCTCGCCCCGCGGGGTGAATTTCAGCGCGTTGTCGATGACCGCGTCCAGTGCGCTGGACAGGGCGATCGGGTCCGCCCAGCCGGTCACCGCGGGCGCCCCGTCCAGCGTCAGCCGTACGCCCTTGTCCTCGGCCAGCGGGCGCCATGAAGCGACCCGTTCGCCGGTGAGTGCGGCGACGTCCGTGAGCTGGAGATCCGCTTCCGTGTGCTCGGCCAGCGCCAGGTCCAGCAGGTCGTCGAGGACCTGGGCGAGGCGCTTGCCCTCCGTGCGGACCGAGGCGATCTCCTCGTTGCCTTCGGGGAGTTCGAGTGCGAGGAGCTCGATCCTGAGCAGCAGCGCGGCGAGCGGGTTGCGCAGCTGGTGCGAGGCGTCGGCGACGAAGGCGCGCTGCTGCTCCAGCACGTCCTCGACGTTGTCGGCCATCTCGTTGAACGAACGGGCGAGGCGCCGGAGCTCCGGCGGCCCGCCGGACGCGGCGACCCGGGATCTCATCCTGCCGCTCGCGATGTCGTGTGTGGCCGCGTCCAGGACCCGTACGGGAAGCAGCACCCACCCGGTGAGGCGGAACGCGGCACCGAGCGCCACCAGCATGGCCACGGCCTCGCCGAGGGCGATGAGCAGCCAGCCCCGCAGCGTCCGCGACCGCATGTCGCCGGTGGGCGAGTCGGTCACGACGACGGCGACCACGTCGCCGTCACGTACGACCGGGGAGGCGACGGCGATCCGCTTGCTCTGCCAGGGCCAGACCTGCGGCGGGTCGTGGGAGCGCCGTCCGAGGAGAGCTTCGGCGAAGGCCTCCCTGCCCTCCCCCTCGGCGGGCAGGGACCAGGAGGCGGGGGCCTTGGCGAGCGCCGTGTCGTCCCGGTAGAAGACCCCGGCCCGTATCCCGTACACGGAGTCGTAGGCCTCGAGCTCGGTCTGCAGGATCCGCTGCCGCTCCTCGGTGCCCCCGAGGGGTTCGTCGACGAACTGCGCGAGCGCGCCGAAGCGCGCGGTGTCGTCGATCCGGTCGATGACGACGCGCTGCTGCTCGGCGGCGGCCACCCGGACCGCGAGCGGGAAGCCGAGGGCGAGCAGCACCGCGGCCATCAGGACGATGAGCAGGGGGAGCAGGCGGGTGCGCACGGAAAACGGACGTCCTCAGGCCGACGGTGGGACGAGCCGGTAGCCGACGCCTCGTACGGTCTCGACCAGTGCGGGCAGTCGCAGCTTGGAGCGCAGCGACGCGACGTGCACCTCCAGGGTGCGTCCCGTCCCCTCCCAGCTCGTACGCCAGACCTCGCTGATGATCTGCTCCCGGCGGAAGACCACGCCGGGACGCTGGGCGAGCAGCGCGAGCAGGTCGAACTCCTTGCGGGTGAGCTGGACCTCGCGACCGTCGACGCTGACCCGGCGGGTGGGCAGCTCGATGTGGACCGGGCCGATCCGCAGGCCGGCGAGCGGGGTCGCCCCGGTGTCCTCACCGGCCGTCCTGCGCCGGGCGACGGCGTGGATCCTGGCAAGCAGCTCACCGGGGTCGTACGGCTTCACTACGTAGTCGTCGGCCCCGAGGTTGAGGCCGTGGATCCGTGAGCGGACGTCGGACCGCGCGGTCACCATGATCACCGGGATCGCCGAACGCTTTCGGATCTTCCCGCACACCTCGTAGCCGTCCTGATCGGGCAGCCCGAGATCGAGGAGTACGACCCCGAAGGGCTCCTTCTCGGCCGGCAGCAGCGCCTGCAGGGCCTCCTCGCCACTACGCGCGTGCACGACCTGGAAGCCGTGGCGCGAGAGCACGGCGGTCAGAGCGGCAGCGACATGGTCGTCGTCCTCCACGAGCAGCAGTCTCATGGCCCCCCTCTCCGCCTCATCCGTTCATCATCTCTCTCGCGACGTCCTCGCGAGGTCACTGCGACGACCTGGAACCGTGCGTGACGGTCCTCCGGTGTTCCGCCCGGCGAAGCTTCCCGCACAGCGGCGATTCACGTCGTCCCCGTACCAGGGCATCCACGCCGATGACGGGTACCCCAGTCAAGTCCCTGCCCGTTCCCACCAGGTTTCCGTTATGCACCCGACACGCCTCCGAGCACCCCGTGGCGTCCCGTTCACGAGGAGTGGCCTGTTGAGGCCGGATCGTTATGCTCAATTTCCGCTCAGATGTAATGACGCTGGTAGCACTGCGTCACTAGGGTCCTTGCCTAACCGAGGAGGACGGAGCAATAAGCCGATGAGCGGAGTTTCAGTGACCAAGGCCGCCGAGGATGCCGCACCTGCGGGAGACGACCTTGTCGTACTGAGCAACGTCAACAAGCACTTCGGCGCGCTGCATGTGCTCCAGGACATCGACCTGACCATCGCCAGCGGCGAGGTCGTCGTAGTCATCGGACCCTCAGGGTCCGGGAAGTCCACGCTGTGCCGCACGATCAACCGCTTGGAGACGATCGACTCGGGCGCGATCTCGATCGACGGCAAGCCCCTGCCCCAGGAGGGCAAGGAGCTCGCAAGGCTGCGTGCCGATGTCGGCATGGTCTTCCAGTCGTTCAATCTCTTCGCGCACAAGACGGTGCTCGAGAACGTGATGCTGGGCCAGGTCAAGGTCCGCGGAACGGACAAGAAGACCGCTGAGGAGAAGGCCCGGAACCTGCTCGACCGCGTGGGGGTCGGCGTGCAGGCGGACAAGTATCCGGCGCAGCTCTCCGGCGGTCAGCAGCAGCGCGTCGCCATCGCACGGGCGCTGGCGATGGACCCCAAGGTCATGCTCTTCGACGAGCCCACGTCGGCGCTCGACCCAGAGATGATCAACGAAGTGCTCGAGGTCATGCAGCAGTTGGCCCGGGAGGGGATGACCATGGTCGTCGTCACCCACGAGATGGGCTTCGCCCGTTCCGCCGCCAACCGTGTGGTCTTCATGGCGGACGGAAAGATCGTCGAAGAGGCGACTCCCGACCAGTTCTTCAGTAATCCGCGCAGCGACCGGGCCAAGGACTTCCTGTCGAAGATCCTTCACCACTGAACCGACGACCCACGACACGAGGATTGTTCACATGAAGCTCCGCAAGTCGGCCGCCGTTGCGGCCATCGCCGTGCTCGCCCTGACCGCGACCGCCTGCGGCGGCAAGGAGGGGTCCGCCGGTGACAAGCCGTCGGGCGTCAAGCCCGGTTCGTCCGAGGCGCCGAAGCTCCCGACGTACACCGTCGCGACCGGTGTCGACCTGGACTCGCCGGTCTTCAAGAAGGCGAAGCAGCGCGGCAAGCTGGTCATCGGCGCGAAGGCCGACCAGCCCTACCTCGGCTTCGAGGACCAGTCGACGAAGGAGCGCTCCGGCTTCGACATCGAGATCGCCAAGATGATCGCGGCCGACCTCGGCTTCTCCGCGAAGCAGATCGAGTGGAAGACCGTCGACTCCGGCATCCGCGAGACGGCCATCTCCAAGGGCCAGGTCGACTACTTCGTCGGTACGTACACGATCAACGACGAGCGCAAGAAGCAGGTCGGCTTCGCTGGGCCGTACTACAAGGCCGGCGCGGACCTCCTCGTGCGCAAGGACGAGACCTCCATCACCGGCAAGGAGTCGGTGAAGGACAAGAAGGTCTGCTCGATCGTGGGCTCCACCCCGCTCCAGGAGATCAAGAAGCCTGAGTACGGCGCGCAGGTCGTCGAACTGGCCAAGTACTCGGACTGCGTGCAGCAGCTCCTGACCAAGCAGGTCGACGCCGTCACCACCGACGACTCGATCCTCAAGGGCTACGCCGCAGCCAACTCGGGCAAGCTCAAGGTCGTCGGCAAGCCGTTCACCGACGAGCCCTACGGCGTCGGCCTGAACAAGGACGACAAGGCTCTCCGCGAGGCGATCAACAAGTCGCTGGAGACCCACGTCCAGGACGGCACGTACAAGAAGATCTACGAGGCGACCCTGGGCCTGTCCGGCTCGGACTACACCGAGCCGCCGGCCATCGAGAGCTACTGACGCAGCTCTGTCGCTGACGTCGTGTCACTGACGTCCTGTCACTGACGCCAACCGCGTGAGCGAGACGTCCCGTACGCCGCTGCCACTGTGCACAGCGGCGTACGGGGCGCCCCTTCCCCTGCCCTGATGCCGCTGACCGCCGACGCGGAGACCCCATGAACGTATTGCTCGATAATTTCCCGGAATTCCGCGACGGCTTCATAGGCACCGTGTCGATCACCGTCATCAGCTCGGTCATCGCCCTGGTGCTGGGCGTCGCCATAGCCGGCTGCCGGGTGTCGCCGGTGCCGCCGCTGCGCTACTTCGGCACCGCCTGGGTGACCCTGCTGCGCAACACGCCGCTGACTCTCCTCTTCCTGATCTTCTTCTTCGTGGTGCCGGAGATCCTCTTCCCGGGCATGAGCCCCTTCCTTCTCGGCTCACTGGCACTCGGCTTCTACACCTCCTCCTTCGTCTGCGAGGCGGTCCGCTCGGGCATCAACACCGTCTCCCTGGGACAGGCCGAGGCCGCGCGCTCCATCGGTATGACGTTCGCCCAGACCCTGCGGATCGTTGTTCTCCCGCAGGCCACGCGGTCCGTCATTCCCCCGCTGAGCAGCATCTTCATCGCGCTCACGAAGAACTCGGCGATCGCCGGCGCCTTCAGTGTCACCGAACTCTTCGGATGGCAGAAGCTGATGAGCGACCGGGGTTACGAGATCACACCCGTCTTCATCTGGGTGGCACTCGGCTACCTGGTCGTCACGTTCACCATCAGCGGTCTCTTCCGGCTGCTGGAGCGCCGTATGGAGGTCGCCCGATGAGCGCCAGCGTTCTCTACGACGCCCCGGGCCCCAAGGCCGCGGTCCGCAACCGGATCTACGCCGTTGCCGGAACCCTCGCCATCCTGGCCCTGATCGGCATCAGCGTGATGCGGCTGTCCGAGAAGGGGCACCTCGCCCCCGAGATGTGGGACATCTTCAACTACGCGGGCATCCGGCAGAACATCGCCGACGCCGTGCTCGCCACGCTGAAGGCCTTCGGTCTGGCGGCGATCGGTTCACTGATCCTCGGAGTCCTGCTCGCCGTCGGCCGCCTCTCCGACCACAAGCCGGTCCGCTGGTTCGCGATCACCTTCATCGAGCTCTTCCGCTCGATCCCGCTGCTGATCACCATCTACGCCATCTGGGTCGGCTTCCTCACCGACTACTCGATGTGGGCCCTCGCGCTCGGACTGTCGGTCTACAACGGCTGCGTCCAGGCCGAGGTCCTGCGGGCGGGCATCAACTCCGTACCCAAGGGGCAGAGCGAAGCGGCGTACGCCCTGGGGATGAGCAAGACCCAGGTCATGGTCACGGTGCTGATGCCGCAGGCGGTCCGCGCGATGCTGCCGACGATCATCAGTCAGCTGGTGGTGACCCTCAAGGACACCTCGCTCGGCTTCATCATCCTGTACCCGGAGCTGCTCCAGACCGCGCGTCTGATCGCCTCCAACACGCAGGTCAACTTCCAGTACCCGTACGTCTCGACCATCGCGGTCATCGGCACGATCTATGTGGCGATGTGTCTGCTCCTGTCGGCACTCGCCACCTGGATCGAGAAGCGGGGCCGGCGGGCCAAGACGGGTATCGCGGTGGCCGCGGCCGCCGAACCCGCGGAGGCACCCGGTGTCCTCGAGACTTCCGGCACACGGAACCCCGAGGGCGACGGAGCCGGTCCGGACGCTCCTGAGGAGCCCGTCCGCAAGAGCTAGGAATCACTCTCAACCAGTCGTACGACGCACTGGTCGAACAGGTTTCCCGGTCGGGTGACCTTTCGAAGGTGAGCGTGTAGGCAGGGCCTCCCGGCAACTCGGCGATGCGAATCGCGCCGAGCAGCGCCGGGGGGCCCTGTCGCCTTGTGGCCGGGCCCTGCTCGGGAGGCCGGTGCAGACACACCGCCCTGCGGTCCCTGACGCTGGGCTCCCCGCTTGCGGGCCCCGGCCGCCATGTCGGCTGACGCGGCATCACGTGGCACCGACGCGCAGATCCCGCGTGATCGCGCCCTCGCGTCGACTGGGGACCGGAGCCCGCTCAACGCCTTTGCCGGGTGCCGTTCCGCTGCCATCGGCGGAACAGGCCGTATGCGTGTCAACGGTCATTGAGACGCCCCGGTGGATGGCTGTTGGAGGCCCAGGCTGGTGGCCATCAGAAACCCAGGTGTGGCCGGTGGTGTCGGCCTGTCAGCCTCCGCCGAAACGAAGTAGCGGCCAGTCCCGGCCATGCCGCAGGATAAGCCTCGTGGAGACAGTGGTGCAGTGGGTCCGCACGTCATGGACCAAACAATCCCGTGGCGGGCTCGAAGCCGCGCGTCGGAACGCGACCCCAACGGCCTTTCCGCTGCCGCTCGGCTCGCCGCCCTTCATGCACGAGGTTCGGATGCACGAAGCCGAAGACTTCCAGCCCCGGTCCGTGACGCACGACAGCATGCCCGAGTCCAGCACGGACGCCGGCGTCCTCTTGCGGGAAGCCGACGGACTGCTGCGGGTTCAACTGGTTGCGACGCCATTCGGCACGCCACGCAGATCGCGGCGTCCACCGGCCGTTCGCCTCGCCCGCGGAGAGTGGCTCCGCTGGCAGATCAACTACCGCTTCACCGGTTCATGCGGCGGCGAATGGACCTACCGACTCGACACGCTCAATATCGTCCACGGTCCGGCACAGCCCGACCTGTTCTTCGGCGTTCCCACCCGCCACGTGAACGAACTTTCCAGCCTACGCTGACGGCACCTGGCATCGATCTCATCAATGATCTGACGTGCAAGAACTCCGCATCAGAGGCTAAAAACCGTTGATAACCGACGGGCCGGCGATCACCAAGTTCTCGGCGCGGCCGATCCATTCCGGGTTGGTCAGGGAGTTCTGGGTGGGGCCGCGCAGCCGAGGCGGCCCCTCAGCATGGTGGAGTCCTCGGCCCGCCGGGAGCCCAGCGTCTTGCCGGTGGGGAAGTTCGCCGAGTGGCGGCGAAGAGGCCGGGTGGCCGCGTCGCGGCCGGTGACCTCCCTCGGCTGTCAGCAGCTGCAGAACCTCGGCAGGATCCCACCGCTGGGCTCGGGTGGTGGCCAGGACGTCCGGGGCCGCGTTGCACATATAGGGCAGGCGCATGCGGCGCATGAGCTTGTCGAGCTCCTCGGGCAGCGCCGGGGCCTGGGGAAACGTCATAGTCGTTCATTCCTTCATGGGTCGGGGCGGGCGCCGATAGGTTCGGCGGATGATCAATATGTCGGTCGGGGCGACCGCGGGAACGTCGTGGCCCGGGCCCAGGGTGGTGTGGAATGGACCGCTGCATTCGCGGATCTGGACCCAGCGGAGTTTCCGATGCTCTGGTCGCTGGACCCGTATGGCGACGCGGTCTTCAACCACCGGCAGGTGCCGCTACTGCTGGTGGAACTCGACGGGCTCCCGGCCGCTTGCGGCGGTGACTGGGTTGGACAGGCCCGCGAGTTGTGCCAGGTCGTCCAGCAGCGAGTGCACCGGTATCTGTGGTTCGTCGGGGACTGACCGCCGTCAGTCGGCCGGCAACTCCCCGGGAACGGGTTGCAGTTGACCGAGCGCCTGCCAGCCGGCGGTTCCGTTCTGGACGGAGTGGGCTTCGTCCGCGCGGACGACCTCGCCGGCGGGTTCGCTGTCCGCGATGTGTCCCAGGATTGAGAGGAGGTCGTCGTCGGCGAAGCGTCCGGCCGTGACCGCGAGTCCCAGGGCGTGGTCGACATTGTCGTGGCTCAGGACGGTGGCCGGCTCGACCGCGCGGGCCGTCTTGGCGCGGATGCGGGTGGCGCCGGTGGGTCCGGCTTCCTTGAGCCAGCGTCCGGCTCCGGGTCCGATGCCCACGAATGCGATCTCTGCTTCCGAGCGGGGCTGCAGTCTGGGTTGGTGGATGCTGCGGCCGTCGGGATGGTCGGGGTAGTGCTCGTCGATGATCTGCGGAACACCCGGGGTGGAGAGCTGGTGGCGCCAAATCTCCGAGAGATCAACAGATTTGGTGCGGACGGTGATGGAGAGTTCCTCGCCGACGACCCCGCACCACACCTTGGCACCGGTATAGCCCTTGCGGGGTCGAGTGGCGCACCGCGTTGAAGCTGATGGTGCGGTCCGAGCCGACCAGTCTCTCCTCGCCCAGCGCGAGGGCGAGCGGCTCGATGGGCAGGACATGCAGCGTGGTGCGTTCGATGTCCAGACGGCTCGCGGGTATCTGCCCGGTCGCCCTGTGTCGGCGCGAGTTCACCGCATCGCACCACTTCAGGCAGGCATCGGTGAGCTCGGCGAAGGTGTCGTAGGCGGGCAGCAGGTTCGTGCTGGTGGGCACCAGGTCGGCCTTCGCGATCCAGCCACCGGCCCGGCTCGGGAATCCAAGGCCGGTACGTTCGGCGCTCACCTTCCTTCCACGCGTTCCTCGTCGCGTTCGCGGCCCGCCTCGTCGAGCGTTCGCTGCCCCGGTAGCCCATCTTCACGAGCTTCTCGTGGACCACATCGGCGCGGATCGTCGCCTTCGACTGCTCGAAGGAGGGCCGGCATGGCCGAACGCTCGAGCCGCGAGCCCAGGACCCGCTCGGGCGTGGTGGGACCTGGGTGAGGAGTGCACGCCAGCGGTGCTTGTCTGTCACCCCGCCGGCGAAGTCGTCGTCGGACCCGCGTCCATCTCCAGCCCTGTGAACGTCCCGTCGCTCGAGGCGAGATCACGCCAATCGAGGCCGACCGATCCCCCACGACCTGTATCGCACCACGTTTGGTCCGCTGTTTCGCGCATCACCTCACCAGCCCCTCGCCATGGCCGACAGCAGCTCGGTTTCCCGTCCGTCACGGGCCCCCGGCCGACGACCGAAGCCCTCCTCCGCGACAAGGGATACGACGCCCACGCATACCGCGACATGCCCCACAGGCTTCTGTCCCGCGCCTCGCGCAAGGAATCACCCGACATCAGGGCACCGGCAGACTCCTCCGCGTCGCCGAGCAGGACTTCTCCGAACTTCACGGCTTCGGGCTCCTCGGCGCCCGCCAGGAGCGCCGCACCGAACCTTGAGGGCGCCTCGCCTGCTCGCCTCGAGCTCATCTGCTCGAGAACCTCGACTCGCTTAGCGCATGATCATTTCATGAGCTCATGGGAATCCTATTGCACGAACGAATTGATTTGATAGCGACAAGGAATCGGAGTCCCGCGAACCCGTTGCTGTCGCCGTGGCCGAAACCGAGCCCTGATCCGGTACTGCCACATATTCTTCAGACTCGCACCGCCACAACCTGAACGCTTTTTTGGCCGGGTTGTGAAGTCTATTGACTGCATACCTCTCGGAGTGAGAGGTTCTCGGCGATAGATCAATGGACACCGACGAAAGGAATACTTTCCGTGCGCAGAACACACAAGATCCTCCTTGCAGGCGTAGCCGCATGCAGCGCCATTATCTCGGTGCCGGCCACAGCATCTGCCGGGGTCGTTACACCGCAGGCCCACCCGAGCGGCTGCACGTACAGCATTCACGGGGCCGGGATAAACGGGGCGTCGGCCAAGTGCTCCAACAGCAACGGCGGACACTACAAGGCGCTCGTGATCTGCGAGGACTGGGACAACCAGAAAGTCGCTCGCGAATCGCAGAAGTGGGTGTCCAGCGGCTACTCCTACGTGTCCTGCCCTCCGATGACAAAGCCCACCTCCGCGGGGATCATGACGAAGGCCTCCTAACCCCGCTGCGCAGCGGGCCGTCCGGTCCGCGTCGGCCCGCTGCACCGGCCCGCCTCACGCCGGACGGATGCGAGCGGTCCGCCTTCCTCGGGCCAGGCTCAACGGCTCCCCCAGGAAGACGGATTCACCTCATTCGCCGGATGCCGGCAAGGAAATCAGCCTGCCGAGGCTTGGGGAAAAGTGCGGCAATTGCGCACCGGGCCTGCACTCCATTACAACCTCTGAAGCATCATCAGCTCTGGAAGTAGGCGAAGACATTGTTGAAGACAGCTCGTTCCCGCCGGGCCGCAGCAGCCCCAGCATTCGGAATTCTACTGGCGGGCCTGTTCTCTCTGGGCGCAGCGACAACTGCCTCGGCCTCCGAGGTCGGAACGATGGCGCATCCCACGGGTTGCTCCTACGAGGTTCCGGGAAAGTGGGGCGGTGTCGCCATCTGCTCGAAGACAAATGGCGGAGCCTACCGGGCTCTGGTCCTGTGCAAGAACCCTGACAACGGAAAGATTTACAACTACGCCGGCCAGTGGCGGATAACCGGGTTCTCCTACGCCTACTGCCAGGGAAACACCATCGCCTCTTCGGCGGGCGTGGAGACGCGCTACAACAACTGACCTCGAACTCTCGTGACCGGCCCCGTTCGCGACGGAGTCGCCGCGACAGGTGGTCGGTCGATCAGCCCGTGAGAGTTCGGACAAGCGCCCGGCCGGGGTCCCCCAGCCGGGCGCTTGCGTGCACGGGTACCGAGCCCGGCGACATCCGTACCGGCCCGTAGCGGGTGTGGGGGACAGATCGGCGCCCTCAGGCGAGGACTGCCGGAGCGGGCCGCTGATCTCGTCGGAGACTCACCGCCAGGACCGGCCGGTCACGGGCGTAGAGACGAATACCCAGTGCTTCACCGCGACGCTGCCCGCGATCCTCGCCGGAAAGCCGTCATCCTGCACGACACGGCGCTCAACGACGCGGTACTCACCTTCTCCGAACTGCCGACGTCGGTCGGCCCCCACGAGCACTGACCACGGCGCGAACGCCATCGCGTGCCTCACGGTGACCGCACCGATGCCCATCGCGCCCGGCTTCACGCTGACGTCGCTCACGAACCGGCTCGAGGGGGCTGCGGTGCGGCAGGAGGAGCACCGGACACCGGGCCGGTGCTCCTCCTGCCGCACCGGCCGTCGCCCGGGGACCCGGGTGCGAGTTCCCCGGGTTCAAGGCCGTTCATACGCAGCAGATCTGACAGGCCGTCCGCGCTGTTTCGGCATGGGGGGCGCGGCAGGCACGGCGCGCCCCCCGCCACCTGCCCACGTCACTTGACGCACGCACCGACAGTAGGTTGCATACGTTCTGTGATCCCGCCCCGAACCGCCCCTGCCGCCTCCCTCTCCTCCCCCTCGACCTCGACGAACGCCGCCGGAGGGATCACACCGTGGACCCGGTGATCGTTGTCGGCGCCGGGCCGGTCGGTCTGGCGCTGTCACTCGCTCTCGCGGCTCAGGGTGTTCCCTCCGTCCTGCTCGACGAGGGGCCGGGCGTCGACGAACCACGCCCCGCGCGCACCGTCGTGCTGCGCGAGGACACCGCGGACCTGGTGACACGCCTGGGCTGCACGACCCTCCCCGACGAGGGCCTGCGGTGGAGCGGCTGGCGGTCGGTGCGGCGCAAGCAACTGGTGCGGGCCGTGCCGCTGGGCGAGGAGGAGGGCACCGTCCCGCTGCCCTCGCCCGTACACCTGCCCCAGCACGCACTCGCCGGAGGTCTGCGGGCCGCGGTCGGCACGCAGGGCCTGGTCACCGTGGTGCCCTTGAGCAGGATCGACACCCTGGAGCAGGACCCGTACGGCGTCACGGTGCACACCCGGGAGCCCGGTTCGACCTGGTGGCGTGGGAGTTATCTGGTGGGCTGCGACGGTGCGCGATCCACCGTACGCAAGCTCCTGGACATCAGGTTTCCCGGCCGTACGGCGGTGGAACGGCATGCGGTCGCCGCGCTCCGCGCCGAGCTGCCCTGGCCGGGCGAAGCAGTGCTGCACAGGTCCCCGCCCTGGCGTTCGGGTGGTTCGGAGGTCACCGCGCGGCCGCTGCCCGACGGCGTCTGGCGGCTGGACTGGCTCCTTCCGCCACGCGGTGAACTCGTCACCCCCGATGCCCTGATCACCCGTGTCCGCGACACCCTCGGCGGCTGGTGCGGTGAGACACCGGCCTACGAACTGCTGGACACCGGGGTGTACACGCTGCACCACCGGCTGGCCAGACGCTGGCGGTCCGGGCGCGCGTTCCTCGCCGGGGATGCCGCACACCTGCTGGGCGCCCTCGGCACCCAGGGCCTGGACGAGGGGCTGCGGGACGCCGAGAACCTCGCCTGGAAGCTGGCGCAGGCGTGGCACCAGAGTGCCTCCGAGCTTCTCCTCGACAGCTACCAGGCCGAGCGCAGGACCGCCGTTGCCTCCCGGCTCCGTGCCGCCGACCAGTCGCTGCCGATACTCCGGGGCGGCGCCGGACTCCGGACGCTCGTCTCCGGCGCCGCGCGCGGTCACGACACCTTGCTCGCCGACGGCCACCTGGGATGCGGTCCCCTGGGCGCACCCCCTTCGTACACGCACTCCCCCCTTTCGCCTCAACGCGCCGAGGCTCACGCCACGGTGGGGACCGCCCCCGGCACGCCGGTCGCCGATGTGCGGGTGACCGCGCCCGACGGGAAGGCGGTGCGGCTGCGCGACCGGCTGGGCCTGGGAAACCTGTTGGTGATCCTGGTCGCACCGGGCACCGGGGTGTGGGACAGGCGGCACTGGCTGACCGCGGGTGTCATGCCCCGGCTCGTCGACGCGGTGGACGCCCTTCCCGCGAAGGCCGAACTGCTGGTCACCGAGAGCTACCCGGGGGCGACGGCGCACACGGTGTTGCTGGTCAGGCCTGATGGGCATCTCGTGGCGGCCTTCAGCGGGGTGCGGCCCGCCGAGCTCTACGCAGCGGCCGACACCGCACGCGGCGGCGGAGTGGACGGCGAGCCGGGGGACGAGGCGCGCACCACCGCGGGCTCCGACCGGACCGCGGACGTCAATTGACCGCCACAGACGCACATGGTGTACTCCAGATCATGACCGACACCGACGTGCACCTGTGGCGGAGGGTCCATATGGACCTCGTCCGCTATGCGGGCTGCGTGTGTCGTCCGTCCTGCTGAATCGCCTGCCCCAGCACACCCTGCTGCTCACCGCGCGGCTGTGCCCCCGAGCGAACTTCTCAGGACGGTCCCTGTGTCTGCTTCCCTTCCCTCCCTCCCCACACCCGAGTCCGCCGTCGACACGGACCTGCCGGCCCCGGCAGCCGACGGCTCGGACGCACCGACCACGGCGGAACTGCTCGACTTCGTCCGCAGGACCGCGGAGGACACGGCGCTCGTCGCCTCGCTCCCGCTCGATCCGGAGGGGCGCACCTGGCTCCGCCTCGATGGCCCCGGCGGCAGCGAGGCGTGGCTGATCAGCTGGCCGCCCGGGACGGGCACCGGCTGGCACGACCATGCCGAATCGACGGGCGCGTTCACCGTCGCCGCGGGCGCCCTCAAGGAGTACTCCCTGGCCGCGCGGCTGCCCACCGACGGCTGGAGGACCCTCGAACTGAGCGAGGGCGTGGACCGGAGCCGGCTCCTGGCGACCGGCCAGGGCAGGGCTTTCGGCCGGCACCACGTCCACGAGGTGCTCAACGAGTCCGGGCGGGAGCACGCCGTGTCGGTGCACGCGTACTACCCGCCGCTGCCGCAGATCCGCCGCTACAGCCGCACGGGAGCCGTGCTGCGGCTCGAGCAGACCGAACGTCCGGAGGACTGGCAGTGAGCGTCCAGGACCGGGGCGGTCTCGGAGAACACCCGGGCGGTGAGCCTCCGGTGGGCATCGACGCACTGCTCGACCGGGTGCGGTCCGGTTACGAACGGATCGGTCCCGAGGAGGCTGCGGCCGCCGCTGCGGAGGGGGCACTGCTGGTCGACATCCGTTATGCGGCGCTGCGCGAGAAGGACGGCCTGATCCCAGGGGCTCTGGTCGTCGAGCGCAACGAGCTGGAATGGCGGCTCGATCCCCAGGGCAGCCACCGCACCCCGCAGGCGGTGAGCCACGATCTACGG
Source organism: Streptomyces sp. HB132 (assembly GCF_016909575.1). Classification (GTDB taxonomy): domain Bacteria; phylum Actinomycetota; class Actinomycetes; order Streptomycetales; family Streptomycetaceae; genus Streptomyces. The sequence continues at coordinate 30,266 of NZ_JAFBGA010000020.1, read as the reverse complement.
ATCGTGGTGATCTGCAACGAGGGATACGCCTCGAGTCTGGCGGTCGCCTCCCTTCGCCGACTGGGTCTGCACCGCGCCACGGATCTGACCGGCGGCTTCCAGGCGTGGCGTGCGGCCGGGCTCCCGGTCACGCTCTGACAGGACCGGCCCTGGGCCCTCCCCGACGGCTGTGCCCAGGGCCGAATGACTCCCCCGCCCACCCGAACGCTGCTCTCCGGTGGAGCAATCGACGCGCGCGACGGACATTCACCTCATCACCGAGGACGGAATGTACGGAGATGTCGTGCCGATGGACACCGCTCAGCTCACCCCTGACCAGCTCGACGCACAGGCCTCCCTGCTCCACGACACGGACGCGTGGCAGCGCATCGTCACCGGCTGGGAACGCACCGGGCGTGAACCTGCTCCCGCTGCTACCGCGCCGGACACCGGGGCACGGCCCGTGCGCCCGGCCGACTGGCGGGCACTGCTGTCCGTTCCCGTCGACAGGCTCGTCGAGGACTCACTGCGCGCCCTGCCCGCGCGCCCGCCCCGCGAACGGCCGCTCCCCGGACGCCTCGGTGCGGTGCTGCCCGAGCATCTGCACGCGTGGCGCCGCATCGGCCAGCCCGATGTCCGTCCGTCCACCCACCTCGGCCACGCACGGCGGATCCTGACCGAGTGGGGCTGGCAGAACACCCCCTACCGTCTGCGCAACGCCCGTGGTGCGCGCTGCCTCTGCGGGGCCATGCTGACCGCCCACCGGCTCGGCTACGGGTCGCTCGACACCGTCGACCGCGCCGGCGCCTGGCTCATCACCGAGCTTCGGTCGCAGGGCTGGACGGACCTGATCGGCCCCTGGAACCGGCATCCCGGCCGCACCGCAGCAGACGCGCTCGCCTTGATCGACACCACGATCCGCCGGGCGTCACTGGCAGGACACTGAGCCCGCCCGAGCCCGGCTGCCGGATGCCGTGACAGCGCACTCCCCGACAGGCCACCACCTGCCCCTGCCCGGGAGCAGTTCGGCCGGCCGCCCCTGACGGCCGCGGCCGCCCCGGCCAGGCATCGAGCGCGGCCTGCCGGTCACAGCACCCACACCACCGCCGCAGACCATTCTGCGGCCTGTGCGCCTGGTCCTCGGTCCTGGTCCTCGGCCCCGGTCCTCGGTCCCGGTCACGCCGGGCGAAACCATCCCCCGTGCCCGGAGGCAGTCGGCTTGCCTCCCCGTTCCCCCCTCGCCTCCCGGTCAGAAGAGCTCGTCCAGCCCCTCCGTGTCCTCCCCCTCCGCCTCGATCGCCTGACGCACCACGCGCAGGGCCATCCCCTCGCCGTACCCCTTGCGGGCGAGCATGCCCGCCAGCCGGCGCAGACGCTTGTCGCGGTCCAGACCCCGTGTGGAGCGGAGCTTCCGCGCGACGAGCTCCCTGGCGGTGCCCTCCTCCTGTTCGGGGTCGAGCTGCCCGACCGCCTCGTCGATCACCACCGGGTCCACGCCCTTGGTGCGCAGTTCCCGCGCGAGAGCACGGCGGGCCAGCCCTCTGCCGTGGTGCCGGGACTCGACCCAGGCGTCCGCGAACGCCGCGTCGTCGATCAGCCCCACGTCCTCGAAGCGGGAGAGCACTTCCTCGGCCGCCTCGTCGGGAATCTCCCGCTTGCGGAGCGCGTCGGCCAACTGCTTACGGGTACGCGGGGTCCCGGTCAGCAGCCTGAGACAGATGTTGCGCGCCTGCTCGACCGGGTCTCGCGGTTCCCCCTTCTCGGCCCTCGACGAGGAAGGGGAACCGCTGTCTCTGGTACGGGAGCGGGAACGGCGGCCCGCTCCTTCGCCGAACCCGGCCCCCCGGCCGGGCTCCGGGGGATCCCCGGACGGTTCCGCGGCGTACTCGGGACCGGGACCCGCACCGGCGTCGGCACCCGGCCACTCCGTGCGACGCGTCACGGCCTAGCTCTTGGCCGCTGCGGCCTTGGCGGGCTTGGCCTTGGTCGCGGGAGCCGGTACCGACTTGGCCGCCGCTCCGTCGGCCGGAGCACCCGCGGCATCGGCCCCGGCATCCGCCGCTGCGTCGTCCGCGCGGACACCGACACCCAGCTTGTCGAGGATCTTCTTCTCGATCTCGTTGGCGAGGTCGGGGTTGTCCTTGAGGAAGTTGCGCGAGTTCTCCTTGCCCTGGCCGAGCTGGTCGCCCTCGTAGGTGTACCAGGCACCGGCCTTGCGGACGAAGCCGTGCTCCACACCCATGTCGATCAGACCGCCCTCGCGGCTGATGCCCTGGCCGTAGAGGATGTCGAACTCGGCCTGCTTGAAGGGCGGCGCCACCTTGTTCTTCACGACCTTGACGCGCGTGCGGTTACCCACGGCGTCGGTGCCGTCCTTCAGCGTCTCGATCCGGCGGATGTCCAGACGCACCGAGGCGTAGAACTTCAGCGCCCGGCCACCGGTCGTGGTCTCCGGTGACCCGAACATCACACCGATCTTCTCGCGCAGCTGGTTGATGAAGATCGCGGTGGTCTTGGACTGGTTGAGCGCACTGGTGATCTTCCGGAGCGCCTGGCTCATCAGACGCGCCTGCAGGCCCACGTGCGAGTCGCCCATCTCGCCCTCGATCTCCGCACGGGGCACCAGGGCCGCGACGGAGTCGATGACGATCAGGTCCAGTGCGCCGGAGCGGACCAGCATGTCCACGATCTCGAGGGCCTGCTCGCCGTTGTCCGGCTGCGAGAGGATGAGGCTGTCGATGTCGACGCCGAGCTTCTTCGCGTACTCCGGGTCCAGGGCGTGCTCCGCGTCGATGAACGCCACCGAGCCGCCGAGCTTCTGCGCGTTCGCCACGGCGTGCAGCGTCAGTGTCGTCTTGCCGGAGGACTCCGGCCCGTACACCTCCACCACACGGCCGCGGGGCAGCCCGCCGACGCCGAGCGCGACGTCGAGCGCGGTGGACCCGGTGGGGATCACCTCGATCGGCTCGTTCGGCCGTTCACCGAGGCGCATCACCGCGCCCTTACCGAATTGCCGTTCAATCTGTGCGAGTGCGGCGTCCAGCGCCTTCTCGCGGTCGGTTCCTGCCATGGGTTCCACCCGATTTGCTTGAGTCGATCGCTTCACGTCACAGACGCTAACCCCTGCCACTGACAATGGGCCTCGACGTCCTCCCGCCCTGTGGACAACTCCACGGTCGGGCCCGGCAAAACCCGGCCGGAATCCCATGAGAATGGATGTTCGAATTCAGTGTCAAGCGCACCACTCCGGGCCGACACGGTCGAGGATAGTGGCTCAAAACAGGCGACATCGGGCAAGTCGACGAACTGTGACCGACCGCGGGTGCCGGATCCGAGCGAGAGGAGGCCGGGACCCGGGCGAGGCTCAGGACCCGGACCGCCGACCGACGTCACCGGTTACGGCCGACGGAGCCCCGACCCGCCCTCAGCCCCACCCCGCACCGCGCGGCGGATCCTGGACATCAGCGGTTCACCACGGCGCAGGCGAGGGCCGCCGTGCACCCTGGGGTCGTCCGTCACGTCGTAGCGCTTCACGTACGCCCCCAGGAACGCCTGCAGCGTCGCGACGGCCGGGATGGCGATCAGAGCCCCCACGGCACCCATCAGCGCAGTGCCCGCGACCACCGATCCGAAGGCGACCGCGGGATGGATGTCGACCGTCTTGGATGTGAGCTTCGGCTGCAGCACGTAGTTCTCGAACTGCTGGTAGACCACGACGAAGCCGAGGACCCACAAGGCGTACCAGGGGTCGACGGTGAAGGCGATCAGCATGGGCAGCGCCCCCGCCAGGTACGTACCGATCGTGGGGATGAACTGCGAGACCAGTCCGACCCAGACGGCGAGCGCCGGCGCGTAGGGCACACCGAGGACCACCAGCAGGATGTAGTGAGCCGCGCCCGAGATCAGCGCCATCAGCCCGCGCGAGTAGATGTAGCCACCGGTCTTGTCGACCGCGATCTCCCAGGCGCGCAGCACCTCGGTCTGCCGGGAGGGCGGCAGTACGGAGCACAGCGCGCGCCGCAGGCGGGGGCCGTCGGCAGCGAAGTAGAACGAGAACAGGAAGATCATCAACAGCCGGAACAGCCCGCCGAGCACGGTGGTGGAGACGTCGAGTACGCCGGTCGCGCTGTTCTGCACGTACTTCTGGAGCCAGTCGGAGTGCAGCAGGCTGTCCTGCACCTCGACCCGCGAGAGCTCCGTACGGAACGTCTGGTTGACCCAGTTGATCACCGAGTCGAGGTACTTGGGGAACTCCTCGACCATGTCGACGATCTGGCCGGCGAGCATCGAGCCGAGCAGGAGGACGAAGCCGACCCCGGCGACCAGCACGGCGAGGAAGACCAGGAAGGTGGCAAGCCCCCGGCGCATCCCGTACCCGGCCATGCGGCTGACTGCCGGCTCGATGGCCAGCGCCAGGAAGAAGGCGATGAGGACGTTGGTCAGCAGTCCGATGAGCTGGTAAAAGGCCCAGCTGCCCAGCTGGAAGCACCCGTAGAGCGTCAGTGCCATGACCATCGCGCGCGGCAGCCAGCCCGGCATGCGGACGTGCCCGGCGCCGAGCGGCGGACCGGGTGGTGCGGCCGGCGGGACGGGCTGTGGGGCGGGCGGCTGGGTCTGGTCGGTCTCGTCTGTCGGGGCCACGGGACAAGTCTCGCTCACCGCGGAAACAGCCGGCCGCCCAGCCCGTCGGCTGAGGGCTCCGGTGACACGTCCGCGCGGCCGAGGCGGTCGTGCCGGTGGCGGCACCGCCTCGGTCAGCGCTGGTCCGGAGGGACGCCGACGGCCGAGCAGACCCCACGCCACACGTCCTTGGCCTCCCAGCCCGCGGCCAGCGCCTCGTGCACCGTACGGCCGCCGAGCTCCGCCATGACGTGATCGCGCGCGAAGGAGTCGGCGTAGGCCGCGCCGAAGTGGTCCGCCATCCGTTCCCAGAAAATCGTCAACCGCATGCCTTCAGTATCCCGCTCCTGAGAGTGCAGCCCGGCCGCGAGGCCATGCCGCCGTCACTTTCCCCTCTACGGTCGGTTCATGGCTGGAACCGGAGCAACCCCTCTCGCCCGCGCCGAGCAGTTCATCTGGCTCACCGCACGCGTTCTCGAACAGCGGCGGTTCGCCCATCTCTTCCTCGGAGGGAGCGCGGACACCGTCGAAACCGCGCTCGCCGCCTACCGGAACGAGGACGGTGGCTACGGCTACGCGCTCGAACCCGACCTCCGCGGACCTGTGAGTCAGCCCCTGCACACCGCCCACGCACTGAGTGTCCTCGACTCGATCGGGGGCTGCTGCGGTCTGCGCGTGGAGCGGATCTGCCGCTACCTGACGGAGGTGTCGACCAAGGAGGGCGCCCTGCCCGCCCTGCATCCCTCCCAGCGCGGCTACCCCGCGGCCCCCTTCATCCCCGCGCTCGACGACCCGCCCGCCGAACTACTGGCGACGGGCCCGGTCGTCGGCCTTCTGCACCGCAACCAGGTCTGGCACGCCTGGCTCTTCCGGGCCACCGACTTCTGCTGGGCCGCCGTCGACGCACTGGAACAGTCACATCCGTACGAGATCGAGGCGGCCCTCGCCTTCCTGGACGGCGTGCCCGACCGTGCACGCGCCGAATCGGCCGCCGGCCGACTGGGACAACTCGTGCGTGAGCAGCGGCTGGTGGTGCTGGACCCGGGGCGCCGCGCGGAATACCCGGTGGCCGCCGGATACGCGCCCGGGGAGCACCACTTCCCTTACGACTACGCCCGCACACCCGGGTCGCTGGCCCGCCGCTGGTTCAGCGACGGCGAACTGGAAGGCGCGCTGGACCATCTGGCGGCCGAGCAGCAGGAGGACGGTGGCTGGCCGGTCAACTGGCGGGAGTGGGCGCCCGGAACCGCCCTGGAGGGCCGCCCGATCGTGACGATCAGGGCTCTGCAGACCCTCCGGTCCCACGGTCGGAGGCTGGACTGACCCGCGCAGCTCGCCCGTGCCGCTCCGGAACAGGGCGCGGTGGTGGGGGCCTGCGTGCGCGGTAACGGTGGGGAGGCCGACACCCTCGACACGATGGTGATCGTGCCGGAGGCGCGGCCCTCGGGGCTGCGCCGCGGAAAGGTGCGGCAGCAGTGCTGGGCACGCCCTCCAGCCGTTGTCAGTGGCGGGGTGCACGATGGGGTGCATGGCCGGTTCCGCACTCGATTCGTTCACGCCCGCGACCCGCAGCTGGTTCGCGGCGGCCTTCGACGCGCCCACCGCGGCACAGGAGGGTGCCTGGCGGGCGATCGGTGAGGGCTCGGACGTACTGGTCGTCGCACCGACCGGATCGGGCAAGACGCTGGCCGCCTTCCTCGCCTCCCTGGACCGGCTCGCGGCCGTACCGCCTCCCGCCGAGGCGAAGAAGCGCTGCCGCGTGCTGTACGTGTCACCGATGAAGGCTCTCGCCGTCGACGTGGAACGGAACCTGCGGTCACCGCTGACCGGGATCCGTCAGGAGTCGGTGCGCCTGGGCCTGCCCGAGCCGGAGGTGCGGGTGGGGATCCGCTCCGGCGACACTCCGCCGGCCGAGCGCCGTTCGATGGCGACGAAACCCCCGGACATTCTGATCACCACTCCCGAATCCCTGTTCCTGATGCTCACCTCCTCGGCCCGGGATGCGCTGGCCGGGGTCGAGACGGTGATCGTGGACGAGGTGCACGCCGTCGCGGGCACCAAGCGCGGTGCTCATCTCGCCGTGTCGCTGGAGCGTCTGGACGAGCTGTTGCCGCGGCCCGCGCGGCGCATCGGGCTGTCGGCGACGGTCCGCCCGGTCGACGAGGTCGCGCGGTTCCTGTCGCCTCAGCGGAGAGTGGAGATCGTCCAGCCGCCGTCCACCAAGCAGTTCGACCTCTCCGTCGTGGTTCCGGTGGAGGATCTCGGCGAGCTGAGCGGCTCCCCCGCCACGGGCGACGAGGGCGGCCAGGCGGAGAAGCCGTCGATCTGGCCCCATGTCGAGGAGCGGATCGCCGATCTCGTGCAGGCGCACCGTTCCACGATCGTCTTCGCCAATTCCCGGCGGCTCGCGGAGCGCCTGTGCAACCGGCTGAACGAGATCGCCTACGAGCGGGCGGCCGGCGCGGCGCCGGAGGAGGAGCCGGGAAGCAACGGTCCCCTGGCCGAGGCCCACTCCCCCGCCGAGATCATGGCCCAGTCCGGGGCTGCGAAAGGCGCACCCCCGCTCCTCGCCCGTGCGCACCACGGCTCGGTGTCCAAGGAACAGCGCTCCCAGGTCGAGGAGGACCTCAAAGCGGGCCGTCTGCCCGCCGTGGTAGCCACCTCCAGCCTGGAGCTGGGGATCGACATGGGCGCGGTCGACCTGGTGATCCAGGTCGAGTCACCGCCTTCCGTGGCCTCGGGGCTGCAGCGGGTGGGACGCGCCGGGCACCAGGTCGGCGCCGTGTCCACCGGCGTGGTCTTCCCGAAGTACCGCGGCGACCTGGTGCAGGCGGCCGTCGTCACGGAGCGGATGCGCGAAGGGGCCATCGAGGCCCTGCGGATCCCGTCCAATCCGCTGGACGTGCTCGCCCAGCAGATCGTCGCCACGGTCGCGCTGGACAGCTGGCAGGCCGACGACCTCCTCGCCCTCGCCCGCCGGGCCGCCCCCTTCGCCTCGCTCCCCGAATCGGCGTTCACCGCCGTGCTCGACATGCTCGCCGGACGCTATCCGTCCGACGCCTTCGCGGAACTGCGGCCCCGCGTGGTGTGGGACCGGGTCAGCGGCGCGGTCACGGGCCGCCCCGGTGCCCAGCGGCTCGCCGTCACCTCGGGCGGAACCATCCCCGACCGCGGGCTCTTCGGTGTCTTCCTGGCAGGCGCGGACCCGAAGAAGGGCGGCGGACGCGTCGGTGAGCTGGACGAGGAGATGGTCTACGAGTCCCGGGTCGGCGACGTCTTCACGCTGGGCACCACATCCTGGCGCATCGAGGACATCACCAGGGACAGGGTCCTGGTCTCGCCCGCCCCCGGAGTGCCGGGCCGCCTGCCTTTCTGGAAGGGCGACCAGCTGGGCCGCCCGCTGGAGCTGGGACGGGCGCTGGGCGCGTTCCTCCGCGAGCTCGGCGGGCTGTCCGCCGAGGACGCCAGGCTCCGGCTGCTCACCGCCGGGCTCGATGCCTGGGCGGCGGACAACATCCTGTCCTACCTCGACGAGCAGCGCCGGGCCTGCGGCCACGTCCCCGACGACCGGACCGTCCTCGTCGAGAGGTTCCGGGACGAGCTGGGCGACTGGCGGATCGTGGTGCACTCGCCCTTCGGCGCCCAGGTGCACGCCCCGTGGGCACTCGCCCTGTCCGCCCGTCTCGGCGAGCGGTACGGCATGGACGCCCAGGTCATGCACGCGGACGACGGCATCGTGCTGCGGCTGCCCGATGCCGATCTGATGGGCCTCGACCTCCTCGACTTCGACCCGGCACAGGCCGATGCGGGCGGTGGGGCCGCCGACGGCCCGGGACGCGGGGAGACCGGCCGGGGTTTTCCCGCCGCCGGACACGACAGCGAGCAGCCCCCCGTCGGGGCCACCGACGTGGTGTTCGACAAGGGAGAGATCAGCCAGGTCGTCACCGAACAGGTCGGGGGGTCCGCCCTGTTCGCGTCCCGGTTCCGCGAGTGCGCCGCGCGCGCCCTGCTGTTGCCCAGGCGCAGCCCGGGAAAGCGCACCCCGCTGTGGCAGCAGCGTCAGCGCGCGTCCCAGCTGCTGCAGGTCGCCTCCGAGTTCGGCTCGTTCCCGATCGTGCTCGAAGCGGTCCGCGAATGCCTGCAGGACGTCTTCGACGTGCCGGGCCTCACCGAGCTGATGGGCGACCTGGAGGCGCGCCGCATCCGTCTGGTCGAGGTGACCACTCCAGAGCCGTCTCCGTTCGCCCGCTCACTCCTCTTCGGCTACGTCGCGCAGTTCCTGTACGAGGGCGACTCGCCCCTCGCCGAACGACGGGCGGCGGCCCTCTCGCTGGACTCCCATCTCCTGGCCGAGCTGCTCGGCCAGGCGGAGCTGCGGGAGCTGCTGGACGCCGACGTCCTCGGCGAACTGGAGCGGGAGCTCCAGTGGCTGACCGACGACCGGAAGATCAAGGATGCCGAAGGGGTCGCCGACCTGCTGCGCGTCCTCGGGCCCCTCACCGACGCCGAGCTGGTGGAGCGTGGTGCGGAGCCGGCCTGGGCACCGGAGCTGGAGACGTCCCGGCGTGCCATCCAGGTCCGCATCGGCGGAGCCGCCCACTGGGCAGCCGTCGAGGACGCGGGCCGGCTGCGTGACGCGCTCGGCACCGCGCTTCCCGTAGGCGTTCCCGAGGCGTTCACCGAGCCGGTCAAGGATCCGCTCGGCGACCTCCTGGCCCGGTACGCCCGTACGCACGGACCGTTCACCTCCACGCAGGCCGCGAGCCGTTTCGGCCTCGGGCCCTCCGTCACCGACGGGGCGCTGCAACGACTCGCCGCGTCAAGTCGCGTCGTCCAGGGCGAGTTCCACCCCGCGGGTATCGGCCAGGAGTGGTGTGACGCCACGGTCCTGCGGAGGCTGCGCCGCCGTTCGCTCGCCGCGCTCCGCCAGGAGCTGGAACCGGTTCCGCCGGCCGCGCTGGCCGGCTTCCTCCCTCAGTGGCAGCACGTCGGCGACGGCAGCCTGCGTGGGATCGACGGGCTGGCCCGTGCCATCGAGCAGCTGCAGGGCGCTCCGGTCCCCGCGTCCGCTCTGGAGAAACTGATCCTGCCGAGCCGCGTCGCCGGATACACCCCCGTCATGCTCGACGAGCTCACGACCACCGGTGAGGTCGTCTGGGCCGGTGCGGGCGCCCTCCCCGGAAAGGACGGCTGGCTGTCCGTCTACCTCGCGGACAGCGCGCCCCTGCTCCTCCCAGCGCCACTGCCGCTGGAGGAGACCGCGCTGCACGAGTCGGTGCTCACCGTCCTCTCCGGCGGATACGGGCTCTTCTTCCGGCAGATCGCCGACCAGGTCCGGGCCACCACTCACCCGGACTGCACCGATTCCCAGCTGGCCGAGACGCTCTGGGACCTGGTCTGGTCCGGCCGTCTCACCAACGACACCCTCGCTCCGCTGCGCTCGCTCCTCGGCTCCGGCCGCACCGCCGGCTCCACCGCACACCGCGCGAGGCGCAACGTGCCGCGCGGCCGCTACGGATCGCTGACGGCAGCCGCCCGTACCGCTTCGCGCACAGGTCCACCGACCGTGTCGGGCCGCTGGTCGCTGCTGCCCCCGGCCGAGCCCGAACCGACCCACCGCGCGCACGCCCTGGCCCGGACGCTCCTGGACCGCCACGGCGTGGTGACCCGCGGGGCGGTACAGGCCGAAGGCGTCGAGGGCGGATTCTCGGCGATCTACCGCATCCTCGCCGCGTTCGAGGACAGCGGACAGGCCCGCCGCGGCTATGTCGTCGAGGGGCTGGGGGCAGCCCAGTTCGCCATGGACGGCGCGGTGGACCGGCTCAGGGCGGCCTCCACCGCACGCGACCGTGCGGACCCCGGCTCCGTTCCCCGCGCGCTGGTCCTCGCAGCGGCCGATCCTGCCAACGCGTACGGCGCCGCACTGCCCTGGCCCGAGTCGCCCGACGGCGCGGGACACAAGCCGGGCCGCAAGGCGGGGGCGCTGGTCGTCCTCGTGGACGGCGAGCTGACGCTCTACATGGAGCGCGGCGGCAAGTCCCTCCTCGCGTGGCCCACCGACCCCGCCGATCCGGCGCTGCGCGCCGCGGCCGAGGCACTCGCGTCGGCCGCCCGCGCGGGGACACTCGGCACGGTCACGGTCGAGCGCACCAACGGCGCCTCCTCCCTGACGTCCCCCCTGGGCCGCGCCCTGGAGGCCGCAGGCTTCCTCGCCACCCCGCGAGGTCTGCGGCTGCGGGCCTGAGCCGTGTGGTGCGCGGGCGGACACCCACGCACACCCCGGTTCGCGCATGATGGATGCATGCCTGAAGGTGACACCGTCCTGCAGACCGCCCGGCGACTCGACGCGGCACTGGCCGGTCAGGTCCTGACGGTCTCCGACCTGCGGGTCCCGCGCTTCGCCACAGCTGATCTGACCGGCCAGAAGGTCTTGGGCGTCGCCGCGCGCGGCAAACACCTGCTCACCCGTTTCCAGGACGGCCTCACACTCCACAGCCATCTGCGCATGGAGGGCGCTTGGCGGGTGTACGACCATGGCGAACGATGGCGGGGCGGCCCCGCCCACCAGATCCGCGCTGTGCTCGCCACCGCGGAGCGCACCGCCGTCGGCTACCGTCTGCCCGTCCTCGAACTGCTCCGCACCGACGACGAGGAACAGGTCGTCGGCCACCTCGGCCCCGATCTGCTGGGCCCGGACTGGGATCCGGAGACCGCTCTGCGTCGTGTGCTCTCCGACCCCGGGCGCCGGGTCGGGGACGCCCTTCTGGACCAGCGCAACCTGGCGGGCGTCGGCAACGTGTACATGTGCGAGCTCTGCTTCATGGCCCGTGCGACGCCATGGCTCCCGGTGGGTGAGCTGCCCCTGCCCGTCGCCACCCGGCTGATCAGCACAGCCAGACAACTGCTCGAGGCCAACCGTGAGCGTCCGATGCGGACCACGACCGGGGCGACGGCGGCCATGTCCCGCATTCGCACGCGGGAGCGCCTCTTCGTCTACGGCCGGGCCGGGCGCCCCTGCCTGCGCTGCGGCACCCCGATCCGCAAGGCCGACCGTGACGATCGCCCCACCTACTGGTGCCCGCGCTGCCAGTCAGGTCCCACCGGCTGAGCCGTTTCCGGCGGCCCTGCGACGGGCCGCGGATATCTCCGAGTCGGCTCCAGGCTCTCGGACGGAACGCTCCGGCCGCGCGACGGCCGCCACGTGTACCGGCAGGAGGCTCAGCCCCCACCCCCCGGCCGCTACCGCCCCCTCGACCAGTCCGGCGTGTTCCGGCTCCAGTAACAGCCGCAGCGCGGCCCACCACCACAGGCCACCGAGTACGAGCGCCGGCACCCATCGCCGCACCATGGCTGCCTCCTCCGGCCGACGCGAGTACGGCTCGATCTCCTGACGGGAGGGCGCACCGGTGCAGTGACGGCGTGCGGGGCGCGGGCGGAAGGACGGCGCGCGCCCTTGCGTGGGGCCGCCGTCGGGAGAGGTCAGCACCGGCCCTCCCCCGCAGTTTCCCCCGGGACGGCGCCGACTGCATCCTGCGGCCCAGGTCATGCGTGTGCCCCCGTGGATCCACGGGGGCACACGCGGGCCGCGGCGCTTCTCCTACCGGTTGTCGTCGTCGGTGAGAGAGTCCTTCACGCCCTTGGCACGCTCGCCGGTGGCGCCCATGGCGCCCTCCGCCTTGGCCTTGGCCTGATCGGCCTTGCCTTCGGCTTCCTTGCGGCGGTCTCCGGTGAGCTTGCCGGTCGCTTCCTTGGCCTTGCCCTTGAGCTTGTCCACGGGCTTCTTGTCCGTCACGGCGACTCCTTCCTCGATTCGGGTTCAGGCGCTCTCGGCCTGGAACATCCACGCGTGCTTCTCGAGTTCCGCGGTGAGCGTGATCAGGATGTCCTGGCTGATGGGATCCGGCTCGTCGGTCGCCTCGATCCGCTCCCGCATGCGGTCGATGACCACGCGGAGGGCGTCGACCAGCACACGGACCGCGTCCACGTCCTTGATCCAGCCGTCGGGCACGGAATCGATCGCGGTGGTCTTGGCCAGGGTCCGGGACCGGCCGTCCGGGTTCACGCCGATGGCGGAGGCCCTCTCCGCGACCGTGTCCGAGTGCTGACGCGCCGTGTCGACGACCTCGTCGAGCTGAAGGTGCACGGAGCGGAAGCGCGGGCCGACCACATTCCAGTGGACCTGCTTGGCCACCAGGGAGAGATCGACCAGGTCGACCAGTGCGCCTTGCAGCGCATCTCCCACGACCTTGCGGTCGCCTTCGGACAGGGCGCTCTTCACGACAGACATGCACTTCTCCGTTCAGATAGCTGTTCGACTTACCATTTGTCCACAATGTCACATATGGAGCGAAACGGTCATTCGACCGGCTGTTCCGGAGGATTGCCCTCCGGCCACACTGCGCGCCTGCCCCCTGAACGGCCCCGCACACACTGCGGGCAGACCGCGGACACACGAAAGCCCCGGCCGGCCCGTGAGGGGCCGGCCGGGGCTTTCGTTCACCACGCCATGCGGTCAGGCGGCGACGACATCCACCGCCTCCGCGGGCGCCTTGATGGTCACCCGTCCCGTCGGTACGCCGGCGACCGACGCAACAGAGACGGAATTGAGCATCGGGCGTACCGGCACAGGCACCGCATCACTGGCCGCTGCCGACTCGGCCAGCTCAGCCAGCGACAGTTCATCGCTCACTTCACGCATGAGCTCGGACATCCGTACGTCCAGCGCGTCGCAAATAGCGGAGAGCAGTTCGGAGGATGCCTCCTTCTGCCCCCGCTCCACCTCGGAGAGATAGCCGAGCGAGACTCGGGCGGACGAGGAGACTTCGCGCAGAGTACGGCCTTGGCGCTGGCGCTGCCGACGCAGCACGTCACCAAGCAGGCGACGGAGCAGAATCATCGGTGGCTCCCTCCTCGGACCGCGTAGCCGCATCCTTCACGCCCCACCGTACCGCCTTGCGCTGCGGCCGTGCGGGGAGCGATGTCGTGTTCACTCAGGGCTGCAAACATCGATTCCCCCCGTTCTGTTCCGTATCCTGTGCCCCCGCGTTCTCGCCGAGTTCGCCGGAGAGCAGTTCGAGCAGACTCCGCACACTCTCCTTACGGATGTCCGCCCGCCCGCCGTTCAACCTCAGCTCGGCAACTTTCTGTACGTCGCCGGGCCCGGAGACCGCGACGTAGACCGTGCCGACCGGCTTGCCGTCCTGCGGCTCGGGACCCGCGACCCCGGTGGTCGAGACGCCCCAGTCCGTACCGAGGACCCGGCGCACGCCGACGGCCATCTCCCGGGCGACCTCAGGGTCCACCGCTCCGCGCTCGGCCAGGAGCACGCCGTCGACGCCCAGCAGATCCCGCTTGAGGGGCGTCGCGTACGCCGTGACGGATCCGCGGAAGCACTGAGAGGCGCCAGGTACGGAGGTGAGCTCGGCCGCCACCAGGCCGCCGGTGAGGGACTCGGCTACGCCGAGCGTCTCGCCGCGCTCCTGAAGTCGTCGCAGCACCCGGGCCGCCACGGACGTCACCGTTCCGCCTCCGCAGGGCCCCTGCCGCCCGCCACGCGCTCTCCGGCGGGCTTCCCGCAGGCCGGCTCCCCCGTCGGATCCACGACGGGCACATCCACAACGCCTTCCGCGGGACCGCGCCCACCGGCGGCGTCCTCCAGGCCCGCCGCCACCGTGACCGCCTCCAGGGCGGCCGCCCGCTCGGCCGCTAGCCCGAGGCGACGCAAGACGACCGCCTGGCGTACGTAGTCGAGACCGGTGACGACCGTCAGCACGACGGCGGCGATCATGACCCAGAAGCGGAGGGTCGCCAGCGGGCCCGTCAGCGCGAGGACGTACATGCCCACAGCGATGCCCTGGGCCAGGGTCTTCACCTTCCCGCCGCGGCTCGCGGGGATCACCGAGTGCCGGATGACCCAGAAACGCATGAGCGTGATCCCGAGTTCACGGAAGAGGATCACACCGGTGATCCACCACGGCAGGTCCCCGAGCGACGACAGACAGATGAGCGCCGCACCCATGATCGCCTTGTCCGCGATCGGGTCGGCGATCTTGCCGAAGTCGGTGACCAGGTTGTACGTCCGTGCCAGATGGCCGTCGAAGACATCGGTGATCATCGCGACGGCGAAGGCGGCCCAGGCGAACGACCGCCAGACCGGGTCGTAACCACCGTCGTGCAGGAGCAGCATCACGAAGCCCGGGACCAGCAGCAGTCGCAGCATCGTGAGGATGTTCGCGATGTTCCACAGTCCGGCCTGGTTGACGGCCGCCGCGCCCAGCTTGCCGCCGCGGTGCGCCGGCGTCGCGCCGGAGCCGCCTGCCGCGGTCGCCGGGGCTCCCGTCATCTGGCTGCCTCCGCTAGCTCGTGGTGTTCGGCCACGAGGTCCACTCCCTCGGTGCCCACTGCCTTCGCTTCGACCATACGGCCCGGCACGAGCCCTTCGCGTGCGGTGAAGATGACCTGGCCGTCCGTTTCCGGCGCCTGGTGGGCCGCTCGTCCCACCGCCACGGGCCCGTCCTCGTCGGACTCCACGGACTCGACCAGGACCTGGAGGGTTTCGCCGACCCGCTCCTCGGCCCGCTGCGAGGTCAGCTCCTCGGCGAGCTGAGAGATGTGTGCGAGGCGCTCGGCGATGACGTCGGCGTCCAGCTTGTTCCCGTAACCGACCGCCTCGGTGCCGTCCTCGTCGGAATAGCCGAAGACCCCGATGGCGTCCAGGCGCGCGCCGGTGAGGAAGCGCTCCAGCTCGGCGAGGTCGGCCTCCGTCTCACCGGGGAATCCCACGATGAAGTTCGACCGCGCACCCGCCTGCGGTGCCTTCGTCCGAATGGTGTCCAGGAGTTCGAGGAAACCGTCCGTGTCACCGAACCGCCGCATCGCGCGCAGGACCCCGGGTGCGGAGTGCTGGAAGGACAGGTCGAAGTAGGGGGCGACCTTGGGCGTCGAGGTGAGTACGTCGATCAGCCCCGGCCGCATCTCGGCGGGCTGCAGATAGCTGACGCGGATCCGCTCGATCCCGTCGACCTCGGCGAGTTCCGGCAGCAGCGTCTCCAGGAGCCTGATGTCGCCGAGGTCCTTGCCGTACGAGGTGTTGTTCTCGGAGACGAGCATGACCTCCTTGACGCCCTGCTCGGCCAGCCAGCGGGTCTCTCCGAGGACGTCGGAGGGGCGCCGCGAGATGAACGACCCGCGGAAGGAGGGGATGGCGCAGAACGAGCAGCGCCGGTCACAGCCCGAAGCGAGCTTCACCGAGGCGACCGGGCTGGTCCCCAGCCGGCGGCGCAGCGGTGCACGCGGCCCTGAGACCGGCGCGACACCTTCCGGCAGGTCGGCGGGCGCCGGCGTGATCTCCTGGGCGTGCCCGGGCAGCGCGACGGCGGCGTCCTGCCGCTCGGCCGGGCTGATCGGCAGCAGCTTGCGCCGGTCACGCGGGGTGTGGGAGGCGTGGATGCCACCGTTGAGGATGGTCTGCAGACGGTCGGAGATGTCGGCGTAGTCGTCGAATCCGAGGACTCCGTCCGCTTCCGGCAGCGCCTCGGCGAGGTCCTTGCCGTAGCGCTCGGCCATGCAGCCGACCGCCACGACGGCCTGGGTTCTGCCGTGGTCCTTCAGATCATTGGCTTCGAGCAGGGCGTCGACGGAGTCCTTCTTGGCGGCCTCGACGAACCCACAGGTGTTGACGACGGCGACATCCGCGTCCGTGGCGTTCTCGACGAGCTCCCAGCCGTCCGCTGCCAAGCGGCCTGCAAGCTCCTCCGAGTCCACCTCGTTACGGGCGCAGCCAAGAGTGACAAGGGCGACGGTACGGCGTTCGGGCATGGGCTCAAGACTACTTTGTCCCGGCACCGGGCCCGCCGAGCAGGGTTCGTCGCTACGCGGAGTGACGGACCGAGCGGTGATCTGGAAGGCGGACGTGGGCAAAACAGACGGTGAGTGCCCGGCAGGACTGCCGGGCACTCACCGTCGGATAAGCAGGGTGTAGTCAGGTCAGCCGACCTCGGGGTCACCCTTGGTGTAGGAAAGCCGCTCGACCTGACCGGATTCGAACTGGTCGTCGACCTTCTTGCCGTTCACGAAGAGGTCGATCGCTCCGGCGTCACCGAGAACGAGGTCGACCCGCTCCTTGTCCTGGAAGGTCTTGGAGTCGCCCTGGGCCAGCAGCCCGTCGAAGAGCAGTCGGCCGTTGTGGTCCTTGGCCGAGATCCAGCTCTTGCCCTCGGTGGCGCTGAGCCTGACGGTCACCTTGTCCCGCGGAGCGGCGGCGATGGCACTTTCTGATGGAGCGGGCTTGGGGTCTGCGGGCTTGGTCGCGGTGGGCTTGGGAGTGGTCTTGTCGGGTGTCGAGCCTTCGGCGACGTTCGTCGAGCCCGATCCCTCGTCCTCGCCGCTGAAGAGCGTGAAGCCGACGAAGCCGACCACGGCCACGATCGCGGCGACCATCGCCGCGGTCCAGTTGGGCCGCCGGGGTTCGGAGCGGATCCGCTCCGCCTCGAACATCGGCGCCGCGGGCGTCGGCGCCGGGCGGCCGCCGTGCTCGGCGTCGAACTCCGCGATCAGCGGATCGGGGTCGAGCCTGACGGCGCGGGCGAGCATACGGATATGGCCTCGGGCGTACACGTCGCCGCCGCAGCGGGAGAAGTCGTCCTCCTCGATCGCGTGCACGATGGGGATGCGCACCCGGGTGGAGCTACTGACTTCCTCGACCGTCAGACCTGTGGCGATACGAGCCTGCTGTAGAGCGCGACCGATCGAAGGCCGGTCGTCTTCGGGGGAGTTGCCGATGGACACGGGGGCGCCTTTCGAGCGTGAGCCACCTGCTGGATGTTCAGTCTAGGGGTGGTACGAAAGGGTGGGGCAACCGGGAGCGACGACTTTGTACGCCATCGGGTTCGCCGGGCAGCCCCTTGGGCAGGACGGAGGACTGAGCGCAAGACGGATCATTCGCTACTCCTCCTTTCAACTTGACGTACGGCCGGGCGAAACGGTTGCCCGCAAAACTCTTACGAAGCGGTTTCCCCGCGGATGACGGCCAGCACACCGTCGAGTTCGTCCGGTTTCACCATGACATCACGCGCCTTGGAGCCCTCGCTGGGACCCACGATGTTGCGCGACTCCATCAGGTCCATCAGCCGACCGGCCTTGGCGAAACCGACCCGCAGCTTGCGCTGGAGCATCGACGTCGAGCCGAACTGGGTGGAGACGACCAGCTCGGCGGCCTGGCAGAGCAGATCGAGGTCGTCGCCGATGTCCTCGTCGATCTCCTTCTTCTGCTTCGTGCCGACCACCACGTCCTCGCGGAAGACCGGCGCCATCTGATCCTTGCAGTGCTGGACGACAGCCGCGACCTCGGCCTCGGTGACGAAGGCCCCCTGCATGCGGGTCGGCTTGTTCGCACCCATGGGCAGGAACAGCCCGTCACCCTTGCCGATCAGCTTTTCGGCGCCGGGTTGGTCGAGGATGACCCGGCTGTCGGCGAGCGACGAGGTCGCGAAGGCGAGCCGGGAGGGCACATTGGCCTTGATCAGACCGGTCACGACATCGACGGAGGGGCGCTGTGTGGCGAGCACGAGATGGATGCCGGCTGCACGCGCCAACTGGGTGATCCGGACGATGGAGTCCTCGACGTCACGCGGGGCCACCATCATCAGGTCCGCCAGCTCGTCGACGATGACGAGCAGATAGGGGTAGGCCGAGAGTTCCCGCTCGCTTCCCTCGGGGGCCTTGGCCTTGCCGGTGCGTACCGCGTGGTTGAAGTCGTCGATGTGCCGGAAGCCGAAGGCCGCGAGGTCGTCGTAGCGGAGATCCATCTCGCGCACGACCCACTGGAGAGCCTCGGCGGCCTTCTTCGGGTTGGTGATGATGGGCGTGATGAGGTGCGGAATGCCCTCGTAGGCGGTGAGCTCGACCCGCTTCGGGTCGACGAGCACCATCCGCACGTCCTCCGGCGTCGCCCGCACCATGACCGAGGTGATCAGACAGTTGATGCAGGAGGACTTGCCGGAACCGGTCGCGCCGGCGACCAGGACGTGCGGCATGTTCGCCAGGTTGGCCATCTCGTAGCCGCCCTCGACGTTCTTGCCGAGTGCGACCAGCATGGGGTGGTCGTCCTCGGCCGCGTCCGCGAGGCGCAGGACGTCGCCGAGGTTGACCATCTCCCGGTCGGAGTTGGGGATCTCGATGCCCACGGCGGACTTGCCCGGGATCGGGGAGATGATCCGGACGTCCGGGCTTGCGACGGCGTAGGCGATGTTCTTGGTGAGGGCGGTGATCCGCTCGACCTTGACGGCGGGACCGAGTTCCACCTCGTACCGGGTGACGGTCGGGCCACGGGTGAAGCCGGTGACGGACGCGTCGACCTTGAACTCCGTGAAGACGTTGGTCAGTGAGGCGACGACCGCGTCGTTGGCGGCGCTGCGCGTCTTGCCGGGTCCACCACGCTCCAACAGGTCCAGCGAGGGCAGCGAGTACGTGATGTCACCGGAGAGCTGGAGTTGCTCGGCACGGGCGGGCAGCGCCTCGGACCGCTCGGGGGCGGGCTTCGTCAGATCGGGGACGCCGCCGGAGGACGAGGTGCCCTTCTCCGCGCTCCTGCCGGCGGGCGGGGCCTTCTCGGCCGACCGTGCGCCGGGAACCGGTGTGCCGGTCTGCTCCCGGCCCCGGTCCGGGGAGACACCCTGGGTGAGATCGGCGACGACCGGGGACGGGGGCATACCGTTGAGGACCGCCCCGTCGAGCGCGGCCGCCGCGGCTGCCGCTACGTCCACGGCGTCCATGCCTCGGTTCATCGCAGGCTGGGCGGACGGCCTGCGGGGCCTGCGCCGCTTGGCCGGCGCCTCGCCCTCGGCCGGATCCGGTTCGAGGTCGTCCGTCTCCGAGCGCCGTGCCGGGGAGCGCCGGGAGCGCTCGGGCAGCGCGTCGCGCCACTGCTCGTCGTACCGCTCGTCGTCGCTGCCGTCCTCTTCACCGGGTGCGTACACGGGGTCGACGATGCCGAGCCGCACACCGAGCTGCCGCAGCCGCCTGGGGATGGCGTTGACCGGGGTGGCGGTGACGACGAGAAGTCCGAAGACGGTCAGGAGCAGAAGCAGCGGGACGGCGAGGACCTCGCCCATCGTGAAGACGAGTGGCTGGGAGGCCGCCCAGCCGATCAGCCCGCCCGCGTCCTGCATGGCCCCGGTGCCGTCCTCCCGGCCGGGCGAACCGCAGGCGATATGGACCTGTCCGAGCACACCGATGACGAGGGCGGAGAGTCCGATGACGATACGGCCGTTGGCCTCCGGCTTCTCCGGATAGAGGATCAGCCGCACGGCGACGGCGCCCACCAGTATCGGCACCAGGAGGTCGAGCCGTCCGAACGCCCCCGTCACGAGCATCTCGACGAGATCGCCGACAGGGCCCTGCAGATGCGACCAGGTACCCGCCGCCACGACCAGCGCGAGTCCGAGAAGCAGAAGGGCCAGTCCGTCCTTGCGGTGTGCAGGATCAAGTCCCTTGGCACCGCGCCCTATGGAACGGAACACCGCCCCCACGCCGTGCGCGGTGCCCAGCCAGAGTCCACGGACGAGCCTGTACACGCCCCCGGTGGGGGACGGCGCGGGCTTGGGCGGGGGCTTCTTCACCACCGCCTTCCTGGCGGGTGCCTTCTTGGCGGGCGCGGTCTTCTTCGCCGCCGCCTTCTTGGCTGGCGCGGCTTTCTTCGCCGGTCCCTGCGTACGGCCGGCACCCTTCGCGGTGCCCGCCGTGCCCAGGGAACCCTTGCCGGACGTACGTGAGGCCATGGGACTGAGGTTACCGGTGCGGACGCCGGTGGACACGTGTGCCTACGGCTTCACCCGTCCGTGTCGCCCGCCCACAGGCGCTGAACTGACGCGCCCTCAGCCCTCGCAGGTCAGCTCTGCGAGGGCAGCGTGGCCGCGGAACCGCCCGTCCCCGGTTCCAGCGCATCGAGCGCGCGACGCAATCCGGTGAGCTTGCGCTCGAGATGGGCCGCCGTGGCCACCGCAGCGGCATCGGCCGAGTCGTCGTCCAACTGCTTGGAGAGGGCCTCCGCCTGCTCCTCGACCGCGGCGAGCCGCGCCGAGAGCTCGGCGAGCAGACCGGCCGGCTCCCTGTCGTCGGCGCCCTGGTGGGTGCCGCCCTCGAGCTGCAGCCGCAACAGCGAAGCCTGTTCGCGCAGCTTGCAGTTCTTCATGTACAGCTCGACGAAGACCGAGACCTTGGCGCGCAGCACCCACGGGTCGAAGGGCTTCGAGATGTAGTCCACCGCGCCCGCCGCGTAGCCCCGGAAGGTGTGATGCGGGCCGTGGTTGATCGCGGTCAGGAAGATGATCGGGATGTCCCGGGTTCTCTCCCGCCGCTTGATGTGTGCCGCCGTCTCGAATCCATCCATGCCGGGCATCTGCACGTCAAGCAGAATGACCGCGAAATCATCCGTGAGCAGCGCCTTGAGCGCTTCCTCCCCGGACGATGCCCGCACCAGTGTCTGATCGAGCGCAGAGAGGATGGCCTCCAGCGCCAGCAGATTCTCCGGCCGGTCATCGACCAGGAGGATCTTGGCCTTCTGCATCATGGCCCGCCCTCCTCGCCCCGGCATCGCACCGGGTGCCGCCCCAGGGGACGACTCCCTTACGCCGTCCGTCCTTGTGCCGGTCATGGTAGCTGCACCCCGCCCATCACCACACCCTGTCACCGCGATGTCACTGTGCACACAGGGAAAACGCGGTCGAAGACCAGAAGGTTCCCCGGAATCCGCCCTCTCACACCCTTCGGGGCGCAGCGGGCCGAAGGATCCCGGCGCGCCTCTGCGCGCACGGTCACTCGCCGCGCATCCAGTTCTCCATCACCGACAGCAGATGGTCGGAGTCGACCGGCTTGGTCACGTAGTCGGAGGCCCCGCTGTCGATGGCCTTCTCACGGTCACCCTTCATGGCCTTGGCGGTCAGCGCCACGATCGGCAGCCCCGCGAACTGCGGCATCCTCCGGATCGCCGTCGTGGTCGCGTAGCCGTCCATCTCGGGCATCATGATGTCCATCAGCACGATCGTCACGTCGTCGTGCTGCTCGAGGACTTCGATCCCCTCACGCCCGTTCTCCGCGTACAGCACCGAGAGCCCGTGCTGCTCCAACACGCTGGTGAGGGCGAAGACGTTGCGGATGTCGTCGTCGACGATCAGCACCTTCTCGCCGTGGAAACGGATCGCCCGTCGGGGCTCCGCCTCCGCCTGCGCGCTCTGCACCCACTCCTCCGGCGCGGCGCTCGCCTCCTCGGGCGCACCGTTCGCCAGGGCGGGGCGCTGGGCGGCCCCCCCGAGCGCCTTGCGCCGGCGCCGGAAGACCCCGGCGGAGTTGGCGGGGTCGCCCAGGGGCTGCTCCGTCCCGTTGCCCGGCGACGGCGCCATGTGCGGGCCGCCCTCCGCGGAACCCGCGTGGACCTCGATGGGGCCGGGGCCCAACTGCGGATAGCCCTGCGGAGGCAGCTCACTCGGGTGCAGCGGCAGGTACAGCGTGAAGGTCGAGCCTCGTCCCGGTTCGCTCGCCGCGTGGATCTCACCGCCCAGCAGACGGGCGATCTCGCGGCTGATGGAGAGACCGAGCCCGGTACCCCCGTACTTGCGGCTGGTCGTGCCGTCCGCCTGCTTGAACGCCTCGAAGATCACGAGCATCTTGCTGGACGCGATGCCGATCCCGGTGTCGGTGACCGAGAAGGCGATCAGGTCGCCGTCGGCGTCACGCAGCGACCCGGCCTCCAGCAGGTGCTCCCTGATGGCGTTGGGCACATCGGGGCCGGCCGGCCGGATGACCAGCTCCACGGCGCCGCTGTCGGTGAACTTGACCGCGTTGGACAGGAGGTTGCGCAGGACCTGCAGAAGTCGCTGCTCATCCGTGTGCAGCGTGGCGGGGAGCTCCGGAGAGACCCGTACGGAGAAGTCGAGCCCCTTCTCCGCGGTGAGGGGCCGGAACGTCGCCTCCACGTAGTCGACCAGCTGCACCAGTGCGATCCGGGTCGGACTCACGTCCATCTTGCCGGCCTCGACCTTGGACAGGTCGAGGATGTCGTTGATCAGCTGGAGGAGGTCGGACCCCGCCCCGTGGATCGTCTCGGCGAACTCCACCTGCTTCGGGGAGAGATTGCCCTCGGCGTTGTCCGCGAGCAGCTTGGCCAGAATGAGCAGCGAGTTGAGCGGCGTACGCAGCTCGTGCGACATGTTCGCGAGGAACTCGGACTTGTAGCGCATCGACACGGCGAGCTGCTCGGCACGCTCCTCCAGGACCTGCCGCGCCTCCTCGATCTCGGTGTTCTTCACCTCGATGTCGCGGTTCTGCTGGGCCAGCAGTTCCGCCTTCTCCTCCAGCTCCGCGTTGGACGCCTGCAGCGCCTTCTGCCGGTTCTCGAGCTCCTGCGAGCGGTCGCGCAGTTGCTCGGTGAGCTCCTGGGACTGTTCGAGGAGCTTCTCGGTCTTCGTGTTCACGCTGATGGTGTTGACGCTCGTGGCGATCATCTCGGCGAGCTGGTTGAGGAAGTCCCGCTGGATGTGTGTGAACGGCTGGAACGAAGCCAGCTCGATGACGCCGAGCACCTGGCCTTCGAAGAGCACCGGAAGCACGATCACATGCGCGGGCGGCGCCTCGCCGAGTCCCGACGAGATCTTCAGGTACCCGGGCGGCACGTTGTCCACCTGGATCGTCCGCTTCTCCTCGGCCGCCGTGCCGATGAGGGTCTCACCGGGCCGGAAGGAGGTCGGCATGGAGCCCGCCGAGTAGCCGTAACTGCCGCGCATGCGCAGCTCGTACGAACTCTCCCTGCCGGCGTCCGACCCGACCTCACTCCCGTCACCGGTGGCCATGGCCAGGAAGAAGGCGCCGTGCTGGGCGGAGACGACCGGCGTCAGCTCGCTCATGATCAGCGATGCGACGTCGTCGAGGTCGCGGCGGCCCTGCATCAGACCGGAGATACGGGCGAGGTTGCCCTTCAGCCAGTCCTGTTCCTTGTTGGCCAGCGTGGTGTCGCGCAGATTGGCGATCATCGTATTGATGTTGTCCTGCAGCACCTGGATCTCACCGGCCGCGTCGACGTCGATCTTGAGGTTCAGATCACCGCGGGTCACCGCCGTGGCGACGGCCGCGATGGCGCGCACCTGCCGGGTCAGGTTCCCGGCCATCTCGTTCACCGACTCGGTGAGGTCCCGCCACGTCCCGTCGACGTCCCGCACCCGCGCCTGCCCGCCCAGCTGCCCCTCGGTACCCACTTCGCGGGCCACCCGGGTCACCTGATCCGCGAAGGAGGAGAGCTGGTCGACCATCGTGTTGATGGTGTTCTTCAGCTCCTGGATCTCGCCGCGCGCATCGATGTCGATCTTCTTCGTGAGGTCACCCTTGGCGATGGCCGTGGTCACCGTGGCGATCTGACGCACCTGTCCGGTGAGGTTGGACGCCATCGAGTTCACCGACTCGGTGAGGTCCTTCCAGGTGCCCGAGACGCCCGGGACGCGTGCCTGGCCGCCCAGTTCCCCCTCGGTGCCCACCTCGCGGGCCACCCGGGTCACCTCGTCGGCGAACGAGGACAGGGTCGTCACCATCGTGTTGACGGTGTCGGCGAGTTCGGCGACCTCCCCGCGCGCCTCGACCGTCACCTTCTTCGTGAGGTCTCCGTTGGCGACCGCGGAGGAGACCCTGGAGATGTTGCGCACCTGACTGGTCAGGTTGTTGGCCATCAGGTTGACGTTCTCGCTGAGGTCCTTCCAGATGCCCGTCGCACCGCGCACCCGGGCCTGGCCGCCGAGGATGCCCTCGGTGCCCACCTCACGGGCGACCCGGGTCACCTCGTCACCGAAGTTCATCAGCTGGTCGACCATCGTGTTGACGGTCGTGACCAGTTCGAGGATCTCGCCCTTGGCGTCGACGGTGATCTTCTTGGAGAGATCCCCCTTGGCGACCGCCGTGGTCACCTCGGCGATGTTGCGCACCTGGAGGGTCAGGTTGTTCGCCATGCCGTTGACGGACTGGGTGAGGTCCTTCCACGTACCGGAGACGCCCTGCACCTCCGCCTGCCCGCCGAGAATGCCCTCCGTGCCCACCTCACGGGCGACGCGGGTCACCTGCTCGGCGAAGTTCGAGAGCTGGTCGACCATCGTGTTGAGGGTGTTCTTCAGCTCCAGGATCTCGCCCCGGGCGTCCACGTCGATCTTCTGCGACAGGTCACCCCGCGCCACCGCCGTGGCCACCTGGGCGATGTTGCGGACCTGGGCGGTGAGGTTCCCCGCCATGCCGTTCACCGAATCGGTCAGGTCGCGCCACACGCCTGCCACACCGGGCACCTGGGCCTGACCGCCGAGGCGGCCGTCGGTGCCCACCTCGCGGGCGACGCGGGTCACCTGGTCGGCGAAGGCCGAGAGCTGGTCGACCATCGTGTTGATGGTGTTCTTCAGCTCCAGGATCTCGCCCCGGGCGTCCACGTCGATCTTCTGCGACAGGTCACCCCGCGCCACCGCCGTCGTCACCTGGGCGATCTGACGCACCTGTGAGGTGAGGTTGCCGGCCATGAAGTTGACGGAGTCGGTGAGTTCCTTCCACGTACCGGAGACACCGTCGACACGCGCCTGACCGCCCAGGCGGCCCTCCGTGCCCACGTCCCGGGCCATCCGCGTCACCTGGTCGGCGAAGTTGGACAGCTGCGCCACCATCGTGTTGACGGTGTTCTTCAGCTCCAGCATCTCGCCGGCCACGTCCACGGTGACCTTCTGCGAAAGGTCACCGTTGGCGACCGCCGTGGTGACCTGCGCGATGTCACGCACCTGGCCGGTGAGGTTGCGGAAGGCGGTGTTCACCGAGTCGGTGAGGTCCTTCCACGTACCAGCGGCACCGGGTACCTCGGCCTGCCCGCCGAGTCGGCCCTCGACGCCGACCTCCCGGGCGACCCGGGTCACCTCCGAACCGAAGGCCTGGAGCTGGTCGACCATCGTGTTGACGGTGTTCTTCAGCTCCAGCATCTCGCCGGCCACGTCCACGGTGACCTTCTGGGTCATGTCACCGCTGGCCACCGCGGTGGTCACCTGCGCGATGTCGCGCACCTGCGTCGTGAGGTTGCGGAAGACCGTGTTCACCGAGTCGGTGAGGTCCTTCCACGTACCGGCCGCGCCGGGCACCTGGGCCTGGCCGCCCAGCAGGCCCTCGCCACCGACCTCGCTCGCGACGCGCGTCACCTCGTCGGCGAAGGTGCGCAGCGTCTCGGTCATCTGGTTGATCGTCTCGGCGAGCTGCGCGACCTCGCCGCGGGCGCTCACGGTGACCTTCTGGGACAGATCACCGTTGGCGACGGCGGTCGTCACCTCGGCGATGCCGCGTACCTGGGAGGTGAGGTTCCCGGCCATCGTGTTGACGGAGTCGGTGAGGTCCTTCCAGACCCCGGCCACCCCGGGCACGGTCGCCTGTCCGCCCAGTTCGCCCTCGGTGCCCACCTCACGGGCGACCCTGGTCACCTCGGAGGAGAACGACGAGAGCTGGTCCACCATCGTGTTGACGGTGTTCTTGAGCTGGAGCATCTCACCGGCCACGTGAACGGTGACCTTCCGTGACAGGTCTCCCTTGGCCACGGCCGTCGTCACCAGGGCGATGTCACGCACCTGTGCGGTGAGCCGGTAGGCCATGGTGTTCACGGAGTCCGTGAGGTCCTTCCACGACCCGGACATGCCACGGACCTGGGCCTGACCGCCCAGCTTGCCCTCGGTACCCACCTCGACCGCCACCCGCGTCACCTGTTCGGTGAAGGCGGAGAGCTGGTCGACCAGGTTGTTGACCGTACGGGCGACCTTCAGGAACTCCCCGCGCAGCGGGCGTACGGTCTCGTCCGGTGCGTGCGTCCGCAGTTCCATGCGCTGCTCGAGATCACCGTCGGCGACCGCGGAGAGCACGCGTCCGACCTCCGACACGGGCCGAGCCAGGTCGTCGACGAGCTCGTTGGAGGCATCGATGGCCGCAGCCCAGGAGCCCTCGCACGCGCCGGTCTCCAGGCGCTCGGTGAGCTTCCCTTCGCGCCCGACCACGCGCCGGACCCGGGCCAGCTCACCCGTCAGATGCAGATTGCGGTCGGCCACCTCGTTGAAGACGGCCGCGATCTCGGTGAGGACGCCGTCGCCGGAGACGGTGAGCCGCCGGCGGAAGTTCCCGTCACGCATCGCCACCAGGGCCGCGAGCAGTCTGTTCAGAGCTGCCGCGTCCACGTCGATGGTCCCATTGCGCTGCTTTTTCACGGACTGCCCGCCTTTTGTGCGCGTTCCTGAACCCCGCGCCGCCACGCCAGACTCCACCGTGTCCCTCCCGCAGGGGTTGACCGTATCGCTCGGGCCTTTATCGGAAGCTTGCCCACTTCCACTTTGGCTCACCGCCACAGCACACCGTCGACGGGTGACTATGCGGTCGTCAAATCGTTGAAACGTACCAGGCCGGAAGAGGACGGCGGGGAAGGTCGCCGGGTCGTCCCATTTCCCTCACCGAGGGCCCCATAGTTGTGCGCCCGGCGCACAACCGCCGGGTGCCCTACGTACCCAAGTCCGCCCTCGTGTACCCGGGACACCTGGTGAGCGTCTAGCCTGGCAGGCGAATCGAAGCGGCGATATACGGGCACAGGACTCGGGGAAGCGACGAGACACCATATGGGGAGTGCTGTGATCACCGCGCGCGCGGCTGCCACCTTCGATCCGGTCGGACGCTCGGTCGCGACCGCCCGCGCCTTCGTCCGCGACACCCTTCAGGGGTGGGGTTACAGGGACGTCGTTGACGACGCCGTCGTCCTGACCAGTGAACTCGTGACCAATGCCGTCGTGCACGCGGGCACGGCCGCCGATGTCCTCTGCCTACGCACCGAGGACGGCGTACGCGTGGAGGTCGCCGACCACTACCCGGAGCGGGAGGTCCCGCTCCAGAGCTCCGGCCTCGACTTCGGCAGCCCGGACCGCGAGGGTGGCCGCGGCCTGCTGCTCTGCGCGGCTCTCGCGTCCCGTTGGGGCGTCGAGTACACCCCGACGCACAAACATGTCTGGTTCCAGCTCGATCTTCCCGAACGGCCCGTGGGCATCCGCTCGGCGAGCCCGGTCCTGCCCACCGCCCTTCTGCCGGTGGCGGAACAACGTGTGCGGGTGGCCGTCGTCCAGATCGACGGCTCCGGTTCCGTCACCGCGTGGAACGAGGACGCCTCCTTCCTCTTCGGTTACGCGGCGGAGAAGGCCGACGGCAAGCACTTCACCGACTTCGTGGCGTGGCCGCACACCCCGGGGACCAACACCGGTATCGCCGACGCGCTGCGACTCTCCCGGTGGGAGGGCAGCTACGGCATCCGCGGCGCGGACGGCCGTGTCATCCCCGTGTACGCCTCACACCTCAGGGTCCGCGACGCGGACGGCGAACCCTCCACCGTCTGCCTCCTCGTACGCGATTACGAACGCGCGGTCCTCCAGACGCCGGTACGAGCGCCCGTGTCCGACGCCTCAGCAGAGAACCGCAGTACGGATCCGTTCGAGATCTTCATCGGCTCCCCCGCCCCCGACGACCTGGACGGGCTGCTGCAGCGCACGGTCGAGCGGGCGCGCGACATGCTGGACGCCGATGCCGCCTTCCTGCTGCTCGCCACCGACGACGAGACCGAACTGGAGGTCCGCGCGACCACCGGTCTTCCCTCGGCCCGCCAGCGCTTCGCACGGGTGCCCGTCGAGGCCGGCACGGGCCGCTACGGCTCCGCCCGCATGCCCGCGGTCCACGAGGACCTCACCGTCGTACCGGGGGCCGTGCCGCTGCTCAGCGACACCGGGATGCGTTCGGTCGTCACGGTCCCGCTCAAGGTCGAGGGCCGGCTGACCGGGTCCCTCGGGGTCGCGGCCGAAGCGGCGGGGCGCTATTCCAACGAAGAGGCCCTGCGCCTGCAGTTCGCGGCCGACCGCATCGCGCTGGCCGTCGAGTCGGCCAGGCTCGGTGAGCTGGAACGCCTCCGGCGCGGCTCGCTGTCCTTCCTCGTCGAAGCGTCCGACCTGCTGGCCGGCACGCTGGACAGGGACCAGACCCTGGCCCTGATGGCACAGATGACCGTGCCCACGCTGGCGACGTGGTGCGCCGTGTACACCATCGCGGACCAGTCCTCCGAGCCGTATCTGTCCTACGTCCTCCACGAGGACGAGGAGCGCATCGACGGTCTGAAGGCACTGCTGTCCTCGATCGACCCGCCGGACCCCGTCCCGGCCCCGGGCGCGCGCATCTGGCCGGCGCCCACGGAAGCCGGCCACCAGGCCGCCCTGCGCACGTCCAAGCGCACCCTGGGCAAGGACGCACCCCTGAGCATGGGGGCGTCGGCACGCACCGTTCTGGCCACCGCGGCCGCTGTCGGAGGCGAGACAGTCGTCCTGCCGCTGGTGGCGAGGAACCGTGTGATCGGCATGCTCACGTTGGGCAAGCCGTCGGACGAGCACTTCCGCCAGGAGATCCTGGAACTGGCCGAGGACCTGTCCCGACGGGCGGCTCTGGCGCTGGACAACGCCCGCCTGTACTCGGAGCGCATGGCCATCAGCCAGTCGCTCCAGAGGAGCCTGCTGCCGCCGGGCCTGCCGGATGTGCCGAACGTCGAGATCGAGGTCATCTATCGCGCTGCGGGCGAGGGCAACGAGGTCGGCGGCGACTTCTACGACGTCTTCCCCATCCGTGACGGTGCCTACGGCTTCGCCATCGGTGACGTCTGCGGTACGGGCCCTGAGGCGGCAGCCGTCACGGGCCTGGCCCGGCACGCCCTGCGTCTGCTGGCCCGCGAGGGGTTCGGCGGCCCCGCGGTACTGGAGAGGCTCAACGCCGCCATTCTGGACGAGGGGGCCCGCAGTCGCTTCCTCACATTGCTCTACGGGGAATTGTGGCCCCAGGAGGACGGAAGCGCCCTCCTGAAGGTGGTCTGCGCCGGACACCCGCTCCCCCTGCGCCTGCGCCAGGACGGCTCCGTGGAAGCCGCTGCCGAACCGCAGCCGCTGCTGGGAGTCATCGAGGACCTCGAGCTCTACGAGCAGGAGGTCACTCTGCAGCCCGGCGACGTACTCCTGTGTGTGACCGACGGAGTCACCGAACGCCGCGAGGGGTCCCGCATGCTGGGCGACGACGGTCTGGCCGATGTGCTCGCGATGTGCACGGGCCTCACAGCCGGCGCGGTGGCGGGGCGCATCCTGCGGGCCGTCGAGCGATTCGCAGCGGAGCCCGCCTCCGACGACATGGCCATCCTTGCCATGCGCGTCCCGGAGCCGCAGAACATCTAGTCAGGGCATGGGAAAGGCCCCCGCCGTCGGCGGGGGCCTTTCTTCGTACCGAGCCCCAATGCGGAATCGAACCGCAGACCTTCTCCTTACCATGGAGACGCTCTACCGACTGAGCTATTGGGGCCTGCTGCCTTGCGGCAACGAGGTAAAGCATACCCCGTTCAAGGGGTGCTCAGAACCACCGGTTCGAGACCTCCGCCGTCATGTTGCACGGCCGGCTACCGCCGCCCCGGGGAGGCCCCAGACGATCGTGCTTCGCCTGTTCAGCGAGCCGGCTTCCGTCTCGCGTCGGTGGTCATGCCGTGAACGCAGAAAAGCCCCGTGCCACAAGGGCACGGGGCTTTCCCGGAATAATTGTTCGGCGGCGTCCTACTCTCCCACAGGGTCCCCCCT
>NZ_JAFBGA010000019.1 GCF_016909575.1 Streptomyces sp. HB132 | reverse complement strand
CGAAGCCCTCGACCAGCTCGCCATGGAACACCTCCTCGGCGTCCGCTGACCCACCCCACCGGGGTGCCCGGCCCACCACCACCGGGCACCCCGGCTGTCAGACGTCCCCCGGCGTGGACCGGGCGTACGCGACCGGGTCGGCCAGCACGTCCTGCACCACGAGTGCCGCCGCACCCCGAGCCGCGTCACCCGCGACGGACGACGCGCGCAGCCTGCCGCCCCCGCGGGACCAGAGTCCGGACACCACGCGCCCCGTCAGCTCCTCGTCGGCGGGCGGTGAGAGCCACGGCATCAGGCCGCGGTATATCCCGCCGAGCACCACCGCGTCCGGGTCGAACAGATTCACGGCTCCGGACAGCACCTGTCCCAGCATCCGGCCGGCTTCGGCCACGGCGGCCAGCGCCACCGGGTCGCCCGCCTGCGCCCGTCGCTCCAGCTCCATCACTCCCGCGGCACCGCCCGCGGCCTCGTCGATGCCGGCCGCCCGCAGCAGGGCCGACTGGCCGGCGTACTGCTCCAGGCAGCCGCGCGATCCGCAGCGGCACTCGGGGCCCGTCGGGTCCACCACCACATGCCCGATCTCACCGGCGAAACCGTGTGCGCCGCGCAGCAGTTCACCGTCGAGCACCAGGGCGCCGCCGACGCCGATCTCGCCCGTCAGGTAGAGGAAGCTCCGGACGGTGTCGAGCCCGCCGAACCACAGTTCGGCCAGTGCCGCGAGATTCGCCTCGTTCTCCGAGCGCACGGGCAGCGGTGCCGTGCCGGGGCGCATAGCGGCGAGAGCCTCCGCGAAGAGGTCTTCTGCCGCGACCTGGTTCCAGCCCAGATTCGGGGCCTGGCGCACCGTACCGCCCGAGACGAGCCCCGGCAGTGCGAGCGCCGTACCGACCGGGTACAGATCCTGCTCCCGCGCCGAGTCCAGGGTGCGCGCGGCGATGCCCGCCGCCCGGGCCAGGACCTCTTCGGGCGGCGCGCCGCGGTTGTCCAGGTGCTCGGTCTGCCGCACCCGGCCGGTACCCGCCAGATCCACGACGCACACCGACACGTAGTCGATGTTGACCTCCACGCCGAGCCCGGCCGGCCCGGTGCGCGCCACCTTCAGAGCCGTACCGGGGCGGCCCGCCTGACCGCTGAACGTCTTGCCCGACTCGGTGACGAAGCCGCTGTCCAGCAGCTGTTCGACCAGGGAGGACACCGCGGCCCGGGTGAGACCCACCCGGGCCGACACCCCGGCCCGGGTCGCCTCGCCGGTCTCACCCTCGTCCCGTACCGCGCGCAGCACGAGGCTCAGGTTGTGGCGTCGCACGGTGTCCTTGTCGGCCTTGGACCCCAGGGGCGCGAGGTAGCTCTTCATATCGTCGACGAGCCTATGCGATGCCTACCGGAACGCGGCTCGCGGTGCGGGAGCCGGGCCACGTGCCGCATGTCCGCCGCATCCAGCACGTCGCGCAGTCGACGAACTCGAAGCCGTTCGCCGCACGGGACAGGGCGAAGGTGTTGTCGCCCTGGCCGGACGCCATGGGGTAGCCGTCGCCGCCGGGCTCACGGAGGAGGGCCAGGCCCTCCACGTCGGCCGCCAGCCGCTTGCCGCCGAAGCCCGGGTCGGTACCGGGCGCGCACTCCTCGGTCCCGGGGGCGCCGTGCTCCGGCACCTTGTCCACCAGGACCGGGCGCCCGTTCAGCCCGGCCGGCAACCGCCAGGTGCCGACGTCCTCCTGGCCGCCGCAGAGCGTGCCGTCTCAGGGTCGACGACCGCCCTCGACGACGGGCGCCAGGTGAACTCGCGGGGTCGGGCGGGTCCGGCGACGTCTGCCGCCGGACCCGCCCGCCGCCCGCCCCGGGGGTCAGGGCTGCGCGCCCCGGGCCTTCAGCATGTCCGCCATCAGAGAGATCTCCGACTCCTGCGCCCGGGCCATCCCCGCGGCCAGGCCCCTGATCTCCTCCGTGCCCGCGGCGTCGGCCGCCGCCTGAGCCATGTCGGCTCCCGCGCGGTGGTGGACGGTCATCAGTTCCAGGAACAGCACCTCGGCGTCCCTGCCGTCGGCCGCACGCAGCCGGTCCAGCTGGGTGTCCGTCGCCATGCCCGGCATGAGGGAGCCGTCGGAGGGGGTGACCGCATGGCCCATCCACTCCATGGGCGGCCGGTCGGAGCTCTTGGGCCTGTCCCATGTCTCCAGCCAGCCCAGCATCATCCCGCGTTGGTTGGCCTGGGTGTTGACGATGTCGTACGCGAGCCGGCGCACGTCCTCGTCATCCGTGCGGTCCCGCACGATGAAGGCCATCTCCACGGCCTGCTGGTGATGGACCGACATGTCCCGGGCGAAGCCCACATCGGCGGAGCTCTCCGCAGGCACGGCAACGGGTGTCCCGGAGCCAGGGGAGGAGGCCGCCGAGGGCCGGACGACCATGAGCAGGACCAGCCCGACGGCCACGACGAACACCACGGCGCCCGCCCAGACCAGTGAACGGGAGGCACGCGCGGACGAGGTCACTTGGCGACCCCGCCGGAGCAGGCGGCACCCGGCTCGGGAGTCTGCGCGCCCTGGACGTACTTGGTGAAGAACTGGGCGACGCGGGCGTCGGTGGCGCTCTTCACGGTGAGCTGCTTGCCCCAGGCACTGAGCATCAGCGGGTCCTTCTGGTCGGCCACGGGGCTCATCAGGGAGTACGGCGTCTTGGCGACGCGTTCGGAGAGCGCCTCGACGTCGGCGTCCTTCGCCTTGTCGTTGTACGTGACCCAGACGGCGCCGTGCTCCAGGGAGTGGACGGCGTTCTCCTTCGGTATCGCCTCGGTGTAGACGTCCGCGTCGCAGTTCATCCACACCGGGTTGTGGTCACCGCCGACGGGCGGGTTCATCGGGTAGTCGACGGGTGTCTGGACGTGGTCCTGGTCGAGGTCGTCCCAGGACTTCTCGCCGGTGACGGGCGAGGTCCTGGCCTGCTCCTCGGCCTTGTCCTGCTCGTCGGCGGCCGACATCAGGTAGCCACCCCCGGCGACGAGTCCGGCGAGCACGACGACGGCCGCGGTGATGGTGATGATGCGGCTGCGGCGCTCGCGGGCCCGCTCCTTGCGGCGGGCCTCCTCGAGCTTGGCGCGGCGCGCGGCAGAGCTGTTCTGGTTCTTGGCGGAAGCCATGTCAGGTCCTCGGGTTCAGCGGATCGCGTGCGCGGAAGGCGCGTCACGCGGTGACAAGGGCACACGGATTCCCGCCTCCGGCCGGTCGGCGGCGCGGAGGACGGGGCCGGCGGGTCTAGATCCGCTGGACCTGCAGACGCAAAGGGTCGACTGCGCCCACGCTGTCGTTCGAGGGGCCCCGGATGGTGGCGGCGGCGGTGAGCGGGGCCGTCCGGATGGCCGCCGAGGGGCAGGGAAGGGCCGCGGGAGCGGGATGGCCGGGGAGCACGACTGCCGTCGAATGGTCCGCCGTACCGTGGCAGGAGCTGCCGATCCCGCGTTCGTCGGGGGCATCGGCCACGACGACCGACGCGACCGCCGAGGGGACCGGGGTGAAGGCCCTGGCGGCGGTTGAGGAGGTGGCCTCGGCGCCGGGCGCGGACGTGGTGGCCGGGGAGCAGCAGAGGAACACCGCCACGAGCATCAGAGCCCAGCCCAGGGTGACGGGCAGGGCGCTGCCGCCCCGTCGCCGGTCCGTCCACCCGCTCGCTCTGGTCATCGCCGCCATCGTAGATGGTGTGTGAATGTTCAATGAGTTCGGCCCGTAGTCCGGCAGGATAGTGTGCCCCGGTGACAACGCAATCGAACGTACCTGCGGGCTGGCATCCGGATCCTCACGGCGCGCCCCAGCTGCTGCGCTACTGGGACGGCTCCCGGTGGACCGAGCACACGCACCCGGCGCAGGCGCCCGCCCCGGCGCAGGTCGCTCAGCCCCAAGCCGGTCAGGTGCAGGCAGCCCAGCCGCACGCCGCGGTGCCGCAGCAGCAGTTCGCCCCTCAGCAGGCGGCCGCCCAGCAGTACGCCCCGCAGCAGGCGGCCCCCGCGCAGGCCGTTCCTCAGCAGGCGGTCCCCGGTGGCGGCTCGCTGTTCAACCAGCAGGTCCTGGTCGTCAACCAGAAGGCCAAGCTGATCGAGCTCACGAACGAGTACAGCGTCTTCGACCAGCAGGGCAACACGGTCGGTTCGGTGGTCCAGGTCGGCCAGAGCAGCATGCGCAAGGTGCTCAGGTTCGTCTCCAGCATCGACCAGTACCTCACGCACCGCCTCGAGATCCGCGACGCCTACGGGCAGCCGCAGCTGCTCCTCACCCGCCCGGCGAAGTTCATCAAGTCGAGGGTCGTGGTGCAGCGTCCGGACGGGCAGCCCGTCGGCGAGATCGTCCAGCAGAACGCCATCGGCAAGATCAATTTTGCCATGACGGTCGACGGCCGGCAGGTCGGAGCGATCAAGGCCGAGAACTGGCGCGCCTGGAACTTCGCCATCGTCGACCACAACGGCGCCGAGATCGCCAGGATCACCAAGACCTGGGAGGGCCTGGCGAAGACCATGTTCACCACGGCGGACAACTACGTGCTGCAGATCCACTACCAGCTGCCCGAACCGCTGCTGAGCCTCGTCGTCGCGACGGCCCTGACCGTGGACACCGCACTCAAGCAGGACGCCCGCGGCTTCGGCTGATCTCCGTGACGGCCCCGCCCCGCGGCCGTCACGCCCGTACCGACGCCTCCTCGCATGCCGCCGGGACGGTTCTCCTCGTGCCCGCGTGGGGCGAGGTCGCGGGGGCTGTCGGCCCGGAGGCGGGCCGGACTGCGCCGGTCCGGCTGCCGGCCTCCCTCCTGATCGACTTGCATCGGTCGGTGGGAGGAGAAGACTTGGCAGTGAAGAGCATGACGCCGGGCACAGGACTCCGGTCCTGAGTCCCCGAACGGGTGGTGCAAAGCACCTGAAGCGAATCGGTTGAGCACAGCCTCCCGACCAACTTCCGTCCTGGCGGCATGGGATGTCACGACATCGCCGGTGCGGCACTCCGCACGAGAGTGCGGCACTCCTTGTGCGAAGGAGACGCCACCGATGGCCGAGAACTCCGACGGGGGACTCCGGCTCAACGAAATGATCG
Organism: Streptomyces sp. HB132; assembly: GCF_016909575.1. Classification (GTDB taxonomy): domain Bacteria; phylum Actinomycetota; class Actinomycetes; order Streptomycetales; family Streptomycetaceae; genus Streptomyces. The sequence continues at coordinate 124,368 of NZ_JAFBGA010000019.1, read as the reverse complement.
CGGCACTTCGCTGGGAGCTGCAGGAAGCCCAGCGGAAGGCGGCAGGGGAGAATCTCCGCTTCGGTATCTCGCGGCCTTGAAGTGGAAGCCACCGTTCAGGTCACCACGGAGGGTGGTGGCAGGGGCGGCGTGCGGTTCTGGGTCATCGAAGCCACCGGTGACTTCAAGCACGGCAGGTCCAGCACCCAGCGGATCAAGCTGGCACTGACCGTTCCTCCCGACTACCGGGTCTCGGACGACGGCGGGGACGACTGATGCCCGGCCTCGACGCCGAACGTGTCGTTTCCGTGTCCGTCGCCGACGACGGGCGGCGCGGCTCCGGCTACCTGCTCACACCCGACCTCGTGCTGACCGCCGGGCACTGCGTGAAGCCGGGCGCCCAGGTCAAGGTCCGCAGGTACGCCCGACAGCCGGGCGATGACAAATATGTGCTCCAGCGATCGTGCACCTTCGAGGTCGCGGCGTACGGCGACGCACGCGATCTTGACTACGCGCTGCTGACGTGCGGCGATCGCGACCCCTTCGAACTGCGGACCAGTGGCCGTTCGAGCCCCGTGAGGCTGGGCCGCCTCGTCGGCGACAAGCCCGTACCGGCACAGGCGCTCGGCTTCCCCCGTGCACAGCGGGACGACGAGGGAGCACTCAACGTCGAGGACGCCCGGGGCACGGTCAGCCCGCGGTCGGGGTCGGTGTCGGGATCCAGGGCCGGGTCCCGCCCGGCCGAACGCTGGAACTTCCAGATCGACAGCGGAACCTCGTTGCCGCAACCCGGCGGGTCCCTGTGGAGCGGCATGTCGGGGGCGGCCCTGTTCAGCGGCGGCCATCTGGTGGGCGTCATCGTCGAGGACCGGGGCGCCGTCATGGGTCGATTGACGGCCGTGCCGGTCGCGCGCGTCTTCGACCGGGCCGCCCGCCCGGAAGCGGTGAGCTGCCTACGGCGGACGGCCGGCCGGGAGGCGGCCGCCGCACTGCTGGAGGTCAACCCGATCTGGGCGGGCGGCGGCATGCTGAAGCCGGCCTACAGCCCTCTGCCGCCTGCCGCGCAGTGGTCCGAGACGGATCTGCTCGACGCCTGCTACAACGTCGTTCCGTTCCAGGGGCGGACGCAGGTCGTCCGCGAGCTGACCGAATGGTGCGAGGGGCCCGAGCGGATACGGGTGCGTCTGCTGTCCGGGCCCGCAGCGGTGGGCAAGACCCGGCTGGCCCGGGAGCTGTGTCTTCGCATGGGAGCCAGGGGGTGGATAGCCGGTCTCGTCGATCCGCTCTGGACGGCGTGCTCCGAGGTGGGCGACCTCGATGAGAACCGAATCCTCGTGGTGGACGACGCGGACGCCCACGCCGGTCATCTGGAGTCGCTCGTCGCCAACGCGGTCAGCAGTGAGTGCCGGCACCCGTTGCGCATCCTGGCGGTCGCTCACGGTGCAGGGGGCGGCCCGTGGTGGCAGTCGCTCAAGCGACGATATGAGGCGCTCGTCGACGAGAACGACCCGCCGTGCCTCGGACCGCCGGCCCTGGCCGACCGCCAGGACGTCTACCGGGCCGCCTACCAGGCATTCCGCAGCTGGTACGAGCAGGACAAGCCCGCGAGTCTGGCAGAGATACGGGCCTCCGCGCCCGCAGCGGAGGCACTGCCGGATCTGGAGAACGACGACTTCGACAGCTATCTGCTGATCCTGATCCAGGCCCTGGTGGACGCGCGGGCCTGCAGCATCAAGGAATCCCGATCCGTGGTGACGACGGCTCAGTTCCGCAGGGACGCCCTGTTGGACTACGCCATCGATGTGGATCGCCGCAGATGGCAGGAGTCCGCCAGAGCCGCGGACCTCCCCGACGATCCGGTGCTCCTGGAGCGGATCGTCGCCGTCGCCAGTCTCGCCGTGGCCACGGGGCGTACGGAGAGCTCGAGCGAGACCGAGGGAGTCGGCGAGACGGAAGCCGCCCGCCGGCTGCTGCTCGTCCCCGACCTCGCGGGTGAGTCGGAATGGCGCAGACGCGCATTCGCCCGCTGGCAGCACGGACAGTTCGCCGGTGACGGGTACTTGCGCCCTCTCCAGCCGCAGCGCCTGGCCGAGCGCCTCGGGGCCAGGGTGATCGAGACGTTTCCGCAACTGGCGTCGCAACTGCTCGACGTGAGCGGCACCGGGCCGGGCATCCCCTCGAACAGCCTGGACAGGTGCCGTCAGGTGCTGAACGTGCTCGACGTACTGCAGATCACGGCGGCGACCGACGGGCACGCGGCCGGGAGCGAGCCGGATGAGGACGACGACCCGGCCGGCAGCGGGGGAGCGTGCGACACGGCCCAGCAGAAGGCCCGCAGCATCGTCCTCGAGCAGGTGCTCCGCGAATACGCCGTCCCCATCATCAGGCTGGTCAAGGAGATGGCGGTGACGGATCACCGGGACTCCGCCGGCGCGCTCGGAGCATCCCTGGCCGCCGCGCTGAACACGTCCCTGCGTGAGACCTCCGCCCAGGAGGTCTCGGCCGAGGTGCTCACCGAGCTCGACGAATACCCTCCCGACGCCCTGCTCGAACTGGCCGTCGCGACAGCGACCCACGCCGTGGAGTACTACCGGTGCGGCACGACGCCCATGACGACGACGAACAGGTCGGGACTGGCCACCGCCCTGCGGCACCTGTCCCTGTACCTTGCCAACTCCTGCCATCGGAGCCAGGCCTGCGAGAACGCCTGGGAGGCAGTGGACACCTACCGGGCTTTGGAGCAGGCGGCGCCCGGGAGCGCGTGGCAGCTCGAGCTCGCCCAGATGCTCAGCGAGCTCGGCGATCGCCTCGACGAGGTCGGACGGTGCGAGGAGGCGCACGATCACGCCCGTGAGGCGGTGCGGATCTTCGAGCAGCTGCGCAGGAGCGAATCGCCCGGCTTCGACTCGTCCCTCCTGGCCAGAGCGCTGTGCGCGCAGGCGTCCGCCGCCAGCGGCATCGACAGGAAGCGAGAGGCTCTGCAAGCCACCACCGAAGCATGCGAGTTGACGCGGCAGCTGCCGAGGGACCCGAACATCCCCGGCGACGAGCTCGACAGGATCACCGGCGAGGAGGCGTTCACCCTGCGCGCCCTGGCGCTGCAGCTCATCGACATGCGGCGGGGGGACGAGGCCGTCGAGAAGGCAGAGCTCGCCTGCGCGAAGTACAAGGGACTACTGACGAGGAACCGGGGCCGCTGGGAGCGCGACTACGCCCTCGCGCTGTCCATCCTGGGCACGGCGTACGCTGCCACGCAGCAGTGGGACGAGAGCATCAACAGTCATGCGGCAGCCGTGAACGATCACTACGTGCTCCTGGAACGGCGCTATCGCGAGGCCGTCAGGACGGAGCACGCCCTGGCGCTGCACCGCCTGGCCTCCGCGCATCTCTCGAGGGCGGGATGCCCCGCCGTAGCCTCGGACGACTGCACCGAGGCGTTGCGTCGCTGTCGGCAGGCGTTGGACCAGTACGACGTCATGCACCCCGAGGACAGATGGGCCACCCGTTTCGACAGGGCGGCGACGCATCGCCTCTACGCGGAGATCAATCTGCGGATGGGCGCCGTGAAGTCGCGTGCACACGACGCCGAGGCGGCGCACCTGTACGAGCAGGCGAAGAAGGCCGCTCAGAACGCGCTGTCGCTGTACGAGGAGATGGACACCCGCACCTTCCGAAGCCGGTCGGACCGCGCCCAGGTGCGCAAGATACTGGCCGATGCGCTGAGTGGCCAGGGTGGGCACCGGACGGAGGCGCTGGCCGAATACGGACGTGCCAAGCAGGAGTTCTCCCGCCTTGACGCGGAGGAGCCCGGGCAGGTCGACGCCTTCCTCCGGGAGGTGGAGGGCATGGCGGACGTTGTCGTCCCCTCCCGGGCGAGGTCGAAGTACCTGGGCAAGAAGCGACGCAGGAGGCGCGGTCGCGCCCACCACTGAGACGAACCGCGCGATCCGCCGGTCCGGTGGGAGCCCTTCGGATCGGACAGCCCGAGGCGAACGCAGGCAGGAGGCAGGGGCCGTGGGAGGGTCGGCCCCGCACCGTCCCGGATGCCACGGGACGCACGTCCACGCGGCCGTGCAGGAGGACGGTCAGTCCGCCTGAGCCCCATCCCGCCCCCGCTCCGTCCGCTCCGGCTCCTCCATCTCAGTCAGGACCCGCTCCGCCACCGCGAACGCCGCGTTCGCCGCGGGCACTCCGCAGTACACCCCCGCCTGCAGCAGTGCGGCCCCGATCTCCCGGGGGCCGAGGCCGTTGCGTACCGCCGCGCGTACGTGCATGGCGAGCTCGCCGTGGTGGCCGTGCGCGACCAGCGCGGTCAGCGTGATCAGGCTGCGCTCGCGCCGGGACAGCGTCGGGTCGGTCCAGACCTCCCCCCAGGCGTAGCGGGAGATGAACTCCTGGAACGGTGCGGTGAATTCCGTGGTCGCGGCCTGTGCTCGGTCCACGTGCGCATCGCCGAGGACCTCCCGGCGCACGGCGGTCCCGCTCCCGCGCTCGCGGGGCGCGAAGTGCGCCGCCAGGACCTCCCGTACGGCCTGCGGGCGCTCGGCGGGAGCCAGGTGGGAGGCGCGTGGCAGTTCCGTCAGCGCGGCCCCCGGGATGCCGTCGGCGATCTCGCGGGCGTGCTCCACCGGTGTCGCCGGGTCCTCGCGGCCGGCGATCACCACGGTGGGTGCCCGGACCCCTGACAGCCCGGGCCGCAGATCGCAGTCGGCGAGCACGTCGCAGCACGCGGCGTACGCCGACGGGTCGGTGGCCAGGAGATCGTCGAGCAGCCGGGGCTCGGTGAAACCGGGAGTGAACCAGCGGCCCGCCGCGCTCTCCGCGACCTTGCCGAGCCCCTCGGCGCGCACCAGGGCGGCCCGCTCCCGCCACGGCCCCGGGTCGCCGAAGTGGGCGGACGAGCAGACCACGGCCAGCCGGTCGACGCGCTCCGGGTGATGTGCCGCGAGCCACAGGCCCACGGCGCCGCCCAGTGACACCCCGGCGTACGAGAACCGTTCCAGGGACAGTGAGTCGGCCAGGGCCAGCACCAGCGCACCCAGATCGTCGATCCCCGCTCCCGGACCGATCAGACCCGCGGGCGAGCCGCCGTGTCCCGGCAGGTCCCACCGCACGATCCGGTGGCTGACCGAGAGTTCGGGCGCGACCCCGTCCCAGAGCGCGGTGGAGGTGCCGAGGGAGGGGCCGAGCAGGAGGGCGGGAGCGTTCGTCGGCCCCTCGGCGCGGTGGTGGAGGAGACGGGCTGGTGTCGTGGTCATCGGCGCTCCAGAGCGCGGTCGGTGAGGGGCCCGGCACAGCCGGTGTACCGGGCGGGGTCGGTGAGTTCAGCGAGATCGAGGCCGTCGAAGGCCGGCTCCCCGGCGAGGACCTCCGCCAAGGGTCTGCCTTCGTCCCGGGCCCGCTCGGCTGCCCCGGTGAGGATCTCCCGGGCGCGGGCGCGGCCCACCCGACGGGCGGCGACCGCGGCCAGCCGCTCCGAGACGATCAGCCCGCCGGTCAGCCCCAGGTGGCTCCGCATGGCCGACGGGAACACCCGGAGCCCTTCGGTGAGTTCCGCCGCGTCCCGTGCCGCGCCGCCGACCAGACGCAACAGGTCGCGCAGGGGCTCCCATTCGGCGTGCCAGGCCCCGGCCGGCCGTTCGTCCTCGGCGGCGAGCGAGCCGTACAGGGTGGCGGCCAGTCCGGGTGCGCGGCGGGCCGCCGCGGCGATCAGCGTCGCACGCACCGGGTTTGCCTTGTGCGGCATGGCGGAGGAGCAGCCGCCGGACCCCTCGGCGAGCTCGCCGGTCTCGGTACGGGACAGGGCGAGCACATCGGCGGCCGTCTTGCCGAGCGCGCCCGCGGTGAAGGCGAGAGCTCCGGCCAGGTCGGCGACCGGGGTACGCAGGGTGTGCCAGGGCAGCAGAGGTTCGGCCAGGCCCAGTTCCCGTGCGTAGACGGCGACGAGCTCCAGAGCCGCCTCGTCCCCGCCGTCGGCGGAGAACGCGGCCAGCGTGCCCGCCGCGCCGCCGAGCTGAGCGGGCAGCGATGTGCGTGCGGACCGGAGCCGGTCCCGGGCGTCGAGCACCATCGACCGCCAGCCGGCGGCCTTGAGACCGAAGGTTGTCGGCACGGCGTGCTGCGTCAGTGTGCGGCCGGGCATCGGCGCGTCGCGGTGTCCGGCCGCCAGCCGCTCCAGCGTGCCGGCGGTCCGCCCCAGGTCGTCGAGGACGAGCGCCAGGGTGCGCGAAGCCACCAGCATCGCCGCCGTGTCGAGGATGTCCTGGCTGGTCGCGCCCCGGTGGACGAAGGGCCGCGCCTTCTCGTCCACGGCAGCGACAAGGTCGGCGACCAGCGGAATCACCGGATTGCCACCGGCCCGCGCCCGTAGCGCCAGCTCCCGCACGTCGAACCGGCTCGCGTCCGCCGCCGCGGTGACCGCCCTCCCCGCCCCGGGCGGGGCGAGCCCGGAGACGGACCGGGCCCGGGCGAGGGCCGCTTCGGCGTCCAGCATGGCCTGCAGGAAGGCGTGGTCGCCGGTTGCGGTCTCGGCCTCGGAGCCGGCCCGTCCAGGGGCGAGGAGGCCGGCGTCGCTCTCGTGCATCAGCTGAACTCCAGGAAGACCGTCTCGTCGTCGCCCTGGAGACGGATGTCGAAGCGGTAGGTGTGGGGGTCCGTACGCGTCGCGATCAGTGTGGCGCGCCGTTGCGCGTCCAGCGACTCCAGCAGCGGATCGGCCGCCTCCGGAGCCTCGTCGAGCAGCTCCGGGAGGTACACACGGGTGTGGAGGTGGTGGACGAGGCCGCGGGCGAACACGGCAGCACAGAGGTACGGGACGCCGCCGGGCCGCAGCGTACGCACGAACCAGCGCCCGGCCGCGTCCGTCGGAGCGCGGCCGAACCCGGTGAAGTCCACGCCGTCGCGTCCGATCACGTTCCCCGTCGCGGGGTCTCGGCGCAGCGATCCGGGACGACCGGTACGCGATCCGTCGGGAGCGGGCTGCCAGGTCTCGACGATCGCGTCGGGCACGGGTTCCCCCCGGCCGTCGAGCACGTAGCCGTGCACCGTGACCGTGCCCGGGTGCCCGGCCGGGGCGACCTCGCTGCCTCCCGGGAAGGGCAGCGCGTAGCCGTAGAAGGGGCCGACGGTCTGGGAGGGGGTCGGGGAGTGGGACATCAGTGGCCGCCTTCTTCCTCGGTCCAGGTGGCGCAAGGGCCGTCGAGGACGATGTCCCAGCGGTAGCCGAGGGACAGCTCGGGCACGGACAGGTCGTGGTCGTACGCCGATATGAGCCGCTCGCGGGCCGCCTGGTCCGTGACGGACCTGATCACCGGGTCGTAGGGGAGGAGCGGGTCGCCCGGGAAGTACATCTGGGTGACGAGCCGCTGGCTGAACGACGTGCCGAACAGCGAGAAGTGGATGTGCGCGGGGCGCCAGGCGTTGAGGTGGTTGCGCCAGGGATAGGCACCCGGCTTGACGGTCGTGAACGAGTAGCCGCCGTCGTCGTCGGTCAGGCACCGTCCGAACCCGGTGAAGTTCGGGTCGAGCGGAGCCGGGTGCTGGTCCAGCTGATGGGCGTACCGCCCGGAGGCGTTGGCCTGCCACACCTCGACGAGCTGGCCCCGCACCGGCCGGCCGGACCGGTCCGACACCCGTCCGCTGACGGTGATCCGCTCCCCGAGCGGCTCACCGCCGTGCCGCGCGGTCAGATCGCGGTCCTGCGCGGTCACGTCCGTGACACCGAAGACCGGCCCGGACAGCTCGACCGCCTCCGGGTCGCGCACAGGGACGGGCGAGCGGTGCGGGTGGCGGAAGTGACTGCTGCGGTACGGGGGATAGTCGCGCGGCGGATGGTGTGCACCCGGCCCGGCCGCCGCCTGCACCCTGGCCACCTCCGAGTCGATCTCCTGCTGGCTCATCGCGTCGGGCAGCGGATACGCGGGAAGGTCACCTGCGGTCATGTCACGGCTCCGTGAGTTGCGCGGATATTGCTCAGTACACTGAGTAAATGGCGATGGCCGTGAAGCTAACCGGGGCGCGCCGTTGTGGTCAAGACCCTCAGTACACTGTGCATCTTCGATACGTCGGCGGCAGAGTCCGCCGCCGACAGGCCGACAGCGAGAGGGCGGTGCCGTGAAGGCCGTCGACCTGAGCACCCACCCCGGGCATCTCGCCCGGCGTCTGCAGCAGGCGCACCACCTGCTCTGGAACGCGATGGTCTCGCAGGAGATCACCTCACCCCAGTTCGCCGTGCTCAACGCCTTGACCGCCGAACCGGGCCTCGACCAGCGGACGGTGGGGGAGCGGGTCGGCCTCGACCGGTCCACCGTCGCCGAGGTGATCACCCGGCTGCTGCGCCGGGGGCTGCTGCACAAGGTGCGTGACCAGCAGGACGGGCGGCGCTTCCTGCTTCGTCTCACGGACGAGGGTGCCGCCACCCATCGTCGGCTCGCCAGGCGCACGGTGGGCATGAACCAGGTTTTCCTCGGTCCGCTCTCCGCGGACGAGCAGCGGACGCTCTTCGGCCTGATGCGCAGGGTGGCGGACGCCGCCGAGACGCTGCGGGCACCCGAGGAGGCGGGCCCGCCCCGAGGGCGTTGAACGGGGGCGCCCTCAGGGGGTGCGGATGCCGAACCCCGCCCCTTGGGGGTCGCGCAGCGTCGCGACCCGGGGGCCGCCCGGGATCTGCCGCGGAGGTGCGAGCGGTGTACCACCCGCGGCCAGGGCCGTCGCCGCGGTGGCCTCGGTGTCGGCCACCGTGAAGTAGGGCAGCCAGTGCGGCGGCGTGCGCGCGGGCTCGTCGGGCTGCTCCTTCATGCCGCCGAAGTCGGTTCCGTCCACGCCCCAGTGCGTGAAGTGTTCGGTGGCGTCGACCGTCCAGCCGAGCACGGCCGGGTAGAAGGCGAGCGCCCCCTTAGGGTCGGGTGTGCGGAGCTCGGCCCAGCCCAGCGTTCCCGGTTCGTCGAAGCGTTCCGCGCCGGGAAAGGCACGCGCCTGCCAGAGGGAGAACACCGCGCCGGCGGGGTCGGCGGCCACGGTGAACCTCCCCAGGTCGAAGACGTCCATGGGGTCCATGAGCACCGTGCCGCCCGCGGATCGCACCGAGTCGGCCGACGCGTCCGCGTCCGCGGTGGCGAAGGACACGGTCCAGGCCGACCGCTCCTCCGGGCGGTAGAGGGGGCTGAAGGCCGCGACGGCGTCCTCGCCGATGCGCGCCGTCGTGTACCCGCCGGCCTCAGGTCGTGGGTCGGTCTCGGACCGCCACCCGAGGAGTGTCGCGTAGAACGCCTGGGCCGCCGGGACGTCCGAGGTGCTCAGCTCGACCCAGCAGGGTCTGCCGGGCGCCGGGTCGGTGAGCTTCATGCGTCTTCCTCCCGAGGTGTGCCACCCGTCCGGTTTTTATGTTTTTGTTCAGCACGCTAGAGCCGGGCCGAAGCGGTGGCCACCCGGAGAGGTCCGGTACCGGTCAGATCTTTTACGGGTGTAATACCTGTTAAAGTAAATGAGTGAGTGATACATCCATGCGACCCCGGAAACCATCCGTCCACAAACTGCCGGTGACCGGTGTCCTGCGGCTGAACAGCCCCGCGGAGATCTGGTACAAGCCCGCGCTGAGCGTGGTGGTCGCCTCGGCCGTCCCGAATCTGCTGCTGTACTCCCTCGGCCGCCTCGACCTGGTCATGTACACGATGGCGGGCTCCCTCTGTGCGCTGTACGGGCACAACCTGCCGTACGCCCGCAGGGCGCACGCCGTCCTCCGTGTGGTCCTGGGAATGGCCGCGGGCTTCGCCGTCGCTCTGATCACCGCCTCGCTCACCGACTCGACCGCCGTGCTGATCGCCGTCGGTGCGCTGCTCGCGGCCGTGCAGAAGACCTTCTGCGACGCGACGCGTATCGGTCCGCCCGGCAACGTGATCTTCGCCTTCGTCACCTCGGCAGCGCTCTTCGCGCCGCAGGAGCTCGGCCAGGTGCCGGGACACATGGCCCTCATGCTGGCGGCGGGCGCCTTCTCCTGGCTGGTCACGGCCGGGCCCGTCCTGTGGCACCGGGAGGGACCTGAGCGTCTGGCCACGGCCCGTGCACTCAACGCGGCCGCCGCCCACGCGGCTGGTCCCGACGCCCGTACCCGGCATGCCGCGGCCGCGGCCGTTCAGGCGGCATGGCAGTCGCTGCTGGCCGCCGGGCGGCCCACCGCCGTACGCCGGGAACTCGAGCGGCTCGTCGTCCACGCCGAGCGGGCCCTCGCCGAAACAGCGACCGGCGGCCAGATCCGTGGCGCAGGCCCCGGAGGCCGTGTCTCCGGCGCGGACCCCGATGAACTGCGCCTGTGGGCGGCGCGGACCCGGGCCCGTGGCCCCGTCCCCTGCCCCCCGCCGGCACCCGGCACCGTCGAACAGCTCTTCGGGATCGACGCCGAGCGGGCCGGGCAGCGGATGCGGCGGGGCCGCCGTGAGGCCCGTCGCAGGCTGCTGCGCGCGCTCGGTCCCGGTTCCCCAGTGCTGCCGGTCGCCTTCCGCACCCTCGTGGGATGCGCACTGGCCGGCTACGTGTCATCGGCGCTCGGCGTGGGCCACCCGTACTGGGCCATCGTTACGGCTGCGTCCGTCTACCAGCCCAACCTCGCCCTCTCCTGGAGCAGGGCCCTGCAGCGGACCGTCGGCAATCTGCTCGGGGTGCTGGTCTTCGCGGCCGTCATCCCGCTCGCCCGGGTCGGCCCGCTCGCCCTCGTCCTGTGCGTCCTGGTCTTCAACTTCGCCGCCGAGGCCCTGATCACCCGCAACTACTGGCTCGGCTCCGTCGCCGTCACTCCGATGGCCCTGCTGATCCTCGAATTCGGCGGGTTCCAGCCCGCGGGCGAACTCATCGCCGACCGTGCCCTGGACACCCTCGTGGGCGTCGCCGTCGGCTTCCTCGCCGCGATCGCCGTCACCAACCGCCGGGCGTCCGGCCGCGTGGAACGGGCGCTCGCCGCGGCGCGAAAGGCCCGGGACCGGGCCGAGCGGGCTGTCGCCGACCCGGCGGCCGACGCCCTCATGCTCGAAACGGCGCGCCGGAGCCTGACCGCATCCCTCGTCGAGCTGCGCGACGCCGGCGACGTCGCATCGGGCGAATGGTGGCAGCGCGCCCTGCCGGAGGAAGAGCTACTGGCGGTGGAGCAGGCGGGACACCGTACGCTCGCGGCGACAGCACAACGGCAGGGGCGGATCGCCCTGCCCCCGGCGAACGGAGCGGTGTGAGCGACGACATCGTGGCCTCGGTGGTACGGCAGTGGCAAGCCGTCAGCCCGGGGCTGGACACCGGACCGATGGAGCTCATCGGCCGCATCAACCGCTGTGCGGCCCTGCTCCAGCAGGCCGAGGACGCCCCCCTGCGGGCCGCCGGACTCAACCGGGCCGAATTCGACCTGCTCGGTGCGATGCGGCGGACCGACCGCGAACTCACCCCCGGTGAACTGGCCCGTGAGACCTTCTCGTCCGGAGCCGCCGTCACCAAGCGGCTGCGCACCCTCCAGGAGTCAGGCCTGATCGGCCGCCGCGGCGACGCCAGGGACCGCAGGGTCACCCACGTCGGCCTGACGGAGGCCGGCCGCGACCTCGTCGACCGCCTGCTGCCGGAACAGCTCGCCTACGAGCGGTCGGTGCTCTCCGGGCTCGACGAGGAGACCCGCAACGGGCTCAGCGGACAGCTCGGCGAGCTGCTGGTGCAGCTGGAGGGCCGGCTCGGCGGCCGTCGCTGACGAAGCGCCGCCGCCGTAGGACTCCTGTCGACGGGCCCTGAAGTCCGGGCCTTACGACAGGCCGCTGCGAGGCGGCGCCGTCGAAGCGGCTCCGCCCGCACGCATCGAGCGCCTACCGGGCTCTCCACGCAGCCGGGCGTCCGAGTTCTCCGCTCGGTCGGCTTCCTGCTCGGGTCCGGGGGCGACCCCGGGGGCCGGGACGAGATCACGGACGGTGAGGGCGCGGCCGGGCCGAGACGACCGCGCCTGCCGGGCTCAGGGGAGCGCCGACCCGAGGGCGGGCTCCCCGCGGTCGCTCCCGTCCCTCCGCTCACACACCCGTCCGTCGCTCAGGTTTCCGCTCCTTTCGATCCGATTCGATCGCATGTGCCCTTGTCCCGCACTGCGGTGCACAAGTCGTCGAATGCGGTGACGATCTTCGCTCGCCGAAACGCCTTGCGAGGCGTTCTCGCAGCTCATGGATCACTGACCATGGTCGATCGTCCCCGCCTCCGACCCGCAGAGCGGGACAAGTGAGTGCGCTTCCTCCCGATTCGTGGATCACGTCACTCACTGCGCACGCTCGACGCCGCTGAGTGCGAAACCTGGCGAGTGTATTACCGCGGGAGTGCCCGCGCAGGGGGTTGGGCGAATATGCCGAGGCACTGCTCTGATCTGTCTAGGCTCACGCCCAGTGAAGTCGAGTTGTTCCGAATTCGAGCACTTGTCCATAACTGTCCGTACAAGTGCGTATACCTCCCGAATCAACCGCCAGAGGGTTTAGATGGTCCGTGTTGAATCACCGCCGACCAACAGAGACATCCCTGTAGTCCGCGCCGCGCTCCTGCCCGTCGTACTCATGGCCGGGGCCACCGCTGCCGGCTCGGTGCCGGTCACCGGAGCGGCGCGTGCGGCAGTCGTGTGGTGTGGTGCGATCGCCACAGTCGTCGTCGCCACGCTCGTCGTCGCACTGAAGCGACGGAACCGGGCGACGCGCGTCCAGCGAGCCGAGTACGAGCGGCGCATCGCCACCCTGGAACGCCGCATCGCCTCGCACGACCAGGAGACCGAACGGCTCAGCAAGGAGCTCCTGCCCACCGCGATCCGCCGACTGCGCGCCAGTAACTCGCCGCAGGAAGTGATGCGCGACGTCGTCGACGCGGACGCGTCGTACCGCAACCTCCCCAAGGCGCAGCGCGCCCTGGTGCTCCAGGTCCTCGACATCATCGACAACGAAGAGGCGATGCGTGACTCCGCGCAGCGCGCCTTCGTCAGCGTCGCCCGCCGGGTACAGGCCATCGTCCACCGACAGGCCAGTGAACTCCGGGAGATGGAGGACCACCACGGGCGCAACCCCGATGTCTTCGACGACCTGCTCCGCATCGACCACGGCACCGCGCTGATCGGCAGGCTCGCCGACTCCATCGCCGTACTCGGCGGAGCCCGGCCCAGCCGTCAGTGGCCCAAGGCCGTACCGCTGTTCAGCGTGCTGCGCGGTGCGATGTCCCGGATCCTCGAATACCAGCGCGTCGATCTGCACTCGATCGCCAAGGTCGCCATCGTCGGCACCGCGGTCGAACCGCTCATCCACGCCTGCGCCGAGCTGCTCGACAACGCGACGCGCTACTCGCCGCCCCAGACCCGGGTGCACGTCACCGCGGTCGAGGTGCAGACCGGCATCGCCATCGAGATCGAGGACGGCGGCGTCAGCCTCAGCGAGGAGGCCCGCGTGAGGGCCGAGAACATGCTCGCCCAGGCCCGGGCCGGCATCAACATGAACGACCTGGGGGAGTCCCCGCGCCTCGGCATGGCCGTGGTCGGCCGGCTCGCCCGTATGTACCAACTCCAGGTGTCCCTGCGGCAGTCCGCGTACGGCGGGGTCCGTGCCGTGCTCATCGTGCCGCGCGACATGATCACCACCGGTCCCGCACCCGGGATCGCGCACGGCATCGGCGCCACCTCACGGCCCCAGAGTTCGCTCGACATGTCGCAGATGCGGCACGTCGTCCCCCCGCTCGGTAAGAACAAGGCGCGGTCCACCGGGCCCGTCCCGTCGCTCGCGCCTCCCGCCCCCGTCCCGGCGCCGGTGGCGTCCGCCGCGCGGCCCGCGCCCACCGCGGCGGCGATGGGTGACGACGAGATCGTCGTGACCGAGTGGACCGAGGGCGGGCTTCCCCAGCGCCGCAGCCGGGGGCGCGCACCCCTCGGTTCGCACAACCTCCCGCAGCAGGCCGCACCGGCCGCGGAGCCCGCCGCACGCTACGGGCACAACGGACACGGCGGGGGCGGCGGCGGCACGGCACCGCCCGGGCTCTGGCTGGAGGCATTCACCCAGGCCGTCAACGGTGTGCCCAAGGACCCGGCGAACGACACAGACTCCGACGACGCGTGGGACAAGGGAGACGAGAAGTGATCCAGCAGCGGGGAAACATGGACTGGATGCTCAAGGAACTGGCCGACGACGTACCGAGCATCCACCAGATCGTGGTGCTCTCCGCCGACGGCCTCCGCATCGCCCGGCACGGCGGCGACCCGGACGTCGCCGACCGTCTCGCCGCCGCCTGCGCCGGGCTGCAGAGCCTGGCCGCTGCCGTCGCCACCGAGATCCCCTACAGCGACGGCCTGATGAAGCTCGTCGTGATCGAGGTGACCGGAGGGTTCTTCTACCTGATGGCCGCCGGAGCGGGCGCCTACCTCGCGGTCCTGGCCGGCGAGACGGTCGACGCCGGACTGGTGGGCGCCCGCATGCGCGACATGGTCGTTCGTATCGGAGCACACCTGACGAGCCCGCCGCGTCATGAGGGGCAGGCCGGATGAGTCCTCCCCGACGAGAACGCCGAAAGGCCGACCCGGCGGTGAGTGACCCGGAACGGCTGTATGTGATCACCGGCGCGCCCGACGGCCGGAGAGCGGCGCTCGACCTCGTCACCATGGTGGTGGCGCAGGCCGAGCCGTCCCCGACGGTCCAGCCGGAGCAGGCGGCGATCCTGCGGCTCTGCAGGGCGCCGCTGTCCGTCGCCGAGATCTCGGCCTATCTGAGTCTCCCATTCAGCGTGGTCACCTCGCTCCTGACCGAACTCCTGGCGACCGAACTGATCGAGTCACGCGCGCCGATCGTCCGCGCCGCGCTCCCGGACCGGTCCCTCCTCGAAGCGGTGATGCATGGACTTCAGAAGCTCTGACACGATCACGGGCCCCCGGAGCGAGGACGTCCTTCCCGACACGGCCACGGCCGCGGTGAAGGTCGTCGTCGTCGGCGGGTTCGGGGTGGGCAAGACGACGATGGTCGGCTCAGTGAGTGAGATCCGGCCCCTGACGACCGAAGAGACCATGACCCAGGCCGGGGTCGGCGTGGACGACAACGTCGGGGTGGAGACCAAGACCGCCACCACCGTCGCCATGGACTTCGGCCGGATCAGTCTCAGCGACGAACTGATCCTCTACCTGTTCGGCACCCCCGGCCAGGAGCGCTTCTGGTTCCTGTGGAACGGACTCTTCGAAGGAGCCCTCGGAGCCGTCGTCCTCATCGACACCAGGCGGCTCCAGGTCAGTTTCGACGTGATCGGCAGGCTGGAGGAGCGCGGCGTGCCGTTCGTCGTCGCCGTCAACACCTTCCCCGGGGCACCGCACCACCCCGTCGAGGCCCTGCGCAGCGCCCTGGACCTGTCGGACGAGGTACCGATGGTCGACTGCGACGCCCGGCTGCGCGCATCCAGCCGGGACGTGCTGCTGACCCTGATGCGCTACCTGCACAGCCTCGCCGTGCCGCTCGCCTGACGACGGCCCGCACCTCAGCCTCCGGACGGGCCCTGTCCCGACTCGCCCGTCCCCGGAGCGCCTTATTCCTGGAGCCCCTGTGACAACCCCCTTCCAGCACGAACCCGGATTCACCGCCGGTCCGGTGCCACCCCCGCAGTGCCCCGCGCACGGCATGGGCATCGGACCCGGCGGACTGCGCCGGCTGTACGGTCCCGAGGCCGAGGCGGACCCGGCGGGCCTGTACGAGAAGCTGCGTGCCGAACACGGCACGGTGGCGCCCGTCCTGCTGCACGAGGACGTCCCCGCCTGGCTGGTCCTCGGACACAGCGAGAACCTCCACATGACCCGCACCCCCTCGCAGTTCTCCCGCGACTCGCGGCGGTGGCGTGGCCTGCAGGACGGCAGTGTGGCCCCGGACCACCCGCTCGCACCGCTCTTCACGTGGCAGCCGGTGTGCTCGTTCGCCGAGGGCGCCACCCACGAGCGGCTGCGCGGCGCGGTCACCGACAGCATGGCGCGCATCGACACCCGCGGCGTGCGCCGCCACATCAACCGGTACTCCAACAGGCTCGTCAACGACTTCTGCGGGGAGGGGCGCGTCGAGCTGGTCAGCCAGTTCGCCGAGCGGCTCCCCATGATGGTGATGTGCGCGATCATCGGCATGCCGGAGGAGTACGACGACCGTCTGGTGCAGGCCGCCCGTGACATGACGCGGGGTTCGGAGACCGCGGTCGCGAGCAACGCCTACGTGATCGGCGCGCTGGACCGGCTGGTCCAGCGCCGCCGGGAGGCGCCCGCCGAGGACTTCGCCACCTGGCTGGTCGAACACCCCGCCGCGCTCACCGACAAGGAGGTCAGCGAGCACCTGCGGGTCGTTCTGATCGTCGCCTACGAGACGACCACCAATCTGATCGCCAACGTGCTGCGCATGGTCCTCACCGACCCCCGGTTCCGCGCCCGGCTCAGTGGCGGGCACATGACCGTGCCCGAGGCGGTCGAACAGACCCTGTGGGACGAGCCGCCGTTCACCTCCGTCCTCGGACGCTGGGCGGTGGGCGACACCGAGCTCGGAGGACAGCAGATCAAGGCGGGCGACGCCCTGATCGTCGGCATCGCGCCCGCCAACACGGACCCCGCCGTCCGACCCGACCTCACCGTCAGCATGGAGGGCAACCGTGCCCACATGGCGTTCAGCAGCGGTCCCCACGAGTGCCCCGGGCAGGACATCGGACGCGCCATCGCCGACGTCGGGGTCGACGCCCTGCTGATGCGACTGCCCGACCTCGAACTCGCCGTCGGCGAGGACGAGCTGAGCTGGGCCGGCAACTTCATGTCGCGGCACCTGGTGGACCTGCCCGCGGGATTCGCCCCGACACCGCAGCAGGAGGTCGACGCCGAACCGCTGCCGGCGGTGGCCCGGAACCGGACGCAGACCGACTGGGAGGTGTCGTCACCCGCCGCCCGACGCGCTCCCGAGACCGCCCCGTCCGCACCACGCACCGCCGAGCCGCACACGACACCCGGGGAAGGCGTCGTCATCCCGGCGCAACGGAGCGGCCCGACGAGGGTCTGGCACGCCGTCGTCCGGTGGTGGAACGGTCACTGACGGCGGAACCGGCCGCCGCTCCGGTACTCCGGGCCTCCGGGTCCGGGGTGCCGGGCCGCCCGCCCCGTACCATCGAGCAGCGTGAAGCTGACAATTCTTGGCGGCGGCGGATTCCGTGTCCCTCTCGTGTACGGGGCCCTGCTCGGTGACCACGCCGAAGGCCGCGTCTCGCGGGTGACCCTGTACGACACCGACGCGGACCGGCTCACGGCCGTCGCGCGGGTCCTGGCCGAACAGGCGGCCGGAATCGACGACGCACCCGACGTACATGCCACCGGTGATCTCGACGAGGCCCTGCGGGGCGCGGACTTCGTCTTCTCCGCCATCAGGGTCGGCGGCCTGGCAGGCCGTGCCGCCGACGAACGCGTCGCGCTCGACGAGGGTGTCCTGGGCCAGGAGACGGTCGGGGCCGGCGGCATCGCCTACGGGCTGCGGACCGTCCCCGTCGCGACGGACCTCGCCCGGCGCGTCGCCCGGCTCGCGCCCGACGCGTGGGTCATCAACTTCACGAACCCGGCCGGCCTGGTCACCGAGGCCATGGCACGGCACCTCGGCGACCGGGTCATCGGGATCTGCGACTCGCCGGTGGGACTCGGGCGCCGGATCGCCCGGGTCCTGGGCGCGGACCCGGACCGGGCGTGGATCGACTACGTGGGGCTGAACCACCTCGGCTGGGTCCGGGGCCTGCGGGTCGGGGGCCGTGACGAGCTCCCGCGTCTGCTGGCGGACCCCGCGCTCCTCGGCTCCTTCGAGGAGGGCAGGCTGTTCGGCCCGGACTGGCTGCGTTCGCTGGGCGCGATCCCCAACGAGTACCTGCACTACTACTACTTCAACCGGGAGGCGGTCCGGGCCTACCAGGACGCCGAACAGACCCGCGGTGCCTTCCTCCGTGACCAGCAGGAGGGCTTCTACGCCCGGATGAAGGATCCTGCCGCCCCGCCGCTGGCCACGTGGGACCGTACGCGCGCCGAACGCGAGGCGACGTACATGGCGGAGAACCGGGACGTGGCGGGGGCCGGTGAGCGCGAGGAGAGCGACCTGGAGTCCGGGGGCTACGAGCAGGTGGCCCTCGCCCTGATGCGCGCCGTCGCCCGCAACGAACGCACCTCGCTGATCCTGAACGTCCGCAACCGGGGCACCCTCGCGGTGCTCGACGAGGAGGCCGTCATCGAGGTGCCCTGCCTCGTGGACGCCGGCGGCGCGCATCCCGTCGCCGTCGACCCCCTCCCGTACCACGCGGTCGGGCTGGTCACCGCGGTCAAGGCCGTGGAGCGGGCGGTGCTCGAAGCGGCGGAGAGCGGATCACGTGCGGCAGCCGTGCGCGCCTTCGCCCTGCACCCCTTGGTCGACTCCGTCTCCGTGGCCCGCCGGCTGGTCGAGGGGTACACCGGGGTCCACCCGGGGCTCGCCTACCTCGACAGGCCTTGAGCGGGGGTCCGGCCCGTCAGGGAGCGGTCACGACCCTCGGCCGGCCCGGCGGACCCCAGGACGGTGCGACGCCGGTGACCTGGCAGACCATGAGGAAGAGCGGAATGGGCGGCGTGTAGGGCGTACGGCTTTCAGGAGCGTGGATCAGGCGCGGGCGGCCCGCGGGGACGTAGGCCCCGGTGGCGTACGACGCCTGCTCCGGCCAGTCCAGATCGAGATCCGAACCCGACGGTACGATCCACCACCACCGGTCCGCGTCGGCGAACACGCATCCAGCGCGCGGCAGATGCGACATCAACCGGAACCCGTACTGAGCGGGTACGCCCACGGCGTCGAAACCGAGGCTTGCCGACAGCGCCGGTGGCAGCGGCAGCCGGACCCGTCCCCCCTCCCCGTCCTCGTCCGCCGGGCGCGGGCGACGGGCGCCGAGAAGCTGGGACAGCGCGGTCCTCAGCATGTCCGCTCCGGGCCGTGTGGCAGCTCCGCCCACACGATGCGCCCCGAGCGGTTGCCCGTGTCGTGGGATCCCCAGGACGCACTCACGGAGTCGACGAGCAGCAGGCCGCGTCCGTGTTCCCCCTCGGCGGTGAGGGACAGCCGCGGACCACCGGGCTGATGGCCCTGGTCCTGTACGGAGATCCGCAGCCTGCCCTCGTCGCAGCGGAGCTCGCAGACCACCCGGGCGCTCGCGGTGTGCACGATCGCGTTGGTGACCAACTCGGAGACGATCAGCACCGCCGCGTCGTGGACGTCCCCGGCCAGCCGCCAGTCCGCCAGCCTGGCCCGCGTGAGGCGCCGGGCGCCGGCCACCGACTCGGGGTGCGCCGCCAGGGCGAAGCAGTAACGGAGCGCCTCCGCCCCGGGGCTGAGGTCCGTGAGCCGGGGGATGAGCGCACTGCCAGGTGCCACGACCGATTCCTCACAGTGGGGGCTGTGTCACGCTTCGCACCGTCCCGGAAAGGCGGACGCGATCACGCGAACTTGGTTCGGTCACCAACTCTCCCCCTGACATGAACACTTGGCAAGAGGCACTCTGAAAAATTCAGAGTGGCTGTGTTCCCGGAGCCGTGCGCATGGCACACTGCTCGCACATAGCGCATCGGGAGGTCTGAAGTGAGCGAACCGCGGTCCGCCCCGACCGTGGGTCAGGTCGTTCTCGGCAAACGCCTGCAGGATCTGCGGGAGCGCGTCGGCCTGAGCCGCGACCAGGCGGCGAAGGTGCTCCGTGTCGCCCCCGGGACCATACGCAGGATGGAGACCGCCGAGGTCGGGCTGAAGATCCCGTACGTCCAGCTCCTGCTCAAGGCCTACGGGATCGCCGACGACGAGACCGACGCCTTCGTCGAACTCGCCGAAGAGGCCAACAAGCCCGGCTGGTGGCAGCGCTTCCACGATGTGCTGCCCGACTGGTTCAGCATGTACGTCAGCCTGGAAGGCGCCGCGAGCCTCCTGCGCACCTACGAGCCGCACTTCGTCCCCGGGCTCCTCCAGACGGAGGACTACGCGCGCTCCGTCCTGCGTACCGGCGCGGTCGGCCAGACTCGGCCCGCGGACATCGAGCGCCACGTGGCGCTGCGGATGGAGCGGCAGGCACTGCTCACCAAGGCGGAGGCGCCGAAACTGTGGGTGGTGATGGACGAGACCGTCCTGCGCCGCCCGGTCGGAAGCCCCGACGCCATGCGGGCGCAGGTCGACCGTCTGCTCGATGCGACCGAGATGCCCCATGTGACCCTGCAGATCGCGGAGTTCGCGACAGGGCATCACCCCGGCACGTACGGCCCGTTCGTCCTCTTCCGCTTCGCGGTCCCCGAACTCCCCGACATGGTCTACAGCGAGTACCTGACCGGCGCCGTGTACTTCGACGCGCGCCCCGAGGTCGCTTCCTACCTCGAGGTCATGGACCGAATGGCGGCTCAGGCCGCAACTGCACAACGCACGAAGGAAATCCTCAGGGACTTCCGCAAGGAGCTGTGATGAACCACATATACAACGGCATGCCGGCCGCCGATCTCGGCACCGAAGGCTGGTACAAGCCGTGGAGCGGTGGTAACGGCGGCAATTGCATCGAGGCCATGAAGCTGGCCGACGGCAGGGTGGCGGTCCGTCAGTCGGCGGACCCGGACGGCCCCGCGCTCATCTACTCCAACGGGGAGATCGCCGCCTTCATCCAGGGCGCCAAGGCCGGACAGGCTGATTTCCTCCTCACCTGACGCGGCGCCACCTACGCTCGCACCACTCACCGTTCGCCCCAGCAGCCGACCAACGGAGTGTGCCATGACCGGGCAGGAATCCCAGACCGTCGAGATCGACACGAGCAAGCCTCATCCGGCGCGGATGTACGACTGGTTCCTCGGTGGCAAGGACAACTACCCGGTCGACGAGCAGATGGCCCGGCAGCTGCTCACCCTGGACTCCCGCGGCCGCGACATGGCCCGGGTCAACCGTGCCTTCATGCACCGGGCCACCCGCTGGCTGACCGAGAACGGTGTGCGTCAGTTCCTCGACATCGGCTCCGGCATACCCACCGAGCCGAATCTGCACCAGGTCGCCCAGCAGACCGCGTCGGACGCGCGGGTCGTCTACTGCGACAACGACCCGATCGTGCTCGCGCACGCGGCGGCGCTGCTGCGTTCCACACCCGAAGGCGCCACGCAGTACATCCAGGCCGACGCCCGTCGGCCCGAGGCCATCCTGGAGGCGGCGGGCGAGTTTCTCGACTTCGGCCGGCCGATCGCCCTCTCACTCCTCGCGCTGCTGCACTTCGTGGACGACGAGGACGGGGCCGCCGAGCTCGTCGACCGGCTCGTGGAGCGGCTGCCCTCCGGCAGCTATCTCGTGCTCTCACACACCACGGGTGACTTCGACCCCGAGGGCGCGGCCAAGGCCCGTGCGATGTACAAGGCGCGGGGGATGACCCTGAGGCCCCGCTCGCGGGCAGAGCTCACCGCGTTCTTCCACGGTCTCGAACTCCTCGAGCCCGGCGTCTCGCTCTCCGCGGACTGGCGGCCCGAGCTCGGTGAGGCCATCGACGTCCCCGGCCACGAGCCGATCCCCGGCTACGCGGGCGTCGCACGCAAGCGCTGACCACACCGGTGCCCGGCGGGTGGTGCGTCGCGACAGGCAGACGCCGGGCATCTTCACCACGAGTACGTCGTCGCCGTCACCCCCGGCCGGGGAACGCGCCGGGCGCCTCCACGGTCCCGGCCGAGAACCCGGCCCGCCGGGCGCCGGGGCGACCGGCGACAATGGGAGCATGTCACGACGCACCTCCCGCCCGACCGGATCCGGCGCCCCCTCCGCCAGGGCTCGTGCCGGAGCGAACCCCGGACGGACGGCCCCGGAATCCCCCTGCCCCTGCGGTCTGCCCGCCACGTACGCCGACTGCTGCGGCAGGTTCCACTCGGGTGGTGCGGCCGCCCCCACCTGCGAGGCACTGATGCGCTCGCGGTACGCGGCCTTCGTGGTCCAGGACGCCGGCTATCTGCTGCGTACCTGGCACCCGGACACCCGCCCGCCGGCCGTCGACTTCGACCCGGCCATGCGCTGGACCGGCCTGGACATCCTCGAAGCGACCGACGGCAGCGCCTTCCACAGCACCGGAACGGTCACCTTCCGGGCCCGCTACACCGACGGCGGCCGGCCCGACGCGCTTCACGAGAAGAGCCGGTTCGTCCGCCACGAGGGAGCGTGGGTCTACGCCTCCGCGGTGTTCATCGACTGAAACCCCGTTGCCCCGGCCCGGCGGTCCTTCCTAGGATCCGCGCATGAGCAGCGAGGACACGGCGAAGCCGAACGCGGAACGCACACACTGCTGGCGCGGCCGGGGCATCGCCTTCACCCCCCTGGAGATCACGGACGCCGAACTCCTGCACCGCTGGCGTTCCGATCCGGTGGCGGCGCACGAGACGGGCGTCTGGCCCGGCTCGCTGTACGAGCTGACCGAGCGCATCGAACGCCAGCTCGACGACAACTCGCGCGACGACTTCCTCGTCCTGCTGCCCGACGGCACACCGGTCGGGCTCATCGCCCTGTACGACCAGCAGCTGGCCGAAGGCACCGCGGAGGCCTACCTGATGCTGGCCAGGGAGCACCGGGGGCGCGGCCACGCCGTCGCCGCCCTCGACGCCCTCACCGACCTGGCCTTCGGTGAGCTGCCGATGCACCGGATCGAGGCCTTCACCCACACCGACAACGCCGCCTCCCTCACGGTCCTCGCCGCTGCCGGTTTCGCGTCGGAGGGCGTACGACGCTCGTCCTGCTTCCACCGGGGCCGCCGCTACGACAACGCCGTCCTGTCGCTGCTCCGTGCGGAGTGGGAGGCCCTGGACCGTCCCCGGTCCTGGGAGCTCTGAGCCGGAGGCGTCAGACGGGTGCGGAGCTCCGCCCGGCCGACGGGGCCAGCTGCTGCTCCAGGTCCTCCGCGAGGAGCCGTTTGGCGATCACGTCGACGGCTGCCCGGAGCTCCCGGTCGTCGGGCCGGGCGCCGTCCTCGGCCAGCCGTGCGTTCAGCCAGCGGCCCCAGGCAGCCGAGATCGTCGCCGCCTCACGACTGCCCGCCGCAGTGTGGGTGAAGAGCCGGCCGTCCCCGGTGAGGTAGCCCTCCTCGATCATCCGGTCGAAGACGGGCACCAGCACCTCCGGCGGGATCCGGTGCCGGGCGGCGATCAGCCGGAGCCCCGCGTGGCCCACCATCCGGGTGAAGAGGTCGACCTGCATGACGGCCCAGGCCCCGGCCATGTCGAGGCGGGTGTCGGACTCCGCGACGATCCGCCGGGCGGCGTCGGGACCCGCCTGGTGCAGGATCCTGGCGACGGAGGATTCGAGCACCTTCGCCGGGTCCCCGGTGCTCGGCTGGGCGAAGCCCTCACCCATGTCCGTGGAGCTCGCCCGGGCGCTGTCGCGCAGCTTCACCTGCTTCAGGAAGAGTGAGACGACGAACCCCAGCAGGGCCACCGGCACCGTCCAGAGGAACACCGTGTGCAGGGTGTCCGCGTAGGCCTGGGCGAGGGGTGCGGTCTGTCCGGCGGGCAGGGCGTGCACGGCCTGTGGGCTCTCCGCGGCCCCGGCCAGCGAGGCCGGATCGCCGCCCGCACGTGTTGCCTGCTCGACGCCCTGCGTCAGATTCGGCCGCAGCGCGTTGGCGTAGATCGTGCCGAAGACCGCCGTACCGAAGGAGCTGCCGAGCGTGCGGAAGAACGTCACACCGGAGGTCGCGGTGCCCAGGTCCGAGTAGTCGACCGTGTTCTGCACGGCGATGGTGAGGACCTGCATCGACAGGCCGATACCGATGCCCAGCACCAGCATGTAGAGGGACTCCAGCCAGACCCCCGTGCCCGGCCCCATCCGGGACAGGAGGTAGAGGCCGGCCGCCATCACGAGAGAGCCGACGACGGGGAAGAAGCGGTAGTGGCCCGTCTTGCTGACGACGTTCCCGCTGAAGATCGAGGCCGCCAGCAGACCGATCACCAGGGGGAGGGTCCGCACCCCGGAGAGGGTGGCGGAGTCCCCGTCGACGTACTGCAGATACGTCGGCAGGTAGATCATCGCACCGAGCATGGCGAAGCCCACGATGAAGCTCAGGATGGAGCAGACCGCGAACACCGGGTTGCCGAACAGCCTCATCGGCAGCATCGGCTCCTTAGCCCGCGTCTCCACGAGGCAGAAGAGCGCCAGGGCGACCAGGCCACCGGCGAACAGGGCGATGATGACCGGCGAGCCCCAGGCGTACTCGTTGCCGCCCCAGCTCGTGCCGAGGATCAGCGCGCTGGCTCCGACGGCGACCAGCCCGATGCCCAGGTAGTCGATGACCGGCCGTCCGGCCGCGCGCACGGAAGGGATGTTGCGGGCGGCGGCGATCACCACCACGATCGCGATCGGCACATTGACGTAGAACGCCCAGCGCCAGGTCAGATGGTCGGTGAACAGTCCGCCCAGCAGGGGACCGACGACCGTGGCCACGCCGAAGACCGCGCCGATGGCCCCCTGGTACTTGCCCCGGTCCCGCAACGGGATGACGTCGGCGATCAGCGCCATGGAGGTGACCATGAGCCCGCCCGCGCCGATGCCCTGGAGACCACGCCAGATGATCAGCAGCAGCATGTTCGACGCGAGACCGCAGAGGAACGAGCCGGTGATGAAGGTGACGGCCGAGATCTGGAAGATCAGCTTACGGCCGAAGAGGTCACCGAACTTGCCCACCAGCACCGTCGCCACGGTCTCGGCCAGCAGATAGGCCGTCACGACCCAGGACATGTGCTCCGCGCCACCGAGTTCGGAGACGATCGTGGGGAGCGCCGTCCCCACGATCGTCTGGTCCAGCGCGGCGAGCAGGATCCCCAGCACGATGGTGGCGAAGACGATGTTCCGGCGCCTGGGGTCGAGGACGGGTGGCGCTGCGGCACTCTGCGCGGCGGGTGAGGTCTCGCTGGCAGTGGTCACCCTCGCACCCTCACACCCGGCCCCGTCTCACGCCTGCGGGCGCGGGCCGTACGGGTCAGGCCAGCAGGTCCCGCACGGAGCCCGTCATCCGGGCGACGAACGCCTCGCGGACACCCTCCGGCACCCGGTCGAGCGACAGATACGGATTGAGGTCCTCCAGCTCGACGAGCAGCAGGTCACCCTCCTGCGTCCGGCAGGCGTCCACCCGCTGGATGCCGTGCGAGAGCGTGTTCCACTCGACGAAGCGGCGCGCGAAGTCCAGGTCCGCACGACTCGGCTCGTACGGTTCGAGCACCCAGCGGCTCTCCGGACGCGGTGCGTGGAGGGCGTACTGGAAGTCGTGGTCGACGAAGTAGAAGGACACCTCGTAGCGGAAGTCGATCCGGGGCTGGACGAGCAGGGTGCCGTCGGCGCCCTCGGGAAGCTCCGGACCCCCGGTGAACCGCAGCCCCTGCGAGTCCGCGCCGAGCTTGGGCTTGACCACGTATCCGGCCGCCCGGGGGAGCAGTCCGAGATCCGCGGCACGGTCCACGGTGGGGATCACCGGGAACCCGGCCCTGCTCAGGTCGACCAGGTACTGCTTCCCGGCCATGTCACCGCGCCCGTCGAGCGAGTTGTGGACGCGGATCCCCGCTTCCCGAGCCCGGAAACAGAACGCGTCGTACGCCTCCGGGTAGTGCAGGACCGGACCGCTGTTGCGGACGACCACCGCGTCGAACCCGTCCAGCAGCGCCGCCGCGTCCCGGGGGTGACAGAGCGCGACGTCGAAGGCCTCGCGCAGCCGGGACGTCAGGAAGATGTCCTCGTCGCAGTAGCGCCGCCCGCGCGCCTCGTAGGCGAGATCGGTGACGAACAGGACGGAGGGGCGTGGTGCGCCGGACCGGGCGATCAAGAATACTCCCAGGGGGTTCGGTATCGGGCCGATGGTCAATAGCCTTGCTGGTGCTGCCCGTTCACTGTCATGAAGCACCTGATCTCTGCCCCCACAGGAGCCACACGTGTCCCAGGCATCGTCACCGCCCGACATTCTCTCGCCCGCCTTCGCCGCCGACCCCTACGGGGCCTACCGGACGATGCGCGAGAGCGCGCCCCTCATCCACCACGAGGCCACGGGGAGTTACCTCGTCTCCCGTTACGAGGACGTCGAGCGCGTCTTCAAGGACCGGGCCCAGGAGTTCACCACCGAGAACTACGACTGGCAGCTGGAGCCCGTCCACGGCCGGACGATCCTCCAGCTCAGCGGCAGGGAGCACGCCGTACGCCGGGCCCTGGTCGCCCCGGCCTTCCGCGGGGCGGACCTCCAGGAGAAGTTCCTGCCCGTCATCGAGCGCAACGCCCGGGAGCTCATCGACGCCTTCCGGCACAGCGGGGAGGCCGACCTCGTCGAGGCGTTCGCGACCCGCTTCCCCGTCCTGGTCATCGCCGACATGCTCGGCCTGGACAGGGAGGACCACCAGCGCTTCCACGGCTGGTACACCAACGTCATCGCCTTCCTGGGGAACCTGGCCGGTGACCCCGCGGTCGCGGCCGCCGGGGAACGCACCCGTGAGGAGTTCGCCGAGTACATGATCCCGGTCATCCAGCGGCGCAGGGAGGAGCCCGGGGACGACCTGCTCTCCGCGCTCTGCGCCGCCGAGGTCGACGGCGTACGGATGAGCGACGAGGACATCAAGGCGTTCTGCAGCCTGCTGCTCGCCGCCGGCGGCGAGACGACCGACAAGGCCATCGCCTCGGTCTTCTCCAACCTGCTGGCCCACCCCGAGCAGCTCGCCGCCGTGCGGCGGGACCGTTCCCTCGTCGACCGGGCCTTCGCCGAGACACTGCGCTACACCCCGCCGGTCCACATGATCATGCGCCAGACGGCGGGCGAGGTGGAGCTGTCCGGCGGCGTCGTCCCGGCCGGGGCCACCGTCACCTGTCTGATCGGCTCGGCCAACCGGGACGCGGCCCGCTACGCCGACCCGGACACCTTCGACCTGTTCCGCGACGACCTGACCAGCACCACGGCGTTCTCCGCGGCCGCCGACCACCTGGCGTTCGCACTGGGCCGCCACTTCTGCGTGGGTGCGCTGCTCGCCCGGGCCGAGGTCGAGACCGGGGTGAACCAGCTGCTCGACGCCATGCCGGACCTGCGTCTCGCCGAGGGCGTCAGCCCGGTCGAGGAGGGTGTCTTCACCCGGGGCCCGGCATCGCTCCCCGTGCGGTTCACGCCGGTGGGCGTCTGAGAGGGAGCCGGTGCGGCGGTCCGCCGCACCGGCTCCGGGGGCGGCGTCAGCGGATGTGACGTCCCGAGATGGCCCGGGAGATGACCAGGCGCTGGATCTCGCTGGTGCCCTCGAAGATCGTGTAGATCTTGGCGTCCCGGTACATCCGCTCCACCGGGTGCTCACGGCTGTAGCCCGCGCCGCCGAGGATCTGGACGGCCTTCTCCGTCGCCGCGACGGCCAGTTCGCCCGCGCGGAGCTTGGACATGGAGCCCTGGCCGGCGTCGAAGGGCCGGTCGTTGCGGGCCATCCAGGCGGCCTGCCAGATCAGCAGGCGTACGGCTTCGATTTCTGTCCGGATGTCGGCGAGCGCGAACGCGATCGACTGGTTCTCGATGACGGGCCGGCCGAACGCCTCTCGCTGTCCCGCGTACTCCAGGGCGTACTCGTAGGCGGCCCGGGCGATGCCCAGCGCCTGTGCGCCCACGGTGGGGCGGCTCACCTCGAAGGTCGCCATGGCGGCCTGGCCCTTGGCGGTGCCGCCCTCCCGGGCACGGGCCAGTCGCTTGTCCAGCTTCTCCTTCCCGCCCAGCAGGCAGTGCCCGGGGACGCGTACGTCGTCGAGGAAGACGTCCGCGGTGTGCGACGCGCGCAGGCCGAGCTTCTTGATCGTGCGGCCCGCCTCCAGGCCCTTCGTGCCGGGCGGCACGATGAACACGGCCTGACCGCGGGCTCCGAGCGAGGGATCGACCGACGCGACCACCACATGGACCTCGGCGATCCCTCCGTTCGTGATCCACGCCTTCTGGCCGGAGAGCACCCACTCGTCCCTGGCCTCGTCGTGACGGGCCCTGGTGGCCATCGCCGAGACGTCGGAACCGGCCTGCGGCTCGGAGACGCAGAACGCGGCCACCTTCGGGTCGTCCTCGTCGCCGTAGCACTGCGGGACCCACTCGGCGAGCTGGTCGGGCGTGCCGGAGGCGAAGATCCCGGCGACCGCGAGCGAGGTGCCGAACAGCGCCATGCCGATCCCGGCGTCGCCCCAGAAGAGCTCCTCGTTGGCGATCTGGAGGGAGAGCCCGCTGGGGTCCCCGTACATGTCGGCGAGCGACTCGAAACCGTACAGACCGATCTTGGCGGCCTCCTGGATCACCGGCCACGGGGTCTCCTCCCGGGCGTCCCACTCGGCCGCCGCGGGGCGCACCACCTGGGCGGCGAAGCCGTGCACCCAGTTGCGCAGGTCCTGCTGTTCCTCGGTCAGGGCGAGGGAGAAGTAGGACACGGGCTCAGGCCTTCGGGATGTCGAAGTAGCGGGTCAGTCCCGAGGCCAGGCCGACGTCGCCGGCGACCTTCAGCTTGCGCATCATGAACATCGTCACGGGATTGCCGTTGCCCGAGACCAGCTTGAGGAACTCGGCGTCGCCCATCACCAGTGTCGTACGGGGCTCGGCACCGGAGCGGCCCGCGCTGACCGTGCAGGCGCCGTCGGCTATGGAGGTCTCGTAGACCTCTTCGGTCTCGCCGGTGATCTTCCAGCGGATCAGGGCTTTCAGCTGACCGGCCGCCTCCGGGCGGAACTGCTGCCGCATCCGCCCGAACACCTCGCTCAGCACCCGGTCGCGCAGGTCACCGCGCATGACCTCACCGAGCTGCTTGGCGGAGAGGCCCTTCACGATCCGCGCGAAGTCCTCCGGGGAGACGGCGGCGAAGTCGAGCCCGGACAGTTCGTCGGTGAGGTTGCCGCTGGTGTTGTCGGCCACGCCAAATCCTTACTCCAGAGTAAACTTACTTCTGGGTAAGGTAAGGCGGCCGCCGCCGCAGCGCAAGGAGCGTCACCAGGTGCCGCCGTCGGGTCGTACCGCGAGATGCGGGTGGCGGGCCGACAGCACCTTGTTGGCCCACGCGAGCTCCGACAGCGCCTGCTCGCGGTCGGCCTGGTCCTCGATGCCGAGCCTGGGTCCCCGGAACCTGCGCACCTCACGGGCGGCGCAGTCGGCGTCGAACTCGGCCTGCAGGATGTGCGCCGGCGTGCAGGAACCGATCAGCGCGGCGATCCGGTCCGGGATCGGGACCGGGACGAGGAGGTGCGAGGCGGTCATGTGGGGGTTCCCTCTCGGATGGCTGGCCAGGAGGTGGTGCTCCGCGCCGGCCGGTCGGGCCGCCGCTCCTCCCTATGTAACGGGACGCAGTTCCGCGTTTCTCGTTGAGAACGTCTCCGTGTCGCAACCGTCTGGGACTGACCGTCTATTTCGCCTTACCTGGCGGTAAGTTGACTGCTCGCCGCGAATGTGATGATGCATCAGTTGAGCGACTGGTCGCTGCGGGCCCGTAACTGCGTGGCACGCAGGACGGCTTCGGTCGAGAAGCGGCTCTCGGGATCGGTGAGCTGCTCGCCGAAGATGGCCTCCAGGCTGCGCATCCGGTAGCGGACCGTCTGGGGGTGCACATCCAGTAACTCGCCCATCTGTGCCGCGGTTCCACGGGTGTCGAGCCAGATCCGCAGCGTCTCGATCAGCCGTTCACGCCGGGTGGGGCTGATGCCGGCGACGGCGGCGAGCTCGCGCTCGGCGAGCTGGTCGAGGAGGGCGGGGTCCGAGAGGAGCCAGAGCGTGATGAGGTGGTCCTCGCAGAGGATGACCGGCGCGTCATCGATGATCCCGGCGTCGACCAGCTCGAGAACGCGGCGGGCCCAGCGGATCGAGTCGGCGGCGAGCGTGGTCGGCACGGTCAGACCGATCGCCGCACCACCACCGGGGACGGTACGGTCGAGCATCTCCCTCCGCGCGTCGTTCATCGGCCCGGGGACCAGCAGATGTGGCTGAGGGTCGCCGGGATCGATCAGGACGTCGTGGTCCGCGCTGATCCGGTCGAGGCCGGCCGGGGCGCGCACCGCGACGAGCGTGACCTCCTCGGGCAGCGCCCATCCCGTCCGCTCGCACAGCTCTGCGATGGCACTGCGGGGTACCGGCCGGCCCGCGAGGATCAGATGCAGCAGGCGGCGGCGTACCGTCTCGCCCTGCTGGTCGGACTGTGCCTGCACTTCCATGAAGCCCTCGCGTGACAGCGACTCGAGCTCGTCCACGTACTCGAACAGCGCGTCGGCGAAGCTGAGCATCAGCGCGGGCGAGAAGTTGTAGCTCCGGCCCACCTTCTTCGCTCGCCGCAGTGCCACGCGCGCCCCCAGGCGGTACGCGCCCTGGAGCGCGTCCATGGTGCGGCCCCCGTACGCCTCGAACCTGCCGAATCTCCGGCACATGTCGTCACGCAGGACCGTGGGCGTGGAGGGCTCGGCGACGAGGTCGACGAAGGAGGAAAGGCTCTGTTCGACACCCAGGCGGATGGCCGCGCCATTGGGGCCATTGAGCAGACGCGCGTATTCCGGATAGGCGCGGGTTATTTCCATGCCTATCTCTTTGATCAGGCTCGGCAGTTCGGGCCGCATGATTGCGGCGAACTCCTGGGGGAGAGGCCCCAGTGGGTCTCCGGTGTCCAGCGGCTGGATGAGTCTCGGCATGAACGTCCCCTTGCTTTCCTGGGCCCGGCGTCGTCAAGCAGGTGGGGGAAAGCGCTCCCACGGACCGACAGGTGTATCCCAACATCGGCGCCGAAGATAGACCAAGTGGGGCGGGGTGCACACTGTCTGGACAAGATCGGAGTGTATGGGGCACGCAATGTGCCCCGGTGATGGTGCTCCTGTGCAGGTGGGGCGGGAAATGCTCACTTCCGGACAATGTTTTCGGCCGTGGGCTGCGTCGACGGGGCCGGTGTGACGGCCCGGCAGTCGCACCGTCCGGCCGCCCCGGGGTGTTCGTCGTGTCCCGGGTCGGCACGGCTTGCCCCCGCCCGGGCGCCGGAGACGAGCCGGGTGGCGAGCCGGGCCCCCGGAAACGTCGTGCTGTTTCCGCGGAATATTGCGCATCAAGTGACAAGCGCACGGCGTGAATTAGTGACCTGGTGACGAGGAAAAAAACTTGCCGAACCAATCTTGACCGACAGGATTGTGTTCCAAGTTTCCCGCCAGTAACGTCACGCCCTGTCACAGAGCATGTGTGGCTGAAAGAGCAGCACGGCCCCCACGTAAGGCGATTCACCGCGGCACTCCCTGCGCCTTTGCAGGATCCCGGGTGCTGTCCCCGCAACAGTGCTCCCGCACTGTCGAATCGGAGGAAATCACTGTGCGCAACTCCTTCAAGAAGATCGCAGTGGCAGCCGGTGCTGCCGCCGCTGCCGTCACCCTCGGAGCCACCACCGCCACCGCCGGCGTCGCCGCTCCCACCTGGACCGTCGGCCCCAGCTCGCCGCTGACGGCCTCGGCCGCCTCCACCGGCACCGTCACGCTCAGCCTCAACGGCATCCCGCTGACATGCACGACGTCGGCGGCCACGGCCGCTCTGAAGACCGCTTCCGGCACCACCGGCGTGACGGTCGGCACCATCGCCCCGCTGACCTGGAGCGGGTGCACCAGCCCGTTCGGCCCCGTGACGCCGACCGCCAACACCACCACACCGTGGGGCATCGTGGCGAACACCTACGCCTCCGGCGTCACCACCGGGTACATCTCCAAGGTGAACGCCACCTTGAAGGTTCTCACCTGCACCTTCACGGTGACGGGTGACGTTCCCGCCACCTACAACAACAGCACCGGCCAGCTGAAGGCCGCCAGCACCGCGGCGTCCACCTACAAGCTGACCGTCGCGACCGCCTCCGCGGGTTGCGCCGGCATCGCGGCCGTGGGTCAGAACCCGCTCTACACCGCCACGTACAACGTGGTCAAGAGCGGTACGACCACCAAGCCGACCATCGTCTACACCCCCTGATCCGGCCCTGCGCCGGTAACGGGTGAACGACGGATCGCACGGCGGGCCGGCCCGCCGTGCGATCCCCGCGCCTCACGTCCGGAAGCGGACGCCGTCGCCGAGGCGACTGTTCGGCAGAAACGTTCCTAATGCCTGACAGCCCGTGCCCGCACGACCGTTGTCGAGACCGGAGAAGTCAACTGTGCGCAGGTCCTTCAGAAAGCTCGCGATGGCGGCCGGTGCCGCCGTCGCCTCGGTCGCCTTCGCGACACCCGCTGCCACGGCGGGTGTCGCGGCGCCGGCGTGGACGGTCGGCCCCAACTCGCCGGAGACGTTCTCCGCCGCCTCCGGGCTTGTCGTGTTCGGATGGGGCACGAACGCCCTCATTCCGATGACGTGTCCGTCATCGGCGATGCGTGGCAACCTGACGTCCGCCTCCGGCACCACGAATGTGCAGGTCGGCGCCATCGCCCCGCTGACCTGGAGTGGTTGCTCCAGCCCGTTCGGTCCTGTGGGGCCTTTCGCCGACACGTCCACCCCATGGAAGTTGATGGCGAACAGCTACACCACCGGTGTCACCAGGGGATACATCTCCGGCGTGAAGCTCACGTTCAGGATGCTCACCTGTTCCATGACGGTGTCGGGCCGACTCGCCACCACCTACACCAACTCCACCGGCGAGCTGAAGGTCAACAACGACAGCACCTACGAACTCACGGTAGGGACAGCTTCTGCGGGCTGCGCCGGTCTCACGGCGGTGGGCGACAACTGGGCTTATGAAGCGCTCTATTCGGTGACCACGCCGAGCGGTGGCACCACCAAGCCGAGCATCGTGTACACGCCCTGAACCGGTCGTACGCCAGTCCTGAGTGAGCAGGGAGCCCGTGGTGAGTCCGGTCGCCACGCGATGCACGTCCGGTCCGTCCGAAAGGGGACATCGTCAGTGAGAGGCAGTCGTATGACGGGAACACGGCGGCGCACGGCACG
Organism: Streptomyces sp. HB132; assembly: GCF_016909575.1. Lineage (GTDB taxonomy): Bacteria > Actinomycetota > Actinomycetes > Streptomycetales > Streptomycetaceae > Streptomyces. Next base: position 91,476 of record NZ_JAFBGA010000019.1, on the reverse strand, counting down.
TGGCGCCGCAGTGGCCACCGCGGTGCTGCTGGGAAGCATGGTCCCCGGTGCGCAGGCGGCGTCCGGTGTGCAGGACATCGACACGGAGCTGTCCTACAGCTGCGACCTTCCCAAGGGCGAGCAGTCGGTGAAGGTCAAGGTCACTGCGAAGGTTCCCGAGTCGGCTCAGGCAGGGCAGGTGATCCAACCCGAGGGCATGACCCTGGGCCTCACCCTGCCCGAGGGTGAGCTCGTCGGCCCGGCCGACTCCGCCGCGTCGACCGTGAGTGCCGAGGCACGGCTCTCCGTCGATGTGTCCCAGGGCGGTCAGCAGGCCCAGGCCGAGTGGATCGGGACGACGGCTGAGCCCGTAGTGATTCCCTCCGAGGGCGACCTCGCACTGAGTGCCGCCGGGAGCGTCCCTTACATGAAGCCCGGGTCCTCGGGAGACCTGATGCTCGAGGCATCCGCGCTCTCCGTGGAACTCACCATGAAGTCCGCCGACGGAGCTCCCGCCGAGCAGCCGAACGTCTCCTTGAGTTGTACGCCGGACGCGGGCGAGAGGAGGGTTCTGGCGATAGTGGACGTCAGTGGCGAGGACGCGCTGGAACCGGCACCGTCCGAAGCCTGGCCGGATGAGGAGGAAACGTCGGGCGCGGTGGGCGTGCCCGAGGTCGGAGCGAAGGCCAAGCCGTCCCCCGCAGCCGATGCGCCTCCGTGCGTCGGCGACCCGAACGAAGACCTTGGTCTGGTCGCCTATGTGGCCGGCTACGCCAACGTGACGAAGCTCGACGGCGCAACCAAGTTCCCTGTGGCCTGCTCGAAGATCCTGCAGGGGCCGACCCTGCCGGTTCCCGGCGATCCAGGCATGCACATCTACCAGGACTCGACTGTCGTACTCGACTACAAGGGAAAGCCTCAGCTACCGCCAGCTTCGGGTACGTTCCTGACGTTCGGTTTCATGCCGACCACGGCAACCCTGGAGATGACGCAGATTCCCCCCGGGGCGGGCGCTGACGGAACCCCGGACTACAACGTCAAGTCACACCTGGTGGTCGATTACTCCGACTACTCGTTCTCAGGTGAGACGGTCATCGATCTCGATCTCATGCTCAGGCTCCGTGACGTCAAGGTGAACGGTGTGCCTCTGGACGTCGGTGACAACTGCCGCACCTCCAAACCGTTCACCCTGTCCTTGAAGGGTTCGATGACGTCGACCGGTGGTGTCACGGTGGGCTACACCCTGGCGACCGGTGGTGAACTGATCGGGTCGGTCACCCTCCCCCCGTTCAGTGGCTGCGGTGCCGAAGAGGACCTCGACCACATCTTCACCGCGTCATTGTCCGGTGTGCCCAATTACGTCAAACAGGTGCAGGGGGCGCCCTGCGCCGCCGCGCAGCACGTACCACCCGACCCGGCCAACCCGGCGGGTGACCCGCCCGTCTGCACGGACGAGTACGAGCCGGTCGACATCCCCAAGGCCACCCGCTGATCCCCCGAAGCCGCACCGACCATCGCACCGAGTACAGCAACTCCCTGACCCTTCTGCCGAATTGAGGGAACAATGAGATCTGCCTCGAAGACCTGGATCAAGGCCGCCGGCGCCGTCACCGCGTCCGCCGCGCTGGTCATGCCGCTGACCGCGTCACCGGCCGGTGCCGCCACCACCGCCGCCACTCAGCTCAACGGCGGATGGGCCCCGTTCGACCGCTGCCCGGTGGACGCCCCCGCCATGCTCGCCGCGGACGGTGACACCGACGTCCCGCTGTGCGTGACGTCCACCTCGCCCAACGGGTCGATCAAACTGGGCAAGACCGAGGCGACGACCGGCTCGACGAACCTGCAGTTCGGTGTCCTGCAGCACCCGGCCGAGGGGACCTACACGGTCGTTCCGCCGCCGGAGGGATCCCTCATCAGCGGCAAGACCACGATTCCGGGCGGCCTGCTGGGCCTCATGTGCCCGAGCAAGGTGCCCGTCGTCTCCGCCGTGTGTGACCAGATCACCAACGGGACCATCAACAAGGTGACCGCCACCGTCGAATCGGCCGGCGCGCCGACCGACTTCAGCCTGGTCTCGGGCATATCCTCCGGGTCGATCGTCACCCTGCCGATCAAGATCCGGCTGGACAACCCGCTGCTCGGTTCCAAGTGCTACATCGGCAGCAACAGCAACCCCGTGGTCCTGCACCCCGGCAACCTGAGCATGCCGTCGCTGGCCGTCTCCCGGTTCAACGGTGACGGCGCCGCGAACGACGAGGGCTCACTGATCCAGTTCGGGCTGTCCGGCGCCGGCCAGGGCGACAACCAGTTCTCGGTGCCGAAGGCCAACGGCTGCGGTCTCGGCGGCATCCTCAGCTGGGCGATCGACCTCAAGGTCGGACTGCCGGCGACGGCAGGGACCAGCAACCTCGTCCTCAACGACGCCAAGACCTCCACGATAGGTCTCACGGCTCCGGGCCTGTCGGTGCCCAACGCGGGCAAGGAGCTGGCCGGGAACTGGCACTCCGCGGTGAAGTAGCCCGGAAAGCGCTACGGGGGGTCGCGTCCTGATTCTTGTCACTTCGTGCGCCCGCCCATGACAGCACATGAGCCCGCCCCGACCGGATGCACCCTGGTCGGGGTGGGTTTCCGCGTGTTCCGGAGCGGCTCACGAAACCCGTCGCCCCGCTCCGCGGGCCTCACTTTTCGACAGGTTTGGCGCCCCGATTACTCACTGCGGAACAAGAAAACAGTGCCGCGCGATTGCCCAGGAGAAAATTGTTGAATCGCTATTGCGGACTCAGGTTACTGGCCCGTAACGTCGCATCCGAGCAGCCCGGAAACGTGTCCGTACCTGCTTGTTCGACGCACGCGGAGTCCTGGTCGCGCCCTCTTGACCCGGGATTCCTCCGGGGGTTCCGCCGGCCCGAACGGGGCTGGGTCTCCCAGCCATCGGGGTCTCGTGGTCCCATCCCCCTGGGGTGCGGGATCCCGGTGCACCTGGAGAGCTTGCGCAGATTCCGACAATCCCGCTCGGCGGGTTTGTCATTCGGTGACAAGTGATCCACGCCAAGATCGACGTCCGGCGATTCCCGCTGCTCAACGGCTTGTCCTGGCGGATTCGACGGACATAACGTGCGCCCCCTGGTGCATGTGTGACAACCCGTCGTTGCATGGACCGGAGCCGGAGCGCAGACAGATGACGTCGTTCACCACCACTTCGAGGGAGGGCCGATGGGAATCGAAGTAGTCGTCGAAGGCCTGACGAAATCCTTCGGCAAGCAGAACATCTGGCAGGACGTCAGCCTCACCCTGCCGGCCGGTGAGGTAAGTGTCATGCTCGGTCCTTCCGGCACCGGTAAGACCGTGTTCCTGAAATCCATCATCGGACTGCTGAAGCCGGAAAAGGGCCGGGTCCTCATCAACGGTGTCGACATGGTGAACAGCCCCGAGCGGGAAATCATGGAGACCCGGAAGCTGTTCGGGCTCATGTTCCAGGACGGCGCACTCTTCGGCTCGATGTCGCTCTTCGACAACATCGCCTTCCCCTTGCGTGAGCACACCCGCAAGAAGGAGTCCGAGATCCGGCGCATCGTCATGGAGCGGATCGACATCGTCGGTCTGCTCGGCGCCGAGGGAAAACTGCCAGGTGAGATATCCGGCGGTATGCGAAAGAGGGCCGGCCTGGCCCGCGCACTCGTCCTGGACCCGCAGATCATCCTCTGCGACGAGCCGGACTCGGGACTCGACCCGGTGCGCACCGCCTACCTCTCGCAGCTCCTCATCGATCTCAACGCTCAGATCGACGCGACGATGCTCATCGTCACCCACAACCTCGACATCGCGGCCACCGTCCCCGACAACATGGGCATGCTGTTCTGCCGCAACCTCGTCACCTTCGGCCCCCGTGAGGTGCTGCTCACCAGCGACATGCCCGTGGTCTCCCAGTTCCTCGCCGGACGCCGCGAGGGCCCCATCGGGATGTCGGAGGAGAAGGACGCCGCCACCCTCGCCGCGGAACAGACGAACGGCGAAGCCTGGGGCCGCCCCGCCCCGCGCACCGTCGTACCGCAGCTGGAGCCCTCCCCGGGAATGCCCGTACGGCAGGCGGCCCTGCGCCGCCGGGAGCGGGTCATCTCCATGATGGGCCGGCTGCCGGAGGCCGCCCGCACCGCCATCATGAACAGCTACACGCCGACCTTGGACGGTGGGCGTCGATGACGGCACCCCTGCCCGTACGCCCACCCGAGCCGGCCGCCGCGGAGGCGGGGCAGGAGCCGCCTCAGCAGAGGCCGCCCTCGCGGCTCCTCGCTCCCCTGCGCCAGACCGGCCAGCTGTTCGCGCTCGCCCTGGCCGTCGGCCGGGCCATCTTCCGCCGCCCGTTCCAGGTACGGGAGTTCATCGAGCAGTTCTGGTTCGTCGCCAGCGTCACCATCCTGCCGGCGGCCCTGGTCTCCATCCCCTTCGGCGCGGTCATCGCCCTCCAGGTCGGCTCGCTCACCGAGCAGCTCGGTGCCCAGTCCTTCACCGGCGGCGCCAGCGTCCTCGCGGTCATCCAGCAGGCCAGCCCGCTCATCGTGGCGCTGCTGATCGCCGGGGCCGCAGGGTCCGCCATCTGCGCCGACCTCGGCTCGCGGAAGATCCGCGAGGAGCTCGACGCCATGGAGGTCATGGGCGTCTCGCCCGTCCAGCGCCTCGTCGTCCCGCGCGTCCTGGCCACCATGCTCGTCGCCGTGCTGCTCAACGGCCTCGTCTCCGTGGTCGGCACGCTCGGCGGCTACTTCTTCAACGTCATCATGCAGGGCGGCACCCCGGGCGCTTACTTTGCCAGCTTCTCCGCCCTCGCCCAGCTCCCCGACCTCTACGTCGGCGAACTCAAGGCGCTCATCTTCGGGTTCATCGCCGGCATCGTCGCCGCCTACCGGGGACTCAACCCGCGCGGCGGTCCGAAGGGTGTGGGCGACGCGGTCAACCAGTCCGTCGTCATCACCTTCATGCTCCTGTTCGCCGTCAACATGGTCCTCACGGCGATCTACCTCCAGATCGTCCCCCCGAAGGGGGGCTGAGCGATGTCGATGCTCGGCTGGCTCGACCGCTCGGGTGAGCAGCTCACCTTCTACGTACGTGCCCTGTTCTGGATCCCGCGCACCCTGCGCCGCTACCTCAAGGAGGTGCAGCGGCTGCTCGCCGAGGTGGCCTTCGGCAGCGGCGGCCTCGGTGTCATCGGCGGAACCATCGGCGTGATGATCGCGATGACGCTGGCCACCGGTTCGGTCGTCGGCCTCCAGGGGTACGCCGCCCTCGACCAGATCGGCACCTCCGCCTTCACCGGCTTCATCTCCGCCTACTTCAACACGCGCGAGATCGCCCCACTCGTCGCCGGCCTCGCCCTCTCCGCCACCGTCGGAGCGGGCTTCACCGCCCAGCTCGGCGCGATGCGGATCAACGAGGAGGTCGACGCCCTCGAGGCCATGGGCATACGGTCCATGCCCTACCTGGTCACCACGCGCATCATCGCTGGCGTCGTCGCCATCATCCCGCTGTACGCCATCGGGCTGCTCTCCTCCTACCTGGCGTCCCGCTACATCACCGTCCTGTTCAACGGGCAGTCTGCGGGCACCTACGACCATTACTTCAATCTCTTCCTCTCCCCGGACGACGTGCTGCTGTCGGTGCTCAAGGTGCTGATCTTCAGCGTGCTGGTGATCCTCGCGCACTGCTACTACGGCTTCCACGCCACCGGCGGTCCCGCCGGCGTGGGTGTGGCCGTGGGCCGGTCGGTGCGCAACGCCATCGTGCTGATCAGCGTCACCGACTTCTTCCTGTCACTCGCCATCTGGGGCGCGACGACAACGGTGAAGGTGGCCGGCTGATGCATACGACCAAGGCGCAGACAGCCCGCCGCAGAGCCGCGGGGGTGGCCTTCGTGCTCGTTCCCGCCGTGCTCGTACGGCTGTCGGTCTCCGTGTACGAGAAGGACTTCAGGGACGACGCCACCGTGACGGTGCACACCGCAAGCGTCGGCAACGAGATGCACGACAACGCCGAGGTCAAACTGCGCGGCGTCGTGATCGGAGAGGTGCGCGACATCCGGGCGGCGGGGGACGGGGCGCGTCTGACCCTCGCCATCCAGCCCGACAAGCTCGGCGAGATCCCCGCCGACGTCACCGCCCAGATGCTGCCGACCACCCTCTTCGGTGAGCGGTTCGTCGCCCTCGTACCCCCGTCCATCCCGTCCACGCAGGCCCTCCGGGCCGGTGCGGTGATCCCGCAGGACCGCTCCTCCAACGCCATCGAGCTGGAGGAAGTCCTCGACAACGTCCTGCCGATGCTGACCGCAGTCAAGCCCGAGAAGCTCGCCGCCACCCTCAACGCCGTCTCCCAGGCGCTCGAAGGGCGCGGCGACAAGCTCGGCGAGACGCTGGTCGCCCTCGATGCCCACCTCAAGGAGTTCAACCCGCAACTCCCCACCCTCAACGAGGACATCAAGGAACTCGTCAAGGTCAGTCACCTCTACGCGGACGCCGCGCCGGACGTCCTGGACGCGCTCACCGACTTCACCACCACCAGCGGCACCATCGCCGAACAGCAGGCGGAACTCGCCGACCTGTACGGCTCCACCACCGCCTCGGCCCAGGACGTCACCTCCTTCCTGCGCAAGAACAAGGACAACCTCATCCACCTCTCCGCCTCGGGCCGGCCGACGCTGGAACTCCTCGCCGAGTACTCGGACGCCTTCCCCTGCACCCTGCGCACCATGGCGGGCTTCGTCCCCGCCATGGACAAGGCGCTCGGCAAGGGCACGGACAAGCCGGGCCTCCACGTCACCGTCAAGGCCGTGGAGTCCAAGGGCAAGTACGTGGCCGGCAGGGACACCCCCTCCTACGGTGCGACCGGCGGACCGCACTGCTACTCGGTGCCCTACACCGGCAGCTCCGTACCGACCGCCGACGCCCGGACCGCCTCCTCCACGGGGAGCAGCCCTGCCGCTGAGGTGCGGGAGACCGACACAGCCGAGACCGCCGACACGGCCCTCGGCATACCCAACTCGCCGGAGGAGAGCCGGCTCGTCAACGAGCTGGTCGCCCCCTCCCTGAAAGTCCAGCCGCAGTCCCTGCCCGACTGGAGCAGCGTGCTCATCGGTCCGGCCTTCCGCGGTGCGGAGGTGAAGCTCAAGTGAAGCGCCGCTCCCTGGCGGGACCCCTCGTCAAATCGATCGTCTTCGTCGTGGTGACGGCCCTGGCCACCACCGTGCTGGGCCTGTCCATCGCCAACACGAGTGTGGGTGAGACCACCTCGTACAAGGCGCGGTTCACGGACGCGACCGGACTCGTCGTCGGTGACAGCGTCCGGATCGCCGGCGTCAAGGTCGGCCAGGTCGAGTCCATCGAGGTCGCCGACCGGCGGGAGGCCGAAGTCGGCTTCGCCGTCCGCAAGGGCCGCAAGCTGCCCGCCTCGGTGACCGCGTCGATCAAGTACCTCAACATGGTCGGCCAGCGCTACGTCGACCTGGACCAGGGCGCCGGGCCCGTCGGCGAGAGCTTCAGGTCGGGATCGACCATCCCGCTCTCGCGCACCACGCCCGCGCTGGACCTCACCCAGCTCTTCAACGGCTTCCAGCCGCTCTTCGAAGGGCTGTCGCCGCCGGACGTCAACCAGCTGGCCGGCTCGATCGTCCAGGTGCTCCAGGGCGAGGGCGGCACCGTCGACAGCATTCTCTCCCACGTCGGATCGCTGACCGGCACCGTCGCGGCCAAGGACAAGGTGATCGGCGAGGTGATCAAGAACCTCAACACGGTGCTCAAGACGGTCAATGACCGCGAGGCGGGCTTCAACGACCTCGTCGTCACCCTGCAGAAGCTCGTCACGGGCTTCTCCGGCGACCGTAAGCCGCTCGGTGAGGCCGTCGCGGCGATGGGCGCGCTCACCACCGTCACCGCGGACCTCCTCGAGGACGGACGCAAGCCGCTGAAGGACGACATCGCCCAGCTCGGACGGCTCACCGGCCAGCTGGACAAGAACGCCCCCGAGATCGAGAGCTTCCTGCAGAAGACCCCCGCGAAGATGGAGGCGATCACCCGCCTCACCTCGTACGGGTCATGGCTCAACCTCTACCTCTGCGAAGCCAGGGTCAGCGGAGTGACGACCGAGGACGGCAGCGCGCCGCCCACCGGCATCACGATCGGCCAACCGAGGTGCCAGGCATGAGAATCACGCCCGCGCGGGAACGCAACCCCGTCGCCGTCGGCATCGTCGGACTCCTCGTCCTGACCCTCCTCGGCCTCGCCGCCTACCGCTCCGACGCACTGCCCTTCGTCGGCGGCGGTACCACCTACAGCGCCGACTTCACCGAATCCGCCGGTCTCGACGAGGGCGACGAGGTACGGATCGCCGGAGTCAAGGTCGGCGAGGTCACCGGCGTCACGCTCGACGGCGCCAAGGTGAAGGTGGACTTCAAGGTCAAGAACGCCTGGATCGGCGACTCCTCCACCGTGGGCATCGCCATCAAGACTCTCCTGGGCGACAAGTACCTCGCGGTCGACCCGCTGGGCACCACCGAGCAGGACCCCGGCTCCCGCATCACGACGAGCCGCACCACCTCCCCCTACGACGTCACCCAGGCCTTCAACGGACTCGGCGAGACGATCGACGAGATCGACACCGACCAGCTCGCCGAGAGCTTCGAGACGATTTCCGACACCTTCAAGGACTCTCCGCCCGACGTGCGCAGCGCCGCCGACGGGCTGTCCGCGCTGTCGAGGACGGTGTCCGAGCGGGACGCCCAGCTCGCCACCCTCCTCAAGGGCAGCAAGCAGCTCACCAAGACGCTCGCGAACAAGAAGAGCAGCTTCGAGACCCTCCTCGAGGACGGCAATCTGCTCCTCGGCGAGATCCAGGCACGCCGCGACTCGATCCACCTGCTGCTCACCGGGACCCGGAACCTCGGGACACAGCTCACCGGGCTCGTCGCGGACAACAACAAGCAGCTGAAACCCACCCTGGACTCGCTCGGACGGGTCACCACGGTCCTGGTGAAGAACCGCAAGAGCCTCGACGAGGTGCTCTCCATGGCGGGCTCCTACAACCGTCTCATCGGCAACACCCTCGGCAACGGCCGCTGGTTCGACAACTACGTCTGCGGTGTCGTCCCGAAGAGCTACCTGCCCGAGGGCACGCCCCCCGCCGACGGCGACTGCATGCCACCGAAGCAGGGAGGGCGCTGACATGAGACGCACACGCATCATCGGGATCGGTGCCGGGCTCGCCGTCGTGGCGGTCGCCGCCACCTCGGGCGTCATGGCGCTGGACGACCAGGGGACGACCACCGTCACCGCCTACTTCGACCAGGCCACCGGCGTCTACGCCGGTTCCGATCTGCGGATCCTCGGTGTGAAGGTCGGCACCGTCGAGTCCGTCGATCCACAGGGCGAGGAGGTCAGGGTCGTCCTGCGGCTCGACAAGGACGTCAAGGTCCCCGAGGAGGCGCACGCCGTGGTCGTGGCCCCCAGCCTCGTCGCCGACCGGTACGTGCAGCTCGCGCCGGCCTACACCGGGGGAGCGCGGCTCGAGGACGACGCCGTACTCCCCGCCGCGGACAACGCCACCCCCATCGAGGTCGACCAGCTGTACGAGTCGATCACCGAGCTCTCCACGGCGCTCGGCCCGGAGGGCGCCAACAAGGACGGGGCGCTCGCAGCACTCCTCGACACCGGCGCGAAGAATCTCGACGGCAACGGCAAGGCCATCGGGGACTCCATCGAACAGTTCGGCAAAGCGACGAAGACGCTCGACAAGAGCAGCGGGAACCTCTTCGACACGCTGTCCTACCTGCAGACCTTCACCACGGTGCTGAAGGACAACGACGGCGAGGTCCGGGCCGCCGAGCAGCAGTTGAACTCCGTCACCGGCTTCCTCGCCGACGACAAGAAGAACCTCAGCGCGGCCCTGAAGGAGCTGGGCAAGGCACTCGGCCAGGTCAAGACCTTCATCAAGACCAACCGCGGCGCCCTCAAGGAGAACGTGGACCTCCTGGTGCCGCTCACCCAGACCCTGGTCGACCAGCGCGCCTCGCTCGCCGAATCCCTCGACACGCTGCCCCTCGCGGCGGGCAACGTCCTGAACGCCTACGACCCCGCCAACCGAACCCTCAACGGGCGCACCAACCTCAACGAGCTGTCGATGGGCGGACCGCTCACCCGACCCGGGGCCGCAGCCGCCGGCATCACCGGGTTGAAGCCTGCGGACACCGCTCGGCAGAAGGCTCTGCCCGCACTGCCGCTGCCAGCCATCGGCACCGTCTACGGCACCCCGGAGAAGACCGGGGCGAAGAAGACCGGGACGAACGAGAAGAAGGAGGTGACCCCGTGAGCCCCGCCCTGCGCAGACCCGGCAAGCGAGCCGTCACGGGCCTCGGCGCCCTGGCCGCCGCCGGCGTCGGCCTCGTCCTCGTCGCCACGACCGTCGGCCTCCCGTCGTTCTCGGGCATCGAGCAGGTGCCGCTGCCCGGCGGCGCCGACCTCGGCGACCACCCGTACGAGATCACCGCAGAGTTCGGGGACGTCCTCAGCCTCGCACCGCAGTCCTCCGTCAAGGTCAACGACGTGGCCGTGGGCCGGGTCACCAAGATCGCCCTCACCCCGGGCGGCTGGACCGCCAAGGTCACCATGCGGGTCAACGGGAAGATCAAGATGCCCGCCAACGCCTACGCGCACCTCGAACAGTCCAGCCTCCTCGGCGAGAAGTTCGTCCAGCTCTCGCCCCCGAGCACCGGCACCGCACGCGGCGCCCTCGCGAACGGCGACCGGATCCCGCTCGCCCGCACCAACCGCAACCCGGAGGTCGAAGAGGTCTTCGGCGCCCTGTCGATGCTGCTCAACGGAGGCGGGGTCGCCCAGCTCAAGACCATCACCACCGAGCTCAACAAGGCACTCGCAGGGCAGGAGCCCGAGATCCGATCGATGCTGAAGCGGGTCGACACGCTCGTCACCGACCTGGACGACCACAAGGAGGACATCACCGAGGCACTCGACGGCGTCAACCGGCTCTCCACCACCCTCGCCACCCGCAAACAGGACGTCGGTACGGTCCTCACCGGGCTCAGCCCAGGCATGAAGGTCCTGGAGAAGCAGCGAGGCTCGCTCCTCACCATGCTGCGCTCGCTCGACTCGCTCTCCACCGTCGCCGTCGACACGATCGACAAGAGCAAGGCCGACATGATCGCCGACCTCAAGGCCATCGCACCCACACTGACCGCACTGGCCGACTCCGGCAACGACCTTCCGGACTCCCTCCAGGTGCTGCTCACCTACCCGTTCACCGACGAGGTGCTCCGCGGAGTGAAGGGCGACTACCTCAACGTCTACCTGGACCTGACGGCCGTGCCCGGCACCCAGATCATCCCCGCGCTCACCCCGCCCACGACATCAGAGGCCCAGAAGAAGCCGGGGGCAGCACTGCCTCTGCCGCTCCCCTCGGTCACCACACCGGGAACGGAGGGCACCCGCTGATGATCACCCTCGCCATCCGCCTCAAGAACATCGCCTTCCTCGTCATCGCCGTACTCGTCCTCGGCTTCCTGGGCGTGCGGTACGCCGACCTCGGCCACTACGTCGGCCTGCGCGACTACTACACGGTCAAAGTCCAACTCCCACAGACCGGGGGCCTGTTCACCCACTCCAACGTCAGCTACAGGGGCGTGTCCGTGGGCAGGGTCGGCCCGATCGAGCTCACCGACGAGGGCGTCGAGGCCGAACTGCGCATCGAGAACGACGCGCCGCGAATACCCGACAGCCTGCAAGCCGTCGTCGCCAACCTCTCCGCGGTCGGCGAGCAGTACATCGACCTGCGTCCCACCCGCTCGGACGGACCCTTCCTGGAGAACGGCTCGGTCATCGACCAGGCCGACACCACCATCCCCGCACCCGTCACCGACGTCCTCACGAGCGTCAACGACCTGACGGCCTCCGTCGACACGGAAGCCCTTCGCACGGTCGTGGACGAATTCGGCACGGCGTTCAACGGGCGCGGCGACGACCTCCAGGTCCTGCTCGACACCAGCAGCGAATTCGTCCAGGCCGCCGACGACGCCCTGCCGACCACCACCAAGCTGATGGCCGACGGCAAGATCGTGCTGCGCACCCAGGTCGAACAGGGCGAGGCGCTCAAGGGGTTCGCCTCCGGCGCCGAGGAACTCGCCGCCGAACTCAAGGGTTCCGACACCGACCTGCGCCGGCTCATCGCAGCGGCACCCGACGCCACCGAACAGATCAGCGGACTGCTGCGCGACCTCGACCCCGCTTTCGGCGTGGTCGTCGCCAACCTCCTCACCACCTCCGAGGTCGCCGTCACCCGGCAGCGCGGGATGGAGGAACTCCTGGTCAAGGTCCCGGCCGTCGCCGCGGCCGGCGCCAGTGCCATCGACGGGGACGGGGCCAGGTTCGGCATGTCGGTCACCTTCTTCGAACCGCTGCCCTGCACCGCCGGATACGGCTCCACCGCCTACCGCCCCGGCACCGACCTCTCCAAGGCCCCTGCGGCCAACACCAAGGCCCGCTGCGCCTCCTCGCCCACCAGCGGCATCAACGTCCGCGGCAGCGCCAACGCCCCGAAGGGCGGCCCCGTACCCCAGCCGTTCAAACCGGGCTCGGGCCTCCTGCCGGACGCGTCCGGCACCGCCGGAGGCACCGCCGCGCCGCGGTCCGGGGGAATGGCCGGACTGCTCGGCCTGGGAGGCGGCTCATGAGCACCCGTACGAGAACGGGACTCGGCTGGGCCGCGCTGCTCGCCGCCGTCCTGGTCTGCGCGCTCGGCACCTGGTCGTACGCACAGGCGCGGGGGGACGAGACGCTGAGGTACGCGAAGAACCGCGACGCGGCGCTCGCCGACGGCAAGCGGCACCTCACCCTGCTGACCAGCATGGACGGCAAGAACGCCGCGAGCGTCGAGTCCGGCCTCACGGCCTGGCTCGACGCCTCCACCGGACCGCTGCACGACCGGCTGGAGGACACCCGGAAGAAGGACGAGGGCGAGCTCACCGAGTCCGGTGCCACCGCACGCGGCAAGGTCACCGACGCCGCGCTCACCGCGCTCGACGACCGGGCCGGCACGGCGGCGCTCATCGCGACCGTCGACGTCGAGGTCACCCCGCGCACCGGCAAGGGCGGCACGGAGCGCAAGCGCTTCGAGGCGACGCTCGCCCGGACCGGGGACGGATGGAAGATCAAGGTCCTTGACGCGCTACCGGTCGGGAGCGGCGCATGAACGTGAGCACGGAGACAGCGTCGGTCCAGCCGGACCTCGAGCCCGTACCTGACCCTGATCCGGAGGCCGCCCCCGCACGCCGGCGGTGGCTCCGGCCCGTCGCCGCACTGCTGGTGCTCGCCCTGCTGGGCGTGGGCGCCACCCTGTTCGTCCAGGGCCGGCAACTGCGCGACACGCCCGCCACCTCCAACCACGCACTGACCGACTCGGCCGCGACCGCCCGGGTCGCCGGCGACGTGAGCAGCGCGCTGGGCAAGGTCTTCTCGTACAACCCGCGGTCCACCGCCGCCACCAAGGAGTCGGCGAAGGACCTGCTCGCGGGACGGGCGCTCCAGCAGTACGCGTCCCTGTTCGGCCAGGTCGAGAAACAGGCCGCGGACCAGAAACTGACGCTCACCAGCCAGGCCGTACGCACCGGGGTCACCCGCCTCAGCGGCAGCAGCGCCCACCTCCTCGTCTTCCTGGACCAGGTCTACGAGCGCGAGGGGAAGACCGCCACCACGGCGGCGGCGCAGCTGTCCGTGACCGCTGAACTGCGCGGCGGCCACTGGCGGATCGTCGACATCACCTCCAGGTAGGGGAGAGCACCAATGGCACGGGTACGGACGAGGAACCCTCTGTCGGCGGCAGCCGTCACGCTGGCCCTCGCGGCGGCGGTCGCGGCGGGCTGGGGCGGCTGGGCGCGCTACGACGCGGGGAACGACGACTCGGCGGCCTACGCGCAGGCCCGGGACGACGCGCTCGCGGCGGGGGAGCAGGCCGTGCAGAACATGAACACGCTCGACCACGCGAAGCTCGGTCAAGGGCTCGACAGCTGGGAGGACTCGACCACCGGTGCCCTGCACAAGCAACTCGTCGACGGAAGGGACGAGTTCGTCAAGCAGATCGAGACGGCCAAGACCGTCAGCACCGCCGAGATCCTGTCCGGAGCGGTGACGGAACTGGACGACCGGGCTGGCAAGGCCGCAGTGATGGTGGCGCTGCGGGTCACCGTGACCGCCCCCGAGGGCAAGCCCGTCGCCAAGGAGAGCCGGATGCTCGGGCAGCTCACCCGCACCTCCGACGGGTGGAAGCTCGACGCCCTCGGACAGGCGCCCGTCGGCAACACCGCCGGCTGACCCCGCCCGCCCGCCCCGCCTTCGAGAGGACCCACGAACATGTCGACGACCCGACACCTCGTCAACCGCCGCCGTCGGCTCGCCACCGCGGGTGTGGCGACCGCACCGGCGCCTACGAAAGCGGGTCCCGGACCGGATCCCGAGGCGCCGGAGGACCGGACCGCGACGGAAGCGGCCCCCGAGGACGAAGCCGACGCGGAGAAGGAGCCCGCGGGGGCCGGAGCCGGCACGGAGGAGAAGCCCGGCGGGGACGGAGCCCCGCGCAGGCGCCTGCCCCGCCCGCACATCCGGCTGCCCGCGATCCTCTGCGCCGCGACACTGCTCCTCGGCGCCTTCGCCGTATGGGCGTTCACCTCGGCCACGACGCTGCGCGACGAACCGGGCAGGCAGAACACGGCCCTCACCGACATCGGCCGGACCAGCGAGGTCAAGGGGCAGATCGGCGAGGCGGTCGGCGCGGTCTTCTCGTACGACTACGCCTCGCCCGAGAAATCCGACGCGGCCGCGCGGAAGCACCTGACCGGCAAGGCGGTGCGGCAGCACGAGGACATGCTCGCCGACGTACGCGCCCAGGCGCCGAAACAGAAGCTCGTCCTCACCACGACCGTCACCGAGAGCGGCGTCGAGCTGCTCGACGGGGACCGGGCCCGGCTGCTGATCTTCGCCGACCAGAGCAACACCCGTACCGGCAAGGACGAGGAGACGACGTACGCGGCGGCCATGTTCGCGGTGGACGCCGTCCGCCGCGGTGACACCTGGCGGATCGCGGCCATCGACACGTTCACGCGATGACCCAGGAGAAGGAGGACACATGAGGTTCAACGGAAGCATGCGCCGCGGGCTCGGCGGTACGGCGACCGCGGTCGCCGCCATGGCGGCGCTCACCGCCTCCCAGGCCCCGGGGATCACAGACGGCGGTGCCGGCGACCCGAAGAGCGTGGCATCGGACGACGTCGTCTGGACCGAGGTGCCGAACGACGACAGTTACCACACCGAGCTGCCGCCCCTGCGGTCACCGGAGCCGCCGAGGACCACCGGCGGAAAGCCCGTCGGTCCGGCCGTCGTGCAGCCGGCGGCCGAGGCCGGCATCCCCGCCACCGTCCTGGCCGCCTACCGCAACGCGCGAAGCGCGCTTAGGCGCACCGACCCCGGCTGCCGGCTGCCGTGGCAGTTACTCGCGGCGATCGGCAAGGTGGAGTCCGGCCACGCGAGCGGGGGACGGGTCGACGCGGCGGGCACCACGCTCACCCCGATACTCGGCCCGGTTCTCAACGGCGCCGGATTCGCCAACATCCCGGACACCGACGGCGGCGCGTACGACGGCGACTCCCGGTACGACCGGGCCGTCGGACCGATGCAGTTCATCCCGTCCACCTGGGCGCACTGGGGCAAGGACGGCAACGGCGACGGGCGCAAGGACCCCGACAACATCGTCGACGCGGCCCTCGCCGCCGGCCACTACCTCTGTGCCGGGACCCGTGACCTGTCCGTAGGGGCCGATCTGGACCAGGCGGTCCTCAGCTACAACCACTCGGACACCTATCTGCGTACGGTCCTGTCCTGGCTGGAGTACTACCGCAAGGGCGTCCACGCCGTCGCCGACGGTACGGGCGTGGTCCCGCGGAGCCCCGGTGCGGGGGGCCCGCGTGCGCCGAAGGCGCCGGTCGGTGGCCCCGGCAAGGGCGGTGGCGGCATCGTCGTCGGACCGCAGCCCAGCGGCAGACCGTCCCCGTCCACCCCTCCGGGCGCCACTCCCTCTCCCACCCCCACACCGTCGGAGTCGGGGAGCCCGGACCCCAGCGATACGCCGACGCCCACCGACCCCGGTCCCGGCCCCAGCCCCTCCGACAGCGGCTCCACGGACCCGACGCCCACCCCCGACCCGACCACCACGCCGGACCCCACCACGACGCCCGACCCCGACCCCAGCACCTCCGCCCCGGACTGCCCCACGCCCTCGGCGGACAGCGATCCCACGGACGCACCGTCGGACGAACCCTGCCCCACTCCCACCGCCTGACGGATCAGCGGCCGTCGAGGACCTCTGACAGGTCGTACCGCACCACCTCCTCCAGCTGCGCGTAGGTGCAGCCGGAGGGGGTGCGGTCCGGCCGCCACCGCCTGAACTGGGTGGTGTGGCGGAAGCGGTCGCCCTCCATGTGGTCGTACGCCACCTCGCAGACCCGTTCCGGAGCGAGGGCCACCCACGACAGGTCCTTCTTGCCCGACCAGCGGCTCGGCGCGCCCGGAAGCCGCGAGCCCTCGTGCGCGGACGCGTCCGCCCAGGCCGCCCACGGATGATCCGCGGGTTCGATGCGCAACGGGTCGAGTTCCTCGACGAGTTCGGCGCGACGCTTCATCGGGAAGGCCGCGCACACCCCCACGTGCTGCAGGGCGCCCCCGGAGTCGTACAGGCCGAGCAGCAGCGAGCCCACCACGGGGCCGCTCTTGTGGAAGCGGTAGCCCGCCACCACGCAGTCGGCGGTCCGTTCGTGTTTGATCTTGTACATCGCGCGCGTGTCGGGTCTGTACGGGAGACCGAGCGGTTTGGCGACCACCCCGTCGAGCCCCGCCCCCTCGTACCGCTCGAACCACTCCCGCGCGAGGTCCGGGTCCGTGGTGGACGGTGCGAGGTGCACGGGTGCCGAGGCGCCGGCCAGCGCGCCCTCCAGGACCGTCCGCCGCTCGGTCTGCGCGGCGGCGAGCAGAGAGGTGTCGCCCAGAGCGAGGACGTCGAAGGCGACGAAACTCGCCGGGGTCCGCTCGGCCAGCGTCCGCACCCTGGAGTCGGCCGGATGGATGCGCTCGCTCAGCCGGTCGAAGTCCAGCCGTCCCTCGTACGGCAGGACGATCTCGCCGTCGATCACACAGCGCGGCGGCAGGTTCTCCCGAACGGCGGCGACCACCTCGGGGAAGTAGCGGGTGAGGGGCTTCCCGGTCCGGCTGCCGATCACCACCTCGTCGCCGTCCCGGTACACGATCGCCCGGAACCCGTCCCACTTCGCCTCGTAATGCATGTCCGGTGGAATGGCGGACACGGACTTGGCGAGCATCGGTTTCACGGGAGGCATCACCGGCAGGTCCATGGCCACGATTCTCACCCACCGTTCCGTGCCCGTCCTCCGATATGCGGCATATGTGCGCCCGGCCTACGGTGTCCGACATGGCAGCAGGAACAGCGGTGGAACTGGACGCGGACGGACGGGCCGTGCGGCTGTCCAACCCGGACAAGGTGTACTTCCCCCAGAAGGGCTACACCAAGAAGGACGTGGCCGACTACTTCCTGGCCGTGGGGCCCGGCATCCTCCGTGCACTGCGCGAGCGGCCGACCACGCTCCAGCGCTTCGTCGACGGGGTCGAGGGGGACTTCTTCTACCAGAAGCGCGCGCCGAAGAACCTGCCCGAATGGACCCCCACCGCCCGGATCGAATTCCCCAGCGGCCGGCACGCCGACGAGATGTGCCCCACCGAACTCGGCGCGGTCCTGTGGGCCGCCAACCTCGGCACCCTGACCTTCCACCCCTGGCCGGTGCGCAGGGCCGACACCGACCACCCCGACGAACTGCGCATCGACCTGGACCCACAGCCCGGCACGGACTACGCCGACGCGGTGAGGGCCGCCCACGAACTGCGTTCGGTCCTGGACGACCACGGACTGCGCGGCTGGCCCAAGACCTCCGGCGGGCGCGGCATCCACGTCTTCGTCCCGATCGTCCCCGAGTGGACCTTCACCCAGGTCAGGCGCGCCGCCATCGCGGTGGGGCGGGAACTGGAGCGCAGGATGCCGGACCGGGTGACCACGGCCTGGTGGAAGGAGGAACGCGGGGAGCGGATCTTCGTCGACTACAACCAGACGGCCCGTGACCGCACGATCGCCTCCGCCTACTCCGTACGCCCCTTCCCCCACGCCCCTGTCTCCGCCCCGATCCGCTGGGAGGAGATCGACGACGCCGAACCGCGTGACTTCGACCTGCGGACGATGACGGCGCGCTTCGCCGAGCTGGGTGATCTGCACGCCGACATGGACGACCACGCCTTCCGGCTCGATCAGGTGCTGGAGCTCGCGCGGCGTGACGAACACGAGCACGAACTGGGCGATCTGCCCTATCCGCCGGAGTATCCGAAGATGCCGGGCGAGCCCAAACGGGTGCAGCCCAGCCGCGCGCGGCACGACGACGGCGACTCCGTATGACGTCCGGGGCCGGCGGCGGCCACGGGGCGCACGGCAGGCCGCCGACCCGGCGGGAGAAGTGGGAGACGTACAAGAAGTCGCCGTACCTCCCCGGGTTGGTGCTCGTGCTGATCGTGTCGGCGGCCGCGGGTCTCTTCGCCGGCTCCTACACCTACGCCATGGCCAATCCGACGCCCCACCGGATCCCGGCTGCGGTCGTCGAGGGCCCGAGGACGCCGTACGCCGTCGAGTTCGTCAAGGGGATGGAGGAGGCGCTCGACGCCTCCCTCGAACTCAACAGGTATCCGGACGCCGCACAGGCCCGGGCGGCGCTGGACGAGCAGAAGGTCTTCGTGATCCTCAGGAGCGCCGGGAAGGGGGTCGTGATGCAGGTCGCCGGTGCGTCCGGCGCCACCGTCGCCCAGTTGCTGGGCGAGACCGGGATCAAGGTGGCCGACACCGTCGGCGTCCCGCTCACGGTCGAGGACGTCAAACCGCTCCAGGAAGGCGACCCTCGGGGGCTGGCCCTCTTCTACATCTCTCTCGCCGCCGTCATCATGGGCTTCCTCGGTGCGATCCAGCTCAGCGTGCACGCCCGGGCGCTGATCCCACTGGAACGGATCCTGTTCACCGTCGCGTACGCCCTGCTCGGCGGGTTCGCCATCGCGGCGGTGGTGGACTGGGGACTCGGCGCGCTCGACCTGCCCTTCGTGCAGTCGTGGCTGATCCTGGCCTTCACCATGTTCACCTCCGGCATGGTCTTCACCATGTTCAACACCCTGATGGGGCGCTGGGCGATGATCCCGACGTGGGGCGTCATGGTGCTGCTCGGCAACCCCTCGTCCGGCGGCGCGGTGTCCTGGCCGTTGCTGCCCTCGCTGCTCGGGCACGTCGGCCGCTGGCTGCCGCCCGGCGCCTCGGTCAACGCCCAGCACACGGCGGTCTACTACCGGGGCCACCAGTACCTCTTCCCGTACCTCGTGCTGGCTGCCTGGGCGCTCGTCTCCTGCACGGTCTTCTGGGTCTGGCGCCACCGGCACCCAGGAGGCCGCGACCGCATGCCGGAGCATGCGGCCACGGCCGCCCGGGTGTGACGCGCCCCTACAACTCCTGGATGCGGATGTCGCGGTAGGAGATCACGTCCGTGGTGCTGTGGACCTGGAGCCCGATGTAGCCGGAGGCGTACCGCCGGCCGTCGGTGCCCGGGTCGTCGTCCCGCGGCGGCTCGAACAGCTGGCCGCCGTTGTTGTCGAACTCGTTCAGCAGGACACCGTTGCGGTAGACCGAGTAGTGCTGGTCCACCACCCGGATCTCGTAGTCGTTCCAGGTGCCCTTGGGAGTGACGCCGGCCCCTCCGAGACCGACCCGGTCGAACCCGTAGAGGGAACCGGTCTTGTACATGTCGCCGTCGGGCCGGTCGTTGACCTGGATCTCATGGCCGTACTTGATGGCGACCCACTCCGGACGTGACTCCTCCGGGTGGTCGTGGACGTTCGGGAAACGGACGAACACCCCGCCGTTGGCGTTGCCCGCGCCGGGGGCGTCGTCCCGCCACTGGAGCTTCAGCGAGAAGTCCCCGTACTGCCTGGCCGGGAACCACAGCATCCCCATGCCGTCCACGGTGGTGGAGCTCGTGATCGAGCCCTCCTCCTCGTTCAGCGCGAACTGTCCGCCGCCGACCTGCTGCCACTTGGCGAGGGAGCCGGCCGTGCCGTCGAACAGCTTGCGGTAGCCCTCGTCCTGGCCCGGCTTGCCGATGCCGGACTGCTTGGCCGCCCGGTAGATCTTCTTGTGCTCACGGGCGTCGACGACACCGTCGGTCAGGAGCTTGTCCAGGACCTTGTCCACGTGCTTGAGGAACAGCGCGTGCGAGGACCAGTCCTTCTCGTCCTCGATGAGCTCGTTGATCGTGCAGCGGTTGCCGGTCAGCCGGTTGGGGACACCGGTGTCGACCGTGCCGACGATGACCGTGAGCCGTTCGTCGAACTCCGGGCAGTTGGGGGCCGGGACCCCGCCGCTCTGCGCGACGGTGAACGAGACCTTCTTCGCCTCGGAGGTGTTGCCCGCCTTGTCCGTCGCCCGGTGGGCGAACGTGTGGTAGCCGACGCGGTCGACGACGACGGGGGAGGAGTAGGCCAGGTACGGGCCGCCGTCGAGGGAGTACTCGACCTTGGCCACACCCGAGTCCGCGTCGGTCGCGGTGACCGTGGCCTCGGCGCTGGTGATGAACGCGCCGTCCGAGTTCTTGTCGCCCGTCACCACCACGGAGGTCGTCGGCGGTGTCTTGTCCTGCGACGGCGGCTCGACGACGGTGAAGTCCGCGGACTTCACCGCCGCGACGTTGCCGGACTTGTCCGTGGCGCGGTAGCGGACGCTGTGCGTGCCCACCTCGTGCACCATCACGGGCGCGGTGTACGCCTTCCACGCACCGTCCGCCCCGACGGCGTACTCGATGGTGTTGACGCCCGAGCCGGTGTCGGACGCGGTCACGGTGACCGTGGCCATGCCGAGGTAGGCGCCGGCGTCGTCCTTCTCGCCCGACACGGTCGCCGAGGTCTCCGGCGGGGTCTCGTCGTCCGTCGGCGGCGCTGCGACCGCGAAGTCGACGGACTTCTCCGCCGCCGCGTTGCCCGCCTTGTCGGTGGCACGGTAGCGGATCGTGTGCGTCCCCACCTCGTCCACCACGACGGGCACGGTGTACGGCTGCCAGGCGCCGTCCGCCCCGACGGCGTACTCGACGGTGTCCACGCCCGAACCGGCGTCCGTGGCCGCCACTGTGACGGTGGCCTGGCCGATGTACGCGCCGTCGGCGTTCTTGTCGCCGTCCACCGTGGCCGAGGTCTCGGGAGCGGTGGTGTCTTCGCCGCCGCCGTCGTCCTCGGTCACCGTGAGGATGCCCTGCATCGAGCCGTGGCCGGGAATCGTGCAGTGGTAGAAGTACCGGCCGGGCGTGAGATCGACCTCGACGCTGTGCTTGCCGCCCTCGCTGTCACTGGGGTTGGCCAGGATGTTGACCGCGACGTCGTTGTTGAACTCCACGTCCGAGACGCTGAACGTCAGTGTGTGCGGCATGCCCGTCGTGTTGCCCGTGGCCGCGCTGTTCTCGAAGACGATGGTCGCGGCGCCGGCCACAGCGGTCTTGGGCGCCGACAGGTAGTGGTCGATGGGGTCGCCTGCGGTCCACGTGAGGACCTGGTCGGCGGCAGCCGCCGCCCGGTCGTCGTCGCGGCCGTACGCGGCGGTCGACGCCAGCCCGAGGACCATCAGGAACGAACCGAGCAGGGCCAGCCACCACCGGGCGGGTCCGTACCGCTTTCGCGCGAGGAGCGAAGGGTGTCTCACTGCGCTGCCGCCTTCCTGGCCAGGTCTGCGGCGGCCGGGGTCGGACCGCCGCCCTTGTACGTCACGCGCCACAGCGCGGACTTGGAGTCGGAGGTGAAGAAGCCGCGTCCGTAGTCCAGGACGTAGAGCGAGCCGTCCGGGGCGAACTTCCAGTCCATGAGGTTGCGGATGCCGTCCGCACCGACCGGAATGATCTTCTTCAGGGACTCGGCGTGCGTGGGCAGGCCGCCCTTGCCGACCGTCTTCGGGTCGGTCAGCACGGCGTGACGCGGCTGGGTGTCGTCGTAGAAGTCGCCGACGAACCACTTGCCGTCCCAGTACGACGGCCACTTGGCCTTGCTCGTGCTCGCCGCGTCGTAGCGGTAGACCGGGCCGTTCATCGTGGCCTGGCCGCCGCCCTTGAGCCAGGGCAGGAGCTGCTTCTGGTCCTCCACCTTGTAACTGGGCACGCCGTTCGCGTCACGCGGGTAGTCCACGCCGCCGCCCTGGGGGGAGTACCAGATGGTGTTCGACGTGACGGGAGGCAGCTTGACCAGGCCGTCGTTGTTGGGCGACTCGTTCTTCGGGGCGTTGCAGTCGTACCAGCCCAGAGGCTTGGACGGATCGGGCAGGTTGCGGTCCCGGTAGGGCTGCTTGTTGCCCATGCAGTACGGCCAGCCGTGGTTGCCGGCCTTGGTGATCGCCGCGAACGTGTCGTACTTCGCGGGACCCCAGGTCGTGCTGGGAGCGCCCGCGTCGGGGCCGACCCAGCCCGCGTACAGCGTGTCGGTCGACGTGTCGATGGAGATGCGCGCCGGGTTGCGGACGCCCATCACGTAGATCTCGCCACGGGTCTTGCCCCCGCCCTCGTCCGGCTCCTCGCCGGTGAAGAGGTTGCCCTCGGGCAGGGTGTAGGTGCCGTCGTCCTCGGGGTGGATCCGCAGGATCTTGCCGTTGAGGTTGTTGGTGTTGCCCGCCGTGCGGCGGGCGTCGGCGAACGACACGCCCTTGTAGTTCGGCTCCGGGTTGTTGCCCGAGTAACCGTCGCTGAAGCCCGAGGAGTTGTTGTCACCCGTGGCGACGTAGAGGTTGCCCTTCGAGTCCCAGGCCATGCCGCCGCCCGCGTGGCAGCAGCTGTGGATCTGGACCGGCCAGTGCAGCAGCACCTTCTCGGACGCCAGGTCCAGCTTGTTCGTGGCGTGGTCGAAGGTGAAGCGCGAGACCTGCCGCACCGCCGTCTGCTTGTCGCGGTCGATCTTCGCGTGCGGGGTGTAGTGCAGGTACACCCAGCCGTTGGTGGCGAAGTCCGGGTCCAGCTCGATCCCGAGCAGCCCCTCCTCGACCTTGACCAGCTCGTCGCCGCCGCCCTTGTTGCCGAAGACGCTCAGCTTGCCGGCGAGGGTGACCTTCTTGGTCGCGGGGTCGTATACGTGAACCTCGCCCTCGCCCTTGCCGATGTTCGGGTCCTTCCAGTCGGTGACCACCGGCACGCTGCTGTCCGCGCCGCCGCGCCCGATGTAGAAGACCCGGCCGTCCTTGGCGGTGACCAGGCCGTGGGGCTCGCCGATCTGGTCGTTCCTGCCGGGCTGGTTGGGCTGGGTGAGCCGCTCCGCCGTGTAGTTGGAGTCGACGGTGGCCTTGCAGTCCGCCTGCGAGATACGGCTCGTCCAGGCCAGCGCGCCGCGCAGGTGGTCCCGGAAGTCGGTCTCGGCGAAGCCCGCTGCCGTACCGCCCATGGCGGTGTAGAAGGAGCGGCCGCCGTCGTAGTCACGGCACCAGGAGACCGGGTGGTCCCAGCCGTTGGCGCTCTTGCCGGGGGAGTAGGTGAGCTCGCGGACGCGGGCCACGGTGTGGACGTCGCCGGACGGGTTGTCCTTCCAGTTCAGCCACTTGTCCGGGCGCTTCCACTCCAGCGGGAGGTTCTTCGTCGCCGGGTGCTGCCGGTCGCCGATCTCCACGGTGGCGCGCTGGACGGCCGTCGGGCTGTCGGCCGCGGGACGTGCGCCGACGAGACCGGTGAACCAGTCGGAGTACGGCTCGGTGCGCGCCGCGTCATGGATGCCGAGGAAGCCGCCACCGGCCTCCATGTACGCCTCCAGACCCGCCTCCTGCTCCGGGTCGAGCACGTCGCCGCCGCCGGTCAGGAAGACGACCGCGTTGAACCTGCCGAGCTTCTTGCCGTTGGTGAAGACCCCGGCGTCGTCCGTGGCGACGGTCTTGAAGCGCCCGGACTCCGGACCGCTGAGTCCGATCTTCTCGATGGCCGCGATGCCCGCGTCCACGGTCTGGGGCTCCTCGCCCGCCGAGGCGTGGAACACCAGGACCCTGACATCGGACCCGCCCGGCGGCGAAGGCAGGGACAACGTTGTCGCCATCCTCTCCTTCAGCCCTGGATCCGGATACGGGCTGGCGGTGGCCGCCTGGCCGCCGAGCAGGGACGCGGTCAGAGCCCCTGCCGCCACGGCCGCCGCGACACCGCGACGCGATCTGGACCTGCGATGTGGTGTGCGCTGCATGTGGTCACCCACCCCTCTTGGTCACTTCTCCGGTCACTACTTCGTCACCGCACCTCTGTTGGTCACTGCGACAGCGCACGAAGCTAGACCTCTTTTCATGACTCGCCAATAGGTATGGCAGCAATCGAACGAACTTTGTCCTGAGTGTGGATAAACCAACGCTCCCCGGCTACCGTGTGGGCCGTCCAGGGGAGCAGCGCGTCAGTTTCCGTCTCGCATTGGGGAGTTCGACATGGACCGAAGGACCTTCAACCGCCGGATGCTGGTGGGCGGCGGTGTGGCGGCGGCCACCGGGGTGACATCGATGTCACTCGGTGCGGTGCAGGCCACTTCCGCGGAGAACCCGGCGAAGACGGCCCCCGCGGGCGGGGTCGTCCGACATCTCAAGCTGTACGCGGAGAAACTGGCGGACGGTCAGCTCGGGTACGGTTTCGAGAAGGGGAAGGCGTCGATTCCCGGGCCGCTCATCGAGATCACCGAGGGCGACACGCTGCACATCGAGTTCGAGAACACCACGGACGTCGACGCCAGCCTCCACGTCCACGGCGTCGACTACGACATCGCGAGCGACGGCACCCGGATGAACCGCAGCCACGTCGAGCCCGGCGGCACCCGCACGTACACCTGGCGCACCCACGTCCCCGGCCGCCGCAAGGACGGCACCTGGCAGGCGGGCAGCGCAGGCTACTGGCACTACCACGACCACGTCGTCGGCACGGACCACGGCACGGGCGGCATCCGCAAGGGCCTGTACGGGCCACTCGTCGTTCGCCGGAAGGGAGACGTCCTGCCGGACAGGACGATCACCATCGTCTTCAACGACATGACGATCAACAACAAGGCGGCCCACGAGAGTCCGAACTTCGAGGCCACCGTGGGCGACCGGGTCGAGGTCGTGATGATCACGCACGGCGAGTACTACCACACGTTCCACATCCACGGGCATCGCTGGGCGGACAACAGGACCGGCCTGCTCACCGGCCCGGACGACCCGAGCCGTGTGATCGACACGAAGATCTGCGGCCCCGCCGACTCCTTCGGCTTCCAGATCATCGCGGGCGAGCACGTGGGGGCCGGTGCCTGGATGTACCACTGCCACGTCCAGAGCCACTCCGACATGGGGATGGCGGGGCTGCTGCTCGTCGCCAAGGCGGACGGCACGGTCCCCGGATACGACCCGCCGCACCACGCGGCAGGTGCGGCCGAGGCCCACGAACACTGAGGCCCCGCCGTCAGACCTCGGCGGCCAGCCGCATTTGTTCCTCCTCGACGATGCGCCGGGCGAGGTCCCCGTCCGACACGTCGACGGCGTCGGGCGTCGCCTCGGCGACATCGCTGCGCCGCGCGTACGCGTCGAAGAGCCGGTCCTTGCGCGCGAGGATGTCGAGCATCCGCTGATCCACGCTGTCCGCCGCGAGGAGCCGGTGGACCCGCACGGTCCGTATCTGCCCCATGCGGTGCGCCCTGGCCACGGCCTGGTGCTCCATCGTCGGCTTGATCTGCGGCTCGCACAGGATGACGACCGACGCCGCCTGGATGTTGAGCCCGACGCCCCCCGCCTGTATCTGGCTCAGCAGCACCGCGTGGCCCTCCGTCGCGCCGAAGGAGTCGACCAGGTCCTGCCGGCGTGCGGCCGGGACACTTCCGGAGAGAGGACCGAACACCCCGTCGCCCAGGGCCTCCTGGACGGTCCGGAGCACTTCGCGGAAGTAGGAGAACACCACGACCTTGAGCCCGTTGTCCTCGGCCTCCGAGACGAGTTCACGCAGCCGGTTCAGCTTCGCCGACGTCTCCGGCCGGGCGTACGCGGCGCGGCGCATCCGCATGAAGTGCCCCGAGCCGACGGCGTCGCGGTACGCCTCGAGGTCGGCGGGCGAGAACTCCTCCCATTCGTCGGCCTGCACCAGGGCCGGGAGTTCCCCCAGGACGTCGTCCTGATTCCGGCGCAGGTAGGCGGGGGCTACGGCTCTGCGGAAAGCGTGCGAGCCGGCGACGCCGTGGGTGGAGGTGACCAGCGGCGCCGATTCGGGACGGAGTTGGTGCATCAGGCTGCGGAACTCCTCGACCCGGTTCTCCATCGGCGTGCCGGTCAGGAACAGCACCCTGTCGGTGTGCCGTGTCCAGCCGCTCACGGCCCGGGAACGGCGCGTCGCGGGGTTCTTCACGAAGTGGGCCTCGTCGACCACCACCATGCCCGGCCTGACCCCGCCCCCGGGACCGTCCGGCAGCGAGTGCAGCGCGTCGAAGGTGGTGAGGGCGACCCCGCCCCGTTCCCGCCACTCGGTGAACGCGTCCTGCCGCTCCGGACCGTGCACCGGCACGGCCCGCAGGGTGGAGCGGGCCTCGATCTCCCGCCGCCAGTTGATCAGGACGCTCGCCGGGCACACCACCAGGAAGTGGGTCTCGCCGCCGGCCGCGAGGTGAGCCAGCGCGGCGATGGCCTGCACGGTCTTGCCGAGCCCCATCTCGTCCCCGAGGATCACCCGCTTCTGGGTGAGCGCGAAGCGCGCGCCGAAGGACTGGTAACCGCGCAACGAGACCCGCAGACACGTGTCGTCCAGCCGCAGCCCGCGGACCCGGTCCGCGATCCCGGCAGGCAGGAATCCCTGGGCCGCGTCCCGGTCGGGACCGCTGCCGGACAGCTCGGCGAGCAGGCTGTAGTAGTCGGCCGGGCGCAGTTCGAAATCGACCCACGCCTCGGCCTCCGACACGGGTCCGCGCAACAGATCGACGGACACCTGTGCGAACAGGGTGCGCAGTTCACGCGCGTCCGAGTCCCGTAGGACCCCTCGTACGGCGGCCACGGCGGCCAGTGCCAGGTCGCCGGCCGCCCGCCCCGAGAAGAGCATCCGCAGTCGGCTCCGGGCCGGCGCGGCCGTCGTGAGCAGCGGCTCCAGCTCGGCGGTCAGACGCCGGGCGGCATCGACGGCCCGACGTACGTCGGGGCCGCCACCGACCAGCCGGTGCAGGGCGACGAGCAGAGAGGTCGTGGCCGCGTCGGGCGCGTCCACGTCCATCCGCACGGCGACGGAGTCACGGACCGCGCGCGCGATCTGCCGTGCGGCCGCCAGCACCTGGTCAGCCGTCTGCGCACCGACACCCGGGATCTGCCGGAGCTCGTAACGCCCGGCTCCGTGGACCCGGCCGACCGTTCCGTATCCGGCCTGCTCCAGCGCGCCGAGCCGCAGCCGGCCCTCCGTGACCTCCGTCAGCCGGGAGACGGGGATGGAGGCCAGCCCGTGGTCGACGAGGGAGTCGAGCAGGGGATCGAGTGCGGCGCGCGCGGTCTCGACGGCGCCGCGGTGGTCGTCCAGCACCGCCCGGGCCGAACCGGCGAGCACCTGGGCGTTCCCGAGCAGTGCCCGTGCGGATCTTCCCGTGGGTACGTCGCCCGTGGGTCCGGCCTGAGTCATGTACGTCCTTCTGTTCCCGCCACCGCGGTCCGCAGTCGTCGCGGCCCGCCACCGACCGGCTTCATCGTGCCACGACACCTGCGGCGTCCCGCACGGTGCGAACTGCGGTCGTCGGTGCCTGGTGCAAGACTCGGAGATGCGCGGCACCTCCATCTCCGACAAGACGAGCGGGACCACGGGACCCGCCGAAGGAGCACATCATGCTCGACCCGGCTTTCGTCACCGGCGCCCCCAACTGGATCGACCTCGGCACCCCCGACATCGAGGCGGCCACGGCCTTCTACAACGGTCTCTTCGGCTGGGACCTGGTCCCCGGCGGCCCGGAGACGGGTGGCTACGGGATGTACCAGCTGCGGGGCAAAAACGTCGCGGGGGTCATGACCGTGCCGGAGGACCAGGGGCAGCCCGCCTGGTCGGTCTACTTCCAGACCCCCGACGCGGACGCCACGGCCCGGACGGTCGAGCTGGCCGGAGGGTCGGCGGCGTTCCCTCCGATGGACGTGCTCGACTACGGGCGCATGGGTGGCTTCACGGACAGTCTCGGCGCGTACTTCGGCGTCTGGCAGCCCGGGACCAACCCCGGCCTCGGAATGATCATGGAGAACGGCGCGTTGATCTGGTCCGAGCTGTACACGCCGGACGTTCCCGCGGCGGCCGCCTTCTTCCACACCGTCTTCGGGTGGCAGACCGACATCATGTCCTTCCCCAGCGGTCCCTACACGATGATCCGGCCCGCCGGAAGTGATGGAGCCGAGTCCTTCTTCGGAGGCATCCAGCCCCTCGACGCGGTGCCCAGCCAGACCGGTGCCGGGCCTCACTGGCTGCCGTACTTCGCCGTGGAGGACACCGACGCGGTGGCCGCCGGCGTGGAGCGGCTGGGCGGACGGGTGACCATGGCTGCGGTGGACCTGCCCGACGTCGGCCGGATCGCCACCTTCGCCGACCCGGCGGGTGCCGCCTTCGCCGTGATCAAGCCCCTGCCGATGCCGCAGGACTGATCCGCGGGGCCGGGCGTGCCGGGAGCGAGGAGTCCGCTGTCGGCCCGGCCGTTCAACGATCGTTGATCGCTTGTTTGTCGCGACCGGGCACCGTGGGCCCCATGCCGATCAACACCATGACCGACGAGCTCCTATGGCGGGAGACCGCGCTGTGCGCGCAGGCCGGGCCCGAGTTCTTCTTCCCGGCGCCGGGCAGCTCCACCCGCGAGGCCAAGCAGCTGTGCAACGCCTGCGAGGGCCGCGTGGCGTGCCTGGAGTACGCACTCGCCCACGACGAGCGCTTCGGCGTCTGGGGCGGCATGTCGGAGAAGGAGCGGGACCGACTGCGGAGAAGCCGCTCCGCACGAGGCTGAGCGTCGGCCCGACGGGCCCGTGCGTCGGCGAGTGTTCCGTCCGGCCCTCCCGTCAGGCCACCGACCGGCCTTCCCGTCAGGTGATCCGTCAGGCGTCGCCTTGTACCTGCCGCACCAGGGGCTGCTTCGTCCCTCGGCGAGAGCCGGTCGGCGATCAGGGGCCCGCGGGGCCGGGCATGGGGACGCGCCGTGCCGTCGCCGCCCTCCGCGGCCGTGCCGCCGACGCCGTCGCGGCGCGCCGGAAGCCGTAGAAGCCGTTCGCCCCGACACCTGGGCCGTGCGGGACCGTCGCGTCGTACTGACGAACCGCCCCGGTGCTCCGAGGCCGTCCGTCTTCTTCGTCCCGAGTGGCGCACGCGCGATACGTGCGGCCGACGCCGTCCGGCCGGGGGCGGGGAGCGGATCCCGATCCCGGCCGGGACGGATGCCGGGCGGATCAGCCCTGGTCGGCCCGGGCCGCCAGGCGGGCCTTGCGGGCCGCCAGCTTCTCGTCGAACTTCGACGCCTCGCTGTCCAGACCGCTCATGTACAGCCCGAGCTCCTCCTGCGCCTTGAGGCCCTCCGGACCGAGGCCGTCGATGTCGAGGACCTTCAGGTACCGCAGGACGGGCTGGATCACGTCGTCGTGGTGGATGCGCATGTTGTAGATCTCGCCGATGGCCATCTGCGCGGCGGCCCGCTCGAAGCCGGGCATGCCGTGACCGGGCATCCGGAAGTTGACGACCACGTCGCGGACGGACTGCATCGTGAGGTCCGGGGCAAGATCGAAGGCCGCGCCCAGCAGGTTGCGGTAGAAGACCATGTGCAGGTTCTCGTCGGTCGCGATCCGGGCCAGCATCCGGTCGCACACCGGGTCGCCCGACTGGTGACCGGTGTTGCGGTGCGAGACGCGGGTCGCGAGCTCCTGGAACGCGACGTACGCCACGGAGTGCAGCATCGAGTGGCGGTTGTCGGACTCGAAGCCCTCCGCCATGTGCGCCATGCGGAAATGCTCGAGCTTGTCCGGGTCCACGGCGCGCGAGGTGAGCAGGTAGTCGCGCATCACGATGCCGTGCCGGCCCTCCTCCGCGGTCCAGCGGTGCACCCAGGTGCCCCAGGCGCCGTCGCGGCCGAAGAGCGAGGCGATCTCGTGGTGGTAGCTGGGGAGGTTGTCCTCGGTCAGCAGGTTCACGACGAGGGCGATGCGACCGATGTCGGTGACCTTGGACTGGCTGGTCTCCCACGCCTCGCCGTCCTCGAAGACACCCGGGAAGTTCCGGCCGTCGGAGAACGGTACGTACTCGTGGGGCATCCAGTCCTTGGCGACCTTGAGATGGCGGTTGAGTTCCTTCTCCACCACCTCCTCCAGCGCGTACAGCAGCTGGGCGTCTGTCCACGCCTTCGAACTGCCCAGATGGGGAGAGGTGATCGTCACGGGGGGCTCCTGGGGACGGGAGAAATATACCTACGGCTTCGTAGGTTACGTGACCGTAGGTTAAGGCGGCAGTAAGGCCATAGCCAAGCCCGCTCCTCGTGGTGTCTGTTCACCGAGTGTTATCCGCGCAGGTCAAAGGTGTACACCGGCGGACAAGTCAGGCGTCCTGGGGCCCGAGTCCCGGTAGCGCCCCGGGGGTGGTGTCCCGGAGCCCTTCCGCGTCCAGGAGCAACCAGCGGGTGATCCCCAGCGACTTCAGGAACGGCATGTCGTGGCTCGCCACGATGAGCGCGCCCTCGAAGGCCTCCAGCGCCGAGGTCAGGCGGCGGACACCGGGCAGGTCGAGGCTGTTCGTCGGCTCGTCCAGCATCAGCAGCCGGGGAGCGGGCTCGGTGAGCAGCAGTGCTGCCAGTGTGGCCCGGAAGCGCTCACCGCCCGAGAGCGCGTCGGCCGGCCGGTCCGCACGCGCGCCCTTGAAGAGGAAGTGCGCCAGCCTCGCCCGGATGGCGTTGCCGGTGGCGCCGGGCGCGACGCGCGCGACGTTCTCGACCAGGGACATCGCACCGTCGAGGACGTCGAGACGCTGCGGCAGGAAACCCACCGGCACCTGCGCGGCCGCCTCGCCCGACACCGGATCGAGCTCGCCCACGATGGTACGCAGAAGCGTCGTCTTCCCCGCGCCGTTACGGCCGACCAGTGCGATCCGCTCCGGGCCGCGCAGGTCCCATTCGCCCCGCACCCGTCCCCCGTGGGCGAGTTCGAGATCGCGGAGCACCAGCACGCCGCGGCCCGGATGCACCCGGGTGTGCGGCAGTTCGATCCGGATGGCCTCGTCGTCCCGAACCGCGTCGACCGCCTCGTCGAGACGTTCCTCGGCGTCCGCCAGCCGCTCCGTGTGCATGATGCGGTGCTTGCCGGCCGACTCCTGGGCCGTCCGCTTGCGCAGGTTCATCACGGCCTTCGGCTCACGCTTGGTGTCCCACATCTTCTGCCCGTACCGCTTCCGCCGGGCCAGCTTGACGTGCGCGTCGGCGAGTTCGCGCTTCTGCCGCCGCACGTCGGCCTCCGCGACCCGCACCATCCGCCCGGCCGCCTCCTGCTCCACGGCCAGCGCCTCCTCGTACGCGGACAGGTTGCCGCCGTACCAGGTGACCGCGCCGTCGCGGAGGTCCGCGATCCTGTCCACCCGCTGCAGCAGTTCCCGGTCGTGGCTGACCACGACCAGCACCCCCGTCCAGGCTTCCACCGCCTCGTACAGCCGCTGTCGGGCGTACAGATCGAGGTTGTTGGTCGGCTCGTCCAGGAGAAGAACGGAAGGCCGTGCCAGCAGCAGGGCCGCCAGCCGCAGCAGCACGCACTCACCGCCGGACAGCTCCCCGACGGTGCGGTCGAGGCCGATGCCGGACATGCCGAGCCGGCCGAGCACGGCGCGGGCGCGTTCCTCGACGTCCCAGTCGTCACCGACCGCGGCGAAGTGCTCCTCGCGGGCGTCGCCCGCCTCGATGGCGAGCAGCGCAGCCCGCGCGCTCGCCACCCCGAGGACCTCGTCCACCCGCAGAGCGGTGTCCAGGACGAGGTCCTGGGTGAGGTGGCCGATGTCGCCTGCCGTTGCGATGTGTCCGGCGGTCGGTCCGAGTTCACCGGCGATCAGACGCAACAGGGTCGACTTCCCACAGCCGTTGAGTCCGATGAGCCCGGTTCGGCCGGGGCCCACAGCCAGGTGGAAGTCGTCGAAGACCTCGCTGCCGTCCGGCCAGGCGAACGAGAGGGAAGAACAGAGGACATGGGTCGAGGATGCAGGCACGAGGGCCTCCCGGATGCGTCGGGAAAACACGGAGAACGGCTCGGACATCGGGGTGGGTCACGCACGGCACACGCGCCTCGGGGCGCGCGGCACGGCCGGCGGACACCTCAGATGTGGAGCAACGTCCTTCTCCGATCCGACGACGACAGGGACACCGGTGACGCTACGAGAGGCCTCGCCGCCACGCAACCGAATTCGGGCCGTGCGGGCGACATCGGGCGAGGCGGGCGTCCGCGGGCCCGCTGACCGCGGCCCGTCGGGTGGACGCGCCGCGCGACGTGGGTCGGCCAGGCCCCGTGCCGCGCCGGCTGAAGGAACCCTCGGCTCAGCACTGCGGCGACGGTC
Organism: Streptomyces sp. HB132; assembly: GCF_016909575.1. Classification (GTDB taxonomy): domain Bacteria; phylum Actinomycetota; class Actinomycetes; order Streptomycetales; family Streptomycetaceae; genus Streptomyces. The sequence goes on along the minus strand of NZ_JAFBGA010000019.1, from coordinate 58,805 downwards.
AGGAGGCGCGGCTCAGGAGGACCCGCCCAGCAGGTCGGTCAGATCGCCGTCCAGATCGAGGAAGAGGTATTCGTCCCCCGCCGGAACCAGTTCCTGCGCCCGCTTCAGGAAGCGGCGCAGCTCCGACGTCCGCACGTGCACCATCGCGATGCCCTCGACCGCGTGGAACTCCAGGACCGTGCGGTCGTACCCGAACGGCCGGACCCGCACGTCGCCGGCGCCGGCGGGTGAGTCCATGCCCGTGGCGAGCAACTCCCGGGAGAACTCCCAGGAAACCTCGGTGCCTTCGAGGGTCGCGGGCGCCGGGAACGCCATGCGGACGGCAAAGGGGTCCTCGCGGTCGTAGTGCAGAGTGGCGGGCAGGGTCTCCATACGCGGTGCGGACGCGACCATACGTGCCTGCACGGACTGCTCGATAACGCTGGACAAGACCTGCTCCCTCTCGCCTCGGACGAACGGTTCCCGGCATTGGAGTAGACGACGGAACGTCTCGATCCGTGCACTGCCGGGCAGCGTGAGCTGCGTCACCGCTGCACCCTCTCCGATCAACTGCCCCGTTTCGCGCGGCGCACCCTGGACTGCCGCCCACGGGTGGGTTAGCTTCCAGCGCCATGAGGGCCATGGGGAAGATGAGAAGGCTGATGGCACCGGTGCTGTGCGGCGCTGCGGTGACCGCCGCACTGGTCGCACCGACGGCGCGGGCCGCACCGGTTGGGCACCCGGACCGGGACCCGGGGTGGGTGCTCACCGCCACGGGTACGGAGGTGCGCCTCCGAGGCCTTGCGGCCGTAGGCCGCGACGCCGCCTGGGCAGCGGGCACCGGGGGCACGGTGCTGCGCACCACGGACGGAGGGCGCCACTGGCAGGACGTCTCGCCGGCCGGTGCGGCCGGGCTGGAGTTCCGTGACATCGAGGCCTTCGACCGACGGCGGGCCGTGGCGTTGTCCATCGGAGAGGGTGAGGCGTCCCGGGTCTTCCGCACCGAGGACGGCGGCACGACCTGGTCGGAGTCCTTCCGCAACACCGATGCCCGGGCCTTCTACGACTGTCTGGCCTTTTTCGACCACCGCCACGGCCTGGCGATGAGCGACCCGGTCGACGGGAGGTTCCGCGTCCTGTCGACCTCCGACGGCGGACGGAACTGGCGGGTGCTTCCCGACGCGGGGATGCCCCAGGCACAGCCCGGAGAGGCCGGGTTCGCAGCGAGCGGCCAGTGCCTCGTCAGCTCGGGCACGCGGGACGTCTGGCTCGCCACCGGCGGCGCGGCGACCTCCCGGGTGCTCCACTCCGGTGACCGCGGTCTGAACTGGACGGAAGCCGCGTCCCGCATCCCGGCCGGGGACCCGGCACGTGGGGTGTTCGGCCTCGCCTTCCGCGACCGTGCGCACGGCATCGCGGTCGGCGGCGACTACCGGGCGGACCAGCCGTCGCCGGAAGCCGCGTCCGTGACCGGGAACGGCGGCCGGAGCTGGCGGAGCGCGGACGCCCCGCCGCCGGCCTATCGGTCCGGGGTCGCGTGGCTGCCGCACAGCCGTTGGTCGGCGCTCGCGGTGGGTCCCACCGGAACCGATGTCACGCGGGACGGCGGCCGGACCTGGCGGACCGTGGACACCGGCTCGTACGACACGGTCGACTGCGCCTCGGACGGCGGCTGCTGGGCCGCGGGTGAGAAGGGCAGGGTCGCGCGGCTGCGGTAGCGGCCCTTCGGTACGGACACGTGACGCCCGCCCCGCGACCGGGCCCGCGGGCCCCGGTCGCGGGCGGGGAGGTGCCGGCGACCCGCGAACCGGTCGGCTGAGGACGGATCGGACGACTGATCAGCGGTGTGCGGTCCTGCGGCCCAGGGACCGTGCGACGGCGTCCCAGGAATTCGTCGCCCGTGTGGGCGTCGACGCGCTCGACCGAAGCGGTGCGGGTCGCCCCCGGATCGGACATGATCGCCGGACCGGCGAGCTCCTAGACTGACCGGCCATGACGACTTTCCGGATGCCCGCCGACGAGGCCGAAGCCCGCTCCGTACAGGACGCGTTGCGCGCACGGGTGGTGCTGGACGAGCCGGGGCCGCCGCCGGGTACCGGCCGGGTCACCGGAGTCGATGTCGCCTACGACGACGAGCGGGACCTCGTCGTGGCGGCGGCCGTCGTCCTGGACGCGGCGACCCTGGAGGTGGTCGCCGAGTCCACCGCCGACGGCCGTGTGACGTTTCCGTACGTGCCCGGGCTCCTCGCCTTCCGTGAGCTCCCGGCCGTCCTGGCCGCGATCGAGGGCCTGCCGGTGGACCCCGGGCTCGTCGTCTGCGACGGCTACGGACGGGCCCACCCCCGCAGGTTCGGCCTCGCCAGCCATCTCGGCGTGCTCACCGGCCTGCCGGTCATCGGTGTCGCCAAGAACCCCTTCACCTTCCGCTACGAGCAACCCGGGCCCCGGCGCGGGGACTTCACCCCGCTCATGGACGGCGACGAGGAAGTGGGGCGGGCCCTGCGCACCCGGGACGACACGAAACCCGTCTTCGTCTCCGTCGGACACCGCACCGGCCTGGACAACGCGTGCGCCCACACCCTCGCGCTGGCCCGCGGCTTCCGTCAGCCCGAGACCACGCGCAGAGCCGACGCCCTGTGCCGGTCCGCTCTCCGGGAGGCCACCGGCTGACCGGGCCCGGCTCGGTGATCTGTTGCCAACTGAGTACACATACGGATGTTCCTCGTCGAACATCAGGGGCAGGCTGGTACACATGATCGACCACCACACCCCTCAGCTGAGTGCCGGAACCGTACGCCTCTCCCAGCGCGGCGTCGCCGTGGGCATGACCCTGGGCGTCCTCGCAGGAGCCGCCTGGACCGTGTCCATGGTCGTCACGCTGGCGTCCTGGATGCTCTGACCGCCGGAACGGCCGTCATCCCGGGTTTCAGCGCACCGCCGCGACCCGGAAGCGCAGCCCGGCCGCGGTCAGGCGCCCCAACAACGCATCGCCCATCGCCACGGCCGTCGTGACCTGACCCGACGTCGCGGGCAGGTCGTCGAGTGCGAGCGCCAGAGCCGCCTCCGCCAGCATCTTCGCCGTCTCGTCGTAGCCGGGGTCGCCGCCCGAGACCTCCGTGCAGACCCGGCGGCCGCCGCCCTCACCGACGAAGCGGACCGTGAACCAGCTCCGCCCCCTGCGCGCCTCGCCGGGACCCGTGCCCGGCTCGACCCGCGACGACAGCCACTGCCGCGCGGCCGGGATCTGGGCGGCCCCCGCCAGCAGGCCCATCGCCGCCGTGCCGCCGAGTGCCATGGGCAGGTGCTTCACCGAGGCGAAGTGCCGATAGCGGAAGTCGGGGCCGTAGCGCTTGAGCCCCCGCGCGGACCGCTCCACCACGCGGGGGTCCAGGGTAGGCAGCGGCAGTGCCCAGGTGCCGGTCTCCGGACTGAAGTGCGGTGACCCCTGCGGGGCGCGGGCGCGCCGGCCGACCAGGCGAGGCTCGTGCAGACGCCGTTCGCGGGCGGCCCGCGCCATCTGCGGGCCGCGTCCCATCGCGGTGAGCGCCGAGGCGAACGTGCCGCCGGAGAAGGCGGCGTTGGTGCGGACGTAGCCGTCGACGGTCAGCGGAACACCCTCGGGCAGCTGCTGGACCGTGAAGTAGGCGCCGAGGTCGTGGGGCACGGAGTCGAAGCCGCAGGCGTGCACGAGGCGGGACCCCGTCTCGCGGGCCCGGCCGTCGTGCTCCAGGTACATCCGGTCGACGAACTCCGCCTCCCCGGTGAGGTCGGTGTAGTCGGTCCCGGTCTCGGCGCAGGCGGCGACCAGCTTCTCGCCGTACCAGACGTACGGTCCCACGGTGGACGCCACCACGTGCGCGGAACCGGCCAGCTCGCGCAGGGAACCGGCGTCGTCGGCGTCGGCCGTCAGCAGCGGCAGTTCCGCGCAGTGCGGGTTCTCCGCGGAGAGGCGATCGCGCAGCTCCGCCAGTTTGCCGCGGCTGCGGCCGGCCAGCGCCCAGCGGCAGCCTTCCGGGGCGTGTGCGGCGAGATATTCCGCCGTGAGCGTGCCCACGAAGCCGGTGGCCCCGAAGAGGACGACGTCATAAGGGCGTTCTGCCCCGTTCTGCCTGTTCATGAGTGCCTCCGCGGGGCCCGACGTCGATGTAGCAGCCAGAGGGTAGCGGAGGCGTTCGTGGCGCTGCGCGGCCGGGAGGGTCTCCGTGCGAGAGGATCCGGGGAAGAGCTAAGCGCTTGCTCGGCCAAAAGGGTTGTGCGGAGCGCGGTCCGTTCTTAGCATCATCGATGTTACATCAGTTGTGTCACACTGCTGGGGGCTTGATGACAACGACAGGACACGGGTCGCAGGGCCCGCTGACCGGAGTGCGCGTCGTCGAACTGGCGGGCATCGGCCCGGGGCCGTTCGCCGCCATGCTCCTCGCCGACCTCGGTGCCGACGTCGTGCGCGTCGACCGGCCCGGAGGCTCGGTGATCGGTATCGAGCCCGCCTTCGACCTCACCAACCGGAACAAGCGGTCGGTCCTCGTCGATCTGAAGGCGGAGGGCGGAGCAGGGCAGGTGCTCGACCTCGTCGAGCGTGCCGACATCCTCATCGAGGGCTTCCGGCCCGGGGTGGCCGAACGCCTCGGCGTGGGCCCCGACGCCTGCCTGGAACGCAACCCGCGCCTCGTCTACGGGCGGATGACCGGCTGGGGCCAGGACGGGCCGCTGGCCGAACGCGCGGGACACGACATCGGATACATCGCGCTCACCGGCGCCCTTTCGATGATCGGCAGATCCGGCGAACCACCCACGGTGCCCGCCAATCTGGTCGGAGACTACGCGGGCGGCTCGCTCTACCTCGTCGTCGGTGTGCTCGCGGCCCTCCAGCACGCCCGTACATCCGGCGGGAGGGGGCAGGTCGTCGACGCGGCCATCGTGGACGGCGCGGCCCACCTCGCCACGATGATCCACGGCATGCTGGCAGCCGGCAGCTGGCAGGACCGGCGCGGTTCCAACCTCCTCGACGGCGGCTGCCCCTTCTACGGCTCCTACGAGACGTCCGACGGCCGGTACATGGCGGTCGGAGCCCTGGAGCCGCGCTTCTACGAGGAGTTCGCGGAGCTCCTCGGACTCGGGGAGGAAGCCCCCGACCGGAACGACCTCGGACGCTGGGAAGAGCTGCGCGCCCTCGTCGCCGACAGGTTCGGCACCCGCACGCGCGCCGAGTGGACCGAGATCTTCGAGGGGACGGACGCCTGCGTGGCCCCCGTCCTCTCGCTCCGTGAGGCGCCCCGCCACCCCCACCTGGCCGCCCGCTCCACCTATGTGGAGCACAGCGGCCTCACCCAGCCCGCCCCCGCACCCCGCTTCTCGGCGACGCCCGTCTCCGTGCGCAGCGCACCCGCGCTGCCCGGGGCGGACACCGGGGCCGTCGCCGCGGACTGGGGCCTGCCGGGCCTGCTGGCGACCGGGAAGGAAGCCACCCGCTGATGGAACTCTCCCTGCCGCTGAACTACGCGGGCGATCCGCGCGCGGCCTGCGACGAGGTCGCCGGACTCGAGTCCGCCGGCCTCGACGCCGTGTGGGTCGCAGAGGCGTACGGCTTCGACTCGCCCACCCTCATGGGCTACCTCGCCGCCCGCACCGAGCGCCTGAGGATCGGCGCGGCGATCCTCAACGTCTACTCCCGCACCCCCGCCCTCATCGCCCAGACCGGCGCCGGGCTCGACGCCGTCTCCGGCGGCCGTGCCCTGCTCGGACTCGGCGCCTCGGGACCACAGGTCGTCGAGGGATGGCACGGCAAGCCGTACGACCGGCCGCTCGGCAGGACCCGCGAGACCGTCGAGCTGTGCCGGCGGATCTGGCGCCGCGAGGTCATCGACCACCACGGCATCACCGACATGCCCCTGCCGAAGGAGAAGGGCGGCAAGCTCGGCAAGCCGCTGAAGATCCTCACGCGGCCGGTGCGCGACACCATCCCCCTCTACGTCGCCTCCCTCGGCCCCGCCAACGTGGCGCTGACCGCCGAGATCGCAGACGGCTGGCTGCCCACCCTCTACATCCCGGAGAAGGCCCCGCAGGTCTGGGGCGCGGCACTGGCCGAGGGCACGGCGAAACGCGACCCGGCACTCGGCCCCCTGCAGACCGTCGCGGGGGGCCTGCTGGCGATCGGCGACGACGCGGCCGCCGTCAGGGACCTCGCGCGTCCGCAGATCGCGCTGTACGTAGGCGGTATGGGCGCACGGGGCAAGAACTTCTACAACGACCTCGCCGTCGCCTACGGCTACGAGCAGGAGGCCGCCACCATCCAGGAGCTCTACCTCGCCGGGAAGAAGAGGGAGGCGGAGGCCGCCGTGCCGGACGAGTTCTGCGAGCTCATGACGCTCTGCGGCCCCGAAGCGTACGTACGCGACCGCATCGAGGCCTTCCGCGAGGCAGGAGTCACCATGCTCAACGTCACGCCCGTCGGCCCGGAGCCGGCGCGGCTGATCTCCACCGTCAAGAACTGGCTCCAGGGGGCTTGAAGTGCAGCGGCAGATCTTCACCGAAGAGCACGACGCGTTCCGCGGGACCGTCCGCACCTTCCTGTCCAAGGAGGTCCTCCCGCACTACGAGCAGTGGGAGCAGGATGGCATCGTCTCGCGCGAGGCGTGGCTCGCGGCCGGCCGCCAGGGGCTGCTCGGCCTGGCGGTCCCCGAGGAGTACGGGGGCGGAGGCAACGCCGACTTCCGCTACAGCGCCGTACTCGCCGAGGAGTTCACCAGGGCCGGGGTCTCCGGGCTCGCGCTCGGGCTGCACAACGACATCATCGGCCCCTACCTCACCGGTCTCGGCACCGACGAGCAGAAGCGGCGCTGGCTGCCCGGTTTCTGCAGCGGCGAGACCATCACCGCCATCGCCATGACGGAACCCGGCGCGGGCTCCGACCTCCAGGGCATCCGCACCACCGCCGACGACAAGGGTGACCACTGGCTCCTCAACGGTTCGAAGACCTTCATCTCCAACGGCATCCTCGCCGACCTGGTGATCGTGGTCGCGAAGACCTCACCGGAGGGCGGCGCGAAAGGCCTCTCGCTACTCGTCGTCGAGCGCGGCGCCGAGGGCTTCGAGCGGGGCCGCAACCTCGACAAGATCGGGCAGAGGTCCCAGGACACCGCCGAGCTGTTCTTCAACGACGTACGCGTCCCCAAGGAGAACCTCCTCGGCGAGCCCGACGGCGCCTTCATCCACCTCATGACCAACCTGGCCCAGGAGCGGATGGGCATAGCGGTCGCCGGAATCGCCGCCGCCGAACACCTCCTGGAGATCACCACCCGGTACGTCAAGGAGCGTGAGGCCTTCGGACGCCCGCTCTCCAAGCTCCAGCACATCCGCTTCGAGATCGCGGAGATGGCCACCGAGTGTGCCGTCACCCGCGCCTTCCTCGACCGCTGCATCGTCGACCACTCCGAGGGGACGCTCGACGCCGTGCACGCGTCGATGGCCAAGTGGTGGGCCACCGAGCTGCAGAAGCGCGTCGCCGACCGCTGCCTCCAGCTCCACGGCGGCTACGGCTACATGACGGAGTACCAGGTCGCCAAGGCCTTCACCGACGGCCGCATCCAGACCATCTACGGCGGGACGACCGAGATCATGAAGGAGATCATCGGCCGCTCGCTGCTCGCCTGACCTCCCCGCCCAGCACCGACCCCGAAAGGCAGCTGCCTTGAGTACCGAAGCATTCGTCTACGACGCGATCCGCACCCCGCGCGGCCGCGGCAAGGCCAACGGCGCCCTGCACGGCACCAAGCCGATCGACCTCGTCGTCGGCCTCATCCACGAGATCCAGGGCCGTTTCCCGGACCTCGACCCCGCGGCCATCGACGACATCGTCCTCGGAGTGGTCAGCCCGCTCGGAGACCAGGGCTCCGACATCGCCCGTATCGCCGCCGTCGCGGCCGGACTCCCGGACTCCGTGGCGGGCGTACAGGAGAACCGCTTCTGCGCCTCCGGTCTGGAAGCGGTTAACCTCGCCGCCGCGAAGGTGCGTGCCGGCTGGGAGGACCTCGTCCTCGCCGGCGGCGTCGAATCCATGTCCCGTGTGCCGATGGGCTCCGACGGCGGCGCCTGGGCCATGGACCCCATGACCAACTTCGAGACCGGCTTCGCCCCGCAGGGCATCGGCGCCGACCTCATCGCCACGATCGAGGGCTTCTCGCGCCGTGACGTCGACGAGTACGCCGCGCTGTCCCAGGAACGCGCCGCCACCGCCTGGAAGGAGGAGCGCTTCGCCCGTTCCGTCGTCCCCGTCAGGGATCGCAACGGGCTGCTCGTCCTCGACCACGACGAGCACATGCGCCCCGGTACGACCGCCGACTCCCTGGCCTCCCTGAAGCCCTCGTTCGCCACGATCGGCGAGATGGGCGGATTCGACGCCGTGGCCCTCCAGAAGTACCACTGGGTCGAGAGGATCGACCACGTCCACCACGCGGGCAACTCCTCCGGGATCGTCGACGGCGCCGCCCTCGTCGCGATCGGCTCCAAGGAGACCGGCGAGCGCTACGGACTCACACCGCGCGCCAGGATCGTCTCCGCGGCCGTCTCCGGATCCGAGCCGACCATCATGCTCACCGGTCCCGCCCCGGCCACCCGCAAGGCGTTGGCCAAGGCCGGACTCACCATCGGCGACATCGACCTCGTCGAGATCAACGAGGCCTTCGCCGGAGTCGTGCTGCGCTTCGTCCGGGACATGGACCTCTCGCTCGACAAGGTCAACGTCAACGGTGGCGCCATCGCCCTCGGCCACCCGCTCGGCGCGACCGGCGCGATGATCCTCGGCACGCTCGTCGACGAACTGGAGCGTCAGGACAAGCGCTACGGACTCGCCACCCTCTGCGTCGGCGGCGGCATGGGCGTCGCCACCGTCATCGAGCGTCTCTGACCGTCCCCGGCCACCCCTGCTTACGGAGAAATCGCAATGACCGAGAGCACCACCATCCGCTGGGAACAGGACGAGACCGGCGTCGTCACCCTCGTACTCGACGACCCCGACCAGTCCGCCAACACGATGAACCAGGGCTTCAAGGACTCCATCGCGGCCGTCGCCGAACGCGCCGAGGCCGAGAAGGACTCCATCCGGGGCATCATCTACACGTCCGCCAAGAAGACCTTCTTCGCGGGCGGCGACCTCAAGGACATGATCAGGATCGGTCCCGAGAACGCCCAGGCGGCGTTCGACGCCGGAACCGCCATCAAGAAGTCGCTGCGCCGCATCGAGACCCTCGGCAAGCCGGTCGTCGCCGCCGTCAACGGCGCCGCGCTCGGCGGCGGCTACGAGATCGCGCTCGCCGCGCACCACCGCATCGCCCTGGACGCCCCCGGTTCACGTATCGGCCTGCCCGAGGTCACCCTCGGCCTGCTGCCCGCAGGCGGCGGAGTCACCCGCACCGTGCGGCTGATGGGCATCGCCGACGCCCTGCTGAAGGTCCTCCTCCAGGGCACGCAGTACACCCCGCGGCGGGCCCTGGAGAACGGCCTCGTCCACGAGGTCGCCGCGACCCGCGAGGAGATGCTCGACAAGGCCCGCGCCTTCATCGACGCCAACCCCGAGTCGCAGCAGCCGTGGGACGTCAAGGGCTACCGCATCCCCGGCGGCACCCCGTCGAACCCGAAGTTCGCGGCCAACCTTCCCGCCTTCCCCGCCAACCTGAAGAAGCAGCTCGCCGGCGCGCCCATGCCCGCGCCCCGCAACATCCTGGCCGCTGCCGTCGAGGGGGCGCAGGTCGACTTCGAGACCGCGCAGACCATCGAGGCGCGCTACTTCACCGAGCTGGTCACCGGCCAGGTCGCGAAGAACATGATCCAGGCGTTCTTCTTCGACCTCCAGGCCGTCAACTCCGGTGCCAGCCGCCCGTCCGGCGTCGAGGAGCGCCAGGTCCGCAAGGTCGCGGTCCTCGGCGCCGGGATGATGGGTGCGGGCATCGCCTACTCCTGCGCACGCGCCGGCATCGACGTCGTCCTCAAGGACGTCTCCACGGAAGCGGCCGCCAAGGGCAAGGCGTACAGCGAGAAGCTCCTCGCGAAGGCGCTTTCCCGGGGCCGTACGACCGAGGCGAAGCGGGACGAACTGCTGGCCCGCATCACCCCGACCGGGGACGTGGCCGACCTCGCGGGCTGCGACGCCGTGATCGAGGCGGTCTTCGAGGACACCGCGCTCAAGCACAAGGTGTTCCAGGAGATCCAGGACGTCATCGACCCCGACGCCCTGCTCTGCTCCAACACCTCGACGCTGCCCATCACCGTGCTCGCCGAGGGCGTCAGCAGGCCGGTGGACTTCATCGGGCTGCACTTCTTCTCGCCCGTCGACAAGATGCCGCTCGTCGAGATCATTAAGGGCGAGAAGACCGGGGACGAGGCCCTGGCACGCGCCTTCGACCTCGTGCGCCGGATCAGGAAGACCCCGATCGTCGTCAACGACTCGCGCGGCTTCTTCACCTCACGGGTCATCGGCCACTTCATCAACGAGGGCGTCGCGATGGTCGGCGAGGGTGTGGAGCCCACGTCGGTCGAGCAGGCGGCGGCGCAGGCCGGCTACCCGGCCAAGGTGCTCTCCCTCATGGACGAGCTGACGCTCACCCTGCCCCGCAAGATCCGCGACGAGACCCGGCGCGCCGTCGAGGAGGCGGGCGGCACCTGGGCCACACACCCCGCTGACGGGGTCATCGACCGCATGGTCGACGAGTTCGGGCGCCCCGGCCGCAGCGGGGGAGCGGGCTTCTACGAGTACGGCGAGGACGGCAGCCGGGGTGCGCTCTGGCCGGGCCTGCGCGAGCACTTCACGAAGCCCGGTACCGACGTGCCCTTCGAGGACATGAAGGAGCGGATGCTCTTCTCCGAGGCACTGGACAGCGTCCGCTGCCTGGAGGAGAACGTCCTCATGACCGTGGCCGACGCCAACATCGGCTCCATCATGGGCATCGGCTTCCCCGCCTGGACCGGTGGCGTGCTCCAGTACATCAACGGGTACGAGGGCGGCCTGCCCGGCTTCGTGGCGCGCGCCCGGCAGCTCGCCGAGCGCTACGGCGACCGCTTCCTGCCGTCCGCGCTGCTGCTGGAGAAGGCGGAGAAGGGCGAGACCTTCCACGACTGACGGCGCCCGTGCGGGCCGTGTTCACTGCTCCTCGCCCGCGGTGAACGCGGCCCCCAGCTCCTCCTTCAGCGACCGCTGGAAGGCGGTCAGCAGCGCCTGGAGCACCATCGGCTGCATATGGGCCGAGAGCGACTTCATCGCCTTCACGTGTTCCGGGTCCGACTCCCGCTCGCGGTAGGGGTTCCACACCTCGTCCCGGAACAGCCGGGTCAGCTCGTGGGCGGCCGAGCGGGTGTGCTCCAGCAGGACGGTGCGCGCGGCCAGGATCGTCTCGTGCGCGATGGGCACGTCCAGGAGCTCCACCCCGAGCCGCAACAGACCCGGATCCACCAGGCACGGCCCCTCGGGCACCGTCGGGTGCTCCAGCACTCCCATGGCCGCCAGCCGGTCCAGGTCCTGCTCGCTGAGGGTCCGGCCCGCCCGACGCTCCAGTTCGGCGCGCTCCATGTCCTCGGCCGAGTCGGGCGCCCAGGAGGCCACCAGGGCGCGGTGGATCGCCAGATCCTGCGCGCTCAGGTCGGGTGGCAGCTGCTGGAGGTAGCGCTCGATGGCGGCCAGCGTCATGCCCTGGTGCTGGAGTTCCTCGATGAGGGCCAGCCGGGAGAGGTGGTCGTTCCCGTAGTGCCCGACGCGTCGGGGGCCGATCACGGGAGGCGGCAGCAGGCCTCTGGTGCTGTAGAAGCGCACGGTGCGCACGGTGACGCCCGCGCGCGCCGCCAGTTCGTCGACGGTCAGCGTCGGCTCGTCGGTTCCGGTGGCCATGGCTGCTCCTTGTCGCGGACAGGCCCGTCCTGACGGGTCTGGGTCGATCAGGTGCAACAGTATTGCTGTCGCACCACTGTTGTGAAAGTGCTCAGGGGTGCCCGCCCTGGGAGCCCCGACCGGTCTGCGGAATGTGGCTGCGAGAGTGCGTACCCCACCCTTCGCGCTCACGACTGGAGCAGTGGTCGGCGACCACGCCCGCCGACGCCGACATCATGCGGCATCCGTCAGGATCTCGTCCGGCGGTTGATCATTCTGTCAGGGGCAGGGATTCCAAGTGGTCGGCTCCGGAGTCCTTCGCGGGTCGGTCATGCCAAGGGCCGGAGACCGTCTTCCGGGGCTATCTGCGCGACGGCGGCACCGTGGAACAGGCTCTGGGCGAGGACGGCTGGTTCGCTGCAGGCGACGTCGGGCGCCTGGACGAGGACAACTTCCTCCGGCTCACCGACCGCAAGACGGAAATGATCATCACCTCGACCGGGAGAACGTATCCCCGGCACTGGTGGAGAACACGCTCAAGGAGCATCCGCTGATCGGCCAGGCGTTCGTCCACGGTGACGGACACTCCTACCTGGTGGCGCTCCTCGTGCTGGACGCGGAGATGGCACCTTCCTGGGTGGCGGCCCGCGGAATCGAGGGCGACCCGGCCACCTGCCCCGAGGTACGGGAGGAGATCGCACGTGCCGTCGAGGCCGCCAACGCCCGGCTGAACCGCAGCGAACAGATCAAGCGCTACCGGCTGCTGATGCGGGAGTGGGGCCCGGAGACCGGTGAACTCACTCCCTCGCTGAAGCTCCGCCGCCGGTTGACCCGCGACCGGTACAGCGAGGTCCTCGACGCGCTGTACACCGAGGGCGGGGCCTGAGCGACGGGCTGTTGTCGGTGGCGGCCCGTACGGTGGGTGCATGCCGGGGATCACGTATGTGCAGGGGGACGCCACCGCGCCGCAGGGCAAGGGCGTCAAGCTGATCGTGCACGTGTGCAACGACCTGGGCGGCTGGGGCAAGGGCTTCGTCCTGGCCGTGTCCCGACGCTGGCCCGGGCCCGAAGCCGCCTACCGGAGCTGGCACCGTGAGCGCGCCGGCAACGACTTCGGTCTGGGGGCCGCGCAGTTCGTCCAGGTCGAACCCAACGTCTGGGTGGCGAACGTGGTGGGCCAGCGAGGGATACGCACCGGCAGCAAGGGCGTTCCGGTGCGTTACGAGGCGATCGACGAGGGGCTGCGGAAGGTGGCGGTGCGGGCCGTCGAGCTGGGTGCGTCGGTGCACATGCCGAGGATCGGCTGCGGCCTGGCGGGCGGCACCTGGTCCAAGGTCGAACCCCTCGTCACCGAGCGGCTGGTGAACCGCGGCGTCGACGTCACGGTGTACGACTACGGGTGAGGCCGCCGGCCCGGTGCCTCCCGCCGGATCGACGGCACCCGGCTCGATCTCGGACGCCAGGCCAGCCGGCCGGTGCCGCAGGGCTCGGAAGGAGCCGGTCGGCCGGACTGCTCGCGTCCGCGCGCTTCCGGGCACGTCCGCGAGCGTGTCCTTCGGGATCCGAGCGGCAAGGCCCGGCATTTCGCCGCGAGGAGGAGCCCTTCCGCGTCGGGACCCGCCATCAGCTGGGCCCATGCGCGGTCCGTGTGCCGGCCACGGTCGACCGGCAGCCGTGACATCCGTGGAGAAGACGTCGTTGACCTCGTGGCGGCCCAGCGTCTCCGTCGGCCGAAGGCCGCCGGCCGGGTGTGGAGCGACGGGGCGTGCGGGACCGCCGGTCCGCGGCCAGGGCGTCGCGCTGCTTACGCGTGCCGCACTCGCGCCGCGGAGAAGTCGCGCAGGGGCGTGACGAATGCCCGTCGCTCGGGGGAGAGCGATCGCGGGAGGGCGGCGTGGACGGTGCCTCCGGGAGGGAGAGTTACAAAGAGACGGATTGAGTAACGCTGTTTCTGTATCGATGTGGTTGAGTGGTGGCAACGGACGGGGAGGGCTCATGGCGGCACCGGGTACCAACGAGGCACTGCTGGCCAGGGCGCTCGTCGAGACGCCACCGTCCGACGCGCTGAGCGAACAGATCCTGGACGCGGCACGCGAGCAGTTCATGACCTTCGGGCTGCGCCGATCGACCGTCGACGACGTGGCCAAGCGCGCCAAGGTCTCGCGCGTCACCGTGTACCGCCGGATCGGCAACAAGGACAGCCTGGTGTCCGCCTGCCTTCTGCGGGAGTACCGCAGATTCGTCGTGGACGTGGACGAGGCGGCGGCCGCGCTGCCGACCACCGAAGACCGGCTCGTCGCCGGCTTCGTCGCCGTGCTGAAGCACATTCGTGAGCACCCGCTGGTGGGAGGGCTGCTCAGGCTGGAGCCGGAGATCATGCTCCCCTTCCTCACGCTGGAGAGCGGCCCCGCCTTCCTCGCGATACGCGATTATCTGGCCGACCGCCTCCGCCACGCCCGGCGCGCCGAGGGGCGGCCGGAGACGGACCCGACACCGGTCGCCGAACTGATGGTGCGGATCACCGTCTCCTTCCTCCTCAACCCCGTGAGCTGCTTCGAGCTGGACGACGACGAGCAGGTGCGGGCCTTCGCCCGCCGTTATCTGGTGCCGCTCCTCAGCGCCGCGTGACCGTCCTCAGAACCGGGCGTGCTGCTTCCGCCCAGCTCGACGGCCCGGGCCAGGCGAGGGCGTAGTTGATCGATCCCATCGGTGTGTGGAGAGGATAGTTCCAGGGCCCGCTCACCCCGAGCGGTCGGTAGGCCGGCAGGGCCCGCTGGTGGACCGACAGGAGGCCGGACGGTACCCGCCGCCGGCCCAGCACCAGGCGGGCGTTGCGTGCCGCCCAGCCGAGGTGGACCAGTGTCAGCAGCACCTCGGCGCGGGCGTCGTGCACCGGTTTCCCGGTCTCGGATGCGATCACCTGGTCGAACTCGTCCGTACGGCAGGCGAGTTCACGCTTCCACCGGAGCAGCCAGGTGCGCCGTTCCCGTGCCCCGAGCGCGGCCCAGCTTCGGCCGGCGCTCCTGGCCCGCGCCACCGCGGCGCGGATGTCCTCGATCGTCTGCTCCGCCGGGTTCGTTCCGGTCGTCATGGCTTCTCCGTGGGAAGAGGTTCCAGCGGACGGCTCTGGGCCCAGTGCGGGCCGAGGTCGTCGAGCTGGTAACCGAAGGGGTAGCTGCGCGGCCGTGGGCGGGAGGGCAGCCACCGGGGCCGGGCCGGCAGCAGCCGCACACCGTGCGACCGGGCGCGCACCAGGCGAACGGCCGACGCCCGCATCCACCGCGGCTGTTCCGGGAAGCCCAGTGCCCTCAGCAGCGGCTCGTCCAGCAGAGCGAGCGAGAACCTGGCGACAAGGGGGCGCAGCGGGGCCGGGTACCAGGCGGCCATGACCCGGAAGGTGGCGTTGGCGACGCGGCGGTTCGCCGGGTCGTAGGCGAACATCCGGGCCTCGTAGGAGTCGAGCAGTTCCTCGAAGCCCTCGTAGGTGTCGGGAGCGCCCTCGATGCCCATCATGGCGGCCATCCGCCGCCCCACCTCCGCCAGCGCTCCCGCCTCCTGCGCGCACAGGGGCCGCCACCCGAACCGGTCGATCCAGCGTTTGGGGCCGACGACGGTGGTGGCCAGCACGTAGAGGTAGTCCTCGTTCGGGATGCGGTACTTGCCGTGGATGCGGTTGAGATGGCGGGCAGCGGCCCGGGCGCGCTCCGAATCGAAGCCCTCGGCCGCCATCTCGTATCCGAACAGGACGGTGTCGTCGTAGCGCTTCTGACCGTTGCGCTCGAACTCCTGGGTGCGGTCGAGCAGTAAGGAGATCCGCGGGACGCCGTAGTCGCGCAGGAAGGCGACGCTGATGCCCTGACGGTAGTCCCACGGGAATTCGTACTGCGACATCAGCTGGAGTATCTCGGCGCAGTCCCGGGCGGGATCCATGCGGCGGATCTCACGCAGTCGGCTGTAGCGGGCCATGGTGCGGCCTCCTCTGTTGGTACGGCCTTCGGATACGGGGGACGGCGGCGAGGCCGGTGCGGCGGACGCCCTCGGCGCCGACGTCGCGGATGTCGAGCGGCATGCCGTGCTGCCGATGGGGGAGGGGCAGAGCCGATCCCATCCAGTGGGTGTGCCTTGGCCCAACTCCTGTGCCGAGGGAGGTTGTCCGACGGCCCCTCCCGCCCCCGAGAGTCAAAGTTACAAATACTATTGACTTGTTTCACCGGGTGCGTCAACACTGCTGACACAGATTCGAAGAGTGGGCCCGCGCGGAGAAGGGCCAGGGCGGCGAGCCGCGCTCCGCCGCCGGGGATCGCCGCCCCTGCGGATCGTCGGCGAGCGCGCGATCGCATACTGGAACACACACGGGCCGGGCACCGATCCGCGCACCCGTAGACCCTTGGGAGCACTCACATGACCAGCACGGGAGACCCCGTACCGCCCCCGCCGGGCGGAGTCCTGTGGAGCCTCGCCGGCGACGTCCGCGGACTGCTGATGCTGCCCGCCGCCCTCACCCTCCAGGTCGCCCACCCGGCCGTCGGTGCCGGCGTCGACGAGCACTCGGTCTTCCGCACGGATCCCTGGGGACGCGGCGAGCGGTCCCTCAGATCCCTCCAGCTCTGGGTGTACGGGGGAGAGGCCGCCGCGGAGGAGGGCCGCAGGCTCAGGAAGCTGCACCGCACGATCCAGGGAACCGACACCCGGGGCCGCCGCTACAACGCGCTCACGCCCGCGAACTACGCGTGGGTGCACGCCACCGGCTTCCCCGTATACCAGCACGCGTCGCGCTATCTGGTGCGCCCGCTCACCGAGGCGCAGGAACGCGCCCTGTACCGGGAGTGGCTCCAGGTCGGACGGATCCTGGGCATCCACGACCGTGACATGCCGCAGACGATCGAGGACTTCTGGCCCTACTACCGGAAGATGCTGGCCGACGAGGTGGAGGCCACCGTCGTCGTGCGGGAGCTGGTCGCCACGGATGTCTCCGTACCGCCTCCGGACAGGGGGCCCCTCGTCCTGCGGCTGCTCCTGAGGACGCTGTGGCCGGTGCTTCTCCCGCCGCTGGCCCGGTTCCGCTCCTTCATCACCGTCGGGCTGATGCCGCCGGACGCCCGTGAGGCCATCGGGCTCGACTGGACACCGGAGCAGGAGCGCCGGCTGCGGCGCTTCGGCGCCGTGGTGCGACGCGTCGTGCCTCTGCTCCCGGAGCGGCTGCGCTACCTGCCGTCGGCCAGGTCGGCGCGGGCCGAGTGGCGGGCCGGCCGGCCGGGTGCGGGCTGACCCCGGCCCGACCTCTGCGGGGTCTCAGGCCGAGGCCCGGCGGACCAGCTCCGTCGGGGTGATCACGGACTCGGGCCAGGCGTCCGTGTCGCTGTTCAGGCGCTCCATCAGGAGCCGCACCATCAGCCGGCCCATGCCCTCGACGTCCTGACGGATCGTCGTCAACGGCGGTACGGCGGCCTCCGCCACCGAGGTCATGTCGTCGAATCCGACCACCGCGACGTCCTCCGGCACGCGGACACCTCTCTCGCGCAGGATCCGCAGGGCGCCCGACGCCATCAGGTCGTTCGACACGAAGACGGCGTCGAGGTCCGGATGGGTGTCCAGCAGACCCGCCATGGCCCGCGCCCCGCCCTCCGCGGTGAAGTCGCCGTCCGCGACGAGTTCCCTTCCCGCGTCCGGGAGCACGTCGTGATAGCCGTCGATGCGGTCGAGGGCCGATGTCTGGTCCCGTGGCCCCGCGATGTGCGCGATGCGGCGCCGGCCGAGCGAGACCAGGTGACGCACCGCCTCGCCGGCTCCGCCCCGGTTGTCGCAGTCGACGTAGGGCACCTGGGGGGCGTCCCCGCCCGCCGGGTGGCCGGGGCGGCCCCCGAAGACCGTCGGGACCCGGAACCTGCGGATGATCGCGGGCAGTTCGTCGTCCGTGTGCAGCGAGAAGGCCAGCACCCCGTCCACGTGACCACCGGCCAGATAACGGGTGACCCGCTCGAAGTCGCCGCTGCCCTCGACCAGGAGCAGGACCAGCTGTGCGTCGTGGGCGTTGAGCTCGCGGCTGATCCCGCGGATCTGGCGGGAGAAGAACGGGTCGGAGAAGACCCGGAACTCGGGCTCGTCGATGATCACGGCGACGGCGCCGTTGCGCCGGGTGACCAGCGTCCGTGCCGCGTGGTTCGGGATGTAGCCGAGCTCCTCGACGGCTCGGCGCACCTGGTCCACCAAGGGCTGCCGTACGCCCGCCCCGCCGTTGACGACCCGTGAGGCCGTCGCCCTGGACACCCCGGCGCGGGCCGCGACGGCCTCCAGGGTGGGGCGGACGTCACGATGCGGGTCGGGGGTCGGGTCGGGCAAGAGTCGCTCCTCGTACACGCGCGTCCCGGCTGGGAACGGCTGGAACTGGCGGGTTCGGCACGAACGCCGTCAGCCTAACCGCCCGGTACGGGCAGCCGGGCAGGTGAGCGCGTCGCGAGCGTGCGGCATATCAACCTCGAGACGGTCGAGCCGGAACGGCTTGTTGATCCCGCATGAGGGACACCGCCTGTGGTACTGCCTTACGGAGAGCGAAATTTCGCACTGCGTGAAAGGTGCCATCTGTGTCACACGACGAGCAGGATTCGGGAGGGCGGGGGGACTATCTCCCGGTCACGGCCGAACTACCCTCCGACCCGCATCACGGCCGGCGCCCCACGACCGACCGGGTGGTCTTCGGCGTCACGGCGGTGCTCACCGTCGCCTTCGTGGTCTGGGGTTCCACGGCCACCGATTCGCTGGAGAGCGTGTCCAGCACACTGCTCACCGGACTCATCCACAACGGTGGCTGGGCCTTCATGCTGGCGGCTTCGGGTTTCGTGGTCTTCGCCCTCTGGCTCGCGATCAGCCGGTACGGGAAGATCTCGCTCGGACAGGAGGGCGAGGAGCCCGAGTTCCGTACGATCTCCTGGGTCGCGATGATGTTCAGCGCGGGCATGGGAATCGGTCTGATGTTCTACGGGGTGAGCGAGCCGCTGGCCCACTTCGTGCACCCGCCGCCGGGGACCCGTCCCGAGGACGCCGCCGAGGCGATGCAGACGGCGATGGCGACCACCCTCTTCCACTGGACCCTGCACCCCTGGGCGATCTACGCGGTCGTCGGGCTCGCCATCGCCTACAGCGCCTACCGCCGGAACAGAAGGCAGACGATCAGTTCGGTCTTCGTGCCGCTCATCGGCGAGAAGCGTGCCCACGGGACCATCGGCCGGGTCATCGACATCCTCGCCATCTTCGCGACCCTCTTCGGCTCCGCGGCCTCGCTCGGGCTCGGCGCGCTCCAGATCGGCAGTGGTTTCCAGGAGCTCAACTGGATGGAGAAGACCGGCACCGGCCTGCTGGTCGCGATCATCGCCGTGCTGACGGTCGCCTTCGTCGCCTCCGCCGTGTCCGGGGTCGAGAAGGGCATCCAGTGGCTCTCCAACATCAACATGGTGCTCGCCCTGATCCTGGTGGTCTTCGTCTTCATCGCCGGACCCACGATCATCGTGCTCGACCTGATTCCCACCTCCATCGCCGCCTACTTCGGTGACCTCGCCCAGCTCGCCGGGCGCACCGAGGCCACCGGCAAGGGAGAGGTCGCCGACTGGCTCGCCAGCTGGACGGTCTTCTACTGGGCGTGGTGGATCTCGTGGACGCCCTTCGTCGGCATGTTCATCGCCAGGATCAGCCGGGGCCGGACGATCCGTCAGTTCGTCGGCGGCGTGATCCTGGTGCCCAGCACGGTCAGCCTGGTCTGGTTCGCGGTCTTCGGCGGGTCGGCGATCAGGCTGGAGGAGTCGGGGCAGCTCAAGGGTGTCGGCACCACCCCGGAGGCACAGCTCTTCGGTGTCCTGCAGCAGTTCCCGGTCGCGACCCTCATGAGCATCCTGGTGATGGTCCTGGTCGGCATCTTCTTCGTCTCGGGTGCCGACGCGGCATCGATCGTGATGGGCACGCTCTCCCAGAAGGGCGTCCTCGAACCCGCCAAGTGGGTCGTGATCTTCTGGGGCGTCGTCACCGGTGCCGTGGCGGCGGTCATGCTGCTCATCGGCGACGGCCAGGGCGACGCTCTCGCCGGACTGCAGAACCTGACCATCCTCGTGGCCGCGCCCTTCACCATCGTCATGATCGGCATGTGCGTGGCCCTGATGAGGGACCTGCGGCACGACCCGATGATCGTCCGCAGGGAGTTCGGCGTGGAGGCGGTCGAATCCGCGGTCATCGAGGGGCACGCCAAGTACGACGGGGACTTCGAGATCCGGATCGGCCCCGGCACGGCGGAGGTCACCACCGACGAACGCCACAAGCACGACCCCCCGGCCTGACCGCGTGCTGCGGCTCAGCCCACCAACTGGGCCGCAGCACGCGCACAGCCCCGGGCCACCGTCACCCCGGCGCCTCCGTGCCCGTAGTTGTGCACCAGCAGACCGCCGCCCGGCAGCTCCTCCGCCTCGATCCGCACCCCGGCGTCCCTGGCCGGCCGGAGCCCCACGCGGTGGCCGACGACACGGGCCCCCGCGATCTCCGGCCGCACCCGCGCGCAACGCGCCACGATCTCCCGCGCCGTGCGGGCATCGGGCTCCGTACGCGGGTCGTCGACCTCCGCCGTCCCGCCCAGCAGCAGACCGCCCGGCTGCGGGAAGAGATACGTCGTCGCGCTCGACGCCGGATCCGCCCGGGTGAACCACTCCTCGATGCCCGGGTTCTCCACCACGACCAGCTGGCCCCGCACCGGACGCACACCCGGATCCGGAACCAGCTCGCGGGCGCCGAGCCCGGTGCAGTTGACCACCACCCGCGCCTCGGCCGCCGCCTCCGCGAAGCCGCGCACCGTATGCCGCTCGACCGAACCTCCCGCAGCGGACACCCGGCCCTCCAGCCAGCGCAGATGAGTCGGCATGTCGATCAGCGGAAGGGTCACCCGCAGCCCCTCCGGCACGTCGGACACCTCACGCAGGCCGCGGGCCCACGGGCCCAGCGCGGCCGACCGCCCGCCCCCGTGCACCCCGGGGACCATGCGCACTCCGGTCTCCACGGGGTCGGCGGCCAGCTCCTCGTACACCCGGAGCGTCTCGAGCGACCACCCGGCGACCAGTGCTGCGGGCTCGATCCGGTACGGCCACCACAGCGCACCGGCCACGGCCGAGGTCGTCGCCGTTGCCTGATCCCGGGACCAGACCCGCACCCGCAGGCCGCGCTCCGCCAGCACCAGCGCCGTGGTCAGCCCGCTGACCCCGCCACCCACCACGATCACGTCCGACACCGTGCTCACCTCTGTGTCCACGCCGGCCCGCGCCTGCCGAGGGCCGGAGGGGGCATGGTCGCACCCTGGTCCGGCGGACAACACGACCGCTCCGGTTCGTTAGGATCGGCACCCTGATGACTGCCACTCTCGTCGCCAAGGAACTCGCCGCCGGACACGGCGACCGCACGCTCTTCGCAGGACTCGACCTCGTGGTCGCGCCCGGCGACGTGATCGGTCTCGTCGGAGCCAACGGTGCCGGTAAATCCTCGCTGCTCCGTCTGCTCGCAGGGCTCGACCGGCCGGAGGAGGGCGAGCTGAGGCTCTCCCCGCCCACCGCGACCGTCGGACACCTCCCGCAGGAGCCCGAGCGCCGCGAGGGCGAGTCCGTACGGGAGTTCCTCGCCCGCCGCACCGGCGTGGCCGAGGCCCAGGCCGCCATGGACGCGGCGACCCAGGCCCTCGTCGACGGAGCGCCCGGCGCGGACGACGCCTACTCCGAGACGCTGGAGCGCTGGCTGTCCCTCGGCGGCGCAGACCTGGACGAACGCGCCGAGGAGGTCGCCGCCGAACTCGGACTGACCGTCGGCCTGGACCTCCCGATGACGGCCCTCTCCGGCGGCCAGGCGGCCCGCGCGGGCCTCGCCTCGCTGCTGTTGTCGCGCTACGACGTCTTCCTGCTCGACGAACCCACCAACGACCTGGACCTCGACGGCCTGGAGCGTCTGGAGCGCTTCGTCTCCGGGCTGCGCGCCGGTACGGTCGTCGTCAGCCACGACCGTGAGTTCCTGATGCGCACCGTCACCAAGGTCCTCGAGCTCGACCTCGCCCAGCAGGAGATCAACCTCTACGGCGGCGGCTACGCCTCCTACCTGGAGGAGCGCGAACGCGCGCGTACCCATGCCCGCGAGGAGTTCGAGGAGTACGCCGACAAGCGCTCCGCGCTCGAAGGCCGGGCCCAGATGCAGCGTGGCTGGATGGACAAGGGTGTCAAGAACGCCCGGCGGAAAGCCACCGACAACGACAAGATCGGCCGCAAGTTCCGCAGCGAGGCCAGCGAGAAGCAGGCCGCGAAGGCCAAGCAGACACAGCGCATGATCGAGCGCCTCGACGTCGTCGAGGAACCGCGCAAGGAGTGGGAGCTGCGGATGGAGATCGCCTCCGCACCGCGCTCCGGTTCCGTCGTGGCCACCCTCCGCGACGCGTCGGTGGTCCGCGGCGGCTTCTCCTTCGGTCCGGCCACCCTGCAGATCGACTGGGCGGACCGGGTCGCCATCACCGGCGCCAACGGGGCCGGCAAGTCCACGCTGCTCGCCGCCCTGCTCGGCAGGCTGCCGCTCGACGCGGGCCATGCCTCGCTCGGCTCGGGTGTCGTCGTCGGCGAGGTCGACCAGGCGCGCAAGCTCTTCCACGGCACGGAGAGCCTGCTCGACGCCTTCTGCGCCGCAGTCCCCGACACCGAGCCCGCCGAGGTGCGCACCCTGCTCGCCAAGTTCGGCCTGCGCGCCGCCCATGTGCTGCGCCCCGCGACCACGCTCTCGCCCGGCGAACGCACCCGGGCCGGCCTCGCCCTCCTCCAGGGAAGGGGCGTCAACCTGCTGGTCCTGGACGAGCCGACGAACCACCTGGACCTTCCGGCGATCGAACAGCTGGAGTCGGCGCTGGAGGCGTACACCGGGACCCTCCTGCTGGTCACGCACGACCGGCGGATGCTGGAGGCGGTCCGTACCACCCGACGCGTCGAGGTGTCCGACGGCAAGGTCACCGAATCCGCGTGACCCGTGAGGGGCCCGTCCCTCCCAGGGAGAGAGGGACGGGCCCCGGCGGACGGTCCGTGACTCAGTCGACGTAACTGATCTCGGACGAGGAGTAGATGCAGTTGGTGCCGTCCGCGCCCGAGCCGATCTCGCTCGGTTCACCGCTCGTCGTGCCCTTGTACTTGGTGCAGATCTTCATGTCGCGGTCGCCGTCGTCGTAGATCGTGACGTCCGAGATCCGGGCCGTGTCACCGTAGTTGGTGTTGATGCCGACCAGGCTCGTGCCAGGTGCCGTCGCCCAGATGTTCTGCAGCTGGATGTGCCGGGCGTTCTGCGTGGAGCAGTTCCCGCAGGAACGGACCAGCTTCCCGAAGTCGTCGACCTGGAAGTTCTTCACGACCAGGGTGCCGACACCGTTGTGCTGGAACACCTTGTCCTCGGCCAGCCTCGCGCCACCGCCGTCGATCGTGCGGACCGTCGAGGAGGAGCCGCCCCGGAAGGTCGCGGCGTCCTCGCCCACGTCCTCCCACCAGACGTTCTTGATCGTGCAGGTGCCCGCGCAGTGCACACCGTCGGCGGCCGGGGCACCAAGGATGACGTTCTGCAGGGTGGCGCCGTCCGCCAGCTTGATCATCGGTGGTTGGTCCTCGTCCTGACCGCCGGTGCCCAGGTCACCGCTGCCGTACAGGCGCTTCATGCCACCGTCGTACGTCCCCGAGACCTGGATCGTCGAGGAGATGGCCTGGCTGCCGTTGGCGGTCGGCCACGACGGCCGGTCCGTGGGCGGGTCGGTGGGGTCGGTCGGCGGGTCCGTCGGGTCCGTGGGTACGGTGCCCGAGGCGGTGAAGGTCCAGCTCTTGCTGCTCACCGAGTCGCAGGAGTTCTGCTGGACGAGGGCTCCTGCCGCGGTCGAACTGTCCTTCACGTTGAGGCACTTGCCGCCGTTGCTGTTGACGACGCGGTAGGTGTTGCCACTGACGGCGGTCAGTGTCCACACCTGGGTGGCCGCACCGCTGCAGTTCTGCTGCTCCACGGCCTTGCCGGCACTGGTGGAGGCGTCCCGCACACCGGCGCACTTCGCGCTGCTCGCGGCGGCGAGGGTGTAGCCGCCGCCCGACGCGGTGAGCTTCCAGGTCTGCGCGGCGGCGCCGTTGCAGGTGCTCTGGGCGAGTTGGGTCCCCGCCGAGGTGCTGGAGCCGGGCACACCCAGACACAGACCGCTGGCGGCGTTCGTCAGCTTGTATGAGCCTGCGGCCGGGGCCGCCGAGGCGGATCCGCTCGCGAAGAGAGCCGTGAGGCCCGCGGCGAGCAGCGACACCACGACGGCCAACGTGGCGGCCGTTCGACCGCCACGTCTTCTGACGTGCTGATTCTCAGTGCGCACTGGTCATTCCTTTCACCGCCCGCGGCGTCCTCCGCAGGCACCGGTCAGTGGTTGGTGCGGTGGTGAAGGCTGTTCCCGGCTCCGGACCAAGATTCCGTATGGTGAACCGAGTTCTGATATGAGAACGGCGGTGACGGTACGTCACCCGTTGTGAGCGGTCAACACGTTGGCGCGGACGATCAGTCGGCCGATGGATCTGCCGTCGCGGTGGAGTCCCTGACGATCAGTGAGGTGTCCAGCGTGGTCTGCGCCGTGGAGGGCGTCGAGCCCAGCGTCTCCACCGTCTGGATCAGCAGGTCGACCGCTGTCCGGCCGGCCGCCGCGGTGGGCATGGCCACCGTGGTGAGCCGTGGCCGGTTCAGCCTGCCGGCCACGGTGTCGTCCACGCCGACCACGCTGACGTCGCGCGGCACCCGCACGTCCCGTTCGCGCAGGCCTTCGATGAGCCCGATGGCGACCAGGTCGTTGTAGGCGATCACCCCGGTGGCGCCCGTCCTCAGCACGGCTGCCGTCGCCGCGATCCCGCCGTGCTCCGTCGGTGCGTTGGGGCCGAGCACGTCGAGCCGGATCCCCTGATCCGCGGCCGCCCGCCCGGCGGCCCGGCGCATCTGGGCGCTGGTCCACGACCCGCGCGGGCCGCCGACCAGGGCCAGATGCCCGTGGCCCAGCCCCGAGAGGTGTTCCACCGCGAGGGCCGCGCCGTGCGCCACATCCATCAGTACGGCGGAGAGTCCCGCCACCTGGCGGTTGACCAGGACGAAGGGCAGGTCTCCGCCCAGGCGGGCGATGACCTCGTTGGCCAGCCTGGGGCTGACCAGGACCACACCGTCGACCTGCCGGGCCAGGGTCCTGATCAGCTCCTCCTCCGTCGCGACGTCCTCGTCCGTGTCCGCCACGAAGACCTGGTAGCCGTGGACGCGGGCGTATGCCTGAGCCGCCTTGATGAGCGGCGGGTAGAAGGGGTTGGCGATGTCGGAGACGATCAGCCCGAGATTCCGGGTGCGGCCCGTGGTCAGCGCCCGTGCCGTCTCGTTGGGCTGGTAGCCCAGTTCCGCGGCGACGGCCAGCACCCGGTCCCGGGTCTCCCGCTTCACGAGATGGGAGGCCGAGAAAGCACGCGAGACGGTGGAGACGTGCACCCCCGCCGCCTGCGCGACATCACGGATGGTCATCGCCACGGTCGTTTCCCCTTGCCCGCCCTGCGGCATCGGCCGCCCGACCCCGAACGTACCCCCGCCGGACCCCGGTGCATACAGGAGGAGCGGGGCCATGAGCGCCCCTAGGGCCTGACTCTTTGCAACCGGTTGCACGACAGGGCACAGCTCAGGAAGGAGGAGAGTGGCGGGCGGGGGCGGAAGGAATGGCTCCGGGCGCCGCGGCGAGGTCGGCGCGGACGGGTTTTCGCGTCGTGGGGGACATCGGGAGTCCTCTCCGTCGGGGGAGTCGATGAGGGTGCGAGAGGTGGGGAAACCTCACTCCTGCGGCAAGCGGCCCGTGATGCCGGGATGCAACCAGTGCAATGCAACCGGTTGCATCCCGGGCTGGCACTCAGAGTGATGGCGCGTCCTGGGCATGTCAATGCCTCCGACAGCACTCGTCCCACACGCCATCGCCGGGCCCGGTCAGCGGAGCGCGGTGTCCGGTAGAACGACGACGGGCGGACAGGGCCGCTGCCCCGTCCGCCCGTCCGTACCGCCGTCTCAGCGCTTGCGTCCGCCCTTGTCGGAGCCGTCCGTCAGGCCTGCTCGCCGCAGGGCGTCGGCCATCGCGCTGTTGGCGGGGGCCGCGGCGGGCCGCGCCGCGCCAGCGCCACCGCGCCTGTCATGGCGCTGGCCTCCGTTTCCTTGACGGTGGTCCTGTCCCTGTCCCTGTCCCTGCCGCTGGCGGGGCGGCCGTTCCCCGCCGCTCCGCGGTGCGTTCCGCTCGCGCTTCGGGGCCTGTCCGCCACCCTGGCCCGCCGTGGCCTCGTCGTCGAGCCGCAGAGTCAGAGAGACCCGCTTGCGCGGCAGGTCGACGTCCATGACCTTCACCTTCACGATGTCGCCCGGCTTCACGACGTCCCTCGGGTCCTTGACGAACGTCCGGGACATCGCGGACACATGGACGAGACCGTCCTGGTGGACGCCGACGTCCACGAACGCGCCGAACGCCGCCACGTTCGTGACGACACCCTCCAGCACCATCCCCGGGGCCAGGTCGCCGAGCTTCTCGACACCCTCCTTGAACGTGGCCGTCCGGAACGCGGGTCGCGGGTCGCGGCCCGGCTTCTCCAGCTCCCTGAGGATGTCCGTGACCGTGGGCAGACCGAACTTCTGGTCCACGAAGTCGTCCGGCCGCAACGAACGCAGCGTCTGCGCGTTGCCGATCAGCGAGGCGACGTCACCGCCCGTCCGCTTCACCATCGTCCGCACCACGGGGTACGCCTCCGGGTGCACGCTCGACGCGTCCAGCGGGTCGTCGCCGCGGATCCGGAGGAAGCCCGCACACTGCTCGTACGCCTTGGGGCCCAGCCGCGCCACGTCCTTCAGTGCCCGGCGGGAGCGGAACGGGCCGTTCGTGTCCCGGTGGGCCACGATGTTCTCGGCCAGCCCGGACCCGATGCCCGACACCCGCGAGAGCAGCGGTGCCGAAGCGGTGTTGACGTCGACGCCGACCCCGTTCACACAGTCCTCGACCACCGCGTCCAGGGAACGCGACAGCTTCACCTCGGACAGGTCGTGCTGGTACTGGCCCACGCCGATCGACTTCGGGTCGATCTTCACCAACTCGGCGAGCGGGTCCTGCAGCCTGCGCGCGATCGAGACCGCCCCGCGCAACGACACGTCCATGTCCGGGAGTTCCTGGGAGGCGAAGGCCGACGCCGAGTACACGGAGGCGCCCGCCTCCGAGACCATCACCTTGGTGAGCTTCAACTCCGGGTACCTGTCGCACAGTTCACCGGCCAGCTTGTCGGTCTCGCGGGAAGCCGTGCCGTTGCCGATCGCGATCAGATCGACGTGGTGCTCCCTGGCGAGACGCTCCAGCGTGGCCAGCGACCGGTCCCACTGGTTCGCCGGCACGTGCGGGTGGATGACGTCCGTCGCGACGACCTTGCCGGTCGCGTCCACGACGGCGACCTTCACCCCCGTACGGAAGCCCGGGTCGAGCCCCAGCGTCGCCCGGGTCCCGGCCGGGGCGGCGAGCAACAGGTCGCGCAGGTTGGACGCGAAGACGCGCACGGCCTCGTCCTCCGCCGCGGTGCGCAGCCGAAGTCGCAGATCGATCCCGAGGTGCACGAGGATCCGGGTCCGCCAGGCCCAGCGAACCGTGTCACCCAGCCACTTGTCCCCGGGGCGGCCGCGGTCGGCGACACCGAACCGACGGGCCACCATGTTCTCGTACGACGAGGGGCCCGGCTGCTCGGACGGCTCCTCCGGCTCCAGGACCAGATCGAGCACGTCCTCCTTCTCGCCCCGGAGCATCGCGAGGACGCGATGCGAGGGCAGCGCTGTGAAGGGCTCGGCGAAGTCGAAGTAGTCGGCGAACTTCGCGCCCGCCTCCTCCTTCCCGCCCCGCACCTTCGCGACGACCCGGCCGCGCGACCACATGCGCTCGCGCAGCTCGCCGGTCAGGTCGGCGTCCTCCGAGAAGCGCTCCGTCAGGACCGCCCGGGCGCCTTCCAGCGCCGCCGCCGCGTCCGCCACACCCTTGTCGGCGTCGACGAACGCCGCGGCTGCGACGAGCGGGTCCACCGACGGGTCGCCGAGCAGCCCGTCGGCGAGGGGCACCAGGCCCGCCTCGCGCGCGATCTGCGCCTTCGTCCGGCGCTTCGGCTTGAACGGCAGGTAGATGTCCTCCAGCCGCGCCTTGGTCTCGGCCGCCCGGATCTGTGCCTCCAGGGCCGCGTCCAGCTTGCCCTGTTCACGCACGGAATCGAGGACCGCCGCACGGCGGTCCTCGAGTTCCCGCAGGTAGCGAAGCCTCTCCTCGAGCGTGCGCAGTTGCGCGTCGTCGAGCATCTCGGTCGCTTCCTTGCGGTAGCGCGCGATGAACGGCACGGTGGACCCGCCGTCGAGCAAGTCGACGGCCGCCTTCACCTGACGCTCACGTACGCCGAGCTCCTCGGCGATCCTGCCTTCGATGGACGTCGTCACGGTTTTCCCGACTCGCCTTCTCGTACTGGCTGTGCTGGCTGTGCCACTGGGGTGATCCACTCCCGGTGGTCCCCTTCGCCTGCATTGTGCCGGGTGGCCGGGGGCCGTGTCGCGTGACCCGGTCGGTCACGGTGCCGATCACGGCCCCGGCGTCGTGCCTGACGGTCCGGTCATGCGCGACGGGCCCCGCCGCCGCGTGACGCGCCGCCGAAGAGGCCTGCCAGGAGCCGGAAGGGCAGAGTCACCACGGTGGCAACGGCCGATCCGACGGTACTCAGGGCGTTGGCGATCGCACGGAACACGGTGTGCCTCCTTCGTAGGGTGTTCCTACCGCGTGGCCCGTTCCGCCGGTCGTAAACGTGCGGTGGCTCAGCCCTTGCCGACCAGGTCATCGGGGAACGCGCCGGCGGCCGCCGCCGTGAAGAGGAACCCGCGGCCCAGCTCCGTGAGCCGCTCCACGCCCTCGGCGCCGAGGTGCTCGTACGGTGCCGCGTCCATCCGGTCCGTCGCCTCCTCCAGCCCAGCCCTGAGCGCGGTGCCCGCGTCGGTCAGCTCGCCCTCCGCGTCCAGCACACCCCGGTCGCGCAGCCGCTCCACCGCCGCGTCCCAGTCCGCGCGCCGCCAGCCGCGGGTGGCGACGACCCAGCGCGGCGCCATGCCCTTGCCGGTGGCGGTGTGGCTGACCAGGGCCTCGAGCGGATCGAGGCCGGCCGTGAGCAGAGCGGCCAGGTGCCCGTCGCCGCGGTGCTCGCGCAGCAGCGTCGCCGCGTGCCAGTAGGCCATGTGCGGCTGGTCCGGCACGTCCAGATCGGCGTGCGCGGCGTACAGCGGTCGGGCGTGGCGTGTGCAGGCCTCGGCGGCCCGCAGGGCCAGCCCGGCCGCCTCCGCCATCTCCGGGGAGGCGAGTACCTCCTCACCCAGCACCCGGCGCAGGGTCGAGTCGGCTGCCCGCAGACGGGCGTCGAGCGCCGCCCGGGGGGTGATGTCGGACCAGACGGCGGGCAGATGGCGGGCCACCAGCTCGTGGTTGAAGTTGTAGAAGGTCGCGGTGACCGTGCCCGCGCCGGCCGCACCCAGGGCCGCGCCCCGCGCGGCGAAGTAGACCCGGCTGTCGTCGTCGATGCCGAGCTCCCCGAACTCCTTGCCGAGGTCGGGGGAGAAGTACACACAGGAGTGCAGCGGGTTGAGCGCGTTGTGGCAGCGGCGTCCGGCACGCGGGGGAAGAGTACTCATGCCCGCACGTTACCGACTGGTTGGTACGTGGGGTAGACCCGGGTGGGCAGGCGACGGGCCGTCGACTTCCGTGTGGCAGGAAAGGTGGGGAACTCGTCATTGCGGCCATCGGGCCGTCCGCCCAGGATGTCGGACATGAAGCAGCGTTCCGTACTCGTCGTCCTCTTCGAGGGCGTGCAAAGCCTCGACGTGAGCGGCCCGGCGGAGGTCTTCGCGGGTGCCTCCCGCTTTCCCGGGATCGCCTACGACCTGCGCACCGCCTCACTGGACGGTGAGCCCGTCCGCTGCTCCAGCGGCCTCACCCTCGTCCCGGACGGCACGCTCGCGGACGCCCCGGTGCCCGATCTGCTCCTCGTGCCGGGAGGCGCCGGCACGAGGACGCCCGACCCGGAGCTGGTCGGCTGGCTCCGCACCCACGGCCCACGGGCCCGGCAACTGGTGTCGGTGTGCACCGGCGCCCTTCTCCTCGCCGAGGCGGGTCAGCTCGACGGCCACCGGGTCACCACCCACTGGTCCGTGTGCGAGTCGCTCGCCCGCGACCACCCGGCGGTGCACGTGGACCCGGATCCGATCTTCGTACGCGACGGGCGGCTGGCGACTTCGGCCGGCGTCACCGCCGGCATCGACCTCGCGCTCGCCCTGGTCGAGGAGGAACACGGACGGGAGGTGGCGCTCACCGTCGCCCGCCACCTGGTCGTGTTCCTGCGGCGCCCGGGCAACCAGGCCCAGTTCAGCGCCCAGCTCACCGCGCAGACCGCCGTCCGTGAGCCCCTGCGCGAGGTCCAGCACTGGATCACCGAGCACCCCGGCTCCGACCTCTCGGTGGAGGCGCTCGCGGCCCGTGCCAGGCTCTCGCCCCGCCAGTTCGCCCGCGCCTTCCGGACCGAGACCGGCGTCACCCCCGGCCGGTACGTCGAGCGCGTACGACTGGAACAGGCGCGACGGCTGCTGGAGGACACGACCGACGGCGTCATCGCCGTCTCCCGCGCGAGCGGCTACGGCACCCCGGAGGCGATGCGCCGAGCCTTCGTCAAGGCCCTCGGGACGGCACCCGCCGAATACCGGCGCCGCTTCCGCTCCAGGCCCGCGTGAGACCCGGGCGGCCCCCTTCGCCCGGCTTCGACAGCAGCAACGAGAGGAACCTCATGCAGATCGCCGTCGTACTCTTCGACCGTTTCACCGCGCTCGACGCCGTGGGCCCGTACGAGATGCTCAGCCGGGCCCCCGGCGCCGAGACCGTCCTCGTCGCCGAGCGGCCCGGTGCCGTACGCAACGACAGCGGCAGCCTCTCGCTCGTCGCCGACCGTGCGCTCGCCGACGTGCCCGCCCCCGACGTGGTGATCGTGCCGGGAGGCCCCGGTCAGAGCGACCAGATGGAGAACGAGGCGCTGCTGGGCTGGCTGCGGACGGCGGATGCCACCAGCACCTGGACGACCTCGGTGTGCACCGGTTCGCTGCTGCTCGCCGCCGCCGGACTGCTCACCGGCCGGCGTGCCGCCTCGCACTGGCTGGCACTCGACGTCCTGAAGACCTTCGGGGCCGAGCCGACGGGTGAGCGGGTGGTCCTGGACGGCAAGTACGTCACGGCCGCGGGCGTCTCCTCCGGCATCGACATGGGCCTCACCCTGCTCGGCAGGATCGCGGGCGACGACTACGCCGGGACCGTCCAGCTGCTGACCGAGTACGACCCCCGGCCGCCCTACGACTGCGGGTCGCCGGGGAAGGCCCCGGCGGCCATGGTCGAGGAGTGCCGGGCCAGGAGCCGCTTCATCCTGACGTAGGCGCGGACCCGGTGCTGCCCGTCGTCCAGGTGAAGCGGGGGGCTCGGCGTTCCAGGAAGGCGGCGACCCCCTCCGCGGTGTCGCCGCTGCCGTGTGCCTGCTGCGACCAGTACGCGTCCCGGTCCGCGCGCCCGTCGGCGAACTCCTTGGCCGATGCCTGGGTCAGCTGCGAACGGGACGCCAGGACCCGCGCGAACGCGAGCACACGGTCCTCCAGCCCGCCGGCCGGCAGCACCTCGTCGACGAGTCCCGTGCGCAGGGCCCGCTCCGCGCCGATCAGCTCACCGGAGAACAGGAGGTACTTCGCCGTGGAAGGACCCACCAGCGCGACCAGACGCCGGGTCGACGACGAGGAGTAGACGATCCCCAGCTTGGCAGGGGTCACCCCGAAGGAGGCGCCCTCCTCGGCGAACCGCAGATCGCAGGCCGCCGCGAGCTGGCTCCCACCGCCCACGCAGTATCCGCGCACGGAGGCCAGCGTCGGCCGGGGGAACGCCGCCAGGGCCTCCTCGGCCCGGACCGCGAGCGCCTGCGCCCGGCCCCGCGGGTCCTGGAGGGAAGCGATGTCCGCGCCGGCGCAGAAGGTGTCACCGGCGCCGGTGAGCACCAGGACGCGTACGCCGTGGTCGGCGGCCAGCTCCTCCAGCAGCACGGGCAGCGCCTGCCACATGTCCGACGACATGGCGTTGCGCTTGGCCGGGTTGCTGATGACGACAGTGGCGACACCGTCCACGACCGTGTGCTCCAGCCGCGGCTCCGTCCGTGCCGGCTGCTCCGTGAGGTCCATGCGCCGGATGCTATCCGCAGGGCTCGAACCTATGATCAAGAAGGGGTCGCGAAGCGCGCACGCACCGTGAGGAGCTGTCGATGGCCGGACCCACGACCGAGGGCAGGAAGCTCAACCGGAGCTTCGGGGGTCTCGCCCTGCTCGGCGTCCTGCTGGTCGTCGCGGGGCTCGTCGGCCTCGTCTACACCGGCGTAGCCACACTCACCTCGATGATCCTCTTCGGCTGGCTGCTGCTCATCGGAGGTCTCGTCGGCCTCCTGCACGCCGTCCAGGCGCGCGGCACCGCGTTCTTCTGGCTCGGAGTGGTGGTCGCCGCCCTGAACATCGCGGCCGGGGTGGTCGTGATCAAAAATCCGGTCGGTACGGCCGAGGCGCTGACGATGTTCGCGGCTCTGCTCTTCCTCACCGGGGGAGTGTTCCGGCTCGTCGGCAGCGTCGTCGTGCGGGGCCCGCAGTTCGGCTGGACCCTGCTCCAAGGGGCTTTCGGGCTCGTACTGGGGGTGCTGGTGCTCATCGACTGGCCCCACAGCAGCCTCTACGTGCTCGGCTGCTTCTTCTCCCTGGCCCTGCTGTTCGACGGACTCGGACTGATCGCGTTCGGCGTGGGCGGACGACGGGTCGTCAGTCTGGTGACGGACCAGATGACGCCCGAAAAGGGCGAGAAGTAGTCCCATCACCTGACGCCGGCACACTGACCCGGTCAAATTGATTCAAGAAGAGACTACTTGCGGTCAGAGCCGCAGTCCGGACCACACTCTTCCCGACACTCGTTACCCGATGGTCGGTGACGTGCGAGTCGAGAGCGGGTGGCGGTCCATGGAGAGCCGTGGGAGTGTTCCGGCCCATCCCGTTGCGTACGAGGGCGTGTGGCGCTTCACCGCCCCCGCCGTCGACGTCTCGGTCCCCCAGGCCCGGCGCGCGGTCCGGGACCTGATCGACAGGCAGGGCGTACCCGTGGAGGACGACATCCTCCAGGGGCTGCTGGTGATCGTCTCGGAACTCGTCACCAACGCGGTCCGGCACGCGGCACTGCTCTCGCCCGAGCTGGCCGTCGAAGTGGCCATCGGGGCGGAGTGGATCAGGGTCTCGGTCGAGGACAACCACCCCTACCGCCCGACGGCACTCGTCACCGACTACGCGCAGACCGGCGGGCGAGGACTGCTCCTGGTCCGCGAGATCACCGCCGAGGCCGGCGGCACCTGCGACGTGGAGCACACCGCGGGCGGCGGGAAGATCATCTGGGCGGCGCTGCCCCTCAAGACGCAGCTCTGACCGCCCCCTGCGGGGTGTGCGGCCTCACCAGCCCGCGGACGGCCCCGTCAGCTCCCTGACCGCGGGCCGCGCGGCATCCAGCACGGTCATGAACCAGGCCGAGAACGGTGCGGCGGCATGCCGTTCCGCGAGTTCATCAGCGGTGACGAAGGCCGTCTCGCCGACCTCCTCCTCGTCCGGACGCAGGCGCTCCTGCACCATTCCGACGAACAGATGGTTGAATTCCTGCTCCACCAGGCCCGACATCGGATCGGGGTGGTTGTAGCGGACCGTTCCCGCCGCGGCGAGCAGCGAGGGAGAGACCCCAAGCTCCTCGTACGTGCGCCGGGCGGCCGCCGCGAACGGTGCCTCTCCCGGGTACGGATGGCCGCAGCAGGTGTTCGACCACACACCGGGGGAGTGGTACTTGCCGAGCGCGCGGCGCTGAAGCAGCAGCCGCCCCTGCTCGTCGAAGAGAAAGACGGAGAACGCCCGGTGGAGCTGGCCGGGGGCCTGGTGAGCGGCGAGCTTCTCCGCGGTGCCGATGGTGGTGCCGCTCTCATCGACCAGTTCGAGCATGATCGCTTCTGCTGTGCCGTTCGACGAGCTGTTCGCCGCGGTGGCTGGTGTGGTCGGCATACCCATCCTTCGCTTTGGTTCCCGGCCTCGTGCGCCGGGCCCCCTCGAGTGCGGTCAAGTCTGCCGTACAAAGGCCGCTTGTCCGCACTTCGGCCGCTGGCATGTCCGCCCGCCGTGCCCCGGAGGGCACGGCGGGACGGACACCGGGTCAGACTCCGAAGGCCGCCGGGTAGTGGATCGTGCCCTGCGGCACCGGCACGGAATCGTCGAGGACCAGCGCGGTCATCGCCTCGTCGGGGACCTCGAAGCCCGGCCGGATCCCGAACCGTGACGCGGGCACGAAACCGAAGGCCGGGTAGTACTCCGGATGTCCGAGCACCAGGACGAGTGACTCCCCCCGCAGCCGCGCGGCGTCCAGCACCGCCCGGACCACCGCACGCCCGGCACCCCGGCGCTGGTGGGCGGGTGCGGTCGCCACCGGGGCCAGCGCGAGGGCGGGAGTCTCCCCGACCGTGCACCGCGTCAGCAGGGCGTGAGCCGCGACGGAACCGTCCGGGGCCTCGGCCACGTACGAGAGTCCGGGCAGCCACGCCGCCTCGTCGGTGCGGAGGGCGTCGACCAGGTCGGCCTCGGCCCGGGTCGGGAAGGCGGCCCCGACGACCCCGCGCACCGCGTCGCGGTCGGCAGCCGTCTCGGGTCGGGTCCGCCACCGGGGATCGGAGGGGCGCAGCACATAGCCGGCGTAGCCGTACTCCGCGCCGTGGCGGCGGCGTACCTCCAGCTCCTCACGGGCGGCCGCGAGCGCCTCCGGCATGCCCGGAGCCGACGGATCGGCCGAGGCCACCCGGTCGGCCAGCGGGACGTAGTACTCGTCCCAGTCGCCGTCGGGCTGCACCAGCACCCCGAGCACATGGCAGCCCGCCTCCACGGCCGCCGCGGTGTTCCCCAGGACGGGGCGCAGCGAGGCCTGCCGGTCCCAGAAGGCACGAGCCCCGGGCGACGGGGAGCCGGTGGTCCAGACGCACTCGGTGATCACCATCGATCCGCCGGGTGCGAGCAGCCGCTGCCAGTCCCGTACCGCGGTGTCGAAGCCGATGACGTACGCGGAACCCTCGGCCCAGACCAGGTCGTAGGACCCGTCCGCGAAGTCGTGTCCGACGAGATCGGCCATGTCGGCCCTGACGGTGCGGATCCGGTCACCGAGCCCGCGGGCCTCGGCGGCCTCGGTGAGCTCGTCGAGGAACGGCTGGTGCAGATCTACCGCCGTCACCTCGGCGCCGGCCTCCGCGGCCAGCAGCAGGGACGCCCTGCCCGGACCGCAGCCCAGGTCCAGAACACGCGGGCGGCCCGGCCGCGGGCCCGCCATGGCGAGCAGCCGCCGTGTGGTGGCATCGGAACCGGGGTTCTGCCTGGGCAGCCGGTGGTGCAGTGCGAAGAAGGAGTTGTACGTGTGGTCGGTCAAGAGGGGAACCCTTGGGTGAAAGGGCCCCGGCCGACGCGGCGTGTGGGAAGCCGAGCGGTCAGCCGGTGACCCGGAGGACGATGAGGGACCGATTGCTGCGCGGGGCAGCCGTCGTCGCGACCGTCATCAACCTCAGCTCCTTCTGGCTTCACCGGTCTCCGGATCCGGAGACACGAGGCAGACCCTAGCACCGGGCGCCCGGTGGCTCAGTGGCACAGCCGAGCCTCGTGCGCCGCGTGCCCGCTGGGCTCCAGCTGGAAGGTGCAGTGCTCGACGTCGAAGTGGTGACCGAGGCAGCCCTGCAGATCGTGCAGGAGCTTCTCGTGCCCGATCGAGTCCAGCATCTCCTGGTGCACGACCACGTGGGCGGAGAGGACGGGCATGCCCGAGGTGATCGTCCAGGCATGCAGGTCGTGGACGTCCAGCACGCCGGGCAGGGCCGTGATGTGGGCGCGGACCTCGTCCATGTCGACGCCCTTGGGTGCCGACTCCAGGAGTACGTCGAGGGTCTCCCGCAGGAGTTTCACCGTACGGGGGACGATCATGAGGCCGATCAGCAGCGAGGCGATGGGGTCGGCGGCCTGCCAGCCGGTGGCCATGATGATGCCCGCCGACACGAGCACCGTCACCGAGCCGAGTGTGTCCGCGACGACCTCGAGATAGGCACCCCGCACGTTCAGGCTTTCCTGCTGTCCGCGCATCAGCAGCGACAGGGAGACCACGTTGGCCACCAGGCCGACGGCGGCGAAAGCGATGGCCAGTCCGCCCCTGGTCTCCGCCGGGGTGATGAAGCGGTCGACGGCCTCGAAGACGAGGAAACCGCCGACGCCGAGGAGCAGCAGGCAGTTGGCCAGCGCGGCGAGGATCTCGGCACGGGCGAAACCGAAGGTGCGGTTGGGGCCGGCGGGCTTGTTGGCGAAGTGGATGGCCAGCAGGGCCATGCCCAGTCCCAGCGCGTCGGTCGCCATGTGGGCCGCGTCCGCGAGCAGGGCGAGCGAGTCGGCGAGCAGCCCGCCGACGATCTCCATGACCATGACGCCGAGCGTGATGCCCAGGGCGACCCGGAGCCGCCCCCTGTACGCGGCGGCGGCCGTTCCCGTCGGAAGTGGCCCTCCGTGCGTATGCCCATGATCGTGGCCAGCCCCCATGCGAACCCCTCCGCAATCCCGACGCGCGTACCTCGGACAGCTCGGACGCGGCTCGCCCGATGCGGCCAGTGAACTACGGGGGCGGGGCATGGGGCAACACGGCACTGAACACCGTTGTCATGTGCTCTGACCTGCGGAAACGATCGCAGGTCAGAGTGCCGCGCGGTCGCTGTCCCGCTACCGCGGGGTGCGGGCCTCCGGGTGGTTCAGGCACCAGCCCTCCCAGGCCGACTCGACCATCTCGCGCATGCCGCGGCGTGCCGTCCAGCCCAGCTCCCCGGTCATCAGGGCGGCCGACCCGACCGCCCTGGCCGCGTCGCCCGGCCTGCGGGCCTCGACGACGGGCTCCGTGCTCAGGCCGGTGACCTCACCGACCAGCTCGGCGAGACGGCGCACCGACACGCCTTCGCCCCGGCCGACGTTCACCGTGAGGTCATCGCCACCCGGGCTCCTGTCCAGGTGCCCGGCGATGGCGAGGTGCGCCTCCGCCAGGTCGGCCACATGGATGTAGTCGCGGACACACGTGCCGTCCGGCGTCGGGTAGTCGTCACCGAAGATCCGCGGGGCCTCGCCCCGCGTCAGCCGGTCGAAGAACATCGGTACGACGTTGAAGACACCTGTGTCGGCCAGCTCGGGCTCGGCGGCCCCGGCCACGTTGAAGTACCGCAGACAGGCCGTCGAGATGCCGTGGGCCCGTCCCGTCGCGCGCACCAGCCACTCCCCGGCGAGCTTGGTCTCGCCGTACGGGTTGATCGGCGCGCACGGCGTCTCCTCCGTGATCAGCTCGACGTCCGGGACGCCGTAGACCGCCGCGGATGAGGAGAACAGGAAGCGCCGCACGCCGGCCGCGACCACGGCCTCCAGCAGGACGGTCAGGCCGGCCACGTTCTCCCGGTAGTAGAGCAGCGGCTTCTCGACCGACTCACCGACCTGCTTCTTCGCCGCGAGATGCACCACTCCCGTGACGGCGTGCTCCGCAAGAACCCGGTCGAGGACCGCGCGGTCCGAGGCGGATCCCCGTACCAGCGTGACGTCCGCGGGCAGCCGGGCCTCGATGCCCGTCGAGATGTCGTCGAGGACGACCAACCGTTCCCCGGCCCCCGCCATGGCCTTCGCCACATGTGCCCCGATGTAACCGGCTCCGCCTGTGATCAACCACGTCATGCACGTCAGCTTAGACCGGCCGGTGAGGAGGACAGCCCACGGTTCACCGGTCGGCCCGTGCGCTGCCCGGACGCGGTTTGTGAGTCGAGGCGTTGATCGACGATGATGATCGCGAACGGCGCCGGATGATGGCCGATTCGCCCGAACGGAGCGCAAACGGGTGGTGAACTCGGCCTTCCGTTCATCCGATAGCCTCAGCCGACGTGCCGCCGGCCCGCCCCCGGGCCACATGCCGCGCGCCGTTTCCCGTCATCGCACCAAGGAGTGAGTTCGTCTGTCGACCGCCATCCTCACCGGTGCGCCGGTACCCGGATCGTCGCTCGAGGACGATCTGCGGTCACTCGGCTTCGACGTGACTGCCGCAGCCGACGCCACAGAGGCCGCCGAGCTGCTCGCCGCAGTCCCCGCGAGCAGGCGCGTCGCGCTCGTGGACCCCCGTTTCGTCGGCCACGTCCACGCCCTCAGGCTCGGGCTCACCGACCCCCGCTTCGCCGCCGCCTCCATCCCCGGAGCGCTCACCGCGCAGCCCGAGGCCCGCCCCGCGCTGCTCCGCGCCCTGCGCAGGGCCGTCACCGCCGTGGGCGCAGGGAGTCCCGTCGCGCCCCCCGGCGCCGGAGGCGTCACCGAGGACCGCACGGTGCCCGGCCGGCTGGCCGTGGCACTGGACGCGGAGGGCACCACGGTGCAGCGCCCCGAGCTCGGTTCGCTCACGGCCGCCGTGCCCACCGCGCCCGAGGAGCGGAATTCCGCACGCACCGCCGTCGCCGCCGTCGACGACGAGGCCGTACGGCTGCGCAGCGCAGTGAAGGCCCACGACGGCTTCTTCACCACGTACTTCATCAGCCCGTACTCCCGCTACATCGCCCGCTGGTGCGCCCGCCGGGGTCTCACCCCGAACCAGGTCACCACCGCCTCGCTGATCACCGCGCTCATCGCGGCGGGCAGCGCGGCGACCGGAACCCGCGGCGGCTACGTCGCGGCCGGGGTGCTCCTGCTCCTCTCCTTCGTCCTGGACTGCACCGACGGGCAGCTCGCCCGGTACTCGCTCCAGTACTCGACGATGGGTGCCTGGCTGGACGCCACCTTCGACCGGGCCAAGGAGTACGCGTACTACGCGGGCCTCGCCCTCGGCGCCGCCCGCGGCGGCGACGACGTATGGGTACTGGCCCTCGGCGCGATGGTGCTCCAGGCCTGCCGCCATGTCGTCGACTTCTCGTTCAACGAGGCCAACCACGACGCGGTGTCCAACACGAGCCCCACCGCCGCGCTCTCCGACAAGCTCGACAGCGTCGGCTGGACGGTCTGGCTGCGCCGGATGATAGTGCTGCCCATCGGCGAACGATGGGCCATGATCGCCGTGCTCACAGCCGTGACCACGCCCCGGATCGTCTTCTACGCCCTGCTCATCGGCTGCGCACTGGCCGCCTGTTACACCACGGCGGGCCGGCTGCTGCGGTCGCTGACCCGCAAGGCCCGGCGCACCGACCGGGCGGCCGTGGCGCTGGCCGACCTCGCCGACTCGGGACCGCTCGCCCAGGCCGTCGGCACCGTGCTCCGGCGTCCGGGAGGCGGCTTCACCGCGCCGCTCCTGGCGTTCGCCGGAGCGCTGGTGATCGTCGCCGCCGCACTGTACGCGCCCTACGGCGGATGGCTGACCGTCGGCGCCGCCGGCGTGTACGCGGTCCTCTCCGGCCTCGCGGTCTCACGGCCGCTCAAGGGCGCGCTCGACTGGCTCGTCCCGCCGGTCTTCCGGGCGGCCGAGTACTGCACGATCCTGGTGCTGGCCGCCCGCAGTGACGTGCCGCACGCCGTCCCCGCGGCATTCGGCCTGGTCTCCGCCGTCGCCTACCATCACTACGACACGGTGTACCGCATCCGAGGCGGCACCGGAGCGCCGCCCCGGTGGCTGGTGCGCACCATCGGCGGGCACGAGGGCCGGACCCTTGCCGTGGCCGTCCTCGCCGCCGCGCTGACCCACGGTTCAGGTTTCACCACGGCCCTCACCGCGTTCGCGGCCGCCGTGGCTCTGGTGGTGCTCGTGGAGTCCATCCGCTTCTGGGTGTCCTCCTCCGCCCCCGCCGTACACGACGAAGGAGAACTCGCATGATCGGCCTCGTACTGGCTGCCGGTGCCGGACGCCGTCTGCGTCCCTACACGGACACGCTGCCCAAGGCACTTGTGCCGGTGGACGGCGAGAAGACGGTCCTGGACCTGACGCTGGCCAACTTCGCGGCGGTCGGACTCACCGAGGTCGCGGTCGTCGTCGGCTACCGCAAGGAGGCGGTCTACGCCCGCAAGGCCGAGTTCGAGGCGAAGTACGGCGTGACGCTGACGCTCATCGACAACGACAAGGCCGAGGAGTGGAACAACGCCTACTCCCTCTGGTGCGCGCGTGAGGTCCTGAAGCAGGGCGTCATCCTCGCCAACGGCGACACCGTGCACCCGGTCTCCGTCGAGAAGACCCTCCTGGACGCGCGCGGCAAGGGCCAGAAGATCATCCTCGCCCTCGACACGGTGAAGAACCTCGCCGACGAGGAGATGAAGGTCATCACCGAGGGCGACAAGGGTGTCCGCCGGATCACCAAGCTGATGGACCCCGCCACGGCGACCGGCGAGTACATCGGCGTGACTCTGATCGAGCCGGAGGCGGCCGAGGAGCTCGCCGACGCCCTGAGGACCACCTTCGAGCGCGACCCCGACCTCTACTACGAGGACGGCTACCAGGAGCTCGTGAACCGCGGCTTCACAGTCGACGTCGCCCCCATCGGGGAGGTCACGTGGGTCGAGATCGACAACCACGAGGACCTCGCCCGCGGCAGGGAGATCGCGTGCCTGTACTGACCCGCCTCATCCCGTCCCCGGTCGTCGTCGACATCCGGCGCGGCGCCATGGACGACCTGGCCGGTCTCCTCGCGGACCAGCGGATCTCCAATTCCGGCAGGCTCGCCGTCGCCATAAGCGGCGGCTCGGGACAGGCGCTGCGGGAGAAGATCTCGCCGCTCCTGCCCGGCGCCGACTGGTACTGCGTGGCCGGTGGCGACATCGACGCCGCCGTGAAGCTCGCCGACGACATCAAGGGCAAGCGGTACGACGCGGTGGTCGGCCTCGGAGGAGGCAAGATCATCGACGTGGCGAAGTACGCCGCCGCCCGGGTCGGCCTGCCGCTGGTGTCCGTCGCCACGAACCTCGCCCACGACGGTCTGTGCTCGCCGGTCGCGACACTGGACAACGACAACGGGCGCGGTTCCTACGGTGTGCCGATGCCCATCGCGATGGTCATCGATCTCTCGGTCATCCGTGAGGCGCCGGTCCGCTTCGTGCGCTCCGGCATCGGTGACGCGATCTCCAACATCTCGGCCATCGCCGACTGGGAGCTCTCGCACCGGGTCAACGGCGAGAAGATCGACGGACTGGCCGCCGCGATGGCCCGTACGGCGGGCGAGGCCGTCCTGCGTCACCCCGGAACCGTGGCGGACGACGAGTTCCTCACCATTCTGGCGGAGTCGCTGGTGCTCTCCGGCATCGCGATCTCGATCAGCGGGGACACCCGGCCGTCGTCCGGCGCCTGCCACGAGATCAGTCACGCCTTCGACCTGCTCTTCCCCACGCGCGCGGCCAGCCACGGCGAGCAGGTCGGCCTCGGCGCCTGCTTCGCCATGCACCTGCGCGGCGCGCACGAGGAGGCCCTCCGGACGGCGGCCGTGCTGCGGCGCCACGGGCTGCCGGTGCTGCCCGAGGAGATCGGCTTCACCACCGAAGAATTCGTGCGGGCCGTCGACTACGCCCCGCAGACGCGTCCGGGACGTTTCACGGTCCTGGAGCACCTCAACCTGTCCACCGACCAGATCAGGGACGCGTACGCCGACTATGCAAAAGCCATCCATAGCTGAACTCCGCCCCGTCGTTCACCCCCCGGGTGTGAAGGACCGGCGCAGCGGCGAGCACTGGGCGGGTCGGCTCTACATGCGCGAGATCTCGCTGCGCATCACCCGGCGCCTGGTGACCACCAAGGTCACGCCCAACCAGCTGACCTACGTGATGACCGTCGCCGGTGTGCTCGCGGCTCCGGCTCTGCTGGTCCCGGGCATCCCGGGCGCGCTGCTCGGCGTGGTCGCGGTCCAGCTCTACCTGCTCTTCGACTGCGTCGACGGCGAGGTGGCCCGGTGGAAGAAGCAGTACTCCCTGGGCGGGGTCTACCTGGACCGGGTGGCCGCATACCTCTGCGACGCGGCGGTGCTGGTCGGCTTCGGCCTGCGTGCCGCCGACCTGTGGGGCCCGGGACGCATCGACTGGCTGTGGGCCTTCCTGGGCACGCTCGCCGCGCTCGGCGCCATCCTGATCAAGGCCGAGACCGACCTCGTCGGGGTCGCCCGCCACCAGGGCGGGCTGCCGCCCGTCAAGGAGGCCGCGTCCGAGCCGCG
This sequence comes from Streptomyces sp. HB132, assembly GCF_016909575.1. GTDB lineage: Bacteria > Actinomycetota > Actinomycetes > Streptomycetales > Streptomycetaceae > Streptomyces. The sequence continues at coordinate 16,637 of NZ_JAFBGA010000019.1, read as the reverse complement.
CTCCTCCGGCATGGCGCTGGCCCGCCGGGCGGCCGGAGCGCTCAAGTTCCACCGGCTGATCCTCGGCATCGAGGCGTCGCTGGTCATCCTGGTGGTGGCCGTGCTCGACACCGTCAGGGACGATTTCTTCTTCAGCCGTCTCGCGGTCGCGGTCATGGCCGGCATCGCCCTGCTCCAGACCGTCCTGCACCTGGTGTCGATCCTTGCGTCGAGCAGGCTGAAGTGAGCTCTCCCATGAAACTCGGCGCGGTCATCATCACCATGGGCAACCGACCCGACGAACTGCGCACGCTGCTCGACTCGGTCGCCAAGCAGGACGGCGACCGGATCGAGGTGGTCGTCGTCGGCAACGGCGCCCCGGTCCCCGACGTCCCCGCGGGCGTACGGACCGTCGAGCTGCCCGAGAACCTGGGTATTCCGGGCGGGCGCAACGTCGGCATCGAGGCCTTCGGGCCGTCCGGCGCCGACGTGGACGCCCTGCTCTTCCTCGACGACGACGGGCATCTGCCGAACACCGACACCGCCGAGCTCTGCCGGCAGGCGTTCGAGGCGGACCCGAAGCTCGGCATCGTCACCTTCCGCATCGCGGATCCCGACACCGGCGTCACACAGCGACGGCACGTGCCGCGGCTGCGTGCCTCCGACCCGATGCGCTCGTCCCGCGTCACGACGTTCCTCGGCGGCGCGAACGCGGTGCGCAGCCAGGTGATCGCCGAGGCGGGCCCGCTCCCGGGCGAGTTCTTCTACGCCCATGAGGAGACCGACCTCGCATGGCGGGCGCTGGACGCCGGCTGGGCGATCGAATACCGCGCGGACATGGTGCTCAACCACCCCACCACGGCCCCTTCGCGTCACGCGGTCTACCACCGCATGGTGGCCCGCAACCGCGTCTGGCTCGCCCGCCGGAACCTGCCCGCACCGCTGGTTCCGCTCTACGTCGGGGTCTGGCTGCTCCTCACCCTGGTCCGCAGGCCCTCTCTCCCTGCCCTCAAAGCATGGTTCGGAGGTTTCCGGGAAGGCTGGACCAAGCCCTGCGGACCCCGGCGCCCGATGAGGTGGCGTACGGTATGGCGGCTGACCAGGCTGGGCCGGCCACCGGTGATCTGAGAGGCTCTCCTCTGAGACCATGAGCCGTATTCATTCGTACGGGGAACCTGTCCGCCTCGGCCGCGCCCGCGACCGGCTGCGCATTGTGAAGACGAGAGTTCTTAACTGTGAGTGACACGACCCACGACGGCGGGATTGCGCTGAGCAGCCCGCCGTCCGCCGACGAGGGACTGAGCGCGTCCCAGCTCGCCGACAAGTACGGCTTGACGGTGAGCGGAGCCCGGCCCGGGCTGTTCGCGTACATCCGGCAGCTCTGGGGCCGCAGGCACTTCATCCTGGCGTTCTCCAGGGCGAAGCTGACCGCGCAGTACAGCCAGGCCAAGCTCGGCCAGCTGTGGCAGGTGGCCACGCCCCTGCTGAACGCCCTGGTCTACTTCCTGATCTTCGGGATCATCCTCGGCACCGCCAGGGGGATGAGCAAGGAGGTCTTCATCCCGTTCCTGGTGACCGGTGTCTTCGTCTTCACCTTCACCCAGAGTTCGGTCATGGCCGGGGTGCGCTCCATCTCGGGCAACATCGGCCTGGTCCGGGCGCTGCACTTCCCCCGCGCGTCGCTGCCCGTCTCGTTCTCGCTGCAGCAGCTCCAGCAGCTGCTGTACTCGATGATCGTGCTGCTCGCCGTGGCGGTCGGTTTCGGCAGCTACCCGGGGCTCTCCTGGCTGCTGGTCATCCCGGCGCTGGCCATGCAGTTCCTCTTCAACACCGGCCTGGCGCTCGTGATGGCCCGGCTGGGCAGCAAGACCCCCGACCTCGCCCAGCTGATGCCGTTCGTCATGCGCACCTGGATGTACGCCTCGGGTGTGATGTTCTCCATCCCCGTGATGCTGGCGGACAAGCCGCAGTGGATCGCCGACGTGCTGCAGTACAACCCGGCGGCCATCTACATGGACCTGGTCCGCTTCGCGCTGATCGACGGCTACGGCTCCGAGAACCTGCCGCAGCACGTCTGGGCGGTCGGGCTGGCCTGGTCGCTCGTCGTGGGCGTCGTGGGCTTCGTGTACTTCTGGAAGGCAGAGGAACGGTACGGCCGTGGCTGAGGAATCGTCCCAGGGACACATCCCCACCGTGATCGCGGACGACGTGCACATCGTGTACCGCGTCAACGGCACGGGAGGCGGCAAGGGCAGCGCCACCGCGGCGCTGAGCCGCATCATGCGCCGCGGCAAGGGCGAACCGCGCGGTGTGCGCAAGGTGCACGCGGTGCGGGGTGTCTCCTTCACCGCCTACCGTGGCCAGGCGATCGGCCTGATCGGCACCAACGGTTCGGGCAAGTCCACCCTCCTGCGGGCCATCGCCGGCCTGCTGCCGACCGAGCACGGCAGCGTGTACACCGACGGGCAGCCGTCGCTGCTCGGCGTCAACGCGGCGCTGATGAGCGACCTGACCGGTGAGCGCAACGTCGTTCTCGGCGGTCTCGCGATGGGAATGAGCCGCGAGGAGATCCGCGCGCGGTACCAGGACATCGTGGACTTCTCCGGGATCAACGAGAAGGGCGACTTCATCACGCTGCCGATGCGGACGTACTCGTCCGGCATGGCGGCACGCCTGCGCTTCTCGATCGCGGCCGCCAAGAACCACGACGTCCTCATGATCGACGAGGCGCTGGCCACCGGTGACCGCAAGTTCCGGGTCCGTTCCGAGGAGCGGATCCGCGAGCTGCGCAAGGAGGCGGGCACCGTCTTCCTCGTCAGCCACAACAACAAGACGATCAGGGACACCTGCGACCGGGTGCTGTGGCTGGAGAAGGGCGAACTCCTGATGGACGGCCCCACCGAAGAAGTACTCAAGGCGTACGAGCGGGAGACGGGCAAGTAGCCGCCGTACGTCCGTGGGCCCCGACGGCGCGTGGCGTCGGGGCCCACGCTGAGGGACCCGTGGAAGGGGCCCGTGACGGAGGGCCCCAGGGCGCCCCCGGGCGGATCTCCTCCCGGCGGATGACGTCAATCGACGTGTGTCCGGGGAAGGTTGACGGCGGCCGCGGTGTCGTACGGGGCGCGCTGCACCCCGGCGCGGCCCTGTGAGCTGTACAACGTAAGCTGTAACGGTGCTGATTCGCGGCAATGTGGGGTGATACGCCCCCGGCACATCGCCCGTTGTGTGCATGTCGCACTCGGCCGGACGAGCGGCGTGTCCGAAAAGGTATGTTTTGGGTGAGCAGTGTAGAACGGGAGATATGACGGCAATGATGGCAAATCTCCAGCTCCGACGTGGTGTGGCCGTCCCCGCGTCGGGCGGTACGCGGTGACCCGTCCCCGAGAGGCGCGCGAAGACGCCGCCGCAACCGCCACGCTCGACAAGGCCGCGCACGAGAACTTCCCCGTGGCCCCCTTCTTCCTGCCCCGCGCCTGGCGCGAGGACCTGATGGCCGTCTACGGCTTCGCCCGCCTCGTCGACGACATCGGTGACGGCGACCTGGCCCCCGGCGGTGCCGACGCCCGTCACCTCGGCCTCGAACCCGGGCAGAGCGAGGACAGGCTCGCCGCCCTCGACGCCCTCGAAGCCGATCTGCACCGCGTCTTCTCGTCCACCGGCGGAGGGCCGCGCCACCCCCTGATGCGCGCCCTGGGCCCCACGGTGCGGAGCTGCGCGCTGACCCCCGAACCCTTTCTCGGGCTCCTCGAAGCCAACCGGCAGGACCAGAAGGTCCGCCGCTACGGGACCTACGGGGAGCTGCTGGCCTACTGCGAGCTCTCCGCCAACCCCGTCGGCCGCCTCGTCCTGCAGATCACCGGCACCGCGAGCCCCGAGCGGATCCGCCGCTCCGACGCCGTCTGCACCGCCCTGCAGATCGCCGAGCACCTCCAGGACGTCACGGAGGATCTCGGCCGCGACCGGATCTACCTGCCCGCCGAGGACATGGCCCGTTTCCACGTCGGCGAAACCGACCTGGCGGCACCGTCCGCAGGCGCGGCGGTGAGGTCCCTGGTGGCGTTCGAGGCGGAGCGCGCCCGCGAGCTGCTGGCCGAGGGCGTACCCCTGGTGGGCAGCGTCCACGGCCGGCTCAAGCTGCTGCTCGCCGGATTCGTCGGCGGAGGGCGGGCCGCCCTCGGCGCGATCTCGGCCGCCGGTTTCGACGTACTGCCCGGACCGCCCGGACCCACCGCGCCCGGACTGCTGCGCGAAGTCGGGAACGTCCTGCGAAGAGCGCACAGAGAGAGGTGAGCCCGACCGTGGAGGGACAGACGACGTACATGTCGGCACCGGTACAGGCCGCGTACAGCTACTGCGAGGCCGTCACCGGACAGCAGGCCCGCAATTTCGCGTACGGCATCCGACTGCTGCCGTACGAGAAGCGGCAGGCCATGTCGGCGCTGTACGCCTTCTCCCGGCGGGTCGACGACATCGGCGACGGCGAGCTGGATCCGGAGACCAAGCACGTCCGGCTGGAGGAGACCCGGGACCTGCTCGGCCGGATCCGCGACAAGGCGGTCGACGAGGACGACACCGACCCGGTCGCGGTCGCGCTCGCCGACGCCGCGCGCCGGTTTCCGCTGCCGCTCGGCGGGCTCGACGAGCTCATCGACGGCGTGCTGATGGACGTGCGCGGCGCGACCTACGAGACCTGGGACGACCTGAAGACGTACTGCCGGTGCGTCGCGGGTGCCATCGGACGCCTCAGCCTGGGCGTCTTCGGGACGGCGGAGGGCGCACCCGGCGCGGAGCGGGCCGCGGAGTACGCCGACACCCTCGGCCTCGCGCTCCAGCTCACCAACATCCTGCGCGACGTCCGCGAGGACGCCGGCAACGGGCGTACGTACCTGCCCGCCGACGACCTCGCCAAGTTCGGGTGCTCCGCCGGATTCCACCGGGCCACCCCGCCCCCGGGGGCGGACTTCGCCGGTCTGGTGCACTTCGAGGTCCGCCGCGCGCGGGCCCTCTTCGCCGAGGGCTACCGGCTGCTGCCCATGCTGGACCGGCGCAGCGGTGCCTGCGTAGCCGCCATGGCCGGCATCTACCGCCGGCTCCTCGACCGGATCGAACGTGATCCCGAGGCGGTCCTGCGCGGCAGGGTCTCGCTGCCCGGCCACGAGAAGGCGTACGTTGCGGTGCGCGGGCTGTCGGGCCTCGACGCGCGGTACATCTCACGCCGGACGGCGAGGGGGAGGGTCTGATGACGGATCAGGTCCGACGGGCGGCGGGAGCAACCTCCGAGCGTGCGGTGGCGTCCCTCTCCGCGACCACGCGGCGAAGGGAGCGGGCATGACCGGCCGCAGCCCTGGTTCCTCCCGGGCCGTCGTCGTCGGCGGCGGCCTCGCAGGCGTCACCGCGGCACTGCGTCTCGCCGACGCGGGGCTCGGCGTCACTCTGCTCGAAGGCCGTCCCCGTCTCGGCGGGCTCGCCTTCTCCTTCCGGCGCGGCGAGCTGTCCGTCGACAACGGCCAGCACGTCTACCTGCGCTGCTGCACGGGCTACCGCTGGTTCCTGGAGCGGATCGGGGGCACCCACCTCGCCCCGTTGCAGGACCGCCTCGACGTGCCCGTGCTCGACGTGGGGCGGCCTGCCGGGCCCAGACTCGGACGGCTGCGCCGCACCGGGCTGCCCGTACCGCTGCATCTCGCCGGCGGGCTCGCCGCCTACCCGCACCTCTCCCTGGCGGAGAAGGCCGGTGTCGCCCGCGCCGCACTGGCGCTGGGCCGTCTCGACCCCGCCGACCCCGCGCTCGACGGCATCGACTTCGCCACCTGGCTGCGCCGCCAGGGGCAGTCGCAGCGCACCATCGAGGCCCTCTGGGACCTCGTCGGAGTCGCCACGCTCAACGCCACCGCGCCGAACGCCTCCATGGCGCTCGCCGCGATGGTCTTCAAGACCGGGCTCCTCTCGGAGCCGGGCGCCGCCGACATCGGCTGGGCCGCCGTGCCGCTCGGTGACCTCCACGACACCCTCGCACGCAAGGCGCTCGAATCAGCGGGCGTGGAGATCCACCTGCGCACCCGGGCCGCTTCCCTCACCCGTACCGAGCACAGCCGCCGGGCCGTGGAGACCGACGGCGAACGGTTCGAGGCGGACACCGTCGTCCTCGCCGTGCCGCAGGGGGAGACCCATCGTCTGCTGCCCGGCGGCGCGCTCGACGACCCCGGCCGCCTGCTCGACCTCACCGACGCACCGATCCTGAACGTGCACGTCGTCTACGACCGCACGGTGCTGCGCAGGCCCTTCTTCGCCGCGCTCGGCTCACCCGTGCAGTGGGTCTTCGACCGCACGGCGTCCTCCGGCCTCCAGGGCGGCGGCCAGTACCTCGCGGTCTCCCAGTCCGCGTCTCAGGACGAGATCGATCTGCCCGTCGCCGAGCTGCGCAGGCGCTACCTTCCCGAACTCGAGCGGCTGCTCCCGGCGGCGCGAGGCGCCCGGATCCGCGACTTCTTCGTCACCCGGGAGCGCACCGCGACCTTCGCGCCCGCACCCGGCGTGGGGCGCCTGAGGCCGGGTGCGCACACCCGCGACCCCAAACTGCATCTGGCGGGAGCATGGACCGCCACCGGCTGGCCCGCCACGATGGAGGGTGCCGTCCGCAGTGGCCGCACCGCCGCGGACGCCGCGCTCCAGGCACTCGGCCGGCCACACGAACATCCGCTGCAGGAGGCGGCATGAGCAGTACCACCGGAACAAGAGGAGAGTCTGTGACCCCGGCGAATCCGGCTTACGACACCGTGGCGGACACCACGGACGTCACCGCGCTTCTGGAGCGTGGAAGGGCCCTGTCAGCGCCGGTGCTGCGAGCTGCCGTGGACCGGCTGGCGCCGCCCATGGACACCGTCGCGGCGTACCACTTCGGCTGGATCGATGCCCATGGCCGACCGGCCGAGGGCGACGGCGGCAAGGCCGTGCGTCCCGCCCTGGCCCTGCTTTCCGCGGAGGCGGCAGGCGCCCCGGCGGAAGCCGGGATCCCCGGAGCCGTGGCCGTCGAACTCGTGCACAACTTCTCGCTGCTGCACGACGATCTGATGGACGGCGACGAGCAGCGCCGTCACCGCGACACCGTATGGAAGGTGCACGGCCCCGCCCAGGCGATCCTCGTCGGCGACGCGCTCTTCGCGCTGGCCAACGAGATCCTGCTGGAGCTCGGCACGGTCGAGGCCGGCCGGGCGGCCCGCCGGCTGACCACGGCCAGCCGCAAGCTGATCGACGGCCAGGCCCAGGACATCTCGTACGAACACCGCGAGCGGGTCACCGTCGAGGAGTGCCTGGAGATGGAGGGCAACAAGACGGGCGCCCTCCTCGCCTGCGCCGTCTCCATCGGCGCCGTGCTCGGCGGAGCCGACGACCGTACCGCCGACACGCTGGAGGCGTACGGCTACCACCTCGGCCTCGCCTTCCAGGCGGTCGACGACCTGCTCGGGATCTGGGGCGACCCCGATGCCACGGGCAAGCAGACCTGGAGCGACCTGCGCCAGCGCAAGAAGTCCCTGCCCGTCGTGGCCGCGCTCGCCGCGGGCGGGCCCGCCTCGGAGCGTCTGGGCGAACTGCTCGCCGAGGACGCCAAGAGCAGTGATTTCGACAGCTTCTCCGAAGAGGAGTTCGCCGCCCGCGCGGCTCTCATCGAGGAGGCGGGCGGCCGTGAGTGGACCGCCCAGGAAGCCCGCCGTCAGCACGCGGTAGCCATCGAGGCGCTGCACGGCGTCGACATGCCGGAACGGGTGCGGGCGCAGCTCACCGAGCTCGCCGACTTCGTGGTCGTACGAAAGAGATGATCACCATCCAGATATGACTCGCAGTCGCCGGCGGGCGCCCCACGGGGCGCCCGCCGACGGAGACCCCAGCACAGCAGAGGACAGCACTGCACGAAGGGGAAGCCATGACAGCGACGACCAACGGAAGCACCGGGGCCGCGAACCTCCGCGCAGCCCCGGCAGGCGATCCGACCCAACCAACCATTGCCGCGGACGATGTTCTCGCCGTCGCGCGGCAGGCCGCAGAACGCTCGGTGGAGCACCTCCTCGGCCGGCAGGACGAGCAGGGCTGGTGGAAGGGCGACCTCGCCACCAACGTCACCATGGACGCCGAAGACCTGCTGCTCCGTCAGTTCCTGGGCATTCAGGACCCGGACACCGTCAAGGCCGCGGCCCGCTTCATCCGGGGCGAGCAACTCGTCGACGGCACCTGGAACACCTTCTACGAGGGACCGCCCGACCTTTCCGCCACCATCGAGGCGTACGTCGCGCTGCGCCTGGCGGGGGACCGGCCCGACGACCCCCACATGATCCGCGCGGCCGGCTGGGTCAGGGAACAGGGCGGTATCGCGGAGTCCCGGGTCTTCACCCGGATCTGGCTCGCTCTCTTCGGCTGGTGGAAGTGGGACGACCTGCCGGAGCTCCCGCCCGAGCTGATGTTCTTCCCGAAGTGGGTCCCGCTCAACATCTACGACTTCGGCTGCTGGGCCCGCCAGACCATCGTGCCGCTCACCATCGTGTCCGCGATGCGGCCAGTTCGTCCGGCGCCCTTCCCCCTGGACGAACTGCACACCGACCCGGCGAACCCCGCACCGTCCAGGTCCATCGCGCCCGCCGTCAGTTGGGACGGCGTCTTCCAGCGGCTCGACAAGGCGCTGCACCTCTACCACAGGGTCGCCCCGCGCAAGCTGCGGCGCATCGCCATGAACACCGCCGCCCGCTGGATCATCGAACGGCAGGAGAACGACGGTTGCTGGGGCGGCATCCAGCCCCCCGCGGTGTACTCCGTCATCGCTCTTCACCTGCTCGGATACGATCTCGACCACCCGGTCATGCGGGCGGGACTCGAATCGCTCGACCGGTTCGCCGTGTGGCGCGAGGACGGCGCCCGCATGGTCGAGGCCTGCCAGTCCCCGGTCTGGGACACCTGCCTCGCCACCATCGCCCTCGCCGACGCGGGAGTGAGCCCCGACCACCCGGCGCTGGTGAGAGCAGCCGACTGGATGCTGGGCGAGGAGATCGTGCGTCCCGGCGACTGGGCCGTGCGCAAGCCCCGACTGGCACCTGGTGGATGGGCGTTCGAATTCCACAACAGCAACTACCCGGACATCGACGACACCGCCGAAGTCGTCCTGGCGCTGCGCCGCGTCCGGCATCCCGACCCGGCCCGCCTCGAGGCTGCCATCGAGCGCGGAGTGCGCTGGAACCTCGGCATGCAGTCGCGCAACGGAGCCTGGGGAGCCTTCGACGCGGACAACACCAGTCCGCTGCCCAACCGGCTGCCGTTCTGCGACTTCGGTGAGGTCATCGACCCGCCGTCGGCCGACGTCACGGGACACGTCGTGGAGATGCTCGCCGTCGAAGGGCGGGCACAACACCCCCGTACCCGCCGCGGCGTCGAGTGGCTGCTCGCCGAACAGGAGCCGAGCGGCGCCTGGTTCGGCCGATGGGGCGTCAACTACATCTACGGGACGGGCTCGGTGGTGCCCGCGCTCATCGCGGCCGGTGTGCCGTCCGCGCACCCAGCGGTGCAACGGGCCGTCGAATGGCTGAAGTCGGTACAGAACGACGACGGAGGCTGGGGCGAGGACCTGCGCTCCTACCGTGAGGAGAAGTGGATCGGCCACGGCAGCTCGACCGCGTCCCAGACCGCGTGGGCGCTCCTCGCGCTCCTGGCCGCGGGCGAGCAGGAGAGCAGGTCCGTCGAGCGGGGAGTCGCCTGGCTGGCGGAGACCCAGCAGGCCGACGGATCCTGGGACGAGCCGCACTTCACCGGCACCGGTTTCCCCTGGGACTTCTCCATCAACTACCACCTGTACCGGCAGGTCTTCCCCCTCACCGCACTCGGCCGCTACGTGTACGGAGACCCCTTCGCCACAGCCGCCGGTATCGGTGCGGGCAAGGGGGCCTGAACCGATGGGTGGTGCACAGGAGCCGCCCGCCACGCCGCTGCTGATCGCCTGCGCGCTCGGCATCGAGCGGTTCGCGCTGCGCACCGGCAGGACGGGCGGCGCAACGGGCCCGGGCCCCGTGAGCATCATCAGGTCCGGGATGGGCCCCAGGGCGGCGGAGAACGCCGTCCGGACCGCGCTGGGACGGCACGGGGCCGGAGGTACCGCGGTCATCGCCTCCGGCTTCTGCGCGGGGCTGGAACCCGGCATGCATCCGGGCGACCTCGTGGTGGCCGAGGAGACCCGCGACGCCGGCGGCACCACGGCGTGCACCGGTACCGGTCTGCTGGTCGACGCACTGGTCAGGGCGGTGCCCGGACGTACGGTCCACACCGGGCCGCTGGCCGGCTCCGGACACGTCGTCCGGGGGCCGGCGCGGGCCGGCCTCCGGGCCACCGGCGCCATCGCGGTGGACATGGAGTCCGCCGCCACACTCCGCACCGCCGTGCGGACGGGGGCACGTCCGGTTGCGGCCGTACGGGTGGTCGTGGACGCTCCAGAGCATGAGCTCGTCCGTATCGGCACGGTCCGCGGTGGAATATCGGCATTCCGCGTCCTTCGTGCCGTACTTCCGGCTTTTCATGAATGGCACCGTTCTTTGCTGCTCCCCAGGAGGTGAGCCCAGATGGCCATGCCGCTCCGCCAGACCATCAAGGTCGCGACGTATCTCTTCGAACAGAAGCTCCGCAAGAGGGACAAGTTCCCGCTGATCGTCGAGCTGGAACCCCTGTTCGCCTGCAATCTGGCCTGCGAGGGCTGCGGGAAGATCCAGCATCCGGCCGGAGTGCTCAAGCAGCGCATGCCGGTCGCGCAAGCGGTCGGGGCGGTGCTCGAGTCAGGGGCCCCGATGGTCTCCATCGCCGGTGGCGAGCCACTGATGCACCCGCAGATCGACGAGATCGTCCGCCAGTTGGTGGCGAAGAGGAAGTACGTCTTCCTCTGCACCAACGCCATGCTGATGCGCAAGAAGCTCGAGAAGTTCACCCCGTCGCCCTACTTCGCCTTCGCCGTGCACATCGACGGACTGCGTGAGCGGCACGACGAGTCGGTCGCCAAGGAAGGCGTCTTCGACGAAGCGGTGGAGGCGATGAAGGAGGCCAAACGCCGCGGCTTCCGCGTCACGACCAACTCCACCTTCTTCAACACCGACACCCCGCAGACCGTCATCGAGGTTCTCAACTTCCTCAACGACGAACTGAAGGTGGACGAGATGATGATCTCGCCCGCCTACGCCTACGAGAAGGCGCCCGACCAGGAACACTTCCTGGGAGTGGAACAGACCCGTGAGCTCTTCAAGAAGTCCTTCTCGGGAGGCAACCGCGGGCGCTGGAGGCTGAACCACTCGCCGCTCTTCCTGGACTTCCTGGAGGGCAAGGCCGATTTCCCCTGCACGGCGTGGGCGATCCCCAACTACTCGCTCTTCGGATGGCAGCGGCCCTGCTACCTGATGAGCGACGGTTACGTCCCCACCTACCGGGAGCTGATCGAGGACACGGACTGGGACAAGTACGGCCGGGGCAAGGACCCGCGCTGCGCCAACTGCATGGCGCACTGCGGCTACGAACCCACCGCGGTGCTCGCCACCATGGGGTCGCTGAAGGAATCCCTGCGAGCGGCACGGGAGACCGTCGGCGGGAACCGGTGACCTCGTCACCACGAGGCAGCCGGCCGCTCCGGGTCTCCCCGGACCGCCGGCCCGGCCCGGACGCCGCCACCGGCGGCGCGTCCGGGCCGGGCCGGTGCGCAAGCGCCGTGGCACCGGAGCGCCGCACGGCGGCGGCAGAGCGGAACGTGGCGAGGGAGGACGGGGCATGAAGGACGAACGGCCGGGCTTTGATCTGGCGCGGCTCCTCGAGGAGCGAGGAGCCGAACGCTACGAGCTGCACACCCGCCACCTCAACCACCAGCTGCCGCGGATGCTCCACACCCTAGGTTTCGACAAGGTCTACGAGCGGGCCGAGGGTGCGTACTTCTGGGACGCGGAGGGCAACGACTACCTGGACATGCTCGCCGGCTTCGGCGTGATGGGTCTCGGCAGGCACCACCCCGTCGTGCGTCAGGCGCTCCACGACGTCCTGGACGCCTCCCTGGCCGACCTCACCCGCTTCGACTGCCAGCCGCTGCCCGGCCTGCTGGCCGAGAGGCTGCTGGCGCACAGCCCACACCTGGACAGGGTGTACTTCGGCAACAGCGGCACGGAGGCGGTCGAGGCGGCGCTGAAATTCGCCCGGTACGCCACCGGCAAACCGCGGATCCTCTACTGCGACCACGCCTTCCACGGGCTGACGACCGGCGCGCTCTCCGTCAACGGCGAGAAGGGGTTCCGGGACGGGTTCGCGCCCCTGCTGCCCGACACCGCCATTCCGCTCGGCGACCTCGACGCGCTGCGGCGCGAGCTGGGGCGCGGTGACGTTGCCGGCCTGATCGTGGAGCCGATCCAGGGCAAGGGCGTCCACGCCTCACCGCCCGGCTTCCTGCGGGAGGCACAGGAGCTGCTGCACCGGCACAAGGCCGTGCTCATCGCCGACGAGGTGCAGACCGGGCTCGGCAGGACCGGCGACTTCTACGCGTACCAGCACGAGCAGGGGGTCGAACCCGATCTGCTGTGTGTCGCCAAGGCGCTCTCGGGGGGCTACGTTCCGATCGGCGCCACGCTCGGCAAGGACTGGATCTTCAAGCGCGTCTACTCCTCCATGGACCGGGTCCTCGTCCACTCGGCCAGCTTCGGATCCAACGCCCAGGCCATGGCGGCCGGGCTCGCCGTACTCGCGGTGATGGAGCAGGAGGAGACCGTCGCGAACGCCCGCCGCACCGGTGATCTGCTGCGCGAGCGGCTCGCCGCGCTCGTCGGACGCTACGAACTGCTCCACGAGGTCCGCGGTCGAGGTCTGATGATCGGCATCGAGTTCGGACGGCCCTCGTCCCTCGGGCTCCGCAGTCGCTGGACGATGCTGCAGGCGGCCCGCAAGGGGCTGTTCGCGCAGATGGTGGTGGTGCCGCTGCTGCAGAAGCACCGGATCCTCACCCAGGTCTCCGGCGATCACCTGGAGGTGATCAAGCTGATCCCACCGCTGGTCATCGGTGAACCGGAGGTCGACCGCTTCGTCACCGCCTTCACCGCCGTCATGGACGACGCGCACAGCGGAGGCGGGCTGATGTGGGACTTCGGCAGGACCCTGGTGAAACAGGCCGTCGCCAACCGCTGACCGCCCATTTTTGCCTCTGAGGCAAGTGATTTGCCTCAGAGGGAAGGCGGTGGCTCAATGGAGACATGAATCCTCCTGACGGAGGGGTGGCCGACGAACTCCCGGGAATCGGGCCGCGCCTGCGTGACCTGCGTCGCAATCGCGGCCTCACCCTGGAGGCGGCGGCCGGCCGGGCGGAACTCTCCCCGGCCCACCTCTCCCGGCTCGAGACGGGGCGGAGGCAGCCTTCGCTGCCGATGCTGCTCGGCCTCGCCCGTGTCTACGGTACGACCGTCTCCGAGCTCCTGGGTGAGGCGCCACCCGAACGTGACGCGATCGTCCGCGGAGGCCCGCTCGACGGCGCGCCCGGTGGCACCGCGGCGGGCGGCTGGCTCTACCGGCAGGCCGGCGGACCTGGTCGTGCGATGCAGGCGCTGCGCGTCCGGGTCCCGTACGGCACCGAGGGAGACCTCGTGCGCGTCCACCCCGGAGAGGAATGGCTGTACGTGCTCGACGGCCGGCTGCGGGTCGTGCTGGGGGAGACCGTGCACGATCTCGATCCCGGTGACAGCGCGCACTTCGACTCGCTCACCCCGCACCGGATCGCGGCGCCGGACATCACCGGGGCGCGCCTGCTCTTCGTCCACACCCTGCTGCAGAGCCCCGTCGCCGAACTGTGCCCGGGCAGCGGGATCCACCGGCTCTGATCCCGCACGCCCCATTTGCGTACCCTTCGTCACCCCGGCCCGAGCGGTCGGGAGAGAGGACCGTCATGTCCGATTCGGAGTACTACGACCCGCTCACCCCGCGCAGGCCGAAGAGCGCGGACACGCAGGAGCGGCGGATGCCGCGCGGCGTCGTGATCCGGCTCTTCGCGTACCTGGTGGCCGGACATGTCATCGCGGCCTTCCTCTTCCTGCTCTTCACCGTGGCCGGCAAGGGCTGACCCCTGGCCTCGCACGCCCCCGCCGAGGCGCTCACGCGGCTTCGCGTTGCGTCACACTCCCTCGACGAGGCGCTCGCGCGGCTTCGCGTTGCGTCACACTCCCTCGACGAGGCGCTCACGCAGCTTCGCGCGGGTCTCGTGGCTGATCCCCAGCCCTTCGAGGAGGTAGCGGTCGGTGCCGCCCCAGACCTCCTCGATCGTGGCGAACGCGGCGTCGAGGTATTCGGCGTGCGCCCCGAAAAGAGGATTGAGCAGCTCCATCACCTCGTCGGACATTCCCACCGGTGAGGTGTCGCTGCGCCGCACCTTGTAGCGGCGGTGCGCGTCGTTCGACTTGAGGTAGTCGGCCTCGATGGCCTCCCTCTCCACGCCCACCGCGAGCAGCGAGACCGCGATCGACAGGCCCGCCCGGTCCTTGCCCGCCGCGCAGTGCATCAGCGCCGGGACGCTGTCCTCGGCCAGCGCGTGCAGCACACGGCTGTGTTCGGCGGTGCGGTCCTTGATGATCGAGCGGTACGACGCGACCATCCGCTCGGTCCCCTTGCCGTCGGCCAGGATCGAGCGCAGCTGCTGGATGTTCCCGTCACGAACCAGCCGCCAGAACTCCGCGCCGTCGGCCGGATCAGAGAGTGGAATGCTGATATTCCGGACTCCGGGCAGCTCCACGTCGAAACCGTCGAGCTTGTGGTCGGCCGCGTTGCGGAAGTCGAAGACCGTGTGCAGGCCGAGTCCGGTGAGGAAGGCGGTGTCGGTCTCGGTGGCGTGGGCGAGGTGACCGCTGCGATAGAGGCGCCCGTACCGTACGGAGCGGCCGTCCGCCGTCGGAAGTCCGCCGACGTCGCGGAAGTTGCGGACACCGGTCAGATCGACGTCCGCCGGGTCGGGGCCGACCGGCGGGACCTCTGGCAGCTGCGTCACAAGGGCTCCTGGAGTGTCGGGCGTCGGCGCCGCTCGCCGACGGGGGCACGCTCGCGACGATACGACATGGCTGCAGCGCGCAGCCGTCTCGGTCGCCGTGCCGGTACCCGTCGGGCGGCGCGGCATCGGAGCATTGTCCGTAATGGTGCATTTATCAGAACATGCCCCGCTTGTACGGGAGATGGGGTGAGGTGGGTGAGCGGGATCATATCCGTGACGGTGAGTGGTGAAGCGCCCGAGGGGTATTCCGGGCGCTGTGCGGAAAGCCAAGATCCCTAATCCACGGAGTGTGACGGGAATTCCGCGCGGCAATCGACGCTTCGATTCCTGCGCGCAATCCGCGGCTTGTTCGCCGCGTCCCGGCTCGCTTACGGTCACGGTCAATCCGGACGGAACGCCTAATCCTGCCGCCGCCCGGAATCCGCACCGACTCACGTGTGGCAGGAGCGGGGGAACCAGGTAAGCCGCCTGCCGGAGGGATCCGGTACGGCTAGGGGTCAAGTCGCGCACCACGCGGCCGGGCATCTCCAGTCCGAACCCGACAGCTCACCTCGCAGGCGCCGGAGAGGAATTCCCCATGCCCGCAAAAGGCAAGCACCGTCGCACGAAGACCGGCCCGATCTCCCGAGGCGTCATCGCCGCAGGGACCGGCGGCGCCGTTCTCGCCCTTCCGCTGATCGGCGCCACCGGCGCCCACGCCGCCGAGCAGGCCGCGCCGGCCAAGTCCGTCGCCGCCCACAGCACCCCCGCCTCGGCGGCGAAGAGCTCCCCGAAGACCTATTCCGTGGTCGCCGGGGACTACCTGGCGAAGATCGCGGCCGACCAGAAGGTCAAGGGCGGCTGGCAGAAGCTGTACAAGGACAACCGTGACGTCGTCGGCGAGAACCCGAGCCTGATCCTCCCGGGCATGAAGCTGACGCTCGGGGCCAAGGCCTCCGGCCCCGCGGAGAAGTCCGCCGAGGCCACGCCCTCCAAGGCCGCCCCGTCGACAGCGAAGAAGGCCGCTCCGGCGAAGAAGACGGCCGCCCCGGTCGAGGAGACGGCTGCGAAGACCGCCGACACCGGAGCAGCCGCGAGCAGCAGCTCCGGCTGGGCCGCCCCGGTCGAGAACGCCAACGTCACCACCCAGTACCGCGCCTCCGGCGCCAGCTGGTCCAGCGGCTACCACACCGGCTCCGACTTCCAGGCGGCCTCCGGCACCAACGTCCGGTCCATCGGTCCGGGCACCGTGGTATCCGCGGGCTGGAGCGGCTCGTACGGCAACGAGGTCGTCATCCAGCACAGCGACGGGATGTACTCCCAGTACGCGCACCTCTCCTCCCTCGAGGTGTCGGCCGGCCAGACCGTGACCGGCGGCCAGCAGCTCGGCCTCTCCGGCTCCACCGGCAACTCCACCGGCCCGCACCTCCACTTCGAGGTCCGCACCGGTCCGAGCTACGGCTCTGACGTCGACCCGATCGCCTACCTGCGGTCGCACGGCGTGTCCATCTGAGACACACACCCGAGGGTGAAGGAGTGGGGGGGGGGGGGGGGGGGCCCCCCCCCCCCCCCGAGTTGCGGGGTTACAAAAACAAAACCGGGGGGGTTTTTCACCAACCCCCCAACCCCCATTTAGGGGGGGGGGGGGGTCAGAGAGGGGGGC
>NZ_JAFBGA010000018.1 GCF_016909575.1 Streptomyces sp. HB132 | reverse complement strand
TCCTTGTCCTCGTCCTTGTCCTTGTCCTTCTGCCAGTCGTCGGCCGACACCCCGGCCAGCGCACCGCCACCGGCGTGCACACCGCCCTCGGGCTTCTCGTGCTTCCACGAGTCCGGCTTCTCCCGGTCGTCGTTGCTGCCGGAACCGGACTCCTCGTCCTTGTCCTCGTCCTTGTCCTTGTCCTTCTGCCAGTCGTCGGCCGACACCCCGGCCAGCGCACCGCCACCGGCGTGCACACCGCCCTCGGGCTTGTCGTGCTTCCACGAGTCCGGCTTCTCCCGGTCGTCGTTGCTGCTGGCGGAGGAACCGCTGTCCTTGTCCCAGTCGTCCGCCGAGGTCACGGCGTATGCGGCGGGAACGGAGACCGCGAGGACCGCCGTGACGGCGGCCGATGCGAACAGGGTGCGGGCAGAGCGCATTGGATACACAGTCCTTTCGCCACCCCCGCGCTGGCCGGCTGGTTGTCGGCTCATCGGATCACGGGTGCGACGTGATCCACCGTCAGCCGAAACACGGAGGCGCACCACTCGGGAGGGCCGCATTCGAGCGACGCGGTGGTCTCATCGTGTGACGCGAGGCCGGATGTCACCCGTTGGACGGCACGCCACGCCGGGGCGAGGTTTGGGCGAAGATGATCATCCGTGTAAGGGGGCTTCCGTGGTGCTCGTAGGATCGCCGCATGAACGACATCGCATCCGGCGGCTGCTGCTCCCCCGGCCGCAGGAGGCCTGACGGCACGTCGGGAGCCGTAGCGCCCGCCCCGGCGGCAGAGGCTGCATCTCCAGGTCAGGTGGCACGTGTGGCTCAGACGGAGAGGCTGGCCCCTTCGTCGTCCGCCCGGGGCGGGGCGGACGGGGACGGGATGGTGCTGCTGCCCGCCGGGTCGTTCCTGATGGGGACCGAGGACCCCGAGGGGTTCGGGGCCGACGGCGAGGGGCCGGTCCGCGAAGTACGGGTCTCCGCCTTCCGCATGGACGCGCACGCGGTGAGCAACCGGTGCTTCGCGGAGTTCGTCTCGGCCACCGGCCACGTCACGGAGGCCGAGCGGTTCGGCTGGTCGTACGTCTTCGCCGGGTTCCTGCCGGCCGCGCTCAGACGCGGTGCCGCCCGCCCGGACGGTACCCCCTGGTGGTGCGGGGTGGAGGGAGCCCGGTGGAACACGCCCGAAGGCCCCGGCAGCGGGATCGGCGACCGCGAGGACCATCCCGTGGTGCACGTCTCCTGGAACGACGCGCGCGCGTACAGTCGCTGGGCGGGTGCCCGGCTTCCGACCGAGGCCGAGTGGGAGTACGCGGCCCGGGGTGGCCTGGAGCAGGCGCGCTATCCGTGGGGCGACGACCTGGCCCCCGGAGGGGAGCACCGCTGCAACATCTGGCAGGGGCAGTTCCCCACGAAGAACACCGCCGAGGACGGCTACGCGGGCACCGCTCCGGTCGACGCCTACCGGCCGAACGGCTACGGCCTCCACAACATGGCCGGCAACGTCTGGGAGTGGTGCCAGGACTGGTGGAGCACCTCCCACCCGGCGGCGCGCAGGAGCGACCCCCGCGGTCCGGGCGCGGGTGACTCCAAAGTGATGCGTGGCGGCTCCTACCTGTGCCACCGCTCGTACTGCAACCGGTACCGGGTGGCCGCCCGTACCCGCAACACACCGGACAGCACCACAGGGAACCTGGGCTTCCGCTGTGTGCGCACGGCCTGATCCAGCCGTCATTGCGGCAACATGAATATTTTTCCGGGTCATTGACGAAAAAATCCCGGGGTCATCATGCTGGGCGCCATGCACTCACACGGTGGACCTCTCTCGCGGCTGAGGCGCGGGCACGAGGAACGCGTACTCGGTCTGCTGCGCCGGCACGGACCACAGAGCCGAGCGGAGCTCGGACGCCAGGCCGGGCTGTCCCGCACCACGCTGTACGACATAGTCGGGACCCTGGTCGCGAGCGGTGCCGTGGTGGCGGCCGCCACGGATCCCGGTCCGCGCAGGCGCGGCCGTCCGGTCGAGCACCTCACGCTCAACCCCGCCGCCGGGCAGGCCGTGGGCATCGACTTCGCCCGCCGAGCCGTTCATGTGGCCGCCGCCAACGTGGCGCACGAGGTGATCGGTTCGGCGAGCCGTGCCCACCCCCCGGATCTTTCCTGGGAGCGACGGGTGGAGCTCGCCGAGCGGCTGGTCGCCTCGCTGGCCGGCGGCACTCTCCGGCTGGCCTCCCTCGGCACGACCGGCGCGGTCGGGGTCGGCGTGGTCGGCCCGGTACGGACGGCCGGCGACGCGCCGGAGGAACCCCTGGCGACCCTGGCCGAACTGCTGGGCAAGCGGTTCGGGGCACCGGTCCTGCTGGACAACAACACCCGGCTCGCTGCCCTCGCCGAGTCCACCTGGGGGGCTGCCGCAGCGAGCCAGGACGTGCTGTACCTGCGGCTCTCGCACGGAGTGGGCGGCGGCCTCGTCGTGAACGGTTCGCTCCACCGGGGTGTGGACGGCCTGGCGGGCGAGCTCGGGCACATCACCGCCGACCCCTCCGGCGGACCGTGCGAGTGCGGGGGCAGGGGGTGCCTGGAGACGATCGCGTCGATCGGGCCCGTCCTCGCCGCCTACCGCGCACTGGGCGGTCGCGCGGACGACGTCCCGACGCTCCTCAGGGCGGTCGACAACGACAACCCGGCGGCCCACGAGGTGCTGCGGGCCGCGGGAACCCGGATCGGCGCGGTCCTCGCGGGGGTCGTCAACGCGGTCGGCCCGGGAGTGATCGTGCTGGGCGGTGAACTGGCCCGGGCCGGCGAGGCGCTGCTCACTCCCGTGCAGGAAGCGCTCGACGCGCATGTGCTGCCGCTGGCCCGTGGGCGTGTGACGCTGTTGCCCGCCGGGCTCGGCGAGGCGGGCGGGGCGCTCGGCGGAGTCGCCCTCGCCCTCCGTGAATCCCCTCTGCTCGCCCGCTACCCGGAACCGGGCAGCGAAGACCTTCCCGAGGACGCCGCATGAGTTCCACGGAGACACCCGTCAAGCGGGACGCTCCCGTACGGGAGACCGCGGGAGGCACCCGCGAGCCCCGGCGGAAGGGCATCCGCGTCCCCGCGATCGTTCTGAACCTGATCGCCCTGGTGGCGGGCGTCGGCCTGTGGGCGTGGCTGGCCTCGCTCGGGGTGCAGGCGCTTCCGGGGCCCGCCGCCGTGGCGGGCAGGGCGGGCGAGCTGATCGCGGACGGCACACTGGCCGACGACTCGCTGGCCAGCCTGCGGCGCGTCCTGACCGGCTTCGCGCTGGGGACCCTGCTGGCCGTGCCCGTGGGCTTCCTGATGGGCTGGTACCCGGTGGCGCGCGGGCTGCTGGAACCGTACGTCCAGTTCTTCCGTACGGTTCCGCCGCTGGCGATGATTCCGCTGGCCATCGTGCTGATGGGCATCGGCGAGGTGCCAAAGGTGTTCGTGATCTTCCTGGCGGCGTTCCTGTCGAGCGTCGTGGCCGCCTTCCAGGGCGTCGTGGGTGTCGAGCGGACACTCATCGACGCGGCGCGGGTGCTGGGCGCCCGTGACGGGACGATCTTCCTCAAGGTGGTCGTCCCCGCCTCCGCGCCTTTCATCCTCGTCGGGATGCGGATCGGGCTGGGCTCCGCCTGGGGGACCCTGGTCGCGGCGGAGCTGATCGCGGCGCAGGAAGGACTCGGCTTCCAGATGCAGAAGGCGCAGATCTACTACGACCTCCCCAGCATCTTCGTCGCGCTCATCACCATCGGTCTGCTCGGCCTCGTGATGGACCGGCTGCTGATGCTCACCGAACGACGCCTCACCCGTTGGCAGGAGACCCGATGAACGCCAAGATCTCCTTCCGGAACGTCTCACGGACCTTTCCGCTGAAGAGGACCACCTTCACCGCCCTGGACGAGGTGTCGCTGGACATCGGTGACGAGGAGTTCGTCACCGTCGTCGGACCGTCCGGGTGCGGCAAGAGCACCCTGCTCAATCTGGCCGCCGGGCTCGCCGCCCCGTCCTCCGGCGAGGTCCTCGTCGACGGGCGGCCGGTCACCGGCCCCGGTCCGGACCGCGGGGTGATCTTCCAGCAGTACGCGCTGTTCCCCTGGCTGACCGTGCGCGGCAACGTCGAGTTCGGGCTGAAGCTGGCGTCCGTGCCGGCGGCGGAACGGAGAGTCCGGGCGGAGCGTGCCATCGATCTGGTCGGCCTCACCGACTTCGCCGACGCACTTCCCAAGACCCTGTCGGGCGGGATGAAGCAGCGCTGCGCCATCGCCCGCGCCTACGCCGTCGATCCGCAGGTGCTGCTGATGGACGAGCCCTTCGGCGCACTGGACGCGCTGACCCGGGTCCAGCTGCAGGACCAGCTCCTGGACACCTGGAGCCGGGACCGGCGCACCGTCCTTTTCATCACGCACGACGTGGACGAGGCCGTGTACCTCGCCCGACGCGTCGTGGTGATGGCCGCGCGGCCCGGCCGCATCCAGTCGGTCATCGACGTGGACCTGCCCTATCCGCGTACCGAAGCCATCCGGCTCTCGCCCGAGTTCACCCGGATCCGCAACGCCGTGTGGACCTCCGTGTACCACCAGGCACCGGCTGCTCCGGCTGTCTGAGACCCACCCGTCACCCTCTCCCGAACCCCCGTGAGGAACCCTGCGCCATGCGTCTGCCCCAGCGCGCCCTGACAGCGGCCGTCACCGTGTCCGCCCTGGCACTCTCCGTATCCGGATGCTCCGGTGACCCGTCGTCCGACGGCGCCTCCACCGTCCGCTTCGGCTACATCAGCGACTACAACGGCGCGAGCCTGCTGGCCATCGCGGACCAGCAGGGGTTGTGGAAGGAGGAGGGGCTGGACCCCGAGTACTCGACGTTCACCAACGGACCCCTCCAGATCCAGGCGCTCGGGTCGGGCAACCTCGACTTCGGCTACATCGGCCCCGGTGCCATGTGGCTGCCCGCGTCGGGCAAGGCGAAGGTCGTCGCGGTCAACACGCTCGCACGCGCCGACCGGGTCATAGCCCAGCCCGGCATCACCTCCATCAAGGACCTCGAGGGCAAGAAGGTCGGCGTGCCCGAGGGCACGTCCGGAGCGATGGCACTCGATCTCGCTCTGCGGAAGGCCGGGATGTCGGACGAGGACATCGAGAAGGTGCCGATGGACCCGTCCACGGTCGTCTCGGCGTTCGTGTCCGGGCAGATCGACGGAGCGGGCCTCTGGTATCCGCTGATCGACAACATCAAGGCGAAGAAGCCGGATCTCAACGAGGTGGCCAGCACGGCGGACTTCAAGGACCGGGCGTTCCCCACGGCGTTCGTGGCACCCGCGAAGAGCGACGCGAAGCTGAACACCAAGGTGGTCAAGGTCCTCCAGAGGGCCAACGACTGGCGCGCCGCGCACCCCGACGAGGCCATCGACGCGGCCGCCTCGCTGCTCGAGGTCGACCGCGCCAAGGTCGCGGCGGACGCGGCCAACGTGGAGACGCTGTCCACGGCCGACCTGGTGGCCAGGACCGAGGACGGCACCGTGGCCGGCTGGCTGGACGGACTGGGCGAGTTCTTCGTGGACACGGGCCAGCTCAAGAAGGCTCCGGCGGCCGGCACGTACTACGAGGGTGACCTCTACACGAAGGCGTACAAGAAGTGAATCTGCTGTTCCTGATGACCGATCAGCACCGGGTCGACACCCTCGGCTGTTACGGCAATCCCCATGTGGCCACGCCGAATCTGGACCGGCTGGCCGCCACCGGCACGCGCTTCGACCGCTTCTACACGCCCACGGCGATCTGCACCCCGGCACGAGCGAGTCTGCTCACCGGGCAGGCCCCCTTCCGTCACCGGCTGCTCGCCAACTACGAGCGCAACGTGGGCTATCTGGAGGACCTGCGCGAGGACGCCTTCACCTTCCCGGAGGCGCTCGCGGCACGCGACTACCGGCTGGGGCTCATCGGCAAGTGGCACGGCGGGACCCACCGCAACGCCGCCTCGTACGGTTTCGAGGGCCCCGACCTGCCGGGCTGGCACAACCCGGTGGACCATCCGGACTACCTGGCCTACCTGGAGGAGCAGGGGCTGCCCCCGTACCGCATCTCCGAACCGATCCGGGGCACCGCCCCGGGCGGAAACCCGGGTAACCTCCTGGCCGCCCGGCTGCACCAGCCGGTGGAAGCGACGTTCGAGCACTATCTCGCCACGCGCGCCATCGAGCACCTGGAGCGTTACGCGGCCGGTGAGGAGCCGTTCTTCCTGGCCACGCACTTCTTCGGCCCGCATCTGCCGTACCTGCTCCCGGACGCCTACTTCGACCTCTACGATCCGGAACTCGTCGAACTGCCGCCGTCCATCGCGGAGACCTTCGAGGGCAAGCCTCCGGTGCAGCGCAACTACAGCGCGCACTGGGCGTTCGACACCATCCCCATCGAGACGACCCGCAAGCTGATCGCGGTGTACTGGGGTTACGTCACCCTGATCGACGAGCAGATCGGGCGGATCCTCACCCGGCTCGAGGAGCTGGGGCTGAGCGACGACACCTCGGTGTTCTTCACCGCGGACCACGGTGAGTTCACCGGCGCCCACCGGCTCCACGACAAGGGTCCGGCGATGTACGAGGACATCTACCGCATCCCCGGCATCATCCGGATCCCCGGTGCCGCCCCGCAGGTCAGGGACGAGCTGGTCAGCCTCACCGACTGCACGGCGACGATCCTCGAACTCGCGGGCTGCGACCCGTCCCCGGCGGTGGACAGCCGCAGCCTGGTGCCACTGGTGAGGGGTGAAGAAGCGGCGTGGCCCGGCGAGTTGGTCGCCGAGTTCCACGGCCACCACTTCCCTTACCCGCAGCGGATGATCCGCGACGACCGCTACAAGCTGGTCGTCAACCCGGAGTCGGTCAACGAGCTGTACGACCTGCGGACGGACCCGCACGAGCTCAGCAACCGGTACACGCATCCCGAGTTCGCCGCGACAAGGGCCCGGCTGATGCGGCGGCTGTACGAGCTGCTGCGCGACCGGGGCGACAACTTCTACCACTGGATGACGTCCATGTACGACATCGGCGCCTCCGACTACGACCCCAGCCTCAGCGCCTTCGAGAACGACGACAGCACCTGGACCGCGACCGCGGATCCGGGCGGGACACTCGCGGAGACCCCATGAGACGCGCACGAAGGACCACCCGACGTCTTCCCCGCTGGGCGGCCGGAGCGGCAGCCCTGGTCTGGCTGCTCACCCTCGCCTCGTCGCCGTCGCACGGCGCCCGGAGCAGTCCTGCGGCCGCGGCGACGTATACCAACCCGGTCTCCACCGGGGCCGTCGACACCTTCCCCGATCCCGCGGTGATCCGCGGCAAGGACGGCCTCTGGTACGCCTACGGCACCCAGAACCCGGTCATGCAGAGCAAGGGCGAGGACGGGGAACGCATCCTGCCGATCATGCGTTCGGCCGACATGGTGACCTGGGAGTACGCGGGCGAGGTCTTCACCCCCGCGGACAAGCCGGCCTGGCACGACGGTTCCCGGCTCTGGGCGCCGGAGGTCCGCTACGCCCTCGGCCGGTACCACCTCTACTACTCCGTACCCGGGCGCAACACCGTCGGCCTCGCCACTTCCGCCACCCCGACGGGCCCGTGGACGGACAGGGGCGCCGTGCTGGCTTCGCCGAGCGGCTGCCCGACGGGCAACATCGACCAGGCGCAGTTCACGGACTCGGACGGCACCCCCTATCTGTACTGGGGCAGTTACGACACGATCTGCGTCGCGAAGATGAACGCCGACCTGACCCGGACCGAGGGCGAGGTCACCCAGGTGGCCCGTGGCCGCCGGGTCGAGGGTGGCTTCGTCGTGCGGCGTGACGACTTCTACTACCTGTTCTACTCCGATGCCGGCTGCTGCGACGGCGCGTACAGCGGCTACCAGGTGAAGGTGGGCCGGTCGACCAGCCCCACCGGTCCGTTCACCGACGACGAGGGCACCGATCTCATGGCCCCCACCAGCAAGGCGGGCGTGGTCGCGGGGGCCAACGGCAACCGGTGGATCGGCCCCGGCCACAATTCCCTCCAGACCGACCTCGCCGGCCAGGACTGGCTCGTCTACCACGGCATCCCCGCCGAGTCGCCGGACCTCGCCCCGGCCTCGAACGGCACCCTGAAGCTGACCCGGCGCCCGATGCTCCTCGACCGGCTCGACTGGATCGACGGCTGGCCCGTCGTACGGGCCGGCGCGGGACCGTCGGACCGACCGACCGCCGCACCTGTGACCTCGTGGGCGACCGGGGGAACCTTCAACGACGCCGGCCTGTCGGGCTGGCGCGCCGAGGGCGGCAGCGCCGACGGCTGGTCCACCGCGACCGATCCCGCCGCACGCGGCTACGCGGAACACACCCCCGTGCCGTCCGGGACGGACGCCGCCTATCTCGTCGCCGCCGGGCGCGCGCCCGCGGACCTGCGGGCCGAGGCGGACCTGAGGGTGACTTCGGCAGGCGCTGCGGCGGGACTCACCGTCGCGTACCGGAACCCCGGCAACAGGATCGTGGCCTGGCTCGACCGCGCACGCGGTGCGCTCGTCACCGACGTACGCGTGGGTGGCAGGAGCCGCGGGGAGCAGGTGACCGCGCTGCCGTCCGGATTCTCGTGGGACACCTGGAACAACGTCTCCGTGGAGGTACGCGGCACACGACTGACGGCCGAGGTGACCGGCGACCGGCTGCGGGATCCGGCGGCACTGCAGACCCGCGACCTGCCGGCCGCCGCCGTGCGCAAGGGCGCGGTGGGTGCCGCCGCACGGGGTGCGGGTGTGGCGGCGGACAACGTGGGGGCGGCCGCCCTCCACCGGCCGGTGACGAAGCGGGTGGCCACAGCGCCGCCCGGGCCGCTGATCCCCGGTCACAGCGACGAGTTCGACACCGCTGTGGTCCCCGGCACGAGTGCCGGTTCCCCCTGGCAGTGGGTGCGAGGACCGGCAGCCGGGGTCTCCATGACCGGCGGCGCGCTCTCCTGGCCGACACAGGACTCCGAGCTGCATCTGGGCAGCAACACGGCCTCCGTGATGCTGCGGGACGCACCGCGGGGCGACTTCACGGTGGAGACGAAGCTGCGGTTCGCTCCCGACCAGGCGGCCCAGCAGGCCGGCCTCATCCTGTACGAGAACGACGACCGGTGGTTCAAGCTCGTCCATTCCGTGCTGCCGCTCGCCCACGGCGACGGTGCGCTGCTCGATGTCAGCGAGTTCGGCAAGGAGGGCGAGCGCCCCACCACCACCCCGCCGACGGCGACGGCCAACGCTCCGATGTTCGTGGGTCCCACGGCCGACACCATGTGGCTGCGGATGGCGTACCACCGCGACACCGCGAACGGGGAGCACGAGGTACGCGCGTCCACCAGCCGTGACGGCGTCCGCTGGTCCGCGGGCGGCACCTGGACCCTGCCGGTGCGGGGCGCGCTGAAGGTCGGTCTCGTCTCCCACAACCGGGCCGGCGCGACGGCGGAATTCGACTACGTACGGACGTACGCCACCCCGTGAACCCGTCGGCACTCCCTGAACGCATACCCCGCAGATCTCACCTTCCGTCACCGAGGGGAGTCACGAGGACGGGCCGTGTACCCGCCACACGCCACGACCTCCTCGTCGTCTCCCTCGACGGCAAGGGACAGTACGAACACGTCATCAACGACACCGGATCCCCCACATCTGGGACGGACACCCGTCCGTCCCAGGTGGTGTCCCTCCCCTGAGGCGGCGTGAGCTGAGCGGGACTTCACTCCCCGTACGAGCGGGGCCCGGCGGTCGTCACTGCCGGGCCCCGCTCCACGTCCCGAGGAGCATCGCCAGATGGGCGAGCAGTTCCGGTCCGTCCACCGGGACGCCGCACAGCCCGAGATAACCGTCGGGCCGTACGAGGAACGCCTCACCGCCCCGCGCGCCGTAAGCACGGCAGAACTCGCCGAGGCCGTCGTGCGCGGCGGGTGTGCGCAGCGCGGGGGCGCGTACCCCGGAGTCGAGCACCGCACAGGCGTTGAGCATGCCGTGTCCGGCGTTCCGGGCCGCCGCCGCGACCTCGTCGAACACCGCGGTCTGGTCCTCGTGGTCCGCGTAGAGCAGCAGCGTGTGGTCCCGTTCCCTCAGCAGGGTGAACAGCCGTACGGGGAAGGTGCCCAGCGCGAACCGGAGACCACCGCAGTCCGGCGCCCGGTCGCCGGGAGCCGGGCCCTCGTGGGCCGGGGGCGGGCCGTCCTCGGGCGGGCCGTCGTGGGCCGGGCCGGCCGGTCCCACGATCGGGCTGCCCCGGTAGCCGAGGAGCAGTTGCGCCTCGCGGAGCAGCATCGTCGCGGGGTCCTCCGCTTCCGCCCCCAGGCCGGCCCGTGCGTGGCGCAGTGTCCGCGCCACCACCTCCTCGCCGACCGGCCGGCGTTCCGCGTCGTAGCTCGCCAGCAGTCCGGGACCCGCGTGGCCCCGGACGGCCGCGGCGAGCTTCCACGCCAGGTTGAACGCGTCCTGGACCCCGGTGTTCATGCCCTGGGCGCCCGTGGGCGGATGGATGTGGGCGGCGTCCCCGGCCACGAAGACCCGCCCCGCGCCGTAGCGGTCGACGATCCGGTGGCTGATGCGGAAGACCGAGGACCAGCGCAGCGAGGTCGCGGTCGTGGGCCGGGGTGACAACCGGTCGAGCACCGCCTGGATGTGTTCGATCCCTGGCAGCGGCCCCTGTTCGCCGCTCAGGCCGTGCGCCACCCCGCCGGCATCGGCCCCTCCCACCCTGGAGAGTTCCGGTGGTGTGCGCATCGACATCCGGTAGCGGCCGTCGCCGGGCAGTGGGATGCACACGAGGAGGTCGTCGGTCCGGCCGTTTTCGGCGACGTGCGTGGAACGGACGCCGTACCCGCCCGGCAGGTCCCAGTCGACCTCGACGTCACCCAGCATGTACTCCTCGGGGAGCGCTCCGCCTTCGAAGGACAGGCCGAGGCCCTTGCGTACGACGCTGTGGGCGCCGTCGCAGCCCAGGAGGTAGCGGGCGGTCACTTCCTCCCTGCTCCCGCCGGGGGAGGTGGAGAGGACCGCCCTGACCTCACCCAGGTCCTGTTCGAACGAACGGAGTTCGGTCCTGCGTTCGACGCTCCCTCCCCGGCGCCGCAGAAGCTCCTCGAGGAGGCGCTCTGTCTCGTACTGCGGGAGAGCGGCGAAGCCGTAGGGAACCTCCGGGGGCAGCTCCAGGTCGATCCGGGCCCGTTCCTCGCCGTTGACGAAGAGCAGTTGTCCCTTCATCGGGACCGCGGTCTCCAGGACCTCGCGGATCATGCCCATCCGGTCCCAGATCTCCAGTGTCCGGGGCTGGACGCCCACGGCCCTGGCGTACGGCAGCCGTTCCGGGAGCCGGTCGACGACCCTGCACGAGATCCCGCGCCGGCACAGCTCGGCCGCTGCCGTCAGACCGACCGGGCCCGCCCCTGCGATCAGCACGTCGACGTCCACCACGGGTACCTCCGAGGGCGAGATGCGGTCAGTCCAATGCAGCACACCGTGGGTGGTATGTCCATTTCGCACCTGGTCCCGGACGGGCCGGCGCGGCTCCCGCCCGCGCCGGCCCGAGGGCGTCAGCCGACGGCGCAGTCCTCACCGCCCAGGGTGAACGCGTCGGGCTCCGTACCGGCGCCCGTCGACGTGCCCGTGAAGCCGAAGCCCACCGAGGAACCCGGGGCCACCTTGCCGTTCCAGCCGACGTTCGTCGCGGTCACCTTCGCCCCTGCCTGCTGAGGGGAGGCGTTCCACATCTGGGTGATCTTCTGGTCCCCCGGGAAGGACCAGCCGAGCTGCCAGCCGTCATACGCCGCGCTGCCGGTGTTGGCGACCGTCACATCGGCCTGGAAACCGCCGGACCACCGGTTGGTGACCGTGTACGTCACCTTGCAGCCGACGTCCGACGGGGGCTCCTCCGGCTCGGGGTCGGGATCGGGGTCCGTACCTCCGCCGTCGGTGTCCGAGGATTCGCCGACCTGGATCCCCCGGCCGTTCGTGGAAACGTACACGCGGCCGTAGACGCGCGGATCCCCGGTGATCGCTGCGCCGGTCCACGCCCACTGGTGCGCGTCGTCGTTGACGCGCGTCCAGCCGGCACCCGAGTCCGTGGAACGGAAGATGCCGCGCACCCCGCCGATCTTCGCGCTGACGAAGACGGTCGGGTACGAGGCACCGGCGGCCGCCTTGCCGAAGCCGACGCTGTCGGCCTGCTCGATGCCGGAGAACCTGGTGAAGGTCGCGCCGGAGTCGGTGGAGCGCCAGAGTCCGTAGGTGCCCGTCGACGCTCCCCCCGCGAGCCAGATGTCGCCTTCGGCGCCCGGCAGCGCCTTGAAGCGGACGTTGCCCTCGGCCGGCAGTCCCGTCGCCTTCGCGGCGAAGGTGGCTCCGCCGTCGGTGGACACGTAGAAGGTTCCGGCCTTGAAGCCGTAGAACTTCTTCGGGTTCTTCCTGTCGGACTCGACCGTCGCCCCCGCGGGGATGCCGGTGGAGGCGGTCCACGTGTTGCCGTAGCCGGTGGTGCGGTGGACGGCGGCCCCGTCGGGACTCCAGACGAATCCGCTGCCGTCCGCCGCGGCGGCGACCGTGCCGCCGCCGGTGACCCCGGAGGGTTCGGAGCCCTGGAACCAGTTGGCGCCGTTGTCGGTGGAGAAGCCGATGTGCGGGGCGGCGTCGGCGTTGCCGACGCGCACGACCGTGCCGGGGGCCGTCTCCGCGAAGTCCAGACTGGTCGTCGAGTCGAGGTTCGGGGAGGTGAACATCATGGCGGGCACCTTGTCGAGGTCCGTGTGCCGGAAACCCCCGATGTCACCGAGTGCGCTGAGCAGCGGCGCGCCGGAGGGCGGGCTCGCCAGGTCGTTGACGGCTGTCTCCTCCAGCCCCTCGACCACGGGCGTGATCTCGAACCGGCCGCCGGAGTCCCAGGAGGTGAGGTTCTCGGTGCCGTAGACCGTCGCGCCCGTGCCGTACATCATCCGGTCCGAGTCGAACGGGTCGATCTCCAGCGACTCCGTCATCCAGCCCAGCTTGGGGGCGGTCTCCGGCGGGGAGGGGTTGGCACCCCAGCTGAGCCAGGGCACGGAGGAGACGTCCAGGGTGTAGCGGTTGGAGCGGTTCGGATAACTCGTGTAGTCCCAGGCCTTGGTCCAGGTGGCGCCGCTGTCCGTGGAGCGGAAGATCTGGGTGTCGGGCCACCAGGAGCTGTACGCCGTCGCCATCAGGGTTCCGGGATCCTGCCGGTCGACGGAGAGGCCACCGAAGCCGTAGTAGGTGTCGGCCTCCGCGACGGGGCTGACGTCGGCCCAGGCCCCGGACTCCGTGTCGTACCGCCAGATCCGCCCCTTGGCACCGTCGTACGGGCCGCCGGTGTCGCTCAGCGTCAGATAGAGGTGGCCCGTCTCCGAGTCGAGTACGCCCTTGTGCGCGAGATATCCCGTCGGCTGGCCCGCGATCCTGGACCAGGTGCCGCCGCCGTCGGTGGAGCGGTAGACGGTGTTCTCCTTGTCGGCGACCCCGACGTAGATGTCCTGGGTCGCACTGCCCGCGCCGCCGGAGCGCTCGTCGAAGGTCACCCAGACGACGCCCTGGTTGTCGTTGCCGTATCCGCTGGTGTCGGACGGGTCCTGCGCGTAGTTGCCGGGGTTGGGGAAGGCGGTCACCTCCGACCAGGTGACCCCCGAGTCGGTGGACCGCCACAGCCCGTTGCCGCTGGGTGCGCCCAGGTACAGCACGGAGTTCTTGTTCGGGTCGACCGCGAGCCGCTCCCCCATCCCGCGCCCGGGCATGTTGCCGCCGATCTTGAAGGGCAGCGTGGCCGCCTTCCAGGAGGCACCGCGGTCCGAGGAACGCAGGACCGCTCCGTTCGTCGGGTCCCAGCTGTTGGTGTACGTGCCGACGGCGGCGTACACGTTGTCGGGGTCGGACGTGTCGGAGGCGAGGCTCGCCACCCCGGACCAGCCCCACCGGTCCCAGTCCACCCAGTCCAGCAGCGGTGTCCACCGCTTGCCCGCCTGGTCCCAGCGGTAGGCGCCGCCTATGTCGGTGCGCGCGTAGGCGAGGTTCTTCTCCGACCGGTTGAAGACGATGCCCGGTACGAAGCCGCCGCCGTCGATCCGTGCGTTCTTCCAGGTGTAGGTGTCCGCAGCGACGGACACCTCCGATGCCTCGGCCGCGACGGGCTCTTCGGCCGAACGTGCCACGGCCGGGGTGCCGGTGACCGACAACCCGGCGGTGAGGGCGAGTGCCGCCAGTAGGGCGGCGATTGGTCTGGCGCTGAAGCGCACGGAAACGTCCTCTCCGAGCTGGTACGCCGCGCAGCGGCGGTACGGGGCTGACACAGAGATGGGAGCGCTCCCATAGAGCATCCCGATCGTAGCGCCGGGCGCCTCCTGAGAGAAGGGTGGCGCAGTCGTCCCATCGGATGAATCGCGCCGCACCCTCACGCACCACCGACCCCGCCGCATGCGTCCACCCCCACCACCGACCGGGCGGCGCCACACCTCCTCCACAGACCAGGAGTTCGCGTGACGGGACGGGCACGCGAACCCGGAAAGCACTTCATAAACACGCCATCCATTCACCGGAGAGGCTCTCACGAAAAGCGAGTCGTGCTCACCTTTTACAATCGCGTGAATATCGATGCCTCCCGAACTCTCCGCCGGCTCACACCATCGGGACATGAAATCAAGAGGGTCACCGAATCAGGGAAACCTGCACACGGCGTGCGCACACCGATCACGCGGATTGACACATATACGCAGGTCCCGATGGCCCAGGAGGTGGATTCGGGCGAGAGCGCCCTACTTGGGGGGCGGGAAGTTGCGACGGTGCGGAATTACTCCGGTGAAGCTCGTGAAGGATCTGACGTCATGAAATGAACACTTCTCCACGCGAGCCGGATCCAGCAGCGCGACAACAACGGATCCACCGCAGTTCGATTGGCTGTACGAGGCACAGGCATGCTTTGATCCTGGGCCATGCGGAGGCCGCGGTACGGGTTTCCGTATGTAAGCAATTTCCATACGAAGGGCTGCTCATCATGAACTACACCCCCCAGGTCGAGACCGCCGAGATCTCCGACAGCGACCTCGACAACGTCTCGGGCGGCCTCGTCGGCGGCCTCGTCGGCAACGTCACGGGCACCGTTGAGGGCATCGTCCCGGTCTCCGGCGTCGTCGGCTCGGTCACCGGTCTCGTCGAGGGTGCCACCGGCGTGAACACCGGCGCGGTCACCGGTCTGGCCTCCGGCCTGACCGCGGGTCTCTGAGACACGGCAGTACCCCGCCGAGCCCCGGAACCCGTCGGTTCCGGGGCTCGGTGCCGATCGCTGACAGTGAGGGAAGAGTTCCGTGCAGTTCCGCCAACAGGCCCTTTCCAAGCTGCAGTCGCCAGAACAGCTCGACCTTCCGGTGCGCTTCGCCCGCCCCCAGGGCCTGCTCGTCCTCTGCGTCACGGTCGCCGTGATGGCCGCCGCCTGCTTCTGGGCCGTGACGGGCTCCGTCGCCGGCACACTCGACGCGCCTGGCATCCTCACGCACTCCCGCGGCAGTTACATCCTGCAGAGCCCCGTCGCCGGGCAGATCACCGAGGTGCTCGCCGACGAGGGCGAGACCCTGCCCCGCGACTCGCCCCTGCTGAAGGTCCGTACGGACCGGGGTGAACGCGTCGTCCGTACGATCGACGCGGGGCGGCTCACCTCGGTGACGGCCACGATCGGCGCCGTGGTCACCACCGGCGCGGACGTGGCGAGCGTCGAGCGGATCGACGGCGTCGACGACCCCCTGGTCGTGCTGCTGTACGTGTCCGGCAGCAGTGCCGCCTCGGTGCCGGTGGGTGCCTCCGTCGACCTCACCGTCCAGTCGGTGCCCGCCCAGCAGTACGGTGTGCTGCGCGGCAGGGTGACGGCGGTCGGCAGGGCCGCGCAGACCCAGCAGCAGATCACCCGTTTCCTCGGCGACGCCCAGCTCGGTGAGCAGTTCTCCCGGCACGGCAGGCCGTTGGCGGTCCTGGTGAAGATCGAGCGCTCGGACTCCACCGAGTCCGGCTACCGGTGGTCCTCGGCCGAGGGCCCCCCGTACGCGATCGGCTCCATGACCCTGGCCACCGGCTCCGTCCGTCTCGCCGACCAGCGCCCGATCGATTGGCTGCTCCCGTGACCGCACCGCACCCCTCCCCCACCGCCCAGCAACTGCCGCCCGCCGGCCGCGGCAGGCACCGTCCGGAAGGGCCCTCGGGCAACAGGCGGCGGTCGCGCCCGGCACCGAAGCCCGGGCGGACGAAGACGGTACGCACCCCCACCGTGCTCCAGATGGAGGCCCTGGAGTGCGGTGCGGCGTCGCTGGCGATGGTGCTCGCCCACTACGGACGCCACGTGCCGCTGGAGGAACTGCGGATCGCCTGCGGCGTCTCGCGTGACGGATCCCGCGCCAGCAACGTGCTGAAAGCGGCCCGCGGTTACGGCCTCCAGGCCAAGGGCATGCAGATGGAGCCGGCGGCCCTCGCTGAGGTCCGGGCGCCCGCGATCCTGTTCTGGGAGTTCAACCACTACGTCGTGTACGACGGCGCGGGACGCCGTCTCGGGCGGCGGGGCGTGTACATCAACGACCCCGACAAGGGGCGCCGATTCGTGCCCACCGAGGATTTCGACACCAGCTTCACCGGAGTCGTCCTCGTCCTCGAACCCGGCGAGGACTTCGAGCGCGGCGGCCGCAAGCCCGGTGTCATGGCCGCGCTGCCGGCCCGGCTCCGCGGCACCACGGGCACGATGCTGGTAGCCCTCCTCGCCAGCCTGCTGCTGGTGGCCGTCGGCGCCACGCTCCCGGCGCTGAGCCGTACCTATATCGACATGTTCATGATTGGGGAACAGACCTCCCTGCTGAGCGTGCTGTTCGCCGCGATGGGCACGATGGTGGCACTCACCGTCGTACTGACCTGGCTGCAGCAGGCGAATCTGCTGCGCGGCCGCATCATTTCCTCCACGCTCGGCAGCGCGCGCTTCTTCCGGCATCTGCTCCGGCTGCCCGTCACCTTCTTCTCGCAGCGCAGTCCGGCCGACCTCGTCCAGCGCCTGCAGTCGAACGACGCCGTGGCCGAGACGCTCGCCCGGGACCTCACCGCGGCCGGTGTGGACGGCATCGTCGTCCTGCTCTACGCGTTCCTGCTGTGGACGTACGATCCGCAGCTGACCGTCATCGGGGTGGGGATCGCCCTGCTCAACGTGGTCGCGATGCGCATCGTCGTGCGACTGCGGGCGACCGGCACCCAGAAGCTGCGGGCCGACAGCGCACGGCTGACCAACACCTCGTACACCG
Source organism: Streptomyces sp. HB132 (assembly GCF_016909575.1). Classification (GTDB taxonomy): domain Bacteria; phylum Actinomycetota; class Actinomycetes; order Streptomycetales; family Streptomycetaceae; genus Streptomyces. The sequence goes on along the minus strand of NZ_JAFBGA010000018.1, from coordinate 116,496 downwards.
GCCTCCAGCTGATCGAGACGATGAAGGCCACGGGCGGCGAGAACGGATACTTCCGCCGGTGGGCCGGGCAGCACGCGACGACGCTGGAGGAGCAGCAGCGCCTCGGGGTGCCGAGCGCCTGGCTGGGCGTCGTCGCTCCCGCCCTCGCGACGGTCAACAGCGCGCTGATCCTGTGGATCGGCGGACTTCGGGCCGTCGAGGGGCACATCTCGATCGGTCTGCTCGTCGCCTTCCAGGCCCTGGTGACCCGCTTCACCGCGCCGGTCACCCGGCTCAACGGGGTGGCGGGCCGGGTCCAGGACTTCGCGGCCGACGTGGCCCGTCTCAAGGACGTCGAGAACTTCCCGGTGGACTCGCTGTACTCCCGCCGCGAGCCGGCCGCGAGCACCCGCCGTCTCAAGGGGCATGTGGCGCTGGAGGAGATCACCTTCGGTTACAGCCCGCTCGACAAGCCGCTGCTCACCGGTTTCTCCCTCTCGGTGGGTCCGGGGCAGCAGGTGGCCCTCGTCGGCGGTTCCGGCAGCGGCAAGTCGACGGTCTCGCGGCTCATCTCCGGGCTCTACAGTCCGTGGGAGGGCACGATCCGCATCGACGGGCAGCGTCTGGAGGACATACCCAGGGGCGCTCTGGCCGCGTCGGTGTCCTTCGTCGACCAGGACGTCTTCCTCTTCGAGGGGACGGTCCGGGACAACGTGGCGCTGTGGGACCCCTCGATCCCGGACGAGGCCGTGACCGAAGCCCTGCGGGACGCCGCCCTGTACGACGTCGTGGCCCGCCGCCCCCGCGGCATCCACAGCCGGGTCGAGCAGGACGGCCGGAACTTCTCCGGCGGGCAGCGCCAGCGCCTGGAGATCGCCCGGGCCCTCGTGCGCCGCCCCAGCATCCTGGTGCTGGACGAGGTCACCAGCGCGCTGGACGCCGAGACCGAGCGGATCATCATCGACAACCTCCGGCGGCGCGGCTGTGCGTGCGTCGTGATCGCCCACCGGCTCAGCACCGTGCGCGACAGCGACGAGATCGTCGTCCTGGACCACGGGACCGTCGTGGAACGCGGCCGGCACGAGACTCTGGTGGCCGCGGGTGGCCCCTACGCCGATCTGGTCAGGGAGCACTGACATGGCATCCGTTCATCCTCTCGCGGGCACGGAGGCGCCTGGGCAGGACCCGGTCATCGGTGCGCTGGGAGCTCTCGGCGAGCCGCTCGACTGCACCGGCCTGCGGAGCCTGTCGCTGGAAGGGCCCCAGGTGCTGTGGCTCGTCGTGGCCGGCGCACTCGACCTGTTCGCGGTGGACGCGGTGGAACAGGGGCACTGGCACTTCCTTGGCCGGCTCGAGCCCGGAACCCTCGTCCTGGGCCCGGTCGAGGGCCCGCAGCACACCCTGGTCGGGCGGCCCCTGCGGGAGTGCGTGCTGCGCCGGATCCCGCTGCGTGAGCTGTACCGCCCCGAGTACACCGGCCAGGGGGCGTACGAGGGGCAGTACCGCAGCCACTACGACACCGGGGACGCCACGCTCAGCCTGCTGGAACACGCCTTCTCGCTCGGTGTGGGCCGCAGCCAGCGTGTGCTGTTCGAGGCCCCGCTGGACGGACGGACCACGTTCGACGAAACGGTGGGCGACGACGACATCCTGTGGCTGCCGGTGTCACCGGGAAGTGTGCAGTACGGTGCGGCGTTCAGCGCCGAGGCCGCGGGCGATCTGCTCGTCGACCCGGCGATGTGGCAGGGAATGGTCAATCAGCAGTACCGTCTGCTGTCGGCACTGGACCGCTGGATCGAACAGCTGGAGCGTGCCCACGAGGACCGGACCGCCGCCGGCCTCGAGGCCGGCGAGGCGGTCCGCAAGGAGGCCGACCACGCGCTGCTCACCTCGATCGGCCGGTCCGGGAGGGGCACCTCGCCGGCGAAGGGGGCGTCGGACGACGCGGTGTACGCGGCCTGCCGTCTGGTGGCCCGGGACTCCGGGATCGTCCTCGCGGAGCCCGCGACGGGCGGGGCGGTGAGCGATCGGATCGACCCGGTCGAGCGCGTCGCGGTCGCTTCGCGTGTCCGCACCCGCGCGGTGCGGCTCGACGGTCGCTGGTGGCGGGAGAACTCCGGGCCGCTGGTGGGCCGCCGGGCGGCGTCCGGAGCGCCGGTCGCCCTGCTCTGGCGTCGCGGCCGCTACGAGGCGGTCACCCCGCTGACGGGACGGCGCTCCCGCGTCGACAGCGCCTGCGCCGAGGAGTTCGACGAGCGCGCGGTGATGTTCTACCGGCCGCTGCCGGAGAAGCCCCTGAGCAGGCGGCAGCTGCTGCGTTTCGGTCTGTTCGGCACGCGGGGCGACCTGCGGAACCTGGTCATGGCCGGATTGGTCACGGTGGCGCTGGGTTCACTGGTGCCGATCGCCACCGGCAGAGTGCTCGGCGTGTACGTGCCCAACGCCCAGAACGCGCTGATCGTGCAGGTGTCGCTGGCGGTCATCATCTCCGGTGTCGTCTCGGCGGCGTTCATGCTGCTGCAGAACCTCACGATCCTGCGGATGGAGGGGCGGATCGAGAGCACGCTCCAGCCCGCGGTCTGGGACCGGTTGCTGCGGCTGCCGACGAAGTTCTTCACCGGGCGCTCCACCGGAGAGCTGGCGAGTGCGGCGATGGGGGTGAGCTCCATCCGCCGGGTGCTGTCCGGCACCGGTCCCGTCGTGGTGCAGGCGGGCACGCTCGGGGTGATGAATCTCGGACTTCTGCTCTGGTTCAGTGTTCCGCTGGCGCTCACGGCCGTCGCGATGCTGGTGGTCATCGCCGGAGTGTTCCTCGTCATGGGGATGTGGGAGCTCCGCTGGCAGCGCAGGCTGGTCGTGCTGGGCAACAAGCTGAACAACCAGGCGTTCCAGACCCTGCGCGGACTGCCCAAGCTGCGGGTCGCGGCGGCTGAGAGCTTCGCGTACGGGGCATGGGCGGCGGAATTCGCCCGCAGCCGTGAGCTGCAGAAGCGGGCGGGCCGGATCAAGAACATGACGACGGTGCTCAACGCCGTCTATCTGCCGTTGTGTTCACTGATCATCTTCGTCCTGCTGGCGGGCCCGGCCCGGGGCTCCCTGACGGCGGGCGAGTTCCTGACCTTCAACACGTCCGTGACGATGCTGCTGACCGCCGTCACCCAGCTCACCGGTGCGTTCGTGTCGGCCGCCGCCGTGCTGCCGATGTTCGAGCAGATCAAGCCGGTGCTCGACGAGGCACCCGAGGTTCGCGGCGCCAGCACCCAGCCGGGCGCGCTGGCCGGGGAGATCGAGGCCCGGGGTGTGTCGTTCCGCTATTCCGACGAGGGTCCCGTCGTCCTGGACGAGGTGTCGCTGACCGTACGGCCGGGCGAGTTCGTCGCGATCGTGGGCCCCAGCGGATGCGGCAAGTCGACGTTGCTGAGACTGCTCATCGGCTTCGACAAGCCGGTCTCGGGCAGTGTCCTGTACGACGGTCAGGATCTGACGGCGCTCGACCAGGCGGCGGTGCGCCGCCAGTGCGGGGTCGTCCTGCAGAACGCACAGCCGCTCTCCGGATCGATCCTGGACTGCATCTGCGGCGCCGAGGTCTTCACCCAGGAGGAGGCGTGGGAGGCCGCGGCCATGGCGGGGCTGGCCGAGGACATCAAGCGCATGCCGATGGGGCTGCACACGATGATCTCCGGCGGCGGCTCGATATCGGGTGGGCAGCGCCAGCGGCTGATGATCGCCCAGGCGCTGGTGCGGCGTCCCCGCATCCTCTTCTTCGACGAGGCCACCAGCGCCCTCGACAACGAGACCCAGCGCACGGTGATCGAGAGCACCAGGTCCCTGCGGGCCACCCGTGTCGTGATCGCGCACCGGCTGTCCACGGTCATGGACGCCGATCGCGTGATCGTCATGGCGGAGGGCCGTGTGGTTCAGGAGGGGCCGCCCGCTCAGCTCCTCGCGGACACGGGTGGGCAGCTCCATGAGCTGGTGCGGCGTCAGATGGGCTAGTCAGGGGCTCCGCCGGGCGGTTCGGGCCGGTGGTGCGGCTCAGGAGTGACAGAGCAGGTCGAGGACGACGGTCTCGGGGTCGAGGCCGTCGAGATAGCGGTTGGCCCGTTCCCAGTGGCCGTCCGTGTCCGCGTCCGCCCACGAGCCGTCGAGCCTGACAAGTGCGAAGCCGGGCACGGCGCACCGGACCGCCCACAGCCGTGCTTCCTCGTGCTCCTGCGCGAAGTACGCGACCGGGTCGCCGGTGAGGAACGACGTGTCGAAGTGCGGGTCTCCCGCGACCGCCCGCCGTGCCACGTCCTGCACCAGCGGCTGGGCCAGGTGATCCGCCCTGGCGTCCGCCAAGGAGTACCTCCCGGGCTCGGCGTCGTGGCGGGCGGCGAAGTCGGAGAGCGGCCGGGCCGGGGGGTGTGCAGCGGTCAGCTCGGTCCAAGCGGCGAGCAGGGCGTCATGCGTGCTCGCCGCTCGTTCCCGCATACGGTCGAAATCGAGCAGACCCCGGGGCCCGCCGTGGCACTCCAGCGGTCCGAGGGCGTCGAGCGCGGCCTTTCTGCGAGGCACGGTCGAGGCCGTGACGAGCCTGCGGTCGCCGTCGTGCTGCGGCATCACGAGGTAGGCGTTGCCCGGGCTGGAGTGAATGGCCCACCGGTCCCAGTGGCCGACCGGATTCCATCCCTCGGTGAGGTTGGCGTCGTAGGGCGCCATGGCGGCGGCTATCGCCCGTGGAAGCTTCCGGGGAGCGGTCGGAGGCAGGCACACGGTGACGAAGAACTTGGTCATGCCCGGGAGCGTAAGCCCTTGGATGTGATCCGCCGGTACGGCTGTCACCTCGTCGGACTCGTCGTCCCGGGCGGGCGGCGGGTGATCCGGGAGATGGGGATCAGGGGCGTCATGTCCGGCTGGATCCGGTTGCCGCCCGGATTCTCAGGTCCTCCGCCCGCCCGGCCTCGGGGGCTCCACCGCGTCGCGGATACTGGCGCGTGCCGCTGCGGCGACCGCTTCGGCGGTGATGCCGAACTCGTCGTACAGCCGCTGGTAGTCGGCGGAAGCGCCGTAGTGCTCCAGGCTGACGATCCGGCCCGCGTCGCCGACCACCTCGCGCCAGCCCTGGCCGACGGCGGCCTCGACGCTGACGCGGGCGCGTACGTCGGGCGGCAGTACCTCGTCCTGGTAGGACAGCGGCTGCTCGGCGAACCATTCGCGGCAGGGCATCGAGACCACGCGGACGGCCAGCCCTTCGTCTACCAGCAGTTTGCGGGCGTCGAGAGCGATGTGGACCTCGGACCCCGTCGCCACCAGAATGACGTCGGGGGCTGTTCCGGATGCCTCCACGAGGACGTAGGCGCCGCGGGCGGCCCGCTCGGCCGGGGCGTGGACACCGTCCGCGCGGTCGAGCACAGGAAGGTTCTGCCGGGTCAGGACGAGACCGGCCGGGCGGTCGGTGTGCTCAAGGATCGTCCGCCAGCAGGTGGTGGTCTCGTTGGCGTCGCCGGGGCGTACGACGTCGAGGCCGGGGATCGCGCGCAGGGCGGCGAGGTGCTCGACGGGCTGGTGGGTGGGGCCGTCCTCGCCCAGTCCGATCGAGTCGTGGGTCCACACGTAGGTGGCGGGCAGCTTCATCAGGGCTGCGAGGCGGACCGCGGGACGCATGTAGTCGCTGAACGTGAGGAACGTGCCGCCGTACGGGCGCGTCAGACTCTGCAGCGCGATGCCGTTGAGCACGGCGCCCATGGCGTGCTCACGGATTCCGAAGTGCAGGGTCCGCCCGTAGGGGCCTCCGGCGAACTCCGTCGTCTGCCGGTCGGTGGGGACGAAGGAGGGCTCGCCGTCCATGGTGGTGTTGTTGCTGCCCGCGAGGTCCGCGGACCCGCCCCACAGCTCGGGCAGGACCGGTGCGAGAGCGGTGAGTACCTGGCCGGACGCCTTGCGGGTGGCCATGCCCTTCGCGTCGGCCGGGAAGTCGGGCAGGGAGTCGGTCCAGCCGTCGGGCAGTTCCTGTTCCCGCAGCCGGTCCAGCAGGGCCGCACGCTCCGGGTTGGCGGTGCGCCATTCCTCGTAGGTCCGCTGCCAGCGGTTCCGGGCGTCCCTGCCCCGCTCGCCCACGGCTCGTGTATGGGCGAGGACCTCGTCCTCGACGGGGAAGTGCGCCTCGGGGTCGAATCCGAGGAGCCGCTTGGTTCCGGCGACCTCCTCGTCCCCCAGGGCAGCCCCGTGGGCCTTGCCGGTGTTCTGCTTCGTCGGGGCCGGCCAGCCGATGATCGTGTGCAGCATGATCAGCGAGGGCCGGTCCTGCTCCGCCTTCGCGGCCTCGATCGCGGCGAGCAGTGCGTCGACGTCCTCGACGTAGTCGCCTGTGCGTGTCCAGTCCACGGTCTGCACGTGCCATCCGTAGGCGGCGAAACGGGCCGGCACGTCCTCGCTGAAGGAGATGTCGGTGTCGTCCTCGATGGAGATGTGGTTGGAGTCGTAGAAGGTGATCAGGTTGCCCAGCCGCTGATGACCGGCCAGCGACGCGGCCTCGGACGCGACGCCCTCCATCATGTCGCCGTCGGACGCCAGCACGTACACGTGGTGGTCGAAGGGGCTGGTTCCCCGCGCGGCGTCCGGGTCGAGCAGGCCCCTCTCCCGGCGTGCCGCCATCGCCATCCCGACGGAGGCGCCCATCCCCTGGCCCAGCGGGCCCGTGGTGATCTCGACGCCGCGGGTGTGCCGGTACTCCGGGTGGCCCGGGGTCGCCGAGTCCCAGGTCCGCAGCGCCTTGAGATCGTCCATCTCCAGGCCGTAGCCGGCGAGGTAGAGCTGGATGTACAGCGTGAGGCTGGTGTGGCCGCACGAGAGGACGAACCGGTCCCTGCCCAGCCACTGGTCGTCGGCGGGGTCGTGCCGCATGACCTGCTGGAACAGCAGGTAGGCGAGCGGGGCCAGGCTCATCGCCGTACCGGGGTGTCCGTTGCCGGTCCTCTGGACGGCGTCCGCGGCGAGCACCCTTACGGTGTCCACCGCGCGCAGGTCCACCTCGCTCCACCCGGCCCGGCCGGCCACGGGAAGGGCGAGCCCCGGGTCGCGGGGTGCGGTGCTGCCGGAAGAGGATCGCTCGGGCGCCATGGTGTTGTCTCCCTCGGATGTCGCTTCTCGGTACGAAGGGGCCGGCCGGCCCGGCTCGCCACCCTCGCATCCTCCGTTCCCGCGTCGCCCTCCGCACCCGGAGCGGGCCCGGCGGTGCGGCAGGGCCTCCCGCGCCCGGACGGAGCGGGTGACGAGCGCGCGGCCCGTCGAACGGTCGCCTACCCACGTCGGTGCGCGACAGGCCCGTGCCGTCGCGGGCAGGTCCCCGCTCCCGTCACCGGCCGGTCCGACAGGGGCCGGGCCGGGGCGCTCCTCGGCCCGGATCACACCGTGGCCACCCGGGCGAAGCGGGCCGCGGTGTGCAGTTCGGCCTCGATGTTCCCTGCGGTGAGGCGCAGTAGGGGCAGCACGTACTCGAGGCACTCGTCGATCGTCCGGCTGCTGCTGTGCATGGCGACGTTGATGGCCGCGACCGCTTCGCCGGTCCGGTCCCGCACGGGTACGGCGATCGAGCGCAGGCCGGCCTCCAGCTCCTCGTCGACCAGGGCGTATCCCTCGGCACGCACGCGTTCGAGCACGGCTTCGAGTGCGGCACGGCGGGTGAGGGTGTGGGGGGCGAGCGGGCGCAGCTCCGCGTGGTCGAGGAGGGGCCCCAGTCCGGCGGCGGGCAGGCCGGCGAGCAGGACTCGGCCGAGCGAGGTGGCGTAGGCGGGGAATCGGGTGCCGACGGTGATGTTGACGTTCATGATGCGGTGGGTGGCGGCACGCGCCACATACTGCACCGAGTCGTCGACCAGGACGGCGAGGGACGTGGATTCGTGGATCCGCCCTGCCAGCGCGACGAGGTGCGGTTCCGCGATCCTCGGCAGGGTGACGCGGGAGAGCGGCGGGTATCCGAGCGCCAGGACACGGGGGGTCAGCCGGTGTCCGCGCCCGTCGACCGCCACGTAACCGAGGTGTTCGAGGGTGATCAGGGCGCGGCGCGCGGAGGCGCGGGACAGACCGGTGGCGCGGGCGACGGCGCTGAGCGTCAGGGCGTCGCCGGTGTCGCCGAAGGCGGTGATGACGGTGAGTCCCCTGGCGAGGGACTCGACGAACTCCCGCCCCAGTTCCTGCTTCGAGGCGGCCGTCCATGAGGCCAGGGACCCCGGGGTCGGTTCGGTGCCGCCGGGAGGGGCGTCACGCAGCCGGCTCTCCATGGCCGCGGCGGCATCGCGCAGCCGGGGCAGCAGGCTGTCGCGGAGGCCCTGCGCACTGTGCCGACTGGTGTGACTGACGACGCTGAGCACGCACGCGATGCCTCCGGCGGGGTGCCGTACGGGTACGGCGAGGGCGAGGAGACCGGGTTCGATGAGCTGGTCGTCCAGGGCCCAGCCGTCGGCCCGCGCCGCGTCGACGCGGTCCTCGAAGGGTTCGTCCGACGGGCGGCGGCGCCGCGGCAGGGACGGGTAGCCGGTGCCGTCGGGGTCGGCGGCCGACCTCTCCCGCCATGCGTGCCATTGCTCGGGCCCCCAGACAGTGGCGAAGACAGTGCCCGGGGCGGTCCGTTCCGCGGGCAGCAGGTCACCGATGCGGAAGCTCAGGGACATCGCGCGGCGCCGGGTGGCCTGGTGCACGAAGCGGATGTCCTCGCCGTCGGGCACCGCCAGCGACACGGACTCGTCGAGTTCGTCGGCGAGGGCGTCCACCAGGTCGCCGAGCAGGCCGGGGATGCGGACCGAGGACAGATAGGCGTTGCCCAGCTCCATCAGGCGCGGTGCGAGGGTGACGGTCCGGCCGTCCAGGCGCACGTATCCCGTGCGGGCGAGGGTCAGCGTGACGCGGTCGACGGTCGAGCGGGCGAGTCCGGTGGCGCGTTCCAGGTCGCTGAGGCTGAGGGAGCCGTCCGCGTCGGTCAGCCGGCGCAGAACGCAGATGCCGCGCATGAGCGGGGCGACGGCCTCCGCGGGGGGCTGCGCGCCTGGCCGGTCGGGACTGGTCGGTGGCATCTGTTCTCCCGTCGGGTGCGCCCGGAGGTTCCCTGGCCCCGTTGACAGGGCTCCGATCCGGGCGGCAGACTCACAGCATCATAGTGAAATAAATTTCACCATGCGAACACTCAAGGATGGTCGGTTCCATGGACAAGGTGGTCGCGTCGGCGGCGCTGGCCGTCGCCGACGTGCCGGACGGCGCGTCGGTGGCGGTGGGGGGCTTCGGCCTCAGCGGCGTGCCGAACGTGTTGATCGATGCCCTGTACGCGAGCGGTGTCGGCGGGCTCGGAGTCGTGTCCAACAACTGCGGAGCGATGGACTCCGGCCTCGCGGTGCTGCTCTCGGCCGGCCGGATCAGCCGGGTGACCGGCTCGTACATCGGCGGGAACAAGGAGTTCGCCCGTCAGTACCTCGGGGGCGAGCTGGAGCTCGAGCTCATCCCGCAGGGCACGCTGGCCGAACGGCTTCGGGCCGGCGGGGCCGGGATACCCGCCTTCTACACCCCCGCAGGCGTGGGAACGCAGGTCGCCGAAGGCGGCCTCCCCTGGCGCTACGACGGTGGGGGCGGCGTGGCCGTGGCCTCCCCGGCCAAGGAGGTTCGCGACTTCGACGGCACGGAATACGTCCTGGAGCACAGCATCCGCACCGACTTCGCCCTCGTCAGGGCGGCGAAGGGCGACCGGCACGGAAACCTGGTCTTCAACAAGTCCGCTCGCAACTTCAATCCGCTCGCCGCCATGGCGGGCCGCATCACCGTCGCGGAGGTCGAGGAACTGGTCGAGCCGGGCGAGATCGACCCGGACCACGTGCACCTGCCGGGCATCTTCGTGCAGCGGGTGGTCGCGCTGACCCCGGGACAGGCCGTGGACAAGAAGGTCGAGAAGCGGACGGTCACGGAGCGGGAGGCACGGGTCTGATGGCCTGGAACCGGAACGAGATGGCCGCCAGGGCGGCCGCGGAGCTGCGCGACGGCGAGTACGTCAACCTCGGTATCGGGCTGCCGACGCTGATCCCGAACCACCTGCCCGAGGGCGTACACGTCGTCCTGGAATCCGAGAACGGCATCCTGGGCACCGGCGCCTTCCCGTACGACGAGGACGTCGATCCCGATCTCATCAACGCGGGCAAGGAGACGGTGACCGTCCGGCCGGGGGCGTCGTTCTTCGACTCGGCTCTCTCCTTCGGCATGATCCGCGGCGGTCACATCGACGCAGCCGTACTCGGGGCCATGGAGGTCTCGGCCCGGGGGGACCTCGCCAACTGGGCGGTTCCGGGGAAGTTGGTGACCGGCATCGGCGGCGCCATGGACCTCGTGCACGGGGCCCGGCGCGTCATCGTGACCATGACGCACACCGCCAAGGACGGCAGCCCGAAGATCGTCGAGGAGTGCACCCTGCCGCTGACCGGCAGAGCGTGCGTCCACCGCGTCATCACGGACCTGGCCGTGCTCGACGTGACCGACGCCGGCCTGGTCCTGGTGGAGACCGCCCCCGGAGTGAGTGCCGCCGAGGTCCTGGAGCGAACCGCCGCTCCGGTCCGTACCGCCGTGCGTACCGCCGTGCGTACCGCCGAAAAGATCACGTCATGAGCTTCCGTCCCCGCGACGTGTACGTCGTCGACGCCGTCCGCACCCTGATCGGCAGGTACAACGGCGCACTCGCGCAGGTCGGCCGGTGCGCGGGCCTTCCCGGGCGGCGGAGCCCCTGGCAAGCCGAACCCGGCGGCGGTGAGCCCTCCCGAGCGGCGGAAAGAGGGCGCCGGATGAATGATGAACAGAGGCTGTGGTGCCTCGGGCGCCGTCCGGCCTGAGTCGCCGGGCGACCGGGCGCGGCTCCGACCACGAAGCGGAAGGCATGAGCGCATGACCGCCCAGACCGCGTTTCCGGCAGCGGACGACATGCCGTTCGTGCACATGCCGCCGCCGGGTGGTCCAAAGGGCGCGGCGAGGGCGGGCACCGGCGGAACGGTCCGCGCGAGGTCAACGAGGGCGGCCCGATGAGATCGACGGACGGGCCGCTGGAGATCGGCTTCATTCGCTCGGTGTTCGACAGCCTGGGGGCAGGGGTTTTCGTCGCCGACGCCACCGGCCGGCTCACCGCGTGCAATCCGCGCGCCGAGCAGCTCCTGGGCCTTTCGCAGGAGCAGATCCTGGGTCGCGACATGCATGATCTGCTGCACCGCCGGCGGGACGGCGGCAAGGTCCCGCGGAGCGAGTACGGTCCGCTGACCGTGCTGGAGAGCGGCCGGCCGGCCGAGGGGAGCGAGGAACTCCTCCTTCGCGGGGACGGCAGCGTCGTCCCGGTCATCTGGGCGTCCACACCCCTGCGGCACGAGGGGCGTTTCGAAGGCGCGGTGGTCGTCTTCCACGATTTCAGCCTGCACCGTGACGCGGCCGACCAGACCGCGGCCTACCTCGCCGCCCTGGAGGGGCTCACCGCCCGGCTGACGATGGTGGCGGAGGTTTCCACGGCCCTCATCTCCGCCCTGGACACGCCGGAGATGCTGGACAGACTGGCCGGACTGCTCGTGCCCGACATGGGCGACTGGGCCGCGATCGACGTGCGTACGGCGGAGCAGACTGGTGAGCTGCAACGCGTCACCGTCCGTACCGCCGGCGATCAGGAGGCGGCGGAAGCGCTCACGGGCCCGTTGCCGTCATGGCCGGAGTCCACCCGCTCGGCAGCCGTGCAGGCGCTGGGGAGCGCCGAGCCGGTCCTCCTGGACGCCCACTCCCTCGAGGAGGAGCCGGACAGCCCGCTCGCGGGCGCCCACCGGGAGCTGTTCGACCGGCTGGGAGGCAGCTGCGCCGTCGTGGTGCCCCTGCACACCCGGCGGCAGGTGTTCGGCGCGCTGACCGTGGCCCGCGTCGCTCCGGACGCGTCGTACTCGGAGGCCGAGGTCCTCGTGCTGTCCGACATCGCGCGCCGCGCCGGTCTCGTCATGGAAGCCGCCGAGCTGTCCGAGCAGCAGCGCCATGTCGCCGAGACCATGCAGCGCCAACTCCTCACCCCTCTGCCGCAGGTCGACCACCTCACGATGGCGGCCCGCTACCGGCCGGCCGAGAGCGCCGCCGAGATCGGCGGGGACTGGTACGACTCCTTCCTCCTCAGCGACGGCGTCCTGACGATGGTCATCGGGGACGTCGTCGGCCACGACCTCAAGGCCGCCGCCCACATGGCCGAGGTCCGCAACATGCTGCGTGCTCTGGCCTGGGACCGTACGGAGCCTCCAAGCCTGATCATGCGCCGTCTGGACGAGGCGATGACCCACACGAGCGACGCCCCCATGGCCACCTGCGTCTTCGCACGCATCGAAGGCCCGGAAGGCGGGCCGTGGCAGCTCAGATGGGTGAACGCAGGCCATCCACCGCCCCTGCTCGTCACCGCCGACGGGCGCGCCTGGTTCCTGGAAGCCGGTCACGGCCCACTCCTCGGCCTCAGCTCGGCCCTTCACCTGGGGCTGACGTGGCCCGACGCACACGCGGACCTGCCGCCCCGGTCGACGCTCCTGCTCTACACCGACGGGCTCGTCGAAAGCCGTACCCGTGACGTCGAGGCCGGCCTCGACGCGCTGCGGCGGCACGCGGCGGCCCTGGCGGACCGTGACGTCGAGGACTTCCTCGACGAACTCCTGGCCCGCATCAACCCCAGTGGCGACGATGTAGCCCTGCTGGTCCTGCGCACCCCGGCGGCGGGCGTGGGCTCGGAGGACGAGGAGGCTCCGCCGCAGCACGCGCACAGCCCGGCGGCCTCCAACCGCGGAGCGCCCGGCTCCCGCGTCGAGGACGCTCCCGTGAGGGACACCTCCGAACCGGCCTGAGGCCATGACCGGCTGTGGCAACGAAGACCGGGAACCCCTCCGCCGGTCGGGCCCCGGGCCTCCGCGTCGCACTCCCTCCCCGCCCCGGTTGCCACGAACACCCGGCGGTTTCCCGGGAGTCGGCCGTCCCGCCGTCCTTCACGCGCTCCCGGTGCAGCCGGCCCGGCCGAGCGGAGCGCGACGAAACCCCGGTATCCGGGTTTCGTCGCGCTCCGCTCGAGAAGGTAGCTTTGTGCAATGGACCACGACGCTCGCCTGTTCTTGCTCCCCGACGGCCACCCCAGGGTAGGGGCCGCTCTCGCAGCAGTGGGCGCACCGGCGTGTGCGGAGACGCCTGCTGTGCACGCATGGCTGCAGGCGCACGGGGTTTCCGCCGCCTCCGAGCAGGTCAGGATCCTTCCCGCCGACGCGGAGTCGCTCATCCCCGCAGACGCCGAGAGCCTGCCCGTCCCCCTGAGCGAGGAGGAGGCGCTGCGGGTTCAGCGGGAGTGCGCTCCGACGGCGATCGCGGATCTGGAGGCCGAGCTTCTGGGCTTCCGGGAGACGACCGAGGACTGGGAGGCGCTCGTGCACCGCGCTCTCACCGCCGGTATCCCGGCCCAGCGCATCGTGCACCTCACCGGTCTCACCCCGCAGGAGATCGGCGGCCTCGCGCAGGCGCGGCCTTCGGCAGCCTCGGACGCCCCCTAGTGCTCTGACCACATAGGTTGGCCGGTTTGGTGATCGCGGCGGTTGGATGGGGGGTGACGTCCGTTCCGACCGCTGGAGGTGCGGTGGCCGAGCCTGTCCGCGTGCGCAGACTGACCGACCAGGAAGGGCAGAAGCTGCAGCAGATCGTGCGCCGGGGCAGTACCAGCTCGGTGCGCTACAGGAGCGCGACGATGCTGCTGGCCTCGGCCGGCGGAAACCGGGTGCCCGTGATCGCCCAGCTGGTGCAGGCCGACGAGGACACCGTCCGGGACGTGATCCACCGCTTCAACGAGACCGGCCTGGCCTGCCTGGACCCTCGGTGGGCGGGAGGCCGTCCCCGCCAACTCAGTCCTGAAGAGGAAGACTTCGTCATCCAGACGGCCACCACCCGCCCGACCAAACTCGGCCAGCCCTTCACCCACTGGTCTTTGCGCAAGCGCGTCGCCTACCTGCGCAAAGTCCACGGCCATGTGATCCGGATCGGCCGCGAGGCGTTACGCTGCCTGCTCGCTCGCCGCGGCGTGACCTTCCAGCGCACCAACACGTGGAAGGAATCCCCTGACCCCGACCGCGAGGCGAAGCTGGACCGGATCGAGGAGGTCCTCGACCGTTTCCCCGACCGGGGCTTCGCCTTTGACGAGTTCGGCCCGCTCGGGATCCGTCCCACCGCGGGCTCGCTCGGGATGGGCCGAGCAGAAGCGCCCCGGCCGGCTGCCCGCCACCTACCACCGCACCCACGGCGTGCGGTACTTCCACGGCTGCTACTCGGTCGGCGACGACAGCCTGTGGGGCGTCAACCGCTGCAGAAAGGGTCCCGGCAACACGCTGGCCGCGCTGAAGTCGATCCGTGCCGCCCGGCCCGACGGCGCCCCGATCTACGTGATCCTGGACAACCTGTCCGCCCACAAAGGCGCCGGCATCTATCGCTGGGCGGGGAAGAACAAGGTCGAGCTGTGCTTCACCCCGACCTATGCATCCTGGGCGAACCCGGAAGCCCACTTCGGACCGCTGCGGCAGTTCACCATCGCCAACTCCCACCACCCCAACCACACCGTCCAGACACGGGCCCTGCACGCCTACCTGCGCTGGCGCAACGCCAACGCCCGCCACCGTGACGTCCTGGCCGCCGCACGCAAGGAACGCGCCCGCATCCGCAGCGAGACAGGCATCCGCTGGGGCGGACGTCCCCTCAAGACCGCAGCGTGAGCGCACTTCCTACCCAGTGCGCAGCTCCGCGTGAAAGGCTGGGAGCATGATGGGCGGACCGTCTGAGAACCCAGAACTCTGGGCGTTCCTCGAGTCACTGCACTGCGGCGAGTTCCTTTCCGGCACCGTCACAGCGATCGAACGGTTCGGTGTGTTTGTAGCGCTGGACGACGGACCCGACCATCCGGTCTTCCCCGGCGTCGGGTTCATCTCCCTCGCTGAACTGTCCTGGCAACGCTTCGAGGCAGCCACCGACGTCGTGCAGGTCGGGCAGCGCGTCTCATGCGAGTTCCTCCAGTTCGACACATGGAACCTGGAGGCCAGACTGTCCTTGAAAGCCACACAGCCGGACCCCTTTCAGGTATTCGCCGACAGGATCGCGGTGGGGCAGAAACTGCCTGGCCAGGTCACCAAGCTGATCCCGTTCGGCGTCTTCGTCCAGGTCGCCGACGGAATCGAGGGGCTGGTTCACCTGCGCGAGCTCGCCTGGACACCGGTGGAGACTCCATCAGATGTCGTCCAGGTCGGCGACGCGATCACTGTGGTCGTCACCGAGGTCGACCGAGAGCGACGCAGGCTATCCCTCTCCCGACGGCAAAGCTCATCCGCCGGCGTGTGACGCGCTGCGTTCCTGCGACCGTTCCCTTGCGCGAGTGCTCCTGAACGTATGCTCAGCCAAAGGAAGACACACGCCCCAGGCCGGTGAACCTTTGCGGTCACAGCACTAGCCAAGGGCGGGACAGACCTCAGGGCCTGTCCGACAACTGATCCGTTCACGCGATGTCGGTGGCGGTCGAGTGTCGCCGGCTGCGTGGCAGGCTTGTCGGAACGTGGACAGGTGAGCCGGCTGTGATCAGGGCGGCGGGCCGCACGCCGACCGTAGAAGCACTCGACGCGAGGGGCACGGATGACGTTCGCCGACATCACCATCGTTCCGGTCCGGAGTGACCGTAAGGCCGCCTACCTGGCGTTCTCGCGGCGGATGGCCGACGTCTACCGCGAGTACGGGGCGACCAGGATCACCGACCACTGGCAGTCGGGCACTCCGGTCAGCCAGGACGACTTTCATGCGGACGGGGTCTCCTACGGCCCGGGAGAACTGCGGGGACTGGCGAGCATGATGGGTGCGTCGGATCTGGAGTCGGTCGTCGTGACCATCACGGAGTGGCCGTCACGGGATGTCCGCGACAGGGGAAGTGCTGCCGCCACGAAGGACCCGCGCGTCCTCGCGACGCTCGACGAGGACCCCGTATTCGACGGGCGCCGCCTGGTCGCCGAGAGTTTCGAGATCGCGATGAGCCTGCCGGACGAACGCTAGTGCCGCATCAAGCAACGTTCGCCCTGTCAGGTCGGCATACTCCTGGTGTGCTTGAGTACTTGCTTGCGACCGACGACGACGTCTTCCTCGGGCCGGTGCACTCGGACAGGTACCCGGATGTGCTTGAGCCAACGGGCTGGGGGGCGGTGCCGGTGGCCGGCGACGGCCACTACCGGATCGCTGTCGAGGGCATGCGGATTGAGTTCACCTGGGAAATGCCCGGCCTTCAGATCACGGTTCACGGCACATCAGACAACCCCGTGGTTGATGAGTTGGTCGCTACCATCGCGCATCAGGTCGGAACCGAGCTCGCGGTGCGAGTCCGGGTGATTCCGCTCTAGGGCCGATACCGGGTTTGCAGGTTCGGCTTCCTGTGCGCGCCCTGCACGATGATGATCAATATGCGGGGCGAGGGGATCCTTCTGATGAGTGGTGGCCGGCATAAGTCGCAGGTGGCCCGGCTGTCGGCGACTGGCAGACGGTGTGCGGTGGCGGGTTCGGACCGGAGTTCCGTGGCGGGACCTGCCGTTCGCGTACGGACCGTGGCAGACGGTGCGCGGGCTGTTCCGCAGATGGCGGCGCAGGGGCGAGTGGGCCCGACTGCTGACGTTGTTGCGGGCGAGAGCTGACGCGGTCGGGCCGATCTTCCGGGAGGTCGATGGCGCGGTCGAATGCGGGATCAGCCGTCTCGAGCAGCGCCGGGCCGTGGCGGCCCGGTTCGACAGACTTGCGGGTCGACTCCACCATCTGCCGGGCACACCAGCATGCTGCCGGTGCCCGCCGGAGCGGCAATGTGCAGAGGGAACCGCCGGGCGGAGTCAGCCCCGAACCGAAGACCATGGGCCGGGCAGGTCGCGAGGCGGGTTCACCACGACGATCTGGCGTGTGAGCAGGGACAGAAGCCGTTGTGGCTGTTGGACGGCCCTGCGGTCGGAGGAAGGACGCGTTTCCTGGCATTGGCGCGGAGTGGTGCGTACGGGGTTGCACGTTCCGTAGCGGCATGTGGTCCGGTGGACCTACGTCCCGATGCCTTGAGGAAAGGTCCCGCTCATGCATGCGTCTTTCATGCCACCCCGTCAGGTCAAGATCGGTGACGCGGCGGCCTTCGTCGGCAGCACGCCACGGGCGATTCGCCACTACCACGCGATCGGTCTGCTCCCCGAGCCTGAGCGGGGCGGCGATGACCGCCGCCGCTACGGGTACGAGGACATGATCCGCTTGCTGTGGATTCGCAAGATGGCCGACGCCGGGATCGCCCTGGACGACATCCGAGACGCCTTCACCACCGGCACGGATTCCGTCGGTGCGGACAACGGAGAAGGTATCGCGGGCATCCTGGAGCGGTTGGAGGAAACCCTCGCCGAGCAGGAGGCGGAATTGCGGCGGCAACGGACCGCCGTACGGCGGATGCGTGCCGAAGGCAGCCGGACGGGCCTGCTCTCCGACCTCGTCACCGAACGCCTCAAGAACCTGCCCGGGGGCTCCCTGCGTCAGGCGGACCTGGACACCCTGCTGGTCACTGAGCGGATCTTCGGCCCGCTGGGCGCGGCCGTCCAGGCCACCCGCTTCGTCGCCCTGGCCACACATCCCACTCTGCGGGAGGACTCCGACCGCGTCGATGACGCCGAGGAGGCACTCGATGACAGCGTCGCCGTCGATGATCCACGGGTGGCTCGAGTGGCCGTCGCGCGGCACGCCTTCGAAAGCGCCCTGCAGGCCGTCATCGAGGAGTCCGGCCTGGACAAGGACGACGACGCCCTCTTCGACGCCTGGGACACTTTGCACCCTGCCACCGCCGATGACGGCGAGGACGAGGTCGACCTCGTCTCCGGCAGGCGGAAGGCCGACTCCATGAGCGCGTTCGAGGCCACCGGCAAGATGCCCTACGACTTCTCCCCAGCCCGCCTGCGCTGCATGGAACTGGCGGAAGAACTATCCGCCCAGGACTCACCCGCTACCTGAGACCCAGCCTGGCACCCGGCCCGGGTCTCGGATGGGCAGGCGGGGCCGGAGGACGAGGGAGGCCAGGTGGACTCCCGCCCGGTGGCGGTCGGCGAGTTCGTCGAAGTGGGTGGTGGTGGCGCGGAGTTGCCGGAGACGGCCGAAGCGGCGTTCGACGACGTCGCGGTTCCGGAAAGTTCACGGTCGAAGACCGGTGGTCCGCAGCCGGCACGGCCGCGCCGCAGACGGTTGACGTTCTGCTCGGCCGGTCGGGGATCACGGTTCGAATACTTCGCCCGCGAAAGGGCGGCCGCCCGCCGTTTCGGTCAGATGGGCCGCAGTACCTGATCAGGCTCTTCGGAGGCAGCCCCGGCGATCTCTGCGAAGTTCACGTTGCCGAGTGCCAGGTCCACCTGGACGCCGTGGACCGCGGCGGGCACGGCTCGACACTCCCTGGGCTCCGGCGACTCCACGAGCTCCCGGTAGTAGACGGGGTCAAGCTCGCTTTCGTCCTCCCAGTCGGTCGACAGAGCCAGCAACGCCCACGCCGGCGACTGCATCGTTTCGCGGTCAGCGAGGAAGACGACACGCAGGTCCTCGTCCACCACGGCGGCAAGAACCTCGTCAGCCGTTGCCCCTGACCAAGCAGGGGCAACGACCAGCTGAACCATTGCGGGAAACTCACCACCGGGCCCCCACGGTCGGCGCAACTCCCCGACCACCGCGCTCCACGACTCGTCGTCGCTGAAGTCGGTCCTGATGACGAGGACGTTGAACAGGTCGTGTCCGATCTCAGGCATCACTCGCTCAAGGCCCTCCGGCACCGTCATGCCCAGGACTCTCCCACGCCGCACTGACATCCAGCCCGGCCGTCCGAGCCGCTTCCACCTCATGTTGCCCTGTGTTCCGGGCGCTGAGCTGTATGGACGGAGGAAGCGCCGAAGGTGCAGGCAACCCGGGGACGCACGCAGCCGGTCGCGGGGAGCGTCCCGGACGTCTCCACTGCCGCAGCGAGGACCGGTCCCGGCGGAAGACCGCAGATCGCTCACCCCTGCACCCGCACCGACCCGGGCGCCCCGATGTCCGGACACCTGCCGGGCACGGATGCCGCAGTACCCGAACCCCACCTCATGAGTTAGGTTAGGCAAGCCTAAGTTAACGTAATGAGGTCTCCCCGCCCGCTCCTCTGGAGAACTTGGATGCGTCCTTTCAACTCCCGTACGACACAGCCCACTCCCGCCGAACGCGTGCTGGCGATCCTGACCGCGGCCCACTCGATGACGGTGGTGAGCGACGGGCTGGACCCCGTCGAGGTGCACCGGCTCGACGGCACGGCCGCGATGGGCCACATCCACCTGCACGAACCGTCCGAGTCCGGCCCCACCCCACCAGGGGCGCGCATCCCGGTCAGGCTGGAGTTCACCGACATCGCGCCCACACCCGTACGGGACCGCACACGCGCCCGCGTCACGGTGACCGGCCTGTTGTCGGCTCCGTACAGCACCGAGGCCACGGACAGCACCTGCATGGAATTCGGCCAGGCGGTCTTCGAGGACCACAGGGGCCGTACCTTCGTCACGCTGGACACGCTGCAGGACACGGTTCCCGACCCGATCGCCACCAGCGAGGCGGCCATGCTGACCCATCTCATGGACGATCACGGCGAACTCGTCCCGCTGCTCCTGCGCCTCGTGCAACCACAGCCGGGCAGGGGCGTGACGCGCGTCCTCCCGGTGGCGATGGACCGTTACGGCGTGACCCTGCGCCTGGAGTACCCCGGCACCCATCGCGATGAGCGATTGTCTTTCGCGAAGCCCGTGGCCCGCCTCGACCAGGCCGGCCCCCAGATCCACGCCCTGCTGACCGCCGCCCGGCGCGCCTCCCACCGCAACCAGCTGCTCACCTGAACCGCGGGAACGCGTCCGGGGGGTGGCACATGCCACCCCCCGGACGCACAGCCACCCCTCAGGACTGGGGGCGACTGCCGTGGTTCGCGCCGTTCTTGCGGCGGGCCCTCTTCTTGCGACGTCGCTTCGAGGACATCGACCCTCCTGATTCGCTAGCTTTCGCACACTGCCCACCGGATTGTCATCTCCGGCGATCACAGGGCCCCTACCCCCGGACGCGCGGCCAAACACTCGACAATGCGGCGAACGGGTGGCGTACGTCACCGCACGCGACGGGGGGCTCACTCCGCGCGGCGATCACTCAGCGCGTGCCCGGAGCGAGGCCCGACGGCCATGGACAGTCGCCGACCTGCTGTGATGTGATCCGTGCGGTGGAACGGCCCCGCCTGGCGCTGCTCACCGGGCGATCCTCGGGTGCGTCGTGCGAAGGCGGCCCGGATCCCCGCGTCATGCCTTACGCCGCTCGATCATCCGTGGCTCTCCGCGAGCACCACGACGAGCGCCCGGGTCCGTCCCCCAGGCTCGAAAGTTCCGTACACATGCAGAAGACCAAGGCCGCACTCTGGGAATTCCTCCAGGGGCTCGGCAAGACGTTCATGCTCCCGGTGGCCCTGCTCGCGTTCTGCGGCATCATGCTGGGCATCGGCTCCTCGCTGTCCAGCGAGGCCGTCACCGACAACCTTCCCTTCCTGAAGGCCGAGGGCTTCCACCTCGTCTTCACCTGGATGGCCAACACAGGTCTGGTCGCCTTCACCTTCCTGCCCGTTCTCTTCGCGATGGCGATCCCGCTCGGTCTCGCCCGCGAGGACAAGGGTGTCGCCGCGTTCTCGGGGTTCGTCGGCTTCGCCGCCATGAATCTCGCGGTGAACTTCTACCTCACCGCCAAGGGCGTCGACTTCGAGGACGGGAAAGCGATCGAGCACTACGGCATAGCCGACGTGCTCGGTGTGCAGTCCATCGATACGGGACTCCTCGGAGCCGTAGCCGTTGGCATCGTTGTCAGCCTGCTCCACCAGCGCTTTCGTACGCAGCGGATGCCCGACGCACTGGCCTTTTTCGGCGGGCTTCGCTTCGTCCCGATCGTCTCCGCGCTCGTCCTGAGCGTGCTGGGTCTGCTCATTCCCCTGGTGTGGCCGACCTTCAACGGCTGGATCACCGCCGTAGGCCGAGGCATCGGACACACCGGAGTCTTCGGACCGTTCTTCTTCGGCATGGGAGAGGTGCTGCTGCGGCCGATCGGGCTGCACCACATCCTCGTGGCCATGTTCCGCTTCACGGACGTCGGCGGTTCGGGAGCCGTGTGCGGGGACAACGTCTCCGGGGCCCTGAACATGTTCTACGCGCACCTGGACTGCGCGGGCGCGCCGAACAGCGCCGTCACCGACGCGACGCACTTCCTCTCCCAGGGCAAGATGGCCGCCTACCTGGGCGGCCTCCCCGGTGCCGCGCTGGCGATGTACCACTGCGCGAAAAGGAAGATGCGCCCGGAGATCAAGGCGCTGCTCGTGTCCGGCGTGGTGGCCTGCGTCGTCGGCGGCATCACGGAACCGCTCGAGTTCCTCTTCCTGTTCGTCGCGCCGTGGCTGTACGTCATCCACGCGGTCCTGGTGGGGCTCGGCTTCCTCACGGCCGCCGTCCTCGGCGTCTTCATCGGGAACACCGACGGCAACGTCATCGACTGGCTGGTCTTCGGTGTCCTCCAGGGCTCGACGACCAAGTGGTATCTGGTGCCGGTGATCGCGGCCGTGTGGTTCGCCGTGTACTACTTCCTCTTCCGCTGGGCGATCACCCGCTTCGACCTCAGGACCCCCGGCCGCGAGGAGGAGCCGGAGCAGGAGGACGCGGATACCGCTCAGGAAGGGGCCGATGAGCCCGCCCGCGAGCTGGTCGCAGGGAAGTACGACGCCGTGGCCATCCTCGACGCGATCGGCGGCGCCGACAACATCCGGTCGTTGGACAACTGCATCACCCGCCTGCGCATGACGGTGGAGGACGCGGGACAGGTGGACGAGGCCCGGCTGAAGAAGCTCGGCGCCGTGGGCGTGATCAAGCTCGACGACCACAACGTGCAGGTCGTCATCGGGCCGCAGGTCCAGTCGGTGAAGGACGCCATCGCCACCATGATCCCGGTGGGCTGACCATGGCTTCCCCCTCCCCCGGCCGGGCTCGTGAAAGCGTGCCTGCGCCCTACGACTTCGACACCCCCGTGGACCGCCATGGCACCTGGTGCACGCAGTGGGACTACGTCGAGGACCGGTTCGGCGTGCCGGATCTGCTGCCGTTCACGATCTCCGACATGGACTTCGAGACCGCCCCGGAGATCATGGCCGCGCTCCGCGGCCGACTGGACCACGGCGTGCTCGGCTACTCCCGGTGGCGCCAGGACGACTTCCTCTCCGCGATCGTCCACTGGTACGCGACACGGCATGCGACGGCCGTCGATCCCGGATCGGTGGTCTACGCGCCCTCCGTCGTGTACCAGCTGTCGCAGTTGCTCCGGCTGTGGTCGCGACCAGGTGACGGCGTGGTCGCCCATACCCCCATGTACGACGCTTTCCCGAAGACGGTGGCGGCCCATGGGCGGCAGCTCCACGCGTGCCCGCTCGACGACTGGGTGGAGCTGGAGCGGCTCCTGGCTCTGCCGGACACGGCCGTGCTGCTGCTGTGCTCGCCGCACAACCCGACGGGCAGGGTCTGGTCCGCGGACGAGCTGGACCGGATGGCACGGTTGTGCGCCCGGCACGGTGTGGCCGTCATCAGCGACGAGATCCACTCCGATCTGGCACACGCACCCCATGTCCACCGCACCTGGGCGCGACACGGTGACGAAGGCCGGTGGGCCGTCATCACCTCGGCATCGAAGTCGTTCAACATCCCCGCACTGACCGGCAGTTACGGAATCATCGGGGATCCGGCGTCACGGGACGCCTACCTGCGCCGGCTCAAGGAAGCGGACGGCCTCTCCTCCCCCGCCGTGCTGTCGCTGGTCGGGCACATCGCCGCGTACAGGGAGGGCGCGCCCTGGCTGGACGCCTTGCGTACGTACCTCGCGGGCAACCTCGCGATGGTGGCCGCCCGCCTTGGCGGGCAGTTCCCGCAGCTCGGCTGGGAGCCCCCGCAGGCCGGGTATCTCGCCTGGATCGACCTGCGGCCGCTCGGCGTCGACGACGACGCGCTGCAGCGCGAGCTCGTCGAGGTGGAGAAGGTGGCCATCATGCCCGGAGCGGCGTACGGCTCCCCGGGGCGGGTTCGGCTGAACGTCGGGTGCCCCCGCTCCAAGGCGGAGGCGGGCCTCGATGCGCTGGTGCGCGCCCTGCACCGGCTCATGTAGCCGGCCGGCCGGCGGACCCGCGGCCACCCCGGGCGAGGGCTGCGACCCGCTGTAGTCCGTCGTCTCGTTCCCCTCGTCCGTCTCCGGTGGTCGACGTCACGCGCCCCTGGGTCCGGCCCGGCAACGGGCCCGCGGTGGTGGCCCGCGGTCGTCGGCATGCCTTGTCGGCGACCCGGAGCCGGGAACCCCGAGAGGGCCTCGTCGTGGCGGGACCGGACGCGGCGGCAACGGTTCCCGCCCCTGGATCCGAGCCCGTCTCCTGATCACGTCGGCGCGACGCGGCGCGTGCCTGTGCCGACGTCCCCCTCCGCCGGATGAGACCGGCCGTCGGATCACGCGTAGATTTGGAAGGAGACCCGTCGCGCTCGCAGGGTGGAGGGAGCGCGTGATGAAAGCGGACATCGATTTCACGGCGTTCTTCGACGCCACGCCCAGCCCTTATCTGATGCTGGACACGGACCTGGTGATCGCCTATGCGAATGCGGCATATCTGCGCGCCACCGGCCGGACCAGGGAGCAGCTGGTCGGGAAGTACTTCTTCGAAGCCCTGCCGGAACGCCCGGGCATTCCGCGCGATACGCACCAGAACGTGAAGTCGTCGCTTCAACGGGTCCTCGACACAGGGGTACCGGACACCTTGGTGCTGTCGCGGTACGACATCCCCGTCGTCGGCCGCCCGAACGAGTTCGAGGAGCGTTGGTGGTCCGAGATAAACACCCCGCTCTCCGGACCCGACGGCATGGTGCGGTGGATCGTGCAACGGGCCGAGGACGTCACCGCTTTCGTGCGGTCGCACCGCGCCCGCCAGCTCACCGAGGAGTTCACCGATCGGGAGAAGGGCATGGCGGCGGAGCTCTACGCGCGGGCCGGCGAACTGGAGCGGCTGAACGAGGAACTGCGCTCGGCACACGCCCGTGAACAGCAGGTCGCCATAACTCTCCAGGAAGCCATGCTCTCCGTCCCCGACCTGCACAGGCACGACGACAACATAGCCGTGCGCTACCTTCCCGCGACCACATCACTGAACGTCTGCGGCGACTGGTACGACATCGTGGACCTGCCACCGGACCGGTACGCGGCGGCGGTCGGGGACGTCGTCGGCCACGGCCTGCGGGCCGCGGCGGTCATGGGCATGCTCCGCAGCGCACTGAGCGCGGTCATCCGTGCCATTCCCAGTCCCGCCCAGGCTCTGGAGGTCCTCGGTCTGTACGCCCGCTCCCTGGACGGTGCGACGGCCGCGACCGCGGTCAAGGTACTCATAGAGACCCGCAGCAATCTGATCATCTACAGCAACGCCGGGCACCCGCCGCCCGTCCTGCTCCGCAGCGACGGGACCTTCGAGCTGCTGGACCAGGCGACCGATCCGTCGCTCGGCGCCCGCCCCTACCACGTCCCCCGCCCCCAGGCCGGGATCTCCTACACCCGTGGGGACACCCTCGTGATGTACACGGACGGTCTCATAGAACGCCGGGGCGAGGACATCGACGTCGGCCTGGAGCGCCTGACCACGGCTCTGGCCCAGGAGAGCACGCTCGCTCCCGGCAAGATGGCCGACGCGCTGCTGACTCGCCTCGACATCGCGGAGGGTGCCGCCGACGACGTCGCCCTCGTCGTCATCCGTCTGTAGGGAGTCGTGACGCCGTGCTCCTCGTGTCCGTCACGTGCGGGGGCACTCCACATCCACCCGGGCGCCCTCGTATCCCGGGCCGCGGCGCTTCGGCACTGTTGCCCGCCGCGACCTGGCCATGCCAGGCGCTCCTCGCAGCGGTCCGGCCGGGGATCCGTGCGGTGGGTGCGCCGATGCTCGCCCACCGACCAATGCCGCCCGGCCGGTTTTTCCTGTCTCCCCGGTCTGAAACGTGAGCGGGAGGGTAGGCGGAGCGCCAAGTGAGCAGTGTGGTGCAGCGCACCTGACGGGGGACGTGTGATGGAACGGCTGGCGACGGATCGCGGTGCGGAGCAGGACGGGACGGTGACTGTTCCGGGTGTCGTGGCGGGAAGCGCCGCCTTCGACATGGACTCGGGAGAGATCGCCCGTGCCCGTGACTTCGTCCGCGACTTCCTGTCCGGGGCGCAGCGGTCCCTGGACGGTCTGCACGTGTCCGCACGGGCGCTGGGTGCCGCGCAGTTGGTGGTGAGTGAGCTCGCCACCAATGTCTGCAAGTACGCGCCGGGGCCCTGCCTGCTCGACCTCGAAGTCGACGGCGACATGCTGGGCATCACCATGTGGGACTCGGGCTCCGTGCTCCCCGGCACCCTGCGGGCCGACCCCACGCGCGCGGGACAGCACGGACTGGAGATCGTCCTCGCGGTCTGCCAGAGCTTCGAGGTCCGCCGCGAGCCCGTGGGCAAACGCGTTCGTGTGCGGATCTCGCTCGTCGACGGCCTGGACGATGATCCTGCGGGCTCTTCGCCCTGGTGAAGTCCCATCGCGCGCCGGCGCCGATGCCCGGCGACGTGTTCGCGCCCGCACATGACGGTGGGGCGGCCGCACCCTCCGGGGCGCGGCCGCCCCACCGTCGCGTTGCCGTGACGTGTGGCCGGTGCTCAGTAGGCGGAGTCGACGTTGTCGATGGAGCCGTACTTGTCTGCGGCGTAGTTGGCGGCCGCGGTGATGTTGGCGACCGGGTCGGTCAGGTCCTTCGGGGTGCCGTCGACGTGATAGGCCTCGAAGGTCGGCTGGATCACCTGCAGCAGGCCCTTGGAAGGCGTGCCGTTCTGTGCGTTGACGTCCCAGCCGTTGGCGGCGTCGGGGTCGCCGCCGGACTCACGCATGATGTTCCGGTGCAGCCCCTCGTAGCTGCCGGGGATCCCCTCGTCATCCATGATCTTGAGGGCCTTCCGGATCCAGCCGTCCAGGTCGTCCTTGTCGGAGGCTGCCGCGGCGGCCTTCTGCGCGACGGCGTCCGCCTGCGCGGAGACCCCTGCTGCCGATACCCCGGCTGCCGCGGCGATGCCGTGCGAGGCCGGCTCCGAGGCGTGTGCGGGCGAAGGGGCGAGGGTGAGGGCCGCTGCTGCGGCTCCCGCCGCGCACAGTGCGGAGACCGAGAACCGGCGGATCCGGGCGGTACGGGCGGTGGGGGCCAGGGACTGGTCGGACGTACGGATAGGACACTCTCCTTGCACAGCGGTCGGGAATGTCCGGGAGCCGGGGACGACGGAACGGAAGGGGCCGCGGTGCGTCCCGTACGTGTGGAACGTGCTTGTGCGCCCTGTCGGTCCGGAGCGTCGGCTCCCGTGGACTCGATCCATGGTTAGCGGCGCCGCTGGACGGAGGCAACGGGCGGCATTACTACGCGCCTACGTAGCAGGGGACCTGCAGGCCGTTGGACGGGATCCAGCACCGCGCTGCACGGCACACACCTCTACTACCGCTCTTCGTATGTGATCTGAGACCTATGGGCCGACTCACATGCCCCATGGCCGGTCCACCGCTCCGTGCCCAGGAGGGCCGGCCGCCGCCCTTCCCACCCCCTGGGCGGAACACTCGCACGCCCTCCGGACACGATCCGGGGTCGCCCCTCCCCGGCGTGAGCCATCCGGTATGGATCGATCACCCCTCGGGCGCGGCGTCGAAGGTGGCGTCCTCGGCCTTTCGCGACGGGAGCCGGCGAAGGATCGTGCGCAGGTCGGGGAGCGGGAGCTTCGGCCGCCGGTCGGCCGTGAGCAGGCCGTTCGTCTCCTGCTCGGTGTCGGTGAACTGGGTGTAGCAGAAGCCTGCGAGCCCTGAGTCGACGGCGGCGCCGACGAGGGTGGAGAGCCGGTCGGCGAGCTCCTTCGGCGTGGTGAGGGTGTCGTAGCCGAACCACCGGGTGCCGGCCGGTGCGAGGGTGGCGCCGCCGAATTCGCTGAGGACGACGGGCTGCCCCTGGTGCTGGATCCCGGGGAGTGTGAGCCGCCTGGCACCCGGCCACGGGTCGACGATGTGGCCGCTGCGGAGCGAGGAGTCACCGTAGCGACGGCGGAGGACCTCCGCGTCCTGCGTGTAGTCGTGGACGCCCCAGATGTCGCTGGTGGAGATTTCCCAGCCGTCGTTGGAGACGGTGGGGCGCGAGGGGTCCAGGGTCTTGGTGAGGTGGTAGAGGGCGTCGATGAAGTGGCGCTGCGCGGGGACGAGGGCGGGGTTGGGCACCGACCAGGACTCGTTGACGGGTACCCAGGCGACGATGGAGGGGTGGCTGAGGTCACGGGTGACGGCTTCGGTCCATTCGCTGATCTTGCGGCGGACCATCCGGGTGCTGAACGCGAAGGCGGACGGCATCTCCTGCCAGAGCACCAGACCGATCCGGTCGGCCCAGTAGAGGAAGCGGGGGTCCTCGATCTTCTGGTGGACGCGCAGTCCGTTGAGGCCCATGTCCTTGGCCAGTTCCGCGTCGCGGCGCAATCCCTCGGCGGGCGCGGACAGGTGCGTGTCGGGCCAGTATCCCTGCTGGAGGGCGAGGCGCAGGAAGTACGGCTTGTGGTTGAGGAGGAAGACTCCGTCGCCCCAGCCGATGTCGCGCAGGCCCAGGTAGGACGTGACGCGGTCGACGGGGTGGCCGTCGGCGGCGTCGCTGAGCGTGACCGAGGCGTCGACGAGGTGCGGGTGCTCAGGACTCCAGAGCAGGTCGTCGAGGTCCTGGGCGTGGCGCAGCGCGGGGATGGAGATCTCGAAGTCGGTTTCCTGACCTTCTGCCAGGGTGCGTTGCTCCGCGAGCACGCGATCGCCGAGAGTGAGGCGGACCGTGAGGTGCAGCGGGCGCTGCGGCCACCGGCTGAGCTGGATCTGGCAGCGCACCCGGGCGTGGGCGACGTCGGGCGTCCAGTGCAGGAGTGTCACGTGCTGTTCGGGGACCTCCTCGAGCCACACCGGCTGCCAGATTCCGGACGTGCGGTGGTACCAGATGACGTGGGGGTCACGGCGCCAGTCCTGCTTGCCGCGGGGCTGCGCGGCGTCGGACGGCTGGTCCTCGGCCCTGACCACGACGACCTGGTCCCCGTCGTGATCGACGACGTCGGTGAGATCGCAGGTGAAGCCGGTGTGTCCGCCTTCGTGGCGGCCCACCAGGTGGCCGTTCACCCAGACTTCGGCCCGGTGGTCCACCGCACCGAAGTGCAGGAGCAGACGCCGCCCGGGGGCCGGCACGGTCACGTCGACGGTACGCCGGTACCAGAGCGTGGGGTGGAAGCCGGTGTCTCCCACCCCCGAGGCCCGGCTCTCGGGCGGGTACGGCACGGTGATGGTGCCGGTGAAGGGGGCGGTCACGTCCGGGGCCATCCAGCGGCCGGACCGGCCGCGGTCCGCGTCGTCGTAGGCGAACTGCCACGTGCCGCTCAGATCACGCCAGTGCGGGTCGCGGACGAGTTGCGGCCGGGGGTGTCCGGCGGCGTCCAGGTGCGTGTGGGACATACGGGAACTCCGGGAGGGATCGGAAAACGTGCACGGGGATGGAGGGCGTCGCCGCGGCCGGTCAGGCTTCTTCCCTGCCTGTGGTGGAGCGGAGGTCCACCACCGTCGCGGCGAAGGCCAGCGGCCCGGGCAGCAGTGGTATCAGCAGGGGCATCGACCACACGAGGAGCGCGGCGAGCAGCACGGCGGCGGCCAGCAGGAGGCTCCCGCCCGGGTCGGCGGCCGAGCGGACGAGCCCCTCGCGTACGGACAGCTGGTGCGGGGCCGCGATCGCGGTGGCGCGCAGCCCGACGACCGCGGCCGAGAGCGCGAGCAGGGCCAGTGCGGGTGCCACGACGGGCGCCCCGGGCAGCTCGCTGCGGACCAGAGCGGCGTCGACCGCGAGGACCACGACGAGAACGGGAATCAGCAGTCCGGCGGCCAGCGTGCGAACGGACAGACACGCACGCAACCGGCCGGCGTAAGCCCCGAGGCCGACCGGCAGACCGTCGTGCGCGGTCTGCCGGAGGGTCCCCGATGCTGCGGCGAACGCGGCCGGAGCCGTGACGACGGGCAGGCAGGCAACGCTCGTGAGCAGTCCGACGACCAGCATGTCGGCGAAGAGGCTGAAACCGGAGCCGAAGACCTCGCCGGGTTCCCGGCGGTCGCGGTGCGGTGCGGTGGGCGCGTGGGACATGGCGGCTCAGCCCTTCAGCCCGGAGGTGGCCATGCCCTGCACCAGGTAGCGCTGGAACACGAAGAAGAACAGCACGATCGGGAGCACGGAGATCACCGACATGGCGAACATCGGTCCGTACGCGGAGGTGCTGGACTGGTCGACGAAGCTGCGCAGGGCCAGGGTGATGGTGAACTTCTCCGGCGCGAACAGGTAGATCATCTGTGTGAAGAAGTCGTTCCACGTCCAGATGAACGTGAAGATGGCCGTGGTGATCAGCGCGGGCCGGCTCAGGGGCAGCGTGATCGACCAGTAGGTGCGGAAGGGACCGCAGCCGTCGATGCGGGCGGACTCCTCGAGCTCACGGGGAAGCCCGCGCATGAACTGGACGATGAGGAAGACGAAGAACGCCTCGGTGGCGAGGAACTTGGGCATGATCAGCGGCCAGTACGAGTCCACCAGGCCGAGCTGGTTGAAGACGATGTACTGCGGGATCAGCACCACGTGGTGCGGCAGCATCAGCGTCGCCACCATGAACCCGAACATCACCTTGCGCATACGGAAGCGCATCCGGGCGAAGGCGTAGGCGGCCAGTGAACAGGACAGGACGTTGCCGAGGACCGCGCCCCCCGCGATCAGCAGGGTGTTGCCGAGGAGTCTGCTGACGGTGACACCCGACACCCCCTCGAGGGCGGTCGTGTAGTTCGACCACTCCAGGTGGCTCGGCCACAGATCGAGGCTGGTCACCACTTCGTCGGCGGGCTTGAGTGAGGTGGCGAGCAGCCAGGCCAGCGGATACAGCAGGAGGAGGAGGCTCACGGCCGCGGCCGTGTGCGGCAGCCACCGCTTCGTGGCGATGTTCATCGTCCCTCCTCGTCCGCGTAGAAGACCCAGGACCGGGAGGTCCGGAACAGGATCAGGGTGACCAGGCCGATGGCGATGAGAAGCAGCCAGGCCATGGCCGATGCGTAGCCCATGTGGGAGGCGGTGAAGCCTCGCTCGTACAGGTACAGCGTGTAGAACATGGTGGAGTCGGCGGGGCCGCCGTTGCCGCCGCTGATCGCGAAGGCCGGGGTGAAGACCTGGAAGGACTGGATGGTCTCGAGCACCAGGTTGAAGAAGACGACCGGGGACAGCATGGGCACCGTGATGGACACGAACTGCCGCCATCGGCCGGCGCCGTCGAGTGCCGCCGCCTCGTAGAGGTCGGGCGATATCTGCTGCAGCCCCGCCAGGAAGATCACCATGGGAGCGCCGAACTGCCAGACGGTGAGCAGGACGACGGCGTACACGGCGAGGTCGGGGTTGCCGACCCAGCCACCGGCGTCGATGCCGATCGCGCCCAGGATGCCGTCGACCGAGCCGCCGTCGTTGAAGAGGGCCTTCCACACCAGGGCGATGGACATGCTCGCCCCGAGAAGGGAGGGCGCGTAGAACGCGGAGCGGTAGAAGGCCCGGCCCCGGCCGAGGTTCTTCAGGAGCATGGCCACACCGAGGGCGAAGGCCAGCTTGAGTGGGACGGCCACCACGACGTAGAGCAGGGTGGTCCCCACCGAACGCCAGTATCGGGGGTCCGCGGTGAGCATCTCGGTGTAGTTGCGCAGGCCCACCCACTGCGGCGGGTCGAAGAGGTTGTAGTCGGTGAACGACAGGTACAGCGAGACCGCCATGGGCACGAGGGTCAGGACACCCGCGCCGATCATCCACGGTGAGAGGAACGCGTAGGCGGGCCACTGCTTCTCACGTACCCGGCGGCGTCGCTCGTCGGGGAGTTTCGGGGCCTCTGTCCGGTCGTTGGACGCGGGTGCCCTGGTCGGTACTGCGCTCATGACCTCAGCTCCCGGACGGCCTCGTCGATGAGTTCACGCGCGGCCTCGCGCGGGGTGGCGAGGCCGTACGCCACGCGCTGGTACTGGCGGGTGAAGGCGGTCTGGACGGCGACGTCGCCTCGCGGCGGTGCGGTCGGCGGGGCGTCCAGGCCGTGCTTCTCCATCGTCTGCGCGTACCGGTAGATCTCCAGCTCCGGGCCTTGCAGGGTCTTCGCGACCCGGTCGGCGATCACACGGTTGGGCGGAGTGGACCGGGTGAAGCCGAGGATGTCGCCGGCCCGCCGGTCGTTGAGCAGAAAGTCGGCCAACTGGGCTGCCTCCTTCGGGTGTTCGCTGTGGGCTCCGACGCCGAGGAGCATGGAGGGCTTGAAGTACTGGCCCGCGTGGCCGTCGGTCGTGGGGACCGGAGCGAAGCGGATGTCGTCACCGAGGAGAGCCGTGTAGCCGGGGAACGGTGCGTCCCAGGTGTAGTCGGCCGCCGCGAGTCCTCGTCCGATGGGGCTCGTCTCGGTGCTGCTGGCCTGCACGGTGTCCTTGGCCTCCGCGACGGCGCCTTCCCTGCGCAGCTCGTCGCAGAACGTCCAGAACTCGGTGAGGTCGTCCTCGGTGAACCCGAGCCTGTTCTGGTCGGCGTACAGCTGCCCGCCGCGGCTGCGCAGCCAGTTCTCGAACACGTCCTCGTTGACCCCGCCGTCGTTGGCGCCGACGACACGGCGCCCGTCGGGGGCCCTCAGCCCCAGGGCGGCGACCCGCCTGTTGGCCTGCGCCCACTCCTGCCAGGTCCAGCCGGGGCGCGGCGCGGGGATCCCTGCCTGCTTGTAGACGGCGGAGTCGTAGGCGTATCCGGTGATGCCCCGGCCCATGGGCAGGGCGTACTGCTTACCCTCGTACGTGCCCGTGCGCAGGAAGTCGGCGTCCACCTCGGAGGTCCGGATCGTCCTGTCCCGGATGGCCTCGCCCAGGGGCAGGAGCGCCCCGCCTCCCGCGTACTGGGAGACCTGGCGGTAGTCGAGCTGGGCCAGGTCCGGGATGCCGCCTCCCGCGGCCTGGGTGGCCAGCTTCTGCATGTACGAGCCGAAGTCCCCGTTGGAGGTGCGGACGGTGACGCCTGGGTGTTCCTCCTCGAAGAGCCGCACGGCCCGCTGGGTGCGTTCGGCTCGGTCGTCGTTGCCCCACCAGGAGAACGTGAGGGTGATTCCTCGGGATGTGCCGCCGCTCTCGGCGGAACACGCGGTGAGCGTGGCCGTCAGTGCCGTACTGAGACCGATGCCGGCCGCGGCCAGGACGGCCCGGCGGCTCGGGTGTCGGCGCCGGCCGTTTCGGGGCTCGGGCATGGAGGAGCCTTCCAGGAACAGGACGTGGGTGGAGGGAGGGGAGGGAGGAGCGCAGGGCCCCGGCGCGGGGTCGGGGCCCTGCGACGCGGGCGGCTGACTGCCGTCAGATACCCGGGTAGACGTTCAGGCGTCCGCACATGCCGAAGCGTCCGCGTGCCGTGGGGCCGGTCGAGGCGACCCGCGCCTCGGTCAGGTGCCGCCCGTCCGCACCGCGCAGGGCGCCGAACTGCTCCCCGGTCGCCGTCGCGGCGGCGTGGGCGCCGTCCCGCCAGCGCTGCTCCCACTCGTCGAGACGGGGCCGCACCAGTGCGGCGGCCGCCCGCTGGAACGCCGCGAGCGGTTCCGGATCGCCCGCCTCCGTGGCTTCACGAAGCTCCAGGAAGCGGTGTGTCGCCAGGTCGCGGCGAGCGCGGGCGATGTCCGCCTGTTCGGCCTCGGGGACGTCGGTGGGGATGCGGATCGCGTCGGCGTACGTCTCGGCGTCCGTGAGACGGTCCTGCGGCAGGGTGAGGACCGCGTCACCCGCCTCCGGCAGACCGCTGTTCTGCATCACGACGACGATCTCCAGACCGCCTTCGTTGACCAGGCGGTGGATCGTGCCGGGCGTGAACCAGGCCACGGTGCCCGCCTCCAGGGGTGTCTCCCGGTAGCCGGAGGTGGTGAGGGTCTGCACGGAGCCCCGGCCGGCCGTCACCACGTACCCCTCGCTGCAGGTGAGGTGGAGGTGCGGGGTGCCGCCACCGGGCAGGCCCTCGACCGTGGGCCAGTCGTAGACGCTCAGCCGTGACACTCCGACCGCTGCCGGGAACCCGTCGTAGGTCGCGCTCACCATGTGCGTGACTCCAGGTGTGCCGCGACCTGTTCTCGGTCCCAGGCACCGTCGGCGACGAGTACGCGGTAGCTCCGGTGGAGTGTGTCGCCGGGGGCGAGGACCATCTCCTCGTGGAACGCCCAGGAAGGCGCCACGGCGGCGAAGGGGTCGCTGCGGACGAACCAGTGGGCCGGGTGGGTCCCCTTCTCGCCCGTGTGGTCGTTGGCCGGGGAGTGCTCGAAGACGACCGTGGCGTGACCGTCCCGCCCGTCGTGCTCACCGACGTACGCCAGCCAGGGGGCCTGGCCTCCCATGAGGTCCTCGCCGTTCGAATCGCCGGTGAACACCGTGCCGTCGCGGAAGGCGCGGGGGCCGCGCCAGAAGAGGCCCGTGTATCCGGCCGCGGGTCGGCCGTGAGTGGTGGGACTGCCGAAACGCAGGGGTTCGGCACGCCGGTTGGTCAGCGTCGAGGTCCAGCCGAGCGTCCAGCTGCCGGCCTCCGGGTCGACGTCGCACACCTCGATGCGGCGTTCCTCCTCGGCCCACAGTTCGCCGCCGTGCGGGTGCCAGGTCAGCTGCTCGGCGATGACGGCCCGGTCGCCGACGGCGCTGACCTCGCCGAAGGCCACATGGGCCATCGAGCCGATCTTCTCCGGCAGTGCGAGGTACCCCTCGCCGTGCACGTACGTGTTGCCGCCCCACAGGTTCTGCCCCGACAGGTGGGAAGCCGTCAGCTGCAGTCCTTTGTGCCAACGGTGGTCGTTGGGGCGGTAGTCGGTGACGAGTCCGCCGGAGAGGGTCCTGATCGGGTGCAGATATGGCTTGGGCGCCTCCCACGCGGCCTCGGGACGGTACACGTAGGCGAAGAGTTCGGTTCCGGTCGCCTCATGGGCCACGGTGATCCGGTCACCGTGGGCGTGGTTCAACGAGAGCGTCATGCGTGGTCCTCTTCCTTGCGGGTGATGACAGGTGCCCAGCCCGGGGCGCCGCCGTGCAGCTCGGTGTAGTAGGGATCACCGGGACCGATGTCGCCCGCGCGTACGGCCGTGTCGGTGAACGCCGACTTGTAGAGGGCGGTGATGAACTCGAGCGTCTGCCTGCCGCCGGCGCCGCTGGTGGGGTGGCGCCGCCCGTCACGGATGTCGGCCACCAGGGCGCGTAGCTGGGCCAGGTGGGAGCTGGGCCGGTCCGTGCCGAAGTCCCGCCAGGCCGCCGCGGTCTCCTCGGGGACGCCGGGCGCCGGGGTGATGCGCCAGTCCGCGTTGCGGTAGCCGTACAGATGGGTGAGCTCGATCGTGGCCCTCTCGCAGTCGATACGGATCCGGCTGACCTCGTCGGGGCTGAGGACGCTGTTGACGACGGTGGCGACGGCTCCCCCCTCGAAGCGGACCTGGGCGGTGGACACGTCCTCCGTCTCCACGTCGTGCACGAGCCGGGCCGCCATGCCGCGCACCTCGGTCCACGGGCCCATCAGGTCGAGCAGCAGGTCGGTCTGATGGATGCCGTGGCCCATGGCGGGGCCGCCGCCCTCGGTCGCCCAACGACCGCGCCACGGGACCGCGTAGTACGCCGTGTCGCGGTACCAGGTGGTCTGGCAGTGCGCCACGAGCGGCCGGCCGAACGCACCATCGCGCAGCAGCCCGCGGACGTGGCGGGCGCCGGAACCGAAGCGGTGCTGGAAGACGATGGACGCGTACGGCTCCGTGTCACCGCCCTTCTCCGCCGCCTCGATCGCGTCGAAATCGGCGAGCGAAGGACACGGCGGCTTCTCGCACCACACCCAGGCTCCGGCCCTGAGCGCCGCCACGGACTGCGCCCGGTGCACTGCGGGCGGCGTGCACAGGACCACGAGGTCCGGGCGTACTTCGGCGAGCATCGCGTCGAGGTCTGTCCCGGCATACGGGATTCCGGCCTCGTCCGCGAGTGATCGGACGGCGTTCGCGTCCACGTCCACCGCGGCGACGACCTCCACCTCGCCCTCCGCGGCCAGGGCCTGAAGTGCGGGCAGGTGGCTGGAACGCGCTATCCCTCCCGTGCCGACCACGGCGGTGCGCAGCGGGGCGCTCGAACGATGCGGAGACATACAGACCCTCTCGTGAGGCAGGCGGGTGGAGCGCTCCGGGCCGGCGGGCCCGCCGCGACGGGCCAGGCCCCGGACAGGACCCCTGTGCGGACGGCCGGTCTCGGCCCGCAGACGTGCGGCGGTACCGCCCGGACTCTGCTGCCGGCACGGTCGCCGGTGATTCATTACAACGTTGTAACCGCCGTGAGTCTCCGGGGTCAACCCTTCGTACGAGATGGATTCGAGGAACGGTCCCGGCGCTGACACCCCGCACCTGCGCGTGCATAATCCTGATGACGACGAAGAGGGGGCCGGCCTGTGGCAGCGGTGACGCTCAAGGACGTGGCAGATCGCGCAGGGGTGTCGATCAAGACTGTGTCCAACGTTGTACGAGGTGCCCCCCGGGTCTCCGAAGCGACCCGGGAACGTGTGATGCGCGCCGTGGGCGACCTCGGCTACCGCCCGAACCCCTCGGCGCGCCGCCTTCGCACGGGGCGCAGCGGTCTGATCGGTCTCGCCGTCCCGGATCTGGCCACGCCCTACTTCTCGGAGCTCGCCCACCACGTCAGGGCGGAGGCCGCGGCGCTGGACCTGACGGTCCTGATCGAGGAGACGATGGGGGACGCGACGGAGGAGTTGCGCCTGGCGACGGGGGTGGGCGCCGCGCTCCTCGACGGGGTGATCCTCTCGCCGTTGCACGTGTCGCGTGGTGAACTGGCGCCTGTCGCAAGCGAGTTCCCCCTGGTGCTGCTCGGGGAACGCAGCTACGTGGGTGACCAGGTCGTGGCGGATCATGTCCTGATCGACAATGTCGCGGCGGCCCGTGAGGCGACCGCGCACCTGGCCGGCCTCGGACGGACCCGGATCGCTGCGGTGGGTGTGGACCCACAGGCGTCCGCGACCAGTCGGCAGCGGCTTGAGGGGTTCCAACAGGCTCTGCACGACGCCGGGTTGATGTTCGATCCCCGGCTGGCCCCTCCGGTGCGGGAGTTCGACCGGCGCAACGGCCTGCTGGCCACCCGCGCGCTCGCCTCCCTGCCGGCGGAGGTGCGGCCCGATGCGGTGTTCTGCTTCAGCGATCTGTTGGCGTCCGGAGCGCAACGGGCTCTGTACGAAGCAGGTATGAGCATCCCCGGGGACGTCGCGGTGGCGAGCATCGACGGCTCGGACGAGGCGCTCTACAGCACACCGTCCCTCACTTCCGTGGTGCCCGACAAAGCCGCGATCGCAGCCTTGTCCGTGAAGTGCCTCGCGACACGCATCCGCTCGGAGGCGCCACTGCCGTTCGAGGTGCACACAGCGCCGCACCGGCTGGACGTGCGGGAGTCGACGGACGGCGTGCCGCGGCAGTTGGCACCGTGACGGGTGTGCGCTCCGACGGCCGCCCCGTGACGTCGGTCCCCCTGGTGACGGTGGTGGTGGACCCTTGGTGGCGGGCACTGCCGCCCGGCGGCGTCCGCGGCCGGGCGGCGTGGGCCACGGCTACGCGCCGCGCCCTGGCCGGACGGCGGTCGGCTTCTGATCGAGCCCGACGAGGACCGTCGGCCGGGCGTTCACGCGGATGACCTCACCTTCACCGGTGTGAAGTCGCGTGCCCCGATGAACTCGGGGCGGCGGATCGGAGCTGAGAAGGGCTCCTGTGCGGTGTTGTCGACGCTGTTGAACACGATGAAGACGTTGCTGCGCGCGTAAGGGGTGATGTTGTCCCCGGAGCCGTGCATGGCGTTGCAGTCGAACCAGGTCGCCGAACCGGCGCTGCCCGTGAAGAGCTTGATGCCGTGCCGGTCGGCCAGCTGTGTCAGGACCTCGTCGGAGGGGATCCCGGCGTCCTGCATCTGCAGGGACTTCTTGTAGTTGTCCTTCGGCGTCTCACCCGCGCAGCCGACGAACGACTTGTGGGAGCCGGGCATGATCATCAGCCCGCCGTTGGTGTCGAAGTTCTCGGTCAGCGCGATCGACACGGACACGGTCCGCATGTTGGGCAGACCGTCCTCGGCGTGCCAGGTCTCGAAGTCGGAGTGCCAGTAGAAGCCCGAGGCCCCGAAGCCGGGCTTGACGTTGATCCGTGACTGGTGGACGTACACGTCGGAGCCGAGGATCTGGCGGGCCCGGCCCACCACCCGCTCGTCGCTGACCAGCCCGGCGAAGATCTCGCTGAGCTTGTGGACCTCGAAGACGGAGCGCACGCTTTGCGACTTCGGCTCGATGACCGAGCGTTCGTCGGCACGCACCCGCGGGTCGGCGACCAGCCGGTCCAGCTCGGCCCGGTAGACGGCCACCTCGTCGGGGGCGATGAGCTGGTCGACGGTGAGGAAGCCGTTCCCCTCGAAGCCCTGGAGGTCCTTCGCGGTGACCGGGCCCGGCGCGCCCGGCGCGGACCAGATGACCGGGTCCTGGCGGGGAGTGGTCATCTCGGCGGCGCCGCGCGAGGGGTACAGGTCGGCGCGTACATCGGTGGTCATGGTTCAGCCCTCCTCTGTCAGCAGTGGGTATACACCGTTCTCGTCATGGTCCTCCCGTCCGGTGACGGGGGGATTGAAGACGCACACGCAGCGGAAGTCGGTCTTGGGCCGCAGGGTGTGGTGCTCGTGCCCGTTCAGCAGGTACATCGTGCCGGGGGAGATCCAGTGCTTCTCGCCGGTCTCGTCATTGGTGAGCTCGGCCTCGCCCTCGGTGCACAGAACGGCCTCGATGTGGTTCGCGTACCACATCGACGTCTCCGTGCCCGCGTAGAGCACGGTCTCGTGGAGCGAGAAGCCCACCTTCTCCTTGGCGAGCACGATGCGCTTGCTCTCCCAGGTACCTGAAACGGACTTGATGTGCCGGTCGGTGTTCTCGATGTCACTGAAAGATCGGACGATCACGGTGCGATGGCGCCTTTCCTTCGGTGGCGCACCCCACGTGCGGTGGTGAGGCGCGAGCGGCCGGCCGGCCGCCGGGTTCGCGGGTGGCCCTTCGTGACGGACCTCAGCCGGTTTCCCGAACCGCGTGGGCGAGAATCCGCAGACCTTCGTCCAGCTCTTCCGAGGAAACGGTGAGTGGCGGCATCACCTTGACCACCTCGCTCTCCGGGCCGGAGGTCTCCAGGAGCAGGCCCAGCTCGAAGGCGCGGGCGCAGACGGCGGACGCGCGCTCGGGGTCGGTGAACTTCATCCCCCGGACCAGGCCTCGGCCACGGGTCTGGGCACCGGCCTCCGCGTGCTCCTCCCCGATCGCCATGAGCGTCTGCTCGACCTGCTCGCCGCGGGCCAGGGTCTGCTTCTCCATCTGGCCGTCGGCCCAGTAGGCGTCGAGCGTGGCGGCGGCGGTGACGAAGGCCGGGTTGTTGCCGCGGAAGGTGCCGTTGTGCTCGCCCGGCTCCCACACGTCCAGCTCGCCCTTGAACAGGCACAGCGACATCGGCAGACCGTAACCGCTGATCGACTTCGACAGCGTGACGATGTCCGGGACGATGCCGGCCTCCTCGAAGGAGAAGAAGCCGCCGGTACGGCCGCAGCCCATCTGGATGTCGTCGACGATCAGGAGCATGTCCTGGCGGTGGCACAGCTCCTGCAGCGCGCGCAGCCACTCGGCGCGGGCCACGTTGATGCCGCCCTCACCCTGCACGGTCTCCACGATCACCGCGGCCGGCTTGTTCAGCCCCGAACCCTGGTCCTCCAGGAGCCGCTCGAACCACAGGAAGTCGGGGACCTGACCGTCGAAGTAGTTGTCGAACGGCATCGGGGTGCCGTGCACCAGCGGGATCCCGGCGCCCGCGCGCTTGAACGCGTTGCCGGTCACCGCGAGCGAGCCCAGCGACATGCCGTGGAAGGCGTTCGTGAACGAGACGACGGACTCGCGGCCCTTGACCTTGCGGGCGAGCTTCAGCGCCGACTCGACGGCGTTGGTGCCCGTCGGGCCGGGGAACATCACCTTGTACGGCAGGTCACGGGGCCGCAGGATCACGTTCTCGAACGTCTCCAGGAAGGCCCGCTTGGCGGTCGTGGCCATGTCCAGGCCGTGCGTGATGCCGTCGCGCTCGATGTAGTCGATCAGCGCGCGTTTCAGCACCGGGTTGTTGTGGCCGTAGTTCAGCGACCCGGCACCGGCGAAGAAGTCCAGGTACGAGTGGCCGTCCTCGTCCGTGAGCCGGGCGCCCTGCGCACGGTCGAACACCGCGGGCCAGCTGCGGCAGTAACTGCGTACTTCCGACTCAAGACTCTCGAAGACACTCAGGGCGGGCGGGGTCCTCGTCATGATGCAACGCTCCTAGTGCGGCGGGTTTCCGAGTACTGGGTTCCTGGCGTCGGAGTGGGAGACTCAGCCAACGGTCCGATGCGGTAGAGGTGTTCGGACTCGTGGGCATCGGGGAAGAGCCGCGCGGGAAACAGCGGCTCGTGTTCCACCGACGCCCCGTGCCGCGCGGCGAACGAGTGGAACAGCCGCTGCGACGCCTCGTTCTCAGCGCTGATCGTCGTCTCCATCCGCTGGAGGACACCACGGGACCGCAGGCGGCCGGTCAGGTGATCCAGCATGGCCCCGCCCAGCCCCCGTCCACGCCGCTTCCCGTCCACGGCGATCTGCCAGATCACGAGCGTGCCGGGCTGTTCGGGGCGGATGTACCCCGTCGCGAAGGCGGCTGCCGTGCCGCTCTCGTCGCGGGCGACCACGGAGGTCGCCGCGAAGTCACGACACCAGAGCAGATAGCTGTAGGAGGAATTGACATCGAGCACGTGGGAATCGCGTGCGATTCGCCATACGGAAGCGCCGTCCTGGACAGTCGGCTCTCCCATATTCCCTTCCGAATTCACCATGGGTTTACACCTCCGTCTCGCCGCAGTGCACAAGGCGGGAGGATTCCCGCGCGAATCAGATGAATTCCCTCAGGCTGAACGGACAGAATGATCGCTAAAACACGCGTTCACCGAAAAGATGTTCTTGACGGTTCGCATTCGGAAGAGCGGTCCACGTGCCGGAATCGTCATTCCGTTGCAGCTCGGAAGGGCTGCCCGGATTCATGCTAGGCCGACGCTCGCGCTCGGGCCACAGGAGAACTTCCGTACGGGCGGACAGGCAGGCAGGCGCGGAAGCCTCTTCCTACGGGGGAATGCCGGTTTCCCCACTTGGCCGGCCGGGCCGCCGATCGGGTGAGTTCTCTCGTCTCCGCGTACAGCCGGAGCGGACCGGAACGGGGACGCCGCCGGCCGCGCCGCTGCCCCTGCAGACCGGCGTCACGCCCGATCGCCGGGGGCATCGGTGACGCCCCCGGCGTCGAACGACGTACAGCCGGACGGCCGGCCCGACGGCAGCGGACGATCGGACCGGTCACCACTGTCCCGGCGACGGGGCGCACGAATGTTGCGCCTTCTTGTCAACTACCCCGTAGTAGGCGACTGTTGGTCAGCTTCAATTGGATCGGGGGATGTACATGACCGACGGGTCCCGCCCGGGGAGACGCTCGCCCGGCACACCCACTCCTTCGACACCCGGCACCGTGCCGACCCACCCGCTCGTACCGGACCCCGCCACGCACCCGCCGGGCCGGCCCCCGCAACCGTCGACGACACCGGCGCCGGAGCCCCCGCAGGCACCTGCCCCAGAACCCACCCCGGCGCCGCTTCCCGGCACGCCGTCTCCCCCGACCCGCCCGAGTCGACTCCGCACACAGGTCGCTCGGATCCGGGCACTGGATCCGGCCAACAAAATCGCACTGGGCGGACTGGTCCTGGCCGTAATGGCCTTCGCGGCGCCTTCGCTCGGTGCCACGTACAAACACCTCTTCGCTCAGGACTCGGTGGTGGTCGGGGCCGAACAACTGAACGGCTACTGCACGAGCACCTGGTCCACCCTCCCCGGTAACGCCGACCTGCTGCCCCGGCTGCCCGAGGCCGACCAGCGGGAGATCGTGCGCTGGGAGCGCGAGCAGCGGATAGTGCAGCGTCAGACCCTGCGGGTCCTGCTCAGTCTGCGCGGCAACACCGACAAGGCGGCACAACTGCGTGACGTCACTGTCACCGTCGTTCGCCGTGATCCGCTGCCCGAGGGGGTACGCCCCGAGGTGCGGACGCTTGGATGCGGGAACGGCGAGGAGCCTCCTCAAGCGGCGGGGATCAACCTCGACCTGCTCGCGGTGGGACGGCCCGTGTCGCTGAGCGCACTGCGGGGAAAACCGGGGCAACGCGCTGCGGCCGAGGAGGCACTGGACTGGGGCAAGCCCGTGACCCTGCCGCACTCACTGGACAGCGGGGCGGTCTATTCCCTCTTCCTCCTGGGCCGGACCGAAAGTTACGACGTCAGTTGGAAGGCCACCCTGACCTGGTGGGACGGAGAGAAGACCAAGTCGGTCGACCTCGACAACGACGGCCGGCCCTTC
Organism: Streptomyces sp. HB132; assembly: GCF_016909575.1. Classification (GTDB taxonomy): domain Bacteria; phylum Actinomycetota; class Actinomycetes; order Streptomycetales; family Streptomycetaceae; genus Streptomyces. Next base: position 74,841 of record NZ_JAFBGA010000018.1, on the reverse strand, counting down.
CGTGTGATGGCCGACCCCCGCCGATCCTCATGAGCGGCCGGCACCGGATGTTCGCTGTGGCCGCTGCGGTTGCCGTCGTCCATCTCGCGGGCGTGCTCCCCGCACAGATCCACTGGGCGGAGGCAGCAGGGTCCCCGTCGTCCTGGGAGGCCCTGAGAATGGCGACGGTGTCGCCCGTGTGGCGGTTCAACGAGCAAACCGGCGTTGCCGGGTTCCTCCTGGAGGGGCTCTGGCTGGCACTCTTCCTGGCGGTCCTGCTGTCGGCCACCCGTGCACTCGCCGCCCGGATGGGGCCACCACTGCGGCCGGGGGCTCGGCAAGCCGTCATTCTGCTGCTGGCCGCCCCCGCAGCCGCAGGGGTGGCTCTGCTGATCAGCAGGTTTCCGGACTTCCTGCACGACCAGGAGCCGGACGGACTCTGGCAGCGCATCATGAGGTACGAGGGCCCACAGCTTCCCCGTCTTCTGGAAGACGCCTGCACCATCGCCCCGCACGCTCTCCTCCTCGGTACCGCTGCGGCCGTGACCTGGCAGGCGTGTGCTGTGCCCGCCAGGATGCGGTCCGCGGGAATCCCACGGTCGGTGCGGCGACGGGCGCTGTTCCTGGTGTCGGTGCTGCGCGGCCCTCTGCGCACGCTCTGGCCACGGATCGGCGAAACGGTCCTGGCGACAGCGGCGGCCACCGCCTTCGAACGGCTCCTCGCCCTGCCCGCACTGGGTACGCCCGCCCGGGTTGCCTTCGAAGGTCTCTGCCCGTCGAATTGCGGGGATGGTGTGGCTTCCGCCGTGCTGCCCCTGCCCGACACCGGCGGTCAGCCGACCACGGTGCAGGAGCTGATCATGGTCGTCCACATCGAGCCGTTGGGCCACGTCTGGTTCACCTGCGCCTTCGCCGTCACTTTCTTCGTGTTCCGTGCGCTGCCCGCGTTCCGCGCCAGGCCGCTGCGCCCGGCCACCCTGTTCGTGCTGTTCTGGCTCTCCTACGCGGCCGGGCGGCTCTGCAGGCACCTGTACGTCACGGTGTGGTCGTTCGGCATGGAGGCGCCGCCGGTTCCCGCAGAGGTGCTCCGGTCCCTGCTGCTGGAACCGGAACCGTTGCGTGACGCGCTGTTCAGCGCCCCGGCGACCGCGGCGTCGGCGACGGCGGTGGTGGCGCTGATCGCAGTGGTACACCGCAGATCCGTCCCACGACGTCCCGCACCGATTCCCGAGCACCCCGCCGATTAGAGCGAAAGTGCCGGCACCGGGTGCATACGGGCGGCAGGTACGGCTCAGTGACGTGCCCGTCCCACGGCGGGGCGACCGTCCGGGGCGGCAGGCTACTTGCCCCGGAGACCGCCAAGATGGGCGGTGAGCCTCGGCTTCTCGCTCTCGATGCGTTCCAGGATGCTTTCCGCCGTCTCCCTGCGCCGGGTACCGAGCTCGCGGTAGACGAGCCAGAGGCCGGTGCGCGCCTCCTCCCGGCAGCGGTCGCCCAGGCCGGGGTCGCCCAGGGCGACCTCGCCCTCGTCGGATTCGCCCATGACGATCTGCCGGAGGAGTTCCAGGACCATGTCCCTGGCGTCCGCGGACAGCTCACCGAGCAGGCCCGCCAGGAGGACGGAGACTGTGGGCAGCGCGGCGCTGTGCAACTGCCCCTGCACGACCACGACGTTCTCCAGGTCCCAGTAGGCCGCCAGGGCGTCGTCCTCGTCAGCGGCCGCGAGCAGACGGCGCAGCGCCCCGGGCACCCCGCCGGACCGGTCGCCGAGTGTACGGAAGTCCTCCCACCGTATGCGGGCGATCTCCGTCTCGGCCGGCTGACTGCTCAACGGTCTCCTGCCCTCTTCACACGCATCGGTGGGGTCACGCCCCGCCGTGATCCTACGTGGCGTCCGTCGGGAACCGGTTCCGCCGGCACCGGGTCCGGCACTCGCAGCACACCGGGACCTCGGCCCGGTTGCCCGGCCACACGCACCTGGGAGCCGGCCGCTCCCCCGCCCCGCCCGTGTGGGCAGCCCGGCACCGTACCGGTCGCAGCTGCGCGGGACTCCGCCTTCGGATCAGCCCACCAGATCCGGCGCGCGCAGCATCTCGGGCGGGATGCCCCAGGCGTCGACGAGGTCGACTGCGAGGGGCCGGACCTTGCGGCAGAGGTCGTTCACCTCGCGGCTGATCGCCTTGGAACGCTGGACTGTCAGCCGGCCGTGCTCCATGAACCAGGCCCGGTCGGCCTCGATCGTCGACAGCGCGAACAGGTCGCACAGCAACCCGAGCGCGACCTTGTTGCCGCCCTCGGGCAGCGCACGCACCTTGTCGACGAACGCTTCGAGCACAAGCCGCTCGACGTGTGCGTGGGCGACCGCGATGACGTGGTCCTGCACCTGTGAGAAGACGACGCCGGGGCTGCGCTTCTGGTCGACGCCGCGCTTGAGTCTGCGGGCGACGCCGGCGAGCATGTGCTCCTCGCGGTAGCGGAGCATGGCGAGCTGGTACTCCGAGTCGAGCAGGCCGGCTTCCTGGTCCCACTCGTCGCCGCCGGGCAGCAGGTCGCGCACCCGCTCGAGCAGCTTGTGGACGGACGTCTTCTCTATGACCGTCTCGACGGCCAGGCCGGTGACGTATCGAACCGTGCCCAGCTGGTCCAGGTCCTCGAACTCGCTCGCGTAATGGGTGAGCAGCCCCTTGGCCACGAGCTGGAGCAGGACGTGGTTGTCGCCCTCGAAGGTGGTGAAGATGTCGCTGTCGGCCTTGAGCGCGGCGAAGCGGTTGACGCTGAGATATCCGGCGCCGCCGCACGCCTCGCGGCACTCCTGGACGACCCGCGTCGCGTGCCAGGTGCCGAGTGCCTTGGTGCCGGCGGCCCGTGACTCGAGCTGGCGCCGCGCGTACGCGTCGTCCTTGATGCCGGAGAAGACCTCGTGCAGTTGTGTGCGCACCACGTCCTGGGCGAAGTGCAGCGCATACGTACGGGCGATGAGCGGCAACAGCCGACGCTGATGCAGACCGTAGTCGAGCAGCAGTTGCTCCTCCGTCGTGTCCGAGGTCGCTTCGAACTGCCGGCGCCGGACGGCGTACTTCGTCGCGATCGCGAGCGCGATCTTGGCGGCGTTGACACCCGCGCCGCCGACGCTGACCCGGCCCTGCACCAGCGTGCCCAGCATGGTGAAGAAGCGTCGGTCGAGGTTCTCGATCGGACTCTCGTAGACGCCTTCGGTGGTGACGTCTGCGAACCGGTTCAGCAGTGCCTCGCGCGGCACCCGCACGCCGTCGAACCGGATCCGGCCGTTGTCCACGCCGTTGAGGCCCATCTTGCGGCCGTCGTCCTCGATGTGGACGCCGGGCGCCACTTCGCCGTCGGCGCGGATCGGCACGACGAACGCGTGCACGCCCTCGGACTTCCCGCCGACCTCCAGCTGGGCGAAGACGACCGCCAGCTCGCCGTGGCGGGCTGCGTTACCGATGTAGTCCTTGCGCGCCCCGTCGCCGTCGGTGGTGATGACGAACTCCTGGCTGTCGGCGTCGTACCTCGCGAGGGTGCCGAGCGCCTGGACGTTGGAGCCGTGCCCGGTCTCGGTCATCGCGAAGCACCCCATCAGCTGCCCGGTGATCAGGGCCGGCAGATAGGCCTCGTGGTGACGTTCGGTGCCCAGATGCAGGATCGCGCCACCGAAGAGCCCGAACTGCACGCCGACCTTCACCAGGACCGACAGGTCGCCGAAGGCAAGCGTCTCGAAGGCGGCGATCGAGGCCCCGATGTCGCCACCCCCGCCGTACTCGCTCGGAAAACCCATGCCGGTCTGGCCTGTCGCGGCCATCTCGACCACGAGCTCACGCACCCGCTCGCGAAACGAGTCGACGCCGAGTTCCTCGGCGTCATCGAGAACGGAGGCGTACGTCACCAGGTTGGTGCGGACGAGGTCGCGGATATCCGCGTACTCGCCGTCGAGCACCTCGGTCAGTGCCCGGACGTCGACCTCGGGCTGCACGTATCCGCTCGCATCAGTGGCGGTGTTCTCAGTGGCCATGCCATTTCGCTACCCCGCCCGGGGACGATCAAGCGGTTGGAGAGGCCGCTGGGGGATGTTTTCAGGGCATTCGGTCGACATCGGTGGGCGCTCCGACCTCGTGGGCCTTCGTCGGCTGCGACTTCGACCAGGCATGGCACGGCCCGCTGGTGGAGGACTGCTCACCACCGCCCGGCCGGATTCCCCGTACAGCGGCAAGCCCGTCCCGGGCCAGGCCCGGATGATCCGGATGCGGCCCGAGCTCGGCGTCGCCCTGGAAACCTGCCAGGCCGACGTGCGTCCGCTCCCCACCGACGGTGGGTCCCCGGCCCCGGGCGCCGCCCCTTCTGCCGCACCCTCCGAGCACGCCCCGGTGCGGCCGCCGAACAGCCCGGGCACGGGCGCCCGTTGTCTCGCCGGTTCCGGGCCCGCGCATCGCGGGGAGGTGCGGGACGACATCCACGAACCCTGCCACCCTCGAACGCACCCTCGGACGGCGATGCCCGAAGCCGTTCCGACCGGGCGACTCACCTGGCCCCGGGCGGCGGCCGGCGTACCGGATCAGGACCGCGCGCCCCTGCGCTCACTCGCCCATGCCCCGCAGGGTCTGCGCCAGACCACCGTCGATGCGGTCCATGGTGGCGGCGTAGGCCTCCGGCATGTCGACATCGAGCCGGTCGGCGAGCACGAAGACCCACCACAGGCATTCGGCCAGTTTGTGCCGCAGTTCAGCGTCCACATCACCGTCGATGCCCCACGTGCGCTCGGCGGCGAGCACCAGGCGCCCGACGTAGGCGGCGTCATTGGTGAAGCCGACCGCGAGCTCCGGCAGCGTCCATGTCCTGCCCAGTACACGCTGCTCGATCTGCTCGTACCGGGCCCGGACTCTCAGTGCCCTGTCGTCAGCCTCGACGAGTCCGGCCTTGTCCTCACGCTCCGGCGTCTCGCTCATCCCAGTTTCCTTTCGGGTGGTGCTCCGTGTCATCCACGACGCTAGAGGCAGATGCGGACGGTTCCGGTCCTGGTTCGCCCGCGTACGGATCGGATCTGTCGGCGAATGGATGACGTGTCGCGGACGCGGCCGACGACCCGGGGATCTCATACGTCGTCGGCAGACGGGCAATGAGCAGCCTCTCCCGGCCCCGCCCATGCCGACCGCGACGGTGCGAGGGGTGTGGCTGTGTCAGCGGACGAAGGCCTGGGCGGCCAGACCGTTGATGGTGGTGTCGCCCTGCTGGAATCCGACCATGGTCCCGATCATGTTGTGCGGGTAGTCGAGGGCGGGCGTCGTGAGGCCGTCGAGTTCGGCGATCTGCCCTTCGGAGAGGGTGACGTCGAGTGAGGCGAGGTTGGCGACGAGCTGCTCGTGGGTGCGGGCGCCGACGAGCGTCGAGGTGACCTCCGAGCGCTGACGGACCCAGGCCAACGCGGTAGCGGCCACGGTGGTGCCGTGTTCGTCGGCGATGCGGCCCAGGGTGTCGAGGAGGACGAAGGTGGACTCTGTCAGGTGCGGGGCGGCATAGGCGGAGCGCCCGGAGCCGGCCACCTCGGTGGTGGTACGTGAGTACTTGCCGGACAGGACGCCGCTGGCCAGGGGGCTCCAGGGGGTGACGCCGAGGCCGAACCGGCGTGCGGCGCCGAAGGTCTCGCCCTCGACGGTTCGGGCGAGGAGGTTGTACTCGACCTGCAGGGCCGCGATGGGCTCCAAGTCACGCAGCCGGGCGGTGGTGGCCGCCTCCGCGACCCACCATGCGGGCACGTTGGACAGACCGATCGCGTGGATCTTCCCTGCGCGCACCAGATCGGTGAGGGTGGACAGGGTCTCCTCGGCCGGGGTGTGCCGGTCCCACTGGTGCATCCAGTACAGATCGACGTAGTCGGTGTTCAGCCGGCGCAGGGACGCGTCCAGCTGCGCTCGGATCGCCTTGCGTCCCGCTCCGCCGGAGTTGGGGTCGTCGGCGGTCATGCTGCCGCCGAACTTCGTTGCCAGCACCATGCGGTCGCGGGCGCCGGGACGCCGGTCGAGGTAGCGGCCCAGGGTCGCCTCGGAGGCACCCTTGTTGTACATGTTGGCGGTGTCGACGAAGTTGCCGCCGGCCTCGAAGTAGTGGTCCAACAGCGCGAACGACGCCTCGGGGGCGGAGCCCCAGCTGCCGTCGTCGAAGTTCATCGCGCCGAAGGCCAGCGGGCTCACACGCAGACCGGAACGGCCGAGGGTGCGGTACGAAGTGAGAGACATGGCGTTCCTTTGCGAGTGGGTGGTTGTTCCACCGCCAACATTCGCCGCTCACGAGCCGCCGATGAAGGCTGTGCGAGGGTGGGTGTGCCACACCCAGGAACCGAACGCGAAGGCCGCCGTGCTCACGAGCGCCAGCACGTCGGACCCCCGCGATCCCCCTGCGGTACATGTGCGTCCGGCGCAGGCCGTCCGTAGAGTCGTCGCAGACGGGCGTAGAGCCGGGCGGGACCGTGTCCCGCCGGTCCTCGCCGCCTCCCGCCGTTCGCCCCAGTCGACAGGTCGAAGAATGCAGCAGTCACAGAACGGGCTCGGCGCCTTCCTGCGTGCGAATCGTGCGCGCACAGAGCCGGCCGACGTGGGCCTGCCCGCCGGTGGCGGCAGGCGCAGGGTGCAGGGCCTGCGCAGGGAAGAGGTAGCCGTCCTGGCAGGCGTGAGCGCCGACTACTACGCGCGGCTCGAACAGGGGCGTGAGCGTCACCCGTCGCCGCAGGTGGTCGACGCGGTCGGCCGGGCGATGCGGCTCACCCCGGACGCGCGGACCCACCTCTTCCGGCTGGCCGGCCTGCATCCCGCCCTCACTTCGGCTGCGGGCCGCGACGTGGTCCACCCGTCGCTGCTGCACCTGCTGGACGCCTTTCCGGCCGCTGCCGCCTACGTGCTGAGCCCCGCCTTCGACGTCCTCGCGTCGAACGCGGTCGCCGCCGCCCTACTCGCTCCCTTCGAGGGCACCTCCAACATGGTCCGCGTGCTGTTCCAGCACCCCCGCGCACGCGACGTCTTCGTGGAGTGGCCCGCGGTGGCGCGCGCCACGGTGCACGCGCTGCGGCTGCACGCCGGCCTGTTTCCGGACGATCCGGGCATCATCGGTCTCGTGTCCGAGTTGCAGGCCTCATCGGAGTTCCGGCGGCTGTGGCAGGAGAACGAGGTGGAGAACATGACGCGTGCGTTCAAGGTCTTCGTGCTTCCAGGCGTAGGCCGCATCGAGTTGACCTACCAGAACTTCGATGTCCATGACGCCCCCGGACAGCAACTCCTGGTCGGGGTTCCCCAGCCCGGCAGTCCAAGCGCCGCCGCGATCGAGGCTCTCGTGGCACCGGTCGAGCGGGGCTTCCAGTCACCGTCCTCCGCGCACGGCCCGGATCAGGCCCTCGCGGTGGCCGACACCCGGATCACGGACTCCTGAGAGCTGCTCTGCCACCCATGTGTCCTTCCGGCTCTGGGGGGTTGCCGGGGGCACGGGGCGAGGGAACGAGACGTTCCGTCCCAGCCTGTCGAATTCGGCTGTGCTGTGCCGGGATGCCGTACACGGCGCACCGGATCAGGTCGGAGCCGCCCCTCCGTCCCGGGTTCAGCCGAGGCCGCAGCGTTCGAGTGCGGAACGAACCTGGTCGAGCCCCACCGTCCTCCAGTGGTCCCGGTCAGGCATCTGGTCGTCCCGGCGCCAGCGCCAGGCCGAGAACATCGCCCAGTTCAGGGCGCGACACCGGCGGATCAGGCCCTGGTCGACCCCAGCGTAGTGTTCTCCCACTTCTTCGGGTGCGTGGGCGAGGTCGAACTCGACCGGTCCACGGCAGGCCGTGGCGAGGTCCACGAAAAGCGGGCCTCTTCCGGTGTTGAGGAGGTTGCCCGGATGCGGCTCGCCGTGCAGCAACTGGTCACCGGCCCTCGCCGTGCCGACTGCGACGCGCAGTCCACCGAGTGTGTCGCCCAGGAGTTCCCGGTCGGCATCGGGCAGCTCGGGTGACTGCTCCCGGTCGTTCACCTTCCTCAGCGCCGCGGCGACTCGATCGGTGAAGTGTGGTGCGTCCAGATCGATCCGGCGCAGGGCGGCATGGTGCCGCCGGAGCACGTCTGCGTAGACGGCCGGTGCGATTGCCGGTCCCACAGGTTCGTAGTAGGTCCAGAGCGAGATGGCGAAGGCGTCACGCGAGTGGATTCGGGGCTCGACCCGAGGGTCGAGCTCCGCCACCGGAGCCTCGACCTCGGCGAGACGGCGAGCGACCTCTACTTCGAACGCGGAATCAGCCAACTGCCCCGAGGGCGCGACCCGAGCCAGGACGTCGCAAGGGACCAGGCGCAGCGCGACGCGGTCCGAGTTGTTGATGACGATCGCATCGTCGACCTGAAGGCCCAGCGCCGAAACGGTCATTCGTCCTGCGTCAACTGCGCGGCGGAGCTCTGACGGCTCCATACGGTTCTCCCCCGTCGTCGAGTGCACGTACCCATCCGTGGACAACAGCGACGCCCTCGATGTCTTGAAGAGCATCGTTCGGCGTCCGGACGCGAACCAGGTCCCCGTCCCAGCCCGGGTACCGTCGACAAGCATCCGTCAGCTTCCCCGATCAAGGGCGCCCCGAAAACACTTCGCCCGTACTCGCCCCCTCCGGTACGGTCTCGGGGTTCCTACTGCTGGGAGCCCATGAGGTTCGCGCGTGTGGCTTGCCGGGCAGTTCCCGGGCTGAGAGCAGGTTTCGTCATGGCATGTCGTATCAGTGAGCTCGTGCTCGGTTGCCGCGACCCTGAGTTGCTGGCGCGGTTCTGGTGCGAGGTCCTGGACTTCGTTGTGCTCGATCGCGAGGACGACGGCACGCTGGAGATCGGACCGCGCGAAGGTTTCGGTGGTCCGCAGCCGACGATCATCCTCAGCCGCAGGGATGAACCGGAGCCGGGGAAGTCCCGGCTGCACATCGACGTCAACGCCACCGATCGCGATCAGGGCGCCGAGCTCGACCGCCTTCTGAAGCTCGGTGCGCGCCCTGCCGACATCGGACAGACAGGACAGGAGCAGTGGCACGTCCTGACCGACCCCGAAGGCAATGAGTTCTGCCTGCTCAAGGCCCGCCTCAACCCACTCTGATGCTCATCGGTCACAGTCGGCACCTGGGATCGGCAGGGCTCTTCGGGCAGCACGAGGCCCTACGGAAGGAACCTGCCGACCGAGCCCTTTGACCCTGGCCTGGGACATCACCTGGCGGGTTCGCCACCAAGCCGCACGTGGCTGTTGAACAGGGCGGGCCCGCAACCGAAGGACAATCGGCTCCCGTGGAGACCGACCGCCGCCTTTCGATGCGGTGGATCACCGGGAGCGCCGTACGGCCCGACGCGTGATCAACCGGCTCAAAAGCAGGGCAGTGGCCACGAGGTACGACAGGCTCCGTCCGCTGCGAGCCGGCGTTGCGGGTCGCCGCCCGTGACCGAGCGGCAGCGACCAGCAACGCCGCAACGGCCTCAGACGACGTCGAATTCGTTGCCCTCGGGGTCCTGCATGGCGGCGGCGTAGAGCCCCATGTCCGGCTCGTCCTTGATTCGCAGCACGGTGGCACCGGCTCTGACCAGCCGATCCACCGTAGCCGTGACCCGCTGTGTGCGGACGTCCAGTGGGACGTCACGGCCCCCACCCACCTTCAGGTCGAAGTGCCACCGGTTCTTGGCGGCCTTCGGCTCCGGGACCTGCTGGAACCACACCCTCGGTCCACGTCCGGCGGGATCGATGATCGACTCCGGAACATCCCCGGCACCGGCCGGCAAATCCGCCTCGGGCACCCCTGCCGCCGCCCAGTAAGCCCGCCACGTGGCGTGCCCGCCCGGCGGAGGCTCAGGCACGTAGCCCAGGGCACCGGCCCAGAAGGTCACCATGCTCTGCGGGTCGGAGCAGTCGATCGTCAGTTGCATTGTCATCTCCATGCCCGAAGCATCCCAGGCAGGTCTGACATACGGTCCACTGCCACAACTGGCCCCGAAGCGTGTGGCACAGGGCCGCGGGGCGGGCAGTTCTCGTACCGGACCGACCTCATGATGCGGCAGCCCGCGCCTCGGTTCGCCCGCCGGCGGGCCATCGTGTGCCGGCATCCATCGTCTTCGGCCGCTCCTTGCGATCGAGCCTCCCCCGGACGAGGTGTGGGAGCGGTTCGCCTCGTCCTTCGCTCAGCTGAGGCAGGGTCGTCACCGAGAACCGCCCCCGTCTGGTCCTCTACCTGTGACACCACCGAAGCGACACGCGTGACGACGTGGCAGGGCGTCCCGACAAGGGATGCCTCGCCACGTCGTTGGCAGGCGGACGGCGTCCCCTCCAGCGTCGTTCACCGGCCCCACACGTACCCGGGCCGGCTTCTGCGGACAGTAGGTTTGCGCGTCCGTACGCCACCGCCACGCCGTGCCGGGAGGCCGGTCCAGGAAGGACATCGCGACCAGGCGTGACGGACGTACGGGTGAGGTCGACGACCCGGGGCATAAGTGGCGACAGACAATGGGAGGTTGCCATGGATGGCAGAGATCTGGAACTTGGCGAGCTCCTGGCCGCAGCAGAGTCCGCGCCGCCCGGGGAGTCCATCGGCGTAATTGCGCACGATCTACGCAAACGCTTCGGGGCGGACTGCGTGTCGTTCCTGTTCGTCGATCTCATGGAGGAACGACTCGTGCGCCTGACCGCGCCCGCCGAGGGGGAGATGGAGGACGCCGCAGGACCTATCGGCCTGCAAGGCAGCATTTACGACACGGTCCTCCGCACCCAGCGCCAGCACGTGGAACCCGATGGCCAGGGCGGACGGCGCGTGATCTCGCCGGTGAGCAATCGCGGCGACTGCATCGGTGTGCTCGAGGTGACACTGCGGTACGCCGACGACACCGTGCTCGGACAGATCAACGACGCGGCCCACGCGCTGGCTTACATCATCGTCACGGACCGCCGCTTCACCGACCTGTACCACGCCGGCCGACGCACCACGCGGACCAGCCTGGCCGCGGAGATCCAGCACCAGCTGCTCCCCTCGTCCTCCTGCTGCGAGGCTCCCCAGTTCACCCTCGCCGCAGGTCTCGTCCCGGCCGACGACATCGGCGGCGACACCTACGACTACACCCTCGATCGGGACACGCTGCACCTGTCCATCACCGATGCCATGGGCCACGACACCGACTCCGCCCTGTTGGCCACGCTGGTCACCGCGGCACTGCGCGGAGCCCGCCGCACAGGCTGCGACGCACTCCAGCAGGCCCATCACGCCCACGAAGCCCTGCTGAGCCACAGTCGTGGGCTGGCAACCGGACAACTGCTGTGCATCCGTCTCGAAACGGGCACGTGCGAACTGGTCAACGCCGGACATCCCTGGCCTCTACGCCTGCGGGACGGCGCCGCGGAAGCCGAGGAGGTCCAGCTCGCCGTCAACCTGCCGTTCGGCGTCGCGGCGCCCACCTCCTACCAGCTGCAGGAACTTCAGCTGCACCCCGGCGACCGCCTGGTCCTGCTCACTGACGGCATGCAGGAACGCGGAGCCGCAGCTGTCGATCTGGCCTCCATCCTGGTCGACACCCGCGCCTGGCATCCCAGGGAGGTCGTCCGCAGCCTGACCAAAGCGGTACTGGATGCCTGCCGGGGCAACCTCAACGACGACGCCACGGTCCTCGTCCTGGACTGGCACGGCACCAAGGAGCTCACTCCTTGACCGGTGGTGCGCCACACACGACTCCCGCGGTCTCCGCCTTGCGGCCTCCCGCGGAAGACGGCCGGTGCCTCCCCGGTCAGCCGGACTTCGGAGGCTTCTGCGCGTCGAAGGCGAAGACGGTGTTCTTGGCCGCGGCCACGATCACCGCACGGCCCGCAAGGGCCACGCGCGGGCTTGCACCCTGCTCGCCCGTCAGGCCGTCGGCCCGCGGATCCGTCGTCCACAGGGGCTTGCCGTCGGACGGTGACAGGGCGACCACCCGGCCGGTGGCCGAGCTGAAATACAGTGCGTCGGCTCCCGCGACGGGACCGGACGCCCCCTCGACGCCCGTCTGCCGCGACCACTTCGTCCGGCCGGTCGCGGGGTCGAGCGCTGTGACCAGGCCGACCTGTCCGCTCACGTACACGGTGCCGTTCGCCATGCCCGGCGTCCCCGCGTACGTCTTGGCGAATTCGGAGTACGTGACCTTCCGCGAGGCCGGGTCTACGCTCGCCACTCCGTCGTAGCCGGTCAGCGCCGCTCCCTCCATGTGGCTCCGGAGGAGTACGAGCCCGCCGTCGGCGACGCCCATCGGCACGGCGGGGCCGTCAACCGTGATGGGTGTGCCCAGTGCCCCCGAGGTGCGGTCGACCGTGTACAGGGTGGGGTGGCGCACCTCCAGCGCATCCACCTCCGAGTCCGTCGCGCACATCGCGAAGAGCTGAGGGCCCGCCGGGACAGGAGCACACTGCGTGCCCCCGGGGAACGGTGTCGTCCAGTCGACCTCACCGCTGTGCGCGTCCCGGGCCTCGAAGCGGGAGTTGGAGGCGTCGACCGTCACGGCGGCGGAGCCGACCACCACGGCGTCCTGAGAACGTCCCGTGACGGCCATCGACTGGGCGCCTGACGGCACGGACCACAGCTCCCGGCCGTCGCTCGCGTCGATGGCCACCACCTCGCCGGGAGGGTCCTGCGGTGCGTCCTGGGCGGCGAAGCGGTAACCGAGCACCGTGTCGTCGGTGGCACCCACCAGGTGCATGCCCTGAACAGGGACGCCCGGGCTCTTCGCCGTCCAGACCCGCGAGCCGTCCAGTGCCCTGATACGGGTCGCGACGACACCGCCGCCCCCGCAGAACAGCGCATCGCCGCGCGCGACGCAACGCAGCTCGTCGGGGATGTCCTCGTCACCACCCTGCACGGTCTTGCGCCACGGCGTGAAGCCGTCCGGCAGTGTGGCACCAGACGCCGCGACGCTGCTGCCCTTGTCGCCGCCGGTGTGCCCCCCGAGGCCGTCCGCCTTCAGCGCGGCGGCCCCTCCGCCGATCGCTGCCACCGCGACCGCGGCCGCGAGCACAGGGCGCCATCGGCGACGCAGACGGCGGCCGATCCGGGGGCCGGCCCTCCCCGTATCGGGGTCGGCCGATGCGTTGGCCGGGGCAGTCGGCGCAGGGGTGTCCCCCGTCGCGAAGTGATGCTGGGTGATCATGTCGCGGGTGCGCCCCGCTCCGGCCCCGTTCGCGCCGGTCCCACCGAGGTCGGCCGGCAGGTCCCGCAGCAGCACGAGGAGTTCGTCCGCCGAGGGACGTCCTTCGGGCTCCTTGTGCAGGCACGATTCGACGACCTCGCGCAACGCGACCGGCACGGCACCCAGCGACGGCTCGTCGTGCACCACCTGATAGGCCGTCATGTAGGGGCTGTCCGCGTCGAAGGGCCCGTGGCCCGTCGCCGAGTACACCAGCAGGGTCCCCAGAGAGAAGACATCGGACCGCGGCCCCACACCACGCGGCGTCTGCAACTGCTCCGGCGACATGAAGGGCGGCGTCCCGATGACCCGCCCCGTCATCGTCAGCGTCTGCTGGTCCGCGGCACGCGAGATGCCGAAGTCGATGACGCGCGGGCCCTCGGGCGAGAGCACGACGTTCGAGGGCTTGAGGTCACGGTGGACGACCCCGACCCGGTGGATGTCGCACAGCGCCTCCGCCAGCCCGATGGCGAGCCTCCGCAGCTCCGCTCCGTTCAGCGGGCCGTTCGCGGCGATGCGCTGGGCGAGCGTGTGCCCCTCGATGTACGTCGTCGCCATCCACGGCTGCTCGGCCTCCGGGGCGGCGTCGACCACTGCGGCGGTGAACGCGCCGCTCACCCGCCTCGCGGCCGCCACCTCCTGCCGGAAACGGATGCGGAACTCGTCGTCCCCCGCGAACTGCTGGTGGATCAGCTTGATCGCGACAGGCCGCCCCGAGCTCGTACGGGCCAGAAAGACCGTGCCCATGCCACCCGAGCCGAGCCGCGCCTCGAGCGGATAGCCGCCGATCTCGGCTGGATCACCTCCGCGCAGCGACACTCTTCCCGACCTCCCGTCCCCCGTGCACCTCTGCCAACACGGGTTTGCGTACCTGTCCTGCACACAAACTAGCCGCAGGGCAGTACGACGGAGCCAAGCGGGTGACGAACGGGAAGCCCGAAGGGCTGCTCCCGTGCCGCGCGGCACCGAGCCCGGCGCAAGAATCGTGTCGGGGCTTCATCGTTCGCGGGATTGACGCGGGTGGCTTCGTGGCCTCTCAGACATGCATCACCAACAGCGTCGATGCCCTGGACCACAAAGGCCTGACCAGCGCCTACTCGCTTCACCTGGGCCACCCGGGCCGCACGGAACCGCCAGGCGGCTCAACCCCGATCGCTACACAGCTCGCAGCTCCGGTCGAAGGGTGCGCGCCGTGCCCGGGTGTCAGGACGGGCCGCGCGGTCCCGATCGGCGAAGCCGGGCAAGCCCGCCCCGGAAGGCCGTGTGACGCGTTCGGTCGCGCTTCGTCCCGTTGCACGGACCGACGGCGTACCCGCCGTGAGCACCGCATCATCCTCCTGCGGGAGGCGCGAACGACGAAAGTGAACAAGCACCGGTGTGTACGTGCTGGTGGGGAACCGCACACCCTCGCCTTTGGTCGCGTAGGTGCGCGACTTTCCGGGGCTGCTTCGCGCAGGCGGGATCGCGACGATGGTCCAACACGCCAACGAAGGACGCGAGCAGGTGGCGGCCGGGCGGCGCAAGAGACGCGAACAGAGGGAGACACACCGTGGACACCACGCACCTGCAGGCGGCCGAGCGGTTCATCGTGAGCCAGAAGACGACCGTGATGAGCAACCGGTACGTGGTGAGTTCTGCTCGTCCCGACGGGTCGGCCGGTGAGGTCGTCGCGTTCGCCGAGCAGGAGCTGATGGCGTTGAAGGAACAGGTGACCATCTACACCGACGAGTCCCGGCATCACGTCCTGTGCACCTTCGAGGCCGACCAAGCCGTTGACGTCGGCGCCGTCTACACGGTGCGGGACGAGGACGGGAGCCCCATCGGTTCGTTCCGTGAGAAGACCATGGTCTCTCTGCTGCGCTCGACCTGGGTCCTCGAGCAGCCGGGGCTGACGGAGCTCACCGGGCGCGAGCGCAACGCGGCACTCGCTGTGCTGCGCCGGATATGGGACTTCCTGCCGGCCACCGAGTTCGTGCCGTTCGCATGGCCGCGTCACTTCGACTTCGCCGAAGGCGACAAGCGCTGGATGGCGGTCGAGAGGAAGTTCGGGCTGCGCGACCGCTATCTGGTGGACATCACGAGTGCAGGCCTCGACCGCCGCCTCGCCATTGCCCAGGCCGTTGCACTGGACGCCTTGCAGTGACGTCGGCGGAACGGACTCCCGGGCCGCGCCGCCTGCGCAGCGCGATCCCTTCGGTCACAGCTGACTCACACCGTGCCAGGACGCATCGGGGCGCCGTACCTCATGCACCACACCGACCGGCGCGGTCAGCCTTCCCGCCTGGCACGCGGCTGGGACCGGGTCTCCCCCACCGCTGACGGCCACGCCATCGATTTCGCCGCCGGTGTCCGGACCGCTGTATAAGGTCGCCACCGACCGCACTCGGAAGGCTCGCTCATGACCCGCACCACCCCGCCACGCCCCCTGGACGTAGAGGCGGCTTTCCCCGCCCTGGCAGCCCACCGCCGCACGACCACCCGGCTGCACCCCCGTCACGGCCTTCCCGGGGTGGGCGAGAGTTCGGTTGCGGGCCCCCTCCTGTGGCCGGCCGACGAACCGTGGCCGGTGTGCACGGCCGTACACCCGAAAGGCACGGGCCACCTGCTCTCCGACGTGCGGCTGTACCGCCGGATCCAGGAGGACGCCCGGGGGCGTGAGTACACCGAGGAGGAACAGCGGCTGCTCGACGGTATGACCCGGGCAGATCACGTCCCCGGTCTGCATGACGACGCCCCCGTGCCGATGTTGGCCGTTGCCCAGCTGTACGCACGAGAGATTCCGGATCTTGTGGGACCCGAGGGCCAGGACCTCCTGCAGGTCTTCTGGTGCCCCTTCGAGGTCCACGGCGACGACCGCACCATCGACGTCGTCTTGAACTGGCGGCGTTCCGCCGACGTCGGCGCTGTACTCATGCCACAGCCCGAGCCGCCGGTGGCCGGCCGGACGCAGTGCGTGCCGACCACGTGCGTCGTGTTCCCTGAGCAAGTCGTGGAGCACGAGTACCTGGGGCTGTTGGAGGGGGAACTCCAGGAGCAGATCGACGCGTGGGAGGAAGGGCTCCTCGACGAGGAGCAGGAGGACGAAACCGATCCTTCCTCGGCAGCGAGCTACGCGACGTACGAGGAGTACGCGTCGGCGATGGCCGCGGCCCGGGACGCGGAGCCGGAGGAGATCAGTTACATGAGCGATCTGTCGATCGCGCCCGGTTGGAAGGTCGGCGGCTTTGCCTCCTGGCATCTGACCGACCCCGCCCCGGTCGACTGCGGGGTATGCGGAGCGGCGATGCCGCCCCTGCTCACCGTGGACATGTGGGAGTGCGACGGGGCCTCACGCGGTTGGCTTCCGATCGAGGACCGGGACTCGGAGAACGACCCACGCGTCATCGACCCGACCGACGTCTACCTCGGCCGCGGCCTGATGCGTGTGCACACCTGCCCGACCGATCCAGCACACCCGCACCGACTCAGCTTCCAGTAGGCCGCCCGGCTCCTGTCGCATCCGGTGAGTTCCTAAGGGCGCCACGGAGTCCCTGGGCCTGCGCCCAGGGTTCTCCCTCCGTCGTCCGCCTTGGCGGCTTGACGTACTTTCAGGATTCAGTTCCACGGGACCCGCGTGAGTACCGGGCGCTCGTGCCGTCGCGCCCCGCTGCGGCCATCGGGCGTACGCCTTCCACGGCATCGTCACGGCGGCTCCGGCTCCGGCTCCGGAGATGATCCGCCGACGCCGCCTCAACCCGCGAAGGGATCTTCCACCGTCGGCACGTACGGAGACAGCAGAGCTTCCGTGTGGTGGGTGACCCTGCCTCGAAGGAGTCTCAGCACGCGTACGTCGTTCTCGCGGTCCGGTTCCTCGTCGTCGTGAACGTGGAGGAGCCCGTAGGAACCCGGAGCGGACACGGCCACATGCTCGAACAGTCCGACCACATCGGGCGATGAGCGGTGATTGGAAAAGCCGCCGAGGTGGATGAACGGCTCGCCGTTCATCCACCTGAGGTCGAGCAGGTACGGGCTGTCAATCCGGGCGATGTGACGGCGCAGCTCATCGACGATCCGCCGCAAGCGGGGCTCATCATCGTCATCGGCTGCGGTGTCCCTGACGGTGATCCACCCGTGGTACTCAAACATCGCGCGATCGTAGCGAGGGACCCGCTTCACCATGGACGACCGCATACGCGCCCTGCCCGCGCCGGGCCGGTGATGCGCGGCTTCACCGCGATCGAACAACGCAAGTCCTCGGGTGGTGGAAAGCCGCGGTCTCGCCGACGGACCCGGATGACGCTCGTGTACCGCTCGGTTCCCGGCTGCGGTCCGGGCCAACAGTCACACGCTCGGAAGTCCGACCGGCGCGGGCGGCACAGTGGCCCTACGAGAAGCGGCCGGCCTGGGCGAGCAGTTGCTCCGCGTCGTCCACCGGAGGGTAGATCCACAGCGTGTTGATGTCCTGCTTGAGAACTTTTGCCTTCAGGCCGGTCAGCTGCACCGTCCGGTCCCAGCCCGAGGTGGAGACCGCGCCGGCCGGCCCGAGGTCCAGCGTGGTGGTGTAGGGGTCCGGCGCGAAGGGCAGGGGGTCGGTTCCCAAGAGGTCGGCGGCCACGTTGTACCCGGCGAACTTCCCCATGGGCAGCGCGTGCTGACAGCTCTGAAGCGTCGAATGCCCCTCCTCCACGGGTCCGACCGCCGTGTCGCCGGCTGCGTACACGTCAGGAACTCCCGTCACGCGCAGGTACGCGTCCACGGTCAGCCGCCCCAGCCGGTCGCGCTCCCCCGGCACCTGCGCCGTCAGGGGGCTGGCAGCCATGCCGGCTGTCCACACGACGGTCGCTGCCGGGATCACTTCGCCGTCCGAGAGCGTGACCGCCTCAGAACTCGCCGAGGCGACAGTGCGCCCCAGACGCCGCTCGATCTTCAGCTCCTCGACCGCGTCCTCGATCTGGGTGCGGGGGCCGGGACCGAGTTCGGGCCCGAGAACGTCGGCCCGGTCGACCAGGACGACCCGCACGTCCTCACCCGCGCCCTGCACGTCGGCGATCGCGCGCAGCCGGCTGCCGAGGCCGGTGGCGATTTCCAGGCCCGTGAAGCCGGCACCCACCACGACAGCCGTGTACAGGCCGTCGGACGACGAACGCAGGGGCAGTCGCCGCAGGTGGTGATCGAGCGCTGCCGCGGTCGGCATCGTGTCGATGTCGAACACGTTCTGCGCGCCGGGAAAGTCGGGACGTACGAGTTGACTGCCCGTGGCCAGCACGAGCTTGTCGTACGACAGGGTCAGCTCTCCGCCCGCTCGCTCGACGGCCCGGACGGTACGGGCCCGGGTGTCGATGCCGGTCACGGTGGCCGTGAGCCGGTGCACGCCGATCGGGCCGAGGATGCGATCCAGCGGCACCCGCATGCTCTCGGGGTTGTCCTCGTAGAGACGGGGACGCACCACCAGGTCGTCACCACCGCTGACGAGGGTCACCCGCAGGTCTTCACCGGCGCCACCGGCTTCACGGGCCGCTCGCACGACTCCCGCCGCAGTCCATACGCCGGCGAAGCCCCCGCCGATCACCAGAACGTTCTTCATGGTTTCTCCTTCTTCGAGCGTCGAGGGCAGTCACCGCCGCCGGGTGACGAGGCGGGCGCCCCTTCCAGGTCGCCGCCCGCGGTGCCCGGCCGGGGAACACGGCCCTTCCGGCGGGTCGCGGCCTGCCCCAGTAATTCTGGACTTTAGACATCCTGGATATTGAATGTCAAGATTTAGTGACCGAGCCTCGCCGTCGCCGTCGTCGAGGTCGCTGAGGTCACTGAGGTCACTGAGCAAGGCGTGCCTCAGGCCACTTCTCGCCATCGGCGGGTTCAGGACATACAATGTCCGCATTATGCGAATGAGTAAGGGCGTCGAGTGGGCCATCCACACACTGCTCAACCTGGATGCGGTCGGCGGCGGGCCCGTAGGCAGCGGTCAGCTCGCCGACGCCCACGGCCTGCCGGCCCCCTACCTCAACAAGCAGCTGCAGCAGCTCGCGAAGGCCGGCCTCCTGGCCTCCACGCCCGGCCCCCGCGGAGGTTTCCGGCTCGCCAGACCGCTCGAGGACGTCACACTTCTCGACGTCGTGGACGCGATCGAAGGGGACACCGAGCTCTTCCACTGCGCCGAGATCAGGTGCAATGGCAAAATCGGCGAACTCGCCCCGCCGCCCACGGGGGCGTGCGCCGTCAAAGCCGCCATGCACCGTGCCGACCGGGCCTGGCGGCAAGCACTGGCAGCACAGAGCCTCGCGGAGATCCGGGCCGAGCTCAACCACACCCCCTTGTTCGGGAACATCGTCAGGGACGTATTGAACTGAGAGCGGGGCTGGAAGCCGGTGCTGCTCCGCGTAAGTTCGTGGAGGGGCGATGATCGAGCTGTCTTGAGTGGGATGCCCTCGCAGGTCCAGCGGTAGGGCTGGGCCGTGATGTCGTGTCTGATCACGGAGCTCTGAAATCCGTCGATGAGGTCGTCGCGGCTGGCGAAGTCGCCATGCCGTTGGACCCTGCGGGCCAGGGCGGAGAGGAACAGTTCGATCTGGGTTGAGCCCGGAGGCGTGCGGCGGGGTCCAGCGGACGTGCCGGCGCGGGAGTGCGGCCGGCCAGGCCCTGGTGTGCTTGGCGGTGTGGGATGAGCCGTTGTCGAGCACCACGTGGATCTCCCTGTCGAGAGCGGTGGCACGGTCCAGCTGCTCCAGAAACGCGGTGAAGGTCGCCGCGATGTTCCGGGTGATCACCTCGATCAGCACTTCGCCGCTCGTTCACCTCCAGGGCCGCTTACGAGTGAAACGGTGCCGTGGCGCCGGTACTCGCCGCGCCAACCCGCATGACAGATGATCATGGCGGACGGCCGCAGGCCGATGTCAGCGCCTGTGGTCGCAAGCTGCGGCAGGTGGACGGACGCAGGTTGGGGAGGTGGAGAACGTGACCGCCAATGAAAAGGTCACACCGGTCCGCCTCGGCGAGGTTCTCGTGGAGGACTTCACCGACGGGCCCGGCATCGAACAGAGCGATCCCGCAGTTGGGACAGGGGCCTCGTGACCGGGATCGAGGAGGGGAAGAATCGAATCTCGGACGGTCTGTCAGTCATGAACGCGCTTGGACACCTGCTGGGTCAAAGGTTTTCCGAGAGAACTCCGCAGTGGACAGATCTCGGCTTCCCCGTGATCGACCGGGGCAAGTATGCGATCTTCCCGCTCGCGGTGGCCCGGACGCTGGACGACGGCGATTACAGACGGGGCGATCGCCTGTCGGACATGAGGCGCAGTCTGCAGCGCAGCTGCGTCCACTTCTTCGGGGGCGACGATTTCCATGCGGAGATGGAACTCGATACCGAGGACGGGTACGGCCGGAAGCTCGCCGATGCCGGAGCCGTCGTCACCGGACCGCCTTGGGAATGCTTGTGGTGCATCCAGCGCTTTGCCGTGGTGCTCGTGCACTCGGTCGATCAACAACGCATCTGGGAAACCCTGGCCCTCCACGTCGTCCCGATGGACTGGGTTCGGTACAGCCCACTCAATGCGGGAACCAAACGCGAAGCATCACGCTACCGGCGGATCATCAGGGAACGGGACGCCGCCCATGTGGTTTGGTCGTGGCCGCTTTCGGTTCCGGACGAATGAAGTCGGGTAAGGGGATCCCGGCTCTTCCTCCGATGCCGCGCGGGTGAATTACGAGGCTCAGGCCGGCCTCGCTCCGGCGGGCCCGCCCACCACCGTGAGCAGGTCCACGACGAAGATCAGTGTCGAGCCTGCCGGGATCAACGGAGAG
The DNA here is from genome assembly GCF_016909575.1 of Streptomyces sp. HB132. Classification (GTDB taxonomy): domain Bacteria; phylum Actinomycetota; class Actinomycetes; order Streptomycetales; family Streptomycetaceae; genus Streptomyces. Next base: position 53,902 of record NZ_JAFBGA010000018.1, on the reverse strand, counting down.
GGTGACTGCCTGCCGTAACCGAGACGCGGGGGAACGATGATCTCGCGCCGGCCGCCGACCTTCATCCCCCTCACTCCCCGGTCCCAGCCCTTGATGACCTTGCCACCACCCACGGCGAACTTGAAGGGTCGGCCCCGCTCCCAGGAGGAGTCGAACTCCCTTCCGGACGCGAACGTGACCCCTACATAATGAACCTGCACGACCCTGCCAGGCTGCGCCTCGGGTCCCTCCCCCACCACGAGGTCCCGGATCGTCAGCTCGGTGGGCACGTCACCCTCCGGGACCTCGATTCCGGGCTTCGCCAGTTCGCTCATCACAGTCCCGTCGCTCGCCACCGGAATCCCTCGCACGGGCCGACCGGGCACATGGACATTCCATGCGGCATGGCGATCACGCTACGGCAATGCCCGTGCCCGAGGTGCAGCCCATGCCACGGAGACGGGTCAAGTCCGCGATGCGAAATGGAGCCATGCTCAGTGGCCGGCTGGATCGGTGGACATCCGCCCACGGACCCATCGCACCAGGTCGCCGAGGCGGAGACGTCGGGCTTGACGGAGAGCTTCTTCCCCGGCGGAAGGAACGGAGTGAGCTCCTTGGTGTCGAACCGTACGCCGCAGAGGGTGCCTGGCACGGAATGGCCCCTGTTCTCCTCGTCGGCGTCGCCGCATCCTGTGACCTAGCAACTCACCGTCGGGTCGGGCTTCGTCGACCGAGCCGAAGAAGTCCGGCGCGGGACGCGGCCTGTTCGGCCACCCTCTTACTCGTCGCTCGTCACGGGAACCCCGTCCCAGGGAGGTGCGTTGACAGGGGTTGCGGGGAGGTGCGAGGGGAGTAGGACTGTGGTGCAGGGACACTCGCGGCATCCTTGGCGGCTGCTACTGGTCGAGGACGACAGGGAGCTGGTCGACATGCTCTCCGACATACTGCGGGCCGAGGGGTACGCGGTCGACGTCGCGACCGACGGCCAGCGAGGTCTGCACCTCGGCCTCTCCCGCGAGTACGACGTGCTCGTCGTCGACCGGCGCCTGCCGGCTCTCGACGGCCTCGACCTGGTGAGCCGATTACGGTCCCGCGCCGTCCGGACGCCCGTATTGCTGCTGACCGCGATGGGCACGGTGCACGACCGGGTCTACGGGCTCGACGCCGGCGCCGACGACTACCTCGCCAAGCCATTCTCTCTGGACGAACTGAGCGCCCGATTAAGGGCGTTGTGCCGACGGGCGCTGGAGTCCACGGATGTGCTCAAGATCGGATCGGGACAGCTGCACGTCGGACGGAGGGAAGTCGAGCTCGCCAGCGGCGAGCAGATCGCCCTAGCGGCACGGGAGTTCGCCCTGTTGTGGGCGCTCGCCTCGCGTCCGGAGGCGGTGCACTCGCGGGCGGAGTTGCGGCGGCTGGTGTTCCAGGAGGCTCCCGCGTCGTCCATCGTGGACACCTACGTCTACTATCTGCGCCGCAAGCTCGGCCGGCAGGTCGTGCGCACGGTCCGCGGTCTCGGTTACCGCCTGGGCGCCCTGTGAGGCCGCCGACTGCCACCGAGTGGGCGGCGGTGCGCCGGGCGCGGTTACGGATCGCCGTGATCACAGGGGCGATCGTCACCCTGCTGATCGCGGTCGTGGGCGGCGTCGCGCTCACGGTGATGGTGCACGCACAGAACGAGCAGGTGTGGCGTGACTTGCGCTACGGGGCCGGGCACGGCCATCTGGCCAGCCCCCCGGTGTGCACCTGGCTGTACGCGCCCGGCGTGGACCCCTTGCCCAACGCCCCCGGCGGATTCCCGCTGCGCGCGGACGTGAACCGGGCGCGTAGGACCCACGAGGCCGTGGAGCGCACCTTAGAACGTGATCGCACGGTCTACCTGGTGCGCACACAGGTCCGGGCGGACGGTGACGTCGTGCAGGCGGTGTTCGACATGCGCTTCCAGTTGGCCGACCGCGACCATCTGTGGTCCGCGCTGGGTGTGGCCGAACTGGTGGGACTGCTCGCCGCGGTCGTCACCGGGGCGCTCCTCGGACGAAAGGCCGTGGCACCTCTGGCGGAGGCTCTCACCCGGCAGCATCAGTTCGTCACGGACGCCAGTCACGAACTGCGCACGCCGATCACCCAGGTGCACACGCGGGCACAGGTGCTGGCACGGCAAGCGGCTGACCAGGAGCTGCCGGTCCCGCATAGAGACGGGCTGGCGCGACTGGTCACCTCGGCCGGCCGGCTCGGCGAGGTGCTCGACGACCTACTGCTGTCCGCGAGCCTCGCGGCAGGTCCGGCAGGACCGTCGGAACGCCGGCCGGTCGATCTGGTTGCGCTGGCGCGGGCGGTGGTGGCCGAGGAGTCGGACCGGGCGCGGGCCCGTCGTCTGACCGTCGTCGTGGACGCCCCGCCTCATCCCCTCCTCGTCGACGGCATTCAGTCCGCGCTGCGTCGCGCCGTCGGTGAACTGCTGTCCAACGCGATCGGCCACACCCCGGCCGAGGGGCGGATCAAGGTGACCCTGTCCCGTTTCGCCGACATGGTCGTGCTGGCCGTCACGGACACCGGGTCCGGCTTCGACCCAACTGCGGTCGACCAGCTGTTCCAGAGGTTCCACCGTGGTAGCGGCGACGGCGGACGGTACGGGCTGGGGCTCGCGCTGCTGCGCGAGGTCGTCACGCGCCACGGTGGCACGGTAGCCGCCACCGGTCGTCCGGGCCACGGCGCCCGGTTCACCATCCGGCTGCCGGAGTACGCGCCTGCCGATCCGGACCCTGCACGTCCGGTCACGGCAGCTCGCGCGATGCGAGCAGTCGGGCCGCAGCGCGGACGTCCGCGTCCAGCGGACGGTCCGGCTCGACCGGGGGAATCACCTCGATCAGAGCGTCGAGGAGTTCTGCGCATCGGGGCGCGGTGGGGCGGCGGGCGCCGACGTGAACCGCCTGGCGCAGACCGAGCGCGAGGGAGCCGGACAGCAGGCTGAGCAGCTCCGCCATGTCGTAGGAGCGCAGGGCGGCCTGGGTGCCGAAGGGGACGACGTCCTGGTTGTGCAGGTTCGTCGGCAGACTCTGCATGCCTGCCGGTGTCGCGTTTCGGCGGATCTCCGCGACGAACGCGGTGCTGGCCAGCTGTACCCCCTGGAGACCGTGCTGCAGGCCAGGGGCGGTGGCGAGCATCGGTGGCAGTCCCCCGTTACGTGCCGGATCCGTCAGCAGGTCGAGCTGGCGTTCGGCGAGGTTGCCCAGTTGGGCGGTGACGGAGGCGAGCAGGTCGGCCGCGAACGCGGCGGGTTGCCCGAAGAAGTTTCCGCCGTGCACCACCTTTCCCCTCTCCTCGTCGTCCTCGGGGAAGAACAGCGGATTGTCACTGACGCCGCCCAGGTCCGCGGCGACCACGCCGTCGACGTAGCGCAGCGCGTCCTCGGCTGCGCCGAGCAACTGCGGGGCGCAACGAATGCTGTAAGGCTCCTGCAGCGGCCGGTCACCGGAGGGGGTGACGCCGGTGAGTGTTTCCCGCATCCGGGCGCCGACATCGATCGCGCCGGTGTGGCCGTAGACGCGCAGCAGGTCCCCGTCGAGGAAGCCGGGGTCGCAGCCGAGAGTGTCGGCCAGCAGACAGGTGAGGGCCATGAGTGAGCGGTGCGCCGTGCGGACGGTGTCGCGGGCCAGAACCGTGGCGGCGGTGGTGACCGAGGTGCCGTTGACGAGGGCGAGCGCGTCGCGGCCGTCCAGGGCGAGCGGGCGCAGCCCGGCGGCGGTCAGTGCCTCCTCGGCCGGCATGCGGCGGCCGTCCACGTAGGCATGCCCCCGGCCGCGCAGCGCTTGGGTGGCGTAGGCGAGCGGGATGAGGTCACCGCTCGCGCCGACGGAGCCGTAGCGGGGGATGGCGGGCGAGAACGTCGTGGCGAACATCGCGGTGAGCCGGTCGACGACTTCGGCGGACGCGCCGGAGATGCCCTGGGCGAGGGACCATGTGCGCAGCAGGAGGGCGGCACGAGTGATCTCGTGCGGCAGGTCCGGTCCTTGGCCGGCACCGAGGTGGGCCAGGGTGTTGTCGCACTGGTCCACCTCGTCGGGGCGGCCGGCGTACCCCACGAGTGCGCCGAATCCGGTGGTGGCACCGTAGATCGACGGGGCCTCGCCGCCGCTGTCGCCGTGCCGCAGGCCGTGGAAGAACCGGCGGCCGCGTTCCAGACGGGCCCGGGCCTCGGGGTCCACGGTGACGGTGAGCGGCATCGCCGCGCGGCGCAGGGCCGCGGAGTCCGGGGGGCGGGTGAGTGAGACGGCGTTCATGGTGGTGGGCACGTTGCGAAACGTAGGCGGGAAATCTCAGAGCGCTCTGAATTCCGGTGACTAGCTTCCGGGGAATGACCCATGACTACCTGATCATCGGTGCGGGGCCCGCCGGACTGCAGCTTGCCGCCTTGTTCGAGCGGGACGGCGCGGACTACGTCGTCCTGGAACGCGGCAGTGGTCCGGGGACGTTCTTCACGCGGTTCCCCCGGCACCGCTATCTGATCTCGAACAACAAAGTACACACGGGGTATGACGATCCGGAGCTGCGGCTGCGGATGGACTGGAACTCCCTGCTGAGCGACGACCCGGAGCTCCTGTTCACCCGGTACAGTCCCCGTTACTTCCCGCCGGCCGACGACCTCGTGCGCTACCTCTCGGACTTCGCCTCACGGACCGGGGCGCGCGTGCGGTACGACACCGCCGTCGAGAAGGTCTCACGGGACGCGGCGGGATTCGCCGTCACCGACCACACCGGGAAGACGTGGCGTGCACGGCACCTGGTGGTCGCCACCGGAGTGCCGGTACCGAACCTGCCGGCGGTGCCGGGCGTCGAACTGGCCGAACGCTACGACACGATCGACACCGATCCGGAGTCGTTCACCGATCAGCGGGTGCTCATCATCGGCCGCGGGAACTCCGCCTTCGAGACAGCCGAGAACCTGATGGAGACCGCGGCGGTCATTCACGTCGTCGGCTCGGGCTCGCTGAAGATGGCCTGGCGAACGCACTATGTGGGACACCTGCGCGCGGTCTACAACAACTTTCTGGACAGCTACCAACTGAAGTCGCAGAACGCCCTCCTCGACGGCAGGGTGCTCGCCATCAGGCGCGAACGGGACGGCTTCCACGTACCGGTCGCCTTCGAGCGGGTCGACGAAGTGGTCAAGGAGATCCGCTACGACCGGGTGATCGTCGCTACCGGCTTCCGGTTCGACGGCTCGATCTTCGACCACACCTGCGCACCGGACCTGATCATCGACGGCCGTTTCCCGGCGTTGACGCCTCTCGGCGAATCGGTCAACGTACCCGGCCTGTACTTCGCGGGGACGCTGATGCAGGGCCGTGACTTCGGGAAGGCCACGACCGGCTTCATCCACGGCTTCCGCTACGCGGTGCGTGCGCTGCACCGGGGCCTGCGGCAGCGCCACGACGGCGTGCCATGGCCGACGACGGCGCTCGGGGACGCCACGGAGCGGGCCGCCGACGCGGTGATCAGCCGCGTCAACCGGTCCTCCGCCCTGTGGCAGCAGTTCGCCGTCCTCGGCGACCTGCTGCTGCTCGCCCCTGACGGCACGCTGCGCTACGCCGAGGAGATTCCCGTCTCTCACGTGCCGGGCGCCGTGCGCGCCGGGGACTTCGGTGAAGTGGACGCCTACGCGGTGGTCACCCTGGAGTACGGGGAGGACCACGACCGGGTGGACCCGTTCGACGTCTCCGCGGGCCGCAAATCCCAGCAGGACGTGTCCGGCCTGGACGGCCGCTATCTGCATCCGGTCGTCCGCTGGTACCGGGACGGCGGTCTCGTCGCCGAACACCACCTCACAGAGAACCTCGAGAACGAGTGGGACAGCGAGGAGTTCCACCGCGCCCCACTGGACGCCTTCCTCGAAGCGCACCGCAGCCCGGCCGCCCCGGTGGCGCCGTGACCCTCCGCGAACTGCACGACAGTGCACGGAAGATGCTGGATCCGGTCTTCTACGACTACGTGGCGGGCGGCGCGGGCGACGAGCGTGTCGTCGCCGACAACGAGCGGGCCTTCGACCGGTACGCGCTGCTGCCGAGGGTGCTGAGCGGCAGCGAGGCGCGGGACACCGCAGTCGATCTGCCGGGCGCCCGGCAGGCCGCCCCGGTGATCGTCGCACCGACCGCCTTCCACCGGCTGGTGCACCGGGACGGCGAGCGTGCCACGGCCCGTGCAGCCGCGGCCGAGGGCGCCGTACTGGTGACGGGGACGGCCGCGACCACCGCGGTCCTCGAGGTCGTCGCCGCGGCGCGAGAAGCGGCCCCGGACCCGGCCGTGTGGTTCCAGCTGTATCTGCACCCCCGCAGGGAGGTCACCGCGGCCCTCGTCCGGCGCGCCGAGGACGCGGGCTGCACGGCACTGGTGGTCACCGTCGACTCGCCGGTGTTCGGCCGGCACACCAGAGACCTGCGCAACGGGTTCACCGACCTGCCACCCGGATACGCCGCGGAGAACATGCGCGATCTGCCCGGGGCCGAGCCGGGCGCGCTGACCGCCGTCCCCATGTCCCCCGCGGTCCGCTGGCCGGACTTCGCCGAGGCCCTGCGCGGCACCTCACTTCCCGTACTGATCAAGGGGGTTCTGCATCCGGACGACGCGCGGCTGGCTGTCGACCACGGCGCGGCCGGGGTGATCGTCTCCAACCACGGGGGCCGCCAGTGCGACGCGGTCCCGGCGGCCGTGCACTGCCTGCCGGCGATCACGGACGCGGTCGCGGGCCGGGTGCCCGTCCTGCTCGACGGCGGGGTACGCCGGGGCAGCGACGTCGCGATGGCGCTCGCCCTGGGGGCGAGCGCCGTCGGCGTCGGACGCCCCGTGATGTGGGGTCTTGCCGTCGACGGGGAGGCGGGAGCACGGCGGGTCCTCGCGACACTGCGCGACGAGTACGACCACACGCTCGCCCTGTGCGGTGGTCGCCGGAACGCCGATCTGACGACCGACATGGTCGTACGGAAGGGTGGGACATGGTGAGGAGCCGGACGCGTTCGGACACGTGGTCGCTGCCGCGCGCCGTGGTGGAGCTGCGCGTGCGGATCTTCGAGAAGGTCAACGGCGACCGGGCGGTGACCCTGCCCAACGCCATCCACGGCCCGGAGGTGTTCGAGCGGGTCTACGCGCACCCGGCCGCGAACGGACGAAGCGAGGGGGCCGGTCTGTCCGACCTGTTCTGGTACTGGCTGGCGCCGGGACCCGAGGTGCACCAGGAGCACCTGGAGCCCGGCGAGCGCTACCAGGACGTGGCCGCTACGACGCGGCGCATCCTCGCCGGGAACTCGGCCGATCTCGCGGCGTCGGCCGCCCACGCCGTCGCCGCCGCACTGGACGAACTGCCGGACACGCGGGTCAGCCTCGTACGGCTGCGGGACCTGGTGATGCCCGCGTGGGCCGCGTTCTGCTACGAGCTGGTCTTCCAGGAGCCGTGCCCGCCGGTGGCCCGGAAACTGATCACCACTCACGCCGATGACGTGATCACTGCCCTGAAGTGCACCGGTCTGCGCCATCCGCGACGCCGGGCCCGGTTGACGGCCTATCTACGGGATCGTGTCGCGGCCGGCCACGTGCCGCACCGGCTGCCGGCCTCCCTTTCGCTGCCGGAGCAGGTGCACTACCTGCAAGGGACGTTCTTCAACACGGCCGTAGTGCAGCTGTCCGAGGCGACCGCGCACGTCCTGCTCGCCCTCGCCCGCCACCCGGACGTGCAGCAACGCCTCGGCGCGGATGCGGAAGGCGACCGGTACCTCGCGCAGGTGCTCGACGAGACGATGCGTCTGTACCCACTCTTCGGCATCGCCCATCGCATCACCACGGACGAAATACCGCTGGACGAGACGACGGTACTGCCGGCCGGTTCCGTGGTGTGCTTCAGCTATCCCGACTACCACGCCACCGGATACGAACGCCCCGACGAGTTCGACCCGGACCGCTGGGCGAACCTGGCCGCCAAGGATGTCCATCACATCCCGTACGGCGTAGCGGCGAACCGCCCGTGCCCGGCCTGGCGGCTGTCGCCGCTCGTGCTGCGCGCCGCGGTCCGGGAGGTGCTGGGCCGGTTCCGGCTGGACTCGACGGTCTCGCACACCCGCTCCATCCCGCACCGGGCGCCCTGCCTGCTGATTCCGCGCGGCCTGCTGCCCGGGCCTCGCCGCCTGAGCGCGCTGCGGAGCTTCGTCCGGCTGCGGGACGGGGTGGAGGACGTCACCCGGGGTGTACGTCAGCTGGTTCTCGGCACGCTCATGGTCCTGCATGCCCGCAGGCTGCGTCCGGCGGAACGGTACTTCGACGGACGACGGGCCGGAGGCTGTCCGGCCCCTCACCCTGAGAGAGGGGTCGGATGACTCCCGAGGAGCCGCGTCGGTCCGTCCGCGGTGAGGAGATGACCGCACCCACGCAGCCGGCGTCGCTGATATCCCGTCCTCTGATGTTCTGGACCGGTGTCGCCCTCACCTGTGCGGGCGTCGGCCAGCACGTGTGGATGTTCATCGATTCCGCGTCCATGGGATTCCACATGGCGATGATGGGGACGTCCGGCGTCATGTGGGCCGCCATGGTCGCCATCGTGGTGGGCGTGGCGGTCTCCGGGTACGCGGTCGTGCAGCCTCCCGGAGCGGATCCTGCGGCCGCCCCGGCTCCGGCCCCGACGCCCCCGACGAGCCGCCACCGTCTCATCGCCGTTCTGAGCTTCGCGTTGATGGTGGACCAGATGAAACCCGCCACTCTGGCGTTCATCCAGCCCGGTATGCGTGCCGAGTTCCACCTCAGCGCCGCTGACATCTCCTGGTTGCCCACAGTGGCGCTGAGCGGCACGGTGGTGGGATCACTCGTGGGGGGCCGCGCCGCGGACCGTATCGGGCGCAGGGCCACGATTCTCGTCGCGTCCCTTCTGTTCCTCGGCACGACCGTGTGCGGCGCCATGCCGACCTTCACCGGCATCCTCGTCATGTGCGCTCTGATGGGCATGGCGGCAGGAGGCATGCTGCCCGTCGTCTACGCCCTGATGACCGAGAGCCTGCCACCCGGACGACGCGCGGCCATCATGGTGCTCCAGGCCGGGCTCACCACCACGGGCGGCTACATGGCGGCCGCCGGACTGGCCGCAGTGCTCATCCCGCTGGCCGGGTGGCGAGTTCTGTGGTTCGCCCAGCTCCCGCTGGTCCTGATCCTGATCGCGCTGAACAGGTGGATTCCGGAATCGGCCGCCTTCACCGCACAGCAGTCGCGGCCCGTGCGTGTCCCCGCCTCCACCCTGTTCAAGGGCTCCCAGAGAGCCAAGACGCTGGTCGTCAGCGGTTACGCGCTCGCCTGGGGCCTCGTCTACTGGGGTTTCATCACCTTCCTGCCCACCCAGCTGGAGGCCGCGAACGAGGGGGGCACGTCCGCCGCCACGCTGCTGTTCATCTCCTCGCTGTTGTCCATCCCCACCTGTGTGGTGGCCGCGTGGCTCTACATGCGCTGGTCGGCGAAGGGCACCATGGTCGTCTACGCGGCCCTCACCGTCGCGGCGCTGCTCGCCCTGGCCTCCGTCGGGCTGGACGGCAGCCGGCCGATCCTCCTCACCGCGGTGATACTGCTCTTCGCCGGAACCGCCGGTGTCATCGCACTGATCGGTCCCTACACGGCCGAGATCTACCCCATGGCCATCCGGGGGACGGCGGGCGGCTGGGCCGCGGCAGTCGGCAAGTCCGGCGGAGCCTTCGGGCCCCCTCTGATCGCACTGGTCCTCTCCGCGCCGGGAGGCATGCGCACCGCAGCCGTGCTGGTCGCAGTACCCATGGCCGTCGCCGGGGGCGCCGTCGCCCTCCGCGGGAGCAATCCGCGGGCGGCTGCCCAGCATTCCGGGGACGCCGCCCGGCTGGACGCCGAGCTCGACGATCTGGTGCGCAGCAGAACCGTTCCCGCCGAGAGGACCACGGGGGTGACGCCTCTGCCGGGCAAGGACGGTGCTGCGCCGTGAGCAGCGGCGTCCACGACGTCGCTCGCGCCGTGCCCGCTTCCCTGCCACACGGTGCCGCCCCGGTCGGCACTTCCTGAACGGACCGTGCCCCGCCCGCGCGTTTCGCGCGACGGCGGGGCACGGCTCGGGGCGGGGGCCGACCCGCTAACCCCCACCCGCGAGACTCCGTTTGTCGGGTTTCCCGGCAGCCGTGAGAGGTACCTCCTCGATGAGGGTGAGCCGGGTGGGTGCGCAGGCCTCGCCCAGGCCCGTTGTCACCAGCGCGCGCAGTTCTGCGAGTTCCGGGGTGTGACCGGCCTCGGGTACGACGAAGGCATGGACGGCCTCACCCGTACTGTCGTCGGGCACAGCGACGACGTACGCCTCGGCCACCGAGGGGTGTGCGGCGAGCAGCCGTTCGACCGGCCCGGCGTAGTGCACGTTGGCGTTGACGATGATCACGTCACGGATCCGTCCCGTGAGCCACAGCCGGCCCGACGCGTCGAGCCGGCCGAGGTCGCGGGTACGTACCCACCCGTCGCGGAACACCTCGGCCGTGAGAGCGGGTTCCTGCCAGTAGCCGGAGCTCTGGGACGGGGTACGGACGAAGAGTTCGCCGTCGGTGCCGTGCGGCACCGGGCGGCCGGAGGGGTCGCGGACCTCCAGTTCGACGGGCGGTACTCCGAGGGAGCCGGCCGGCTCCTCCGGCGTGGCCATGGAGATCATGCCGGTCTCGGTCTGCCCGTAGCCGTGGAAGACGACCGGGCCGAGAACTGCGGCGGCCTCCCGCAGCCTGCCCGGCTCCAGCGGGGAGCCCGACACCATCAGCGCGCGGAGACCGCCGAGGTCCACCGGCGACTCGCGCTGGGCGGCGAGGAGTTTCGTCAGCCGGGCGGCCGTGACGACGCTCGCGGTCGCCCGGTGCCGCACCAGGGCATCGGGAAAGTTCGACGGGTCGGCGGTGACGAGGGTGCCGCCGGCGGCAAGTGTGAGCAGCCCGTACTCCATCATCACCTGGCTGGCCAGGGTGCCGAACACCAGGAATCGGTCCAGGCGCCCGGCGAGTTCGCGGACGGCGGGTGGCCAGGTGTCCGGCCGGTGCACCCAGGACGCGGTCATCGCCGCGTAGGTCTGTGCGCACGCCTTGGGGAGACCGGTGCTGCCGCTGGTGTGCAGGAGCCGGGCGACGTCGCCGGGCCGGGCCAGGACCCGTGGCCGGACACCGTCGTCCGCCGACGCCAGCAGATCGTCGAGCGCGAGGACGGGCCCGTTCCTCGTGTTGCCGGAGCCGTCGGACCGGTCGGCGACCGTCACCTCGGCGCCCCGCAGGAGATGATCGCGCTGACTTGCGGTCAGGCCGGGCCGTACACCGACGACACGAGCCCCGACGACGTGAGCGGCGATGATCGCGGCGAACGCCCCGGGGTCGGCCCCCAGCAGCATGGCGACGCCGTCGCCGGGCCCGGCTCCCCGCTGCCGCAGGCCGTTCACCGCGCGCCGCACCATACCGAGGAGCCGGTCTCCGGAGACCTCCCGGCCGGCGTGCTCGAACACCGGCCGATCGCCTGCCGCGTCGAGGGTGTCCAGTACGGCGCCGGGGAACTGCTCAGTCAAGGCACTCCTTCAAGAAAGTCGTGAGCGGCTGCCGGTGGACCTCCGCCAAGTTCCATTCGTTCTCCAGGTTCTCCGCCAGGTGATGGGTCCCGGCGAGCACTCCGTCCCGGTAGTGCCGGACGACGGGATGGAGGTACGTGGAGTCCATGGCGTGGTCCACGTCGTTCTCGACGACCCGGGGGACGCCGACGTCGAACGGGTCGACCTGGTCGTGCTCGGGTCCGTACTCCAGGTCGACGACGAACCGGTGCGGGGCGGGCCCGAGGCCGCCGTCGGTGACGTAGTCCAGTGGGACCTCCTCCTGGTACACGGCCACGTCGCCGTGCACGCCGACCACGTCACCGAGGAACCCGAACTGCTGCCACAGGGCCGACGAGCGGTTGACGCGGCCGATGACGGCGTCGGCGATCGCCTCCGGCGTCGCGGTGAGCGTCCGGGCCGGCCAGGGGGTGTCGAGGTGACGAGCGCTCAGGATGCGGTGCAGGGCGCGAGTCGCGTAGCGGAAACCGTGGATGAAACCGTTGGTGGACTTCTTGAAGTCCCGCTGCTGCATCAGGGTGCCGGCGAAGTAGAGGTCCGGTACGTTGACCGACTCGAAGGACGAGGTCTGCTCGGGAAACCGGTCCTTGATGACGAGCGCGGGGCGGCAGGTCTCGTCGAAGACGGACGCGTCGAAGCGGAAGCCGGTGCAGACGATGATCCGGTCGTAGTGCAGTTCGCGCAGCGGTTCCGTGGTCCGCGCGTAGCGGAGCATCACCCGGAAGCCGCCGCTCCCGGCCTTCTCGATGCTCTCCAGGGTGCCGTCGAGCACCGCGTTCTGCGACTTGAGCTGATAGGTGTCCAGGAAGTTGTTGTTCACCGCGCGCAGATGCCCGAGATAGTGGGTCTTCCAGGCGAGTTTCACCGAGTGCGGTCCGACGACGTGGATCACCGCGGCCTTCTCGATGAGACTGTCGGCGGTTTCGAAGGCGGAGTTCCCCTTGCCGACGACCAGCACCCGCTGGTCGGTGAAGGACACCGGGTCGGGATCGAAGGTGTCGTACCGCTCGGCGAGTTCGACGCCCGGGACGGGTGGTTCGTAGAGCCGGGAGATACCGGTCGCCATGACGAGCCGCCTGGCCTGCCAGGAGCGCCCGCCGCCGTCCAGGACGGTGAACACACCGTCCGCACGGGAGACCCGCACGACCTCCGTCCCGTACTCGACGCGCACGCCGGTACGGGCCGCGAAGTCGGCCAGGTAGCCCACCAGGTCGTCCGCCGGTGGGAAGTAGCGCTCGCTGTACCGGGTGAAGAGCAGCTCCGGGTCGTCGCTGAGCAGCGAGTTCCAGTCCATGCGCAGGTTGAGTTCCGGGTCCGTGAAACCCGTGTGCACCTTGTTCGTCGATATCAGCTGCCGATGGCGGGGGTACCGGGTGAAGAACGTCCCCGGTCCACTCCCCCGCTCCAGGACGACATAGTCGCGCCCGTCGCGCTCCAGCAGAGAGGCAAGTTGAAGTCCGGCCGGTCCGGCCCCGATGATGAGATAGTCGCGCACCATGGGCCGGACGGTAGTGAGGCCAAATCAGAGGGCTCTGAGATTCCGTGGCCCCACCGACTGCTGAACTCCTGATCGCTCCGGCCGGGCCGTCCGCGGTGGTCGCCTCGCGCAGTCGCTCGTCGCCGGGGGCTCCGTCCGACACGTCACGTGCGGAGTCATGGGCGGACCGCCGCGAACGCGAACGCCCGACGGTACGAACTGTTTGTTCGGCGAACTCACTCCTTCTGGTAGCGGCGGTCTCCTCACCGTCACATCTCTCCCCCTACGCGGTTACCTAGGAGGACTCATTGAGCCGAGTCCGGGATCAACGGACCGCAGGAGACAGGTGACGGACATGCGAACTGAGGCCACCGAGCGGGTCGATCTGGTCTTTTCCCTCTTCGACGCCAACGGCAACGGGGTCCTCGACTCCGACGACTTCGACCTCATGACGGAACGTGTTCTGGAGGTCGCGGTCGCATCGGACGACGGAGCCAAGGAGGCCATCCGGGCCGCGTTCCGCCGTTACTGGACCACGCTGGCCGCGGAGTTGGACGCCGACGGCGACGGTGTGATCACCGTCGACGAGTTCCGTCCGTTCGTCCTCGACCCCGAGCGCTTCGGTCCCACGATCACCGAGTTCGCCGAGGCGCTCGCCGTACTCGGCGACCCGGACGGGGACGGGCTGATCGAGCGCCCGCTCTTCGTATCGCTGATGACGGCGATCGGCTTCGCGGAGGCGAACATCCACGCGCTTTTCGACGCCTTCGGCCCGGACGCCGAGGACCGCGTCACCGTGACCACGTGGGCCAGGGGCATCGAGGACTACTACGCCCCGGACATGGGCGGGATTCCGGCTGACCAGTTGGTGGCTGTCCGGGCCGTCTGACGCTGCCCGCACATGAGCGTTCCGTGACGGCGCGGGCCGTCACGGAACGCCGCCCGGGCGGCACGGACCCAGGCTCGACCGCACGCACGCGGGCGTCGGCCCCCGTGAGGTCACGGCGATGGCGTGACCGTGCCGGTCTCGTGGTGAGCGGAGCTCAGGGTCGGGGCTTGTGCGCGAAAATCCAGCGGTTCCCCTCCAGTGCGTCGTTCGGCTCGGGGAGGGGGCCACGTCCCCGCAGACGGGTGAAGTCGAAGGGCGTGTGCATCGAGGTGGACCAGCCCTTGGCCACCAGGTCACCTGCGGAGTCGGGGCGCGGCCCCCTGTCGAAGAGGTCGAGCAGATCGATGCCGATCTGCTCCCGCGTCGCCGTGTAGATCAGACTGTCGCGGTACGCCATGAGGTCCTTCTCCAGCTTGGCCTCGAAGGCCAGGGCGCTGCCCCCGGTGGTGAGCCGGTCGACCGTGTCGATGAGGTACGTCTCGGCCGGGCCCGGCAGGTAGAAGAGCAGTCCTTCGGCCAGCCAGACGCTCGGGGCGGCCGGGTCGAAGCCGACAGAGGTCAGCGCGGTGACCCAGTCGTCGCGCAGGTCGACCGGTACCGGAACCCGCTTCGCCTTCGGGGCGGCCGACAGGTTGTTGAGCACCTGTTGCTTGAAGGCCAGCACGCCCGCCCTGTCGATCTCGAAGACGACGCAGTCGGACGGCAGGTCCAGCCGGAAGGCGCGGGTGTCCAGTCCCGCACCCAGCAGGACCACTTGCCGCACGCCCGTACGGACCGAACGGTGGAGGAAGTCGTCGAGGACTCCGGTCCTCAGGCCGAAGTAGCGGGCGAACCTCCCCCACAACGGGTTGTCGTCCCCGTCCGGGACCTGTTGGATGCTCACCGGCCAGTCCGCGCAGGCGGGGGCCGCGCGTACGAAGTGTTCCGCGTAGACGTCCTGGGCCAGGCTGTCGTGGCGGTGGGTCTCGATCGCCCGTGCGGCGGCGACCAGGAGGGCGGTCAGTCCCACGCCCGCGTCCACGCCTTCCACGCCGGTCCGCCGCGTCGCCGTGGCGGGCGTGTCCGCTTCGGTGGGAGCGGAGAACACGCAGGGTTCGCTGGTGAGATGGCGGGGGTCTTTGGTGGTGGACGTTTCACTCATCGGTTTCTTCCTTCCGGCAGCAGGACGGGCTTGATCACGCGTCCGGCGTCACAGTCGCGTTCGGCCTCGTTGATGTCGGCCAACGGATAGGTGCGGATCAGTTGGTCGAAGGGGAAGCGGCCGGCCTGCCACATACCGATCAGCCGGGGTATCAGCAGTTCGGGTACGGCGTCCCCCTCGCAGATGTGCCGGATGCTGCGGCCCCCGTCGAGCGTGCCCGGTTCGAGCGGCAGTGCGGTATGGAGGCGTGCCACGAGACCGAGGGTGCCGGTGGGGCGCAGCGCGCGGAGCGCGTCGTTGATGAGCGGGGCGGAGGCCGTGGTGTCCAGGGCGTACTGCGCGCCGCCGTCGGTGTGCCGGCGGATGCGCTCGGCGAGTCCGGCCGTCACGGCGGGCAGAGGGACCGCGCCGAACCGCTCGGCCAGGTCCAGGCGCCCGGGATGCCGGTCGACGGCCACGGTCCGTACGCCGGCGGCGGTGGCCGCCATCACCGCGGCCAGGCCCACGGCTCCCGCACCGAGGACGACGAGGGTGTCGCCTGGGCCGGCACGGAAGGTGTTCAGCACGGCTCCGGCACCGGTGAGGGCACCGCAGCCGAGCGGACCGAGCAGTTCGAGCGGCAGGGCGGGGTCGACCCGGACGGCGTTGCGCGCCGGGACGAGGGCGTATTCGGCGAAGGAGGACTGGCCGAACCACCGAAAGGCCAGCGCTCCCCCGACGGCGTCGGTGAGCCGTGAAGCACCCTCCTCGCGTCCCCCGAAGAGGTTGAGTGAGGCGAAGGAGTCGCAGTAGGCGGGGGACGCGCCGCGGCAGTTCCGGCAGTGTCCGCAGGAATCGAAGCTCAGCACGACGTGGTCACCGACGCCGATCGCGCTGTCCGGGCCGTCGCCCGACGCCACCACGACTCCGGTCCCCTCGTGGCCGAGGACCGCCGGCAGCGGGGTGCGTCCGGCTGATCGCCGGACCGCGAGATCGGTCCGGCACATGCCGGATCCCGCGATCTCGACGAGGATCTCACCGGCGGCCGGTCCGGTGCTCAGGACGACCTCCTCGACCGCGAACGGCGTCTCGTACGAGCGCAGCACGGCGGCTCGGAACCTCATCGCTCTTCCTCCTGCGGCCGGTGCACGACGAACGGACGGAGGTTGCCGTAGAGACCCCACGGTCCACCCGCGACACCGACCCCGCTGTCCTTGATGCCTGCGAAGGGCTGGGCGAGGGAGAGTTCGGCGTGGTGGTTGATCCAGGCCGTGCCGCATTCGAGCCGGTCTGCTGTCGCAGCCGCCCGGTCGAGATCGGTGCCCCACACGGAGCCGCCCAGTCCGAAGCCGGTGCCGTTGGCCGCTTCGACGGCTTCGTCGAGGTTCCGGTACGGCAGCACCGGCAGGACCGGTCCGAACTGTTCCCTGGTCACCACCGGGTCGTCGGGAGGGACGTCCGTGAGGATCGTGGGAGCGAAGAAGTAGCCCGGCCCGTCGAGCCGGTGACCGCCGGTCGCCGCCCGGGCGCCGGCCGCCAGTGCCCGTTGCGTGACCCGCTCGACCCGGGCCAGCTGGGGGGCGTTGTTGACCGGCCCGAGCCGGGTGTCCGAGTCCAGGCCCGGTCCGACGACGACGGTCTTCGCGCGGTGTGCGAGGGCCTCGACGACCTCGGCGTGGAGCCGGGCCGGTGCGTAGACGCGTTTGACCGCCATGCAGACCTGCCCGCAGTTACGGAAGGCGGCCCAGAACAGCCGGTCCGCGATCCGGTCCACGTCGACGTCGTCCAGGAGGACGGCGGCGTCGTTCCCGCCCAGTTCCAGGGTGACACGGGCGAGGGAGGCCGCCGCAGCCCCGGCGACGGCCCGCCCGGTCGGCACCGAGCCGGTGAAGGTGACGTGGCGGATACCCGGGTGGGAGGCGAGGTGGGCACCGAGGGGTTCCCGGCCGGTGACGACGGTCAGGACGTCCTCGGGCAGGGCTGTGGCGAGGACGGCACCGAGCAGTCGGGTGGCAAGAGGGGTGTACGGGGACGGTTTGAGGATCACGGTGTTGCCGGCCGCGAGTGCGGGCGCGAACTTCGCCGACGCGAGTTGGAGGGGAAAGTTCCACGGCACGATCGCCGCAACGGTTCCGAGAGGACGCCAGCGGATCTCGCTGTGCACGGGGCGGCCGTCGTCGATCCGGCGGGTACGGGGAGCCAGACCGGCGAAGTACCGCAGCCGGGCCGCCGTACGGGCGACCTCGGCGTACGACTCGGCCAGGGGCTTGCCCTGTTCCCTGGTGAGCAACGGAGCGAGGTCGTCTGCGGCAGCCTCCACGGCGTCGGCGGCGGCGTTCAGTCCGGTGGTACGGGCGGCCGGGTCGGCGCGCCATCCGGTCCAGGCGCGCCGGGCCCGGTCGATCACGTGGTCCAGCTCGTCCGGCTGCTGGTCGGGGGTCTCGTCGAAGGTCTCCCCCGTGGCCGGGTCGATGACGGCAAGGCATGGGGCACGGTGTGCGGGGGCGCGGCCGGCTTCCGGTGTCGGCATCCCGGTGGTCAGTTCAGGGCCGGGACGTCGGCGCCGTACTCCCGGGCCTGCCGGTCCATCTCCGCCCGGAAGGCGGCGACCAGGAGCGGCTGGATCCTTCCGGCATTGCGGTCACCGCCCGAGCAGACCGCTCCCCGCACGCCCACGATGTCCGTGCCGATACGGGTCAGCGGACCGAGGTCGGCCTGCTTGACACTGCCCGCGAGGGCGGCGAGCAGTCCGGACGCGTGGGTGCGGCGGACGAACTCGGCGCAGACGTCCGGTGGAACGTGGTCGAACAGCCTCGTCCCGTCCTTGATCGCGGTGTCCAGCATGGCCGCGTCGGCACCGGCGCGGGCCGCGATGTCGGGCAGGGCGAGCGGATTGACGCATCCGACGCGGTGGGCGTCGGCGTAGCCCGAGGCGACGACGAGCGCGTCCGGGCGGTGGTCCTTCACCGCCCGGACAACCGCCCGCATGACCTCGACGCCCTGCTCGGGAGTCGTGCATCCGTACAGCCCCACCTTGATGTACGTGGCGCCGGAGACGGCCGCGCCGAGCGCGGCCTGCGCCACGGTGCCGGGCTTGTAGGGCACGTCGCCCACGGTGGCGGACACCGGTTTGTCCGCCGGTACCGCGTCGCGGATCTCCCGGATGACCCAAGGGAAGTTGGCGCCCAGCGAGCCCTCGTCGGGCTTCTTGACGTCGACGATGTCGAGGTGTTCCGCCGCCTTCGCGCAGGCGAGCGCTTCCTCGACGCCGTCCGGGGAGATGAGAAGCAACACCGTGAACTCCTTCCGCCGCGAGTCCGCCCGGCCGAGGACGGGGAACCGCGGATCACCTGGTTCATGTGCGGTGTGCTCATCATTTCCATCGACAGCGCGTACCGGTAGGGCGTGCGGAGTTCCCCGGGCGGCGCGTGCACGCACGCGTACGGCTCCGCGTGCACCGGCGCGAACCAGAGCGTGGATCCTGCCGGATGGCCGGGAGGTCCACGTGGGCGGAGGTCCACGGGACGGCTGGGTCACAGAGGCGAAGTGGACCGGTGGTGGCAACCTCGGTGAATGGGAGAAGTCCCCGTACAACCCGGATCTCACGTGCAACGAGGTTCGGCTCACCTCACAGACCGGCAAGCTGCTCGCTCTCGGACGGCCGGGGGCCACCGTTCGCGCACGCACTCCCGTCCCGCTCCGCCTCCGGGCAGATGCCGGCCGTCGAGCAGGCGCGCTTCGCCCGGCCACCGGGCTCCTGAGGCTCGGACAGCGCCACGGCACCGGTCGCCGACCCGCCGCGTCGCCGACCCGCCGCGTCGCTGACGCGACAGTCGCGAACACGTCGCTTACAGTCCCGTGACATGCCGGACCGCCAGCGCCACACACGGCGTCGCGCGGCCTACCGTGGTGGTCATGCGTGTACTGGTCACCGGCGGCGCCGGGTTCATCGGTTCGGAGATCGTGCGGTCCCTGGTTTCGGCCGGGCACGAGGCGGTGGTCCTCGATGCCCTGCTTCCCTCGGCCCACCGGCGGGCCCCCTCACCGCCCGGAGGTGCGGACGGAATCATCGTGGCGGACGTGCGGGACCGCGAGGCGGTCGACCGTGCGCTGCGGGGCATCGACGCGGTGTGCCACCAGGCGGCGATGGTCGGTCTCGGCAAGGACTTCGCGGACGCACCGGACTACGTGGGGTGCAACGACCTCGGGACAGCCGTGCTGCTCGCCGCGATGGCCGGGGCGGGGGTGCGGAGTCTGGTGGTCGCGGGCTCGATGGTGGTGTATGGGGAGGGCAGGTACGACTGCCGGAGGCATGGGCCGGTGCGGCCCGGACCGCGCACGGAGGCCGACCTCGACGCAGGCCGGTTCGAGCCTCGCTGCCCTTCCTGCGAGATGCAGCTTGTTCCCGGACTCGTCGGTGAGGACGCGCCGGTGGACCCGCGCAACGTGTATGCGACGACAAAGCTCGCCCAGGAGCACCTGGCGTCCGCGTGGGCGCGGGCGACGGGCGGGCGCGCGGTGTCACTGCGCTACCACAACGTGTACGGACCTGGCATGCCGCGTGACACCCCGTACGCCGGTGTCGCCTCCTTCTTCCGTTCGGCGCTGGCCCGGGGCGAGTCGCCCCGCGTCTTCGAGGACGGCGGCCAGCGGCGGGACTTCGTCCATGTACGGGATGTGGCCTCCGCGAACGTGGTGGCTCTGCAGGCGGTCGCGGAACGCGAGCCGGGCGCCTTCGCCGCGTACAACACCGGGAGCGGGCAGCCCCACACCATCGGCGAGATGGCCGCGGCCCTGGCCTCGGCCTACGGGGGCCCGGCCCCGGTGGTCACCGGTGAGTACCGGCTCGGGGACGTACGCCATGTCACGGCGGACTCGCGGCGGCTGCGCGAGGAACTGGGCTGGAGGCCGGAAGTGGGCTTCGTCCCGGGGATGGTGCAGTTCGCGGAGGAACCGCTGCGGGAGGCGGCCGCCGGACTCCCGGCGTGAGGATCACGCGGCCGGCAGGGTCACCTCGAAGCAGCAGCCACCGCTGACGTTGCGGACCTCAGCCCGGCCGGCGTGCGCTTCGACGATGCCGCGCACGATCGCGAGTCCGAGTCCCGCCCCGGCCGGAGGAGTGCGGGCATGGGTCCCGCGCCAGCCGGTGTCGAAGACGCGGGACAGGTCCTCCTCCGGGATGCCGCCGCAGCCGTCGGTCACCGAGAGCACCACCCCCTCGTCCGCGCGGTGTGCGGCGACGGCGACCGTCCCGTCGGCGGGGGTCCGACGGATCGCGTTCATCAAAAGATTATCCAGCACTCGGCTCATCTCCTTGCCGTCGACCTCGACGGGCACCGCCTCGATCCGATCGCTGATCAGCCGGACTCCGAGCGCACGGGCCAGCGGATCCGCACCGGCGAGCGCGTCGCCCACCAGGTCGTAGACGGAGATTCGTGTGGGGGTGAGGAGGAGTGAGCCGGCATGGATGCGGGACAGCTCGAACAGGTCGCCGACCATGTCGCTCATCCGCTCCACCTCGGTCCGTATCTGCCGCAGATAGCGCTGCGTGTCGACAACCATGCCGTCCTCCAACGCCTCGGACATGGCCCGCAGACCGGCGAGCGGGGTACGCAGGTCGTGCGAGATCCAGGCGACGAGTTCACGCCGCGAGGTCTCCAGTGCGCGCTCCCGTTCACGTGACGCGTCGAGCTTGGCGCTGGTGGCGGCGAGTTCGCGGGTGAGTGCGGCAAGTTCGGCGGTGGCCGGGGCCTCCGGGGCCGCGAAGGTGCCTCCCTCTCCGAACGAACGAGCGGCGAGGGTCAGATCGCGACTCCTCGCCGCCACCCAGCGGCCGAGCAGCATCGCGGTGGCGAGGGAGACGACGGCCGCCATGGCGACGACGGTGGTGACCACGGTGAGGTCGTGCCGCGACAGGAACATCGCCCAGGCTACGGCCAGGGTGCCGGCGAGCATCGCGGTGACCGCCACCGCGGCGACGACGGTCAACGAGACGACGAGCGAACGATGGCGGAGGAGGCGCAGCGCGAGTGCGCCGAGCAGCCCGGCAACGGCGGCACCGAGAAAGGCGAAGAGGGCGATGAGCAGGGTGTCGGTCATGACGACGCTCCGCCCCCGCAGCCCCCCGGAAGTGCGGGGCCGGAAGCTGACGGGCCGGGATCTGCTCGGCCCGAGCCGGCCTCGCCCGTGGACGTCGGGCCCATTGCGCCGGCGCCGGGTCCGGGTCCGGGTCCGGGTTCCGGTGGAGTGGCGGCGCCTCCGTCAGGAGGCAGGTCGAGCCGGTAGCCGACGCCCCAGACCGTACGGATCAGCTCCGGGCTTGCCGGATCTGCCTCCACCTTCCCGCGCAGCCGGCGGACGTGCACCGTCACGGTGGACAGGTCACCGAAATCCCAGCCCCAGACCTCGCGCATCAGTTCCTCCCGGGTGAAGACACGGCCCGGGTGGCGCAGGAGGAAGGCGAGGAGGTCGAACTCCCGCAGGGTGAGTGACAGCACGCGGCCCCCGGACGTCGCGCGTCTGGCCGCGGGGTCGAGGACGAGACCCGCGCCCTCCAGCGGCGCCGTAGGGCCGGACGGGGCCGCAGCCGCCCTGGCGCGGCGCAGCACGGAGTCGACCCTCAGGACGAGTTCACGGGGGCTGAACGGTTTGGTGACGTAGTCGTCCGCACCTGTTTCCAGGCCGAGGACGCGATCCTCCTCGTCCCCGCGCGCGGTGAGCATGATGACGGGCACCGGTCCGTACGCCCGCATGCGGCGGCAGACCTCGAATCCGTCCATGCCCGGCAGCATCAGGTCCAGAACGGTCAGGTCCGGGCGCCGGGCGGCGAACAGGTCCAGCGCGGCCGGTCCGTCGGCCGCCCTGAGCACGTCATATCCGGCACCGGTCAGGTATCCGGTGACCACCTCCGCGACCGTGGGATCGTCGTCCACGACGAGTACGCGTCCGCGGGCGGGGTCTCCGGTCGCGGCTCTGCCTGCCGACCGTGTGCTCCGTACGGTGACGGCCGCACAGGACGGCACGACTCCGCTTCCCGGGCGGGCGCCCTCACCCGCAGGGTGGGGGGAGGGCGTCCCGTCGGCGGAACTCTGCGGTGCGGGATCCGGGGTGGGCTGCATGCCACCACCTTGGCACCTGCCGGGGCGGAGGCCGAACGTCTCAGGAGACGCCGGTCGGCGACGTTCATTTTTCGTAAGAATCCAGTACCCGATTTGCAGGTTTCCGCTCCGTAGGGTGATCCGCGTGATTCCTCCTTCCGGTACATCCGCTCCCCGCGCCGATATCGTCCTGCCCTGTCTGGACGAAGCTGCTGCCCTGCCCGCGGTGATGGCCTCGGTCCCCCGTGGCTGGAGGGCGATCGTCGTGGACAACGGCTCGCGCGACGGCTCGGCCGAGCTGGCCGAGTCCCTCGGCGCGACGGTGGTGCGCGAACCACGCCGCGGCTTCGGCGCGGCCTGCCACGCCGGACTGCTCGCCTCCGAGGCGGAGTTCGTCTGCTTCTGCGACTGCGACGGCTCACTCGATCCCGGGCTCCTGCCGGATTTCGTCCGCCGGATCGCCGACGGCGAGAGCGATCTGCTGCTCGGCAGACGTCGTCCCGTGGAGCGGGGAGCCTGGCCCCTGCACGCACGCACGGGCAATGCTGTGCTCGCCCGCATGCTGCGCCGCCGCACCGGGCTGCGGCTGCACGACCTCGGGCCGATGCGGGCCGCGCGCAGGGCAGATCTGTTGGGGCTAGGTCTCACCGACCGGCGCAGCGGCTATCCGCTGCAGATGGTCGTCCGCGCGGCCGACACGGGACTCCGTGTCACCGAAACGGATGTCCCGTACCTCGCTCGGACGGGAAAATCCAAGGTCACCGGCACCTGGCGGGGCACCTGGCACGCGGTGCGCGACATGCGGGCCGTGCTGGGAGAGACGCCGGTCCCGGTGGGGGCCTCTCGATGAGTTCGCCCGTGCCCGGCTTCGCAGGCGCGCCCCCGACCGGAGTGACGACCTTGCTGGTCATCGCGAAGGAACCACTCCCCGGCCGGGTCAAGACCCGGCTCACTCCGCCCTTCTCCCCAGCCGAGGCCGCAGCCCTGGCCGAGGCGTCGCTCGCCGACACCCTGGACACCGTCCGCACTCTGCCGGCCGCGCGGCACGTGCTCGTCCTGGACGGAAGGCCCGGCCGCTGGCTGCCGCCGGGCATCGAGGTGACGGAGCAGTGCGCGGGGGGTCTCGACGAACGGCTCGCCGCCGCATTCGGCTCCTGCACCGGCCCGGCCCTCCTGATCGGGATGGACACGCCGCAGGCCACGGCAGCCGATCTGGCCGCCGCTCTCGCCCCTGGTGCCTGGGACGGCTGCGACGCCTGGTTCGGCCCGGCCGAGGACGGCGGATTCTGGGCCCTGGGCCTGGCCGAACCCGACCCCGGGCTCCTGCGCGGTGTCCCGATGTCCGTCCCCACGACCGGTGCCGTGCAGCGCCGTCGGCTGGTCGAGGCGGGGCTGACCGTCCGGGACCTTCCCCGGCTACGGGACGTGGACACAGCGGCCGACGCCACGCACGTCGCCGCGCTCGCACCTGACGGGCGGTTCGCCGCCGAACTCGCCCGGCTGACCCGTGCGGCGGTCCGATGAGCCGCACGGGCCGGGACCACGACACGATGAACCCGCCGTACCCGGACGCCACCTCATGGACCACCGATTCGTGGAGCGCCGATCCGTACGCCGACGCCCTACGTCAGGGGCACGGTCCGCTCTTCCTCCGCCGCACGGACGGCTGGCTGCTGCCGCTCGACGTCGAACGCTGGTGCTCCGACGCGGACAACGCAGACCTGTCGGCGCTGCGCCGCTGTGAGGGCCCGGTTCTGGACATCGGGTGTGGGCCCGGGAGGCTGGTCGCCGCACTGGCGGCCCGCGGCGACCGGGCGCTCGGGATCGATGTCAGCGAAGCCGCAGTCGACCACACCCTGCTGCTCGGTGGTTCCGCACTGCACCGCTCGGTCTTCGAGCAACTGCCGGACGAGGGTCGTTGGGGCACCGTCCTGCTCATCGACGGCAACATCGGCATCGGCGGGGACCCGTCCCGTCTGCTGCGCCGCTCGGCGGACCTGCTCGCCCCCGGCGGGCTGCTCATTGTGGAAACCACGCCGCAGGACGTCGACGAGCGAGTACGCGTGCAGCTGGACGACGGACGCGCCTCGGCCTGCGGGCCGACCACAGCGGTTTTCCCGTGGGCCCGGCTCGGCACCGCCGCCCTGCTGAGGTACGCCCGCCCCGAGGGACTGCACGCGGTCGATCAATGGGGTACGGACGGCCGTGCCTTCGTCGCCCTGCGGCGCATCCGTGCGGTCCGGACGACCAGCCAGGCCCCGGAGACGAAGAACAGGGCAGCCGTGATCAGCAGCCAGTTCCCGAGGAAGACATCGGGGGACAGTCCGCTGGCCGGCTCGTAACGCTCGGCCTGCCGGGTGATCAGCGGGAACCACACGAGCAACAGCAGTCCGGAGAGGAACACCGGCACCCTCACGTGGCTCACCAGGCCGGAGCGCCGGCCGACGGACCGGCACAGCAGCCGGTCCGCGGCCGCGCAGACCGGAACCAGCACCAGGTCGTGCACGAAAGCAGCGCCGACGAACCACACGATCACGCCGAAGGTGTCGCCCGCCAGGAGGCGTACACCCGCATAGCCCGCCAGGGCGAAAGAGGCGGCCATCAGCAGGAAGTGCAATGGTCCCTCCCCGTACCAGCGCCGCGGGACGGCCCACGGGTCACGCCTGTTCACAGTGCTCCAAAGGTCAGCCGGGACACCCATTTGGTGTTGAGTACGCCGGGGGCCGCCGGGACGATGACGCGTGCCGGGTATCCGTGATCGAGT
Source organism: Streptomyces sp. HB132 (assembly GCF_016909575.1). Classification (GTDB taxonomy): domain Bacteria; phylum Actinomycetota; class Actinomycetes; order Streptomycetales; family Streptomycetaceae; genus Streptomyces. The sequence goes on along the minus strand of NZ_JAFBGA010000018.1, from coordinate 28,968 downwards.
GTCAGTTCCTCCCCGTTGACGCTCAGGGCCAGCAGGGAACGCGCATCGCGCACCTGGTTGTCGCGCAGTGCGACCCGGCGGAACGGTCCCTTGCGCTGAACCGACTCCACCAGCAGTCCGGGCGCGCCCGCCGGGTATCCGGCGAGTGCAGCGAGATCCCTCAGCCGTACTCCCCTCCACCACTGGTCCGAGGTGGACCAGCCCTCCACGCACGCGATCGGCAGCGCCGCGCTGTACTGGTCCATGGCCAGCAACTGCGGCCGGGTGAAACGGAACTCGCCGGCCGGCCCCTTGACGGTGAGCCACCAGCCCTCCCCGGTCTCGGCCTGGGTGATGCCCGCCGCGGCGGCCGTCTTGTTGATCTGAAAGCCGTTCGGCCCCGGGCCCGGCTCGGCGGCGCCGTGCGGAGTGAGGACGGCGAGACGCCGCAGCGGTCCGTCGAAACTGCGTCCTGCCGAGGTGATCAGCAGGAGCAGCGAACCGGCGCCCACCGTGGTCAGTGCCCCTCGGCGGGACAGCGTCGGCGGGGAAGGGGCGGGGGACTCCAGCGGGTCGCCCGCCACGCTCTCGCTCAGTCCTCCCGACCGGAGCACCCGCACGGACTGCGGGACCCGGAGCGCAGCGTGGGCGAGGAACGCGGCGAAGAACACCCACGCCCCATAGAAGTGCAGCGGGTAGAAGGAGCCCGGGAACAGGTACTCCAGCTGGATGTTGAGCAGCCCGGTGACGAACTCGAACAACGCACCGCCCACCAGGAGCAGCAGCGAGATCCGCTCCAGGGCGTGCCCGACGGAGCGGACCGGCGGCAGCGTGAAGAGTTTCGGCACGACCGACCAGAGCTTGGCCAGCAGGACCGGGACGAGCGTGATGCCGAGCGTGACGTGGAGCCCCTGCGTGAGCCGGTACAGCCAGTGCGGCCCGGTCGGCCAGGCGAAGAGGTAGAAGCCCAGCAGCCCCTTGTCAGGCGTCTTGTCGTTGACCGGATGCAGGTCCGGGTTGTACGCGGCGTACGAGAGCAGGCCGGTCACGAACAGCACGGTGATCCCGGCGAGCAGGACGACACCGAGCACCGCGGTGAACCGCACACCGCGCACCGGGCTGCGCCAGAACCCCGGCGCGGAGGGGAGGCGGTCGAGGACCGTGGTCGCGCGACCGGCGAGGAGGCGGGAGAGGAACGCGGGTGGGGTCGGACTGTTCCGACGGCTGTCGCCCATGCCCCGACGCTATGCCGGGAGTGGAGGGGGCGGGCCGTTGCGACTCCTGACGAAATGATGACATCACCCCGGTGAGCACGCAGGCGGCACCGGCCGTCCTCGTACGCACCGGAATCTGACAGTTCGGTGACGCGCCCCGCCACACGGGCACCCCCGCGCCCTGCCTTGCGTACGGTGCCGGTGTGAAGACCGTGGACCGCACCGACCGACCCGCTCAACGGCTCCCCGCGCAGCGCGCCGGGCACCTCCGCGACATTGGCGCCGCCGTGGCGGGCCTCCTGCTGGTCGCCGCTGCTGTGCTCGTCGGGCGGGCCTTCGACGACTCCGTGCGCGTCCTCGTGGTCCACTGGCCGCCGCTGCTCGCGACCTGGTACCCGCATGTGGGGCCCGGGACCTGGGCCGCACCCGTCGTCGCGACAGCTGTCATCGCCTACGGTCCCGTCCTCGCCGGCCGGCTGCGCTGGCGTCAGCTGCTCCTCAGCTGCTACGTCGCCTCGCTCGCCTGGGTCTTCTCGCTCGCGCTGGTCGACGGCTGGGGCCGTGGGATTGCCGCACGGCTCACCACCAAGCACGAGTACCTGCGCGTCATCGGCCGTTTCGACGACATCGGTGCCGCCCTGCGCGGATTCAACGACCACATTCTGGTCGGCCCGCCGGGCAACTGGCCGGCTCACGTCGCCGGGCACCCGCCGGGGTCCACCTTGACCTTCGTCCTGCTGGACCGCATCGGGCTGGGCGGCGGCGCCTGGGCCGGGGTCTGGTGCATCGTGACCGGTGCCTCTGCGGCAGTGGCCGTCCTGATCACCGTCCGTACGCTCGCGGACGAATACACCGCCCGCCGAGCCGCGCCGTTCCTCGTCCTCACACCCGTCGCCATCTGGGCAGGCACCTCGGCGGACGGGTACTTCACCGCGGTGGCCGCCTGGTCAGTCGCCCTGCTGGCCCTGGGTGCCACCCGCAAGGACCGCAGCCCCGCGGCGGCCACGCTGGCCGGCGGCCTCCTCTTCGGGCTGACCTGCTATCTGAGCTACGGCCTGACACTCGTCGCGCTCCCGCTCCTCGCCGTTCTCGTACTCGCCCGTACCGCCCGGCCGCTCCCCCTCTTCCTGCTGGGCTCTCTGGTGGTGCCGGTGGCCTTCACGCTCGCGGGCTTCAACTGGTGGGAGGCGTACCACCTGCTCGTCGAGCGCTACTACCAAGGTGCAGGCGGTGTCCGTCCCTACTCCTACTGGGTCTGGGCCAACCTCGCCTGCACGGCGATCGCCGTCGGACCGGCAACACTCGCGGGCCTGCGCCGGGCCGCGACGGGCGCCCCGGGAACGGTACGCACCCTGCGCACGGGGACCACAGTTCCCTCGCAGTCTCTGGTACTGCTCGTGTCGGCGGCGCTGCTGGCCCTGCTGGCAGCCGATCTCTCAGGCATGAGCAAGGCAGAGACGGAACGGATCTGGCAGCCGTTCATGCTCTGGCTTCTCCCGGTCGCCGCGCTGCTGCCCACGCAGGGCCGACGCGGCTGGCTGGCGGCCCAGGCCTGCGTCGCCCTCACGGTCAACCACCTGCTCTGGACCGGCTGGTAGTCCCGGGCCTGACCGGTTTCGGCCGGTGACGACGGGACTGATCGTCTCACCACGTCTCGTCACGCCGACACGTTCCACCCACAGACGAATCGACGGCTTCAGAGCTTCAACGGGGCCGTGAAGAGCCATACTTGACGTGCGGGGAACGCCCCGCGGTGGCTCGGCAGCGGGAGAGGCAGCAATCCGGTGAGCAGCGGAAATAACAAGGGGCTGGGCAAGGCCGAGGTACGACTGAAGTGGGACCCGAGCCCCTGGGACCGGCCCCCTCACCATCTCGACATCATCACCGCGACGTACACCGCCGAAGCCCCCTACGGGAATCCCGTGTACCTCGTCCACTACGACAGTCGTTCACCGGACGGCACCATCAACATGAGCCGCCACAGTCAGACCGGCCAAGGCTTCGGCTACGTCGAAGCGGTGACCATCGAACTCGATCGCCTCGCATCCACTTTTGCTCGGGTCGTGGTCGGCGTTGCGATTCACCAGAACAACGGTCACAAGACCTTCGGTGACATATCGAACGCCGGAGTTCTGGTCCTCGACGGATACACAGAGCTCCTGACCGATGACTTCAGCCGGCTCTCCGAATCCACCGCCGGAACCGTGGCAGAGTTCACCAGGACCCCCGCCGGAACGTGGGAGTTCCACAAGATGCTCCGGGGCTTCGACGACGATCCGGTGGCGTTCAGCGCGACAATGGGGTCGCCTGTCGCCCCTGCCGACGGCGACAACGAGGAAAGGTAGCCACTTCTGACGGGATCTCCTGTCGGAAGACTCGAAATCCCCCTCGGCAAGCTCCTGCGCCGGACTGGGTACTGCCTCTACAAGATTCTCGATGCGGTTTCCCAGCTGCTCGCCTCTAGCGGGGGGTACGGATAATGCAGACGCGGACCTACCCGACGAACGACAGCCGCACCTGCCGATTTGCGTTGTCGCGATTTGTATCCACCAGACAGACGGACTGCCACGTCCCCAGCTCCAGCTTCCCGCCGATGACCGGCAAGGTGGCGTGCGGCGGTACGAGTGCCGGGAGCACATGGTCGCGGCCGTGGCCGGGACTCCCGTGCCGGTGGCGCCAGCGGTCGTCGGCCGGGAGGAGGGTCTGCAGGGCGGTGAGGAGGTCCTCGTCGCTGCCCGCGCCGGTCTCAAGGATCGCGATCCCGGCGGTGGCGTGGGGTACGAAGACGTTGAGCAGGCCGTCTCTGCCGTGAGCTGCGCGGGCGAGGAACCGGGCACAGTCCTCGGTCAGGTCCAGGACCGTCTCGGTCCGTCCCGTGGTGAGGCTCAGCAGGTGCGTGGCGAAGGTGTCGGACATGGCCCCATTCTCTCCTTGCCCGGGCGGATCGTGCGCAAGGGGAAGATCCGGGGCGCAGCCAAGGTTGGTAGAAACGTGAACAACTTCGGGACGCGTGAACTGGACGTGGTCGTCATCGGCGCCGGGCAGGCGGGGCTGTCCGCCGCCTACCACCTGCGGCGGGCCGGCCTGGAGCCCGACCAGGACTTCGTCGTGCTGGATCACGCGCCCCGGCCCGGCGGCGCCTGGCAGTTCCGCTGGCCCTCCCTCACGTACGGCAAGGTGCACGGTATGCACGCCCTGCCCGGCATGGAGCTGACCGATGCCGATGGCAGCAGCCCTTCGTCCGAGGTGATCGGCGCGTACTTCGACGCGTACGAGCGCCGGTTCGACCTGCGGGTGCACCGTCCGGTCGACGTGGGCGCCGTGCGCGAGGGTGAGGAGAACCGGCTGCTGGTCGAGACCTCCGAAGGCACCTACGCCACGCGCGCGCTGATCAACGCCACCGGCACCTGGGACCGGCCGTTCTGGCCCCGCTATCCCGGCCAGGAGACCTTTCGGGGACGGCAGTTGCACACCGCGGACTATCCGGGGCCCGCGGAGTTCGCGGGCCTGAGGGTGCTCGTGGTCGGCGGCGGCGCGTCGGGCACACAGCATCTGATGGAGCTCGCCGAGGTGGCGGCGGAGACGTACTGGGTGACACGCCGGCCCCCGGTGTTCCGGGAGGGCCAGTTCGGCGAGGAGCAGGGGCGGGCCGCGGTCGCCATGGTGGAGGAACGGGTGCGCCTCGGGCTCCCGCCGCAGAGCGTGGTGAGCGTGACCGGGCTGCCGCTCAACGACGCCGTCCGGAACGCGCGCGAGCAGGGGATCCTCGACAGGCTCCCGATGTTCGAGCGGATCACACCCGAGGGTGTGGTCTGGCCGGGCGGCCGGACGGTCGAGGTCGACGCGATCCTCTGGGCGACCGGCTTCCGGGCCGCCGTCGACCATCTCGCGCCGCTGAAACTCCGCGAGGCGGGCGGCGGCATCCGTGTCGAGGACACCCGGGCCGTGCGGGACGCCCGCGTCCACCTCGTCGGGTACGGCCCCTCCGCCAGCACGATCGGTGCCAACCGGGCCGGGCGGGCGGCGGTGCGTTCGGTCAGTCGGCTGTTGAACAGCTCCAGCACGCCGGTCTGACTCGCCGCCCCCGCATCCGGCCCTGCCTCCGCCTCCTGACCGCACGGATGGCGCTGACGCCGCGTCCCCGGCCGGACCCGCAGCCGGGGCGGCACCTCAGGTGGCCGCCGGGGCGAGATGGCCGTCGCGGCGGACGAGGGCGGCGTAGCGTCCGTCCTGTGCGAGCAGTTCCTCGTGCGTGCCACGCTCGGCCGCACGTCCGTCGTCCAGGACGACGATCTGGTCCGCGTCCCGGACCGTCGAGAGCCGGTGCGCGATGGTGAGGGTGGTGCGGCCCTTCGACAGGGCGTCGATGGCTTGCTGCACGGCGTGCTCCGTGCGGGTGTCGAGGGCGCTGGTCGCCTCGTCGAGGATCAGCACGGGCGGGTCCCTGAGGATCGTGCGGGCGATGGCCAGTCGCTGCTTCTCGCCGCCCGAGAACCTGTATCCACGCTCGCCCACGAGGGTGTCGTAGCCGTCGGGCAGGCCGGCGATGTGGTCGTGGATCTGCGCGGTGCGGGCCGCGGCCTCGATCTCCTCGTCGGTGGCGTCCGGCTTGGCGAAGCGGAGGTTCTCGGCGACCGAGGCGTGGAAGAGGTAGGTCTCCTGGGAGACCACGCCGACCGCCCGCGCGAGCGTGTCGAAGTCCAGTTCGCGCACGTCGATCCCGTCGAGCGTGACCCTGCCCCCCGTGACGTCGTACAGCCGCGGCACCAGGTAGCTCAGCGTGGACTTGCCCGATCCGGTGGGTCCCACGACGGCCAGGCTGTTCCCTGCGGGCACGGTCACGTCGATGCCGCTGAGAGTGGGCCCGCTCTTCTCGTCGTAGCTGAAGGTGACGGCCTCGAAGGCGATCTCACCCCGGATCTCGTCCAGTCGGACGGGCGTCTCGGGCTCGGTGATGTCCACCACCAGATCGAGGTACTCGAAGATGCGGGCGAACAGGGCGAGGGACGTCTGCATCTGCACACCGGTGGAGAGCAGGCTCACCGCCGGGCGGAACAGCCCCTGCTGGAGCGAGACGAAGGCGACCAGCGTGCCGATGGAGACGGCTGTGCCGCCGGACTGGAGGGTGAGGCCCGCCGCCCAGTAGATGACGGCCGGCATGGCGGCCATCACGATCCCGATGGTCGACATCCTCCAGCGCCCCGCCATGCTGGAGCGCACTTCGAGGTCGACCAGTCGCTCCGACTCCTCGGCGAAGCCCTTGGTGAGGGAATCCGAGCGGCCCATGGTCCGGCCGAGCAGGATGCCGCTGACCGAGAGCGACTCGGTGACGGTGGCCGCCATCGCGGCCATCTGCTTCTGGCGCTGGGTGGTGATCCTCTTGCGCTCACGGCCGACACGACGGCTGATCCAGACGAAGACGGGCAGCAGGAGCAGCGAGACGACGGTGAGCCGCCAGTCCAGCGCGAGCATCGCGACCACCGTGGCGATGACGGCGGTGAGGTTGGAGACCAGGGAGGTCGCCGTGGAGGTGACCGTGGCCTGCATTCCCCCGATGTCGTTGGCGATGCGGGACTGGACCTCGCCCGTGCGGGTCCGGGTGAAGAAGGCCAGCGGCATCCGCTGCAGCTGGGTGTAGACGGCGGTGCGCAGGTCGTGCATGACGCGCTGGCCGACCGTCGTGGAGATCAGGGTCTGCAGGACACCGAAGACGCTGGTCATCACCGCGGTGAGGATCATGCCGAGAGCGAGAAGCGTGAGCAGCCCCGTACGCCCCTGGGGAATCGCGGTGTCGAGGATCTCGCGGAGCAGGAAGGGGGAGGCGACCGACACCAGCGAGGAGGCGCCGACCAGCAGCCCTACGACGGTGAGCCGGCCGCGGTAGGGACGGAACAGCCGGAAGATCCGGCGCAGCTCGGCGGGCGGCTGCCCGGCATCTGCGGCTGGAGGCGTCCAGGTGGGTTCGTCGGGTTTCATGGGCTCCTTCGAGAGCGTGCGACGGGAAGGGTGCTCGGGCTCGCCACAGCGGGCACGGTCGGCCAGGCGGGCCGGATCGGCGCAGCAGGGAACTGACGGGTGGGCCGATCTTTGGGAGCCTAGCTCATTGTTACCTCTATTCACAATGAACAAGCTCCTGATAATGTTCCCCCATGGACTCCCCCGACTCCGACGGCATGCTCGCCGAGCAGCTGCTGCGGCTCACACGCCGGCTCCAGCGCATCCAGAGCCGGCAGCTGGAGCCGATCGGCATCACCCCGGCCCAGTTCCGCCTGCTGCGCACCACCGCGCACTACGACGGTCCGCCCCGGATGGCCGATCTCGCCGAGCGCCTGGACGTCGTGCCACGGGCGGTGACCACCCTGGTCGACGGCCTGGAGGCCGGCGGCCGGGTGCGGCGCGCTCCCGATCCGGCCAACCGGCGGGTGATCCGTATCGAGATCACCGAGGAGGGCCGGGCGGTGCTCCGTTCGATGCGCGACGCGCGGAAGGCGGCCGCGGAGGAGATCCTGGCTCCATTGACCGCCGACCAGCGTGAGGTGCTCGGCGGTCTGCTCACCGCTCTGGTCGACGGTTTGCCGGAGCGCCGCCGCTGCTGAGGCAGGCGGTGCGGCCTCCGCACCGCGCCGTCGAGGGGATCGTGACATGCCGCTGCTGGAGCCGGATCCGGAAGCCCTGCGCCCGCGTACGCCCCGTACGGCGTCCCCCGACCGGGTGCCCGGCTGGAAGGCATCGGGGACCCCGGCGGAACTGCGGGCCGGCCTGACCGCTCTGCTCGGTCCGCAGAAGGTGCTGTGGAAGATCTCCGACCTCGTGCGGTACGCCTCCGACGCCAGTCCCTACCGCTTCCTGCCGCAGGTCGTACTGGTCCCCGAGGACCTCGACGACATCTCCGCGATCCTCTCCTACGCACACGGCAACGACCGCGGGGTCGTCTTCCGGGCGGCCGGCACCAGTCTGAACGGCCAGGCGCAGGGCGAGGACATCCTCGTCGACGTACGCCGGCACTGGACGGGCATCGAGGTACTGGACGACGGCGCCCGGGCCAGGATCCGGCCCGGGACCACCGTCATGCGGGCCAACGCCGCGCTCGCCCGGCACGGCCGGATCCTGGGGCCCGATCCCGCCAGTGCCATCGCCTGCACCGTGGGCGGTGTCGTGGCGAACAACGCCTCGGGCATGACCGCGGGGACCACGCGGAATTCGTACCGTACGGTCTCCTCGCTGACGTTCGTCCTGCCGAGCGGCACGGTCGTGGACACGGGCGAGGCCGATGCCGACGAGCTCCTGCGCCGCGCGGAACCGCGTCTGTGCGACGAACTGCTGGCGCTCAAGGCGGAGATCGAGGCAGACACGCGGCTCACCACCCGGATCCGTGCCAAGTACGAGATCAAGAACACCAACGGCTACCGTCTCGACGCGTTCCTCGACGGATCGACACCCGTGGAGATCCTGCGGGGCCTGATGGTCGGCTCCGAGGGAACCTTCGGATTCATCTCCGAGGTCGTCTTCGACACCCTGCCCCTGGACCGCCACGTCTCCTCCGCGCTGCTGTTCTTCCCTTCGCTCACGGCGGCGGCGGCGGCCGTGCCGCGATTCAACGAGGCGGGGGCGATCGCCGTCGAGCTGATGGACGGCAACACCCTGCGGGCCTCGGTCAGGGTCGAGGGCGTCCCCTCGGACTGGGCGGCTCTCCCCCGGGGGACGACGGCTCTCCTGGTGGAATTCCGCGCCCCGGACGAGAGCGCGCTGGCCGCCTGCGAGCGGGAGGCGGCCGCTGTCCTGGCGGGTCTCGATCTGGTGGCCCCCGCCGCATCCGTGACGAACGCGTTCACCAGGGACGCCGCCACCGTCTCCGGGTACTGGAAGGCGCGCAAGGCGTTCGTCACCGCCGTCGGCGGCTCGCGCCCCTCGGGCACGACGCTGATCACCGAGGACTTCGCCGTCCCGCCGTCCCGGCTCTCGGATGCCTGCGAGGCGTTGCTCGCGCTCCAGGCCGTCCATGGGTTCGACGCCGCGGTCGCGGGGCACGCGGCACACGGAAACCTGCACTTCCTCCTCGCCTTCGACGCCGCGAAACCGGCCGACGTCGACCGGTACGCCGCGTTCATGGACGAGTTCTGCACGCTCGTCGTCGACCGCTTCGACGGATCGCTGAAGGCGGAACACGCCACAGGCCGCAACATCGCCCCCTTCCTGGAGCGGGAATGGGGCGCCGCCGCGACCGAGCTCATGTGGCGTACGAAGCGGGCCATCGACCCCGGCGGGGTCCTGGCACCCCGGATCGTCCTCGACCGGGATCCGACGGCGCATCTGCGTGGCCTCAAGACCATCCCCAGGGTCGAGCCGGTCGCCGACCCGTGCATCGAGTGCGGGTTCTGCGAGCCGACCTGCCCCAGTGAGGACGTCACCACCACTCCGCGTCAACGGATCGTGCTGCGCCGGGAGATGATGCGGCAGCCGGGCGGCTCACCGGTGGAGTCAGGACTGCTGGACGCCTACGGTTACGACGCGGTGGACACCTGCGCGGGCGACTCCACGTGCAAACTCGCCTGTCCTGTCGGCATCGACACCGGCGCGATGATGAAGGACTTCCGCCATCACCGGCACTCCCCGCGTGAGGAGCGGGTCGCGGCTGTGACCGCGCGGCACTTCAAGGTCGTCGAGGCCTCGGCGCGGGTCGCCCTCGGCATGGCCGGTGTCATCTCCCGCCACGGCGGCGACCGGCTGCTCGGGGCCGCGACCCGGCTCGCCCGCAAGGCCGTTGACCCGGACCTGGTTCCGGAATGGCTGCCCGAGACCCCCGGCGCCGCCTCCGGAGCGCTGCCGCCCACCTCGCGGGCAGGTGCGAAAGCCGTCTACTACCCGGCCTGTGTGAACCGCATCTTCGCCGGCCCCGGGGATGCGGGGGCGCTGTCGCAGGTCGAGGCCGTCGTCTCCTTGTCCGCGCGGGCCGCCAGGCCGGTATGGATTCCCGAGGACGTCAGCGGGACCTGCTGCGCGACGATCTGGCACTCCAAGGGGTACGACGTCGCGAACGCGGTCATGGCCAACCGCATCGTGGAGGCCGCCTGGGGCTGGACCGGAGGTGGCGCGCTGCCGGTGGTCGTCGACGCGTCGTCGTGCACGCTGGGCCTGGCTCACGAGGTGGTGCCGTATCTCACCGAGGACAACAGGGCTCTGCACGAGGAACTGACCTTCGTCGACTCGCTCGTCTGGGCCGCCGACGAGCTGCTCCCCCACCTGACGGTGTTCCGCCGGGCGGGAGCGGCCGTCCTGCATCCCACGTGCTCGATGGAGCATCTGGGTGATGTGGCACATCTGCGCACGCTGGCCGAGGCATGCGCCGAAGAGGTGGTCGTGCCCGACGACGTCGGCTGCTGCGGGTTCGCGGGCGACCGCGGCATGCTGCACAAGGAACTTACCGACTCGGCGACCGCCAAGGAGGCGGCGGAGGTCAACACCCGGCGCTACGACGCCTATCTGTCGGCGAACCGGATGTGCGAGATCGGCATGGACCGGGCGACCGGCCACCGCTACCACTCGGCACTCATCGAGCTCGAACGGGCGACCCGGCCCGTCATCCGGCCCTGAGAGGTCGGGCGGGAATAATCGGTTGCCCCGGGCGGGGTCAGGAAGCGAACCTTGCACGGTTTGGTCCCCCACTGTTCCGCGGGATCGACCATTGATCTTCGCTTCCGATTCTTTGGGACGTCATGCAGATTCGCGATCTTCCGTACTCGGATCCCGGCGATCCCGATGTTCGGTCAGGCCCCCGTTTCCTGTTCTGGCTCGGGCGAAGTCAGCTCGGCGGCCAGCTCAAGTCCCTTTGCTGGGGGCTGCTTCATCACTGCGCGATCGCGGGCCTCCCGCTCGCCGTGGGCCTGGCGGTGCAGGCCGTCATCGACCGCTCCGGCCGGGATCTCGCGTTCGCCGGGGTCCTCCTCGCCGTCCTCGGCGTCTTCATCGCCGTGGGCGACACCATGCTCCACCGGACGGCGGTCACCAACTGGATCACCGCTGCGGCCAGGGTGCAGCAACTGCTGGCGCGCAGGACGGCCGAGCTGGGTTCGGCGCTCACCCGGAGGGTGGCGGCCGGAGAGGTCGTAGCCGTCTCGACGGGCGATGTCGAGAAGATCGGCTGGTTCGTCGAGGCGCTGTCGCGTTTCCTGGCCGCCGCGACCGCGCTCGTGCTGATCTGCGTCGGACTGGTGTTCTACCTGCCGTCGCTCGGAGTGCTGGTCGCCGTCGCCACCCCGGCCCTGGCGCTGGCCGTGCTGCCGCTGCTCCCCCGGGCCACCCGCCGGGCGGACCTGCAGCGCGAAAAGGCGGGCCGGGCGACGGAGCTGGCGTCCGACACGGTCGCCGGACTGCGGGTGCTGCGCGGTATCGGCGGCGAGGAGCTCTTCCTCGGGCGCTACCGGCGCGCCTCCCAGGAGGTCCGCGAGGCCGCGGTGCGCAGCGCCCGGATGTGGGCGGTCATCTCGGCGATCCAGGTGTTCCTGCCGGGAGTTCTGCTGATCTCGCTGGTCTGGTACGGCGCGACGCTGGCCCGGGACGGCCGGATCGACGTCGGCCAGCTGGTCACGGTGTACAGCGCGGCGACCCTGATGCTGTTCCCGCTGCGCAACGTGGAGGAGATCGCCATGGCGTACTCCTTCTCACGCCCGTCCGCGCAGCGCGCGGTCCGGGTGCTGTCCCTGCGTCGCACCACCCGCCCTCCGACGGCGGACGGCGCGGTGCCGCGGGGGGACCTGTACGACCCGGTGACCGGGCTGATGGCGCCGGAGGGCCTGTTCACCGCCGTGGTCTGCGGCGACCCGGACGAAGCGGGGAGGCTGGCGGAACGGCTCGGCGGTCACGCCGAGCCGGATGAGGCATCCGGGGCGGACGACGCGTCCGCGCAGGTGCCCTCGGTACTGCTCGGCGGTGTACCGCTGGACGAGCTGCCGCTCGACTCGGCACGGTCCGCGGTACTGGTGCAGGACAAGGACCCGGTGCTGCTCTCGGGGACGCTGCGGGAGCTGCTGGACGTCCCGTCCTCGGGGGGTGTCACCGCCGAGGACGCACTCGCCGCCGCGCGGTGCGGTGACGTGCTGGACGCGCTGGCCCAGGCGTCGGCCGAGACCGACGGCGACCCGATGAACACACGGATCACCGAGCGCGGCAGGTCCCTGTCCGGCGGTCAGCGGCAGCGGCTCGCCCTGGCACGCTCGCTGGTCACCGACCCGGAGGCACTCGTCCTCGACGAGCCGACGTCCGCGGTGGACTCGCACACGGAGGCGAGGGTCGCCGCGGGCATCGAACAGCTGCGCCGGGGTCGTACGACGGTGGCGTTCGCCTCGTCCCCGCTGCTGCTGGACCTCGCCGACCGCGTCGTGCTCCTGCACGGAGGCACGGTCGTGGCGGTGGGCACGCACCGCGAACTGCTGCGGGACGAACCGCGCTACCGGGCGGTCGTGACCCGTGACACCGAGACCGAGGCCGCCGCACAGGCCGCACAGGACGGGCTCACCGCGGTCGACGGCCTCCGGCCGGGCCGAGCGGTCGAGGAAATCGAGGAGACGGCATGATCGGCCTGGCACCACCTGAGTACGACCCGGCCGCACCGGAGTCGGCGACGACGCTGCCGGTCGGGACGCCGACGACCGTACGGGCGTATGTGAGCGCTCTGCTGCGTCGTCACCGCAAGCCCTTCGCCGTGCTCATCGCGGTCAACGCGGTCGCGGTGATCGCGTCGATCACCGGGCCCTACCTGCTGGGCGGGCTCGTCGAGGACCTCTCCAACGGTGTGACGGACCTCCATCTGGAGCGCACGGCCGCCGTGTTCGCCGTGGCGCTGGTCGTGCAGACCGTCTTCACGCGGACGATGCGGCTGCGCGGGGCCATGCTCGGCGAGGAGATGCTCGCCGACCTGCGCGAGGACTTCCTCGTACGGTCGGTCGGGCTGCCGCCCGGTGTCCTGGAGCGGGCCGGCACCGGGGACCTGCTGTCCAGGATCACGACGGACATCGACCGGCTGGCCAACGCGATGCGTGAGGCCGTCCCGCAGCTGGCGATCGGTGTGGTCTGGGCCGGGCTGCTGCTCGGCGCGCTGACCGTCACCGCCCCGCCGCTGGCCCTCGCCGTGCTGATCGCGCTTCCGGTGCTGGTCACCGGCTGTCGCTGGTACTTCAGGCGGGCGCCCTCCGCGTACCGTTCGGAGGCCGCGGGGTACGCGGCGGTCGCGGCGGTGCTCGCCGAGACCGTGGACGCCGGACGTACGGTCGAGTCCCACCGGCTGGGGGCCCGCCGGGTCGCGCTGTCGGACCGGCGGGTGGAGGAGTGGACGGCCTGGGAGCGCTACACCCTGTTCCTGCGCTCGGTGCTGTTCCCGGTGATCAACACCACCTACGTGACGATCCTCGGCGCGGTGCTGATGCTCGGCGGCTGGTTCGTGATCGAGGGCTGGATCACCGTCGGACAGCTGACCACGGGGGCGCTGCTGGCGCAGATGATGGTGGATCCGATCGGCCTGATCCTGCGCTGGTACGACGAGCTGCAGGTCGCGCAGGTGTCGTTGGCCAGGCTCGTCGGCGTGCGGGAGATCGAGCCCGACGCGGGTGACGACCTCGTCGGTCCCGACGGCCGGGAGGTCAGGGCGCAGGAGGTGCGCTTCGGCTACCGCGCGGGCGTCGACGTGCTGCACGAGGTGTCGCTGGACGTCGCCCCGGGTACACGGCTGGCGCTGGTCGGGCCGTCCGGTGCGGGCAAGTCGACACTGGGAAGGCTGCTGGCGGGTATCTACGCCCCCCGGGAGGGCTCCGTGTCGCTGGGAGGCGCCGAGCTGTCCCGGATGACGGCGGAGCGGGTCCGGAGCCATGTGGCTCTCGTCAACCAGGAGCACCACGTGTTCGTGGGCTCCTTGCGTGACAACCTCCTGCTCGCCCGTACGGACGCCGAGGACGCGGAACTGTGGGCCTCGCTGGCCGCGGTGGACGCGGACGGCTGGGCGAAGGCCCTGGAGAAGGGGCTGGACGCGGAGGTCGGCTCGGGCGGCCTGGCCCTCACCCCGGCGCAGGCGCAGCAGATCGCCCTGGCGCGTCTCGTCCTGGCGGACCCGCACACGCTGGTGCTGGACGAGGCGACCTCCCTGCTGGACCCTCGGGCCGCCCGTCATCTGGAGCGTTCGCTGGCACGGGTGCTGGACGGCCGCACGGTCGTGGCGATCGCGCACCGGCTGCACACCGCGCACGACGCGGATGTGATCGCGGTGGTCGAGGACGGCCGGATCAGCGAACTCGGCAGCCACGACGAGCTGGTGGCGGCGGACGGCGCGTACGCGGCGCTGTGGCGCTCCTGGCACGGCTGAGCCGCCGCACCGGTCCGCGTGCGGCGCGCGCGGACCGGTCGCGCGCCGCACGCGGACACGGGGTGCCGGCGGTCCGTCGGACGCGATGCCGTGCGTCATGCCACCGCCCCGCCGCCAGGGGACATGTCACCGCCTCGCCGCACAAGAGGCGAACCGGGCCCCCTCCGGTGAGGATGAGGGAGTGACTGGCTCCGGATACGGGGCAGGCGAGCGATGACCGCGTAAACCCGAGAAGGGACGCACACCGTGGCACGACCCAGGATTCTTGTTGTCGGCGCCGGCTTCGCGGGGGTCGAGTGCGTGCGCCGGCTGGAGCGCAGTCTCGCGCCCGGCGAGGCGGACATCGCGCTCGTCACCCCGTTCTCGTACCAGCTCTACCTGCCGCTGCTCCCTCAGGTCGCCTCCGGGGTGCTCACCCCCCAGTCGGTCGCCGTATCCCTGCGGCGCAGTCGGCGCCACCGCACCCGGATCGTGCCGGGCGGGGCGATCGGAGTGGACACGAAGGCGAAGGTCTGTGTGGTCCGCAAGATCACGGACGAGATCGTGAACGAGCCGTACGACTACATCGTGCTGGCCGCCGGCAGTGTCACCAGGACCTTCGACATCCCCGGGCTCGTCGAGAACGCCCGGGGCATGAAGACCCTGGCCGAGGCCGCCTACATCCGGGACCACGTCATCTCCCAGCTCGATCTGGCCGACGCCAGTCACGACGAACAGGAGCGGGCGTCGCGACTGCAGTTCGTGGTGGTGGGCGGCGGGTACGCCGGTACGGAGACGGCCGCGTGTCTGCAACTGCTCACCAGCAACGCCGTCAAGCACTACCCGAGGCTGGACCCCGAGCTCATCAAGTGGCACCTGATCGACATCGCACCCAAGCTCATGCCCGAACTCGGTGACAAGCTCGGTCTCAGCGCCCTCGAGATCCTGCGCAAGCGCGGCATCGAGGTCTCACTCGGTGTCTCCGTGGCGGAGGCGGGCCCGGACAAGGTGACCTTCACGGACGGCCGGGTACTGCCCTGCCGCACGCTGATCTGGACCGCGGGTGTCGCAGCGAGTCCGCTCGTCGCCACCCTCGACGCCGAGACGGTGCGCGGCCGGCTCGCCGTGACACCGGAGATGAGCCTTCCGGGCATCGACGGGGTGTTCGCGCTCGGCGACGCGGCGGCGGTTCCGGACCTGTCCAAGGGGGACGGGGCGATCTGCCCGCCCACCGCCCAGCACGCCATGCGCCAGGGCCGCAAGCTGGCGGACAACATCATCGCGTCGCTGCGCGGCCGTCCGCTGCAGCCGTACGTCCACAAGGACCTCGGCCTGGTCGTGGACCTCGGCGGCCGGGACGCCGTCTCCAAGCCGCTCGGGATCGAGCTGAGGGGCATGCCCGCACAGGCCGCGGCGCGCGGCTACCACTGGGCGGCGTTGCGGACGAACGTCGCCAAGACCCGGGTCATGACCAACTGGCTGCTCAACGCGATCGCGGGTGACGATTTCGTGCGCACGGGCTTCCAGGCCCGCAAGCAGGCGACCCTGCGTGACTTCGAGTACACCGACGCCTACCTCACGCCGGAGGAGATCCGCGCGCACACCGCTGGTGCCTCGGGCGGCTGAGCCGCCGTCCCGGCCCCCTCCCCCGGCCTTCGCCGTGCGGGCGGGGGCCGGCGCCGTGTCCGGCGTAGGGCCGTGCCGGCTGTCAGGTCCGGCGCGAGAGGACCGTGTCGACCGTGTCCGCGTCCTGGGCCCGCTTGTCCTCCCGGTAGCGCAGGACGCGGGCGAACCGCAGCGTGACACCCGCCGGGTAACGGGTGGAGCTCTGGAGCCCGTCGTAGGCGATCTCCACGACGAGTTCGGGGCGCACCGTCACCACGTGTCCGTCGTCGGCGGTGGCCAGCTCCCGTAGGCGTTCCGTCTGCCAGCTGAGCAGGGTGTCCGTGAGCCCCTTGAAGGTCTTGCCCAGCATCGCGAACGTGCCGTCGTCCCTGCGCGCGCCCAGATGCAGGTTGGAGAGCTTCCCGGTGCGTCTGCCATGACCCCATTCGGCGGCGAGCACGACCAGGTCGAGGGTGTGCACGGGCTTCACCTTCAGCCAGGAGGCACCGCGCCGGCCCGCGCTGTAGGGCGCCGCCGTGCCCTTGACCACCACTCCCTCGTGCCCGCGGGCCAGGGTGTCCTCGGAGAACGCAACGGCAGCCGCCCGCCGGCGCTCGTCCGCGGGATACTCCACGGCGACGCGCCGTACGCGCATCTCCTCGGGAACCAGTGCGGCCAGATCCCGGTGGCGTTCGGAGAAGGGGAGGTCGAGGAGGTCGCGTCCGTCCACGGACAGCACGTCGAAGAACACCGGGACCACCGGGACGGCGTCCGCCGCGGTGGCGACGTCGCGCCGGGAGCCCACCCGGCCGGCGGTCTCCTGGAACGGCCTCGGTCTCCCGTCGGACCCCAGGGCGATCGCCTCGCCGTCGAGGATGAACCGGTCGGCGTGAAAGCGGCCCACGGCCAGGGCGACCTCGGGGAGCCGGTCGGTGATGTCGTCGAGCGCGCGGGTGTAGACGCGTACCCGCGGCCCGTCGCGGTGCACCTGCACGCGGATGCCGTCCAGCTTCTCCTCGACGACGCAGGGCCCGAGCCGGTCGATCGCCTCGACGACCGAGCGGGCGGTGTGGGCGAGCATGGGCTGGACCGGCCGGCCGACGGTGAGCCGGAACGAAGCGAGTGCTCCGGGGCCCTCCGCGAGCAGCGTACGGGCGACGGGCCCCAGCGATCCGGCGAGCATGACCGCGCGCCGCACGTCCGCGGGAGGTGCCCCGGCGGCGTCCGCCAGGGCGTCGACGGCGACGGCGTCCAGCGCTCCCTGGCGCACCTCCCCGGTGAGCAGTCCGCGCAGGAAGTACTGCTCGTCCGCGGTTGCCGCGCCCAGCAGCCGGGTCAGGCGTTCCTTGCGTGCGGCCTGCGAGCCCGGGCCGCTCAGGGCGCCGATCGCGGTGAGTTCGGCGTTC
This sequence comes from Streptomyces sp. HB132, assembly GCF_016909575.1. Classification (GTDB taxonomy): domain Bacteria; phylum Actinomycetota; class Actinomycetes; order Streptomycetales; family Streptomycetaceae; genus Streptomyces. The sequence continues at coordinate 11,437 of NZ_JAFBGA010000018.1, read as the reverse complement.
GTCCCCGCCACGGTCAGCGTGGGTTCGCCGGCGGGCGTCACAGGGACGCGCAGGGTGCTCCACCCGATCCCGAGGCGCCCCTGCGGGAGGCGGCCTGCGAGGTATGGGATCACGACCGGGACGTCGTCCGGCCCGGCGTCCCGGAAGAGCCCGGCCAGCAGGGCGGTCTTCCGGCTCCGGGCCGAGGTCGCGGCGACCTCCAGGGACACGTGGGCGATCCTGGCGAGCAGCATGCGGCCATCGTGCTACGCCGAGGGCTTCACCGCCCCCCGGAAGGGCTCGGGACGGTCAGATGATGTTGAGGGCGGCGGCGCCGCCCACTCCCCCGAGGACCATGAAGGCGGGCATCAGCACCTTCATCTCGACCCAGCTGCCCGCCCGGAAGCGCATGAACTTCGGCGGCCCGAGCGGGTACCAGCGCTTGCGGCCCAACGGTATGGGCCACAGGATCGGGCAGCCGGAGACCGTGAGGGCGTCGCCGATGTCGTGGACGAGGGCTCCGAGGACGATGGGCAGCCCGAGCCACATGTACTCCTGGCCGGGCGCGGTGAACAGCCAGTCGGACCCGTTCCCCGGCTGGTCCAGGACGCCTGCCAGGATCCACGCGCTGGTCGCGCCGAGCAGCCAGACCAGGACGTCGCTGGAGACGCGGGCCGCGCGCCACAGCAGTCCCTCGACGGCGAGGACGAGATGGACGAAGAGGATGGCCAGCACCGCCCACCGGCCGCCGGTGATCGCCGCCACGGAGCAGCCCGCACCGATCAGTACGGCCCACAGCCATGTGTGGGTGAGAGTGCGGTGGCCTCCGGTCCTGCGCGGGTCCCCCGCTCCCTTGGTCGCCTTGTAGACGGCGTAGGAGAGCTTGTCGACTATTTCGCAGAGCCCTTTGGAGACGGGGCCGAAGGCACGCGAGATCGTGGCCGACTTGTGGTCGAGGTCAGGGGCGAGCGCGGCGCCCGCCGTGATCAGGGCCCCCACGACCAGGACGGGCCAGGGCATCGCGTGGCCCGCGGCTGCGGCCGCGGCACCCACCCCCAGCCAGGCCGCTGCCCCTGACAGTGAGTGTGCCGGTCCCATCATGGCTGTTCCCGCCCCCATCGTGATTCGGCCGTGTGTCAGGCCGGGCCGCCATGACCTGTGCGCGGCGGCCGAGTTGAGTGGGCAGCGTATCGTCCGTGATCTTCGCCGGGTCCTCCGGTTCCCTCATACGGGCAGGAGAGAGGCAAGATGGGGGCGTGACCCTTATCGATCAGCTCCCCCCGACCGCCGACCCGGACGCCCTCTTCGAGTCCTTCTCGTCATGGACCGAATCCCAGGGCATCACCCTCTATCCGGCTCAGGAGGAGGCGCTGATCGAGGTGGTCTCCGGGGCGAACGTGATCCTTTCCACCCCCACGGGCTCCGGCAAGAGCCTGGTCGCGGCGGGTGCGCACTTCACCGCGCTGGCCCAGGACAAGGTCACGTTCTACACCGCGCCGATCAAGGCGCTGGTCTCGGAGAAGTTCTTCGACCTGTGCAAGCTCTTCGGCACGGAGAACGTCGGCATGCTGACCGGGGACGCCTCGGTCAACGCCGACGCCCCGGTGATCTGCTGCACCGCCGAGGTGCTCGCCTCGATCGCGTTGCGTGACGGCAGGTACGCCGACATCGGCCAGGTCGTGATGGACGAGTTCCACTTCTACGCGGAGCAGGACCGCGGCTGGGCCTGGCAGATCCCGATCCTGGAGCTGCCGCAGGCGCAGTTCGTGCTGATGTCGGCGACGCTCGGCGACGTCAAGATGTTCGAGGAGGACCTGACCCGCCGCACGGGCCGCCCCACGTCCGTGGTGCGCTCCGCGACCCGGCCGGTCCCGCTGAGCTACAAGTACCGGCTGACGCCGATCACGGAGACGCTCACCGAGCTCCTGGACACCCGGCAGTCGCCCGTCTACATCGTGCACTTCACGCAGGCGGCGGCCGTGGAGCGGGCGCAGTCGCTGATGAGCATCAACATGTGCACGAAGGAGGAGAAGGAGAAGATCGCCGACCTGATCGGCAGCTTCCGCTTCACCACCAAGTTCGGCCAGAACCTCTCCCGCTACGTACGGCACGGGATCGGGGTGCACCACGCGGGCATGCTCCCCAAGTACCGCCGGCTCGTGGAGAAGCTCGCGCAGGCGGGTCTGCTGAAGGTCATCTGCGGCACGGACACACTGGGCGTCGGGGTCAACGTCCCCATCCGAACGGTGCTGTTCACCGCCCTCACCAAGTACGACGGCACCCGGGTACGCACCCTGCGCGCCCGTGAGTTCCACCAGATCGCGGGCCGCGCGGGACGGGCCGGCTTCGACACGGCGGGCTTCGTCGTCGCGCAGGCCCCCGAGCACGTCATCGAGAACGAGAAGGCCGTCAAGAAGGCGGGCGACGACCCCAAGAAGAAGCGCAAGGTGGTCCGCAAGAAGGCCCCCGAGGGTTTCGTCGCCTGGTCGGAGACCACCTTCGACAAGCTGATCCAGTCCGATCCCGAGCCGCTGACCTCGCGCTTCCGGGTCACGCACACGATGCTGCTCTCGGTGATCGCTCGCCCGGGCAACGCCTTCGAGGCGATGCGGCATCTGCTGGAGGACAACCACGAGCCGCGCCGGGCCCAGCTGCGGCACATCCGGCGAGCCATCGCGATCTACCGCTCGCTGCTCGACGGCGGCGTCGTGGAGCAGCTCGACACGCCTGACGCCGAGGGCCGGATCGTACGGCTCACGGTCGACCTCCAGCAGGACTTCGCGCTCAACCAGCCGCTGTCCACGTTCGCCCTCGCGGCGTTCGACCTGCTGGACGCCGAATCGCCTTCGTACGCCCTGGACATGGTCTCGGTCGTCGAGTCGACGCTCGACGACCCCCGGCAGATCCTGGCCGCCCAGCAGAACAAGGCGCGGGGTGAGGCCGTCGGCCAGATGAAGGCGGACGGCGTCGAGTACGAGGAGCGGATGGAGCGGCTCCAGGAGGTCACGTACCCGAAGCCGCTGAGCGAACTGCTCTGGCACGCCTACGACGTGTACCGCACCAGCCATCCGTGGGTCGGTGACCACCCGGTGTCGCCGAAGTCGGTGATCCGGGACATGTACGAACGGGCCATGACCTTCACGGAGTTCACCTCGAACTACGAGTTGGCCCGCACCGAGGGCATCGTCCTGCGGTATCTGGCGAGCGCCTACAAGGCCCTCGAGCACACCATTCCCGACGACCTGAAGTCCGAGGACCTGGAGGACCTGATCGCCTGGCTGGGCGAGATGGTGCGTCAGGTGGACTCCAGTCTGCTGGACGAGTGGGAGCAGCTGGCCAACCCGGACGTGGAGACGGCCGAGCAGGCCCAGGAGCGGGCCGACGAGGTCAAGCCGGTCACGGCGAATGCCCGCGCCTTCCGGGTGCTGGTGCGCAACGCGATGTTCCGCCGGGTGGAGCTGGCCGCTCTGGACCGGGTCCGCGACCTGGGCGAACTGGACGCCGACGCGGGCTGGGACGAGGACGCGTGGGGCGAGGCGATGGACGACTACTGGGACGCGCACGAGGAGCTGGGCACGGGCCCGGACGCGCGCGGCCCGAAGCTGCTGAAGATCGACGAGGACCCCGAGCACGGTCTCTGGCGGGTGTGGCAGGCCTTCGCCGACCCGGCCGGCGACCACGACTGGGGAATTCGTGCGGAGGTCGATCTCGCGGCCTCCGACGAGGAGGGCCGGGCAGTCGTCCGGGTCACGGCCGTGGGCCAGCTGTGACGGCGTACCGGCTCGAGGAGTGGAGAAGAACCGCATGACGACGAACCCCGCCGAGCGCCTGGTCGACCTGCTCGACCTGGAGCGGATCGAGGTCAACATCTTCCGCGGCCGCAGCCCCGAGGAGTCCCTGCAACGGGTATTCGGCGGTCAGGTGGCGGGCCAGGCTCTGGTGGCGGCCGGCCGCACCACGGACGGGGACCGTCCGGTGCACTCGCTGCACGCCTACTTCCTGCGGCCGGGACGCCCGGGCGTCCCGATCGTGTACGACGTGGAGCGGGTGCGGGACGGCCGGTCCTTCACCACGCGCCGGGTCACGGCCGTGCAGCAGGGACGGACGATCTTCAATCTGACGGCGTCCTTCCACCGCCCGGAGGAGGCCGGATTCGAGCACCAGCTGCCGCCGGCCCGTGTCGTGCCCGATCCGGACGAACTGCCGACGGTCGCCGACGAGGTGCGCGAGCACCTGGGCGGTCTCCCGGAGGCGCTGGAGCGGATGGCGCGGCGTCAGCCCTTCGACATCCGCTACGTCGACCGGCTGCGCTGGACGCAGGAGGAGATCGAGGACGCGGACCCGCGCAGCGCGGTGTGGATGCGCGCGGTCGGCCCCCTGGGCGACGACCCGCTCGTGCACACCTGCGCGCTGACGTACGCGAGCGACATGACGCTGCTGGACGCGGTGCGGATCCCCGTCGAGCCGCTGTGGGGGCCGCGCGGCTTCGACATGGCCTCGCTGGATCACGCCATGTGGTTCCACCGGCCGTTCCGGGCGGACGAGTGGTTCCTGTACGACCAGGAGTCGCCGATCGCCACGGGCGGCCGCGGGCTGGCCCGGGGGCGGATCTACGACCGTCAGGGGCAGCTGCTGGTGTCCGTGGTCCAGGAGGGGCTGTTCCGGCGCCTCGACGGGGCGTAGCGCGCCGCTGATCAGGTGCCGGGCAGCGGGTCCTGGTCCACCTCGTGACGGCGGGTCCGGATGTCCGGGCCCGCCGGGTGCAGCTTGGCGTCACAGGCGGGACCGAGCCCGGTGCGGCGCGACTCCGCGCCGGTCAGGGGCCGTCCGCACAGGGCGCACCGCACCGGGCGGCGTGCCTCGCGGGGGCCGGCTTCCGGCTGCGGTCCGGGGAAGAGTTCGGGAGGGGGCTCGGGAGATTCCACGTACGGATCCTCTCAAGCGGGTACGACACACCACGGAGGGGCGAGCGGTGAGCAGCGTACCGAGGACGGTGCCCGCGCCACGGGACGCGGGGCCGGCGGCCGGCGGCGGCGTTCCCGCACCGGCGGGGCACCGGGTGCTGTCCGCGGACGGCTCGGCGCCCGAGCGGGTGGTGGCGTAGGTGGAGCGCGAACTGCCGCCGGGCGGGACACCCGCCTACCGGGCGGCACGTGCCGAGGTGCGCGTTGCTTCGTGCTGTGGGCGCACGAGCACAGACGGGGGCGGCCGGCCACCCTGGTGACCGTGTCGGCCGGGGGCGGTGTGGAACGGTGCCGAGTTGCTCGCCGGGCCCCAGCTCCTCGGCGAAGAACCCGACGCCATTGGCGCGGGTGAGCCCCTCTCCCGAAACGGGCACGCCCGCCTGCAGGTCGCCGGCCGGACCGTGCGCCGCTGTGGGAGGGTATCGGTCCATGACCGCCCAATATCCGCCGTACCCCCGCGAAAGCCACTGTCCCGGGAACGTCTCCCGGCCGCTCCCCCGGCATCGCGGGGGTGGCGCGTGGACTTGATCCATGTCCGCGCCGTCAGCCCCCCGGACCTCACCGAGCGGGTCGAGGAGTTTCTCGCCGGCGACCCGTACGTCCTGAACCTGACCGTGCGGCGGGGCGACGCCCGCAATCCCGACGGCGACTCCGTCGCGTGCGACATGCCTGCGGGTGCCGCGAACGAGGTGCTGCGCGGCCTGCGGGATCTCCGGCTCGACCTCCGCGGGTCCCTCGTCGTCGAGCAGGTCGACATGGCGTTCCCGGGGCCGGTCTCGGAGGCCGCGACCCGACGGCTCGGGGCGCTCGCCGGCGCACCGGTCTGGGAGCAGGTGGAGGCTCGCATCCGGTCAGGGGGGAGGTACCCCCCGAGCTTCTACCTGTACCTGGTCATCGCGGGCCTGATCGGCTCGGTCGGCATCGTCACCAACTCCCAGATCCTGATCGTCGGGGCGATGGTCGTCGGCCCTGAGTACGGAGCGATCGTGGCCGTGGCCCTCGGTCTCGACAGAGGGGACCGGGGCATGATCCACTCCGGGCTGTCGGCCCTCTGGAGGGGTTTTCTGCTGACGGTCGCGGTCACCTTCCTCTTCAGTCTGCTCATCCGCGGCTTCGGTCTGCAGTCGGATGCGTTCGACCGGGGGCTGAGGCCCGTCTCCAACCTGATCAACACCCCCAACTTCTTCTCCTTCGCCGTCGCGGCCCTGGCCGGTGTCGTCGGCATCGTGTCCCTCACGGAGGCCCGCACGAGCGCCCTGCTCGGGGTCTTCATCTCGGTGACGACCATCCCGGCGGCCGCGGCCATCAGCGTCTCGACGGCCTTCGGCAGCTGGTCCGAGGCATGGGGTTCTCTCATCCAGCTCCTGGTCAACATCGCCGTGCTGATCGTGGTGGGTGCCCTCGCGCTGAGGTCACAGCGGGCGATCTGGCGGCGCGTGGGCCGTAAACAGGCCGCTCGGAGCGGCCGACAGACCTGAAGCGAGGGCCCGCCCCCTCGCCCTCGCCCTCGCCCTCGCCCTCGCCCTCGCCCTCGCCCTCGCCCTCGCCCTCGCCCTCGCCGAGAAGAGGTACGCGACCGGGCCGAGCGGCCGGAACGGGGCCGGGCCGGGATGATGGGAGGCAGGGGGCCGCCCCACACGGTCCGGCACGCAGTCAGGAGGCCGCCATGCCCCAGGAACGCACCTCACCGCTGCGCGCCGTACCGGGCGCGACGCCCCAGGAACGGGCCGCTCTCGGCAAGGCGGCCCGCCGGCGGGTCCCCAGGTCCAGCCACGACGCGTACGAGCCGCGGGCCGACCGCCCCGATCCGCTGGCCCTCCTGGAGGCCCAGTCCGCGACCAGGGTGCAGGAGCTCGTCCCGATCCGGTACGGGCGGATGACGGAGTCACCGTTCCGCTTCTACCGGGGTGCCGCGGCGATCATGGCCTCCGACCTGTCCGGGACGCCTGCCTCCGGGATACGGGCCCAGCTGTGCGGTGACGCCCACCTGTTGAACTTCAGACTGCTCGCCTCGCCCGAGCGCCACCTGCTCTTCGACATCAACGACTTCGACGAGACGCTGCCGGGACCCTGGGAATGGGACGTCAAGCGGCTGGTGGCGAGCCTCGTGATCGCCGGCCGCGCGAACGGCTTCTCGGACAAGGAGCGGGCCCGCATCGTCCGGGCCACCGTGCGGTCGTACCGCGAGTCGATGATCGGGTTCGCGGACATGCGCAATCTCGATGTCTGGTACACGAAGGTTGACGAGGAGCGCCTCAGTGCGATGGCATCCGGCAAGCTGGCGGCTGTGGGCCGTAAGCGTGTCGCCGGCGCGACGGCGAAGGCCCGTACCCGGGACAGCCTGCAGGTGTTCGCCAAACTGACCGAGGTGACCGACGGCCGACTCCGCATCGCCCCGGACCCGCCTCTGCTCGTTCCGCTCTCGGACCTGCTGCCCGACGAGGAACGGCGCGCGACGGAGAAACAGTTCCGCAAGCTCATCCGGGGTTACGCCCGCAGCCTCCCGTCCGACCGGCGTTCCCTGCTCGCGGACTTCCGGCCCGTGGACATGGCCCGCAAGGTCGTGGGCGTGGGGAGCGTCGGGACCCGTTGCTGGATCTTCCTGCTGCTGGGCCGGGACGGTGAGGATCCGCTCTTCCTCCAGGCCAAGGAGGCGGACACCTCGGTTCTGGCGCCCTACGCGGGGGCCAGTGCGTACCGGAACCAGGGTGAGCGCGTGGTGGCGGGCCAGCGGCTGATGCAGGCCGCGGGCGACATCTTCCTGGGCTGGGAACGGGTGGACGGGTTCGACGGGAAGCGCCGGGACTTCTACGTACGGCAGCTGCGCGACTGGAAGGGCATCGCCGAACCCGAGCTGATGGTGCCGCGCGGCATGACCGCGTTCGGGGAGCTGTGCGGGACGACGCTGGCCCGGGCGCACGCACGTTCCGGCGACCGCATCGCCATCGCGGCCTACCTCGGCCACGGCGACGTGTTCGACCGGGCTCTGGAGACGTTCGCCGAGCTGTACGCCGACCAGAACGAGAGGGACCACCGGGCGCTCGTGGACGCGGTGGCCGCGGGCCGGCTTCCGGCAGCCGGGGAGGGCGAGAGGTAGAAGGGGATCGGATTCGCCACTCGTACCCAGCGGGTACTCGGCGGACATAACCGCACATCGTGGTATCACCGTGTGGACCCGGGCAGCCGGCAGGCGCCCCGGCGGGACCCGACACGAGGAGACCATGACCATGGCGGCCGAACCGGCCGGAGCCCCCGGCGCCAAGACCCCGGATCCGCTCTCGGTCATCCGCACCCGCGGTTACGCGGTGCTTCTGATCATGGTGGCGGCCCTCGGCGTCCCCATCTCCGCCGCGGCGTTCGGATTCCTGGCGCTCGTCCACGAACTGCAGGACCTGACCTACACGGATCTCCCGCACGCACTGGGATTCGGGAGGACGCCGTCGTGGTGGCCGTTGCCGCTGCTCGCCGTGGCGGGCCTGCTGACCGCCCTGGTGATCCGCCACCTCCCGGGAACCGGCGGACACGAGCCCGCCGAAGGCTTCGTGAACACGGGCGCGCCGACAGCCGCACAGTTGCCCGGCGTCGCGCTCGCCGCCCTGGCATCCCTCGGACTCGGTGTGGTCCTCGGCCCCGAAGCCCCCCTCATCGCCCTCGGCGGCGGCCTGGCTGTGTACGCGGTGCGTCTGCTCAAGCCGGGCATCGCGCCGAACGCGAGTGCCATGGTGGCGGCGGCGGGGAGCTTCGCCGCCGTCAGCACACTGCTGGGCTCTCCGCTCATCGGCGCCTTCCTGCTGATGGAGGCGTCCGGTCTCGCCGGGATGATGCTCGGTGTCGCACTGGTGCCCGGGCTGCTGGCCTCGGGCATCGGATCGCTCATCTTCGTCGGCCTGGGGTCGTGGACGGGCCTGGGAACCTACTCCCTGGCCCTCCCTCACGTGCCGCACACGCCCCAGCCCACCGTCGCCGAGTTCGGCTGGGCCATCGCCCTGGGAGCCGCCGCGGCCCTCGCGGGCACAGGCGTCAAACGGCTCGCCCTGGCTTTGCGGGAGCGGGTCGAGCAGCGGCGGGTGATCGCGACCGTGGCGGTGGGCCTCACCGTCGGCGTCCTCGCGCTGCTCTACGCCGAGAGCACGGGCAGGAACGCGTCCGAGGTGCTGTACTCCGGCCAGGACGCCCTCGGCGGTCTGCTCTCCGAGGACGCCACGTACACGGTCGCGACGCTCGTCGTACTGATCGTCTGCAAGGCACTCGCCTACGCGGCGTCGTTGAGCGCCTTCCGGGGCGGCCCCATCTTCCCCTCGATGTTCCTGGGAGCGGCGGGCGGACTGGCGCTCTCGCACCTGCCCGGCCTGAACGCCACCTCCGGTTTCGCGATGGGCATCGGAGCCATGTGCGTCGCCATGCTCAGACTGCCGATGACCTCGGTGCTGCTGGCCACGCTGCTCCTGGGATCGGAGGGCATCACCGTCATGCCGCTCGTGATCGTCTCAGTGGTGGTCTCCTACGTCCTGGTGCTCAGGCTCGAGCGCCCTTCTGCGGCGAGCACAGCGCCCAGATGACGAAGATGTTGATCGCGATCAGGACGATGGACCAGAACGGGTAGTACGGGAGCCACAGGAAGTTGGCGACGACCAGGAGCCCCGCCAGCAGGACACCGACAGCCCGCGCCCACATAGCCCCGGTGAACAGCGCGCAGCCCGCCAGGACGACGACGATCCCGAGGATGAGGTGCACCCAGCCCCAGCCCGTCAGGCTGAACTTGAAGACGTAGTCGCTCGTCGTGACGAACAGGTCGTCCTTGGCGATGGCGGCGATGCCCTCCAGAACGGCCATGGCACCACCGAAGATCATCATGACCGCCGCGAAGACGATCCAGCCGGACGGAGCGGTCCTGCGCCCTGCGGCGGCGTCGTGACCCGTTCGCGTCCCACTCACACTTCCAGCCATCTCCGGCCTCCTTGATTCTGCAGCCGATGCCGGCACACACATGCCGACATTGCGGCTTATGCACTCTTTATCAGACTGGCACGCCCTCCCCCGGTCGGCATTCGGACCACCCCGGACCGTCCGGCTGGGGGATATCGTCCGCACATGCCGAGCCGGGAGCGCCCGACCCTCACCGCAGGCCGGCCGGGCTCTGCACCCGACCGACGATGTCCCGGCAGCCGACGGGGGCGGAGACCCGGACCGAGCCGCCGGTCCCGGTACGGCCGCCCGGCAGCGGGTGTGACGGCAAGCCGTCCGGATTCGCGGCCGGTCCCCGACGCACCGATGATCGCCCTGCCCCGACTGTGAAAGGACCTGCTTCATGACCGAGATCGTCCCGGTGTCCGGCCCCGAACTGATCACGTACGCCGATGAGCTCGCCGCTCTTCTGGTCGAGAGCGTGGAGGGCGGGGCCTCGGTGGGATTCCTGGTCCCGCTGGACCGGACCTCGGCCGCCACCTGGTGGCGGGAGCGGGCGGCCGCCGTGGAGGCGGGCAGCCAACAGGTCTGGATCGCCCGGGACGACGAGCGGGTGGCCGGCACGATCGGCCTGGTGAAGGCTGCCCTGCCCAACGCCCGCCACCGCGCGGAGGTGGCCAAGCTGGTCGTCAGGCCCTCGGCGCGCGGACGGGGAGTCGGCCGGGCTCTGCTGACCGCGCTGGAGCGGTCGGCGGCAGCCGAGGGGCTGACCCTCCTGGTGCTGGACACCGAGACGGGGAGCGACGCCGAGCACCTCTACCTCGCGGCGGGCTGGAACCCGTGCGGCTCCGTCCCGGGCTACGCGGCGGACCCGTCCGGCACGCTCAGGGCGACCACGTTCTACTACAAGGCGCTCGGCCGCCGGGAGGCCTCGGCGGAGGGGGCGTCACAATGAAGGCGACGCCACGCCACCGAGGAGATACCCCATGACGCTGCACGACATCCCGCTCCGCACCCTGACCGGCGAACCGACCACGCTGGGAGCCTACGAGGGCTCGGCGGTCCTGCTGGTGAACGTCGCTTCCAAGTGCGGGCTCACCCCGCAGTACGCCGGCCTGGAGAGGTTGCAGAAGGAGTACGGGGAGCGCGGTTTCACCGTTCTCGGGGTGCCCTGCAACCAGTTCGCGGGTCAGGAGCCGGGGACGGCGGAGGAGATCCGGACGTTCTGCTCGACGACGTACGGGGTCAGTTTCCCGCTGCTCGAGAAGATCGACGTCAACGGCGAGGACCGGCACCCGCTGTACACGGAGCTGACGAAGCTCGGCGACGCGGAGGGCGCGGCCGGTGACGTCCAGTGGAACTTCGAGAAGTTCCTGATCTCCCCGGCCGGTGAGCCCGTCGCACGGATCCGCCCCCGCACCGAGCCGGAGGCGCCCGAGGTCCTGGCGGCCATCGAGGCCAACCTGCCGCGGAAGTAGGGCGGACAGGCGTCGCGGGGGGGGGGGGCCCCCCCCGGGGGGCCCCCCCCCCCCCCCCCCCGCCCCCCCCCCGCCCCCCCCCCGGGGGCCCCCCCCCGCGGCCCCCCCCCC
>NZ_JAFBGA010000017.1 GCF_016909575.1 Streptomyces sp. HB132 | reverse complement strand
GTGGGTGGGGGGGGCTCGGGCGGGGCGCAGCCGCAGCCTGGCGCGGTTGCTGGTGCCGGGGGGGGGGGGGGGGGTGGGGCGCGCGCGCGGGCCCCCCCCCCCCCCCCCGCGACGCCGCGACCAGGTCGGGCAGCGACTGAGGTCTGCCCCGTGATCCCCGGGGCGCACGACTACAGCTACGGCACCTCGCCGCGCCCCCGGAACGCCCGAATACATCCGGTATGCGGACATCCCTCCGCCTTGCGACGCACCACATGCGACGCCGCGCGCCGATCCACCGGGGAGTACGGGACAGCCTTCAGCGGATCGGCATTCCCGACAGGGTCCGGGCGATCACCAGGCGCTGGATCTCGCTCGTGCCTTCGAAGATGGTGTAGATCGCGGCGTCCCGGTGCATGCGCTCCACGGGGTACTCACGGGTGAAGCCGTTGCCACCGAGGATCTGCACCGCCTGCGCGGTGACCGTCTTGGCGGTCTCACTCGCGTAGAGCTTCGACATCGAGCCCTCGGCCGCCGTGAACGGCTTGCCCGCACTCGCCATCCAGGAGGCACGCCAGACGAGCAGCCGCGCCGCGTCGATCTGCGTACGCATGTCGGCCAGCTGGAAGGCGATGCCCTGGTTGTCGATGATCGGGCGGCCGAACTGGGTCCGGGTCCTGGCGTAGTCGAGCGCGACCTCGTAGGCGGCACGAGCCGTACCGACCGCCATGGCGCCGACGGCGGGGCGGGACGCCTCGAAGGTCGCCATCGCCGCGTTCTTGACGCGCTCGCCCCCCGTCCTGGCACGCTCACGCGCCCGGGCGAGGCGCTCGTCGAGCTTCTCCTTGCCGCCGAGCAGACAGTGGCCGGGGATGCGGACGTCCTCGAGGACGACCTCGGCCGTGTGCGAGGCACGGATGCCGTGCTTCTTGAACTTCTGCCCCTGCGAGAGGCCGGGGGTGGCCGGCGGGACGATGAAGGAGGCGTGGCCCTTCGAACCGAGCTCCGGGTCCACGACGGCGACGACGACGTGGACGTTGGCGATACCGCCGTTGGTCGCCCAGGTCTTGGTGCCGTTGAGCACCCACTCGTCCTTGGCCTCGTCGTACACCGCGCGGGTACGCATCGAGGCCACGTCCGAGCCCGCGTCCGGCTCCGAGGAGCAGAAGGCGGCGACCTTCACATCTGCGGCGTCCCCGTACATCTGGGGGATCCAGGTACCGATCTGCTCCTCGGTGCCGTTGGCGAGGACGCCGACGGCGGCCAGACCCGTGCCGACGATCGAAAGGGCGATGCCGGCGTCACCCCAGAAGAGCTCCTCCATGGCCATGGGTATGCCGAGGCCCGTAGGGTCGAAGAACTGCTGGGCGTAGAAGTCGAGGGAGTAGATGCCCACCTTGGCCGCCTCCTGGATGACGGGCCAGGGCGTTTCCTCACGCTCGTCCCACTCCGAAGCGGCAGGCCGGATCACATCGGCGGCGAATCCGTGCAGCCAGTCACGGACCTGCTTCTGGTCGTCGTTGAGCTCGAGCGTGAACTCGGCCATGATTCCCTCCATGCGCTTCCGGATCCATCTGTTACCAGCGGTAACAACAGTCTGTTACCAGCAAGTAGCTTCTGTCAACCGCTCAGCTGCGGATCCGTGCGTGGCAGAGCAGGGTGTTACGTTGCCCGGGCGTGACGAGATCGCTGGACAGCTGGGCGGGGCGGGAGAAACGACATGGAGACCACACGAGGGGCGGAACGGCAGCGGACGGCAGCCGAACGCCGTCGACGGGAGCTGCTCGAAGCCGCGGACCGAGTGGTGCTCAGGGACGGCCCGCAGGCGTCGATGAACGCCATCGCCGCGGAGGCCGGGATCACCAAACCCATCCTCTACCGGCACTTCGGTGACAAGGGCGGCCTCTACCGCGCGCTCGCCAAGCGCCACACCGACGCCCTGCTGAGCGCCCTGCGGGCCGCGCTCGACGCCCCGTCCGAGCGGCGCGAACGGGTCGAGGCGACCCTGGACACCTACCTCGCGGCGATCGAGGCCCGCCCGCAGGTCTACCGCTTCCTGATGCACCCGTCCGACGACGCGGCCCCCTCCCCCGAGCACGGTTTCGACGTCGGCCGGCATTCGGCCCCGCTGCTGCGCCGCCTGGGCGAGGAGCTCGGCAAGGTGATCGTCGAACGGGTCGACCTCGGACCGGAGAGCGAGCAGATGGCCCGCATCTGGGGCCACGGCATCGTCGGCATGATGCACGCGGCCGGGGACTGGTGGCTGGGCGACCGGCCGTGCTCGCGCGAGCAGCTGGTACGCAGCCTCGCCGACCTGCTGTGGGGCAGGCTGGCCGAGGCCGGCGACCTGCCCGGCGGCAAGGGGTTCTGAGCGGCCGCCCAGGACCCGGGCCCTCGGTGTCCGGGGGTCCGGGGCCCGCGTCAGCCTGACACCGCCGTACGGCCCCAGGGCGAGCGCCGCACGGCGCGCAGCGCCCTGGCGCGGCGCAGCCCCGTGAGCCGGTCGGTGTAGACCCTGCCGTCGAGATGGTCGCACTCGTGCTGCAGGCAGCGGGCGAACCAGCCGGTGCCGGTGATCCGCACCGGCTCGCCGGTGACCGTCCGGCCCTCCACCACGGCGTGGTCGAAACGCGGGGTGCCGGCTTCGAGCCCGGGAAGGGACAGGCAGCCCTCCGGTCCGCGTACGGTGATCCCGTGCGCCTCGACAAGTACGGGATTGACGAGATGGCCCAGGTGCCGGACCTCGTCGTCGTCGGGACAGTCGTAGACGAACACCTTGAGCGGCACGCCGATCTGGTTCGCGGCGAGCCCCACACCGTTCGCGGCGTACATGGTGGCGAACATGTCCTCCACCAGCCGGGCGAGCGACGGCCCGAAGTCGGTGACGTCGTCGCACGGGCGGTGGAGCGCCGGGGCGCCGAACAGGCTCATGGCACGAACGCGTCCGGAACTGCCGGGGATCGGGCGGTTTCGCATGGGGAGAAGCGTACGTTCCACGTGACCTCCACGTTCCCCGTGGTGCCGAGGTGCTGTCGTCGCGCCGGACATCGATAGGCTGGGCGCGGACTTACGCAAGGAGGATCTAGGACGATGGCAGGCAACACGGAGCCGTTGTCGCCGCGGGCCAAGCTCGCCGTGACGGCGGGCAAGGCCGCGGCGGCGGTGTCGCGCGCCGCGGGGCGCGGCAGCGGATCGGTGATCGGCGGCCGGGTGGCGCTCAAGCTCGACCCCGACCTGCTCGGGCGGCTGGCGCAGCACCTGGACGTGATCCTCGTGTCCGCGACGAACGGCAAGACGACGACCACTCGGCTGATCGCGGAGGCGCTGACGGCCGCAGGGCCCGTCGTGTCGAACGCGCTCGGGGCCAACATGCCGGCGGGGATCACCTCCGCCCTGGCAGGGGGCTCGGACGCGCGGTACGGCGTGATCGAGGTCGACGAGAAGTACCTCGCGGGGGTGGCACGCGACACGACGCCGAAGGTGATCGCGCTGCTCAACCTCTCCCGCGACCAGTTGGACCGCGCGGCGGAGACCCGGATGCTGGCGGAGAAGTGGCGGGAGGGCCTCTCGGGCTCCAAGGCCGTGATCGTGGCGAACGCCGACGACCCGCTCATCGTCTGGGCAGCTTCCTCCTCGCCCAACGTGGTGTGGGTCGCGGCGGGGCAGGCGTGGAAGGACGACGCCTGGTCCTGCCCGTCCTGCGGCGGCGTGATGCAGCGCCCAGGGGACGACTGGTTCTGCGGCGAGTGCGGTTTCCGCCGCCCCGCCCCGAGCTGGGCGCTGAACGGTGACTACGTCCTGGACCCGCACGGTTCCGCGTGGCCTATCCACCTCCAGCTGCCGGGCCGGGCCAACAAGGCCAACGCCACGAGTTCGGCCGCCGTGGCGGCCGTCTTCGGTGTGCCGCCGCAGGTCGCCCTGGAGCGCATGTACCAGGTGCAGGCCGTGGCGGGCCGCTACGACGTCGTCACCTTTCTCGGCCGTGAGCTCCGGCTCCTGCTGGCGAAGAACCCGGCGGGCTGGCTCGAGACGTTCTCCCTGATCGACCCGCCGCCCACCCCGGTCATCCTCTCGGTGAACGCGCGCGGCGCCGACGGCACGGACACCTCCTGGCTGTGGGACGTCGACTACACCCAGCTCTACGGCCACCCGATCTTCGTGCTCGGTGACCGCAAGCTGGACCTCGCGGTCCGTCTCGAAGTGGCCGGACTGGACTTCCGCGTCTGCGAGACCCTGGACGAGGCCGTCCAGATGGCACCGCCCGGGCGCATCGAGGTCATCGCCAACTACACCGCCTTCCAGGATCTGCGCCGTCGTGTCGGCAACTGACCCCCGCGCGGGCAACCCCCGGAGAGGACGAAGCATGAGCAACAACAGCCTGCGGCTGGTGTGGGTCTACCCCGACCTCCTCAGCACCTACGGCGACCAGGGAAACGCCCTGGTGGTGGAGCGCCGGGCGCGCCAGCGCGGTCTCGACGTGTCGCGCGTGGACGTGCGCAGCGACCAGCCCATCCCGACGTCGGGTGACATCTATCTGATCGGCGGCGGTGAGGACCGGCCGCAGCGGCTCGCCTCGGAGCGGCTGCGGCGTGACGGCGGACTGAACAGGGCCGCGGCGAACGGCGCGATCATCTTCTCCGTCTGCGCGGGCTACCAGATCCTCGGCCACGAGTTCATCAACGACCTCGGCGAGCGCGAGCCCGGCCTCGGGCTGCTCGACGTCGTCTCGACCCGGGGTGAGGGTGCCCGGTGCGTCGGCGACGTGCTCGGGGACATCGATCCGAATCTCGGTCTGCCCCCGCTGACGGGGTTCGAGAACCACCAGGGCATCACGCACCTCGGTCCGGCGGCGCGCCCCTTCGCGCGGGTGCGGCTCGGCCGGGGCAACGGCACGGGTGACGGCACGGAGGGCGCGTACAACGACACCGTGTTCGGCACCTACATGCACGGGCCCGTTCTGGCACGCAACCCGCTGATCGCGGACCTCCTGCTGAAGCTGGCGCTCGACGTGAACGCGCTGCCGCCGAGCGACGACCGCTGGTACGAGGCGCTGCGCGCCGAGCGGATCGCCGCGGCGACCCAGCCGGCCTGACACAGTTCCCGCGTGGACCGGCCCCTCCCTGGAGAGGCCGGTCCACGCGTGTGTGGCCCGGGTGTACATCCCGTGGACGTCCAGCAGTCGGACAGTGGGTTCGGTCCGGCCACCCCGCGCCGGTAGGGTGGCGGGGATCCAACCGGACGACGTGGTCCGGCGTCGGCCCACGTTGCAAAGGTTTCCCGGGCAATGCGAATTGGTGTGCTCACCTCCGGCGGCGACTGCCCCGGCCTCAACGCCGTCATCCGTTCCGTCGTGCACCGCGCGGTGGTCGACCACGGCGACGAGGTCATCGGCTTCCACGACGGGTGGAAGGGCCTCCTCGAGTGCGACTACCGCAAGCTCGACCTCGACGCGGTCGGCGGCATCCTCGCCCGCGGCGGCACGATCCTCGGCTCCTCCCGCGTCCAGCCCGCGCATCTGCGTGACGGCGTGGAGCGGGCGAAGGGCCATGTCGCGGACCTGGGCCTGGACGCGATCATCCCGATCGGCGGCGAAGGCACCCTGAAGGCCGCCAACCTCCTCTCCGAGGCGGGCCTTCCCATCGTCGGTGTGCCCAAGACCATCGACAACGACATCGCGTCCACCGACGTGACCTTCGGTTTCGACACGGCCGTCGGAGTGGCCACCGAGGCTCTCGACCGGCTGAAGACGACGGCCGAATCGCACCAGCGCGTGCTGATCGTCGAGGTCATGGGGCGGCACACCGGCTGGATCGCACTGCACTCGGGCATGGCGGCCGGTGCGCACGCCATCGTCGTACCCGAGCGGCCCTTCGACATCGACGAGCTGACGGAACTGGTCGGCCGGCGCTTCTCGGACGGCAAGAAGTTCGCGATCGTGGTCGTGGCGGAGGGCGCGAAGCCCCGGGAGGGCTCCATGGAGTTCAGCCAGGGCAAGAAGGACATCTACGGCCATGAGCGCTTCGCCGGCGTGGCGACGCAGCTGTCCGGTGAGCTGGAGCAGCGCCTCGGCAAGGAGGCCCGCCCGGTGATCCTCGGCCACGTGCAGCGCGGCGGCACCCCCACCGCCTACGACCGTGTCCTCGCCACCCGCTTCGGCTGGCACGCGGTGGAGGCCGCTCACCGCGGTGAGTTCGGCATGATGACGGCGCTGCGCGGCACCGACATCACGATGGTCCCGCTGGCAGCGGCCGTGGAGACCCTGAAGACGGTCCCCGCCGAGCGCTACGCCGAGGCTCAGGTCGTGCTCTGACCGTCCCGACGCCCCGTGAACCGCCCCCGGCCGCATCCGCGGCCGGGGGCGGTTCTAGTCTGGACCGGACAACCGGCACGAAACGGGGACGTCCCCAGCAGGAGTGAACAGATGGATCACAGCGGGCACGGCACGAACATGGATCTGCCGCCGTTCACGCTGGGACGCGGGCTGGAGTTCTCCGCGGACCCGTTCTTCCTGATCGGCTGCGTCCTCGCGCTCGCCCTGTACGGCTACGGAGTCGTGCGACTGCGTCGCCGGGGCGACGGCTGGCCGGTGAACCGGACGGTGTTCTTCGTCATCGGCGTGCTGTCCATCGCCCTGGTGATGTGCACGGGGCTCAACGACTACGGCATGGTCATGTTCAGCGTGCACATGGTGCAGCACATGGTGATCAGCATGGTGTCGCCGATCCTGCTGCTGCTCGGCGCCCCGGTGACGCTGGCCCTGCGGGCGCTGCCGGTGGCGGGGCGGGGCCGCACGGGTCCGCGCGAGCTGCTGCTCAAGCTGCTGCACAGCCGCTACATGAAGATCATCACGCATCCCGTGTTCACGATCCCGCTCTTCATCGCGAGCCTGTACGGGCTCTACTTCACCCCGCTGTTCGACTTCCTGATGGGATCGAAGACGGGGCACATCGCGATGATGGTGCACTTCCTGGCGGTCGGCCTGGTGTTCTTCTGGCCGATCATGGGCGTCGACCCCGGCCCGCACCGGCCCGGTTACGTGATGCGGATGCTGGAGCTCTTCGCGGGCATGCCGTTCCACGCGTTCTTCGGGATCGCGCTGATGATGGCGAGCCAGCCGATGGTGAAGGCGTACGAGAATCCTCCGGCCTCGCTCGGCCTCGACGCCCTGTCCGACCAGTCCGCGGCCGGCGGCATCGCCTGGGCGTTCAGCGAGATCCCTTCCGTGCTGGTACTGATCGCGCTGGTCTTCCAGTGGTACCGCTCCGAGCAGCGGACGGCCAAGCGCTCCGACCGTGCCGCCGACCGGGACGGCGACCAGGAGCTGAAGGCGTACAACGCCTATCTCGCCTCATTGCAGGCGCGCGGACAGTAGCGGTGGACACGCCTGAGGGGTGACCATGGCCTCAACGGCCGTGCGGCCGGGTGAGGAGCGTGTGCTCATGCCTGGATCCACGAAGACCATGGGAGTGCTCACCGTCGGCGCGCTGGTCGCGGTGACGGCGTACACGGTGGCCCTGGGGAGCAATGGCTGGCTCTGGTTCGGCTGGGTGGTCCTCGGCCTCGCCACTCTGGGGATGCTCGCCACCCGCGACACCTGAGGCACGAGCCCTGGCAGGGTGTTCCGGACGGTTTGCCCACCGCAGGTGAGCCGTGCCGCCCGCCGCCGTGCGGGGACGCCTCCACGATGACACCCTGAGGGCATCGTGTGGCGGACCACGGGCCGGCCGGTACCCGCGGGCGGGGCCGTGTCCGTCGCGCGTCATCGTCGGCGGGAAGAGGGTGCTGCGCATGGACAGGTCAGGATTGGTCGAGGCGATCGGGCGGAAGACCGCGCAAGGCGGCGAGCTGCCGGCCGACCAGATCGGCCGGGTCGTCGACGCCGTGTTCGGCACGGTCGCGGAGGCAGGTGCCATCGCCGAGGCGCTGAAGGCGGGCAGGACGGTCACGATGGTCGGCTTCGGCAGCTTCCACACCGTCGGCGGCGAGGCCGCGCTGCGGCCGGGCAAGGCCCTCAACGAGTTCGTGCACGACCAGGCCGGCTGATCCGGGTACCGGGCCGATGGCGGTCATGACGCTGCGCGCCGAAGGGCGCGCGTCGGCCGAGGACGTGTGGCTGCGTTACGTCACCCCGGCGCGCTGGCCGTCGTGGTCGCCGCAGATCAGGGCGGTTCACGTGGACGACGAACGGATCGTACCGGGCACCCGGGGTGAGATCGTCTCCCTGTTCGGTGTCAGGGCGGCCTTCGTCGTCGAGTCCGTGGACGACGAGCGGAGGCGGTGGACGTGGCGGGTTCGCGTCGGACCGGTGCGTCTGCGCCTGTTTCACGAGGTCACGCACCGGCCGGGCGGATCGGCCACGACGCTCCGGATCGAGGGGCCCGCCGTCGCTCTCGCCGCCTACGCGGGACCGGCGCGGTGGGCGTTGGGGCGCCTGGTGCGCGGGTGACGGTCTCCTCTGCGCGGACGAGCGTGGGCGGGCCACGCGCGAGCCGGTGCGTGCGCTGCGCCCCGTCCCTCCGCTGTTCGCCGCGTGCCTGATCGCGGCATCGTCCACGGCAAGGTACGCGGGGCCGGCGGCGTACCGGTGATGGCGGCCGGGTCGATCACCGGGATGTCCGCGTACATCGTGCTGATCCGGGTGATCGCTCAGGTCAACGGTGTCTTCGACCGCTCGGACGTCGGCCCTCCGGCGGCGGTTCGGACGTCGGCACCCTGCTCGCGGTGCAGGGTGCCGCGCTCCTCGGATCGGCCGGCCTCACCGGCTTCGCCGGCCTGGTCCTGTTCGCCCCGCCGGTCTGCGCGCCGAACCTCTTCGTGACCTCGGGACCGGCACGGCGGTCCGGCACCGTGGCGCCTGGTCGCACCCTGTGTCGGGTGCGGGCGTTCATGCTCATCGGTCGCGAACCGGCCATCACCCAGGCGGCTTTCCGTATCGGCGGCTCGGCCACACCTGGATGATCACACCGCTGAACCCGTACGTCTGCCTGATGCTCATCATCCTGCGCCGCTACGAACCCGACGCGAAGCGGGGCGGGTCCCGAGGGGTCCTCCGGGGCAGTCCGGGGGCCCTTCCGTGGCCCGTTGCCGGGTCTCGGCGGCTCCGGTTCCGTGCGACTTCCCGGTAGCAAGCGAATCAGGGCTACGATCGATCACCGCGGAGAGGCGCCGGGTTCGTAAGGACCATCGACTGATGGCCCATCAGCTAAGGCGGCGAGGAACGGGTACCCGTTCCGTAGGGGCCGGACCGCGGCGGGCGGCGCCACCGAGCCGGCCAAGAGCAACAACACCATGCGTGACCTGGCAGAACGCGGCGACCGGACCGGTCCGGGAGACTCACCGGCCCGGTCCGGAAGACGAGGAGAGAAGCTGTGTTCTATTACGTCCTGAAGCATGTCGTGCTGGGCCCCTTGCTGCGCCTGACGTTCCGGCCACGCATCGAGGGACTGGAACACATTCCGGCCGACGGCGCGGCCATCGTCGCCGGGAACCACCTCTCCTTCTCCGACCACTTCCTGATGCCCGCGATCCTGAAGCGCCGCATCACGTTCCTCGCGAAGGCCGAGTACTTCACCGGCCCCGGCATCAAGGGCAAGCTGACCGCCGCGTTCTTCCACAGCATCGGGCAGATTCCGGTGGACCGGTCGGGCAAGGAGGCGGGGCAGGCGGCGATCCGTGAAGGGCTGGGGGTGCTGAGCAAGGGGGAGCTGCTGGGCATCTATCCGGAAGGCACCCGCTCGCACGACGGGCGGCTGTACAAGGGCAAGGTCGGGGTCGCCGTGATGGCCATCCGGGCAGGGGTCCCGGTCATCCCCTGTGCGATGGTCGGCACCTTCGAGATCCAGCCGCCCGGGCAGAAGGTGCCCAAGGTGAAGCGGGTCACGATCCGCTTCGGGGAGCCGCTGGACTTCTCCCGATACGCCGGCCTGGAGGACCAGAAGGCGGCGATCCGGGCGGTGACGGACGAGATCATGTACGCCATCCTGAACCTCTCCGGCCAGGAGTACGTCGACGAGTACGCGGTCAAGGCCAAGGCCTCGCAGGCCGAGGAGGCCAAGAAGTTCCCGCGCCGCTCGCGCTGAGAGGGGAATTCGCTGCCGGCAGATCCTCCTGTTCCCGCGACCGCGGCGGCCGTAGCGTTTCCCGCATGAGCAGAGGACGGGCTTTCGTGCTGGGCGCGACGGGACAGATCGGGCGGGCCGCGGTGAGGGCTCTGGCCGCGGACGGCTGGGAGGTGACCGCGGCCTCGCGCGGGGGCGGCCGGGACGGCACCTGGAGCGACGGCGTCCGCCTCCTCGCACTCGACCGCGAGGAGGAGGGAGCCCTGGCGGCCGCGCTCGGAGACGGCTGCGACGTCCTCGTCGACATGGTCGCCTTCGGCCGGGATCACGCCGCGCAACTCACGGGGCTGGCGGGCCGGGCCGGGTCCGCGGTCGTCGTCTCCAGCGGAGCGGTGTACGAGGACGAGCAGGGCCGCAGTTTCGACACACAGGGCGAGCCGGACGGCTTCCCCCGGTATCCGGTGCCGATCCCGGAGACGCAGCGCACGGTGGCGCCCGGGGACTCGACGTACGGGACACGGAAGGCCGCGCTGGAACGGGAACTGCTCGCGGCGGGCGACGCGTTGCCGGTGACTCTGCTGCGGGCGGGCGCGGTGCACGGTGAACACTGCCGCACACCGCGCGAGCTGTACTTCGTCAAGCGCCTTCTGGACGGGCGCAGGCGACGGGTCCTCGCCTACGGCGGGGCGAGCCGCTTCCATCCGGTGCACGTGTCCAACATCGCCGAACTCATACGGCTCGCCGCTCTGCGGCCGGCCGCCCGGGTGCTCAACGCGGGTGACCCGCAGGCTCCGACCGTCGCGGAGATCGGTGCGGCGGTCGACGGCGTGCTCGGTCTGGAGACCGAGACGGTGCTGGTCGACGGCGCGCCGCCGGAAGGCGGTGTGGGTGAGACCCCGTGGAGCGGCGCGCATCCTGTCGTCTACGACATGTCGGCTGCCGAACAGGAGTTGGGCTACCGCCCGGTGACGGGGTATGAGCGGTCACTGCCGCGGACCGTCGAACAGCTCGTCGCACAGCTCGACGGACGTGACTGGAGGGAGGTCTTCCCGAAGATGGTGCGCGGCTACGGCGAGGCGCTCTTCGACTACGCGGCGGAGGACGCCTGGCTGGATCGGTTCGACCGGAAGGCGTGAGCGCGGCGCCCCGCGGGAGGGGGTGAACGGGCGGCCGCCGTACGTCATCGGCCGCCCGCTCACGTCAGGTGGTCACGGCTTCGGCGTGGCGTGCGGGGTGCACGTCACATCGCGCCGGTCGGTCCTCCCCGTGAGCAGGTAGGTGTCCACTCGCTCGTTGACGCAGGGGTTGACCAGGCCGGTGACACCGTGCGAGCCGGCGCCCTTCTCGGTGATGAGACGGGAGCCCTTGAAGCGCTTGTGCAGTTCGACGGCGCCTTCGTACGGGGTGGCGGCGTCGCGCGTGGACTGCACGATGAGCACCGGAGGCAGGCCCTTGCCGGTGCGGACGTCCAGCGGCGTCTGCTGCTTGGACGACCAGGTCGCACAGGGCAGGTTCATCCAGGCGTTGGCCCAGGTCATGAACGGGTATTCCTGGTGCAGCCGGGTGTTGTCGCGGTCCCACTTCTTCCAGCTGGTGGGCCACTTGGCGTCGGCGCACTCGACCGCCGTGTACACGGCGTTGCCGTTCTCCGAGCTGATGTTGCCCGCGGTGTCCGACAGGTCGGGTGCCGCGGCGTCGATCAGCGCCTGGGTGTCGCCGCCCAGGTAGTCGCTCCAGATCCGGGCCGTGGGCGCCCAGGCGGAGTCGTAGTACGGCGCGCTCTGGAAGAACCCGATGAGCTCGGCGGGGCCTACGACGCCGCCGATCGGGTCCTCCTTGGCAGCGGCCCGCAGCGTGAGCCACGCCTGCTCGACCTTCTCGGGCGTGTCACCGATGTGGTAGGCCGCGTCGTTCTCGGCGACCCACGCCTTCCAGTCGTTCCATCGCGTCTGGAAGGCGATGTCCTGGTTGAGGTTGGCCTCGTACCAGATGTTGTCCTTCGCCGGGTCGACCACGCTGTCGACGACCATGCGGCGCACGTGCGACGGGAAGAGCGTGCCGTAGACCGCGCCCAGATAGGTGCCGTAGGAGACGCCCAGGAAGTTCAGCTTCTTCTCACCGAGCGCGGCACGGATGACGTCCAGGTCGCGGGCGGTGTTGGGCGTGGTCATGTGCGGCAGCATGTCGCCGCTGCGCTCGGCGCAGCCGTCGGCGTACTCGGCCGCGAGCTTGCGCTGGGCCCGCTTGTCGGCTTCGCTGTCCGGCACCGGATCGGCCTTCGGGGCCTTCACGAACTCCTGCGGATCGATGCAGGAGATCGGGGCCGAGTGGCCGACACCGCGCGGGTCGAACCCGACGAAGTCGTATGCCTTGGCCGCCTTCGCCCAGATCGGGTTCTTCGTGACGATGCGCTTCGGGAACGCCATGCCGGAGCCGCCGGGGCCGCCGGGGTTGTAGACGAGCGCGCCCTGGCGTTCGTCCTTCGTGCCGGTGCTGACGTGCCGGTCGACCGCGAGCTTGATCTGCTTGCCGTCCGGCTTGGCGTAGTCGAGGGGAACGCTCACCCAGCCGCACTGGATGGGTGCGGCGATCGCCCAGTCGGCCGGACAGTCCGTCCAGTCGATCCCGGCCTTCGCGGCACGGGCCGCGGCGATCTGGGCGCCACGGGCCTCCCTGTCGCCGTGGTGCCGGCTGTCGGCACCGGCGGCCGGTGCGGCTATCGCCCCCGCTATGAGCGTGCCCGCGATCAGAGTGCCGGCCGAACCGAGCATCGCTGTGCGTCTCAAGTGGAACCTCCCCCTGCGTGTGCGCCGCCGGTGGCGGCGCGTCGTCTCCGTGTCCAGGAGGATCCTTTCGTCTGTGGGGTTGCTGAGAACAGGGCGTAGGCATGTTTCTTTACCGAACCAATAACCGGTGCTCACTGTCCCGCTCAGCGAACTCAGCCTCCGTTCGGGACCTTTGATCCCTTCTGGAGGTCCTCCAGCGCGTCGTCCAGCACCGCACGTAGCAGGCGTGCGTCGGCGGCGACCGCGGTGACCAGGACAGCGGGGCCCGCGAGCGGGGTGAGCACGGCGGTGGGGCCGAGGAGCCGCGGCGCGGGAGGCCGGTCGTCGAATGCCGGGTCGACGACGAGCAGCTGCCCGACGGCCCGGTGACCGCCCAGGACGGCCGCGCCGTCCCATCCCCCGGGCGTACCCGGCCCGTACGCCAGGTGCTGGTCGAGCAGTGGCCGTCCGGATCTTCGGACCGTGAGGCGAGTCGTGAGCCGCCCGGTGCGTTCGCCGTGACGGCCCAGGACCTGTTCCTCGCGTAGCACCAGGCGTGCGCTTCCCGCGAGTTCGGCCCGGGTGGTCATGTCCAGCTCGCTGTCGCGGGCGGAGACGAGCTGTTCGGGGAGCCAGCGGAGTTCCGCCCGCTCCCCCACCCTCAGCCACACGTCGTACGAGGCGGGTACGGCGTCGGGGCCCGCTCCCGGCAGCGCCACGGTGGCGGCCGCGGAGTCCACGGTCACCCGGGCGCCGTCCTCGGCGCGGACCTCGATGGCGAGCCGGTCGCCGCCGAGGGGCGCGCTCATCGCGCCGACCACGGTGACGCGCGCGTACGCGGGTTCCGGCGATCTGGTCCGGCGCACGGCGAGCGGCCCGTCGCTCTCCAGCACCGGAAGTGCCGTGCCGCCCCGTCCGTCGGCGACCGCCGTGATCCGGGCGGTGGCCGAGACGCTCACGCGGCCCAGTCCGCGAGCCGCTCCCGCACCCAGTCGGCGACGGGTGCCACACCGTCGGTACCGGTGAGGGAGGTGAACACCACGGGGAGCCGGCCGCGCTGCTCGGCGGCGTCGCGGGCCATCCGGTCCAGGTCGGAGCCGACGTACGGGGCGAGGTCGGTCTTGTTGATGACGAGCAGGTCGGCGGTGGTGACACCCGGGCCGCCCTTGCGCGGGATGTCGTCACCGCCCGCGACGTCGATCACGAAGACCTGAGCGTCGACGAGCCCCTTGGAGAAGGTGGCGGTCAGGTTGTCGCCGCCCGATTCGACGAGGATCAGATCGAGGGGGCCCACCGAGTCCTCCAGGTCCTCGACCGCTTCGAGGTTGGCGGAGATGTCGTCACGAATGGCGGTGTGCGGGCACGCGCCGGTCTCCACGGCCTGGATGCGCTCGGGTGGCAGGACTGCGTTGCGGAGCAGGAAGGCGGCGTCCTCGCGGGTGTAGATGTCGTTGGTGACGACGGCGATGGAGACGCGGTCGCGCAGGGCGCGGCAGAGGGCGGCGACGGTGGCCGTCTTGCCGGAGCCGACCGGGCCGCCGAGGCCGATGCGCAGCGCGCGACGGGTGCCGTCGGGGCGTGCGGCGTCGGCGCTGACGGCGGCGGGGCCGTGGTGTGCGTGGTCGAGATGCATGGGTGCGGCTCCTGGTGATGACGGGCGGGGTGAGTTCCGGCGTTCAGGACGCGAACAGGCGGACCGGCCAGGCCGCGTGGGCCTCGGCCGAGATGTCGAGCAGCGGGGCGGAGGCGGCGGGCAGGGCGTCGATGCCGTGCCGTGCGGCCTCGGCGGCCTGTTCGGCGACCTGGTCGAGGGCGGGGGCGAGCCGGGCGAGGACCGCGGTCGCCTCGAAGGGGTCCAGGGACAGCAGGCGGACCACCGCGGCGGCCGGGCCGCTGACCGTCTCGTAGGCGATGCAGTGGGCGGCGTCGGCGGGCCCCAGGCCCGCGGAGCGTGCTGTGAGCCCGAGGACCACGGGCTGGTGGGCGCCGCGCGGCCGGGCCTGGGCGAGGGCTGCGAGTTCGGTGCTCGGCCAGGTGGCTCGCGCCGCCCTCATCAGCTGTCGGCCCAGCTTGCGGGCGACGCTCCTCAGGGCGGGCGAGGGTGTCCGGGCGTCGGCTGCCTCGTCGAGGGCGAGAGGGTCCAGGCCGTGGGCCGCCGCTGCGGCGAGGGCCGCGGAGGTGAGACCCGTGGTGTGGAGGCGTCCCAGGCAGAAGGCCGCCAGGTCCTCGGCGTTCTGGATGTGTCCCGCCTTGACGGCCGGCTCGGCGCCTCCGGAGTGGGCGTGGCCACCGGCGGGGAACCGGCCGTCGGCGAGGACGAGCAGGGCTGCGCGTGTCGTCATGATGTGCCGTCCTGCGCTCAGAAGAGGAAGTAGCGCTGGGCCATGGGCAGTTCGGCGGCGGGGGCGGGTTCGACCGGGTCACCGTCGATGGTGACGGCGAAGCTGTCGGGATCGACGGTGACCCGGGGCAGGGCGTCGTTCTCCCGCATGTCGGCCTTCGTGACGCCACGGGTACTGGTGATGGCCACGAACTCCTTGCCGAGGCCCAGGCGCTCGGGCAGCCCGGCCTCGATGGCGGCCGAGGAGACGAAGTTGAACGAGTTGGCGGCGGGGGCCCGGCCCACCGCACCGAACATCGGGCGGGGCATGACCGGCTGCGGGGTCGGGATCGAGGCGTTGGCGTCGCCCATCTGCGCGTACGCGATCTGGCCGGCCTTGAGCACCAGTTGCGGCTTGACGCCGAAGAAGACCGGGTCCCAGAGCACGAGGTCGGCGAGCTTGCCGGGCTCCACGGAGCCGATCTCCCGGTCCAGGCCCTGGGCGACCGCGGGGTTGATGGTGTATTTGGCGACATAGCGACGCACCCGGTGGTTGTCGGCGGAACCGTCGCCCGGCAGCGTGCCGCGTCGCCGCTTCATCACGTGGGCGGTCTGCCAGGTGCGCAGGATCACCTCGCCGATGCGGCCCATCGCCTGGGAGTCCGAGGAGATGATCGAGATGGCTCCGAGGTCGTGGAGGATGTCCTCGGCAGCGATCGTCGAGGGCCTGATACGGGACTCGGCGAAGGCCAGGTCCTCCGGCACTGCGGGATTGAGGTGGTGACAGACCATCAGCATGTCGAGGTGCTCCTCGATCGTGTTGACGGTGTGCGGCCGGGTCGGATTGGTCGAGCTGGGAAGGACGTACGGCTCCGAGACCACGCTGATGATGTCGGGAGCGTGCCCGCCGCCCGCACCCTCGGTGTGGTAGGCGTGGATCGAGCGCCCCGCGACGGCGGCCAGCGTGTCGGCGACGAAGCCGGCCTCGTTGAGCGTGTCCGTGTGGATGGCCAACTGGGCGCCTGTCTCCTCGCACACCCCGAGGCAGGCGTCGATGACGGCTGGGGTCGCACCCCAGTCCTCATGGATCTTGAAACCGAGCGCTCCGGCACGCAGTTGGGAGTGCATGGCCTCGCGTGACATCGTGTTGCCCTTGCCGAGCAGACCGATGTTGACCGGGTAGCCCTCCAGCGCCGCGAACATCCGGGCAAGATGCCACGGGCCCGGGGTGATCGTCGTGGCCTTCGTGCCTTCGGCCGGGCCCGTACCACCGCCTACCAGCGTGGTGATCCCGGAGGAGAGGGCCTGGTCGACGAGGGTCGGCGAGATGAAGTGGACGTGCGCGTCGATGGCGCCGGCGGTGACGAACCTGCCGTTGCCCGCGATGATCTCGGTCTCGGGCCCGATGACCAGTTCCGGGGGCACCCCGTCCATCGTGTCCGGGTTCCCGGCCTTGCCGATTCCGGTGATCCGGCCGTCGCGGATGCCGATGTCGGCCTTGACGACGCCCCAGTGGTCGATGACGACGGCGCCGGTGATGACGGTGTCGGGGGCACCTTCCGCACGGGTGGTCCGCGCCTGGCCCATCGATTCGCGGATCACCTTGCCGCCGCCGAACACGGCCTCGTCACCGGCCCGTCCGGGACCGCCGGAGCGGTCCTCCTCGATCTCCACGACGAGGTCGGTGTCGGCGAGCCGGATGCGGTCGCCGGTGGTGGGCCCGTACAGGTCGGCATACGCGGGGCGGCTGAGCTCAGGCATCGAGGGGACCTCCGGTGTCGCCGCGCAGACCGGGGACGATGCGCAGACCTGCGAGCGGGACGAGTTCGACGTCGACGGGGATTCCGGGCTCGAAGCGCACGGCGGTTCCGGCGGCGATGTTCAGCCGCAGCCCGCGGGCTGCGCGGCGGTCGAAGTCCAGGCCGGTGTTGGCCTCGGCGAAGTGGTAGTGCGAGCCGACCTGGACGGGCCGGTCCGCGGCGTTGAGGACGGTGAGACGGGTGACGGGGCGCCCCTCGTTGAGCGGCACCGGGTCCTGCGCGTACAGGATCTCTCCGGGAATCATCGGCCGCTCCCCCGTCAGACGATCGGTTCGTGGACGGTGACCAGCTTGGTTCCGTCCGGGAAGGTGGCCTCGACCTGGACGTCGTGGATCATCTCCGGGATGCCGTCCATGACGTCGTCGCGGGTGAGGACCTTCCTGCCGGAGGCCATCAGTTCGGCCACGGTCCGACCGTCGCGGGCACCCTCGAGGAGGTGGGAGGTGATCAGCGCGACCGCCTCGGGGTGATTCAGCCGCAGTCCACGCGCCCTGCGCTTCTCCGCGACATCGGCAGCCACATGGATGAGCAGGCGTTCCTGTTCGTGCGGAGTCAGTTGCACGCTTCCACCCTCTTCGTCTTCCGCCCGGTACCTGCCCCGGACGCAGCGGGACCCTATCCCGCCTTCAACACTCCGTTGAAGGCTGAAGAGGGTTCCGCGGCCAGGTATTGCACGTTAGGGCGGAAGTTTTTCCGGCGCGTTAACTGATCTTTTGCGTATCGATGGACATCAGTCCGCGCAGCCCGTTCTCCAGGACACGGGGCTCGGCTCCGCCGAACAGCGCCTCCTGCGCGAGGAAACCCTGCGCGGTGGCGATCAGGGTGCGGGCGACGTCATCGGCCGGCACGTCGGAGTGCATGATCCCGGCCGCCCGGTAGGCATCCACCAGCTTCGCCCAGGCCACCCGCATTCCCGCGTAACCGTCCTCGAGCGTCTTCGCAAGCCGGTCGTCACGCATCGTCTCGGCCCACACCTGGACAATGAGCGCGGCACACGTGCGACGCTCCATCCCGTACACCTGCCCCTCGAAGACCCCGCGCAGCACCCTGCCCAGCAACACGTCGGGGGTGGGCGGCGGGGAGAGCTCGGCAGCCTCCGCGAACGCCCGGCGGATGCTGAGGAAGGCGTCGTCGGCGATGGCCGCGATCAGGTCCTCCTTGCCCGCGAAGTAGCGGTAGACGGCGCCCGCGGACAGCCCCACCTCCTTCAGCACGCCCTGCATCGATGTGCCGTGGAAACCGTTGCGGGCGAAGCAGCGCGCGGCACCGGCGAGGATCTGCCGACGGCGGGCATCGAGGTGTTCCTGGGATACGCGTGCCATGACCACAATGTAAAACGAACGTTCCTTCTTGACAAGCCCGGACGCCGGCGGGACAGTGGCCCGCAAGTAAAACGAACGATCCTTCTCTTTGAATTGAGGCAGTCGTCATGCCTGCTGCGCCGAACCGCCGCGCGGTCGCGGTCATCCTCCTCGTCCCCCTGATCGTGACGATCAGCCTCTGGGCCTTCTCGTGGCCCGCTGCCCGGATCGCCCCGCGCGACCTTCCCGTGGGCATCGCGGGTGCCGCACCCGCCGCCGATCAGATGCGGAAGCAGCTCGAACAGCGCGGGGGCGCCTTCGAGATCCACCGCTACGACGACACGGCCTCTGCGCGCGAGGCGATCGAGGACCGGGCCGTATACGGCGCCTTCGTGGTCACCGAGAAGGGGCCGCAACTGCTCACCGCCTCGGCGGCGAGTCCTGTCGCCGCCCAGTTGCTGACCGAGGCGGCCAAGGGCGCGGCTCCCACCGGGACCGCGCTGCCCGTCACCGACGTCGTCGCGGCACCGGGGCCGGATCCGCGTGGCGCCGCCCTCGGTGCGAGCATCCTTCCGCTGTCTCTGGCCGGCGTCGCCGCCGGGGCCATGGTGACCGTCATGAAGCTGCGGGGCACCAGGGCGGTCTTGACCCTTGTCGGCGCCTCCGGGCTCGTGGGGGTCGTCGCCACAGCGGTCGCGCACAGCTGGCTGGGCGTGGTCACGGGTGACTGGTTGACCGAAGCGGGCGTCATCGGCCTCACCGTGCTGGCCATGGCCTCGGCCGTAGGAGGACTCGCGGCGCTGCTCGGCACCAGAGGCATCGGCGTGGGCGCGCTGCTGATGGTCCTGCTCGGCAATTCCTTCTCGGGTGTCACGAGCGCACCCGAGATGCTCCCCGAACCGGTAGGTGCGATCGGCCAGTTGCTCCCGCCGGGCGCGGGCGGCTCGTTGCTGAGGTCGGTCGCCTTCTTCGACGGTGCCGCCGTGGGCACGGCCGCGCCGGCCTTGGCGGCGTGGGCAGCACTGGGCCTGGTCGCCGTGGTGATCGGCGGCCGCCGGAAGCCGGACGCGGCCGACACGACAGAGGCCCCAGGTCACCATCGTGAACCAGCGCTCACGGGCTGAGCCGACGGCCCAGCCCGGCGCGGGCGAGACCGGTCGCGAGGAAACCTCGCGACCGGCACATCCTGTCAGATGTCGCCATGCGCCCCGCTCGGATCGGCGACGTCAGGCCATGGTGTCCGGGCTCTTCGGGGTCCGTCACGCCTGTCGTCACCGCTCGATGGACGACAGGCGTGAGGACGGCATCGCCCGTCGTCGTGAGACCGGGTGGCCGGGGATGTCCGATGGGCCCGGCTGCTCAACCGCAGCGGTCGGGGCGATGCGTGCAGCCGCCGAAGGTGACGGCCATGTCCGTGACCATGGACGAGCTCATCGGCCCGGCTGCCGAGAGGCGGATGGCGCGCGGGTCAGTCATCCGCCGCGATCTTCTTCATGGTGAGATGGGATTCGAGTCGCAACACGGCGGGCAGGCCGCTCAACTTGCCGGTGAGGAAAGCTTCGTAGGCGGCGTGGTCGGCGACCGCGACGCGGATGAAGTAGTCGGGGCGCCCGTACATGCGGCGGAACTCGATGACCTCTTCGTAGGAGGCCACCGTGGACTCGAACTCCTCGAAGCTCTTGCGGTCCTGGGCGTAGATCTCGACGTCGACGAGGACCTCCAGCCCGCGCCCCAGGGCTTCCGGGTCGATGACGGCCCGGTAGCCGGTGATGACGCCGGCTTCTTCCAGGCGCTTGACCCGACGCAGGCACGGGGGCGGAGTCAGGCCGACCCGTTTGGCCAGCTCGACGTTGGTCAGTCGCCCGTCCTGACGCAGGTGGAACAAAATTTCTCGATCAAGCGCATCCATGCTTACTTCATTGCCCATAGCGCGATCGTACGGTCATTATTCGCAACCATGTGCGGCCCGATTCTTTCTAAAATATCCGCATGCGAATAACTTCGGCCGCTCTCGGCGGCCGGTACCGGCCCGCCCCCGCCTCCACCTCCGGACCCCGGCCGCCCCGCGACGCGCGGAACGCCTTCACGGGCTCCCTGTCGGCGGGCCTGGGGTTCGTCCCGCTCGGCCTTGCGTTCGGAGCGCTGGCCGTGCGGTCCGGCCTCGACCCGTGGTGGGCGGTCCTGTCTGCCGCGGTCGTCTTCGGCGGATCGTTCGAGTTCCTGCTCATCGGAATGGTCACCGCGGCGGCCCCACTCGCGACGATCGCGCTGGCGTCCTTCATGGTGAACGTCCGGCACGTGTTCTACGCCTTGTCGTTCCCCCTGCACCGCGTGAGGGGACGCCTCGGCCGGACGTACAGCACCTTCGCGCTCTGCGACGAGGCGTACGCCATGACCGCTGCCGAGGAGGCCCGCTCCTGGTCCGGTCGGCGCATCCTTTCGCTGCAGTTCTTCCTGCACCTGTACTGGGTCGGCGGTGCGACCGCCGGCGCCCTGCTCGGCTCGCTCATCCCCGACGGCGTCACCGGCCTGGACTTCGCCCTGACCGCCCTGTTCACCGTCCTCGCCCTCGACGCGCTGCGGGAACTGCGCGGCGACCTTCCCACCCCTGTGCTCGCGCTCCTCAGCGCCCTGGCCGCCCGGGCACTCTTCCCCGACCAGATGCTCCCGGCTGCTTTCGCCCTGTTCACCGCAGGGCTCGTGGCCCGTCACCTCGCGACCGGCAGGAGGCCCCGCCATGCCTGACACCCGCTACGCCATCGCGGCGATCATGGTCTCCGCCGCCGTCACCTGGGCATTGCGCGCCCTGCCCTTCGCCGCGCTCGCACCTCTGCGTGCCAGCAGCACCGTCCAGCACCTCAGTACCCGAATTCCGGCCGGTGTCATGATCATCCTGGTCGTCTACTGCCTGCGCGACCTGCCCGCGTCTCATCCCCGGGCCCTGGCTCCGCTCGTGGCCCTGGCCGTCACGATCGGCCTGCACCTGTGGCGCCGCAACGCGCTGCTCAGCATCCTCGGCGGCACCGCCGTCCACGTCGCCCTGGCCAGCACCGTCTTCGCCCGGTAGGCGGCGTGGAACTGCTGCACTCCCCCGCTCCCCCTCGACGTCCACCCGGCCCGCACGGCCGGGAGGAACAGCTCCCGCCGGACGCCGCGGGCACCGGCGAGCCCCGTGGAGCGCGGTCCGGCAGTCGTTCGGGGTCCCGCCCTTGTCGTGCCGGGTTGGACGAGCCGACGGGCCTCTGGATAGGGAACCTGCCGCCCGAGACCCCGTGCCGCTCCCCACTGTCGTGTTGGCGTACACCTGGAGGTGCCCGGTCGCGTGCATGTGAACGCGCTCAGCGTCCTCGTAGCCGAATCATCCTCTCCGCCGGTACGTGCCGGGGGCCAGCCCGTACGTGCGCTTGAACGCGTTGGCGAAGGCGAACTCGAAGGTGTATCCGACTTGGGCTGCGATCGATCTCAAGGTCGCTTCCGTCTCCCGTAGAAGGCGGGCTGCCATGGTCAGTCGCCACCAGGTCAGGTAGCCGAGGGGCGGTTGACCGGCCATCGAGGTGAAGCGCCTGGCGAATGTCGCGCGGGAGAGGCCGGCTTCCGCGGCGAGTTTCGCCACGGTCCACGGCGCTGCCGGATCTCGGTGGACTGCGTGGAGGGCTGCGGTGATCGGCGGGTCGTTGAGTGCCGCAGCCCAGCCGTTGCCGTCGCGAGTGGGGTGTTCGGCAAGCCAGATACGCAGGATGTACATCAGGAGGGTGTCCAGAAGCGCGGGCGCGGTTGCGCTGATGCCCGGGCGCGGGTTGCCCACCTCGGAGGCCAGGAGCTGCACGGCGGCATGCAGTTCGGGGTGGCGGGCCGGATCGGCCGGCAGGTGGATCACGTTCGGCAGGGTCAGCAGCAAGGGGTGGCCTCGCGACGGGTCGAGCTGGTAGGCGCCACAGAGCACCACGGTGATGGCACCGCCCTGACCGAACCGGTCGACGCTGTCCGATGCGTGGGGCCCTGGTACCTCGGCGTCGTCGGGGCTACAAGCAGCGGCTGCGATCGCGGTTGCCGGGTCGTCCGCCAAGGTGTGCCCGGTGCCGTGCGGCAGGAACAGCACATCGCCCGCACCCAGTTCGACCGGATCGGCGCCGGGGCACAGGAGCCAGCAGCGGCCCTCCAGGATGACCTGGAAGCCCGCCGACCCCGGTACGGACGCGAACTGCTGTCACCAGGGCGCATGCCATCGCACGTGCGCAGACCGGGGTCGGCCGGTTCGCGCCACAGTGATCACGTCGCTGAGCACATCCATGGGTCGAGCGTACGCATGAGACGCACGCGCATGAACAGGACAGCCTGGCGCATGGATCGTCCCGGTGTGCGGCCCGTAGGTTCACGGCATGAAGATGAAGACCGCGCGTATCCACGCGTTCGGCGATGCGTCCGTGATCCGCTACGACGACGTTCCTCGGCCACGTCCCTGCTCCGGTGAAGTTCTCGTCCGCGTCGCGGCGACTTCGTTCAACCCCACCGAGGCCGCGTTGCGCGCCGGCCTGCTGCAGGCGTTCCTTCCCGTCGATCTCTCCTTCACGCTGGGCTGGGACGTCGCCGGTACGGTCGCCGAGATCGGCCCAGGCACCGAGGGGTTCACCGTCGGCGACCGGGTCGTCGGGCGGCTGGAAGGCGCGGGCGCGGCCGCCGATTACGTTCGGGCGCCGGGTGCACTGCTGGTTCCGGCACCGGCCTTCGTTCCTCTCACGCGCGCCGCCGCCCTGCCAGTGGCGGGACTGACGGCTTGGCAGGAGGTGTTCGAGCACGGGAAAGTTGTTGCCGGCCAGCGCGTGCTGGTCAACGGCGCGGGGGGCGGGGTCGGCGGCTTCGTGACGCAGCTCGCCAAGCACGCTGGAGCCGAGGTGATTGCCACGGCCGGCGCCCGCAGCGACCAGGCTGTCCGGCGGCATGGGGCGGACCACGTGATCGACTACACCGCCGGGCCGGTCGCCGACGCGCTCGACGACCCCGTGGACACTCTGCTCAATCTCGTTCCCCTGACTTCGCGTGATGCCGCTGCTCTGGCAGCTGCGGTACGGCCGGGCGGGCGGATCGTATCTATCGCAACCCCTGTCGAACCGCCTGCTGACGCGGGGGTGCGGGCGATGCACATGGTCGCCCGCAACGATGTAGCGCACCTGACGGCGCTCGTGGAACTCGTCGACGCGGGGACGGTCGCACTCGACATCAGCGCATCACATCCGCTGACTGACCTCGCGGACGTCCACCGCCTCAGCGAAGCCGGCCGTATCCGCGGCAAGGTCGTGATCATCCCCTGAGACCGGAGGCCGCACACTGTTGCCGGTCCTCGAGCCCGACTAGAAGTTCCAGCTCCCAACGCCGAGCTGTCGCCCGGCGAGCACGCTCCACGGCGTCCACGACGATCGAGAAGAACGGGATCACCCAACGGATGCCCCACTCCTGAGGGAGTGGACCGCACGTGCGGGCCTCCCTTCCGATCGGCCCCGTCATCCGTCCGCGAGGAATCCGTCTCCGATTCCGTCGGCTTTGCGGCCGTTATTTCGATGTGAGTGCGGCCGACGGCGTGGTACGTTGCAAAACTTTGTTCCGATCGGAAGGAATGCCATGGACGTCCCCGCCCTGCACAGCCGGTTCCTCGACGACGTGCTTCCCCGGATCCAGCAGGATCCTCGAGTGACCGGTGTTGCCGTTGCGGGATCGATTGCGGGTGGACACCCCGACATCTACTCCGATGTCGATCTGGTCGTGGTCATCGACGACGAGGCATTCGATGCGGTCATGGAGGAGCGTCTCACGCTGATCGGCCAATGGGCCCCGCTGGTGGCCGGGTTCACCGGGGAACACGTCGGCGAACCACGCCTGATCATCACGCTTGTCGGGCCGCCCCTGCTCCATGTCGACTTCAAGTTCGTGCGGGCCTTCGACTTCGTCGAGCGCGTCGAGGACCTGGACATCCTGTGGGACCGAGACGCCGTCCTGGCCACCTCGCTCGCGGAGCAACCGCCGACAACCCCGTCGCCCGACCTCCAGTGGATCGAGGACAGGTTCTGGATCTGGGTGCATTACGGTGCGACGAAACTCGGCCGCGGTGAACTGTTCGAGGTCATCAGCTTTCTCAGCTACCTGCGCGAGGCCGTGCTGGGCCCCCTGGCCACCATACGAGTGGGTGCATCACCTCGCGGCGTACGCCACCTCGAATCGATCGCACCGGATGAGGCGCGCGACCTTCGGACAACCCTGTGCGGTTACGACCGGCACGAGGCCGGTCGGGCACTCCTCGCCGGCATCGAGCTCTACCGGCGGTGGCTCGACGACACAGGAGCGGCGATCGAACGCCGCCGCCACGCAGAGAAGCTCGCCATGCAGTACCTCCACGAAGTCACCGATCAGGCGAGCTGACCGGGTCGCCTCGCCGCCCACCGTTCGGCGGCCCGTAACAGCCTCCGTCACATGACCAGCAAGAGAACTGTGTCTCAGACTCTGTCCTGCATGGTCAGTTGGCAGTTGCACCGGAGTGGACGGCGGAGATGAATCGTTCCGGACGGACTGTGAGAGACAGCAAGGCCGTTGCTGCCTCCGGCTCGGGTGCGCCCGCAGGGTGGCGGGGTCGCGAACATCGATGATGAGGCGGTGTTCGCAGCCATCATCTACGTCCGAGCGAACCGGTCTGCCCCTCTCCGTCGCAATATCAGCGGCGAACCTGCACGACAGCCAGGCCCTCCCTCTCGTGCAAGGGATACCGCCGATCCGCTCCCGCCGAGGGCCGCGCCGCCGCAAGCCCGAAAGGCTCCACACCGACAAGGGGTACGACTACTCCCACCTGCGGCAATGGCTACGTCGGCGCGGCACTCGGCAACGCATCGCACGCAAAGGAATCGAGCCATCACAGCGACTTGGGCGCCACCGGTGGACCATCGAACGCACCATGTCCTGGCTCGCCGGCCGCCGCCGACACTACGAGCGCAAAGCCGAGCGCTTCCTCGCCTTCACGAGCATCGCCTGCGACCTCATGTGCTACCGCAGACTCACCAGAAGATCTCTCGTAGGCCCGATGCCATCCAGATCATCCCGATGAGGACAACGAACACGCCGGATGCTCTGACGGTGTTCACGGTGGCCGCTCCGGGGGTCCACGAAATCGGAGACGCGTTCAAGAAGTCCCCCTGCAAGGTTCCAGAAGTTCCCGAGAAGCGAGCCCCCGAAGAACAGGATTGAGGCACCGACCAGAGTTGACAGCATCCGAATTCGTCCCCCCAGCGTGATCTGATGCTGCGCCGGCAGAACGACGAGACCGGGTCACGTGACTTCGCGGTACAGCAGGACATCCGACATCAGGGGCACCCTAACCACTCGGCCCTGAACTGCGACCGCGCTTGCAGTGCCGGGAAGCATTGCAGAGTGCCGATCGACGGCACCGCCGGATTCCCTCAGGTGTCTGCCGGTTGCAGCCGGGAACCCGAACCAGCCGCTCAACGCTCCCATGGGCCGGAACGGCCGCTAATGCCGCATCAGGCAACGTTCGCCCTGCTGGGACGTCTCAATTGGTGGCGTGTCACCGATGGGCAATGCCTTCCACGGTCAGACGTCAGTCGGGTACGTCTTCGCTGTCGAAGTCACTGGTGGAGGTGAGACCTTCGACGAAGGATCGGAAGTCCGTGGCGAGGGCCAGCTCTTCGTTGCAGTCGGCGTCGAACCACGTCACCGATGGTTCCCCGTGTCGGCCGGATGCCCGGTAGTCGAGCGCAATCCAGTAGTGCCCGTCGCCTGAGAGAAGCACGGCAGGCCCGGGCAGTCCCCATTCGTTCGTCAGGTACGGACTGTCCAGCAGAGAGACTGTGCGTTCGTCTTCGCCGATGCCCATCAAGTGGTCGAAGGGGATGTGATCGGTACTCCAGGAAGTCGGGCGGTCTGTCGGGAAGGCGCCCCGGTCGGCTGCGGACTCTCCCCCGTTCTGACCGCGCAGCAGGTCAAGGAGCGAAATGGGGAGAGTGACACCGAGCAGTCGCTCGGCTTTGCGCACGGCCTCATCAGTCAGCGGCTGGTGCACTCCGTAACTGCTGCGAAGCTTCCAGAAGGCGGCCTGCACATCCTCAAAGCGTGCCATGACTGCAATCGTAGGAGCCCGGCGTCGCGCTGCGCCGCCCGGCCCGGGACAGGCCGACAGAATGATCACGTGAGCGGACGTGCGCGCGTGCGGGAGATCGGCGATGACGAGGGGCGACCGCTGTTGCGGGTCATCCGCCGCGGTACCGGGTCGGTGGTGACCTGGCGGCGGGCCCAGATGGTGCTGCTGTCCGCCCAGGGCATGCCGGCGGCCAAGATCGCCGAGGTGTCGTTCACCATCGATGACCGGGTGCGGGACGTGATCCACACCTTCAACGCCGACGGCTTCGACTCGTTGCATCCGAAGTACTCCGGCGGTCGGCCGAAGACCTTCACCCTGCCCGAGCGCCGCGAGATCAAGGAGATCGGGAAGTCCAAGCCGACCGAAACAGAGACCCTCCGCCCCGGCCGGACCATCGAACTCGTCGAAGCCGTCGTGATCATCCATGGCCGCCCGGTCGTCCGCGCCCGATGGACAAGGAATGGGACGGTGGCTACATCTCCTTCATCGACGTCCGCCGCGTACCCCCGCAGCGCAAGGGCCGCACGACGGCGTGGGTGTCGGCACGCGTCGACCTTGTCGCGGGTGAGCCGAGCAGCGCCCTCGCCTCGTACATCGCGCTCGTGGACACCGCGAACGGCATCGCGGTCCAGCAGGACCCCACCGCCTGGATGTTCCCGAACCTCGACCTGACCATCCATCTGCACCGTCGGCCCAACGGTCCGTGGACCGGCCTGGACACCACCGTCACCTTCGGCCCGACGGGGCACGGGCTCACCAGCAGCGTCCTGCACGACGTCGACGGACCCGTCGGTCACGCCGAGCAGACACTCACGGTCCGCCCGCTGACCCAGGGCTGAACTCGCGCCCGCTGACCGTCGATACGCGCGCGTGCAGCCGCCGGCTCCGCCGCTGCCCGCACCCGGACCCGGACCGACGGAATCCGCGCCGCGCCCGAATGCAGCCGGTGGAACTCACCCACGGATACGGGATCACGGCACATCCACTGCCGCAACCATCCACCGCCGGGCCGTGCCTGCCCGATCGAGCAGGCTGGGAGAACCCCGGGCCGCCGGACGGCGGCTCCGCGCAGACGGGCGGTGTCAGTGGTCCCGCTCCTCGTGACCGCGGTGCTCCGCGGCGATGCCGAAGCGGTGCCGTTCGCCCGGAGCGGACGGCACCGAGCGGAACGTGGAAACCGAGCTGATCATCTGCTCCTCGGCAGCAACCTCTTGCGCCTCGGTCCCCTCGGCCGCTGCGTCCTCGAGTCGTTGCAGGTCAGCGGCGGAAACCAAAGCGACCAGCGGCTTTCCGTGTCGCGTCACCACCACACGTTCACCCCCGTAGACGACGCGGTTGATCAGATCGGCTAGCTCCGCCCGGGCTTGCGTCACCGGAATCTCGTAGGCCATGACCCCATTCTAACCTCCTGTACGTCCTGTACATTTTCGACGTACTTCGATTCCGCGCAGTCCGAAGTCCGAGGAGAGGCATCAGCATGTTCCGTCCCGCCGCCCGCTACGTTCTGCCCGAGTTCACCGAACGCACCGCCTACGGATCCCGGAGCATGGATCCCTACTCGAAGCTGATGTCCGAACGGATCGTCTTCCTCGGCACACCCGTCGACGACACCGCGGCCACCGACCTGGTCGCGCAGTTCATGCACCTGGAGCACACGGACCCCGACCGGCCCATCTCCCTCTACATCAACTCGCCCGGTGGCTCCTTCAACGCCATGACGGCGATCTACGACACCATGCGCTACGTCGCCTGCGAGGTCGAGACCTTCTGCCTCGGCCAGGCGGGTTCCGGCGCGGCGGTCCTGCTCGCGGCCGGCGCGCCCGGACGCCGACATGCCCTGCCGGGAGCGCGGGTAGTCATCCAGCAACCCGCTCTCGACGAGCCGGTGCAGGGCCGGCCCTCCGATCTCGAGATCCGGGCCCGTGAGTTGATGCGCGAACGCGAGCTTCTCACGGCCATGCTGGCCCGTCACACGGGTCGTTCCGCGGGCCGGATCAGCGCCGACATCGAACGGGACACCGTCCTCGACGCCTCGGCCGCCCTGGCGTTCGGGCTGGTGGACCACGTCGTGGAGAACCGCACACCGTCCCAGCCGCCGCATCCCGCGAGGTGAACGCCCGATGCTCCCACCCCAGTTCCCGCCGCTTCCCGCACTGACCCGCGCCGAGGCCGAGTTCATCGACTGCTACCTGGAAGTGCTCGACCAGCTCGGCCGCATCAACCCGGCACGCGGCAGCGACACGTACGGAGCGCTCCGGGCAGCCCAGGCCCTCGCATCCCGGGCCACCGCCCTCCGCGACTCACTCGTGTCGATGCACGAGCGGGGCGAGTCGCAGATCCACGCGGGCACTCTGGCCAGGGCGCTGCGCCTGCTGGACGGGGAGCGCCGAGCAGGGCGGGTCTCCGTGCCTCCCGCGCCGTCGAGTTGAGCTCCCGCGGGCCCGACCCGCCTGCGGCGTGGGCTCTTCGGCGCCGTCTTACGACACGCCCGACCAGCCGACGAGTTTCACTCGCTCGATCGGCGTAGGTGATCCCCCGCACGAGGGACGGCCCAACTTGCGCACCAAGCGCGGACACTGAGCGGAACGGTTCGTTCCGCCGCTGGTCCACGGCTGGTCAGGTGTCGCCCTGACGACTCCGGGCCGACCGCGTCCACCCGATCGGATCAGCCGTGGGGACTCTCACATATGGCCACTCCAGCCAGGAAATCCGGCAGTGCGTGCGTAAAGATCCCTGGGACGACAAGCCCCCGCCACCGCGGCGGGGCGGTCCGGGCGGACGCCGAGTCCTGCCGCCGTCCGGATGCCTGGTCGACAGGAGTGGATCGGCAGGAGTGGAGGACCCGAGCACAACGGGCCGGCCGGAGATCCGGACGGCCCTCGGGGTGAAGCCGCATCGCGCGGCCGGGCAACTTCGCCAGCCCGAACCCGACAGGTCATCCTTCACAGGCGGCTGACGAAGGGTTGCGCATGACTGCGCAGGTTCATGTCCCGTCTCTTTTCGCCCGGGTCGGTACGGCCTCGGTCCTTACATTCGCCGTGGGCACCACCATGCTGGCCCCAGGTCTCGTGAACGACGCCGAGGCCGCCGTCCACTCGACGAAGGCACTGAAGATCGCCGCCTCGAAGAAGGGTGCGCCCTACAGTTGGGGAGCCACGGGCCCCAACCGGTTCGACTGCTCCGGACTCACGCTCTACTCGTTCAAGAAGGCCGGCAAGAAACTTCCCCGCACGGCGCAGCAGCAGTACAACAAGACCCGCCACATCTCCAGGTCGCAGCGGAAACGCGGCGACCTGGTCTTCTTCCATGCGGGCCGCAGTGTGTACCACGTAGGGATCTACGCAGGCAGCGGGAGGATCTGGCACTCGCCGAAGGCCGGTGCCGTGGTCCGACTGGAGAGGATCTGGTCCGGCAACGTCTGGTACGGGAGGGTCCGCTGACACGCCTTCCGCCCTGGTTCAGCGCAGCAGGGGCCCCGTCACCAGCAGGAGCCCCAACGCGGTGAGCGCCGTGCCGCTGCCGCCCTCGATCACCCGGGCGGTACGCGGCCGGCGCAGCCACCGGCCCAGCCGGTCCACCAGCAGGGCCACTGCCGGGAACCAGACGAGCGCGAGCAGGACGACCACCGATGCCAGCAGCAGTGTCCTGGGCAGAGGTGGCCGGCCGTCGGGGACGAACTGCGGCAGCAGGCTGAGGAAGAGCACGGGCGCCTTCGGGTTGAGCGCGTTCGTCAGGAAGCCCTGGCGCAACGAGCGCCCGGGCCCCGACGGCGTCGCCACCCCGGGGCCCTCCTCGGCACCCGCTCCGGTGGTGGTCCGCCGCCTCATCGCATGCAGGCCGCTGAGGCCGAGGTAGAGGACGTACGCGCCGCCGAGGAGTTGGACGGTGCGGAAGAGGACGGGCATCGTCACGAGCACGGCGGCGAGTCCGGCGACGGCCAGCGCGGTGTGCACCAGCAGTCCGCCGGCCACTCCCACCGCGGTGGCCAGTCCGGACGTCCGGGATGCGAGCGCGTTGCGTACGACCACGGTGAAGTCGGCGCCCGGCAGGGCGACCATTCCCGCCGCCACGGCGACGAAAGCGAGCAGTTGTGCGTCCATGGGTCCACCATGGACGCTGCCTGCCTTTAGCATGTACTTGCAATCTCATGGGTCTGCCAAAAGGAACGCTTAATGTACGACCCGACGCGGCTGGCCGCCCTGGTGGCGGTGTCCGAGGCCGGCTCGATCACCCGGGCGGCAGCGCGACTGGGTTACACCGCCCCCGCGCTCTCGCAACAGCTGGCGAAGCTCGAGCGGGAGGCCGGAGCAGCCCTCCTCGTCCGCCACCACCGCGGAGCGCGGCTGACAGCCGCCGGTGAGCTGCTGGCCGGGCGCGCCAGACGCGTACTGGACGAGATGGATCAGGCACGGCACGAGCTGGCCCGGCTCACGGGGTTGTCGGGCGGCCGTCTGCGGGTCGGCACATTCGTGACGGCCGGGGTCCATCTGCTGCCGCCGGTGCTCACCGCGTTCCGTCGCGCGCACCCCGACGTGGAGCTGGCCGTCACGGACTACGAGCCGCCCGCCGGGGTCGCCGCGGTGGCCGCGGGGGACGTGGACCTGGCGCTCACCCACGCGTACGAACCCGCGGCGGCCGATCCCCTGCCCGCGGGACTCTCGGACGAACCGCTGCTGGTCGAGGAGCTGGTACTGGTCACCGCGCGCGGCCAGATGCTGTCCGACGGCAGCGGGCCTCTCCCCGTGGCCGAACTCGCGGGCCGTCCGCTGATCAGCAGTGCGCCTGAGCATCCGCCGCGGCGCGGGGTGGAGCGTGCGCTGGCCGAGGCAGGGGCCACCCCGGCAGTGGTGTGCGAGTCGCCCGGTTACGCCCTGGTGTGCGCCCTGGTCAGTGCCGGCCTAGGGGTGGCGGTGGTGCCGGAGATGGTCGCCGCGATGTCCCCCGCGCCCCTCGCCGTCCGGCGCCTGGAACCCCCCGCGTTCCGCAGGACGATCTCCGTGGTGCACCGGGGGGACAGGAACACCGCGGCGGCGACGACGCTGACGGCTCTGCTGCGGAGTGGCTTCGGCCGGGTCTCCGGCGCGTAGGAGCGCCGGTCCCGCCCCGATCGTGCGGCTCGCGGTCAGGCCTGCGCGGGGACCGGCCAGGGCAGGGCGATCGACACGGTCTTGCCCCCGTCCGGGGTGGGGCTGACGCTCAGGCGTCCGCCGCGCTCCCTGGTGAGGGCCCGGATGATCACCATGCCGCGGCCGTTGTCCTGCCGGACCGCGGCGGGAAGCCGTTGGGGCCAGCGGGGGTGACTGTCCGTCACACCGAGGTAGAACTCCATGTCCCGGTCGAGCCGGAGGTCCACGGTGAAGGTGGGCGACTGCCCGAAGGTGTGCTGGACGGCGTTCGTGGCGAGTTCGGAGACGATCAGCCGGATGGCGTCGGCGGTGTCGCCGTCCTCGGCCAGACCCCATTGGGTGAGCACCCGGGCCACGTATCTCCGGGCCGCGGAGACCGAGGCCGGATCGCTCGTCAGAGTGACGGTTGCTTCCTGCTGGTCTGCCATGGCGAAGCGTCCCTTTCCCGCCTGACCGGCCCGCGGCCGGCCTGGATCGTGCTTCGCGCAAGACTGCCACCGATGCCGCCCTCCGTGACGGCGATCCACCAAGATATGCATATATCTGTCGCCCATTACGGTGAACCGCGCCACCTGAGCCGTGTCCGGGCGCAACACTGGCCCCTTTCCGAGCCGGACCCGCCGGGCGGGTCCGCACGACGGGAGGACACCATGCGGAACGGCCCTGCGGTACGACGCCGCAAGCTCGGGGAGGAGTTGCGCGGCCTGCGTCACTCCTCGGGACTCACGAGTCGGGACGCCGCCGGGATGCTGGGCTGGCACCAGTCGAAGGTGAGCCGGATCGAGACGGGGGCGAGCGGGGTGACGCCCGGCGACGTGACCCGGCTGCTGGACGCCTACGGGGTCGAGGACCGGCAGTTGCGCTCGCTGCTCCAGGATCTCGCCGGCTCGGCCGGTGGCGGTGGCAGCGGGTGGTGGCATGCCTACCGCGGGCTCATT
The DNA here is from genome assembly GCF_016909575.1 of Streptomyces sp. HB132. Lineage (GTDB taxonomy): Bacteria > Actinomycetota > Actinomycetes > Streptomycetales > Streptomycetaceae > Streptomyces. The sequence goes on along the minus strand of NZ_JAFBGA010000017.1, from coordinate 135,556 downwards.
CCGCCCCAGTACCGCGACTTCATCAGCCTGGAGTCGCAGGCGGATACCGCCCGCACGCTCGAGACCTCGGTGGTCCCGGGTCTGCTGCAGACCGCCGACTACGCGCGAGCCGTGACCCGGTCCTCGCTGGACGGTCTGCCTCCCGCACAGCTCGATTCGCTGGTGGAGGTCCGGCTCGCCCGGCAGAGCGTCCTCCAGAAGTCCCGGCCGCTGCGGCTCAGTGCCGTGCTCGACGAGGCGGTCCTGCGGCGCGAGGTCGGCGGCCCCCGGGTCATGGCCGAGCAACTGCGCCATCTGGAGCGTGCCGCTCAACTGACCAACGTGACGCTTCAGTTGCTCCCGTTCGAGAGCGGTAGCTATATCGGCCTCACAGGCCCCTTCGTCATCTTCTCCTTTCCGACCATTTCTGATCTGGATGTGGTCGTTCTTGACCATTTGACGAGTAGTCTCTATCTGGAGCGGAGAGAAGACCTCGAGGCGTACAGCTCGGCCTTCCGCACGATGCAGGCTCACGCGCTGTCGCCGGAGCGTTCGCTGGACCTCATCGCCGCAGCAGGTCGCGGTGGTCAGGCGGAACTTCGACCGCCCGAGGGGGCATCATGTCCGACCGTCCCGCACAGCCCACGCCCAGGTGGCGCCGCAGCAGCCGCAGCACGGGGATGAACAACTGCGTGGAAACCGCGGCCCTCGGCCGTGACCGGCTCACCGTACGCGACTCCAAGGACACGGATCTTCCGCCGCTGCGCTTCTCGGCCACGGCCTGGACGTCCTTCGTCGCCGGACTGGGCGGCAGCCCGGTCAGCTGACGGGCCGGGGTGCCGTCGCGAGGACGGTACTCACGGCCTGCTCGATCTGGCCTGGCGTCAGGTCGGCCCGGGCGGTCAGCCTCAGCCTGGAGATCCCGTCAGGAACCGACGGCGGCCGGAAACACCCCACCGCGAGACCCGCCGCGCGGCAGTCGGCCGCCCAGCGGACCGCCGACTCCGCCGAGGGGGCACGGACCGACACGACGGCGGCGTCGGGGTACACCGCTGTGAGTCCGGCCGCCGACAGCCTGCGGTGCAGTTCGACGGCTACGGCAAGTGCCCTCGACGCGCGTTCGGGTTCTCGGCGCAGCAGGCGAAGTGCCCCCAGAGCCGCCCCTACGGCCGCGGGCGCGAGGCCGGTGTCGAAGATGAACGTACGGGCCGTGTTGACCAGATGGCGGATGACCCGGGCGGGCCCGAGCACCGCTCCGCCCTGACTCCCGAGCGACTTCGAGAGGGTGAGCGTGGCGACGACCCCCTCGCCGCCCGCGAGCCCTGCGGCCGCGAGTGCTCCGCGCCCGCCCTCACCCAGGACACCCAGCCCGTGCGCGTCGTCCACGACGAGGGCTGCGCCCGTGTCGCGACAGACGTGGGCGAGCCCGGCCAGCGGTGCGGCGTCGCCGTCCACCGAGAAGACCGAGTCGGTCACGGCCAGCGCCCGTCCACCGTGCGCCTTGAGGGCTTCGCGGAAGGCGTCGGGATCAGCGTGCGGCACGACGGTGATGCCGGCCCGGGACAGCCGGCAGCCGTCGACGATCGAGGCGTGGTTGCCCGCGTCGGAGACGATCAGCGAGTCGCGCCCGGTGAGCGCCGTGAGCGCGGCGAGGTTCGCCGCGTAGCCGGAGGAGAACACCAGGGCCGCTTCGAATCCGCAGAACGCGGCGAGTTCGCGCTCGAGTTCGGCGTGCAGTGCGGTGGTTCCCGTGACGAGCCGCGATCCGGTGGCGCCCGCGCCCCACGTCCGTACCGCCTCGGCCGCGGCAGCGGTGACCTCGGGGTTACGGCTCAGACCCAGGTAGTCGTTGCTCGCGAGGTCCAGCAGTTCCGTCCCGGCGGCCCTGGGGCGCAGCGTCCGGACGAGTCCGGCGCCGGCACGGCGCCGGGCCTCGTCGTCGGTCCAGTCGAACGGGGCGTAGGACATGGGTGGGTCCCTTTTTGTAGGCAGCTCACAGACCCTAACCGGGTGCGCAACAGGCCAGGGTGTGGCAATGCACACAGCATCGGACGCCTCTATTGTCCGGTTCCTCCTTGGCCGATGGCGGTGCTGTGCGTCAGGATCAACGCCATGGACCTGCTGAACACGCTGGTGGAAAAGGGGCTGCGGCGCGAACTGCCGACCCGTGACGAAGCGCTCGCCGTGCTGGCGACCTCCGACGACGAACTGCTCGACGTGGTGGCCGCGGCCGGAAAGGTGCGCCGCCAGTGGTTCGGCCGGCGCGTCAAGCTGAACTATCTGGTCAATCTGAAGTCAGGGCTCTGCCCCGAGGACTGCTCGTACTGCTCGCAGCGGCTCGGCTCCAAGGCCGAGATCCTCAAGTACACCTGGCTGAAACCGGACGAGGCGAAGAAGGCCGCAGCCGCGGGGGTGGCGGGCGGCGCCAAACGGGTGTGCCTCGTGGCCAGCGGCCGGGGGCCCACCGACCGTGACGTCGACCGGGTGTCGCAGACGATCGAGGCGATCAAGGAGCAGCACGAGGACGTCGAGGTGTGTGCCTGCCTCGGTCTGCTCTCCGAGGGTCAGGCCGACCGTCTGCGGTCTGCCGGCGCGGACGCCTACAACCACAACCTGAACACCTCCGAGGGTACGTACGGGGACATCACGACCACCCACACGTACGCCGACAGGGTGGACACCGTGCAGCAGGCCCAGGCCGCCGGACTTTCGGCGTGCTCCGGTCTGATCGCCGGGATGGGCGAGACCGACGCCGACCTGGTGGACGTCGTCTTCTCGCTGCGTGAGCTCGATCCCGACTCCGTGCCGGTGAACTTCCTGATCCCCATGGAGGGGACCCCGCTGGCGAAGGACTGGCACCTCACTCCGCAGCGCTGCCTGCGCATCCTGGCGATGGTCAGGTTCGTGTGCCCGGACGTCGAGGTGCGGCTCGCGGGCGGTCGCGAGGTCCATCTGCGCTCGATGCAGCCGCTCGCCCTGCATCTGGTCAACTCCATCTTCCTGGGCGACTACCTGACGAGCGAGGGCCAGTCCGGACAGACCGACCTCGACATGATCGCGGACGCCGGCTTCGAGGTGGAGGGAGCGGCGACGACGACGCTCCCCGGGCACCGGGCGCCGGCCGGGGACGGCTGCGGTTCGCACGAGGGCGGTTGCGCTCCGTGCGGCGACCCTGCCGGAAGCGGTCCGGAGCCTTCCGAGGCCCTTGCGGCCCGCACGGACCTGGTGTCGGTCCGCCGTCGAGGCGCCGGGACGGACCTCGCTCCCAATGCCTGATCAGCTCAGCCCCGCGGAACTCCGCGCCCTGGACCGGGCCCACGTCTGGCACCCCTACGGCCCGATGCCGGGCAGGCAGGAGCCGCTGGTCGTGGAGTCCGCGTCCGGGGTGCGTCTCCGGCTCGCCGAACCCGTTCACGGCCGGAGTGAGTTGGTGGACGGCATGTCGTCCTGGTGGTCGGCGGTGCACGGTTACAACCATCCGGTGCTCAACGAGGCCGCCCGTGACCAGCTGGACCGGATGAGCCATGTGATGTTCGGCGGGCTCACGCACGAGCCCGCCGTCCGGCTGGCGGCCCGGCTCGTGGAGATCACCCCGGAGCCTCTGCAGCACGTCTTCCTCGCCGACTCGGGGTCCGTCTCCGTCGAGGTCGCGGTGAAAATGTGCCTGCAGTACTGGCGTTCGGCCGGGCGGCCCGCCAAGCGCCGGCTTCTCACCTGGCGCGGTGGCTATCACGGCGACACCTGGCAGCCCATGTCGGTGTGCGACCCCGACGGAGGGATGCACGAGCTGTGGTCGGGGTCCCTCCCCCGGCAGATTTTCGCCGACGCCCCACCGGACGGTTTCGACGCCGATCCGGACGACGCCTACGTGCGGCATCTGCGGGAGCTGGTGGCCGCCCATGCCGACGAACTGGCAGCGGTGATCGTGGAACCCGTGGTGCAGGGTGCGGGCGGGATGCGCTTCCACTCCCCCGCGTACCTGAGGGTGCTCCGCGAGGCGTGCGACGCGAACGACGTGCTGCTGGTGTTCGACGAGATCGCGACCGGGTTCGGCCGCACGGGACAGTTGTTCGCAGCCGGGCACGCCGGTGTGTCCCCGGACGTCATGTGTGTCGGCAAGGCGCTGACCGGCGGCTATCTGACACTGGCGGCGACCTTGTGCACCACCCGGGTCGCAGAGGGCATCTCGAGCGGAGACGTCCCTGTGCTGGCGCACGGGCCGACGTTCATGGGTAACCCGCTGGCATCGGCGGTGGCCTGCGCATCCGTGGATCTGCTGCTGGGCCAGGACTGGGAACTCGAGGTGAAACGGATCGGCACGGGCCTGCGCCAGGGGCTGGCCGAGGCCGCCGAAGTACCCGGCGTACGCGACGTCCGGGTGCTGGGCGCGATCGGGGTGGTGCAGCTCGACCACGAGGTGGACATGGAGGCCGCGACACGGGCCGCGGTCCGCGAGGGCGTTTGGCTGCGCCCGTTCCGTGATCTGGTCTACACGATGCCGCCCTATGTGACGGGCGACGACGATGTGGCGCGCATCTGCCGGGCCGTGTGCGCCGCGGCGAGGGAGGGCTGAGATGAAGATTCTCGTGATCACCGGTACGGGCACCGAGATCGGCAAGACGATCGTGACCGCGGCGGTGGCGGCCGCCTCCCGGGACCTGCGGGTCGCGGTCCTCAAGCCCGCGCAGACCGGCCTCGCCCCGGGCGAGCCGGGAGACGCCGCAGAGGTGGCACGCCTTGCGGGCGCTCATGTCACCGCGGTCGAACTGGCGCGCTTCCCGGAACCGTTGGCACCCGGGACAGCCGCGCGCCGAGCCGGTCTCCCGCCCGTACGACCGCACGAGATCGCCGAAGCCGCCCAGAAGCTGGCGACGGAGCACGACCTGGTGCTGGTCGAGGGGGCGGGTGGGCTGCTCGTCCGCTACGACGGGCAGGGGTCCACGCTCGCGGACGCCGCGCGGCTGATGGCGGCACCCGTCCTCGTGGTGGCGCCGGCAGGCCTGGGGACCCTCAACTCCACCGCGCTGACGACGGAGGCGCTGCGGACGCGAGGACTCGCGTGTCGCGGGGTGGTGGTCGGCAGCATGCCGGCCGAGCCGGATCTGGCATCGCGGTGCAACATCGACGACCTCCCGGTCGCGGCGGGCGCCCCACTGCTCGGGGCGGTCCCGGCCGGGGCGGGAGCGTTGGCGCCGGCCGACTTCCGGGCGCGGGCGGCGAGTTGGCTGTCACCCGAACTCGGCGGGAAACGCCCCGCCGGATGAGCGGCTGAGCGGGCCCGTACGGGGGAGAATCGAAGGAGAGCCGTACCCACGTGCCCGTGCCCTCCGAGGAGGTCCGATCATGCGTCGGCGCAGCACACCCGTCCCCCGCGACGCGGTACACCACCCGGTATTCGCCCGGTTCTACGCCCGGCTGAGCGTGACCGCGGATCTCAAGGGAGGTGTGGCGGAGCGCCGCGAAGAACTCCTCTCGGGCCTTTCCGGCCGTGTCATCGAGATCGGCGCGGGCAACGGTCTCAACTTCGCGCACTACCCCGGAGCCGTGTCCGAAGTGGTGGCCATCGAGCCCGAGCGCAGTCTGCGGCAGCTGGCGTCCGGTGCGGCGCGACACGCGGACGTGCCGGTCGACGTGGTGCCGGGCATGGCGGAGGCACTACCGGTCAAGAGCGAGGCGTTCGACGCGGCCGTCGCCTCGCTGGTCCTGTGCACGGTGAGGGACCTGCCCCGGGCTCTGGCGGAGATCAAGCGTGTGCTGCGGCCGGGCGGTGAACTGCGCTTCCTCGAGCACACCCTGGCTCCGGGGCGGACGCTGGCGACGACACAGCGTGCGGCGGACCGCACACTCTGGCCGCTGCTCTTCGGGGGCTGTCACACGGCGCGGGACACGGTCGCGGCAATTGAGGAGGCCGGATTCGAGCTGGGGCTGTACCGCAGGTTCCGTATCCCGGAACGGGGCGTGCAGCTGCCGAGTTCCCCGTGCGTGCTCGGCGTGGCCCGCCGGTCCGGTGTGGTGGACCGCTCGGCGGAGGCCGGCTGAGGAGATCCGGTCACAGACTCCACCGGCGCAGCTCGTCGGCGATGGCCCGGACGTCGGCCTTGCCTTCCTTCACGAGCCGGGCCAGATCGCGCACCTGCTCGGGAGAAGTGATGACCTTCAGCCCTGAGGCGACGAGGTAGCCGTAGGCGACGGCCGAGGCGAACATCGCGTTGGAGTGCTCGAGCGCGGGCACATGGAGCAGCAGCTGCAGCATGGCGGCTGCCCGGGAGTGCGGGTCGCTGTAGACGGGGCTGCCGAAGATCTCCGCCTCGTGCCGGCTCACAGCGGCGACGAGTGCACCCCAGTCCACGACCTGCGGATCACCGGGCGTCTTGTGCTCAGCGACCATGAGCAGCCAGGAAAGGTCGATCTGCAGGTTCAACGGGTGCCTTCGCGCTCCGGGCCGAACTCCTCGGCGAACACCGACTCGTACTGCTTCATGAAGTCGGCCGCGGCCTCGACGAAGGTGTGTCCCACCTCGCCGGCATCCTGTTTGACGAGCTCCTCTATGTAGCGGTTCACGCTCATCCCGCGCTGCAGGGCGCGCTGCCGCGCCGCCTCGGCGGTGGCCTCGTCCACGCGGACGTTCAGCTGAGTCTTGGGCACGGCATCACGCTAGCGCGAGTGCGCTAGCGCTCGCAAGGGGAACGGGCCGGAACCTGCGGGCGCCGTGGTGAGCGGCCTTCCGCGGTGCGGCGAGGGCGCCCCGAGCAGGCGGGACGACCTTCGGCTGTGTGGCTGGGTTGCCCTTGCACGGGGCGGGCCGGCCTTCGGCTGTGCGGCTGTGGCCCCTCGCGCGGGACGAACGGTTACGGCGGGGTGGGTACGCCGCGGTTCGAGGCGGCGACTACGCCGCCCATCCGCCACTGCCTCCGCCCGGCACCGGTAAGCGCTCGCTTTCCCCCCGGACACTCTGGTTGGCTCGAATCATGACCGATCTCAGCATCCGCTGCGCGACCCTCGCCGACGTCGATCCTGTCCTGCGGTTCTGGCGTGAGGCGGCGGAGGGCACGAGCATCACCGACGATCACGACGGGGTGACCCGGCTCATCGCACGGGATCCCGAGTCCCTCCTCCTCGCAGCGCGGGACGACGTGGTCGTCGGGTCCGTCATAGCCGGTTTCGACGGATGGCGATGCTCCGTGTACCGCCTCGCCGTACACCCCGGGCATCGCCGACAGGGCGTCGCCCGTGCGCTGCTGGACGCCGCGGAGCGAAGATTCCTCGCCCTGGGCGGGCGGCGGATCGACGCCATGGTCCTGGAGTCCAACGAGCGGGCCCACCACGCATGGGGCGCGGCTGGCTACCATCGCGAGGACCACTGGCGGCGCTGGGTCAGGTCTCTCTGACACGCGACCGGGTCCGCCGGACACTTGCGACAAACCACGAACCGCACACCGGACGGGCCTTTTTGCCGATCCTTTACTATGAATCCTCGACCGTCCGACCCATTCGAAAGGTGTGAGCGTCCGCCCATGGGCGAGCCCCCCAGTAGTCGATACCGCCGACATCGCGCGATCCCTCTGCCCCTGCCCGACCATGGGACGGAGGTGAACCGATGACCGAAGTGCTCCTGCTCCTCGTGGCGCTCCTGCTCTCCCTCGTCTGCGGCGTGTTCGTGGCGGCCGAGTTCTCTCTCACCACAGTGGAACGTGGCGAGCTCGAACGGAGCGTCGAGCGAGGGGACCGAGGTGCGGCGGGAGCTCTCAAGGCCGTACGCAGCCTCACCTACCAGCTCTCCGGCGCTCAGCTCGGAATCACCGTCACCAACCTGGTCGTGGGCATGCTCTCCGAGCCGTCCATCGCCGCGCTGATCCGGGGACCTGTGGAGGCGACCGGGCTGTCGCCCGGCGTGTCCTCCTCGCTGGCGCTCGTGATCGGCACCGCACTGTCCACCGTGGTCCTGATGGTGGTGGGTGAGCTCGTCCCGAAGAACTGGGCGATCTCCTCCCCCCTGGCGGTCGCACGCACGGTCGCGGCACCGCAGCGCGCGTTCACGGCGGTCTTCCGGCCCTTCATCAGCCATCTCAACAACACCGCGAACCGGATGGTGCGACGCTTCGGCCTCGAACCGGCCGAGGAGCTGGCCTCGGCGCGCAGCCCGCAGGAGCTGGTCGCCCTGGCACGCCACTCCGCGAAGGAGGGCGCTCTCGAGGCGGACACCGCGGAACTCTTCGTGCGCACCCTCAACCTGTCCGAACTGACCGCGGAGAACGTGATGACACCCCGCGTGCAGGTCACGGCCCTGGAGGTACAGGCGACCGCCGAGGACGTCGCGAACGCGACCCGGGCGACCGGCCTCTCCCGGTTCCCCGTCTACCGGGGCAGCCTGGACACGGTGGTCGGCGTCGCGCACATCAAGGACGTACTGGCCATTCCTGCGGAGCAGCGGCCCCGTAAGCGGGTCTCGGACATGCTCCGCGAGCCCTTGCTCGTGCCGGAGACCCTGACCGTGGACCGCCTGCTGGACCGCCTCTCCGGGAAACTGGCCATGGCCGTCGTCATCGACGAGTACGGCGGCACGGCGGGAGTGGTGACGCTGGAGGACATCGTGGAGGAAGTCGTCGGCGAGGTGCGGGACGAGCACGACCCGCACGAGACCCCCGACCTCGCGGCCGCGGGCGAGGACGCTGACGGCCGCACGCTGTGGTCGGCGGACGGAGCGGCCCGCACGGACCAGCTCCGCACGATCGGACTGCGGGTGCCGGACGGACCGTACGAGACACTGGCCGGGCTGATCGCCACGGAGGTCGGCCGGATTCCGGTGGTCGGCGACACCGTCGAGCTCACGGGTTGGCGGATCGACGTGGTGGACGCTTCGGGGCACCGCGCCGCGCGCGCGCTGCTCCACGCGCCCCTGCCCGGTGACGACGAGCCGGAGGTGGACGAACGATGATCGCCGTCCAGCTCTTCATCGGCTTGCTGACCCTGGTGGTCAACGCCTTCTTCGTCGGCGCGGAGTTCGCTCTGATCTCCGTACGCCGCAGTCAGATCGAGCCCGAGGCCGAGGCCGGGAACCGCAGAGCCCGCAGCGTCATCTGGGGCCTCGAACACGTGTCGGCGCTTCTGGCGGCGGCTCAGCTGGGCATCACGCTCTGCACGCTGGTGCTGGGTATCGTCGCCGAGCCTGCCATCGCCCACCTGCTGGAGCCCGTCTTCGACGCGGTGGGGGTACCGCACGGACTGGTCCACCCGATCTCGTTCGTGATCGCGCTGACCGTGGCGACGTATCTGCACATGCTGCTGGGCGAGATGGTGCCGAAGAACATCGCACTGGCCGAGCCCGCCCGCACCGCTCTGCTGCTCGGACCGCCCCTGGTGACGCTGGCCAGGGCGCTGAAGCCGGTGATCTTCGCGATCAACGCCTTCGCCAACGCCCTGCTCAAGCTGCTCCGGGTGGAGACGAAGGACGAGGTCTCCGCGACCTTCTCCGACGACGAACTCGCCCGCCTCGTCAAGGACGCCGAGGATTCCGGGCTCGTCGACGACCGCTCGGCGGACCGTCTGCGCCACGCGCTGGAACTGGGCCGGCGGCCGGTCCGGGACGTGCTCCTCCCGGTCGACCGGGTTCTGTACACCAGGGTCGGCACGACCCCGGAGGAGCTGGAACGGCTCTCGCACGAGTCCGGCTTCTCGCGCTTCCCCGTGATGGACAGCGAGCACCGCATCATCGGGTACCTCCATGTGAAGGACGCCCTGGACGCCGCTCCGCGCGATGTGCCGTTCCCGGTGACCGCTCTGCGACCGATCGCCCGGGTGCGTGCGGCGACGCCTCTGGATGACGTGCTGACCGCACTCCGCCGGAGTCGGACGCACCTGGCTGCCGTGCTCGACGAGGACGACCGGCTGGCGGGCATGATCACGATGGAGGACGTGCTGCGCGAGCTCGTGGGCAGGCCCCAGGCCCGCTGACGAACGAGTCGAGGCCGCGACGGCGTGAAGACTCCGACCGGGCCGGGGCCAGGGCCGTCACGTACGGGCTCCGGCTCGGGGCTCCGGCTCCGGCTCCGGCTCCGGCTCCGGCTCAAGTAATCGTCGCGGACGGTGCGAGTAGGGGCGCGGCCATGTGGTCGTGCCCCTTTTCCGCGCTTTCCCGACCCCGGCTCCGGGCCCTCTGCCCTGGGTCCTGGGGGTCGACGCTCCACGAATCCTGCCCAGTGACCACCGGCGCGGTACGATCGGCCTCGCCATGGAATTGAATGCCTCCTACACCAGTCTTGTCGCGGTCGGCGACTCGTTCACCGAGGGCATGTCGGATCTGCTGCCCGATGGTTCTTATCGCGGGTGGGCCGATGTCCTCGCCGCCCGCCTCGCGGCCCGTACGCCCGGGTTCCGGTACGCCAACCTCGCCGTACGGGGAAAGCTCATCGGCCAGATCGTCGACGAGCAGGTCGGGGTCGCCGCGGCGTTGCAGCCGGATGTGATCACGCTCGTCGGCGGGCTCAACGACACCCTGCGGCCGAAGTGCGACATGGGTATGGTCCGCGGCCGGCTGGAGGAGGCGGTGGAGCGTCTCGCGCCCTCGTGCAAGACCTTGGTGCTCATGCGGAGCCCCGGCCGTAACGGTCCGGTCATGGAACGCTTCCGTCCGCGCATGGAGGAACTGTTCACTCTGATCGGCGACCTGGCCGAGCGGCATGGTGCGGTGGTCGCCGACCTGTACGGTGCGCCGTCACTGGGCGATCCGCGTATGTGGGACGTCGACAGGCTGCACCTGACGGCCGAAGGCCATCGGAGGGTCGCGGAGGCGGTCTGGCAGGCGCTTGGGCTGCCCGCCGAGAGTGACTGGCAGTCCCCGATGCCCGCGTCGGCGCCCGCACGGTGGGCGCAGCGGCGGATCGATGACGTCCGGTTCGCCCGGCAGCATCTGATGCCGTGGATCGGACGGCGTCTGACCGGGCGCTCGTCCGGTGACGGCCGGGCCGGCTCACAGTTCGACGCGGGGCTGGGGAAGGCGTTCTGGATCTCTCCACAGGACGGGGCCACGACCCCCGGACCGGTGACGGGGTGGCGTCGGCTCGACGGCTGATCGCATCGCGGCAGGCGGCCGGGTACCACCTCTCGGTTGCTCGAACTCGGCTGCGTCCCGCCCAGGACGAACGCGCCGACTGACGCCGGAGCCCTGTCCGCGGGACTCGGGGTCCGCGCACCGGGAAGCCACGCCGGCACGAGGAGGCGAGTGCCTTGTGGGAAAGCACAAACCAGCCCGCGGCGCAGACCTGCAGAAACCGCCAGTAGAATCGGGACACGTGACTGCTGTGTCTGCGAAGCCTCGCATCCCCAATGTCCTGGCCGGCCGCTATGCCTCTACGGAGCTGGCCGTCCTCTGGTCCCCCGAGCAGAAGGTGAAGCTGGAACGTCAGCTGTGGCTGGCGGTGCTGCGCGCTCAGAAGGACCTCGGGATCGATGTGCCCGACGCCGCGCTGGCCGACTACGAACGAGTGATCGACCAGGTCGATCTCGTCTCGATCGCCGAGCGCGAGAAGGTCACCCGGCACGACGTGAAGGCCCGCATCGAGGAGTTCAACGCTCTCGCCGGCCATGAGCAGGTCCATAAGGGGATGACCTCCCGTGACCTCACCGAGAACGTCGAGCAGCTGCAGATCCGGCTCTCCCTGGAGCTGATGCGCGACCGTTCCGTGGCGGTACTGGCGCGGCTCGGCAAGCTCGCGGCGGAGTACGGCGAGCTGGTCATGGCGGGTCGTTCGCACAACGTCGCCGCGCAGGCGACGACGCTCGGCAAGCGCTTCGCCACCGCCGCGGACGAGCTGCTCGTGTCCTACGGCCGGCTGGAGGATCTGCTGGGCCGATACCCCCTGCGCGGCATCAAGGGGCCTGTCGGCACGGCGCAGGACATGCTCGACCTGCTCGGCGGCGACGCGGACAAGCTCGCCGACCTGGAGCAGCGCATCGCCGGGCACCTCGGGTTCGCGCACGCCTTCACCTCCGTCGGCCAGGTATACCCCCGCTCCCTCGACTACGACGTGGTGACGGCGCTGGTCCAGCTGGCCGCCGCTCCCTCGTCGGTCGCCAAGACCATCCGGCTGATGGCCGGACACGAACTGGTGACCGAGGGCTTCAAGCCCGGCCAGGTCGGCTCGTCGGCGATGCCGCACAAGATGAACACCCGCTCCTGCGAGCGCGTGAACGGCTTGATGGTGATCCTGCGCGGCTACGCGTCGATGACGGGCGAGCTCGCGGGTGACCAGTGGAACGAGGGCGACGTGTCCTGCTCCGTGGTCCGCCGGGTCGCGCTGCCGGACGCCTTCTTCGCCTTCGACGGTCTGCTGGAGACCTTCCTCACGGTGCTCGACGAGTTCGGTGCGTTCCCCGCGGTCGTGGCGCGTGAGCTGGACCGCTACCTTCCGTTCCTGGCCACGACCAAGGTGCTGATGGGCGCGGTGCGGGCCGGGGTCGGCCGCGAGGTCGCGCACGAGGCCATCAAGGAGAACGCGGTAGCCTCGGCGCTCGCCATGCGGGAGCAGGGTGCGGAGCGCAACGAGCTGCTGGACAAGCTGGCCGCCGACGAGCGGATCCCGCTCGACCGCGACGAGCTCGATGCCCTGATGGCTGACAAGCTGTCGTTCACCGGTGCGGCGGGCGGCCAGGTCGCGTCGGTGGTCCGCAGGATCGAGCAGATCACCAAGCAGCACCCGGAGGCTGCCGCGTATTCCCCCGGCTCCATCCTCTGACGGCTGCCACCACTGCAGGATGACACCCGAGGAGCTCCAGGCCGCCCGCGATCGCGTCGTACCGGACGTGGTCGCGGGCGGTCTGCGTGTGCTCTTCTGCGGAATCAACCCCAGCCTCACGACTGCCGCCACGGGGCACCACTTCGCCCATCCAGGCAATCGGTTCTGGCCGGTACTGCACCGGTCGGGCTTCACACCGAGGCAGCTGAAAGCGTCGGAACAGGAACAACTTCTGGGCTTCGGTCTGGGAATCACCAATGTGGTGGCCAGGGCCACGGCGCGGGCGGACGAGCTCGGCCCGGAGGAGTTCCGTGAAGGCGGCAGAGTGCTCTCGGCCAAGGTGGAAGAACTGCGCCCGCTGTGGCTCGCGGTCGTCGGTGTCACCGCTTATCGCACCGCCTTCGGCGATCGCCGTGCGCGGATCGGCCCGCAGGAACGGACCGTCGGCGGCTCCCGTGTCTGGGCGCTGCCCAATCCGAGCGGGCTGAACGCGCACTGGACCGTGCAGACCATGGCGGACGAGTACGCCCGCTTGCTGGCGGCGGCCGGCCGGAACTCGTCCGGCTGGCTTCCCGCCCACCGACGACTGCTGGAACCGCCGCCGGACTTGCTCGGGGCGCACTCGGGAAGTGCCGCGAGATCGCTCTGTGGACCGGGCGACCAGAGCGGGCCGGGTGACCAGCAGGCCGAGTGACCAGAGCCGACCGGGTCCCCCTGTCACTCAGGGCGGGTCGACCACAGTGACCAGAACCCCCAACTCGCAGCCCGACCGGTCATCCCCTTGGTAGAGCACTACGGCAACCCACCGGCCCTCCGCTCGCCACAACTGGAGATACTCACAACTCGCGACTGGTTCAGCCCAGGGTTCGGCTATCACCTCCCCTGCCGTCATCCGTTCCTGCGCACTCCACAAGCTGATGACGTGTGGTTCTCCCCAGCGCAGGGTGAGTAGCGTGAGCAGCGCGTCGTGTTCCGCCAGGCACTGCACCCGGTCTTCTGCGCGATCTGCCCCGTCTCTCTCCTCGTGGCCGTGCTCGCCGGTGAGAAGCGCCGTGTGGTAGCCAGGTCCGCTGACTCCCGAGCCCGACGAAATCCGCTCCAGGGGAAAGCCCCTGGAGCGCATCCCGTCGATGAGGCGGAGGTGATGTGCGGTGGTCATACCGTCAGTAAACCTTCCCGCACTGACACATGGCCTCCCCCAGGCCGGCCCTTCCCTCGTCAGATCCTGGAAGCCGAGCAGACGACCTGCGAGGCAGGCGAGCGGCGCCCACTTCGCCGTAGCGGCTGAGGCGTCCCGCTTCCGCAGGTTCCACCAGCCCGCTGCCAGCGCGACACCCGCCCACCCTGCGGTGACCGCCAGCCCGGTCCACGGTCCGAGGCTGCCCTCATGATGCGCGTGGAACACCAACTGCCCGGCTCGGTCGGGGAAATACTGGGCGGCGCCTCCCGCTATGTCCCCGGCCACGAAGGAGACGATCAGAATGAAGGGGATGAGCAGGCTGAGTACGGCAACCGCACTGCGTAGTAACGCTGTCAGGCCCGCTGCGAGCAAAGCCATCAGAGCGAGATAGACGCCGCCTCCGAACGCGGCACGCAGTGCGCCTGGTTCCCCCAGTCGGATCGCGTACTCGCCCATGAAGAGCTGCCCCACCAGAAATGTGGCGAAGCTTGTGGTCAGCCCTACGACCAGGGCGAGCCCACCGACCACCGTCATCTTCGCCACGTGGAGGACGCTGCGGTTGGGGACGGCCGCGAGCGACATCCGTAGGGCACCGTTCAGGAACTCGGATGACAGAGCGGTCGCTCCGAAGCTGATGGCGGCGATCTGGCCGAAGTTCAGCGCGTAGAAGGCGGAGAACAAGGAGTCGTTACCCGCACTGTCCGCTTCCGCCTGCCCGACGGTGGAAGCGGCGAGCACGGTCACGAAGAGGGTGACGGCGAAAACCGCCACGCGGGACCCGGAAACGGACCGCACGGACCTGATCTTGATCCACTCGGAGTCCGTCTCGCTCGAGGTGAGATCGAGGTAGGCCTCTTCCAGCGTGGCGCGCTCAGCGCTGAGTTCGAGAAGTGGGATTCCCTCGTGGGCGGCCAGGACACCGATTTCCTCCGCCGTGGCTCCGTCGACCGTCAAGTGCCCGCTGTCGCCCTGCGCCGGCTGGGTGTGTCGGTAAGGAGTCCCCCCTTGCCGAGGACGACCAGGTGGTCGGCGAACGAGGAAGTCTCGCTCATCAGGTGACTCGAGACCAGGACAGTCCGGCCTTCGCCGGCAAGCTTCCGCATCAGTTCTCGGATCCAGATGATGCCCTCCGGGTCCAGCCCGTTCGACGGCTCGTCGAGCATCACCACCTCTGGATCGCCGAGAAGCGCCGCGGCGATACCGAGCCGCTGTCGCATCCCGAGCGAGAACGCTCTGATCCGCCGCCTCCCGACGGAGCCGAGACCGGCCTCCACGAGTACCTCTTCGACCCTGCTGCTCGCTGTGCCGTTACTGGCGGCCAGCACGAGCAAGTGATCGCGGGCGGTGCGCGAGCCATGTGCCGACCGGGCGTCGAGCAAGGCACCGACCCGGCGCAGCGGATTGCGCAGTGAGGCGTAGGCCCGTCCACCGAACGTGGCGGAACCAGCGGTCGCCCGGTCCAGGCCGAGGACCAGGCGCATGGTGGTGGATTTGCCCGCGCCGTTGGGCCCGAGGAAGCCCGTCACACGGCCGGGGCGCACGCTGAACGTGAGGTGGTCCACCGCGCGGGTGGATCCGTATTCCTTGGTGAGCTCGTGCACGTCGATGCTGGTCATGACCTCAGCCTGACCCTCGGCCCCCGGTTCGCGGCCTCCCACTCTCGAGTGGACCGCCTCCCTCTCCCGGGGGAGCCGCCCCCCGGTCTGCCCTGGCACGATTGCGGCATGCGCCGCTTCCTCGCAATGCTGGCCGGACCGGCCACCTACAGTCGATGGCTGCACCTGCTCATTCCGGCCGCGATGGCCAGCGTGTGGTTGTTCATCTCCCCGGACAAACCGTGGATGCCATTCCTCTTCGTGATACCTGTCGGGCTGCTTCCCGCGATGCGCACCGCCGAAGGAGTTCAGGCCCAACTGCTCCTCAAGCCCGAACAGAAGGGCCCCGGTGCGCCGATCGCCGTGGGACCTGCCAGAACATGGACAGATCGCTGCCGAACCGTTGCCTGGCTGGAGGTGCGGCTGGTCCTCGCTGCAGTGGCCTGCTTCGCGACGGTCCGCCTGCCCGCGACGGCGGTCGATCTCGTGCGGGGGTCGTTCGGTGCGAACCTGAGCGACGACTGGCCGGCCCTCGGTGTTCAGCCGGGCTGGTGGTGCGCCCTGCTCGCTCCCCTGCCGATCCTGCTTCTTCTCGGGCTGGTCGTCCTGTGCGGTGAGGTGGTCACGGCAGCAGCCCGCGGACTACTGGGGCCATCGCCGGCCGAGCGGATGACGGCTCTGGAGGAGCGCACCGAACAACTGCTGGAGCGCAACCGGATAGCACGCGAGCTTCATGATTCGATCGGGCATGCGCTGACGGTCGCGGTGGTACAGGCAGGAGCTGCCAGGACAGCGGGAAGCCCGGAGTTCACCGCGCGGGCACTCGCCGCCATCGAGGAGACGGGCCGCAACGCACTGGACGATCTGGAGCGCGTCCTCGGGGTGTTGCGCGAGGCCGACGTGCCCGTCAGCGGGCGTCCCACCCTGGCCGAGGCAGACCGGCTGCTGGAGTCGGCACGCGGCTCCGGGGCGAGGATCGACGCGGAGGTGACCGGCGCGCTGGCACTCGTGCCGGGCCCGGTGTCCCGCGAGGGTTACCGGATTCTGCAGGAGTCACTCACCAACGTGCTGCGTCATGCCGGTGCAGTTCCCGTACGGGTGAGAATCTCCGCGGCGGACGAAAGGCTGGAGCTGGAAGTGGCCAACCCCCTCGCAGGGAAGCCGCGTGGCCCGGGGGGTGGCAGCGGACTCAGAGGCATACGGGAGCGGGCCGCCCTGCTGGGCGGCGAGGCAAGTACCGGCCCGTGCGAGGGGGAATGGAGAGTGCACGCGACCCTCCCGATGGACCGCATACGCTGACCGGATGCCGGTTACCGTTCTTCTGGTCGACGACGAACCCCTGGTGCGTGCGGGACTGCGCGTGGTTCTGGAATCACAACCCGACATCGAAGTGGTGGGTGAGGCCGCCGACGGTGCGGCGGTGATTCCCCTGGTGAGCCGGCTCCGGCCGGACGTCGTGGCCATGGATGTACGCATGCCGCTGATGGACGGCATCGAGGCGACCCGGACGGTGCTGCGGACCGTCGCCGATCCGCCGAAGATCCTGGTGGTGACCACGTTCGAGAACGACGAGTACGTCTACGAGGCTCTGCGCGCGGGCGCCAACGGGTTTCTGCTCAAACGGGCCCGGCCCGCGGAGATCGTGCACGCCGTACGGCTGGTGGCGGAAGGCGAGTCGCTGCTGTTCCCCGCTGCTGTCCGGCAGCTCGCCGCCGAGTACGGCACCGGCAAGGCGCGGGCCGCGATGGACCGGGCTGCACTCACGGACCGCGAGGCGGCGGTGCTCCGACTGATGGCGCAGGGGCTGTCCAACGCGGAGATCGCCGGCAAGCTCATCGTGGGCGTGGAGACGGTCAAGACACATGTCAGCGCTGTGCTCGCCAAGTTGGGAGCCAGGGACCGCACTCAGGCGGTGATCGCCGCCTACGAGTCCGGCTTCGTGACTCCGCGCTGACCGAGGTCGCCCACGGAGCCGCGAACAGGCTCCGAACGCCTCTCTCCGGGTGCTGGTCGCCGAGGTCGGGGTCAGCGAGTACGATCCGGCAGACATGCGCACGACCTGGGAGGACACACGGTGGGCAGGCTGACCGGTGGGGACCCGTCCCTGCTGCGGAGGATCAATTCCGCGGTGGTGCTGCACGCCCTGCGAGGGGCGGATTCGCCCACGCTCACGGACCTCACCCGGATCACTGGCCTGTCGCGTCCCACAGTCGAAGGTGTCGTGGAGGGGCTCATCGGTGCGGGCCTCGTGGTCGAGGCACTTCCCGACGAGAGCGGAACACGGCGTCAGGGCCGCCCCGCCAGACGGTTCAGGTTCCGCGCAGAGGCCGGGTACCTGCTGGGCATCGAAATCGGCCCGCACCGGATCTCGGCCCTGCTGTCCGGGCTGGACGGCCGGATCGTCTGCGCGGGCTCCCGTGACGTCTCCGAAACGGCGTCCGCGGATGACAGACTCGACCAGGTCAGAGGCATGATCGCCGATGTGCTGCGTCGTGCCGGCGTGCAGCGGAGCAGCCTGCGCGCGGTCGGCGTGGGCAGCCCGGGCATCGTCGAGGCCGACGGGACCGTACGGCTGGGGACGGCGCTGCCGGACTGGACCGGACTCGCGCTCGGCGAGAGGCTGCGGCGCTCGTTCAAGTGCCACGTCCTGGTGGAGAACGACGCCAACGCCGCCGCGGTGGCGGAACACTGGAAGGGAGCGGCGACCGAGTCGGACGACATCGTCTTCGTCCTGGCGGGCTTGAGCCCCGGCGCGGGTGCACTGATCGGAGGTCGTCTGCACCGTGGTTTCGGCGGCGCGGCCGGCGAGATCGGCGCACTGCATCTTCTGGGCCGCGATGTCACACCGGAACGCCTGCTGTCCACGACGGACACGCCACTCGTCCCTCTGGACGAGCAGGCCGTCGCCGCCGTTTTCGCCAAGGCCAGGGACGGCGACGCCGGGGCACAGGCGGCGGTCGCACGCTTCATTCAACGGCTTGTGCACGATGTGGCGGCCCTGGTGCTGGCGCTCGATCCGGAGGTAGTGGTCATCGGCGGGTGGGCCGCCGGCCTGGACGGTGTCCTCGACCCGCTCCGTGAGGAGCTCGCCCGCTACTGCCTGCGGCCGCCAAGGGTGGCACTGTCACTCCTTGGAGAGGCGGCCGTCGCCACCGGTGCTCTTCGGCTGGCGCTCGACCACGTGGAGGAGCAGCTCTTCGCTGTGGAGGGAACGGTGACGGCCCGCCGCTGAGAGCGACGGGCCGTACGGCCGACACCACAAACGACCGTACGGCCGGCGCCACGGGCGACCGCGCGGCCGACAGGGGCCGACAGGGGCCGACAGGGGCCGACAGGGGCCGACAGCCAGGTGGTAACTCGACCACACCGTGTCAGGACCTCGGTGCGAGTGCCTGCGCTGAAGGCTCGCTTGCCCCCCTGTACACCAGGAGGCCTGCAAGGCATCAGGAGGCCTTGCGCTCCTGTTCGGCGTGGCTGATCTCCAACGCGCCCGAATCCCCGAAGGTGAGCCGGCAGGTGTCGGCCCGGTACGTGGCGACCGAGACGGCTGCCGTCCCGGCGGCGGCGAGGTAACGGGTGGTGACCACGAGAACGGGGGCGCCCGGAAGTCGGTCGAGCTCCTTGGCGTCGTCCGCGCGCGCCGACCCCAGTTCGACCGAGCGGTCTTGGCCGTCGAGGTCGAGGCGGTGCAGTTCCCTCAGCACACTTCGGGCCCGGACAGGTCCGGACGGCGCTTCGATGGCGGAGAGTTCGGGCACCGACGACGTCGGCACGTACAGGAGCTCCGCCGCCACGGCCTGCCCTTGGGCGACACGGATGCGGCGCACCACGTGCACAAGCCCTCCGGGGTCCGTGTCGAGCATGAGGGCGATGGCGGCAGGCGCCGTCGTGGTCGTGCACTCGGTGGGCTGCCACGCCTCGTCCGTGTCGTCGCCCGCCCAGCCGTGCTGTGCGGTGGCGACGGCCACTCCGACCCGGGGCGGGGCGACGGTCGTGCCGACGCCCCGGCGTCGCTGCAGCCTGCCTTCGAGCTCGAGCTGCTCCAGCGCCTGACGGAGCGTCGCCCTGGCGACACCGAAGCGCGCCGCGAGGTCCCGCTCGTTGGGCAGGACCTCTCCCACCGCGAAGTCCGAGTCGAGTGCCTCACTGAGCACGGTCTTGAGGTGCCAGTACTTCGGCTCCTGCACCGATTCCAGCTGCGTGGTCCCCACCCTGTCCTCCGCATCCGCCCGGTGGCTTGTTTTCCGCGACGTTCTTTATTAAAGGTTCCTGCCTTATCGTTCAGACCTTAGGACGGCGAACCACCTTGGTCAAGACCAATCCTCGCCCCGTAACACAGCGAAACGGACCACTGCCGCAGAGCGTTCACGGGACGTTCGCGCGGCGGCGGTGATCCCATGCCGCAGGAAGGCCCCAGGGAAGGCCCCCGGGAAGCTCGGCGCGAGCCTCCCGGGCGCCGGGCCGGGCTTCCGCTCGCGCCGCTACTCTGCGGGCACCCCTGCCAGTTTGTCCGGGTTCCGGATGACGTACACGCATCGGATGACCCCGTCGCTGGCGTCGGCCTGGAACACCGTGTCCACCTCGCCGTCCACGCTGAACACCAGAGCGGGACCACCGTTGAGCTCCAGGATCCGCACCTCCGTGGTGGCTGACCGTTCACGCCCCACAGCGAGGAGGAAGCGGCCGACCTTGTCCGCGGTCTCGACGATCCTGCGCGGCGCCTTCGCCTTGCCTCCACTGTCACTGACCATGCGCACGTCGGGTGCCAGCAGGGCGACCAACTGCTCCAGGTCCCCGCCCGAAGCGGCGGCCAGGAAGCGCTCCGTGAGATCGCGCCGCACGGCCGGATCGACGTCGTAGCGCGGCTTGCGCTCCTCCACATGAAGCTTGGCGCGGCCTGCGAGCTGCCTGACCGCCGCCTCCGACCGGTCGAGGGCGGCCCCGATCTCCGCGTACGGGAAGCCGAAGGCCTCACGCAGGACGAAAACCGCGCGCTCCAACGGGGAGAGGGATTCGAGGACGACGAGTACGGCGAGGGAAACGGAGTCGGCGAGCACCGCGCGTTCAGCGGAATCAGGAACGGCCGGGCCGAATGCGGTCACCACCGGTTCGGGCAGCCAGGGCCCCACGTACGCCTCGCGCCGGGACCGCAGGTGCCGCAGTCGGTCGATGGCCAGACGGGTGGTGATCCGCACGAGGAAGGCCCGCGGCTCCCGCACACCTTCGTGCTCCGCCGACGACCAGCGCAGCCACGCCTCCTGCACCACGTCCTCGGCGTCGGCGGCGCGGCCGAGCATGCGGTAGGCGACCCCGGTGAGGAAGGGCCGGTGTTCTTCGAAGAGCTCGGTCCCTGAGTCGGCAGTCACTCATCCATCCCAGCCGACGCGTCCGAGGGTGTCCAGCGGCAATCGGCGCGCACCCCTTGAACTGGAAGCTACCCGACGGTAATCATTGTTGACGAGTCGTCTCATTCTCGTCCTCCCAGCCCGGCGGTTCCGTCCCGAGGAGCAGTATGGCCACCACGGTCTCGTTCGCAGTCGACTCTCCCGCCGGCCGTCGCACGGCAGAGGTGGCGTACGAACGGACGGGCTCGGGTGCGCCGTTGGTGCTGCTGCACGGAATCGGTCATCACCGCCAGGCGTGGGATCCGGTCCTTCGCATCCTGGCAGCCGAGCGGGACGTCATAGCTCTGGACCTGCCCGGATTCGGCGCCTCACCCGCGCTGCCTCAGGGGCTTTCGCACGACCTGCGGACGATGGTCCCCCTGCTCGGTTCGCTCTTCGACGCAATCGGCGTGGAGCGTCCCCATGTCGCCGGGAACAGCCTGGGGGGTCTTCTGGCGCTGGAGTTGGGCCGCGAGAAGCTGGTGCGTTCGGTGACGGCCTTCTCCCCCGCGGGTTTCCGGACGCGGAGCGAGCGCCGTTACGCCTTCGGAGTGCTGCGGGCGATGCGCGGAGCGGCCCTCTCGATGCCGATGCCGCTGATCGAGGGGCTCTCGAGGAGCTCGCCCGGCCGCACAGTGCTGACCAGCACCATCTACGCCCGGCCCGGACGCCGTTCACCCGACGCGGTGGTGTCGGAGACCGTCGCCCTGCGCGAAGCGACCGGGTTCCGGCAGACCCTCGAGGCCGGCCTGACCGTCGCCTTCACCGATGACGTGCCGGACCTCCCCGTCAGCATCGCCTGGGGCGACAAGGACCGCCTGCTCCTGCGTCGGCAGGGAGGGAGGGCCAAGCACGTGGTTCCGGGGGCACGGCTCGTCCGCCTCCCGGGTTGCGGCCACGTCCCGATGAACGACGATCCCGCCGCCGTCGCGCGGGTCATCCTCGACACGAGCCGCTGACACGCGGGCGCCGCCTCGCCCCGGACCGCCCGAGCCCGGCGCCGTCCAAGGACCCACCAACCGTCCCGTCCACGAACGGCAGTCGCGCCACTGACCGGCGCGCGCACCGGGATCTCCGCGGCGCCCTGACGACCACTCCGGCCGGACACTTCGCGGCGACCGGGGTCAGCGGGACCGCCCCGGTTCCGCACGTCGTCGCCCGAAGGTCTGAACGGTACGTGCCGCGGGCACGGGTCAGCGCGGCGACGCCGCTATCGCACTTCGTCCGCTGAACCACCGCCCGGCGGGCGACTCCGGTAACGGCTCGGTCCGTCCGGTCCCCGGTCGCGCGCAACCGGCACCCCGCGCGCAGGGGGTACGCCTGCCGGCAGAGTCGGTCCGCGGGAGACCTGCCGACCGCGGCCCGGCGGTCCGGTGCACGTGCGAATGCGGATCGAGGTGGTGCGGTCGTGGCCACCCGTCACAGGCTGTGCCGAGAGTGGATGCCTCTCGTGGCCTCGGGGGGTGGGCCGACCGGTTGTTCATCTGCGGTTGGCGTGCCCGCCTCCGCCGGGGACTAGGTATGGGTCCGCACCCAGCTCCGTACCACCCCGCTGTCCCGGCAGCCCTCTCGCCCCTGGAGGCGCATCGATGTCGAACCGCCCGCTCGTCCCTGCCCCGGGCCGCCGCACCCTGCTGCGAGGCTCGCTCCTGGCCTCGGCCGCGATCGCGGTGCCCGGGGCGGTCAGCAGCGCGCCCGCCTTCGCGATGTCGGGCCGGCCGAGCGCTTCCTGGGGCGTGCAGGTCGGCGATGTGACGGCGTCGTCGGCCCTGGTGTGGGTGCGTTCGGACCGCCCCGCCCGGATGGTGGTGGAGACGTCCGCGACGGAGTCGTTCCGCCGCTCCCGCACGTGGCACGGCCCGCTGATCGGCGCCCGTACGGACTTCACCGGCACGACCCCGCTGCACGGGCTGCCGGCCGGGGAACAGATTCACTACCGCGTCACGCTGGCGGACCCGCACGATCCACGGCGTACGGGCAGGCCCGTGTACGGAACCTTCCGCACCGCTCCGGCAGGCCGCCGTGACGGGGTGCGGTTCCTCTGGTCCGGGGACATCGCGGGGCAGGGCTGGGGCATCAACCCCGATATCGGCGGCTACCGGGTGTACGACGAGATGCGCCGTCTGGACCCGGACTTCTTCCTGTGCAGCGGCGACAACATCTACGCCGACGGGGTGCTCGAGCCCAGCGTGACGCTGCCCGACGGGCGGATCTGGCGCAACATCACGACGCCCGAGAAGTCCAAGGTCGCCGAGACCCTGGACGAGTACCGCGGGAACTTCCGGTACAACCTGCTCGACGACAATCTGCGGGCGTTCAACGCGCAGGTTCCCTCCGTCGTCCAGTGGGACGACCACGAGGTACGCAACAACTGGTATCCGGGGCAGATCCTCGACGACGCCCGCTACACCGAGAAGAACGTGGACCTGCTCGCGGCGCGGTCGATGCGGGCCTTCCGCGAGTACTTCCCGGTGCCCACTCTGCAGGGGTCACCGAACCGGAGGCGCATGCACCGCGTGGTGCGGCACGGTCCCCTGCTCGATGTGTTCGTGCTGGACATGAGGTCCTTCCGCAACGCCAACTCCCCCGGTCGGCAGCCCGACGACGCCATCGGCATCCTCGGCGCCGAGCAGTTGGGCTGGCTCAAGCGGGAGCTCTCGCAGTCGCGTGCGGTGTGGAAGGTCATCGCCGCCGACATGCCCCTGGGGCTGGTGGTCCCGGACGGGGCCACGGACTTCGAGGCGGTCGCACAGGGCGATCCGGGCGCACCGCTGGGTCGGGAGCTGCAGATCGCCGAACTGCTGCGGCACATCAAGCACCGGCGTATCACCGGCACCGTCTGGCTGACGGCGGACGTGCACTACACCTCCGCCCAGCACTACGCCCCCGAGCGCGCGGCCTTCAAGGACTTCGCCCCCTTCTGGGAGTTCGTCTCGGGCCCTCTGGCCGCGGGCGGCTTCCCCGCCAACGCGCTGGACGGCACGTTCGGGCCGGAGCGGGTCTTCGTCAGGGCTCCCGACCGGGCGAACGTGTCCCCCATGGAGTCTCCGCAGTTCTTCGGGGAGGTCGACATCGACGGCGGGAGCGGGGAGCTGACCGTGCGCCTGCGGGCGCAGGGCGGCACGGTCCTGTTCAGCAAGGTGCTGCAGCCGGGACGCACCGGGCAGTGACACACGAAAACGTATGGAAGGCGACCGGATCCACACGTAACCCATCAGTCACAATGCGTTCGTGATCAGGCAACACCGTTCGGTCACAGTGAAGACATGACTGATGTGACATCCGCGAAGAGTGCCCGCCGTCCGCACCACTGGCGGCGGGACCTGATCGAGCTGGCCGCGCTCTTCACGGCGGTCGCCGTGGCCGACGCGATCGCCAATCTGATCGGGCACCAGCCCGACGGCCCCCATCTGCTCATCGCCTCGGCCGTGGCCCTGGTCGCCACGGCCGCGTTCCACACCTGGTGGGCACGGCGGCACAGTCACGCCCCGCCCCCGGATACCGGCGCCGCGCCGGAGATCGTCTCCGTCGGTGCCGGGGCCGACCCGGAGGAGGCCGTCGAAACGGTGCTGTGGCGCATGCGGACGACCGTGAAGGATGCCCCCGGCACCCTCGCCGCCCTCTGCATCGCCCTTGCCCGTCACCGGATCGACATCCTCACCCTGCAGACCCACCCGCTGGCCGACGGCACCGTCGACGAGTTCCTCCTGCGCGCGCCCGCGGCACTTCCCGCCCAGCAGCTCACCCGGGAGATCGCCGCCGCCGGCGGATCCGCCACCTGGATCGAGCGCGCGGACGCCCACGACCTGGTGGACACCCCCACCCGGGTACTCGGCCTCGCCACCCGCACGGCACTGGACGCGGCCGAGCTGCCTCTGGCCCTGCGTCAGCTCCTGGGCCGGTGCACCATCCACTCGCTGCCCGCCCGGTCGATCACCGGCCGGCCCACCGGGGAGAGCGCCCCGGTGGAAGGAGTCCTGGAGGACACCGTGATGCGGCTGCGCGACCCCTCGGGCGGTGTCATCACCGTCGAACGCCCTTATCTCCCCTTCACCCCGACGGAGTTCGCCCGGGCCCGTGCCCTGGTCGAGCTCGACGCACGGCTCGGCCCGCGCGTGCCGAGCAGTGAGGACGTCCTCACCCTGCCCGAGGGCAACGAGATCACCGTGCGCCGTGCCGACGGCGGTGACCTCGACGCCGCCCTCGCCATGCACGGCCGCTGCTCCGAACGCACCCTCGGCCTGCGCTACCACGGTCCGGTCCGTGACGCCGACCGCTATCTGGACCACCTGCTGAGTCCCCGCTTCGGCCGTACGCTCGCCGTGCAGACGGCCTCCGGCCGACTGGTGGCACTCGGCCACCTGCTCTGGGACGGGGACGAGACCGAGGTCGCCCTCCTCGTCGAGGACGACTGGCAGCGCCGCGGAATCGGCGCCGAACTCCTCGGCCGTCTGGTGGGTCTGGCCGTCGAGGCCGGCTGCGAGAGCGTGTACGCGGTGACGCAGGCCCACAACACGGGCATGGTCGCCGCCATGCGGGCACTCGCGCTGCCTCTCGACTACCAGATCGAGGAAGGCACCCTGGTCATCACCGCACGGCTGGCCGCGGCTCCTGCTCAACGGTTCGACCGGCCGTCGACGGAGCAGGCGCCGGGACCGACGACGGAGCCGGTGACCCGCTCGGAAGTACCCTCGACGCCGCGGCCGCTTCCCCGGACCGAGCCGGCGGATCAGCGCTGAGCGCCTGACACAGGTCCGCCCAGATGTCCTCGACGTCCTCCAGACCGACCGACATGCGCAGCAGCCGGTCGCCGACACCGGCGGCTCTCCGGTCTCCCTCACCCACGATGCGGTGGCTGATGGAGGCCGGATGCTGGATGAGCGTGTCCACGCTGCCGAGGCTCACGGCGGGCGTGATCAGCCGGACTCCCGCGATGATCCTGTGGGGGTCCCCGAACACCTCGAAGGACACCATCGCGCCGCCCACCTCCGGGTAGTGCACCCGTGCGACGCGGGGGTCGGCCGAGAGTCTGCGGGCCAGTTCCGCAGCCGCGGCCGACGCCGCCCGCACCCGTACGGGCAGCGTGGAGAGGCCGCGGAGCAGCAGATAGCCGGCCAGGGGATGCAGCACACCCCCGGTGGCGAACCGCACCTGCCGCAGGGTGCCGGCGAACTCCTCGTCACAGGCGACGACGCCGCCCATCACGTCGCCGTGGCCACCGAGGTATTTGGTGGCGCTGTGCAGCACGATCCGGGCGCCGAGCTCCAGGGGCCGCTGCAGCACGGGCGTGGCGAACGTGTTGTCCACCAGGAGCGGCACGGAGCCGCAGGAGTGTGCCACGGCCCGGATGTCGATCTCGGTGAGCGTCGGGTTCGCGGGCGTCTCGACCATCACCAGACCGGTGTCCGGCCGGATCGCCTCGGCGATGCCGGCCGGATCAGTCCAGGTCACCTCTGTGCCCAGCAGCCCGGCGCCCAGGAGATGGTCGCTGCAGCCGTAGAGCGGCCGCACCGCGACCACATGGCGCAGCCCGATGCTCGCGCGGGCCAGCAGGACGGCGGTGAGCGCCGCCATGCCGCTGGCGAAGGCGACCGAGCTCCCCGCGCCTTCCAGCCGGGCCAGCGCGGTCTCGAAGCGTGCTGTCGTCGGGTTGTCCAGCCGCGCGTACACGGGCGGCCCGTCGGGCCTGGCTCCCGTGGCGGCGAAGGCGTCGATACGCGCGGCCTCGCCCAAGGAGTCGTACGAGGGATAGGTGGTGGACAGATCGATCGGTGCGGCGTGCAGGCCGAGGGAGGCGAGATCGTCGCGTCCGGCGTGCACGGCTTCGGTGGCGAGCGCCCTGGACCGGAGGGGTGGCTGGGTCGTCAGCGAGGAGGCTTCGGTGTCCATGCCACCAGACTGAACAGGCACCGGACGATGACGGGCGCAGGCCGTGCTACGTTCGCCCGATGCCCGAATCCGTCGCTCTAGATCCGGTTGATCTCCATATTCTGCGTCTCCTGCAGAACGATGCTCGGACCACGTACCGGGAGCTCGCCGCAGAAGTCGGAGTGGCCCCGTCCACATGCCTGGACCGGGTGGCGCGGCTGCGCCGGTCCGGTGTGATCCTCGGGCATCGGCTGCAGCTCGACCCCGCGAGACTCGGCCGCGGACTGGAGGCCCTCCTCCTGGTCCAGGTCCGGCCGCACCGCAGGGAGCTCATCGGCCCGTTCGTCGAACGGATCCGGGCACTGGCCGAGTCCCGGGCCCTCTTCCACCTCACCGGGCCCGACGACTATCTGGTGCATGTGGCCGTCGCCGACCCGACTGATCTGCAGCGCCTCGTGCTGGACGAATTCACCTCGCGCCGCGAGGTGGCACGCGTGGAGACCCGGCTGATCTTCCAACAGTGGGAGTGCGGCCCGCTGATGCCGCCCACGCCCGGCAGGCGTAACCCGGCCGAGGCCCCGGAGACGCGCCCGGGGCCCCCCGCACCCTGAAGGATCTCCATCCGGCCGAAGTCCGGTTCCCCGTGACGCGAAGGCCCTCGTCGTACGAGGATGTCGGCATGCCAGACACATCGAGCAGCGC
Organism: Streptomyces sp. HB132; assembly: GCF_016909575.1. Classification (GTDB taxonomy): domain Bacteria; phylum Actinomycetota; class Actinomycetes; order Streptomycetales; family Streptomycetaceae; genus Streptomyces. The sequence continues at coordinate 108,117 of NZ_JAFBGA010000017.1, read as the reverse complement.
ACTGCCGCGCCAGGTCGCCGACGCCTACGTCGACGCGTACATCGAACTCGACCCGATCACCGGTACCTATCTCGGTGTAGCGGAAAGCTCCCGCAGGCTGCCCGATTTCTCGCCGGCGGGTCAGGCCGCCATGGCCGCGCTCATCCGGAGCACCCTCGTGGAGCTCGACGCCGCCGAGGGGGTGCCGGGCGCGGACTCCGACGAGGAGCGGCGGTGCACGCGACTGCTGCGCGAACGCCTGACGGCCGAACTCGCCGTCCACGAGGCCGAGGAGGGACTGCGGGCCGTCTCCAACATCCGCTCCCCGGCGCACAGTCTCCGTGACGTGTTCTCCGCGACACCGACGGCGACGGACGAGGACTGGGCCGCGATCGTGGACCGCCTTCGTGCGGTTCCGGCGGCGCTCGAGGGCTATCGTGCCTCGCTCGCGCTCGGTCTGGAGCGCAAGCTCTACGGCGGACCGCGCCCGGCTGCGACGTTCATCGGCCAGCTGGGGACCTGGGCGGGGGAGGAAGGTCCGGGCTTCTTCCAGGAGTTCGTGGCCGAGGGGCCCGGATCACTGCGCGGGGAACTGGACGAGGCGGCAGGTCTGGCCGCCGGGTCCCTGGTCTCGTTGCGGGACTGGATGCGGGACGTGTACGCCCCGGCGATCGAGGGCGCGCCCGACACCGTCGGGCGGGAGCGTTACGCGCGCTGGTCACGCCGGTTCAACGGCACGGATCTGGATCTCGACGAGGCGTACGCGTACGGCTGGTCCGAGTACCGCCGGCTGCTGGCCGAGATGCAGACCGAGGCGGACAAGGTCCTCCCGGGCGCAGGCCCTTGGGAGGCACTCGCCCACCTCGATGTGCACGGCGAGCACATCGAGGGCGTGGACGAGGTCCGCGTCTGGCTCCAGAGCCTGATGGACGAGGCCATCGAGGCGCTCGACGGCACACATTTCGAACTCGCCGAGCGGGTGCGGAAGGTGGAGTCCCGGATCGCTCCGGCGGGGGGCGCGGCAGCGCCTTACTACACCGGGCCGTCGGAGGACTTCTCGCGACCCGGCCGTACCTGGCTCCCCACCATGGGAGAGACCCGCTTCCCCGTCTACGACCTGGTGTCGACCTGGTACCACGAGGGCGTACCCGGCCATCACCTGCAGATCGCTCAGTGGAAGCACGTCTCCGACAGCCTCTCGCGCTACCAGGCGTCGCTCGGTCAGGTGAGCGCCAACGCCGAGGGCTGGGCACTGTACGCGGAACGTCTCATGGACGAACTGGGCTTCCTGCCGGACGCGGAGCGCCGTCTCGGCTATCTGGACGCGCAGATGATGCGAGCCTGCCGGGTCATCGTCGACATCGGCATGCATCTGGGACTGGAGATCCCCGCGGACTCTCCGTTCCATCCGGGTGACCGGTGGACACCGGCACTGGCCGAGGAGTTCTTCGGCCGTCACAGTGGCCGCCCCGCCGACTTCGTGGAGAGCGAGCTGACCCGCTACCTGTCGATGCCGGGGCAGGCCATCGGCTACAAGCTGGGCGAGCGTGCCTGGCTGCTGGGCAGGGAGAACGCGCGGAAGGCCCACGGCGACGCGTTCGACCTCAAGGCCTGGCACATGGCCGCCCTTTCCCAGGGGTCACTGGGCCTGGACGACCTGGTCGACGAGCTGTCCAGGCTCTGACCCGGGCGGGCCGGTGCGCGCCGCAGCGCTCCGGCCCGGGCATGCCCCCGCTGCCCCCTGTCCCCCTGTCCCCTGCCGACGATCCGAAGGACGGCTTCCGTATGTCCGTGCGAGGCTTGCTGTTCTGCTGCGATCCCCTGCGCACGCGGTACCCCGACGCCGGATTCGCGCACGAGGCCGCTGCGGCCAGGCGGGCCGGGGCCCAGGTCGCCCTGGTCGACCATGACGCGTTGCTCGCCGGGGACCCGGAGGCCGCCGTCGGCCGGGTGCGCCGGGACTCGGGGCCCTACTGGTACCGGGGCTGGATGGTTCCCTCCGCCCGCTACGCGGAACTGGAGCGCGCTCTCGCCGCACGCGGCTGTTCGCTGCTCACCGACGCGTCCGCCTACCGCGCCGCTCATGAACTCCCGGGTTGGTACGAGGCGTTCGCCGGACTCACCCCGCGCAGCGTATGGCGTGCCCTGTCCGCGGGAGAGGTGCTGCCGGATCCCTCGGTCTGGGCGGACCTCGCAGGAACGCTCGGTTCCGGTCCCGGAATCGTCAAGGACTACGTGAAGTCCCGCAAGCACGAATGGCATGAGGCGTGCTTCGTGCCGGACCTGGGGGACGGGGTCCGGCTCGCCACCGTCGTGGGCCGACTCGTCGAGCTGCAGGGAGACTTCCTGGCCGGCGGAGTGGTGCTGCGCGCTTTCGAGCCGTTCGTGCCCGGCGGTGAGGCCCGGGTGTGGTGGGTCGACGGCGAGGCCGTGCGGGTGACAGCTCATCCGGACACGCCCGGCCGACTGCCGGCTCCCTGCCTCGACGCCGTCCGCGAGGCGGTGCGCACGCTCGGCTGCCGGTGGGTGAGCACCGACATGGCACTGCGTGAGGACGGGGCGTGGCGGGTGGTGGAGGTCGGTGACGGTCAGGTCAGCGGCCTGCCCGCCGGCGACGACGGCGAAAGCCTGTTCAGCGCGCTCCTGAGGTCCTGAGCCCGCCGTGGTCTCGCGTTTCCCGGCGTCCCGGGATGCCCGGGGCCATGCGTCCGTGGGCCGCCGGTACAGCAACGGACACGACGCCGCGGATCGTTGAGGACCAGCATGTGGTCCGGGAGGACTGCTCAGTCCCGAAGGTGCACGCCAGGTCGATGACTCGCCTGGAGGAGGTGACGGGCAGGACCGGCCCGGCTCCGTGCCCACCGGCGTCGTCCGCTCCTCGCCCCTCCCCGTCGCGCGGTCAGCCGCTGAGCGTCCCGGCCGCCCGGTGGACGACCGCCGATCCCTGCCGTTCCTTCACGACCTCCAGCTGAGCCGGGATACGGCGGCGCAGGTCGGCCACGTGGCTGACGATCCCGACGCTCCGGTCGCGCTCGCGCAGCGAGTCCAGGACGTCGAGCACCTCGTCCAGGGTCTGGTCGTCCAGGCTGCCGAAGCCCTCGTCGATGAAGAGCGTGTCCAGACGTACGCCGCCCGCCTCGTCCGTCACCACGTCGGCCAGGCCCAGCGCCAGTGCGAGCGAGGCGAAGAACGTCTCCCCTCCGGACAGCGTAGCCGTGTCGCGCTCCCGGCCCGTCCAGGAGTCGACGACGTGCAGGCCGAGACCGGCCCTGCGTCCACCGCTGCGTTCGTCGGAGTGGACCAGGGTGTAGCGGCCGGAAGACATCCGCTGGAGGCGGGCCGTGGCCGCGGCGGCAACCTGTTCGAGGCGGGCCGCCAGCACGTACGCCTCCAGCCGCATCTTTCGCTCGTTGTCCGCGGAGGTGCCCGCTGTCAGCCCGGCGAGACGGGCCACCCTCTCGTACTCCTGGCGAAGTGGCCCGAGGGCGCGCACCTCGTCCTCGGCGAGGCGCGAGAGCCGGCCGAGCTCCGTGCCGCGCTCCTGCGCGGCGGCGTGTGCGGCGGCGCCGTCGCGCAACGCCTCGACGGACAGGTCGTACGCCGCCTGTGCCGCGTCCGGCTCCGCGGCCGGCCGGTCGGCGGCGGACCGCGCGTCCTCCTCGGCGAGCCGGTCGGCGACGGTGGCGGCCTCCGTCTGCCAGGCGTCGATCCGGTGCTGCAACTCCCGCTGCGCGGTGTCGTCCAGGAGCTTCGCGGCGGCGGCCTGCGGCGTGTCGAACCCGGCCCGGAAGGCGGCGTCGGCAAGCCTCCCGTCGGCCTCCTTGAGGCGCTCGGCCGCGTCCTGCTCGGCGCGGAGCGCGTCGGCGGCGTCGGCCAGCAGCACAGCACGGCGCTCCAGCAGCGCGGCATGCTCGGCCACGGAGGCACTGGCACCCCGGGCCTTCACCAACTCGGCCTTCAGCGCCGACTGTTCGCGGTCGAGCGCTTCGCGCTGGGAGGTGCGGGCAGCGGCGCGCCGCTCCGCCTGCTGCCGGTCGTCGAGCCGGCCGGCGTGCTCGCGCTCGGCGGCGGCGAGTGCCTCCCTCGCCGCATGCGTTCCCGCGGCCACGCGGTGCGCCTCCGCGTGCTCCCGGGTCAGACGGTCGACGACCGAGCGCAGTTCGGCGACACCGGCTGCGGTCCGGTCCCTCGGTCCGGTCGCGCCTGCGTCGTCCTGCGGCTCCGCCGCCTCGGCCCGCGCCCCAGCGAGGCGTTCCCGCAGGACGCCGAGCTCGCTCTCCGCCTGTGCCCGGGCCCGGTCGGCCCGCTGGTGGGCGGCGAGCGCCGCCTCCTCCGTGGCCCGGTCCACATGGCCGTCCTCCGCGCGGGCCGGCGCCGGGTGCTCCGCCGAGCCGCACACGGTACAGGCCACACCGTCGACGAGCTGACCGGCCAGTTCCGCGGCGATACCGCGCAGCCGCTGCTCCCGGAGCGTCAGCCACCTCTCGTGTGCGTCCACAGCACGTTCGCGGGCAGCGGTGAGGGCCGCAGCCGCCGTTTCCTCCTGCGCGCCGAGGGCGTCGCGCCGGCGTGCCGCCTCCAGCCTCCTGCGGGCCGGGTCGAGCCGGCCCGCCAACTGCTCCGCGCGGGTCGCGGCGTCCTGCGCCGTCTCGATGCGGTCCCTGAGGCTCCGGTGGGCGGCGTCCCATTCGGCCAGCCACTGGGCAGCCTCGTGGATCGTGTCGTCGTCCGAACGGGACTGCCTCTCCAGACCGGCCCGCTCGGCGTCGATCTCCCCGCTGCGCCGCTCGGCACGGCGTGCGGCGTCGAGCGCACCCAGCTCCGCCCGGAGCCGTCGTTCCATGCCTGCCAGCTGTTCGGGGCCCGCTTCGGCCAGTTCGGGAGGCAGGCCGGCCCGTGACCGCTCACGCGTCGCGACAGCCGTGCGGTGGGCGCGCCCGGTCTCCTCCCGCAGCTCGAGCGCCGGGGCGACCAGGTCCGCCTTGCGCGCGCGGGTCAGCTGGTCGTGGCAGCGGTCGCGTTCGGCGCGTCGGGCCTCCAGCCCGGCGGCTCGGCGGCGGGTCTCCTCGTACCTCTGCTGGAGCCGGGCCAGTTCGCGTTCGGCCTCGAACGCCTGGCGTGCGGACGCGTTCCGGCCTTCGGCCGCCGCCAGGACGCACCGGGCGATGTCCAGCCGTTCGCGGGCTCCGCTGCGTGCGAGGGCGGCCCATTGCAGGACTCCCTCCGCGAGACCGGGTTCGCCGGGCCGCTCCTCGGGCGGTGCCTCCTCGTCCGCCGCCGGACCGGCCGCCTGCGCGATGCGCTGGGCCAGGGCGAGGATCTGCTCGTCCGCCGTCCTGACCCGGGCTTCGGCCGCCCGCCGCAGGTCGGCCAGGCGCTCCTCCACGGCCGCGAAGCGCCGGGTGTCGAAGAGCCGGCCGAGCAGCTTGCCGCGCGCCTCCGCGTCGGCGCGCAGGAACCGCGCGAAGTCGCCCTGCGGCAGCAGCACCACCTGGCAGAACTGGTCCCGGCTCATCCCGATGAGCCCGCCGATCTCCTCACCGATCTCCTGGTGGGAGCGGCTGAGCGCCTTCCAGCCGTGCTCGGGGTCGTGTTCACGCAGCAGGCTCTGCGCCTTCTCGGTCGTGAAACCACCGCCCCTCTTCTTGGGGCGGGGCTGGGCGGGTCGCCTGGTGACTTCGAGGCGGCGCCCTCCGACGGTCAGTTCCAGACACACCTCGGTCGGGCGGTCCAACGGGGCGTGGTCGCTCCGCAGTGAGGTGCCGGGGCTCTGCCGGGCACCGGGCACCGCCCCGTACAGGCCGTAGCAGACGGCGTCGAGGACGGATGTCTTGCCTGCGCCGGTGGGACCGTGCAGCAGGAATATCCCCGCGGAGGACAGTGCGTCGAAGTCGACTTCCTGAGAGGCTCCGAAGGGTCCGAAGGCGGTCAGGGTGAGTTTGTGCAGCCTCATCGGGACACCTCGTTCACTGCGTCGCCGACCCGTACGTCGTCGAAGGCGGCGCGCAGCACCGTCCGCTCCTGCGCGCTGGGGCCGCTTCCGCCGCGCACGTGGGCCACGAAGTCCTCCGCCACCTGCTGGTCGTCACGCCCCTCGAGCCGCTGGGCGTACGACGCGAGGGGATCCCCGGGAGCACGCTCGGGGTCGAAGACCAGGCTGAGGGTGTGCGGGAAACGCTCCAGCAGCCGGGCCATCGGTTCGTCCGGCCTCGCCGGGTCGGTGAGGGTCGCCTCGACCCACGAGTCCCGGTGCCGTACGAGGGCCGGGTCCTCCAGCAGCGTGTCGAGGCGTCCGCGGAGCCGTGCCAGCGGGCGTGGCACCGGGCAGTCGACGCGTTCGGCGCCGATGTCTCCGCCGGGGCCGAGGTCGATCAGCCACATCGTCTTGCGGTGCGCGTGCTCGGAGAACGAGTACGCGAGCGGGGAGCCCGAGTAACGCACCCGGTCCGTGACCTTCTGGCAGCCGTGCAGGTGGCCGAGGGCCACGTAGTCGACACCGTCGAAGACTCCCGCGGGGACGGCGGCGACACCGCCGACCGTGATGTCGCGTTCGCTGTCGCTGGGTTCGCCGCCCGCCACGAACGCATGGGCGAGCACCACGGAGCGGGTGCCGTCCGGCCGGGAGGCGAGATCGGCCCGCACCCGGCCCATGGCCGCCGTGAGGACGGCTTCGTGCCCCGCTTTCGGCGCACCGAGGCTCTCCCTGACGAGAGCCGGCTCCAGGTAGGGGAGCCCGTAGAAGGCCACCTCTCCGTGCGTGTCGTGCAGCACGACCGGAGTGGCGCACTCGCCGGGATCGGTACGCAGGTGGATCCCGGCCCGTGCGATCAGCCCGGCGCCCACTCCGAGCCTGCGGGCCGAGTCGTGGTTGCCCGAGATCATGACGGTCGGTACTCCGGCGGCGGCGAGCCGGTGCAGCGCGTCGTCGAACAGTTGGACGGCCGACAGCGGCGGCACGGCCCGGTCGTAGACGTCGCCCGCCACGACGACCACGTCCACGGCGTGCTCCCGCACCGTCTCGACGAGGTGGTCGAGGTAGGCGGCCTGGGCGTCGAGCATCGAAACGCGGTGGAGCGAGCGCCCCAGGTGCCAGTCCGAGGTGTGCAGAATCCTCACGACATCACTCCGACGTCTCCGACCTGCATGTTCCACTACCTCCGCCCCCGGGACCTGACCGGCCCGGCACCCCACCCGCCACGGTTCTCCGCGGCCGGCACGACCACGCTAATGCCGCGCGCTCCCGGATCCCTCATCCGCCTCGGACATCCCCGTACGCCTCGCCGCCCAGTTCGAGCGTCGCGGAGCCCGCGGTGGCATCGGCGAGCCAGGAGCTGAACCCGTCGACGTCGGCGTCCGGCAGACCGATCGCGATGGTCACCGCCTCCGCGTAGGTCACGTCGTGAACAGCACGGCCAGTGGCCCGCAGGTCGTTCTCCAGCTTGCCCGCCCGCTGGTGGTCCACGGTGACCGTGGCGAGGCGGTACCGGCGGCGGGTGCTCGTGCCCAGCGCGTCGAGGGCTTCACCCACGGCTCCTCCGTACGCCCGGATCAGTCCGCCCGCGCCGAGCTTGACGCCGCCGAAGTAGCGGGTGACGACGGCTACGGCGTACCGCACCTCCCGGCGCATGAGCATCTGCAGCATGGGGACGCCGGCCGTCCCGCCCGGCTCCCCGTCGTCACCGGCCCTCTGCACGGAGGCGTCGGCGCCGATGACATAGGCGAAGCAGTTGTGGTTGGCGGAGGGGTGTTCCTTGCGGACGCGCGCGATGAACTCCTGCGCCTCCTGTTCGGTGGCGGCTGGGGCCAGCGCGCAGAGGAAACGCGACCGGCTGATCTCGGTCTCGTGCACGCCCGCGCGGGCGACTGTCCGGTACTGCTCCTGCATCGGTCCACCCTATGCGCCGGTCCGTCCCGCACTCTTCACCCCTTCGTGGGGAATGGCCGGGCGGGGCCGTCCGTTGTCAGGGCATGTACGCAGACGATGAGACGGTTCGCAGGATCCTTCAGGACACGGGCGACACCTGGGCGGTGGTGGGCCTGTCCGGCAACCGCTCCCGCGCGGCCTACGGGGTGGCAGAGGTCCTCCAGCGCTTCGGCAAGAGGGTGGTGCCCGTCCACCCAAAGGCGGAGCCGGTCCACGGCGAGCAGGGATACGCCTCGCTGGCGGACATACCCTTCCCGGTCGATGTGGTGGACGTCTTCGTCAACAGCGACCTGGCGGGTGGTGTCGCGGACGACGCGGTGGCGGTCGGCGCCAAGGCGGTCTGGTTCCAGCTCGGCGTGATCGACGAGAAGGCGTACGAGCGCACGCGCGCGGCGGGTCTCGCCATGGTGATGGACCGCTGCCCGGCGATCGAGATACCACGCCTCGCCCCGCAGCGGTGACCGGCGGCACTCGCGGCCCTGCCTCATTCACCGAAGACCTCCCTGCGCGGTCCTGCCTCCCGCACGGGCCGGAAGGCGTGGTGCCGCACCGAGGCTCCGGCGGGCAGAATGTCCGCTGTGACTCAGCATCTCGCCGGTGAGCGCACCGCCACGCAGCTGTGCGATCTCGGCGTGCGTCGCGGGGGCGTCCTGCTGGTGCACGCCTCGATGCGCTCCGTGGGCGAGGACGCCGGACGCATGGCCGAAGCGCTCTGCCGGGCGCTGGGACCGGAGGGAACGCTGGCGGTCCCCACCTTCACCCCGGAGAATTCCGACACCTCGCGCTTCCACCTGGACCATGTCCGCGGTCTGAGCGACGAGGCCCGCGAGGCGGTGCTCGCGGCTATGCCCGCGTTCGACCCGGCGGTCACTCCCGCGCCCTCGATGGGCGCGCTCTCCGAGACGGTGCGTCTGACCCCGGGTGCGCTGCGCAGCGCACACCCGCAGACCTCGTTCGCCGCACTCGGGCCGGGAGCCCCGAAGCTGCTCACCGACCACCGCCAGGACTGCCACCTCGGCGAGGACTCCCCCCTCGCCCGGCTGTACGACGCCGACGCCCAGATCCTGCTGCTGGGCACGGGCTTCGACAGCTGCACCGCCTTCCACCTCGCGGAGTACCGCCTGCCGTCGCCGCCCCGCCGCCTGTACCGCTGCGTAGTGGCATCGGAAGGCGGACGGCAATGGTGGGAGTACGAGGACATCGCTCTGGACGACAGCGACTTCGCCGCGCTCGGGGACGACTTCGTCCGTACGCGCACCGGCATGGTCGGGAACGGAGCGGTAGGGACGGGCACGGTCGGCGCCGCAACCGTCGGTATCGGCCGGGTGGGCGCGGCGCGGAGTCATCTGTTCTCCCTCCGCGCAGCAGTGGACTTCGCCGCTGGATGGCTCAGGAAACATCGGGCCGGGGGCTGCTGAGGTCCGCGCCGGCCCGTTCCTCGGGTCCATCCGCCCCACCCACGGCCGGATCGGTCACGAGGGGGCGACCTGAACGCACGTCGTTCACGCCGACAGATCGCGCGGACCGCTCACTTGCCTTCCCTGCGGACCGGCGGGATCGACACAGCCATCGTCAGATCAGCGGGCTCAGGGCCGTCGTTGCGGTAGCTGTGCGGCACATGGGCTTCGAACGTCGCAGAGCTTCCGGCGGGCACCACGTGGGCCTCGCCGTCGACGACCAGGGTCAGTACGCCCGCTGTGACGTGGAGGAGCTCCACGGTCCCTTCGGGGTGCGGGTCGGAGGCGCTGCTGTCGCCGGGCATCAGATGCCAGGACCAGAGCTCGATGGGCCCCCTGGCCTCCGTACCCACCAGGAGCGTGTTCGAGCTGCCCGCCTCCGTCGACCACATGCGCACCGCCTGACTCTCGGGAACCAGCCTCACCTGGGATCCCTGCTCGTAGTCGAGCAGCGTGGTGATGCTGACGCCCAGTGCGTCGGCGAGCTTGACGGTGGTGCCGACGCTCGGGTTCGTGCGCGCCTGCTCGATCTGGATGATCATGCCGCGGCTGACACCCGCTCGGGCCGCCAGGGCGTCCAGCGTGAAGCCGCGCTCCCCTCGCCACCGCTTGAGGTTCCGCGCGAGCGACTGGGTGAGCTGATCGAGGTCAGACACGTTCCATCCAATATGAGGGATGACAGAGTCAGGACATCGCACTAAGCAGGGCGTACCCGACCGACACCGCACTGTACTGCGAACGGTCCGACGACCGCACTGTTCCCCCTGGCCACGAGCCTGCCGCGGGTTCCGGCCGATCCCGGCGGCGGACCGATGACCCGGCGCACGCCCACCCGGACAGCGGTGGCCGTGTCGCGTGGCTTCGCCGCGGCCGCCGGTGCGGTCATGATCGCGAACGATGGAGGCTGTGAGGACGGCCCGTCCCCGTCACCGTGACGAGCCACAGGACTGGGGCGAGGGGCCGGCCCCGGAGGCGGTCAGCTCCCGTCGGCCGGGTCCTCCAGCAACCGTGCCACCGCGGCCAGTTGCTCGGGCGTGACACCTTCGGGGATCGGCACCGGTGCGGGAGTGCGCAGCGGTGGCTGCCAGCCCGCCTCCGGGTCCCAGCTCCGCACCACCCGGGCAGGCGCCCCTGCCACCACGGCGTGGTCGGGGACCTCTCCCCGCACGACGGCACCCGCCGCGACCACCACGTTGCGGCCGAGCCTGGCTCCCGGGAGGATCACCGCTCCGGTACCGATCCAGCATCCGGGCCCGATCACGACCGGCTCCATGCGCGGCCACTGCTTGCCGACCGGCTCGTCGGGATCGTCGTAACTGTGGTTGGTCGAGGTGATGTAGACGTACGGACCGCAGTACGTGTCCGGGCCGATCGACACCGAGGTGTCGGCGATGACATGGCTTCCCCTGCCCAGCACCACACCGTTGCCCAGGGTCAGGATGGGTTCCGGTCCCAGGTCGAGGTCGGGCATCAGACCGGCCGTGAGCGTCACCTGCTCGCCGATGACGCAGTGGTCGCCCAGCTCGATCCAAGGCTCCCCGAACACGGTGCCCTGGGGGAACGCCAGCCGGGTCCCCGCGCCGATGCGTCCGAACCTGAGCCGCCCGGGGTGCTGCGCGGTGACGGACCCGGTCTCCTGCACCCAGGCCCAGGCGTGATGGACGGCGCGGGACATCAGCCCACGCCGCCGGACGGCCAGGGAGGGGAACACGTTCCGGATCTTCGGCACCCGCTCACGGTAGTCGGCCCGCCCGGAGGGGGCCGTGCGACGTGCTGTGATGTTCACCCCACCTGCCCGGGGCGCGGGGACCGTCCATTACGGTTCGTGCGGAGCAAGGGGCGCCGAGCGCACCACACCCCACCCGAGGAGCATGCGATGGCAGAGCGGGCATTGGTCACCGGTATCGGCGGCAAGGAGCCGGACATCGACCCGGACGCCTTCCTCGCACCGACCTCGGTCGTCGTCGGCGAGGTGTCGATGGCCGCGGGCTCCAGCGTCTGGTACCACGCCGTCCTGCGCGGCGACGGCGGCCCGATCTCCCTCGGGCCCGACAGCAACATCCAGGACAACTGCAGCGTGCACACCGACCCCGGCTTCCCGATGACGGTGGGCGCCCGGGTGTCGGTCGGTCACAACGCCGTGCTGCACGGCTGCGTCATCGAGGACGACGTCCTGGTCGGAATGGGAGCGACCGTACTCAACGGCGCACACGTCGGAGCGGGTTCGCTGATCGCCGCGCAGGCCCTCGTGCCACAGGGGATGCGGATCCCGCCGGGCTCCCTCGTCGCCGGCGTGCCCGCCAAGGTCAAGCGGGAGCTGACGGCGGAGGAGCGTGAGGGCATCGCCTTCAACGCGGCCGGTTACGTCGAGCTGGCGAAGGCCCACCGTGAGGCGCACCGGGAGAGCTGACGGTCCCGGACCCGTCGGCCCCGGAGGCAGGCCACCCGCCCACGTCGTGCGGACCCGGCCGAGCGGGCCACGCCGGGCCGGCGGACCCGTGCCGGATCAGTCGGCCGCGGGCACCGCGTCCGGCTCCGGCGCGGACACCGTGCGGTCGGCCTGCTCCGCGGCCTTCTTCGCGCGGTTCTTGAGCACCAGCATCGAGGTCACACCGATCAGCACGGCGGCCAGCAGCCCCAGCCACGAGAAGCGCTTGAGCCACGCCTCGGCAACGACCCCCACGGAGTAGATGACGGCGGTGGTGCCGCCTGCCCAGACGATTCCGCCGAGCACATTGGCGATCAGGAACTTCCAGTACGGCATGCGCAGCACACCGGCCAGCGGCCCCGCGAAGATCCGCAGCAGTGCGACGAAACGGCCGAAGAAGACCGCCCACACGCCCCACTTCGTGAACGACCTCTCCGCCAGGGCGATCTGCGGCTCCCCGAAGTGCTTGGGGAACCTCCCGCCGAGCCAGGCGAGGAGCGGGCGGCCTCCCCTGCGGCCGATGGCGTAACCGATCGAGTCCCCGATGATCGCCCCGGCCGACGCGCAGGCGCCGAGGACAACGGGGTCGATGTCGCCGTGCTGGGAGGCGAGGAGCGCCGAACTCACGAGGATGATCTCGCCGGGCAGCGGGATACCCAGACTCTCGAGTCCGATGACGACCCCCACCAGGAGGTAGATGCTGACCGCGGGGATCGTCTCGAGCCACTCCTGGACGTGCAACGCGGGTCCTTTCCCGTAAGAGATCTGCAGCCGTGCACCACGGGTGGTGCACGGCGGGCAGCCTACCGGGCCGGAGGACGGGACCGGCGGGCGCGGCTCCCGGCGAGGGGCGCGCGGGACCGGGTGCGGGTCAGCGGTTCGGACGCAGCGTCCAGACCACGGTCATCTCGCTGGTGACGGCACCGTCCGCACGCCGGATCTCGACGCTCACGGGGAACTCCGGGCGCTTTCCCTCGTCCAGTTCGGCGACGACCTCGGCCACCGGGCGGCCGAGCACCGCGGTCGCGGTGAGATCACCCATGGCCACCTTCTTGAAGGCCATCTCCGTGGTGACGGGCAGCGGTACGGCACGGGACATCTCGTCGCCGAACGCGGCGACGACGATCGCGCCGCTCGCCGACTCGGCGAGGGTGAACATCGCTCCGGCGTGGGGACCGCCGAGATGGTTGTGATATTCGGCGCGGTCGGGGAGCGACAGGACGGCACGCTCCGTGGTCGTCTCCAGGTAGGTGATGCCGAGTGTCCGGACCATGGGGACGCTCGCGGACAGGATGTCGCCGACTGTCATCTCTTCAGTGCTCATCCCACGATGTTACTAGCGAGTAGCACTCTTTGACCATCCCCTCACAGGGGTGCCCGTAGCAGTGGCCACCCGACCCCTCTATGGTTACTGGCCATGTGGCCAGGACAGCAGCCGCCCGGGGGCGAGCAGAACCCGCAGGACCAGAATCCGTACCAGCAGCCGGGGTACCAACAGCCGAATCCCTACCAGCAGCCGGGATATCAGCAGCAGGGCCAGCCGGGGCAGCAGCCGGGTTACCCGCAGCCCAATCCGTACCAGCAGCCCACGATGCCGCAGTACGCCGTACCGGGCGGGCCGGGCGGCCAGCGGCCGGACGACAAGAAGAAGACGACGATCGTCGCCGTCCTCGCGGCCACCGCGGTCGTGATCGCGGCCGTCGTCACCGGTGTCGTCGTCATGAACAAGGACGACGACACGGGCGGCTCGGACGTGGCCGACGGCAAGAAGTCACCGTCGGCCAAGGCGTCCGAGACCCCGTCCTCGCCCGCGGCGAACCCCAGGGGCGGCGAGGATGCCGCGCCCACGGTTCCGGGCTGGAAGGTCGTGACCAATCCCAAGTGGGGCACCCAGTTCGACGTGCCCGGTGACTGGGAGGTGTCGGGCACCGGCGTGATCTCGGGCTTCGAGGACGTGAAGGACCCGACGGGCCCGCCGGCGGTCGGCTTCTCCGCGCCCGCGCACTACAAGACCAAGTGGTGCAGCGACGACACGGACAAGGACGGCTCCGCGGAGGACACCGGCCTGGCCGGTGTGGGCACCAAGGGCGGTCAGGGCGCCAAGAACACCGATGAGGCGGCCACGAACGAGGCCGCCAACTGGGTCTGGGCCGCCTATGCGCAGGAGGACCCGAAGGAGAAGGTCAAGACCGCCGAGCCCAAGCCCTACACGACCAAGTCGGGCCTCTCGGGCAGCGTCGTCACCGCCACCGCGAGCGGGCTGGCCAACAAGAACAAGTGCGACACGGACGGCAAGTCGATCGCGTTCAGCTTCAAGAACTCCAAGGACGAGTACTCGACCTGGATCCTCTACGCGAACGCCGGCGTGGACGACGAACTCCCTGACGCCACCATCCAGAAGATCCTCAGCACGGTGCGCCTGGTGGAGGTCGCCGAGACCACGTCCTGAGCCTCCGGCGCACACGGCCGGGACCGCCCATTTGGCGGGAGGGGGCCGGGGCGGGGATAGTCCCTTGGTGACTTCCGCCGCCCCCTCCCCCTCGCCCGCCCTCCGCTCCCTGCCGGCAGGCCGCAACTTCGGTCTGCTGACCGCCGCCGCGATCATCACGAGCCTCGGCACCAACGGTGCTCTGATCGCGGCGGCGTTCGCCGTTCTGGAGTCGGGTGGCGACGGAGGCGACGTCGGTCTGGTGGCCGCGGCGCGCACGGCCCCGCTGGTGCTCTTCCTGCTCATCGGCGGCGCGGTGGCGGACCGGCTGCCACGTCACCGGGTGATGGTGGCCGCGAACACCCTCAACTTCGTCTCGCAGGCGGTGTTCGCCTGGCTGGTCCTGACCGGGGGCGCGGAGCTGTGGCACATGATGGTGCTGACCGCGCTCTGCGGTACCGGCCAGGCCTTCTTCGGTCCGGCGGCCGAGGGCATGCTGCTGTCCAGCGTCAGCGGGGAACAGGCGGCCCGCGCCTTCGCCTTCTTCCGGATGTCGATGCACGGCGCGGCCATCGGCGGTGCGGCGCTCGGCGGCGCCATGATCGCGGCCATGGACCCGGGCTGGGTGCTGGCCGTCGACGCGGTGGCGTTCGCCGTCGCGGGGGCGCTGCGCGCCTTCCTGGACGTGAGCCACATCCCGGCGCGCGCACCGGGCGGCGGGCTGCTCGCCGATCTTCGGGAGGGGTGGCGCGAGGTCGTCGGACGCCCCTGGCTGTGGGCCGTCGTGCTGCAGTTCTCCGTGGTGGTGGCCGTGGTCGGAGCCGCCGAAGCGGTGTACGGCCCCCTCGTGGCGCGGGACGAGCTCGGGGGCGCGCGCCCCTGGGGCTTCGCTCTCGCGGCGTTCGGGGTCGGCACGCTGGGCGGAGCGCTGCTGATGATGCGGTGGAAGCCCCGGCGACTGCTGCTGGCGGGGACGCTCTGTGTCTTCCCGCTGGCCCTCCCCTCGGCGGGGCTCGCGATCCCGCTGCCGGTGACCGGCCTCTGCGCGGTGATGTTCGTGACCGGGGTCGCCATCGAGGTGTTCGGGGTCTCCTGGATGACGGCGCTGCACCAGGAGATCCCGGAGGACAAGCTGTCCCGGGTCGCGGCGTACGACTGGTTCGGCTCGGTCGCGATGGTTCCGCTGGCCACGGCGGCGGCAGGGCCGGTGGAGACACTCGTCGGCCGCAGCGAGGCCCTGTGGGGCTGCGCCGCCCTGATCGTGCTGGTGACGGCGGGCGTGCTGCTCGTACCCGACGTACGGAACCTGACGCGCCGCAGCTCGGTGGCCAAGATCAGCGTGCCGGAGCAGACCCCGGGGTCAGCCGATGCCGAAGGCTCCCTCGGGGGGCTCAGGTGAGTCCACGGCCTCGCTGTCCCGCACCGGCTCCGCCCCACCGATGAGCCGGGCGAGCGCCGGACCGTGTGCGACCCGGGCGGGGAACGCGTCGGCGGCACACACCCTGGCGAGCGGGGCGATCTCGAGAGGCGCGCGGGAGGCGAGCAGCACGGTGTTGCCGAAGCGCCGGCCGCGCAGCACGGCCGGCTCGGCGATGACGGCGAGCTCGTCGAACACCGCGGCGAAGTTGGCCAGTTGTGACCGCAGGAAGGTGAAGGGCGCGCTGTCGGCGAGGTTCGCCGCGTAGACGCCGTCCGCGCGCAGGACCCGTGCGGCGGCTCGCGCGTACTCGACCGAGGTGAGGTGCGCCGGTACCCGTGCCCCGCCGAACACATCGGCGATCAGGAGGTCGGCGGAGCCTTCGGCCGCTGCTTCGAGCCAGCCCCGGGCGTCGGTGCCGTGCACGGTGATGCCGGCCTCCGCCGGCCACGGCAGGTGTTCGCCGACCAGTTCGACGAGCCCTCGGTCCACCTCCGCCACGTCCTGCCGCGACCCGGGGCGCGTCGCGGCGACGTAGCGCGGCAGCGTGAGCGCCCCGCCACCGAGGTGCACCACGTCCAGCGGTACTCCCGGGGCGTCGGCGCGGTCCACGACGTGGCCGAGCCTGCGTACGTACTCGAATTCGAGGTGCTCCGGCTGGTCCAGATCGACGTAGGACTGCGGGGCGCCGTCGACCGTGAGCAGCCAGGCACGGTCCCGGTCGACGTCGGGCAGCAGCCTGGCGGTGCCGCAGTCGGTGTCGCGGATGACGGGTATCGGCTCGTTCACTTCCCCATTGTGACGGGCGCCGGGCCGTCCTCCGGCCTGGTCAGCCGTTCCACACCGCCGCGACCGACTCGGTGTGGGCCGCGGACTGGGCCAGTCCCGCCCTGGCCGCCGCCGCCCGGCGTGCGGGGTCCAGGGAATTGCGGCCGATGGCCTTGCGGGTGGCCGCGTCCGGGGTGATGACCTCGACGCGGGCGCCCGCCGCCTCCAGCCCGGCGGCCTGGGCTCGGGGCGAGACGATCACCTTGTTGCCGGTGGCGGTGGGTGCGATCACGACGACGCGTTCGTAGCCGGAGGCGAGATGGGCGTTGGCCGGGGAGTGCACGCCCCCGTCGATCCAGCTCCCGCCGCCGGCATCGGCCACCGGCCAGACCACGGGCACCGCGCAACTGGCGGTGACGGCGTCGGCGAGCGCGACCGTGCCCGTCCGGTCGAAGGTGTGCAGCGCGCCGGTGGACGCGTCCACGGCGGTGACCAGCAGACGCCGTTCGGGCCATTCGGTCGAGGGAAGCAGGTTCGCGATCAGCTCCCGGCGCTCGGCCGCGGACGCGCCGGGCCGGCTGTCGCGGGACAGGGTGCCCAGCCTGCGGCCGTATTCCTCGGGCGTGCGTGAGGAGAGCGCCGCTCTCGCGTACCGCAGGATGGCGACGGGACCGAGCCGGGCCGCCGCCCCCTTGTCGTCCTCCGGGGCGGCGAGCTGCCGTTCGTAGAGGTCGCCGACGCCGGCGGGTCCGAAGGCGAGCTGCGCCCCGACGATGGCACCGGCCGAGCTCCCGACGATCAGATCGGCGGTGGAGAGGTCGACGCCCGCCTTGGCGAGCCCGTGCAGGATGCCGGTTTCCCATGCGGTGCCGGTGACGCCTCCGGCGCCCAGTACGAGAGCTGTGTCTGCCATGTCCCCCAGTCTGCCCGAGCCTGCGCGGCCCGCCTTCCCGGGGTCGGGAGGGCGGGCCGCGCAGGAGTGTCAGAGCAGGCCGGTGACCGTGCCGGCGCCGACCGTGCGGCCGCCCTCGCGGATCGCGAAGCCGAGGCCGGACTCCAGCGGGACGTCACGGCCGAGCTCGACGGTCATGGTGACCGTGTCGCCGGGCCGCGCCACCGCGGCCTCGCCGAGGTCGACGTCCCCGACCACGTCCGCCGTACGGATGTAGAACTGCGGCCGGTAGCCCGTCGTGACCGGCGTGGTGCGGCCTCCTTCCTTGGCCGACAGGACGTACACCTGCGCGGTGAAGCGCCGGCTCGGAGTGACGCTGCCGGGCGCCGCGACCACGTGGCCGCGGCGGACGCGGTCGCGCTCGACCCCACGCAGCAGCAGCGCGACGTTGTCGCCGGCCTCCGCGGACTCCATCGGCTTCCCGAAGGTCTCCAGGCCGGTGACGACGGTCTCGAGGTCCGCGCCGAGCACCGACACACGGTCCCCGACGCGCACCGTGCCGCGCTCCACGGCGCCGGTGACGACGGTGCCGCGGCCCGTGATGGTCAGCACGTTCTCCACGGACAGGAGGAACGGCGCGTCCGTGTAGCGCACCGGCATCGGTACGTACGTGTCGACGGCGTCCAGCAGCCCCTCGACGGACGCGGTCCAGCGTGGGTCCCCCTGAAGCGCGCCGAGCCCCGAGACCCGCACGACGGGCACGGTGTCACCGCCGTAACCGTGCGCGGAGAGCAGCTCCCGGACCTCCAGCTCGACCAGGTCGGTGAGCTCGGGGTCGCCGGCGTCGGCCTTGTTGAGGGCGACGACGATGTGGTCGACGCCGACCTGACGGGCCAGCAGGACGTGCTCCGCGGTCTGCGGCATGATGCCGTCGAGCGCGGAGACGACGAGGATCGCCCCGTCGAGCTGCGCCGCCCCGGTGACCATGTTCTTGATGTAGTCGGCGTGTCCGGGCATGTCGACGTGCGCGTAGTGGCGGGTGTCGGTCTCGTACTCGACGTGCGCGATGTTGATGGTGATGCCGCGCTGCGCCTCCTCGGGCGCCCGGTCGATGCGGTCGAACGGCACGAAGGTGCCGGTGCCGCGGTCGCTGAGCACCTTGGTGATGGCGGCGGTCAGAGTGGTCTTGCCGTGGTCGACGTGACCCATGGTGCCGATGTTGAGGTGCGGCTTGGTGCGCACGTATGCCGTCTTGGGCATGGCTCGTTCCTTGCGATTCGAAGCTGAGAGAAGAAGACCCCAGGGCCCCGCCGACCCTCCCCTTGCGGGGTCCGCCGGACTGTCGGGGGAGGGTCAGCTTCGGGCGCCGCCGAAGGGCGCTGCGGCAGCGGTGAAGGCTGCTGCTGCGAGTGCTGCGAGTGCGGGCGCAGGGTTCACGGCAGCCTTCGGCGCGTCCGCGACTGCGGACTGCGCTGCGAGGAAGGCGTACCGGAACATGCCCCTGAGAATGCCCGAGCGGCGCCGCGCCGTCGAACGGTTTTCTCGCGTACGGAACCCACCCGCCTCACGGGGGTGGGATCGGCCGGGTTCGCCACGCGGTCGCGCGGAGTCCCAGGACGGCCCGTCGCCGGACTGCCGCCCGGCAGCGCCGAAGGCCGTCCGATCGGCGTCGTCCGGGAGGGGTCGGCGGTCCGGCCTACCAAGGTCATGACGGGCCGTCGCGGGCGCGGACCCTGGCGTGGAACACCTGCGGGCGGGGCGTGCTGCCGTCCCTGGCGACAGCGGTCCGGCCGGCGAGCCACGCGCGCGCCGGTGGGGCGGCCGGCGGTCACCGGGACCGGTCGGGCGGTCGGCGGTCACCGCGACCTGTCGGGCCTGTACGCCCTCGCCGGCGTGAGACCGTCCTCGCCTGGCCCGGTGCGGGACTCGCCGAGGACGGCCTCACCGCTCGGCGTGAAAGCCGTCTGCGTCGCCGCCCCCGCGCGGGCCCTCGTCCGCCGTCGAATCCCTCCGCCGCGGGTGGGGCGGAGGGCTGTGGCCGAGGCCGGGACCGGCGGGCGGCAGCCGCGGCGGCGGCCGGGCGACACGCCGTCGCGCCGGTTCGGCGCCGGGGCGCCTCCGATCGGCTATGCCGTCGCTCACACCGCCGGAGGCCGCCTGTCGTCGGGCCAACCCGTCGGTAATGTGGCCGTGTTGTGGTCCACCACTACTACCCACGGAGGACATCGTGTCCGGATCCGTCATCCTGGCCGGGGCCCGTACACCCACCGGTCGCCTGCTCGGCGCTCTGAAGGACCTGTCCGGAGCTCAGCTCGGGGGCATCGCGATCAAGGCGGCTCTGGAGAAGGCGGGGGTGACGCCGGAGCAGGTGGAGTACACGATCATGGGGCAGGTGCTCACCGCGGGCGCCGGCCAGATCCCGGCCCGGCAGGCCGCGGTGGCCGCGGGCATCCCGATGAGCGTCCCGGCGCTCACCGTCAACAAGGTGTGCCTCTCGGGTATCAACTCGATCGCGTTGGCGGACCAGCTGATCAGGGCCGGCGAGTTCGACCTGGTCGTGGCGGGCGGTCAGGAGTCCATGTCGCAGGCACCGCACGTGCTTCCCAAGTCGCGTGCGGGTTTCAAGGCCGGTGACGTGCCACTCATCGATCACATGGTCCACGACGGGTTGTTCTGTCCGTTCGACCAGCTGGGCATGGGCGTCTCGACCGAGAAGTACAACAGCCGCTACCCAGGGCTGACCAGGGAGAAGCAGGACGCCTTCGCCGCGGCCTCGCACCAGCGGGCTGCCGCCGCGGCGGCAGCCGGCCGGTTCGCCGAGGAGCTGGCGCCGGTGACGGTCCCGCAGCGCAAGGGCGACCCTGTGGTGTGCGACACCGACGAAGGCGTACGTCCCGACACCACGGCGGAGGTCCTGGCGAAGCTGCGCCCCGTGTACAGCGCCGACGGCACCATCACGGCGGGGACGGCTTCGCAGATCTCCGACGGCGCCGCGGCCGTGGTGGTGGCGAGCAAGGCCAAGGCCGAGGAGCTGGGCCTGTCCTGGATCGCGGAGATCGGCGCCCACGGTGTGGTGGCGGGGCCTGACGGGAGCCTGCACGAGCAGCCGTCGAACGCGATCGGGGCCGCGCTGGCCAAGGCCGGACTGAAGCCGTCCGATCTGGACCTGGTCGAGATCAACGAGGCGTTCTCCGCCGTCGGCATCGTCTCCACCGAGCAGCTGCGCATCAGCCCGGACATCGTCAACGTCGACGGTGGAGCGATCGCGCTCGGCCACCCGATCGGCGCCTCCGGCGCCCGGCTCATCGTCCACCTGGCCTATGAGCTGCGCCGCCGCGGCGGCGGGCTCGGCGCGGCGGCGCTGTGCGGCGGCGGCGGGCAGGGCGACGCCCTGCTGATCCGCGTACCGTCCGCCTGACGGCCGGTCGGGGCGGCCGGGAGCCGCGGGTACGGCACGGCCCCCCGGGTGCGGCCCACTTCGGTGGCCGCACCCGGGGGGCCTTCCGCGGTCCTGCGACCGTGCCGTCCAGCCCCCTGGAGCCAAGGGCCCACCCCCGGGGGCGCGACCTGATCCTCAGGCGGCGGCGACGGCGGGCGCGGGCTTCTGCCGCAGCATGACGAGCATCGTGCACACCACGGCCGCGCAGAGGATGTTGACGACCATCGCGGCGACGTAGACGTGGTGGAAGGAGGGGATGCCGCCGGAAGTCGGGCCCAACGCCATGATCGAGGCGAATCCGGCGATGCCGATCGCACCGCCGACCTGACGCACCGTCAGCGTCATGCCGAGACCGCCGGCGAACTTCTGCGGGGGCACCGTCCCCGCGGCCAGCGACGACAGGCAGGTGATGGCGAGGCCGAGTCCGCCGCCACCGAGGATCGAGGCCGGCAGCCAGCCGCCGAGGAAGTTGGGCGTGGCGCCGAAGAGTCCGGATGCCCAGATGGCGTTGCTGGCCGTGAAGGACAGCGCGCCCAGGACCGTCACCTTCACCTGGGTCGTCGGCCGGGTGAGCCGTCCCGCGGCCAGTGAGCCGGCCATCGAGGAGACGGCTCCGATGCTCAGCGCTCCGGCCGTCTGCAGGACGGACCAGTGCCAGATGTCGGCGGCGAACAGCGGTGCGGCCAGCATCCACGCGAACATCGTCATGTTGAGCAGGCCGAGGCCGAGGTTGGCCGTCCGGTACACGGGGCTGCGCCACACCGTCATGTCCAGGGCCGGCGCCGGGTGCGTGCGTGAACGGAGCACGGTCACGGCCACGAGCGCCAGACCGGCCAGCCCGAGTCCGATGGTGCGGGCATCCCCCCAGCCCCAGGTGTCCCCTTCCGTGAGCGCGCTCACCACGCCGCCGATGCCCAGGGCGAGCGCGATGCTGCCCACCGCGTCCGGCAACCGGTCCCCGGTGCCGCGCAGGCGTTGCCTCGGCAGCATCACCAGGGCGGCGACCAGCATCGCGCCGCACAGCGGGAGATTGATGTAGAACACCGAACGCCAGCCGAAGCCACGCAGCAGCAGCCCGCCCGCGGCCGGTCCGATGACGGCGGAGAAGCCCGCCACCGCGGACCAGGTGCCGACCGCTCTGGCGATGCGATCCCGTGGTGTCGTGGCGAGGATCAGGCCGAGGGCGGCGGGGATCATGCCACCTGCCGCCGCGCCCTGGACGATCCGTGCGGCGATGAGCCACCAGATGGACGGGGCCACGGCGCAGACCAGCGAGGCGGCCGCGAAAGCGGCCAGGGACCAGAGGAAGACCGTGCGTCGGCCGATGCTGTCGGCGATCCTGCCGGCGGGAGTGAGCACCGCTGCCAGCAGGATCGTGTAGCCGCTGAGGACCCATGTCACGGTGCTGAGCGACGTGCCAGGGAAGTCGTCCATGATGTCGGGAAAGGCGATGCTGACGATCGAGAGGTCGAGGAAGGCCATGAAGCTCGCGCCACTGCACAGGGCGAGCACGCGGGCCTGGTTGACCTCCCGTGTGGTGCGTGTGCGTTCAGCCGGCTCGTCGGACATGCCCGTCCCCTCGGCTCGCTGCCCCTCGTCGGACTCGCCTGCGGTCCAACCAGGTGCTCGTAAAGGTTGGTTGAAGCGGTACAGCCGGAGCAAGTGTGCTGCCCTCCCCCGTCGGTGACGGGGTGAATTGCATTATCCGTACCTGTGATGACCATCACTCGGGAATCGCTCGAAGATTGTCGCGGTCATGCCTTGCGGTCGCTCCCGAGGCAAGCCAATGTGGGGGCCGAACGCCGGAGGAACAGGCGCGGCGTCGGGGGCCGCCACAGCGCCGTCGCGCGACAGAAGATCTCTGCGGCCCGGTATCTCAGCACCTCTGCACGACAGTGTCACCGCACAACAGCACGTGCGCACCGAGGCAGTTCAGCACTTGGCATACCCGCAATTCTGACAGCGCGGACGACTCACGAGGCAGCCGCTCGCACGACTGCTCGTGGGGGCGGACGCCGCTCGATCTCGGGGGGATCGGCACGTGCGCACGGGGGACCAGACCCTGTGCGCACGCTTGGAACCGGTACACGCAGGGCCTTACAAGGCTGCCTGGGTGCCGTTCCGTCGCCCTGCCCTGGACCGGTGGCGCCCACAGGACGCGCCGCGGGTCTTCACGGGGAGGTACGGCAATGACGTCTTTGAGTTCCGTCCTGATCGGCGGCGGGAGCGTACTCGCTCGCTGCGGCGAAGTACTCGTGGCGAAAGGGCACCGCATCACGGCCGTGGTGACGGGTGACGCCACCGCCCGGTCCTGGGCGGTCAAGGCCGGCATCCCGCACCACGAACTCGCCGAGGCCGTGGAGCTCGCACCGCGGTTGTCCTGCGACCTCCTCCTGAGCGTCGGCAACTACGCGGTGGTACCCGAGACATTGCTGGGCTGCGCGACTCGGGCCGCCGTCAACTACCACTACGGCCCGCTCCCCGAGTATTCGGGCCTCCACACGCCTTCCTGGGCCATCGCGGACGGGGCGCGGGAGTACGGCATCACCTGGCACCGCATGGCCGAGGTGGTCGACGGCGGTGAGGTGCTGGCGCGGGTGCCGGTGGCGATCGGCCCCGAGGACACCGCTCTGTCGCTGGGCCTGAAGTGCGACGAGGCGGCCGTCGCCGGCCTGGCCGGACTGCTCGACGAGATCGCGGAGGGCCGTGAGACCCCGACACCCCAGGACCTGGCGAAGCGCCGGTATTTCTCGCGGCACACCCAGTTCGCCGCCGAGGGACTGATCGACTGGAGTCTCCCGGCCGAGCGCATCGCCGCCATGGTCCGGGCCACCGACTACGGCCCCTTCGCCAGCCCGCTGGTGTGGCCCAAGGTCAACCTCGACGGGCACTTCTACGCCGTCCGGGCAGCGGACTTCCGGACCGGCGCCGCTTCCACCGCGGACGACACCGCGGACGACACCGCAGGCGCGCCCGGTACGGTCCTCTCCTGCGACGACGCGGCGGGCCTGCGGGTCGCCACGGACGCCGGAAGCGTCACCCTGACCCGGCTGTCCACGCTGGAGGGCGAGGAACGGTCTGCCGGCGCCGTCGCGGCGGCCCATGGGATCCGGCCGGGCACGATCCTGGATGTCCCCGGCGAGGACGCGGGCACGCGTCTGACCGAGGCGGGCGTCAGGGCCTCCAAGGCCGCCGGCCGCTGGCGTGAGCAGCTGATCGGGGGCGGCGACGACCTGTACCGCCTCCCCTACCCGCGGCCCCGCGCGGGGACCGGGGCCGGGAGCGGACGGCAGGCGGATCCCGTACAGGTGCGATGCCACGTCCCGCTGCGGGCCGGTGACGGCCCGGAAGCGTCCGCTGCGGCCGCCTCCTACCTGGCCGGCGCGCTGGGCATCTTCCTGAGCCGGGCGAGCGGCCGGCGGGAGGTCCACCTCGCGGTGGCGGCCCCTCGCGAGGGCGTCGACGCCGTGCACCGGGACCTGTTCGCCGCCTGGCTGCCCCTGCTGTGCCGTGTCGACGCGGGTACGACGATCCCGGAGAACCTGCGTTCGGTGGAGCGGGAGTTCACCCGCGGCCGGCAGCAGGGATGGATCCGCCGCGACGCCGTCGGCCGGGACGAAGCGCTTCGGGCGCGCTGGAACAGCGGCGCACTGACACCGGACGTGCTGATCTCATGGGGCACGCGCGACACCGCCGGCCCCGGCTCCGGTGCCCAGGGCGACCACCGTCCGAAACTGGAACTGCACATCCAGCAGGACGGTGCCGAGGACGGTGCGCTCGTCACCTTCCACCACGACGCCTCGCTCCTGGCCGCCGGGGACGTCGCGCGACTGGCCGGCCAGTTCACCGCGTGGTGCGCCCGCCTCTCCTCCGCCACGGAGCTGCTCCCCGCCGACGCAGACCTCCTCACCGCGGACGAACGCGCCCTCCTCGTCGAGGAGTTCAACGACACGGCCGGTGCCACCACGGACCTCCCCGAGCAGGGCCTGCACCAGCTCTTCGAACAGTCGGCACGCGACCATGCCCAGGACACCGCGCTGGTCTGCGCCGACATCAGCCTGACCTACGCCGAGCTCAACACCCGCGCCAATCGGCTCGCCCACGCGCTGACCGGCCGTGGAGTGGGCCGTGGCGACCTGGTCGGCGTGGCCCTGGACCGGTCGATCGACCTCGTCGTGGCCCTGCTGGCGGTCGTGAAGACGGGCGCCGCCTACGTGCCCGTCGATCCCAGGTTTCCCTCGGAACGCATCCGCCAGATGGTCGAGGACGCCGATCCCAAGCTCATCGTCACCCCCGCCGCAACGCCCGCCGGCCTCGCCGCCTGGGAGAACCGCTGCGTGAGCGTCCACCTGGGTGCCGAGCTGAGCCACGACGGGGACCTCTCGGTCGACGTGGGCGCCGCCGACCTGGCCTACGTCATCTACACCTCGGGCTCGACCGGCCGCCCCAAGGGGGTCGAGATCACCCACGGGGCTCTGTGCAACTTCCTGAACGCCATGCGGGAGCGGCCGGGGTGCGACGCCACCGACCGGCTGCTGGCGGTCACCACCGTGTCCTTCGACATCTCCGGTCTGGAGCTGTTCCTGCCACTGCTCTGCGGCGCGACCACCGTCATGGCCCAGGCCCAGGAAACCATGGACGCCAAGGCCCTCATCGGGCTGATGGAGCGACACGCGATCACCATGGTGCAGGGCACACCCGCCACCTGGCAGTTGCTGCTGGAGGGAGGCTGGGGGGGCACCCCCACCCTGAGGAAGATCCTCTGCGGCGGCGAGACGCTCCCCCGCGACCTGGCGGACCGGTTGCTCGCCGCCGGAGACCAGGTCTCGGTGTGGAACATGTACGGCCCCACCGAGACCACCGTGTGGTCCACGGTCTGGGAGGTGACGGCCCGGGACGCGGAGGACGGCATCCTCATAGGCAGCCCGATCGACCGCACCCAGGTCTACGTACTCGACGAGGACCTGTCGCCGGTACCGCTCGGTTTCCCGGGAGAACTGTGCGTCGGCGGGGCCGGAGTGGCCCGTGGCTACCGTAACGACCCCGGGCAGACCGGGCTCCGCTTCGCGGACAACCCCTTCCACCCCGGCACCCTCTACCGGACCGGCGACCTGGCCCGATTCGTCGAGCCGGGCAGGCTGACACTGCTGGGACGCAACGACCGCCAAGTCAAACTGCGCGGCCACCGGATCGAGCTGGCCGATGTGGAGGCGGCCGTCAGCCGCCACGAGTCGGTCCGCCGCGCCGTGGTGGTCGGCCATGACGAGCAACTCGTCGCCTACTGCGTCCGCGACACGGCTCCGGCCGCCGCCCCGGCCGACCAGGGCATCGCCCTCGCCGAGTGGGCCGCCGCCTGGGACCGCGCGTACGAGGCCGGCGGCGACACCACTCCCTCCGGCACCGGTTCCGATCCCGTCACCGCCGACGCCACGTTCAACCTGGCGGGCTGGCGCAACGGTTACGACGGACTCCCCTTCTCCGACGGGGAGATGCGCGACTGGCAGCGGAGTTCCGTCCGGCGCATCCTCTCCCACGCACCGGAGAACGTCTTCGAGATCGGCTCCGGCAGCGGCCTGATGCTGTTCGGCCTGGCACCGCAGTGCCGTACCTACCACGCCGTGGACGCCTCGGCCACGGCCGTCGAGATGACCCGGCGGAACCTGGCCTCCCTGCCGCACGTGACCTGTGAGCAGCGCGCCGCCCACGAACTCCCCGAGGTGGCGGAGGGCGCCTTCGACACCGTGGTGCTGAACTCGGTGGCCCAGTACTTCCCCGGCGTCGACTATCTGACCTCGGTGCTCGAGTGGGCGACCAAGGCGGTCACCAGAGGCCGGATCTTCCTCGGTGACGTACGCGATCTTTCGCTGCTGGACGCCTTCCACGCCGACGTGGCGCACTTCCGGGCGGACAGGGAGGCTGCCGGGATCTCCGCCTTGGAACTGGCCCGCCGTGCCGAGCGCGGGATGCGGGCGGAGCGCGAACTTGTCATCAGTCAGGACTACTTCACCAATCTGCCGCACCTGTTCCCGCAGATCACACGCGTCGACATCACCCTGCGCGACGGCCGCTGCGTCAACGAGATGACGCGCTACCGCTACGACGTCACCCTTCACATCGGCGAGGACGCCCGACCCGCCACCCCGGCGGCGGAGAAGGACTGGCAGGCCGACGGCCTCGACCTGGCCGCGCTCCGCGCCGAGCTGGGTTCCGTCACCGACCGTCCGCTCCGACTGAACGGCGTCCCCAACGGCCGGCTGGCAGAGGTGTGCCGCCGGGTCGCCCCGGCCCTGGAGATCATGGGCGCGGGCACCTCGGCGGCGCCCACGTCCTGGATCGACCCCACCGACCTCGCCGACCTCGCCCACGCTGCGGGCCTCGAACTCGCCCTGCTGCCCAGCCCCTCAGGCGGCGCCTGGCGATGTGACGCCTTGTTCTGGCGGCCCGGCCGGACCCCCGACCTCAGCCCGCGCCCCGTCGAAGCGCTGGACCACGATGCTCTCGGCGCGTACGCCAACGCGCCCGCGGTCGGCGAACCGGCCAGGATCCCGCTGCACCGCGTGCTGCGCCCCTGGCTGGCCGAGCACCTGCCGGAGTACATGGTGCCGGCGTTCATCGTGGAGGTGGACGAGCTTCCGCTGACCCCGAGCGGCAAGATCGACGAGAGCGCCCTGCCGGACCCCGTGGTGGAGGTCGACGCCACCGCCAGGCCGGCCACGGAGCTGGAACGGGACATCATGGCCATCTGGGCGGAGGTGCTCGGCCACGACCGTATCGGCGTCAACGAGAACTTCTTCGAGATCGGCGGCAACTCGCTGCGGGTCGTCCGGGTGCAGACGCAGCTGGAGGAACTGCTGGGACGTCCCCTCTTCGGGGCCAAGCTCTTCGAGCACTTCACCGTCAAGTCCCTGGCCGCCTACCTGGCCGGCGGCACGAGGACCAGCCGCGAGGCCGTGCCCGACCGTCGCCGCGCCGTCCAGGACGAGCCCATCGCCATCATCGGCATGGCCTGCCGCCTCCCGGGCGACGCCAACACCCCGGAGGAGTACTGGGAGCTGCTGGAGCGCGGTGGGGACGGGATCGTCGAGGTCCCGAAGGACCGCTGGGACGCCGAGGCGCTGTACGACCCCGACCCGGAGGTGCCCGGCACCTCGTACTGCAGCAGGGGCGGCTTCATCACCCCCATCGATCTCTTCGACGCCCCCTTCTTCGGCATCTCGCCGCGCGAGGCCCGGTCGCTCGAACCCATGCAGCGCACGGTGCTGGAGACCACGTGGGAGGCGTTCGAACGCGCCGGCTACACCATGGACCGGCTGCGCGGCAGTCAGACCGGCGCGTTCATCGGCGTCGGGAAGAGCTCGGCGTACCACGAGTACGGCCTCACCATGGCCGGCGGGCTGACCGACCTCGACGGCTACGTGGGCCCGGGTTCCGCGGGCGGCACCATGTCGGGCCGGGTGTCCTACGTGTTCGGTCTGGAGGGGCCGACCCTCACCCTCGACACGGCGTGCTCCTCCTCCCTGGTCACCACCCACCTGGCCTGCAACGCGCTGCGCAACAACGAATGCGATCTCGCGGTGTCGGCCGGTGTGAGCCTGATGCTCACCCCCGAACTGCACGTCGAGTTCAGCCGCCTGCGCGGCATGTCGGCGGACGGTCGCTGCCGTTCGTTCTCCTCGGACACCGACGGAACCGGCTGGAGCGAGGGCTCCGCCGCGGTCGTGCTGAAGCGGCTGTCCGACGCCCAGCGCGACGGCGACACCGTCCTGGCCGTGCTGCGCGGTACCGCCGTCAACCACGACGGCCACAGCGCCAGCCTGACCACGCCGAGCGGCCCCGCCCAGCAGCGGGTCATCCGGGCCGCCCTGGGCACGTCCGGGCTCCAGCCGGACGACATCGACTACCTGGAGGCGCACGGCACCGGCACCAAGCTGGGCGACCCCATCGAGGGCACCGCGCTCGCGGAGGTCTTCGGCGGCAGCCACTCGGACGAGGTGCCGCTGTGGGTCGGTTCCGCCAAGTCGAACCTCGGCCACACCCAGGCCGCCGCCGGTCTGGCGGGCGTGATGAAGGTCGTACTGGCCATGCGCCACGACACGCTTCCCCGGACCCTGCACGTCGCCGAGCCCACCCCCGCCGTGGACTGGAAGGGTGCGGGCATGGCGCTCGTCCGGGAGCAGCGCCCGTGGCCGGCGAAGGAGGTGCCGCGCCGCGCGGGCGTCAGTTCGTTCGGAATCGGCGGTACCAACGCCCATGTGGTCGTCGAGGAGCCGCCGCGGCCTGCCGCGAAGGACACTGGGCAGGAGGCACCTGCGCCGCTGCCGTCCACGGTGCCGTTCGTGGTGTCCGGCCACACCGACGCCGCCCTGCGCCAGCAGGTGGACAACCTGCACCTGCACATGGGGATGAACATCCAGGACAGCCTCGGTGACGTGGCCCGCTCCCTGGCGACCACCCGCAGCCACTTCCGCCGCCGGCTGGTGCTCCAGGTCAAGGACAAGGCCGAACTCCTCGACAAGCTCGCCTCCTTCGCCCGCATCGGGGACCTGCCGGCCGAGGCGGTGCGCACCGGGACCCACACCGCGGAACCCCGGCTGGCCCTGCTCTTCACCGGCCAGGGCAGCCAGCTTCCGGGCATGGGCAGGGACGTCCACGACGTCTACCCCGTCTTCCGCGAGGCGCTCGAAGACGTCGCCGCCCGGTTCGACGGGCTGGACAGGCCCCTGCTCGAGGTGATGTGGGCCGATCCGGACAGCGAGGACGCGGCTCTGCTGCACCGCACCGACTTCACCCAGCCCGCCCTGTTCGCCCTGGAGGTGGCGCTCTGGCGGCTGTGGGAGAGCTGGGGTGTGCGGCCGGAGCTGCTGCTCGGCCACAGCATCGGCGAACTCGCCGCCGCCCACGTGGCGGGGATGTTCAGCCTGGACGACGCCTGCCGGCTCGTCGCGGCGCGCGGCCGCCTGATGCAGGCGCTGCCCGCCCGCGGCGCCATGGTGTCGCTGGAGGTGGGCGGCGAGGAGGCGGAGGCGGCCATCGACGCCCTCGGGCTGCGCGGCGAGCTGGCGGTCGCCGGACTCAACACGCCCACGCAGACCGTGCTGTCCGGTGACACCGACGCCGTCGGGTCGATCACCGCCCACTTCACGGAGCAGGGCCGTAAGGCCAAGCGGCTGACCGTGTCCCACGCCTTCCACTCGCATCACATGGACGGCATGCTCGCCGAGTTCCGGGCCGTGGCGGAGACCGTCCGCTTCCACCCTGCGGAGATCCCCCTCGTCAGCAGCCTCACCGGCGAGCTCGCCGCGCCGGGCGAACTGGAGCAGCCCGGCTACTGGGTCCGCCAGGTGCGCCACGCGGTCCGCTTCAGCGACGGCATGAGCAGCCTGCGCCGAGAGGGCGCGAACACCTTCCTGGAGCTCGGCCCGCAGCCCGTGCTGTCCGGCATGGGGGCGTCCTGTCTGGCCGACGAGGGGCCGGTGTCCTGGGTACCGTCCTGCACCCCGGGCAGGAACGGCGCCTCGGTCATCCAGCGGAGCCTGGCCGAACTGCACGTGCGGGGCGTCCAGGTCGCCTGGGACGGCTACTTCGCGCCCTTCGGCGGCGGCCGGGTGGCCCTGCCGACGTACGCCTTCCAGCGGGAGCGGTTCTGGTTCGAGCCGCCGCTGTCCCGCGAGGTCGGCGCCGGTCTGAACCCCACCGGCCACGCGCTCCTCGGCGGCGGTGTGGAGATCGCCGGCACCGAGCTGTCGCTGTTCACCAACGTGGTGGCGGTCGACCAGCCGGTGTGGGTGCAGGAGCACCGGGTGATGGACGCCGTCCTCATGCCGGGCACCGCCTTCTTCGAGGCCATGAGGGCGGCGGGCGACGCCGCCCACGAGGGCGAGTGGGACCTGTCGGACGTGGTCATCGCCTCCCCGCTGGTGCTCGCCTCCGGCGTGCCGGTGCGGATGCAGGTCACCGTGGGTCCGGCGATCGGTGAGGCCCGCCCCGTCCAGGTCTACAGCGCGCCCGAGGGTGAGGACGGCGCCTGGCAACTGCACGCCGAGGGCCGGATCACGCCCGTGGAGGGTGCCGGTGCCGGCGTCGCGGTGACGGTCCCGCCCCGGGGCGCCGAGCCCCTCGACGCGTCCGCCCTCTACCGCGACCTGGACGCCCTGGGCTACGGCTACGGCCCGACCTTCCAGGGCATCAAGGATGCCTGGCACGTGGATGGGGAGGTGTGGGCCAGGGCCGCGCTGCCGGAGAGTGCGGAGCAGTCCGCCGCCGGCTACGTCCTGCACCCGGCCCTGCTGGACTCGGCCATGCATTCGCTGCTGCTGACCCAGCGGCTGCAGAACCGGACCGGCGACGACCTCTTCGTGCCGTTCGAGGCCGAGCGTCTGTCACTGCGGGTCAAGGGCCTGTCGGAGATCTGGGTCCGGGTGGCCGACTTCGAACTGGGTGACGGCGAGTTCTGGGCCTCACTGGACATCCATGACAGCGACGGCGCCCATGTCGGACGGCTGCACCGCCTCCACGCACGGCGGGTGGACCGCGCGGTACTGCGCCGCCTGGCGGCGGCCGGGGTGGACCGCTTCCAGTTCGACGTCAACTGGCGCCATGTCGAGACCGAGAACGTCGAACTGGGCGGCTCCTGGGGCATGATGACCCCGGCCGGGGACGTGCCGTGGGCGCGGGAGGTCAAGACCCGTCTGGCTCGTGCCGGTATCCAGGTGATCAAGATCCGGGAACTGGAGGACGCCGAGGACCTGGACGGCCTGGTCTGCCTGTGGGACTCCGACGCGGAGGTGCCTTCCCAGGCCCACGCCTTCGCGGCCAGGGCGTTGGAGCAGCTCCAGGAAGCGGTGGGTACGGAGTTCCGCACGCCGCTGGTCTGGGTCACCCGGCACGCGGTGGGCACCGGCGCCGACGACATGGTCTCCGGGCTGGGCGCGGGCCCGCTGTGGGGCCTGATGCGTACGGCCCGTAACGAGCACCCCGAGCTGGGCCTGCGCCTGATCGACCTCGGCGAGGAGGAGGCGGACCTCAAGTCCCTCCCCGCGGCGTTGATGCTGGAGGCCGAGCCGGAGTGCGCCCTGCGGCGCGGCGAGGTGCTGGTGCCGCAGCTGCTGCGGGTGGGCTCGGCCCAGGATCTGGAGATCCCGGCGGAAGGCCGTTGGCAGCTGGAGATCGCCGCCAAGGGCCGCCTGGACGAGCCGCTGACGGTGAAGCCACTGCCCGAACAGGCCCTCGCACCTGGTGAGATCCGCGCCGAGGTGAGGGCCGCCGGGGTGAACTTCCTCGACGTGCTCAACGCCCTGGGAATGGTCGAGATCCCCGCGTTCGGCCTGGAGTTCGCCGGTGTGGTCACCGAGGTCGGCGGCAGCGTCGACCAGGTGAAGGTGGGCGACGCCGTCCTGGGCCTGGCCCGGGGCTCCTTCGCCTCCGAGGTCGTCACGGACGCGCGCCGTGTGGTGCGCATGCCGGAGCACCTCAGCTTCGAGGAGGCCGCCACGATCCCGATGACGTTCCTCACCGCCTGGTACGGCCTGCACGAACTGGGCGCGCTGCGACCGGGCGAACGGGTGCTGATCCACGCCGCGGCCGGCGGCGTGGGCATGGCGGCGGTGCAGTTGGCGCGGCTCCACGGCGCCGAGGTCTACGGCACGGCCAGCGAGCCCAAGTGGCCCGCGCTGCGGGAACTCGGCCTGGACGACGCCCATCTGGCGTCCTCACGTGATCTGGGATTCGTCGAACACTTCGGCGGGAGCGGCGGCGGGTCGGGCGGAAGTTTCGACGTGGTGCTGAACTCCCTGGCCACCGAGTTCATCGACGCCGGCCTGGGCATGCTGGGCAGCGGCGGACGGTTCCTGGAGATGGGCAAGATCGATGTGCGGGAGCAAGCCGCCATCGACCGGAGCCATCCGGGCGTCACCTACACCGTCTACAACCTGCCCGAGGCGGGGCCGGACCTCATCCAGCGGATGCTGGTCTCCGTCGCCGAGCTGTTCACGCAGGGCAAGCTGGCGCCGCTGCCGCTGCGGGCCTTCCCCATGACCCACACCTCCGACGGCCTGCGCTTCATCGCCCAGGCGCGGCACGTGGGCAAGGTGGTGCTGGTCCCCGCCCGGCAGCGGCAGTTCGTCCGGCCGGACGGCGCGGTGCTCGTCTCGGGTGGCGCCGGCGACCTCGGCCGACGCGTGGCCAGGTGGCTGGCCGGCACCCATGGCGTACGCGACCTGGTGCTGACCTCCCGCCGCGGGATGGAGACCCCCGGAGCGCAGTCCCTGGTGGAGGAACTGTCCGAGCTGGGCGCGACCGCCACCGTGCTGGCCTGCGACGCGGCCGATCGCGACGACGTCGCCGCGGTGCTGGCCCTGTTCGGTGACGAGCGCCCGCTGCGCGGCGTGGTCCACGCGGCGGGTGTGCTGGACGACGGCGCGCTGACGGACCTGACACCGGAACGGTTCGACTCGGTGTTCCTGCCCAAGGTGGACGGCCTGTGGCATCTCCACGAGCTGACCCAGGACACGGAGCTGGACTTCTTCGTGATGTTCTCCTCCATCGCGAGCGTCATGGGAGCGCCGGGCCAGGGGAACTACGCCGCTGCCAACGCCTTCCTGGACGCGCTCGCCCACCTGCGCCGGGCCAAGGGTTTGCCGGCCACCTCGGTGGCCTTCGGCCCCTGGGACGGTGAGGGGATGGCCGCCGGGCTCAGCGAGTTCGACCGGGCCCGCTTCGCCCAGCTCGGCCTGGACCGGCTGGCACCGGACGAGGGCCTGGAGCTCCTCGAGCTCGCCGCCCGGAGCAGCCGCGCGCTGACCATGGCCGCCGCGCTGGACCTGAACCGCGTGCAGCACTACTACGAGAATCGTGGCGGCATACCGCCGCTGTTCCGCGCGCTGCTCAGCGGCAACGCGGGCAAGCGCTCCCGGGCCGGCGGCGGAACGGACCTGCGCAAGCTGCTCGGCGAGGCCACGCCTGGGGAGTACCCGGCCGTGGTGCTGAGCGTGGTCCGCGAGGAGGTGGCCAAGACCCTGGGCTTCGCCTCGCCCGAGGCCGTGGACGTGGCCGTGCCGCTGCAGGACATCGGCATCGACTCGCTGACCGCGGTACTGATGCGCAACCAGCTCGCGGACCTGACCGGACTCGCCCTGCCGGCGAAGATCGCCTTCGATCACCCCAACCTCACCTCGCTGAGCGAGTTCCTGCTGGCGAAGCTGCTGGAGGCGGGGCTGGACGCGGCGCCAGGGACGGCCACCGGCCCGGTGGACACCGAGGCGGCCGAGGCCGCCGAGGCCACGGGTTGGGACCTGTCCGCGGCCCGGAAGGGCTGCCTGCACCCCGACCTGGTCTTCGGCAACGCCACCGGGGCGCCGGAACGCCCGGAGGCGGTCTTCGTCACCGGCGCCACCGGCTTCGTCGGCGCCTACCTGCTGCACGAACTGCTCGCCTCCGAGGTGGTCGCCTACTGCCTGGTGCGTGCGGACGACACCCGCCGGGCCATGGAGCGCCTGGTCGGCGCCCTCGACGGCTACGGCCTGTGGAAGGAGGAGTTCGCGCCGCTGCTGAACCCGGTGGTGGGCGATCTCACCCAGCCGCTGTTCGGCCTGGACGAGGAGGTCTTCGACGAACTGGCCGACCAGGTGGACGCCATCTGCCACTCCGGCGCCCTGGTGGACTGGATGCGGCCGCTGGAGGACTACACCGGCCCCAACGTCGTCGGTACGCACGAGGCGCTGCGCCTGGCCTCACGCGGTCGCGGCAAGGCGTTCCACTTCGTCTCCACCTTCGCCACGCTGCCCAAGCACCTGGGGTACGAGGTCACCGAGGAGAACCGGGAGTACGGCTACCTGACCTCCAAGTGGCAGGCGGAGCAGATGGTGGCCGCAGCCCGCTGGCGCGGCGCGAAGGCGTCGACGTACCGGCTGCCGTTCGTGGGTGCCTCGACACGCACCGGGCACTTCAGGCTCGACCGCGGCGACTTCCTGCACAACCTGATCACCGGCTGTCTCGAGATGGGGAGCTTCCCGTCCCTGGCCGCCGACCTCTCGGCGGTCCTGCCGGTCGACTACCTGTGCCGGACGATCGCCGAAGCGATGACCAGCGACCTGGGGCGGATCGGCAGGGACTACGACTTCGTCAACTCCGGGGCCCCGGACTTCGACCGGTTCTTCGAGATGGTCGGTGCGGCCGGCGGCGGGGCGGGGATCGTGCCCTTCGACGAATGGCGCCGGCGAGCACTGGTCTTCGCCGCCGGACATCCGACGAGCCCCATGGCCCGGATCGCCGCCCTGGTGGACGACCTGACGGCGGACGGACTGGCGGACATGTTCGCCGCGCTCCCCATGGGAGGCGCCGTCTTCGGCGCGGAGGACTACCCGTCCCCGCCCGTCGACGAGGACTTCGTCCGCACCTATGTGGACCGCATCAACACTTCGGATCGAGGGGAGAACACGACGTCATGAGCGACGCTACCCAGGGGGCGGACGCGGCGGTGGACGACGCCACGGTCACCGGCACCTACCAGAAGACCGGCACCTTCCTGCACTCGTCGGCGGCGGTGCACGCCGAGCAGTTGTCGCCGGTACTGGACAAGTACCAGGTGGACAAGGGGGAGATGGAGTCCCGGCTGCCTCCTCACCGGGCGCTCAACACGAGCTGTTTCCAGCCCGAAGGGATCCCCACGCAGGTCGTCCGGATGAACCTGGACGACGATCTGGCGGACAATCTGGCACGCCAGCTGCGCTGCCAGGCGGTGATCCAGGAGAGCTTCGCCGCCGCCTCGATCGGCAGCTACTTCCCGGTCTCCACCATGTTCGAGAACTGCGTGCTGTTCGTGCCCTCGGCGAAGCGCTTCTACGACCTCAACCAGGACATCGTCCAGGAGCACTTCCCCGAGGTCGAGACCGCGGTGGTGAACGCCTTCATCGTGCCGGCCGAGAAGCGGCCGTACGGAACCCACGCGGCCAGCTCGATCGCGCTTCAGATCCCGTCGCTGGTGAAGAAGCAGCTCGGTTTCCCCACCGAGTACCGCAGCTTCCACACCGCGCTGACCCCGACTCCGCTGAGCCGGCAGCCCTTCGTGATCTTCGAGGAGGCCGAGCTGGAGGCCCCCAACCTCCCGTACGTCTACGAGAAGATGCTGGAGTACGGGCTGGAGGGCGAGGAGAAGGACGCCGTCGACAAGGCGCTGTACCTCTTCCTGGAAGGGAAGCTGTCCGAGCTGGACCTGCCGTCGGTGCGCGACTTCCTCATGGCGATGTACTGGGCGAAGACGTACGCGGACAAACCGTCTCCGGGGTACTACTGCGACAGCCGGGTGGGTGACGCGCTGGTGTTCGACAACTACCGGGCACACGCCGACAGCACCCTGCCCCGGACGGCCAAGGACCGCCTCACCATCGACCTGCGCTGCTTCAACAAGGTGCACTACCCGAAGGGCATGACCAGCGGTCTGGACTTCATCGTCGATCCGGACGAGCGCGCCTACCAGACCAGGCGCAAGTGGGCGTCGATCGAGTTCCTCCTCGCCACGCTCGGCTACGAGAGCGTCGACGAGTTCCTGCGTCTGGTGTTCGGCGGGACACGGCGCGCGGCGGACATTGATCCGTTCGGCCTGATGACCGACCTCCAGTTCGGCATCTACAACAAGTCCGAGTACCACCTGCTGGACCAGAACCTCGACGATCACTACGAGCGGGTCGAGGCGCTGTACGACCGCATCGCGAAGGAAGGTGAGTACGTCCTTCCTGAGCGGGCCAGGCAGTGTCTCGCGGCGCTGAGCGAGCAGCGCGGCAGCTAGGGGGGTCCGCGAGGTCCCGCCCGGCCCGCGACGTCTTGCGGGCGGGGCGGGACGTTGCGGACTCCCCCCGGGGCCTCTCGTCCGGATCACGCCGAGCCCAGGTGCCCCTGCGGCGCACCCGACCGACGCGGCGAGCGTTCCGGCCTGCCCGACGGGCAGAGCCTGCCGGAGAAGAGGCGGCCGAAACGAGCCACCGACACCGATCGAGGAATGCACTGTGAGCCGAACCGAATCCGTGGACGACCTCGTGGAGCGCTTCTACACGGTCGTGAAGCTGCCGCACGATCCGTTCGCGAAGGCGTTCCTCAATCGGTGCCGTTCGCACACCCTCAAGGTGAACGGCCGCTTCTACAAGTACTTCCAGAGCGGCAGCGGCCCGACCGTGCTTCTCGTCCACGGACTGAACACCAATCTGGGCAGCATGGTGGCGATCGCCGAAGGACTCCTCGCCCAGGGCTATCGGGTGGTGCTGTTCGACGTGCCGCCGCACGGGGAGGCACTGGGCACCACGTGCGATCCCTCCGAGATCCGCGCCCTGCTGCGCGCCCTGTACGACAGGCTCACGGGCCTCCACGCGGTGGTCTGCCACTCCATGGGCGGCTTGTGGGCCCTGACCGCGTGGCACGCCGGGGTGTCCGCGCGGACCCTGGTGTCGATCTCCTCGCCGCCCGGCAAGATGTTTCTCGTCGAGAGGTTCGCCGAGGCGAACTTCCTGGACGACGACCGGGTCCGGGGGCTCGTCGCGGAAATCGAGAGAAGGTTCGGCGCGACGGTGTGGGACGAGTATTCGGCGCTTGCGGCGGCCCGTGCGACCGATGTGCCCGGGCTGGTCGTCCACGGCACGGCCGATACATACGTACCGCCGGCGCATGCCGGGGAACTGCATGCGAACTGGCGGAATTCCACCGTGGAACTCGTCGAGGGCGCCGACCACTTCGACATCGTGGAATCATCCGAAATCCGGAAGATCATCTCCGCGCATCTGCGGAACGTGGAAGAAACAAGGTAAGGGGCGATCGAATTGAGCACAGACATCACGGAGAAGCTGCACCGGCTGGCCTTCACGCCGATGCGGACACAGCCCCCGAACGCCACCCGGCCGATCCTGGAGCAGGCCGCCAAGGAGGTCGAGGTCGTCGACGGCGGCAAGGTGGTCCACTACCTGTGGGGCGAGGGCGAGCGGCGGATCCTGCTGGTCCACGGCTGGGCCGGCAACGCCGGGCACCTGACCGTCCTGGCGGACGCGCTGGTCCGGGCGGGCTGCTCGGTGGTCGTCGCCGACCTCCCCGGGCACGGCGAGTCCGAGGGCGAACGGTCCTCCGTCATCCACTTCGCCAAGGCGGTGGAGGCCGCCGACAAGCGGTACGGCCCCTTCCATGCCGTCGTCGCCCACTCGATGGGCGCCGCGGCGACGACCTACGCCATGTCGCGCGGTGTCACGCTGGAGCGCGCCGTGTTCATCAACCCCATCAGCAGCTACATCAGCCTCTGGCGCCGGTCCGGCGAGGTGATGCAGGTATCGCCCGAGGCCATCGCGCTGGTCCGCTCCCGTGCGGAGGAATGGCTCGACATCTCCTTCGACGCCATCGAACCGGCCGTCGTGGCACGGGACTTCACCAGCCGGCTGCTCGTCGTCCACGACGAGAACGACCCGGAGTCCCCGATCACCGACAGCGAGACGCTGGTGGCGGCCTGGGAGCAGGGTGAGCTCATGCGGGTGCGGGACCTGGGTCACACCAGGGTGCTGCGCGACGACGCCGTGGTCCGCCGTGCCGTCGACTTCCTGACGGCCGACGGCACGGGCGACGGCGCGGCGGGTGATGGACCGGCGGGCCGGTGACGCTTCCGGTAGCCGCACACGCGATCGCCGCACTCGGCTCCTTCCTGGTCGTCGGGCTTCTGGGACGCCGGCTCGCCCGCCGGATCGGGCAGCCCGGCGTCGTCGGCGAGATCGCCTTCGGCATGCTGCTCGGGCCGGCGGTACTCGGCTGGGCGTGGCCCGGTGCGCAGGCCGTCCTGTTACCGGCAGACGTGCTGGAGCCGCTGCGCGACCTGGGACACGCCGGGCTGGTGCTGTTCCTCGTCGGCGTCGCTCACGAGCTGCGTCTGGACGCCTCCCGCCTGCGGGACAGGGCCATCGGCTGGACGACGCTGGGCACCCTTGTGCCCTCCCTGATGGCCGGCGCGGCGTTCGGCGGCTGGCTCGTCCTCCACGATCGGCCCTCCCTGCGGGGGACCGCGCCCACCCTGGCCTTCGTGCTGCTGCTGGCGATCACCATGGCCGTATCGGCGGTGCCCGTCCTCGCGAGGATCCTCGCCGACCGGGGCCTGACCGCAACCCACGCCGGACGGCTCTCACTGACCTCGGCGGCACTCGTCGACGCCGTCGCCTGGTTGCTGCTGGCCGTGGTGATCGCTGTCGCCCGGCCCGGCTCGGGCGGCATCTCCACCGCCGCCGTCGTGCTGGTGGCCGGAGTCCCGGTGGCCGTCCTGGGCCGCCGCCTGCTGAAGACCTCTCGCGCCGAGCGCCTCTGCGCCCGGTGGACCTGGCCGGTGGCCGTCGTCCTGGGCTTCTGCGCGCTCCGGGCGGCGGACGTGGCGGAGTCTCTCGGACTCACCGCGATCTTCGGCGCGTTCATGGTGGGCCTGATGATCCCGCCCGGCTCCCCGCACTGGGACGCACCGGTCCGCCGGGTGTCCACGCTGGGCCTGTGGCTGGTTCCGGTCTTCTTCGTCGCCACCGGGCTGTCGGTGTGGACGGGCTCGGGGGGCATCCCCTGGCTGGTGACGATCCTCGCGACGATCGTGGCCGTGCTCTCCAAGATCGGCGGCGGTTACGCGGTCTCCCGCCTGGGCGGGGAGGGGCATACCGAGGCGCTTCGCATCGGCGTCATGCTCAACACCCGCGGGCTCACCGAGATCGTCCTGCTCCAGGCCGGGTACAGCGCCGGAGTGCTCACCTCCGGCCTGTATCTTGCGTTGCTGGTGATGGCGGTGGCCACCACCTCGTTGACCGGCCCGCTCCTGTCCCTGATCGACCGACGCCACGGAGCGGCCGCGCCACCGCCCCGGAAGGGCGAGCAGGTCGTGGCGGGATGACTTCCACCGTCGAAGCGGCAAAGGGCCTGCGGTGGCGGCGGAACAGGTCGAGAAAAGCCCTCGGAACAGAGACTGCGAGGTCAGGCTTCCCCATGGTGGGACACCACGACGAGACCAGGACGGCCTACGACGGGATCGTCGAACTCTACGCGTCCATGTTCGCCGACCGACTGGAGACGCAGCCGTTCGCGCGGTCCATGATCGGCACCTTCGCCGAGTTGGTACGCGGGACGGGCAACCTGCGGACCGCCGACGTCGGGTGCGGGCCCGGGCATCTGACGGCCATGCTGACCGGCCTGGGACTGGACGCCTTCGGGCTCGACCTCTCCCCCGCCATGATCGACCACGCCCGGCGGACCCATCCGGAGCTGCGCTTCGACGAGGCGCGGATGGAGGCCATGCCGGTCGAGACGGGGTCGCTCGGCGGTGTGATGGCCCACTACTCGATGATCCACACCCCGCCCGGAGAACTGGGCGCGCTGCTCGCCGAGCAGGTCCGCGTCCTGGCACCGGGCGGCCTGCTGCTGGTCTCGTTCTTCGGGACCGACGGACCCGAGCCGGTCCTCTTCGACCACAAGGTGGCGCCCGCCTACAGCTGGCCGGTGGACCGGATGGCCGAGTCGCTCGCCGGGGCCGGGCTCACACCGTTCGCCCGGCTGCTCCACGATCCCGCCTCCGAGCGGGGCTTCCTCGACGCGCACGTGCTGTCCCGCCTGTTGTGAAGCGTGCGGTGCCTCAGGGCTCGGGCGGTCCTGGGTTCCGGCGGGGGAAACGTTGCGCCCGGCTCGGGTACGCGGCTTGGTTGCCCGCCGCCGGGCGCCCGCCCATTACGGCGATCACACACACGATTCGGTTACGCTCCCCAAATGTTCGACCCCGTCCCCGCAACACGGCCCTCCGGTGGCCTCGCAGTGCGCTGTACGAGGGCGCTGCTCTCCCCCTGGTCCCGGTTCTCCCTGCTCGTGGCGGTCCTGCTGGCCGCCGCCACCACGATGCTGCTGTTCGAACCACAGCGGCTGCTCGCCTCCGGCTGGCCGCCCCAACTCACGGGCTCCGCTGCGGCGATGCTGTTCGGACTCGCGTACGGCGTGTGCACAGTGGCCTTCGTGCCGCGCCCGTTGCTCAACCTGGCCGCCGGTGCGCTGTTCGGCGCTCAGGCCGGTCTCGCGGCGGCGCTGGCCGGGACCGTCCTCGGTGCCGGGGTGTCCTTCCTGCTCGGCCGGGTGCTGGGGCAGGACGCGCTCCGGACGCTTTTGCGCGGCAAGTACCTGAAGGCGGCGGACGGGTTGCTGAGCCGGCACGGGTTCAGGTCCATGCTCGCGCTGCGACTTTTTCCCGGGGTGCCGTTCGCCGCGGCCAACTACTGTGCGGCGACCTCGCGCATGGGCTACCCGCCGTTCCTGCTGGCCACGGGGATCGGCTCGATCCCGAACACGGCGGCCTACGTCATCGCCGGCAGTACGGCCTCCTCGCCGACGTCGCCGGTCTTCCTGGCGGCGATGGGCTTCATCGTGCTGTCCGGCGCGGGTGCCGCGCTGGTGGCCTGGCGCAAGCGGCACAGGCTGGGAGGGGCCGACGGCGCCGTTCCCCCGGGGCAGGCGGCGCGGTCCGGCCAGGAGGCCGGCGGCGCGGCGTAGCCAGGGGCAGGCGGGAGTCTGTTCACCTCCAGGCGATACGCTGCCCGCAACCGACAGAGGATGTCCGGGGCCGTGGCGTCCCGTCCCCCTTTCTGACCGCATCCGCACGTTGCCGACGGCTTTCACGTCCGTCGGCCGTTGCATGAGTACCTCCGGGATGGCCTAAGCCCCATGAGCTGGTTCGAATCATTCGTCCTGGGCCTCGTTCAGGGACTGACCGAGTTCCTGCCGATCTCCTCCAGCGCGCATCTGCGGCTGACCGCCGCCTTCGCGGGCTGGCACGACCCGGGGGCCGCGTTCACCGCGATCACCCAGATCGGCACGGAGGCCGCGGTCCTCATCTACTTCCGCAAGGACATCGCACGGATCATCTCGGCCTGGTCCCGGTCCCTGACGAACTCCTCGATGCGCAGCGACCACGACGCCCAGATGGGCTGGCTGGTCATCATCGGCTCGATCCCCATCGGTGTCCTCGGCGTGACCTTCAAGGACCAGATCGAGGGTCCCTTCCGCGACCTCCGCCTGATCGCGACGACACTGATCGTCATGGGCATCGTCCTCGGCATCGCGGACCGCCTCGCGGCGCGCGACGAGACCGGCGGCAAGCACCGGGCGATCAAGGAGCGCAAGTCGCTCAAGGAGCTGGGGGTCAGGGACGGCCTGATCTTCGGTTTCTGCCAGGCGATGGCCCTGATCCCCGGTGTCTCCCGCTCGGGCGCGACGATCAGCGGTGGCCTGCTCATGGGCTACACCCGTGAGGCGGCGGCCCGCTACTCGTTCCTGCTGGCGATCCCGGCGGTGCTGGCCTCGGGCGTGTTCGAGCTGAAGGACGCCGGTGAGGGGCACGTCTCCTGGGGTCCGACCATCTTCGCGACGGTCATCGCGTTCGCGGTCGGCTACGCGGTCATCGCGTGGTTCATGAAGTTCATCACGACGAAGAGCTTCATGCCGTTCGTCATCTACCGCGTGATCCTGGGCATCGTGCTCTTCATCCTGGTCGGCGCGGGCGTACTGAGCCCCCACGCGGGCGAGTCGGCCGGCTGACCCGCCCCACCAGGAACTTCATCCCCCGGCCGCATGGTTCAGGGGAGGCCGCACAGGGGCGAGGGGGCGGCCAGGCACCGCAGGGGGCGGGGCCGTGTTCCCCGCGTCGGCACCGCCCGCCGGAGGCCGGTCGTTCCCCGTCGTCAACCCTCGTCCTCGACGCGGTCGACGTCATTGTCAGCCCCCGCCCGTAGAATGGGCGCATGCCCCTACCGCCTGATGAGCAGAAGCCTGTCCGCTCACTCACCGAGCTGAACGCGGAGATTCGCGCGCTCGTGGACGGCGGTCTGGGCTCACTGGAGGCCCGCCAGAAGTATGAGCGGCTGCTGGTCGAGTGGGGATCCGCGGTGCAGGAAGGTGTCGTCGAGGCGGCGTGAGGGGCTGGACGTCGCCGGTCCGCAGGCCGGCCGTTCCGCCGATGCCCCGGGAGCGCGGAAGGACGCCGCACACGGTCGCCGGGCCCGCGGCGCGACCGTGCACCCGCCCTCCTTCCGATGCGGGGCGCTGTGTCTCCCGGCCCCCACGGCGGCCGTCGTGCTGAGCTGAGCTCAGTACACGTCGCGCACGTACCTCTTGTCGGCGGCGAGCTGCTTGACGTAGGCGGCGGAGGCGCTCTCCTGGAGTCCGCCGTGGGCCACGGCGATGTCCCGCAGCGCCCGGTCCACGTCCTTCGCCATCCGGGAGGCGTCGCCGCAGACGTAGAAGTGGGCACCCTCCTGGAGCCAGGACCACAGCTGGGCACCGTGCTCGCGCATCCGATCCTGGACGTAGACCTTCGCGCGCTGGTCGCGGGAGAAGGCGGTGTCCAGCCGGGTCAGGGTGCCGTCGCGGCGCAGGGAGTCGAGTTCCTCACGGTAGTAGAAGTCGGTGGCGCTGCGCTGCTCGCCGAAGAGCAGCCAGTTGGGGGCTGTGTGGCCGAGGGCCCGCCGTTCGTCGAGGAATCCGACGAACGGGGCGACTCCGGTGCCGGGGCCGACCATCACCATGGGGGTGGCCGGGTCTGCCGGAGGCCGGAAGTGCGGGGCGCTCCGGACGAAGACGGGGACGGGGCTGCCCGCCTCCGCGTCTGCGAGGAAGGTGGAGGCCACTCCCTTGCGAACGGCGCCGTGCCGGTTCTCGTAGCGGACGACGGAGACGGTGAGATGCACGAGGCCGGGGTCGCTGAGCGGACTGGAGGATATGGAGTAGAGCCTGGCCCGGAGCCGCGTGAGGGCCCCGGTCCATTCGGCCGCGGTGGCGCGGGCGGAGTGTTCCGCGATGACGTCGACGGCCTGCCTCCCCCAGGTCCACTGGGCGAGTTCACCCTTGTTGTCGGGGCGCAGGAGCTTCCTGAGGGTGCGGTCGTGGGTGCGCTCGGAGACCAGTCGCAGCAGGGCGGGAGTGATCCGGGCGATGTCCAGGTGCCGGTGGAGCGCCTCGCCCAGGGGTACGGGGCCGAGGCCTGCCAGGTCGACCGGTGCCGCGGGGTCCAGTCCGGTGACGGCCAGCCATTCCGCCACGAGATCGGGGCAGTTGCGTGCCTCCACCCCGAGGGCGTCACCCACTTCGTACGCGAGCGGCACAGGGCTGTCCTGCGTGTCGAAGGTGAACTGCCGAACCTCCTTGGTGGCCCCGGGGAGGCTGAGCAGCTTGTTGCCCACGAGGCGCCCGGTCGCTGGGCGTTCCGAGCGGGCCGGGGTCACGGAAGCGGCCACGGGAGCGGGCGGCGCAGGAGGGCCGGACGGGACGCCCAGTGCCGCGAACACCTCGTCGAGCCACCGCCCGGCCGGCTCCTCGTAGTCCGGTTCGCAGTCGGTACGGGGGACGAGCCGCAGGGCGCCGAGTTCGCCGAAGCGTTCGTCCAGCCGCCTGCCATGCCCGCAGAAGTCGTCGTACGAGGAGTCCCCCAGGGCGAGTACGGCATAGCGCACGCCGTCCAGCCGGGGCGTGTCGGCCCCGTTGAGGGACTGCCAGAAACCGGAGCCGTTGTCCGGAGCCTCGCCGTCTCCGAACGTGCTGGTGACGACCAGCAGATCGGCTGTGCGCGGGAGGCTCTCCAGGGGCCGGTCGTCCATCCCGAGGAGCGTCACCGTCCGCCCCTCGGCGGTCAGCCGCCGGGCCGCCGCCGCGGCCACCACCTCGGCGTTCCCGGTCTGCGACGCCCACAGCACGACGATCTGCCTTCCTGGAACCGCATCGGGTACCTGCGTCGTCCCGTCGGGTCGAGCGTCTCGTGACGTGGCGCCGGGAGTCCGGGAGAACATGCCGGCCAGCACCCCGTTGACCCAGAGGGCGTGGTCCGGCTCGAACGGTGCGTGCACCGGGAGCACGGGCGTGCCCGCGGGCTGTGTGCCGAGCCCCGCGAGGAACCCGGTCAGGTAGCGCCGCTCGTGTTCGGCAAGTGCGGGCGGGGCCGCGTCCGCGATCCCGAACACGCCGGCGAGGACGGCGACGGGGGCCTCGGCGGCCTCCACAGGCACGGGGGCAAGGACCTGTGCGGCGGCGACCTTCACCAGTGTCACGGCACAGATCTTGAACTCGGGCTGGAAGGACACCGGGTCGACGGCGTCGTTCGTGACCGCGTTGACGCTGAGGTACTCGCCGAAGAGATCGTTCCAGTGGAACGGTGCGAAGCAGTCCCCGGGCCGCACCCGGTCGGTCACGACGGCCGGCAGCACGGCGCG
Source organism: Streptomyces sp. HB132 (assembly GCF_016909575.1). Classification (GTDB taxonomy): domain Bacteria; phylum Actinomycetota; class Actinomycetes; order Streptomycetales; family Streptomycetaceae; genus Streptomyces. The sequence goes on along the minus strand of NZ_JAFBGA010000017.1, from coordinate 63,161 downwards.
GCCACGCCGTGAGGCGACCTCGACCGAGTCGCCCTCGGCGATCGAGAGGGCTGCCGCGTCCCGCGGGCTGATCTCCACGAAGGGCCCGGGGTTCAGCCGGTTGAGCCTGGCGACCTTCCCGGTCTTCGTCAGGGTGTGCCACTGGTGCTGCAGGCGGCCTGTGTTGAGCACGAAGGGGAAGTCGTCGTCGGGCATCTCGGCCGCGGGCACGTGCGGGCGGGCGAAGAACACCGCCCGGCCGCTCGCGGTGGGGAAGGCCAGCCGGGGCACGCTCCCGTCCGGGCGTACGGCCAGGGTCTGGCTGACGCCGTCGTTCAGGTAGCGGACCGGATTGCGGTCGGGCCCGTCCAGGGCGGCGCTGGGCCACTGGACGGGGGTGCGCCGCAGCCGTTCGTAGGTGACTCCGCGCAGGTCGTATCCGGTCTTCGGGTTGTGGGCCCGTTTGATCTCGTCGAAGATCTCCTCGGCGCTTGTGTAGCCGAAGTTCTCTTCGTAGCCCATCTCGCAGGCGATGCGCGTGATGATCCGCCAGTCCGGCCACGCCTCCCCCGGCGGATCGGCTGCCTGTCCGGCGAGCGTGAGGTTGCGTTCCGAGTTGACCATGACCCCCTCGGCTTCGCCCCAGAGCGCGGCGGGCAGGGCGATGTCGGCGTAGGCGTTGGTCTCGGTGTCGGCGAACACGTCCTGGGTGACGACGAACTCCGCCGCTTCGAGCCCCTCGATGACGGTCCGGCGGTTGGCCACGGATGCCACCGGGTTGGTGCAGATGATCCAGCACGCCTTGATCTCGCCGTCCGCCATGCGCCGGAACATGTCGACGGTCCCGGTACCCGCCGCGTCCGTACGCAGGGTCCCCGGCTCGACGTCCCACAGTTCCTCGACGTGGGCCCGGTCCTCGTCCGACTGCAGTGCGCGCTGGCCGGGCAGGCCGGGGCCCATGTAACCCATCTCGCGGCCGCCCATGGCGTTGGGCTGGCCGGTGAGCGAGAACGGGCCGCTGCCCGGGCGGCAGATGGCCCCGGTGGCGAGATGCAGATTGACGAGGGCGTTGGTGTTCCAGGTTCCGTGGGTGCTCTGGTTGAGGCCCATGGTCCAGCAGCTCATCCACTCGCCCGCCTCACCGATCCAGCGGGCGGCCAGGCGGATGTCGGCCTCCGGGATGCCGGTGATCTCCGCGACCGCGGCGGGCGGGTAGTCCCGCAGGAAGCCGGGCATGGCCTCCCAGCCCTCGGTGTGCTCGGCGATGAACTCCGGGTCGGTGTGTCCGTTCTCGATGAGGAGGTGCATCACGCCGTTGAGCAGGGCGAGGTCCGTGCCCGGGCGTATCTGCAGGAAGAGATCCGCCTTGTCGGCGGTGGCGTTGCGCCGGGGGTCGACCACGATGAGCTTCGCGCCGGACTTCACCCGCTCCATGAGGCGGAGGAAGAGGACGGGGTGACAGTCCGCCATGTTCGAGCCGATGACGAGGAACGTGTCGGCGTGCCCGAAGTCCTCGTACGAGCCGGGCGGGCCGTCGGCGCCCAGCGAGAGCTTGTAGCCACTGCCCGCGCCGGCCATGCAGAGCCGGGAGTTGGATTCGATCCAGCTCGTACGGACGAAGCCCTTGGCCAGCTTGTTGGCGAGGTACTGCGCCTCCAGCGTCATCTGCCCGGAGACGTAGAGGGCGAGGGCGTCGGGCCCGTGCTCGTCGACGATCGCGCGGAGCCGTCGCGCGGTCTCCCTGACCGCCGCTTCCATGGGCGCCGGCGCGGGCTCCTCGCTGCGGTCCGCCCGCACCAGGGGGGTCGTCAGCCGGCCGGGGGCGGCCAGCATCTCGGCGCTCGTCGCCCCCTTCGTGCAGAGCCGACCGCCGTTCGCGGGGTGCGCCTTGTCCCCCGCGGCCTTCAGGACCGTACGCCGCCCGTCGGGGCCCATGCCGATGTCGAGGACCATCCCGCAGCCGACACCGCAGTACGAGCAGACCGTCCGCACCTGGGTGGGGGTGTCCGGCTGCGGATTCGGCACGGTCATGAACGGCCTTTCATGGGGGACGCTGATAACGCGAGGGTACGAAACCGCCGTTTCCCCGGTGTCACGCAGGGCGATCGAACGTGGTTACGTCCAGTGCACAGTCACCGGCGCACACCGGTGAGGCCACCGTGGCCGCGGCGCTCGGCGGGGCGTGGTGGCGGTCGTGTTCCCGGTGGAGGGGGTGTGCCGCGGCTTCGGCCGCGGGTCGCCCATGAGCCCGTACGGCCACTACGGCGATCCCCGGCCGGGGATCAGCCCGGAACTGAGCGGTCCGATCGCTTCCCCGTGGCCCTGCCACGATTTCGCCCGGCGCCGGGACCGGCAGCAGAGCGGAGAGGTCGCGGACACCCCCTAGGCGTGCCGCTCCCGACCGACGAGACTTGGGCGATGACACAGCGCGTGGCTCTCGCGACGGTGATGGACCGGCTCTCCATCGATGCAGTGATCACCGACTACGCGGTGGCGGTGGGCGACGGTGCCTGGGAGGAGTACGCCGCACTGTTCACGCCGGACGGGCAGGCCGACTACCGCGGCGCGGGCGGGTCCGAGGGACCGGCCGCCGAGGCAGGGAGGTGGCTCGCGGAGGGCTTACGGCCCTTTCCCGCCCGCCAGCATCTGATCGTCAACCGGCGTCTGGACCTGCAGGACCTGGGCGGCTGTCCGGGCGACCGGGCGCAGGTGCGGGCCGACTACCTCGGTCCGGCGGGCCCGGAGGCCTGGGACGGGGAGTCGGCTCCGGCCCTGTTCACCGGCGGCCGGTACGTCTTCGAACTGCGGCGCACGGAGGTGGGCTGGCGGATCCGATCCGCCACGGCGCACCGGATGTGGAGGTGCGCGCCCGGAGCGGACGCAGGCTGATCCACTGCCGGTGACGGTCGTCGCACACCTCGGTACCGCGGCACGCCCCCTGTGCGCTGCTGATCTTCTGCACCACACTGGGATCAAGCGCAGGACGGGCGAGGAGGAGACGCATGCCTATGCGGGGCGAGCGGCCTCCGGCCGGGCGGGCGGGTGAGGGCGGCGCACGGCCGTACGAGCGGCTGCTGCGGTCCCGTACGGGGCGGGGCGTCGCGGCTCTGTTCGCGGGGGCCCTGCCCGCGCTCACGTTTCCGGCGCCCTCGCTCTGGTGGCTCGCCTACGTCGCTCTGGTGCCCTGGCTGCTGCTGATCCGGTCGGCGGGGACGGGACGCCGTGCGGCGGCCGACGGCTGGCTCGGCGGCGTGGGCTTCATGCTCGCCGTGCACCACTGGCTGATGCCGAGCCTTCATGTGTTCATCGTGGTGCTCGCCGCCCTGCTCGGTCTGCTGTGGGCCCCCTGGGGCCTGCTCGTGGCCCGGCTGCTCGGGGGCTCGCCGTCCGCGCTCCGCTCCGTGGCCGCCGTGGCCGTGGTGCCGTCCGGATGGCTGATGATCGAACTGGTCCGCTCCTGGGAGGGGCTCGGCGGCCCGTGGGGGTTGCTCGGCGCCAGCCAGTGGGACGTCCCGCCCGCGTTGCGCGTCGCCTCGGTGGGCGGAGTATGGCTGGTCAGTCTGGGCGTGGTGGCCGTGAACACGGCGCTCACGCTGCTGCTCGCCGTACCGGCGGCCCGCACGGCCGCGGCCGCGTGCCTGGTGGCGGGGGCGATCGGCGTCGGGGCGACAGTGGCATGGGCGCCGCAGCCCCGGGTTTCCGGTACGGCCAGGATCGCGGTGGTACAGCCTGGTGTGGTCGAGGGTCCCGGCAGCGTCGAACGCCGCTTCGCGCGCGGCGAGGAACTGACCCGTGGTCTGGCGGGCCGGGACGTGGACCTGGTGGTGTGGGGCGAGAGCAGTGTGGGTGTCGATCTGTCCCGGAGTCCGGGCACGGCGGACCGCGTCGCCGCGCTGTCGCGTCTGGTCGGCGCCGACGTGCTGGTCAACATGGACGCGCGTCGCACGGACGGCCCCGACCGCACCGGCATCTTCAAGTCCGCCGTGCTGGTGGGCCCCGAGGGCCCGACCGGGGACCGCTACGACAAGATGCGCCTGGTGCCGTTCGGTGAGTACGTCCCGGCCCGCGGCCTGCTCGGATGGGCCACGTCGGTGGGCAAGGCGGCGGGCGAGGACCGGCTGCGCGGCAGCGGCCCCGTGGTGATGGACCTGCCGGACGGGCTGCGTGTGGGCCCTCTGGTGTGTTTCGAGTCGGCGTTCCCGGACATGAGCCGGCAGTTGGCTAAGGACGGGGCACGACTGCTCGTCGCGCAGTCGTCCACCTCGACGTTCCAGCACAGCTGGGCCCCCGCACAGCACGCCTCGCTCGGGGCGCTGCGGGCGGCCGAGACGGGCCGCCCGATGGTGCACGCGACGCTCACGGGTGTGAGCGCGGTGTACGGACCTCGGGGTGAACAGGTGGGAGCGGCGCTCGGTACGGACGCGAGCGAGGCCGCCGTGTACGACGTGCCGCTCGCCCGGGGCACCACTCTCTACGTCCGGCTGGGCGCCTGGCCGGTGTACGGCGCGCTTGCGGTGCTGGCCGTCTTCCTGGGTGCGGCGGGGCTGAGGCGTCTCAGGACGCCTGCTCCACCGCGTCCTGGACGACCCGCTCGCACAGCCGGTGGGTCTCCAGGGCGTCCTGGGCGCTGAGAACCCGCCCGGCCCGGACCGCGTCGAGGAAGGACAGCACGCTCTGTTCGATGCCTCGCTGGCGGGCGACCGGCACCCAGTCGCCGCGTCGCCGCAGGGTCGGCTGCCCCTTGTGGTCGATGACGTCCGCGAGGTTGAGGACCTGGCGCTTGGCGTCCTGCCCCGAGACCTCGAGGATCTCCTCCGTCGATCCGTTGAGCCGGTTCATCGTGCCGATGGCGGTGAAACCGTCGCCGGACAGCTGGAGCACCACGTGGTGCATCAGCCCTTCGGCGACGCGTGCCCGCACGACGACGTTCGACACGGGGCCGGGGACCAGGAAGCGCAGGGTGTCGACGACGTGGATGAAGTCGTCGAGCACCATGGTGCGCGGGTCCTCGGGGAGACCCACCCGGTTCTTCTGCATGAGGATCAGCTCACGCGGGTGCTCGGCGCACTGCGCGTACGACGGGGCGAGCCTGCGGTTGAACCCGACCGCGAGCGAGACACCGCGGTCCTCGGCGAGGGCCACGAGCCGCTCGGAATCGGCGAGTTCGTACGACAGGGGCTTGTCGACGTAGGTGGGGACGCCGGCTTCGAGCAGCCGGCCGGCGATCTCCGCGTGAGCTGCGGTCGGGGCGTGCACGAAGGCGGCGTCCAGCCCTTGGTCCAGGAGTGAGCCGAGATCCTCGTGGCACTGCGCCGGGGGGATCCGGTGGGACGCCGCCACGGCTGCCAGCGTGGCCGGGGTGCGGGTCTGCAGATGCGGTTCGACGCCGGGCAGGGTCGTCAGTACCGGCAGATACGCCTTCTGCGCGATGTCGCCGAGCCCGATGCAGCCGACCTTCACGAGGTTCTCCCTGTCGCCTTGACCAGGGCGTCGTCACGGTCGTGTGCTCTGCCCTTCCCTGGTCACGGCAGCATACGTGCGCTGCGGCGGGCGCCAGTCGCAGATTCCGTCGAACGTCCGCAGGACGAGCCCGGGGCCGAGCCGGGAAACCGCGGACATGAGCCCGTCGCGCAGGGCGACGGCCGGCGCCCCCGACAGCCTGGTCATCCGGGAGACCTGCGCGGCCTTGCGGACCACGGCGGTCGTGCGGGGCACCCTGGCCGCACTGTAGGAGGCCAGGCCCGCGCCCAGGTCCCCGCCCTGCGTGACGTGGTGGGCGAGCACGACGGCGTCCTCGATGGCCTGATTGCCGCCCTGCCCGAGGAAGGGCACCATGGCGTGCGCGGAGTCACCGACGAGCGCGGTGCGCCCCCGGTGGAAGGACGGCAGCGGCACGTCCAGGTGGTACACGTCGTGGCGGAGCACCTGGTCGGGCGCCACAGAGTCGATGATCCCGGGGATCGGGTCGTGCCAGTCGCCGTACCTGCGCAGCAGTTCCGCCTTCTCGTCGTCCGCGGCCCGGACTCCCGCCGGCACGGCCGCCGCCGCGTAGGCGTAGATCCCGCCGTCCTTCAGCGGGTGGCTGCCCCACAGCTCGCCGCGGCCCCAGGTCTCGTGCGGGCTGAAGGTGCGGCCGAGTCCCGGGGCGATGACACGCCAGGTGGTGAAGCCGCTGTACGACGGTCCGGGATGACGGGGGAAGAGCGCGGTGCGTACCGCCGACCCGATGCCGTCGGCGCCGATCACCAGGTCGGCCTCGATGTCTCCCGAGGGAGTCCTGACCACGGCCCGGCGCCCGTCCGCACTGCCGGGCGCGACGATCCGTGCCGGTGTGCCGGGGTGTACGGCGGACGCGGGGAGCCGGGCGCGGAGCAGGCCGATGAGCGCGGACCGGTGCAGCAGCACGAGGGGCCCGCCGAACCGCTCGGCCGCGGCGGAGCTGTCCGTCCGGGCGAGTCGGCGCCCGGACGGCGTACGGATGCCCCCGTCGCCCTGCCAGGCGGCGAGTGACCTGACCTCGTCGCCGAGCCCGATGACGTCGAGGGCACGCTGGGAGTTGGGGGCGAGGCTGATGCCCGCGCCGATGGGTTCGAGCGAGGCGGCGCGCTCCAGCACGGTGACCTGCCAGCCGCTTCGGAACAGTGCCGCGGCGGCGGTGAGTCCGCCGATGCCGCTGCCGATGACCACCGCTCGGGATGCCGCCAGGACCGAACCCCCTTCTCACTACACCTGTAGTAACGACCTCACCTTACTACAGGTGTAGTGACAGCGGTAGATTGACTTCATGCCCACACGCCCGACACCCGCAGACAGCACTCCGCGGACAGGCCCGTCCCGCGCCGACCTGATCGCCGACGCCGCGCTCGCCCTCCTCGCGGAACGCGGCATGAGGGGCCTCACGCACCGGGCGGTGGACGAGCGGGCCGGCCTCCCCCAGGGCTCGACGTCGAACCACGCCCGCACCAGGGAGGCGCTGCTGGAAGCCGCCGTGCGCCGGCTGGCCGAGCTCGAAGGGCAGGTGCTCGCACCCGGGGAACTGCCGGCGGGCGGCGGTCCGGAAGGGATGGCCGCAGGGCTGGCACACGCACTGCACCGGTATCTGTCCGGCAGCGCCGGGCTACTGGTGTGCCGTTACGAGTTGGCGCTGGAGGCCACGAGGCGCCCCGCGCTCAGGACGTTCTACGACGAGGCTGGCAGACGGTTCCGCGAACCGCTGGTGGCGCTGATGGCCACGGCGGGGTCGGCCGAACCGGAACGCCATGCGCTCTCGGTCGTGGCGTGGGCCGAGGGAATGATGTTCGCGTGCGCCGTGGGGTCCTACCACCGGGCCGTGCCGACGGAGGCCCAGCTGCGGACGGGCTGCACCGAACTGCTACGGGGGATGCTCGGTCCGGGCACTTGGGGCACGTCGGGCACGTCGGGCACGTAGGTGAAGCCCCGGCGAGACCGGACGGTTTCCGGTGTCCGCCGACGCCGCGCGGGGCTCCGAGCCGGGTCACTCCCCTGCCGCACTCCCCCGCATGCGCCGCTCCAGACGTCCGATGGCGGCGCGGACACCTCCGCCGTATCCGTCGTCCTCCAGCACACCGACGGCGTCCCAGGCCCGGTCCAGGTGGACCCGGGCGGCCCTGAAGCGCTGCAGTTTCACGTAGTCCGCAGCCAGATTGAGGTGCAGCGACGGCACGAGGGCCCGCACCGCCGTGGCGTCCCGGTGCTCCGCGTCCGGTTCCGCGACCACCGCCCCGGCCAGGCCCTCGGCGGCCGTCAGCGCCCGCAGGTCCCAGGCCAGCTCGTCGCCGGGGTCGTCCTGGGTATCGGCCATGTAGTGGGCGAGGGTGCAGCGGTGCAGCGCCTCACCACTCTCACCGATCTCCGACCAGATGGTCCCGAACCGGTTGCGTGCCTCTTCCCTGTCCCCCGCGTGGAGCAGCATGACCGCCTGGCCGATCCTGGTCATGACGGCGTCGCCCGGCACTTGCTGCTGCTCCACCACAGAGGCCTCTCCGATCAGCGCCCGGCATGTTCCGGTCACTCAGACGCTAGTCGCAGATGGGTAATCCCGCTCAGGCGCGGGCCCCCGCGGTCGGCCGGGTCGGCTTCAGGCCCAGGTCCGGGATCCGCCAGTCGATGGGCTCGTGCCCCTGTGCGGCGACGGCCTCGTTGATCTGGGTGAAGGGACGGGAGCCGAACCACTTCTTGGCGGAGAGCGGCGAGGGGTGCGCGCCCTTGACCACCACGTGGCGCTCCTGGTCGATCAGCGGGATCTTCTTCTGCGCGTAGTTGCCCCAGAGGACGAAGACAGCCGGGTCGGGCCGCTCGGCCACCGCGCGGATGACCGCGTCGGTGACCTTCTCCCAGCCCTTGGCCTTGTGCGAATTCGCCTCGCCGCCGCGGACCGTCAGCACCGCGTTGAGCAGCAGGACGCCCTGCTCGGCCCACGGCATCAGGTATCCGTTGTCCGGAACCGGCAGGCCGAGCTCCTCGTGCATCTCCTTGTAGATGTTGCGCAGCGAGGGGGGCGTCTTGACGCCCGGCCGCACCGAGAAGCACAGGCCGTGGCCCTGGCCCTCACCGTGGTAGGGGTCCTGGCCGAGGACGAGCACCTTCACCCGGTCGTACGGGGTGGCCTCCAGCGCGGCGAAGACCTGCTCGCGCGGCGGATACACAGGACCCCTGGCCCGCTCCTCCTCGACGAAGGCCATGAGCTCCTCGAAGTAGGGCTTCTGCAGCTCATCGCCGAGGACGCCGCGCCAGGACTCGGGCAGCAGGTCGGTGTCGGTCACGTCCACAACCTCCGGTAAGCAATCGGTTCTTGGTCGAGAACCTACCGGGGGCCTCTGACAACGGGACCGCCGAGCCCGCTACCAGCTCGTCTTGCGGTACAGCTCCCACATCTGCATGACCGTCTGCGGGTCGAGCGCCCGCTCGCCGCCGCCGATGTCCTCACCCGCCGCCACGTAGAGCTTGCCCTGCCACAGGGGCAGCAGCCGCACGTCCTTGACGAGGATCTCCTGGGCCCGCTTGAACTGGTCGGCCACGGCACCGCGGTCGCTCTCCTTGCGGGAGGTCGGCAGCAGCTGCTGGGTGATCTCGCGGCTCAGGTACGGGGTGCCTGTGACGCTGTCCTGGCCCACGAAGGGAGCGATGAAGTTGTCCGGGTCCGGGAAGTCGGGGAACCAGCCACGTCCGAAGACGGGGTAGTCGCCCTTGGTGAATCCCTCCTGGAAGGTCTTCCACGGGGCGCTCTTCAACGTGATCCGGAACAGGCCGGACGCCTCGAGCTGGCGCTTCAGCTCGGCGAACTCGCGAGCGGTGGAGGAGCCGTAGCGGTCCGTGGTGTACCAGAAGGTCAAGTTCACCGGCTCGGTGATACCGGCTCTCGACAGCAGCGCCCTGGCCTCGGCCACGTCCGGGTCGCCGAAGGAGTCGAAGAAGCTGGTGGCGTGCCCGGCGATGCCCTTCGGGACCATGGAGTACAGCGGTTCGGCTGTGCCCTGGTAGACCTTGGCGACCAGGGCGTCACGGTCCACCACCTGGGCGACGGCCCGCCGGACGGCGACCTTCCCCGCGGCCGGGTCGTCGGGGTTGAAGACAAGGAAGCGGATGTCCGCGCCGACCGACTCCACGATCTGGAGACCGTTGTTGTCCTTCTTGTCGTCCTCGAGCCCGACGACCTCCTCGGCGGTCAGACCGCGGTAGGTGGCGTCGATCTCCTTGTTCTTCAGCGCCTCCACCATGGGGGTGGAGTCCTCGAAGTAACGGATCGTTACCGCGTCGTTCTTCCGGTCCGCGAACCCCTTGTAGCCGGGGTTCCTCGTCAGCTCGGCCTGTTTGCCCGGCTCGTACGAATCGAGGACGTACGGACCCGAACCGGTGACCTTGCCGTCGTCGCGGATGCCGTCCGCCGGGTAGTCACCGGGAGCGACGATCGACATCGCGGGAGTGGCCAGGATGAACGGGAAGGTCGCGTCCGCCTTGGCGAGGTGGAAGATGACCGTGTCGTCGCCCTCGGTCTCCACCCGGTCGAGGGATCCGAGGAGGCCGGCCGGACCGCCCTTGACCTTGATCTTCAAGATCCGGTCGATGGAGTACTTCACGGCCTCGGCGTCGATCTTCTCCCCGTCGGAGAACTTCAGGCCGGAGCGAAGGGTGCACCGGTAGGCCATGCTCGTGGCGTCGGTGAACAGGCACTCCTCCGCCGCGTCGGGCTCCGGGCTGGTGCTGCCGGTCGGGAAGCTCACCAGGGTCTGGAAGACGTTCCTCATCAGCTCCCAGGAACCGTCCCACGCCGCCGCCGGATCAAGGGTCGAGGGCGAGCTCGTCGTACCGACCGATATCCGCTGGTCCGTCTCCGAACCGCTGTCCGACAGCAGGCCGCAACCGGCGAGAAGAGACAGGGATGCAAGGGCTGCAGCGGCCTGCAGACTGGCCCGGTAGAACACGCGCACGCTCCTCGATCGGCCTGTGGGTCGGCAGACCATACCGCAGTGCCCCGCCGGGGCAATCCCATGGCCCGGCGGGGCAATCCTCCGGTCCGGCGGGGCACTTGAGTCAATCGGACCCAAACCGGCTCAGGTCTCTCTCAGGCGACGCCTGCGTTCAGGAAGATGCCGCCGTCGACCACGAGCGTCTGCCCCGTGACCCAGTCGGACTGGTCCGAGGTGAGGAACGCCGCCGCACCGCCGATGTCCTGCGGGACACCGAGCCGGCCCAGCGGGTAGGCGGCCGCAGCCTCGGCCTCACGGCCCTCGTACAGCGCCTCCGCGAACTTGGTCTTCACCACGGCCGGGGCGATCGCGTTGACCCGTACGACCGGCGCGAACTCGTGAGCCAGCTGGAGGGTCAGGTTGACCATGGCCGCCTTGCTCATGCCGTAGGCACCGATGAACGGGGACGCCGAGACGCCCGCCACCGAGGCGATGTTGACGATCGCCCCGCCGTTGTCCCTCTGCCATGCCTTCCAGGTCTGCTGGGCGAATCCGAGCGCCGAGATCACATTGGTCTCGTAGACCTTGCGTGCGACGTTGAGATCGAGCTCGGCCATCGGCCCGAACACGGGGTTCGTCCCCGCGTTGTTGACCAGGTAGTCGACCCGGCCGAACGCCTCCATGGCACGTTCGACGGCCGCGGCCCGGTGCGCCTCGTCGTGCGCCTTGCCCGCGATGGCGACCGCCCGGTCGGCTCCGAGCTTCTCGACGGCCTCCTTCAGGGCGTCCTCGCCACGGCCCGTGATGACCACCCGGTCACCCCGCGCGACGAACGCCTCGGCGATGCCGTAGCCGATGCCCCGGCTCGCGCCCGTGATCAGCGCGACCTTGCCACTGTCCTGCACAGTCATGTTGTCCGTTGCCCTTCCGGGGTCAGTTGAGCGGTCCGCCGGCGACGTACATGACCTGTCCGGACACGAAGCCCGCGTCCTCGCCCGTGAAGAAGGCGATGGCGTTGGCGATGTCCTCGGGGCGCCCCACGCGCTGCACGGGGATCTGCGTCGCGGCGGCGGCCTGGAACTCCTCGAAGCCCATGCCGACGCGCTCCGCCGTCTGGGCCGTCATCTCGGTGACGATGAAGCCGGGGGCGACGGCGTTCGCGGTCACACCGAACTTGCCGAGCTCCTTGGCGAGCGTCTTGGTGAAGCCCTGGAGGCCGGCCTTGACGGCGGAGTAGTTCGCCTGGCCCCGGTTGCCCAGCGCCGAGGAGGACGAGAGCGACACGATGCGGCCGAACTTGGCCTCCACCATGTGTGACTGGACGGCCTTCGCCATCAGGAAGGCGCCCTTGAGGTGCACGTTCACCACGAGGTCCCAGTCGGACTCGCTCATCTTGAAGAGCAGGTTGTCGCGGAGCACGCCCGCGTTGTTGACGAGGATCGTCGGGGCGCCGAGCTCGGCGGCCACACGCGCGACGGCGGCCTCCACCTGGGCGCTGTCCGACACATCGCAGCCGACGGCGAGGGCTTTGCCCCCGGCGTCGGTGATCTTCTCGACCGTGTCCTTGCACGCCGCCTCGTCGAGGTCGAGTACGGCGACGGCGCGGCCCTCGGCCGCAAGGCGTACAGCGGTGGCGGCGCCGATGCCCCGTGCCGCTCCCGTCACGATGGCGACGCGCTGCTCGGTGGTGGACATGCTTGGTTCTCCTCGCCCTTGGATCGCGGCTCAGCGGACGTCAGGAAGTTCCCGATAACTGAGCAACCGCTTAGTACCTTCAGCAGTCGAGACGCTAGAAGCCCTGGCACCCGGTGTCAACGGCACACGGGGCCACGGGCGCATGTCACACCGGACGGCGCTGCCGCCCCGAACCTCCCGGGCCGGGGCGACGGCCTTCGGATCAGCGGACCAGCAGGTCGAGCAGCCGCTCCACCTCGGCGGCCGGATCCGCGGTCAGACCGCTGTGAACCGCACCGGGCTGGACGACCGTGGAGCGTGGCGCGATCAGCCAGCGGAAGCGTCGCCCCGCGTCGTCGCCCGCCGCCTGGCCCGCCCCCTCACCGCCGCCGCATAGGCCCTCGACCGCCCGCAGGGCGGCCCGCACACCGAGTACGTCGGCGTGCGGGTCGAGCGCCTCGAGCTTGCGCTCGTCCAGGTGCGTTCGCGCGGCGACGAAGGACTTGGCCCGGCAGTAGACCAGTACGCCCGCGTTGAAGCACTCACCGCGCTCCACGCGCGGAACTACGCGCAGGACCGCGTACTCGAAGACATCGCGCTCGCTCATCGGCCGCCGTCCTTGCTGTCGCGTACGGCGCCCGCCTGCACGTCGTGGTCCGTCCCGGTGGGCTTCGGCCGGGGGCTCAGGCGCCCGGTGAGCCATCCGGGGGCCTGGGAGGGCCGGGTCTTCGTGGGTGCTTCCAGGACGATGCGCTCGTGGATGCCGGCGGCGCGTGCCAGCAACGGCTCCACGTACGCCCGGCGCAGCTGGTCCGGGGTCTCGAACCCCGGCTCACCGACCAGCCACTCGTCCGGGACCTCCGCCGTCACCTCGGTGAGCAGTTCCTCCGTGACGAGCGGTGCGAGCTCGGCGGCCGCAGCGGCGATGTCGGGCCCGAACGGCGCGAGGACGTGGTCGGATGCGTTGTACGGCTTGGCCGCGGAGGCCTGCGCGCCGGGCCAGTTGTGGTGCCAGATCATGGTGGCCCCGTGGTCGATCAGCCACGGATCGCCGTGCCAGACGAGCATGTTGGGGTTCCGCCACGAACGGTCCACGTTGTTGATCAGCGCGTCGAACCAGACGACCCTTCCGGCTTCCGCCGCGCCGACCTCGTAGGCGAGCGGGTCGAATCCGAGGGAGCCCGGCAGGTAGTCCATCCCCAGGTTCAGTCCGGCACTGGCCTTGAGGAGCTCCTGCACCTCCTGGTCCGGCTCGGCGAGACCGATGACGGGGTCGAGCTGCATGGTCACCAGTTCCGGCACGCGCAGCCCCAGCCTCCGGCCGATCCCTCCGCAGACCACTTCCGCGACCAGGGTTTTGCGGCCCTGTCCGGCCCCGGTGAACTTCATGACGTACGTACCCAGGTCATCGGCCTCGACGATCCCGGGCAGTGATCCGCCCTCCCGCAGGGGCGTGACATAGCGAGTCGTGGTGACTTCTGTCAGCATTTCCCCAGGCTATACGGAGCCGCTACCTGGAGATCCATGGACCGGAGGCAGGGGCATCAAAGCTGGAGAAGCACCCCGTTCAGCCCTGGGGCGATCCGGGGACTGCTGACCGGGTGCCCGCCCGCCCGTCTGCGCGTACGCGAGGACGACCGGGACGGGCAACGGCCGTCGGGCCTGCGTCGAGGAGTACGACGCGAGGGGCGGGAGCGGACCGGCGCCCTCTGGTACTCAGCTGTCTACACCATGGCCCGTCCTGGCTCCTGGTCCGATGCGGACGACGCCTCGGCCCGGCCCTCCCTCGTCGGTTCCCAGGCTGCCGCGCACAGGGACTCGGCCACGGCGGACGTGTAACGGGCGGCACTCAGCCAGTAGGTGGCGAAGCCGTCGGTGTCGGCGGGGACGAGGCGGCCGAAGACGTCGCGATCGCGTCGGGCCGCCGAGGCGCACAGGGCGGCGAGAAGGCCGGCGGCTGTGGGAAGGCCCGCCCGGCGGAGGCGGCGGGTCTCGGCGGAGACGTCACCGAGCATGCCGAGGGCGGCGCGGCCCGCCGGGACCGTCTGTTCGACGCGCCGCTCCAGGAGGTACAGCGGCGAGTGGACGCCGGGTCCTCCGGGCCGGGGCGGGGCGGGGCGCACGGGGGCAGCCGGGTCCGGGAGGTCGGCGCGGCGCAGGCGGTCGAGGCCGAGGTCGATCGTGCCCTCGCCGGTGGGGTGCGAGCAGGCGAGGAGGGTGAGCCGGGGGTGAAGGGCGGGCACCATGCGGCCGATGATCCTCAGCCGTGTCCCCGGAGCCGTGGCCAGCAGCATCAGGTTGTCGCGGTGGGCCAGCGCGGGGTCGTCGTCTGCGACGGTGAGCCGGACGGGGGTACCCCCCTCGCACAGCGCGAGCAGGCAGGTTCCGCCCGACTCCCGTACGGCCCCGAGGAGTTCGACGTCCAGGAAGAGCAGGTCGCTGCCGCCACCGCCGTCCGTGTCGGCGTAGCGGGAGGTGGACCGCAGGGCACGGGCGGCCTGTTCGGACGGCGGCGTCTCCCACAGGGCGGCGAGCGGCGGCTCCGTCCACGCCGCGCCCCGGGCGGTCACGGCCTTGACACCCTTCCCGGCGCCCAGTCTGCCGTCCGGCGAGACCGTCGCCCCCGAGACCGCCAGGCCGGCCCGGCCCAGCTCCCGATGGGTGAGCGCGCTGTCTCCCAGGCGCACCGCCCGGTCGGCCACGCCCACGGCGCGCCCGACGCCGCCGGGTGCCACGTCACCGACCGTGCAGAGGCGGCCGTCGGATCCGGCGACCCAGGTCCGGACGCCGCCGTGCCCCGAATCGGTGACCACGGGTTCGGTGAACAGGCCGTACAGACGCAGTGAGCCGTCCGGGCTGTACGGCCGACGCGCGCGGCCTCTGACGGCAGCCAGCTCCGCCCCGGACGCCGTCCCCACTCGGCGTGCGGTGCCCAGGAGTTCGGCCAGGGCCGTGACGAGGTCGGCGGTGCGGTAGGAGGGGTCCCCGGCGCGGGCCGCGCGCAGCAGCGTGACGACGGACAGTGCGGCACCCGCGGCACGCGGCAGGTGCCGGATCCGGGCAGTGTGCGCTGCACGCAGGAGGGCCGACTGGGTGACGGCGCCGGCCCCGTCGACGCCGGCATCCAGCACGGCGGCCCCCGCCGACCAGAGTGCGTCGGCCGCGGCACGCTGGGCCGGGCTCGCCACCTCGGGCGGAGAGGCGGGGCCGGGGGCGGGGCCGGGGGCGGGGCCCGTTCCGGAGACAGGGTCGGGGAGCACCCGGGTGGGCTGCTCGGGGGGCTCCGGCGCAGGGTCGGCCACGGGGGCGGCGCAGGCGGCGGCCGCGCGGTGGACGCATGCCGGGGCGAGGAGGCAACCACAGGTGATGGCGTCCGCAGTCGCCACCACGCCGCCCGGGGCGTGCAGGCGCAACTCGGTCTCCTCGTCGACCGCGATCGTCACCGTGTCCCCGTCGCGGTGCGTCGGGCGGGCGCCGAGTTTGGTGACGGCCGCGTCCAGCCGCTTGCGCAGCCGGGGCGAGAGGTCCTCGACCAGCGTGGCCGTGACCTCGGGCGCGACGGGTGGCAACCGGTCGGCGTTCATGCGGTCTTCTCCCCTATCCAGCGGGCCAGTTCGAGTGGGCTGAGGGCCGCCACGGGCATCCCGGCGGCCACGAGCTGTCCGGCGACGCCCGTCGAGTAACGGGGCCGGCCGGCGTCGTCGAGACTCGCGCACCCGAGGACGTGGCAGCCGGTGTTCACCAGAGCCCGCACCTCGGCCAGCAGTCCGCCGAGCGGCGCGCCCTCCTCGAAGTCGCTGATGACGACGACGAGGGTGCGGCTGGGCACCTCGATCAGACTGCGGGCCTGCCGCAGCCCGGCGGCGATGTGGGTGCCCCCGCCCACACTCACCTCCAGCAGGAGGGAGAGAGGATCGCGCACATGGCCGGTGAGGTCGACGACCTCCGTGGAGAAGGCCAGGAAATGGGTGCTCAGGGTCGGCACCCCTGCGAGCACGGAGGCGGTCAGCGCGGACCAGATCGTGGACGCCTCCATGGATCCGGAGACGTCGGTGACCAGGATCAGACGCCAGTCGGCCGTCCGGCGGCCGCGACTGCGGAACACCGGTTTCTCGGGGATCACCTGGACCGTTCCGTCGGCCGTCCGGCGGGCGGTGGCCAGGTTGGCGCGCAGCGTGCGCGGCAGGTCCAGCCGGCCGCCGGGGCGGCGGGTGGGCCGGGCCCGCATGGTGCCGGTGAGGGCGGGTCGCAGCCGGGTGGCGAGCTGCCGGGTCAGTTCGTCGACCAGGTGTCGGACCAGGGGCCGGAGCGCCGCGAGACGGGCTTCGGGGAGGCCGCCGGCGTACCGCAGGATCGTCCGGAGCAGTTCCACGGAGGGGGTGGCGGCCGCCGGGTCGAGTTCGGCGAGGACGTCCTGCCGCCCTGTCCCGGCTGCGGCGGCGAGGACCTCCTCGCGGACGCCGGGGCCGAACAGTGCGGCCAGTTCCTCAGACCACTCGCGGACACCGGGGAACGAGGGTTCGCGGCCGCCGCGCGGTCCGGAGCCGGGCATGCCACCGCGGGATCCCTCGCCGTGTCCCGCGCCGTAGAGCTCGTCCAGAGCGGTCGCCAGGCGGGCTGCGCCGGGCGGCAGTCGGTCGGGACGCCGACCGAGCACGAGCCGCCACCGGTCGGCGGGGGCGAGGGTCCGCACGGGGGCGGCCCCGGTGGTCGGTGCGGTGGCGGGTGTGACGGTGGGGGACGTCGCGACGGGTTGGCCGGACGGCGGTGGGATCCGGCCGTCGCGCGGGGGTGGCGGGGTGGGCAGGCCGAGGCCGGTCAGGAGCTCGCGGGCCGCGAGGTCGGCGGCCGTTCGGCGGGCCAGCTCGGCCGGATCGTCCGCGTCGAGGGTGTCCACCCGTTCGCCCAGCCGCTCCCCGACGGTGTCCAGCAGCCGGTCCCGGGCCGCCGGGCTCAGGGTGTCGAAGCCGCCGCGCAGGGCGGGCAGCCGGGCCAGGAACGCGGTGTCGTCCAGCTCGACTACCCGGGCGAGCAACGGGTCCAGGGCGTCGACACCGACGGTCAGGAGCGGGCCCGCCACCGTCAGGACGCCGGTGAGGCGGGCGGTGAGCGCGGCCCTGGAGGTGCTGTCCACAGCTCCGTCCACCCAGGAGGCGACGCGCCCCCCGAAAGCCGCGGCCTCCTCGTGGCCCGTGAGCACCCTGACTGCCCCGGCGGCCGCGGCGATCAACGGGGTGCCGTCGGCGGCCAGCCGGGCGAGGGCGTCGGTGAGCCGGATGCCGCCCACCCGGTCGGCCCGTTGGGCCAGTTCGAGCAGCGCCCTGGCGGCCTCGGGCTCCTCGGAGCCGGTCAGGCCGTCGACCTGGCGGACCGCGGCCGAGGTCAGGAGTTCGGCCGCGCGCGCGGTGCCTGCGGCACGGGCGGAGGCGTCCGGATCCGGGTCCGAGGGGTGCTCGGGCGCGGCCGGACCCGGCAGGTGACCGGCGGCGACGCGATCCAGCAGGTCGAGCCCGGCGAGGAGTTCGGGAAGGGTCCCGCTCGCGGGGAGTACGGCCGCCAGTTCCGTCAGCCGTTCGTCGGCCAGGGCGGGAAGCCCGCACTCGGCGGCCTCCGTGAGGCCGCGGACGACCTGGGCGGCCGTCGGGCCGCCCTCCGCGCGCTCGGCCGCGTGCCGCTGCCGCAGTACGCCCTCGGCCGCCTGGGCGGGGGTGACGCCGCGGGCCCCGGCCGCGGTGAGCATCGCGGCCGTCGCCGGGGTCCACCGCACCTGCCAGCGCGTCGTGAGTCCTTCCGTACCCGCCGCGCCGGTCACCCCCTGCTCCTGCGCATAGGGGATGCCGCACACCGTCAGCCTGCGCAGCAGCAGTTCACGGCGCCGGTCCAGGGCGGAGCGGGCCGGGTCGAGCCGGAGGTCGCGCGGTGTCTTCTCGTGCGTGTCCTGCGGCCCGGGGAGGGAGAGCGCCGCTGTCTCGGCCTCGACGGCGGGGCCCAGTCCGCTGCGCGGAGCGGCGGGCGCGGGCCGTCCGGTGCGGGTTCCGACGAGTACGCGTTCGAGGGCCCGGGCGACGGCACGGCCCGTGCCGTAGGTCTCGCCGCGCCCCAGCACCGTCTGCACGGCTTCCAGGAGTTCACCGCGGCCGGGGGCGGGCAGGTCGCGCAGGCGGGCCAGGTCGCCGGCCACCCGGACCACCTCCCGGCCGTCCGCCGGGCCGTAGGGGTGGCCCTGTTCGCGCAGGGCGGCGCAGACGCGGACCGCGGTGCGGATCAGCGCCTCGTGCAGCGCGGCCGGGTCCCCGTCGGCGTCCAGGACGGCGTGCTGCCACTCCGGGTCCCGGATACCGGCCGGGTAGCCGGACCGTGAGTCGAGCAGCGGGTACGTGTACGGGACCAGGGAGACCGTGCACGCCGCCGTCGTGGCAGCGCCGTTCACGTGGTCGTCCGCGTAGGGGGCAGGATCCCCGGCGGCCCCGACGGCGGACGGCAGCAGCGCCGGGGTGTGGAAGGCCCCCACCACCACGGCGGGACGCCGCCCGCTCGCCAGCGCCTCGGCGACGTGTCCGCGCATGCACGCCTCGCGCATCAGGTCCGTGCCGTTCACCCCGCCCCGGGCCTCGGCCTCGCGGCGCAGCGCCCAGCCGGTGAGCAGGGCGGCACGGCGGAGCGCCTCGGGTGTCGAACCGGGCGCGAGGGCCTCCACCAGCCGGTCCCACAGGTCCTCCCCGTCCCGGCCCGTGAGCCGGGACCGGAGCGCGGCGGACAAGCCGTGGCCCTCCCCCGGTACGGGTGCGGAGTCGGCGCCCGGGACAGGGACGGTGGTGTCCGGACCGCCCCCCGCCCACGCCCGGTCGGCCAGCGGCAGGTCACAGGCCACGGCAGGGACCCCGTTCCTCGCCGCCCAGCGCAGAGCCACCAGTTCGGGCGAGAAGTCCGCGAACGGGTAGAAGGCCGGGCCCCGTTCGCCTGCCGAGCCGGCCCCGGGCCCTTCGGCGGGCACGGCGGCCAGCGCCACCGGGGCCTCGGTCTGCTCGTGGGCGAGCCAGCCCAGCCAGGGCTGGAACTCGGCGGGCAGTTCGACGAGGAGGACGTCGGGGGCCGCCGCGTCCAGCAACGCCGGGAGGGCGGCGGCCAGCGAGGGCGCGTGGTGGCGCACCCCGATCAGGAACGGCGACCCGGGCCCGCTGGCCGCGAGGGCCGCCACCGCGGCTTCCGGGGTGGCGGGCCCGGCCGCCGGGCCCTGCCCCGGAGCCGGAGCACCGGTGGGCGACGCCTCGGAGGTGGACCGTGTACCGGGGGTGGTCGACTCGCTCATCCGTCAGCTCTCCAGCACCGCGCGCAGGTCCCACAGGGCACGCCAGGTGGCCGACCCCTGCTCGGCGCGCCTGCGCACCGGCCCGTCCCAGTACCCCAGCAGCCGTGCCGCGTCGGCGGGGTCGTCCTTTCGGACGACGCCGAGCAGATGGCCGGGCAGGAGGGAGAGCACATCCCGGTCGCCGGGGAAGTAGGCGGCGGCCAGGCTCAGGGAGCCCGCGACGGAGACGGCCTCCGCCGTGCTCATCACCGTGGAGGGGCGCTCGACCTCCCAGCCCTCCGCCGAGCGGCCCTCACGCAGGTCCCGGAAGGCGGTGACCAGGGCTTCGAGGACCGCGTCGTCCACCTGGTAGGCGGCGCCCGCGCGTTCGACGGCTGCCCGCGACTGGCTTCGGACGAGCGCTGTCTCGGCGTCCACGTCCCCGATGGGCCCCACGGTCTCGAAGTTGAAGCGCCGCTTCAGCGCCGCCGACATCTCCGAGACGCCCTTGTCCCGCAGGTTGGCGGTGGCGATGAGGGTGAATCCGGGGGCCGCGTGCACCTGGGCACCCTCGCCGCCCGCGAGTTCGGGGACCGCGATCCGCCGCTCGGAGAGCAGTGACACGAGGGCGTCCTGGACCTCAGGCAGACAGCGGGTGACCTCCTCGACGCGGGCGACGGCCCCCCGGGTCATGGCGGCGAGTACCGGGGAGGGCACCAGGGCCTGTTCGGTGGGGCCCTGGGCGAGCAGCAGCGCGTAGTTCCAGCCGTACTTGAGCTGGTCCTCGGTGGTGCCCGCGGTGCCCTGCACGGTGAGCGCGCTGGTCCCGCACACGGCCACCGACAGCAGCTCGGAGAGCATGGACTTGGCGGTGCCGGGTTCCCCCACGAGGAGGAGCCCGCGCTCTCCGGCAAGGGTGACCACGCAGCGTTCGACCAGGGCGCGCTCGCCGACGAATTTCTGCTCGATCACCAGGCGGCGTGGCACCCCGGTTCCGGGCCGTGCGCCCTTCGGCAGGCTCAGTGCCTCGCCCGCGCTGCCCATCACGAAGGTGACGACGGCGCGCGGGGTGAGCAGCCAGCCGGGTGGGCGGGGCCCGGAGTCGTGTGCGGCGAGGAAGGCCAGCTCGGTGGCGTACCGGTCCTCGGGCGGCACCACCTGGCGGTGCTCCCGGCCGGGCGCGGTCGCCTGGTCCGGGACACCGCCCGTCGGGGTGGTGTCGATCGTGGTCGTGGTGTCGTTCGTCATCGACGGCGGCCCTTCCGGGTTGCGCGGGTGTCCAGCTCTTCGAAGGCGGGGGCGTCGCCGCCGCGGACCCGTGTCCAGGCGGCTGCGAACAGCTCGGGCACGGGGAGGTGGGGCAGGGTCCGGGCGGACCCGGCCAGGGGGTAGAGGCGTTCCTTCCAGGTCTCCAGCGGCAGTCCGGGTGCCGGGCGTTCGAGCCAGCCGCAGGGCAGGAACAGGGTGCGGCCGGCCCGGGGGCGCTTCGCCTCCACGACGAGGTCCGTGGCGGCGAGTTCCGCCCGGGCCTTCTTGACTCGTGCGGGCTTCCATTCGGTCCAGCGGACGCAGTTGCGGTCCGTAGGGTCTGGCAGGGCGAGCAGCATCAGGTAGAGGGCGGCAGTGTCGGCGCTCAGCCCGAGGGCGTCGGCCGCCTCTGCCACCAGGTCCGGCACCGCGCGCGTCGGGTCCTGGGCCGGGTGGTGCGGGGAGCCGTCGGGGGCGCCCGCCGAGGCCAACATGCCGGTCTCCTCGCCCAGCAGCGCGCGCAGGGCGAGCAGATCGCCGGCGCTGTGAGGGCCGACGGTGCCTTCGATGAGGCCGAACGCCGGGTCGTCGGGGCCCGCCAGACCTGCCGGGCGAATCAGCACCTTCTCGCTGTTGCCGTGGCTGGGGGCGAGGAGCAGCGCCGTGCCGGCCCTGACCAGCCCGTCGGCTTCGGCGCCGCCGGACTCGGGGAGCCCGTGGGCGGCGCGGACCGCGGGGCCGATCGAGTGTCCCGAATCGGTCCAGTTCAGACCGAGGTCCAGCACCAGGTCCGGTTCGACGAGACGGTCACGCAGGGCCGCGAGTCCGACGGGCAGGTGCGCCCGCAGGGGGTGCCCGTACGGCAGTGTGTAGGCGAGGGTGCGCAGGGCGGTCAGTGCCACG
The DNA here is from genome assembly GCF_016909575.1 of Streptomyces sp. HB132. GTDB lineage: Bacteria > Actinomycetota > Actinomycetes > Streptomycetales > Streptomycetaceae > Streptomyces. The sequence continues at coordinate 41,642 of NZ_JAFBGA010000017.1, read as the reverse complement.
ACGAGCGCGCCGCGTGAGCCCACCCGGTGCAGGCCGGGGCCACCGATGCCGTCCTGGACGTCGGTGCCGTGGGCGAGCCAGTTCCGGTGGGCCGCGTTGAGGATCAGGTCGACGGCGTCCGGGGTGGTGCCCGCGAGGTCGAGGTCCAGTTCCTCCGGGACGCGGACGAGGGAGGCCAGGCGTTCCTTCCAGACCTCGGCGGCGGCCCGGACGTCGGGGCCCGTCGACCACAGCTCGGCCGGGTCCGCGGGCAGCAGGGCTCGGAGCAGGGCGTGCCGGTCGTCGCGGGGCAGGGCGTCCAGCCTGGCCCGGGTCGCCTCGAAGGCACGTGTCTTCGTCCCCAGCAGCGCGAGCGCCTCGGCACCGGGCTCCTCGCCGGCTGCCGACAGCAGGGCGGCGGCCTGGAGGGGACCGATTCCGGTGGCCGAGTCGAACGCCTCGGCGGCCTCCGGAAGCCAGGGCGCCGGGCCCTGCTCCCGCACCAGGGCGGTGAGCCGGGTGAGCCGGTCGCGGGCGATGCCCTGGCGGTAGACGTGCTCGCGGTCCAGGGTGAAGCCGGGGACGGGGCCGAAGGCGCCGGTCGGGTCGTGGTCCAGGGCGAGCCAGCGTGCCGCGTCGTTCCGGTAGTTACGGCCGCGGTCGGCGATGATCACGACGGTGCGGGCGCCCTTGCGCAGCACCTGGCCGAGGCGGTGCACGATCTCGGGGCGTCCGGGCCCGGATGCCGGTGCTACTCCGGCGAACGGCTCGACGAGCTCCACCTTCCGGACCGTGCCCGCCGGGTCGGCCAGCGGTCCCGCGGCGAGGGCTTCCAGCAGGACGAGAAGCCCTGTGCGGTGCTCGGGGGAGGTGGTCGCCGACGCGGCCCGGTAGGCCAGTTCGGGCAGCTTGTCGAGGAGGGAGGTCCAGGCCGGGGAGTCGCCGGGCACCGTGTACTCGTCCCGCTGCCAGCCGTCCGCAGGGGTGAACGGGACCTTGGACGGCGTGGGCGGGCCGAACGCGGGTTCGCCGCCGAGGACATGGTTGACGGCGAGGATCTGCCGGATCACGGTCCACCGGCTCCCGCCTCCCCACCAGCTGCCGTGCATCCGCTCGGAGCCCCAGGCGGAGGCGTTGCGCAGGGTCATGTCGTCGCCGTGCTCGGGCTCGTGATCGAAGAACATGCCCTGGGTGCGCGCGGTGTTCCGGGGGGTGGCCGGCTGCACGGGCTTGGGCGGTTCCAGGTACTGGGCGGCTGCGACAGCCCGGTCCACCGCGTTCCGGACGAGTGCGGTGACGCCCGCGAGGAGCCGTGCGTCGGACACCTCGGGCAGCACCCGGGCGACGGCCTCCTGGCTCAGTTCCCTCGACGAGGGCCCGGTGTACTCCTCGACGGCCCGGAATGCCTCGAGGTGCCGGGTGACCGCGACGGCGACCTCCTCGAACAGCTCGCCCGCCCGGGCGTCGCCGAGGTTCCGCAGGGCGATGGAGCCCCGCTCGTCCCGCGGGCGCAGGGCGTGCCAGTAGGCGACGGGAGGCACGTAGGGGGTGCCCGCCGCGACGTTCCCGCCGGAGGAGTCGAGGGTGACGGACCACAGACTGCCGCCGGTGCCGTCCGTGTCCGCCGGGTGCGCTTCGACGGAGCGGTGGTTCAGGGCCACGACCGGCCGTGACCCGCCGGGCAGGGTGAGGGCGCCGAGCGGCACCGGGGACCGGCCGCCGGGCAGCGGGTGCGGCAGGGAGACCGTGTGGCCGTCGGGGCTGCCGGCGACGATCCGGTGCCCGTCGGCGGGAGGGGCCGTGCCGGGCTCGGTGACCGTGCGGCGGACCCAGCGGCCGAGGACCGTGCCGTCCGTGCCGAACGGGGTGCTTTGCAGACCGGGCTGGAGGGGCAGCACCTGGCAGTGCTCGGTGAGCAGGCGGGTGCCGTCCTGCACCCCTGAGCGGAGGAAGGCGGGGAGGGACGCGCGGCCGTGCGCGCCGCCGACCGGGTCGTACTCCAGCCACACGCGCTGCGTGCCCTGGTGGCCTTCCCGCCAGTGGCCGGTGCCGTCGGAGATGACGGCGCGCCTGGGCGGGAGGGAGGTGTCGCCCGCGTGCAGGGCCTTGCCGCCGGTGGCGCGGCCGCCTCCGGGCAGCGGCAGGCAGACCTCGTCCGAGGGGCCCGAGCCGCCCCAGCGGGGGATCTGCTCGCCGCCGACGGTGAACACCTCGGCGGGGCGGTGCGACCAGTAGCCGCGCTGCTTGCCGTCCTCCCACCAGATGACCAGCAACTCGCCGTCGACATAACGGAAGCCGGGCGTCCGCCAGTGGTCGAGGGTGGTGGGCAACCGCAGGGTGTGCCGCAGCAGCACGCCTTCGGGGCCTATGACCACGGCCCGTTCGGGAGTGTTCAGGATCAGTGCGGGCCAGGCGCCGGTGACACCGACGCTCTCCGTCCGGTGGCGCTGCTGACGCGTGGCGGCGGCCTCGGCGGCCAGTTCGGCGTACGTCTCGTCCAGGGCGGGCCAGCCCAGTTCGTCGAGGACGCCGGTGCGCAGGGTCGAGGCGAGCAGCGGGACGACGTCGTGGCCCTCGAGGTGCCGCACCGCTTCCGGCGCGACCTCCGCGACCACGGAGCGGTACGCGGAGAGCTTGTTGAGGGCGACGTGCAGTCCGGGAAGCCCTCGCGCGGCCGTGTACTCCTCGGCGCAGGCGGTCAGCCACTCCCGCAGGATCGCGGACAGAACCGGATGCGCCGCCAGCTTCGCCATGCCGGTGTCGTCCGGCCGCTGACCGCGTCCGCCGCCGAGGCCGCCGACGGTCCGGCTCAGCAGGGCGCGGAAGACCGGCCGTTCGGCGACGGCGGTCAGATCCCGCGCTCCGGGCGCGGTGTCGGTGAGCCAGGAACCGAGCGGGACGCCGGGGCCCTGCGCGGTGCCCGTGGTCTGGTCGTCCGGCTCGGCGACGGGGATGCCGGAGGCCAGGCAGAGGTCGAGGAGGTCCAGGTCGGCGGTGCGCTGCCAGCGCCCCTGGAACAGCTGGACGGGGCGCCCGTCGGCGCGCAGCCGGTCTGCCATCCGGGTCGCCAGGTCAAGGGTCTGCGGGCTGCGGCCGGGGGAGACACGGTTGCGCCGGCGGTGCCCCTCCCAGCGGGCGATCCAGTCCGCCGGGGAGACCGACGGGTCACCGGAGGCGGAGGAATCCGAGGTGTCCGGGACGGCGGTCAGCAGGTCCTCGGCGCCGGATTCGGCCAGCAGCTCGAGCCAGCCGTGTTCGCCGTCGGCGTCCCGGCCGCTCTCGCTGAAGGTCTCGGGGAAGAAGCCGAGGAGCCGGACGCGCACGGCGTCCTCCCCTCGGGCGAGGGTGACGAGCGCGGAGCGGTAGGCCGTCCAGAACGAGGCGGGGGCGCGGACGATGCCCGGGGAACCGATCAGGTCGGCCACCAGCTCGCGTTCGGCGGCCTCGCGGTCCAGCCCGGCGGCCTTGACCAGCGCGCGTACGTCCTGCGGCAGCGCCGCGTACGGAGGCATGCCGGCGGCGCAGCGCTCGACCAGCAGGCGGCGGAACTGTGCCCAGGCGTCCGCCGGTGCGAGCCGGGCCACCAGGTCGCGCACGTACTGCCGCAGGGCCTTGACGGTCAGCGCGCCGGCGAAGGCGAACTCCAGGAATACGGCCCGCTGGCGGTCCTCGTCCACGACCAGCCCGTGCACCCGTTCGGCCTCGCGGGCCTTGCCGAAGAAGGAGGCGGCGTAGCTGGTGTTCTCCGCCTGGAGGAAGAGGCGGGCCACCTGCTCGTAGTAGGTGGGGAGGAAGTGGGGCACGGCCCGGCCGAGCCGGGTGCCGAGTGCGTCGAAGCCCTCCTTGGCCGCTCCGGCTCGGCTCCTGGCCTGTCGGCCCAGCCGCTCGATGTCCTTGACCAGGGCCAGGGCGTGGTGCCCGTTGGCCGGGTCGTTGACCAGGGCCCAGGCCGGGAAGCCCAGCGTTTCGCGGCGCACCTGGCCCACGACGGGGGTCTCGGCGGTCCGGGAGAGTCCGAGGAACTCCAGGGCCAGGTCCTCGGCTTCGCCGAGGGTGCCGGGCACGAGCCGGACCACGGGGCGGTCGCCGAGGGCGGTGTGCGTGTAGGTGCGGGCGGTCAGCGCGTCGGCGTCGTCCCGGTCGGTCATACCGGCGGGGAGGACCGCGCCCGCGTCCAGCAGGGCGGCAACGCGGGCCTCGGCTGCGGGGGTGGCGGTGCTCCCGCTCCGGGCCTGGGCGGGGAGGGACACCGTGCCCGCTGCCGTCGTGTTCGCGTCGGTGTTCGTCGTCGTGTTGCTCATGCCGCCTGCTCCTCGTCCGCCACGTCGCGGCCGGCGTAGAGCGCCGCCGCCATGCGCATGCCCTCGGACCACGCGACGGGGCCGACCTCGGCTGCCGTGAGCGCGCGCCCCGAGGGTTCGGTCCAGCCCAGGGGGCCCGTCTCGGTGCCGTACTCGTCGTATCCGTCGTGCTCGCCGATCCAGATGCGCGCCTCGGCGGTGGCACCGTCCTCGACGACCGGGCACACCGCGTATCCACCGCGTGACCGGTACCCGAGTTGGGTGACGCGGCCGTGCAGGAAGCGCAGTTCCTTGAAGACGCCGCCGGCGTAGGTGTCCACGGAGGTGGTGTCCGGGGCGATGCCCGGCGGGCGGCGCCACACCTCGCGGAACAGTTGCTCCACGTTCTGTCGCACCCCCAGTTCGACCGCGAACTCCCGCAGTTCGTCGAGGTCGTCGAGGAGGACGGGGTGGGGCACGCTGACGACGTCCGGGGTGATGCGGACCGTGTCGCCGTCCAGGTCGACGAGGCCGAGGCCGCGATCGGGGTCGACGTCGCGCAGGAATCCGGCGACCCCGCCGTCCGCGCCGGTCACCACCACGTCCCGCAGGGCCTCCTGCCACGCCGGGTCGGGCCAGACCCGGGCGAGCACGGCCGTGGGGACGGGCAACGAACGCACCATCCACTGCTCGACGTCGGTCAGGCACTGGCGCTCGTGCCGCTCCAGCCACTCGGTCAACTGCCGGAGTCCGACGACCGCCGGGTCGTCCTTCAATCTTGCCGGGACGGACTTCAGCCGCCGGCCCTTCCCGTTGCGGCAGACCACCTTGCCCGCCTCCAGGGCGACTTCGTAGTCGCCCGCCGTGACCCACCCCATGCGCTGTTCTCCCCGTTGTCCCGGACGGCCGCCGAACCGGCGGCACGCTGATGAAACCCGTCAGCGGCAACGCACCGTGACGAGTGGGAGAGACTCTAGGCGGCCCCAGTGACAACGAGTCCGGTCCCCTCCGCTTCGTCGTACGGGCGCGCGCCCGAGAGGGACCGCCCCACCGGCCCCCCCCGGCCCCCCGGCCGCCCCGCCGGGGCGCGCGACGCTACGGAAACCGCGGACGCGGCCGACGGGACGTCAGGGGGTGAGGGGCGCGGGCCACCTGGGTCTCGCGCGGGTCGTCGGCTCGGTCAGACGCCGGTCCCGGCATCCGGGGCCTGGGCGTCGGCCCCGTAGGTCCCGAACTCCGGACGCCCGACCGATTCGAAGACGTGCACCGACAGGCCGCCCGGTGTCGCCTGATGGCTGACGAGGCGTAGACCGGCCGGTGCCCCTCCGTCCGGGAACAGGCGTCGGCCCTGGCCCACCACCACAGGGGCGATCACCAGCCGCAGCGTGTCGATCAGCCCGGCGGCCAGCAGGGACTGTGCCAGTCGGGCGCTGCCGTGGACCTGCAGTTCGCGACCCGGCCGCCGTTTCAGTTCGGCGACCTGGGCGGGGACGTCGCCGGACAGGATCGTGGTCGGGTTCCACCCGGCCTCGGCCAGGCTGTGGGAGGCCACGTACTTCGGCAGGCCGTTCAGGATGCCGGCGAAGGGATGGTCGGTCATGGTCGGCCAGTCCCGCGCGAAGTTCTGGTACGTACGGCGGCCGAAGAGGAACGCGTCGGCCTCACCGAGCCAGTCGCCGGCCACCCGCTCGAATTCCTCGTCCAGGTACGGCACGAACCAGCCGCCCCTCTCGAACCCTCCGCCGGTGTCCTCGTCAGGGGATCCAGGGCCCTGGGAGACACCATCGAGCGTCAGGAACTCCTGCACCACCAGTTTCATCTCGCACCTCTCTCTTCGGCCCCGACGGCCGATCCAGCCTGTTCGGCGGCAGACGCGATCGTGTCCCCGCTGTGGACCCGGCGGGACACGGAAACTCATCTGCCGCCCGGAAGGGACACTCAAGCAGCCGCCGGTGGGCGACACCCCGCTTGCCGCGTCCGCCTCGGGCCCGACGTGTCCCCATTACCTCGGACGATGCACCGGTCGCGGCGGCGGCTGCCGAAGCGGGCGGCGCGTGCCGCATGCCTCCCCGTCATCCACGCGGGCCTCGGCACCGTGGCCCGGGGCTCCGGTCCCCGGGCGGCCCGGGAGCCGCTGATCCGGTTTCCGCACGGCGCCTACACTGGGACCTTCGGGTCCGACAGCGGCCCAGGCCGGACGGGAGAGCGATGGTGGCAGCAGGGCACTCCGACGATCCGCCCGCCGAGGTGCTGGCGGACGCGGCTGCGGCGTTCGGGCTGCTGGCTTCGCCACCGCGCCTGCACATCGTGTGGGCCCTGGCGGAGGGCGAGAGCGACGTGAGCGGCCTCGCCCAGCGGGTGGGCGGAGCCCTGCCCGCGGTGAGCCAGCATCTGACGAAGCTGAAGCTCGCCGGCCTCGTACGCTCCCGGCGCGAAGGGCGACGCCAGGTGTACTTCGTCGATGACCCCGACGTGGTGACGGTGGTGCGGCTGATGATCGGGCAGCTGACCGACCGTGCCGCGCACGCCTCGGTCCCCCGTCTCCGTGACCTCGGTGCCTGAGACCGCAGCGACCGGCAGTACCGATCCTGCGGGTCCCGAGGAACAGCGGGCGCCCCGGCCGTCGGGCACGGACCTCCGGCCGGGCGACGGATCGCCGCCCTGGCCCGGACTCACCTCCCTCCAGGTACTGCGGCAGCTGGAGAGCGGGCCCCGCGGGCTCGTCGAGACGGAGGCCGCGGAGCGGCTCACCCGGTTCGGCGAGAACACGGTGCCGTCATGGCGTACGGCGTCCTGGCCCCGCCGTCTCGTGGGAAGCCTTCGGGATCCGTTCACCGCGGTGCTGCTGTGTCTGGGACTGGTGTCGGCCACAGTGGCGGCCTGGGGCACCGCGAGCGTGATCCTGTCACTGGTGGTGGTCAGCTGCGTCCTGCGCTCGAGCGGGGAGCGCCGGGCCGACCGGTCCGTGGCCGCCCTGCGGAAGCTGGTCGCGACCACAGCGACCGTACTGCGACGCACGGCCGAGGACGGGACGCCCCGGTCACGGGAGATCCCGGTCGACGAGCTGGTACCGGGCGACGTGATCCGTCTCGGCCCCGGTGACCTCGTCCCCGCCGACGTACGGCTCCTGCGCGCGAGCGGCCTCACGGTGCACCAGGCAGCGCTGACCGGCGAGTCGGCGCCGGTGTCCAAGCACCCCGTCGACGCGCCGGAGCCGGGGGGCGGACTGTTCGACCAGCCTCAGCTGTGCTTCCAGGGCAGCAGTGTGGCATCGGGCAGCGGTACGGCGGTCGTCGTCTCGACCGGGGCCCACACCCTCTTCGCCGCCACCCGGAGCGGACCGGGGCCGCGCGTGGCCAGTGCGTTCGACCGGTCGGTGCACGGGATCTCCTGGGTCCTCATCCGCTTCATGCTGCTGACCCCGCCGCTGGTCCTCATGGCCAACGCGGCGCTGCGCGGCCGGGGCTTCGAGACGCTGCCGTTCGCGGTCGCGGTCGCGGTCGGGCTCACCCCGGAGATGCTGCCGGTCATCGTCACCACCGCACTGGCCCGGGGGGCATCCCTTCTCGCCCGTGACCACAGGGTGATCGTCAAGCGGCTCCCGGCGCTCCACGATCTCGGTGCGGTCGACGTGCTGTGCCTGGACAAGACGGGCACCCTCACCCAGGACCGGCCGGTCCTGGGCCACGCCCTGGACGTGGAGGGCCGTCCGGCTCCCCAGGTACTGCACTGGGCCGGGGTCAACGCCTGGTGGACGCTCCAGCTCGCCGACCTGCCCACCCCGGACGCCCTGGACGAGGCGATCCTGGACGCCGTCGAGGAGGACGAGCTGCTGGGGTACGAAGGTGTGGCCGCGCTGCCCTTCGATCCGGTACGGCGCCTCTCCACAGCGGTGGTGCGCCGGCCGGGACGCCTCGGTCTGCACACGTTGGTCGTCAAGGGCGGCGCGGAGGACGTGATCGAGCGATGCGCGCTGACCGATGACGAGCGTGCCCGGCTTCTCGCGCTCGCCGCGCGGGAGGCGCGGAGCGGCCTGAGAATCCTCGCGGTCGCCACCTCGGAACGGCAGGCCCGCAACCGCGACTACACCCCGGCCGACGAGCGCGGGCTCACGCTGGTCGGATTCGTCGCCCTGAGCGACGCACTCGCGCCCACCGCCGCGGACGCGCTGAAGGTCTTCTCGGACCGCGGCGTCACCGTCAAGGTCCTCACGGGTGACCACCCGGGCACGGCGGCCCGCGCGTGCACGGATCTCGGGCTCGACCCCGGCGTCGTCCTCTCCGCCGACACCGTCGAGAGCCTGACGGACGGCGAGCTGGCGGATCTCGCCCGGCGCACCACCGTCTTCGCGCGCTGCGCCCCCGAGCACAAGGCCCGGATCATCTCCGTGCTTCGTGCCGACGGGCACACCACGGGTTTCCTCGGCGACGGCGTCAACGACCTGCCCGCGCTGCACGCGGCCGATGTCGGCATCTGTCCGCGCGACGCCGTGGACGTGGCCCGCGAGAGCGCCGACGTGGTCCTGGCCGACAAGGACCTCACGGCCATCGCCCACGCGATCACCTCGGGCCGGCACAGCAGCGTGAACATCGCCACCTATCTGCGCATCACGCTCTCGTCCAACCTCGGCAACGTGATCGCGATGCTCGCGACCGGCCTGATGCTGCCCTTCCTGCCGATGCTCCCGGCACAGATCCTGGTCCAGAACCTGTGCTTCGACGCAGCCCAGCTCGCCTTCGCGTTCGACCGGCTCCACCCCGCCGCGCTCCGCGCGCCGACGGTGCTGCAGCCGCGCAACTTCCTACGCTTCATCACCGGCTTCGGGCTGCTGGGAGCCGCCGCCGACCTGGCGACCTTCGGCGTCCTCGCGCTCGCCCTGCACGACGCGGCCGAGTCCGGGGAGGCCGCCTTCCACTCCGGGTGGTTCACCGAGAACCTCCTCACCCAGGCGCTGGTGATGCTGCTGCTGCGCACCGGCTGCCGCGCCGCCGGGGGCGGCACCGCCGGCCCGGTCCGCTGGGCCGCTGCCGGCCTGGCCGTCATCGGCATCCTGCTGCCGCTCTCCCCGCTCGGACCGCTGCTGGGCATGACCGCTCTGCCACCCCTCTACTACCCGTTGCTCGGCGCGGTTCTGGCCGTGTACACGGTGGCGCTGACGGTCGCCCGGTCCCGTTACGACAGGCCCGGCACAGGGCGGTAGGCGGGGCGTCCGCAGCTGCCCCGAGCAGGCCCGAGACACCGCGGTGCCGGTCGGCACCGCGGGGCCGGGGCACCGCGGTGCCGACCGGCACCGCCAAAAACGCGGGCCGCGCCCGGATCAGCCGTACGACAGTCCGGTGCAGAGGTCCTCGTCCGCGGTGCGGGCGCCCTCGGTGACCTCGGCCGGCACCCCGGAGGGGACCGCGGAGGGGGTTGCGGAGACCTGGTCGGCGTAGGACCGCCCGAGTACCACGTCCAGGCCGCCGGTGCCGGAGCGGACTTCCCCCGTGCCGAGCAGCCTCGCGAGTGTCTCGGCCTCCTCCTTGTGGCCGGGGCCGTACTCGATCACCGTGGTGCGGTGGTCCTGGCTGCTCGCCGTAGCCGTACCGGTGACGGTGACGCCGGCCTCCTCCAGGACGTCGGCGGCTCGGGCGGCGAGCCTGGTGACGCGGGTGCCGTTGCGGACGGTGACGGAGATGTCCTCGGCCGGGACCCGCTCCTCCGCGTCCGCTGAGGCGGTGGAGTCCGGCTCCTTTCCTGCGCCCACACCGCCGGCGTCGTCGCCGTCGAGGGTGCGGTCGGCCTTCAGTGCCGCCCACAGCGCACCGGCGTCCGGCTCGACGATCGCGACGCGCGCGCCCTCGTACCGCCAGGGGACGGTGACGAACCTGGTGTCGTTCAGGTCGATGTCCTTCAGCGACATCACGAAGGAGACCAGTTTGTCGGCAGACCCGAGGCCGGGGTCGACGGTCATGGACGTGGTCGCCGCGTCAGCGAGCGGCAGCAGTTTCGAGGGGGTGAGACCGTCGGTCTTCACCTTCTTGAGCAGGCTGCCGACGAAGGCCTGCTGCCGTTTGATGCGGCCTATGTCGGAACCGTCGCCGATGCCGTGCCGGATGCGTACGTAGTCCAGGGCCTTCTGGCCGGACACGGTCTGCACCCCTTCGGTGAAGAGGCGCTTCCCGCGGGTGGCGCGGCCCGGGTTCAGGTCCTTCTGGTAGATGTCCTGCGGCACACAGACCTCCACGCCGCCGACGACCTCGGTCAGCGCCGAGAAGCCCTTGAAGTCGACGACCACGGTGTGGTCGACGCGCAGGCCCGTGAGGTGCTCGACGGTGTTCTGGGTGCAGGCGGGGTTGCCCTCGGCCGTACTTCCCACGGTGTACGCCTCGTTGAACATGGCCTGGTGCCTGGTCTCGGTCCAGCTTCCGTCGGGCAGTCTGCACGGCGGGATGTCGAGCAGCGTGTCACGGGGGATGGAGACGGCGACCGCGTTCCGGTGGTCCGCGTAGACGTGCAGCAGGAACGCGGTGTCGGAGCGGCCGATGTCGTTCTTGTCGCCACCGCCCAGTTCGCTGTTCCCCCCGGTCCTGGCGTCCGAACCGATCACCAGGACGTTCCGCCCGTCCGATGCGGCGGCGGGCCGGTCGTCGGACACCCCGTCCGCACCGAAGGTGTCGATGTTGCCGTTGAGCCTGAGGTACGCCCAGCCCGCACCGGCTGTCACCAGGACGAGGAGCGACACCGCCGTGACGAGGACGATCCGTATCCGGGTGTGCCCGGACCGACGGCCCGAGGCCGCGGTCCCGGTGCTCCGGCGGGTGGTCGTCGCCGCCCGGTGACTGCCTGTCATCTGTGCGCCCTCGTTCGTCCGGCTCCGGCGAAGGGGACGACTGAACCCGCCCCACGCTTGTACAGTTGCGCAATCTAGCAATCTTTGAAGCGTACGTCGCACCCACCGCGACGCACGCCCGCACCGGCAAGAGAGAGGACGGGGTGGCAATGCTCCGCAACGGACTGGAACCCTGGCACCTGCTGATCCTGGCGATCGTGGTCATCGTGCTGTTCGGATCGAAGAAGCTGCCGGACTCGGCCCGCGCACTGGGCCAGTCCCTGCGCATCCTCAAGAGTGAGACGAAGGCCATGAAGGAGGACGGCACGCCCCCCGGGGCTGCTCCCCGCGCCACCGCCGCACCCGCAGCCGCACAGACCGAACCCGTCACACCCCGGACCACGGCGGCCGACCCCGACGGCGCGACTCCGCCCCACAGGCCCGTCCGGCAGGACGGCGCCCCGGGGCGCTGAACCCGCGCCCGGCGCGCGCATCAGGGGCTGGCCGCGTCGAACCCGTAGCGCAGCAGCCCACCTCGCGGCTGCGGCTCGCGCCGGTAGACGTACAGCGCGTCCACCCGCACCCCCGGCGGCGGTCCGTCCAGCTCGCAGGGGCTGGTCACCTGGACCACCCCGGGCCGGTCGGCCACCCTCATCCGCAGCCCGTCGGCGGGCCCTCCGGCGAGCACCGCGACTTCCCACACCGTCGTACCGTCTCCACTCATGCACATCACTTTAATAGTTGCGCAGGTTCTAAACTGTCGTGAAGTCCGTCACGCGGGGACGCGAAGGTCCGGCATCACCCGCCCGGGTCAGGTGGCGTCAGGGTCGAACGGAGGGCGTCCGGCCGCCACCCCGCCCTTGCGCGGAGAGACACGGTCCCCCTCCGGGCGGGGCGGGGCAGAGGGCGCCGCCGGGGAGTCGCGGACCGGCTCGGCGCCGGCCGCCTCCCGCACCGCCCTCATGACCTCGTCCAGCTCGGGGCGCGGGTCCAGGGCGTCGCGAACGGCGTCGAGCCCAGGACCGTCGTCGCTCAGCACATGCTTGCGCACGAAAGCGCGCGGATCCAGGTCCTCGAACTCGAAGTCCTCGAAGTCCGGACCCAGCCCGGTCCGCACCTCCTGTTTCGCACTCTCCGAGAACTCCCGGAACTTCCGGACGAACCCGGATACGGTCCTGATCGCCTGGGGCAGCTTGTCCGGGCCGAACAGCACCAGGGCGAGGACCACGAGCGTGACCAGTTCCAGAAAACCCACATCGGCGAACAAGTCGCCACCTCCCGGGCCGCCGGGGCCCCCGCGCCGCCGGGACGGCCATCGTCGTCATCCATAGTTTCAAAGTTGCGCAATCGATGGAACCATCGTGACCGCTCCGGCGTTGGACCGGATGACGACACAGACCAGAGCAATGGAGGAACACTCGTGGGAGTCAGCCTGTCCAAGGGCGGCAACGTATCGCTCAGCAAGGAGGCCCCCGGCCTCACCGCCGTGACGGTCGGGCTCGGCTGGGACGTGCGCACCACCACCGGTGCCGATCACGACCTCGACGCCAGCGCCCTGCTGTGCACCGAAGCGGGCAAGGTCGTATCCGACCGGCACTTCGTCTTCTACAACAACCTGACCAGTCCCGACGGTTCGGTTCAGCACACCGGCGACAACCTCACCGGTGAGGGCGAGGGCGACGACGAGTCGATCAATGTGGAGCTGGCGTCCGTGCCCACAGAGGTCACGAAGATCGTCTTCCCGGTGTCCATCCATGACGCGTCCACGCGCGGGCAGAGTTTCGGCCAGGTCCGCAACGCCTTCATCCGGGTCGTCAACCGGTCGGACGGCGTCGAGCTGGCCCGCTACGACCTGAGCGAGGACGCCTCGACCGAGACCGCCATGGTCTTCGGCGAGCTCTACCGCCACGGCAGCGAGTGGAAGTTCCGCGCGGTGGGCCAGGGCTACGCCTCCGGCCTGGCCGGCATCGCCGCCGACTTCGGCGTCAACATCTGACGTCGCGTACGGGCGGCCGTGCGAGGCGGTTCGCCCTTCGCGGGAGCGGACGTAGGCGGACCCGGGGCGGGCTCACCCTCCCGGGCCCGCCTTCCGTCATGGTGGAGGAAAGCCGTTGCCGGGCAGGGCCGTTGGTCTACGCTTCCCATGTCCTCCGCTTCGCAGGCCGGTTCGACGCGTCCCGGGGCTCCGGCTCGCGTGACCGCGGGTCGCGACGCCGCCGGGGCGAGTCCGAGTCGGCAGCCGAGCACGGAACGGCGGTTGGCCGCGGCGCGTCGGACGAACGACGGATCGAAACGTGCCCGCACCTCCGTCCGCCCTACGACCTGGAGCCCTGTTGAACACCTCACCGGCGAACTCCGCACCCGGCAGCCCACACGCGATGGACCCGTCCGGCGGCTGCCCGCACGCGGCCAACGCCCGCCTGCTGGCCCGGGGAGCGGTGGCGGAGGTGCTCCTGCCCGGCGGGGTGGAGGGCATGGCGGTACTGGGTCACGCCGCCCTCAAGGAGTTCCTGGCGCACCCGGATGTCGCCAAGGACGCCCAGCACTTCGCGGCGCTCCAGGCAGGCGGGATCCCGGACGGCTGGCCGCTGAAGACGTTCGCGACGGTACAGGGGATGACCACCGCCGACGGCGGCGACCACCGACGGCTGCGGGCCCTCGTGAGCAAGGCGTTCACCGCGCGACGGGTGGAGGAACTGCGGCCGCGTGTCCAGGAGTTGACCACCTCACTCCTGGACGGGCTCGACCGGGCCGCCACCGCCGGTGACGGTGTCGCCGACCTGCGTACGCACTTCGCGTTGCCGCTGCCCATGAGCGTGATCTGTGAGCTCCTGGGAGTGGACGCCGGGTATCACGACCGGCTGCACCAGCTGTCCAACCGTATCGTCGCCACCGACATCGGGCCCGAGGAGGCGGTGGCGGCCAACCGGGAGATGGTGGAGGTGCTCGGCGGCGTCGCGGCCGACAGGACCGCGAATCCGGGGGACGACCTGACCAGCGCGCTGATCGCGGCCCGTGAGGAGAACGGCGACCGACTCGGCCCGCACGAGTTGATCGGCACCCTGATGCTCACGATCATCGCCGGACACGAGACCACGCTCAATCTGATCACCAACGCCGTACGCGCCCTGTGCACCCACCGGGATCAGCTCGCCCTCGTCCGGTCGGGCCGGGCGAGCTGGGCGGACGTGGTCGAGGAGACTCTGCGCTGGGACAGCCCGGTCAGCTACTTCCCCTTCCGCTACCCGACCAGGGACCTGACACTCGACGGCACCGTGATCCCCAAGGGGACGCCGGTGCTGGCCGGTTACTCCGCGGCGGGCCGCGACGAGAAGGCGCACGGACCCGATGCCGACCGCTTCGACATCACCCGTGCCACCGGGACCCGGCACCTCTCACTCGGCCACGGCGCGCACTTCTGCATGGGAGCGCCGCTGGCCAGGATGGAGAGCACAGTCGCGCTCGCCGGGCTGTTCGCACGCTTCCCCCACCTGGACCTCGCCGTCCCGGAGGCCCGGCTGCCGCGGCACGCTTCCTTCGTGGGCAACAGCGTGCGGGCGCTGCCGGTGCGCCTGCACGGCTGAGGGCGGTCGCCCCCTGGCCGCCCCGCGCCCGCCGTGACTCCCTCCTCGGCGTCGACGCTCCGGCCCTGCGCGGCTGAACGCGAGGGACGGTCCGTATCCACTTCCGAGGTCTTGTCACTCCGATGAAGGGAATGCCGGCATGAACGCATCACAGGGGAGCCAGGCCCGCCCGGGGCGTCGCTCGGTAGTGGCGGCGGTCGGCGCCGTGGGCGTGACCGCCGCTCTCACCGCGTGCGGCGGCTCGCAGGACACCGGAGGTTCGGACACGGTCCGGCCGGCCGGGAGTGGGGACGGAGCGAACGGCGACGGAGCGGTCCTGGCGAAGACGTCCGACATCCCCGAGGGCGGCGGCATGGTCTTCGCCGACGAGGGCGTCGTGGTGACCCAGCCCACGCCCGGCACGTTCAAGGCGTTCTCCTCGAAGTGCACCCACCAGGGCTGCGCGGTGAAGGGGGTCGCCGACGGAGTCATCAAGTGCCCCTGTCACAACAGCACGTTCGATGCCACGACAGGTGAGGCGACGGGCGGACCGGCGACCGTACCGCTCCCGGAGAAGCCGATCCGGGTGGAGAACGGCGCGATCACCCTGGCCTGAGGGACCGGACCGGTCGGGGGCGTTGCGTGAACACGGATGAGCCTCCATGATGCCGGGAACCTGCCGGAACCCAGGAAGGGCGTCCCGTGACCGTTGCCCAGCGCCGTGGCCGTCGGATCATGATGACCGACGCGGAACGGGACGCCTACCTCGCGGGGCAGCGCACCTGCCGCGTCGCCACGGTCTCCCAGGAGGGCATGCCACATGTCGGGGCGCTGTGGTTCGTGTGGGACGGCAGTTCCGTCTGGTTCTACTCCCTCACCCGGAGTCTGCGCTGGGCACAACTGCGGCGCGACCCCAGGATCGCCGTGGTGGTGGACGACGGGGTCGAGTACGGCGAGCTGCGCGGTGTGGAGCTCACCGGCGAGGTCTCCTTCGTCGGCGAGATCCCCCGCAGGGGTGAGGGCTGCGTGGATCTGGAGTCCCCGGAGCGGATGTTCGCCTCCAAGTACTTCGGTATCGAGTCCATGCCGCACGACGAACGGCACGCCTGGCTCCGGCTGACACCGCAGACCGTCAGGTCCTGGGACTTCAGGAAGATGTCCGGCCCGGCCTGAGGGCCGTGCGGTGATCCCCGGTGGATCAGCGCGCGGCGGCGGATGCGGTGCGTCGCATAGAGGAGGGACGTCCGCATACCGGACGCATTCGGGCGTTCCGACAACGCGGCGGGGTGCCGTGGCTGTCGTCGCGCGCCCGCCATGGATCACGGGACACCTCAACCGCTTTCCGGCGCCCGGCCCGCGGAGCGCAGGGCCTCGACGGCGGCCCTGATCGAAGGGCGCCGGTCCGCGTCCGCGCGCCACACCACGTGGACATGACGTCGCATCGGCTGCCGCACGGGCACCAGACGCACACCGTCCGGAACCGGCCCCCGCCCCAGCCGGGGCGCCACACAGACCCCGAATCCGGCCGCGATCAGGGCGAGTTGCGTGTGGTGCTCGCCTGCGAGGTGCGCGATGCGCGGCTCGATGCCCTTGGACCGGAGCGTGAACATCAGCCAGTCGTGACAGAACTCGCCCTCCGGCCAGGACACCCAGTCGTCCTCGGCGAAGTCCTCCATGTCCACCTCCGTGCGGTCCGCGAGGGGGTGGTCCGAGGGCATGGCGATGTCCGGTGCGTCGTCGAGCAGTTCGGTCTTGCCCAGACCGACGGGGACCGGCAGGCGCTTGTTGCTCCAGTCGAGCACCACGGCGAGATCGACATCCCCGCGGAGCACCGAACGGATGCCGCTCTCCGGCTCCTGCTCGGTCGTACGCAGCTCGAGTTCGGGGTGCTTCGTGCGGAGTGCGGTGAGGGCGGCGGGGAAGAGCCCGCGGGCGGCGGTCGGGAAGGCCGCGATCCGGACCTCCCCCACCACCTGGCCACGCTGGGCCTCGATGTCGGACTGGGCGGTCTCCACCTGCGAGAGGATCTTCGCGGCGTGGTCCGCGAGCAGCCGGCCCGCGTCGGTGAGACGGACTCCCCGCCCGTTCCTGGCCAGGAGCCGCTGCCCCACCTCGCGTTCCAGTTTGGCCATCTGCTGGGAGACCGCCGAGGTCGTGACGTGGAGGCCGCCGGCCGCCCCGCTCACCGAACCGTGCCGGGCGAGGGCATCCAGCGTACGCAGGCGCTCCAGATTCAACATGTAAGCGATGCTACGTCTGTCACACCGTGAAGCATCAGCTGTTCTACGCCTTCCCGCTCGGGAGGACGCGGTCGTCGCACACCCTGCCGCTCAGCCGTGCCCGACCGGCCGGGCGGGGCGCGCCGCTGCCGCGACGGCGTCCGCGAGGGGTTCGATGTCGGCGGCACACAGCGACGAGACGGTCAGACGCATCCCCTGCGGCGAGGTGAGCCGGAACCGCGCCCCCGGGGCCACCGCCCAACCCGAGTGCAGCATCCTGGCGACGGCCCCGGTCTCGTCACTCACCGGCACCCAGACGTTCATCCCGGTCCGCCCGTACGCCGCGATCCCCCGCTCCCCCAGCGCCCCCACCAGTGCGTCACGGCGACGCCCGTACGAGCGGGCGACCGCCGCCGTGTCCACGGCATCCGTCGCCCACAGGTGTGCCACGGTCCGCTGCAGCAGCGCGCTGACCCAGCCGGGCCCGAGGTGTTGACGGCCCGTCACCCGGTCGACGGTCAGCGCGTCCCCGGTGAGCACGGCGAGCCGCAGATCGGGGCCGTACGCCTTGGAGACGGACCGGACGAACGCCCAGCGTTCCGTGACGCCGGCGAGGGGATGGACCGGCAGGTCGACGATCGCGTGGCCGTGATCGTCCTCGATCAGGAGCACGCCGGGGTGCTCGGCGAGGACGGACCGCAACTCGTCCGCCCGCAGACGCCCCACGGCGGCACCGGTCGGATTCTGCGCCCGGTCGGTGACCACCAGAGCCTTGGCTCCCGCCCGCAGCGCACCCTCCACATCCCCCGGCAGCGGACCCTCGTCGTCCAGGGCCACCGGGACGACGTGCATGCCGAGCGCGGGGATCAGGTCCAGCAGGGCACCCCACCCCGGGTCCTCCACCGCGACGGCGTCACCGGGCCTGAGATGCGCCGACAGCACCCGTTCGATCGCGTCGAGCGACCCCGACGCGAGTGCCACCGGCCCCGCCGGAAGGCCGTCTGAGTCCAGACCGGCCCGCACCAGTTCGGCCAGTCGCGGAACCACCGGGTCGTCGCCGTACATGCCGGGCCGACGGGCGTACGCGTCCGAGGCGACAGCCAGCGCCGGTCCGAGCGAGGGCAGGAGAGCGGGGTCGGGATTGCCGTCACCGAGGTCGCGCACCCCCGGCGGGGCCTCCACGCGAAGCGATCCACGCGCCGTGGTCGCGGGCCGCGGCCTCACCCGACTCCCCCGCCGCCCCGCCGTCTCGATCACTCCACGTTCGCGCAGCGTCCGGTACGCGGCGGCGACCGTGTTCGCGTTGACACCGAGCAGAGTCGCCAACTCCCTCATGGGAGGCAACACATGACCGGGCTCGAGGTCACCTGCGGATACACCGCACTCCACACTCGCGGCGATTTCGGATGCGCGTCGCCCACTGATCCGATACTCTCCTAGCACAAACGACAGTATGCACTAGTGCAATGGAGTACGCAATGCCGGACACCGTTACGCCCGACAGCACCGGCCGCCCCGGGGCCACGGCCTACGAGGCGACGGAACGCACGGTCCCGACCCGCGCCAGGGAACGCGCCTCGTACGACAGGGAGACGGTCCACGCGATACTCGACGAGGCGTACCTCTGCCACCTGGGCTTCGTCCGCGACGGCGCGCCCGTCGTCCTCCCGACGCTCTTCGGCCGGGTGGGCGAGCGGCTGTACGTCCACGGCTCGACGGGATCGCGCCCTCTGCGCGCGACGGGCGCGGCCGATCCCGGCCTCGCCGTCTGCCTGACCGTGACGCACGTGGACGGCCTCGTACTGGCCCGTTCCGCTTTCCACCACTCGATGAACTACCGCTCCGTGGTGGTCCACGGAACCGCCCGTACGGTGACGGACCCGGAGGAGCGGCGCATCGCGCTCGACGCCATCGTCGACCAGGTGGTGCCGGGCAGGTCGAAGGACTCGCGTCCGGCGGACGCGAAGGAACTCGCCGCGACCGCGGTGATCCGCCTCGACCTCGACCAGGTCTCCGCCAAGATCCGCACGGGTGGACCGAACGACGAGCCGGAGGACCTCTCCCTGCCGCACTGGGCGGGCGTGGTCCCGGTGGCCCCGGCATACGCGGCGCCGGTGCCCTCCGGCGACCTGGACCCCGCCGTCCGAGTGCCGGACTACCTCACCGCGCCGAGGCCCGACAGCGGCCTGTCTCCCGCAGGGTGACGGGGCGGGGCGGGTCAGGCCCCCACGGCTGCCCGGCGGCGGGCCGCGGCGGCACCGCGCGTCTCGGCGAGGGCCAGTCCCGCCACGGCGGTGAGCAGGATCAGCGTGCCGACGACCGTGGCCGCGGTGAGCCGTTCCCGCAGCACGGTCACCGCGATGACCGCGGCGCTCACCGGCTCGAGCAGCATGATCACGGATACGGTCGCCGAGCGGACGGCCGCGGCACCCGCGAAGTAGAGCGCGTACGCGAGTGCGGTCGGCACCGCCGCCACGTAGACGAGCAGCAGTAGCACGTGCCCCGTCTCGGCGGTGTGCGGCACGAGGCCCTCGGCAGCCGCCATGGGCAGCAGCCCCACGGCTCCGATGCCGAAGGCCCACGCGCTGGTGGCAAGGGGGTCGCCCGCCTCGCCGTCCCTGCCGAGATACCGGGTCAGCAGCGTGATCGCCGCGTAGCCCGCGGCGGACAGAACGGCCAGCAGCAGCCCCACGGGCCGGACTTCGGCTGATTCGCCACCGAGCACCAGCACGGCGAGACCGGCGAGCGCTCCGGCCACCGCGGCGAGACCGCCCCCACCGAGCCGCTCCCCCATGGTCAACCGCGCGCCGACCGCGATGAGGACGGGCCCCGCGCCCAGCGTGACCACGGTCCCCACGGCGAGCCCGGTCGCCTCGACCGCCGCGAAGTACGCGCTCTGGAAGACGGTGAGACCGATGCCCGTCCCCAGGATGCGCAGCAGCCGCCTGCGACGTGGCTCGTCGGAGGTGCGCGGGCGGCCGGGACGCAGCGCCAGCGCACCTGCCAGCAGGACGAGTCCGCCGGCACAGCGCCAGAACGACAGGGCCAGAGGCCCGAGATCGCTGATCCGGAACAGCAGGGATGCGGCAGCCCCCGCCGTACCCCAGGCAATGCCGGCTACGACGAGATAAACCAGGCTCCGCCCGACGGGCGGACCGGCGACAGGGTGGGACACGTGACTCTCCGGAAGAAGGGGGGTGGTCGGTCGCTCGGCTCCGCGCGGGCAGCGACGAACCGCTCGGGGCGTACCCGAGCCCGGCCTTAGTCCGGAGTGGCCGCCTCGCGCTAGGCGACAGGAGGCGGCAGTACGGTCTGCGGCATGGCCGACACCCTACGACGGGGGCTGAGGCCGGGACAACTCGCTCCCGACAGCGGTCGCGTGCGCCGGGGCCGCCACCGCGGCCGTCGCACCCGGACCCGATGCCACCGGACCCGACGGCGGTCTGGGCGCGGACGACTGCGCGATGAAGGCGCCGATCAGCACCACTCCGCCGCCCACGAGCTGCGGCGCGGAGAGGTGTTCACCGAGCAGGACCCATGCGAGCACGGTCGCGATGACCGCCTCGAGGCAGGCGACGACGCCCGCCACCTGGGGCGAGAGCAGCCGTACCGACACGACACCGGTGACGTAGGCGAGCACGGTCGCGAGCAGCACGATCCAGCCGAGCAGCAGCCACGCCGGGACGCCGTGCCCGCCCATGTCCGCGCTGCCGCCGAGTACGGACCAGTCCATGCCCCAGGGCCGGGCCACCACCGTGAGCACGACCGTGCCGACGAGCAGTCCGTACGCGATCACACCCACGGGGTGCGGGGGGTCGGTGTCCGCCGTGTCCCCGTGGCCGGCGCCCTGGTCCGACAGGACGAAGTAGCCCACCTGGCAGCACGCTGCGCCGAGTGCGAGCAGCAGCCCGATCGCGTCGAAGCCGAGACCGGCCCACACCTCCACGACGCAGGCGAGTCCGCCGACCGCCAGCACCACACCGGCCGCGGCGGCGCGGGTGACGGGCCGTCGCTGCACGAAGCGCACCCAGCCGAGGACGAGCGCGGGTGCCAGGTACTCGATGAGGAGTGCGACGCCGACCGGGATGCGCGAGAGCGAGGCGAAGTAGAAGGCCTGTACGCCGGCCACGGCGAACAGACCGAAGCCGGCCAGCAGAACGGGCCGCTCCCGCACGAGATGCCGGTGCCGCCAGGCGACCGGCAGCATGACGAGGGCGGCGCCGGCCACCCTCAGCCACACGACGTGCAGCGGGTCGAGCCCCGCCTCGATCAGCGGCTTGGCCGCGACCCCTGAACCACCGAATGCGAAGGCCGAGCCAAGGGCCAGGCCCAGACCGGCGCTTCTCGCCTGAGACGCGTGCATCGGCACATCATGGCAGCAGGCGTCATCAGCGTCACCCCTGTCACACCTGTCCATGCCGTGTTCATGATCACCCCCGCGGAAACCCCCGGGGCGCCCGGTCCGACGCACGGGCGCCGAGCGATTCCACCGCGACCCCGGCCCGCTCCAGCACCTCGACCGCACGGCTCCGCGGATCCGCGACCAGCGCCGCCAGGAGATCGAGTCCATCGGCGTGGACCTCCCCGCGCAGCAGCGCGCCGCGGCCGGCACGGTCCAGGGCCGCCGTCGCCGTGGCGGACCACCCGTCGCCCGGGGGCACCCGTACGGCGGGGAACCCGCCCGAATCCTCCTGCGTCCCCTGCCAGCGGAGGCCGTACCCGATACTGCGCTGCACGAGGTATCCGAGCACCCTGGCCAGTTGCGACCCGCCGTCGAAGACCTCCCGGACAGCTGGATCGGACTCGACCAGGGAGTGCAGGAGATGAGCCGTGTCGACATGACGGTCACCGTCGCGCACGGCCCGCCTGCGCGCGCCGGTCACCACGGCGGCCATGGCGCCGCTCAGTCCGTCACCGGCCCACGGGTGGGTCGGCGGGGCTTGTTCGGGGATCCCTGACGTCCGGATGTGCACGTCTCCACCCCATCAGCCCCGGAGGGCGGACACATCCCCCGGCTCGGCCCATCCACCGTCCCGCGAAAGGCGGGGACAGCGGCGAGGTTCCTCATCCTTGCGGATGAGGTCGCGATCCTCGCGGGTGAGGTCGCGCCGTCCGGGGCGACGTGGCGTACCGAGGAAGGGCCCCACGAGAGGGCCCTTCCCCCACCTGTGCGTGTCGCACGGCTCAGTGCTCGTCGGCGAGGATCAGGTACAGCTTCTTGCGGGCGTCGTTGATCACGGTGAGGGCCTTCTGCCGCTGGTCGGCCGAGCCGGTCTTCCAGACCTGGCCGAACGCCTCCATCAGACCGAAGCCGGCCTGCCGGATCTCGTTCACACCCTCCCAGTCGACACCGCGCCCAGCCTCCTCCCAGGGGGCGTCAGGGCCGGACTCGGCCTCACTGCGGCCCAGGTCGGTGAGGGTGAACAGCTTCTTCCCGCCCTCGCTGGCGTTGGTGATCAACCCCTCGTCCTCCAGCAGTTGCAGCGTGGGGTACACCGAGCCGGGGCTGGGCTTCCAGGCCCCTCCGCTGCGCTCGCCGATCTCCTGGATCATCTCGTAACCGTGCATCGAGCGGTCCTTGAGCAGCGCGAGGATCGACGCGCGTACGTCACCGCGCCTGGCCCTCCCCCGGCCACCGCCCCGACCGCGGCCGCCACCGAAGGGCCCGCCGCCGAAGGGCGGTCCGAACGGGCCGAACGCGGCGCGGCCACCTTCGAAGTCACCCCTGCCGGGGCCTCGCCGCCCGGGGCCGCATCCGTGGTCGTCTCCATGTGAACGCATGACCGCGCTCCTTTCGTCATTGTCCTTACGCGACCCTTCGTCGAACTGTCGCGACACTTCGACGATATATCGGAACGTATCGTCTGACAAGCGTCTCGCCGGCCGGCGACCTCACCGGCTCGGACGCGCGGGAGCAGCAAGCCCGAGGGGCCGCGCATCCGTGATTGGCCTTGGACCGCTCGAGGCGGCCCCGCCTACGGTCGGCTCCATGAAGATCCGTATCGTCGACGCGTTCACCGACCGCCCCTTCGCCGGCAACCCCGCCGGAGTCGTGGTCCTGGACTCGGCGGCCTTCCCCGAGGCGGACCGCCTCCAGCTCGTCGCGTCCGAGCTCAATCTCTCCGAGACGGCGTTCGTCCATCCGCTGCCGCCGGGCGGTGAGGCCGACTGGGCGCTGCGCTGGTTCACCCCGGCCACCGAGGTCGATCTGTGCGGCCACGCGACACTCGCCACCGCCCATGTGCTGCACACCACCGGGATCGCGAGCGGCACGGTGCGCTTCGCCACCCGTTCCGGCGTCCTGGGCACCACAGTCCACTCCGACGGCAGCCTGACGATGGACTTCCCGACAGCGCCGCTGACACCCGTGTCCGCCCCGCCCGGGCTGGCGGAGGCCTTGGGCGCGTCACCGCTCTCCGTCCACGACACGGGGGAGCACGTCGGTGACCTCCTGGTGGAGCTGTCCGACGAGGCTGCCGTGCGCGCCCTGCGGCCGGATTTCGCATCACTCGCCTCGTGCTCCCGCCGGGGAGTCATCGCCACCGCGGCGGCCGAGGACCCCGCGGGCGCCTACGACTTCGTCTCCCGGGGTTTCTTCCCTCGGGTCGGTATCGACGAGGACCCGGTGACCGGCAGCGCCCACACCGCCCTGGCGCCGTTCTGGTCGGCACGATCGGGCCGCGACGACCTCGTCGGACTCCAGGCCTCCGCCCGGTCGGGTCTGGTACGCACCTCGCTGCGCGGCGGTCGCACACTACTGACGGGCAGCGCCGTCACGGTGATCGACGGGGAGCTGCTGGCCGGCTTCTGAGGGCCGCGGGAGCGGGGTGGGCGGCCCCGCTCACGGGGTGGGCAGCCAGCCCACCTTCCCCGCGAGCAGCGCGTATCCGACGAACGCCCCGATGTCGAGCAGGGCGTGCGCGACGATGAGCGGCCCGACCCGCCCCCAGCGCCTGTACAGCAGCACGAAGACGACGCCCATGACCATGTTCCCGATGAACCCGCCGATCCCCTGGTACAGGTGGTACGAGCCGCGCAGCACGGAACTCGCCGCCAGGGCGGCCATCGGCGTCCACCCGAGCTGCCCCAGCCGCCGCAGCAGATAGCCGACGACGACGACTTCTTCCACGAGGGAGTTCTGCACCGCGGAGAGGATCAGTACGGGGAACTTCCACCACACATCGGGGAGCGACTCCGGAACCACCGTCAGGTTGAATCCCGCGGCCCGCGCCGCCAGGTAGAACGCCAGCCCCGCGCTGCCGATCCCGGCCGCGACCATGGTGCCCCGGCGCAGATCCGGCCAGGGCCTGGTGCGGTCGAATCCGAGGGTCCGCAGGCCGGCACCCTCCCGAAGGAGCAGGTGGGCCACCAGCGCGACCGGCACGAGGGCCGAGGCGATGCCGAACATCTGCCAGGCCAGGTCCAGCCACGGCCGCCCGGGGGCGTACGAGCCGTTCAACGTCGCCGCCTGGTCCTTGAGACCGCCCGGTTTGGTCAGCGACCCGACGAAGCTGATCAGGGCGGACACCCCGCTGGCCCCGAGCGAGAGAGCCAGCACGAGGAGCGTCTCAGACCGCAGGATCCGCCGGGACACCCCCTCGTGAGGAATGCATTCAGCCACGAGCCCCGCCTCCACCTGTACACCTGCCGTCAGCCATGCGTGGTCATAGCTTGCCCGACGGGGCCGTGGCGGCGGGACACCGGGCGGCCGTCTCCTCAGGGGGCGGGAAAGCCGACGGGCCAGGTGTGCACCGGCTCACCCACCTGCATCAGCTCTCCGTAACGGCGGGTGGTGGCCGCGAGCGCACCCTCCCGTTCGAGTCCGGCCTCCAAGGCGCGGTGGTACGTGTCGACCTGCCAGGAGGCGCCGTTGACGCGGAGCCGGCAGCGCTCCTCGATGACGCCGAGGTAGCGGTCACGGTCCGCGGGTTCGATGTTCCAGGCGTCGAGCCCGGCGGCCGCGAGCGGCAGCAGTTCGTCGCGTACGAGGTCGACGGCGCGCACCTTCGCCACGCCGCCGGAGCGGCCGGGGCGCGGCCAGAGCAGCTCGGCGTCGATCCCGTGGCGGCAGGCGGCGTCGAAGTTCTCCTCTGCCGCCTCGAAGGGCAGCCTGGTCCACACGGGCCGGGTCTCGTCGGCGAGCGCGCGCACCAGTCCGTAGTAGAAAGCGGCATTGGCGATGACGTCGACGACCGTGGGGCCGGCGGGCAGGACCCTGTTCTCCACCCTCAGATGGGGAACGCCGTCGGCCAGCCCGTATACCGGCCGGTTCCACCGGTAGACCGTGCCGTTGTGCAGGACGAGTTCGGCCAGTGACGGCACACCGCCCTCGTCGAGGACCCTCAGCGGATCCTCCTCGTCGCAGATCGGCAGCAGGGGCGGGTAGAAGCGCACGTTCTCCTCGAAGAGCTCGTACGCGGAACTGATCCAGCGCTCCCCGAACCAGGTTCGCGGGCGGACGCCCTGATTCCGGAGTTCGGGCGGCCGTACGTCCGTGGCCTGCTGGAAGAGCGGCGGCCTCGACTCCCGCCACAGCTCCTTGCCGAACAGGAAGGGAGAGTTGGCTCCGAGTGCGATCTGCACCGACGCGACGGCCTGGGCCGCGTTCCAGACGTCCGCGAAGCGGTCCGGCGTCACCTGCAGGTGCAGCTGGACCGATGTGCACGCGGATTCCGGGGCGATCGACGCGGAGGTCGAGACCAGGCGCTCGACGCCTTCGATATCGAGTATGAATTCCTCGCCGCGCGCGGCCGCCATTTGATCGTTGAGGAGCGTGTAACGGTCGACGTCCGACAGGTTCGCCGACACCACGTCGTCCCGCCCCAGCGTCGGCAGGATGCCGATCATCACGATGCCGGCGTCGACCTCCGCCGCCTTCCTGTGGGCATAAGCGAGCCCCGTGCGCAACTCCTCGGCCAGCTGATCGAATACCCGACCGCTCAGCCGGTGGGGAAGAATATTCACTTCCAGGTTGAACATCCCCAGTTCCGTCTGGAAATCCCGGCTGGCGATGCGTTGGAGCACCTCCGCATTACGCATCCTCGGCATGCCGTCCGAACCCGCGAGATTCAGCTCGATCTCCAGCCCCATGAGATTCCTGGGGCGTTCGAACCTCCGCTCCGACAGGAGCCTCTCCAGCCCCGTCAGGCACTGGGTGAGCTTCTCGCGGTACGCCTGCCGATCGGACGGGGCGAACGCGCCCGCCACGACCTTCTCACCCATCGAAGGGTCCCTCCTCGAGTGGGCGGCCCGCGGCCCAGGCCGCTCGCATCACGTTCGATAATGCCCCGCCGAGATGATCCGTAACGTCCCCGCGGTCCACGGACACCCAGTAGTCTGGGAGCTGAAGCCGGAGGCACATTCCGAAGGCATGAGGCATATGCGGTTCGCACGGTCGAGGTGCACGGCTGATACACCGATGGGTTTCAGCCTACCGCCGCATCGGGAAAGTACCTGGCGACGGGGGCCGGGCAGGACCCGAATCCACAGGAAACGTGCAATTCAAAGGCTCGAATCCTCCTTGCGCGCAATACGCGGGACGGGTAGCCGAAACATAGTGTGAACATTTGTCGTATAAACTCTGCGAACGAGGCAGAGAGTTGACGCATCGGCCCGTCCGCCCCGTCACCGGCCTTCCTCTGGCCCCGCACGCCGACAGCGCCGTCTGCACCCGCCCACGCATCACCGTGTCTCCAAGTGAGAGGCAACCCACTATGCCGCTGCATGTTTCCCCGGCCCCAGCGCCCGCACTGCGCAGCGTTCTCGCGGCCCTCGGTTCTCCTACCGCGGTCCGCGAGGCCCACACGCCCGCCCTCCGCTCCGTCCAGGGAGCGATGAGTCCCGAACTCCCGCTGCCCGTCCACGTACTGGACCGGATCGTGCCGCACGAGGCCGAGCCGCGCACCCGCCTCGCCGGCTGGCGATTCCTGATCCGCAGCGGTGAGCGCGTCGTCGCCGCCGCGGACACGATGCTCACCGCCGACGGCTGGACCTTCTCGCACTTCTTCGAGGGCCCGTACATCGTCTCCACCGAACTGGCCGTACGGCAGGCGGAGTCGACGACGAATCGGTACCAGCCGCGCCTGCTGTCGGTACCTGAGCTGTACATGTTCACGCTGTGGCTGCATCACGACGTCGACGCCGACGCCGGCAGCGGCGCACTCGCCCCGAGCGATGTGCTGGTGCCCCTGGCACCCGCGCCTCCGGGCATCACGGCCCACCGTCCGCACCGGGTCGCGGACCTGCTTCCGGTCATGACACTCCGTGTCGCCCCGGCACCGCTTCCGGACCTTCCCGAAGTCCCCGGCCTCCTCGGGTCGCCCGCCTGACCGCTCTTCCCCACGCGCCCCCGCCGAGCTGCTGCCCGGCGGGGGCGCGTCGTTGCCCGTCCGGACTAGTCCGGTCAGGTCACCCCGAACCATCCGAACGGACAGTGCAGTTGGATTGAACCGTCCGGCCGGGTGATGCGGAATGGGAGGAGAACAGCAGCTGCCGCGAAATCCCTGCGGAGAGACGTCCGTAGGGCAACACTGGGACCGGACCGACCTGATACGGGGGCGGCCACGACCACACCGTCCACCCGCAGGACATTCGACTCGACGCAGCGAAAGAACCCAGCCATGTGCCAGCACCAGCCCCCCTGCCCGACCGCCGACTCCAACGACCGGGAAGCCGCACGCCTGACGGCGCACCACCCGGAGCAGGGCTGGAGCCTGCTGTGCAACGGCGTCCTGCTCTTCGAGGACACCGGTGAGCTGCTCCCGGACGGGCAGATCATCGCCCCGCACCGCCCGCTGAAGGGCGGCCGGGTGATGAAGGCCGCCTGACCGCGGCCGACCGGACACGGGGGCCGGCCCGGAGAAGCTCCGCACCGGCCCCGACGCGTGTACGCCCGGCCTACTGGTCGTACTCGTCCAGCGGAGGGCAGGAGCAGACCAGGTTGCGGTCACCGAACGCGCCGTCGATCCGGCGCACCGGCGGCCAGTACTTGTCCGACGGCGTGACGCCGGACGGGAAGACCGCCTCTTCGCGGGTGTAGCCGTGGGTCCACTCCCCACCGAGCGCCGCGGCCGTGTGCGGGGCGTTGCGCAGCGGGTTGTCGTCCGCGCTCCACACGCCGGAGGCGACCTTGTCGATCTCGCCGCGAATGGCGATCATCGTGTCGCAGAACCGGTCGATCTCGGCGAGGTCCTCGCTCTCGGTCGGCTCGATCATCAGGGTCCCGGCCACCGGGAACGACATGGTCGGCGAGTGGAAGCCGTAGTCGATCAGCCGCTTGGCGATGTCGTCGATGCTGACGCCGGTCGCCTTGGACACCGGGCGCAGGTCCACGATGCACTCGTGCGCGACCAGACCGGCCGGGCCGTTGTACAGGACCGGGAAGTGCGGTTCGAGCCGCTTGGCGATGTAGTTGGCCGCGAGTACGGCGACCTGCGTCGCACGCTTCAGCCCCTCGCCCCCCATGAGGCGTACGTACGCCCACGAGATCGGCAGGATGCCCGCCGAGCCCCACGGAGCGGCCGAGATCGGGCCGATACCGGTCTCCGGGCCCGCAGCGGGCTGGAGGGGGTGGTTGGGGAGGTACGGCGCCAGGTGGGCGCGCACCCCGACCGGACCGACGCCCGGGCCGCCGCCGCCGTGCGGGATGCAGAAGGTCTTGTGCAGGTTCAGGTGGGAGACGTCGCCGCCGAAGTGGCCCGGCTTGGCGAGACCGACCAGCGCGTTGAGGTTGGCGCCGTCCACGTACACCTGGCCGCCGGCGTCGTGCACCTCGCCGCAGATGTCCGCGACGTGTTCCTCGAAGACACCGTGCGTGGAGGGGTAGGTGATCATGAGGACGGCGAGCTCGTCACGGTGCTTCGCGATCTTGGCCCGGAGATCCTGTATGTCGACCTCGCCGTCGTCGGCGGTCTTCACCACGACGACCTTCATGCCGGCCATGACGGCGCTCGCGGCGTTGGTGCCGTGCGCGGAGGACGGGATCAGGCAGACGGTGCGCCCGTGGTCCCCGTTGGCCCGGTGGTACGCGCGGACGGCGAGCAGCCCGGCGAACTCACCCTGCGAGCCCGCGTTGGGCTGGATGGAGACGGCGTCGTAACCGGTGACCTCGGCGAGGCGCTCCTCCAGCTCACGGATGAGGGTGAGGAAGCCCTGCGCCTGCTCGGCCGGCGCGAAGGGGTGCAGCGCACCGAATTCGGGCCAGGTGATCGACTCCATCTCGGCGGTCGCGTTGAGCTTCATGGTGCAGGAACCCAGCGGGATCATGCCGCGGTCCAGCGCGTAGTCGCGGTCGGCGAGCTTACGGAGGTAGCGCAGCATCGCAGTCTCGGAGCGGTACTGGTGGAACACCGGGTGCGTGAGCACGGCGTCGGTGCGCAGCAGTCCGTCGGGCAGCGCCTCGGCCGCCTCGGCGTCCAGGGCCTCGATGTCGCCACCGGCGCCGAAGGCGGCCCAGACGGCGGCGATCCGGGCACGGGTGGTCGTCTCGTCGCAGGCGACGGAGACGTGGTCGGCGTCGACGAGGCGGAGGTTCACGCCGCGCTCACGCGCGCCGGCGACCACGTCGGCCGCCGCACCGGGCACCCGGACGGTGAGCGTGTCGAAGTAGGCGTCGTGCACGACCTCGGCCCCGGCGGCCCGCAGCCCCTCGGCGAGGATCACGGCGAAGCGGTGGGTGCGCCGGGCGATCGTCCGCAGGCCCTCGGGCCCGTGATAGACGGCGTACATGCCGGCCATGACGGCGAGCAGCACCTGGGCGGTGCAGATGTTGCTGGTGGCCTTCTCCCGGCGGATGTGCTGCTCGCGGGTCTGCAGCGCCAGCCGGTAGGCCTTGTCGCCGTCCGCGTCGACGGAGACACCGACGAGGCGGCCGGGCAGGCTGCGGGCGAACTTCTCGCGTACGGCCATGAAGCCGGCGTGCGGTCCGCCGAAGCCCATCGGGACACCGAAGCGCTGTGTGGTGCCAACGGCGATGTCCGCGCCCAGCTCGCCGGGCGAGGTGAGCAGCGTCAGGGCCAGCAGGTCGGCGGCGACGGAGACGATCGCGCCCAGTCCGTGCGCCTGCTCGATGACGGGCCTGATGTCCCGTACGGCACCGGAGGCACCCGGGTACTGGAGCAGCACGCCGAAGACGCCGCGCTCGGCGACCTCCGCCGGGATGCCCTCGGTGAGGTCGGCGACGACGACCTCGACGCCGGTCGGCTCGGCGCGGGTCCCGATCACGGCGATGGTCTGCGGCAGCGTGTCGGCGTCGACCAGGAAGACGCCGCCCTTGACCTTGCCGACCCGTCGTGCCAGCGCCATCGCCTCGGCCGCGGCCGTGCCCTCGTCGAGCAGCGAGGCACCCGAGGTCGGCAGTCCGGTGAGGTCGGCGACCATCGTCTGGAAGTTGAGGAGGGCCTCGAGCCGCCCCTGGGAGATCTCCGGCTGGTACGGCGTGTACGCGGTGTACCAGGCGGGGTTCTCCATGACGTTGCGCAGGATCACCGGCGGGGTGAACGTCCCGTAGTAGCCGAGCCCGATCATCGGTGCGAGCACCTGGTTGCGGTCGGCGAGGCTGCGCAGCTCGGCCAGGACCTCTGCCTCGGTGCGGGCCTCGGGGAGGTTCAGCGCCTCGGCACTCCTGATCACGTCGGGCACCGCGGCAGCGGTGAGCTCGTCGAGGGAGCCGTAGCCGACCTGGGCGAGCATCTTCGCCTGAGCCCCGGCATCGGGCCCGATGTGGCGGTGCTCGAACGGAATGCCCTGCTCCAGCTGGGAGAGCGGAGTGCGACGGGGGGTCATGTTGGAGGCCTCCTGGTCTGTCACGACCTGCGAGGGGCGCCACGGCGTGGCTGCCCGGACGGCCTCCCCCTCTGTCATCTGACCTGAGAGCTTCACCGGCACGCCCAGGGCATACCGGTTTTCACCGTCGGTGAGGGAGGTGCCCGTCGCGGCGCGCTGCCGTACGGATCCCGCCCTGCTTTCCAGAGTGACCTCGTCCGTGCGGTACGGGGGCCTGAGAGATTCCGGGGAGGAGTTGCTCCTTCGGCGCCTCCGGACCACTCCGGAGGACTCTCCCGCACAGGGTCAGCAGCCGTGTTCCAGCCTACCAGCGGGGTGGGCGCGGGCCGTCTCGAGTGGCCGACGGCCCGGATCTGGCTTTTCGTAGTGCCTGTGGAGCAGCCGCGACCACTTCATGGAGTCGTGACCAGTGGGAGGCACCGTGCAGACCGACATCGATCCGCGCAGCCTGATCGGACGCAAGGCCTTCGACCGTCAAGGTGCCAAGATCGGGACGGTGGACGAGGTCTATCTCGACGATGCCACCGGGGTGCCCGAGTGGGCCGCCGTACGCACCGGCCTGTTCACCAGGGACGCGTTCGTCCCCCTGGAGCCGAGCGAGTTCGTCGACGGTGCCCTGCTGATCCCCTTCGACAGGTCGCTGATCAAGGACGCGCCCGACTTCGGCGTGGGCCGCCACCTGTCCCCCGAGCAGGAGCTGCAGCTCTACCGCCACTACGGGCTCGACTCGTCCTCCTCCGCCGGCACGGGCCCCGACAGGGACTTCGGCAAGCTGGCCGGCCACGAGGAGTAGTCCGCCGCCTCCCGGACCAGAGGCAGTGGGTCGGCGGGCCTCAGCGCCGGATCGCCGACGAGGAACGTGCGCACCCGGCCGGGGGGCGTCCACGGTTCCTCGAAGCGCACGGTGACACGGCCGACACCACTGCCCTGCACCCAGCCGTGACCGTGGACGTCGTGCCGTACGTCGTGCCCGGCCTGCCAGCGCCGCAGGGCAGGCTGTTCCCCGCTCCCCCGGGACTCCGCTCCCGACGCTTCGTCCGGTGCCCCGCCCCGCCCGTCGGTGGTGGCGGCGTCGGCGGCCGCGGACTCCTCGGCCGCGTGTTCCGCGTCGGCAGCCTGCGCGAAGAGATCCTCCTGCGTGAAGTCCGCCAGGCCGGTGACACCGACTCCGAGCAGCCGCACACCGCCGGTCGTGTCCACGGCCTCCAGGAGCCGCGCTGCGGCCTCCCTGACCACCGTGGGCTCGTCTGTGGGGCCACGCAGCGTCTCGGACCTGGTGAGGGTCGAGAAGTCGTATCGGCGCACCTTGAGGACGACCGTGCGCCCGGACCGCCCCGCGGTCCGCAGCCGCCGCACACAGCGGTCAGCCAGGCGCTCCACCTCCGTCCTGACGCGCACCCGGTCGTGCAGGTCGACGTCGAAGGTGTCCTCGACCGACACCGACTTGGCGTCCCGCTCGGCGACGACGGGACGATCGTCGTAGCCTCGCGCCATGCGGTGGAGCGCCACTCCGTGCGCCTTGCCCAGCAGTCTCACGAGCTCCGCCTCACCGGCCTCCGCCAGGTGACTGACGACGGTCATCCCGGCGCGCCGGAGGTGGTCGCCCGTGGCGGGCCCCACACCCGGGAGGGTACGCACGGACATGGGTGCCAGGAGCTCACGCTCGGTGCCGGGCTCGATCAGCAGCAGCCCGTCCGGCTTCGCCTCCTCCGAGGCGATCTTGGCCAGCATCTTGGAGCCGGCCAGACCCACCGAACCGCTCAGCCCGGTGACGCCCTTGATCACGGTGCGCAGCTGCTCACCGACCAGACGGGCGGACGCCGAGTCGTCGGCGACCCCGCCGGCCTCCAGATCGACGAAGGCCTCGTCCAGGCTGAGCGGTTCGACGAGCGGGGACAGCCGCCCCAGAAGCTCCATCACCTGGTCGCTCACCGTCCGGTAGAGCGCGAAACGCGGGACCAGATACGCGGCGTTGGGCGCGAGCCGCCTCGCCTGCGCCATGGGCATCGCCGAGTGCACACCCAGACGCCGGGCCTCGTACGAAGCGGTGGCGACCACGCCGCGCGTCCCGAGGCCGCCGACGACCACAGGTTTGCCGCGCAGGCTGGGCTTCGCCGCCTGCTCCGCAGAGGCGTAGAAGGCATCCATGTCCAGATGCAGGATGGTCGGCGCGGCTCTCACACCGACCGATGCTGCCCTACACCACTGACAACCGCCCCGCCCGGCACCCGGGCCGCACCGCCCCGGCGGCTCAGACCGCGCGGTTGCGTCGCCGCGCCAGTTCGTCGGCGGGGTTGTTGCCGATCAGGGTCTCCCCGGTGTCGACGCGCTCTCCGTGGAGCTGGGACAGCGCCGCGTCGACGTCCCGCCACACGACGCCCACGGCGATGCCGAAGACGCCCTGACCCCCCTGGAGCAGCTTCACGACCTCGTCGGGCGAGGAGCACTCGTAGACCGTCGCTCCGTCGCTCATCAGGGTCATCCGCTCGAGATCCGTGAATCCGCGGGCCCTGAGGTGCTGGACGGTGGTGCGGATGTTCTGGAGGGCGACCCCCGTGTCCAGGAACCGCTTGACGATCTTGAGGAGGACCACGTCCCGGAAACTGTAAAGACGTTGCGTCCCCGACCCGTAAGCCGGGCGCACGCTCGGCTCCACCAGCCCCGTACGGGCCCAGTAGTCGAGCTGTCGGTAGGTGATCCCGGCCGCCGCACACGCCGTCGGCCCTCGATAGCCGATGTCCCCTGCCCCTGCTGCCACACCGTCCGCTGCCACCACCGCCGGCTGAACCGGCTGTCTGATGGAGTGGTCGGCTGCACTCCCGTGCTGCCGGTACGGCCCACCCTCAGCCGTACCGTCGCCGCTACTTCTCACGCCGACCTCCGTCCTAGACCTGCCACCTCGAAGGTAGGCAGTCACCAGGGGTGCGTCAACGATCGCCACACTCGGCACGCCGAGTGATAATCACCCTGAGGGTGGTTTCCCGTGACTGATTTCCGGGAAAGGCTTGCCGGATGCGCTGACGCCCCCGCCGTTCAGGACGGTCACTGGCTGTTGGTACCGAAGTCCTCCGGCGAGATCTGGTCGAGGAACTCGCGGAACTTCTCCACCTCGTCCTCCTGCTCGTCCGGGATGGCGATGCCGGCGTCGTCCAGCACACCGTCACTGCCGTAGATCGGCGTGCCGGTGCGCAGGGCGAGCGCTATGGCGTCGGACGGCCGGGCGCTCACCTCGACCCCACTGGCAAAGACCAGCTCCGCGTAGAAGACCCCTTCCCTGAGGTCCGTGATCCGGACCTCGGTGAGCTCCTGGCCCACGGCCTCGAGCACATCCTTGAAGAGATCATGGGTCAGCGGCCTGGCCGGAGCCATGCCCTGCTGGGCGAAGGCGATCGCGGTCGCTTCCCCAGGGCCGATCCAGATAGGGAGATACCGGTCGCCTCCCACTTCACGCAGGAGCACGATCGGTTGGTTGGAGGGCATTTCCACCCGGACACCCACAACGTCGAGCTCGTTCACACAGCAACCCTAGGACGTGCCCGCCATGTTTGGATAGTCGGGCTCCTCCGCCCTCAGTGGAAGCCGGCCTTCAGCGCGGTCATCACGAGCGCCGCGTGAAGCCGGACCGAGAGCTCCGCCAGCTCCTTCGCCGTGGCCTCGGCATGGGCCCTGGTCTGCGGATTCCGGTGCCGGCGCAGCGGCGCGACCACCTGTTCGACCAGGCCGGCCTCGCGCTCCGCGGCCGCTTTGACAGCCCGCAGATGCCGCGGTTCCAAACCGAATCGGCCCAGATCCGCCACCAGACGCGCCACGTTCACCGCCTCGGCATCGTAGCTGCCCCCGGAGGCGGGCACGATCAGCCCGTACGACTCCCACTCGTCCAGCTGCTCCTCGGTGGCCTCAGCGGCGGCCAGGAGCTCCGGGCGTCCGATACGGGCAGCGGTGGCCCGCCCCGGGTCCTGGTCCCTGAGC
This sequence comes from Streptomyces sp. HB132, assembly GCF_016909575.1. Classification (GTDB taxonomy): domain Bacteria; phylum Actinomycetota; class Actinomycetes; order Streptomycetales; family Streptomycetaceae; genus Streptomyces. The sequence continues at coordinate 7,039 of NZ_JAFBGA010000017.1, read as the reverse complement.
GGGTCGACGGGCTCGCCAGGCCCGCCTGGCGACGGCAGCGCCGCCTGCTCACCGCGGGCCAGGGCTTCCAGATGCTCACGGATGACCTTGAGCGGGAGGTAGTGGTCCCGCTGCATGCGCAGCACCTGAGCGAGCCGCTCGACGTCGCCGGGGCTGAACTTCCGGTAGCCCGACGGCGTCCGCTGGGGGTCGATCAGGCCTTCCGCCTCCAGGAAGCGGATCTTGGAGATGGTGACTTCAGGAAACTCGTCGCGCAGCTGCAGGAGCACCGTGCCGATGCTCATCGCGCGCTCGCCTGCGGCGGCGGTGCCGTGACCGGCACCGCCTGTCGGTGTTCGCAGCATGGACCTTCCTGGGGGTTCCCCCGGACGGAGTCCGGGGGAGGGTCACACGCCCCGCTGGCTGGCGTAGAAGACCAGCCGGTACTTCCCGATCTGGACTTCGTCACCGTTGGTCAGCGCGACGGAATCGATGCGCTCGCGATTGACGTAGGTGCCGTTGAGGCTGCCGACGTCGCCCACGGTGAAACTACCGTCCGGGCTCCTGTTGAACTCCACATGACGCCGCGACACGGTCACGTCGTCGAGAAAGATGTCGCTCTGAGGGTGACGGCCCGCCGTCGTCAGGTCGCCGTCCAGCAGGAAGCGGCTGCCGGAGTTCGGGCCGCGCCGGACCACCAGCAGCGCGGATCCCGCCGGCAGGGCGTCGACGGCGGCCTGGGCCTCCGGGGAGAGCGAGGGAACGGCCGTCTGGCCCGTCGCCTCGGCCTCGTACGCCTCGATACCGGAGATGGAGATGGTCGAGGTCGTCTCCGAGGCACGCTCGGGGACCCCGCCCCGCAGCGGCGCGCCGCAGTTGGAGCAGAAACGGCTGGCCTCGGCGTTCCGATGCCCGCACCTCGTACAAACTGGCATGGACGAGCCCTCCGGAGCAGGGCCGAAGCCTCCACCCGTGTTCGAGGTCGATGATTCACCGAAACCTATGCGTCCCGCACCTCCAGGGTCAACGGACGGCGCGCCGGACCCGCCGGCGGCCCCCTGGACCTCGTCGCGGAAGAGCGGGCGCTCCGAGCCCTGCTCCTCGGCACCCTGACGCGGAGCGCGGTGGCGGGCAGCGCTGTTGCTGTCCTCGCGGGCACTCTTTCCGAACAACTTCGCAAACAACTTCACGGGCGTTTCCCCTTGACCGAAATAGACCCGCCCGTGGGGCAGGACGAACCCTGAATGAACACACCTGCCGACCCGGACATCTTCACAACGTCCGTATCCACCCGACAGTTTCCACCACGCGTCACCGATCCGTTGCGCCGACCCCCCGCAACCTGACGCCCGTCTCCTTCGAACACCGCGCGCCGCCCTCTCACCGGGACGACGATCGAGCGTAATCAGGCTGCTTCGCCGGCCGCAAGGCGTCCACGACGATGTCCTCGGCGCGTGTCACCTCCGCCGTGGCCTGCTCCTTCTCCAGCGTCTGCACGACACCACCGGGGATGTTCAGAGCGGGCTCCAGGTCCTGCGGCTTGCCGATGACCTTGAACGCGTAGGGGGCCTCGATCTTCCGCCCGTCGACCTTCAGCTCTCCCCCGTCACCGGAGAAGTACGTATTGGCCACCACGCGTACACCATTGATCTGGATCGCCTCGGCGCCCGCGGCCCTCAGCTCCTGGATGGTGTCGAGGAGCATGTCCGCCTCCACCGCGCCGCTCGGGTCACTGATGGTCAGCGTGATGCCGGGGCCGTGCGCCGCGACCGTACCCGCCAGGATACCGAGTTGGCGCTCCTTCTCGAGCGTCTGCTTACGCGCCTCCTCCGCCTGGTCGGAGCTGTTCTCCAGCTCCGTGCGCTGGTCGTCGAGACGCTGCTTCTCGTCCTCCAGGCGCTGGGTGCGGTTGTCGAGCTCGTCGAGGATGCGGACCAGGTCCTCCTGACGGGCGCCGCGCAGTGCGCTGTTGTCGCTGTTCGACCTCACCTGGATGGCCAGCCCGAGACCGAGGACGAACAGCAGGAGCGCCACGATCAGTTGGGCTCTGCTCACCCTGGGCGGCCAGAGACCTGACCGCAGCCGCTGGCGGCCGGAGGCCTCCTCGGGCCGGACATCGGGAGACGGTGCTGGTGCGGGCGCTTCGGGCGGGAGCGCACCGTCGGAACGCTCGCGGCGGTGGTTGTGTCCGCCGCCCGGGTGCTGTTCGTTGCTCATCGGCGTCAGGCCCGGAAGACGTGCCGGCGGATGGCCGCGGCGTTGGAGAAGATCCGGATGCCGAGCACGACCACCACACCGGTGGAGAGCTGGGCTCCGACGCCCAGTTTGTCGCCGAGGAAGACGATCAGGGCGGCCACCACGACGTTCGAAAGGAACGACACCACGAAGACCTTGTCCACGAAGATCCCGTCGAGCATGGCCCGCAGACCGCCGAATACGGCGTCGAGCGCGGCCACCACGGCGATCGGCAGATAGGGCTCGACCACCGCCGGCACTTCGGGCCGGACCAACAGTCCGACCACGACTCCCACGACGAGGCCCAGTACGGCGATCACGATGTGCCCTTCCCTGTGTCTGCCGCACCACTGCCCGTGTCTGCGGCCTGAGGCTCTGCTGTACGCACGATCAGGCTGGGCGCGGCAGGAAGACGTACCTTCTCCTGCTCGGAGATGCTGGTGCGGATGTCGAAACTCTCGTGCAGCGCCTGAAGATACTGGCCATCGGCACTGTCCTGGAAGGCGGTGGCGAGCTTTTTCCCGTCCCCCACCGCCAGCACCGTGTACGGCGGCACGAGCGGCCTGTTGTCGACCAGTATGGCGTCGCCCGCCGCCCTGATCGCGGAGAGGGCGGTGAGTCGCTGCCCGTTGATGGCGACCGCCTCGGCGCCGGACTGCCACAGTCCGTTGACCACGCGCTGCATGTCCCGGTCCCGTACGCGCCCGGTGTCGGCGAAGCCGGTGGACTCACGGGGCCCGCCACCGCCCTGGTCGGTGTCCTCCGCGTCGTCCACGACCAGCTTGATCCCGGGGCCCTCGACGGGGGTGGCGCCCGACAGCAGCGCCACCAGGCCGCCCTGGTCCCCACCGTGCTCCTGCAGTGCCTTGCGCTGACGCTCACCGACGTCCTTGCGCAGCCCGTCGACGTCCGCCTCCAGGGCGTCGGCCGTGGACGTCTCGGCGTTCACCCGGTCGATGAGCTCCTCGCGCTCCTTCGCCACGACCGGCGCCGCGACCTGGGCCTCGGCGGCGCCGAGTGTCACCACGAGGGCGGCCAGCACCAGGCCCGCGGCGAGGCCCAGCTTCGCCTTCAGGGTGCGAGGCATGCCCTCTGTGCCGTCGGCGCGGCGACGTGCCGAAGCCTCGGCGTATCCCTCGTCGAGGCTGTGTTCCATCACGGTGGTCAGCAGCGACATGGACGCGTCGGGGCGAGCACGCGGCGGAGCGCTACTCCGATCGGGGGGCGGCTGCGACATGCCGCACATCGTCGCACGTCATGCCTGCTGCCGCCGAATGGCCCCGCCGTCGGTCCGGAAGCCGCGGCACACGGCTTCCGGACCGGGGCGTACGACCATGGCCCTTCGTTCGGCGGATCAGGCCGCAGCCCGGCCCGATCCGAACGAGGAGCGCTAGTCGCCCGCGCTGTCCACGACGGCTGCCCACTCGTCGAGCAGCGCCTGGGCCGAGGCGTCGTCGGGGCCCTCCGCCCACAGGTGGGTGACGGCCTCGGAGGGGTCGGGCAGCACCATCACCCAACGGCCGTCGGTCTCGACCACGCGAACACCGTCGGTGGTGTCCACGTTCCGCTCTCCGGCGGCCTCCACCACCCGGCGCATGACGAGCCCCTTGACCGCCCACGGTGTGGCGAGGTCACGACGCAGCACATGGGCGCGCGGGATGCGGGCATCGATCTGGCTGAGGGTGAGCTGTGTCCTGGCCACGAGTCCGATCAGCCTGACGAAGGCCGCCGCACCGTCGAAGACGCTGCTGAACTCGGGGACGATGAAACCGCCGCGGCCGTCACCGCCGAAGATGGTGGTGTCTTCCCGGCCCACACGGGTCAGATCGTCGGGTGACGTGGTCGTCCACTCCACCTGCGTCCCGTGATAGGCCGCGACCTGCTCGGCGACGCGCGTGGTCGTCACGGGCAGGGCCACCCGCCCGCTCCTCCGCTCGGCCGCCACGAGGTCGAGCATGACCAGGAGCGCACGGTCGTCCTCGATGATGCGGCCCCGCTCGTCCACGAGGGACAGCCGTTCACCCACGGGGTCGAACCGCACACCGAAGGCGGCCCGCGCGGACGACACGATCTCGCCGAGGCGCACCAGTCCCGCACGCCTCGACTCGGCCGACTCGGTCGGGCGCGACTCGTCGAGCCCCGGGTTGATGGTCAGCGCGTCCACGCCGAGGCGTCCCAGGAGGCTGGGCAGCACGAGCCCCGCGCTGCCGTTGGACGCGTCCACGACGACCTTGAGCCCCGCGTCGGCGATGCCCGCCGTGTCGACGTTGCGCAGGAGCGAGCCCGTGTAGGAGTCGAAGACGCTGGACGGGAAGTGCAGGTCTCCGATCTCTCCGGGGAAGGCCCTGCGGTACTCCTGGCGTGCGTAGACCCGGTCCAGCTTGCGCTGGCGGGCCTGGGAGAGGTCGGCTCCCCGCTCGTCGAAGAACATGATGTCGACCGAGTCGGGTACACCGGGCGACGTCCGGATCATGATGCCGCCGGCGCTGCCCCGCGCGGTCTGCTGCCGGGCCACCGGCAGCGGTACGTTCTCCAGGTCCCGGACGTCGATGGCGCTCGCCTGCAGCGCCGAGATGACCGCCCGCTTCAGCGCACGGGCACCACGGGAGTGGTCACGGGCGGTGGTTACCGTCGCGCCTTTCTTCAGGGTCGTCGCGTACGCCCCGGCGAGCCGTACGGCGAGTTCCGGGGTGATCTCGACGTTCAGGATGCCGGAGACACCGCGAGCGCCGAAGAGATGCGCCTGACCACGCGACTCCCAGATCACGGAGGTGTTGACGAACGCGCCGGCTTCGATGGTCTTGAAGGGGTAGACGCGGACGTTGCCCTGGATGATCGACTCTTCGCCGACCAGACACTCGTCACCGATGACGGCGCCGTCCTCGATACGCGCCGCCCGCATGACGTCGGTGTTCTTGCCGATCACACAGCCGCGCAGATTGCTGTGCTGACCGACGTAGACGTTGTCGTGCACGACGGCCCGGTGAAGGAACGCACCGGATTTCACCACGACGTTCGAGCCCACCACGGTGTGTTCACGGATCTCGGCGCCGGCTTCGATCTTGGCATAGTCACCGATGTAGAGCGGCCCCCGCAGGACGGCGTCGGGGTGGACCTCGGCCCCTTCCGCGACCCAGACCCCCGGGGAGATCTCGAAGCCGTCGAGTTCGACGTCGACCTTGCGCTCCAGTACGTCGGCCTGGGCCTTCACGTAGCTCTCGTGCGTGCCCACGTCTTCCCAGTAGCCCTCTGCGATGTAGCCGCAGATCAGCTTGCCGTCCTTCATGAGCTGCGGGAAAACGTCACCGGACCAGTCCACCGAGGTGTCGGCCTGGACGTAGTCGAAGACCTCGGGCTCCATGACGTAGATGCCCGTGTTCACGGTGTCCGAGAAGACCTGGCCCCAGGTGGGCTTCTCCAGGAACCTCTCGACCTTTCCCTCTTCGTCCACGATCGTGATCCCGAATTCCAGCGGGTTCGGGACCCGGGTCAGGCACACCGTGACGAGGGCGCCCTTTTCCTTGTGGAACGCGATGAGGTCGGTGAGATCGAAGTCGGTGAGGGCATCGCCGGAAATGACCAGGAAGGTGTCGTCCTTCAGTGCCTCCTCGGCGTTCTTCACGCTCCCCGCGGTGCCGAGTGGCTTCTCCTCGTTGGCATAACTGAGCTCCATCCCGAGCTCTTCGCCGTCGCCGAAGTAATTCTTGACGAGGGAGGCGAGGAACTGGACGGTGACCACGGTCTCGTTGAGCCCGTGCCTCTTGAGCAGGCGTAGCACATGCTCCATGATCGGCCGGTTGGCCACGGGCAGGAGCGGCTTGGGCATGCTTGAGGTCATGGGGCGAAGGCGGGTGCCTTCACCGCCTGCCATCACGACGGCCTTCATGTCGGAAACGTCCTCCTCGAAGAGACGACGGTCTGGCCGACTTCGCCCGTCGGGGCAACACCACGACTATCCGGTGCGGGCCGGCGACGCTGCACGGCACCACGTCAACGAGCTAATCGGCTGCTTGATCCGCCTTGACGAGACGGCGGACCTGGACCACGTAAAGGATTCCTGCCCACCAATACAGGGTTGTACCCCATCCGGCGAACGCCCATCCGAAAATGGTCCCCAGCGAAGCAAGCCAACCACTTCCGTCGCTGAGCAGCAACAAGGGGAAGGCGTACATCAGGTTGAATGTTGCAGCTTTGCCGAGGAAGTTCACCTGCGGCGGCGGATAGCCGTGACGGCGCAGGATTCCCACCATGACGAGGAGCATCAGCTCGCGGGCGAGGAGTGCGGCAGTGAGCCACAGTGGCAGGATCTCGCGCCAGGTGAGCCCGAAGAGGGTCGACAGAATGTAGAGGCGGTCGGCGGCCGGGTCCAGGAGCCGGCCGAGGCTGCTGATCTGGTTCCAGCGCCGGGCGAGCTTGCCGTCCAGGTAGTCGCTGATCCCGCTCAGCATCAGGACCAGCAGGGCCCAGCCGTCACTGTTGGGTCCGCCGAACACGGGGCGAAGGATCAGCCACAGGAAGAGCGGTACGCCGAGGAGACGAGCCGTGCTGAGGATGTTGGGGATGGTGAGTACTCGGTCCGTCTGAACTCGAGTCTCCTGGACCTCCACCCGGGGGCCTCCTGTGAGGAACGTGCCAATGATGCCCCCTGACCTTACCCTCAGCCGCCGACGGCCGGTGCACAGGGGTACGGGAGAACGGGCCGTGAACGCAGAAAAGCCCCGTGCCACAAAGGCACGGGGCTTTCCCGGAATAATTGTTCGGCGGCGTCCTACTCTCCCACAGGGTCCCCCCTGCAGTACCATCGGCGCTGAAAGGCTTAGCTTCC
>NZ_JAFBGA010000016.1 GCF_016909575.1 Streptomyces sp. HB132 | reverse complement strand
GGCGCGGGGGGGGGGGGGGGGGGGGGCCGGGGGGGCGGGGGGGGGGGGGGGGGGGGGTGGGGGGGGGGGGGGGGGGGGGGGGCGCCCCCCCCCACGCCGGTCTCAGACGGTTGCCGCGTCAGGACTTGCCGCGCCCGAGCTCCCAGAGCTGGAGGTCCGCCGAGGAGTTGACGGCGTACTCCACACCGGTGAGGCCGTTGAGTGACGCGACGTACTGCTTGCCCTGCCAGACCGGGAGCACGGGGACGTCGTTGGCAACGATGTCCTGGAGCTTCTCGAAGGCCGGCGTCGCGGCGCTGCGGTCCGCCTCGCGGCGGGACTGCGGGATGAGCGTGTTCTGTGCCGCGGCCGACACGTACGGCGAGTTGAGGAAGTTGTTCTTGTCGAGGAACGGCGCCGTGTACGTGTCCGGGTCCGGGAAGTCGGGGAACCAGCCCATGCCGTAGACCGCGTACTCGCCCTTCTTCTGCGCGGGACGGAACTTGTCCCACGGTGTGCCCTTGATGTCGACCTCGAACAGCTTCGAGTCGTTCAGCTGCTTCGCCAGGGTCTCGAACTCGGCCTTGGTGGCGGGGCCGTAGTGGTCGGTCGTGTAGTGGAGGGTGAACTTCACCGGGGTGCTGACGCCGGCCTTCTCCAGTGTCTGCGCGGCGTCGGTGACGCTGGGCTCCCCGTACTTGTTGAAGAACGAGTTGGTGTGGCTGGTGATGCCGGACGGGATCAGCGAGTAGAGCGGCTCGGCCGTGCTGCCGTACACCTTGCTCGCGATGGCCCCGCGGTCGATGATCTGCGCCATCGCCTGACGGACGCCCTTGTTCTCCACCGCCGGATCCTCGGTGTTGAACGCGAGGTAGCTGATGGCGAGGCCGGGGATCTCGCTGAGCTTGACGCCCTCCTTCGGCTTCGCCAGCATCTCCTGCGCCTGCTCGGGCGACATGGTGCGGGTCATCATGTCGATCTTCTCGTCGTCGAGCGCCTTCCCCATCGCCTTCGCGTCGGGGAAGAGGTCGAGTTCGACCTTCTCGTTGCTGATCTTCAGGTCGCCCTTGTACTTCGGGTTCCTGGTGAAGACCACCTTGACGATCTGGTTGTCCTCGACTTCCGGCTTCATGGTGTACGGACCGGAACCGTCGACCTGGAAGCCGTCACGGGCGCTCTTCGCCGGGTACTTGTCCTTCTGGACGATCCCGGCGGCGGGCGTGGCCAGCTTGTAGGGGAACGTCGCGTCCGGGGTGCTCAGGTGGAAGACGACCTGATCCTCGCCCTTGGTCTCGATCGTGTCGATGTTGGCGAGCAGGGCGACCGGGCCGCTCTCGTCCTCGATGTCGATGACCCGCTGGATGGAGTACTTGACGTCCTCGGGGGTGACGGGCGTGCCGTCGGCGAAGGTGAGTCCGTCGCGCAGCGTGCAGCGGTAGCTCTCGTTCTCCGTGTCGGTGAAGGTGCAGCTCTGGGCCGCCTCGGGCACCGGCTCGCCGCCGCCGCGCGGTATGTGGGTCAGGGTCTGCACGGTCTGGCGCAGCACGTTCCACACGCCGGCCTCGTAGCCGATGGCCGGGTCGAGCGGGGCCGGGTTGTCCTTCGAGGCGATGAACTGGTCCGTTGTCCCGACCACGATGGCTTCGCCCCCGTCGTCCGACCCGCCACAGGCGGCGAGCACGGGCGCGAGCAGGCCCACGACGGCCGGCAGCACCAGCGTCTTGCGGTTCATCTGGACGTTCTCCCTCATTCCGGCATGTGAGAAAACCGAGATTAGTAGGCGCCGCAGCGGGACTTGACCGGTGCGGGTCAGGCCCGTATCCACTCGGTGATCGCCGATGACCGGTTGTCCATGTCACGCTCGGGAATGTTTCGTACACGACTCCATTAAATCCGGACGTATAGGGTCGCAAAACGGGCAGCCGGATCGGCTCGGAGAGCCCGTACACGTCACTTCAAGTGACGAACGTCACGCCTGGGCGGTAACGACCGCATTGACATGGACCTGATTCACGCGAGGGCGAAAGCGGGGAACGGACAGATTTCGCGACGGCATCGTTGTCGCCTAGTGACGAACCCCTCGGTGCGCGAGCCGTCACTCGTCCGCGATCAGGCCCCGCAGAAAGGCCAGATCCACCTGCTCCAGGGAGGGCACGACCGCTCTTCCCGGTGCGGGGGCGATCGGCGCCACGGACGGCACCGCGACGACGCGGCAGCCGGCCGCCTCGGCCGCCGCGACTCCCGTCGCGGTGTCCTCGACGACCGCACAGCGCCAGGGGTCGGCCCCGAAGCCCGCCGCCGCCGCGAGGTAGGGCTCCGGATGGGGCTTGGTGCGGGCCACCTCGTCACCCGCCACCGTGAGCGCGAAGTGGTGACGGCCCACCGAGTCCAGCACCCGGTCGATGATGCGGCGGTGCGAGGCCGAGACGAGCGCGGTGGGCACTTCGTGCGCGGCGAGTTCGGCGAGAAGCCGGGCGGCGCCCGGCATCAGCGGCACACCGCGTCCGATGCGCTTCTCGAAGCGGTCGTTGAGCAGCACGGTGAGTTCCTCGATGGCGATGTCGGCGCCCGTGACCTCGATGAGGTAACCGGCGCTGCGGGTCATCGGCCCGCCGACGACCACGTCGCGCCATGCCTCGTCGAGACGGTGCCCGAGGTCGGCGAAGACCTCGACCTCCACGTCCCACCAGAATCCCTCGGTGTCGACCAGTGTGCCGTCCATGTCGAGAAGGACGGCTTGCAGCGCCGACCCTTCGGCCGTACGGGTCAGGGACGCGGGGACCGTACTGGTCATCCGGCACACCTCCATGAGGGACGAGAAGGCCGGCCGCCTTCCCGGTGGGAACGGCGACCGGCCTGCACTGGACCGACCAGTCTACGACTTGAACCCGTGCGGCGCGCGGACCGGTGCCTTACCGCGCGTTGAACGGTGTCCTACCGTGCGTTGAAGTACTTCGCCTCCGGGTGGTGGATGACGATCGCGTCCGTGGACTGCTCGGGGTGCAGCTGGAACTCCTCGGAGAGCTTCACCCCGATCCGCTCGGGCTCCAGGAGTGCGGCGATCTTCGCCCGGTCCTCCAGCTCGGGGCAGGCCCCGTAGCCCAGCGAGAAGCGCGCCCCGCGGTACTTCAGCGCGAACATGTCCTCGACGTCGGAGGGGTCCTCCCCGGCGAAGCCCAGCTCGCTGCGGACCCGCGCGTGCCAGTACTCGGCGAGAGCCTCGGCCAGCTGCACGGACAGCCCGTGCAGCTCCAGGTAGTCGCGGTAGGAGTTCGACTCGAAGAGCTCGGCGGTGGCTCCGCCGATCTTCGAGCCGACGGTGACGACCTGGAGTCCGATGACGTCCGTCTCACCCGACTCCTCGGGGCGGAAGAAGTCCGCGAGGCACAGGCGGCGGCCGCGGCGCTGGCGCGGGAAGGTGAAGCGGGTGCGCTCCGAGCCGTCCTCGTGCAGCAGGATCAGGTCGTCGCCCTTGGAGACGCAGGGGAAGTAGCCGTAGACGACGGCGGCCTCCAGCAGGTTCTCGGTGTGGAGCTTGTCGAGCCAGCCGCGCAGGTGCGGGCGGCCCTCGGTCTCCACGAGCTCCTCGTACGTCGGTCCGTCGCCCGCACGGGCCTGCTTGAGGCCCCACTGGCCCTTGAAGAGGGCGCCCTCGTCCAGCCAGGAGGCATACTCCTTGAGCTGGATGCCCTTGACCACGCGGGTACCCCAGAACGGCGGCTCGGGGACCGGGTTGGTGACGGACACGTCGGAGCGCACGCCCTCCTCCGGCTCCTCGGCCTCCGGCACGGCGATGTCCCGCTTGGGCACCCTGCGCTGCTTCAGCTCGGGGAGGACGGCGCCCGGGACGCCCCGCTTGACCGCGATGAGTGCGTCCATCAGCCGCAGCCCCTCGAACGCGTCGCGGGCGTAGCGGACCTCGCCCTCGTAGATCTCGTGCAGGTCCTGCTCGACGTAGGCGCGGGTGAGGGCCGCACCGCCGAGGATCACCGGGTAGTCGGCCGACAGCTTGCGCTGGTTCAGCTCCTCCAGGTTCTCCTTCATGATCACGGTCGACTTCACCAGGAGGCCGGACATGCCGATGACATCGGCCCGGTGCTCCTCGGCGGCCTCCAGGATCGCGGAGACGGGCTGCTTGATGCCCAGGTTGACGACGTTGTAGCCGTTGTTCGACAGGATGATGTCGACGAGGTTCTTGCCGATGTCGTGGACGTCGCCCCGGACGGTGGCGAGCACGATGGTGCCCTTGCCGTCGGCGTCCGACTTCTCCATGTGCGGTTCGAGGTGCGCCACCGCTGTCTTCATGACCTCGGCGGACTGCAGCACGAACGGCAGCTGCATCTGGCCGGAACCGAAGAGCTCGCCGACGGTCTTCATGCCCGCGAGCAGGGTGTCGTTGACGATCTCGAGGGCGGGTCGGGACCGCAGGGCCTCGTCGAGGTCGGCCTCCAGGCCGTTCTTCTCCCCGTCGATGATGCGGCGCTGCAGGCGCTCGTCCAGCGGCAGGGCCAGGAGCTCCTCCGCCTTGCCCGCCTTCATCGACTTCATGTTGACGCCCTCGAAGAGCTCCATGAGCCGCTGCAGCGGGTCGTAACCCTCGGCGCGCCGGTCGTGGACGAGGTCGAGGGCGACCTTGACCTGCTCCTCCTCCAGCCGTGCGATCGGCAGGATCTTCGAGGCGTGCACGATCGCCGAGTCGAGGCCGGCCTTGACGCACTCGTCCAGGAACACGGAGTTCAGGACGACGCGGGCGGCCGGGTTGAGGCCGAAGGAGATGTTGGACAGGCCGAGCGTGGTCTGTACGTCGGGATGCCGCTTCTTGAGCTCCCGGATCGCCTCGATCGTGGCGATGCCGTCCTTGCGGGACTCCTCCTGCCCCGTACAGATGGTGAAGGTCAGGCAGTCGATGAGGATGTCCGCCTCGTGGATGCCCCAGTTGACCGTCAGGTCCTCGATGAGGCGCTCGGCGACGGCGACCTTGTGCTCGACGGTGCGGGCCTGTCCCTCCTCGTCGATGGTCAGCGCGATCAGCGCGGCGCCGTGCTCGGAGGCGAGGGCACTGACCTGGGCGAAGCGGGACTCGGGGCCGTCGCCGTCCTCGTAGTTGACGGAGTTGAGGACGGCTCGTCCGCCGAGCTTCTCCAGACCGGCCCGCAGCACGGGCAGTTCGGTGGAGTCCAGGACGACGGGCAGGGTCGAGGCGGTGGCGAAGCGGCCGGCCAGTTCCTCCATGTCGGCGACGCCGTCGCGGCCCACGTAGTCGACGCAGAGGTCGAGCATGTGCGCACCCTCGCGGATCTGGTCGCGGGCCATCTCCACGCAGTCGTCCCAGCGCGCTTCCAGCATGGCCTCGCGGAACTTCTTCGATCCGTTGGCGTTGGTGCGCTCGCCGATCGCCAGGTAGGAGGTGTCCTGGCGGAACGGGACGGTCTGGTAGAGCGAGGCTGCGCCCGGCTCGGGGCGCGGCTCGCGGACGGTGGGGACCATGCCGCGGACCCGCTCCACGACCTGGCGCAGGTGCTCGGGGGTCGTGCCGCAGCAGCCGCCGGTCAGGGAGAGGCCGTACTCGCGTACGAAGGTCTCCTGGGCGTCCGCCAGCTCGGCCGGGGACAGCGGGTAGTGCGCGCCGTTCTTGCCGAGTACGGGCAGGCCGGCGTTCGGCATGCAGGAGATCGGGACGCGGGAGTGCCGGGCGAGGTAGCGCAGGTGCTCGCTCATCTCGGCGGGACCGGTGGCGCAGTTCAGGCCGATCATGTCGATGCCGAGCGGCTCGAGCGCGGTCAGCGCGGCGCCGATCTCGGAGCCGAGCAGCATCGTGCCGGTCGTCTCGACGGTGACGGAGCAGATGACGGGCAGGTCGGCGCCGGTGGCCTCGAGGGCGCGCCGGGCGCCGATGACGGACGCCTTGGTCTGCAGCAGGTCCTGGGTGGTCTCCACCAGGAGGGCGTCGGCGCCTCCGGCGATCATGCCCTCGGCGTTCTGCTGGTAGGCGTCGCGGAGCTTGCCGTACGGGGCGTGGCCGAGGGTCGGCAGCTTGGTGCCGGGTCCCATGGAGCCCAGGACCCAGCGCTGCTGTCCGGTGGACGCGGTGAACTCGTCCGCCACCTCCCGGGCGATGCGCGCCCCGGACTCGGAGAGCTCGTAGACCCGCTCCGGGATGTCGTACTCACCCAGGGCCGCGAGATTCGCGCCGAAGGTGTTCGTCTCGACGCAGTCCACGCCGACCGCGAAGTACTCCTCGTGCACCGAACGGACGATGTCGGGCCGGGTCACGTTCAGGATCTCGTTGCAGCCTTCGAGGTTCTCGAAGTCCTCGAGGGTGGGGTCCTGGGCCTGGAGCATGGTGCCCATGGCACCGTCGGCCACCACGACCCGGGTGGCGAGCGCCTCTCGGAGCGCTGCGGCTCGGGTCCGGCTGTCAGCTGAGGGGGTCGGCGACGAGGCCATGGATGTTCTCCCTGGGATGCGACGGCTGTCGGCTTTGCGCCCTTCTGCGGAGGAGGGCACGCGGCCAGCGTAGCCGGGAGGCGCCCGGGGCGGTCATCGCGTCCCACGGGGCGGACTGCATGCTGTGCGGGGAACGGGCCTTCTGACGGGTGACGCACGGGGTGACGCATAATTTTCGCGCCGCCGGACACAGGTCGGCATGGACCGATAGTGTTCAGCATTGTCGAACCGAGGTGGAGGAGTACGGCGCGATGGCGAAGAACATCCAGTCGCTCGAGCGGGCAGCGGCGATGCTGCGTCTGCTGGCGGGCGGCGAGCGCCGGCTGGGCCTGTCCGACATCTCGTCGTCACTGGGGCTGGCCAAGGGGACGGCGCACGGCATCCTGCGCACCCTCCAGCACGAGGGCTTCGTCGAGCAGGACGCCGCGTCCGGCCGCTACCAGCTCGGCGCCGAGCTGCTGCGTCTGGGCAACAGCTATCTCGACGTGCACGAGCTGCGCGCCCGCGCCCTGGTGTGGACCGACGACCTGGCCCGCTCCAGCGGCGAGAGCGTCCACCTGGGCGTGCTGCACCAGCACGGGGTGCTGATCGTCCACCACGTCTTCCGGCCCGACGACAGCCGCCAGGTGCTCGAGGTCGGCGCCATGCAGCCGCTGCACTCCACCGCCCTGGGCAAGGTGATCGCCGCCTACGACCCGGTCGCGCACAGCGAGGCCACGGAGGTGGAGCGGCGGCCCTTCACGCCGCGCACCGTCACGGGCGACGCGGAGTTCGAGTCACTGCTCGACCTGATCCGGGCGCAGGGCTGGGCCTCCGACGTCGAGGAGACCTGGGAGGGCGTGGCGGCGGCCGCCGCCCCCATCCACGACCGGCGCAGGATGCCGGTGGGCGCCGTGGCCGTGACCGGCGCCGTGGAACGCGTCTGCGCGGGCGGCGAACTGCGGCCCGAGCTCGTCGCGGCCGTGCGGGACTGCGCCCGCGCCGTCTCCCGGGACCTGGGCGCCGGACGCTTCTGAAACACCCCTCGGGGTCGGTAACGATCGAGTCGCGCACGTCACACACCTCTTGACGCACCCACCATCGGGGAGAAACATTGCCGTTCACCGGTCGGCATTGTCGAACACTTGACGGCAATACGCGTTAGAGTGTGACAGTGCCGAGGGCCGGTCAAGCCCTGAAGGTGACGTATCCGTTCTCGATCGGGTACCCACTTTGGGCGCGATCCACCGGAGGGACCCGGTGTTTCGCCTTCCCCTGGACGAAGGACAAAGGAGTCACGGGTGTCCAGCTCCGACATCTTCATCGGCGAGACCATCGGTACCGCCGTACTCATCCTGCTCGGCGGCGGTGTCTGTGCCGCCGTCACTCTCAAGCGCTCCAAGGCGCACAACGCCGGCTGGCTGGCCATCACCTTCGGGTGGGGCTTCGCCGTACTGACCGGCGCCTACATAGCCTCCGGCGTGTCCGGCGCCCATCTCAATCCGGCGGTCACGATCGGACTGGCGATCCAGGGCGGCACCGCGTGGAGCGACGTGCCTCTTTACCTCGTGTCCGAACTGTTCGGCGCGATGATCGGCGCCGTGCTCGTCTGGGCCGTCTACTACGGGCAGTTCCACGCGCACCTCACCGACCCCGAGATCGTGAAGGACCAGCCGGCCGAAGAGGGCATGGTCGACCAGTCGGCGGCGCCGAAGGCGGGCCCCGTGCTCGGCGTCTTCACCACGGGTCCGGAGATCCGGAACGGGGTGCAGAACGTCCTCACGGAGATCATCGCGACGTTCGTGCTCGTCCTGGCGATCCTCACGCAGGGCCTCAACGACGAGGGCAACGGCCTCGGCGTGCTCGGTGCCCTGATCACCGCGCTGGTGGTCGTCGGTATCGGTCTGTCCCTCGGCGGCCCGACCGGCTACGCGATCAACCCGGTGCGTGACCTCGGCCCGCGGATCGTGCACGCGCTGCTGCCACTGCCGAACAAGGGCGGGTCGGACTGGGGCTACGCCTGGGTTCCGGTGGTAGGACCGCTCATCGGGGGCGCACTCGCCGCCGGGCTCTACAACCTCGCCTTCGCCTGAGCCGCACTCTCCACACCACACAGACTTCCGGGAGCCAACCGTGACCGACGCACACACCACCGGCCCGTTCATCGCGGCCATCGACCAGGGCACCACGTCCAGCCGCTGCATCGTCTTCGACAAGGACGGCCGGATCGTCTCGGTCGACCAGAAGGAGCACGAGCAGATCTTCCCCAAGCCGGGCTGGGTCGAGCACGACGCGAAAGAGATCTGGGAGAACGTCCAGGAGGTCGTGGCCGGGGCGATCGTCAAGGCAGGCATCACCGCCGCCGACGTCAAGGCGATCGGCATCACCAACCAGCGGGAAACCACCCTGCTCTGGGACAGGAACACCGGTGAGCCGGTGTACAACGCCCTCGTCTGGCAGGACACCCGCACGGACGCGCTCTGCCGGGAACTCGGCCGCAACGTGGGCCAGGACCGTTTCCGCCGCGAGACGGGGCTGCCCCTCGCGTCGTACTTCGCCGGCCCCAAGGTCCGCTGGCTGCTCGACAACGTCGAGGGGCTCCGCGAGCGCGCCGAGCGCGGCGACATCCTCTTCGGCACCATGGACTCCTGGGTCATCTGGAACCTGACCGGCGGCACCGACGGCGGCGTCCACGTCACCGACGTCACCAACGCCTCGCGCACCCTCCTGATGAACCTGCACAAGATGCAGTGGGACGACAAGATCGTCCGTTCGATGGAGATCCCGCCCGCGGTCCTGCCGGAGATCCGGTCCTCCGCCGAGGTGTACGGCACCGCCAAGGGCGGCGTCCTCGACGGCGTCCCGGTGGCCTCCGCGCTCGGCGACCAGCAGGCCGCGCTGTTCGGCCAGACGTGTTTCGCCGAGGGCGAGGCCAAGTCCACCTACGGCACCGGCACCTTCATGCTGATGAACACCGGCCACACCCCGGTGAACTCGTACAACGGGCTGCTGACGACCGTGGGCTACCAGATCGGCGACCAGAAGCCGGTGTACGCCCTCGAGGGGTCCATCGCCGTCACCGGTTCGCTGGTCCAGTGGATGCGCGACCAGATGGGCCTGATCAAGTCCGCGGCCGAGATCGAGACGCTCGCCTCCTCCGTCGAGGACAACGGCGGCGCCTACTTCGTGCCCGCGTTCTCCGGCCTGTTCGCCCCGTACTGGCGCCCCGACGCCCGCGGCGTCATCGCGGGTCTCACGCGCTACGTCACCAAGGCGCACATCGCCCGGGCCGTACTCGAGGCCACCGCCTGGCAGACCCGCGAGATCAGTGACGCCATGACCAAGGACTCCGGCGTCGAGCTGACCGCGCTCAAGGTCGACGGCGGCATGACCTCCAACAACCTGCTGATGCAGACCCTCTCCGACTTCCTGGACGCACCCGTGGTGCGCCCCATGGTCGCCGAGACCACCTGCCTCGGCGCCGCCTACGCCGCCGGCCTCGCCGTCGGCTTCTGGC
Organism: Streptomyces sp. HB132; assembly: GCF_016909575.1. Lineage (GTDB taxonomy): Bacteria > Actinomycetota > Actinomycetes > Streptomycetales > Streptomycetaceae > Streptomyces. Next base: position 165,501 of record NZ_JAFBGA010000016.1, on the reverse strand, counting down.
CGGACACCGACGCACTGCGCGCCAACTGGCGCCGTGCCGCCGAGTGGACACCCCGCATGGACGCGGACGCACGTGACCGCGAGTACAAGAGCTGGCTCAAGGCCGTCGAACGGACCATGGGCTGGATCGAGGACGAAGAGAGCTGAGGAGCAAAAGACATGACCACCCTGCAGAGCGTCCCCGCCCTCGGGACGCATCCGGCCTCCGGCTCCCTCCCGAGCCGCGCCGAGACCCGGGAGCAGCTTTCCAAGGCGACGTACGACCTCCTGGTGATCGGCGGCGGCATCCTGGGCATCTCCACCGCCTGGCATGCGGCGCAGTCCGGACTGCGGGTGGCCCTGGTGGACGCCGGTGACTTCGCCGGCGCCACCTCCTCCGCCTCCTCCAAGCTGCTCCACGGCGGTCTGCGCTACCTGCAGACCGGCGCGGTGAAGCTGGTCGCGGAGAACCACTTCGAGCGGCGCGCGGTGTCCCGCCAGGTCGCCCCGCACCTGGCCAACCCGCTCACGTTCTACCTGCCGGTCTACAAGGGCGGGCCGCACGGCGCCGCCAAGCTGGGCGCGGGCGTCTTCGCCTACTCCGCGCTGTCCGCGTTCGGCGACGGCGTCGGTCACGTGATCAGCCCGGCCCGGGCGCAGCGCGACGTGCCCGAGCTGCGTACGGACAACCTCAAGGCCGTCGCGGTCTACGGTGACGACCAGATGAACGACGCCCGGATGGCCCTGATGACGGTCCGCGCGGCGGTCGACGCGGGTGCCGTCGTCCTCAACCACGCCGCGGTGACCGGCCTGCGGTTCACCCGGGGCCGGGTCACCGGCGCCGAGCTGGAGGACCGTCAGGACGGTACGGAGTTCGGCGTCGACGCCCGTCTCGTACTGAACGCCACCGGCCCGTGGGTCGACCACCTGCGGAAGCTGGAGGACCCGAACTCGGCGCCCTCCATACGCCTGTCCAAGGGCGCGCACCTCGTACTCAAGCGCACCCGCCCGTGGAAGGCCGCGCTGGCCACGCCGATCGACAAGTACCGCATCACGTTCGCCCTGCCGTGGGAGGACATGCTGCTGCTGGGTACGACCGACGAGGAGTACGAGGGCGACCCGGCCGATGTCGCGGTCACCGAGAAGGACACGGCGCAGATCCTCGACGAGGCGGCGTTCTCCGTCCGGGACCAGCAGCTGTCCCGCGATCTGATCACGTACTCCTTCGCGGGTCTGCGGGTGCTGCCGGGAGGCCCCGGGAGCACGTCGAAGGCCAAGCGCGAGACGGTCGTGACCGAGGGCCGCGGCGGGATGCTGTCGGTCGCGGGCGGCAAGTGGACGACCTTCCGCCACATCGGCCGTACGGTGATGAACAAACTGGCCGAACTGCCCGGGCACCCGCTCGCCGACGACATGGAGCCGATGGCGCGGCTGCCGAAGAAGGTGCCGCTGCCCGGTATCGCCAACCCGAACGCGGTCGCGCACCGGCTGCTGGTCGACGGCGGTACGCCGGGGCCGCGGATGTCCGCCGACACGGCACGGCACCTCGCGACCCACTACGGCTCGCTGTCCTTCGACATCGCGCGGATGGCGAACGAGAACCCGGCGCTGGCCGAGCGCATCCACCCGGACGCCCCGGAGATCTGGGCGCAGGTGGCGTACGCGCGCGACCGCGAGTGGGCCGAGACGGCGGACGACGTGCTGCGCCGCCGGACGACGCTGACGATCCGGGGCCTGGCGACGGACGACATCCGGTCCAAGGTCGAGGACCTGCTGGCCGACGGGCGCTGACGGCACGTACGAGACGAAGGGGCGGCTCCTCGGGGAGCCGCCCCTTCGCGTGCTGCCGTGCCGTGGCACACCGCTCGACAGGGTCCTCGGTCACCACGCGCTGCCCGACTTCGGCGTCGTCGGCTACCCCCTGGAAACCCCCTGGAGCGCGGCGGCACGATCGTGTTCCGGCCGCTCGACGACGCCGGCGCCGCCGTTCTCCTGGTGCTCCAGCGCCGCAGGACGGGGTCCGTCCCGCGTGCGGCGCGCGATCTCCACCGGCTCCTCGTGGAGCGTGCGCGGAGCCTGCGACCGGGCGGAGGGCGCCGAGGGTGCGGTACCGGCCACGGGCATAATGAGATCCATACATCGGATGTCTTGTGCGCGAGGAGGCCCACATGGCCGTCACCGACGAAGCGATCGAGAAGATCAAGGGAATGATCGTCTCAGGTGCCCTGGCCCCGGGCGACCGGCTTCCCAAGGAGAGCGAACTCGCCGCCGAACTGGGCCTGTCGCGCAACTCGCTGCGTGAGGCGGTGCGCGCGCTCTCGCTGATCCGGATCCTCGACGTCCGTCAGGGCGACGGCACCTATGTCACCAGCCTCGATCCGCAACTGCTCCTGGAGGCGCTCAGCTTCGTCGTGGACTTCCACCGCGACGACACGGTGCTGGAGTTCTTCGCGGTACGCCGGATCCTGGAGCCGGCCGCCACGGGGATGGCGGCGCTGCGCATCACGGAGGAGGAACTTGACACGCTCGGTGCCCAGTTGGACGCACTGGGCCCCGACCCCTCGGTGGAGGCACTGGTCAAGGGCGATCTGGAGTTCCACCGGGGCATCGTCCGGTCCTGCGGCAACTCCGTACTGTGCTCCCTGCTGGACGGACTGTCCGGCCCGACCACGCGGGCCAGGGTGTGGCGCGGGCTGACCCAGGAGGACGCGGTCAGCCGCACCCTGCACGAGCACCGGGCGATCCTCGCCGCCCTGCGGGACCGGGACGCCGAGGCCGCCAGGTCCTGGGCGACGGTGCACGTGGCGAGCGTGGAACAGTGGCTCCGCTCAACCCTGTGAGGGCGCGGCCGGCCTCAGGCGCAGGCCCTGCATCCCTCCGTCGACGGCGAGCGCGGTCCCGGTGACGGACGCGGCCGCCGGGCTCGCGAGGTAGACGACCGCGGCGGCGACCTCGTCGGCGGAGACCAGCCGCCCCATCGGCTGACGGGCGTCGAGCGCGGCGCGCTCCGCGTCCGGGTCCTCGGCCCGGCCGAGCAGTCGTCCGATCCAGGGGGTGTCCGCGGTGCCGGGATTGACGCAGTTCACCCTGATCCCCTCACGGACGTGGTCGGCGGCCATCGCGAGGGTGAGGGAGAGCACGGCCCCCTTGCTCGCGCTGTAGACCGCGCGCTGCGGCAGACCGGCGGTCGCGGCGATGGAGCAGGTCTGCGTGATCGACACGGCCCCGGGCCGCCCGGCGGCGGACCGGCGCAGGTGGGGCAGCGCGTGGCGGGCGGAGCGGACCATGCCGAGCACGTTGACGTCCAGCACCCGGGCCCACTCCTCGTCGGTGTTGTCCTCGACGGTGCCGATCGAGCCGATGCCCGCGTTGGACACCAGGGTGTGCAGGCCGCCGAGCTCCGCGGCGGCCCGGTCGACCGCGTCCCGTACGGCGTCGTCGTCCGTCACGTCGGCGGCGAGGGCGAGTGCCCCCTCGGGGGCACCGCCCGGATCGAGGTCGAGCACCGCGACGCGCGCGCCGCGGGCCAGCAACAGGGCCGCCACAGCGGCTCCGATGCCGGACGCCCCGCCCGTCACCAGGGCGGACAGTCCGTCGAAATCCTGCGTACCGGTCATCAGTCGGTCTCCTCGGGTGTGTGGCGGGCCCGCCAGACGGGGCCCTGCGGGTAGCGGTGCGCGGCGATCGAGGCGGGGAGCATCCGGGCCGAGAAGCCGGGGCGGCGAGGGGTGACGTAGCGGCCGCCCTCGACGACGGCCGGGTCGGCGAAGTGCTCGTGGAGGTGGTCGACGTACTCGATGACGCGGTCCTCCCGGCTGCCGGAGACCGCGACGTAGTCGAACATCGAGAGGTGCTGGACCAGTTCGCACAGACCGACGCCTCCCGCGTGGGGGCAGACCGGGACGCCGTACTTGGCCGCGAGCAGCAGGACCGCGAGGTTCTCGTTGACACCGGCGACCCGTGCGGCGTCGATCTGGACGAAGTCGACCGCGCCGGCCTGGAGGAGCTGCTTGAACACGACCCGGTTGGCGACGTGTTCACCGGTGGCGACCTTGACGGGCTGCCCCGCGCGCACGGCGGCGTGGCCGAGCACGTCGTCGGGGCTGGTCGGTTCCTCGATCCAGTACGGGTCGTACGGAGCGAGCGCCCTCATCCACTCCACAGCCCCGGCCACGTCCCAGCGCTGGTTGGCGTCCAGGGCGATCCGGACGCCGGGGCCGACGGCCCCGCGGGCGAGCGCGAGCCTGCGGACGTCGTCGTCCAGGTCGGCGCCGACCTTCAGCTTTATCTGGGTGAAGCCGTCGGCGACGGCCTCCTTCGCCAGGCGCACGAGCTTGTCGTCGTCGTACCCCAGCCAGCCGGGCGAGGTGGTGTACGCGGGATAGCCCTCGGCGAGCAGCCGCTCGGTGCGCTCGCCGCGGCCCGGCTCCGCGGCGCGCAGGATGCCGAGTGCCTCCTCGGGGGTGAGGGCGTCGGTGAGGTAGCGGAAGTCGACGAGGGATACGAGCTCCTCGGGGGTCATCTCCGCGAGGAACCGCCAGACGGGCTTCCCCGCCAGTCCCGCAGCGAGGTCCCAGGCGGCGTTGACGACGGCTCCGGCCGCCATGTGCATCACCCCCTTCTCGGGGCCGAGCCAGCGCAGCTGGGAGTCGTGGGTGAGCGTGCGGTACAGGGCGGCCAGGTCCGCGGCGGTTCGCGGGGCGGGGCGTCCCACCACGTGGGACCGGAGCGTCTCGATGGCCGCGGCCATGACATCGTTGCCACGGCCGATGGTGAAGCAGAAGCCGTGCCCCTCCCGGCCCGTGCCGTCCGACGTGTCCGACCCGTCCGCCCCGTCCGTGCGCAGGACGACGTACGCGGCGGAGTAGTCGGGGTCGGGGTTCATGGCGTCCGAGCCGTCCAGCTGTTCCGAGGTGGGAAACCGGATGTCGTCGACCTCGAAATCCACGACGGTCAGACTCATGTGCGCCCCCAGGGAATAACATCGGATCTCTGCGTGATCATCCGATGTATAGCGCTCCGCAGGCACCGCAGTCCAGGGCCTGGAGGAACTTTGATCGGTTTCGACCGGTACAGCTCGGATGAATCAAGCCGTTGCACGCTTCATCTCCGTGCGCAAACCGGCTACGGCGGAGCAGGGTGTAAGCCGTAAGGTTGGTCCGTACACAAGGGAACTTGGGAAGGAGGCCTGGGTGATCGAGCTCGAGGGGGTACCCGAGCTGGTCGACCCGGTCATGGTGGCCGCGTTCGAGGGCTGGAACGACGCCGGTGACGCCGCCTCCACAGCGGTGGCACATCTGGACCGGGAGTGGAAGGGCGAGGTCTTCGCGGCGCTCGACGCCGAGGACTACTACGACTTCCAGGTCAACCGGCCGACGGTGTGGCTGGACGGTGGTACACGCAAGATCACCTGGCCCACCACGCGGCTCTCCGTGGTCCGGGTCGGCGGCGAGAAACCCCGCGACCTGGTGCTGATCCGCGGCATCGAACCCTCCATGCGCTGGCGTTCGTACTGCAACGAGATCCTGGGCTTCGCCCATGAGCTGGGCGTCGAGATGGTCGTGATCCTGGGTGCGCTGCTCGGCGACACCCCGCACACCCGGCCGGTGCCCGTCAGCGGGGTCACCTCGGATCCGGACCTGGCGAGGACCATGGACCTGGAGGAGACCCGGTACGAGGGGCCGACCGGCATCGTGGGCATCCTGCAGGAGGCCTGTACGCATGCGGGGGTACCCGCGGTGAGCCTGTGGGCGGCGGTGCCGCACTACGTCTCGCAGCCGCCGAACCCCAAAGCGACGCTGGCGCTCCTGAACCGCCTCGAGGATCTGCTCGGGCTGCGGATCCCGCTGGGCGAGCTGCCCGAGGACGCGCGTGCCTGGCAGCTCGGGGTGGACCAGCTGGCCGCCGAGGACAGCGAGGTCGCGGAGTACGTGCAGACGCTGGAGGAGGCGCGGGACACCGCCGAGCTCCCCGAGGCGTCCGGCGAGGCCATCGCCCGGGAGTTCGAGCGGTACCTGCGCCGCAGGGACGTCGGCGGTCCCCAGGCACCGGGCGGTCATGCCACCGAGAGCGGTGACGTGCCCTACCTGCGGGACACCTCCGGCGGTCGTACGCGCCCGCCGAAGCCACAGCGTCCTGAGAAGGGCCGGCCGAAGGACGCCGACGGGGGCGCCGCCCCCGAGGACCCGCCGGCCTCCGGGCCGGACGACGACGCCTCGGACGACTGACTCCACGCCCACAGGTACGGAAAGGCCCCGGTCCTCGTCGATCTCTCGCGAGGTCCGGGGCCTTTCCGCCATGTCTCTGTGGGACGGGTTACAGCGCGACGCCCAGCAGGGCGTCGACGGTGCGCGAGACGAGACCGGGCGCGCCCTCGTCCGTACCGCCGCCGGAGGTCTGCCGCGCGGCCCAGCGGTCGACGGCCGCGAGTGCGGCCGGGGTGTCCAGGTCGTCGGCCAGGGCCTCCCGCACCTCCTCGACCAGGGCGTCGGCGGAGAGCCCGTCGGGCCGGGAGACGGCGGCACGCCACCGGGCGACACGCTCCACGGCGTCGGCGAGCACCTGGTCGGTCCACTCCCAGTCGGACCTGTAGTGGTGCGCGAGCAGGGAGAGCCTGATCGCGGCGGGGTCCACTCCCTCCCGGCGCAGCGCCGAGACGAAGACGAGGTTGCCCTTCGACTTGGACATCTTCTCGCCGTCCAGCGCGACCATGCCGGCGTGGACGTAGGCACGGGCGAACGGGTGCTCGCCGGTCAGCACCTGGGCGTGCGAGGCGCCCATCTCGTGGTGCGGGAAGGCGAGGTCGGAGCCGCCACCCTGGACGTCGAAGCCCATGCCGAGATGGTCCAGCGCGATGGCCACACACTCGATGTGCCAGCCGGGCCTGCCGCGTCCGAGGGTGCCGCCGTCCCAGCTCGGCTCGCCCTCGCGGGCGGCCATCCAGAGCATCGGGTCGAGCGGGTTCTTCTTGCCGGGGCGCTCGGGGTCACCGCCGCGCTCGGCGGAGAGCAGCCGCATGGCCTCGGCGTCGAGACCCGACACCTCGCCGAAGTGCGGGTCGCAGTCGACGGAGAAGTACGTGTCGCCGTCGAGTTCGTAGGCGGCGCCCGCGTCCCGGAGGCGTTCCACGAGCGGGACGATCCCGGGTATCGCCTCGACCGCCCCGATGTAGTGCTTCGGGGGAAGCATGCGCAGGGCGGTCATGTCCTCCCGGAAGAGGGTCGTCTCGCGCTCCGCGAGCTCGGTCCAGTCCTCGCCGTCGCGCACGGCCCGCTCCAGCAGCGGGTCGTCCACGTCGGTCACGTTCTGGACGTAGTGGACCTGCCGCTTGGTGTCGAGCCACACGCGCTGAACGAGGTCGAACGCGTTGTAGGTCGCCGCATGACCCATGTGGGTCGCGTCGTACGGCGTGATGCCGCAGACGTATATGCGGGCGACGGGACCGGGGTCAAGGGTGATCCGTCCGCCGGTCGCGGTGTCGTGGATCCGAAGGTCGCGGCCCTTGCCAGGCAGGGCGGGGACCTCAGAAGCGGGCCAGGCATGCATGTCATGAGCGTAACCGGACGATGCTTCCGGATACGAACCGGATGGCAGATCGTGGCCGAAGAGGCGGTCTTGCGCGCGGGGCGGTCCTGCCCCGGCGCCGGCCCGTGGCCCCTGGTGGATCGGCGCGCGGCGTCGGGTGCGGTGCATCGCGGGACGCGGGGCGGGCCCGCACACCGGACGTGTTCGGGCGCTCCGACAGCGCGGCGCGGTGCCGCAGCCGTGGTTCCGCGGCCCGGGACAGCCCTCGGCCGGCCCTTCCCTGCCCGGACGGCACCCGGGAATCCGGGTGGCGCGGGCTCCGGCCGGATGTGTACTCGATCGCCGGACGGGCTCGGACGTGTCCCGGGCCAGGCAGGCCCGAGGCAGGGGCCACTACACCGGCGGCCAGGGGATCGGGGGCCAGTCGCCGCTCGGCTGCGGATGCCGGCCGGTCGCGCGCAGGCTCTCCACCCGGCCGCGCAGGGCGTCGATCTCCGCCGCGGTGATCAGTTCCCCCAACCGGGTGGCGAGCGCCGATCCCGGTTCCAGGCCGGCGGACAGCCGGTCGAGCACCTCGGCGGCCTCGGGGGTCAGCGGGTCGCCCGCCCAGCCCCAGAGCAGCGTCCGCAGTTTGTCGTCGGCGTTGAAGGTGACACCGTGGTCGATGCCGTACAGCCGCCCGCCTGAGGCGGGAAGCAGGTGTCCGCCCTTGCGGTCACCGTTGTTGATCACCGCGTCCAGGACCGCCAGGCGGCGCAGTCGGGGATCGTCGGCGTGCACCAGCAGGGCCTGCTTCCCCTCACCCACCTCGGCGAAGCCGACCGCCTTCCAGCCGTCCCCCGGCTCCTCGTCCTCGACGAGCGCGAGCAGGGGCGGCGGCCCGTCGGCGTTCCCGTCCTCGTGTCCGGTTTCCGCCTCCGCCTCGATCCACAGCTGGCACATCCCCTCGCCGTAGGGGCCCTCGCGCAGCACGGTGGGCGGTACGAGTCCCCAGCCGGTGGCCTCGGAGATCTCGTACGCCGCGACCTCGCGCTGGGCGAGGGTGCCGTCGGGGAAGTCCCAGAGCGGCTGCTCGCCGGCGACCGGCTTGTAGACACAGGTGCGTTCCTCGCCCTCGTGGGCGACCGAGCAGTACAGCACCGCGTTCGACGCGCCCCGGACCCGCCCGAGGACCGTCAGCTCCCCCTCCGCGAGCAAGGTGCGCAGCCCGGCCTCCGTCAGGCCCCGCGACGGTATCCGTTCTGGCGCGGGCATACGTGTCCTTCCGGATCGAGGGGGAGGCTGCACAGCGGGCAGGGCGGGCGGCCGGCGTTCACGACGTCCAGCGCGCGTTTGGCGAACGCCCGCGCCTGAGCACCGCTCAGCCGTACGCGCAGCATCGGCGGGCCGTTCTCCTCGTCCTGCAGAAGCCTTTCCTCGGCCTCCGCGAGGTCGTCCTCGGAGTCGGCGTCCAGTTCGACGAGTGCCTGCGCCTCGACGATCATGCGCTGCTCCTCGCCGTCCCAGGCGAGCGCCATCGTGCCGACCCTGAACTCCTCCTCGACGGGGGCGTCGAGCGGCGCGGTGTCGGTGACGTCCATGGGTGCCACAGCGGGCACCGGTGAGTTGCCGCCGGTCCGCCGGACGACCTCGTCGAGGAGCTCGTCGATCCGTTCGGCCAGCGCGGAGACCTGGGTCTTCTCCAGGGCCACGCTCGTGACCCGTCCCCGCGAGGATGCCTGCAGGAAAAACGTACGGCGGCCAGGCAGCCCGACCGTACCGGCCACGAAGCGGTCCGGCGGGTCGTAGAGGAACACCTGACGGGACACGTCCTGTCTCCCTTGAGAATGTGATGGCGGATGGGGGCGGCCCCGGGGCCCCGCGGAACTGACCCGCAGGGCCTCTACGGCGCGTCCACCCTACTGCGCGGAGCGATCACGGTGCCCCAGCGCCGCCCCCGACGGCCGCATCCGCTCCCGTGTCCCCCGCCGCGTCTGCCCCGATGGCCTGTTCGCGCGGCGCGAGGGACGCGAAGTCGCCGGTGTCGCCGAGCCGGAGGAGGAAGGGGCGCAGCCGTGTGTAGCGGATCGCGGTGACGGAGCACGGGTCGGCCTGGATGCGCTGGAAGAGGTCGAGATGCATGCCGAGCGCGTCGGCGACGAGCGCCTTGATGATGTCGCCGTGCGAGCACATCACATACGCGGAGTCGTCGCCGTGCTCCGCCTCGATGCGGGTGTTCCAGTCCCGCACGGCTTCGACGGCCCGCGCCTGCATGGCGCGCATGGACTCACCGCCGGGGAAGGCCGCGGCCGAGGGGTGCTGCTGGACCACCTTCATGAGCGGTTCGTCGGCGAGTTCGGCGAGTTTGCGACCCGACCAGTCCCCGTAGTCGCACTCGCTGATCCGCTCCTCGGTGTGGAGCGCGAGGCCGGGTCGGGCGGCGAGCAGCGGCTGGAGCGTCTCGCGGCAGCGCTGCAGAGGGCTGCTGACAGCCGCGGCGAGGGTGAGGGCCGAGAGCCGGCCGGGCAGCGCGGCGGCCTGTGCGGTCCCGCGTTCGTCGAGGGAGACCCCGGGGGTACGGCCCGCGAGCACTCCGGAGGTGTTGGCGGTCGAGCGTCCGTGTCGTACAAGGATGAGCGTGGGCATACCCGCCAGCGTAGAGGGGTGCGTGAAGGCGTCGCGGCAGGGAAGAATGCGCGGGTGATCGTCGACTGCGGAATTTACCGGGACGGGCGCCGGACCGAAGGTCCCGCCGACTTCTCCGATGCCCTCGACGAGGCACGTGCCACCGGAGACGCCTTCGTCTGGATCGGGCTGCACGAGCCGACGGAGAAGGAGTTCGACCTGGTCAGCAGCGAGTTTGCGCTGCATCCGCTCGCGGTCGAGGACGCCCTGCGCGCCCATCAGCGGCCCAAGCTGGAGATCTACGACGACTCCCTGTTCGTCGTGATCAAGCCGGTGGTCTACGAGCCGCGGAGCGACACCGTGAGCGCCGGTGAGCTGATGCTGTTCATAGGGGACTCCTTCGTGGTGACGGTGCGGCACGGCGAGGGTGCGCCCCTCGCGGCGGTGCGGAGCCGTCTGGAGGCCGAGCCCGAGGTCCTCCGGCACGGGCCGACGTCGGTCCTGTACGCGGTCAGTGACGCGGTGGTGGACCACTACATCGAGGTCGCGGCCGAGCTCCAGGTGGACCTGGAGGAGCTGGAGGCCCAGGTCTTCGCCCCGGCAGGCTCCGGGGACTCCAAGAACACGGCGGCGGGCATCTACACCTTCAAGAGGCAGGTGCTCGAGTTCCGCCGGGCGACCAATCCGCTGAGCGCGCCGATGGCACGGCTCTCGAGCGCGGGGGTGCCCTTCGTCGACGTCGGGTCGCAGCCCTTCTTCAGGGACGTGAACGACCACCTGACGCGGGCCGTCGAGCATGTGGAAGGGCTCGACCGGCTGCTCTCGGACATCCTGTCGGCCCATCTGGCGCAGGTGGGTGTGCGGCAGAACGACGACATGCGGAAGATCTCGGCGTGGGCCGCCATGGCCGCCGTACCGACCATGGTGGCCGGGGTCTACGGCATGAACTTCCGCCACATGCCGGAGCTCGACTGGGCCTGGACCTACCCGGCGGTGATCGTGCTGATGGGCGTCGCGGTCGTCGGGCTGTACCGCCTGTTCAAGCGCCGCGGCTGGATGTAGGCCGGGGCACCGGCCTCAGGCGTATTCGCTCTCGGGTACGGCCGGGCCGCCCAGGGCGTTCCGACGGGCGGGCTGTTCGAGGCTGACCATGCGCCGCCAGCCCACCAGCCGCTCGCCGGCGTACACGGCGTGGATCCCCGCGGCCAGTACGGCGGCCTTGGCGCGCGGCCAGCGCAGCACCTCGCCCATGTGGCTCATCACGGCGAGGCTGACGTCCCGGTAGACCCGGATCTCCGCCTGGGCGCACTCCCGCAGGACGGACTGGATCGTCCTGCCGTGCCCCGCCCGGGCGAAGAGGAGGAGTTCCTCGTGGCAGTACGCGAGGTGGTTGTCCTCGTCCCGCGAGATCATCTTCACCGCGCGGCCGAGGACGGGGTGTCCCGCGAAATGCTTCAGCAGGAGTCTCATCTGTTCGGAGGCCCGCTGCTCGGTGACCCTGCTGTGGGCGAGGTAGACGATGACGTCCCGCTCGGTGAGCGGCTCGTCACGGCTGAGCCGGTCGTGCGCGAGGCCGATACCCCGGCGTTCCAGCAGGAGGGTGTAGTCGGTGTCGTACGGCACCGCCACCGGCTGCAGCCCGCGTTGCTTCAGGAGGGCGTTGAAGATCCGGCCGTGCTTGTCCTCGTCGGCACCGTGCCGGGCGACCTTGGGGGCCAGTTCGCGCAGTCCCGGGGGGACGAGTGCGGCGATGCGCCCGTTCTCCCAGCCGCCCTGCGACTCCCCGTCGGCAGCGATCGAGCAGAACAGCCGGAACGACTCGTCGTTGTCGAGGATCTCCTGGAACAGACTCTTTGCCGAGAGCATCACTGCCACCTTTCGCACCGGTGTCCGCAGGGGAACAGTCAAATTCGGTACGCGTCGGTAGGCAACACGAACGGGTCGGGGCACGGCCGAACGGGCGCCCCGAGAGGAGTGCGACGCGTGTCCCGGGGGCACCGCCCCGCGTTGTTCCGTTCGACGGCCGTGGCGGGGACGACCCCCGAGCCCCCACCACGGCCGCAGGGGCCTTCGGTGCCTACGCGGTGAGCCCCGAGCGCTCCAGGGCGTCCGTGCCGGCGCGCAGCGCCGCGAGCCGCTCGTCGAGCGTGAAGCCCGCCGGGGCGAGGGTCAGCGTCGTGACGCCCGCGGCGGCGTACGCCTGCATCCGGTCGGCGATCCGGTCCACGGAGCCGAGCAGCGTGGTCTGGTCGATGAGCTGGTGCGGTACGGCGGCTGCCGCGCCCGCCTTGTCGCCGGCCAGGTACTTGTCCTGGATCTCGGCGGCTTCCTTCTCGTAGCCCATGCGCTGGGCGAGCTGGTTGTAGAAGTTCTGCTTGCGGCTGCCCATGCCACCGACGTACAGCGCGGTGTAGGGGCGGAACATGTCGGCGAGGCCGTTGATGTCGTCGCCGACAGCCAGCGGGAGGGTCGGACAGACGTCGAAGCCGTCCATCGTCAGGCCGGCCTTCTCCCGTCCGGCCCGCAGGTGCCGCAGCGCGGTCTCCTCGATGTGCTCGGCCGACGGGAAGATCAGCAGGGCGCCGTCGGCGATCTCGCCGGTCTGCTCGAGGTTCTTCGGGCCGATCGCGGCGATGTAGAGCGGGATGTGCTCCCGCTGCGGGTGGACGGTCAGCTTGATGGGCTTGCCGGGGCCGTCGGGCAGCGGCAGCGTCCAGTGCTCGCCCTCGTAGGACAGCCGCTCCCGGGACATCGCCCGGCGCACGATCTCGACGTACTCGCGCGTGCGGGCCAGCGGCTTGTCGAACTTGACGCCGTACCAGCCCTCGGAGACCTGAGGTCCCGATACGCCGAGGCCGAGGCGGAAACGGCCCCCGGAGAGCGAGTCGAGGGTGGCCGCCGTCATGGCCGTCATGGCCGGCTGACGGGCCGGGATCTGCATGATCGCGGAGCCCACGTCGATGGACTCGGTCCGGGCCGCGACCCAGGCGAGCACCGTCGGCACGTCGGAGCCGTACGCCTCGGCCGCCCAGCAGACGTCGTAGCCGAGCCGGTCGGCCTCCTGGGCGACGGCGAGGTTGTCCCCGTCCATCCCCGCACCCCAGTAACCGAGATTGATGCCGAGCCGCATACCCACACTCCCTCTACTGATCAGTAACGTTCCTGTGCCGGGACTCTAGCGCGGGGCGCCGGGATCCGGCAGGCCCGCCGGGGGACGGCCGTTGTCCACAGGCTCCCACCCCGTCGGGCCCCTGCCAGTAATCTCAGCGCCCATGGAGCAGAGGCATCTCGGCCGTACCGGCCTTCGTGTGTCCCGGATCGGGCTGGGCACTCTCACCTGGGGCCGGGACACCGACGAACACGACGCGGCCGACCAGCTCAAGGCCTTCTGGGACGTGGGCGGCACCCTCGTCGACACCGCCGACGTGTACGGCGGTGGTGAGGCCGAACACCTGCTGGGGCGCTTCCTGGACACTCTGGTGCCCCGGCAGGACCTGGTCATCGCGACCAAGGCGGGCAGCGTGTCCGACCCGTACCGCCGATTCGACGGATCGCGCGGGCATCTGCTCGCCGCGCTCGACGCGTCCCTGCGTCGGCTCGGGACGGACTACGTGGACGTGTGGCAGATCCACGCCTTCGATCCCGTGACCCCGCTGGAGGAGACCCTGCAGGCACTGGACCTGGCCGTGTCATCGGGGCGGGTCCGGTACGCCGGGGTGTCCGACTTCAGCGGCTGGCAGCTCGCCAAGGCGGCCACCTGGCAGCTCGCCGCGCCCGGGCTGCGCACCCGGCTGGCCTGCACACAGATGGAGTACTCGCTGCTGCAGCGGGGCGTGGAGCGGGAGGTGCTGCCGGCGGCGCTGGACCTCGGGGTGGGGCTGCTGCCGTCCTCCCCGCTGGGCCGGGGGGTACTGACCGGCAAGTACCGCACCGGTACCCCGTCCGGCTCGCGTGGCGCCTCCGATCAGCTGGCACCCTTCGTCGAGCCGTATCTCGACGAGGCGGCGAGCAGGATCGTGGACGCGGTGGCGACCGCCGCCGACGGTCTCGCGGCGACCCCCCTCGAGGTCGCTCTCGCCTGGGTGCGGGACAGGCCGGGGGTGGTGGCCCCGGTCGTCGGGGCGCGCAACGCGCGGCAGCTGCGCGAGGCGTTGTCGGTGGAGGCGCTTAGTCTTCCTGACGAGATCTGCCAGGCGCTCGACGATGTGTCGGCGCCCGTGCACCGCTATCCCGACCAGGACTGGAGCACGCTGTGACTGCGCATCCCCGGGGAGAAACCCCGGACCCCGCGGCCGAGGACCCCGCGACCGGTGAGGAAGCCGGTGTCCAGGCGGCCGGCACCCCCGGCGCACCCGACGAGGGCGGCGCGCGGAGTGCGGAGGGGGCGGACGACGGCGCGGAGAGCGCGGAAGGCGTGCAGGAGCCGGAGCGGGCTCCCGGTGAGCCCGTGGCACCCGCGCTGTCGGAGGCCGAGGCGGAGCTGGCCGCGCAGCGCGAGCTCCACGAGCGCATCGAGCAGCGCAAGGCCGGCAAGGAAGGGCCCATCGCGGCCGGTGCGAAGCTGAGCGGCCCGGCCGCGGACCTCCTCGCGGCGGTCCGCGCGGTGGAGAGCGGCGAGAAGCCGGGCACCGCCTTCTTCGACTCCCCCGGGGCCGCGCCGGCGCCCCGCCGTGCGGCTCCCGCGGCACCGGCCGCGCGGTCCGCTCCCTCCCCCGCGCCGGAGCGGCCGCGCGTCGCCTCCCCCGAGGCGGCCGCCTCGGTCGCGGAGGTGCTCGCCGGGGGCGGGGCTCCCGAAGCGCTGGCGGGCCCGGCGGCGGCGACGCTCGGCGAAGGGGCCGCCACCGCCCTCCGGGAGGACCCGTGGCAACTGCTGGCCGTGCCGGGCGTACGGCCCGAGCAGGCGGACGGCTTCGCCCGGGCACTGCTGGGCGCGGAATGCGGCCCCGACGACGAGCGCCGCACGGCGGCCCTGGTGAGCTGGATGCTGGAGCGTGCCGCGCTGCGGGGCCACACCGCGCTGGACGCCGACGAGGTGCGGGCGGGGCTGGCCGGATTCTCGGTGGCCGACCCCGCCGAGGCCGTCCAGCAGGCCGTCGCGGAGGGCGTCGTGCTGGTCTTCCAGGACGACGACACCGCGGAGCCCCAGGAGACGGAAGGGGCGGAGGAGGAGACGTCCGAGGACGGGGCACAGGGCGACGAGGAGCCCGTGCGGGTCCTCCTCGGCCTCGACCGGTACGCCCTGGCCGAGGAGAGCCTCGCCGACGGCCTGGCACGGCTGGTCAACTCCTGCGAGAAGGGTGCCGACTGGACGGACGCCGCTGCCGGTGCCCCGTCACCTTCGGCGGGCGAGCTCATCCGGGCGGCGGCGGGCGCGGGTCTGGTCGTCCACAGCGGCGGTGAGAGCGCCCGTGCCGAACCCGCCGCCCTCATCGCCGCCGCGCGGGGCCTCGGCCTGCGGGCCCTGGGCACCACCCACAGCGCCGACGGCCTGCGACGGCTGACGGACGCGGTCGGTGATCCGGGTTCCGCGGTCACCCTCTCGGCGCTGCTCTCCGGCGGGAGCGGGCCGGGCCGGGACGCGGACGGCGCGTTCGCCGTCGACGTGCTGGTCGTGCTGGACGCCCCGCAGCTCGACGTGGAGACGGCCGCGATGCTGGTGGAGTCACTCGCCGACGGGACGCGGCTGATCCTGAGTGGTGACCCGGGGGTGCTCGGTTCGGCCGGTGCGGGCCGGGTGTTCGCCGATGTGATCGCGTCGCGCGCCTGCCCGCACGTGGTCTCGCGCACGCCCGACCCGGGGCCGATCGGTGAGCTGGTCTCGGGCATCGGCATCGGCGAGCTCGCCCAGGTCGAGGCGCCGGGCAAGGAGGTGGTGATCGTGCCCGTCCGCGACGCGGGTGAGGCAGTGCACCGCACCGTCCAGCTGGTGGCCGACTCGGTGCCGCGCGCCATCGGCGTCCCTTCCTCCGACACCCAGGTCATCACGGTCGGGCACGGCGGTACGGCGGGCACGACGGCGCTGAACGCGGCGCTCAAGCAGCGCCTGAATCCGGGGCCGGGCCGTTTCGGCGGCTTCGACCCCGGCGACCGGGTGGTCCACGTCCCGGCTCCGGGCAGGGTGGTGCCCGGCTCGGTCGTCTCGGCCGACGCCGACGGCCTGCACCTGGACTGCTCGGGCACGTCCGTCGTCGTACCCCAGGAACGGGTGGAGGCCTCGGTGCGCCACGGCTGGGCGCTCAGCGCCCATCAGGCGGCGGGGATGCGCTGGCCGGCCGCGGTCGTCGTGCTGCCCGGCGACGCGGCGCAGGGGCTCAGCAGGCCCTGGGTGTACACGGCGTTCAGCCGTGGCGAGCGGCACCTGTCGGTGGTGCACGGCGTGGACCAGGCCCTGCCGCGTGCGGTGGCCGAGGTCCCGGCGCAGGAGCGGACGACCCGGCTGCGGCCCCTGCTGGAGGCGCTGCCCACTCCGGACGCCTCGTAGCGGGTCGTCCGCGAAGGGCTCCCGGGCATACCGACGGCCCCGGTGCGCTGCGCGCCGGGGCCGTCGGACGGCGAGGTCAGGAGCGTTCCGCGACGAGGCCGTCGGGGTCCCCGTCCAGCTCGTCCTCCTCGTCGAAGACCGCGCTGACGTCGAAACGGCAGACCACCATCGCGGGATCGGCTTCGTCGAACGGCGCCGCGAGCCACTCCCCCGGCTCGGGAGGCTCCTCCACAGCGGAGACCCAGAGGGTGGAGTCCCCCTCCTCGAGCCCGAACTCCTGGTGCCGGGAGGCGATTTCGTCCGCCTCGTACTCGCCGAACACCGCTCCCAGCGCGGCGTGCACCCCGGCGGCCGGCAGCCCGTCCCCGTCCGGATCGACGTCGGCGAGCCGCTGTGCCTGGGCGAGCAACCGGCCGGGCTCCGCCACCGCGTAGTCGCGCCTGATCAGCACGCTGACGGCATGCGGCTCCTCCGGGCCCGCATACGGCGGGAGGGAGTCCTGTGCGGCCGGGATCTCGAAGGGGGTGACTTCGTCGTAACGGTCGTAGAGCAGTTCGTCGTAGACCTCGGCGGCGGCGGCCAGTGCGTTGAACGCGTCGGAGACAGCGGGGTCGTCGTCCCCGGTACGGCGTTCGACCGCCTGGAGGTGGCGGTCGAGCGCGGTTCTGACTGCATCGGCGGCGGCGCGTACCTCGGCAGCGGTGGGCTGCGCAGCATCAGACATAGGACAGACGCTATCCGTACCGGGGGTCTGCCCGCACAATAGATGCGATGCCGGAATACGAATTTATCGACGTGTACGTGCCGCGCGGGGTGTCCCGCAAGGAGGCGGCCCGCCTGCTGACCGACCATGCCGAGTACGGGCACTGGGAGTTGGACCGTCTGACGCTGCGCCGTGACGGCAGCCGCCGGGTGCGGCTGCGCCGCCGCATCATCCGCCAGCTCCGGCCCACCTGGTAGCACGGAGCGGGTCCCGCGTCCGCGGAACCCGCTCGTCGTACTCGATGTGGTGCAGGCGCTACGCGGCGCTGCGCGAACGTCGGTACAGAACGGTGCCCGCACCCGCGAGCAGCAGGCCCGCGCTCGCCGGAACGAGCAGGTCGAGCCCGCCCCCACCGGTGTGAGCGAGCTGCTCGCCCGCCACGAGCTGGGTCTCGGGAGCAGGGGGAGCGTCCGGCGTGACCGGCTTCTCCGGGGTGGGCGGAGTGTGCGGCACGACGGGAGGCGGGACCGCCTCCGAGTCGTTCTCGCAGTTGTTGCCGAAGACCGGGTTGAGTAGTCCGCCGACGGTGACGCTGTTGCCGCAGACGTTCAGGGGGATCTCGACCGGCGCCTGCACCTGGTTCCCGGAGAGGAATCCCGGGGATCCGGTCGTCTCGGCGTGGGCCGAGGTGCCGGGAGCACGGTGCCTGCCCGTCCCCGCCCCGCTGTCACGCGTGTCCTGGTGCCCTGACGCCCGGCTCCCGCCGTCGCGCGCGTCCCCGTGCCGGGACGACGTCCGGCCGTCGGAGCCGTGACCGGAGGAGGAGCCACCGTCCGAGGTGGACGCCTGTCCGGACTTCGAAGATCCGTCTCCGCAGTCGTTTCCGCTCGTGGGATTGAGCAGACCGCCGACGTTCACGGAGTTTCCGCACACGTTGACGGGTACATCGATCGGGACCTGGATCGAGTTCCCCGAGAGCACTCCCGGTGAACCCGACGCGGCGCCCGCGGCACCCGCGTCGGCGTGCGCGTATCCGCCACCGAGCGCGAGCACTCCACCCGCCGCTGCCATGGTGATCAGGCCTTTGCGTGTGACCTGTCGCATAGGTTGCTTTCCTGCCTTCTGCCTACCGAAATACCCCGGCGCAACCCGCGCCGGGACCAGATGCCCAGCGGCCCCGGAGTGCATGGCACGCACTCCGGGGCCGACCGGACTCAGACCCTCACGGGTTGGCGCGCATCGTCACGCGTTGACGCAGGTGTTGCCGAAGGCGGGGTTCAGCAGCCCGATCACGGAAACGGTGTTGCCGCACACGTTCACCGGAACGTGGACCGGCACCTGGACGACGTTGCCCGAGAGCACGCCGGGGCTGCCGATGGCGGCACCCTGGGCTCCGGCGTCGGCGGAAGCCATACCCGCACCAGCGAGCACGAGACCACCGGTAGCAGCCGCGATTGCGACGACCTTCTTGATCATGATTCCTCCTCGTTGACAAGCGCGGTCCCAGCCGCGGACCGCATCATGAGCAACGAGGAGGGAGTGGGCGGGCTACGAGTAGACGATCTCTTTCACCCTTTCCAGTGAGTACGCACAGGCTGTCGAATACGGCCGCTCACAGGGTCAGGAGTGGTCGATGAACCGGTCGAGCACCCGGGCTCCGAACTTCAGGCCGTCCACCGGGACCCGCTCGTCCACGCCGTGGAACATCCCGGCGAAGTCCAGCTCCGGCGGCAGCTTGAGGGGGGCGAATCCGAAGCAGCGAATACCGAGGTCGTCGAAGGACTTGGCGTCGGTGCCACCCGAGAGCATGTAGGGCACGGCGCGCGCGATGGGGTCCTCGGCCTTCAGGGCGATTTGCATCGCGTCCACGAGGGACCCGTCGAAGCCCGTTTCCAGGGCCTTGTCCCCGTGCACGTCCTCGCGCTTCACCCGGGGCCCGAGGATCCGGTCGAGGTCCGTCAGGAACTCCTCCTCGTAGCCGGGCAGGAAGCGGCCGTCCACATGAGCGGTGGCCTGCCCGGGAATCACGTTCACCTTGTAGCCGGCGCCGAGCATGGTGGGAGCTGCGGAGTTGCGCAGGGTCGCGCCGATCATCTTGGCGATCCCGCCGAGCTTGGCGAGCGTGGCCTCCATGTCCTCCGGGTCGAGCGGGGTGCCGAGAGCGTCGGACAGCTCGTCGAGGAAGGACCGTACGGTCTTGGTCACCCTGACCGGCCAGGTATGGCGGCCGAGCCGGCCGACGGCCTCGCAGAGCTCCGTGATGGCGTTGTCGTCGTTGGTCATCGAGCCGTGCCCGGCGGTGCCGTCCACGGTGAGCCGCATCCAGTGCATGCCCTTCTGCGCGGTCTCCACCAGATAGAGGCGCAGGTTCTCGTTGACGGTGAAGGAGAATCCGCCGACCTCTCCGATCGCCTCGGTGACGCCGTCGAAGAGGTCCCGGTGGTTGTCGACGAGGTGGCGCGCCCCGTACGTGCCGCCCGCCTCCTCGTCGGCGAGGAAGGCGAGGACGATGTCTCGCGGGGGTTTGCGGCCGCTGCGCACGCGGTCGCGTACGACCGCGAGGGTCATCGCGTCCATGTCCTTCATGTCGACGGCGCCCCGGCCCCACACGCACCCGTCGGCGATCTCGCCGGAGAACGGATCGTGCGTCCAGTCCGCCGCGTTGGCCGGCACGACGTCGGTGTGCCCGTGGATCAGCAGCGCCGGCTTGGAGGGGTCCTCGCCCTCGATCCGGGCCACGGTGGAGGCACGCCCCTTGTGCGACTCGATGATCTTCGGCTCGAGCCCGACCTCGGCGAGCTTCTCGGCGATGTACTCAGCGGCGGCACGCTCCCCGGGGCCCGAGTGGTCGCCGTAGTTACTGGTGTCGATCCGGATCAGGTCACGACAGAGGTCCACGACCTCGCTCTCGGCCCTCTCGCCGATGCCGGCCCGGTCCGTGTTGGTCTCGCTCACGCTGCTTCCTTCCACTGTCGCGGTGGTGCTCCCTCTCATCCTCGCGCGCCGGCGCCGCTCGCCCAAGGCCGCCCGGCGCTCGTCATGCGTCTTGTCGGCGCCGGGGGCGTGATCGAGCACCCTCGAATGTTTGCTATGGTTTTCCACGTCGGAACGGGCAGGGCCCAGGAAGACACACCCGGTCCGGGTGGCGGAATGGCAGACGCGCTAGCTTGAGGTGCTAGTGCCCTTTATCGGGCGTGGGGGTTCAAGTCCCCCCTCGGACACCAGTGAAAAACCCCAGTTCATCTGGGGTTTTTTCTGTTTCTCGGTCTGTTTTTCGGACTGTTTTTCGGACTGTGGCCGGCCTGCGGGGTCGGGCGAGACAGTGGCTCGGTCGCGGTCCGGCGACCAGCGGGGCGAGGAAGTCCGGCAGGGCGGCGTCGAAACGTTCGGGCTGCCCGACGCGGGGCGGATGCCCCGCCTTCTCCGCGACGGCCCGCGTGGCGTGCGGGAAGCCGTCCCGGTCACCGGCGGAACGCCCCCGGGGTCGCTCTGCGGGTGTTCACCTCTCCCCGCTCCGGTCCTTTCCATGCCGTGACGCGGAGGAAGGTCACGGAGTGCGCCCGGAACGTGTGGGGGAGGGAGCACCGGTCCGTCGACGCGCAGTGCCGATGTCCGTGATGCCACCTGACGGTCCCGGCCGTGTTCTCCGCGTCAGGGGCCGCCTGGAGCGTGGTCGGCCGGGCGGTCCGTGAGGCGGGCTTCGCCTCGAGGTCGATCCGGGTCCTGGCATCCGCGGCCCGCGCGTTGACCACCTTGCCCACGAGTTCGCCGGTGGCGTCGTCCCGGGTGACCACCTGCCGGAACGGCTCGGCGGGTTCGTCGTCCGTGGAGGTGCCCCACCGCTCGAGTACGAGCGGCCGGCCTACCCGATGGGATGATGGGGGATCCTGCCCGTCCGTATCGGGCCCCCTCCGGCGACAAGGACCGATGGCGATGAGAGGCCGGGCCAAGCCCCCCGCCGCCCCGCTCCCCCAGCGGGACGGGATCGATCCGGTGCGGGTGAGGCTGCCGGAGGATCCCGACGGTGCCTGGGACTGTGTCCGGGACCACCTGCAGGACCGGTTCGCGGGGGCGGTCGGGGCGCGACGAGTGGACACGATGCTCGCCGAAGGGCTGTTCGTCGGGGCCGACGGCGGTGCCGTGGGGGGCGACGAGCCGTACACGGCAGGCCGGTTCCTCTGGTTCCACCGGGATTTCGCCTCGGAGGAGCCGGTGCCCTTCCCGGTCGGTGTGCTCCACCGCGACGAGCACCTCCTCATCGCCGACAAGCCGCACTTCCTCAGCACCACCCCGCGCGGCCGGCACATCACCGAGACCCTGACCGCCCGGCTGCGCCGGGAGCTGGGGCTGCCGCACCTGCAGCCCGCGCACCGGCTGGACCGGCTGACGGCGGGCCTGGTGCTCTGTGTCGTTCGGGCCGAGGACCGGGGCGCGTACCAGACGCTGTTCCGGGACCGGCTGGTGCGCAAGGAGTACGAGGCGGTGGCTCCGTACGACCCGGAGCTCACGCTCCCCCGCACGGTGCGGAGCAGAATCGTGAAGGAGCGCGGGGTCGTCGCGGCGCGCGAGGAGCCGGGGGCACCGAACAGCGAGAGCCGGGTCGAACTGCTGGAGCACCGGGGCGCCTTCGGCCGCTATCGGCTGCTGCCCGCGACCGGCCGCACGCATCAGCTGCGGGTGCACATGAACGCGCTGGGGCTGCCGCTCGTGAACGATCCGGTCTACCCGGTGGTGGAGCCGGACCCGGAGCACGAGGACTTCGGGCGTCCGTTGCAACTGCTGGCGAGGGTGCTGGAGTTCACCGATCCGGTCACGGGCGTGCCGCACCGCTTCGAGAGCGGCCTGCGGCTCTCCGCGTGGCCGGACCGGTGAACCCGGCCGCGGTCAGTGGCCGCGGGCGATCCAGTCCTGAAGCTGCGGCGCCTCCGCGCCGATGGTGGTGGAGTCCCCGTGTCCGGTGCGGACGCCGGTCTCCGGCGGAAGGGCGAGCAGCCGGTCCCTGATCGAGTCGATGATCGTCGGGAAGTGCGAGAAGGAACGCCCGGTGGCGCCCGGTCCGCCCTGGAAGAGCGTGTCCCCGGTGAAGACCGTGCTCAGCTCGGGGGCGTGGAGGCAGACAGCGCCGGGGGCGTGGCCCGGGGTGTGCAGCACCGTCAGGCGCGTCCCCGCCACCTCCAGCTCCTGCCCGTCGGCGAGTTCGCCGTCGGGGGCGCGGTGCGGGTGGGTCTGCTCCCAGAGGGGCAGGTCGTCCGGGTGCAGCAGGATCGGCGCACCGGTCGCGTCGGCGAGGGCCGGCGCCGCGTCGATGTGGTCGTTGTGCGCGTGGGTACAGATGATGGCGCGCAGCGTACGCCCGCCGAGTGCGGCCTCGATCGCGGCGGCGTCGTGGGCGGCGTCGATGACGACGGCCTCCGTGTCGTCGCCGACGATCCAGACGTTGTTGTCGACGTCCCATTCGCCGCCGTCGAGGGCGAAGGTGCCGGACGTGACCAGGTGGTCGATGCGGGCGGCCATCAGAGGACCACCACCGAGCGCAGGACGTCGCCGTCGTGCATCCGCGCGAAGGCCTGCTCGATCTCGCCGAGCTGGATGGTCTCGGTGACGAAGGCGCCCAGGTCGAGGCGTCCCTGCTGGTGCAGGTCGATCAGCATGGGGAAGTCACGCGAGGGCAGGCAGTCGCCGTACCAGGACGACTTGAGCGAGCCCCCACGCCCGAACACGTCGAGGAGCGGGAGCTCGAGCTGCATCTCGGGGGTGGGCACGCCCACGAGGACGACGGTGCCGGCGAGGTCGCGGGCGTAGAAGGCCTGCTTGTACGTCTCGGGGCGCCCGACCGCCTCGATCACGACATCGGCGCCGTTGCCGTCGGTGAGGGCGCGAATCGCCTCGACGGGGTCACCGGAGCGGGAGTTGACGGTGTGGGTGGCGCCCATCTTCTTCGCCGTCTCCAGCTTGCGGTCGTCGATGTCGACCGCGATGATCTTCGCCGCCCCCGCGAGCCGGGCACCGGCGATCGCCGCGTCGCCGACGCCGCCGCAGCCGATGACGGCGACGGAGTCGCCGCGGCCGACCTGGCCGGTGTTGATGGCGGCGCCGATGCCCGCCATGACTCCGCAGCCGAGCAGCCCGGCGACGGCCGGGGAGACCTCGGGGTCGACCTTGGTGCACTGGCCCGCGGCGACGAGGGTCTTCTCGGCGAACGCGCCGATGCCGAGCGCCGGGGAGAGCTCGGTGCCGTCCAGGAGGGTCATCTTCTGCTTCGCGTTGTGGGTGTCGAAGCAGTACCAGGGGCGGCCGCGCAGACAGGCACGGCACTGGCCGCACACCGCACGCCAGTTGAGGACCACGAAGTCGCCGGGCTCGACGTCGGTGACGCCTTCGCCGACGGACTCCACGACACCCGCGGCCTCATGGCCGAGCAGGAACGGGAAGTCGTCGTTGATGCCGCCCTGCTTGTAGTGCAGGTCCGTGTGGCAGACGCCGCACGCCTGGATCTTGACCACGGCCTCACCGGGGCCCGGGTCCGGCACCAGGATCGTCTCCACCCGCACGGGCTCGTTCTTTCCCGGTGCGATGACCCCTTGTACCTGCTGCGCCATGCCGTGGTCTCCCATTCCGACTGCCCCGTTGTCCTGAAGATCGATCCCGTCCACCGTACCCGGACGGGCAGGAGCTCACGGGGCGAGCACGTCCAGTTCGTGCAGCGCGCCGACCGCGATCTCCTTGGTGAGCCGCTCCGCCCCCTCGGCGTCCCCCTCGCGGACGGCTTCGGCGAGCCGGACGTGGAGCGTGACGGCCGCGGGGTCCGGGTCCTCGAACATCACCTGGTGGTGGGTGCGCCCGGCGAGGACCTCCGCGACGACGTCCCCGAGCCGCGCGAACATCTCGTTGCCGGAGGCGTTGAGCACGATGCGGTGGAACGCGATGTCGTGCCGGAGGTAGCCCTCCAGCTGCTGGCCGCGCGAGGTCGCGACCATCCCGAGGGCGCACTCCGTGAGCGCGGCGCACTGCTCGGCGGTGGCGTGCCGGGCCGCGAGGCCCGCGGCGACGGGTTCCACGGCGGACCGCAGCACGGTCAACGAGCGCAGCTGCCGGGGCCGGTCGGAGCCCGCGAGCCGCCAGCGGATGACCTGGGGGTCGTAGACGTTCCACTCCTCGGTGGGCCGCACGGTGACCCCGACCCGGCGCCGGGACTCGACCAGGTGCATGGACTCCAGGACGCGGACCACTTCGCGTACGACGGTGCGCGACACGTCGAAGCGCTGGGCGAGCTCGTCGGTCCGCAGGACCAGGCCGGGCGGTGAGTCACCCGCCGCGATCTCCAGGCCCAGGGTGTCCAGCACATGTGTATGGAGCCCCTGAGCAGGTGTGGTCATGCCCGCAAGCCTACGGGGCGCCCCGGAGGGGGAAAAAGTACGACGTTTATGTCACAGCCTCTTGAATAAGTCGTATGTAATGGGTTTCAGTAGCGCGACGGACCGATGTCGACGGACCGATGTCGATGAAGACAGCGAGGCACCAATGAGCACCCCCCACGTCATCGTGGTGATGGGCGTAGCAGGGACCGGCAAGACAACGATCGGCCCCCTGCTCGCAGACGCCCTCGGCGTCCCCTACGCCGAGGGCGACGACTTCCACCCGCCGGCCAACATCGCCAAGATGTCCGCCGGCACGCCGCTGGACGACGACGACCGCTGGCCGTGGCTCGACGCCATCGGGCAGTGGGCACACGGCCGGGCGGAGCTCGGCGGCGTCGTCAGCAGTTCGGCGCTCAAGCGTGCCTACCGCGACCGGCTGCGCGCCGAGGCCCCCGGTGCCGTCTTCCTGCATCTGACCGGCGACCGGGCTCTCATCGAGCGGCGCATGGCGGACCGCAAGGGCCACTTCATGCCGACCGCACTGCTGGACTCCCAGTTCGCGACCCTGCAGCCGCTGCAGGAGGACGAGGCGGGCGTCTCCGTCGACGTGTCCGGCACCCCCGAGGAAATCACCGACCGAGCCGTCGCCGCGCTGCGCCGGCTCGCGAACTAAGGATCACCACCGTGACCAGTCTCAGCGTCGAGATGTTGGCAGCGGACGCCGTCGAACCCATCACTTCGGCCGGCAACGCACAGCTGGGCATAGCCGTCCTGGCGGGCATCGCAGTCATCGTCCTGCTCATCACCAAGCTCAAGATGCACGCGTTCCTCGCGCTGACCATCGGCTCGCTCGCGCTCGGTTCGTTCGCCGGGGCCAACCCGGCGAAGACGATCACCAGCTTCACCGCGGGTCTCGGTTCGACCGTCGCGGGTGTCGGTGTCCTCATCGCCCTGGGCGCCATCCTGGGCAAGCTGCTCGCCGACTCCGGCGGCGCCGACCAGATCGTCGACACGATCCTCGCGAAGGCGAGCGGGCGCGCCATGCCGTGGGCGATGGTCCTGATCGCCTCGATCATCGGGCTTCCGCTGTTCTTCGAGGTCGGAATCGTGCTGATGATTCCGGTGGTGCTGCTCGTCGCCAAGCGCGGCAACTACTCCCTGATGCGGATCGGCATCCCCGCGCTCGCCGGTCTCTCCGTGATGCACGGGCTGATCCCCCCGCACCCCGGGCCGCTGGTGGCGATCGACGCCCTCGGTGCCAACCTGGGCGTCACCCTGGCACTCGGTGTGCTGGTGGCCATCCCGACCGTGATCATCGCGGGCCCGGTCTTCTCCCGCTACGCCGCCCGCTGGGTGGACATCGAGGCGCCGGAGAAGATGATCCCGCAGCGCCCGTCCGAGGACCTGGACCGCCGTCCCAGCTTCGGGGCGACCCTGGCGACGATCCTGCTGCCCGTCGTGCTGATGCTCGTCAAGGCGCTCGTCGACATCGTGGTGGACGACCCCGAGAACCAGGTCCAGCGGGTCACCGACGTCATCGGCTCGCCGCTGATCGCGCTGCTCGCCGCCGTCCTCGTCGGCATGTTCACCCTGGGCCGCGCGGCCGGCTTCACCAAGGGCCGCCTCGCCGGCACCGTCGAGAAGTCGCTCGCCCCGATCGCGGGCATCCTGCTGATCGTGGGTGCGGGCGGCGGGTTCAAGCAGACCCTCATCGACGCCGGTGTGGGTCAGATGATCCTGGAGTTCTCCGAGAACTGGTCGATCCCCGCCCTGCTGCTCGGCTGGCTGATCGCCGTGGCGATACGGCTGGCGACCGGCTCCGCGACCGTGGCCACCATCTCAGCGGCAGGCCTGGTCGCACCGCTGGCCGCCGACATGTCCACGTCCCACGCGGCGCTGCTCGTCCTCGCCGTCGGTGCGGGTTCGCTCTTCTTCAGCCACGTCAACGACGCGGGGTTCTGGCTGGTGAAGGAGTACTTCGGCATGGACGTCCCGCAGACGATCAAGACCTGGTCGGTGATGGAGACCATCATCTCCATCGTCTCGCTGGGCTTCATCCTGCTGCTGTCGCTGGTGTTGTAGCCGGCGTCACTCCTCCGGTTCCCGCCACAGCGGGTGCTCGGAACGGGCCCACAGGCGCTCGACCGATCCGGTGCGCATGCCACGGCGTGCCTCCGGGTCGGCGAGCGCCTTCGCCATGTGGCCGGCGAGGACGATGCCGATCGCGAGCGCCAGCCAGTCGTGCACGAAGGTCGCGCCCGTGCGCCACACCAACGGGGCGAACCCGGTGAACCACATCAGCAGTCCCGTTCCGAGCATCACGAGCACGGCGCCCGCGATCCACGCTGCGAAGACCTTCTGGCCGGCGTTGAACTTCCCGGCCGGGCGGGAGCCCGGTGAACGGTCGCGGCGCAGGGCCGCCCGCAGCCACAGCCGGTCGTGCGGCCCGAACCGGTTGAGACGGGAGAGGTCGGCGCGCAGCGCGCGGGAGACCAGTCCGGCCAGCAGCGGCACGGGGATCAGCAGCCCGGACCACTCGTGGACGGTGACCACGAGACGCCGGCGGCCGACGAGTTCGGCGAGCTGGGGGACGTACAGGCAGGCGGCCGTGCCGACGCAGGTCAGCACCAGCCAGGCGGTGGCGCGGTGCACCCGGCGTTCGGCCGTGGTGAAGCGCCGGACCCTCGTGGAGGGTTCAGACGGTGGGGGCGTCGTCGCGGCCGTTGGACCGCCCGACCCAGGCGTCGACGTCATAGCCGAGCTCCTCCCAGTAACCGGGGCGCACGGAGTCGGTGACGGTGATCCCGGAGAGCCATTTCGCGGACTTGTAGAAGTACATGGGAGCGACGTAGAGGCGCACCGGGCCGCCATGGGCGTGGGCCAGCGGTTCGTCCCGCATGCGCAGCGCGACCAGCACGTCGTCGCGGCGGGCCTGTTCCAGGGTGAGGCTCTCGCTGTAGGCACCGTCGAAGCAGGTGAAGCGGACCGCCTTCGCTCCGGGCCCGACGCCGGCCGCGTCGAGCAGCGTGGAGAGCCGGACTCCCTCGAACGGGGTCTGCGGCACGCGCCAGCCCGTCACGCACTGGACGTCACGCACGATACGGGTCTGCGGCAGCGCCTTCAGCGAGTCGAGCGTGTGGGTGGCCGGGTGGTCGACCAGGCCGTCCACCGTGAGGCGGTAGTCGGCGGCGGTCCTCTTCGGGACGGACGTGGTGACGGAGTAGTAGCGGAAGCCGCCGCCGTTGGGGAGCAGACCGGTGAGTCCGGTGGGGTCCTTGTCTGCGACGGCACCCAGTCCGCTCTCCAGTGCGCGCTGCAGAACGGGGGCGGCCGCCACCCCGGCGGCTCCGAGGCCGAGCATGGCCAGGACCAGGCGGCGGCCGACGGGCGCGCCGGCGTCCTTTGGGGAGGGCCCGTCGCTGCGGGAAGGGTTCACCCGCTCATTCGAACATCCGCGACCGTCCTTCACCAGGGGCCGCGGGTGTACGTCACTCCTCCGCAAGGAGCGCGTGGGGTCAGCGCGGTGTGCTGTCCGCCCTCCGTCGCCGCCGCCTCCTGACGGAACGCCTCGTTCCCGAGGCCGGTCCGCGCATGCCGTCCTCACGGCAGGGAGTGCGCAGGGGCGGCGGAGGCGGGGACGTCCGCGGCGGCGACGGGCGGGGAGGGCGTGACGCGTGCCACACTGCCGCCATGGAGAACCGTGAACCGCTCAAGCCCTTCCTGCTCGCGTTTCCCGGGCCCCTGCGCGACAAGCTCGTGGAGGCCGTTCTCTCGGGCGAGAAGGTCTGCACCTCCGGACTGCTCCTGGAGTACGAGGTGGAGCGGGAGGAACTCCCGCCGGTGGGCGAGCGGTCCGCCCTCATCGACTCCGGCGGCCGTGAGGTCGCCGTGATCGAACTGACGGATGTCCAGGTCCTGCCCCTGGGGTCGGTCGGACTGCGGCACGCTCAGGACGAGGGCGAGGGCTATACCTCGGTGGCCCAGTGGCGGGCGGGACACGAGAGGTTCTGGCACAGCGGGGAGATGCGGGAGGCGCTGGGGGACCCGCAGTTCACCGTGGACGACGACACGATGATCGTCGCGGAGCGCTTCCGGGTGGTGGAGCGGCTCGCCTGACGTGAGGTCAGGTGGACGGCGGAAGCTGTCCGCGCAGCCACGCGGGGTCGGGATTGACGTACGGCCGGCCGGCCACCACGACGGTCGGCACGGTCTCGTCGCCGTCGTTGGCCGCCCTCACCGCCGCCGCCCCTGCCGGGTCGTGCCAGATGTCGACCCAGTGCAGCCGCCGGGCACCGCGGCCCAGCCGGAACCGCAGACGCAGGCAGTACCGGCAGCCCGCGCGCCAGTAGACGACCGGCCTTCCGTCGGCCGCGCTCCGTCGCAGCGCCTCGGCCGCGTCGATCGAACGCGGGAACACGAGTGGCGAGTTGAGGGCCGCGAGCAGGGCGAACAGGAGAAGGGAGACGACGGCGGTCCCGACGGACCCCCTGAGGGCCGACGGCGTCGCGACGAGTGAGCCGCAGGCGAGCAGCAGCATCGGCAGGATCCAGGCGCGCATCATGAGGACGCAGGTTACCGGCGGCGCGGGTCCGGCGGATCGCCGGTCCCGCGCCGCCGGTTCAGCCGACCGCCTCGGCCGCCGCCCGGCCCGCCGTCCGGCCCGAGAAGATGCAGCCGCCGAGGAACGTGCCCTCCAGCGAGCGGTAGCCGTGGACGCCGCCGCCTCCGAAGCCCGACGCCTCGCCCGCCGCGTAGACCCCGGGGAGCGGGGTGCCGTCCTCGGTCAGGACGCGGGAGGACAGGTCCGTCTCCAGGCCCCCGAGTGACTTGCGGGTCAGGATGTTGAGCCGTACGGCGATGAGCGGGCCCGCGGCCGGGTCGAGGATGCGGTGCGGCTTCGCCGTGCGGATCAGTTTGTCGCCCAGGTAGGTGCGCGCTCCGTTGATCGCCGTGATCTGGAGGTCCTTGGTGAAGGGGTTGGCGATCTCACGGTCGCGGGCCGTGATCTCGCGGCGCAGGGCGTCCTCATCGATGAGACCTTCGCCGGTGAGCGCGTTCATTCCCCGTACGAGCGCTCCGAGGTCCTTCTCGACGACGAAGTCCACGCCCTTGTCCATGAACGCCTTCACGGGCCCGGGGACGTCGGCGCGGGCCCTGCCGATCACGTCGCGCACCGACTTGCCCGTCAGATCCGGGTTCTGCTCGGAGCCGGAGAGCGCGAACTCCTTCCCGATGATCCTCTGGTCGAGGACGAACCAGGTGTAGCCGTGGCCGGACTTCATGATGTGTTCGAGGGTTCCCAGGGTGTCGAAGCCGGGGAAGAGCGGGACCGGCAGCCGCTTGCCGACGGCGTCCAGCCAGAGGGAGGACGGGCCGGGCAGGATGCGGATGCCGTGCTTGTCCCAGATCGGGTTCCAGTTCTCGATGCCCTCGGTGTAGTGCCACATCCGGTCGCGGTTGATGTGGTGGGCGCCCGCCTTCTCGGCGATGCCCAGCATCAGCCCGTCGACATGGGCGGGGACCCCGGAGAGCATCTTCGCGGGCGGCGTGCCCAGCCGCTCGGGCCACTGGGCGCGCACGAGGTCGTGGTTCCCTCCGATCCCCCCGGAGGTGACGATCACGGCCTGGGCCCTGAGCTCGAAGGAGCCCGTGACCTCGCGGCTGCTCGCGGTGCCCCGCTCGGCACCGCTGTCCTGGAGGATCTCGCCGGTGACCGTGTCGACCGCGCCGGCCGAGCGGCCGAGGCCGGTCACCCGGTGGCGGAAGCGTGCCTGGACGAGGCCCTTCGCCATGCCTTCGCGGACGCGCCGCTCGAAGGGGGCGACGACACCGGGGCCGGTCCCCCAGGTGATGTGGAAGCGGGGGACGGAGTTGCCGTGCCCGTTCGCGTCGTAGCCGCCGCGTTCGGCCCAGCCGACGACGGGGAAGAACCGAACCCCCTGTGCGTGCAGCCAGGACCGCTTCTCCCCCGCCGCGAAGTCGACGTACGCCTCGGCCCACTTCCGTGGCCAGTGGTCCTCGTCGCGGTCGAAGCCGGCCGTGCCGTACCAGTCCTGGAGGGCCAGGTCGTGGTTGTCCTTGATCCGCATGCGCCGCTGCTCGGGCGAGTCGACGAGGAAGAGCCCGCCGAAGGACCAGTGCGCCTGGCCGCCGACGGACTGCTCGGGCTCCTGGTCGAGCAGGATCACCGTGCGTCCCGCGTCGACGAGCTCGGCGGTGGCCACCAGCCCCGCGAGTCCCGCCCCGATCACGATCACATCAGCGTCGTACGCCATGGCTTCCATCCTTCGGGGCGTTGCGGGGCAGCGGCGGGTGAAGTTACTTGTGGGTCAGATCTTCGGTACGGGCCGCGCCCACGTCAACCGTCCGGTCGGTGGCGCCCTCACCGGTCCCGTACGGCTGCCGGGCTATCGTCGGAACGTGTCGGTGCTGGTACTCCTGCTGTCCGTGGGCGCCGCCTGCTGCCTGGGCTTCGGTTTCGTCCTCCAGCAGGACGCCGCCCGCCGCGCGCCTCTGAGCGACTTCCTCTCCCCCCGGCTGCTGCTCGACCTGATGCGGGTCCCGAGCTGGCTCGCGGGGATCGGCCTGATGGTCTGCGGCATGGTGCTCGGAGCGCTTGCTCTCGGCCAGGGCGAGGTGTCGGTCGTGGAGCCGCTCCTGGCGACCAATCTGCTCTTCGCCATGGGGTTGTCGCGTTACCGCACGGGCCAGTCACTGGGCCGGCAGGGATGGGGAGGGCTCTGCCTCCTGGCGGGCGGCGTCACCGCGTTCCTGCTGGCGGGCGAGCCGCACGGCGGGGATTCGGTGACCTCTCCGGTGCGGCACTGGCTGGTGATCGGGATCGTGGCGGGGCTCGCGCTGTTCCTGACCGCCTGCGCCAGGCACCCGCGTACCCGCGGGACCCCCGTCCTGCTCGGTCTGGCGGCGGGGTTGCTCTACGGGTTGCAGGACGCCCTGACCAGGCTCAGCGGGGAGCGGCTGACCGACGGCGGCTGGACGGCGCTGCTGACGTCCTGGCAGCCGTACGCCGTCCTGGTCCTCGGGGTGAGCGGACTGATCCTGGTGCAGAGCGCGTTCGAGGCGGGGCCGCTGCGCATGTCCCTGCCGGCGCTGACCGCCGCGCAGCCGCTGGCGGGGATCGCATGCGGGATCGGCTTCCTCGGTGACCGGGTGCGTACGGACGCCGGCGCCCTCGCCTGGCAGGCCGTGGGGCTGGCGGCGATCGTGGCCGGGATCGTGCTGCTGGGGCTGCACCCGGCGATGCCGGAGGGGAAGGAGCGACACGGCTCCACGGCCGCCGACCGGTTGATGTTGGATGGGTCCCATGAATCCGGCTGACGAGATCCTGGACATTGTCGACGAGGACGACGTGGTCGTCGGGCAGGCGCCCCGGGGCGAGGCGACCGCGCGGGGCCTGCGCCACCGCTGCGTCTTCATCGAGGCCAGGGACGCGGCGGGCCGGCTGTTCGTGCACCGCAGGACTGCCACGAAGCTGGTCTTCCCCTCGCACTACGACATGTTCGTCGGCGGGGTCGTGGGCGCCGGCGAACCGTACGACGTGGCGGCGCTGCGGGAGGCCGAGGAGGAGCTGGGGGTGTCCGGCCTCCCCCGCCCCACTCCGCTCTTCAAGTACCTCTACGAGGGCCCCGCGCACAGCTGGTGGTCGTACGTGTACGAGGTGCGCTGCCCGCTGCCCGTGCGGCCCCAGGCGGAGGAGGTCGAATGGCACACCTTCCTCACCGACGCCGAGCTGGAGGGGCGCCTGGGTGACTGGACGTGGGTGCCGGACGGGCTGGAGGCGTACGGGCGGCTGCGGGACTTCCGGGCCGGCGGCGGGGCACGGGCCACCGCATGAGCGATTTCGTCCGCGGACTGCGGCTGTGGTTCGCGCCGGAGCGGATCCGCGAGGAGGGCGACACCCCGGACTACCGCTTCTCCCTCGCCAACGAACGCACCTTCCTGGCCTGGATCCGGACGGCTCTCGCTCTCATCGGCGGCGGATTCGCCGTCGCCCAGTTCCTGCCCGGACTGGCCTGGGGCATCCGCGCGGGCCTGGCCCTCGGACTGCTGGCGGCCGGGGTGCTCTGCGCGCTGCGCGCCGTCAACCACTGGATGCGGTGCGAGCGTGCGATGCGGCGCGGGGAGGACCTTCCCGTGTCACGCTTCCCCGCCCTGCTCAGCCTCGTGGTCGCCGTGGTGGCGGTCGCGATGGTGGTGGTGGTCGTGTTCGGCTGGGAGGGCCGGTGAGCGCCGCGGGGCGCGATCCCGGTCTCCAGCCCGAGCGGACCCGGCTGGCCTGGCGCCGCACCACGCTGGCGTGCACGGTGGTCGCCCTGCTCGCGGTCCGGCAGGCACTGCACGGCGGGGCCACCCCGGCGGGTGTGCTCGCGCTGGCCCTGAGCCTGCTCGCCTGGCTGGGCTTCCTCGTGGTGGCGCACCGCCGGGTGTCGGCCATGGGGACCGCGGAGCCCGCACCGCTGTCGTCGCGCCGTGCCCTGACGGCGGCGGGGTGCACGGTCGCACTCGCGGTGTTCGCCGTGGCCACCCTGCTCTGACCGGCCGCGCGGCGTCAGCCCTCCCGGTCCACCGCGACGACGATCTTGCCCCGGGTGCGGCCCTCCTGGTTGAGCCGGTGGGCGTCCGCGGCCTGCTCCAGGGGGAAGACCCGGTCCACGTGGACGGAGACGATGCCCTGCTCGGCGAGTCCGGCGAGGTGGGTGAGGTCGGCGGCGTCGGGTCGTACGAAGGCGTAGCGCCCACCGTGGGAGAAGACCTCGGCGTCGGCGATGGACGCGAGCCGGCCGTCGGGGGCGAGGGTCTCGGCGGAGACCCGGAGTGCTTCCCCGCCGACGGTGTCGAACGCGGCGTCGAAGCCGCCGGGCACCAGGTCCCTGAGGCGGGAGGCCAGCCCGTCGCCGTACTCCACGGGTTCGCCGCCCAGTTGACGTACGAAGTCGTGGTTGTGGGGTCCTGCCGTGCCGACGACACGGCAGCCCGAGTGCCGGGCGAGCTGGACGGCGAGCGAACCGACCCCACCCGCGGCCGCGTGGATCAGGACGGTCTCGCCCTCCTGGACCTTCAGGGTGCGGAACAGCACCTGGTGCGCGGTGAGGCCGCACAGCGGGAGGCCGGCCGCCTCCTCGAAACTGAGGCTCAGAGGCTTGCGGGCGAGGGTGCGCACGGGCGCGGCGACGTACTCGGCGAAGGTGCCGCGTGAGAGGAAGTCCTCGCGGACGTAGCCGATGACCTCGTCACCCACCGCGAACTCGTCCACCGCGGCGCCGGGCTGGACCACGACACCGGAGACGTCCCAGCCGGGGATGACGGGGAACACGGCTTCCAGGCCCGCCTGGAGATAGCCCTCACGGGCCTTCCAGTCGACGGGGTTCACGGCGGCGGCCCGCACCTTCACCAGGACCGAGTCGGGCCCCACCTTCGGGTCGGGCCGCTCGCCGTACTCCAGTACGTCGGCCGAGCCGTACCTGCTGTAGCTGATCGCCTTCATCCTCCGACCATCGGTGCGGGCCGGTGTCCCCGCAACTCAGGCCCGGGCCGCGGGGCCGGGGCGGGGAGCCGGAGATCACTCCTCGGATCACGGTCGGACACTGGACGACATACCGACTGGTCGGCATCATGGTGCCGACCGTTCAACCGCCCCGGAGGTGCGCCCCATGAGCCAAGTCCACCCGCCAGGTCTCGATCTCGACCTGCTGCGCGGCCATCTCGACCGTGAGCGGCCGGGTCTGGTGAACGGACCGCTCGACGCCAGGGTGATCGAGGGCGGACGCTCGAACCTCACCTACATCGTCACCGACGGCTCGGGGAAGTGGGTCGTGCGCAGACCCCCGCTGGGTCATGTGCTCGCCACCGCGCACGACATGACGCGCGAGCACCGGGTGATCAGCGCGCTCCACCCTACGGCGGTCCCGGTACCGGAGACCCTCCTGCTCTGCGAGGACGACGCGGTCATCGGCGCGCCCTTCTACGTCATGGAGTACGTCGAGGGCACGCCGTACCGCACCGCCGAACAGCTCGCCCCGCTCGGCGCCGCGCGCACGAGGGCCGCCGTGCTGGGCCTCGTCGACACCCTGGTGGACCTGCACGCGGTGGACCCGGCGGCCGTCGGTCTGGCCGACTTCGGGCGACCGGACGGCTTCCTGGACCGGCAGCTGCGGCGCTGGGGCAAGCAGCTGGACGCCTCCCGCAACCGTGAGCTCGCCGGTATCGACGAGCTGCACGCCGCCCTCGGCCGGGAGCTCCCCGCCTCCCCCGCGCCCACCGTCGTGCACGGCGACTACCGCCTGGACAACGTGCTGATCGGCCAGGACGACCGGATCAAGGCGGTCCTGGACTGGGAGATGTCCACCCTCGGCGACCCGCTCACCGACCTCGGCCTGCTGGTGATGTACAGCTCCGACCTGGACCTGCCCGAGTCGCCCGTCTCCACCACCAGCGGTGCCGCCGGCCACCCGAGCCCGGCCGAGCTGATCGAGCGCTACGCAGCCCGTTCCGGCCGCGACACCTCCGCCATCTCCTGGTACACGGCCTTCGCGTGGTTCAAGCTCGCCGTGATCCTCGAGGGCATCCACTACCGCTACACCCTGGGCCAGACCGTCGGCGCCGGCTTCGACCGCATCGGCGACCTGGTCCCCGTCTTCATCGCGCACGGCCTCACCACCCTCCAGGAAGGCTGATCACCCCGTGGACTTCGCATTCGACGCCCGTACCGAAGAGCTGCGCACGAAGCTGCTCACGTTCATGGACGAGCACGTCCACCCCGCCGAGGAGGTCGCCGAGCAGCAGCGCGCCCTCCTGGCGTCCCCCTGGGACACCCCGCGGATCGTGGAGGACCTTAAGGCGGAGGCACGCGGGCAGGGCCTGTGGAACCTCTTCCTCCCGGACGCGGAGTACGGGGCGGGGCTGACGAACCTGCAGTACGCCCCGCTCGCCGAGATCACCGGCCGCAGCCCGCACCTGGCCCCGACGGCGCTGAACTGCGCGGCCCCGGACACCGGGAACATGGAGGTGCTCTCCCAGTTCGGCTCCGAGGAGCAGCGGAAGCGGTGGCTGGAGCCGCTGCTCGCCGGGGAGATCCGCTCGGCGTTCGCGATGACGGAGCCCGAGGTGGCCTCGTCGGACGCGACGAACATCGAGACCCGCATCACCCGCGACGGCGACTCCTATGTGATCAACGGGCGCAAGTGGTACATCTCCGGGGCGATGAACCCGGACTGCGCGGTCTTCATCGTGATGGGCAAGACCGACCCGGACAACGACGACATCCGGCGCCAGCAGTCCATGATCCTCGTCCCGCGTGACACCCCGGGCCTCGAGGTCCGGCGCGCGATGCAGGTCTACGGCTACGAGGACCACTCGCACGGCGGCCACGCAGAGGTCGTCTTCGACGACGTACGGGTGCCCGCCGCGAACCTGATCGGTGAGGAGGGCGGCGGCTTCGCCATCGCCCAGGCGCGGCTGGGTCCGGGCCGGATCCACCACTGCATGCGGCTGATCGGGATGGCCGAGCGCGCGATCGAGCTGATGTGCAGGCGGGCCGTGGCCCGTACGGCCTTCGGCAAGCCGCTCGCCCAGCAGGGCGTCGTCCAGAACTGGATCGCGGACGCCCGGGTCACGGTGGAGCAGTTGCGGCTGCTGGTGCTGAAGACGGCCTGGCTGATGGACACGGTCGGCAACCGCGGGGCGCACACCGAGATCCAGGCGATCAAGATCGCCACGCCGCGCGCGGTCTGCGACATCCTCGACCGGGCGGTGCAGTTGTACGGCGCCGGCGGGGTCAGCCAGGACTTCCCGCTGGCCGAACTCTGGTCCTCGGCCCGGACCCTGCGGCTGGCGGACGGACCGGACGAGGTGCACCAGCGGTCGCTCGCGCGGCGCGAGATCAAGAAGTACCTCTGAGCCCGGTTCGGGGAGGCGCCCGTGCGGCGCCTCCCCGGCGGGACTCCCCAGCAGGTCAGAAGGTGAGCTGCCAGCTGTCGACGTAGCCGGTGTCCTGCGCGGCTACATCCCTGACCTGGAGCTTCCAGGTCCCGTTGGCCGCCTCGCTCGACGCGTTGACCGTGTACGTCGCGATCACGTTGTCGGCCGAGTCACTGCTGCTCGAGTTCTTCAGGCGGTACGCGGTCCCGTCGGGTGCGAGCAGGTCGACGACCAGGTCGCCGCGGTAGGTGTGCTTGATGTCGACCCCGACCTTGAGCGCGGACGGGGCGTTACCCGTGCGGCCGGTGACCGCGACCGAGGAGGTCACCGCGGCGCCGTTGTCGGGCACGGAGACGTTGGCGGAGTTACTGAAGACGGTCCCCGTGGGCGGGGTGACCGTCCCGGCGGACAGGGTCCACACCGCGTGGGCCACCGCGTCGCTGTTGCGGTCCAGGGCCGTGTCGTTGATGTTCGTCGCCGTGTCGCACGACGAGTGGTAGCAGCGGTCGAAGGCCTGGCCGGCGGTGCCGCCCCACTTCTGGGCCTGGGCGCTGGTCTTCGTGTAGTCCGCGCCGGAGAACAGTCCGCCCACCGGCACACCCACGTTCTTGAACGGGGCGTGGTCGGAACGGCCGTCGCCCTCGGTCTCGATCTCCGTGGGTATCGAGAGTCCGGCGTAGTAGTCCTTGAAGGTCTGCTCGATGACCGGGTCGTCGTCGTAGACGAAGTATCCGGGGTTGGGCGAGCCGATCATGTCGAAGTTGAGGTAGCCGGCGAGCTTGGAACGCTCCGTGGTGGCCAGGTTGTTGACGTAGTACTTCGATCCGACGAGCCCCAGCTCCTCGGCGCCCCACCAGGCGAAGCGCAGGTGCTTGTCCGGTGCGAGCTGCGCCCGGGAGACGGCGAGCGCGGTCTCCAGCACGGCTGCCGATCCGGAGCCGTTGTCGTTGATGCCGGGGCCGGAGGTCACCGAGTCGAGGTGGGAGCCGGCCATGAGGACCTGGTTCGGGTCCCCGCCGGGCCAGTCGGCGATCAGGTTGTACCCGGTGGCACCGCCGGAGGTGAACTGCTGGAGCGCCGTGGTGTATCCGGCGGCGTCCAGCTTGGCCTTCACGTAGTCGATGGACGCCTTGTAACCGGCCCGGCCGTGGGCCCGGTTGCCGCCGTTGGCGGTGGCGATCGACTGGAGCTGGGTGAGGTGCGCCTTGACGTTGGCGAGCGGGATGTCGGGGGCCGCGGCGGCGGCCGCGGGAGCGGCCTGGACAGCGGGGGCGGCGGTCGCCAGCAGGGCGGCGACGGCGAGCGCGGCCACGGGAAGGGATCTGAGACGGGAGAGGCTCATCGAGGGCTCCGGATTCCGTTCGGGGACTGACGGAACGTGCAGGGGGTTCCCGGCCGTGCACGGCCGGGACCTGGAGCGGTGGTGCGAAGTGCGCCCCCGATGCTCAATGAATGTCCGCGTACCGTCAAGAGTGGAATTCGGACAGCACTGTCCGCCTATCGGACACACGGGAGGACGGTTCACCTCCGCCGGAGCCCAGCCGGCGACAGGTCCGCCTGCGGCGTTCCGCGCCGGGCCTCAGTAACCCCCCGAGGGCTGATGGTCCGCCAGGGCGAGGGTGCGGAGGAACGCTGCTGCCCTCCGGAGCGGCTGAACGAGGAATCCGCGCAACAGAGTTGTCATGTTCCGAGGTTCCATCGGAGCACACCGTTCGGTCCAACAGATGGATTCGATCGCAGCCATCGCTATATTAGATGCGTGGAAATCCGCCAGCTCCGGCACTTCATGGCCGTACTCACGCACGGCAGTTTCACCGCTGCCGCCCGCGCCGAACTGATCGTGCAGTCGGCTCTCAGCACGTCCGTGAAGAACCTGGAACGCGAACTGGGCGCGGAGCTGTTCGACCGGACGGGCAGGCGCGTGGTGCCGACCGAGGCGGGCCTGGCGCTCGTCCCCGCGGCCCGTGCGGTGCTCGCGGGCACGGAGGCGGCCCGGGACGCGGTGTCATCGGTCGCCGGGCTGCACACCGGGCGGGTGCGCGTCGGCACGATCCAGACGCTGACCTGCGTGGATCTGGCCGCCGAACTCGCCTCCTTCCACCGGCTGCGTCCCGGGGTGCAGATCTCGCTGCGGGAGGCGACGACCCCCGACCTGATCGAGGGCGTCCGTGCCGGCGAGCTGGATCTCGCCTATCTCGCCCCCGACGCGGCCGGACTTCCCGACGGCATCACCGCGTTCGCCACCTGGCACGAGGAACTCGTGCTGGTCACCGCGCCGGGCCACCCGTTGGCGAGCGCCGGGCGCACGCTGATCAAGGACCTCGCCGACGAGCCGTTCGTGGACTTCCGGGCGGGCACCGGCCTGGAGACCGCGGTGCGCAGGCTCGCGGACCACTGCGGTCTGGAGCGCAGGATCACCTGCGACGTCACCCAGATCCGGCTGCTCATCGACCTCGTCAGGGCCGGCATCGGCGTGGCGATCGTGCCACGCCGTATCGGGGAGGACGCCGGGCTGCCGTGCCTCAGCATCCGTCAGCCCGAACCGGGCCGGACCGTGGTCCTGGCGGGCCGGGCCCCCGCACCGCGTAATCCGGCGGCGAGGGCGCTGCTGGAACGGCTGGCCTTCGTCAGGGACGTCAGGGACGAAGAGCCCGCAGCAGCAGGTCGGCCAGGTGGTCCGCGACCTCCTGCTGGCTGAGCGGGCCGTCGGGGCTGTACCAGGTGGACAGGTGGTGGACCGAGCCGAAGTGGTAGTCGACGACCAGGTCGGCCGGGGTCGCCGTGGAGAACACCCCGGCCCGCTGCCCCTCCTCGACCAGGGCCCGGAAGCGCTCGTGGTAGCGGCGGCGCTCGATCCGCACCTGCTTGTTCTTCTCGGGGCTCAGGTGGTGCATGGAGCGGAAGAAGATCGAGGCGTCGTCGAGGTTCTCGATGGTCGTGACGACCACGTCCGCCGCCGCGTCGCGCAGTCGCTGCTCGATCGGCGCCTCGGCGTTCGCGTAGGCGTCGAGCCGCTCCTGCTGGAGTCGCAGCACCCGGGCGTAGACCTCCTGCAGGAGGTCCTCCTTGGAGCCGAAGTAGTGGTAGAGCGCCCCTTTGGTGACGCCCGCCGCCTCGACGATCTCCTGGACGGAGGTGCGGTCGTAGCCCTGCTCCGCGAAGAGCCGGGTGGCGGCGGCCAGCAGCCTCTGGGGGACGGGCGTACCGTTCCCGTCCGTCGCCTTGGCCATTTGCCGCCACCTGCCCTCTCGTACCGCGCGTGAACTGTTCTAACGGGGGGAACGCAGTTCCCGCCTGAGGATCTTCCCACTCGCCGTCTTGGGGAGTTCGGCCAGGATCTCCACCTCGCGGGGATACTTGTAGGCGGCGAGCCGGTCCTTGCAGTACGCGCTCAGCTCGCCGGGTTCCGTCTCCGCCCCGGGCCGCAGGCTGACGTAGGCCCGGACCGTCTCCCCGCGGTAGGCGTCGGGAACGCCCACGACCGCCGCCTCGCGGACCGCCGGGTGGGTGTGGAGGACGTCCTCCACCTCCCGCGGCCACACCTTGAAGCCGGAGGCGTTGATCATGTCCTTCTTGCGGTCCACGACGTAGAGCCAGCCCGCCGTGTCCATGAATCCGATGTCCCCGGTGCGCAGCTCCCCGTCCGGGAACGCGGCCTCGGTGGCCTCGGGCAGGTTCCAGTAGCCGGAGACGACCTGCGGTCCCCGTACGGCGATCTCCCCCTGCTCGCCGAAGGGGACGTCGTCGCCCTTCTCGTCGATGATCCGGACCAGGGTGTCGGGGCCGGGGACACCGACCGAGAGCGTCCCGGAGAGGGGGTCGACGGGTGCCTCGCGCTCCGGCGGTACGGAGGCGCACGGCGCGGTGCACTCGGTGAGTCCGTAGCCGTTGCGGATGTACGGGCCGAGGTCCTCGCGGAACTTCTCCACGAGTGCGGGCGGCAGGGGTGCGCCGCCGGAGGAGAGCACCTGGAAGGAGGCGAAGTGCTCCCTGGTGACACCGGGGTGCGCGGCGAGCGCCATGAAGGCGGTCGACGGGCCCACCGTGTAGGCCGGTCGGTGCTCCGCGAAGGCCTCCAGGACGACGCTCGCCTCGAAACGGTAGGCCAGGACCAGGGTGCCCGCGTTGGCGACGCACGCGGCGAGCTGGCACACCATGCCGGTGATGTGGAAGAGCGGGGCCAGCGCGAAGTAGGCCGAGCCCTCACCGATGGGGTGTCCGGCCCGCTGCCGTTCGGCGTTGACCATGATGTTGCCCTGGGAGTTGATGGCCCCCTTGGGCGTGCCGCTCGTCCCGGAGGTGTAACTGATCAGGGCGGTGTCCGCGGCGGTGAGCTCCCGGCCCTCCGGGGCGGCGAGCCCGCGGCGGGCCACGGCCACCAGGTCGGCCGCCCGGTCGTCCGGGCCGGGCGCGGGCAGCCGCTCGAAGCCGAGCACCCGCGGGTCGTCGACCGATTGGAGGTCGAGCTCGCAGGCCGTGACGGCGATCCTCACGCTCCCGGTTGCCTCCGCGGTGGCCCGCAGCCAGGACTCCCAGGCCCGGTCGGAACAGATCAGGGCGGTCACCTCGGCGTCCTTCAGCACGTGCCCGACCTCGCCTGACTTGTACATCGGGTTGAGGGGGACGACGGTCGCGCCCGCCTTCCAGGCACCGAGCACGGCGAGCACGAAGTGCGGGGTGTTCTGGAGCATGACCGCGACGCGGTCGCCGCGCCGCAGCCCCTCGGCCGCGAGGTGCCCGGCCACGGAGTCGGACAGCTCGTCGGTCTCGCGGTAGCTGAGGCGCCCGTCGAAGTAGGCGAGCGCGGTGTGCTCAGGGGCCCGCCGGACGGCCTCACGGAACGCGTGCACCATCGTCTCCGCCGGACGGAGAGGGGCGAGCTGGGCCTCGCTGAGCAGGGCGGTCCAGGGCTTCGCCGCGTAGATCGACTCGGTCACGCGCCGGTCTCCTCCCACTTCCGCTGCAGGTGGTTCATGTTGCCGATCCACTGGTCGGGGTCCTTGGCGCGGGCGCGGTAGTAGCCCGCCACCTCGGGGTGCGGCAGGACGAGGAAGCGGTCCTGCTCCATGGCGTCGAACAGGGCCTCGGCGACGGCCTCCGGCTCGATCGCGGTGGGCGCGAGCACGAGCTCGCCCGCGGAGCCGGCCGCCGTGAGCATGTCCGTACGCACGCCCTGGGGGCAGATCGTGTGGACCTTGACGCCACGGTGCCGGTAGGTCAGCGAGAGCCACTCGGCGAAGGCGACCGCCCCGTGCTTGGTGACGCTGTACGGGGCGGCGCCGATCATCGTCAGCAGCCCGGCGGCCGACGCGGTGGACACGAAGCGGCCGCTGCCGCGCTCCAGCCAGTCCGGCAGCAGCGCCTTGGCCGCACGGACGTGGGACATGACGTTGACGTCCCAGGCCGCCGCCCAGACGTCCTCCTCGGCGAAGGCGTCGCCGCCCGAGGCGAGGCCGGCGTTGGCGCAGTAGACGTCCACCGTGCCGTCGAGCGCGTCACGCGCGGCGCCCACGATCTGCGAGGCGTCACCGGCGACCACGGTGCCGCCGATCTCCTCGGCGAGAGGCCTGATCCGGTCGGCGTCGAGGTCGTTGACCACGACCCGCGCGCCCTCGGCGGCGAATCTGCGGGCGAGGGCGGCCCCGATGCCGCCTCCGGCTCCCGTCACCACTACGCCAGCGCCCTGCACCGTACTCATCGGTCCCGCCTCTCTCAGCCGTCGTCTCCCGGCAGACTAACCAGTCGGTATGTGATCGGGGAAGGGGTACGGGGCAGGACTGGGAATCTGCCCGGTCGCGCCCGTTCCGTGCGCCCCGCGCCCGCGCTAGCGTGCGTGACCATGACAGTCGTCACGATCATGGAGGTAGCCGAATGACCCTTTCCAGGCGTGGATTGCTGGCTGTCGGGGGTGCGATGGGAGCCCTCGCGACGACCGCCGCCGGTCCGGGAACGGCCGTGGCCGCCGGGCAGGGACAGGGCACCGGCCGACCCCGGGTCCGTACCGGCTTCGACCGGCTGGCCGCCGACGGGTACCGGCTGCTGGCCGGGCAGAAGGTGGGTGTCGTCACCAACCCGACCGGGATCACCGGCGACGTACGGCACATCGTCGACGTGATGCACCCCGACGAGCGCGTGAACCTGACGGCCGTCTTCGGCCCCGAGCACGGCTTCCGGGGGACCGCGCAGGCGGGCGGCTCGGAGGGGCGCTACGACGACCCGGCGACCGGGCTGCCGGT
Organism: Streptomyces sp. HB132; assembly: GCF_016909575.1. Classification (GTDB taxonomy): domain Bacteria; phylum Actinomycetota; class Actinomycetes; order Streptomycetales; family Streptomycetaceae; genus Streptomyces. The sequence goes on along the minus strand of NZ_JAFBGA010000016.1, from coordinate 122,680 downwards.
CTACGACACCTATCTGAAGAGCGGGCAGCCGCTGGCCGACGTCTTCACCGCCTCGGGCGTCGACACGGTGGTCTTCGACATCCAGGACGCCGGCTCCCGGTTCTACACGTACATCTGGACCCTGTACGACTGCATGGAGGCGGCGGCGCTCGCGGGCAAGCGGCTCGTCGTCCTGGACCGGCCGAACCCGGTGACCGGGCGGGCGGCGCTGGGTCCGGTGCTCGATCCGGCGTTCGCGACGTTCGTGGGGCGCAGGGAGATCTCGCAGGCGCACGGCATGACGGTGGCGGAGCTGGCGCTGCTGTTCAACGAGGAGTTCCTGGCGGACGGGCCCGTGGAGCTGGACGTCGTGAAGATGTCCGGGTGGCGGCGCGGGGACTTCTTCGACGCGACGGGCCTGCCGTGGGTGCCGCCGAGCCCCAACATGCCGACCCCGGAGACGGCGCTGGTCTACTCCGGGACGTGCCTGTTCGAGGGGACGAACCTCTCCGAGGGCCGGGGCACGACACGACCGTTCGAACTGCTCGGCGCGGAGGGCGTCGACCACCGCTGGGCGGAGGCCGCCAACGGCCTGGAGCTGCCCGGGGTCGCCTTCCGTGAGGCGTACTTCGCCCCGACCTTCTCCAAGTTCCAGGGGAAGACGGTGGGCGGGGTGCAGGTGCACGTCCAGGACCGGGAGGCCTTCGACCCCGTACGCACCGGAATCGCGCTGCTGATCACGGCAAAGCGGACGTGGAGCGGGTTCGCCTGGCGTTCGGACAACTGGATCGACAAGCTCACGGGCAACACCCGGGTCCGCACGATGATCGACGCGGGGGCGGACACGGACGAGGTGGCGGGAGCCTGGGCGGCCGACCTCGCGGCGTTCCGGAAGGTGCGGAGGAACCACCTGCTGTATCGCTGAGGAGCATGGCGTACGGAGCGCCGGACGGGCCGGGGAGCCCGGCCCGTCCGGCGGTCGAGAACACCTCGCGGTCAGGACTCAGCGGTGCGAGGGGAACTCCACGACCTGCTGGTAGGTCGGCCGGTTCTGCCAGTGGATCGCCTTCTGCGAGATCCCGCCCAGCGGACGGTGCACGATCGCGTCGGTGCACCACTGCTCACCGGCCTTGCAGCTGTCGTCACCCGGGTAGACCGTGGTCGCGGGCGCGGCGGCCGCCTCCTTCAGCGTGCCGAGCAGCGCGGAACGGCAGGCGCTCAGGTCGCCGTTGCCGCAGTACGTATTCGCCAGCGGCCCCTTGACGGGCTGTCCGAGGACCTGGCGCAGGTCCTTGTCCGCGAAGCCCCACCAGCCGTACTGGAACGCGGAGCCGCTGTGCGCCCCGCTCGGCCCGTGACTGGCTGCCGGGGACTCGTCCGTGGCCAGGTTCGCGGTCAGTGCCGCGTAGAGGCCGTCGCCCAGGCCGGGACGGAACTCGGCCTCGACAAGCTTCGGCCACCAGGCGTCCATGATCCGTACCGCGTCCGCGTGCGTGTACGTGTGCGATCCGGAGCTGGTCTCCTTGCGCTGCGCACCCGCCGCCCGCCACGAGTCCAGCTGCTGCACCACGGTGTCGAGCGCCGGGTCGGTGACCGGCTGGGACCGCAGCACCTTCAGGAGTTCGGGCAGCAACTGCTCGCCCCGGAGGTCGGTGAGAGCCGCCTCCGCCATGGCGCGGGTGAGGGAGGCGCGGGTCACGCCGCCCTCCTCGACGAGTGCGGACACCCGGTCGTCGAGCAGGTCACCCCGGTGTACCGCGCCGAAGCCGAACGCGGCGGTGGCGTAGTCCTTGGCCTGACGGTTGTTCCAGGAGATGTAGTAGTCCTGGCCGCTGGAGTGCGGGTGCTCGGCGAAGGGTGTGTACGTGGCGGTGTTGGCGGCGGGGTCGTAGCCCTTCCACTCGTACGCCTTCTCGGCCTTGACCGGCAGCGCCGGGTCGACTCCGGCGGCGCGCACCGGATTCATGCCGCTGTTGTAGAAGGCCGCGGTGCGCGAGTCGGCGTAGAACCAGTTGAAGGCGTAGTCGATGTGGCCGGCCGCCCGCTGGAAGGAGGCCGCGTCCGTGACGAGGGCCGGGTCGTTGAGCATCTGGAAGCCGATGATCGAGTCGGCCTCGTGGCGGTAGGTGGTACGCAGCGAGGTGTACGCGACGGGCTTGCCGCCCACCGTGGCGCGGTGGGTGACGATGCCGTAGTCCGTGCGCCACACCTGCATCCGGTAGGAGCCCTTGGCGGTGGAGTCGGCGACGGTGGGCTTCCAGGAGTTGGTGCGTTCCATCTTCTCCATGGGCGTGCAGACACCGTCGTCGCGGTAGTGCGTGGAGCTCTTGGAGGGTGCGGAACCGTCGGCTTCACAGAGCTCGACGGCGTACGTGTCGGTGATGTCCTGGCCCGCCGAGGTGGCGCTCCAGGCGTAGTCCTGGCCGCGGCCCATCTGGATGTACATGCCGACGCCCGCGAAGGAGACGCCACGGGCGCTGATGCCGGGCCCCTGGAGCTCCTGGAGCATCATCAGCTGCGGGGCGAAGTAGCCGGTCTGGGGACCCATGACGGCGATGGGGTTACCGCTCGCGGTGTGCTTGCCCGACACCAGGAGCGCGTTGGACATGCCCCGCTTCTGGGCACCGTCGCCGGATCCGGGCAGGGCTCCCTCCGGGATGACTCCGTCGTCGTACATGCCCTGCAGCGGCTCGAGCGCGGCCGGCGCCTTCACGGGGGCCTTCGCGTCGGTGCCCGCCGAGCCGGTGCGGTCGTATATCAGCGGTTCGGGAGTGACCGAGTCCGCGTCGGGGAGGGCGGTGCCGCGGGCCTGGTCGGGCTTGCCCGCGTAGGGGAACGAGGTGCCGTCGTGGACGGTGAGGACGGCCTCGGGGTCGTTGCGCTGGCGGAAGGACTCCCAGACGCGGGTGCCCTCCTCGACACCGTATTTCTGCTGGGCGGCGAGCAGGGAGAGCGCGGCCTGCACCTCGCCGCCGCCTCCCCCGCCGAACTGTCCGCCGACGACGGAGGCGATCGAGATCAGGTCGGTCAGCTCGAACGGCTGGATCTCACCCACGTTGGTGATGGAGTCGATCTTCCCGGTGAGGACGTACTCCCCCGGGAAGTAGCGGCCGTTCTTGGACTTCTCCCGGTAGGAGTTGATGCCGTCGACGTAGGCCTGCGCATCGGCCATCGCCTGCTCACCGCGCGGGCCCTCGGACGTCCGGATGAATTCGACCTGGGCTTCCAGGTCCGCCTCCGTGTAGGGCGCCTGCGGCCAGAACTGCTGCTCCAGCCCCTGGTTGGCCAGGGCTCCCCCGGCGAAGGAGGTCAGCTGGCCGCGCCCGATGTGCCGGAAGAGGTCCATGAGCCACAGCCGGTCCTGCCCGGCGGCGAACCCCGCGCCGAACTCGGTGCCGTAGCGGGTGGTGCCCTTGATGTGGGGGACGCCGCTCTTCTTGTCGCGGGTGATCGTGACGTCGTCGCGCGGCTTCGTCACGGACTCGACCTGGTCGGCGGCGACCCCGAAGGAGGCGTCGTTGAAGAAGTCGGTCAGCTTCTGGTCCGTGAGGCTCGTGTGACCCGCGACCAGGCCGTTGTAGCGGTCGAGCTGGTCGTCGCTGTGCGCGGGGTGCGTGCCGAACGCCTTGTTGCCGAGGATCTCGACGAGCGTGGCGTTGCCGTTCTCACCTGGCGGCAGGATGTCCGCGCACTGACTTCGGCAGTGGTCGGTGACGGCGAGGGGCTTCGGCTCCGCCGCGCCGGCGCTGGGCGCCGAGGCGAGCAGGGACGTACCGAGGGCGAGGACGGCCGCGACTGTGGCGGCTCTGAGCGTGCGGGTGCGTGGGGGCATGCGTGCTCCTCCGGGTGGCCGATGCGCCGGAGGTTACTGGCGGTAGGCCCCGCCGGTAAGATGAACATCAGTCACTTTTTCCGAATCACCACACGCCCGCACACGGTCCCACGTGGACCGTCTCAGCCTGTGGACGCATTTCACCCTTGAATGGAGCCAGACCGGGCAGTCGTACGTCCATCCCTTGACGCCGAAGAACGAGCGACGGAGGTGGCAGTGCCATGGCCGGTTTCCGGAGTCTTGCGAGACAGGTCCGCGATCCGCGGGGCGATCTGGCTTTGCGGCGGTACTCGCTGCGCAAATGCCTGGAGCGATTCGCCCCTTACGGACACCGGGCGACCTGGGATCACCTGTGCGCCCGGCACGGGATGGAGCCCGAGGACAGGGCCCCCGACCCGGTGCGCCTGATCCGCGCACTGGAGGAACTGGAGGAGGCGCGGGCCGTCTGGCTCGCGTACGAGACAGGCTTCGCCGAACGGCGGCGCCGCGAGAAGCACGACGGGTTGCGCAGGCCCGGCGCGTTCGACGACTGGCACCGCAGGACCTGGGGCGGCTACGGGATCGCGCACTGCGACGATCCGGGGGTCCATCCCACCGCGCCTCTGGCCGAGGTCCTGGGACGGCTCATCGCGGCCCTGGGGGCGAAGCCCCGGGCGGGGTGCCCGGTCTGCGCGGGAACCGGAATCGTCTGGCGGCAGGACCTGGACCGCGAACCATGGGCCGGCCCCGTCTGCACGGACTGCGGCATCGTGGTCCCCTGCCCGGTCCTGACCACGGGCGCACTGACCAGGGCCAGGGGGGCACGGGCACTCAAACTGACGGCGTCGGCGGCCTAGGGCAGCGGGACGCCACGACGGCCGGCCGTGGCCCGCGCGTACTCAGGAGGGGCCGGCCGCGCCCTGCTCGGGCATCAGGCGTGACCCGGTCAGCCGGCCACCGAAGACGTCGTCGGGGTTGGACAGCACGCAGGTCTCCAGCGACAGGCACCCACATCCGATGCAGTCGGTGAGGTGGTCGCGCAGGCGCCCCAACTGCTTGATGCGCTCGTCCAGCTCCGAGCGCCACGCCCGGGAGAGCCTGGCCCAGTCCTCGTGGTTCGGCGTGCGCTCCTCCGGCAGCTCCGCAAGCGCGCCCCGGATCGTGGCGAGCGGGATGCCGACGCGCTGCGCGGCGCGGACGAACGCCACCCGGCGCAGCGCGTCCCTCGTGTAGCGGCGCTGGTTGCCGCTGGTGCGGCTGCTGCTGATCAGGCCCTTGGACTCGTAGAAGTGCAGGGCGGACACCGCGGCCCCGCTACGGGCGGACAGCTGGCCGACCGTGAGTTCTCGGTACGTGTGTGGGATCTGTGGCACCCGCCGAACCCTAGTGGCCGTATCCGGCCTCCGCCGCACCTTCGACAACCCGGCCGGGGTCCGTCGTTGACACGGACGCGTCGCCCAACCATGCTGAGCAAGCGCTTAGACATCGTCCGGGAAGGGCGACCGACAGCCGGAAGGCAGGGACCAGGAACATGGCAGAGCCGAAGATCTTCACGTCCGCTCAGGAGCTGCGGGACGGGGTGGGCGAGGAGCTCGGTCACAGCGACTGGCTGGAGATCGAGCAGAAGCGGATCGACCAGTTCGCCGAGGCCACGGGCGACCACCAGTGGATCCACGTGGACCCCGAGCGCGCCGCGGGCGGCCCCTTCGGGACGACGATCGCCCACGGCTATCTCACCCTGTCGCTCCTGCCGGTGCTCGTACCGCAGATCCTGCGGGTCGAGGGCGCCAAGATGGGGATCAACTACGGCACCAACAAGGTCCGCTTCCCCTCGACCGTCCCGGTCGGCTCGCGGCTGCGCGCCACGGCCGTGCTGAAGAACGTCGAGGAGGCGGGCGGCGGCGTACAGGTGACCGCGCTCGTCACCATCGAGCGCGAGGGCGGCGACAAGCCCGCCTGCGTCGCGGAGTCGGTGTCGCGCTACTACTTCTGAGGCGCGCCGCCGACTCCGACCGGTGCGGAGTGCGCCGGGCCCGCGGGGGCGCCCGGCGTCACTTCTGGGCGCCCACCATGCGCAGGACGAGGTCCGCGTAGAGGGTGCCGACCTCCTCGGGCGTCCGGCTGCCCTGCGCGTTGAACCAGCGCGCGACGTCGATGCAGAGGGACAGCACGGCGAGCGTGGTGCCCGGGACGTCCGGGACGTCGAACTCGCCGGCCCGGACGCCATCGCTGATGATCCGGCGCACCGCGGCGTCGCTCTTCCTGCGCAGGGCCACGATCTCGGCACGGTGCTCTTCGCCGAGGGCTTCCAGTTCGTACTGCACCACGCGCGCCGTGGTGTGGCGCTCGGCGTGCCAGCGGACGAAGGACCGGACGGCGTCGGCGAGCCGGTCGGACGCGGTGCCCCCGTTGTCGGCCGCCGTCTCCAGGAGGCGCAGCGCCCGGTCGTGACCGATCCTGCTGATCCGGTGGAGCAGCTCTTCCTTCGTCTTGTAATGGATGTAGAGCGCGGCGGGGCTCATCCCCGCCCGGCCGGCGATGTCACGGGTGGTCGTCGCGTGGTAGCCGCGCTCGGCGAACGCCTCGACGGCGGCGACGAGCAGTCGCCGGGCCGCCTCGGGCGTGACCTCGCTCCACGGCGCGTTCTCGCCGTCGCTCTCCTCCGCCGTGCTCATCGCCACGTGTCCCTTTCCGCTGGCAGGACGAACACCATACCGCGAACCTGAGCAAGCGCTTAGAGCGCTCCCCGGGTGCGGCCGTCAGAGCTTCTGGAAGGGGTCGTGCTCGGCAAGGATCTTCTCCAGCCTGGCCTGGTCCACCCGGCTGACGATCTGCCCCGCCTCCTGTCGGTCCCTGATGACCTTGGCCAGGGTGAAGCACGAAGTGACGAGATAGAGGACGCCGATGGCGAGGAAGGCCCGCACCCAGGCGTCGGCGTCGAGGAAGAAGATGCCGAGGGCCACCGCGCCCATCGCCACCCCGAAGGAGAGGACGGCCTGTCCGTAGAAGGCCGCGGTGCTCTGCTGCTTGACCGATGTCGTCTCACTCATGTCCCACAGCATCCGCCGCGGCGACGAACCGGCGGTATCCGTCGGCGTACTCAGCCGGTACTCATCGGCACGGGTGCCGCTCCCTGGCGCCGGGAGGGGCGGTCGCGCCCCACGGCGCCCGTGCCGGGCCCCGGACGCGGCGGCGAAGGCCGCCGGCGACCGCTGGGCGGTGCGCCGCGCCCCTCTGCCGTGGTGCGGTGCCGGCCGCGGGGGCGGCGGGCCCGTCACACCGGTGGGACGCGGCCGAGCGGTCGGCGGACGGGAGCGCGCGCGCCCGTCCGGCTCCCTGCTCATGGGCGCCGTCACCGTACTCGGCAGGCCGGAGAAGCGCGGATGCGTCGACGAGTAGTCCCGGTGACGGACGGGTGACGGTCGCCATCACGAGGCCGCTCGTGAGCAGCACCGGAACGACCGGTCCCGCCGCGTACCGCTCCACCGGGGCCGGAGTGGTTCAGAAGGCGGAGACCCCCGTCAGCGCTCGGCCGATGATCAGCTTCTGGATCTGGCTGGTGCCCTCGTACAGGGTCATCACGCGGGCGTCCCTGACCAGCTTGCCGACGGGGTACTCGTCGATGTAGCCGTAGCCGCCGAAGACCTGGAGGGCGTTGTTCGCCGCGCGGACCGCGGCCTCGGAGGCGAAGAGCTTGGCCGTGGACGCCGCGGTGGCGAAGTCCTGCCCCCGGTCGACGAGGTCGGCGACGCGCCAGGTCAGCATGCGGGCGGCGTCGACGTCCACGGAGATGTCGCTGATGAGTTCCTGGACGAGCTGGTAGCTCGCGATGGACTTGCCGAACTGTTCGCGCTCGCCCGCGTAGCGCACGGCGGCGTCCAGGGCGGCCTGTGCGATGCCGACGCAGCCCGCCGCGACCGACATCCGGCCCTTGGCCAGGGCGGACATGGCGACGGTGAAGCCCTTGCCCTCGGGCCCCAGGAGGGCGGAGGCGGGGACCCGGACGTCCTCCAGCACGAGTTCGGCCGTGGCCTGGCCACGCAGCCCGAGCTTGCCGTGGACGGTGCGCCGGGTCACGCCGGGTGCGTCGGCCGGCACCAGGAAGGCGGAGACGCCCCGGTGCCCCGGGGTGTCGTCGGTGCGCGCGAACAGGAGGATCACATCGGCCCAGGTGCCGTTGGTGATGAACATCTTGGAGCCGTTGATGACGTAGTCCCCACCGCTCCCGGCCCCGCCCGGGCGGGAGGTGTCCCCTGTGTCGCGCACGGCCCTGGTGCTCAGGTTCCCCGCGTCGGAGCCGGTCCCCGGCTCGGTGAGGCCGAAGCAGCCGATGGCCGCGCCCGCGGTGAGCTTCGGCAGCCACTGCCGCTTCTGCTCCTCACTGCCCCAGGAGGCGATCGTCTTGGCGACCAGGCCGAGCGAGACCGAGACGATGCCGCGCACCGAGGAGTCACCGCGGCCGAGTTCCTCGGTCACCAGACAGTAGGCGAGATGGTCCCCTCCGGAGCCGCCGTACTCCTCCGGGATCGTCAGCCCGAGGAAACCGAGGGCGCCCAGCTTCTTCACGATCGACTTGTCGACACTCTCGGCGCGGTCCCATTCGACGACGTGCGGGGTGATCTCCCGTGCGACGAAGTCCTCGGCGAGCTGCCGGACGGCGTCCTGCTCCTCGCTCAGCTCCAGGTTCATCCTGTGACACCCACTTTTAATTAGCACTGCTAGTTTTAGGCTTGCAGGCCCTACTATGTGCCGCATGGCCCGACCGCGCAAGCCCCTCCTCAGCAGAGACCGCATCGTGGCGGCGGCGAGCGCGCTCGTCGACGCCGAGGGGCTGGACGCCGTCTCGACCCGCCGTCTCGCGGCCGGCCTGGGGGTCAGCGGGCCCTCGCTGTACAACCACTTCCGGAACAAGGACGAGATCCTCGACGCGGTCGCCGACGCCGTGTCGGCCCAGGTCGACCTGTCGATGTTCGAGGAGTCGGACCCGCGCGACTGGCCGGCCGCCCTGCACGACTGGGCCGTCTCCTACCGCGCGGCGCTCACCGCGCACCCGCACATCGTCCCGGTGCTCGCCCAGGGGCCGGGCCGCCGTCCGGCCGGCCTGCGGGTCGCCGACGCGGTCTTCGGCGCCATGGTCCGGGCCGGCTGGCCGCCCGCCCAGGCCACCTACATCGGCGCCCTGATGCGCTACTTCATCACCGGATCGGCACTGGGCTCCTTCGCCCGCGGATTCGTCGACGACGAGACGGCGTACGACCCCGCGGACTACCCCCACCTCGGCCAGGCCCACCTGCTGGCCGACCGCCGCCAGCAGGTCGACGAGGGCGCCTTCGAGACGGGGCTGCGCGCCCTGCTGGACGGTCTCGCCCTCCAGTACGAGCAGTCGGCCCTCCGCACCCCCCGGCCCGCTCCGAACAGCGCCTGACGCGTCCGTCGCCGTCCACGGCCCACCTGCGGCCGGGGAGCGCAGCCGGTCCTGCGCCCGCCCGGCCCGGCGCAGGGCCGACGTCACTCGGCGTCGTCGACAATTCGGTGGGCCCGGAAGCGTCCTGGGCTTACCGTCGGGGCCATGACGACGACACCGCCGGTGAGCCCCGCCCCGCCCACCGCATCCCGACGCGACTGGCGTGCTCCGGCGGCCGCCTGCACCACGGTCATCCTGTGGGCCTCGGCCTTCGTATCCATCCGCAGCGCCGGCGAGGCGTACTCACCGGGTGCGCTGGCGCTGGGGCGGCTCCTCGCGGGCACGCTGACGCTCGGCGCGATCCTGCTCGTGCGCCGCGAAGGGCTGCCGTCCCGGGCGGCCTGGCCGGGCGTCATCGGATCCGGGCTGCTCTGGTTCGGGCTGTACATGGTCGTGCTCAACTGGGGTGAGCAGCAGGTCGACGCCGGGACGGCGGCCATGATCGTGAACGTGGGGCCGATCCTGATGGCGCTGCTCGGTGCCAGGCTGCTCGGCGAAGGGCTGCCGCGCCGGCTGCTGACGGGCATGGCGGTGTCGTTCGCGGGCGCCGTCGTCGTCGGCCTCTCCATGTCCGGGCACGGGGGTTCCTCGGTGCTCGGGGTGCTCCTGTGCCTGCTGGCCGCGCTGTCGTACGCGGGCGGAGTGGTCATCCAGAAGCCGGCGCTCCGTCACGGTTCCCCGCTGCAGATCACCACGTTCGGCTGCCTGATCGGCACGGTCGCCTGCCTGCCGTTCACCGGGGCCCTGGTCTCCGAGGCGGCCGACGCACCTCTGTCCGCCACGCTGAACATGGTCTATCTCGGCGTGTTCCCCACGGCACTCGCCTTCACCACCTGGGCCTATGCGCTGGCACGGACCACCGCGGGCCGGATGGGCGCGACGACGTACGCGGTGCCGGCGCTGGTGGTGCTGATGTCCTGGCTGCTGCTCGACGAGGTGCCCGCGCTGCTCACCGTGGCGGGCGGGCTGCTCTGCCTGGCCGGGGTCGCGGTCTCCCGGACACGTGCGCGGAGGGCGCGTGGGGAGGCGGAACCCGCCGCGGCCGCCTGAGGGACATCGTCCTTACGGGGCGGGCGCGCGGAGCCTGATCCGCCGCAATGCTCGGCGCGGGCGGGCGGGGCCGCGTATCGTGCGGCCCCGCCGTCCGGCCGGCGCCGTCTGGAACCGTCTAGAACACAACCAGCGCGCGTCCGCCCTTGCCCGCGATCATGTTCTCGAAGGCCGCCGGGATGCCGTCGAGCGCGATCCGCTCGGTGACCAGCATGGAGAGGTCGAACCGTCCGGCGCGGATGTGCTCGGCGATCACCGGCAGGTCGCGGGCTGGATCGCTGTTGCCGTAGACGCAGCCGGTGAGGGAGCGGCCCCAGTGGAAGATCTCCAGGGCGTTGAAGGTCACCTGCTGGTCCTTGCCGCCGATGCCGACGACCGTGGTGCGGCCGCCGCGGCGGGTCGATTCCCAGGCGCCGCGGATGGTGGCGGGCCGGCCCACGCACTCCACGGCGACGTCCGCGCCCTGGCCACCGGTGAGCTTGCGGACGGCGCGCGGTGTGGTGTCGGACGCGAGGACGTAGTCGGTGGCGCCGGCCCGGCGGGCGAGCTCCTCCTTCTCCGGTGACACGTCCACCGCGATGATCTTCGATGCTCCGGCGATGCGGGCCGCCTGCAGGACCGCGAGGCCGACCCCGCCGATGCCGAGGACGACGACGCTCTCGCCCTCGCGCACCCGGGCGGAGTGGTGGACCGCGCCGTACCCGGTCAGGACCGCGCAGCCGAGCAGGGCGGCGTCGTCGAGCGGGATGCCGGACGGGGCGGGCAGCACGCAGTTCGCGGCGACGACGGTCTCCTGGGCGAAGGCGGCGACGTTGAGGCCGGGGTGGAGCTCGGTGCCGTCGGCGGTACGTGCGTGGACGTTCGCCGCGCCCTTCAGCGCGTCGGCGCACAGCCAGACCTCGCCGATCCCGCAGTGGAAGCACGCTCCGCAGGACGGCGCCCAGTTGAGGACGACCGGGTCGCCGGCGGCCACGTGGGTGACGCCCTCGCCGACGGCGAGCACCGTGCCGGCCCCCTCGTGGCCGAGGACGGCCGGGACGGGCAGCCGCATGGTGCCGTCGGACAGGGACAGGTCGGAGTGGCAGACACCGGCGGCGGCGAGGCTGACGCGCACCTGGCCGGGACCGGGCTCGGGAAGTTCGATGTCGGTGATCTCCAGGGGAGCTCCGACGGCGGGCAGTACGGCGGCGCGGACCACGAACAGACTCCTCGGTGGATCGTCGGGCGGATCAGAGTGGATCGTCGGGCGGATCAGAACTGGAGGGACTTGGTCTGGAGGTACTCGGAGAGGCCGTGCGGGCCGAGTTCGCGGCCCACTCCCGACTGCTTGTAACCGCCGAAGGGTGCCAGGGGGTTGAAGCGCCCGCCGTTGATGTCGACCTGCCCGGTGTCCATGCGGCGGGCGAAGGCCACGGCCTCCTCGTCGTCCGCACCCCAGACGGCGCCGGCCAGCCCGTACACGGTGTCGTTGGCGATGCGCAGGGCGTCCTCCACGTCCTCGTACTTCAGGATCGAGAGGACCGGGCCGAAGATCTCCTCCTGCGCGATGGTCATGTCCGGGGTGACGTCCGCGAAGACGGTGGGGCTGACGTAGTAGCCCCGGCCCTCGGGGGCCTCGGGGCCTCCCGCGACGAGGCGGGCGCCCTCCTCGACACCCTTCTCGATGTAACCCCGCACCCGCGCCTGCTGCTTGGCGTTCACGAGGGGGCCGACCCGTTCCCCGGGGACGTACTTGGCGACGGCCGTCACCGCGAGGCTCACGGCCTCCTCGTACCGCTCGGCGTCGACCAGCATCCGGGTCCAGGCGCTGCACGTCTGGCCGGAGTTGGACATCACGTTGGCGACGCCGCCGTTGACGGCCTTGGCGAGATCGGCGCCGGGCAGGATCACGTTGGCGGACTTGCCGCCCAGCTCCAGGGCGACGCGCTTGACCGCCGCTCCAGCGGTCGCGCCGATCTGCCTGCCGACGGCCGTGGACCCGGTGAACGAGACCAGGTCGACGCCCTCGTGCTCGGCGAGCGCCTGTCCGGCGACCGCTCCGATGCCGGTGACGAGGTTGAAGACGCCGGCCGGCAGGCCCGCCTCCTGGGTGGCCTCGGCGAAGAGCTGGGCGGTGAGCGGGGTGTCCTCGGCCGGCTTGAGGACGACGGTGCAGCCCGCGGCCAGCGCCGGGGCCACCTTGGCGACGATCTGGTGGAGCGGGTAGTTCCAGGGTGTGATCGCGCCGACGACGCCGACGGGCTCCAGCAGGACCGTGGAGTTGCCGAGCTTCTCCTCGAAGGAGTACGAGGCCGCCAGCTCGGCGTACGAGCCGGCGACCAGCACCGGTACGCCGGCGTGCACCGTCCGGGACAGCTGCGGAGGCGAGCCGAGCTCGGCGGTGACGGTCTCGGCGATCTCGTCCCTACGGGCGGCGAGCACGTCACGCAGCGCGGCGATCCTCGCTGCGCGCTCGGCGGGCGGGGTCGCCGCCCAGCCGGGGAACGCGGCGCGTGCGGCCCGCACGGCGGCGTCGACGTCCTCGGCGGTGCCCGCCGGGACATGGCCGACGACCTGCTCGTCCGCCGGATTCACGACCGCGATCGTGTCCCGGCCGGAGGCGGGCCGCCACTCCCCGCCGATGTACATCCCGTCATGCGCCTTCATGGCTGCCCCTCCCGGGCTCGCTGTGCCTGCCGCCGAAGCCGTGCGTCGTACGGACGGATGCGTCCGGCCCCAAACTAGCGCTGTTAGTTTTTCGGCGCCAGGGAACGGCTGGAGACACAGGTCACGCATGGCCGACGGCCACACTCGCACGCCGGCCGGTAAAAGTCGCCGGGCAGGACGGGGCCGGGCTCCGCGGGCGCCCGTGGGGCGCACTCGGCGGGGTCGCGCGTCAGGTGGAGTCCCGCCGGGCGCGGGGGCGCTCGGCCCGGGGGCCGGGGGCCGGGCCGGGGGCCGGACCGGCAGCCGCGGTCCCGCCGCCGCGCAGCCCGAGGCCCGCCGCCCCGACGAGCAGCGCGCCCAGCATGACGAACGGCGCGGCGGTGCCCGCGACTCCGGCGATCAGTCCGGCCGCCGCGGGCGCCGCGACCTGACCGAGCCGGTTCCCGGTGAGCCGGAGGGCGAGCGCGGTGGAGCGGGCCGCCGCGGGTGCGGCCTGGACGACGGTGGTCATCGAGAGCGGCTGGCCGAAGCCCAGGCAGAAGCCCAGCACGGCGAGCATCACGGCGAGCCCCCACACCGGGACGGGAAGAGCGACGGCCGCGCAGAGGAGGCCGCCGAGCAGGCAGGTCACGGAGAGCAGGGCGGCCCTGCCGACCCTGCGGAGCACGGGCGTCATGACGAGCCGGCAGGCGATGGTCGCGGCGGCCCGCAGGCTGAGCAGCAGGCCGACGGTGGCGGGCGCGATCCCGCGGTGTTCGCCGACCACCGGCAGGTAGGCGGTGAGGATGTCGGTGGCGCTGAGCACGGCGAGGCTGATGAAGATGCCGGCCGGGACCCCGCGGGTGCGCAGGATGGTGCCCACCGGCACCTTCGGGGCGGCCTTCCGTGCCGATCCGGCGGTCCTGCGGTGCTCGATGCGCCACAGCGAGGTGAGGGAGACGGCGGCGACGGCCGCCGAGACGAGCAGCGCGAGGGCGCTCGTACGGGCCATCGCGCCGTCCCGCTCGGAGATGAGGTAGCCCGCGGCGATCGGTCCGATGAGCTGGCCCAGGGAGGCGCCGATGGTGAAGTGGCCGAAATTGCGGTCCTGTTCGGCGGGGGCGGACTGCCGGGCGACGAGCGACTGGGCGCCGATCACGAAGCACAGGTGGCCGAGCCCCATGACCCCGCTCCAGGCGGCCAGTGCCGTGAGGGAGCCCGAGGTGCCGCTGAGCGCGCAGCCGCCGCCGATCAGGACGACCCCGAGGGGCAGCAGGGGTGCGCAGCGGCCGTGGTCGGTCCGCCGGCCCAGCGGTACGGCGGCGAAGAGCGGCAGGAGCGCGTACACCCCCGCGATGACGCCGATCGCGCGCTCGTCGGCGCCCAGCGAGAGAGCCCGGTAGGAGACGGCGGGCCGCGCCATCGACACCGCACCCTGCGCGAAGGCGAAGGCGATGACGAGGCGCAGCAGCCAGCCCCTGCCGGGCCCTGGTTGCGGAGGCATCAGACGAGTCCGAAGAGGATGGCGGCGCCGAGGACCACCAGCGAGGTCAGCACGGCCCACTTGACGGTGAACCGGGTGTGGTCGCCGAATTCGACCTTGGCCATGCCGACCAGGACGTAGACGGCGGGGACGAGCGGGGAGGACATGTGCAGCGGCTGCCCGACGATGGAGGCCCGGGCGATCTCCAGGTGGGAGACGCCGTGGGCGGCGCCGGCCTCGGCAAGCACGGGCAGCACTCCGAAGTAGAAGCCGTCGTTGGACATGAAGTAGGTCAGAGGCAGGCTCAGCACGCCGGTGACGACGGCCATGTGCGGGCCCATGCCGTCGGGGATCGCCCCGACGAGCCAGTCCGCCATGTGTTCGACCATACCGGTGCCGGTGAGCACGCCGGTGAAGACGGCCGCGGCGAAGACCATGCCGGAGACGTTGAGCACGTTGTCGGCGTGGGCCGCGATCCTGGCCCGCTGGTCGGGCATGTGGGGGAAGTTGACGGTGAGGGCGAGGGCCGCGCCGATCAGGAAGAGCACGGGGATCGGCATGAGTTCCAGGATCATCGCGGCCAGCAGGGCCACGGTGAGGCCGGCGTTGAACCAGTAGAGCTTGGGGCGCAGCGTGGACCTGTTGGGGTCGAGCCCCTTGAACTCCTGCTCGTCGTCGTCGCCTTCGGAGACGTCCGCGCTCCCCGTGCCACCGGTGCCGGTGCCGGTGCCCTGCGGGGTCTTGGTGAGCCGGTCGCCGCCGCCCGCGCCGACGAGGACGGTCTCGGGCTCGGTCACCAGCGCCTCGTCGAGGGTGAGCATGCCGAGCCGCTTGCGCTCGCGGCGGCCCAGGACCCAGGCGAGGAGGATGACGGCGAGGAGCCCCACGGCCAGAGCGGGGATCATCGGGACGAAGATGTCGGCCGCGTCCACCTTGAGCGCGGTGGCCGCCCGGGCGGTGGGGCCGCCCCAGGGCAGGGTGTTCATGACCCCGTTCGCCGTGGCGGCGACGCAGGTCATGACGACCAGGCTCATCTTCAGCCGCTTGTAGAGCGGGTACATGGCCGAGACCGTGATCATGAAGGTGGTGGAACCGTCGCCGTCCAGCGAGACGATCGCGGCGAGGAGCGCCGTGCCGATGACGATCCGCATCGGGTCGGCCTTGCAGAAGCGCAGGATGGCCCGGACGATCGGGTCGAAGAGGCCGACGTCGATCATCACGCCGAAGTAGACGATGGCGAACATCAGCATCGCCGCGGTCGGCGCGAGCGTGCCGACCCCTTCGATGACGTAGTCACCGAGCTTCGCGCCCTGTCCGACGGCCACGCAGAACAGGGCGGGGATCAGGACCAGCGCCGCGATCGGCGACATCTTCTTCGTCATGATCAGGACCAGGAAGGTCGCGATCATCGCGAAGCCGAGGATTGTCAACATATGGGATACCTAACGTTCACCTTTGAACTCTCACCGGTGCCGGCGGTGCGGATGACGTTAGGGGCCCCCGATCGGCGTTAACAAGATGTTGACGTGTGAGCAATACGAGCAAAACCCCAGGTCAACGGATTGGTGTGACGGAGACGGGGATGGCGTTGAGCACTGCGGTGCCGGACATCGGGTCCAGGAGGGTGCCGTCCAGGAGCTGGTTCACGTTGACGCCCGGATCCGCCCCGGCGACCGACATGCGGACGCCCGGGCGGCTGTGGCCCCAGCCGTGCGGAAGGCTCACGACCCCGGTCCGTACCGAGTCGGTGATCTCGGTGGGCGCCTCGACCTCGCCGCCGGCCGCGGCGATCCGGGCGGTGTCGCCCTCGGCGAGGCCGATCCTGGCCGCGTCGTCGGGGTGGACCTGGAGGGTGCAGACGTTCGAGCCGCCGCGCAGCGCGGCGACGTTGTGCATCCAGCTGTTGTTGGACCGCAGGTGGCGGCGGCCGACGAGGACGAGTCCGGCGGGCCGCGCGCCGAGCGACGCGCGGAGCCGGGGCAGGTCGGCGGCGATCGGCGCCGGGAACAGCTCGATGCGGCCGCTGCGGGTCCTGAGCACCTGCGGGAGGCGCGGCTCCAGCGGGCCGAGGTCGATTCCGTGCGGCTGGGCGAGGAGCCGCTCCAGCGTCAGCCCGTACGGCCCGAGCCGCAGCATCAGGTCGAGGCGGCGTTCCGCGCCGGTGCGGCCGGTCAGCTCGCCTGCGAGCGCCTCGGGGGCACCCGCCCTGGTGAGCGCCGTGGTGAGGGCCAGGTCGTCGACGGCCTCCGGCGGTGCGCCGTGCATGCCGCCCACGGCGAGGATCAGCCTGGCGAGGATTTCGCTCTCGTCCATCCGTCCGTCCTCCAGCGGGACGGCGGGGCGGCTGTAGCGGACCTGGTTGCGCACCGCGAGGGAGTTGAACGCGAAGTCGAAGTGGGCGCTCTGCGAGGGGGGTGGCGGGGGCAGGACGACGTCGGCGTGCCGGGAGGTCTCGTTGAGGTACGGGTCGACGCTGACCATGAAGTCGAGGCCGTCGGCGAGTGCCCGGTCGAGGCGGTCACCGTCCGGTGCGGAGAGCACCGGGTTGCCCGCGATGACGATCAGGGCCCGGATCCTGCCCTCCCCCGGCGTCTCGATCTCCTCGGCGAGAGCGGCGGCGGGCAGTTCGCCCTTGGCCTCGGGATGTCCCGATACCCTGCTCCTCCAGCGACCGAGGGCGAAGCCCCTGCCGGGCGCGGCGGGGCGAGGGGCGCGGGCGGTGGCGGAGAGCGGGAAGAGCGCGCCGCCGGGGCGGTCGAGGTTGCCGGTGAGGATGTTGAGTACGTCGACGAGCCAGCTGGCCAGGGTTCCGTGCTCGACGGTGCAGCTTCCGATGCGTCCGTAGACCGCCGCGGTGGGTGCGGCGGCCAGTTCGCGGGCGATCGCCCGGATGGTGTCCGCGTCCAGGTCGCAGGCCTCGGCCACCGCCTCGGGGGTGAAGTCCCCCATGGCTTGCGCCAGTTCGTCGTAGCCGTCGAGGTGCTCGGCCAGCGCGCCCGGGTCGGCGAGCTTCTCCTCGACGACGACCTGGGTGAGCGCCGCGAGCAGGAGGGCGTCGGTGCCGGGCCTGATGGCGGCGTGCCGGTCGGCGAGGCGCGCGGTGCGGGTGCGGCGCGGGTCGATGACCGTGAGGGTGCCTCCCCGCCGCCGGAGCGCTTTGAGCTTGCCCGGGAAGTCGGGGGCGGTGCACAGACTGCCGTTGGACTCCAGTGGGTTGGCACCGATCAGCAGCAGGTGGGCGGTGCGGTCGAGGTCCGGTACGGGGATGGCGTTGGCGTCACCGAAGAGCAGCCCGCTGGAGACGTGCTTGGGCATCTGGTCCAGGGTGCTGGCGGAGAAGACGTTGCGTGTGCCGAGGGCGGACAGCAGGAGCGGCGGATAGAGCCCGCCGGCCATCGTGTGGACGTTGGGGTTGCCGAGGAAGACCCCGACGGCCTGCTTGCCGTGTTCCCGGACCAGAGCCGGGATCTTCGCGGCGATCGCGTCGAACGCCTCGCCCCAGGTCGCCTCGCGCAGGACTCCGTCCGTGCGGACCAGCGGGGCGCGCAGCCGGTCGGGGTCGGCGTCGAGACCGCCGAACGAGGCGCCCTTGGGGCAGATGAAGCCCCGGCTGAAGACGTCCTCGCGGTCACCGCGGGCGCCGGTGACCGTAGCCCCCTCGATGGTGAGGGTGAGTCCGCAGGTGGCCTCGCAGAGCGGGCAGACACGCAGAGCGGTGCGGGATTCGTGGGACATGGGCCCTCCCCGGGGCGGCGGTGGCGCGCGGGCTGATCCGGCGTCCCGCGGCGCGCTCGGCGGGCGCGGGCTTCCGGCGGACCGAGCATACCGACCGGTACGGATGCTGGCGAGGTGCTGGAGCCATCCGTTGTACCGCGGCTACCGCGGCTCGGGATGCGGTCATTCGAGGACCCGCGCGAGATAGGCCTGGAGCAGGACCCGGGTCTCCGCTATCAGGTCGGGGTCACCCGCGGGGTCGGTGCGGAAGGCGAGCTGGAGGAGCGCGTCGGCCGCCTGCACGCAGACGAGGACCGTGCGGAGCAGACCGGCGTCGCCGAAGGCCCCGCCGCCCGCCCTGCCGAGGTGGCCGGAGAGGAGCTCCGTGAGGTGCCCCGCGACGCGACGGTTCACCTCCTCGTCGAGCTGACCGGCGACGGGCACGGGCGGGCCGAAGTCGACCAGCGCGAAGCCGGCGACGGAGCGCTTCATCGCCAGGTACTCGTCGAGCACGGCGTCGATGGCCGCACGCCACTCCCGCTCCGGGATCGCCTCCAGCCTGGCGACGACCCGGCCCGCGTAGACGGCGAGGTTACGCTCCGCCAGGGCGTCGACCAGCGCCCTCTTGTTCGGGAAGAAGCGGTAGACGGAGCCGATCGGCACGCCGGCCCGGTCGGCCACCGCCCGGGTGGAGAGCTGTTCGTATCCGGCCTCGTCGAGCAGCGCGGCACCGGCGTCGAGGATCCGGGCGAGGCGGTCGGCGCTGCGTTGCTGCACGGGGACGCGTCGGAGGTTCGTATGAGCGTGGGACACGGCTCCATGATGCCCGTATGCCGTTGACGGGCCACGTTTCGATTCCTACGGTGATCCATAGGATTCTTCGTCAGGGGATCCATGGGACCCCATCCACCGGGAGCGCATGATGAGCGGCAACGAGCAGGCGAGGGACGCGGCGGAGAACCTCGCCCATATGTCCGGCTTCGGCAACGAGCACAGCTCGGAGGCCGTCCCGGGCGCCCTGCCGCACGGCCGGAACTCGCCCCAGCGCGCGCCCCTCGGGCTGTACGCGGAGCAGCTCAGCGGCTCGGCCTTCACCGAACCCCGCGCCCGCAACCGCCGGTCCTGGCTCTACCGGATCCGCCCCTCCGCCGCCCATCCGGCCTTCGTCCGCATCGACAACGGCACGCTGCGCACCGCGCCGTTCACCGAAACGGTCCCCGACCCCAACCGGCTGCGCTGGGACCCGCGCCCCGACCCCGCGCCGGGCACGGACTTCCTGACCGGCCTGTGGACACTGGGCGGCAACGGCGACGCCACGCAGCGCACCGGCATGGCCGTGCACCTGTACGGCGCGGACTCCTCCATGACCGACCGGGTGTTCAGCGACTCCGACGGTGAACTCCTGATCGTCCCCGAGCGCGGCGGCCTGCTGCTCCGCACCGAACTGGGCCTGCTGCGGGCCGAGCCCGGCCACGTGGCGCTGATCCCGCGTGGCGTCCGCTTCCGCGTCGAACTGCTGGACGGCACCGCGCGCGGCTATGTCTGCGAGAACTACGGGCAGCCCTTCGTCCTGCCCGACCTGGGGCCGATCGGCGCCAACGGCCTGGCAAACGCACGGGACTTCCTGGCGCCCGTCGCGGCGTACGAGGACCGCGAGGGCCCGGTCGAGGTGGTCAACAAGTTCTGCGGGAACCTCTGGTCGGCGACGTACGACCACTCGCCGCTCGACGTCGTCGCCTGGCACGGCAACCACACGCCGTACGTCTACGACCTGCGCCGCTTCAACGCGATGGGCACCATCAGCTACGACCACCCGGACCCGTCGATCTTCACCGTGCTGACCTCGCCGTCCGACACCCCGGGGCTCGCCGGTGTCGACTTCGTCGTCTTCGCCCCGCGGTGGCTGGTCGGCGAGGACACCTTCCGTCCGCCGTACTTCCACCGCAACGTCATGAGCGAGTACATGGGCCTGATCGAGGGCGCGTACGACGCCAAGGCGGGCGGCTTCGTGCCCGGCGGCGGTTCGCTGCACAACATGATGTCGGCCCACGGCCCGGACCGTGAGACCTTCGACCGGGCGAGCGCGGCGGAGCTGAGGCCGCAGAAGATCGACGAC
Source organism: Streptomyces sp. HB132 (assembly GCF_016909575.1). Classification (GTDB taxonomy): domain Bacteria; phylum Actinomycetota; class Actinomycetes; order Streptomycetales; family Streptomycetaceae; genus Streptomyces. The sequence continues at coordinate 102,438 of NZ_JAFBGA010000016.1, read as the reverse complement.
GGCCTGGCCTTCATGTTCGAGACGCGCTGGCCGGTCACGGCGACCGCGCAGGCAGCGGGCGCCGACCACCTGCAACGCGGTTACGACGACGTGTGGCAGGGTCTGAGCGGCAACTTCCGGCCATGAGATCGTGCCGCCGGCCGGGCGGCACGGCGCCTCACCGCAGAGAGACCAGGTGAACCGGATGGATCAGGTGAACGAGGCGGGCCGGACACCCGGCTTCGCCCCCGACTCCCTGGTGCTGAACCGGAAGCTCCCCCTCTGGTACCAGGTCTCGCAGTCCCTGCGTGCCTCCATACTGGGCCGCCCCCAGGACGCCTCGACGCGACTGCCCACCGAGGAACAGCTCGCCGCGCACTACGGCGTGAGTGTCCTCACCATGCGCCAGGCCCTGAAGGAGCTGGAGAACGAGGGGCTGATCAGCCGGCACCGTCGGCGCGGCACGTTCATCGAGCCGCGCGCCCGGCGGGTGTCGCCGGTCCGGCTGCTGGGTTCGATCGACGCGATCGTCGCCCAGCAGTCGGGCGAGCGGACCACCGTGCTCGGCCATGGCCGGGCGTCCGTCCCCGGTGATCTCGCCGAATTCTTCCCGGGCTGTACCGAGGTGGTCAGCTACCGGCGGCTGCGCTTCGACGAGGGGACGGGCGAGCCCACCAACTGGGCGGAGAACGCGGTGCGCCCGGAGATCGCGGCACGGCTCGACGTGGCCGATCTGGAGCGGTGGCCGATGACCAAGGTGCTGCGCGACGCCGTCGGCGTACGGATCTCCCAGATCACCGACACCGTGGAGGCGCGCCTCGCCGACCCCGTCACGGCCGAGCTGCTCCAGGTCCCGCTGCTGAGCCCGATCCTGCACTACACCGGCGTGACGTACGACGAGGACGGCACGGTGGTGGACGTCGCCCGCATCCGCTACCGGGGCGACCGCTTCTCCTTCTCCGTGACCGTCGACGCGCACTGACGCCGTGAGCCGCGGCCGGCGTTCGTCACGAACGGCGGGCCGTCGCCGGGGACGGCGGCCGGTCGTCACGATGCCGGGCCGTAGTCACGACGGCGGGCCCTGTCGTTACGATGCCGGGGGCGGCGGACGTGGCGACGGGGAGGACGACACGGTGGCAGCACAGGTGGCGGCCGGAGCCGGCGGGGGCGGTGCGCTCCCGCTGCTGGACGACCTCATGCCGTGGTCGGTGCGGCCGCTGAGAACGGGGCGCGCCTGGGTGACCGCGCCCGACGCCGCCTCGCTCCGGGCCCGTTGGGACCTGCTGGCGGCGGCGGAAGGCGCCGAGCAGGAGCGCCTGTTCCGGCCCAGCCGCTCCCGTACGCCGCTGACCCCGGCCGCCTCTCTGCCGGGCCGGCGGCCCACCGGCACGAGCGCGTTCGCCCGGGACCCCGGCCCGTACCCCGAACCGGTACGGATCCTGCACGGCGCCTTCGACGAGCAGTGGCTGATTCCCGACCACCGGCTGCTCGACGCGGCCCGCCCCGAGCTGTGGCGGGTCGCCGACGCACACCAGCTCTTCGCCGTCGAGCACGGGTACGTCCCCCAGGACGGCGGCCCCGCCCTTTCCGCGACCGCGCTGCTGCCCGACGGTCTCTCCCCCGCCGGGCGGCCCGGCCGGATACGGCCGCTCTACCGGCGGCCGGGCGGACGGGAACCCAATCTCGCACCGGGCCTGTCCGCACTGCTGGCCGCCAGGTACGGGGTGCCGGTCACGGCCGAACACGTCCTCGCCTGGGTCCTCGCCGCGGCGCTCCCCTCCCCCGCCGGCCCCCTCGTCCCGCTGCCCGCCGACGGCGGACCGTGGGCGCAGGGCGTGGAGCTCGGCCAGGAGCTGCTGCGCCTCCATCTGCGCGGGGCACGGGGCGGCGAACGCCCACGCATGCCCGGCGGCCGTCGCCCGTACGTGCGGGCCGCGATCCCGCCCCGGCCGGCCGGCCCGCACTACGACGCCGCCGAGGAGGCGATCGTCCTCGGCGAGGGGCGCGTATCGCCCGTGCCCAGCGGGGCCTGGGACTTCCGGGTCAGCGGGGTACGGGTGCTGGAGCTCTGGCTCGGGCGGCGCACGGCGACGCCTGAAGGGACGCCGGCACAGGGGCTGGAGGCGGTGGGGCCGCGCGACTGGCCGCAGGAGCGGACCTCGGAACTGCTGGAACTGGTCAGTGTCCTGGCGCTGCTCGCCGGACTGCGGCCCCGGCAGCAGGCGCTGCGGGAGCGGCTCGAGCGGGCGGACGTCCTGACCCGGGACGGGCTGCGCAGCGCCGGGCTGCTTCCCGTGGCCGCCGCGGCCCGGCTTCCGGCATCCGTGCTGGACCACCAGGAGGAGGGGCCGGAGGGGCAGTTCGCGCTGCTGTGAGCTTGCGCGTCCCGTCGCGGAGGACTCGCAGAACCGCGGTGGGCGTCCCGTCGGCCGCGGGTGGGCCGGGCGGGGAGAGCCGGCGCCGATGGGTGCCCTGCCGAGGCGGTGGAACACACCGACGCAACACTGCCGTTCCCTGGGGATGACGGGCGGACAGCAGCACTGCGCCGGGACGAAGTGATCGTGGCCACGGCCCTGAGCGAAGGGCCGGACCGGTCGTGACAGCCGTCGGTCAGCGGCGGCTGCCGAAGAGCGAGCGCCGCAGTCGCCGCAGGGGGGCGAAGAGCGAGACACGCGCGCTCCTGCTCCTGCGGGTGTGCGCGGCATCGCGCGAGGTGAGCTCGAGCATCAGCAGCGTCGCTTCCGCCGACTCACGGCGCGGAACGGCGGGACCGCCCAGCACTGCGAGATGGCGGTCGAGGCGCGAACTGGTCGCACCGCTCCCACATGTGATGGCAGGCACACGCGGCCTGCTGCGCACCGTTATCTGTTCCATGTCACTCCCCACCCGTACGAGGGCACCCGGCCCGGGCAGGTTAACCCTATCGTCCCGCGGTGACACTCGTGTATCCCGGCCGCAGGATTACATACCCGTGCACGGGTGCTGACGGCCCGTTATCGGATCCTGTCGGTTCCGGGGCGGGTTGAGTTAGCTTGGAAGGGATTCGTCCTTACCCCGCACCGCTGTTGACGGAGGGTCACCGATGAGCGAAGTCCCGGGCACCGGACGTGTGATCGCGGATCGCTACCGACTCCTGGACCCCCTGGGCGAGGGCAGGGCGGGGATCGTGTGGCGGGCCCGCGACGAGGTGCTGGGGCGCGAGGTGGCCGTGAAGGAGGTGCCGGCCCCGGTGGACGCATCCGCCGGCGGCGCCGGGCGGCCGCACTCCCGCCTGGAGCGCGAGGCCCGGACGGCGGCCCGTGTCTCGCACCGCAACGTCGTCGCCGTCCATGACGTGGTCGTCCAGGATTCCCGGCCCTGGATCGTCATGGACCTCGTCCGCGGGCTGGCCCTGTCAGATGTGCTGGACGCCGACGGTCCGCTGTCCCCGCGGCGCGCGGCCCGGATCGGCGCCGAGGTGCTCGCGGCGCTGCGCGGCGGCCATGAGGCCGGTGTGCTGCACCGGGACGTGAGGCCGGGCAACGTCCTGCTGGCCAACGACGGCAGGGTGATGCTGAAGGACTTCGGCATCACCACGGCCCGGGAAGGGCCGGCACCCACCGCGACGGGAGAGCCGGCGGGCTCACCGGGACACCTCGCGCCCGAGTGCGCGCGGGGGCGCGCACCTGGGCCCGAATCCGACCTCTGGTCGCTCGGAGTGCTTCTGTACGCCGCCACCGAGGGGCAGTCACCGTTCGGCGGGGGCACCCCCGGGGGCAGCGCGGACGACGACGAGCCGCTGCCGCTCCGGCGAGCCGGCGCGCTCGCCCCCGTCATCGAGGGACTGTTGCGCAGTGATCCGGCCGAGCGGCTCACCGCCGCCGAGGCGGAGCGTCGGCTGCGGATCCTGGCCGCCGGCGGGACCGGCTCACCCGGGGGCGGGGCGGCGGGCCCGCCGCCCGTACCGACGAGCGGCGAGGACTCCGTGGCAGGGGGGTCCGAACCCGCCGAGGGCATGCCGGAACCGGTCGGGCGCACGAAGCGCACGGGCGTACTGGTGGCCGTCGGGGTGGTCGTCTCGCTGCTCGTCGCAGGCGCCCTGGCCTGGGCGCTGACGGACGACGACGGCACGGACGGGAGAAGTGACGGGAAAGCCGTGACGAGCACATCGGCGAGTGGCGCACCGGCGCCGGTGCCGGTGCGCCAGAACCCCTCCGGGGCACACGGGGAGGGGACTCCGTAGACCGGAGCCCCCTCCTCGGCGGACAACCGAACCGGCGCGCCGCGCTACCGGAGGACGGTCAGGCCTTCGAACTGAGGACGGGCAGGTAGCCGCCCGACTGCCCGGCGGCGGTCGGGTGGTAGGACTCCCCGATGTTGAGCCAGTTCACACTGTGCAGCCAGGCGCTGCCCGAGCAGATCTCGTGCCCGGTGAAGGTCGAACTGACGTCGCCCCAGGTGAAGCCGTGATCGGCCGCGCGCTTGGCTGTGGCGGCGTTGAGGTAGTCGGCTGCACCGTTGATGGCGGTGCGCTCCTTCTCGCTGAGACCGGCGACGCAGTTGCCGCCGATCTTGTAGAAGCGGGGGTAACCGAGGACGACGACGTGGGCGGAGGGTGCCTTGGCGCTGATCGCCGAGTAGACGGAGTCCAGTTTGCCGGGGAGGGTCGAGTCGACGTAGGCGCGGGCGGTGGCGATCCGGCTCAGACAGGTCGTCTCGGACTGCAGCACGCAGGTGGTCATGACATCGGCGAAGCCCGCGTCGTTGCCGCCGATGGAGATCGAGACGAGATCGGTGGCGGAGTTGAGGGGTCCGAGCTGACCGGCCGTGACGTCGCCGGTCCTGGCTCCCGAACAAGCGGTGAACGCGAACGAGGCGGGGTTGTTGGCCGCCTTCCAGAGGGCGGGATAGGCGCGGGTGCTGCGCTTGCAGTCACCGCTGGCACTGTCGTAACTGCCGGCACCGACGCCCGACGAGTACGAGTCCCCCAGGGCCACGTAGTCGACGGACTGCACGGATTCCTGGGCCTGGGCCACGCCCGCACCGGTCAGAGCGAGAACGGTGCCGAGCAGGAGAGAGGACGAGAACGCCACGAGTCTGGACATTTTCATGGAACCTCCTTGGGCAGGATCTCTGCCTACTCCGTGGTAGCAGTACGGGCCCGATTTCCGGAAGTGTCCATGCCAAAAAGCTTCGACAGGGTCCGGACGCCGTACTCCTGGCGACACGTCATATCGGAACCCGACATCCCACGCACCAGTGGTGAAATCGCCCGCGCGGTCATCCGCCGTGGGACGGCGCACGGTTGGGGGCCGTACGGCACGCGCGGCGTCCTGGACCCGGCGCTCACCGCGAGGTTCGCCTCCGTGCGCGGCACGCGTACGCTGCGCCGCGGGCCCGGCCACTCGGACCCACCACCCGGGTGCGGCTGCTGAAACCCGGGTGCGCGGGGTGCCTCCGTGGCGGATCATTGCCGCCATGTCTGCCAACCCCGAGTCCGCCCTGCCGATCCGGATCAACGTCGATGACAGCGATTCGCCGTCCGACGTCGTGGAGGCACTGTTCCTGGGCCGCTTCGTGACGGGCGAGCAGCCTCACTCCCACAGCTCCTCCCTCGACCGGGTCAAGTCGGGGGCCACCCTGCTGCCCGCGGCCGCCCGGGTGCTGAGGTCCGCCCGCGACGACGACCGCAACGCGACCCTCGCCGAGGGTGACGGGTGGACGCTGCTGGTCTCGCGGTGGAAGCGGGGCGCCGACGTCACGGTCACCGCCACCACTCCCGAGCTGGCCCGGAAGATCCTCTCCGAGGCGACCGACGAGGCCCAGGACGAGCCGGAGCCGCAGCCGGACAACGTGCCCATGGGCTTCTGGTACGTCTCACCGCGCCGCGGCCCGCACCGCACCACCCGGCAGATCGCCGCCGGCACCTGGGACGAGGTCCGGCACAACTACACGGCTCCGGTGGCCGACGCCATGGACGGGCTGATGAAGGTCACCCCCGACGACATCTCCGGCCGGCTGCTCCTGCTGCACGGCCCTCCGGGCACCGGCAAGACCTCGGCGCTGCGTACCCTCGCCCGCTCCTGGCGGGACTGGTGCCAGGTCGACTGCGTCCTGGACCCGGAGCGGCTCTTCAACGACGTGGGCTATCTGATGGACATCGCCATCGGTGAGGACGACGGTTCGGCCAAGGGACGGTGGCGGCTGTTGCTCCTGGAGGACTGCGACGAGCTGATCCGCGGCGAGGCGAAGCACACGGCGGGTCAGGCACTGTCGCGGCTGCTCAATCTGACGGACGGGCTGCTCGGCCAGGGCCGTAACGTGCTGGTGGGGTTGACCACCAATGAGGACCTGGAGCGGTTGCACCCCGCAGTGGTCAGGCCGGGCCGTTGTCTGGCGCGCATCGAGGTCGGCTCGCTGACCCGGGCGGAGTCGGCGTCCTGGCTGGGCACCGAGGAGGGGCTGGGCCGCGAGGGTGCGACGCTCGCCGAGCTGTACGCCCTTCGGCGGGGCAAGGGGCCGGCGTCGGTGCCCAAGCAGGACGTGGGGGCGGACGCGGGTCTCTACCTGTGAGCGGCCGGCGTCCCCGCGCGCTACCGCACATAGGCCGCCCGTACGGCGTCCTCCGCCAGGGCCAGCGCGTCGGCCCGGGAGATGCCGAGGCGCCGGGCCTGCTCGGCGTACTCCTGCGCCGCCGTGGCGGCGTGGCGGGCCGCCGCGTCCCCCGCGGCTGCGACGAACGTCCCGTTGCGGCCTCGGGTCTCGATCACCCCGTCGGTCTCCAGCGCGCGGTACGCCTTGGCCACGGTGTTGGCGGCGAGGCCCAGTTCCCCGGCCAGGCCTCGTACGGTCGGGAGGCGGTGGCCGACGGGCAGGGCGCCTGAGCGGGCCTGTTCGGAGAGCTGCGCGCGCAGCTGCTCGTACGGGGCGGTGGCGGAGTCCGGGTCAACGGCGATCTTCAGGGTCACGCGCCGATTCTGTCCCACCCGGGGGCTGTCCCGTCACCGGCCCGCCGCCGGAAACTCGGAGGCGCCGCTCCGTACCCCGCGTTACCGTCCGCCCATGACGGTACTGGTGCGCGACTTCCTTCCCGCTGACGCGGAGGCCTGGGTGCGGGTGCGGCGTGCGGCGCTGCCGTACATGGTGACGACTCCGGAGCAGGTCCTGCGCGACCTGGCCGACGCTCACCCCGACCGGCACTACCGGCTGCTGGTCGCGGAGGAGGACGGCGAGGTGATCGGCACGGCGCAGGTCGGCATCTCCCACGAGAGCCCGAAGCCGGGCCAGGGTTTCTGCAATCCGTACGTCCATCCGGACCGGAGGCGGCGGGGCGCGGGGTCGCTGCTGGTGCGGGCCGGTGAGGAGTATCTGGCCGGTGCCGGTGCGAGTGCCGTCTACACCTGGGTGCTCGACGAGCCGGCCGACCGCGCGTTCGCCGGGAAGCGCGGCTTCGAGGCGCGCAGGCCCGCGCACTTCCTGCGTCTCGGCCTGACGGACGGTTCGCTGCCGCCGCTCCGGGAGCTCCCCGCCGGGGTCGCACTGCTCACCGCGGCCGACTTCGAGGACGATCCACGACCGCTGTTCGAGGCCGACGCGGCGACGACCGCGGACGAGCCGAGCGACACCCCGGTGGAGTTCTCCGACTACGAGGACTGGCTGGCCACGACCTGGCGGCGGCCGGCCTTCGACCGCGCGCTCACCACGGTCGTGACGGTGGACGGACAGGTCGCTGCGTTCAGCGCGGCGGAGACCGACGGCACGACCCGCTACTGGTCCGCGATGACCGGCACCCTGCGTGCCTTCCGGGGCAGAGGACTGGCGAAGCTCGCCAAGAACGCCTCGCTGCACCGGGCGCGGGCGGCCGGGTACACGGACGCCTACACCGGTAACGACGCCGGCAACGGCCCGATGCTGGCGGTCAACCGCTGGTTCGGCTACGAGATCTGCGCCACGGAGGTGCGCCATGTCCACGAGATCGGCTGACCCCGCCACGTTGACGGTGGCACTGGTCAAGGCGGGCCGTACGAAGATCCGTTACCCGGCGGAGCCGGTCGCCGACGACGGAACCCGGATCACCGTCCGGGCCCCGTGGGCCGCCCCGGGGGCACGGGACTTCGGATTCGTACGGTTCGAGCCGGGCGACGTCTTCACCGAGCACTACTGGCGCGACCGGTGGTACGCGGTGAAGGAGGTCCGCACCGGAGCCGGACAGCTGAAGGGCTGGTACTGCGACATCACCCGGCCCGCGGTACTGCGGGGATCCGAACTCCTGGTGGAGGACCTGGACCTGGACCTGTGGGTGTCGGCGGACGGCTCGTCCGTACTGCGCCTGGACGAGGACGAGTTCGAGGAGAGCGGCCTCGCCGGCAGGGACCCCCTGGCGGCGGAGGCGGCCGTGCGGGCCCTGGACGGGCTGGAGCACCTCGCCCGCACCGAGGGCCTGGCGGGGCTGGTGCGCTGAGCCCGGCGGCCCGGGCGGCGTTCGGCCTTCCCCGTCCGGCCGTCGGCGTGTCCGGGCGGTGCGTACGGCGACATGGACGGCCGCCGTCCGTGGGGTGGGCACGCCCCTCGCGTCTCCCGTACCCGTGAGTGGGACGGGCGGGCTCTCAGGGGGCGACCAGCTCCACCTCGTGCCCCGCCGTGTCCGCCAGACGGGCCGTACGGCACCCGCTGCCGTCCGCCGCCGCACGGCCGTCGGGCGGCAGCGGCCTCCAACCGTGTGCCGGGGCGTCCGCCACCAGTGCGTCCAGCGTGGCACGGTCGCGTACGTGGAACGCCGGGCGGCCGGTGCCGGGGCGCGGCGCGTCGCCGTTGCCGTTCCCGTCGCCGGGCGGGACGGGTGCGTGCTCGACCGCCACATGGCTGTCGCCGTGCCGCCAGCTCCGGCCCTGCGCCCAGCGCTGGTACGGGACATGGCCGAGCCGGCCGAGCAGCCAGCCCCACTCCGCGTCGGCCACGGCCAGGTCGGGCACCGGCAGCCGCAGGTGGTGGAGCCGGCCGGTGGGGGCCGCCGACACCGGCAGCGGGACGGCTCGCCGTGTGCCTCGCGGTGCGTACGCGACGGTGTCGGCGTCCTCGTGCCAGTGGATCAGGAAGCGCTGCCCGGCGCGGTATCCGTCGAGGCCCTCGCGGCAGTACGCCACCATGTCGTCGGGCAGCGCGTCCAGGGGGTACCAGGCGAGCTCGGAGCACTTGTCGGGCTCTGCGTTGCGGGGCGGGCGCCCGGGATCGAGGTCGGCCTCGAAGAACCAGCCCATCCTGGGGTTTCCGCCCGGCCCCCGGTGCTGCATGACCAGGGCCACCCGGAGCTTGTCCGGGGCCAGCTCGACCCCGATCTCCTCGGCGGTCTCCCGGATCATCGCCTCCCGCACGTCCTCGCCGTCCTCCGCGTGCCCGGAGGGGGCGTGGAGCAGCCCGTCCGCGTACCCCGTGCCGGCTCGCCGGGCGAGCAGCACGTCGGAGCCCCTGCGCAGGATCAGGTGGACGTCGACGACCTCGGTGTGGCGGTGGGGCGGCTCGGCGCGGGCCACCAGGGCGTACCGCTCGTCGTCGACCTCCCTGCCCCAGAGCCGGGAGTCCCCGGAGAGCGGCTCGTGGTGGACGCGCTCCGTGTGCTCGGCGAGGAGCGAGGTGAGACGGGCGGCGGAGAGTCCGGTGCCGTTCCACACGCCTTCGACGAGTACCAGCCGGCCGCCCGGCCGCAGCAGGGAGAACCAGAGCCTCAGGGCGGCCGCAGGGTCGGGCAGCAGCCACACCGTGTGCCGGGCGAGGATCACGTCGAACCGCTGGGTGCCGACCGGTGGGTCCCCGGCGTCGCCGACGAGCACCTCGGTGCCGGTCCCGGCCAGCTTGGCCCGCGCCTGTTCCACCATGCGCGGCGACCGGTCGACGGCCGTCACGCGGTGCCCCTGGCAGGCGACGAGCAGAGCCAGGCTGCCCGTACCGCATCCGAGGTCGAGGACCGTGGAGCGCGCGGTGGGCAGCCAGGTCTCCATGCGCCGCGCCCAGGCGTCGCGGACCGCGGGGTCGCGCAGCCCGTGGTCGGGTTCCTCGTCGAAGGAGTCGGCGGCGGCATCCCAGTCGATCGTCGTCATGACCGAAATCCTCTCAGCCGCCGCTGACATCCCCTCATGCCTGATTGCGTCCGAGCACCTTCCTCACCAGGGGCCACGCCAGGATCAGCGCGACGATGACGTACACGGTCACCGAGAACGGGGTGTCGACCAGGCCCGTCACGCTGCCGTCGCTGATCTGGAGGGCGCGCCGCAGCTGCTGCTCGGCGGACGGCCCGAGGATGACCGCGATGATCGCGGGGAGCACGGGCAGTCCGTACCGCCGCATTCCGAAGCCGATCAGTCCGATCACCAGCAGGATCACCAGGTCGACGGCCTCCCCGCCGACCGCGTACGCGCCGACGGCGGCGAAGAACAGGATGCCCGCGTAGAGGTAGGGACGCGGGATCCGCAGCAGCTTCGCCCACAGCGGCGCGAGGGGCAGGTTCAGCGCGAGGAGCAGCACCATGCCGACGAAGAGCGACGCGATCAGGCCCCACACCAGCTCGGGCTCACGCTCGAACAGCAGCGGGCCGGGCTGGATGCCGTACTGCTGGAAGGCGGCCAGCATGACGGCGGCGACGGCCGTGGTGGGCAGGCCGAGCGTGAGCATGGAGACCAGGGTTCCGGCGGCGGAGGCGGAGGCCGCCGACTCCGGGCCGGCGACACCCTCGATGGCGCCCTTACCGAACTCGTCGCGGTGCTTGGAGAGCCGCTTCTCCGTGACGTACGAGAGGAAGGTGGGGATCTCCGCGCCGCCCGCCGGGATCGCGCCGAACGGGAAGCCGATGAGGGGCCCGCGCAGCCAGGACTTCCAGGTGCGCCGGACGTCGGACCGGCCGAGCCAGGGGCGGCCGACGGGGATCGGCTTTCCCGCGGAGCGGCGCAGGTGTGCGGCGACCCAGAGGGCCTCCCCGATGGCGAACAGCCCGACCGCCACGATCACCACGTCGATGCCGTCGGCCAGTTGGAGCGAGCCGAAGGTGAGGCGCTGCTGTCCCGTCATCTGGTCCAGGCCGACGAGGCCGATGGTGAGACCGATGAGGAGCGAGGCGAGGCCGCGGATGCGGGAGGAGCCGAGGACGGAGGTGACGGCGATGAACGCCAGCACCATGATGGCGAAGTAGTCGGGTGCGCCGATGTCGACCGCGAGCGAGGCGACGGTCGGGGCGAGCACGACCAGCAGGATCGTGCCGATCATGCCGCCGGCGAAGTGGCCGATCGCGGCGGCGGCCAGCGCCTGCGCACCGCGTCCGGCCTTCGCCATCGGGTTGCCCTCGATCGCGGCGACGACGGCCGCGCTCTCCCCCGGGGTGTTGAGGAGGATCGAGGTGGTGGAGCCGCCGAACATCGCGCCGTAGTAGATCCCGGCGAACATGATGAAGGCACCGGTCGGTTCGAGGCCGTACGTCACCGGGAGCAGCAGCGCCACGGCCATGGCGGGGCCGATGCCGGGAAGGACGCCGATCGCCGTGCCGAGCAGGACGCCGAGCGCGGCCCAGAGCAGGTTGACCGGCGTGAGCGCCGTGCCGAACCCGTCGATGAGGGAGTTGAGGGAATCCATCGGTCAGAGCACCCCCATCAGCGGGCCGCCCGGGAGGGGCACCCCGAGCAGGTTGTCGAAGACGAAGTAGGTCATCAGGGAGAGCCCGGCCGCGATCAGCGGATCACGGTCGTGGTGGCGGCTGCCCAGGGCGTAGGCCGAGCCCCAGAAGAGGAGGGCGCCGGAGATCGGGAAGCCGAGCGGGCCGATGAGGACGGCGAAGGCGAGGAAGACGCCGGTGAGCAGGGCGACGGTGCGCCAGTCGGCGGGTTCGTCGAGGTCGACGTCCTCGCCGCCCTCCGCCTCGCCGCGGCCGCCGCGCAGGACGTCGACGGCCAGCAGCACGGCGACGGCCAGCAGCCCGATGCCGACGACGACGGGGACCGTCCGGGGGCCTACGGGGCCGCGCTGGGTGATGTCCACGCTCATCGTCAGGGCGTCGGTCAGGACGAGGACGCCCAGCACGAGCAGCATGACGCAGACGCCGAGTTCGGAGTGCTCGCGGAGCCAGGAACGCGCGGTGACGGGCCGGGAGGGGGTGTTCTCGTCGCTCACAGTCCCAGCTCCTTGAGGACGGTGACGACCCTGCGGTCCTGGGCGTCCAGGAAGTCACCGAAGTCGTCGCCCGCGAGGAAGGCGTCGTCCCAGCCGTTCTTCTTCATGGACTCACGCCACTGCTTCGAGTCGTGCAGTTCGCTCACCAGTCCGACGAGCTTGTCGCGTTCGGCGTCGGAGAGCCCGGGCGGGGCGACGATGCCGCGCCAGTTGGTGAAGTCGGTGTCGAGACCGGCCTCACGGAGGGTGGGCGCGTCGAGGCCCGGGACACGCTTCGGGCCGGTGACGGCGAGCAGGCGCAGCTCACCGGACTCGATCTGGTCGAGGTACTCACCGACGCCGGAGACGCCGAAGCCGACCTTGTTGCCGAGGATCGAGGCGAGCAGTTCGCCGCCGCCGTCGAAGGGGATGTAGTTGACGTCCTTCGGTGCGATCCCGGCCGCCTTCGCCATCAGCATGGGTGCCAGGTGGTCGGGACCGCCGGGCGAGGAGCCGCCGCCGACCGGTATCTTCCCCGGGTCCTTCTTCCAGGCGGTGAGCAACTGGTCGATCGTCCTGTAGGGGGAGTCCTTGGCGACGACGACGATGTCCTGCTCCTCGGTGAGCCGGGCGATCGGGGTCGTGTCGGCGAGGGTCTTGGGCGACTTGTTGGTGTTCACTGCGCCCACGACCCCGAGCCCCATGGACATGGCGAGCTTGCCGTTGCCGTGCTCGGCGACCAGCCGGGTCACACCGACGGTGCCGCCCGCGCCGGGCAGGTTGAACACCTCGATGCCGTGGGTGAGCCCCGCGTCCTCGGCGTTCTTCGCCGCGGTACGCGCCGTGATGTCGTAACCGCCGCCGGGTGTGTTGGGAACCATGAAGCGCAGTCCGGGGATCTGCGTGCCGGAGTCGGAACCGCTGCCGGTGGAGAGCAGCGGTGGCCCGACGGCCACCAGCAGCGCTGCCCCGAACAGGGCGAGTGGAGTGCGCAGTCGCACCGGGTGCCGCCTTTCGAGCCCTACGTGGAGGGGTGTGAACGGGTGTGAGGTGGCCCACATGTTGCCTGCGCGTTAACGAGCTGTCGCCGTTCCGGAATCAATGGACGTTGTGGTCGTTGTGGTCGCGCCCTAGCGTGTCGGCGTGACGAAAGTGCTGGTGGTGGACGACGACTTCATGGTCGCGAAGCTGCACAGCCGGTATGTGTCCGCTTTGGTCGGCTTTACGGTCGTCGGGGTGGCCCACACGGGCGCGGAGGCCCTGCGCGCGGCCCGCCGGCTCCGCCCCGACCTGGTCCTGCTCGACATCTTCCTTCCCGACATGGACGGGATCCAGGTGCTTCGGGAGCTGCGCGCGGCGGAGGAGCGGGAGGGGGACACCCACAGCGCGGACGCGCTGTTCATCACGGCGGCGCGCGACGCCGGGGTGGTCAGGGCGGCCCTGCGGGCGGGCGCCCTGCACTACTTGATCAAACCGTTCCACCGCTCGGCCCTGCAGGAGCAACTGCAGCACGTGGCCTCGCTGCGCAACCGTCTGGACGCCCTGGACGAGGCCCACCGGGAAGCCCGGCAGGAGGACGTGGACCGCATTTTCGGTACCCGCCCACCGGGCTCCCGCGAACTCCCCAAGGGCCTGGCGGCCCACACCGCCGATCTGGTCGAACGCGTCCTGCGCGAGCATCCGGCGGGGCTGTCGGCGTCCGAGTGCGCCGAGGCGGGCGCACTGTCACGGGTCAGCGCGCGCCGCTACCTCGAGTACTTCGCGGAGACGGGCCGGGCCGAGGTGTCCCTCCGGTACGGCGGGACCGGCCGGCCGGAGCGCCGCTACCGCGCGGTGTCCTGAGCCCTCCGGGCCGCACAGCCGCCTTGTTCACGTATCGCTCGGCCTTCGGCCATGCGTTGCGCGTGAGCATGACACCCATACCCGGCAGCGTGTCCGAGGTTGACGCCGATCGACCGAGGAGGACCCGTGGTCTCGCATTCCGTGTCCCGCAGGCAGATGTTCGGATTCGGCGGAGGAGCGGCCGCCGCACTGATGCTCGGGACGGGGGCGTGGGAGGCGCAGTCCGCGTTCGCCGCGCCCGCCCTGAAGGGTGACCCGTTCACCCTGGGTGTCGCCTCGGGCGACCCGACGTCGGACGGCGTCGTGCTCTGGACGCGCCTGGCTCCCGACCCCTTCGCCCAGGATGGCCATGGCGGCATGCCGGCGAAGCCCGTCCGGGTCCACTACGAGGTGGCGCTCGACGAACGGTTCCGCCGGGTCGTACGCCGCGGCAGTGTCGTGGCGACTCCGGAACTGGCGCACTCCGTCCACCCCGAGGTGCACGGGCTGGCCCCCGACCGCACGTACTGGTTCCGCTTCAAGGCAGGTTCCGCGGTCTCCCCCGTGGGACGTACGCGCACCACCCCGGCGCCCTGGGCCTCCCCGCGCGAGCTGAAGTTCGCCTTCGCCTCCTGCCAGGCCTGGCAGGACGGCTACTTCACCGCGTACCACCACATGGCCCAGGAGGACCTGGACCTGGTGGTGCACCTCGGTGACTACCTGTACGAGTCCGGCGTCAGGACGAACAAGCGCGGCGTGAGCACCGACCCCAGGTTCCACACCGAGACACTCGACCTCGCCCGCTACCGCCTCCAGTACGGTCTCTACAAGTCCGAGGCCCCGCTGCGCGAGGCGCACGCCAACTTCCCGTGGATCATGACGTTCGACGACCACGAGGTGGAGAACAACTGGGCGGACCAGACCTCCGAGAACGACGAGGACCCGAAGACCTTCCTGCTGCGCCGCGCCGCCGCCTTCCAGGCCCTGTACGAGCACGCGCCACTGCGCCGCACCCAGTTGCCGAAGGGCCCCGACGTACAGATGTACCGCAGGCTCTCCTACGGCCGGCTCGCCGACTTCACGATGCTCGACACCCGTCAGTACCGCGACGACCAGGCGTGCGGCGACGGCGCCTCCGCCGACTGCGCGGACCGCTTCGACACGGACCGCTCCCTGCTCGGGTCCCGCCAGCGGGACTGGGTCCTCAAGGGCTTCAGCCGCTCGCGGTCCCGCTGGCAGATCCTCGGCAACCAGGCCCCGATGGGCCAGACCGACCAGGACCCGGGTCCGGCCACGAAGGTCTGGATGGACCCGTGGGACGGCTACGTCGCCGAGCGCAACCGGCTGCTCGCCGAGGCGGACACCCGCGGGGTGCGCAATCTGGTCGTCATCACGGGCGACCGCCACCAGAACTACGCCTGGGACCTCAAGCGCGACTACACCGACCCTGAATCGGCGACCGTCGGCTCGGAGTTCGTGGGCACCTCGATCACGAGCGGCGGCGACGGCGCCGACATGACGGCCCAGGGCGAGACGTTCCTCGCGGCGAACCCGCACATGAAGTTCTTCAACAACCAGCGTGGCTACGTACGCGTCACGGTGGACCGCGACCGCTGGACGAGCGACTTCCGCGTCCTGCCGTTCGTCACGAAGCCGGACGCCACGATCAGCACCCGCGCGAGCGTGGTCGTGGAGGACAGCACTCCGGGTGTCCAGATCTGACGGATCCGGTCGGTGGGACTGTACGGACAGATATCCGGTCGTCATGCCCGGATTGTCTGTCCGTAACTTCCCACCGACCCGTTTCCCTGAGCCCTCCCCTAACCACTCCTTAAGCGCGCCATAACGATCGTCACCTGGGGCTTCGCACGGCCGGATGCGGGTTCGGCGGCGGCTAGCTTGCTGATCACCAGACCTGGTCAACAGCCGTGCCGCCGAAGGAGAACCACCACCATGGCCGTCATCGCCACCACCCGCCGCAGGCTCGCCGGAGGCATCGTCGCGCTCGGCGTCGCGCCGCTCGCCCTGACCGGCCTCGCCGCCGTCCCGGCAGCCGCCCACGGTTCGCTGAGCGATCCGGTCAGCCGTGTCTCGGCCTGTTTCGCGGAGGGGCCGGAGAGCCCGCGGTCGGCGGCGTGCAAGGCGGCGGTGGCGGCGGGCGGGACCCAGGCTCTGTACGACTGGAACGGCGTGAACATCGCCCACGCGGCGGGCAAGCACCGTGATCTCATCCCGGACGGCAAGCTGTGCAGCGCGGGCAACGACAAGTTCAGGGGACTCGACCTGCCGCGCGCCGACTGGCCGTCCACCCCCATGGAGGCGGGCAGCCACACCTTCCGGTTCCGGGCGACCGCTCCGCACAGGGGCTCGTTCGAGCTGTACCTGACCAAGGCGGGCTACGACCCGGCGCAGCCGCTGAAGTGGTCGGACCTGCAGGAGAAGCCGTTCGCCACCGCCGCCGACCCGACCCTGGAGGACGGGTCGTACGTCTTCGACGGCACCGTGCCGCAGGCGTCGGGGCGGCAGTTGATCTACACGGTCTGGCAGCGGTCGGACTCCCCCGAGGCCTTCTACGCCTGCTCCGACGTGGTCTTCGGCGGTGAGAACGGCGGGAGCGCCGAGGCGGTTCCGGCACCGGCCGCCTCCGCTCCGTCCGAGGCGGAGATCGACGAGGGTACGGACAGGTCGTCCGTCGAGCACAACGGCCACGGGGACGACGACGCGGCGACCGGCGCGGAGGTCACCGAGGCGGCCCCGGCCGCCGGCGCCGGCGCGAACGCGCCGGAGGCGGACAACGTCACCGCATCGCCCGCGGACTCGGCCCCCGCGGACGAGGTCCTCGCCGAGACGGGTGGCGGCAGCAGCACCTCGTACCTCGCGATGGGCGGTGCCGCCGCGCTGGCCCTCGGCGCGAGCGCCCTGTTCGTCTCGGTGCGCCGCCGGTCCGCGGGCGGCGCTCACCGCGCCTGATCCGGTGACCCGCCCGGCCCCGGGGATCC
This sequence comes from Streptomyces sp. HB132, assembly GCF_016909575.1. Taxonomy (GTDB): domain Bacteria; phylum Actinomycetota; class Actinomycetes; order Streptomycetales; family Streptomycetaceae; genus Streptomyces. The sequence continues at coordinate 85,531 of NZ_JAFBGA010000016.1, read as the reverse complement.
CCGGGGCCGGGCGGTCCTGTCAGCCGACGGCCGAGGCGCAGGTGGTCGGGGTGGCGTGCGCCGGGTCGAGGGCGTTCACCACCTCGTGGAAGGCGACCCGGTCGATGGTGCCGATCGCGACGTGCTCGGACAGGTCGACCGGGCACAGGTCCTGGAGCAGGACGTTGCGTACGTTCGGCCCGCTCAGGTACTGCGTGCGGTACGGGGTCACGACCTCGTCGTACTTGGTCGCGATCACGGTGTAGCGGACGCCGGGCACGGTGTCGCCGCCGGCGTTGAGCTTGGTGATGAACGCGGACCCGGCGATCTGGTCGGCGAGACCCGGGGTGTTCGTCGTGAGGAGGTCCTCGATGCCGGGGAAGTACGGCAGCAGCCGGGTGAGGCCCAGGAGCGTGGTGCCGTGGTTGTCGGGGGCGATCCCGACGAGGGCGTTCACCTTGTCGGCTCCGCCGAGGAACTTCAGGTAGTAGTTGGGCATCATGCCGCCCTGGGAGTGGCCGACGAGGTCGGCCTTCGGGGCGCCGGTGGCGTCGAGCACCTTGTCGACGAACACGTCGAGCTGTCCGGCCGACTTGTCGATCGGGCCCAGTCCGTTGAAGACCGGCACTCCGGGGAGCTGCCCGTAGTCGAGCGAGAAGACGCAGTAGCCCCGGTTGACGAGGTACGGCGCGAGGACCAGCCAGTTGTCGATCGAGTTGCCGAAGGTCCCGTGGACGAGGACGACGGGGCGGGGGTGGGCCGCGGAGGGCTTGCAGGAGTAGTCGTTCCAGCCGCGGGAGGAGGCTGCGGCCTGCGTGGTGGCCGCGTTGGCGGTCGCCGTGGGGGCGGCGACGAGTGCGGTGACGGCGAGGATGAGTGCGGCGAGCGTTCGGCGTGCGCGTGGGGTGCGCGGGGCACGGGTCCAGGGCAGCATCGGGTGGTCTCCTTGCGGCTCAAGGGAGTTGCGATGTCGGTGCGCCCTGCGGTCCGGACCACAGCGAGTGACGTTTCTTAACGTGCTCATGCCAAGTTACGCATGGGTAAGGTCACGGGGGAAGTTACGCGTCGGTAAAAGATTCCCGCGCTCCGGGCTGCCGGCGCCCTGGACCCCGGCGCTCCCGATGCCCCGGACGGCGGGTCCCCCCTGACCGGCGGCGCACCCGGCGGCCCGCGTCAGGCCGCGAGCCGCCCCGGCTTCACGGCCTGCGGACCGAAGCGGGCCCGCAGCCGGTCGGACACCGCCTCGATGCGCCGCGCCCGTTCGTCCACCGGGTCGAAGGTGAGCTGGTGGGCGGCCCGTTCCGCGTCGTGGAGCCCTTCCGCCCGCAGTCCGATCCCCCGCACCCGCGCCCGCTGCAGGGCGAACGAGTCCTGGATCCGGTACGCGAGCGAGGTGAGCGCCGCCGAGTGGGCGGTGGGCTCCGGGAGCGTACGGCTGCGGGTCAGCGTGGCGTAACCGGTCCGGTCGGCGTAGCGCACGGAGACCGCGAGCGAGCGGCACACCTGTCCGTCGCCGCGCAGCCTGGCCCCCAGTTCCTCGGTGAGCGAGAGGAGCGCGCGGCGGTGCTGCTCCGGGTCCAGTTCGTCGCGGGGGAAGGAGCGTTCGGCGGCGATCGACCGGGCGGCGGCGTTCGGCACGACCCGCGTACGGTCGATGCCGTTGGCCCGCTCCCACAGCTCCCGCCCGGTCCGCACCCCGGTGATCCGCTGCAGGGTGGCGAGCGGTGCGGCGGCTATCCGGCCGATGGAGTCGAGCCCGTATCCGCACAGGGTGCGCGCGGTCGCCGCCCCGACGCCGTCGAGCGCGGCGGCGGGCTTGGACGCGAGGAAGCCTGCGTGCCCACCGGGGGGCACCACGAAGGTGGTTCCGGCCGCCGCCTGCCGTGCGGCCATCCTGGCCAGCATGGGGTTGGAGGCCGCCCCGATCGCGCAGTCCACGCCGTGCAGGGCGAGGGCGCGCACCCGGATCACGGAGGCCAGGCCCGCCGCGTCCTGCCCGAAGTAGCGCAGCGCGCCGCTGACGTCGGCCAGCGCGGCGCCGGGCGGGGCCGCCTCGACGACCGGGGTGAACGCCCCGAGGAGGGCGAGCAGTCCCTCGTAGCCCGCGCTGTCCGGAAGTCCGCCGCCGATCCGGCGGAACCGCAGGCACAGGACGGCCGGCTGCTCGTTCATCCCGCGCTCCCCTGGCTCTGGTGCCACAGCTTCCTCCCGGTGGGCGTCCCCTCGCCGGCCGGCTGGAGATCCGACCAGGGGTTCATCTCGTAGCCGGTCGGCAGTTGGATACGGCGGCCGTCGTCGGGGGTCTCCCCCTCCTCGTCGACGGGTACCTCCGCCAGCCGTGCCGCGACCGCGTCGAGACCGCCGGTACGCCGGAGTTCGGCCAGTTCCGCCAGGTTCCAGGCCGCCGCGCCGACCACGCTCATGCTGCGCGCGCCCCGCCGCTGGACCGTCCCGCGCACGAGCAGCAGCCACGAGTGGAAGACGGTGTGCGCGCAGGCGGCGTGGCTGTCGTCGAAGAAGGCGAGATCGACCAGTCCCGTCCCGTCGTCCAGGGTGGTGAAGACGACCCGGCGCCCGGACCGGATCGGCGGGGTCTGGGTGGCCACCTTGGCGCCCGCGACCAGCACCGTCTCCCCGTGTCCGGCCTCCCTCAGCCGCTTGGCGGAGACCGCGCCCAGCTCCTCCAGGAAGGCGTGGTGATCACCCATCAGGTGGCGGGACACGTCCATGCTGAGAACGCCGAGCTCGGCGCTGAGGCGTTCGGCGTCGTTGAGGTCGGGCAGGCCGATGGTGCCGGTCCGGTGTCCGTCGCCGAGCGGGAGCTGGGCGCCGTTCCCCCTGGTCCCCGAACCCCGTTGGGCGCGGTGGAGTTCCGACAGGTGCAGGAGCAGGTCCCGGCGGTTGGCGCCGAAGGAGTCCAGCGCGCCGACCTGGGCCAGCCGTTCGGCGGCGGGCTTGCCGGGCCGGGCCCGCTGCCAGAAGTCCAGCAGCGAGGTGTAGGGCCGGCCGGCCTCGATCCGGGCGACCTCGGCCTCACTGATGCCGTGTACGTCCGAGAGCGCCAGCCTCAATCCCCATTTATCACCGTTGTCGCCAGACACCAGTTCGATCCGATGGGTGGCCGCAGACCGGTTCACGTCCAGCGGCAGCACCGGCACACCGCGCCGGCGTGCGTCCGCGAGCAGCAGCCGCTTCGGATACATCCCGGGGTCGTGCGTGAGCAGTCCCGCGTAGAAGGCCGCCGGGTGGTGCGCCTTGAGCCAGGCCGACTGGTACGTCGGCACGGCGAAGGCGACCGCGTGCGCCTTGCAGAAGCCGTAGCTCCCGAACGCCTCGATGATCTCCCAGGCGCGGGCGATCACCTCGGCGCCGTACTTCCTCCGCGCCGCCTGCTCTGCGAACCAGACCCTGATCCGGGCCTGCGACTCGGGGTCGGAGAGCCCGCGCCGCACCCGGTCGGCCTCGCCGCGTCCGCAGCCGGTCATGATGTTCACCATCTCGATGATCTGCTCGTGGAAGACGACCACCCCGTAGGTGTCGCGCAGCGCTCCTTCCAGGTCGGGGTGCGGATAGCGCACGGGCGCGCGGCCGTGCCTGGCCTCGATGAACGGCCGCACCATGTCGGCGGCGACCGGGCCCGGCCGGAACAGCGAGATGTCGACCACCAGGTCGTGGAAGGTGGCGGGCTGGAGCCTGCCGACCAGGTCGCGCTGTCCCGGCGACTCGATCTGGAAGCAGCCGAGCGTCTCGGCGCTCTTGATCAGCCGGTACGTCTCCGGGTCGCCCTGCGGCACGGCGTCCAGGTCGATCTCCCGCCCCGAGGCCCGCTTCACCTCGGTCACCGCGTGCGCCATCGCCGACTGCATCCGCACGCCGAGCACGTCGAGCTTGAGCAGCCCGAGGTGTTCCACGTCGTCCTTGTCGAACTGGGACATGGGGAAACCCTCGCCGCTGGTGGGCACGACCGGGGTGCGCCGCAGCAGCGAGTCGTCCGAGAGGAGCACCCCGCACGGGTGCATGGCGATGCCGCGCGGCAGGGCGTCCAGCGACTCCACCAGGTCCCAGAGCCGGCCGTGCTTCTCCTTCTGCCCTGCCACGGCGCGCAGTTCGGGGAGCTCCTCCATCGCGGCGCGGGCGTCCCTGGCCCGGATGTGCGGGAAGGCCTTGGCCAGCCGGTCGGTCTCGGCCGGGTCCATGGAGAGCGCGGCGCCGACGTCGCGGATGGCGTGGCGCACCCGGTAGGTCTCGGGCATGGAGACGGTCGCGACCCGCTCGGCGCCGAAGCGCCCGATGATCGCGCGGTAGACGTCCAGGCGGCGGGCCGACTCGACGTCGATGTCGATGTCGGGCAGCACGAAACGCCGCTCGGACAGGAAGCGCTCCATGAGCAGGCCGTGTTCGACCGGGTCGGCGTGGGCGATCCCGAGCAGGTGGTTGACCAGGGAGCCGGCCCCGGAGCCACGCGCGGCGACCCGTATGCCCATGCCCTTCACGTCGTCGACGACCCGGGCGACCGTCAGGAAGTAGGAGGCGAAGCCGTGGTGGGCGATGATGTCCAGCTCGCGGTGCATCCGCTCCCAGTAGTCGCGTCTGCGGTCGTAGCCGTGCCGCACCATGCCCGCAGCGGCGCGGGAGGCCAGCACCCGCTGGGCGGTGCGCCGCCCGGCCCCGACGAGGTGCGGCTCGGGGAAGTGGACACTGCCGAGGCCCAGGTCGTCCGCCGGGTCGACGCGACAGGCGTCGGCGGTGCGCCGGGTCTCCGCGAGCAGCCGCTCCCCCGCGTCCTTGCCGAGCCCCGCGGCGGAGGCGATCCGCTCGGCGGTCTCCCGCATCGCACGGGCGTCCTTGAGCCAGCGCTCCCCGGTGTCGAGGGGGGAACGGCGCGGGTCGACGGGAACGAGCCGGCGGGCCGAGTCGAGTACGTCGGCGACGGGACCCTGCCCGGGGTCGGCGTACCGGACGGCGTTGGTGAGCACGGCCCGCACCCCTTGTTCGGCGGCGAAGCCGACGGTGCGGGCGGCGAGCCGCAGCGATCCGGGGCCGGTGCCCTCGCGGCCGTGGTGGACGGCTTCGAGGCGCAGGGCGTCGCCGTAGATCTCCCGCCAGGGGGCGAGCAGCACGGCGGCCCGGTCGGGCCGGCCCGCGGCGAGTGCGGCGCCCACCTCGGAGGCGGGGCCGAGCAGCACGGTGAGCCCTTCCGCGGGCAGCGCGGACCGGGCGAGCAGGGGCTGTCCGGTGTCCTGGGCGTCCGGAGCGTGGGCGGCGGTGACCAGGCGGCACAGTTCGGCCCAGCCAGGGGCGCCGTCCCGGGCGAGGAAGGTGACCCGGGGTGCAGATTCATCGACAAAGGCGCCGCCACGGACCGGCGTGCGCGGCCTGTGCGTACGCCCCTCGCCCGCCGCCCCTCCCGGCTCCTGCCGCGCGACCGCGAGCTCCGCCCCGAAGAGCGGCCGTATCCCGGCCTTCTCGCAGGCCCTGGCGAAGCGGACCGCACCCGCGAGGCTGTCGCGGTCGGTCAGCGCGAGGGCGTCCATCCCCCGCTCGACGGCACGCTCGGCCAGCCGCTCCGGGTGCGACGCCCCGTACCGCAGGGAGAACCCGGAGAAGGTATGCAGATGCGTGAACCCTGACATCCGCACCTCCTGGACCGATCCGTACTCACCCCCTCGCTCTCCACCATAGACCAAGTTTCGAACGTTCGTACGATAACCGGGGGCGCGGCCACTCCTCCGCCATTCGGCCCGCCCCCGCCTGCACGAACAGCGTCCTGCCCGGACCGTGGGGGCATGACTTTCGCTGACGAGGTGAAGAACGCCGTCACCGCACGCGCCGCCCTGCTGGTCATCGGCGTACTGGGACTGCAGCTGCTGTTCATCGCCTCCTACGTCGGCGCGCTGCACAGGCCGGACCCGACGGACGTCCCCTTCGGGGTCGTCGCCCCGCAGCAGGTGTCGGGGCAGCTCGTCACCCAGCTGGGGAACCTGCCCGGCGGCCCGCTCGACCCGCGCGCGGTCTCCGACGAGGCCGAGGCGCGCCGGCAGATCGAGAACCGCGACATCGACGGCGCCCTGATCGTCAGCCCCTCCGGGTCGACGGACACCGTGCTCGTCGCCTCCGGCGGCGGCACCGTGCTGGCCACCTCGCTGACAAAGATCATCAAGGAAGCGGAGGGGCCCCGGCAGCGCACGGTACGGGCCGTGGACGTGGCCCCCGCCTCCCCGGACGACTTCGACGGCCTCTCGTCGTTCTACCTGGTCGTGGGCTGGTGCGTCGGCGGCTACCTCTGCGCCTCGATCCTGGCGATCAGCGCGGGTACCAAGCCCGCCAACCGGCAGCGCGCGGTGATCCGCACCGGGGCCATGGCGCTGTACTCGATCGCGGGCGGCATCGGCGGCGCGGTCATCATCGGCCCGGTCCTAGGCGCGCTCCCGGGCAGCGTGTGGGCGCTGGCCGGGCTGGGCGCCCTGGTCGTGTTCTCGGTCGGAATGATCACACTCGCCCTGGAGGCGCTCACCGGCATCGTCGGCATCGGCCTGGCCGTCCTCATCATCGTGATCGCGGGCAACCCGAGCGCGGGCGGCGCCTTCCCGCTGCCGATGCTGCCGGACTTCTGGCGGGCCATCGGCCCCGCCCTGCCACCCGGCGCGGGCACCTGGACGGCCCGCTCGATCGCGTACTTCAAGGGCAACGCGGTGACCGGGCCCCTGCTGGTGCTCTCCGCCTGGGCGGTCGTCGGCACGGCGCTCACCCTGCTGCTGTCGATGCGTCGCCGGGAAGGGGACGGAACACGGCGGGCCGCCACTCCCGGGGGCACGGCAGCCTCCCCCGGGAACGGCTCGAGCCTCGCCTGAGACCGACGGTCAGCCCAGCATCTCCTCGACGAGATCAGCGGCCCGGGCGGTACCGCCCGCCGCCCGGACGTCGGCACGGAGCCGCGCCGAGCGCCGGGCGACCTCGGGGTCGGTGACGAGCTCGGTGAGCGCGGTGCGCAGCGCCACGGCGGTGGCGTCCGCCGTGTCGATGCGGCGGGCACGCCGAGCTCGACCAGCCGGTCCGCGTTCATGAACTGCTCGGCGCCCTGCGGGACGGCGATCATCGGGACACCGGTGTACAGCCCTTCACCGCTGCCGCCCATCCCCGCGTGGGTGACGAACGCGTCGGCCTGCTCCAGGATCGCCAGTTGGGGCACCCAGGAGTGCACCTCGACGTTGCCCGGGATGTCGCCCAAGGCGTCCGGGTCCGTGTATTTTCCGATCTGGAGCACGACGTGCCAGCCCGCCAGGTCGCCGTACGCGTCCAGGCACCGGCGGTAGAAGTCCGGCTGCTTGGTGTACGCCGAGCCCAGGGAGACCAGCAGCACGTTCTCCGCGCCGGCCGGCCGGGTCCAGGTGTCCCGGCCCGCGCGTGGGCCGAAGCAGGGGCCGACGAACGACACCGCGTCGCTGTCGACCCGGTCCGCGTGCGGCTGCATGGCCCTCGGGATCGTCGCCAGGGCCCTCGACGGCCGTCCGGAGAAGGCGTCGACGTCCGTGGTGGTCGCCCCGGACACGGCGAGCCACCGCGCGAACTTCGCCCGGTACACGTCGGCGCCGGGCAGCTTCCACAGCGCCGCCGCCACGTCCTCGGCGTAGCCGTCCCAGGCCACGAAGGTCGGGGAGAGCTGAAGGACCGGCCTGCCCTGCGACTCCGCGAGGGCGCGTGCCGCGTAGGCGCCGATGTCGTACAGGTAGAGGTCCGCCCTGTCCTGGTCGTAGGCGGCGCGCAGGTGCGGCAGTGCCTGGACGGCCTCGTCGAGGAAGAGGTCCATCGCGGCGATCGGCTCGGAGGGCCAGTCGTTGTCGGCGAACGGCAGGACGGATGGGTAGGGGACGAACTCGGCACCGGTGGCCGTGATCCGGTCCGCCATGGCGGGGTCGTCGGCATACGTCACCCGGTGGCCGCGGGCCACCAGCTCACGCAGGATCTCGAGGCTCGGCAGGACATGGCTGACGATCGGGATGCCGATCATCGCGATGTGGGCACGGCGACGGGACATGGAGGATCACTCGATTCAGGTATACGGCGAGAAGGACACACCGGACCGGCGCGCCGCCACCCGGGGCACGTCCTGCCGGGAGCGCGCACGGGTGCGCGGCACGGGAACGGGGACGCCGCCCCGTCCGGTGTCAGCCGTAGATCTGAAGGAAGTTCATGCGCAGGATTTTAACGGCACCCGGCCCACCACGCACGGGTTTTCCCCGGGGGCGGCACGGGGCCCGCGCCGTGCGACCGGCACCTCGGACCGGCACGCCACGGTCATCTACGGGGCCCTCCGGGTGAGACCTTCCGGCCGCCCACCACCCGAGGCGCGGCCGAACTCCGGGCGACCGAACGGCGACCAGCTGACGATCAACCGGCGAAGACGCTAGTAATGGCAGGTACATGACGTCATTCTGTGAGCAGCCTCGCGAGACCCGCGAGGAGTGCATCCAGCACAACCCCCTTTCATCCAACGGAGGTTGCTCATGCGTCGTAGATTCGCCGTCCCCCTCACCGCGGTTGCCATGTCGCTCCCGCTCGTCCTCGTACCTGCGGTCTCCGCTTCGGCGGCCCCCTCGGACAAGCCGCAGGTCCTCAGCTCCTGGACCCAGACGAGCGCCTCCAGCTACAACGCGTGGAACTCCGCCCGCAACAACCAGGGCGCTTGGTCCGCCTACGGCTTCAACTGGTCGACGGACTACTGCAGCACCTCCCCCGACAACCCGTTCGGCTTCCCCTTCCAGACGGCCTGCGCCCGCCACGACTTCGGCTACCGCAACTACAAGGCCGCCGGCACGTTCCCCGCGAACAAGTCCCGCATCGACTCCGCGTTCTACTCGGACCTCAAACGCGTGTGCGCCGCCTACACCGGCGCCAAACTGACCTCGTGCAACAGCACGGCATGGACGTACTACCACGCCGTGGACATCTTCGGCGTCGCACCGGCCAAGACGACCCCCGAGGGGCTCCCCCAGGCCGCCTGACCGTCTCACCCCGGGTCGGCCGACGGGCCTCGGGCATGACGGTCACGCCGTAGCCCAGCGTGTACGCCAGGGGCTGGGACCCCTGGCGCACACGGCCCCGCGGCCCCCGCCCGGGCGATGCGGGAAGAACCTCCCGGCGCTTCGAACCACCGGGCGGCCGGAGGGCCGGAGGGCCGACCCGCGCTCCGCCGCCCGCCCGGTCGGCTCAGTACGCCCCGAACGACCAGAAGACGCCGACCTCGTCATCGTTCACCGCGATCAGCCCCAGGTCGTCGAACAGGTCGAGGCCGTTGATGTACTCCCCCGTGAGGAAGAGACGGGATTCGGTCCCCCGCAGGCCCGCGGCGAGGAAGTCAGGGGCAGGGTCCGAGGCGGCGGCAGTGGCGTTGGTCCAGTAGCCCGCGGTGGGCCCGTACCGGTCGAGCAGGGTCCGCGCGTCGGCCAGGACGGCGTCCCGGTCCGGGCGGGAGCGGACCGGGGCGAACTCCGCCTGCCACTCCTCGGCCATGACGGCGAGCGCGGCGACCGCCGCCTCCGTCGCCAGAGGGTGCAGGCATCCGGGGAACTCCGAGGCGGCCGGCGGCTCGAAGGGGTAGGCGGGCACCTCGTGGCGGGCCGTGTTGTCACGGTCCCGGTCCAGCCCGGCCCACCCGCGGGGGTCGGGGACCGAGCGGCGCAGCACGGCGAGGACGTCGTGCGCCCAGTCCTCGTGGAGCCGGGGGCCGGCGGCCACGAAGTTGTAGGGGTCACCGAGCAGCCGGAGCACGGCCGCCTCCCACGAACCACGGCAATCGGGCGTCACGTTCAGCACCACAGGCGTCTCCAGGTGGACATCCGGCCGGACAGACACTCGTACGTTCTCCCCGGAACGCAGGTGCGCGCCGCGGCACCTGCCGATCCCGGCGCGATCCGCCGGCGGTCCGGATCCGTGGATCGCCCGTCGGAGCGATCGGCGCCCGGACCCCTGGCCGTGATTCGATATCGGGTCGTCACTCGTTCAGTCGCGGCTCGCGGCCTGTTTCCTGGACCATGCGGTGGCGTCGGTCCCGTATCGAGCCAGGAGGCGCGCGAACTGGATCCGCTCCTCCGGCGACCAGGCAGCGGTGATCTCCTGGAACGCTTTTCGCTGTTCAGCGGCGAAGCGGTTGCGTTCCGCCTCGCCGTACTCGGTGAGTTCGAGCACGGTGCGGCGCCCGTCGGACTGGGACGCCGCCCGGCGCAGCAGCCCTTCCCCCATACAGGCGGCGACGGTCCGGCTCGCCACCGGCTGGGCGACGCCCATCTCGGCAGCGAGGCCACCGACGGTCATCTCGCCCGGCGCGTCGGCGATCACATTGAGCACGAGGTTGCGGGAGAGGTCCTTGTTCGATGCCGGTGCGCGCCGTCGCAGACGTGACAGCGCCGGTCCGATCTGGTCCAGCGCCAGGTCGTCGGAATGCCGCTCGGAGAAAGACGCGCTGCTCATGCGACCGAGTCTAGGCCCGGTCCACACATTTGCATACCACTGGATAAGTACATAGCATCAGGTATGTAAAAATCGGACGAGTGAGGAAACGAGGCGGATCGCCATGGCGCTCACCGCGATCACCAACGCGCAGGTCTTCGACGGGGAGAAGACGGTCGGCGTGCAGACCGTGGTCATCGACGGCGGGAGGATCGCTCGTGTCGGTGGCGACGCTCCCCGGGACAGCGAGATCGTCGACGGCGGTGGCGCCACACTGCTGCCGGGACTCATCGACGCCCATGTCCACTCCGCTCCGGGCTCCCTGGCCCTCGCCCTGCGGTTCGGGGTGACGACCGAACTGGAGATGCAGGGGATGAACACCCGGGAGAACCGGGGATCCGTCACCGACGACGACACCCTGGCTGACGTGCGCTCTTCCGGTTTTGCCATCACACCGCCCGGTGGTCACCCGAGCGAGCTGATGCCCGAGGGCTTCCGGCCGAAGTGGGATCTCCCGCCGGTGATGCCGCTGATGCCGTTCTCCACCACTCCCGAGGAAGCGGCTGCGTTCGTGCCCCAGCTCCTCGCCCGGGGATCCGACTTCATCAAGTTCATGATCGACGACGGCAGCGTGGAGGGACACCCCGGGCTGCCCTCGCTCGACCAGGCCACCGTGACCGCCGGTGTGGCCGAAGCCAAGAAGTACGGCGCCCTCACCGTGGCCCACGCGCTGACCGTGGAGGCCACCAGGATGGCCGCCGAAGCCGGTGTCGACGGCGTCACCCACGTGTTCATGGACCAGCCGCACACCGCCGAGATCATCAGCCTCGTCAGGGACGCGGGCATGTTCGTCATTCCCTGCATCAGTCTCAATGCCTCGATGATGGGGAAGACCGGCAGCGAACTCGCCGACGACCCCCGGGTCGCCGCACGCCTCGACAGCAAGTGGGACCGGACCCTGCGGTCCAGCTACAACCGCTACCCCCAGGGCAAGCTCGACGACGTGTACGACACCGTGCGCGCCCTGGACGCGGCCGGCGTCGACGTGCTGGCCGGCACCGACGTCTCCATGCCCGAGACGTTCTTCGGGGGCCTGGCGCACGGGGCGAGCCTGCATCACGAACTGCAGTACCTCGTGGCGGCCGGCCTCACGCCCGCACGGGCCCTGCGCGCGGCCACGGCGACCACAGCCCGCCGCTTCCGCCTCGGCGACCGGGGCCGCATCGCCGAGGGGCTCCGCGCCGACCTTCTGCTGGTCGACGGCGACCCGATCAGCAACATCGGCGACACCCTCAACACCCGCGCCATCTGGCGCCGCGGCGCCCGCCTGGCGGCATGACCCCAGCGCCTTCCGCGCGGTGTCACAGTGGGAAGCGACCTGGGTGACGAGGGTCGAGGAGCATACCGGGGCCGCCCGACCGCTTGTCCACCGGTGCCGTCCCCCACTGTGCACGCACGGCCGACCCGCCCGGGGCAGCGTCGAGCTGTTGTCGTACCGAGTACACTCGCCCGGTTTCCGCCGGTCAGGCGTGAAGTCGGTGTCCCCGCACACGAGGTGAGGCAGGCCCTGCGTGACTGAGCACGAGATCGAGCCGCCGGCTCGAAGGTCGACGACGAAGGCGATCGCCACGGCTCTGTGCGTCGCTCTCCTTCTGGTGCTGCACGCTGTCGGCGGCTTCTTCCTGCTGAACGCCCTTCTCGCCGAGTCCGAGGGCCCGTGGGACTCGAACGTCACCGGCACGGTACGGGCCCTGGCGGGGCTCGGCGTGGCAACCGAACTGCTGGCCGCCGCCGTCACGGTGGCATTCGTCTCGCTGGTGCACCTACGACGACGGTGGTGTCTGATCCCCTGCGTCCTGATCCTGGTGGCGGCAGTACGGATGGTGTCCGCGCCGACTCCGTGAGGGCCTGTGGGGTCCGAGGGAAGCGAGTGGGGACGCGATTCACGGGCCGGCTTGACCCTCAAGTCGCGTGAGGCTGAAGGCTGGGTGCATGAGCGACTACTACAACGCGTTCGAGACAAGCCCCGTGCCCGCTCCCGGCCCGGATGCGGTTCCGCCGGAGCTTTTCCGTGGCATCTACGGCATGCCCGCGTTCGTGACGATCCCCACGAACGATATGGAGGCATCGGTGGACTTCTGGACTCGCGGCCTCGGGTTCTTCGACCTGTTCAGCGTGCCCGGCAGGCTCGTGCATCTGCGCCGGTGGGCGTTCCAGGACGTACTTCTCGTCCAGGCGGCGGGCGTTCCGGAGCGGGCGCAGGCGATGAGCGTCAGTTTCTCGTGCGTGCTCAGCCAGGTCGACTCCCTTGTCGAGGCCTGTCGTGCCTTGCGCCCGGACTCGGTCGACGGTCCACGGGACACTCCCTGGAACACCCGCGACGTGGAGGTGATCACCCCCGAGAACGCGCGGGTCGTCCTCACCGCGGCCAAGCCCTTCGACCCCGCCAGTCAGGAGGCACGGAACCTTGAAGCCATGGGGATCACTCCACCGGCCGTCGTCCGCGACGACAATGGGGAGCATGCCTGATACCACTGACGCCGACGGCCTGACCGTGGGCCAGGTCTCGGCGCGTCTGGGTGTGACGGTCCGCGCTCTGCACCACTGGGACGAGATCGGCCTGGCGCGTCCGTCGCTGCGCACGACTGCCGGATACCGGCTCTACACCGCTGGTGATCTGGAACGGCTGCAGCGCATCGTCGTCTACCGCGAGCTCGGTCTCGGCCTGGGCAGGATTCGGGCCGTCCTGGACGACCCGGCCGTGGACGTGCCCGGTGCGTTGCGCGCACAGCGCACCCAGGTCGCTGAACGCATCGAGCGCCTCCAGCACCTCGACACCGGACTCGGCCGGATGATCGACGCCCACGAGCACGGCCTGCTGCTGACCATCGAGCAGCAGACCGCGATCTTCGGCCCCCGGTGGAACCCGGACTGGCCCGCCCGAGCACGTCAGCGCTACGGAGACACGACGCAATGGCTGCAGTACGCCGAACGCTCGGCCTCCCGCGGTCCGGAGGAGTGGCAGAGCATCGCCGATGCCGTCGCGGGCCTCGACCGCGCTCTCGCGGACGCGATGGACGCCGGAGTCGCACCCGGCAGCCCGGAGGCGAATCAACTCGTCGACAGGCACCGCGAAGTATTCGACTCGTACTTTCCGCTCTCCAGGCAGATGCAGGTCTGTCTCGGCCGTATGTATGAGGCCGATCCGGCATTCGCCGCCCACTACGACGGTATCCGTCCCGGTCTCGCCACCTGGTTCCGCCGAATCGTCGACGCCGGTGCACGCGCTCACGGCATCGACCCGGACACCGCGACCTGGCAGTAGGACGCGGTTCCGGGAGCCCCACGCTCGTGGGGCTCCCGGAAGCGTCACGAACCCGTAGGTGCTTCTGACCTGTCACCAGGTCTCCGCTGTCGTCACTTCCGCCCAGACCGTCTTGGCCCAGGCAGGGCCGTTGTACGGGTCACGGCATGCGGCACGCCCCGGTGAACCGTACGAACGCCGACCCGTCGGCGGCAGCCCCTTTCGGCAGGCGACCTTGACCGCCCGCCCCGGACGTCTGAGTGTGTTCCTCACCGGAGGTCAGCTCCGTGGCGGCAACACGCTTGCCACCACGCCACCGGGGCGGGGCCCGGAGGGAGTGACCGCCAGACGCGGGCCACGACGTTCCAGGGGGAGAGATGAGCACGGGAGTCATAGCGTTACTGGTCGCCGTAGTGGGCGTGGCCGGCACCCTGCTGGCCCCGGTCACCACCGCGTGGGTGACCTCGCGCTCACGGCGCCAGGAGTTCGAGCTCCAGCAGCGCGCCGACCGGACCGAGCGGCACATCGACGCCGCCCAGGCGAACCTGGAGCGTCGGCGTGACATCTACGTCGCTCTGAACTCCGGTGCCCGACGGTATCGGTTCCAGATGATGGCAGACCTCTACGCGGTACGTTCCGGAACAGACCCGGACCCTGCGACAGAGGTGGCCCGGGTCGAGTTCCAGGACACCTACGCCCAGGCACAGATGCTCGTCCCCGACGACGTCCTACAGCCCTGCCAAGAGGTCCGTGTGGCGCTCGCGGAGGCCAAGAAGCTCATGGAAGCGCTGGCCGAGGACGGTGGGCCCGACCAGCGGAAGTGGCAGGAGACGCACTCCTTCCTGATCCAGATGTGGGGCGCGATCACGGCGATGCAACTCGCCATGCGTCAGGATCTCGGCATTTCGACACCGCCTCACCCGTGAGATCGCGCCCCAGGGCCCCGTGCGCTCGACCGGGCCCTGGGAGCTGCAGGGCCGAGAGGAGCCCGGCACCGGTGTGGGCCCGGGGCCGCCGACCGCCCTCCGTCACCGTGCCCAGGTTCGTCCCCAGGGGGATCCCCACCACGCTGCACGGCTCGACTCCTTCTCCGTCTGACGCCGCCGCGTCGACCGAGGCGCCCGCCACTCTCCCGCGCAGATCGAGACTGTGCTGGGCCAGGTCGGGGAGATCGCCGGAGTCCGGCAACGCCTTGGTCATGGCTGGTCACGGTCACCGCGGCGAACGTCCCCACCAGGAGCCGGTCGGCTGCGCCTGCGAGGGCGTGAGGCTAATCCAGCTCCTCGTGGGTACCCGCGTCGGGATGGGCGTCGTCCCGGACTCGCCAAGGGTGCGAGCCCTTCGATGCAGAGGGAGTGGGAATGAGGCTGCGCGACTTCGCTCAGACCACAGCTTCCCGGTGTTCGGCAGAGGTGCTGAGCGGCCGGTACCGTTTGGACGGCCTCCTCGGATCGGGCGGCGCCGCGGATGTGTACCGCGGGTTCGATCTGCGGCTGAGACGACAGGTCGCGGTCAAGATCTTCCGGCCCGACGCCTGCACCGGCGGGGAGGAGACCTTGGTCGGCGAAGGGCTGATCCTGGCCCGGCTCCACCACCCCGGACTCGTTGCCGCCTTCGACGCCGGGCAGCACGACGGACGTACCTTCCTGGTCATGCAGCTGGTCCAAGGGACCACGCTGAAGGAGCGCATCGCCGCAGGCCCGCTGCCACCGGACGCCACTGCCGCACTCGGAGCGGGCCTCGCCCAGGCGCTGGGTCACGCACACGATGCGGGAATCGTCCATCGAGACGTCAAACCCTCCAACATCCTCCTGGACGATGCCGACCGGCCCTACCTGGCCGACTTCGGCATCTCTCGACGTCTGGACACAACCACCCGCACCGCCACCGGCACGCTCATGGGCACGCCCGCCTACCTTTCTCCCGAGCAGGTCCTCGGCCGACCCGTCGGTCGACCGGCGGACATCTACGCCCTCGGTCTGGTACTCCTCGAATGCCTCACGGGAAGGCTCGAGTACGACGGCGGTCCTCTTGAGGCCGCGATCGCACGACTGCATCGTCGCCCCGACCTGCCTCATGAACTGCCAGAACAACTGAGCCGCCTGTTGCGGAACATGACGGCCCTGGACGAGCAGGATCGGCCACCGGCCCGCGACTGTGCCCACGCACTGACCGCAGTGGCAGACACGGCCCCCATGTCCCTCGCCCCATCGACGCCGGCCACGACTCTCGTCGCTGCCCAGCAGCCGTCACCGACGGCCGGGCACACACACGCGAATCCGATCACCGCGATGCCCGACACACGCCCACGCCCGCCCGCGCGGAGACGTCTCCTCGTAGTCGGCACGGCCGCCGCGCTCACCGTTGCCGTGGCGACCGCGGTCGCCGTCACCGGCACCGGCAGCTCCGCACCGCAAGACAACGGCACTGTCACCACCGGGGTCACCGGCACCCCCAGCGACGCGATGAATACACCTGGCAACACAGCACAGAAGACTGCGCCGGCTACTACCGCTCCAGCGGCGCCGTCCTCGGGCCACAGCACCTCCGTCGACACCCGTCCCGGCGGCGTACCCCGGCAAGGCCTCCCCGTCACGTCCCGCAGCTCGAATGACGCACCCGCTGACAGCGCGGACGCCCACGGGTCAGCCGGCCGGGCGGCCTCGCCACGAGACAAAGACACTTCGGGAGCGCCACCGGGAAAGGGCCACGCGCCCCAGCCCTCCTTTCAACCGCCCGGTCAGGCGAAGAAGAAGGATGCGGCCGGGAGAAAGGGCCCGGAGGAGGCCGAATCGGCGACCGGGGACGCTGACGCGCACGCAACGCCGACCCAGGGGGAGCCTCGCGACGAGCCCTCGGAAGGTTGAGCCGGCAGCGGCCTTCGCCCCCGAGCCCACCACGTGCGGCCCGGCACCTCAACTCCCGGAAGTCCCGGCCACAAGGATGTCCACGACCCGCTGGAACAGCTCCCATAGCCCACCCGGCACCAGCCGCTGAACCAGGTCCATGCCCCCGGCGTAGCGACGATCACGCCAAATGAGACCAGTTCCGAGACCGTGTCCTACGTGGTGAGGCGGACGTTGTCCCGGCATGGGGCGGGGAACGTGGAGCTGGCTCGTGCCCGGCGGCCTGTGAGAGATCGTCAAGCCACTGATTCCGGAGCAACGGACACGGCCGCAGGGCTGCGGAACACAGAACGTGCCTGATGAGACGGTGTTCGCAGCCATCATCTACGTGTGTCAGCGGGTGCGCCTGGCGGTCGCCGCCGCCCTGCTTCAGACACGCCCCCACCCGCGGCCGCCACTTCAAGCCCAGCGCGTCGTGGGGCGCGGTCCACGGCGGAGGCACCCCACTTCCCGCGCTTCGGGAACCGGCCCGGTGCGAATGCACCCATATCCCCAAGCCTCGACATTCCCTACACGGCAACATCAAGGGTTCGACCTGTGAACAAAGTCAATGAGCGTAGTAGCCTGCCATGACTGAGGCCGCCGGAACGCCGACCCGCCCGGCCCGCCAAGGACCCGGAGACCCTCGAATGCGCACAACCAACGCCGTACCGGTCAGTCTCGCCGAGATCGCCCGGATCGCCGGCGTGGGTCGTGCGGCGGTCAGCAACTGGCGCCGCCGTCACGACTCGTTCCCGTCCCGCATCGGCGGCACGGACGTGAGTCCCCAGTTCTCGCTGTCCGAGGTGGAGCAATGGCTGCGGGACAACGGCAAACTGCACGATGTCGCCGGCCGCGAATTTCTGTGGCCCCGGTTCGAAGCACTCGGCAGCAGGGACACATCGGGACACGCCATCGCCGAGGCGGCCCGCAGGATGCGCTCCCCGCGAGCCCGTTCCACCCTGGCGGACCTCTCCGAGGAGGCGCGGGAGCTGGCCGGTGAGGCCGCCAGGCTGGGACGGAGCGACGGACCGCGCGAGACGTTCGAGTTCCTGTTGCAGCGGTGGCTGGACACACACGTTCGCCAGCTCAGCACCACACCCGCGCCCCTGGCGTCGCTCATGGCCCGGATCGCCCTCGACGCACGACTCGGTGAGAGCTCCGGAAGCCTGACGGTCTTCGATCCGGCGTGCGGTACGGGGCATCTGCCGGTAGCGGCAGCGGAGGAGTACACCGGCCCGGAGCTGACACTGGTCGGATGTGAACGCGATCCGGCGCTTGCCGCACTCGCCACAGCCCGCCTCGGCTTCGCGGCAGAGGGCCGGACGGACGTGCGTACGGAGATCGTGACGGCCGACGCGCTGCGAGCCGATCCGTTCGCAGGGCTGGGGGCCGACATCGCACTGTGCAACCCGCCGTTCAACGAACGCGACTGGGGCTACGAGGAGCTGGCCACCGACCAGCGCTGGACGCACGGGCTGCCGCCACGAACCGAACCCGAGCTGGCCTGGGTCCAGCACCTGCTGACGCATCTGAGGCCCGGCGGCACCGCCGTCATCGTCCTGCCTCCGGCCGTCGCGTCCCGCAAGGCGGGCCGCCGCATCCGGGGGTCGCTGCTGCGTACCGGGATACTGCGGGCGGTCGTCGCCCTTCCGCCGGGCTGCGCACAGCCGCACAGCGTCTCGCTCCAGCTGTGGGTCCTGCGTGCGGCCCCGCACGCTCCCGGCCCGGCGGGCCCGGTCGCTCAGGACGCCCTCCTGGTCGACGCGACGCGGCTCGCCAAGCCCGGTGGGCGCGAGCAGGGACCCGACTGGGGCACGCTGAACGACTTCGTGCTGTCCGCCGTCTCGCAGCTCGACGCACCGGACGGGGAGCTCCCGGACGGCGCCGTCCGGATCCCGCTGCTCGACCTGCTGGACGACGAGGTGGACGTCACTCCGGGGCGCTACACCTCTGCGGGCGGCGACCCGTCGGGCGTCGAGCTGGCGGCTTCCTGGGTCGAGCTGACCGGATCTCTCGGTCAACTGACCGAGCTGACGCAACAGTTGTCGAAGCTCGGACTCTCCGAGACTGATTCCCGCACGACGACCACGGTGGGCGACCTCGTGAAGGCCGGCGCCCTCACCCTGCGCGCCGGACAACAGCCGGCGGACGCCACGGTGTCTTCCCACCGTGACGCGGGTCTGCCCCTGCTCACCGTCGCCGATCTGCTGATGGACGGAAGTCCGAGCACCGAGGTCGCCCGCGGTGCCGGCCCGACCGTGGCCGAGGAGGGGGATGTCGTGGTCGCCGGGGTCGTCCGCGCGTTCAGGGCGTGGGTGCACGAAGGGCCACCGGTCGCCCTGGGGCCTCAGCTGTACGTCCTGCGGGTCGAGCCCGCGAAGCTGAACGCTCATTTCCTGGCCGGCTGCCTGCGCGCCCCGTCCAACGGCCGCCAGGCCGGTACGCACGCCTCGAGCTCGTCCCGAGTCGACATCAGGCGCCTTCACGTCCTCCAGCTGCCGCTGGAGGAACAGGGCTCCTACGCAGAGGTGTTCCGGCGCCTCACCGCCTTCAGGCAGTTGCTGACCAAGGCCGACGCGCTCGGCGAGCGGCTCGCGGACGACATCGGCGACCGGCTCTCGGCAGGCGGGCTGACGGGCTGACGGCAGCGGGGAGGCGAGAGATACGGAAAGCCCGCCCCTCGCGCGGAGGGGCGGGCTCGCCGGCCGTCAGGAGCCGGAACCGTGGGTCAGCCGATCTCGGCGCCGTACGCCGCCAGCGCCTCGGGCACCGGCTGGAAGAACGTCTCGCCGCCGGCGGAGCAGTCGCCGCTGCCGCCCGAGGTCAGGCCGATCGCGGTGTCGCCCGAGAAGAGCGAGCCGCCGCTGTCACCGGGCTCGGCGCAGACCGTGGTCTGGATGAGGCCGTTGACGATGTCGCCGTTGCCGTAGTTGACGGTGGCGTCCAGGGCGGTGACCTCACCGTCGTGGACCTGGGTGGTGGAGCCACTGCGGGTCACCGTCATGCCGACGGTCGCTTCGCCCGCCTTGGTGATCGCCTGTGTGGAGCCGTCGTAGAGGTCCACCTCGCTGGGGTGCGCCACGTCCGAGGTGTACTTGACCAGGCCGTAGTCGTTGTCCGGGAAGCTGGAGCCCTCGTTGGCGCCGATCTCCGAGCCGCCCTGCGTGTCGGACCAGCTGCTGATCCCCTCGGTGCAGTGCCCGGCGGTCAGGAAGTACGGCTCGCCGTCCTTGACCACGTTGAAGCCGAGCGAGCAACGTCCGGTGCCGCCCCAGATGGCCTCGCCGCCCGCGATGAGGGGCTTGAACTCCCCGTCCGACTTCTTCAGCTCGGCCTTGGAGCCGAGGCCCTCGACCACCTTGCTGAGCTTGTCCCAGGCCGCGCCGTCGACCGTACGGTCCGCAGTGACGACCATCTTGTTGCTGACCGGGTCGACGGCCCAGGAGGTGCCCGGGATGGTCGCCTTGTCGGAGAGGGTCTGGCGGGCGTCCTTCAGCTCGGCGAGCGTGTTCTGTACCAGTCTGGCCTTGCCACCGGCCTGGCGGACCTGCTCGGCCGCCGCCTCGTCCACGACGTTGACGACGAGGTTCTTGGCCTTGGCGTCGTAGTACGCGCCCGCCGCGTCGCCGCCCAGCTTCTTGTCCAGGCTGGCAGCGAGAGTTCCGGCCGAGTGGGCGTTGACGGTCCGCGCGTCGAACTGCGGTACGGCTTCACTGGCGTTCGCAGTCTGGAACGTCACTCCTGCTGCGACCAGAGCGAGGACGGCCGATCCGGCCATCGCCACGCGCTTGCTGGATATGCGTCGGTGCTTCAACTTCGACCTCCTGTGGGGCCGTGCACGGACAAGTGGGGTGTCCGGAACACGGAGGATGGGGCGCCCACTATTCCGATGTGGGCGGTGGCACACAAGGTCGACTTCCGGACGCGCACACGACGACGACCGTTCACCCGCGAGGTGTTCACAACCCGCGTGTCGTGCCACGTCGGTTCCGATTGCGAACACCCGGGGCGATGATCCGTCGGCAGCGGGTGAGGACTAGTCCTGTCCTGTAGTAGCCCCTGGAGTCCGGATGCCGTGGAGAGCACTCCTGAAGCCGAACGCCACCGGACGCCCTCGGACGTCCCGAACACCATCGGCTCGTCCCGACAGAGAGTGCCGTGCCGCCTCGGATGGGTCGTCACTGAACAGCCGGTGTGAAAGGGGCACTTGACGCTCCACCAGGACCGCGTGCTCAACCGGCTGCTGGAAGAGAGGTAAGCCGTGGCCAGCCGATCACGGTGCGGCTCCGGCGCCGGACACGTCACGACACGTCCGGCACCGGGCCCTCGGGCTCACACAGTCATGGGCTCCAGTTCACGGCGGAACCTTCTCTCGGTCCGCGCTATCCGGGTCAGCGGATGCTCGTCACCGAGCTGCCGGGCCAGCTCGTCGCCGGTCTCCGCCCGCAGCCTCAGCGCTTCGTCCTCGCGGCCCATCGCGTCGAGCGTGACCGCGATGTTCGAGGTCATGGCCAGGGTCTCCGGGTGGTGCGCCCCGAGGACCTCCCGCAGCTGACCGGCCACCGTGCGCTCCGTCTCCAGCACAATCTCGAGCCCGCCCCGGTCGGCCGTGGCGTTGGCCAGGTTCGTCACGGAGAACAGCGTGTTCGGGTGCTCCCGCCCGAACACCTCGCGCATCGAGGCGACCACCCGGGTCAGCAGCGCCTCCGCTTCCAGAGGCGCACCGGTTCCCGAGAGGTAGACGCCGAGGTTGTTCTGCGCGGCCAGGGTGTACGGGTGCTGCTCCCCCGGCACCTTCATGTACTCGTCCACCACCTCCTGCGCGGTGCCCCTGGCCTCCACGGCCTCCCCCGCGGCGAACAGGTCGGCCGCCATGTTGAGGTCGCAGGCCAGGGATTCGGGGTTGGCCGCGGTGTACTTGGCCCGGTACCTGGCCCGGGTGGCCACCGTCAGCCTCCGCGCGTCCTCGAGCTGCCCCGCCCTGCGCAGCGAGACCGCCAGGCTCTTGGCGGCGCTCAGCGTCGTGGGACAGGTCCGGCCGAGGGTCGCCTTGAAGCTGTCGTACGTACGGCTGAGCAGACCGACCGAGTCCTCGTACCGTCCGACCTCGCGCAGGTCGCGAGCCAGGCACATCGCGGAGGACAGGCTGGACGGATGCTCCGGGCCCAGGACCTCGGACCGCAGGTCGTAGACGTCCTGGTCGATCTCCCTGGCGCGTGCGTACTGCCCGACGCTCCGCAGGTTCAGCGCCAGGTTGTTGGCCGCGGCAAGTGTGCGGGGGTGCCTGTCGTGGAAGATCTGGCTGAACCCCTCGTGCGCCGCGGTCGCCAGCTCGATCGCCCTGCCGTAGTCACCGAGCAGCCCAAGGTCGATCGCCAGGCTGCTGGTGGTCATGTACGTGTGCGGGTGCTCCGGCCCCAGCACCTCCCGCTGCCGGTCGAGGGTCACCTCGTCCAGCTCCTTGGCCTCCACGAACCGGCCGCGGGTACGCATGATGTCGGAGAGGTGGAAGCAGAGGTAGAGGTACTGCAGGTCCCGGTTGCCGAGCATGTCCCGCCACGTGTCACGGAGCTCGTCCCCGAGTCTGCCGGCCGTCCGGACGTCTCCCCGCTTCCACAGGTAGCGCACCCGGTCGATGAGCAGCCTGCGGGTCTCCGGGTCCTTGCAGTTGCGCGCGTCCGACGGGCCGAGGTGCGGCCAGATCGTGGCGAAGCGCGGCCAGGTCCCGGGGTTGTCGATCGGCTCGTCGTCGTCGGGGCGGGCGCCCGCCAGGATGCGGTGGACGACGTGCCTGGCCTCGCGCTGCTCCTCCTCGCTGAGCTGGGCCCTGATCACCGCCTGCACCAGGCGGTGCACCTGGATGGAGTTCGACACCTGGTCGACCTTCGCCAGGGCGAACCGGCCGATCTCCCGGATGACCCGGCCGAGTACCAGCTTCTCCTGGAGCGAGGCGTCGTACGGCTTGAGTGCCTCGATCATCTCCTTGCTGTAGAGGAGGTTGGCGGAGATCGGCTCGGGTGCGAAGAACGCGCAGAGCTGGAGCAGCCGCACCGCGGCCGGCGAACGCTCCTTGAGTCGTTCGATGGAGATGTTCCAGGTGGCGGCGACGGGTTCCGGGTAGCCGGCCGGCTGGTTCAGGGCGAGGACCTGGGGCGCCTGGCGGGCCAGTTGCTCCAGGTAGCTGTCGATGGGGGTGGCGGTCTCCGCGATCCATGCCGCCGCCTGTTCGACCGCGAGCGGCAGGTCCCCGACGGCGGTGGCGACCTGGGCGGCGTCCTCGTCGCTCAGCCCCGGCGCACGGCGCTGCAGGTGCTCGACCGACTCCTCCCGCAGGAACACGTCGACGGGAAGCGCGTCACCGTGCTGGGACCACGACTGGTTCCTGGACGTGACGAGGATGTGGCCCGAGCCTCCTTGCGGGAAGTAGCGGCTGAGGCGCTCGGGGTCGTCGGCGTTGTCGAACACCAGCAGCCAGCGTTCCGATGGCACACCCCGCCGCAGCAGGTCCACGGCTTCCTTCGAGGCCGCCGCCATGTCGTCGCCGCCCTGGGCGCCGAGCCGTACGGCGAGTTCGGCGAGGCTCGCCACCACGTCGTCGATCTGCTCGGACGATATCCACCACACCAGGTCGTAGTCGGCCATGAAGCGGTGTACGTACTCCAGCGCCACCTGCGTCTTGCCGACGCCACCGAGGCCGTACAGCGCCTGCGGCTGCGGCGGCACCACGGCCATGCCCCCACCGAGCTGGTCACGCATCCGCTCCAGCACCAGGGAGCGGCCCGTGAAGCCGGGGTTGCGGGGTGGCGCGTTCCAGATCCTGGGGACGGTTCCGGGGAAGCGGGGCCCCGGGGACATCCCGTCGCCCAGCTGCACCGGCCGGTCCAGCGCGCGCATCAGGGCCGTCGTGGCGTGGACCTCGTCCAGCCGGAACAGGTCGACCGGATTCCGGTCGATGTACGGCGCGGAGAGCCGGACGTCGCTGACCCTGAGCGGCAGCAGCTGGCGCCGACCGCCCCCGGGGTCCTCGGAGACCGCCCTGTCCCACAGGTCCACGGCCCGCTGCGACTTGAGATAGGCACTGGAGAGCAGGACGACGGTGCGGGTCGCGGTCTCGGCCGCGTGCGCGACGTCCCCGGTACCTGCGGAGACGTCGCGCGGGACCACCCGGAAACCCGCCCGGGTGAGGACCGACTCGACCCAGTCGGCCCACATGCGGTTCTCCGCCACATAGCTGAGGAAGAGGTCGGCGGGCAGGGCGGGCCTGCGACGGGTGAACGCGTCACGGATGCGCAACCGGACCTCCTCTCCCACCGGGGGCATGGAGGTGACCTCGTGCTGCGTGACGACCGCGGTGAGGCGCTCGAAGGCGGACAGCAGCGAGTTGCTGAGCCCGGCCTCGTCGCCGAAGGTGGCGAGGGTCTCCTCGTACGCGTAGTAGGGGCGGTAGGGGATCTCCACCGCGTGCCAGTAGGCGGCGAGTTCGTCACCAGAGAGATCACGCGGCAGCCGGTCGAACTTCAGCCGGGCCAGGGCGCGGCCCGCGTCGACCTTTTCCTGCTCGCCCTCGTCGATCCGCATCGGGACGGGGAAGATCGAGATGGGCCGGCCGGTGTAGCGCTCGGCGATCTGCCGGGCGACCGAGGCCGCGCCGTCGATGGACTGGTCGCTGAGGGTGAAGCAGTCGACGAGCACGTCCGGGAGGTGGACGGTGCAGATGTCGGCGATGTCGCTCAGGCCCGTGCGGCTGTCGATGAGGACGTAGTCGTAGTTGGCCTTCATGTCGTCCCGCAGGGCGTCGAAGAAGTGGCCGCCGCCGAGCCGGTCGTAGAAGTTGTCCCAGTCGAAGGTGGAGACGGTCGCGGAGTACTCACGGTTCTGGCGCCCGGCGGAGACGAAGTCGAGCGTTCCGCCCCGGGGGAACTCCCAGCCGAGCGTCTCGGGGGTGAGCGAGACGGCGTGCGGCTGGATGCGGGCGTAGTCGCGGTGCCAGTCGTCCGCCCGCTGGGCGGGGGCGGTCGCGGCCCAGGCGTACTCGGTGATCAGGTCGATCACGCCGGTGGTGGCCCCGAGTGTCGAGGGGTCGAGGAAGGGGTGGAAGAACCGGTGGAGCCCCGGGGCTTCCAGGTCCCAGTCGACGGCCAGCACCCGCTTGCCGTTGGCGGCGAGGATCCAGGCGGTGTTCGCGAGGGCCATGGTGCGCCCCGTGCCGCCCTTGTACGAGTAGAAAGTGACGATACGCCCGTCACGACCGAGTGTCATACGTCCTCCGCATCCGTCGCAGGGTCGTGCATGCCAAGTGATCCGCAGGTCGACCAAGGGACCCTCAGTTGTCAACGTCCGGTGCGCCGGCGGTCGAGACGTCACCTGACTCAAATGCGGCTGCGCTACCCGGTCCGCAACTCGACCGACCAAGCCGCTCAGGAATCCCGACCATGACCAACAGCCTACCGACCCACCAAATGGGATGACTACTCAAAAGGCATCTCTCCTGGCGGAAGTGTTCGGTAATGCGGTGTCCGCGAATCATTGGACGGGTATTGGTCCGACAGAAGCAGTGCGAAAGATCTCCGGCGAGGCTGCGACGGTCCGGGTGCGCTCGGGGGTGGGCCCCCGCTGTCGCATTCTGGTGCGGGACCGACGGGTGTGAGCACTCTGTGGAGCTGAATGTCGATGACGACCTGGCTTGGGGTGGAAACACTCAGCCAGTGGCCCTTGGCTCGCCGGAGTTGAGCGAGGACGGCAGTCAGGCCGCCATCCGGGGTCGTCTGACTCTCACGGGAGAAGGTGGAGCTGTGCTGCGAGTGGGAGACTCACAGCTCCTGTTCGATGTCACCGATCCGTCGCCGCTGGTTGCGGTTGACGGAACGTGGGTCGCAGTCCTTGCCGGGCGCGACAGCATCAGCCTGTATTTCTACTCGCTGTGATGCACACGAGGGCGAGGTGACTCGGTCGCCGTTCAGCCACTTCGCCGGTTCAGGGTCGATTCGTGAGTGGGACTGCGACCCCTGAGGTCGATCACAACCTTGTCGATGAAGGCTTCGGAGCAGTGGGCGCGATGATCCGACAACGGGGGCTCCCAGCGAGTCCGGGGCCGCAGGGTTGACCGGATCGCTCCACCCCCGATGTACTCACCCTCATGCCCAGTAAGGATGCCGCTGCGTCGACCACCTCACACCCCATTCCGTCCCGACCTGTGACCACGGTGCACGACTACGTGGAGAGCAGGCTCGACCAATACCAGGCCTGGTACGACCGGAAAGCCGTAAAGACCAAAGCGATGCATCTGCGGATGCGGACCATGTCCGTCGTGGGCGGCGCCTTGGTCCCCGTTCTGGTCAATCTTGACCTACCGTTCTCAAAACTCACGGCTACTGTGCTGAGCTTGGTAGTGGTCGGCTCCGTCTCATTGGAAAGCGTCTACCGTTACCGCGAACAGTGGAAGAACTACAGGTCCACCGAACAGCTACTCGGCCACGAACGTATCTACTTCCAGACCAAGGTGGGCCCTTATGCCGGACTCTCGGAAGGCGAAAGCTTCACCACTTTAGTCGCCCGCGTAGAAAGTGCTATAGCCAGCGAGAACTCGGCAACTCTCAACGTGATGACTCTGGGCGGCCAAGTGAACGCCGACGTGCAAACCACACAAACCGCTCCGGTCCGCCAGGAGAGCCAGCCAGGATCCATCGGCTCAGCACCTTAGCGATCGTGACTGCAGGTCACGAGGCAGGCCCGTGGGAAGCAGGCGCACCTCGTGTGGATGAAGGCCGACCGCGGCGGCACCACGGGCACGCCGAGCCATCAATCGGCCCGCCCTGCGGCCCTCAACGGCGCAGCGACACGCCTGAGGGCCGCCGGACGGAAAACGCGTGGACGTCAGAACACGCTGACGCCGTACGCGCTCAGTGCTTCGGTGACCGGCTGGAAGAAGGTCGTCCCTCCGGAGGTGCAGTCGCCGCTGCCGCCCGAGGTGAGGCCGATCGCCCGGGTGCCCGAGTGGAGAGGGCCGCCGGAGTCGCCGGGTTCGGCGCACACGTTGGTGCGGATCATGCCGTAGACGATGTCCCCGCCGCCGTAGTTGACCGTGGCGTTGAGGCCGGTGACGGAGCCGCTGTGGGTACCGGTGGTGGAGCCCCTGCGGGTGACGGACATGCCGACGGTGGCGTTGGCCGCGCTGGTGATGTCCTGGCTGCCGACTGTGCCGGACTTGGTGACCGACGTGTTGGTGTAGCGGACGATGCCGTAGTCGTTGGTCGGGAAGCTCGATCCCGTGGTGGTGCCGAGGACCGTGGTGCGGGCCGAGTCGGACCACCAGGTGCCGGCGCCGTCGGTGCAGTGACCGGCGGTCAGGAAGTAGTAGGTGCTGCCGCTGCGGACGTTGAACCCCAGGGAGCAGCGCCAGCCGGACGCGTAGATCGCGTCGCCGCCCGAGATCAGCTTGCTGAACGTCCCGGGGGTGCGTTCGATGCGCAGGGCCCCGGCGTTGGCTCCGGCCGACTCCTTGATGTGGTTGATCTCCGCCTGGGAGACGGTGCTGTCCACGGTGACGACGAGCCGTCCGGTCGCCGGGTCGACGTTCCAGGCGGTCCCGGCGACGTCCGCGTCGAGGACGGCCTCGTCGGCCGCGCCGAGTTGGCTCGCACTGTATGTTCCGGTCTGGTCGGCGCTGGCCGTGGGGACGGCGAGGGCGGCGACGGCCACGAGGCCCGCGGAGACGGCCGTGATCCGGCTGCGTCTCGCCGTGCCGCCGTTGCGGGGGTTGGTGCGCTTGATCCTCACTTCTCGTTCCTCCCGAGGGGAGTCGGGGGCCCGCGTGTGGGGTGGCCGGGCCCGTGAGGCGCGGTCATGAGACACGACAATGCTCCGGGACGCGTTCGTTTTCCGGAGGCTCGTGCTCCTGACTGGCGCTGCTCGGGAGTATCGGGGGGCGCCAACGTGCCGCGCAAGGATGCGTTTTCGGCCGGTTCGGCACGCTCGGATGCCGGCCCCGGCAGCCCCGGGGCTGCTGGGACCGGTGTGCCGGCCCTCTCGTCGCGGGTGGGACGGATCAGCCGTCGATACGGTTCCGCTCCCCTGCCGGGACGGCCACCGTGAGGGTGTTGCCCGGCGGCGGGAAGGGGCAGATGAAGTGGTCGGCGAAGGCGCACGGCGGCAGCAAGGTGCGGTTGAAGTCGACCCGCACCCCGCCGTCGGCGTCGGGCGCCGGGGGCCGCAGGAAGCGGAAACGGTAACTGCTTTCCCCGCTGGTGGTGTCGGCGAAGACGGCCCAGAGCGAACCGTCGGGTTCGACCGCCACCTGGAGGGTGTGCTCGGCGCCGTCCACCGTGAAGGCGATCTCGCCCGAGAGCCCCAGCCCCCTCTCGCGCCCGTCGGCGTTCTCCACCCGGACGGTCCGGTCGGAGCCGTACGGCCGGAAGACCCCGTCCAGCGACCACGTCGGGTCGTACGGGGTGGCGTCGACGGTCCGGAACGCCTGGCGGGCCGGGGACTGCGGGTCGAAGTCCCGCACCGCCCACAGGCCCTCACGGCTCAGCACGACCAGCCGGCGCTCGCCCTGCGCCACCCTGGACGCGTCGATGGGGCCCCGGTCGGCGCCCAGGCGGACCTCTCCGGCCAGTGGTTCCGCGTCGACGGTCAGCCCGTCCTCGGGGGTGGCGGCGAGCACCACGTCGCCACCCTCCTCGCGCCACAGCCCGGGTACGGCCGGAATTCGCCCCTCCGGATGGTCCGCGAGCCAGTGGGTACCGGTGAGGGAGAGCGGGCCGTGCGGCGCGGCGACGGCGACGATCCGTCCCTCGTGCCAGCGCTGCCAGGCGTGGAACTCCTCGCTGTCCTGCTGTGCGTCCGTGCTCATGCGGTCAACCTTTCCATACCGGCTCGGTCAGCCCGAGGTGCGACCTCAGCGTGGAGCCGGTGTATTCCGAGCGGAAGGATCCGCGTTCCTGGAGGAGCGGGACGACCCGGTCGACGAAGTCGTCCAGTCCGCCCGGGGTGAGATGCGGTACGAGGATGAAGCCGTCGGCCGCGTCCTCGGCGACGAACTTCTCCAGTTCCGCGGCGACCGTCCCGGGGGAGCCGATGAAGGACTGCCGTGCCGTCGACTCGATGACCGTCTGGCGGATGGACAGCCCCTTGGCCTCGGAGAGCTCCCGCCACCTCGCGGCCACGGCCAGCGGGTCCGCGACCCGGACCCGGCCCTGCACCAGGCTCGATCCGGGGTCGGGGTCGACGGACGGCAGCGGCCCGTCGGGGTCGTACGAGGAGAGGTCGCGTCCCCAGACCTGTTCGAGGGCGAGGATCGCGTTCTGCGGGGAGACCTGCTGCCGGCGGATCCCGGCGGCGGTCTGCTGTGCCTCCTCGTCCGTCCCGCCCAGGACGACGGTGACCCCGGGCATGATCTTCAGGTCCCCCGGTTGCCTGCCGTACTTCGTGAGGCGCGCCTTGACGTCGGCGTAGAAGGTCCGGCCCGCCTCCAGGGTGCCGTGCCGGGTGAAGATGACGTCGGCGGTGGACGCCGCGAACTCGCGGCCCTCGTCGGCGTCCCCTGCCTGGATGACGACGGGGTGGCCCTGGGGCGAGCGGGGGACGGTGAACTACCCGGAGATCTCGAAGTGCTGCCCGGAGTGCGCGAACGGACGGGAGGTGCCGTCGGGCGTCCAGGAGTCCCACAGCTCACGTGCCGTGGAGACGAACTCGGCGGCGCGGGTGTAGGGGGTTCCCCCGGGTCGAGCGGAGCCGAGAGCTCGGGGGAGGTCGGCACGGTCGAGGTAGCCGCCGCGGCGGAAGTTCTCGCCGGTGAAGGCGTCCGACGAGGTCACCACGTTCCACGCGGCGCGGCCCTCGCTGAGGTGGTCGAGCGTGGCGAGGCGGCGGGCGAGCTCGTACGGCTCGTTGAAGGTCGCGTTGACCGTAGCGGCGAGCCCGAGGCGTTCGGTGACGGCTGCCAGCGCGTTGAGGACGGTGAGGGATTCGGGGCGGCCCACCACGTCGAGGTCGTGGATGCGGCCGTTGTGCTCGCGCAGCCGCAGCCCTTCCGCGAGGAAGAAGAAGTCGAACTTGCCCCGCTCGGCGGTCCTGGCCAGGTGTTCGAAGGAGCTGAAGTCGATCTGGCTCCGCGAGCGGGGATCGGCCCACACGGTGGTGCTGTTGACGCCCGGGAAGTGGGCGGCGAGGTGCATCTGCTTCATGACGTCGCCCCTGAGGTGCCCGCGAGCGTGTAGCGGTTGGCGGGGCGGCCGAGGCCGAGGTGCTCCCGGAGCGTGCCGCCCGGGTGGAAGGTGCGGAACAGACTGCGGTGCTGGAGCAGCGCCACGGTCCCGTTGACGATCCTCTCCAGATCGCGCTCCGGTGTGATGGGGGTGAGGTGGAAACCGTCCACGGCCCCGCCCCGGTGCCACTGTGTGATGACCTCGGCGAGGTCCACCGGGCCGCCCCGGAAGTAGGTCCCCCGCCCGGCGAGTTGCGGGCCGCTCCCGAGTCCGGGTTCCGGGGTGGTCTCGGCGTCCCCGAGGTCGACGGTGAGGGCGGCCAGGACCCGCAGGCCGTCGGGGTCGCGGCCGTGGGCCGCGGCGGAGCGGCGCAGCTCGCCGCGGAGCGCGGCGGCCTGTTCGGGTGACGTGGCCCGTATGTAGGCGACGTCGGCGTGCCGTGCGGCGGGCTCGCGGGCCGGGACGCTCGTGGCGTCGATGACGGTGACGGGCCGGCCCTGCGGCGGCCTCGGCACGATGGCCGGGCCGCGGACGGCCCTCGAAGTCGACGTAGTGGAGCTTGTCGCGGTCGACGAAGCGGCCGGTGGCCACGTCCCGGATCTCCGCGCCGTCCTCCCAGCTGTCCCACAGCCGCGCTCCGACGTCGGCGGCCTCCCCCGCCTCCTGCCACAGCGCGGTGGCGGGGGCGGCGGGGCGTCGGCCGAACAGCCGGGCCTCGGCCTCGGTCGTCGACACGTCGGCCTGCCAGCCGGCCCGGCCCTTGCTGACCCAGTCGAGGGTGGCGACGGCGGAGGAGACGTGGAAGGGCTCGGTGTGGGTGGTGGTGACGGTCGGCACGAGCCCGATCCGGTTGGTGGCGGGGGCGACGCGCGCGAGCACGGCGAGCGCGTCGGGGCCGGGGCGTGCGAAGGAGTCGTTCAGGGTGACGAAGTCGAGCGCTCCTCCTTCGGCGAGCCGGGCCAGCGCGATGTGGGAGGCGGCGTCGTAGCGTGGCGGGCCGCCGATCTCGGCGGCGAGGTGAAGTGGCCTGGTGGCGGACATGCGGGACCTCTCGGGGTCAGTTGGATCGCTGGTCAGCGACACGGTGGAGGTTCCTTCTGCGACAGGGGGCGGACAGGGGCCGTGCTCACGCGGTGAGGCGGTCCCGACAGGAGAGGTCGCGCAGGAAGGCGAGCGCCGTACGGGCGGTGGCGTCGTTCTGCCGGAAGGCCGGACCGCCGGTGCGCGGCCGGGTGAAGGCGCCGCTGGAGCGTGCGGTGGTGTAGGGGCCGAGGGCGAAGCGCCGCGGGTGGGGGCGGCCCTCACGGTCCAGGATCCGGCCGTCGGCGGGATCGACCGAGAGCAGACCCGCGTCGGTGCCGGCCGCACCGTCCTCGTACAGTCCGCTCAGCAGCGGGCTGCGGGACCTGCGCAGTGAGGGGGCGGGCAGCCTGGCCTCGACCAGGACGCGGGCTTCGGTGTACGTGCCGGGCACGGTGGCACTGCGGCCGCGGAAGACGCCCTGCTCCTCGTCGGCCTCGACGGTCATGTCTGCGCCGAGGAAGCGGACGACGCCGGCCTGCGAGAGGGCGAGGAGCTGGCGCAGTCTGGGGCCGGGCGGGCCGGAGGCGAGATGGCTGAAGAAGCCGTGCCACCCCTCGCCGATGTCACCCGAGCCCGTCAACTGTCCGTAGACGGAGAGCAGTCCGAGGAAGACGGCGAGGTCGGGGCTGTGCCGGGGGTCGTGCCGGCGTTCGAGGTCGGCGGTGATGTACGCGCGCAGTCCGTCCTGCAGGGCGTCGTACGAGGCATGGCGCACCCCGTCGAGCGGATGGTCGAGGGCGTCGAGGTCCAGCCGGTCGGCCGGGTCGGGGACCGCCGAGGCGACGAGGGCCGCGAGCTCGGGGCTGCCGGGTTCGGCCGCCGCGTACTTCTCCGCGAAGTCTCCCCGGTCCATGGCGGTGCGCCCGGGATGGGCGGTGAAGAGCCGGTGGTAGTGGGCGTGGCCCAGCTCCTTGGCGACCAGCGGCCACAGGTCGCGCCGGAAGTCCACGGGGCCGGGGATGCCGAGAACGTCGGCCACCTGGTCGGGGCCGAAGTGGTGGGGCAGGGGCGGCCGTTCGCCCTGCCAGGTGTAGCCGATCTTCGAGTGGTACGGGACGCCTCGCCGCGACCCGACGTGCAGGACGGGCTCCTTGCCGGAGGGGACGTAGGCCCCGTTCTCGTAGCGCCCGCCGCGCCCCTCGGTGAGCAGCACCATCAGGTCGATGAAGGCGAGGCCGAAGCCGCGCACGAGGACGGGTTCCCCCGCGGGCAGGACCGTCAGGTCGGTGTCGGCGGTGAAGTCGGGTGGCAGGTGGACCAGTTGGTGGCGCGTGGCGAAGGCGGTCAGCTCCTGCAGTTCCTCGTCCGGCCGGGCGTCGAGGTGGCCGACGGTCAGTACGACGAGATCGGCGACGAGCGGCTCGGGCCGTCCCTGGATCCGGACACGCTGCCGGCCGCCACGGGGTCCGGAGATACGCAGCGCGTAGCCGGTGTGTTCGTGGACGGTGATGCCGGGCGGGAGCGCGGCGAGCGTCTGTTCGTACACCCAGCGCAGATAGGCGCCCTGCAGCCTCCGGCTGGGGAAGTCGTGCTCGCCGAGGCGGTGTATCTCGCCCAGGACCGCGGGGTCGGCGGCGACGGCGGTCCGCCCTTCGCGGACGTCCGCGGCCCAGGTGTGCAGGGCGGGGCCCGGCCGGACCGGGCCGTCCAGCTGGACCGTGTCGTCGGTGAACATGGTGACGTCCTCGGCCATGGAGTTCATCCGGAGCAGCGGGGACTGCTCCTGCCGCCAGATGCGGCCGCCGCCGGGCGGGTACGGGTCGACGAGGTGGATGTCCAGGGGCCGGTCGCCGTACAGCTCGGCGGCGTTGGCGGCTATGCGTTCGACGACTCCGGTGCCGCGCGGTCCGCCTCCGATGACGACGAGCACGGGTGCGCCGGTCACCGTGCGCCCGCCGAGCCGCGTGCGTAGTGGCGTTCGACGTAGTACTGACCGATGGACAGGAGCGAGGTGACGGCCACGTACCAGAGGGTGGCGACCAGCAGCAGCGTGATGACCTCGTAGGTGCGGTGGTAGACGAGCTGCACGGAGTACAACAGGTCCTGCACGGCGATGACGCTGACGATCGAGGTGCCCTTCAGCGTCCCGATCAGCATGTTGCCGGCGGGTGGGACGATGGAACGCATGGCCTGCGGCAGCACGATCCGCCGGAGCCGGCGCCACGGTCCGAGGCCGAGGGACTGCGCTGCCTCCAGCTGTCCGCGCTCGACGGAGAGGATGCCGCCGCGGACCACTTCGGCGGCGTACGCGGCGTCGTGGAGCGTGAGCCCGATGACGGCGACGGCGACCGGACCGAGGAGGTTGACGGTGCTGACGCCGAGGATCTGCGGGTACAGGGCGCCGATGTTGAACCAGAAGAGCAGCTGGACCAGGATCGGTGTCGACCTGAACAGCCAGATGTAGCCCCAGCTCACCGCCTGGAGTACGCGGTTGCCGGAGAGCCTGAACACCGCGAGCAGGGTGCCGAGGGCGAAGCCGAGCACCATGACGAGGCCGGTGAGCCACAGGGTGAGGCCCAGGCCTCGCAGTACCGGGCCGGTCGTGAGGTGGTCACCGACGACGCCCCACTGGAAGGCGCCGTTGCGGACGACGGAGACCAGGGCCCCCGCGAGCAGGAGCAGGACGACAACGGCCGCGGCCCACTGGCCTGTCCGACGTACGGGGACGATGCGCGGGGCGGTGTTCTCGGCGCGTTCGCCCGGTGGGGCGGCAGGTGACGGGGCATGGATTTCTGTCTGCGCGGACATGCGAAGGCTCCGTGGATGCAGAGATCGAACACGGGGCGTGCCTTCGGTGCGTGACACAACGTGGACCGGGCCCCTCAGCGCCGGTCCGCTTCAGAGAAAAGCGCCACCCGACGCTGTTGTCAAGCGCGTCCACAGTGTGAGCCGTACGTCTCGCCTCGGTTGACGCGCAACCGGATGCCTGTTCCACTTGGGCCATGTATTCGCAGCTGTGGCTGGTCACCCGCTCCCACATCGACTTCGGTCGTGTGTGGTCCTGTTCCTGTTGAGCTGACCCCCCTGCGTCCTCGTTCTTCCCGCTCGCGCCCCTGTCGGTGTGCGAGTGGATGCCCTCGCGTCCCTTCGCGCACACAACACCGCTCGGCCCTCCCCTCGTCTCGCTGATCTCCCGCCGCGACGTCCCGTGCTGCCCAGGCACCGGGGTGCGGTCGACGAACCCGGAGAAACTCCGTCATGCCCTTCAAGTAGGGGACCCCGCTGGCGCCTGCCTTCCAGGCCGCGGTCAACAGCCTCGAGGCCGACGGGACATACGACCGCATCCTGAAGAAGTGGGCCCCGGACCCGGCAGACCGCTGCCTTCGCACTCATCACCGCGGCCACCCTCTCGCTCACCGTCTGCGGATCGGGTGACCCCGCACCTCCGAATCGGCGAACCGGACCTCGCAGATCTCCCCGCCGGAGATCAGGTGAGACCCGGGATCAGATGACACCCGGGATCAGGGACCGGTACTGACGTGAGACCCGGGGCCACGTCGGTATCCAGGTGCGACCGGCTGACGTACCTTCAGCAGTCGCAGCCGCAGTCGCAGCCGTCGCAGCAGCTGCAGCAGTTGCCGCAGCAGTTGCAGCCCTCCCCGCAGCCCTCGCACCAGTCGCAGCAGTCGTTCTTGTGGCAGAGCCCTTCGCGCTCCTGACCGCTCCAGGGGTCGTGGAAGCTGTTGGCGCAGCACAGCTGGCAGGTGCAGGCGAGCCCGGCCCAGACCAGACAGCCGGCGATGAGTCCACGCCGGTTGCGGGGCGGCTCGGGCGGAAGGGGCGGGCCCGCAGGGCCGCCGGGGGTCGGGGCGTACGGGTTGCCGGGGGTCGGGGCGTACGGGTTGCCGGGCGGCGGACCGAACGCCCCCGAGGGCTCTCCCTCCGGCTGGTGCGAGCACGCCGCGGAGCCGAAGGCCCGGTCCACGGAACGCCGCAGCTCGTGCACCAGGAGGACATGCGCCAGCGTGCTGTCGGTGAATTCCGCGTCCCGCATTGCGAGACGCACTCCGTGCAGGGCGTCATCGCACAGGCGGCGGGCCTCGACGAGCGGTGTACCGGTCGCGGTGAGCGGGTTCCACGCCCCCGACGCCGCGTCAGTTTCGCGGTCCTCCACGGCGTCCAGCAGATGGGCGAGCCGCCCGAAGAGCCGCCCGGCCTCGGCGAGCGGCGCGGCGTTCTGCGGCTTGCCCGCGAGGACGGCGGTGTGCGCGAAGGCCGCGGCCGTCGCCGTCTCGGTGGGTTCCGTGACCGTCAGCAGCGGGGTGCCGGGCCCCGCGAGGGACTCGATCCCGGTCTGCCGGTCGACGGCGTCGACCAGGAGCGCCGTGTCGAAGCCGAGCTCCGCCCCGGTGCGCGCCCCCGCCCTGTCCCAGCCCGCCGCGACCCGGCGCGCGGCGGCGGCCACCGGACGCCGCTTCAACAGCCCGTCACGGTCGGCCACATGGTCGCGCACCTTCGCGGACGCCAGCACGAGTGATACGGCGGCTGCCAGCCTGGCCCCCTCGCCGCGGGCGACCGGCGCCGTCCGCATCGAGCGCAGCGGGCAGGGCCCCGCGGTACGCCGCTGCTCCGCGGAGCGTTCGGCCTGAGCCTCCGTCAGGACCGAGACGATGAGGCCGTCGTAGTTCGTGACGACGCGTGCGAACTGGCCATGGTCCGCCCGAAGAGCGAGGCACAGCCCGCAGAGATGAGCCATCCACTCCGTCTTGAGCCCTTCGGTGAGCCGATGGGTACATGGCCTCACGATTCCGAACACAACGATCCCCCGGGAGCCGTTCGTCTGACGAGTAGCGCTCATGCGCCTGCGCGGCGTGCATCGTATCGAGCGATCCGTTCACCCGTACGCCCCCCATATCACCCGTACGGGCGGGCAGGATCATATTTTCGTTCCGCAACCCCCTAGATGCGGTAGGTACCCTGACGAATCGCCACATGTTCTGCACCAGTAGCGTTACGAATCGCCTGCGCGGCGGCTATCCCCTTGGCGCTGTATCCGCATCATGGACGACCATGGGGATAGGAAAGAGATACGGAACACCAACGAACCGCGGTGAGAGGAGGCGTCCATGGGATCGGTGCGCAAGGCGAGCGCCTGGCTGGGCCTCGTGGAGGACAACGACGAGCGGTACTACGATGACGAGTACTCCGAGGATGCGGAGACCGGCACGAATCAGCCATGGGTGACCGACCCGCGGGTCCAGGTCGCTTCCGAGAAGGCCGAGGACACGGGCCGCCGGATCGCCAGCGTCACCCCGGACAGCTTCCGGGACGCGCGCGCCATCGGTGAGCTCTTCCGGGACGGTGTGCCGGTGATCGTGAACCTCACCGCCATGGACCCGGGCGACGCCAAGCGCGTCGTGGACTTCGCCGCGGGGCTGATCTTCGGGCTGCACGGCTCGATCGAACGCGTGGCGACCCGGGTCTTCCTGCTGTCCCCGGCCCACACCCAGGTGGTCAACGGCGAAGCCGCCGGCCGGCCGGCCGACGGCTTCTTCAACCAGAGCTGAGCAGGGCGCTCGCCCGGAGGCCTACCGGAAGGCGTCCAGGCCGGTGAGCGCCTTGCCCAGCACCAGCTGGTGCATCTCCACGGTTCCCTCGTAGGTGAGCACCGACTCCAGATTCGTCGCGTGACGCATCACCGGGTATTCCAGCGAGATCCCGTTGGCGCCGAGAATCGTCCGCGAGGTGCGGCAGATCTCGATCGCCTCCCGCACGTTGTTGAGCTTTCCGAAGCTGACCTGTTCCGGGCGGATCGTGCCCGCGTCCATCCGGCGGC
Source organism: Streptomyces sp. HB132 (assembly GCF_016909575.1). Classification (GTDB taxonomy): domain Bacteria; phylum Actinomycetota; class Actinomycetes; order Streptomycetales; family Streptomycetaceae; genus Streptomyces. Next base: position 48,850 of record NZ_JAFBGA010000016.1, on the reverse strand, counting down.
CCAGGTGGTGGGCGAGCAGGATGCCCTTGTGCAGCTCGAGCGCCATGTCCGCCAGCTTGGCCTGGGTGAGCTGGAATCCGCCGATGGGCCTGCCGAACTGCTCCCGGGACCTGGCGTAGTCCAGAGCGGCGTCGAAGCTCGCCCGAGCCGCGCCCATGGCCCCCCAGACGATCCCGTAGCGGGCGTGGCTGAGGCAGCTGAGCGGGCCGCGAAGCCCGGTGGCCCCGGGCAGGACCGCGTCGGCGGGCAGCCGTACGCCGTCGAGGACCAGCTCGCTGGTGACGGAGGCGCGCAGCGACCACTTGTGCCTGATCTCGGGTGCGGAGAAGCCAGGACTGTCCGTCGGCACGACGAAGCCGCGGATTCCCGAGCCGCCGCCCTCCTCGTCTGTCTGCGCCCACACGACGGCGACCCCGGCCACCGACCCGTTGGTGATCCACATCTTGCGGCCGGTGAGGATCCAGTCCTCGCCGTCCCTCCTGGCGTGGGTCCGCATCCCCGCCGGGTCGGAGCCGTGATCCGGCTCGGTGAGGCCGAAGCAGCCGATGGTCTCGCCGGCCGCCATGCCGGGCAGCCAACGCTCCTTCTGCTCCTCGGAACCGAAGCGGTGGATCGCGTACATGGCCAGGGAGCCCTGGACCGAGACCAGGGAGCGGATGCCGGAGTCCGCGGCCTCCAGCTCCAGACAGGCCAGGCCGTACTGGACGGCGCTCGCTCCCGCGCAGCCGTATCCCTCCAGGGACATGCCCAGCGCGCCGAGCGAGCCCAGTTCGCGGGCCAGCTCGCGGATGCCGGGCAGCTCGCCGTTCTCGTACCACTCGGCGATGTGCGGCAGGACCCGGTCGGTGGCCCACGTACGGACGGTGTCGCGGATCGCGAGGTCCTCGGGGTCGAGGAGGTCGTCGATGCCGAGGGGGTCACCCGGGTCGAACGGCTGCCGCCTCGACGGCTCCGACGGCCTGGACGGGTTCGCGGTGGTGGACATGGGTGCCTCCGGCGGCTCGCACGGTACAGAAACGCGCCACGGTACTAAAACTAGCAGTGGTAGTTACGGCGCCGTGCCGACGTTACGGCTCAGCGTGCCGCCCGTCCAGAGCCCGTGGCCTCGGCGGGTTCGCGCCGGCCGGGAAGGGAAACCCCGCGTCCCTGGGCGTCCGGCGCCGGGGCCGGGCGGGCCTCCCGGTGGGGCGGGGAGCCGGCGGTTTCGCGCCCCGTGGCCTGTTCCGGCACGGTGGCCGCGGGCTCCCGGCAGGCGTCCTCGACGTCGGGACAGTCCATGACGCGCGGCAGGCGCAGCGCCGCCAGCGCCCCGAGCAGCAGCAGCCCCGCACTGACCAGCAGCGTGATGTGAAGACCGTCGACGAAGGCGTGCCGGGCCGTGTTCCGCAGCAGGTCCCCCATGGGGCCGCCCAGCCGGCCGGCCACCTGGTAGGCCTCGCCCAGCGAACGCGACGCGGCCGATCCCGCGGCGGCGGGCACGCCCTCCTCGTGGAGCCGGGAGAGCCCGGGGGCGTAGGCCGCGTTCATGACGCTGCCGAGCAGTGCGATCCCCAGGCCCGCGCCCAGCTGGTAGGAGGTCTCACCGATCGCGGCGGCGCCTCCCGCCCGCTCGGCGGGGACCTCGCTCAGCATCGATTCGTACGCCCCGAAGAGGGTGGACTGCAGCCCGAAGCCCAGCAGCACGAAGCCGACGGTGAGCAGCACGGGCCGGTCGTGCTGGCCCATCAGGGTCAGCAGGAGCACCGAGGCCGCCGTGAGCACGAAGCCCCAGCCGACCATCCGGCGGGGACCGACACGGCTCAGGGTGTACGAACCCGTGGCGCCGGCCGCCATGGCGGCGAAGGTCAGCGGCAGCAGCCGCAGACCGGTCTCCAGGGGACTCAGGTCCAGGACCAGCTGGAGGTACTGGACCGCGATCAGCTCCAGGCCGACCAGGGCCAGCATGGCGAGCACGATGCAGCCGACCGCGGTGGTGAAGGCGGGCCGGGAGAACATCGCCATGTCGATCAGCGGGTGCCTGCGCCGCTTCTGCCTGCGGACGAAGAGGACGAGCAGCGCGGCCCCGGCGAGCAGCGGGGCGAGGGTGGCGGGGTTCAGCAGCCCCTCTCCGCCACCGATCCGCTTGATGCCGAGGACGACTCCGAGCACGCCTGCCGCGGCCATCAGGGCGCCGAGCACGTCCCAGGGGCCTTCGCTGTCGCCGCGGGACTCGGGCAGCAGCCATCTCCCGGCCGGGAGTATCAGCGCCATGAGCGGGACGTTGATGAGGAAGACGGAACCCCACCAGTAGTGCTCGACGAGGAAGCCGCCGACGACCGGCCCTGCCGCGGCGCCGACCGCGGCGACCGCGGTCCACATGCCGATGGCCAGGGCGCGCTCCCGGCGGTCGGGGAAGACCTGGCGGAGTATCGACAGCGTGGCCGGCATGATCATCGCGCCGCCCACACCGAGCAGGGCACGCGCCACGATCAGCACACCGGGCGAATCGGCCGTCGCGGCGAGTGCGGAGGCGGCCCCGAAGAGCGCGTAACCGAAGAGGAGGACGCGCCGTCGGCCGATCCGGTCACCGAGCGTGCCGAAGAGGATCAGCAGGGAGGCGCAGACCAACGGGTAGGCGTCCACGATCCACAGCAAGCCGACGGCGCTGGGCCTGAGGTCCTCGGTGACGGCGGGGACGGCGACGTGCAGCACGGTCGCGTCGAGCGCCACGAGCAGGAGACTGAGGCAGAGGACGATCAGGACGACCCAGCGGTTGGCACCGTCGGCTGCTCCGCGCAGCCTGCTCACGGCCGTGGACGTCCCGGTCATGTACGTACCTCCCACACTGAGTCCCTCGCGCTCGGCAGACCTCCGGGGATCCGGCTCACGGCGCGCCCCCGGGCCCGGCATCGACGGGCGAGTGAGCCGTCAGCGTACGCGAGTTCCAGGTGGTCACGCGTGGCGCAGCTCATACGTTCACGAGCCACCGGGTGTGGCGTACACCACTTCACCGTCCACGTGCGGTCCGCACGCGTGGTGACCCCCGGACCGCCGCACGGGCGCCACGGCGACGCGCCCGCCGACGGCCGACGGCCCCCCTCCGAATGGCCTCACCACTTCGCGGCGCCGCCACAGTGCGTCATTTCATCGAGCCTCAAACATTTCTACGAATAGCGACCGGAACGAATATCCGATCGATCGCATCCATTCCCCGGGACACGGGGAATGGATGCGCGTCTGAGACAAAGTCCACATCACATCGTCATCACAAAGACGCGGGATCGGCCGGATCACACACTCACTCGCTGTAACGTCCATTGCGTGCGTACCGACATCTTTGCCCGTCTGGACCGGGAGCCGGAACCGCCGAAGATAGAGACCCCGCGGATGAGCCGTCACCGCATCGCTCTCTTCGGCGGGACTTTGGCGTTCTATCTCGCCATCGTCCTTGCCGTGCTGGTCTCGTCCTGGCTGGTGGCCCTCGACTGGAAGGTCATGCTGTTCCGCCCGTACCAGCAGTGGCCGGAACTCCACGCCTTCCTCGACTACTACGTCGTGCTCGGCCAGCGTGGCCCCACCGCCGTGATGGTCGCCGCCTGGCTCGGCTGGCGCTCGTGGCGCCAGCACACGCTGCGCCCGCTGCTCACGCTGGGCGCCTCCCTGCTGCTGCTCAACCTCTCGGTGGGCGCGGTCAAGCTCGGCCTGGGGCGGCTCGGCCCGCACTACGCCACCGAGATCGGCTCCGCGGAGCTCTTCGCCGGCGGCGATATATTTCCTTCGGGACACACCGCCAACGCCGTGGTGACCTGGGGAATCCTCGCCTATCTGGCCACCACCCCACGCGCCAGGCGCTATCTCTCGGCCCTGTCCGCGTTCGTCTCCCTGGGCGTGGGGCTCACCACCGTCTACATCGGCACCCACTGGCTCAGCGACGTCCTGCTGGGCTGGGCGGCCGGCCTGCTGATCCTGCTGGCACTGCCCTGGTTCGAGCCGCTGATCACACGTACCGAGGTCCTCGTCCTCTCGGTGCGCGAGCAGTGGCGGGCCCGCCGCCGGCTCAGGAAGTCCGCTCCCGCGGCTCCTGAGGCTCCTGCGGCGCCGGAGCCGGTCATGCTGCACCAGGCGCTGGGGGCGGGCGCGGAGGGCCCCCGGAGTGCCGCGGACCGAGGACCGGCGCCCGGGACGGCGGGACCGGCGGGTCATCCGGGTACGGCTGCCAGGACCCGGGCGCACCCCGTCCGGGCGGAGCGGCCGCCGCTGACGCCGGGCGGCTCGCGCCGACCGCCGCACGCCGACCGCTCACCGCGGAACAGCGCGGGCCCGCCCCGCCCGGTGGCGGGCGGTCCGGTCGCCCCCTGACCTGCGGGAACGGACAACACCGTCCATCCCCCCACGAGCGAAGGCCCCGACTCCCGTCGGGGCCTTCGCTCGTGGGGGGCCGGGTTCAGCCGACCCAGCAGCGGGTCACGGTCGAGGCGTCCACCTCGAAGTTGATGCGTCCGCCACGGAACTCCATGGTGATGACGGTGCCGGGCGGGAGAGCCCGGACCGTGCTCCAGCCACGCGCTCTGGCCTGCCGTTCGGCGGTCTCGGCGTCGAGGCCGACGTAGGACTCGGGGGCGTCGTCCGGCTGGGCGGAAGGGGTCGGTACAGATGCCATACCTCTCACCGTAGGCCGCCCGGCGCCGTGGCGGAAGCGGTCGTGCCCGCGGGTCCGGTGCATCTGCGTGTACCTCGGCGGTCACGCTTGTGTCACAGGATCCCCACGGGCGTATACGCCCGACGACTTCACCCGAACGGCGGTCCGGCGGCACGCGAGCCGAATTCCGTGGCACCCGCCCGATATCCCCCGCGGGGTCCCCGGAGGGAATTACGGAAGAGTGGCGACTGCGCGCCATCCGCTTTTCCGTGCTTCCCGCGAAGGGGAATCCACGGGCGCGCCACCTGGAATTAACCTGCTCTTATGCGGGCCTTACTTTCCGGAACCCCGCGCCCGCAGGTCCCCGTCGGAGAGGCCCCGGACCGTCACGCCATCCGGAATACAGCGGTCCGGGATACGGTGCCCGGACCTCGGTCCGGGCACCCCGCGTCAGGCCCGGCCCCGGCGGATCACCCCCGCCGCCTTGTCACGCACCGCGTACGCGCCGTCCAGGACACCGCCCCTGGAACGGTGGAACGCGGTGCGCAGCACACCCCTCGATCCCTTTCCCGCACTGCGGGCGGCGAGCTCGGTGAAGAGCTTCTCGTGCCGCTCGGCGATCGGCGCCGGATCGAACCGTGCGGCGGAGGCCAGGGCGGCCCGGCCCATCCGGTGCCGCAGGGCGTCGTCGTCGATCAGGCCGAGCAGGGCCTTCGCGAAGGCACCGGTGTCCCCCAGCGGCACCAGCCGCCCGTCCGTACCGTCGTCGATGATCTCGGCGGGTCCGTGCGGGCAGTCGGTCGCCACGACCGGCACCCCGCAGCGCATCGCCTCCACGATGGTCATGCCGAACGACTCCCGCTCGGAGGTGACTGCCGCGATTGAGTGCTTGGGCCACTCCGCCTCCATCGGGGCGACCGATCCCATGAGGAGCACCCGCTCCCGGAGCCCCAGCTCGTCGACGAGCGCACGCAGGGCCTGCTGCTCGTTGCCTGACGCGTCCCCGGCGCCGTAGATCCTCAGCCGCCACTCGGGACGCACCGCCGCGATCCGGGCGAAGGCCCGGATCAGTACGTCGTACCGCTTGACCCGGTGCAGCCGGCCCGCCGCCACGATCCACTTGGCGTCGCCGTCGGCGGGCGGGCCGGCGGGCTCCGGCACGCTGTTCGGGATGGCCTCGATCCGCACCCCGGGCAGCCGCAGCCTGGCGCGGTAGTCCCGGGCGTCGGCCTCGGTGACGGTCGTGACGGCGTCGAGCAGGCCGTACCGGTGGCTTATCTCCCGGCGCAGCCGGTAGCCGTGGCTCTCCAGGGTCAGGTGCTCCTGGCCGACACGGACCGGTCCGCGCCGCGCCTGCCGGCTGATGTGGACGTTGAGACCGGGACGCGTACCGACGACGACGTCGGCCTCCAGCGCGCCCAGACAGGCCTCGATGCGGCTGTCGGTGAGCCTGCTGTACTGGCGGTGCCTGCTGTCGCCGCGCGGGAACACGGACGCGGGCCTGGCGTGGTCGGCCGCCGCCCCGTCGTATCCCGGGCTCGACTTGCGCAGGTCGAGGAGGTGGCTCATCCGTACGCCGGCGGGTGCCCCCAGCTTCGGGTCGTCACGGTGCCGGAAGACGGAGACGATCTCGACGTCGTGCTGCTCGGCCAGGGTCCCGGCGAGCGTGAAGGTGGTACGGATCGTTCCCCCGATGCCGTACGCGTTGTGGAGCAGAAATGAAATGTGCATTACGTAGTCGTTTCCCCTGTTCGACTGGTCTGCAACGGACCTTACGCGGCGTCAGGAGACGGCACAGCATTCGAACAGGAGTCGCACAAACCCGTGACATTTCGAACGGCCGACCGTGCATCAGGGGCCCTTACGCGGAATGTTCGGCTCCGAATCACCTGCGCGTTCTTCAGGTCCGCAGGCCCGCCGACTCCGGCGCTTAATCTCCCGTTTCGCGCGTGACCCCGGCGCCGGGTCTTCCGTTGTCTCTTCATGAGCCGGGAACCGCCCGGCCCACGCACCGAGTTCGAGGAGCCACCCGTGCCGCGCATGCTCGACGTCAGCGAGGACGTACGCGCCGAGATCGGCGATGCCGAAGCCGACCGGCTGCTCGTCGGCGACAGTGCCCCAGGCAGTTACGACTGCACCTCGTGCCGCACCCCCGGCGACTCCGGCCAGGAGCGCACCAGCACGGTGCTCTTCGTCGGCGACGAGACCGCCGTGCTCGCCTTCGCCCATGCGACCTGCATCCCCTCGCAGGTCGTACAGGTCGCGGAGGACCAGCTCCAGGGCGCCGTGCGGTCCATCACCGGCAGCGAGCCGGAGAATCCGGAGGGCCTCATGCCCGAACAGGCCGTCCTCGGCATCACCAGCGGTCTCGTCCTGATCGAGGACGACCTCCGTCCGGCCCTGGTCGTCGAGCCCACCGGGCCGATCGCCCGGCCCGGCACCGACGGCAGCGGCGGCGACCAGTTCCTCCAACTCCTGCTGGAACAGGGTTTCCTGCCCACGCCGCATCTGAACCGGCTGCCGGGTGTCCTCCCCGGCTGGTCGGTCCTCCTGGCCATGGGCCAGCTGCACGCCGTGCTGCAGCCGGGCGCCGGCGGCGGCAGCCCGGTCGCCTGGTGGCAGGCCCACCAGCCGCTCCAGGTCACCGAGGGCTGGCGGACGGCCGCCAACAAGTCGCACAGCGTGCTGGTCTTCGCCGCGCCGGCCGGTTCCATCGGTCAGCAGCCGCGCGAGGACCTGCTCCGTGACGCGCTGGACAAGGCCGCGGTCAACGGCCTCCTGGTCGCCGCGACGATGCCGCTCGCCGGTACCTGACCGTGCCGGTCCTGCCCTCCCCCGCACGCCGAACAGCGTTTTCTCCGCCCGGCCCGCATCCGACGGGCGGTGAGGTCGTTGGCACCTACGTGCACTCATACGACCCTCCTCGCCAGCAGCAGACCCCGATTCCGGCCATGCGCCCGTCGCAGGACCCCTCGGGCGGCAAGTCCCCGACCCCGATCTACGACGCCCTGTACTCCGAGTACAGGCGATCGTTCCGGGCGCTTCCCGGGGATCGCACCGGTGAGGAGAATCTCGGCTTCAGGACCTTCGGCATCGGGATGTTCGGCAGCCGTGCACCGCTGAACAGACGTTCGGCGGCGAACGCTCAGGGAAGCCAGGGCGCGGGCGGCGGGAACCCCGGTTCCTGGCAGCGGGTCGGCCGGCATGCCGGCCCCGCCCGGCCCGCGGCGTTGCCCCCCGGGTCCACGGACGCCTGAACGGCACGGCGAAGCCCCGGGCCCCCCGCTCCGCGCGGGTGGTCCGGGGCTTCGCCGTGCCGTACTCCTACTTCTTGCGGCCGCGCTTCTCGCGCACCCGCACCGAGATGTGCAGCGGAGTGCCCTCGAAGCCGAACTCCTCGCGCAGACGGCGTTCGACGAAGCGGCGGTAGCCGTGCTCCAGGAAGCCGGACGAGAAGAGGACGAACCGCGGCGGCTTGGTGCCCGCCTGGGTGCCGAAGAGGATGCGGGGCTGCTTCCCGCCTCGGACCGGGTGCGGGTGGGAGGCGACGATCTCACCGAGGAAGGCGTTCAGCCTGCCGGTCGGGACGCGGGTCTCCCAGCCCTCGATCGCGGTCTCGATCGCCGGTACCAGCTTCTCCATGTGCCGGCCGGTGACGGCCGAGACGTTGACGCGCGGGGCCCAGGCGACCTGCGCGAGCTCCGTGTCGATCTCGCGCTCGAGGTAGTAGCGGCGCTCCTCGTCGAGGGTGTCCCACTTGTTGAAGGCGATCACGATGGCACGGCCCGCCTCCACGGCCATGGTGACGATCCGCTGGTCCTGCACGCTGATGGACTCGCTCGAGTCGATCAGGATGACGGCGACCTCCGCCTTCTCCACCGCGGCCGCGGTGCGCAGCGAGGCGTAGTAGTCCGCGCCCTCCTGGAGGTGGACCTTACGGCGGATGCCGGCCGTGTCGATGAACTTCCAGGTGATGCCGCCGAGCTTGATCAGCTCGTCGACCGGGTCGCGGGTGGTCCCGGCCAGGGCGTTGACGACGACGCGGTCCTCGCCGGCGACCTTGTTCAGCAGGGAGGACTTGCCGACGTTGGGGCGGCCGATGAGCGCGATGCGGCGCGGGCCGCCCAGCGCGGTGCCGAAGGTCTGGGCCGGGGCCTCGGGCAGCGCCTCCAGGACGGCGTCCAGCATGTCGCCGGTGCCGCGGCCGTGCAGGGAGGAGACCGGGTGCGGCTCACCGAGGCCGAGCGACCAGAGCGCGGTGGCGTCGGCCTCCCCGCTCTGCCCGTCGACCTTGTTGGCGCAGAGGACCACGGGCTTGCCCGCGCGGCGCAGCAGCTTGACGACGGCCTCGTCGGTGTCGGTGGCGCCGACGGTGGCGTCGACCACGAAGACGACCGCGTCGGCCGTCTCGATGGCGTATTCGGCCTGAGCGGCGACGGAGGCGTCGAGGCCCAGCACGTCCTGCTCCCAGCCGCCGGTGTCGACGACCTTGAAGCGGCGGCCGGCCCACTCGGCCTCGTAGCTGACACGGTCACGGGTGACGCCGGGCTTGTCCTGGACGACGGCTTCGCGGCGGCCGATGATCCGGTTCACCAGGGTCGACTTGCCGACGTTGGGGCGGCCGACGACGGCGAGCACGGGAAGCGGTCCGTGACCGGCCTCACCGATCGCGCCCTCCACCTCCTCGGGGTCGAACCCCTCCTGCGCGGCGAGCTCCATGAACTCCGCGTACTCGGCATCGCCAAGTGCTCCGTGCTCGTGGTCCGAGCCGCCGGAGTGAATCTGGTCGTTCATGAAGTCCGTTCCTCTTTGCATCATCATCGATGGGCCACGATGGCGCGGCCCACTACTCAAGTGTCACAGGCGTCCGGTGAGACGCCTGGCGTTCGCCAGGTGGGCGGTCAGCTCGCCCTGGATGCGCAGCGTCGCCTCGTCCAGCGCCTTCCTGGTGCGCCGCCCGCTGCCGTCACCGGCCTGGAAGGCGTCGCCGAAGACGACGTCGACCCGGCTGCGCAGCGGAGGGAGGGCCGAGACCAGCCGTCCACGGCGCTCGGTACTCCCCAGGACCGCGACGGGGACGATCGGCGCCCCGCCGCGCACCGCGAAGTACGCGAGCCCGGCGCGGAGGGAGGCGAAGTCTCCCTCACCCCTGGTGCCCTCGGGGAAGATCCCGAGGACCCCGCCGTCGCCCAGCACGCCCAGTGCCTGCGTGATGGCGTTGCGGTCGACGGTCGTACGGTCCACCTTCAGCTGCCCGATTCCTCGCAGGAACGGGTCGAGGGGGCCGACGAACGCCTCCTTCTTGATCAGGAAGTGGACGGGCCTGGGCGCCGTACCCATCAGCATCGGCCCGTCGAGGTTGTGCGCGTGGTTCACCGCGAGTATGACGGGTCCGGTGGTGGGGACGCGCCACGCGCCGAGCACACGAGGTCTGAACAGCCCGTACATGAGCCCGATGCCGATCCCGCGCCCGACGGCCGCTCCGCGCAGCGTCGGCGCGGCGGTGGCTTCGGTCACTTCGCGGCCTGCTTCTCCCCGACGAGGGTGACGACGCACTCGATGACCTGCGCGAGGGTCAGGTCGGTGGTGTCCACCTCGACGGCGTCACCGGCCTTGGCCAGCGGCGAGGTCTTGCGGCCCGAGTCGGCGGCGTCCCGCTTGATCAGCGCCTCCCTGGTGGCGGCCAGGTCGGAGCCCTTGACCTCACCGCTGCGGCGTGCGGCGCGCGCCTCCGGGGACGCGGTCAGGAAGATCTTGATGTCGGCGTCGGGCAGCACCGTGGTGCCGATGTCGCGGCCCTCGACGACGATGCCCCGCCCGGCCTCCCTGGCGATGGTGCGCTGCAGCTCGGTGATCAGGGCGCGCACCTCGGGCACCGCGCTGACGGCGCTGACCTTGGAGGTGACCTCCTGGGTACGGATCGGGCCGGAGGCGTCCTCGCCGTCGACGGTGATCGTCGGGGCGGTGGGGTCCGTGCCGGAGACGATGACCGGCTTGGCGGCGGCGGTGGCGATCTCGGCGGCGTTCGCCACGTCGATGCCGTTGTCCAGCATCCACCACGTGATCGCCCGGTACTGGGCGCCGGTGTCCAGGTAGCTCAGGCCGAGCTGGGCGGCGACGGCCTTGGAGGTGCTCGACTTGCCTGTGCCGGAGGGGCCGTCGATGGCGACGATCACTGGGGCCGGGGCGGTCCGGGCGGCGGCGCTTACGGTTTCCACGGTGGTGGACACCTTCCTGGTACACGGGGGCGGGCGGAGCGGGGCCACGGGACGGCCTCCCCCAAGGTTACCGAGTGCGCGAAGCGTCTTTGCACCCCTGTCGCCGGGGCCCGCCCCGGCGGCCCGTCACGGGCGGATCGACCAGCCCCGGTCGCTGAGGGCCGCGCTCAGTGCGGGTGCGGCACTCGGCTCGACCATCAACTGGACCAGACCGGCCTGCTGCCCGGTGGCGTGCTCGATGCGCACGTCCTCGATGTTGACCCCCGCCCGCCCCGCGTCGGCGAAGATCGCCGCGAGCTCGCCGGGCCGGTCGCTGATGAGTACGGCGACCATCTCGTACGCCGCCGGGGCGGCACCGTGCTTGCCGGGGACCCTGACACGGCCGGCGTTCCCGCGGCGCAGGACGTCCTCGATGCCCTCGGTGCCCGTACGGCGCTCGTCCTCGTCGGCGGACTGCAGGCCGCGCAGCGCCCGGACCGTCTCGTCCAGGTCGGCGGCGACGCCCGCCAGCACGTCGGCGACGGGGCCGGGGTTGGCGGAGAGGATCTCCACCCACATCCGGGGGTCGGAGGCCGCGATGCGGGTGACGTCCCTGATTCCCTGCCCGCACAGGCGCACCGCGGTCTCGTCGGCCTCCTCCAGACGGGCCGCGACCATCGAGGAGATCAGCTGCGGGGTGTGGGAGACCAGGGCGACGGCGCGGTCGTGGGCGTCGGCGTCCATGACGACCGGGACGGCCCTGCAGAGCGCGACCAGCTCCAGGGCCAGGTTGAGGACCTCGGTGTCGGTGTCCCGGGTCGGCGTCAGCACCCAGGGACGGCCCTCGAAGAGGTCGGCGGTGGCCGCGAGCGGGCCGGAGCGTTCCTTCCCTGCCATCGGGTGCGTGCCGATGTACGGCGCGAGGTCGACGCCGAGCGCCTCCAGCTCACGGCGCGGGCCGCCCTTGACGCTGGCGACGTCGAGGTAGGCGCGGGCCACCCCGTCACGCATGACCGCGGCGAGCACGGACGCGGTGTGGGCGGGCGGGACGGCGACGACCGCGAGGTCGACGGGCCCTTCGGGAGCCTCGTCCGTACCCGCGCCCAGTGCGGCGGCGGTGTGGGCCGAGGACGGGTCACGGTCGACGAGGTGCACCTGCACGCCACGCCCCGCGAGGGCGAGGGCGGCGGAGGTGCCGACCAGGCCGGTTCCGATGACGAGGGCGGTTCTCACTGGGCGATGTCCTTGCGGAGGGCGCCGGTGGCGCCGAGGTAGACGTGGCTGATCTCTGCCTTCGAGAGACAGGTCTCCACATGGGCCATTATGCGGACCACCCGGGGCATGGCCCCGGCGATGTCGAGTTCCTGGGCGCAGATCAGCGGTACGTCGACGATGCCGAGGCCCCGGGCGGCGGCCGCGGGGAAGTCGCTGTGCAGGTCGGGGGTGGCCGTGAACCACACGCTGATCAGGTCGTCCGCGACGATCTGGTTGCGCTCCAGGAGAGCGGTGAGCAGTTCGCTCACCCGCTCGCCCATGTGACCGGCTTCGTCCCGCTCCAGCTGGACGGCTCCACGAACTGCCCGTACCGCCACGTCGTACCCCTCGTTCCCTCGTTCCGCGTGCTCGTTCAGCCTAGAGGTGCGGAGGGGCCGGTGGTCACCGTGCCCTGTCCGTGAGACGCGGCGGCGGCGTGCACGGCGAGGAGCGTGCGCCAGATCCGCCCGGCGAGCTGCTCCGGGGTAGCGTCGGTACGGTCGTGGACCCAGTCGGCGAGCATCCCGGTGAAGAGCCCCGCGACGGCGCTCGCGGTCAGGTCGTGACCGCTCCCGGCCGGCCTGCGCCGGCGCAGCTCCTCAAGGCTGTACTGCCGGAGCTCCTGGTGCAGCAGTTCCCCGAGGGGGCCGCCGCCGGGCCCGAGCAGGCTCCGGTAGACCTCGGCCCGGCCGCGGATCCCACGGAGCAGGGCGGCGAGCTCCTCCGGCGGTGCGTCCGGGCCGGGCGGTGTGCGGCCCCAGGCGTGCAGGGCCTCGACGGCCTCCCGTACGACGTCGGCGCAGGCGTCCACGGCCAGGGCGCGCAGATCGTCGTAGTGCAGGTACAGGGTGGCGCGCCCGACACCGGCCCGGCGCGCCACGTCCGCCACGCCGATCCGGTCCAGCGGCCGCTCCGCGCAGGCCTCCAGCAGCGCCTCGCGGAGCCTGCCGCGGGTGCGCGCGGTGCGCGGGTCGCCGCTGCCGTCCGTCACCGCGGGCGTCATGCGGCTCAGCCCGCCGACAGGACGAGTGCGAGGGCCACGGCGGCCGGCGCCGCCTGGACGTACAGGATCTTGCGGCTGACGGTGGCCGCCCCGTACACCCCGGCGACGATCAGGCAGCTCAGGAAGAAGATCTGCGCCTGGTGGGAGACGGGGTCGCCCGCGATCAGACTCCAGACCAGCCCGGCGGCCATGAACCCGTTGTACAGCCCCTGGTTGGCGGCCAGGGTGGCGCTGGCCCCGGAGAACTCCTCGGTGGTGCCGAAGGCCTTACGGCCGCGCGGGGTGTCCCAGAGGAACATCTCCAGGACGAGGAAGTAGGCGTGGATCAGCGCGACGAGCGCTACCAGTGCCTGGGCGGCGGTCTGCATGGCGTGCGGCCTCCTGGGAATCGACTTCCTGGACAACCGTCCAGGAACACTTCCTGGACAACCGTACAGGAAACCTCGATGCCGCCACCCGCCCGGGCGCATCCGCCGCCCGGTTGCTTCGTCCGGGCGGCACGCGGCGCCACGATGCCTCTCAATCGGCCACCACGCGAGGAGAGCCATGAACACACGGCGAAGGACGGTTCTCGCGGCGGGCGCCGCCGCACTGGGGACCGGCTGTGGCTCGTCCGGCGACGGGAACGGGAGCACCGCCCCGAAGACCCCGCAGCCTTCGGGGACCTCCGACGGGGAGCTGGCCCGGACCTCCGACGTCCCGGCCGGCGGTGGGATGATCCTCAGGGACCGCAAGGTCGTGGTCACCCAGCCGACCGCCGGCGAGTTCAGGGCCTTCTCCGCGGTGTGCACCCACGCGGGCTGCGTCGTCGCCGCGGTCACCGACGGCACGATCGACTGCGCGTGCCACGGCAGCCGGTTCAGCATCGAGGACGGCGCGGTGGAGAACGGCCCGGCGACGCGTCCGCTGCCCGCCGAGCGCATCACCGTCGAGGGCGACAGCATCCGGCTCGGGTAGAGCGCGTACCCTCGCGCGCATGATCACCCCTGACGGCGCGCTGCTCGTGCGGGACCACACCGTCTACTCCTGTGTGATGGGCTCCCGCGCCTTCGGGCTGGCCACGGACAGCAGCGACACGGACCGGCGCGGGGTGTTCCTGGCACCGACCCCGCTGTTCTGGGGCTTCACGAAACCGCCGGCCCACGTGGAGGGGCCGGCGGACGAGCAGTTCTCCTGGGAGTTGGAACGCTTCTGCGAGCTGGCTCTGCGCGCGAACCCCAATGTGCTGGAGTGCCTGCACTCGCCGCTGGTGGAACGGGTCGACGCCACGGGCCGTGAGCTCCTCGGCCTGCGCGGGGCCTTCCTGTCCCAGCGGGCCCACGGAACGTTCGTACGGTACGCGCTGGGCCAGCGGCGGAAGCTGGAGGCCGACGTCCGTGTGCACGGCGCCCCGCGCTGGAAGCACGCCATGCACCTGCTGCGTCTGCTGACGTCCGGCCGGGACCTGCTGAGGACGGGCGAGCTGCGGATCGAGGTCGGGGACGCGCGCGAGGATCTGCTGGCGGTGAAGCGCGGCGAGGTCCCGTGGGCCGAGGTGGAGCGCCGCATGACGCGCCTGGCCGAGGAGAACGACGAGGCGGCCTCGCGCACCCCGCTGCCGCCGGGGCCGGACCGGGAACGCGTGGAGGCCTTCCTGGTGCGGACCCGGCGGGCGTCGGCGGCGGGCGGGACGAGCAGCTGAACCGCCGCCGCGACGGCGGCGGTCCCGGGGAACCGGTTCAGCGTGGTCCGCGGGCCAGGACGGCGAACCGGCTGCGGATCTCCTCCCCTTCCGGCGGACTCCACCCGGCGGTGACGTGTCCCAGCACATCCGCGTCGTCGCCGTCGGCCCCGGAGTCCTCCGCCCGCAGGACGCGTCGCACCGCGAGGGTCAGCGGCGCCTGGCCCCCCTCACCCGCCGCCGTGTCCAGCACGATGTCGGTGCCGTGCTTCCCGTCCAGGGCGGTGGCGGACGCGGCCACCGCCACGAGTCCGGCCGGGACCCGACCGACGCCGACGGACGGATCGGGGGTGTCGCTCAGGCTCTGGGCCTGCGGCACGGCCTGCCCGTGGAGCAGCGCGAGCAACTGGGCGACCAGGACAGGGTCGTGCGCACCGTCGTACACCCAGCGCCGCCCGAGCACCCCGTGTTCGGACGTCCCGACGAGCGCCTCCTCGGCTCCCTCGAGCGGTGCCCCCCGGTAGGTGACCGGGACGTGGTAGGCGACGGGGGCGTCGCCGGAGGTGTCGGTGACGACCATGAACTCCATCCCGACCTCGCCCTCGGGGTCGTCGAGCCTGAACCCCCCGGCACGCGCCAGCTCCGGTGCACCCGGCCCCGCGTACCAGGGCCGGGTGGGGAGCCAGGCGGCGAGGAGCTGCAACTTGCCCGGTTCCATGGTGGTTCTGTGGATGACAGCCATGACGGGTGAACTCCTACGCGCCCGGGCCTGTTCCCCGCCGGCCGTCGGACCGGGCCCGGACGACGAGGTCGTGCAGCGCGTCGAACCCTGAGGGCGTCTCGGGCAGCCGGGAGCTCGCCTGCGCGTCGTCGAGGACATCGTGCAGCGCCTGCACGTCCCGCGCCGCCACGGCATGGTCCACCGTGTCCGCCGCTCCGTGCTCCGCCTCGGCCTTCACCTCGATCAGCGCGGGCAGGAAGGACGGTCCGGTCACCTCCCCCAGCAGCGTCGGCAGATGAGCGGTGAGCGGTCCGCCGCGCATCAGGCGGATGCCGGTGAGCAGGGCACGGAACGTGTAGAGGCGAACAGGAGCGGGCAGGGCTCCTCGGCGAGTATCGGGGTCAGGTCGGTGACCGGCAGTCCGGCCCGGCGCAGGAGCGCCGTGTCGCTGTGCATGGGTCAAGCGTCCCAGAGCGCGGCGAGCGACAGCAGGTCGCTGCGATACTCGATGCGCTCCGACCATTCCTTCGGCCAGGCGCCCGTGCCCAGGTGCGCTCCCGCCAGGGCGCCCGTGAGGCAGGCCAGCGAGTCGGAGTCGCCCCG
This sequence comes from Streptomyces sp. HB132, assembly GCF_016909575.1. Classification (GTDB taxonomy): domain Bacteria; phylum Actinomycetota; class Actinomycetes; order Streptomycetales; family Streptomycetaceae; genus Streptomyces. The sequence continues at coordinate 32,794 of NZ_JAFBGA010000016.1, read as the reverse complement.
TGTGCAGGCTGCCCGGCGCAGGGCGGTGACCGGTTCCCCGGGGAAGAGCAGGAAGCAGTGCAGGGCAGTGGCGAGGGCCTCCTCGGCGACCCAGCCGTCGCCCGTGCGCTCGCACGGGTCGGTCTCCGGAGAGGGGCTGCGCAAGGCGTCCTGGACGTTCTCCAGTGCGGCCAGGCACTCGTCCCAGCCGCGCCGGATGAACGCCTCCGGCGAGGCGTCGCCGGCGTACCGCCAGAGGTCACCGAGCCAGCGCACCGGGTAGCGGTCGGCGTTCTCGTAGGCGTAGCTGCGCAGTTGACCGACCAGGCCCATCGGTTCGGCCCCCTGCGCCAGCAGGAACACGGCGCGGGCCATCAGGTCGGAGGCGGCCAGTGCGGTGGGGTGGCCGTGGGTCAGCGCGGCCTGGAGCTGGGAGGCGCCGGAACGCTGTTCCTCGCTCAGGCCCGGTACGAGACCGACGGGTGCGACCCGCATGTTGGCGCCGCAGCCCTTGGAGCCGGTCTGGCTGGCCTCCTGCCAGGGCCGCTCCTCCTCGAGCATGCGGCACGCGGTCATACAGGTGCGGCCGGGCGCACGGTTGTTGTCCGGGGAGCGGTACCACCGGACGAACTCCTCCCGGACCGGGCCCACCAGGCGCTCCGGGGTGAGCAGGCCCCGGTCCATGGCGGTGCGGATGCCCTGGCCCAGCGCGAGCGTCATCTGGGTGTCGTCGGTGACGAAGGCGGGCTTCGGCAGTCGCATCTGACGCCAGGGCCCGCACTTCGCGAGGATCGCGGGGACGTTGTTGAACTCGGTGGGGAAGCCCAGCGCGTCGCCGAGCGCGAGCCCGGTCAGCGTGCCTGTGGCCGCCTGCTTGGTGAGAATCCTTGTCGGAATCATGGTGTCCGTCCTTCAGGGCGTCCTTCCGGGCGCAGCAATGGCGGGTGCAGGGCGGTAGCGGCACCCGCCCGGTAGAGAGCGGCCGGTTTCCCCCGGCCGCCGGTGCGGCGCGGGGGTCCGTCCACGGCCTTGACGAAGCCGGGCGTGGTGAGGACCTTGCGCCGGAAGTTGGGCCGGTCCAGCTCTACGCCCCAGACGGTCTCGTAGACCTGCTGGAGCTCTCCGAGGGTGAACTCGGCGGGACAGAACGCGGTGGCCAGGCAGGAGTACTCGAGCCTCGCGCCGATCCGGTCGTGCGCGTCGGCCAGGATGCGGTCGTGGTCGAAGGCGAGCGGCCCGGTGGCGCCCGCGTCCCACCACTGCGCGTGGGCGGCGTCCCCGCCGCCCCGGGGTTCGGGGAGGTCGGGCACGAGCGCGGCGTACGCGACGGAGACGACCCGCATCCTGGGGTCGCGGTCCGGATCGGTGTAGGTGCGCAACTGTTCGAGGTGGAAGGCGCGCACGGACGTCCTCGTGAGGCCGGTCTCCTCGGCGAGCTCACGGCGGGCCGCCTCCTCGGCGGATTCCCGGGGCAGGACGAAACCTCCGGGCAGCGCCCAGCTCCCCTTGTAGGGGGCCTGGCCGCGTTCCACCAGCAGGACGTGGAGCCGTGCCTCTCGGACGGTGAAGACGGCGAGGTCGACGGTGACGGCGAAGGGGACGAAGGCGTGGGGGTCGTACCCCTCGGGGGCGGTGCTCATCGTCGCTCCGGAAGGGGCGCGGTGAAGTGCCAGCCCTTGGCCACGACTTCGTCCACAGCAGCGACGGCCTTGGTCAGGCGCTCACCCCGGGAGCCGGTGACCTCGATGAACTGACGCCCCGTACGGGTGAGTTCGGCTCGGAAGCGTTCCGTCATCCAGGGCCGCAGCTCCTCGCCATCACGCAGCCCGTCGTCCTCGAAGGCGACTCCCTCGTGGTCGGTGAGCAGCCAGAGGTGGTGGGTGGCCCGGCCCGCGGCCTCCTCGACGAGCGGATTGCGCCCTCCGATGTAGCGCTCGTGCCAGACGGTGGTGGCGAAGGAGTCGGTGTCGCAGAAGAGCACCGGGGATCCGGCCCGCGCCGCGGCCTCCTCCCTGGCGTTCTGGGTCTCCGCGATGAGGGGGAAGTCGTCGGTGGTGAAGGTGACGTCCTCCCACTGGGCCCCGGGCCACCGGCCGCGCAGGGCGGCGAGCTTCGCTTCGCTGAACTCCCGCCCGTACTCGGCGACGTACTGTGTCCGCGCCCATACGCCGCCGCGCCCGCGGTAGTGGTCGGCCAGGGCGCGGGCCAGTGTCGTGGTGCCGGTGGACTCGGCTCCGAGGACGACGATCCGCCTGGCGAACGCGGCACGGACGGGCGGCTCCAGGAAATCCCAGCAGCCGGCGGGGTCGGCGCGGACCGCGGTGCCGGAGACGGGGAAGAGGGTGCGGCCGGGGTCCACGAGGACGGATCGGGCACCGAAGCGGCGGGCCAGTTCCTCTCCGTAGGACTCCGAGGTGAAGACGGCGTCGACCCGTTCCGGCACGGCGGCGGTGAAGACCTCCATGTGCGCGTCCCAGACCGCGGCGTCGTTCAGGTCCATGGGGATGTCGTCGACGGCGCCCACGACCCTGACGTCGGGGTGGGCCTCCCTCATCCAGGCGACCCGGTCGGCGAGCGGGACGGATTCCACGGAGGCGGCGCAGACCAGGACGGTGAGCTTCTCGCAGCGGTCCCGCGCGGTGCGGACGAGGTGGTGGTGTCCGGCGTGCGGCGGATAGAACTTGCCGAGGACCAGTCCGTGGCCGTGGCGCCTCATGCCGGCATCACCGCCTCCTCGCGCCGGGCCGGGGCGAGGTCCCGGTTCCAGCTGCGCAGTCCGACGATGCAGAGCATGAGGAACCCGGCGTACAGCAGGGAGGTCAGATAGAGCTCCTTGTACGCGTACAGCGGGATGTACACGATGTCGGCGGCGATCCACAGCCACCAGGACTCGACGCGCTTGCGGCACTGGCCGTACGTCGCCATGAGCGACAGCGAGGTGGTCAGGGCGTCCCAGAACGGCACGGTCGAATCCGTGGCCCGGGACAGGAGCAGCGTGAGGCCGAGGGTCCCCACCGCCCCCGCCGCGAGCAGCCAGGCCCATTCGGTGCGGGTGGTGCTCCGCACCGGCAGGACGGATGTCCCTGGTCCACCCCCGTGGGTCCAGGTCCACCAGCCGTACGCGGCGAGGGAGATGAAGACGATCTGCAGGCCGGCGTCGGCGTACAGACCGGACTGGGCGAACAGCAGGATGAAGAACAGGTTGTTGGCGATGCCGATCGGCCAGTTGGCGAGGTGCTGGCGGGCCACGAGCCAGACGCACAGTGCGCCGCTGCCGAAGCCCAGCACCTCGGTCCAGCTGACCGGGGTGTCCAGGACCGTCACCAGTGGCTGCTGCAGGGGATCGAGTATGTCCGCGAGCGTCACGCCGCCCTCTCCTTCTTAATGGTCACTATGACTATAAAGAAGAATCGGCGGATGCAAAAGGCCCGCGGCCGGTTCCTGTTCGAAAAGATGAACCAGGAACCGGCCGCGGGCCGTTCGGTGCGGGGGCGGCTACAGACCGACCTCGCGCATCAGCATGCCGACCTCGGTGTTGGTCAGGCGGCGCAGCCAGCCCGACTTCTGGTCGCCCAGCGGGATCGGCCCGAAGGACGTCCGCACGAGGCGCTCCACCGGGAAGCCCGCCTCGGCCAGCATCCGGCGGACGATGTGCTTGCGGCCCTCGTGGAGCGTGACCTCGACCAGGTAGTTCTTGCCGGTGTTCTCGACGACCCGGAAGTGGTCGGCACGGGCGTACCCGTCCTCCAGCTGGATACCGTCCTTGAGCCGCTTGCCGAGGTCGCGCGGCAGCGGTCCCTGGATGGCTGCCAGGTAGGTCTTCTTCACGCCGTACTTGGGGTGCGTCAGGCGGTGGGCCAGCTCACCGTGGTTGGTGAGGAGGATGATCCCCTCGGTCTCGGTGTCGAGCCGCCCGACGTGGAACAGCCGCGTCTCGCGGTTGTTCACGTAGTCACCGAGGTTCTGGCGGCCGTCCGGGTCGCCCATGGTGGAGACGACGCCGGCCGGCTTGTTCAGCGCGAAGAAGAGGTGCGACTGGGTCGCGACGGTCAGGCCGTCGACCTTGATCTCGTCCTTGTGCGGGTCGACGCGCCTGCCCTGCTCCAGGACGATCTCGCCGTTGACCTCGACCCTGGCCTGCTCGATGAGCTCCTCGCACGCCCGCCGCGAGCCCATGCCGGCCCGGGCGAGGATCTTCTGCAGCCGCTCGCCCTCCTGCTCGGCACCCGGGTGGGTCTTGGGCGTCCTGATCTCGGGCTTGTCGGCGTACCGGTCGCGGTTGCGCTGCTCGATCTTGGCGTCGAGCTCCCGCGGACGGGCGGGCGCGCCCTGGCGACGGCCGCCCTTGCTCACGTTCTGTGCGGGCTTGGGGCCACCCTTGGCCCCGCCGCGTGCGGCCGCGCCGCGACCCTTGCGGGGACCGCCGTCGCCGCCCGGCTTGTCGGAGCCGACGTCGTAGCGGCGCTCCTCGGGGCGGGGCCGACGGGGGCGCTGCTCCTGCTGGTCGTCACGCCCGGAGCCGGAGACCCGGGGGTTCGGGTTGCTGTTCCTGCCGGTGCCGGTGTTGTTCCTGTTGCCGCTCCAGGAGCCGCCGCCGCTCTTCCCGCCGCCGCTCCTGCCGCCGCCGCTGTTGCCGCCGCTGCCGCTTCCGCTGTTCCTGCCACTGCTTCGCATCAAAAATCCGTCTTGTCGTCTGCGTGAGTATCCGGGGTGTCCGGTGCGTCCGGATCGAACGACGGCACACCCTCTAGCGTCTCAGCCTCGATCGCGTCCGCCTCCGGGAGGAAGGGCGCGAGCTCCGGGAGCTCGTCCAGGCCTCGCAGGCCCATGCGCTCCAGAAAGTAGTTCGTCGTCCTGTACAGGATCGCACCTGTTTCGGGTTCCGCGCCCGCCTCCCCTACCAGACCCCTCTGGAGCAGGGTCCGCATGACGCCGTCGCAGTTCACTCCGCGTACCGCCGAGACCCTCGACCGGCTGACCGGCTGGCGGTACGCGACCACCGCGAGGGTCTCCAGCGCCGCCTGCGTGAGCCGGGCGGGCTGGCCGTCCAGGACGAAGCCCTCGACCGCGTCCGCGTACTCCGGACGGGTGTAGAAGCGCCAGCCCCCGGCGACCGGCCTCAGGTCGAATCCACGGCGCTGGAGGGTGTACTCGTCGGCCAGTTCCCGCAGGGCGTCCGCCACGGCCCTGCGGGGCCGCTGGAGGACCTTGGCGAGGTGTTCCTCGGTGGCGGGCTCGTCGACGACCATGAGGACCGCCTCCAGCGCGGGCTTGAGGTCGAGCCCGGCAACCCGGGCGCCGCGTCCTTCGTCGTCCGTGCTCATGCCTGTACGTCCTCCTGTGGCTCGCGCACCTCTTGGTCGAACTCGTCGGTGACCACCGGTTCGGCCCCCTCGCCCCCGGCCCAGCGCACCAGGAGGTCACCGAGCGCCTCCTCCTGGTCGAGCGCGACCGCCTTCTCCCGGTAGAGCTCCAGGAGCGCCAGGAAGCGGGCCACGACCGTGAGGGTGTCCCGCGCGTCCTGCGTGAGCGCCCGGAAGCTGATCTCGCCCTCCGCCCGCAGGCGGGCCACCACGATCTCCGCCTGCTCGCGCACGCTGACCAGCGGCGCGTGGATGTGGTCGACGTACACCTGCGGCTCGGGCTTCGGCTGCATCGCCTTCACGGCGAGCCGGGCGAATCCCTCGGGGCCGATGCTGATAACGACCTCGGGCAGCAGCTCGGCGTGCTGCGGCTCCAGCCCCACGGTGCGGGGATGGCGCCGCGACTCGGACTCGAGCCGGTCACTGAAGATCTCCGCGATCCGCTTGTACGCGCGGTACTGCAGGAGTCGCGCGAAGAGCAGGTCCCGCGCCTCCAGGAGGGCCAGGTCCGCCTCGTCCTCCACCTCGGCGGTGGGCAGCAGCCGGGCGGCCTTCAGGTCGAGAAGGGTGGCGGCGACGACGAGGAACTCGGTGGTCTGGTCGAGGTCCCAGTCCGGTCCCATCGCGCGGATGTACGCCATGAACTCGTCGGTGACCTTCGACAGCGCGACCTCGGTCACATCGAGCTTGTGCCGGGAGATCAGCTGGAGCAGCAGGTCGAAGGGGCCCTCGAAGTTCACCAGGCGCACGGTGAACCGCCGCTCGTCGGCGGCCGCCGTGTCGGACGGTCCGGGAACGGTGTCGGGTCCGCCGCCGGCCGCCACCGGCACGGCTCGGGGGGCGGCCTCGCGGGGGGCCTCCGCCCGCGCGGGCGGGACCGTGTCCGCTCCCGCCTCCGTGAGGTCTCCGGCGGGCCCGGCGGGGCCCTGCGGGGCCTCCGTGGCCTCCCGGGGCGCGTACGGAGCCGCAGTGGCGTCCGCGGACGTCGCGGGAGACGCCCCGTGCCGTGCCCCCGGCCCTCGGCCGAGGGCACGGCGGGTCGGGCGGGGCGTGTCGTCGGCAGTCGGCATGTGCTGGGGTCCAGGGGTGCGGCGGGAGGCGGGCCGTGGGCCCCGGGGCGGGGCCTCCGTCCGGCGGCCCTCCCCCGGCAGGCTACCGGCGACGCACCGCTCAGCGGCCCCGCAGCCTGCGTACGAGGATGCTCGCGTCGCCGCGCGACTCCAGGTCGGCCAGCACCACGGCGACCGCTTCCCGGACGATGCGCCCGCGGTCGACGGCCAGTCCGTGCTCACCGCGCAGCACGAGGCGCGCGTGCTCGAGGTCCATCAGTTCCTCGGCCGAGACGTAGACGGTGATCTTCTCGTCGTGGCGTTCCCGGCCGCTGGGCCGGCGGTTCGCTCCCCGCCCTCCCCCGCGACCGCGCTGAGGCTGGGCGGTGGGAGCCGCCTCCTGCGGCGGTGCGGTGCGGGCCCGGGGCGGTGCGGCGGTACCGCGGTCGTCCCCGTCGGTGCGGCTGCGCGAGCCACCGCCGTCGGCGTCCGCCGCGGAGTGCTCCTCGCCTGACGCCGCGGCGGGTGTGTCACCGCCGGACGGTGCGCCGCCCTGGCCGCCCGCGTCCTCCGCCGAATCATTTCCTGCGGCCGGTGCGGGGACCCGCGCCTCGCCGTTCGCCTTGCGTCGCCTCTCGGCGGAGGACGAGGCCTGCAGGCCCATGCCCCCAGTGGTGCGGAACAGCTCGTCGGCCCCCGGCAGACTCACTCGGCGTGACACCGGGCGAGCACCTCCCTGGCGAGCTGGCGATAGGCGGCGGCACCGACCGAGTTCGACGCGTACGTGGTGATGGGCTCGCCGGCGACCGTGGTCTCCGGGAAACGCACGGTACGGCCGATGACCGTGTGGTAGACGTGGTCGTCGAACGCCTCGACGACACGTGCGAGCACCTCACGGCTGTGCACCGTGCGGGAGTCGTACATGGTGGCGAGGATCCCGTCCAGTTCCAGCTCGGGGTTGAGCCTCTCCTGGACCTTCTCGATGGTCTCGGTGAGCAGCGCCACGCCCCGCAGCGCGAAGAACTCGCACTCGAGCGGGACTATCACCTTGTGAGCCGCCGTCAGGGCGTTCACGGTGAGCAGCCCGAGCGAGGGCTGACAGTCGATCACGATGTAGTCGTAGTCGGCCATCAGCGGCTTGAGTGCGCGCTGCAGCGTCGACTCCCGGGCCACCTCGCTCACCAGCTGCACCTCGGCGGCCGAGAGGTCGATGTTGCTGGGGAGCAGGTCCATGTTGGGCACGGCCGTCTTCAGCAGGACCTCGTCGGCCGCCATGCCCCGCTCCATGAGCAGGTTGTAGACGGTGAGGTCGAGCTCCATCGGGTTGACCCCGAGGCCGACGGACAGGGCTCCCTGCGGGTCGAAGTCGACGAGCAGGACGCGCCGGCCGTACTCCGCGAGTGCGGCGCCCAGGTTGATGGTCGACGTGGTCTTGCCGACGCCGCCCTTCTGGTTGCACATCGCGATGATCTTCGCGGGGCCGTGTTCGGTCAGCGGACCGGGGATCGGGAAGTACGGCAGCGGCCGGCCGGTCGGGCCGATCCGCTCGCGGCGCTGGCGGGCGGCGTCGGGCGCGAGCGTGGCCGCGTACTCCGGATCGGGCTCGTATTCGGCATCGGGGTCGTAGAAGTGCCCTTCGGGCACCTCGGCGAAGTCGGCGAAGTGGGCGGTATCTCGGCCACTTTCGTTGCCGGCCATGGCGTTCACGTGTAGGCCGTCCATCATCTGGGGGGCTGTCGTCATGTGCTGTTGGGTGGCGAAGGTGCGGACCGCGACGGAGCCGACAGCTTCGAGCCCGATCGGGCTCAGACCCCGTGCAGGCATCCCCGGTTGACCACCCCCGGGAGTAAATGTCGACTCATTCACAAGTCGTCTTACCTCCTTGGATGTGACCAGGAAACTTATCGATAGGTCAGCGTGGCACCATGCCGACGATTGGCGACTCTATGGCGTGTCACCGGTTCGCAGCAACACAATCCGCCGGACCCGGCCCGTTGTGTCGGCAATCGAACGCCCCTCTGTCAAGAGCACGGAGCGCCCGGGGCGCACCTTTCGCGGGGGTGCAAAACGGGTCGAGGGTCACGTCTCCGGCGAGTCGAACCGAAGCCTCTCATGCGTGCGGCCGGACCTTGCTGGGCAAGGTCCGGCCGCACGCATGGGGTTGACGGAGAGGGTTGACCACTCAGCCGAGAAGCGTGGTCAGTTCGACGTGGTCGAGACCGTGCGCCTCGGCCACCCCGCGGTAAACCACCTGGCCGTCATGGGTGTTGAGCCCCTTGGCGAGCGCGGCGTCGCGGCGCAGGGCATCGGCCCAGCCACGGTTCGCGAGCTCCAGGATGTAGGGCAGCGTGGCGTTGGTGAGCGCGTAGGTGGAGGTGTTCGGCACGGCGCCCGGCATGTTCGCGACGCAGTAGAAGACCGAGTTGTGCACCGTGAAGGTCGGCTCGGCGTGCGTCGTCGGATACGAGTCCTCGAAGCAGCCTCCCTGGTCGATCGCAATGTCGACAAGAACACTCCCGGGCTTCATCCGGGCGACGAGCTCGTTGGTGACCAGCTTCGGCGCCTTCGCGCCCGGGATCAGCACGGCGCCCACGACGAGGTCGGCCTCGACGACGGCCTTCTCGAGCTCGAGGGCGTTGGAGACGACCGTCCGCACCTTCGTGCCGAAGACCTTGTCGGCCTCACGCAGCTTGTTGATGTCCTTGTCGAGCAGCGTGACGTGGAAGCCGAGCCCGACGGCGATCTGCGTGGCGTTCCAGCCGGAGACCCCGCCGCCGATGACGACGGCCCTGGCCGACCCCGTGCCGGGGACACCGCCGGGGAGCACACCGCGCCCGCCGACCGAGCGCATCAGGTGGTAGGCGCCGACCTGCGGGGCGAGGCGGCCCGCGACCTCGGACATCGGGGCGAGCAGCGGCAGGGCGCGGGTCGCGGTCTCGACGGTCTCGTACGCGATGGCGGTCGTGCCGGACTCGAGCAGGGCGTCCGTGCACTCACGGGAGGCGGCGAGGTGCAGGTAGGTGAAGAGCGTCTGGCCCTTGCGGAGGCGGTGGTACTCCTCGGCGACCGGCTCCTTGACCTTGAGCAGCAGGTCGGCGGCGGCCCAGACCTCGTCCGCGGTCGGCAGGATCAGCGCGCCGGCGGCGACGTACTCCGCGTCCGGGATGGAGGAGCCCTCGCCGGCGTGCTGCTCGACGAGGACCTGGTGGCCGTGACGGACCAGCTCATGCACTCCGGCAGGGGTGATCGCCACCCGGAACTCGTTGTTCTTGACTTCGCGGGGGATGCCGACCTTCACGTCGATCACGGTCCTTGACTTGGAGAGTCGCTCGGGCATAACGGGTGATACCCGCATGTACCAAGCATAAAGGGAGACACCGCGGGGATGTGCGGCAGAGCCATCATTAATGAAGGACTTCTCACTGTCCAGCCTTACAAAGCATTAAGTTTTCGTCGAAGCACTACGGATTTCGCAGGTCTGACTCTTCCTGTTCGCTGGCCTGCGCCTCTTCGCCCAGCAGCCTGTCGGCCGCCGCCCTGTGGAGCCGGGCGGCGGCGGGGTCCCCCAGCCGGTCCAGGGTGTCGGCGAGCCTGAGCTCCAGTGCGGCCTGGAGACGCAGGTCACCCGCCCTGCGCGCCAGGTCCACCGCCTCGCGGCAGGTGTACAGCGACTCCTGCGGCCGGCCCGCGTACTCCTGCACCCGCGCCGCCTCACTGAGCGCACGCGCCTGGGCCGGGACGTCCCCGAGCCTGCGGTGGCCCGCCGCCGCCGCCCGCCAGTTGCGCAGGGCCTCGCCGTATCGTCCGGCATAGGTGTGGACGGCGCCCAGCCGGCCGTACAGCCGCGCCTCGTCGGCCCGCTCCCTCTGGCCGAGCCGCTGCGCGAGCGCGCGGCCGTACCAGTCCGAGGCCCGGCTGAAGTCCCCCAGTTCGGCGTACGCGCCGCCCGCGGACTCCATCGCCCTGCCGGTCGCGTAGAGGTCGTTCGCCGCGCGTCCGGCGTCCAGCGCTGCCCGGTAGCGGGCCAGTGCCTCCCGCGTGCGGCCGGTCCTGGCGTCCAGATCTGCGAGGTTGAGCAGGGCGGCGGCCTTCTCCCGGGGCAGATCGCGGCGCTCCGCGACATCGAGGACCAGCCCGTGCAGCCCGTAGAGCACGGGAGCGGCCTCCTCCGTACCCCGGTGCACGGCGAGGGCACGGACGAGCGCGGCCACCAGCCGACGGGCGAGGGTGTCCAGGTCACCGTCGCGCACCGCGACAGCGGCGGAGGCCAGCAGCGCCGGCTCGTGGGCGCGGAGCCACTCGGCGGCGGACTCGGGATCGGGGAAACGCAGCGAGCTGGGCAGCCCGGCGAGCCTGCGGCGGGCCGGTGAGTCCTCGGGGTCGGTGACCGCGCGGCAGGCCTGGAGCCGGCGCACGGTCCGCTCCAGCATCCTGGCCCGGGCCAGCTGGATCTCGGCGGGCCGCTCCCGCTCCTCCAGCAGGGCGCGCACCAGCGGTGCGAGGCAGCCGGGCACCTCGTACTGCGGCAGCTCGGCGCCGTTCGTCCTGAGCAGCCCGAAGCGGACGAAGTCGTCCAGGGTCGTCCGGGCGGCCGAGACCGAGCATCCGGCCAGCGCGGAGGCGGTGTGGGCGTCGGCCAGACCGGCGGGGGCGAGCGCGAGCAGCCGCAGTATCCCGGCGGCGGCCGGTGGGAGCGACTCGTGGACCAGCCGGAAGGCGCGGGCCAACGACCTGTCGCCGGACGGTAGTTCGGGGTCGTCGGACTGGTCACGCAGCTGCTTGGTGACGTCGGCGACCGAAGTGCCGGGCCGGGCGGCGAGCCAGCCCGCGACCAGGGTCAGTGCGGCGGGCTGCCCCCCGCACTCCTCCGTGAGGGACTCGGCGGTCCGTGGATCGACCGTGATCCGGACCTGGCCGATGGTGCGGGCGAGCAGCTCCACGGCGGAGCCCGCGTCGAGCCCGCCGATGGTGCACGGGCGGACGCCGGGGATTCCGGTGAGAGGTCCGGTGGCGGTGGCGACGACGAGGCAGTCCGGGTTGTCGGGCAGCAGCGGGTCGACCTGTTCGGCGTCCACCGCGTCGTCGAGCAGGATCAGGGCGCGGCGTACGGCGAACGCCTCGCGGACCATCTCGGACAGCTGGTCCTCGTCGGCGCCGGGCGGGGCGGTGACGGACAGCAGGTCCAGGAGGGCGCGCGCGGTGCGCTCGCCCGGGACGCGGGCGCCTCCGGGTTCCGTGAGCGAGACCCGGAAGACGCCGTCGGGGTAGTCGCCGGGTTCCCGGAGCCGCCGGGCGAGTTCGGCGGCGAGCGCGGTGCGTCCGGATCCGGGCCGTCCGGCGATCAGGAGGACCCGGGCGCGGGCTGCTTTGCGGCCGGCCAGGGTGTCCAGGCCCGCTCGCTCGATGTCCTCCTTGAGGGCCCTCAACTCGCGTTCGCGGCCGAAGAACTGAGGTGGAGTCACATCCGGCGGTCCCTCGGCTCCCGCCGTCCCCGCCACTCCGGCCGGGCCTTTGGTGTCCACCGCCTGATCGGTCACGGGCCACGCTCCACTTCGCTGCACGCGGTTGCCCGCCGGAAGTCCGGTCGGGGCCTTTCGAGCGTAGTTCAGTGGTGTGGACGATCACGGCCGAGCGCGGCGGAGACATCCCCCGATCGGATCAGCTTTTCGTACGATCGGCGTCCTTACATACCGGTACCGGCCCGTCCCGTCGGTACCGGTGCCGGGACGTCGGGGCCGGACCGGCCGGAGGGATCAGGCCTCGAACGGGCGGGCCGGCCACGGCGCCCCGGCCGGGCGCAGCGAGTCCACGCCGTCGCCCGCGAGCACCGCGGTGAGTGACAGGACGCCCACGACCAGGCAGTTGTTGTGCAGATCGCCGGCGAGCACGCCCCGTACGAGCTCCTCCAGGGGGACCCGCGCCTGCTCCATGTCGGCCTCCTCCTCGGCCACGGCGAAGCGCTCGCCCTCGGCCTCGGAGAGGTCCCGGGCGAGGAAGACGCGCACGGCTTCGTCGCAGCCGCCGGGCGAGGTGTAGACGTCCGTCAGCACCCGCCAGTCCTCGGCCTTGACGTGGGCCTCCTCGTAGAGCTCCCGCTGGGCCGCGTGCAGCGGGTTCTCGCCGGGGATGTCGAGCAGCCCCGCCGGGATCTCCCACAGCTTGTGGCGCACCGGGTGCCGGTACTGCCGCAGGACGAGGACACGGCCGTCCGAGTCGAGCGCGAGCACGGCCACCGAACCGGGGTGCACCTGGTAGTCGCGGCCGTGGACGCTGCCGTCGGGCATCACGACGTCGTCGGTGCGGACGCTGGTCTTGTTACCGGTGAAGGGGGTCACCGTCGCGGTGACCTGCCACTCCTCGGGCGTGTCCTGGAAACCCATGTACGTCCTCCCACGAACAAACAGAAACCGGGGCACGCATCCCGTCAAGGATCCGTACCCCGGTCAACCGTATCGCCTTACGCGTCGGCGCCCGTCCCGTGCGCCGCGACCTTGCGCTCCACCGCGGCCTTCACCAGGCCGGCGAAGAGCGGGTGCGGGCGGGTCGGACGGGAGCGCAGTTCCGGGTGCGCCTGGGTGGCGACCAGGTAGGGGTGGGCCTCACGCGGGTACTCGACGTACTCGACGAGCTTGTTGTCCGGGGAGGTGCCGGAGAAGACCAGTCCGGCCTTCTTCTCCAGCTCCGCGCGGTAGCCGTTGTTGACCTCGTAGCGGTGGCGGTGGCGCTCCTCGACGTACGGCTCGCCCGCGTAGGCCTCGCGGACCAGGGAGCCCTCGGCGAGCTTCGCCGGGTACAGGCCGAGCCGCATGGTGCCGCCCAGGTCACCGGCGCCCTCGACGTACGCGAGCTGCTCCTCCATCGTCGAGATGACGGGGTGGCCCGTGGCGGCGTCGAACTCGGTGGAGTTCGCGTCGGGGATGCCGGCCAGGTTGCGCGCGGCCTCGATGACGATGCACTGCAGGCCGAGGCAGAGGCCGAGCAGCGGCACCTTGTTCTCGCGGGCGTACTGGATGGCGCCGACCTTGCCGATCACACCGCGCTCGCCGAAGCCGCCGGGGATGCAGACGGCGTCGACGTCACCGAGCTGCCTCTGCGCGCCGGCCGGGGTCTTGCAGTCGTCGGAGGCGACCCACTTGACCTTGACGCGGGCCTTGTTGGCGAAGCCGCCGGCGCGGATGGCCTCGGTGACCGAGAGGTAGGCGTCGGGCAGGTCGATGTACTTGCCGACCAGGGCGACGGTGACCTCGTGGTCGGGGTTGTGGACCCGGTCCAGCAGGTCGTCCCAGGTCGTCCAGTCGACGTCGCGGAACGGCAGGTCGAGCTTGCGGACGACGTAGGCGTCCAGGCCCTCGGTGTGCAGCACCTTGGGGATGTCGTAGATCGACCGGGCGTCCTTGCAGGCCACCACGGCGGTCTCGTCGACGTCGCACATCAGCGAGATCTTGCGCTTGATGGCGGTCGGGACGTCGCGGTCGGCGCGCAGCACGATGGCGTCCGGCTGGATGCCGATGTTGCGAAGGGCGGCGACCGAGTGCTGGGTGGGCTTGGTCTTCAGCTCGCCGGAGGGGCCGATGTAGGGCAGCAGCGAGATGTGCACGACGAAGACGTTGTCGCGGCCGACCTCGTGGCGGACCTGGCGGACCGTCTCCAGGAAGGGGAGCGACTCGATGTCGCCGACCGTGCCGCCGACCTCGGTGATGACCACGTCGACGTCGTCGGTCGCCATGCGGCGGATGCGGTGCTTGATCTCGTTGGTGATGTGCGGGATGACCTGGACGGTGTCGCCGAGGTACTCGCCGCGGCGCTCCTTGGCGATCACCGTGTTGTAGACCTGGCCGGTCGTGACGTTGGCCGAACCGTCGAGGTCGACGTCGAGGAAGCGCTCGTAGTGGCCGATGTCCAGGTCGGTCTCGGCGCCGTCGTTGGTGACGAACACCTCACCGTGCTGGAAGGGGTTCATCGTGCCGGGGTCGACGTTCAGATAGGGGTCGAGCTTCTGCATCGTGACCCGCAGGCCACGTGCCTTGAGCAGGGCACCCAGGCTGGAGGCAGTCAGACCCTTGCCGAGGGAGGAGGCGACACCCCCGGTGACGAAGATGTGCTTGGTCGTCGTGGATGTGGGCTGCATAGCCAAAGGGGGCTCCCGTGGTCGCGATCATGAGGTGCGTACCGGCATGCCGTGCGGAGGAATCCAGCAGGCGCCGTCGCTGCGGTTCGGGGGCCTCGTCCACTGTGGGGACGACCACCGGTCCACGGGCTACCAGGGTAACAGCGACCTGGGGAGGCCGCTTCCGGCCATGACTCCTCCGCTCTCACCACAAGATCATCACGTCCGTTTCAGCTCCCACCCATTCGCTGATGACAGGCTGAGGACAACCGGTGGACAGTCGCGCGGATCTTCCAGGTGCGTCGTATCCTGCTCGGACACTCGCTGCCGAGTTGGCCGGCCCAGCGGCTCCACCCCAGCCCGCTCACCCGCGCAAGAGCTCGTCGGTTCTACTACAACGACCCCTTGACCAGCAGTAAGCGCCCTGCGGGGCGACATGGCCGTTCGACTGGAGACGCACGTGGCCGGGCGCATCGAGGATTACGCACTCATCGGAGACATGCAGACCGCAGCCCTGGTCTGCCGGGACGGCACAGCGGACTGGCTGTGCCTCCCACGCTTCGATTCCCACGCGATTTTCGCCGGACTTCTCGGGACCGAGGAGAACGGTTTCTGGCGGCTGGGACCCGCCCGTCCCGAGGGGGCCGAGCCCCCGTCGGCGGACCGGCGCCGCTACCGCGGCGACTCGCTCGTCCTGGAATCGGAGTGGGACACCGCCCGGGGCACGGTCCGTGTGACCGATTTCATGCCGCCGCGTGACGGTGCCCCCCAGCTCATCCGCATCGTGGAGGGCGTGAGCGGGCGGGTCCCGATGCGCTCCGAACTCCGGATGCGTTTCAGCTACGGACGGGTCACTCCCTGGGTGCACAAGGTCGACGGCCGTACGGTCGCGGTCGCGGGCCCCGACTCGGTGTGGCTGGACACGGAGGCGGAGACGTACGGCCAGAACCTGACCACGTACTCCGACTTCACCGTGTCCCCCGGCGACCGGATCGCGTTCACCATCAGCTGGCAGCCCTCGCACCACGAGCCGCCCGGTGTGCCGGAACCCGAGTCGTCCCTGGAGGCGACCGAGAACTTCTGGCGCGAGTGGGTCGACCAGTGCACGTACCACGGCCCCTACCGGGAGGCCGTCGTCCGCTCGCTGATCACGCTGAAGGCGCTCACCTACGCGCCGACCGGCGGCATCGTGGCGGCCCCGACCACCTCCCTGCCCGAGGACATCGGCGGCTCGCGGAACTGGGACTACCGCTACACCTGGCTGCGGGACGCGGCGATCACGCTCTCCTCCCTGCTGCGCACCGGGTACCGCGAGGAGGCCCGCGCCTGGCGCGAGTGGCTGCTGCGGGCCGTCGCGGGCGACCCGGAGAACCTGCAGATCATGTACGGCATCGCGGGAGAGCGGGAGCTCGGCGAGGCGGAGCTGGACTGGCTGCCCGGCTACGAGAACTCGAGCCCCGTCCGGGTCGGCAACGGCGCGGCGAACCAGCTCCAGCTCGACGTGTACGGCGAGGTCACCGAGGCGCTGCACCTCGCGCACATGACGGGCCTCACCCGCAACGACTACGCGATGGGCCTCCAGCTCAAGCTGATCGAGTACCTGGAGAAGCACTGGGAGGAGCCGGACGAGGGCATCTGGGAGGTACGCGGGCCGCGCCGGCACTTCGTGCACTCCAAGGTGATGGCCTGGGTCGCGGTGGACCGCACCATCAAGCTGATCGAGTCGGGCGACGCGGAGGGCCCTCTGGAGCGCTGGTACCAGCTCCGGGACGACATCCACCGTGACGTCTGCGAGCGGGGCTACGACCCGGAGCGCAACACCTTCACCCAGTCCTACGGGTCGAAGGAACTGGACGCGTCCCTGCTGCTGATCCCGCAGATGGGCTTCCTGCCGCCCGACGACAAGCGCGTCATCGGCACGATCGAGGCGATCCAGCGGGAGCTGTCCACGGAGGACGGGTTCGTCCTGCGCTATCCCACCGAGGGCGACGACGCGGGCGTCGACGGCCTGGAGGGTGACGAGGGCGCATTCCTGGCCTGCTCGTTCTGGCTGGCGGACGACCTGGCGATGATCGGCCGGGTCGACGAGGCCCGTCGGCTCTTCGAGAAGCTGCTGTCCCTCCGCAACGACCTCGGTCTGCTGGCCGAGGAGTGGGACTCGAGGCTCCAGCGCCAGGTGGGTAACTTCCCGCAGGCGTTCAGCCACGTGCCGCTGATCGACACGGCACTGCGGCTGACGGCCAGCGGGGCGTACGCAGGCTGATCCGTGAGGACGTGACAGGGCTCTGCGGAACGGCCGATGTCCACGGCCGGACCTACGATGGAAGAGTCCTGTCACGCCCTGCGAAGGGGGCACAGCATGACGCCCCGAACGTCTCTCCCGGATGCCGCTCTGACCGGCCTCCGCTCCGATTTCGCCGGTGAGGTCCACGCTCCCGGCGACCCGGGCTACGACGAGGCCCGTACCGTCTTCAACGGCATGATCGACCGCAGACCCGCGGTGGTGGCGCAGTGCGCCACCCGGGCGGACGTCGCGCGGGCGCTCGCCCTCGCCCGTGACCGGGAACTGGAGGTCGCGGTGCGCGGGGGCGGTCACAGCGTCGCGGGCATGGCCCTGAGCGAGGGGGGCCTGGTGATCGACCTGCGCAGGATGAGCGGGGTGGACGTCGACCGGGACGCCCGGTCGGTCCGCGTCGGCGGCGGTGCCGTGATGAGCGACCTGGACCGGGCGACCCAGCCGCATTCCCTGGCCACCACGGGCGGGCGGGTCTCCACCACCGGTGTCGGAGGCTTCACCCTGGGCGGCGGCTCGGGGTGGCTGGAGCGCAAGTTCGGGCTGGCCTGCGACAATCTGCTGGCCGCCGACGTGGTGACCGCGGACGGCGGCACCGTGCGTGCGAGCGCCGACGAGAACCCCGAGCTCTTCTGGGCCCTGCACGGCGGCGGCGGCAATTTCGGCGTGGTCACCTCGCTGACGCTGCGGCTCCACGACCTGCCGGCGATGAGCATGGTGATGCTGCTCTTCCGCCCGGAGGACGGCCCCGAAGTGGTCGGGACGTACCGCGATGTGATGGAGCGCGCCCCCGACGAGGCGGGCGGCGCCTGCATCTACATCACCGGGCCGCCCGAGGAGTGGGTGCCCGAGGCGCTGGTGGGCCACCTCGTGTGCGCGGCCCTGATCACCTTCGCCGGCACGGAGGCGCAGGCCCGTGACGTGGCGGCGCCTCTGCTGGCGCTGAAGTCCGAGGCGGAGGTCGTCGACACGATTCCCTACGCGGACCTGCAGTGCCTGCTCGACGACCCGCCGGGCATGCGGAACCACTGGTCGGCCGAGTACCTGAACGGTTTCCCCGACGAGGCGGTGGCGGCCTTCTGCGGGAGCGCCGGCACTCTGCCCGTGCCCACGAACACACAGCATGTGCTGTTCCCCATGGGCGGCGCGGTGGCGCGGGGGCCGGCCGACTATCCGCTGCCCTGGCGCTCCTCCCCCTGGGCCGTGCACCCCTTCGGCGTCTGGGAGAGCGAGGCGGACGACGAACGGGTCAGGCAGTGGGTGCGCGGGGTGCGCTCCGCGATGATGCCGTGGGCGAACGGCGCCGTGTACCTCAACTTCATCGGCCGGGAAGGGCAGGAGCGGGTCATGGCAGGGTTCGGCGAGGACGCCTACGAGCGACTGTCGCGCGTGAAGGCCCGGTTCGACCCGGACAACGTGTTCCACCTCAATCACAACGTCAAGCCGGCGGTGGCCATGGTGTGACGGGGTCCGGCGGGCCGGGTAGCTTCCTGACCGGGGCCGTTCGCGCCCCTCGACGGGACGGGCGCGCGGGCGCACGAGTGGAAGCACGAGGCGGGATCCGGTGGAGACAGAGGGCGGGATCACCGTGCGGCGGGCGTTGGAGCTGCCGGGGCTGCGCGGCGGGCTCCCCGAGGTGCTGACCTGCGCGGAACGCCTGGACCGTACGGTGCGCTGGGTGCACGCGGGTGAGGCCCCGAACCTCCCCGCCCTCCTCAAGGGCGGGGAACTGCTGCTCACGACGGGGCTCGGCCTCGGGTCACGCCCCGCCGACCAGCGCGCCTTCGTCCGCAGGCTGGCGGACCGCGACATCGCCGCCCTGGTCGTGGAGCTCGGCCCGCGCTTCAGCCGGCTGCCGGCGGCGATCGTGGACGCGGCGCGGACGGCGGGGCTGCCGCTCGTCCAGCTGCACCGCGAGGTGCCGTTCGTGGCGGTGACCGAGGAGATCCACACCGAGATCGTCAACGGCCACTACGCCCTGCTGCGGCGGGCGGAGGAGGTGCACCGGCGGTGCACTCAGGCGGTACTGGGCGGCGGCGGGGTGCCGCAGGTCCTGGGGATCCTGGCGGACTTCGCCGCGAACCCGGTCTTCCTGGAGACTCCCGACGGCCGGCTGCTGTTCGCCGCGGGCAGCGGGACCGCGCCGGCCGGCGCCGATCCGCTTCAGGTCTGGGAGGGCCTGCGTGCGGCACGCGCGGCACGCGCGGCTCCCCCGGCCGACGCCGTCCTGGTGGAGGTTCCGGGAGGCGGGCACGGGACCGGTTCCGTGCGGGCCCGGCTGGTCCTGCTCGCGGTGTCGGGCCCGCTGGTGACGGTCCACCGGATGGCGGCCGAGCGGGCGGCGGGCATCCTCGCGGTCGTGCTGATGCAGGCCCGCCAGGAGGAGGAGGTCGCGGCGCGGGGACGCGGTGACTTCCTCACGGATCTCGCCGAGGGCCGGATCGCTCCCGGGGACGCCCCCGCGCAGGCCGGGGTGCTCGGGTTCAGGCCGGGCGGCGATCCGCTGCTGCCGGTGGTGATGCGGCTCGCCCCCGGGTCTGCGCCCTCGGGCAGCTGGGCGCTGCTGGCACGGGCCGTGGTGGAGGAACTCGCGGCGGTCGGCGCCCCGGTGCTCGTGGGGGTACGGCCGGTGGAGGGACGGGTTCCGCTGTTGCTGGCGCTGCGCCCGGGGACCACGCGCGCGGCCCTCGCGGACCGGGTGGCGGGGGCACTTCGGGCCGGGGCCGCGCGTGCGGGCCTGGAGGGGCCCGGGGACCGTACGCCGGCCGTCGTGGTGGTCGGGGCCGCGGGCGGCTGGACGGCGGCGGGCGCTGGGCTGCGGCACGCGGCGGAGGCGGCGACGGCCGCGCAGGGGCTCGGGGAACGCCCCTGGTACGACGCGCGCCGCCTGGACATCGACCTGCTGCTGTGGCGGCTGCGGGACCATCCGGACCTGGCGTCCTTCGTGGATCGGGCGATCGGACCGCTGCTCGAACACGACCGGACCTCGCGCCCCGCGCTGCTGCCGACCCTGGAGGCGTACGTCGCGCACGCGGGCCGCAAGGCGGAGGCGGCGCGTGAGCTGCACCTGAACCGGCAGACGCTCTACAACCGGCTGGCGCGCATCGGCGAGCTGCTCGGCACCGATCCGGACGACCCGCAGTCGGTGCTCGCCCTGAGCCTGGCCCTGCGGGCCCGCCGTCACACCCGCTGAGGACTCACGTCCGGCCGGCCGCCAGGGGCTGCGCCAACTCGTCGTAGACGGACAGCACGTGGGCGATCGTCTCGTCCTCGGTGGGCCAGCTCGCGGCCTGTGCGCGCCCGGAGTCCGCCAGCCGCTCCCGCCGCCCGGGGTCGCCGAGGAGCCGTACGACGGCGCCGGCCAGCGCATCGGCGTCCCCGTACGGAACGAACTCGGCCGCGTCGCCCGCGAGTTCGGGGAGCCCGTCGGCGCGGGCGGCGACCAGCGGGACACCGAGGCGGAGGGCCTCCCGGGCCAACAGCGGCCCGCCCTCCCCGCAGCCGGACAGTACGGCGATGTCGGCAGCGGCGAGGAGGTCACCGATGTCGTCCGGACCGCCGGCGAGGACGACGGGCAGGCCCTCCTCCGCGATCCGGCGCCGCAGGTCACCGGACCGGGGCCCCTCCCCCACGACGGCCAGCAGCGGCACCGGGTCGAGCGTGCCCCACTGACGCGCCGCGTCCAGCAGCGCGTCGTGACCGTGCTGAGCCACCGACACCAGCAACGGCCTTCCGACGGCTCCCAGTTCGGCGCGCGCCTTGCCGTCGTCGGGTGCGCCGGGGAAGCGCCCCGCGGGAATCGCGGCCGGTGCGAGCCGGGCGTCCCGGGCACCCCGGCGGCGGGCCCGGTCGACCAGCTCCCAGGAGGTTCCCAGCACCACCGCGGCCGCACGGGCGGCCCGCCGCTCCAGCAGACGCAGGAACCGGCCGCGGGCGCCGCCGGCGTGGGCGCGGGTGTGCCAGGTGACGACCAGCGGAATGCCCCGCCCGCTGAGCGCGATGCCCGCCCGTACGGCGGCGTGCAGCCCGTGGGCGTGGACGATGTCGGCCCCGGTGCAGGCGGTACGCAGGGCCGCGACGGCCGCGGGGTCGCTGCGCCGGGGCACCGCGACGAAGCGGGCACCCGTCGCGGGCAGGCCGTGGGCGCGGCAGGAACCCGCCGGGGCGCAGACGGTGACCTGCACGCCTCTGGCGACCAGACCTGCGGCGAGCGAGCTGACACGGGCGCTGCTTCCGGCTCCGCCGCCCAGGACTTGGACCGTACGCAGCTGTGACACGTTGATTGGCTCCCGGGGCTCCCGAGTCGGCGGTATGTACAGCGCCAAGGATGCCAGTCCGTACGCCTGTTCCGGGACTGACGAAACGTTGTTCCCGTCCTCGCACCGACAGCGGGACGGCCCGCCCCACCCGTACGAGTGAGACGGGCGGCGCGAAACTGACGCCAGCGGCCGCTATCCGTCGGCGCGCGCGGCCTCCAGCAGCTCCTCGGCGTGGGCCCGGGCGGTCTCCGAGTCCTCCTGCCCGGCGAGCATCCGGGAGAGTTCGCGCACCCGGTCCTCGCCCTCCAGGACCGTGACGCCGCTCCTGGTCACGGATCCGTCGACGGTCTTCTCGACCAGCAGCTGCCGGTCGGCGAAGGCCGCCACCTGCGGCAGGTGGGTGACCACGACGACCTGCGCGGACCTGGCGAGCTTCGCCAGCCGCCGGCCGACCTCGACGGCCGCCTTGCCGCCGACACCGGCGTCGACCTCGTCGAAGAGGTATGTCGGCACGGGGTCGGAGCCCGCGAAGACCACTTCGACGGCGAGCATCACCCGGGACAGCTCACCGCCCGAGGCGCCCTTGGCGATCGGCCTGGGCTGGGCACCGGGGTGCGGCGCCAGGAGGAGCTCCACCTCGTCGGCGCCGGACGGCCCGTAGACCACGCTCCGGCCCCCGATGTCGATGCCGGACGCCTCGTCCGGCGCCTCGGTCTGCCCGATGGCGAAGGAGACCCGGGCGTGCGGCATCGCGAGCGACGCCAGCTCCTGGGTGACGGCCGCCGCGAAGCGCGCCGCCGCCTCCGTCCGCGCGTCGGTCAGCTCCTGGCCGAGGACCGAGAGCTCGGCGCGCAGCGCGTCGCGTTCCGCCGTCAGTTCGCCGATGCGGTCGTCGTCCCCCTCCAGCTCCGTCAGCCGGGAGGCGCCGTCCCCGGCCCAGGCGAGCACGGCGGTGATGTCCTCGCCGTACTTGCGGGTGAGCGCGGTGAGCGCGGCCCGCCGCTCCTCCACGGCGGCGAGCCGCAGCGGGTCGGCGTCCAGCTGGTCGGCGTATCCGGCGAGTTCCCCGGCGACGTCGGCGAGCAGGATCGAGATCTCACCGATCCGGTCGGCGAGCGTGGCCAGCGCCGGGTCGTGTGCCCGCACGGCATCCAGGGACCGTCCGGCGGCGGCGACCACCGTGGTGGCGTCCACGCCCTCCTGGTCCTCCGGGTCGCCCGCGAGCGCCGTGTGTGCGAGGGCCGCGGCGGAGGCGAGCGCCTCGGCGTGCCCGAGCCGCTCGGCCTCCGCGGCGAGTTCGGTGTCCTCGCCCGGCAGCGGGTCCACGGCGGCGACCTCGTCGAGGCCGAAGCGCAGCAGGTCCGCCTCCTGGGCGCGCTCCCTGGCCCGGGTGGTCAGCTCGTCGAGCTCCGTGACGACCGCGCGCAGCCGCCGGTAGGCCGCCGCGTACTTGGTGTGCGGGCCCTCCACACCGCCGCCGGCGTACCGGTCGAGGGCCTGACGCTGCCGTGCGGGCTTGAGCAGTCCCTGCTGGTCGGTCTGGCCGTGCACGGCGACGAGTTCGTCGGCGAGCTCGGCGAGCACTCCCACGGGCACCGATCTCCCCCCGAGATGCGCGCGGGAGCGCCCCTCGGCCGAGACGGTACGGCTGATGAGCAGCGCCCCGTCCTCGATCTCGCCCCCGGCCTCCTCGGCGCGCACCGCCGCCGCGTCGCCCCGGGACACCGTGATCCGCCCCTCGACGACCGCGGCCTTGGCACCGACCCGCACCAGGGCGGGGTCGGCGCGCCCGCCGAGCAGCAGCCCGAGGCTCGTGACGACCATGGTCTTGCCCGCGCCGGTCTCACCCGTCACCGCGGTGAAACCGGGTGACAGCTCCACCACCGCGTCGTCGATGACTCCGAGCGACCGTATCCGCATCTCCTCCAACACGGACATGACCTTACGAGGTCCGGCGCCCGCCGCGCGACGGACCCCGGTGACCGGTTCACCCACGCGGGTGTGAGCAGCGGTCCGGGGAATCAGTGCGGAGCGCCCCGCCAGCCCTGTACGGGCAGCGCGAACTTGGCCACCAGACGGTCGGTGAACGACGCCTGGTGCAGTCGTGCCAGCCGTACGGGCACCGCTCCGCGCCGCACCTCCACCCTGGCTCCAGCGGGCAGCTCGACGTTCCGGCGCCCGTCGCACCACAGCACTCCGTGCGGGGTGTGCGGCTGGACCTCCACGGCCAGCACCGAGTCGGGAGAGGTCACCAGCGGCTTCGCGAACAGCGCGTGTGCGCTGATCGGCACCATGAGCAGCGCCTCGACCTCCGGCCAGACGACGGGGCCGCCCGCCGAGAAGGCGTACGCGGTGGATCCGGTCGGGGTGGCGCAGACGATCCCGTCGCAGCCGAAGCCGGTCACGGGGCGGCCGTCGATCTCCAGGACGACCTCGAGCATCCGCTCGGGCGAGACCTTCTGGACCGCGGCCTCGTTGAGCGCCCAGTCCGTGTGCACGACGTCGCCGTTGCTGTGTACGAGGACGTCGAGCGTCATGCGCTCCTCGACCTGGTAGGCGCGGGTGACGACCCGGTCGACGACCCGGTCCAGGTCGTCACGCTCCGCCTCCGCGAGGAAGCCCACCCGTCCGAGGTTGACGCCGAGCATCGGTACGCCCGACGCGCGGGAGATCTCGGCGCCGCGCAGCAGCGTCCCGTCCCCGCCGAGCACGATCAGCAGCTCGCAACCGTCCACGGCCGCGGGCGTCGCGTCGGTGACCGTCTCGACGGACGGCGGCAGCGGCAGGTCCGCTGCCTCCACGGCCAGCACCCGGACGCCCAGGCCGCTTTTCAGCAGGCCCTGGACGACGAGCTCGGCGCTGCGGATCGCGGCCGGGCGGCCGGTGTGCGCGAGCAGGAAGACGGTGCGTTCCGCGTTCCCTGGTTGTGCCGTATGCGTCGTCAACGGGGCCCCTCCGCCACTGCACGGTCGACATCCGCGGGATCCAGCTCAGGTGCGCCGGCCCGCAACCACAGAAAATACTCGACGTTTCCCGACGGGCCCGGCAGCGGGCTCGCCGTGACACCCTGGACGCCGAGGCCCAGCAGCCCGGCCCGGCGCGCCACCTCCCGTACCGCTTCGGCCCGCAGTTCGGGGCTGCGGACCACACCGCCGCTGCCGAGGCGCTCCTTGCCCACCTCGAACTGAGGCTTGACCATGAGCACCAGGTCGGCGTCGACGGCGGCGCAGCGCGCGAGGGCGGGCAGCACCAGGCCGAGCGGGATGAACGACAGGTCGCCCACCACCAGGTCCACCGTCCGACCGTCGATCTGCTCCACCGTCAGCTCCCGTACGTTGGTACGGTCCTTGACGGTGACGCGCTCATCGGACTGCAGGGACCAGGCGAGCTGCCCGTAGCCGACGTCCACGGCGACGACATGGCCCGCGCCGGCCCGCAGCAGCACGTCGGTGAAGCCACCGGTCGAGGCGCCCGCGTCCAGGGCCCGTCGGCCCTCGATCTTCAGCCCGAGGGGCACGAAGGAGGCGAGGGCGCCCGCGAGTTTGTGCCCGCCGCGCGAGACGTACTCGGGGTCGCTGTCGTCCTTGACGACGACGACGGCGGCGCTGGTCTCGACCTGGGTGGCGGGCTTGGTCGCGGTGTTCCCGCCGACGGTCACCCGCCCCGCGGCGATCAGCTGGCTCGCGTGCTCGCGCGAGCGGGCGAGCTTGCGGCGTACCAGCTCGGCGTCGAGGCGGCGACGTGCCACTCCTGCCACTTCTCGTTCAGCTCCTGTTGTCGTGCGCGGGCGTCGGTGCGGGTGCGGGCCGGGCGTCCAGCGCGGTCAGCTCGTCGCGCAGCCCGCGGTGTACATCCTCGTACACCTCGGTGTGGCCGTCGGCGGCGAGGTGGTCCGCGTCGGCCAGCCGCTGCAGCCGCGCGTCCACACCGGCGTGCCCGGTGGTCGTGCGTGCCACACCGAGGGGCGCGGGCGGGGCGGGGTCGAAGGAGGGCGCGGGAGGTACGGCGGGCGCCGGCGCGGCCGCTTCGCCCGCCTCACCCCGCTGTGCCGTGTCCGGCCCCGGCATCCAGTCGCTCATGCGGGAACGCTACCCCGAAGCGCCGGTGTACCGTCGGTGACGATGGCGACCATGGCGGAGTGCCGCAGCGCACTCGACACACTTTCCGACAATCTGGCGGGGGCCGGCGGCGACGTACGCCGTGCCGCCGATCTCGACCGCTCGTTGAGCTGCCACATCAGGGACCTCGACGCGACGTTCACCGGACGGCTGGCGGACGGCCGTATCAAGGTGCTGGACACGCACGACGGGCCGCCCCGCGAGAAGGCCGAGATCCGGCTCGCGATGACCGGGGACGATCTGGTGGCCATGGTCGGCGGCGAGCTGAACTTCGCGAAGGCCTGGGGGTCGGGCCGGGTACGGCTGGAGGCGGGCTTCCGCGATCTGCTGAAGCTCAGGTCCCTGCTCTGAGCCCGGACAGGCCCCGGACGGAGGCCTGGGCGCGCTTGCTGCGGGCTGCCGGCACCACCAGCGGTGTCCCCGTCTCGGGGTCGTCGATGACCTGGCACGGCATCCCGAAGACCTCTTCCACGAGCTGTGCGGTGACGATGTCGCCGGGCGCGCCCTCGGCGACGACCGTGCCCCCGCGCATGGCGATCAGGTGGGTGGCGTACCGGGCTGCGTGATTGAGGTCGTGCAGGACGGCGACGAGCGTGCGGCCCCGCGTCTCGTGCAGTTCGGCGCAGAGGTCGAGTACGTCGATCTGGTGCTGGATGTCGAGATACGTCGTCGGCTCGTCGAGCAGCAGCAGCGGTGTCTCCTGGGCGAGGGCCATGGCGATCCAGACCCGCTGGCGCTGGCCGCCGGACAGCTCGTCGACGTAGCGGTCGGCGAGCTCACCGACGCCGGTCGACTCCATGGACTCCTCGACGATCCGCTCGTCCTCGGGCGACCACTGGCGGAGCAGCCCCTGGTGGGGGTAGCGGCCGCGCGATACGAGGTCGGCGACGGTGATCCCGTCCGGGGCGATGGAGGACTGCGGCAGCAGGCCCAGCGTCCTGGCGACCGTCTTGGCGGGCATCCGGTGGATGGACCGCCCGTCCAGGAGGACGTCTCCGGCGTTCGGCTTCAGCATCCGGGAGAGGGCGCGGAGCAGGGTCGACTTGCCGCAGGCGTTGGGGCCGACGACGACCGTGAAGGAGTTGTCGGGTATCTCGACCGAGAGGTTCTCGGCGATGATCCGCTGGTCGTAGCCGAGGGTCACCGAGTCCGCGGTGAGGCGCTGCATGGTCGTACTCCCGAGGTCTGTGGGTGTGGGCTGCGAGGTGTCCGGTGCGCTCTGCTTCATATGCGTCCCGCCCTGCGTTCGGACACGAGCAGCCACAGCAGGTAGCAGCCGCCGAGTACGCCGGTGACGACGCCGACGGGGAGCTGACGGTCCCCGAAGACGTTCATGGCGGTCCAGTCGGCGACCAGCAGCAGGGCCGCCCCCGTGGCCGCCGCGGCCGCCAGGTTGGGGCCGGAGGCGCGGGTGAGACGGCGGGCGACCTGCGGGGCGCTGAGCGAGACGAAGACGATGGGCCCGGCGGCGGCGGTCGCGACGGCGACGAGCAGCACCGCGCAGCTCAGGAGGACGAGCCGGGTGCGTTCCACCCGTACGCCCAGGGCGTGGGCGGCGTCGTCACCCATCTCGATCATGCGCAGCGCCCGCCCGTGGCCGAGGACCAGGGGGATCAGGACGCAGCAGACCGCGAGCAGCGGCCAGACCTGGGCCCAGTCCCTGCCGTCCAGCGAGCCGGTCATCCAGACCACGGCGCGGGTGGCGTCGACGAGGTCGGCCTTGGTGATCAGGTAGTGGGTGGCGGCGGTGAGCATCGCGGCGGCCCCGATGCCGACGAGGACGAGCCGGTAGCCGTGTACCCCGCGTTTCCAGGCCAGCAGATAGACGGCGGCGCCCGTGAGCAGGCCGCCGACGACGGCACCCGCCGCGACCTCGGTGGGCCCACCGTGGAAGAGCACGATCACGATGAGGGCGCCGACCGCGGAGCCCTGGCCGAAGCCCAGGACGTCGGGGCTTCCGAGCGGGTTGCGGGACACGCTCTGGAAGACGGCGCCTCCGACACCGAGCGCGGCGCCGACGAGCAGTCCGACCAGGACCCTGGGCAGCCGCAGTTCGGTGACGATGAACTCCTGCTGGAAGGTTCCGCCGCCGAACAGGGTGCTGACCACCTGACCGGGTGACATGGCGTAGTCACCGCTCCCGATCAGTACCACGGCGGCGAAGAGCGCCGCCGTGACGAGCAGCGCGATCACGACGAACGCCCGCGCGTCCACGCGGAACGAGAGCCCGCCGTCCGTCCGCACGGCGTGGATCGTCTTCGTGGTGTCCTGCGCAGCCTTCACAGCTGGGCCATCCTCTTGCGGCGTACGAGATGGATGAAGACGGGCCCGCCCAGCAGCGCGGTGACGATGCCCACCTGCAGCTCCGAGGGGCGTGCGACGACCCTGCCCGCCACGTCGGCGCCGAGCAGCAGCACGGGCGCGAGCACGGCCGCGTAGGGCAAAATCCACCGCATGTCCGGGCCCGTGATGGTGCGGACCAAGTGCGGGATCATCAGCCCGATGAAGACGATCGGCCCGCAGGCTGCGGTCGCCGCCCCGCACAGCAGGGTGACGGCCACCATCGCGAGGACGCGGGTACGGGTCAGGTGCGCGCCGAGCGCCCTGGCCGTGTCGTCGCCCATCTCCAGCGCGTTGAGCGGCCGGGCGATGAGCAGGGACAGAAGCACGCCGAGCGCGATGAACGGCCACACCTTGCCGACGGTCTCCGTGTTGGCGGAGGCCAGGGAGCCGACGGTCCAAAACCTCAGCCGGTCCAGCGCGGCCGCGTCGAGCAGCTGCACGGCGTTGACGTAGCCGAAGAGCGCCGCGGTGACCGCCGTGCCGGCGAGCGCCAGCCGTACGGGGTTCGCGGACCGGCTGCCGCCGAGCAGATAGACGGCCACGGACACGATCGCGGCGCCGCCGAACGCGAACCAGACGTACCCGGTCAGCGAGGTGACGCCGAGGAAGCTGATGGCCGAGACGACGGCCGCCGCGGCGCCCGCGTTGACGCCCAGCAGGCCGGGCTCGGCGAGCGGGTTGCGGGTCAGCGCCTGCATCACCGCGCCGGCCAGTCCCAGGGCCGCTCCGACGATCAGCCCCAGGACGGTGCGGGGGACCCGCACGTCCCGTACGAGTACGTCGCCGCCGGTGCCCGAGTAGTGGAACAGACCGTGCCACACCTCGGAGAGCGGCAGGGCCTTCGCACCGATCGCGATACTCGCGAGGCACACCAGCACCAGCACGGCCGCGGAGACCAGCAGACCCGCGGCCCGTACCGCGTGGCGTCCGGCGCGTCGGCCCGTGTCCGGCGCGGCCGGGTGACCGGGATTCGATTCTGGGGGACTCTCTACCAACACCCGGTTAGGTTAGCCTATCCTGTCATTGGATCAATGCCCTGTATCCCCTGGGACAAGGGGGTCCCGCCCCGCCCCGCGCCGCTCGGTTTCCCGCTCTACAGGGCGAGACCGGTCACGGCCTTGTCCGCGTCCAGCGCACATGAGCCGTCCCCCGCGTGGGTCCACGCCGCCGCGCACAGCGCCCTCAGCCCGTCGATCCCGTCGCCCTCGCCGTCCAGCACGAGTGCGTCCGCGCGCACCTCGGCCGTCCAGCCTCCGCAACGGAACCGGCCGTCCTCCTCGGACACTTCGGGCTGACCGGTGAGCAGCCCCCGCAGGTCCCTGTCCACATAGGTCGGGCGGTGCTCGGGGCCGGCCGCGATCAGCTGCGCCGCGTCGGTCACCCCGGTGAGGACGAGCAGCGAGTCCACGCCGCCGTTGAACGCCCCCTCGATGTCCGTGTCCAGCCGGTCCCCTACCACCAGCGGCCGCTCCGCCCCGGTCCGCAGCACGGTCTCGCGGTGCATCGGCGGCAGCGGCTTGCCCGCGACCTGCGGCTCGGCACCGGTCGCGATCCGCACGACCTCCACCGCCGCTCCGTTGCCCGGAGCGATCCCGCGGGCCCCCGGAATCGTCAGGTCCGTGTTGGACGCGAACCACTCGGCCCCGCGTGAGATCGCGTACGCCGCCTCGGCGAACCGGCCCCACGCGAGATCGGGACCGCCGAACCCCTGCGCCACGGCCACCGGATCGTCGTCGGCCGACTCCACCGGTACCAGGCCACGCTCGCGCAACGCGACCCGCAGCCCTTCGCCGCCGACCACGAGGACCCTGGCCCCGGAGGGCAGCTGATCGGCCATCAGCCGGGCCACCGCCTGCGCCGACGTGATCACGTCAGCGGGTTCGGCCGGCACCCCGAGCTCCGTCAGGTGCTCCGCGACCGCGTCCGGTGTCCGCAGCGCGTTGTTCGTCACGTACGCCAGGTGCATGCCGCCCGCGCGTGCGGTGCCCAGCGACTCGACGGCGTGGACGATGGCGTGTCCGCCGGCGTACACCACCCCGTCGAGGTCGAGCAGGGCCGTGTCGTACGCCTCGCTCAGCGCGACGCTGCTCCCGAGGGGCCGGGACCTGTGCTGCTGACTCATATGCCTGTGCTCCTCTTTCCATGCCTCTCCCCCGATCATCGCCCATCACAGGAGCGCACTTACCATGCTCGGATGAACACATCCGGGCCCGCCGCCGGCCAGGGACTGCGGCTGATTCCCTTTCGCGGGCTGCGCTACGTACCCGAACGGGTCGGCAGCCTGGCGGCGGTGACCTCGCCCCCGTACGACGTCGTCGTCCGGCCCGACGGTCTTCACCACCTGGAGTCCGCGGACCCGCACAACATCGTGCGGCTGATCCTTCCGCAGGCCGGAACGGCCGTCGATCGGCACCGGCAGGCCGCCGACACCCTGAAGCGCTGGCTGGCGGAGGGCGTCCTCGCCCCGGACCCGGTGCCCGCGCTCTACGTGTACGAGCAGCGTGCCGGCGAGGTCCTGCAACGCGGTGTCATCGGGGCCCTCGCGCTCTCCCCCGCGCCGGAGGGTGTCGTACTGCCGCACGAGGACGTCATGGCCGACGTGGTGGAGGATCGCGCGGATCTGATGCGCACCGCTGCCGCCCACCTCGAACCCCTGCTCCTCAGCTATGCGGGTGACGGCGGGCCGAACGGAGCTACGGCCGTGATCGAGCGCGTGGTGAAGCGGCTCCCGCTCCTCACCACGACGACCGAGGACGGTTTCAGCCACCGCCTCTGGGCCCTCACCGATCCTGCGGAGCAGGCGGAGATCGAGTCCGACCTGTCCCACCGCCAGGCCCTGATCGCCGACGGCCACCATCGCTGGGCCACCTACCTCCGGCTCCAGGAGGAACAGTCCTCCCCCGGCCCCTGGGACTTCGGCCTCGTCCTGCTCGTCGACACCACCCGTTATCCGCTGCGGGTCCGCGCCATCCACCGGCTGCTGCACCGCCTGCCCGTCGCCGACGCCCTCCGCGGCCTGGACGGCCGCTTCCGCGTACGCCCCGTCGATGTCCCGCTGCCGCGTGCACTCGACGTCCTCGCCAAGGCCGCCGCGGAGGGCAACGCCTTCCTCCTAGCGGGCGACGGCCGTTTCCACCTGATCGACCGGCCGGACGAGCAACTGCTGGCACGCACGGTCCGCACCGACCGCCCGGCGGCCTGGCGCGCGCTCGACGCTACCGTGCTGCACTCCACGCTCCTCGACGACGTGTGGCGGATCCCCGACGCCCCGGAGCACATCGCCTACATCCACGACACGGCGGCGGCGGTCGAACAGGCGGAACGGCACGGCGCCACCGCGGTGCTGATGCATCCGGTGGGCGAGGACGTCGTACGCGATCTCGCCAGGCAGGGCGTCACGATGCCCCGGAAGTCGACCTCGTTCGGACCGAAACCGGCCACGGGTCTGGTCCTGCGGAGTCTCGGCACCGGCTGAGACCGGGGGCAGGCTCAGGGGATCGGTGGTCGGTGGTCCGGTTCGGTCGGACCGGCTTCGACGGACATCCGGGAACGCGGAAAGGGCGGCACCCTCGGAGGGTGCCGCCCTTTCCGTATTCCGTGATTCAGCGGCGGTCAGGCCTTCGTGGGTCCGTCCACGTCGTCGTCATCGTCATCGTCGTCGTCGGCGTCCCGGCCGTCGCCGTCCGAGCCGTCCACGTCGTCGGCTTCGGCCGTCGCGTCGGCGGCGGCCGTCGGGGCGGGCTGCTCGTCGTCATCGCCGAGCGCGTCGACGAAGTCCACACCGTCGAGTTCGGCCAGCCGGTCGGACGCGTCGGTCGCACCGTCCTTGTCGGCCTCCAGGGCCTTCCCGAACCACTCACGGGCCTCGTCCTCGCGGCCGGCCTCCAGAAGTGCGTCGGCGTAGGCGTAACGCAGGCGCGGCGTCCACGAGTGGACGGCGTGGGAAGCGAGCTCGGGACCCTGCAGCGTGACGATGGCGGCGTCGATCTGCCCCATGTCCCTGCGGGCTCCGGCGGCGACCAGGCGCATCTCGACCTGTCCGGCCTTGTCCAGCTTCTGCACCTCGGGCTCGCCGGCCATGGCCATGGCACGCTCGGGACGTCCGAGTCCACGCTCGCAGTCGGCCATGACGGGCCAGAGCTCGACGGACCCGGTCATCCGACGGGACGCCCGGAACTCCGCCAGAGCCTCGGAGTACTTCTGCGTCGCGTACGCCGCGAACCCGGCGGCCTCGCGCACCGCGGCGACGCGCGACGCCAGCCTCAGGGCGATACGGGAGTACGCGTAAGCCTGATCAGGGTCCTCGTCGATCAGACGGGCGACCATGACGAGGTTCCGCGCGACGTCCTCGGCAAGGGTCTTCGGCAGGCTCATCAGCTCCTGGCGGACGTCCTTGTCGATCTCGTGACCCGTGACGTCGTCCGGGATCGGCAGCCTCTTGATGGGCTCACGGTCCCGGTCGTCGCGGCCCTGGTAGCCACCACGGTCGTCGCGGCCGCGGAATCCGCCACGGTCGTCGCGCCGGTCGTTGTCACGACGCGGCGCACGGTCGCGGTCACCGCCACGGCTGTCGTCACGACGCTCGAAACCACCACCGCTGGGACGGCCACCACGGTCATCACGCTGCTGGCCACCGCGGTATCCACCACGGTCATCATCACGACGCGGAGCACGGTCATCACGACGGAAGCTGCTGGGACGGTCGTCGTCCCGGCGCGGGCCTCGGTCGTCGCGTCGGAAGCCGCCGCCACCGGAGCCGCCGCCGCGGTTGTCGTCGCGTCGGAAGCCGCCGCCACCGGAGCCGCCACCACGGCTGTCGTCGCGTCGGAAGCCGCCGCCACCGGAGCCGCCACCACGGCTGTCGTCGCGTCGGAAGCCGCCGCCGGAGCCGCCGCCACGGTTGTCATCACGACGCGGGGCACGGTCGTCGCGACGCTCGAAGCCACCACCGCTGGGACGGCCACCACGGTCATCACGCTGCTGGCCACCGCGGTATCCACCACGGTCATCATCACGACGCGGAGCCCGGTCATCACGACGGAAGCTGCTGGGACGGTCGTCGTCCCGGCGCGGGCCTCGGTCGTCACGACGGAAACCGCCGCCGCCGGAGCCGCCGCCACGGTTGTCGTCACGACGCGGAGCACGGTCATCACGACGCTCGAAGCCACCACCGGCCGGCCGGCCGCCGCGGTTGTCGTCGCGTCGGAAACCGCCACCGGAGCCGCCGCCACGGTTGTCGTCACGACGCGGAGCACGGTCGTCGCGACGCTCGAAGCCACCACC
>NZ_JAFBGA010000015.1 GCF_016909575.1 Streptomyces sp. HB132 | reverse complement strand
TCCGGCTTCAGCTGCTCCTCGTTGCGCACGTCGCTGCCGCCGTAGCGGGCCGCGTCCGTGTTGAGGACCTCGACCCAGGCCTCCGGGCCGTCCGGCACGCCGATGCGGTAGTCCTGGCGCACCACCGGGGAGAAGTGCGAGACGGCGATCAGCGGTGAGCCGTCGGCGTCGTAGCGCACGAACGAGAACGCGTTGTCCTCCGCCGCACCGCCGTCGATCCAGTCGAAGCCCCCGGGGTCGGTGTCCCGCTGCCAGAGCGCGGGCAGCGCGTTGTAGACCCCGTTGAGATCCGTGACCAGGTTGCGTACGCCCCGGTGGTCGCCGGAGGCCTCGTACGTCTCGTCGAGCAGCCACCAGTCCGGGCCGTGACCCTCGGACCACTCGGCTCCCTGCGCGAACTCCTGTCCCATGAACAGGAGTTGTTTGCCGGGGTGCGCCCACATGAAGCCGAGGTAGGCGCGGTGGTTCGCACGCCGCTGCCACCAGTCGCCGGGCATCTTGCTGACCAGGGCCTGCTTGCCGTGCACCACCTCGTCGTGCGAGATCGGCAGCACGTAGTTCTCGCTGTACGCGTACACCATCGAGAAGGTCATCTCGTTGTGGTGGTACTTGCGGTGGATGGGCTCCTTGGACATGTACACCAGGGAGTCGTGCATCCAGCCCATGTTCCACTTCAGGCCGAAGCCCAGCCCGCCGTGGTCCGTGGCGCGGGTGACGCCCTCCCAGGCGGTGGACTCCTCGGCCATCGTGACGACTCCGGGGTTGCGCCGGTAGACCGTCGCGTTCATCTCCTGGAGGAAGGCCACCGCGTCCAGGTTCTCCCGGCCCCCGAACTCGTTCGGCGACCACTGGCCGTACTCGCGGGAGTAGTCCAGGTAGAGCATCGAGGCGACCGCGTCGACCCGCAGTCCGTCGATGTGGAACTCCTCGCACCAGTAAGTGGCGTTGGAGACCAGGAAGTTACGGACCTCCTTGCGGCCGTAGTCGAACTCCAGGGTGCCCCAGTCCGGGTGCGCGGCCCGGTTGGGGTCGGAGTGCTCGTACAGAGGGCGGCCGTCGAACTCGGCGAGCGCCCAGTCGTCGCGGGGGAAGTGTGCCGGCACCCAGTCCATGAGGACGCCGATGCCCGCCGCGTGCAGCGCGTCGACGAGGAAGCGGAAGTCGTCCGGGGTGCCCATGCGTGACGTCGGCGCGTAGAAGCCGGTGACCTGGTAGCCCCAGGACCCTCCGAAGGGATGCTCGGAGACCGGCATCAGCTCCACGTGTGTGAAGCCGAGCTCCCTTACGTACGAGGGGAGTTGGCCGGCCAGCTGGCGATAGGTGAGGCCGGGTCGCCAGGACGGCAGGTGGACCTCGTAGACGGAGAACGGGGCCTCGTGGACCGGGCGGTCGCCCCGGTGGCTCATCCAGTCCGCGTCCTGCCACTCGTGGTGCGACGCGGTGACCACCGAAGCGGTGGCCGGAGGCACCTCGGTGCTACGGGCCATCGGGTCGGCGCGCTGGGTGTGCGAGCCGTCGGGCCTGCTGATGTCGTACTTGTAGACGGCGCCCTCACCGACGCCGGGGAGGAACAGTTCCCATACGCCGGTGGAGCCGAGGGAGCGCATGGGGAAGGCCGTGCCGTCCCAGTAGTCGAAGTCGCCCGCGACGCGGACGCCACGCGCGTTCGGCGCCCACACGGTGAACCGGGTGCCCGCGACACCCTGGTGCTCCATCGGCTGGGAGCCGAGCGCCTTCCACAGCTCCTCGTGCCGGCCCTCGCCGATCAGATGCAGGTCGAGTTCGCCGATGGCCGGCAGGAAGCGGTACGGGTCCTCGACCTCGATCGTGTCGTCGTCGTAGCCGACCCGCAGCCGGTACTCCTCGGGCACGGCCGGAAGCGGCAGGACCCCGGAGAAGAAGCCGTCGCCGTCGCTCTGCAGTTCGGCCCCCTTGCCCTTGACCACCACCGCGACGGAGCGCGCGTGGGGGCGCAGCGTCCGGAAGATCACACCGCCCGAGGCCGGGTGCGCGCCCAGGACACCGTGCGGGTCGTGGTGCTCACCGGCGAGCAGCCGCCCCCGGTCCGCGTCGTCCAGGGCGGTGGCGGGCAGCACGTTCCTGCTGCCCCCGCCGCGGCGGGGGCGGGGTGTGGTGCCGGCGGCCGCGGTGGCCCGCTTGGCCCGGGCGCGCTTGGCGGGGGGTGGCGTGGGGGACCCGGCAGGCGCCTCCGCGTCGGCGGGGCCGGCGACGGGAGCGGTGGAGGGAGGCGCGGCGGCGGTGACCTCGGCGGCCACCGGCTTGGCCGTGGGCGGGACCTCGACGGGTTCGGACGGCTTGCGGGACGGCTTGCGGGCGGTCACGAAGACAGCCTCCTCGGGTGAGTGGTGGGAAGCGGAGGTCGCGCGGGCGTGGCGGCCAGGCGCTGGATGGCGGCCATCGGGACGGGCAGCCAGTCGGGACGGTGCCGGGCCTCGTACAGGACCTCGTACACCGCCTTGTCGGTCTCGTGGGCACGCAGCAGCTCCGGCCGGGCGCGCGGGTCGGAGCCCGCCGCGCGGGCGTAGCCCTCGCAGTACGCGGCACGGCAGCGGGCCGCCCATTCGGGGTTCCACGGGTGGTGCGAGCGGGCCGCGTAGTCGAAGGACCGCAGCATCCCGGCGACGTCGCGCACCGTCGGCTGCGGGCTGCGGCGCTCGGGCAGCGGCTTGGCGGGCTCTCCCTCGAAGTCGATCAGCGACCAGAAACCGTCCTCCCCCCGCAGGGTCTGGCCCAGGTGCAGATCGCCGTGGACACGCTGGGCCGCCCAGCCGCGCCCCGTGTCCCCGAGCGCCGCGACGGCGTCGAAGGCGGCCCGCAGCCCCGGTACGTACGGGATGAGTGCCGGGACGGCCTGTGCCGTCGCCTCCAGCCGCTCCACCATCCCGGCCACCAGGTCCCTGGTCCGGTCGTGGGCCAGGGAGGGTGTCGGCAGCGCGGCGGCGAGCGCCGTGTGCACCTCGGCCGTCGCCGTGCCGAGCGCATGGGCCTCGGTGACGAAGTCCCGCCCCTCGGCCAGGGCGGCGAGGGCGAGTTGCCACCCGTCCTGCGCGCCGTGCAGGAACGGCTGCAGCACGCCGAGCGTGAGCGGCTCCGGGCTCGTCGTCGCCTCGAACCACGCCACCGGTGCGGGGACCCGGCCACAGCCCTCGCGGCCGAGCGCGAGCGGCAGTTCGAGATCGGGGTTGGTGCCGGGGAAGACCCTGCGGAAGATCTTCAGGATGAGCGCGTCCCCGTAGACGAGCGAGGAGTTGGACTGCTCGGTGTCCAGGAAGCGCGGAGTGAGACCCGGCGGGATGGGCTTCGCGCGGTCGAAGCGGAGTGGGCCGAGGGAACCGGGATCGCGGAGCCGCTCCAGCAGGAGATCGGCGACGCGAGGGTCGTGCAGACCCTCGTACAGGGTGCGGCCGGCCAGCGGCCCCTCGGTGACCTGGCCGATGCGCGCGCCGGCCAGCCGCTGGGGCAGTGCGGTGCGCACACCGAGCAGCAGCTGGTAGCAGTCGCCCTGCGACTGCGCCGGGCGGCCGCTCGGCTGGTGGACCCGGACGAGCAGATGCAGCAGCCCGGGACCCGTGCCCGTGGAGTCCAGCGGCAGTATCTCCGTCGCGGCGACGAGCGAGAATCCGGTGACGGCCTGCCCCTTGCCGGCGAACCACCGCTGACGGGGCACCCACTCGTGGAGCAGCGGGGCGAGTGAGGGGAGCAGCGCCGTGGTGCCCGTGGCGCTCGAATGTCTTCTTGTCGTCTTTCTCGATGTTGTGCTCTTCGCCAGGGCGACTCGAGTGGATGCAGCCTCCGACATGGCATCGCGTCCTTTCCCCGGGCACACCACAGGATGCGAAGAGTGTCCCGGATTGCGGCAATGGCTGTCCGGCTGTGCGGGACGTGTCGGGTGAGGAAAGTCCGTACGGACGTGATCAGAGTGGCTGATGAGCCCTCAGGAACCCCGAAGAGCTCGATATGGGGTCAGAGTGCCCCCTGCGGGGCGGCGGAAACCGCCCCGCAGGGGACGCCGGCGGGATGATGTGCCGTCAGTTCGCGGGCAGTGGCGGGATGCCGGCCGGAGCGTCCTTCCGCATGCGGAACCAGTAGAAGCCGTGGCCGGCGAGGGTCAGCAGGTAGGGCCACTGGCCCACGGCCGGGAAGCGCACCCCGCCGATCAGTTCCACCGGATGGCGTCCTTGGAAGTCCCGCAGATCCAGCTCGGTCGGCTGCGCGAACCGCGAGAAGTTGTGGACGCACATCACGAGGTCGTCCTTGTACTCACGGGTGAACGCGAGGACCGCCGGGTTCGACGAGGGGAGTTCGCTGTAGGAGCCGAGGCCGAACGCCGGGTTCTGCTTGCGGATCTCGATCATCCGGCGCGTCCAGTGCAGCAGCGAGGACGGTGACGCCATCGACGCCTCGACGTTGGTGACCTGGTAGCCGTAGACCGGGTCCATGATCGTGGGGAGGTAGAGCCGCCCCGGGTCGCTGGAGGAGAAACCGGCGTTGCGGTCGGGCGTCCACTGCATCGGGGTGCGTACGGCGTCGCGGTCGCCCAGCCAGATGTTGTCGCCCATCCCGATCTCGTCCCCGTAGTAGAGGATCGGGGAGCCCGGCAGGGACATCAGCAGGGCGGTGAACAGCTCGATCTGGTTGCGGTCGTTGTCCAGCAGCGGCGCCAGCCGCCGGCGGATGCCGATGTTGGCCCGCATCCGAGGATCCTTGGCGTACTCCGCGTACATGTAGTCGCGTTCCTCGTCCGTGACCATCTCGAGCGTGAGCTCGTCGTGGTTGCGCAGGAAGATGCCCCACTGGCAGCCCGACGGGATGGCCGGCGTCTTCGCCAGGATCTCCGAGACCGGGTAGCGGCTCTCGCGGCGTACGGCCATGAAGATACGGGGCATCACGGGGAAGTGGAACGCCATGTGGCACTCGTCGCCGCCGGCCGTGTAGTCGCCGAAGTAGTCGACGACGTCCTCGGGCCACTGGTTGGCCTCGGCCAGCAGGACCGTGTCCGGGTAGTTGGCGTCGATCTCCTTGCGGACCCGCTTGAGGAAGTCGTGGGTCTCGGGGAGGTTCTCGCAGTTGGTGCCCTCGCGCTGGTAGAGGTAGGGCACGGCGTCGACCCGGAAGCCGTCGATGCCGAGGTCCAGCCAGAAGCGCAGGGCCGAGATGATCTCCTCCTGCACCGCCGGGTTCTCGTAGTTGAGATCCGGCTGGTGCGAGAAGAAGCGGTGCCAGTAGTACTGCTTGCGGACCGGGTCGAAGGTCCAGTTGGACGTCTCCGTGTCGACGAAGATGATCCGCGCGTCCGGGAACTGCTTGTCGTCGTCGGCCCAGACGTAGTAGTCGCCGTACGGCCCGTCGGGGTCGGTTCGGGACTGCTGGAACCAGTCGTGCTGGTCGCTCGTATGGTTCATGACGAAGTCGATGATCACGCGCATGCCGCGCTGGTGCGAGGCGTCGACGAACTCCACGAAATCGGCGAGGTCGCCGAACTCGGGCAGCACGGCGGTGTAGTCGGAGACGTCGTAACCACCGTCGCGGAGAGGTGACTTGAAGAACGGCGGCAGCCAGAGGCAGTCGACGCCCAGCCACTGCAGGTAGTCGAGCTTGGCGGTGAGGCCCTTGAGGTCCCCCACGCCGTCCCCGTTGGAGTCCTGGAAGGACCGGACGAGTACCTCGTAGAAGACGGCGCGCTTGAACCAGTCGGGATCGCGGTCCTTGGCGGGAGTGTCCTCGAACAGGTCGTGGACAGGCTCATTGACGATCATGTTGTGGGTGACCCTCCGGTCGGCGGGGACGGTCGCAGGACCGCGATGTGCGCCGGTGTCACACCCGGCTCGAGACGCACGTAGAAGGTCCTGCCCCAGTGATAGGTGTCGCCGGTGAGCTCGTCGCGCACCGGCACGCTCTCGTGCCGGTCGAGGCCGAGACGCGGCATGTCCAACGAGACCGTGGCCTCCTGGGTGTGGTGAGGGTCGAGGTTGACGACCACCAGGACGGTGTCCGGGCCGGAGCGCTTGCTGTAGACGATCAGCGCCTCGTTGTCGACCGAGTGGAAGTGGACGTCGCGCAGTTGCTGTAGTGCCGGATGGCGGCGCCGGATCCGGTTGAGGGAGGTGATCAGGGGGGCGAGCGAGCGGCCCTCACGTTCCGCCGACTCCCAATCCCTGGGCCTCAGTTGGTACTTCTCGGAGTTCTGGTACTCCTCGCTCCCAGGATGCACCGGGGTGTTCTCGCACAGTTCGAAGCCCGCGTACACACCCCAGGAGGGGGACAGCGTCGCGGCCAGCACGGCCCGGGTCTCGAAGGCGGGACGGCCGCCCTCCTGGAGGTAACCGGGAAGAATGTCGGGCGTGTTCACGAAGAAGTTGGGCCGCATGTACGAGGAACTCTCGCCCGAGAGCTCGGTCACGTACTCGGTGAGTTCCTGCTTCGTGTTACGCCAGGTGAAGTAGGTGTACGACTGCTGGAAGCCGACCGAGGCCAGCGTGCGCATCATCGCGGGACGGGTGAAGGCCTCCGCAAGGAAGATCACGTCCGGGTCGGTGCGGTTCACGTCGGCGATCACCTTCTCCCAGAAGACCACCGGCTTCGTGTGCGGATTGTCGACGCGGAAGATCCGTACGCCGTGCTCCATCCAGAACCGCAGGACGCGGACGGTCTCGGCGACGATCCCGCTCAGGTCCTTGTCGAAGGCGATCGGATAGATGTCCTGGTACTTCTTCGGCGGGTTCTCGGCGTAGGCGATGGTCCCGTCCGGGCGGTGGTGGAACCACTCCGGATGCTCCGTCACCCAGGGATGGTCCGGGGAGCACTGGAGCGCGAAGTCCAGCGCGATCTCCATCCGCAGTGTGCGGGCCGTCGACACGAAGTGGTCGAAGTCGTCCAGCGTGCCGAGACCGGGGTGGACGGCGTCGTGACCGCCCTCGGCGGAGCCGATCGCCCAGGGCACTCCCGGATCGTCGGGGCCGGGGGTCAGGCTGTTGTCCGGGCCCTTGCGGTGTGCAGTGCCGATGGGGTGGATCGGTGGCAGATACACGACGTCGAAGCCCATCGCGGCCACGGCCGGAAGCCGTTCCGCGGCGGTCCGGAACGTGCCGCTGACCATCCTGGTGGCGGGCCCGGCGATGTCCGCCGTGACCGCAGGGCTCTTCTTCCGCGTGGCCGCCGCGGTCTTGGCGGTCTTCGTGGCCCGCGGCTTCCGGGCGGGCTTCGGGGGAGCGGCCGGCTCCTCCCGTGCCCCCTCGGAGCGTGGGAACAACTCGTACCAGGAGCCGTACAGGGCGCGGCGGCGCTCGACGGTCAGCGGCAGCGGACGGGAAGCGGTGACCAGCTCGCGCAGCGGATGGCGGCCGAGCGCCTCGTCCACATCGGCGGCCAGCGCGGCCGCGAGCCGGGAGGCCGCCGGGCGCTGCGTGTCGCGCAGCGCGTCGACGGCGGCCAGCACGGCCTCGCGCCCGTCCTTCTTGGGTACGCCCTCGGCGGCGCGGGCGTACAGTTCGGCCCCCTCGTCGAGGACCAGGGCGGTGTCGATGCCCGCCGGGATCTTGATCCGGGCGGCCGCGCGCCACGTACTGACCGGATCACTCCACGCCTCGACGGTGTACGTCCAGCGGCCCTCGGACTCCGGGGTGACATCGGCCCCCCACCGGTCGGTGCCCGGGGCCAGCTCGCGCATCGGCGTCCAGGGGCCGGGCCGTCCGTGCGGGTCGCACAGGACGACGTTGGCGGCCACGGCGTCGTGGCCCTCGCGGAACACGGTGGCGCTGACCTCGAAGGTCTCGCCCGCGACGGCTTTGGCCGGCCGTCTGCCGCAGTCGACGAGCGGACGGACGTCCAGGACGGGAATGCGACCGATCATGGAATCACCTGGGGGTCGGAGCTCGGCATGCGGGGCGCGCGACGTGGGCGTGAGGGGCTGACCGCGCGCGCCGCGATGGTGGGGTTGCGTCCTTTGTAGCCGCTCGGCTGTCGGCTGGCGGGCTGTGGGCATGGCCGCTCCTGTCCGCGTTCACTCGAATGGCACTCGAATGGCAGGTGCGCGGACGGTTCGTGCTCGGACCGGGGCACCTGGGATGTGCAGCGCGGGGTGTTACCGGGGAAGCTTTCCCACCGCTTTCGGGAGGCCAATCCCGACGGTGTGTTAACTCCTGGGTGCAACGGGTGCACGCGCCGTGGGCCGCGCGCCGGTCCCCCGGCCGTCACGCGGGCACCTCCGCAGCCTTCCCTGTGGTGCGGGGTGCCACAAGTCCGCGTGAGGTGAGGAATCAGCCATATCGCCCGTGACAGAAGGTAGGTAAATGGCGCATCTGGCCCATGGGGCGCACGGGGCGCGAGGAGCCGGAGTTGCCTTTCGGGCCCCGGTGCCAGCGGTGGTCCAGGAGTCGCGGGAGGGAGGGCGCCCACCGTGCGGTGCCGGGGGCCGGGGCGGGCGTACCGCGCCGCGACGGGCCCACTGAGCCGGTCGCGCGCCGTGGTTGCCCGCGGGGCCGCACCGCTACCGTCGAGGGTGACGGAGAGGGCGCCCACCGTCGTGCGTCCCCTCGGATCCGTAGGTCCCCTGTAAAGGTGGGATACGTGAAGGCCATTCGTCGGTTCACCGTGCGCCCCGTCCTCCCCGAACCCCTGCGACCGCTCAGCGACCTCGCCCGCAACCTGCGATGGTCCTGGCACACCGAGACCCAGCAGCTCTTCCGGGCCGCCGACCCGGAGGGCTGGCGGCCGGCGGACGCCGACCCCGTGCGTCTGCTGGGCGCCGTCTCCGCGGCACGCCTCACCGAGCTGGCCGGTGACCAGCGCTTCCTGAGCCGCCTCACCGAGGTGTCCGAGGGGCTCCGGGAGTACCTCGGCGGCCCGAGGTGGTATCAGAACCAGCTCTCCCAGGGCGCGGAGCTCCCCGCCGCCGTCGCCTACTTCTCACCCGAATTCGGGGTCACCGCGGCCCTGCCCCAGTACTCGGGCGGGCTCGGCATCCTGGCCGGTGACCACCTGAAGGCCGCCAGCGACCTGGGCGTGCCGCTCATCGGCGTCGGCCTGCTCTACCGGCACGGCTACTTCCGCCAGAGCCTGTCCCGGGACGGCTGGCAACAGGAGCACTACCCCGTAC
Organism: Streptomyces sp. HB132; assembly: GCF_016909575.1. Classification (GTDB taxonomy): domain Bacteria; phylum Actinomycetota; class Actinomycetes; order Streptomycetales; family Streptomycetaceae; genus Streptomyces. The sequence continues at coordinate 167,670 of NZ_JAFBGA010000015.1, read as the reverse complement.
TCGACCCCAACGAGCTGCCGCTCACCCTCCTGCGGGAGGCGGACGGGGCCCCCAGCCGTGTGGTGCTCGCCCTGCCCGGCGGCCGCTCCCTGTACGCCTCGGTCTGGCTGGCCCAGGTCGGGCGCGTCCCCCTGCTGCTGCTCGACTCCGACGTCGAGGAGAACGCACCGGGCGAGCGCGACGTCACCGACCGGCTCTACGGCGGGGGCAGCGACCACCGGCTGCTGCAGGAGATGCTGCTCGGGATCGGCGGTGTGCGCGCGGTGCGCACCTACTGCCGGCTGACCGGGCACGCGGCACCCGAGGTGTTCCACACCAACGAGGGGCACGCCGGATTCCTCGGCCTGGAGCGCATCCGGGAACTCTCCGAGACGGGACTGGACTTCGACGCCGCCCTGGAGGTCGTGCGGGCCGGCGCGGTCTTCACCACGCACACACCGGTGCCCGCCGGGATAGACCGTTTCGACCGCCAGCTCGTGGCCCGTCACTTCGGTGACGACGGCGAGTTGCCGGGCGTCGCGGTCGAGAAGATCCTGCGCCTGGGCATGGAGACCTACGACGGCGGGGAGCCCGGCCTCTTCAACATGGCGGTGATGGGGCTGCGGCTCGCCCAGCGGGCCAACGGTGTCTCCACCCTGCACGGATCCGTCAGCCGGGAGATGTTCTCCGGGCTGTGGCCGGGATTCGATCCCTCCGAGGTGCCGATCACCTCGGTGACCAACGGGGTGCACGCCCCGACCTGGGTCGCACCCGAGGTTCTCCGGCTGGGTGCCGGCTCCTTCGGCTCCGAACGCGCCGAGAACGCCCTCGCCGGTGCGGAGGTCGGCCAGGAGGCGGGCGTCGACGGCGGGACGGCCGGCACCCCGAGGCGCTGGGACGCCGTGACCGCCGTCCCCGACCGTGAGATCTGGGAGCTGCGCCGGGGGCTGCGCGAGCAGCTCGTCACCGAGGTGCGCAAGCGGCTCTACGCCTCATGGCGCAGGCGCGGCGCGGGCACCGCCGAACTGGGCTGGATCGACGGTGTGCTCGACCCGGACGTGCTGACCATCGGCTTCGCCCGCCGGGTGCCCTCGTACAAGCGGCTGACGCTCATGCTGCACGACCGCGACCGGCTGCGGGAGCTGCTGCTGCACCCGACGCACCCCATCCAGATCGTCGTCGCCGGCAAGGCGCACCCCGCCGACGACGGCGGCAAGCGGCTCGTGCAGGAGCTGGTGCGCTTCTCCGACGACCCCCGGGTGCGCCACCGCATCGTCTTCCTGCCGGACTACGGCATGGGGATGGCACAGAAGCTCTACCCGGGCTGCGACGTCTGGCTCAACAACCCGCTGCGGCCGCTGGAGGCGTGCGGCACCAGCGGGATGAAGGCGGCGCTCAACGGCTGCCTCAACCTCTCGGTGCGTGACGGCTGGTGGGACGAGTGGTTCGAGCCCGACTTCGGCTGGGAGATCCCCACCGCCGACGGCGCCGCCACCGACGAGGCGCGGCGCGACGAGCTGGAGGCCAACGCCCTCTACGCGCTGATCGAGGACCGGGTCGCCCCCCGCTTCTACGACCGCGACGCCGAGGGCCTGCCCGAGCGGTGGATCGAGATGGTCCGCCGCACCCTGGTGACCCTGGGGCCCAAGGTCCTCGCGGGCCGCATGGTGCGGGAGTACGTCGAGAGGCTCTACGCTCCGGCGGCGCAGTCCCGGCGTGCGCTCGAGCCCGCCACCGCCCGCGAGCTCGCCGCGTGGAAGGCCAGGGTCCGTGCCGCCTGGCCGCAGGTGGCGGTGGACCATGTGGAGGCATCCGCCGACACCGTCGTAGGGGGGTCCGCCGAGCTGGGGTCCAGCATGGCGCTCCGGGTCCGGATCGCCCTGGGCGGTCTCGACCCGGAGGACGTGGAGGTGCAGGTGGTCGCCGGACGGGTCGACTCCGGCGACGCGATCGCGGAGGCCCGGACGTATCCGCTGAAGCCGGCCGGCGGTCACGACCTGGAGGACCGCTGGCTGTACGAGGGCCCGCTCGCCCTCGACCGTACGGGCCCCTACGGCTACACCGTGCGCGTCCTGCCCGCGCATCCGCTGCTCGCCTCGGGTGCCGAACTCGGCCTGGTCGCGGTGCCGAACGGGTCCACGGGTGACGGCGGCGGGGTCCTCCTGCGCTGACGGCCGTCCCTCAGGGTGGGCCCGGCGTGCGTATGCGCCGGGCCCACCCCTGTGTTCGTGGGGGACCACCGGTACACGACAGAGGTGCTTTTCGGCCCGACCTCGCTAACATGACTGCCGTGCCGGTGTGGCCCTGCGGCCACCGAAGTGACAGCGAGGCGTCCGGGCGGACGCGAGTGGAGGTCAGCACGGTGAACGGCGGCGGTGGCCGAGCGAGACGCCTGACCCGTCGGCTGGCCGCGCAGAACGGCGTCTCCCGGCGGCTGTACGTCCGCCGGCCGGAGCCCTTCGGACCACCGCAGGGCGACCGCTTCACCACCGCCGCGCGGATGCGTTGGCTCAACGAGGCGAGCACCCGGATCGGCACGACGCTCGACCTGGAGCGAACCGCTGAGGAGCTGGCCGGGTTCAGTGTCCCGCAGCTCGCCGACGCCGCCGCCGTCGACCTGCTGGAGTCCGTGCTGCGGGGCGAGGAGGGCGAGCGCGTCATCGGCGCGGCGGTGCCCGTCACCCGTGCCATGGCGGTGCGTGCCATCGACGCGCTGAGCGGACTCGAACCCGCCCCGGTGGGCGAGGTGGTCGACCGCAGGGAGCGCCGCGAGACGCTGCTGACCACCGAGTGCCTTCGCAACCGCCGGCCCGTGATGGTCAGCCGGATGACCCCGGAGGACTTCGAGCGGGTCGCGCCGACGGCGAGCGCGGAGGTGGCGATGCGCCGTCAGGGCGTCCACAGCTACATGGCCGTTCCGCTGATCGCGCGCGGTGTCCTGCTGGGCTCCGCGGATTTCGTACGCGCCGGCGACAGCCCGCCCTTCCACCGCACCGACCTGGAGCTTGCGGGACAGCTCGCCTCCATGGCGGCGGTGTTCATAGACAACGCCCGGCTCTACGGGCGTGAACGCGAGCACGTCGTCTCGCTGCAGCGCTCCCTGCTCCCGCGCGCCACGCCGCACACCCCCGGCCTGCGGGTGCACGCCCACTACGCCCCGGCCGTCGAGGCGCACGGGGTGGGCGGGGACTGGTACGACGTGGTGGCACTCCCCAGCGGGCGTACGGCGCTGGTCGTCGGCGACGTCACCGGCCACGGGCTGCCGGCCGCCGCCACGATGGGCCGGCTGCGGACCGTCGCCCGTACGCTGATGATGCTGGACATCGCCCCCGACCGGCTGCTCGCCCGGCTCGACCTGGCCACCCGCGACCTGGAGGACGACCAGGTCGCCACGTGTCTGTGCGCGGTCTACGATCCGGCGGACTCCAGCTACACGATCGCGAGCGCGGGGCACCCGCCGCCGTTGCTGGTGGAGGCCGGCGGCACCGCCCGCTACCTCGACGTGCCGGTCGGAGCGCCGCTGGGCGCCGGGGTCATCCCCTACGACCCGCTGCGGTTCCGCGGCCCGGTGGGCGGACGGCTCGTCTTCTACACCGACGGCCTGATCAAGACACGCACCGACGACGTGGACGTACAACTGGAAGGGCTGCGCGCCTCCGTGACCGCGATGGCGCCCGAGCAGCTCGACGCGGGCGGCCCGCTCACCTCGCCGCGGCAGGACGACGGCCGGTTCGACGAGGCGGTCTTGCTGATCGCCGGGGGCCACGAGCTCTCCCCCGAGGTGCGGTTGCGGGAGTGGGACCTGCCGACGGAGGGGAATCCCGCCTCCACCGCCCGCAAGCTGGTCACGGAGCAGCTCGCGCAGTGGGACCTGTCCGAACTCGCCGACGTGACGGAGCTGGTGGTCAGCGAACTGGTCGGCAACGCCCTGCGCTACGGAGGCGGTCCCGGCCGGCTCCGTCTGCTGTGCGACGAGCGGCTCCAGGTGGAGCTGGCCGACACCGGCCCCGACCTGCCGCAGATCCAGCACGCCGACGTGAGCGACGAGGGCGGGCGGGGTCTCCAGCTCATCAACCTGCTGTGCCGCAGGTGGGGTTCGTGCCGGACGGCGACCGGCAAGATCGTCTGGGCCGAGCAGAACGTCCCCGTCCGGGGCGCGGACCCGGCCTCCTGACGCACGGAACGGCCCCGGGGAGCATGCTCCCCGGGGCCGACCGCTCAGTGGTGCGCGCTCCGGGCCGCCGCCTGCTCGGCGGCGTCCCGGACGGTGCTCAGAAGGTGAGCTTGACGCTGTTGAAGGTGCCGGTGTCGCCCGAGTAGACGTCCTGGACCTTCAGGTTCCACGTGCCGTTGGCCACCTCGGACGAGGCGTTGACCGTGTAGGTCGCCACCACGTTGTCCGCGGAGTCGCTCGACGAGGAGTTCTTCAACCGGTACGCCGTCCCGTCCGGGGCGACCAGGTCGAGGACGAGGTCACCGCGGTAGGTGTGGCTGATGTTCACCGCCACGGACAAGGTGCTGGGCGCGTTGCCGGTGACGCCGCTGACGACGACCGGGAAGTTGCTCGTGCTGTTGTCGGAGATCGCCTTGGCGGTCGTGTTCTGGAAGACCTTGCCGCCCGGGTCGGTGCCGCCGCCGGGGCGGGAGCCCACGGCGATGGCGGCCCAGGCGTTGGCGACGCCGGCGTACTCGGCGCTCGACGTGCCGTACAGCTCACCGGCCACGGCGAGGGTGCCGGTGCGGGCCGCGGCGTAGTTCGTGGTGGAGGTGAACTTCGTGGTGAGCGCCTTGAACCAGATCTGCAGCGCCTTGTCCCGGCCGATGCCGGTCACCGGAAGGCCGTCCGACGTCGGGGAGTTGTAGGACACCCCGTTGACGGTCTTGGCCCCGCTGCCCTCGGACAGCAGGTAGAAGAAGTGGTTCGCCGGGCCCGAGGAGTAGTGGACGTCGACGCTGCCGAGGCCCGAGTACCACGAGTCCTTGGACGCGCCGTCCTTGCTCGGCTTGTCCATGTAACGGAGCGGGGTGCCGTCGCCGTTGATGTCGATCTTCTCGCCGACGAGGTAGTCGCCCGGGTCGGTGGCGGTGTTGGAGTAGAACTCCACGCCCGCCGCGAAGATGTCGGAGGTGGCCTCGTTGAGGCCGCCCGACTCACCGCTGTAGTTGAGACCGGCGGTGTTGGAGGTGACGCCGTGCGTCATCTCGTGCGCCGCCACGTCCAGCGAGGTCAGCGGGGCGAGGTTGCCGCTGCCGTCGCCGTAGGTCATGCAGAAGCAGCTGTCGGACCAGAAGGCGTTGACGTAGTTGTTGCCGTAGTGGACGCGGGAGTACGCGCCGACCCCGTCACCCCTGATGCCGCTGCGGCCCATGACGTTCTTGTAGAAGTCCCAGGTCTCCGCTGCGCCGTAGTGCGCGTCTGCGGCGGCGGTCTCGGTGTTCGACGCGGCGCCGTTGCCCCAGATGTCGTCGGTGCCGGAGAACAGGGTCCCGGTGCCGGACGTGCCGCGGTTCAGGTTGTACGTCTTGTGGTTGCCACGCGCACTGTCGGTGAGGTTGTACGAGCTGCCGGAGCCCGAGGTCCCCAGCGTCACCTGGCCGCTGTACTGCGTGTTGCCGGTCCCGTTCTCGATGGCCTGCCACTCGAAGAGCTTGGCGCCGGAGGAGGCGTCCGTGATGACGTGCAGCTCGTTCGGGGTGCCGTCGTGCTGGAGGCCGCCGACCACGGTCTCGTAAGCGAGCTGCGGGGTGCCGTTCGCCGCCCACACGACCTTGCGCGGTGCCTTGCTCGCCTCGGTGCTCTTCGAGCCGTCGGCCCTGGCCGCGGTGAGCGCCTGCTTCTCGGCCGTGGCCGGCGCGACGTCCGCCGCGGTGCCGACGGCCTTCAGCTGTGCCCCGGTCGCCTTCGACGCCTTGGTGACGCCTTCTGTCGTTCCGGACTTCGACGCGGACACGACCAGGTCGCCACCGAGGACGGGGAGACCGTCGAGTGTGCGCTCGTAGCGGGTGTGGGTGGTGCCGTCGACGTCCTTGACGACGTCGCGGACCACCAGCTTCTCCTTGGCACCGAGCCCCAGGTCCTCGGCGGTGGCCGCCTTGGTGGAGTTGGCCTCCCGAAGCAGTTCGGCACGCTGGGCGGGGGAGAGCTTCGCGGGGAGGGCGCCGGGATCGGCGCCCTTCGCCACGGCGGCGGGGGCCGCGGTCGCGCTTCCGGGGGCGGCCGTTGCGGCGCCGCCCTGCATTCCGACGGCGAGCAGTGCTGCGGTGGCTATCAGAGCGCCGGTCGCGGTGGCACGACGGCTGTGCGTGGATCTCACGCGGACTCCTTCTGCGAGGGGGCAACGGCCGACTGGGTGAGTGGGCCGGCAGAGCAGGCGGTGCGTGGAACGGGGGAAGAGTGCCACCGCGAACATGCGCCTGTCAGGACCGCGTCAATACATTGGCCGGAAATCGTTCGTTGCCGGAAGATGCGTGTTCGTTAACCGGACGTTTCCCCGTGTGTCATCCATGTGGCGGCGCGCATCGCCGAGATGGTCAACTGCCTTACGGTGCAGGGTGGAGAGGGGTTTCCATCGGTAGTCGTCACGTCTGTCGCCCGCAGGGGGAAGTGGACGGGGACCACGGGCTGAGATGTGCGTGAGCGTATGGCTGGATCCGGGCCGGACACCGTGCGAAGGCCGCGGGCCGCCGGGTCGGAGGGGTGATAAGGGCTCGGCGGGCGGCAGCCCTCGGCTCAGCCCGCGGGGCCCGGTCGGGGTGCGGAGGCAGCCCGGCCCACGGGTGCTGTCGAGGCGTGGGGAGCGCCGTGGGCGGGGTCGCCGATGTGGATCCAGGGCTTCGACGTCCCGCCCCGCAGTGCCTGGCCGCTGGGGGAGTTGACGCTGCCGGCCGCCACCGGGGCGGCGGTCGGCCCCTCGCCGTACCGGTTGTCCCGGGTGCGGGCCGGCCTTCCCGGCGGCCCCGGCCGTGAGGCGTGGAGCGAAGCCGGGCGGGGATCGGCCCGGTGGCGGCTGTCGCGAGCCCGGGGCCGGTGGGGCGGCACCGGCCGCGGACCCGCGGGACGGTGCCGGCACCGGGGAGCCTCAGGCCAGGCTCTCCCGCCAGGCGCGGTGCAGGCCGGCGAACCGGCCTGTGCCGCCGATGAGTTCGGCCGGGGTGCCGTCCTCCACGATCCTGCCCTTCTCCATCACCAGGACCCGGTCCGCGATCTCCACCGTCGACAGGCGGTGCGCGATCACCACCGCGGTGCGCCCGTGCAGCACGGTGTCCATGGCCCGCTGCACCGCCCGCTCACCCGGGACGTCCAGCGAGCTCGTGGCCTCGTCGAGGATCAGGACGGCGGGGTCCGCGAGCAACGCCCGTGCGAAGGCGACAAGTTGGCGCTGCCCGGCGGAGATCCGGCCGCCCCGCTTACGGACATCGGTGTCGTACCCGTCGGGCAGCGAGCTGATGAAGTCGTGTGCCCCGATGGCCTTGGCAGCGTGCTCGATCTCCTCGCGTGTCGCCTCCGGACGGCCGATCGCGATGTTCTCGGCGATCGTCCCGGAGAACAGGAACGCCTCCTGGGTCACCATCACCACACCCCGCCGCAGCTCGGGCGTCGCCAGGTCGCGCAGGTCGGTGCCGTCCAGCAGGACCCGGCCCTCCGTCGGATCGTAGAAGCGTGCCAACAGCTTGGCCAGCGTCGACTTGCCCGCACCCGTCGAACCCACCACGGCCAGGGTCTGGCCCGCGGGGATCGTCAGACCGAAGCGCGGGAGGACTTCACCACCGGTCCGGTAGGCGAACCGCACCCCCTCGAAGGCGACCGCCCGGCCCGGGTGCTCACCGGCGAGTGCGGGCAGCTCCTTCGGCGCGCCGGGCTCCGGAACCGTGGGTGTCTGCGCCAGCAGGCCCGCGATCTTCTCCAGCGAGGCGGCCGCCGACTGGTAGGAGTTGAGGAACATCCCGAGCCGGTCGATCGGGTCGTACAGCCGCCGCAGATAGAGCACCGCAGCGGCCAGCACACCCAGCGCCAGCGTCCCCGACGCGACCCGGTGGGCGCCCCACAGCACCATCGCGGCCACCGCCGTGTTGGCGACGAGCCGGGAGCCGACGACGTAGCGGGCCATCTCCAGCAGTGCGTCGCCGTTCGTCCGCTCGTGACGGCGGTTGAACACCGCGAAGTCCTCGTCGTTGGCGCGCTCCCTGCGGAACGCCTGCACGGGACGGATCCCGTTCATCGTCTCGGCGAACTTCACGATGACCGCGGCGATCGCCGAGGAGCGCGCCGAATAGGCCCTGGCCGCCCGCCGCCGGTAGCTCCGCACCAGCAGGTACAGCGGAGCGAAGGACGCCACCGCGATGGCACCGATGCCGAGGTCCAGCCAGAGCAGCATCAGGGAGATCGCCACGAACGACAGGACGACCCCGATGAGTTCCTGCAGGCCCTCGCTCAGCAGTTCGCGCAGGGACTCCACGTCCGTCGTCGAGCGGGAGATCAGCCGGCCCGAGGTGTAGCGCTCGTGGAAGTCGACACTCAGCGCCTGCGAATGCCGGAAGATCCGCCCGCGCAGATCGAGCAGCACGTCCTGGTTGATCCGCGCGGCGGCCCGGATGAAGGCGTACTGGAGGAGCCCCGCACCGAGCGAGCACACCGCGTACCCGATGCCCACTGCGGCCAGCGGGCCGTAGTCGTGGTCCCGGAACGCGGGCACACCGCTGTCGATGGCGTACGCGACCAGCAGCGGTCCCGCCTGCACCGCGACCTGCTGGACGACCAGCAGGAGGGAGGCCACCACGACCCTGGCCCGCAAGGGCCCGAGCAGGGAGGTCAGCAGCGCCCAGGTGGCGCCCCGGGGCGTGGGCAGGGCTTCGGCGTCGAACGCGTCCGCCTCACCGGCCGGCCGGCCGGACCTCTCCTCGGAGAGGTCGTCACCGGCGAGGGCGGGCCCGTCGGCAGTCGTACTGGTCATCGGGCGTTGCCCTCCTCGGGGACGAGAACACCGGTGTCGTGGGCACCGGACATCAGCCAGGCGTATTCGGCGTTGCTGCGCAGGAGCTCCTGGTGGGTCCCCACGGCGCTGATCCGGCCCCCGGAGAGCAGGGCCACCCGGTCCGCGAGCATCACCGTGGACGGCCGGTGGGCGACGACCAGCGCGGTCGTCTCCTCCAGCACGCGCCGCAGCGCCGCCTCCACCAGCGTCTCCGTATGCACGTCCAGGGCGGAGAGGGGGTCGTCGAGCACCAGGAAGCGCGGCCCCCCGACAACGGCGCGGGCCAGTGCGAGCCGCTGCCGCTGACCGCCGGAGAGGCTCAGCCCCTGCTCACCGACCTGGGTGTCGACGCCCTGCGGAAGCTCGTGCACGAAGTCGGCCTGGGCGACCGACAGGGCCCGGCGCAGCTCCTGCCCGCCGGCGCCCTGAGCACCCATCAGTACGTTCTCCCCCACGGTCGCCGAGAAGAGCGTGGGCTCCTCGAAGGCCACCGACACCAGCTCGCGCAGCCGGGACCGCTCCATGCCGGCGACGTCCTCGCCGTCCAGCAGGATGCGGCCGCCGGTGACGTCGTGCAGCCGGGGTACGAGCGCCGTCAGCGTCGTCTTGCCGGAACCCGTGGCGCCCACCAGGGCCATCGTCTCGCCCGGGCGGATCCGCAGATCGATCCTGGCCAGGACGGCCGGTGAGCCGGGCTCGGCGTCGGGGTAGCGGAACTCCACCCCTTCGAAGACGATGCCCTGCCCGCTTCCCCCGGCCCCCTCCTCCCGGGGTGCGGGCTCCGGCTCCTCCGCGACGTCCATGACCTCGAAGTAGCGGTCGGCGGCCGTCGCGGACTCCTGGCTCATCGCCAGCAGGAAGCCGATCGACTCGACCGGCCACCGCAGCGCGAGAGCCGTCGAGAGGAACGCGACCAGCGTGCCCGCGGAGAGACCGCCGTCGGCGACCTCGATCGTGCCGAGCACCAGCGCGGCACCGATCGCCAGCTCGGGAATGGCGGTGATGAGCGCCCAGATCCCCGCGAGGAGACGGGCCTTGCCCAGCTCCGTGGCGCGCAGCCGCTGCGCGAGTGCGCGGAAGGCCAGCGCCTGGCTGCGGTTGCGGCCGAAGCCCTTGACGATGCGGATACCCAGCACGCTCTCCTCGACGACGGTCGTCAGATCGCCGACCTGGTCCTGGGCCCTGCGCGCCACCAGCGCGTACTTCGTCTCGAAGAGCGAGCACAGGACCATGAGGGGGACAGCGGGTGCGAGCAGTACCAGCCCCAGAGACCAGTCCTGGGCGAACAGGATGACGAAACCGACCAGAATCGTCGTGCCGTTGACCAGCAGGAACGTCAGCGGGAAGGCAAGGAACATCCGCATCAGCATGAGATCCGTGGTCCCGCGCGAGAGCAGCTGTCCCGACGGCCAGCGGTCGTGGAACGCCACCGGAAGGCGCTGCAGATGGCGGTAGAGGTCGGCGCGCATCGACGCCTCGACTCCGGCCAGCGGCCGTGCCACGAGCCACCGCCGGAGCCCGAACAACGCCGCCTCGGCGATACCCAGCAGCAGCAGGTACAGAGCCCCCAGCCACACCCCGCCCGGATCACGGTCGGCGACCGGGCCGTCCACCATCCACTTCAGGATCAGCGGGATGACCAGGGCGAGACAGGACGCGAGTATCGCCACGAGCGCCGCGCTGATCCAGCGCACACGCACCGGTCTGACATAGGGCCACAGTCGCAGGAGGGAGCGCACGGCGGACCGGTCCGTGGACTCTGCAGGTTCTTCGGGCATCAGGAGCGAGCCTAAGGTTCACCACTGACATCGCTCACGTGGTTTTCCGGTCACGCGCCGTGGGTCGCAGTGCCCGGTCGACCGATCGGACGACGCCGGGGCGAGCGGGACGGCGGATACCGGGACCGCCCGTGAGTCCGCCCCTCACTCCGCGACCCGCAGCAGCAGCACCGACCTCCCCTCCACCGTGAGTGCGGTGCCGCCCCGGTGGAGGGTGCCGGGGGCCTCGCACTGGTCCTCCCGCGAGGTGTCCAGGACCAGTTCGTAGGACTGCGCCCACGGCGGGCCCGGCAGCAGGAAGTCGCGGGGCCGGTGGTCCGCGTGCAGGACCGCCAGGAAGCTGTCGTCGGTGATCTGCCTGCCCCGGGCGTCGCGGCCGGGGATGTCGCGGCCGGACAGGTAGAGACCCAGCGTCGCCGCCGGGGCGTACCAGTCGCCCTCCGTCATCTCCGTCCCCCGCGAGGTGAACCACGCCAGGTCCCGCAGGCCGTCCGGGGCCTGCGGGGTCCCGGCGAAGAACGCACGACGACGCAGCACCGGATGGCGGTGGCGCAGGGCCAGCACCCGGGCGGTCAGCTCGGTCAGCTCCCGCCACCGGGGTTGCTCCAGCAGGGACCAGTCCAGCCAGCTGACCTCGTTGTCCTGGCAGTAGGCGTTGTTGTTGCCGCCCTGCGTACGCCCCATCTCGTCGCCCGCCACCAGCATCGGCACCCCGGTCGACAGGAGCAGCGTGGACAGGAGGTTGCGCAGCTGCCGGCGGCGCAGGGCGTCGACGTCGGGGTCGTCGGTCCCGCCCTCGGCCCCGCCGTTCCAGGAGCGGTTGTCGTTCGTCCCGTCGCGGTTGCCCTCACCGTTGGCCTCGTTGTGCTTCTGCTCGTAGCTGACCAGGTCGCGCAACGTGAAACCGTCGTGCGCGGTGACTAAGTTGACCGACGCGTAGGGGCGCCTGCCACCCCAGGCGTAGAGGTCACTCGAACCGGTGAGCCGGTAGCCGATGTCGCGTACGTCGGGCAGCGCACCACGCCAGAAGTCGCGCACGGCGTCCCGGTAGTGGTCGTTCCACTCGGTCCACAGGGGAGGGAACGCGCCGACCTGGTAGCCGCCGTTTCCCACGTCCCACGGTTCGGCGATCAGCTTGACCCGGCGCAGTACGGGGTCCTGGGCGATCACGGCGAGGAAGGGGGAGAGCATGTCCACGTCGTGCATCGAGCGGGCGAGCGCCGCCGCCAGGTCGAAGCGGAAGCCGTCGACACCCATCTCCGTGACCCAGTAGCGGAGCGAGTCCGTGATCAGCCGGAGGACCTGCGGCTGCACCACGTGCAGGGTGTTGCCGCAGCCGGTGTAGTCCGCGTAGCGGCGGGCGTCCTGCTGGAGGCGGTAGTAGCCGCGGTTGTCGATGCCGCGCAGGGACAGCATCGGGCCGAGCTCACCGGCCTCCGCCGTGTGGTTGTAGACCACGTCGAGGATGACCTCGATCCCGGCGTCGTGCAGGGCGCGCACCATCTGCTTGAACTCGCCGACCTGCTGACCGGTGGTGCCGCTCGCCGCGTAGTCCGCGTGCGGTGCGAAGTAGCCGATCGAGTTGTATCCCCAGTAGTTGTGCAGCCCGCGCCGCAGCAGGTGGTCCTCGTGGGCGAACTGGTGGACCGGGAGCAGTTCGACGGCCGTCACCCCGAGGCGCCGGAGGTGGCCGATCGCGGCGGGGTGGGCGAGCCCGGCGTAGGTGCCGCGCAGCTCGGGCGGGATGTCCGGATGGAGCTTGGTGAAGCCGCGCACGTGCAGTTCGTAGATGACCGTGTCCGCCCACGGTGTCTTGGGCCTGCGGTCCTCCGCCCAGTCGTCGTCGTCGTGCACGACGACCGCCTTGGGGACGTACGGCGCCGAGTCCCGGTCGTCGCGCACGGTGTCGGCGACGTGCTGCTCGGGCCAGTCCCTCACATGGCCGTACACCTCGGGTGGCAGGGTGAACGAGCCGTCCACCGCGCGGGCGTACGGGTCGAGGAGCAGCTTCGCCGCGTTCCAGCGTGCGCCCGTCCAGGGGTCCCAGCGGCCGTGCACCCGGTAGCCGTAACGCTGTCCCGCGCCCACGCCGGGGACGAAGCCGTGCCAGATCTCATGGGTCAGCTCGGTGAGCGGGAGCCGGGTCTCGGTCCCCCGCTCGTCGAAGAGACAGAGCTCGACGGCCTCGGCCCCACCCGCCCAGAGTGCGAAGTTGGTGCCCGCCACTTGGTCCGGACCGACCCGGAAGCGGGCGCCCAGGGGCATCGGGGCACCCGGCCATACGGGTGGTCTGTCCGCTTCGTTCCCCGGAGCCGATCCGGTCGCCGTCACCCTTCCCGTCGTACGCGGTGTTTCCTCCTGCTCGGCTGTGCTCGACACCTCTCGGCCTCCTGCGGCTCGTCGGAGCGGCCACCCGCAGAAGGAGTGGGCGGCGTCCCGGCCGCGCCCTTCCTGGCGGTGTCCTCCCTCCTGTTCTGCCCGCCGGCGGCCCCGCACTCACGTTTCCCCCGGGCGGCCGCGTCGTTGGGGGGAGCGTGAACCACGTAGCGAAGAGAGCACGGGCGGGTTCGGCCGCCGTGCTGACATGGGCAGGACTGTTCACCGTGTCGGCCGCACTGACCGGCTGCACCGGGTCGACACCGTTCTTCGGGGACAACCGCTCACCCGGGAACGCCATCCGGATCACCCCCGACGACGGTGCCGAGGACGTCGGCGCGGACAGCCGGCTCTCGGTGTCCGTCCCCGACGGACGGCTGGAGCGGGTGAAGGTGACCCGGACACAGGACGCGGAACACCAGGAGGTGCCGGGCCGGATCGCGAAGGACGGCCGGTCATGGGCCCCCCGGGACGACGGGTACCGGCTCGGGCTGGCCGGGAAGTACAGCGTGGAGGCCGTCGCCGTCGACGGTGACGGCCACCGCTCCGCGCGCAGCACGACGTTCACCACCCTGGTCCCCAAGGACCGGTTCATCGGCTACTTCAAGCCGGAGAACCGGTCCACCGTGGGTACCGGCATGATCGTCTCCTTCGACTTCAACCGCCCCGTCACCCGTCGTGCCGCGGTGGAGAAGGCCATCAGGATCACCACGGAACCCGAGGTCGAGGTGGTCGGCCACTGGTTCGGCAAGGACCGGCTCGACTTCCGCCCCGCCACCTACTGGGAGCCGGGCACCGAGGTCACCGTCGAGGTGGGCCTGCGTGACGTGGAGGGCGCACCGGGTGTGTACGGAAGCCAGCGGAAGAAGGTGACCTTCGAGGTCGGCCGCTCCCAGACGTCCGTGGTGGACGCCCGGGCGCACACCATGGAGGTACGCCGCGACGGTGAACTGGTCAGCACGGTGCCGATCACCGCGGGTGCCGCGAAGACCACCACGTACAACGGGAGGATGGTGGTCTCCGAGCTGCACGACGTGACCCGCATGGACGGCAGTACCGTCGGCTTCGGCGGTGAGTACGACATCAAGGACGTCCCGCACGCCATCCGCCTGACGAAGTCGGGCACCTTCCTGCACGGCAACTACTGGGAGTCCCCGGACATCTTCGGCTCCGAGAACACCAGCCACGGCTGCATCGGGCTGCGCGACGTGAAGGGAGGCAGCTCCGGCACCCCGGCCGGCTGGTTCTTCGAGAGGACGCTCATCGGTGACGTGGTCGAGGTGGTCAACTCCACCGACAGGACCGTCGCTCCGGACAACGGCCTCGGCGGCTGGAACCTCGGCTGGCCGCAGTGGAAGGCGGGTTCCGCCCTGCGCTGACCCCCGGCCCGACCTGGGCAGGTCCCGGAGGAGCACCCTCCGGGACCACTCGGCGGCGGTGCGCGCCGACTTGGGACGGAACGGTGACATTCCGGAGGAGTTCTCCCGACGTTCGGTGTGATTATCTTGCGCCGGGCGCGCATGAACAGCGTCCGGGGGTGCCGGCCATGGCGGGGCCAGGCCGTGCGAGGGGAGACGACCACATTGAACGGGCATCCGATATCGGGCGCAGGGGCCGGCGCGGGCGGGGGACAGAACGGGCGAGGAGCCCGCGGAGTCCTCGCCTTGGGGCTGGGCGCGATGCTGTTGCTGGTGACCGCGTGCGGGGGCAGCGGAGCCGCGGCGGACAGGGACGGCAAGCAGGCGGGCGGGAAGGTCGACGACACCAGCGCCTCGCAGGCGGTGGTGACCATCGCCCCCAAGGACGGCGCCGGCGACGTGGCGACCAGCGGGGCGCTGAAGGTATCGGCCGCCGAGGGCAAGCTGAGCACGGTGAAGGTCGCCGACCCCAAGGGCAAGGAGGTCGAGGGCAAGATCGCCCAGGACGGCCTCAGCTGGGCGCCGGACCGTCACCTGGCCGCCGCGACCAAGTACACGGTGCACGCGGTCGCCAAGGACGCGAAGGGCCGTGAGTCGGCGAAGGACACCAGCTTCACGACGCTTGTCCCGCAGAACACCTTCATCGGCCAGTACACGCCCGAGGACGGTTCGACCGTGGGCGTGGGCATGCCGGTGTCGATCCACTTCACCCGTGGCATCACCGACCCCGAGGCCGTGGAGAAGGCGGTCAGCGTGACGGCGGAGCCCGCCGTGGAGATCGAGCCCCACTGGTTCGGCAACGACCGTCTCGACTTCCGCCCCGAGGACTACTGGGCCGCGGGCACGAAGGTGACCCTGCGCCTCGACCTCGACGGCGTCGAGGGGCGGCCGGGTGTCTACGGCAAGCAGGCCAAGACCGTGAAGTTCACCATCGGCCGCAGCCAGGTCTCCACGGTCGACGCGAGCTCTCACCGGATGAAGGTGGTCCGTGACGGCAAGCAGATCAAGGACATCCCGATCTCCGCGGGTGCGCCGGCCACGACCACGTACAACGGCCAGATGGTCATCAGCGAGAAGCTCAAGGTGACCCGGATGAACGGGGACACCGTCGGCTTCGGCGGCGAGTACGACATCAAGGACGTGCCGCACGCGATGCGGCTGTCGACCTCCGGCACCTTCATCCACGGCAACTACTGGGGTGCGTCGGGCATCTTCGGCACGACGAACACCAGCCACGGCTGCGTCGGTCTGCGCGACGTGCGCGGCGCCTACGACAGCAAGACCCCGGCCGCGTGGCTCTTCGACAACTCGCTGATCGGCGACGTGGTGATCGTGAAGAACTCGAAGGACAAGGTGATCCAGCCGGACAACGGCCTCAACGGCTGGAACATGGACTGGTCGGAGTGGATCAAGTAGATCCCTCTGCTCGGCAGGCAAGGAGCGGGCCCGGTGCTGTGGACAACGGCATCGGGCCCGCCCGCGTCAGAGGGGCTGGCGTCACGGGCCGGCAGGCAGGTCCGCGTCGGCCCCGCGGACGCCCGCACCCGGCCGGCTCCACGCTCCGCCCCACCCGCCGCACCCTCTAACCTGCTCCCCATGACCGTAACCCTCGAAGTAAGCGACGGCGTCGGCACGATCCGGCTGGACCGTCCACCGATGAACGCCCTGGACGTCGCCACCCAGGACCGGCTGCGGGAGCTCGCGGAGGAGGCGACCCGGCGCGACGACGTGCGCGCCGTGATCCTCTACGGCGGCGAGAAGGTGTTCGCGGCCGGCGCGGACATCAAGGAGATGCAGGCGATGGACCATGCCGCGATGGTCGTACGCTCCAGGGCCCTGCAGGAGTCCTTCACCGCGGTGGCCCGCATTCCCAAGCCCGTCGTCGCCGCCGTCACGGGCTACGCCCTGGGCGGGGGCTGCGAACTGGCGCTCTGCGCCGACTTCAGGATCGCCGGGGACAACGCGAAGCTGGGGCAGCCGGAGATCCTGCTGGGGCTCATCCCCGGCGCGGGCGGCACTCAGCGCCTGTCCCGGCTGGTGGGCCCGTCCAGGGCCAAGGACCTGATCTTCACCGGCCGCCAGGTGAAGGCCGACGAGGCCCTGTCGATCGGGCTGGTGGACCGGGTGGTGCCCGCCGCCGATGTCTACGAGCAGGCGCACGCCTGGGCGTCCCGGCTGGCCCGGGGGCCCGCGCTGGCGCTGCGGGCCGCCAAGGAGTCCGTGGACGCGGGACTGGAGACGGACATCGACAACGGGCTCACGATCGAGCGGACCTGGTTCGCCGGTCTGTTCGCCACCGAGGACCGTGAGCGCGGCATGCGCAGCTTCGTGGAGGAGGGCCCGGGCAAGGCCGAATTCCTCTGACCGAGCGTGAGTTGCGTACATCGGCGCGCACGTTCATCCGTGCGGGCGGATCAGCCGGACCTTAAGAGAACCTTAAGGTCCGGTGGTCCTCCCGCTCGTGCAATTACTTGTCCGCCACCTGTCGTCCCTGGTGGGCATGGCCGCACAGGCCTCCGTTCTGCCCCCGGCATATGCCGGAGAACCGGCCCGGAATGACTGGTTCCGGGAAGGGGATCTGTCGGAACGGTCACAGAGAGCGTTCTGTGCGGCCATGATGGTGGGCATGGCGGGCCTGGAGGGTGTGGAGCAGCCGCGACCGCGCAGCAGCGCGACAGCGGCACGCTGGACGTCTGCCGTCGAAGACGAACAGGCGTTCAAGGCGCTGGAGTTGTTCGGTAATCCGACGGAGGGTGAAGTCCGGCTGCCCTCGCGTCCGGAGTCCGCCGCCACGGCCCGGCGGATCACTTCGTGCGTGATGCTGCGTCAGTGGCAGCTCTCCCCGCAGACCGCCGAATACGGAGTGCTACTGGTCTCCGAACTCGTCGGCAACGCGGTGCGGCACACCGGGGCGCGCGTCTTCGGTCTGCGCATGCTGCGCCGCCGGGGCTGGGTCCGGATCGAGGTGCGGGATCCCTCGCGCGGACTGCCGTGCCTGATGCCCGTCCGTGAGACGGATGTCAGCGGGCGGGGCCTCTTCCTGGTCGACAAGCTCTCCGACCGGTGGGGCGTGGACCTCCTGCCGCGCGGGAAGACCACGTGGTTCGAGATGCGCACCGCCGACCGCTGACACGCAGAAGCCCCCGGTCGGCCTGGGTGTGGCTCGGCGGGGGCTTCTGGAGGGGCCGTGGAATGGGGGGTGTGTCCACGGCCGCACATGGGACCTGGCTCGGGTCGGAGGAGGTCGCGTGTCCGACTATGGCAGACAGGCGACCCTGGCGTCGAAAGTGCAATACGCCCAAAGCGTTCAATACTTCTCATTCTGGTCCTGAATCATAGGTGTGATAGGTCACCCGCCTGGGATTCTTTGTGTAACTCTCGATTTCTCTCATTGATTCATTGATCACCTCTCCAGCGGGCAACGCCCGGTCACCGTCGTGTCGCCGCCTGTTCGGCCGTACTGTGCTCGGGTCTCGGGGAACAGCGCCCGAACCGACCCGCGAGGTGGACGGTCATGCAGCATCGCAGGACAGCGATGCCCCGCCGCGGCGCCCTGCGTGCGGCCGCCGGTCTGGTCCTGGGGGGCACCTCCGCCGCGGGCTGCGCCCGGGACGCGCCCTCGCGGTCGACGGCGGGCAAGGCGCAGGAAGGTGAAGGCGACCGGCGCGGACGGGAGGCGTTCGGCGCCGTACGCCAGGGCGTCGCCCCGCGGCGCCTGGCCGGGCAACCGGTGCAGATCGAGCACGGCCCCCGTGCGAGCCCCCGTGTCGCCCTCACCTTCCACGGCCGGGGTGACCCCGCCCTGGCCCGCGCCGTCCTCGCGCAGGCCGAGCGGGCGGGCGCCCGGCTCACCGTCCTGGCCGTCGGTGACTGGCTCGACCGGAACCCCGGCATGGCCCGCCGCATCCTCGACGGCGGCCACGACCTCGGCAACCACACGCAGGGCCACCTCGACATCAACGCGATGGACGAGACGCGGGCGTACGAGGAGATCACCGGCTGCGCCCGGCGCCTGCGCCGGCTCACCGGTTCCATCGGCACCTGGTTCAGACCCTCGCGTGCCCGCCACGCCACCCCGCTCGTCCAGGAACTCGCACAGCGGGCCGGATACCCGCACGTCCTGTCCTACGACGTGGACTCCCTCGACTTCACCTCGCCCGGAGTCGCGGCCGTCACCCGCAAGGTCGCCGGCGAACTCCGCAACGGCTCCGTGGTCAGCCTGCACTTCGGCTACCGGGACACCGTCGCCGCACTGCCCCTCCTCCTCACCGAGATCGATCGGCGCCGGCTGAGAGCGGTGACCGCCACGGAGCTGCTGACCTAAAGCGGGGCCCGCCCGAACCGCCGTCGGCGGTAGGGCCCTTCCGGCCTCGTGGATGCCGGCGCGATGCGGCCTTCGAACGGGCTCGTCCCAGGACGGCGCTCTCTGGAAGGCCGGCTGCGGCACCGAAGGGCGTACCGGAACGAAGCATGCGCTATCGAGATCTTCCGCGCCTTCCGGTCACTCGCCCCCCGGATCCGCCGGTTCGGGTGCCGGATAATCTGACTTCCGTCAACGACGCTTAACGAAGGGGCGGAACAGTGGCGGACATCGAGTCGGCACGCAAGGCATTCGAGCGCTTCGACCAGAACGGCGACGGCAGCATCACGGCCGCCGAGTACAAGAGCGCGATGGCGCAGCTCGGTGACCCCTACGTCACCGAGACCGTCGCCCAGGCCGTCATCAACGCCCACGACGGCAACGGCGACGGTGAGCTCTCCTTCGACGAGTTCTGGGCCGCGCAGAACAAGGCCTGAACCGCCCCGGACCGGCGGACGCCGGTCCGGAGCGTCGGGCGGCCCGGCGGCACCCGGTGGGCGGGCGGACCTCAGGCCCGCTCCGGCGGCCGGGTGCTCAGCTCTGCGGACCGGTCGGATAGGCGGCCTCGAAGGAGGCCCGGAAGAGGGCCTGGACCTCCTCGCGGCCGAGGCCCTCGGTGCGCGCCTGGTGCAGCCATTCGTTCAGCGCGGTGCGCAGCGGCCACTCGGGTCCGGACCCCGGCTCGGCGAGGGTGCGGGTGATGAAGGTCCCCGCCCCCTGGCGTACCTCGGCGAGCCCCGCACGCTCGAGCTCCCGGTATGCCTTGAGCGTGGTGTTCGGGTTGACCTTGGTGGTGGCGGCGACCTGTGCGGCCGTGGGCAGCCGGTCACCCTCCTCCAGCGCGCCCATCCGCAGGGCCTGCTCGACCTGCCGGACGATCTGGAGATACGTCGCCACCCCGCTGCGCCGGTCGATGCGGAACACGACCACGGACATCACCTTCCGCTCGTTCAGCGACACTTTACGTAGAGGATGGGACGCGGCCCTACAGGGGCCGCCGCGAGGCCCACCACAGGGCGAACGCGGTCAGCACGGCCGTGCCGGCCAGCAGGATGCCGGCGCCGGTCCACTGCATGGCGGCCATCTGGTCGTAGTCGAGGTACTGGAACACGTTGTTGACGATGCCCCTCTCCTCGATGCACGCGTTCGTGGCCTTCTCCGTCGCCTCGGCGCAGGACCCCCATCCGTAGAGCTGTCCGTCCGCGCTGCCGACCCAGCGGTCCACCTCGTACGCGTCGTCGAGGTGCGCGGGGAACTCGTCGTTCAGCGGATAGGTGGCCGTGCGCGGCGTGCCCAGGAGGTCACGGAACATGCCCCAGGCGGTCTGCGCGGCCACACAGAAGACGAAGGTGACGACCATGGAGGCGAGTACCCGGCGCAGCAGGATGCCGATCGTGAAACCGGCCGCGGTCAGGAACACGGCGAGCGCGGGGAGAACGGGGCCCGTGGTGTCGAAGACCGACTGGTCCATCCAGATGTCCGGGAGGACCGACCGGTAGGGCTTCCACCACCAGGTGAAGACCGCGGAGAGCACCGAGCACGCCACCAGGGTGATCAGGAGGCACCAGCCGAGCTTGGCGACGAGCCAGCGGCGGCGCGTCACGGACTGGGTGGTGACGAGCTGTACGGTGCCCTGCTCCTGGTCCGCGGCGATCAGTGGCGCACCCAGGAAGACGGCGAGGACGCCGGGCAGCATCCCCAGGAGGAAGGTGAGCCTGCTGTAGCCCTCGCCCACGACCGGCTGCGGCACGGTCTTCCCGGGCCAGCCCGCGGCGGCGAGCGTGTCGACGAGCTGGCCGCGCTGGTACACGATCCAGAGCGAGCCGAGCACCACCAGGGCGAGGATGCAGGTCAGTGTGGTCCGGTGCTGACGCAGGACCAGCCAGGTCAGCCCCCGCAGCAGCCTCGGGCGGGCGGTGCCCGCGGTCGGTGCGGCGGTCAGGGTGGTGCTCATGCGGTCCTGGTCCCCTCGGTCTCGGTCCGTGCGCCGGGTGTGTACAGCGGGGGAGCGTCCGGCGAGCGCAGATGCGCGAGCAGGACCTCCTCCAGGCTGGGCTCGGCGACCTGCCAGTCTCCGGACAACGTGCCGTCGAGTCGCACCATCGCCTGGAACTGACGTCCCTGGACGCGCGTCTCGATGACCGTGTGGCGGGTGAGAGCGGCGGGCAGGCCCCCGTCCTCGGCCAGTCCGGTCACCAGTGCGTGCGCCGGGACCAGCGCGTCGGCGTCGCCGGCCATCCGGATCCTGCCGTCGGCCACGACCAGCAGGTAGTCGCACATGTCCTCCAGCTCGGCCACGATGTGCGAGGACATCACCACCGTCGTGCCGCGCTCGACGGCCTCGGCCATCAGCAGGGTGCTCATCTCGTCGCGGGCCAGCGGGTCGAGGTCGGCCATCGGCTCGTCGAGCAGCAGCAGATCCGGCCGTTTGCCGAAGGCGAGAGCGAGGGCGACCCGGGTGCGCTGTCCCCCGGAGAGGGTCCCCACCGAGGCGTTCATGGGCACGTCGCCCGAGCGCACGATCCGCTCCGCCGCCGCGCCGTCCCAGCCGGGGTTGAGCTCGCCGCCCATGCGCAGCGTCTCCGCAACGGTGAACCGCTTGAACATCGGCTTGTCCTGTCCGAGGAAGGCGAACCGCGGCATCACCCCGGGATCGCCCACAGGCATCCCGAACATGCGCAGTTCGCCCTGTGTCGCCACCACCTGACGGGACGCCAGGCCCAGCAGGGTGCTCTTTCCCGCCCCGTTGGGGCCGACGAGCCCGCAGATCCGGCCGGCCGGCAGCCGGAAGGAACAGTCACGCAACGCCCAGCCGCGCCGGTAGCGCTTTCCCAGGCCGTAGGCCTCCAGGGCCCACGTGCCCGGACTGCCGCCCGGATCGCTCGTCTCTGTCACGCGCCTCGCCTCAATTCCATTAGTCAATTAATGGAATCATGGTCACTGTGGGGCGTGGCTGTCAAACGCGAGCACCGGGGATCCGGGAACCTGCCGCAGGGCGGGCGTGCGGGCCGGACCCCGGTGAGGTGCGGGGGCGTGGTCGGTGGGTGCGCATCAGGGGTTCCTCCTGGCGGGGGCGGGTCGCGGCGGGCCGTGGGGGTGGCCACCGTCGCGGGGCGGGCATCGGCGTCGCGCCGGATGGTCGAGATAGTCATGCACCTGACAATGCAGGCTCCGGGTGGGCGGAAAGCGGTGGAACGGACCCAGCTGAATCCCGGTACGCGCACGGGAGGCCGGGCGTCGGTCGCGAGACGGGCCGGGGCGGGAGGAGCCGGGCCCACGGGGCCTCCCGCAGCGGGCCCTCATAGCCGTGTGCGAACCGTCCCGCGGCCGCAGGCCGGTCCGTCGCGGCGCGGCCGTCGTCCTTCGCGGGCGGGAACCGGTCTCTCCGCGTGTACGGAGAGACCGGCCGAGCCGCCGCTCAGGCATCGCCTCCCAGTGCGTCGGCGACGCCCTCGGCGAGGAGGCGTGTGTACGTGGCCGTCCACGCCTCGATCGTGGCGCGGTCCCACAGGTCGGTCGAGAACTCCACATAGCCGGAGAGCACGTCGCCCGTGGGGATCAGCCCGAAGTTGAACTCCGAGCGGGCGCCGGAGACGGTCAGGTCCTCGACGGCCGTGGTCAGGCCCGGCAGTTCGATGTCCGTCTCCAGCGAGTTCTGGTACTGGAATCCGATGGGCAGCCGGTCGGGGACCTCGGTGCCCAGTGCCGCCGTCAGGCCGGCCGCCATCGCGCGGATCGGCGCCGCGTGGTCGATCGCCTCGACCGTGCGGCGCGCGACCTGGTCTACCAGCGCGCCGAACGACCCGGCGCGCTCACCACGGACCCGCAGCGTGAAGGACGAGACCGTGCAGGCCGCGAGGGCCTCGAACTCCCGACGCTCGCGGTTTGCGTAGGAGATGCCGAGCAGGACGTCGGGTTCGCCCGTCACCTTCGCGACGAGGCGGGCCATGGCCGCCGCGGTCACCGCGAAGGGTGTCGTGCGGTGCCGGCGCGCCAGCGTCTCCACGCCCGTGCGCACGTCGTGCCCCACCGTGAACAGCACCACGTCGCCGGCCCCGCTCAGCTGTGCGGGGCGGGGCCGGTCCAGGGGCAGCGACCGGGAGAAGGAGGCACCTTCGAGCTGCCGCGCCCAGTGTTCGACCAAGCGGCCCTTGTCCTGCGTGCGGCTCCGCTCGCGCTGCCAGCGTGCGTAGGCGCCTGGCTGAGGCACGCCATCGGCCAGGCCGTGCGGCTCCCCGGTGGCCGCTGCCCGGTACAGCGCGGCGAGTTCACGCAGCAGGATGGTGACCGACCAGCCGTCGCAGGCCGCGTGGTGCAGGACGAAGAGCAGCACCCAGCGGTCGTTCCCCGTGCGCAGCAGACGGAGCACCGGCGCGAGTTCGGCCCGGATGTCGAAGGGAGTGGCGGCTGTCCTCGCCGCTGCGCGATCCGCCTCCTCTTCCGCGTCCGCCGCCGATCCGCACCGCCCGAGCAGGTCCTCCTCGGGCAGGGCGACCGGCCGGGGGCGCAGCGCTTCCTGCTGCCACTCCCGCGTCCCCGCGTTCTCCACCAGCCTGGTGCGCAACGCCTCGTGGCGCGCCACGAGGCGGGTCAGAGCCGTGCGCAGGGCCGATACGTCGAGCGCCCCCGTGAGGGTCAGACGCATCGCCACGTTGTAGATCTGCGGCCGGGGGTGCGTCAGGTGGCGGGTGATGAAGGCCCTCTGCTGGGCGGTGACCGGCGCACGGTCGAGGACGTCACCCCCACCCTCGTCCTCTCCGCCCCCGGGCGCTCCCGCGGCCCGCGTCCCGGCCCCGCCCGTGCCGAAGTACGCCGCCATCCCGCGCAGTGTCGGTTCCTCGTAGAAGCGCGCGACGGGGTACTCCTCGCCGAACTCCTCCCGCACGCTGTTGGCCAGGCGGATCGCCGTGATGGAGTGGCCGCCGAGATCGAAGAACGAGGCTTCACGGCCGATCGTGCCGGCGTCGATCCCGAACTCCTCGGCCCACAGGGCCCGTAGCCGCGCTTCGACGTCCGACTCCGCCGACGCGGGAGCGGCGGCCGCCGCCCGCCCGGTCGGCGCAGGCACCTCCACCGAGGTGATCAGGGACGGCTCGGGCAGCGCGGCCCGGTCCAGCTTTCCGTTGCCGGACAGCGGGAGGCCCGGCAGGACCGCCCATGCGTGCGGCACCAGATGGCCGGGGAGACGCGCGGCCAGTTCCTCCGTGAGCCGGTCGGCGGTCTCCTGCTCCCGCGCCGACGCCGTGGCGGGCACGACGTAGGCGGCCAACCGGGCCTCGCCCCGCTGGTCGCGGCGGGCCAGAACGACCGCTTCGGCGACGTCCGGCAGGCCGCCCAGCGTCCGCGTGACCTCCTCGGGCTCGACGCGATAGCCGCGTATCTTCACCTGGTCGTCCGACCTGCCGCGGAACATCAGGGTGCCCGACGCGTCCCAGCACACCAGGTCGCCGGTGCGGTAAAGGGTTCCCTCGCCGCCGAACGGGTCGGGGGCGAAGCGCTCCGCCGTGAGGTCGGGGCGGCCCAGGTAGCCGGTGGCGACGCCGGGGCCGCCCACGTACAGCTCTCCCACTTCCCCGGCGGGCACCTCGCGGCCGTGTGCGTCGAGTACGCGCAGCGTGACGTTGTCGACGGGGCGGCCGATCGGGATCGGGGCGCCCGGATCCTCGGCGGTCGCGGGCTCCACCGTCTGGGTCGTGCACAGCACGGTCACCTCGGTGGGCCCGTAGACGTTCACCGTCTCGTAGGCGACGCCCGCGCGCGGCCGGGTGCCCAGAACGTCACCGCCGAGCAGCAGGTGCCGTAGCGGGGGCTGTCGGTCGGCCGGCAGTTCGAGGACCCCCGTGCCGAGGGCCGTCGGCAGGATGGAGAAGGTGATCCGGTGGTCCGCGTACCAGCGGGCCAGCGCGGCGGGGTCCTTGCGGGTCGCGTCGTCGGCCACGACGACCGTGGCACCGGCGGTCAGCGCGGGCCAGATCTCCAGCGCGGCGGCGTCGAAGCTCTGGCTGCACACGGCGGCGCTGCGGTCGTCCGCGGTGAACCCGAAGCGCTCGTGGTGCCACTGGCACAGGTCCACCACGGCCCGGTGCGGCACGGCCACCCCCTTGGGGGTGCCGGTGCTGCCGGAGGTGTAGATGACGAAGCAGAGGGACTCGGGGCCCGAAGCCGCCGGAGGGTCCTGCGGTGCGCGCACCGCGTCCGAGCCTGCGCGCGTGAGGGCGGCGGCGTCGACCACGGCGGTGCCCGGTGGCCCTGCCGGGGGCCCGTCACCACTCACCACGAGGATTCCGGCGCCGCTCTCCGCGAGCACCGCCTCGGCCCTGGCCCTTCCTTGTCCGGGGTCCAGCGGAACGTAGCCGTGGCCCGATTTGAGCGCCGCGAGCATGGCGACGACCAGGTGCGTGCCGCGCGGCAGCCACAGGGCGACCGGCGCTCCGTCGCGGTCCTGGTCGCGCAGGACGGCCGCGAGGCGCTCGGCCCGCTCGTCCAGGTCGCGGTAGGTCAGCGTCTCCTCACCACTGATCACGGCGGTGCGGTCGGGGGCGGCCTCGGCCCACCGTGACGCCAGGGCGTGGACGGTGCTGCGGGTCCGCTGCCGGGTGCGCCCGCGCCGCCAAACGTCCGGCACCGCGGCCCCGGTGCCCGTGGCCCGCGCGAGCACGTCCCTGAACGTCCCGAAGAGTGCCTCGATCGTCGCCTCGTCGAACAGGTCGGTGTTGTACTCCAGGTGGCAGCGAATACCGTCCGTCCGGTCTGTGAAGTACACGCTGAGGTCGGTCAGCGCCTTGTCGGGGCCGGAGTCGAGCGGGGTCGCCCGCACCCTGGGCAGTTCGAAGCGGAACGGGTCGCCGGTCTCGAACTCGGCGAGCGTCTGGAAGACGGGGGTCCGGTCGAGCGCCCGAACGGGGGCCAACTCCCGGACGACCACCTCGAACGGCACGTCGGCATGGTCGTACGCGTCCAGCGCCACCGCCCGCACCCGGTCCAGGAGCGTGACGAAGTCCGGGTCTCCGGAGAGATCGAGGCGCAGGGCCAGGGTGTTCACGAAGAAGCCGACGACGTCCTCGTACGGGGGTGTGCGGTCGGACATCGGGGTGCCGACGACGAGATCGTCCTGGCCCGTAACGCGGTGCAGAGCGGTGGCATACCCGGCGAGCAGCGTCATGAAAAGGGTGCTGCGCCGCTCTCGGCTCAATGTGCGTACGGTTGCGGAGAGTTCGGCGTCGAGTGTGCGGAAGAGGGCGTGGCCGTTCGACGTCATCACGGCGGGCCGCGGCCGGTCGGTGGGCAGTTCCAGGACGGGCAGCTCGCCGCCGAGCGCCTTCTTCCAGTACGAGAGGTCCTCCGCGGCCTTCGCGCCGTCGAGCGAGCCGAGCTGAGCACGGGCGTGGTCGGCGTAGGTCCGGGCCAGGGCGGGCAGGCCGACGGGCGGGGTGCCCG
Organism: Streptomyces sp. HB132; assembly: GCF_016909575.1. Taxonomy (GTDB): domain Bacteria; phylum Actinomycetota; class Actinomycetes; order Streptomycetales; family Streptomycetaceae; genus Streptomyces. Next base: position 141,350 of record NZ_JAFBGA010000015.1, on the reverse strand, counting down.
TGACCTCCGCGCGGTAGAGGGCGGACACGTCGCGCGCGAGCACCGCGGCCGATGCCGCGTCCATGACGATGTGGTGCAGGGACAGGACGAGGACGTGCCGCCGCTCGCCGAGCCGGACCAGGCGCGTGACGAACAGCGGTCCTCCCGCCAGGTCGAAGCGGCGCCCGCTCTCGGCCTTGAGGGTGGCGGCGACCGTGTCGTCCCCGGGGTCCGTGCCGTCGACGACGGCGAAGTCCACATCGCCCGGCGCCCGGGTGAACTGCCTTGCCTCGCCCGACACTTCGCGGAACACCGTACGGAGCTGTCCGTGCCGGGCGGCGAGGGCGCGCAGGGCCGAGTGAAGCGCGGGCACGTCCAGGGGGCCGTCGAGGTCGATGGCCTTGACCTCGTTGTACGCGGTACGTCCAGGCAGCATCCGCTCCAGGAACCAGACACGCTGCTGGCTCGGTGACAGGGGCGCCCCCGGATCGTCGGGCACGGGCGCCGTTCCGGCGGACAACGCGCACGCGCGGCGCAGCGAGTCGAGGTGCACGAGCCCTTCGCGCATCGCGGTGGGTTCGACACCGAAGTCGACCAGTGCCACGACCTCGTCGGCCCCCGCCGCACGCACCTCCTCGACGACCGGGCGCACACTCTGCGGACTGCCGATGAGAGCGCGCTGGTCGCAGTAGCGGTCATAGGCGCGCCGGAAGACGACGTCCAGGTCGTCCTCGGTCATCGCCGAGAGGTCCAGCTGGTGGCCGAGGCTGTTGGCTACGTTGCCGAACAGCGACAGGGACGCCCGCATGTACCGCGACAGCGGGTCGCGGGCCCCGGCGCGCGCCGTCGCGTGTTCCTCGGCGAGGTAGGTGTGCAGGAGCACGGAGACGCGCCCCGCGTCGGGATCCAGACCGTGCGCGGCGCGCGTGCGCCGGTACAGCGCGACGTTCTCCCTGAGCTGCTCGACGCTCTGGGTCATGAGGTTGGTGACGATGCCCAGGTCGTGGCGGGCGGCGAGTTCGTAGGACGCCGGGTTGCCGACCACGGCCGTGTACATGGGCGGAGCGTCCTGGACGGGGCGCGGGAAGAGCCGCAGGTCCGCCTCGCCGGCGCCGGTGGTGCGGCGCACCGGCTCCCCGAGCCACAGCTTCCGTATCTGCGCTATCTGTTCGTACATCGTCTCCCTGTGGGAGCCGAAGCGCTCGGGGAAGAAGGCGAAGTCGTTGGCGTGCCAGCCGCTGGCGCAGCCGATCCCGACCCTGCCACCGGAGAGGTTGTCGACCATCGACCACTCTTCGGCGACGCGGATCGGGTCGTGCAGCGGGAGCACGACGGAGCCCGCGTTGATGCGGATGCGGTCGGTCTCGCGGGCCAGCGCGGCGGCGAGCACGACGGGGTTGGGGAAGAGCCCGCCGAAGGAGTGGAAGTGCCGTTCGGGGATCCACAGGGAGTGGAAACCGTTGCGGTCGGCGAAGCGGGCGGTCTCCAGGATGTGGTCGTACTTGCCGTGCCTGGGGGTGGTGTCGTCCTGCGGGTAGTCGCCGAAGAAGTAGACGCCGAAGTCGAGGGGGCGCCCGGAAGGGGCCCGGCTCGCCGAGGTAGCCGGGCGGGGGGCCTGCCGCACCGTCGCGGCGGTGTTCCAGGCCATGGCCCGAGTCCTCGGCTCGGCCGCGGGAGGGGTGGCCGCCGCACGCGGCTCGGGCAGGGTGGCGGCCGGTGGTGCGGCTATCGGCTCGGGCAGGGTGGCGGCCGGTGTCACCCTGGCCTTCGTCCGGAAGAACCCGGCGTCGCGCAGCTCCCGCAGCGAGCCCCGCACCGCGTCGGCGATGAACTCGATGTCACCGTCGGAGTGCTCGGTGGACAGGAAGAAGTTGCGCCACTCCCACACGTGCACCCCGCGCAGCATGAGGTGGTGGTAGAGCAGTTCCATGTCCGCGCGGTGCTCGAACCGGAACATGGAGCCGAAGTGGCTCATGCGCAGGGCGAACTCCTCGGCCTCGAAGAAGGCGTTGAGCGTTGCGGCCAGTTCGTCGGTGCGCGCGTTCAGGCGCTCCTGGAGGCGTGGGCTGTGCTCCTTGAGGTGGCTCAGCACGGCTCGGGTGGCGACCATCGACACCGGGTGCTGGATGTAGGTGCCGCCGAAGAACGTCGTGTCGGCCTCCGGGTAGCTGTCGTCCCCGTAGCTCCAGTGGCCGCCGTCGATGCCGTCCATGATGTCGGCCCGCCCCGCGATGGCCCCGATGGGGAATCCGCCGCCGAGCAGTTTGCCGTAGGTGGCGAGGTCCGGAGTGACTCCGTAGAGCTCCTGGGCGCCTCGTGGCGCGGGCCGGAAACCGGTCAGCATCTCGTCGAAGAGCAGCACGATGCCGCGGCGCCGGGTCAGTTCGCGCAGTCGGCGTACGAAGCCGGCCGGCTGGAGGGACGGGTGGCGGCTCTGTACCGGTTCGACGACGACGGCGGCGATGTCGTCCGCCTGCTGCTCGATGAGGGCGAGGCTCTGCTCGCTGCCGTACGGCAGCACCAGCAGGTCGGCGACGGCGTTCGGCGGGACGCCCGCGGACATCGGGACCGTGACCGGGCCCTGACCGCCGGTGTGCGGGGAGCGTCCGAGGACGTTGTCGTTGTGGCCGTGGTAGGCGCCCTCGAAGGTGATGATGCGGGTGCGTCCGGTAGCGGCGCGGGCGAGGCGGATGGCGGCGGAGTTCGCCTCCGTACCGGAGTTGGCGAAGGCGACCCGCTCCATGCCGGTCAGCCCGGCGAGCAGTTCGGCGGCCTCGCCGGTCTCCACGTTGCGGGGGCCGAGCTGGATGCCGCGCGAGAGGTGCTCACGGACGGCCTCGGTGACGAAGGCGGGCTCGTGGCCGAAGAGCAGCACCCCGAAGCCCATGGTGATGTCGACGTAACGGTTCCCGTCGATGTCCTCCAGCCAGGATCCCTTGGCCCGCCGCCCCGCGATGGGGTACAGCATCTCCTTGGTGCTGCCGCGGAACCCGACCGCCGCCCGGCTGTCGGCGAGCACCCGCCGGTAGCGCTGGGCGACCTGCTTGGAGGTAGGCGTCTTGGCGTTGTAGCGGCGCACCAGGTCGTCGAGGTGCGCCCGCTGGGTCTCGGGAGAGCCGCCGCGGACCATGCCGGAGCCGCGGGACACCTCCGGGCGCGGCCCGTGCTGGGCGGGCCGGGCAGCCGTGGCCTGCTCCGGCCCGGCATCGGGTGCCCCCATCTGGCTCGCGATGCGCCGCGACAGCTCGGCCATCGCGGTGAGGTCCTCGTCGACTGCCGCGGAGACGGATTCGGGGCCGCCGGTCATCGGTCCACCTGACCGGTCCGGGCCGTCTGGAGGCTCAGCAACTGGCTTAGCTGGCCCATCAGTTGCAGCTGCATCTGGGAGAGCTGGTGGACCTGCCGCACGAGGTCCTCCAGCTCCTGGCGGGTGGCGTACCCGCTGGACGCGGCCGGGGCGGACGGCGCCGGGCCGGGCGGGAACGACACGGGGGCCGGCTCGGGCTCGCGGAACGTCGGGGCCGGCTCGGGGGCGGGTGCCACGTACACCGTGGGCGCGGGCGGTGCCTCGTGGGCCGGCGGCTCGGGGAGCGGCTCTCGGACCGGCGGTTCCGGGAGCCGCTCGAGGCGCTGGGGTGAACCCGTCACCTCCGCCGCCCCCATCTTCCCGACGATGAGCAGGGCGAGTCCCTTCGCCGTCTCCGCCTTCTCGAAGAGTTCCCGCATCGACACCTTGACCCGGTGCTCCTCCTCCAGCTCGCGCAGTACGCCGATCATCTGCAGCGAGTCCGCCCCGAGATCGAAGAAGGAGGCGTCCTCGGCCATCTCGTCGGTCTCGTAGCTGAGATGCTTCGCGGTGACCTCGACGATGTGCTTGAGCACACGCTCGACCGCTGCTTCGTCCTGTGCCACTTCGGTCCCGTCTCTTGCCGGTCGTAAGGGCCGGGAGAGGTGGTTCTCCGGCCCTGTCCAGTAGTCCTTGTGCTGGAAGCGGTAGCCGGGCAGGGGGATCCTGCGGCCCGTACCCTCCATGAAGGCCCGCCAGCGGACCGGCGCCCCGGCTCCGTAGAGGCGCGCTGCCGCGTCCCAGAGCGCTTCGAGTCCGGCCCCGCGCCGTAGCGTCGGGTACACCCGCCGACCCGTAGGCCCCCTCCGCGCGAGCCCGCTGAGGGTGGTGTGCGGTCCGAGTTCCACGAGCGTGCCCGTGGCTGTGTGCGACGTGCCGAGCTCCTGCAGCGCGTCGGCGAATCTCACCGGTTCACGCGCCTGTCGTAGGAGGTAGTCGGGGTCCGGGAGCCAGCCTGCGGGGCGGGTCCGCCCGTCCAGGGCGCTCACGAACGGCACGACGCACGGCCTGAGTCCGACCTCGGCGCACAGTGCGCGGAGTCCCGCCGAAACGGGGTCCATCAGCGCCGTGTGAAACGCGTGCCGCACCGGAAGCCGCCGGGCGGCGATCCCGCGTCCGGACAGGAGCGCTGTGAGACGTTCCACCGCGGCGTCCCCTCCCGCGAGCACCTGACTGCGCGGGCCGTTGACGACGGCGAGTTCCACGCCGGGCACCTCGGCGGCGAGTTCCCGCGCCGCACGCTCCTCCATCGGCACCGCGATCATCGCCCCCGGCGCGCAGTGGTCGCGCATCAGCCTGCCCCGCCCGGCCGTCAGACGCAGCCCGTCCTCGACGGAGAGCGCCCCGGCCGCGTGCAGCGCCGCGTACTCGCCGACGCTGTGCCCGGCCACCACGCGCGGGGTGATCCCGGCCGTGCGCCACAGCCGCACGAGCGCGCACTGCAGGGCGAAGAGCGCCGGCTGCGCCAGCTCCGTGGGCCACGGCGGCTCGGCCCCCGGCTTCTCGTCCGCCGCGAGAAGCGGAGCGAGGAGGCTGTCGCCGCCGCTGAGTCCGGCGTACTGCCGCTCGCAGGCGTCGAGGACCTCGCGTACGACGGGGAACCGCTCGTGCAGCAGCCGTGCCACGCCCCGGTGGAGGCTGCCCTGCCCCGTGAAGAGGAACCCCGTGTCGGCCCCGTCCGTGCCGCCCCCGTCGGGCCGAGGATCCGCGAGCCGGCCTTCGAGAGCGACCGTGAGCGCGGCCACGGTGTCGCCCCGTACCGCGAGGCGGTGCCTGCGATGGGCGCGGCCGAGCGCGAGCGTCGACACGAGGTCCGCATGCCGCGTGCCGGGGTGGGCCCGCAGGTGGTCGCGCAGGGCCAGGGCGTTGTCGGCGAGCGCGGCCTCCGTGTGGCCCGCGACCACCAGGACACCCGGCGGCCGTGGCGCCCCGGCCGGGCGGGGCGCGGGCTCGGGGGCCTCTTCGAGTACGACGTGGACGTTGGTGCCACCGACCCCGAACGAGCTGACGGACGCTCTGCGCGGGCCGTCCCCCTGCGGCCAGGGGCGTGCCGAGTCCGGGATGTAGAAGGGGCTCGCCGCGAGATCGAGGGCGGGGTTGGGGCGGCGGAAGTTGGCCATCGGAGGGATGACGCCGTGCCGGAGCACGAGCAGTGCCTTGATCATGCCGGCCAGGCCCGAGAGGACGTCGAGGTGGCCGATGTTGGCCTTCACCGATCCCAGGGCGCAGTATCCGGTGCGGTCGGTGTCGGCGCGGAAAGCGGAGGTCGCGCCCTCGAACTCGATCGGATCGCCCTTCAGCGTGCCCGTCCCGTGCGTCTCCAGATAGCCGATGCTGCCCGCGTCGACCCCCGCCCTGCGCAGGGCCCGCCGGATGGCGCCGCGCTGGCCGTCGGCGCTCGGCGCGGCGAAGGTCCGCTTGTCGGCGCCGTCGTTGTTGGCTCCCCAGCCGCGGAGGACGCCGTGGACGTGATCGCCGTCCGCGAGGGCCCGATCGAGGCGCTTGAGCACGACGGCCGCGACACCCGTGCCGCCTACGGTCCCGTCCGCGTCCGCGTCGAAGGGCCGCAGACGGCCGCTCCTGGAGAGGATGGACCCCTTGACGTACTGGTAGCCGAGGACCTGCGGCACATGGAGGGCGGCGGCGCCCGCGACAGCGATGTCACACTCGCCGTAGGCCACGGACTGCGCGGCCTGGTACACCGCCGTCAGTGAACTGGAGCACGCCGTCTGGACGTTGACGGCGGGCCCGGTCAGACCGAGGCGGTAGGCGGCGCGGTTGGCGGTGAAGTCGGCGAAGTTGCCGACGGTTATCTGCAGTCCGGCCACCCAGTCCGCCACGCCCTCAGGGAGGACGTTGTTCTGCAGGTAGCTCTGGAGGGAGTACAGGTGGTAGCCGGTACTGGCGTAGACGCCCACCTCGTGGCCGCCGGTTTCCCCCGCGCCGCCCGCGTATCCGGCGTTCTCCAGGGCGTGGTGCACGCACTCCAGGAACAGCCGGTGCTGCGGGTCGGTGATGCGGGCCTCGTGCGCGCTCATCCCGAAAAAGCTCGCGTCGAACCCCGCGATGTCTTCGAGGACCCCGCTCGCCCCGACGAAATCATCGGCGCGGTACTGCGCCTCGGTCACGCCCGCCGCGGCGAGTTCGGCCTCGGTGAAGCGGCGGATACGATCGGCGCCCTCGTGGATGGTGCGCCAGAACTCCTCAGGGCTGTCCGAGCCGGGCAGCCGGAAGGACATCCCGATGACGGCCACCGGATCGGGCGCGGGGACGGATCCGGGCGCGGGCACGGCCTCGGGGGTTGCGGTCATCGTGCGTCTGCCTCGCTCTCCACCGACGACGTGTCCAGCCGTGCGGCGTCCGGCTGTGTCGTGACCTGTCGTGACGTGTCATCGCGAGCGGCGTCCTGACGTGACGTGACCTGGCGTGCGGCGTCCTGCTGTAAAGGGGGCTCTGCATCGGCTCCTCGGCCGTGCCGCACGAGGACGACGAAGAGGACGGCGCAGAGCACGATCGCCAGGCCGTGCAGCAGCCCCACCACGTGGATCGGGGAGTACCGGTCCAGGAGGCCGCCGCTGACCAGCATCCCGAGACCGAAGCCGGTGTTCTCGACCGAGGCGGACAGGCCGAAGAGCCGGCCGCGCTGCTCGTCCGGCGCCGCCTGGAGCCGGGTGACGTAGGCGATCTCGGTGAGACCGTCGGCCATGCCCGCCACCAGGGCGGCCACGACGGCGACGCCCGTGGGCAGCCCCGCGAAGACCACGATGAACGCCGCCGACATCACACAGGACCCGATCGCGAAGGCCCGCTCTCCCGGCTCCCGCCGCCCCTCGCGTCCTGCCCAGCGCCCGCACAGTTGCTGCATGACGATGTTGCCCACGGCCCAGGTGGCCCAGAACTGGCTGATGAACGTGGCCGGATGGGACGGGTCGAGAGCGCTTGAGTACACCGGCAGGGCCACGTTGTGCGACGAGGATCCGAGGCCGTCGGCGGCTCTGATCACCATCATGACCGCGAGCACCGGAGCCGCCCGCAGCAGGACCAGCGCCCCGGCCCGGCGCCGCCGCTCCCGCTTGGTGACCGTGACCGTGACCGTGTCCGCCACCGCCGCGCCGTCGCCCCTGTCCGCCTTCTCCGGCCGTGTCCGGATCGGCAGGGAGAGCAGCACGCTCGCCGACACGGCGAACGAGGCGGCGTCGAGAGAGATGGCGGCGACGTAACCCAGCTGGGCGACCACGACACCCGCTGAGGCGAACCCGGCGATCATCGCCAGCGAACGCCCCGTCGCGAGGAGTGAGTTGGCGCGGAGTCGCAGTTCAGGACCGACGATCTCCGGGATGCTGCTGCGCAGGGAGACGCCCGACAGCGTCGAGCAGAAGCCGGTCACGACGGCCAGCACGTACAGAAGCCCCGCGCGCCCGCCGTCAGGAACGATCAGCAGCACCACCATGGCGACGCACTGCGTGAGATCGGCGCCGACCATCAACTTCTTGCGGTCGTAAGCCGAGACCAGCCGTCCGCTCACGAAGCCGGACAGAACGCTGGTGAGCAGCCGTACGGCCATGAAGATTCCGGCGGCCAGCGCACTTCCGGTGACGTCGTAGACGAAGACGTTGAGGGCGACCATGTTCAGGTAGCTGCCGTACGCGGAGAAGCCGTTGCCCAGGACGAGCAGGCGAAAGTGCCTCAAGCGTGCCCCCTGATCAGCCGCATCCCGTCACTCGCCGTCGAGCGGCTCTGCCGAACCAGCACGTACACGCCCGGAATCACGCCCCACAGCCTTTGAATCGGTGACTCTACAACGCCAACAACACTGAAAAGAGCGGGGATTGGCCTGCCCGTCGGCTTTCGGCCGCCGTCGGTTCAGTCGGTGTCCACCGTCCGCACCCCTCGCGCACCGATCATGCCCAGCGAGTCGACCGCGGCCGGGGACAGCTTCGTGTGCTCCAGGTCGGAGAGGGACATCCAGGCGACGGCGCAGGTGGAGTCGTCGGCCTTGGTGACCATGAGGGGGCCGGGCTTGAGAGCGACGACGTAGAAGAGCCCCACCAGATGCCAGCTCACCCCGAGCCGGTGCGCTGCATACGACCGCGCGTCCACCAGCTGTGCGTCGTGGAGTTCCAGGCCGGTCTCTTCGTACAGCTCGCGTTCCAGCGCCTCCCGTGGTTGCTCGCCCGGGTCGATTCCTCCACCGGGCAGATGCCACAACCCCGGTGTGAAGACCGGTGAGGCGTCCGACAGCTGCGTCAACAACAGGCTGTCCTGCGTGGCGGCGATGGCATACGCCGACACGCGCGGACGCACGTGTTCCCCCACTGTGCCCCTCCAGACACCGAGTTCCACGGCTCCGACCCGGCCGTACGGACAACCTATAGCCTGGTGACGCTTCAGCCCTTGGGAGTTGGGCTACGACTCAACTCGAACGCGCTGCACGAGCGCAGGGGCTGCCCGCACATCAAGGGCCTGGGCAGGCTCCGGCTCTCTCGCCCACAGCCTCATCTGCTGGAGACGTCTCAACCAGATCCGCTCATGATCGTGTATACGTGCTCTTACGCCACCTGCGGGATCTCGAACCACATGGCCTGTGGATGTTTGCAGGAGAGCAGGACTTGCGGCGGGTCGGTGATGCTTGGGAAGAGCGTTTGCTATGCCCTCAGATGCCGGGGATCACGTCGGCTCGGCTCGGGGGAGCCCGGGAACAGGGCAACGGGGGAGGGTTTCGCAGGTGGCCTGAGGCGAATGGGAACAGCTCGAAGGCGATGTGGCTGTGCGTGGCTCCGCACAGAGGAAATTTCGAGGGCAACATCAACCGCTCGGTCGATGCGTGGAGATCTGCCGACGATAGTGCCGTGGTGAGTCCGTCTCCACCATCAGCCGGAGTTCAGGTCCCCTGTCCGGGCCGCTGCGCCGAACCCGGACGGCGAGGAGTCGAACGCTTCTGAGAGGTCATGCGCCGTAGCTAGCGCTAAGGAAGCTTGCGGGCTCGTTGGCCTGCTCTCTGGAGGTAAAGAATGTACGAAATGGTTCTTTCGGCCCGAACCTCACACTCCGTGAATTACGGAGAACTCCTCGGTGGGGTGATCACCGCAATACTGGGATCCATGTTGGCGTTGAACATTCGAGGTTGCGCCGGAGTGGCTGCAGACTTCCTGGGGGATAAATTGCTCCCGGCATTTCATCGCAACGAACTTCTCTTGAGGGTTCCGGCTGCGTTCTTTGCGGTGCTGGGTTTCGTTTTGTTTTTGGTAAACCTGAAGATTATTTTCTTCGGGTTCTCCTGAGGTTGAACGGGTGGTGTCGTAGGGAGTGACGGCTGGCCGTTGGCTGCGGTGTCACCGAAGGCATGCGGTATCCACAAGAGGGCGGGCTGACCGCCGAACGGCATTATTTCGCGAAGAGGCTTCTGGCACCCGTGCCACCGGTTCTGTGATGAGCGGCAGCGCGGTCGAGCCAGCGTCTGGTCGGCCGAGGAGGGCTACTGCCCGAGGCCTTCCGCGCAGCGCTCTGATTCGCACAAGAGGGTGGGTCGAGTCGCGGCCTCGCGGTCAGACCTTGATGACGCGGATGCTGGGGCCGCAGAGCATCAGGAGGTCTTCGGGGTCCGATGTCAGGACGGTCGCTGGGGCTGGCGAGGTGAGTGCTGTGGCGGCCACGATGGCGTCGAGGGCGTACTTGTGGCCGTGCAGTCCGGCCGCGGCCAGGAGCTTGCTCGCATGGCGGGCGATGGCTTCGGTGGGCGGGATGATGTTCACGCGGGAGACTGCGTAGTCGAAGCGGGCCTGGTTGCCCCTGGGGTCGCGTGCTTCGACGAGGGTGACGGAGCTGGTGACGACGCGGATGTCTTCGGCTTCGGCCGCGGCCAGCCATTCGGTGATCTCGGGCGTGCGTCGCACCAGTTTGGACAGGCCTTCGCAGTCCAGGACGAGCGTGCCGCTCACGCGGCGTCCGCCGAGTCCGCGGCGTCGCCGCGGAGAATGGCGCGTTTGGCGTCGACCGCCGCCTGGTCGACCGGGCCGTGTTCGGTTTCCGCGTCTTCGATGAGCTCGCGCAGCCGGTCCCGTTCCAGTTGGCGCTGGATCAGGGTCTCGACGTAGGCGGACATGCCTCGTTTGCCCGTACGTGCCTTGAGGGCAGCGATGGTGCCTTCGTGGAGGGAGACCGATACGGGCCGGACGGGTCCTTCGCCGGGCGCCTGGGAGGTAGCCATGGGGCCGAGTTTAACAAAACTCTTGTTATTGAATGAGGGTGATTCCCCGAGCGAGTGTGTCGAAGTGACATCCATAGCTGCGCGGGTGTCGCGAACTTCCAGGTCAAGCGCCCATCGGCGAGGGATCCGGCAGGGACTTTTCAGGGACTTTCGCGTCTGTCCCAGGGCCGATCCAGGGACTTTCCGCCGTGCAAGCAGGGAAGGCCCTGACAGCGCTGAAAGATATAAATGCACTGGTCAGGGCCCATATCCTCAGCACTCGATGATGTTCACCGCGAGCCCGCCCCGCGCCGTCTCCTTGTACTTGACGCTCATGTCCGCGCCCGTCTCCTTCATGGTCTTGATTACCTTGTCGAGGGAGACCTTGTGGCTGCCGTCGCCGCGCAGCGCCATCTTCGCTGCCGTGACCGCCTTCACCGCCGCCATTCCGTTGCGCTCGATGCAGGGGATCTGGACGAGACCGCCGACCGGGTCGCAGGTCAGGCCCAGGTTGTGCTCCATGCCGATCTCGGCGGCGTTCTCCACCTGCTCGGGAGAGCCGCCCAGGACCTCGGCGAGGGCGCCCGCGGCCATGGAGCAGGCGGAGCCGACCTCGCCCTGGCAGCCGACCTCGGCGCCGGAGATGGAGGCGTTCTCCTTGAAGAGCATGCCTATGGCGCCGGCGGCCAGCAGGAAGCGGACGACACCGTCGTCCTTCTCGGCCTCGGTGCAGCCGCCGGCCGCGAAGTTCACCCAGTAGTGCAGGACGGCGGGGATGATGCCCGCCGCGCCGTTCGTCGGGGCGGTGACGACACGGCCCCCCGCGGCGTTCTCCTCGTTGACGGCCATCGCGTAGAGGGTGATCCACTCCATCGCGTGCGTCTGGGGGGCGCCCTCGGCACGCAGCTGCCTGGCCGTGTTCGCGGCGCGGCGGCGGACCTTCAGACCGCCCGGCAGGATGCCCTCGCGGGACATGCCGCGTGCGATGCAGGCCTGCATGACGCGCCAGATCTCCAGCAGGCCCGCCCGGACCTCGTCCTCGGTCCGCCAGGCCTTCTCGTTCTCCAGCATCAGGGAGGAGATGGACAGGCCGGTCTCCCGGGCGAGCCTCAGCAGCTCGTCGCCGGTGCGGAAGGGGTGCTTCAGGACGGTGTCGTCAGGGACGATCGGGTCCTCGCCGGCCACGGCGTCCTCGTCGACGACGAAGCCGCCGCCCACCGAGTAGTAGGTCTTCTCCAGAAGCGGCGCACCGGCACGGTCGTACGCGAAGACCGTCATCCCGTTGGCGTGGTAGGGCAGCGCCTTGCGCCGGTGCAGGACCAGCTGCTCGTCGGGGTCGAAGGGGACGTCGTGCATGCCGAGGAGGCTGATGCTGCGCGAGGCGCGGATCTCCTCGACGCGGGCGTCCGCGCCTTCGACGTCCACCGTGCGGGGCGACTCGCCCTCCAGGCCGAGCAGGACGGCCTTGGGTGTGCCGTGCCCGTGGCCGGTCGCGCCGAGCGAGCCGTAGAGCTCCGCCCGGATCGAGGCGGTGTGGGCCAGCAGGCCCTCGTTCTTGAGGCGGCGGGCGAACATGCGGGCCGCGCGCATCGGGCCGACCGTGTGGGAACTGGACGGGCCGATACCGACCGAGAAGAGGTCGAAGACCGAGAGGGCCACGGGGGTACTCCTAAGGCGTTGGTGGACGACGTTGTCCGCCGGGTGGTGCGGGGACGGGCCGGGTGGGCCCGGGAGCGCGGGGCAAAGGGGTGGGGGCACCGGGCTCACTGTGTTCAGTGTGCGCGGTGCCCCCACCCTGCGTGCAAACTGCGGGTTACTTCTTGACGCCGGGGTACAGCGGGAACTTCTCGGCCAGCGCGATGACCCGGGCCTTGAGGGCGTCGGTGTCGTACGCGGGCTTCAGAGCGGCCGCGATGATCTCGGCGACCTCGGTGAAGTCCTCGGCCTGGAAGCCGCGGGTGGCCAGGGCCGGCGTACCGATCCGCAGGCCCGAGGTGACCATCGGGGGCCGCGGGTCGTTCGGGACGGCGTTCCGGTTGACCGTGATGCCCAGCTCGTGGAGCCGGTCCTCGGCCTGCTGGCCGTCGAGCTCGGAGTTGCGCAGGTCCACCAGGACCAGGTGGACGTCCGTGCCGCCGGAGAGGACGGACACGCCCACCTCGGTGACGTCCGGCTGCACCAGGCGCTCGGCGAGGATGCGGGCGCCGTCCAGGGTGCGCTGCTGGCGCTCCTTGAAGTCGTCGGTCGCCGCGACCTTGAAGGAGACGGCCTTGGCCGCGATCACGTGCTCCAGCGGGCCGCCCTGCTGACCGGGGAAGACCGCCGAGTTGATCTTCTTCGCGAGCTCCTGCGTCGACAGGATCACGCCACCGCGCGGACCACCGAGGGTCTTGTGCGTGGTCGTGGTGACGACGTGGGCGTGCGGCACCGGGTTGGGGTGCAGACCCGCGGCGACCAGACCCGCGAAGTGCGCCATGTCGACCATCAGGTAGGCGCCGACCTCGTCCGCGATGCGGCGGAACGCGGCGAAGTCCAGCTGACGGGGGTAGGCGGACCAGCCGGCCACGATGAGCTTCGGCTTCGACTCCTTGGCGAGGCGCTCGACCTCGGCCATGTCCACGACGCCGGTGTCGTCGACGTGGTACGGGACCACGTTGTAGAGCTTCCCGGAGAAGTTGATCTTCATGCCGTGGGTCAGGTGGCCGCCGTGGGCCAGGTTGAGACCCATGATCGTCTCGCCCGGCTTCAGCAGCGCGAACATCGCGGCGGCGTTGGCCTGAGCCCCGGAGTGCGGCTGGACGTTCGCGGCCTCGGCGCCGAAGAGCGCCTTGACGCGGTCGATCGCGATCTGCTCGACCACGTCGACGTGCTCGCAGCCACCGTAGTAGCGGCGGCCGGGATAGCCCTCGGCGTACTTGTTGGTGAGGACGGAGCCCTGCGCCTCCATGACCGCGACCGGAGCGAAGTTCTCCGAAGCGATCATCTCGAGGGTGGACTGCTGGCGGTGGAGCTCGGCGTCGACGGCGGCGGCGACGTCCGGGTCCAGCTCGTGGAGGGAGGAGTTGAGAAGCGACATCAGTTAAGTCCCTAAGGTCTCAGTTGCCGGAGAACGCGGTGTACTCGTCGGCGGAGAGCAGGTCCTCCGGCTCCTCCGCGACACGTACCTTGAACAGCCAGCCGCCCTCGAAGGGGGCGGAGTTCACCAGCGACGGGTCGTCCACGACGTCCTGGTTGGCCGCGGTCACCTCGCCGGTCACCGGCGAGTACAGGTCGCTGACCGACTTGGTCGACTCCAGCTCACCGCAGGTCTCGCCCGCGGTCACCGTGTCACCGACCTCCGGGAGCTGGGCGTAGACGACGTCGCCGAGCGCGTTGGCCGCGTACTCGGTGATGCCGATCGTCGCCACGCCGTCCTCGAGGGCGGACAGCCACTCGTGCTCCTTGCTGTACCGCAGCTGCTGGGGGTTGCTCATGACCTGAATTCTCCTGTACGCGGGGGAGTGCTGATGAACGGTGGTCTTACGGTGTGAGACACGAATGCGTCACGTGCGCGGCGTGTCGCGTACGGCGTCACTTGCGGCGCTTGTAGAACGGCAGCGCCACGACCTCGTACGGCTCGTGCGTGCCCCGGATGTCGATCCCGACACCCTCGGTGCCGGGTGCGGCGTGCGCCGCGTCCACGTACGCCATGGCGATCGGCTTGCCCAGCGTGGGCGAGGGGGCACCGGAGGTGACCTCGCCGACGACCTCCCCGCCGACGACGACGGAGAAGCCCGCGCGCGGAACCCGGCGGCCCTCGGCGATCAGGCCGACGAGCTTGCGCGGCGGGGCCGCCTCCGCACGGTCCGCGGCGGCGGACAGCGCCTCGCGGCCGACGAAGTCGCCCTCCTTCTCGAACTTCACGACCCTGCCCAGACCCGCGTCGAAGGGTGTCAGCGCGGTGGTCAGCTCGTGCCCGTACAGCGGCATGCCCGCCTCCAGGCGGAGCGTGTCGCGGCAGGAGAGCCCGCAGGGGATCAGGCCGTACGGCGCGCCGGCCTCGGTCAGGGCCTTCCACAGCTGCTCGGCGTGGCCGGGGGCTACGAAGAGCTCGAAACCGTCCTCGCCGGTGTAGCCCGTACGGGCGATCAGTGCCGGGACACCGGCGACCGTTCCGGGGAGCCCGGCGTAGTACTTCAGTCCGTCCAGATCGGCGTCCGTGACCGACTTCAGTACGGCAGGGGAGTCGGGACCCTGGACGGCGATCAGCGCGTACGCGTCACGGTCGTCCCGCACCTCGGCGTCGAAGCCGTCGGCGCGGGCGGTGAGGGTGTCCAGGACGAGCTGGGCGTTGCCGGCGTTGGCCACCACCATGTACTCGGTGTCCGCCAGGCGGTAGACGATCAGGTCGTCCAGAATCCCGCCGTCCTGCGCGACGATCATCGTGTAGCGGGCCCGGCCCTCGCCGACCGTCGCGATGTTGCCGACCAGCGCGTAGCTCAGGAAGGCCGCGGCCTGCGGGCCCGTGACGGTGATCTCGCCCATGTGTGACAGGTCGAAGAGGCCGGCCCGGGTGCGCACGGCGTTGTGCTCGTCGCGCTCGCTGGCGTACCGCAGCGGCATGTCCCAGCCGGCGAAGTCGGTCATGGTGGCGCCCAGCGACCGGTGAAGGGCGTCGAGGGCGGTGAGGCGGGGGGCGGTGCTCGGGGCAGTGCTCATGGACATGGCTCCAGGGCATGACGACAGAGGGTTGATCCCTCCCCATCTGTCATCGGAACCTGAGAGGTTCGCCGAAAGCCCCTGAAAGGGTCCTGACGGGGGCACCCCGGCAGGGTCGGCTTGCACCTTGGGTGGAGCCGCGCAGCGGCCCGCTTTTCAGATATGCCTCATCCACGCGGTACGGGGCCTGAGAGATTCAAGGGAGGAACTTGCTCCTTCGGCGCCCGGCGCACACGGTGTCCGGGACTCTCCCGCGCGGACTCAAACGGCCGGTATGCAGTTGGCGGGGTCATCATCGCACGCATTGGAGGAGAGTGGGGCGTCCCGGCCGCACCGGTGCCGGGCCCGACACGTGCGGACGGAAACGGTTGTGCCGCATTGCCTTTTCTTTACACTTCTGGGGCAGGTCGGTGGGTGACTCGGCAGGGGGAAGGCGATGACGTTGCAGCGTTACGCGACTACCGCGGGGGCGGCGAGCGGTGCGATGCCCCAGCAGCCGGGCGTCCCCGCCCGGGAGACGACGGGGGGACACGCTCCAGCGGTGCGTGATCTACGGGGCGGAGGCGGCCGCGGTCCGGACGGCCT
The DNA here is from genome assembly GCF_016909575.1 of Streptomyces sp. HB132. Lineage (GTDB taxonomy): Bacteria > Actinomycetota > Actinomycetes > Streptomycetales > Streptomycetaceae > Streptomyces. The sequence continues at coordinate 125,556 of NZ_JAFBGA010000015.1, read as the reverse complement.
GGACTTCGCGGCGGGTGACGTGGTGGTGGTCTCCGGGCTCCCCGGCAGCGGGAAGTCCACGCTGATCCGGCGCGCGGTCCAGGAGCACGCGATCGACTCCCAGGAAACCCGGGACCGCTGGGCGGCCGTCCTGCCCGGCTTACTCCCGTACGCGGTCTACCGGCCCCTGGTGCGCGCCGCGCACTACGCCGGGCTGTGGCGGGCCCTGCGGTCGGGCGTATCGGTCGTCGTGCACGACTGCGGCACGCAGGCCTGGGTGCGGCGCTGGCTGGCGCGTGAGGCCCGGCGCAGGGGCAGCGCCCTCCACCTCCTCCTGCTCGACGTCACCCCCGGGGTGGCCAGACAGGGACAGCGTGAGCGGGGGCGCGGCGTGTCCGGCTACGCGTTCGCCAGGCACAGGCGTGCGGTCGGCCGGCTGCTGCGGGACACCGAGAGCGGTCTGCTGCCGCCGGGATGCTCCTCGGCGGTGCTGATCGACCGGGAGACGGCGGCCGCGATCGGGCGGATCTCGTTCCCGGAGGCGCGGCCGCCGGGGGAGTAGTTCCGTCCGGGAGGCCCGGGCGGCGGTGCGGCGGGCGTCACCGTTCGCATACGCACAGTTCGCGCCTCGATGGCCGGCTGTCCGGAATCTGGACGGTCCGGCGTGCCCGGCCGCGGCTCCCGCCTGCGGCACTGCCCTCATGGCGCGAGCCGGTCTAAGGTTTCTGCCGCACAGCATGGCGAGAAAGGGACCAGAACACGTGGACATTCCGGCTCAGGCGCAGGCACCGTCGTATCCGTCCCAGGGATGGCCGGCCAACGAGTTCGAGGAAGTGCTCAGCGCCTCGCTCGGCGTACCGGGAGCCGGTGCGCGGCTGGTGGAGGTGCTCGGCCGCAGCCACGTCTGGGTGCCCCTGCCGAACGGCGGCGGCCCCGACAGCGCGGACCTCGACCTGCCGACGGTCGACATCGACGGCGGCGCGTACGTCCCCGTGTTCAGCTCCGAGGTGCAGTTCCTCCAGTGCGTCGGCGCCCATCTCTCCTTCACCGTCGCGCCCGCACGCGAGTTCGCCCGCGGACTGCCCCCGCAGCTCGGTATCGCCGTCAACCCGGGCGGTGCCGTGGGGGTGCCCCTGCCTCCCCCCGCCGTCGCCGAGCTCTGCCGGGCCGGCCGCACCCCGCTGGACGGCCTCGCGAGCGGTGGCCGGGTGCGGCTGTACGAACCGGACTGGAAGGAGGAGCCCGTGGACTTCCTCTCCGCGGTGTCCGCCGAGTTCCAGGAGACCGGTGTGGTGGGCACCGCGCGCCGGGCGCTGGCCAGCATCGAGGGCGACAGCCCGGTGCTCTTCGTCGGCGTCGAGTTCGCCGTACGGGAGGCCGCGGGGCAGAGCGCGCCGATGGACGCCCTGGGGCGCGCGCTGGGCCGGGTCCAGGTGCCCTGGCCGGTCAACCTCCTCCTGCTCGACGTGGCGCAGGACCCGGTCGGCGACTGGATGCTGGAGAAGGTGAGCCCGTTCTACCGGCGTGACGGGCACTGAGGGGTACGAGCCCTCCTGCCACTTGGCGTGGAGCCGGTGTCGGGGGCGGCGCCTAAGCTGGTTGGATGACGAGGCCGCCCCGTGTGCCCGGGAGTGGCGCGACAAGCACCGTGAAGCATGCGGAACGAAGAGGGGCGGGACCCAGGGTGAGTGCGTCAGGCATGGGGGCGGCCGATGGGGAGGAGCCGAGAGCTCGGGGAGAGGTCGAGCACATGCTTCGCCAGGTGACCCCCGGGCGCGTCGACGCCTACGAGGCGCTGCTGCGGTCCCTGGCGGACGGCCAGGTCTGGATGCTGCTCTGGCACGGCACGGCGGGATCCCCCGAAGCCCAGTACGGCAACATGGAGGTCGACGGCCTGGGTTACGCCCCGTGCGTGACGTCGGCCCAGGAGCTCTCGGCCAGCGGGTGGGCCAGGGCCCACGAGGTCACCACGGGCCGCGACATCGCCCGCGCCCTCTTCCCCGACCGCTGGGGTATCTGGCTGAACCCGCACGCCCCCGGCGGAGGCGTCGGCATTCCCTGGCTGGACCTGCGCCGCATCGCCACCGGCCTCGACCGGATGCCGGCGGGGCCGCTGAGGCTCTCCGAACCCGCCATCCAGATCCCGCAGTTCTACGCACTGCTGTCGCAGAACGCCCACCGCACCCCGGCCGTCCGCGCGCTGCGCCGCGCCTGGGTGCAGCCCGCGCTCGGTGTTCCGTACCTCGCGATCGGGCTCGACCTCTACGACACCGGCCGACCGTCCGTCGACGCGGTTCGCGCGATGATGCGGCAGTCGATCGGGGTGGTCCCCGACGGACTGCCCGTCTCCACGGTCTCGCTGTCCGACGAGTACGACCCGGTCGCCATGTGGCTGAACGCCAACGCCAGGCCGTTCTACGACCGCGAGGCGCACGCCCCGGCCCCCGCGGCTCCCGGCTACGGATACCCGCCGGCGACCGGTACGGCCCCGCAGGCGTACTGAGGGGGCGTCAGCCGCCACCGAACGCCGAGGGGTGATCGGTCATCAGTTCAGCGCTATTGGGCTTCATGTCCGTTATTGCAGAATAGTTACCGAGACGTCCGCTGAGAAAGCACAGCTGTCCGGATAACGGAAGCCCCTAGGCAGCATCACGTTTGAGCAAACATTCCCCGTCAGGTCTGGCGGGTGATCGCAAAGTGGTTGAAGACTCCCTACAGCAGGTCCTCCATGCCCGGAGAAGCCCTCTTTCAAACAGGGGTAGTTCGGTCGTGCATGGTCACATCTGTCATGTTTTGTAAGAGCCGCTACAGCGGCGGTCACAGGCCGGCCACCGTCGGCCGAGAGGGGTCTCCAGCGCAATGACGGCACCGATCGAGACCACCGGGGCGGACGTGCGGCCCGAAACGGTGCTGGAAGGCGCCGGGAGCAAGGAGATCGAGGGTCGTTCGCTCGGCCGCATCGCCTGGACCCGCTTCAAGCGGGACAAGGCGGCGATGGCCGGTGGCATCGTTGTCGTGCTGCTGATCCTCACGGCGGTGCTGTCCAAGCCGCTCCAGTCGCTCCTCGGGCTCGACCCCAACGCGTTCAACCAGAGCCTGGTCGACCCCGTGATGCTGGCGCCCAAGGGCGCCCTCGGGGGCATCAGCTGGGACCACCCCCTCGGAGTCGAACCGCAGACCGGGCGAGACATCCTGGCGCGCATCCTCGAAGGCTCCTGGGTCTCCCTCGTGGTGGCCGTCGGCTCCACGCTGCTCTCCGTCGTCATCGGCGTCGTGATGGGCGTCGTGGCCGGGTTCTACGGCGGCTGGGTGGACAGCTTCATCAGCCGGATGATGGACACCTTCCTCGCCTTCCCGCTGCTGCTCTTCGCGATCTCCATCTCCGCCTCCCTGCAGGGTGAAGCGTTCGGAATGCAGGGGCTCACGCTGCGGATCGCGGTCCTGATCTTCGTGATCGGCTTCTTCAGCTGGCCCTACATCGGCCGCATCGTCCGCGCGCAGACCCTGTCGCTGCGTGAGCGCGAGTTCGTCGAGGCCGCCAGGTCGCTGGGCGCACGCGGCCCGTTCATCCTGTTCCGCGAACTGCTGCCCAACCTGATCGCGCCGATCCTCGTGTACGCGACGCTGCTGATCCCCACGAACATCCTCTTCGAGGCCTCGCTGTCCTTCCTCGGTGTCGGGATCGCGCCGCCGCAGGCGTCATGGGGCGGCATGCTCACGCAGGCGGTCGACCTCTACGAGGTGGACCCGATGTTCATGGTCATCCCCGGCATGGCGATCTTCATCACCGTGCTGGCCTTCAATCTGCTGGGGGACGGGCTGCGCGACGCACTCGACCCTCGTGGCAAGTAATCGCGGCAGTGCCGCACCGGACTAGCGAGGGGGCTTTCCTCAGCATGCAGAACAGAAAGACAGCAGCGGCCATAGCCGTGGCCGTGGCGGTATCGCTCGGCGCATCGGCGTGCAGCGGCAGCGACTCGGGCGGTGACAGCAACGGCGGTGGGGGCAACGCCAAGGCTGACGCCGCGATGTCGGGCATCGTCAACGCGACCGACAAGAAGGGGGGGACGGTCACGTACGAGCACTCCAGCGGGCCGGACTCCCTGGACCCGGGCAACACGTACTACGGCTGGGTGCAGAACTTCTCCCGCCTGTACGCCCGTTCCCTGGTCACCTTCAAGCCGGCCGCCGGCAAGGAGAGCCTGGAGGTCGTCCCCGACCTCGCCACGAGCCTCGGCAAGGCCAGCGACGACGCCAAGACCTGGACGTACACGCTCCGCAAGGGCGTGAAGTTCGAGGACGGCACCGAGATCACCTCGAAGGACGTCAAGTACGCCGTCGAGCGCTCCAACTTCGCGCCGGAGGCACTCTCCAACGGCCCGACGTACTTCAAGGCGTACCTCGAGGGCGGCGACAAGTACAAGGGTCCGTACAAGGACAAGTCGGCCGAGGGCCTCAAGTCCATCGAGACGCCGGACGACCACACGATCGTCTTCAAGCTGAACAAGCCGTTCGCGGACATGGACTACCTCGCGGCCTTCTCGCAGACCGCTCCGGTCCCGCAGAAGTCCGACACGGGCGCCAGCTACGTCCAGAAGATGGTCTCCTCGGGTCCGTACAAGTTCTCGGCGTACGACGAGAGCAAGGGCGCGACCCTCGTCCGCAACCCGGAGTGGGACCCGAAGACGGACCCGATCCGCAAGGCCCTGCCGGACAAGGTCGAGCTGAAGCTGAACGTCAACCCCACCACGGTCGACGACCACCTCCTCAACGACGTGAGCACCGCGGACATCGCCGGTACGGGTCTGCAGTCCAAGACCCAGCCGAAGGTCCTGGTCAAGGCCGCGGAGAAGGCGAAGACGGACAACCCGTACGCCGGTGCCCTGCAGTACATGGCGCTGAACGTCAAGGTGAAGCCGTTCGACAACATCGACTGCCGCAAGGCCGTGCAGTACGCCGTCGACAAGCAGAGCCTGATCGACTCGATCGGTGGCTCGGTCAAGGGCGACCCGGCCAGCACGGTCATCCCGCCCACCGTCGCCGGTTACAAGAAGTTCGACCTGTACCCGACCGAGGGCAGCAAGGGTGACGTCGCCAAGGCGAAGGAGCACCTGACCAAGTGCGGTAAGCCCAAGGGCTTCAAGACCACGCTGACCGCGCGCTCGGACCGTCCCGACGAGATCACCGCCGCCACGCAGCTCCAGGGCAGCCTGAAGGCGATCGGTATCACCGCCGAGATCAAGCAGTTCCCGTCGGACAAGTACTTCACGGACTTCGCCGGTGTCCCGGAGTGGGTCCACAAGAACAACGCGGGCATGATGATGATGCAGTGGGGCGCCGACTGGCCGACCGGCTTCGGCTTCCTGGACCAGATCGTGAACGGCTCGGCCATCAAGCCTTCCGGTGGCACGAACCTCATGGAGCTGGACGACAAGGGCGTCAACGAGGCCCTCGTCAACGGCATCGGCACGGTGGACACCACGAAGCGCAACGCCACGTGGGGCGAGGTCGACCAGAAGGTTATGGAGAGCGCTTCGCTCGTTCCCCTCGTCTACCGCAAGAACCTGCTCTACCGCCCGGACTCCGCGGCGAACGTCACGGTCACGGACGCGTACCTCGGCATGTACGACTACGTGCTGATGACGTCCACCAAGTAACACCTGTTCATCGACAGCATCCCTTGAAAGGCAGGTGAAGGCGCCGGGCCGGCGGGCGTACCCCGTCCGCCCGCCCGGCGCCGCACGGCTGTGGCTGCGTACATCATTCGACGCGTATTCGCCGCGGTGTTGCTGCTGCTGGTGGTCAGCGCAGTCACGTTCGCGATCTTCTTCCTCGTGCCCCGTCTCGGCGGGCAGACACTCGACTCGATGGCCGCCCAGTACGTGGGCAAGAGCCCCGACCCGGACGTCATCGCCGCGGTCAAGAAGAACCTGGGGCTCGACCAGCCCCTGTACCTCCAGTACTGGAACTTCGTCAAGGGCATCGTCGTCGGCGCCGAGTACCAGTTCGGCCCCGACCCCGTCACGTGCAACGCCCCGTGCTTCGGGTACTCCTTCAAGACCCACACCGAGATCTGGCCGCAGCTCGTGGACCGGGTCCCGGTCACGCTGTCGCTGGCCGTCGGTGCCGCCGTCATCTGGGTCATCTCCGGTGTGGCGATCGGCGTCCTCTCGGCGCTGAAGCGGGGATCGTTCTTCGACCGCGTCTCGATGGGCGTCGCTCTCGCCGGCGTCTCGCTCCCGATGTTCTTCACCGGTCTCGTCGTCCTGGCGCTGTTCGGCAACGGGGAGTACGTCCCGTTCGCCGACGATCCGCTCGCGTGGGCGAGCAGCCTGGTCCTGCCCTGGTGCACACTCGCCCTGCTGTACTCCGCGCTCTACGCCCGGCTCACCCGGGCGGGGATGCTGGAGACGATGGGTGAGGACTACATCAGAACCGCGCGGGCCAAGGGCCTCAAGGAACGCAAGGTGGTCGTCAAACACGGGCTGCGCTCGGCGCTCACCCCGCTCGTCACGATCTTCGGCATGGACTTCGCGCTGCTGCTCGGCGGCGCGGTCATCACCGAACGGGTCTTCTCCTTCCAGGGGCTGGGTGCCTTCGCCATCCAGGGCGTGACCACCGCCGACCTGCCCAAGGTGATGGGCGTGACCCTGGTCGCCGCCTTCTTCATCGTCATCTGCAACCTGCTGGTGGACCTCGTGTACGCCGCGATCGACCCCCGGGTGAGGCTCTCATGAGCGACGCAATCAAGAAGGACTCCCCGGCAGCGGACGCCATCCCGGCCCCGCGTTCGGGTGACGACAAGGAATTCCTGTCCGTACGCAACCTCAGCGTGCACTTCGACACCGACGACGGTCTGGTCAAGTCCGTCGACGGCGTCAGCTTCGACCTGAAGGCCGGCCAGACCCTCGGCATCGTCGGCGAGTCGGGCTCCGGCAAGTCCGTGACCTCACTGGGGATCATGGGTCTGCACACCTCGGAGCGAGCCCGCATCGGCGGTGAGATCTGGCTCGACGGCGAGGAGCTCATCGGCGCCGGTCCCGAGCGTGTGCGCAAGCTCCGCGGCCAGAAGATGGCCATGATCTTCCAGGACCCGCTGTCCGCCCTGCACCCGTACTACAGCATCGGCGCGCAGATCGTGGAGGCCCACCGGGTCCACAACAAGGTCGACAAGAAGACCGCGAAGAAGCGCGCGGTCGAGATGCTCGACCGCGTGGGCATCCCGGAGCCGCACCGGCGGTACGAGGACTACCCGCACCAGTTCTCCGGCGGTATGCGCCAGCGCGCGATGATCGCGATGGCCCTGGTCAACAACCCGCAGCTGCTCATCGCCGACGAGCCGACGACCGCCCTCGACGTCACCGTCCAGGCGCAGATCCTCGACCTCATCCGCGACCTGCAGAAGGAGTTCGGCTCCGCGGTCGTCATGATCACCCACGACCTCGGCGTCGTCGCCGAGATCGCCGACAACCTGCTCGTGATGTACGCGGGACGCTGCATCGAGCGCGGCAGCGCCGAGAAGGTGTTCTACGAGCCCCAGCACCCCTACACCTGGGGCCTGCTCGGCTCGATGCCCCGCATCGACCGCGAGCAGACCGACCGGCTCATCCCGGTCAAGGGCTCGCCGCCCAGCCTCATCAACGTCCCCTCGGGCTGCGCCTTCCACCCGCGCTGCCCGTACGCCGACGTCCCGCCGGACAACATCACCCGCACCGAGCGCCCGGAGCTGCAGCAGGTCAGCGACGGGCACCACTCCGCGTGCCACATGTCGCGTGAGCAGCGCGACCGGATCTGGACCGAAGAGATTGCGCCGAAGCTGTGACTGATCTGAACAAGAAGGCTCCCGCGTCCGCCGCGGCCGGGTCGGACGGGTCCGGGTCCGAGCCGCTCCTCAAGGTCGACGGACTGGTCAAGCACTTCCCCATCACCAAGGGTGTGCTGAAGCGCAAGGTCGGTGCGGTCCAGGCCGTGGACGGTCTCACCTTCGACGTGCGCCCCGGGGAGACCCTCGGCGTCGTCGGCGAGTCGGGCTGCGGCAAGTCGACCATGGGCCGGCTCGTGACCCGGCTCCTGGAGCCGACCGGTGGCAAGGTCGAGTTCCAGGGCCGCGACATCACCCACATGTCCGCGGGGCGGCTGCGGCCGATGCGCCGTGACATCCAGATGATCTTCCAGGACCCGTACGGCTCGCTGAACCCGCGCCACACGGTCGGCGGGATCGTCGGAACCCCCTTCCGGCTCCAGGGCGTCAAGCCCGAGGGCGGGGTGAAGGCTGAGGTCCAGCGCCTGCTGGAGCTGGTGGGGCTCAACCCCGAGCACTACAACCGCTATCCGCACGAGTTCTCGGGCGGCCAGCGCCAGCGCATCGGCATCGCGCGGGCGCTCGCGCTGAAGCCGAAGCTCGTGGTCGCGGACGAGCCGGTATCGGCGCTGGACGTGTCGATCCAGGCACAGGTGGTGAACCTGCTGGACGACCTCCAGGAGGAGCTCGGGCTCACGTACATGATCATCGCGCACGACCTGTCGGTCATCCGGCACGTCTCGGACCGGATCGCGGTCATGTACCTCGGCAAGATCGTCGAGCTCGCGGACCGCGACTCGCTGTACAAGGCGCCCATGCACCCGTACACCACGGCCCTGATGTCCGCCGTGCCGGTGCCCGACCCCCGCCGGCGCGGTGCCAAGAGCGAGCGCATCCTGCTCAAGGGCGATGTGCCGTCGCCGATCTCGCCGCCGACCGGCTGCCGCTTCCACACCCGGTGCTGGAAGGCGACGCAGGTCTGCAAGACGACCGAGCCGCCGCTGCTCCAGCTGAAGACCGGGCACCAGGTGGCGTGCCACCACCCGGAGAACGGTGAGGACCAGGCGCCGGGGGACGCGCCGCTCGTCGCGGACGTCATCACGGTGAAGTCCGTGGTCGTCGAGGAGCCGGCCGCGCCCGCCGCCTCGGAGGAGCGGGCCGAGACGGCTGCTGAGCCGGTCGGGCCCGACCGGGCCCCGGACGCGTCGCAGGACGTGGCCTCGGACGAGCCGGTGAAGCCCGCCGCGCCCGCTGACGACGACGGCAAGGCTTCCGCCGCGCCCGCCGCCGCCGAGGGCAAGGCTTCCGCCGCACCGTCCACGGGTGCGGAGGACGAGCCCAAGGAGTAGGACCGGCACAATTGCCCGGTGCTCAACGAACTCTTCACCCCCTCCGTCCAGCATGCCCTCGACATCGTCGGAATCTTCGTCTTCGCGATCTCGGGCGCCCTGCTCGCCGTACGCAAGAACTTCGATGTCTTCGGCATCGCGGTCCTCGCCGAGGTGACAGCGCTGGGCGGAGGGATCTTCCGTGACGTCATGATCGGCGCGATCCCCCCGGCCGCCTTCACCGATCTCGGCTACTTCCTGACGCCGCTGATCGCCGCCGGCCTGGTCTTCTTCCTGCACCCGCACGTGGAGCGGATCCAGGTCGGCGTCAACGTGTTCGACGCGGCGGGGCTGGGCCTCTTCTGCGTGGCGGGCACGATCAAGGCCTACGAATACGGCCTCGGCCTCACCTCGTCCGCCGCCCTCGGACTGGCGACCGCGGTGGGCGGCGGTGTGCTGCGTGACGTCCTGGCCAACGAGGTGCCCTCGCTGCTGCGCTGGGACCGGGATCTGTACGCCGTGCCCGCGGTCGTCGGGGCCGTGATGGTGGTGCTCTGCATCCGATTCGAGGTGCTCAACGCCTACACGAGCGGCGCCGCCGTGGTCACGGCGTTCGTCCTCCGCTTGCTGGCGATGCGCTTCCACTGGCGGGCACCGCGCGCCTACAACAGGCGCTCGGCGAGGGCGGAGGAGAGCCCGTCCGTCATCTGACGGCAACAAAAGCTACCGCTCAGTAATAGGATCGGTGTACCGTGCGGTCCATGGCACAGGCAGCAACTCAGGAGTCGTGCGCGGTAAGCGCGGCACAGGCGACCATCGGTGACAGCGAGTTCGACCGCGACACCGCCGTCACCCTCCGCGAGGAGGGCGTCTACGACGCGGAACTCTCTGCGGGCTGGACGATCATCCGCGCCGTCAACGGCGGCTATCTGCTCGCCATGCTCGGCCGCGCACTCGGCGAGGCGCTCCCGCACTCCGACCCCTTCTCGGTCTCCGCGCACTACCTCACGGCCTCCGTCCCCGGGCCCGCCGTGATCCGCACCCAGGTCGTCCGCACCGGCCGCACCCTCTCCACCGGCGAGGCATCCCTCTTCCAGTTCGCGGAGGACGGCACGGAGGTCGAACGCATCCGCGTGCTGGCCACCTATGGGGACCTGGACGGCCTGACCGGCGAGATCCGCACATCGGCGGAGCCGCCCGCCATCCCGCCCCTCGAGCAGTGCCTCGGAACGAGCGACGGGGCGCCGGTGATCCCCGGCAGCTCCGCGATCACCGAACGGCTGGACATCAAGCTCGACCCGGCGACGGTCGGCTGGGCCGTCGGCGCGCCGTCCGGCAAAGGCGAGATGCGGGGCTGGTTCGGGCTCGCGGACGGCCGCGACGCGGACCCGCTCTCGCTGCTCCTCACCGTGGACGCCCTGCCGCCGACCTCCTTCGAGCTGGGTCTGAAGGGCTGGACGCCCACCATCGAGCTCACCACTCACATCCGCTGCCGCCCGGCCCCGGGCCCGCTCCGCGTCTCCATCACCACCCGCAACCTGGCCGGCGGCTTCCTGGAGGAGGACGCGGACGTCTGGGACAGCGCCGACCGTCTCGTCGCGCAGTCCCGCCAACTGGCCCGCGCCCCGCGCTGAGCCCCGCCTATCGCCCGCCCCGCCCCGCCTATCGCCTGCTCCGCCGCCTCCGGCCGCGCCGCGCCCATCGGGGCCGCGGTCGCGGTCACGGGGCCGTACGCAGAAAACGCGTGAGGGCCGCAGTGAGTTCGGCAGGTGTGTCCTCCTGGACGAGATGTCCCGCCCCGTCGATCAGCCGCAGCTCGGCACCAGGGATCAGCTCGGCCAGTTCATGGCCGCGGGCGACCGGGATCCAGGTGTCCTCCGTGCCCCAGCAGATCAGCACGGGCAGATCCAGCTCCCCGTAGCGGTGCTGGATCTCGTCGGTGAAGCGCTGGTCGTTCTGGGCGATCTGCCGGTAGAAGGCGGGCTGCCCGGCCTCGGTGCACCAGGGGGCGACCAGCCTCTCCAGCACCGCCGGGCGCAGCCCCTGGTGACTCGCGGAGCTCACGTACTCGGTCACCAGCGCCCGGTGCAGGTCCGGCGGCAGCCCGCCGAAGACCTCGGCCTGCCCGCCGAGCAGCCGGTAGGCGGGTGAACCCCACGGGGCCAGCGCGACCGGGTCGACGAGGGCCATGCGCTCGTAGCGGACGCCGTGCAGGAGGTGGGCCCGCAGGGCCACGCAGCCCCCGAAGTCGTGGGCGGCCACGGCTGGTTCCTCCAGCCCCCAGTGCTCGAGGAGCTCGGTGAGGACCCAGGCCTGGGCGCGCAGCGAGACGTCCTGGCCGGCGTACTGCGCGGAGGCGCCGTAGCCCGGCAGGTCCCACACGTGGACGCGGTGGTCCTGTGCAAGGCCCCGGGCGATGCCCCGCCACACGTACGAGGCGAAGGGTGTGCCGTGCACCAGGACGACGGGCGGCGCCTGTTCGGGGCCGAGCACGGCCCAGCGCACTTCGCCCGAGGAGCTGAGGAAGGTCCGGTCGAGTCTCCAGTCGCTCATGGCGCCGAGCCTACGGTCTGTCCAGCCAGTGGGTCCGGCCCAGCGTGACCAGGCGCAACCTGCGCCGTGCCACCCGCACGACCTCCTGCTCGCCCTCCGAACCGGCGTCCAGCAGGGCCGAGGCCGTGAGCACCATGTGGTCGACGTACAGCCCGCCCAGCATCAGCAGGTCGTCCCGGTCCCAGCCCGCGGACTCCGGCTCGGAGCCGAGGACGTCGGCGACCTCCTGTGCGAAGCCGCGCAGCTGTGCGGCGATGGCCTCGCGGACCTGCCCGACGCCGCCGTGCTGCTCACGGGCGATGAAGCGGAAGTGGGCCGGCTGCGCCGTGACGTGACGCGCTATCAGTCCGACGCTCCGGTCCAGCCTCTCCTCGCTGTCCCCGGTGTCGGCCAGGATCGCGCCGATCATGCCGTGCAGGCTCCCCAGGGTCTCCTCGACGAGGGCGACGCCCAGTGCCGCCGTGCCGTCGAAGTGGCGGTAGAAGGCGGTCGGAGTCACGCCCGCGACCCGCGTCACCTCGCGCAGCCCCAGGCTGCTCAGGCTCTGGTGCTCCAGCAGCTCCAGGGCGGCGTCGAGCAGTGCCTGGCGCGTCCTCAGCTTCTGGGCCTGGCGGATGCCGATGGTGTGACTCATGCCATTCAGTAAACAACCGTTCTCCGAACGTCGGAAGGGGTGGAGGGTCTAGACTCAGGAGTCAGTGAACAGTTGTGCTCTCAAAGCTCACAGAAAGGCCGGACATGCTCGTCCTCGTCGCCGCCCTGCTCCTGCTGGGGGTCGTCCTCGGGGCGGTCGCGCACCTTCCGCTCCCCGTGGTCCTGACCGCCGCGGCCGTCATCGGTCTCTGGCTGGCGGTCTTCGGTGTCCGTGAACGCCTCTCCCACCGCACCCGCTGACGAAGGAGCCGCACCATGACACTCACCTCGGCACGCACCGCGACCTCCGCACGCACCGCGCCGCGCGAGGACCGTCCCGCCGCCCGGGAGGCGGACGGGCTCGCCGTCGCCTCGTTCGTGCTCGGCCTGCTCGGCCTGCTGGTGATGAACATCCTGCTCGGCCCGGTCGCCATCGTCATGGCGATCGTCGCCCTCGCCCGCTCCACCACCCGCCGGGGCCGCGCCTTCCTCGGGCTGGCCCTCGGCGTCGCCGACCTGGTGGTCCTCGCCGTCCTGGTCACGGGCAACGGCACCGTCTCCTGGAGCCTCGCCGGCTGACCTCGCGCCACGGCCGGTGCGGGGCTAAGCGCGCACCGACCGCCAGATCCGTTCCGGCAGGATGCGCGCGGACTCGTCGAGGTCGACGTCCTCGATGCCCGACAGCGACCGGCGGGCGACAGCCACGACGGGGCCCAGGATCAGGGACTCGATCAGCGGCGGCGGGAGCGGTGCGAGCTCCCCGGAGTCGATGCCCTGCCGTATCCACAGGCCCATCTCGGAAACCCTGGCCTCCTGGGCGTCACGGAACTCCCTGCCCCGCGCCATGCTCCTGCGGTCGGCGAGCGGGGAATGCAGGAGCATGGCGGGTCCGCGGTGCTCCTGGACGAAGCCCAGGTAGGCCCCCACGGCACCGGTGATGCCCGCACGCGCCGTTCCGGCGTTCCGCAGGGCTTCGGTCAGTTCGCCCAGCAGTCGCTCCAGCCAGCGGTGGCCGAGGGCGCCGATCAGGCCGTCGAGGCTGCCGAAGTGGTGGTAGAGGCTGCCCAGGCTCACGCCGCTCGCCCGGGTGACGGCGTTGACCGTGAGGCCCTGCTCGCCCGACTCGACGAACACGCGCAGTGCGGCGTCCAGGAGCAGATCGGAAGTGACTTCGCCGCGGTGCTGCTTGGGGCTCATCGAGGGGCCGTCCCTGTGGTTCGTGAGGCGGGTCTCTTCCGCGGTGAATTTCTGGAGTGTTTTTCTAGAATATGCCTCCATTGCCAGTATCCACTGGTCAGACTTCCTCCGGTACGGAAAAGGTGTGTCACGGGGAGTCGGTGTGGGTGTGTTGGACCTGACGGGCAGTGGAGCCAAGCCGCTGGGAGCGGACGATCCACGGCAGATCGGCGGGATCCCGCTCGCGGGCCGGCTCGGCTCCGGCGGCATGGGGCGCGTGTACCTCGGCGTCCACGAAGGGCGGTACGTCGCCGTCAAGCAGGTGCTGCCCTCGATCGCGGGTGAGGACCAGGACTTCGTCCGCCGGTTCGGGCACGAGCTGGACAACCTCGCCAAGCTGCCCGCGGAGGCCACCGCCCCGCTGATCGCCAGCGACCGCGACGCGCGGCCCCCCTGGCTCGCCACCGCGTACGTCCCCGGGCTCACGCTCAGCGAGGCCCTCGCGCTGCACAAGGGCCCGCTGCCCGCGGAGACCGTGTGGCTGCTGCTGCGGGAGGCCGCCCAGGGCCTGGTCCCGGTGCACGCCCTCGGTATGGTGCACCGCGACCTCAAGCCGTCCAACGTCATGATGACGGCCGAGGGCGCGACGGTCATCGACTTCGGCGTGGCCCGGGCCACCGAGCAGAGCCGGCTGACCATGAGCGGCATGGTGGTCGGGACCCCGGCGTACATGGCTCCCGAGCAAGCCACGACGCAGCGCGACCTGACCGGTGCCGCGGATGTGTTCGCGCTGGGTTCGGTCATCGCCTACGCGGCCTGCGGCAGCCCGCCCTTCGGCGAGGAGTCCGGTCCGGCCGTGCTCTACCGCATCGTGCACGAGAAGCCCGCCCTCGAAGCGGTGAGGTCGCTCGACCCCGCACTCGCCGAGGTCGTCATCGCCTGCCTCGACAAGGACACCGGCGCCCGTCCCACAGCGTCCGAGCTGGTACGGATCGCCACGGAGCACGGGCCGTTCACCGCTCCGCTGTGGCCGGACTCCATCCGCGGGAACCTCGCGGAGAAGGCCGCCTTCGCGGCACACGTCCAGAAGATCGAACTGCCGCCGCCCGTCTCCGTGGAGACCCTGAGGCTGGGGCAGAAGGCCCGCCCGAAGCGTGAGCGCCGGCGGCGCACACGCGTGTTCTTCGCCGTCGTGCCGGTGGTCGTGGCCGTGGGCGGGGCCACGCTCGCCTTCCAGCTGCTGCCGTACACCTTCGGTGCGGACGACCACGCGGCCGGCGGGCCGTCGGCCACGGCCTCGGCTCCGGCCTCGCCCGGGGTCGCCTCCTCAGTTGCGAGCCCGTCCGGCTCGGCGTCACCGGAGAAGTCGCCGACCGGCAGGGAGAAGGACAAGGACGAGGAGAAGGGCGGGGAGGCTGACGAGGGGGAAGGGGGTTCGGACGACGCCTCCGTGCCGGCCCAGGGGGCCGATGACGCGGGGGGTGGCTCCCAGGACGGCTCCGGTGGTTCCGGCACGTCCGGCGGCTCCAGCACCTCGGGCGGGTCCACCACCTCCGGAGGGTCCACTGCTTCCGGAGGGTCCAGCTCCGGGGGGACCGCACCCTCCGGGAACAACCGCTATCGCAACGGCGGCAACGGCAAGTGTCTCGTCGACGCCCACAACGGCTACCCGACCACCGGCGACTGCGACGGGTCGGGGTCCGTCTGGGGCATCCGGGCCGTGTCCGGCGGATCCTTCCAACTCGTCCACGAGTCGGGCAGGACGTGCCTCAGCGCGGGCGCCGGAGGGATCCTGCTGCTCTCGTGCAACGAGGACGCGTCACGTCGCTGGCGCGCGGGGTCGGGAAGCACCCTTGTGAGCGTCGGCACCGGGGGCTGCCTCGGAGCGGATAACGGCCGCCTCGTGGCCGGCATGTGCTCGGGAGCGGCGTCCCAGCGCTGGACGACCCTCTGAGGAGCGCTGCCGGGCGCTTCGAGGGCGCCCGAGCCGGCCCGTCACGAGCCGGGGCCGGGGGCGCCTGGCACCGCCCTCGGCACGCCCCGCGCCACGGGCTCGTAGAATCGTCACCACCATGGCCTACCTCGACCACGCCGCGACCACCCCGATGCTGCCGGAGGCGATCGCGGCGATGACCGCGCAGCTCGCCGTCACCGGCAACGCGTCCTCATTGCACGCCGCCGGGCGCAGGGCCCGCCGTACCGTCGAGGAGTCCAGAGAGACCCTCGCCGACGCCCTCGGCGCACGCCCCAGCGAGGTGGTCCTGACCTCCGGCGGCACCGAGGCCGACAACCTCGCCGTGAAGGGCCTCTACTGGGCCCGCCGCGACGCCGACCCCCGGCGCACCCGGGTCCTCGCCAGCCCTGTGGAGCACCACGCCGTCCTCGACGCCGTGGACTGGCTCGCCGAGCACGAGGGCGCCACCGTCGAGTACCTCCCGGTCGACACGTACGGACGTGTGCACCCACAGGCGCTGCGCGAGGCGCTCGCCCGCGACCCCGACGACGTCGCCCTGGTCACCGTGATGTGGGCCAACAACGAGATCGGCACGATCATGCCGATACGTGAACTGGCCGAGGTGGCGAGCGAGTTCGGCGTCCCCATGCACGCCGACGCGGTGCAGGCGTTCGGGCAGCTGGAGGTCGACTTCGCCCGTTCCGGGCTGGCCGCCATGACGGTCAGCGCGCACAAGATCGGCGGCCCGTTCGGCATCGGCGCGTTGCTGCTCGGCCGTGACCAGACCCCCGTACCCGTGCTGCACGGCGGCGGCCAGGAGCGCCATGTTCGCTCCGGCACGCTCGACGTACCCGCCGTGGCCGCGTTCGCCGTGGCCGGTCGGCACGCCGCCGACAGCCGCGCCGACTTCGCCCGTGGGATCGGCGCGCTCCGGGACGAACTGGCCGCCGCCGTGCTGAAGGCCGTCCCCGACGCCGTTCTCGGCGGCGACCCGGCCCCCGGCGGGCGGCTGCCCGCCAACGCCCACTTCACCTTCCCGGGCTGCGAGGGCGATTCCCTCCTGCTGCTGCTCGACGCCCAGGGCATCGAATGCTCCACGGGATCGGCGTGCACCGCCGGCATCGCGCAGCCCAGCCACGTACTGCTGGCCACCGGCACCGACCCCGCTCTGGCGCGGGGCACGCTGCGCTTCTCGCTCGGCCACACCTCGACCGGTAGGGACGTCGAAGAGCTCGCCCGGGCGATCGGACCCGCCGTCGAGCGGGCCAGGACGGCGGGGCTCAGCTAGCCTGCGTCCCCGCTGTGGACGCCGCGCGGACCAGCTTCATGTAGCGGGTCCAGTCCCAGTGCGGTCCGGGGTCGGTGTGGTCCGTGCCGGGCACCTCGACGTGCCCGATGACGTGCTCACGGTCCACAGGGATCCCGTACCGCTCGCATATCGCCGCGGTCAGCCGGGCGGAGGACTCGTACATCTCCGCCGTGAAGTCCTGCGGGCGGTCCACGAAGCCCTCGTGCTCGATGCCGACGCTGCGCTCGTTGAACGAGCGGTTGCCCGCGTGGTAGGCGACGTCGAGCTCCCGGATCATCTGCGTCACCCGGCCGTTCTGTCCGACGATGTAGTGCGTCGCCGCCTGGTGCGCCGGGTCCTGGAAGACCTTGACCGCGCTGGCGTAACTGCCCTGGGTGACGTGGATGATCACCCGGTCCACGCCGTAGTCGTCGGGACGGTCGGCCCGCCGCCAGTTCCCCTCGGAGGCCGCGATCCAGCGCGCCGGGGTGTAGTCCAGCTCACCTTCCTTGCGGGGCTTCTCCACGCCCGGCACCCGCCACCAGAGGCGCCTGACCTCGTCCACCGACAGAGCGGCCGTGCCCGCCGCGGCGACCCCGCCGCCGATCAGCAGTGTGCGCCGACTGATGCCCTGGCCAGGGCTTTTCCCCGGCGACCCGGCACTCCTGTTGTTCCCCATGTGCTGCTCAACGCTTATCCGCGAGCATTCGGTTCCCGGCGCCCCGTACTCTGGATGAGCTATGACTCAGACCTCCCAGCGCCCCCTCCGTGTGCTCGCCGCCATGTCCGGCGGAGTCGACTCCGCCGTCGCGGCGGCACGAGCCGCCGAGGCAGGCCACGACGTGACCGGTGTCCACCTCGCCCTCTCCGCGAACCCGCAGTCCTTCCGTACGGGCGCGCGCGGCTGTTGCACCATCGAGGACTCCCGGGACGCCCGCCGCGCGGCGGACGTCATCGGCATCCCTTTCTACGTCTGGGACCTGGCGGAACGCTTCCGCGAGGACGTCGTGGACGACTTCGTCGCGGAGTACGAGGCCGGACGCACGCCCAACCCCTGCCTGCGCTGCAACGAGAAGATCAAGTTCGCCGCGCTGCTCGACAAGGCGCTGGCCCTCGGCTTCGACGCGGTCTGCACCGGCCACTACGCCACGGTCGTACTCAAGGACGACGGCACGCGGGAGATGCACCGCGCCTCGGACATGGCCAAGGACCAGAGCTACGTCCTCGGCGTCCTGGACGAGAAGCAGCTCGCCCACGCGATGTTCCCGCTCGGTGACACCCTCACCACCAAGGACGAGATCCGGGCCGAGGCCGAGCGCCGGGGCCTGGCCGTCGCCAAGAAGCCCGACAGCCACGACATCTGCTTCATCGCCGACGGCGACACCCAGGGCTTCCTGGCCGGCCGCCTCGGCGGCCCGGCCGAGGGCGACATCCTCGACGAGTCGGGGTCCAAGGTCGGCACCCACGAGGGCGCGTTCGGCTTCACCATCGGCCAGCGCAAGGGCCTGCGCATCGGCCACCCCGCCCCCGACGGCAAGCCGCGCTACGTCCTGGACATCTCCCCGGTGAACAACACGGTGACGGTCGGCCCGGCCGAGGCCCTGGACGTCACGGCCCTGACGGCGATCAAGCCCCGCTGGTGCGGTACCGCCCCGTCCGGGCCCGGGACGTACACCGCGCAGCTCCGCGCCCACGGCGGCGAGACCGAGGTGACGGCCGAGCTGACCGACGGCACCCTGACCGTCACCTTCGCCGAACCGGTCCGGGGCGTGGCCCCCGGCCAGGCGGTCGTGCTGTACGACGGGACGCGGGTGGTCGGCTCGGCCACCATCGCGACCACGGTGCGGCGGGAGAGGGCTTCGGCGGCCGGCTGAGGAAAGCCTGGCCGGCCGGGTCGCTCCCCTGCGACGACCCGGCCGAGTCACATGCCCCGCCGGGAGACGCCCCGCGAGGACGTCCCGTCAGGACGCCGCCCGCAGGAAGGAGCAGCTCCTGGCGAAGAACTCCGCCAGGACAGGCGCGATCGCCTGGGGCGCCACGTCACGGGTCTGGCCGGTCAGCGTGCGGTGCCGTGCCCGGGGGAGCGCCGCCGCGAGGGTCAGGGCCGTCTCCCGGGCCGACGCGGTGCTGAAGCCCCCGGTCGCCACCAGCGTGCGCGCGGAGACGGACGCGAACCTGGCCGCGGGCACCGAGCCGTCCCCCAGCAGGGCGTCGTCGTACGCGAGGGTGTGTGCCACCGCTTCGAGACCGGCCCAGAGCGGGGCCCGGCGCATGCGGGCGATCGTCTCCTCCGCGACTCCGGTCCCGGTCAGGTACAGCTCGACGGCGCCACCGCGGTCACCGCTCGCCAGCAGCCGGTGCAGCAGCGCCGTACAGCGGGACTTGTACAGCAGACCGGCGGCACCCGGGGTGTACGGCGGCTCGTAGACCGCGAGCAGATCCACGGGCAGTCCCGCGGCCGCCGCCTCGAGGGCCAGGGCCCCGCCCGACAGCATCCCGAACAGCGAGACGCGCTCGCCCGCCGCGGCCGCGACCGCCGCGAGGTCCTCGATCTCGCGGCGGAGGGTGTACGGGCCGCCGTCGCCGCTCGCTCCGCGCCCCCGGCGGTCGTAGGTGACGACCGTGAACCGCGGGGCCAGGAGAGCGGCCAGCGACGCCCCGTCGGTTGCGGTGCTCAGTGCCCCGCCGACGAGGATCACCGGCGGCCCGTCGCCGTGGCGGCGGTACGCGATCGACGTACCGTCACCGGAGAGAATCTTGTCCATGCGAGGGTGGACTGCCGCGCACCGCGGAACTCATCGCCGCCGCGGAGAAAAATTCCTGACGCTCATCCGGAGGCGACCTCCGTGGCGTAGAAACAGAAGTGCCCCCGGATCGCAGCGACTTCTTCCTTGGGCTCCGGATAGGCCCAGACGAGGTCCGCCGCACCGGGCAGGGACCAGTACGACGCGTCCCCCTTGAAGGGACAGTGCGTCCGGGTGTCCGAGGGTGTCAGCAGCTCGGTACGGACGTCCTCGGGCGGCAGGTAGTAGCGGTCCGGACAGCCCGTCTCGCGCAGCACGAGCGGGCGGCGGCTCTCGGCGAGCACCTGCCCGTCGTGCACCGCGCGCACGTGGGTGGCGGACGGTTCGACGGTGACGGTGTGTCCTGTGATGGAGGCCATACCGGGTTCAGCCCCGTGGAACGCGGGTTTCTTCCCGTACCGGTTTCTCCCCGCACTAGAGAGCGGTCGTACGGTGTTCGCATGAACATCTGTGTCTTCCTCTCCGCAGCCGACCTCGACGACCGCTACACCGTGCCCGCCCGCGAGTTCGCGGAGCTGCTGGGCAGGGGTGGACACACCCTGGTCTGGGGCGGGTCGGAGAGCGGGCTGATGAAGGTCGTCGCCGACGGGGTCCAGGAGTCCGGCGGCCGGCTCGTCGGGGTGTCGGTGGACTTCCTGGCGGCCAAGGCGCGGACGAACGCCGACGAGATGGTGATCGCCAAGGACCTGGCCGAGCGCAAGGCGCTGCTCCTGGAGAAGTCCGACGCCATCGTGATCATGGTCGGCGGCACGGGGACCCTCGACGAGGCCACGGAGATCCTGGAGCTGAAGAAGCACGGCAAGCACACCAAGCCGGTCGTCCTGCTGAACACGGCGGGGTTCTACGACGGCCTGCGCCAGCAGTTCCAGCGCATGGAGGACGAGGGCTTCCTGCCGCTGCCCCTCACCGAGCTCGTCTTCTTCGCCAAGGACGGCGTCGGCGCGCTGGCCTACCTGGAGGAGTCGGCAGGCCTGCTCTGATGCGGACACGCCCTGGTGCGAGCATGGGGGCATGCCTACTCATCTCATCACCGGCGCCGGTTCCGGCATCGGCGCCGCCGTCGCCCGCCGTCTCCTGGAACGCGGCGACGAACTCGTGCTGCTGGCCCGGGACGCCGGACGCGCCAAGGAACTCGCCGCCCTCCACCCCGGGGCCCGCACGCTCGTCGGCGACCTCGGCAATCCCGACCGTCTCTCCTGGGCGTTCGGCCACCAGCCGATGCCCGAGCGCCTCGACTCGCTGCTGCACGTCGCGGGCGTCGTCGAGCTCGGCAAGATCGGCGATCTGACCCCCAAGGCCTGGCACCACCAGCTCAACACCAATCTGGTCTCCCCGGCCGAGCTGACGCGTCTGATGCTGCCGCAGCTCCGCGTCGCGCAGGGCCACGTCGTCCTCGTGAACTCCGGGGCGGGACTCGCGGCCCACGCCGAGTGGGGCGCGTACGCCGCGAGCAAGCACGGGCTCAAGGCCCTCGCCGACTCACTGCGCCATGAGGAGCACGGCAACGGCGTCAGGGTCACCTCCGTCTACCCGGGCCGCACCGCCAGCCCCATGCAGGCCAAGGTCCACCAGCAGGAGGGCAAGGAGTACGACGCCTCGCGCTGGATCGACCCGGAGTCGGTGGCCACCACGATCCTGCTGGCGCTCGATCTGCCGCGCGACGCGGAGATCAACGACCTGACGGTCCGCCCCGGCCGCTGAGAGCCCGCCGCAGGGGCCCGTAGGCTTTCCGCGTGAGTGAGAAGAGCGGGTTCAGCCAGAGTGCAGCCACCGGGATCGGGTCCATGCCGGGGGGAGACGCCCGGGAAGCGGCCAGGACCGTCACCGGATCCTTCGCAGACGGGCAGGGCATGCCGCATCTGGCGGAACTGCCCGCGCGGGGCCCCGGCGCGGACATGATCGGGCGGACCGTCGGCATGCTCGTCGAGATGTACGGTCACGTCGAGCCCAGCGGCTGGCGGATCAGTGACCGCCCCGGCCGCGACACCCGCCGCGCCCGCTCCTGGCTCGGCGAGGACCTCGACGCCCTGGAGGAGTTCACCCAGGGATACGAAGGGCTGCTCAAGGTCCAGGCCGTCGGTCCCTGGACCCTTGCAGCGGGACTGGAACTGCGGGGCGGCGAGGCCATGCTCGGCGACCCCGGGGCCTGCCGCGACCTGGCGGGCTCGCTGGCCGAGGGGCTGCGCTCCCACCTCTCGGAGGTACGGCGCCGGATCCCCGGCGCCGAGGTCGTGCTCCAGCTCGACGAGCCCTCCCTGACCGCAGTACTGCAGGGGCGGATCAGGTCGGCGAGCGGCTACCGCACCTACCGCGCCGTGGACCGTCAGGTCGTCGAGGGGACGCTGCGCGACCTGCTGGCGGTGAACGGTGAGAGCCCGGCCGTCGTCCACTCCTGCGCCCCCGAGGTGCCCTTCGCGCTGCTGCGCCGTGCCGGGGTGGACGGGGTCTCCTTCGACTTCTCCCTGCTCACCGAGCGTGAGGAGGAGGCGATCGGTGAGGCCGTGGAAGGCGGCACCCAGCTCCTCCTCGGCATGATCCCCGGTCTCGACGCCGCCTCGGCCGCATTGTCGGACCCGGGCGGTAGCGTCAAGGAGGTCAGGACGTTGTGGAGCAGGCTGGGGCTGAATCCGGGGACTCTGAGCGAGTCCGTCGTGATCACCCCCTCCTGTGGGCTGGCGGGAGCGTCACCCGCGTACGCGCGCGCCGCGCTCGCCCACTGCGCCCGGGCCGCGAGGTCGCTCGCGGACAACCCTGAGTAACGGGCCGAAGAGTCAACGGGGCAACGGAGGAACACGCGATGGCCGGCGAACAGCAGGCGCAGCAGCTGACCGGTGTGCCGGCGGAGGTGCGGGAGGAGCACGCACTGCTCGCCGAGCAGATCGAGGAGCACCGCTTCCGGTATTACGTGAAGGACCAGCCGGTCGTCGACGACGCCGAGTTCGACCGGCAGATGCGTGCGCTGGAGGCCATCGAGGGCGAGCACCCCGAGTTGCGCACACCGGACTCGCCGACCCAGAAGGTCGCGGGTCCGTACACCACGGAATTCACCTCCGCCGAGCACCGCGAGCGTCTGCTCTCCCTGGACAACGCCTTCGACGACGCCGAACTCGCGTCCTGGGCCGAGCGCGTGGCCAAGGACGTGGGCGGCGGCGGATACCACTTCCTGTGTGAACTCAAGGTCGACGGCCTCGCGGTCAACCTCACCTACGAGCACGGCAGGCTGACCCGCGCGGCGACCCGCGGCGACGGGCGCACGGGGGAGGACATCACCCCGAACGTCCGCACGATCGCCGACATCCCGCTCCGTCTCAAGGGCGAGCGCGTCCCCGCGCTCGTCGAGATCCGCGGCGAGGTCTTCTTCCCCATGGAAGCGTTCGAGGGGCTCAACGCCCGGCTGGTCGAGGCCGGCGACAAGCCCTTCGCCAACCCGCGCAACGCGGCGGCCGGCTCGCTGCGCCAGAAGGATCCCAAGGTCACCGCCACCCGTCCCCTCCACATGGTGGTGCACGGCATCGGCGCGCGTGAGGGTTTCGACATCGACCGGCTCTCCCAGGCGTACGACCTGCTGAGGAAATGGGGCCTGCCGACCGCCAAGCACAACAAGGTGGTCGAATCCCTGGACGAGGTGCGGGAGTTCATCGCCTACTTCGGTGAGAACCGCCAGTCCGTCGAGCACGAGATCGACGGCGTCGTCATCAAGCTCGACGAGATCCCCCTCCAGGGCAGGCTGGGGGCCACCTCGCGCGCACCACGCTGGGCGATCGCCTGGAAGTACGCGCCGCAGGAGGTCAACACCAAGCTGGTCAACATCCGCGTCGGCGTGGGACGCACCGGCCGGGTCACGCCGTACGCCCAGGTCCAGCCGGTCGAGGTGGCGGGATCGGAGGTCGAGTTCGCCACCCTGCACAACCAGAACGTGGTGAAGGCCAAGGGCGTCCTCATCGGCGACACGGTGGTGCTCCGCAAGGCGGGTGACGTCATCCCGGAGATCCTCGGGCCTGTCGTCGACCTGCGGGACGGCAGTGAGCGCGCGTTCGTCATGCCGTCCGAGTGCCCCGAGTGCGGGACGCCGCTGCGCCCCATGAAGGAGGCCGACATCGACCTCCGCTGCCCCAACGCCCGCTCGTGTCCCGCCCAGTTGAGGGAGCGCCTCGCCTATCTCGCGGGCCGTAAGTGCCTGGACATCGACCACTTCGGCTACGTGGCCGCCGCAGCCCTGACCAAGCCGCTGGAGCCCGCCGAGCCGCCGCTGCTCGACGAGGGGGACCTCTTCGGGCTGACGGTGGAACAACTGCTGCCGATCCGGGCGTACGTCCTGGACGCGGACAGCGGACTGCCCAAGCGCGATCCGAAGACCGGCGAGGAGAAGATCGCCACCGTATTCGCCAACCAGCAGGGCGAGCCGAAGAAGAACGCCCTCGGCATGCTGGAGGGCATCGCGGCGGCCAGACAGGCCCCGCTCGCCCGGATCCTCACCGGGCTCTCGATCCGGCACGTGGGGCCGGTGGCCGCCGTCGAGCTGGCCCGGCAGTTCCGGTCCGTCGACCGTATCGACGAGGCGTCCGAGGCGGAGCTCGCCGCGGCGGACGGGGTGGGCCCGATCATCGCCGCCTCGGTCAAGCAGTGGTTCGCCGAGGACTGGCACCGCGAGATCCTGCGCAAATGGCGGGAGGCGGGGGTCCGCATGGAGGACGAGGGCGCGGGTGAGGACGAGGGGCCGCGGCCGCTGGAGGGACTCACGGTCGTCGTCACCGGCACGCTGACCGCCCACACCAGGGACGGCGCCAAGGACGCGCTCCAGAGCCGTGGCGCGAAGGTCACCGGCTCCGTCTCGAAGAAGACCTCCTTCGTGGTGGTGGGCGACAACCCGGGGTCGAAGTACGACAAGGCGATGCAGCTGAAGGTGCCCGTCCTCGACGAGGACGGCTTCGCCGTGCTCCTCGGGCAGGGGCCCGACGCGGCCCGGGAGGCCGCCGTCCCCGCCGAGGCATGATCGAGGCGTGATCGAGGCGCGATCGAGACACCGGTCACGCGTGGGGACAGGTCCCAGCGGGGATCAAGTGGACGGTGCGGAGGAGCGGGAGCGGAGCCGAGGGGCCCGGCTCGGCCCGCCCGTATCACCCGACCGGCGCATATCAGACAGTGAGGGGTGTCAGGACCGCATTCGGGCAAGACCTGCAGAGCGCTGCCCGCGAGGGCCGTCGTCGGCCTACTGTTGAACGAGCACCTGTCGTGCTTGGCCGCGTCGTGGGATTCGGGCCGTGGTGGCATGGGAGCGGGGGCCACCGTGGGACATCGGCACCGCCGGCTGTGAGAGGGACGGAATGGAACCGACCGAGAGCGCGGTACCGGTGTCGCGGCTGCAAGGTTTCGTGGGCCTCACGTCCAAAGTGGGCGCCGTCGTCGTGGCGGTCGCCGCCGTGCAGCTGCTGACCGGGTTCTACCTGACGGTCCACGACGGCCGGGCGCTCTTCCCCGCGGGCACCGCCGGCTGGTCGCTCGCCCTGCTCACCGGAATCGTCGTGGGCCACCTGGTCGCCCTCGGGCACGACCGCTGGTGGGGCGGCACCGGCTCCGGGGCCGCACTCACCCTCGCCGTTCTGCTGCTCTACGGCTGGGTGGCCGCCGGGCTGGTCAGCCTCGTCGTGGTGGTGCTCGTCGGTACGGCCAGGCGGCATCGCTGGTGGCAGGGGCTGCTGCACGGGGCGGTGGACATACTCGGCATCGGGGCGGCCGCGCTCGTCCTGGCCGCCTTAGGAGAAGTGCCGAGTGTCGAGGCACCCTGGCGGCCACTCGACTGGGGCATCGACGCCGTGCCGACCGTGCTGCTCGCCGCGGGCACGTATCTACTCCTCACCCGCGCCCTGTTGTGGTGCGCACGGGCGTCCCAGAGCGGCGGGTTGCCGACGGTCGCCCGCACCGCACTACTGCGCCAGGGCCTCGTCGTGGTCGCACTGCTCGGGATCGCCCCGCTGATCTGCGTGGTGGCGTTCGCCAGACCCGTGCTGCTGCCGCTCTTCGCCGTCCCGCTGATCGCCCTGGACTCCACGCTCTGGATCGCCCGCGCACGGGCCGAGGAGCAGCTGAGGGATCCGCTCACCGGCCTGCCCAACCGCCAGTGGCTCCTGGAACGGACATGGGCGGCGCTGGAGGAGTCCGACGGCACCGGCGCCAGATCCGCGCTCGTCCTCATCGACCTCGACCGCTTCCGGGCCGTCAACGACACCCTCGGCCATCTCGCCGGGGACCGGCTCCTGCTCCAGATAGCGGAGCGGCTGCGCCTCGCACTGCCACGCGGTGCGGAAGCCGCGCGGCTCGGCGGGGACGAGTTCGCCGTCCTGCTGCCGGCGGCCGGCTCGGCCACCAGCGCCCAGCGCGTCGCCCGTCACCTCGTCGCCGAGCTCTCCTCGCCCCTCGACCTGGACGGGCTCACGCTGGTGCTGGAGGCGAGCGCCGGTGTCGCCGTCCACCCCGACCACGCACTGGACGCCGAGGGGCTGCTCAGGCGGGCCGACGTGGCCATGTACCAGGCCAAGCGGGACCGTACGGGCGTCGAGGTGTACGAGTCCAAGCGCGACAGCAACACCCCGGACCGGCTGGGTCTGCTGGGCGACCTGCGGCGCGCCCTGGACGCCCACGAGGTCGAACTCCACTACCAGCCCAAGGTCCTCTTCGACGGCCAGGTGGCCGGGCTGGAGGCACTCGTGCGCTGGGTGCACCCGGAGCGCGGCCGGGTTCCCCCGGACGAGTTCATCGCGATCGCTGAGTCCTCCGGGCTGATGCCCCACCTCACGGAGTACGTGCTGGAGACCGCGCTGGCCCAGGTGGCCCGCTGGCGGGCCCAGGGGCTGTTCGTCCCCGTGGCGGTCAACGTCTCGCCGCGCGACGTCCACACCCCCGGCTTCGCCGGCAGTGTCGCCGCACGGCTCGCCCGGCACGGGGTCCCCGCCGGTGCGCTGCAACTGGAGATAACCGAGCACGTGCTGCTGGAGGACCCCCAGCGGGCCGCCGACACCCTGGCGGGGCTGACCGGGCACGGCGTCAAGATGTCCCTCGACGACTTCGGCACCGGCTACTCCTCCCTCGTCCATCTGCGGAAGCTGCCGGTCAGCGAACTCAAGATCGACCGTTCCTTCGTCGCACGGCTGGCCGTGGACCACGAGGACGCCGAGATCGTCCGCTGCACCATCGACCTGGCCCACTCGCTCGGCCTGGTCGTCGTCGCCGAGGGTGTCGAGGACGACGAGACCTGGGAGCGGCTGCGGGACCTGCACTGCGACGCGGTGCAGGGGTGGCTCGTCGCCGCTGCGATGCCGCCCCAGGAGACGACCGCCTGGCTGCGGGCGCGGGGCGAGCACGGGTGGCGGCGGCCGGCGGAGCGCGGGGCCGCGGCCGCCCCGGCGGTGGGGCCCGAGCCCGCGCCCAGGTCTGCGGGGCACGCGCTGAATCCTGGTCCGGCCACCGCCTGAGCTCCGGCCTAGGTCCGGCACGGCGCGGTGAACGGCCACCCGGCGGCCGTTTTGTCCTCTATCGACGGCCAGGCACCGTCCGCCCGCCGCGGACGCCCTCGGCGACCCCATAGGATTGGGCCAAAACCACACACCAACCCCTGAGGATCGCTGCATGCCTGGCATCACGCGCGAGGAGGTCGCCCACCTCGCCCGGCTGGCGCGTCTGGAGCTGAAGGGCGAAGAGCTAGAGCACTTCGCCGGTCAGCTCGACGACATCATCGGCGCCGTCGCCCGCGTCTCCGAGGTCGCCGACCAAGACGTACCGCCGACCTCCCACCCGCTGCCGCTGACCAACGTCATGCGGGCGGACGAGGTCCGTCCGTCGCTCACCCCCGAGCAGGCGCTCTCCGGCGCCCCGGCCCAGGAGCAGCAGCGTTTCAAGGTGCCGCAGATCCTGGGGGAGGACTAACAGTCATGACGGACATCAGCACCATCATCAAGCTCACCGCGGCCCAGATCGCCGCGAAGATCGCCTCCGGCGAGCTGACGGCCGTCGAGGTCACCGAGGCCCACCTGGCCCGGATCGACGCCATCGACGAGAAGGTCCACGCCTTCCTGCACATCGACCGTGAGGGTGCGCTCGCGCAGGCCCGCGCCGTCGACGCCAAGCGCGAGGCGGGCGAGAAGCTCGGCCCGCTGGCCGGCGTCCCGCTCGCGCTCAAGGACATCTTCACCACGCAGGACATGCCGACCACCGTCGGCTCGAAGATCCTCGAGGGCTGGGTCCCGCCGTACGACGCGACCCTCACGAAGAAGCTGAAGGCGGCCGACGTCGTCATCCTCGGCAAGACCAACATGGACGAGTTCGCCATGGGGTCCTCCACCGAGAACAGCGCCTACGGCCCGACCGGCAACCCCTGGGACCTCACCCGTATCCCGGGCGGTTCCGGCGGCGGCTCCTCCGCCGCACTGGCCTCCTTCGAGGCGCCGCTCGCCATCGGCACGGACACCGGCGGCTCCATCCGCCAGCCCGCGGCCGTCACCGGCACCGTCGGCGTCAAGCCCACCTACGGCGGTGTCTCCCGATACGGCATGGTCGCCTTCTCGTCCTCGCTGGACCAGGGCGGCCCCTGTGCCCGTACGGTCCTGGACGCGGCGCTGCTGCACGAGGTCATCGGCGGACACGACCCGCTCGACTCGACGTCCATCGACGCACCGGTCCCGCCGGTCGTCGAGGCCGCGCGCAACGGCTCCGTACAGGACATGCGCGTCGGTGTGGTCAAGCAGTTCTCCGGCGAGGGCTACCAGGCCGGGGTCGTCCAGCGGTTCAACGAGTCGGTCGAGCTGCTGAAGTCCCTCGGCGCCACGGTCGTCGAGCTGGACTGCCCCTCCTTCGACCTCGCTCTCTCGGCGTACTACCTGATCGCGCCCTCCGAGTGCTCCTCGAACCTGGCGCGCTTCGACGCCATGCGCTACGGCCTGCGGGTCGGCGACGACGGCACGCGGTCCGCCGAGGACGTCACCGCGCTGACCCGCGAGGCCGGTTTCGGCGACGAGGTCAAGCGCCGCATCATCCTCGGCACGTACGCGCTGAGCTCCGGCTACTACGACGCGTACTACGGCTCGGCACAGAAGGTCCGCACCCTCATCACCCAGGACTTCGAGAAGGCGTTCGAGCAGGTGGACGTCATCGTCTCGCCGACGACGCCCACCACCGCCTTCCCGATCGGCGAGCGTGCCGACGACCCGATGGCGATGTACCTCGCGGACCTGTGCACCATTCCGACCAACCTGGCCGGCAACTCCGCCATGTCGCTGCCCTGCGGCCTGGCACCGGAGGACGGCCTGCCGGTCGGACTGCAGATCATCGCCCCTGCCATGAAGGACGACCGGCTGTACAAGGTCGGAGCCGCCGTCGAGGCCGCTTTCGTGGAAAAGTGGGGGCACCCGCTGCTTGAGGAGGCTCCGTCACTGTGAGTGCCATGGCAAAGAAGGCCAAGAACTTCAAGAAGTCCAAGTCCGGCGTGTACGTGTCGCTGGGCAGCACCGCCTTCGGCGCGCTCAGCGTCGTCAAGCAGGCGAGGATGGCCCGCCAGGACAACGACACGCTGCGGCTCATCGACGCCGCCGTATCCGCCGCCGCGATCGTGACCGGACTCGCGATCCTCTACCGCGAGCTCAAGCGTCTCGGCGACGACGACGTCCTGCTGGGCTGAGAGGGAAAGTTTCATCGTGACTGTCATCGACCTGGAGTCGTACGAGGATGCCCTCGCGACGTACGACCCCGTCATGGGCCTCGAGGTCCATGTGGAGCTCGGCACCAGGACCAAGATGTTCTGCGGCTGCTCCACCGAGCTCAAGCAGGACGCCAACTCGCAGACCTGCCCGGTCTGCCTCGGACTGCCGGGCGCGCTTCCGGTCGTCAACGAGATCGGCGTCGAGTCCGCCATCAAGATCGGGCTCGCGCTGAACTGCGAGATCGCCGAGTGGTGCCGCTTCGCCCGGAAGAACTACTTCTATCCGGACATGCCGAAGAACTTCCAGACCTCCCAGTACGACGAGCCGATCGCCTTCGACGGCTATCTGGACGTGCAGTTGGAGGACGGTGAGATCTTCCGCGTGCAGATCGAGCGCGCCCACATGGAGGAGGACACCGGGAAGTCGACGCACGTCGGCGGTGCCACCGGCCGTATCCACGGCGCCTCCCACTCGCTGCTCGACTACAACCGAGCCGGCATCCCCCTCATCGAGATCGTCACCAAGCCGATCGAGGGGGCCGGCGCACGTGCCCCCGAGGTCGCCAAGGCGTACGTCGCCGAGCTCCGCGAGCTCATCAAGGCGCTCGGCGTCTCGGAGGCCCGGATGGAGATGGGCCAGATGCGCTGCGACGTCAACCTCTCGCTGCGCCCGCACGGCCGCGAGAAGTTCGGCACGCGCTCCGAGACGAAGAACGTGAACTCGCTGCGCTCCGTCGAGCGTGCCGCCCGCTTCGAGATCCAGCGCCACGCCGCGGTGCTGAACTCCGGCGGGACGATCGTGCAGGAGACCCGGCACTTCCACGAGGAGGACGGCTCCACCACGGCCGGCCGCATCAAGGACAACGCCGAGGACTACCGCTACTTCCCCGAGCCGGACCTGGTGCCGGTCGCACCCGCCCGCGACTGGGTCGAGGAGCTCCGCAAGGGGCTCCCCGAGCTGCCCCGGCTGCGCCGCAAGCGGCTGAAGGAGGAGTGGGGTGTCAACGAGCACGACATGCAGTCCATCCTCAACGCGGGCGCGGTCGACCTGATCGTCGCCACGACCGATGTGGGCGCGCCCTCCGACCAGGCCCGCAAGTGGTGGATGGGCGAGCTCGCCCGTAACGCCAACGAGACCGGCCGCGGCCTGGACGAGCTGCCGGTCACCCCGGTGCAGGTCGCCCGGGTGGCGGAGCTCGTCGCCTCCGGCGACCTCAACGACAAGCTGGCGCGCCAGGTCCTCGAGGGTGTCCTCGCGGGCGAGGGCGACCCGGACACCGTCGTGGAGAAGCGCGGCCTGAAGGTCGTCTCGGACGAGGGCGCGCTCGGCACCGCAGTCGACGAGGCCATCGCGGCCAACGCGGCGATCGCCGACAAGATCCGTGGCGGAAAGGTCGCCGCGGCCGGCGCCCTGGTCGGCGCGGTCATGAAGGCCACCCGCGGCCAGGCGGACGCGGCGCGTGTGCGTGAGCTGATCCTGGAGAGGCTCGGCGTCGAGGGCTGATCCCCGGCACGTCCCGAAGGGGGCGGTGGAACCGCGCTGCGGTTCCACCGCCCCCTTCTCGCTGCTCGTGCCGGAGCCGGGGCCGTCACCTCCCCGGGGGCGGCCGGGACTTCACCGCCAGGCCGTACGGCGGCCTTCCCGCAGCCATCCGGTGTGACTAGTTTCCCAGCCGTAGACACGGAACCGGGAGGCTCACTTGACCACGGACATGTCACGGCGGCGGCTCTTCGCGCTCGGGGGCGGCGCACTCGGCGCCGCGGCGGCTGGATCGTTCCTGCCCCCGTCGCTCCAGGCGGCGCTCGCCGCGGGGCCCCCGGCCGGGCGGCCGGGTCGTGAGGGGCTGGAAGCCATCGAGCATGTGGTGATCCTCATGCAGGAGAACCGTTCCTTCGACCATTACTTCGGGACGCTGCGAGGAGTGCGCGGCTTCGCCGACCGCAACGCGGTCGAACTCCCCACCGGCGGAACCGTCTTCGAGCAGCCGGGCCCGCTGGGCACCACCGTGCTGCCGTTCCCCGTGCGCGAGGCCGCGGCGGCCCAGAAGAAGGACCTGCAGTACATCGGCGCCCTCGACCACTCGTGGAGCGGTGGCGCCAAGGCTTGGGCCGACGGCTGGATGAACGGCTGGGTCACCGCGAAGACCGCCGCGACCATGGCCTACTACGACCGCGGCGACATCCCGCTGCACTACGAACTCGCTGACACCTTCACGGTCTGCGACGCCTACCATTCCTCGATCCACAGCTCCACCAGCCCGAACCGCAACCATCTGTGGAGCGGCAGGACGGGTGACGAGGCCGACGGCAGGCGGGCCGTGGGCAACGACGCGTACGACGAGGGCACCCACCCCGGATACGACTGGGGCACCTATGCCGAGCGGCTGGAGAAGGCCGGGCGGAGCTGGAAGACGTACACCGAGTGGGAGAACTTCACCGACAACCAGATCGAGTTCTTCGCCACCTTCAAGGCCGTCGCCCGCAAGGCGCTGGCAAGGACCGGCGGGCACACCTACATGGAGTCCTTCTACGCCACTGTGCGTGAGGCGGACGAGGGGGAGGAACGGGGGCGGCTGCTGGGCCTGCTCGACGAGGGCGTCGCCACCCTGACCCGGGCCGAGCGCAGCCTGTTCGAGCGGGGGTTGCGCCGGGTCGAGACGGGCACGCTCACCGCCGAGTTCGCCCGGGACGTGGCGGCGGGGACCCTGCCCGAGGTCTCCTACCTGGTCCCCTCCGCGGTGGACTCCGAGCACCCCAGCGTCTCCTCGCCGGCGCACAGCGCGACGATCGTCTACAAGGTCCTGGACGCGCTCGGCAAACACCCCGACGTATGGCGCCGCACCGTCGTCCTCATCAACTACGACGAGAACGACGGCTTCTTCGACCACGTGCCGCCGCCGGTCGCCCCGCCCGAGGTGACCGAGGAGCACTGGGAGGGCCGGCCCACAGGGCTGGGCGTACGAGTGCCCCTGCTGGTCGTCTCCCCCTGGTCGGTCGGCGGATACGTCTGCTCCGAGGTCTTCGACCACACCTCCGTGATCCGCCTCCTGGAGCGCTGGACGGGGGTCGAGGAACCCAACATCGGAACCTGGCGGCGCCAGGTCACCGGCGACCTCACCTCGGCCTTCGACTTCACCAGGGCGCGGCGGCAGCCGAAGACGGAACTCCCCGCCGCGATACCGCCGTTCGGCGGGCGCTGGCAGCCGCAGCCGCCGGCCGTCCAGCGCATGCCCGTCCAGGAGCCGGGCACCCGGCCGGCCCGGCCCCTGCCCTACCAGCCCGACGCCCGGGTGACGCACGCGGACGGAGGGCTGCGGGTCGACCTCAGCAACACCGGCCGGTCCTCGGCGCACTTCACCCTCCACCCCTACGCCCACGAGTTCCCCGCTCCGCAGCACAAGGACGTGAAGGGCACGGCGCGGTGGACGGTGCCACCGAACGGTGAGGGGTACCGCTTCACGGTCACCGGCCCGAACGGCTTCCGGCGGGAGTTCGAAGGAGCGGCCGACGGCGGCGCCGAGGTCTCCTCCCGCATCGACGCCCATGAGCGGGATCTTCACCTCACGCTGCGCAACGACGGCAGGCGGACGCTGACCTTCACCGTGCGGCCCCTCGGATACGTCGACGAGGACGACCTGCGGGACTGGACCCGGACCGTCAAGGTCAAGCCGGGGCGCAGCCGCACGGTCGCGCACTCGGCGGCCGACGCCCACGGCTGGTACGACCTCGTGGTGACGGCGGACGAGGAGGGATCCTTCCGGCGACGGCTGATGGGCCACATCGAGAACGGCAGGACGAGCGTCTCCGGCTGACGGGCGGGGAGGGCGCGGTGGGGGTGGTGGAGAGGAAGGGCGGGCGGTGAGGTGCCGAACGGGGCGGAAGGGGAGGAAGGGGCGGAAGTCAAGCCGTGTGACCATGCCCACGAAAGCGGCAAAAGCTCAGGAAT
Organism: Streptomyces sp. HB132; assembly: GCF_016909575.1. Taxonomy (GTDB): domain Bacteria; phylum Actinomycetota; class Actinomycetes; order Streptomycetales; family Streptomycetaceae; genus Streptomyces. The sequence continues at coordinate 92,406 of NZ_JAFBGA010000015.1, read as the reverse complement.
GGCTGACAGAGTGAGGCTCTCAGGTCATGCGACTTCGCGGGATGTCCACGCATATCCCCCCACGGTCCACGAACCCCAGGAGCACGTCCGTTGGCCGCCATCGCCCGCTGGTGCCTCACGCACCGCCTCGCCGCCGTCCTCATCTGGCTGGTCGCCCTCGGGGGCGTGGCCACAGCCGCGGGGTTCGCGGGGTCCGCGTACTCCAACGACTACGAGGTGCCGGGCACCGAGTCGGGCCGCGCCGGCGAGCTCCTGGCAGCCGGGTTCAAGGACCTCGGCGGTGACACCGCCACCGTCGTCTGGCACACCCCGGACTCCACCGTCCGCGACGGGGACGTCGAGCGGACGATGACCAGGACCCTGCACACGATCGGCGCGCTGCCCGGAGTCGGCGACGTCACCGGTCCTTACGGGGAGACGTCCGCGGGGCAGATCAGCGCCGACGGGCGCACCGCCTACGCGACGGTCACCTTCGACCACAGGGCCGGTGAGATACCGCCCGGGCAGGCCCAGGCCGTCTCCGACACCGCGCAGGAAGCCGCCGGCCAGGGGCTCCAGGTCGAGCTCGGCGGCACCGCTGCCGCGACCGAGGCACCCGCCCTCCATCTGAGCGAGGCCATCGGGGTCGCGGTCGCCGCGGTCGTCCTCTTCCTCGCGTTCGGCTCGCTCGCCGCCAGCCTGCTGCCCATCGCCACCGCCCTCGTCTCCGTCGGCACGGCGTACGCGGGCATCGTGCTGCTCGGCCACATCATGACCGTCGCCGACTTCGCGCCGATGCTGGGCATGCTGATCGGGCTCGGCGTCGGCATCGACTACGCCCTCTTCATCGTCACCCGGCACCGCCGCGGACTGAGGCGCGGCCTGTCCGTACACGAAGCGGCACGGAACGCCGTCGCGACGACGGGGCGTGCCGTCGTCTTCGCCGGAGCCACCGTCTGCGTCGCCCTGCTGGGCATGCTGGTCCTGCGCCTCAGCTTCCTCAACGGCGTCGCGATCGCCGCCTCCCTCACCGTGGTGCTGACCGTCGCAGCCTCCGTGACCCTGCTGCCCGCACTGCTCTCCTTCATCGGGATGCGGGCCCTGAGCCGGAGGGAACGCGGGCGGCTCGCCGAGCACGGGCCGCAGAGCGAACAGGCAACCGGCTTCGCCGTCCGCTGGTCTGCCTTCGTCGAGCGGCGCCCCCGGCTGCTGGGAGCGGTCGCCGCCGTCCTCATGGCGGTGCTCGCGGTACCCACGCTCTCCCTGCACCTGGGCACCTCCGACCAGGGCAACAACCCCGTTACGGCCACCACCCGTCAGGCGTACGACCTGCTGGCGGACGGGTTCGGCGCGGGTGTGAACGGGCCGCTGACGATAGCCGCCCACCTCGACGGAGCCGACGACCGGCTCGCCCTGGACGGCCTGCCCGCCGTGCTGCGGGCCGCCGAGGGCGTCGCCTCGGTGAGTCCGGTGACGTACAACGGCAGCGGTGACACCGCTTTCCTCACTGTGGTCCCCGAGTCCGCGCCCCAGTCGGAGCGGACCAGCGAACTCGTCGACCGGTTGCGTCACGACGTCCTGCCACCGGTGGGTGAGAACACCTCGCTCCGGATGCACGTGGGCGGAGTGACGGCGAGTTACGACGACTTCGCGGAGATCATCATCGGCAAGCTGCCGCTCTTCGTCGGGGTGGTCGTCGGGCTCGGCTGCCTGCTCCTGCTGCTGGCGTTCCGCTCCCTCGCCATCCCCCTCAAGGCCGCCGTGATGAACGTGGCCGCGGTGGCCGCGTCCTTCGGCGTCGTCGTCGCGGTCTTCCAGTGGGGGTGGGGGAGCGAGCTGCTGGGGCTCGGCAGTGCCGGTCCCATCGAGCCGTTCCTTCCTGTGATCATGGTCTCGGTGCTCTTCGGGCTGTCGATGGACTACCAGGTCTTCCTCGTCGGCCGGATGTACGAGGAATGGCTGGAGACAGGGGACAACAACCGCTCGGTGAGCGTGGGACTCGCGGAGACCGGCCGGGTGATCAACTCGGCCGCGGTGATCATGATCTCGGTCTTCCTCGCCTTCGTCCTCAGCGGTGACCGCGTCATCGCGATGTTCGGCATCGCGCTCGCCGCAGCCGTCGCGCTCGACGCCTTCGTCCTGCGCACCCTGCTGGTGCCCGCACTGATGCACATGCTCGGTGGTGCGAACTGGTGGCTGCCCGGCCCGCTGGACCGGCTGATTCCGCGCATCAGCATCGAGCCACCGGACCGCCCCGCACCACGTGCGGAGATCCCGGGGGAGCGCACCGGCGACGCCGACCGGCCCGTCACGCAGCATCTCCACTGAGCTGCCGCGATGACCGGGGAGGCACAGCCGCGCCGCTGCGAACACTGTGACCACGGCCGTCCACCGGAGGCAGCCGCGCAGGGCCGGGGCCCGGTCACCCGCGCGTCCGGAAGCCGAACGTCCGGGCCCGTCCGTGCCGCTGCAAGCGCCGGGACGACGGGATCCGGGCGGCCCGGCCTCTGAATGGCGTACGGCACAGAACTGAGGTGACCGGTGTTAAGGAGGTTCTCATACGGGCCCCCTAGCGTGCGGCGCATGAACACCTCCCCCTCCACTCCGACCATTGACGACACCGAGGAGAAGAAGACCTCCGACGCGACCGCCGCTGCGCCGGGCGTGACGAAGAAGGCCGCCTCCGAGGAGGACGCCGTCCCGGACGGCGTCGCACCGGGCGTGACGGCGGCGGACGTGACCGCGATGGACGTGGCCGCGACCGACGCAGCCGCGGAGGACGGCCTGGAGCTCGAGCCGAGCCCCTACGCCGATGCCACCGCCGCAGCCGGAGTCGGAACCGGAGCCGCGGCAGTCGTGGCCGCCGGGCTCGGCATCGTCTCGCTCTCGGGCGCGTGGACCGGACGCGTCGCCGCCGAGCGCGAGACCCTGATCGGCCAGATCAAGACCTCCGGCGGCGGCAGTGCCGCCCAGCAGATCTCCGAAATCTACGGTGACGCCTGGCACACCACGGCCCTCGTCAACGGCCTCTTCGCGCTGCTCGCGCTGATCGTCGGCGTCTTCGTCCTGGTCCGGCCCGCTTTCGGTACCCCCTCCGTGATTCCGCAGGCGGGATGGGTCCGTTCCGTCGCCGCGGCGGGCGTGGCACTCGGTGTGCTCGGTCTGCTGATCTCCGTCGCCATGTACCTCGACCTCTTCGTCGCGCTGCCGTCCGCCGCCGGGGGCTGAGGACCCCGCAGCAGGTCGGCCGAGGCATCCGTCATCCGGTTCCGGTGCACGGCTCCTGCCGCGCACCGGCCGGAGGCGGCCCCGCCGGCGCAGCGCTACCGCCCGCACCTCATGGTGCGGAACCAGGCAGCCGGGGGTAGGCCCGGCTACCGCACCTTCAGGAGCAGGATCCGGTCGTCCCCCGACTTCACGTCGCCGCGGCCGTCCGTGTTGCTCGTGACCATCCACAGCTTGTCGCCGCCCGCCGCGAGCACCGTGCGCAGGCGGCCGTACTTCCCTTCCAGGAACGCCTGGGGGTCGGCCAACGGTGCTCCGTCCGCCTTGTCCGAGAGCGGGATCCGCCAGAGCCGCTCGCCTCGCAGTCCCGCCATCCAGATCGACCCCTCGGCGTACGCGATGCCGCTCGGGGAAGCCTCCGAGGTCTTCCACTGGGCCACCGGGTCGACGAACCCCGACTCGCCCTGCTTGCCCTCGGCCTCGGGCCAGCCGTAGTTCTTGCCCGGCTCGATCAGATTCAGCTCGTCCCAGGTGTTCTGGCCGAACTCCGATGCCCAGAGCCGCTTCTCGCCGTCCCAGGCCAGACCCTGGACATTGCGGTGCCCGTACGAATAGACGAGGGAATCGGCCTCGGGATTGCCGTGCACCGGCTCGCCGTCGGGCGTCATCCGCAGGATCTTGCCCGAGGGGGACGACTTGTCCTGGGCGAGACCCGTGTCACCCGTCTCGCCCGTGCCGGCGTACAGCATGCGGTCGGGTCCGAAGGCGATCCGCCCGCCGTTGTGGATGGAGCCCTTCGGGATGCCCCGAAGGATGGTGTCCGGGGCTCCCAGCTGCTGTCCTGCGGGCTTCTTCTCGTCGTAGAGCATGCGGGCGATGCGGTTGTCCGACTCGGTGGTGAAGTAGGCGTAGACCAGATGGTCCGCACCGAAGGTCGGGGCGACGGCGAGGCCCAGCAGGCCGCCCTCGCCCGCCGGGGCCACCCCCGGCACCGAACCCAGCAGCGTCTTCCTGCCGCTCTCGCCGTCGATCCGGGTGATCGTCGCTTCGTCACGCGAGGAGACCAGCAGGTCGCCCCCCGGAAGAGCCGCGAGGCCCCAGGGAGACGCGAGGTCCTCCGTGAGTGTCTTCACCACCTCGACCGAGCCCTTGGCCGGCGGCAGCTCCGCCGACGGGCTCGCCGAGGCCGGGGGAGTGGGCGCACCGCTCGCCGGGCGCGAGGCGGCCCCCTCCCCGGCCGCCGGGCCGTCATCGGAAGAGCAGGCGGACAGCAGGAGGGAGGCCGAGACGAGCAGGCCCACTACCCCCCTGCGGAGCGCGGGAGTTTGCACAGCACCGATCCTTTCGACGGTCGCACGACTACTGTTCATACACCGCCACTCCGCCCCGGGTTCCCGATCTTCGTCAATTCTCCCGCGACACAGTCGGCGCCACGCGGGCAAACGGGCCCACACGGCGTCGTCGGTTCCACACGACGTCGTCAGGTCCCGCGCAGCCCAGGCGGTCCCAATCGGCGGGGCGGTCCACGCGTCCGAGCCAGTCCCGGGGCCAACGCCAGTCCCAGGACTCACGTCAATCCCAGGACGAACGCCGGCCTCAGGACTCACGTCAATCCCAGGACGAACGTCGACCCCAGGATTCACATCAGTCTCACGACGAACCCGGCCCCAGGACCCACGTCAGTCCCAGGACTCACGAGCCCGCGGCAGCCCGGCTATCTCGGCCAGATCCCGGTCCGTCAGCGCCAGCCCCGCCGCTTGCGCGTTCTCCACGGCCCACCGTTCCTGCTTCGCGCCGGGCACCGGCACCACATGGCGGCCCTGCCGCAGGACCCACGCCAGGGCCACCTGCGCCGGGGTCGCGCCGTGCCGCTCCGCGATCCTGCGCAGCCCCGCCACCACGGGCTGGTTGGCCGCCATCATCTCGGCGGTGAAGCGCGGATGCCTGGCCCGCGGATCATCCGGCTCGAAGCCCTGGCCGGGCTTGAGGGTGCCCGTGAGATAGCCGTTGCCCAGCGGCATCGCCGCCAGCACACCCACACCCCGTGCCGCGCACCACGGCAGCAGGTCCTCCAAGGCCTCGGGCGACCACACGGAGAGCTCCGTCTGGACCGCGCTGACCGGAAAGACCTGCTGCACCCGCTCCAGTTGCCGAACGGTGCCGTCGTGCATCCGCGCCCCCGGCCCGCGGCCGGCCCGGGCACCCACGGCGCACAGCCCGAGCGCCCGCACCTTCCCGGCGGTCACCAGGTCCGCCATGGCGCCCCACGTCTCCTCGACCGGCACCTCGGGGTCCGCCCGGTGCAGCTGGTAGAGATCGATCACATCGGTCTGGAGCCGTCGCAGCGAGGCGTCACAGGCCCGGCGCACATAGCCGGGGCGCCCGTTGGCCACGATGTGCTGATCCCCCACCAGCAGACCGCACTTGGTGGAGAGGAAGGCTTCGGACCGACGGCCCCTGAGCGCCCGTCCGACGAGCAGCTCGTTGGTGAACGGCCCGTACATGTCCGCGGTGTCGAGCAGTTGGACGCCCGCGTCCAGCGCGGCGTGCACGGTCCGCACCGAGCGGTCACCTCGCTGCTGCGACGTGCTGTAGGCCCAACTCATCGGCATACAGCCCAGCCCGACCGCACCCACGGCGAGCGCCGCCGCACCGATAGTCCTGCGCTCCAACTCCCCGAACCCTCCCTCGGTCCCATGATCACGGGGCCACCAGCACCCCAAAGTAGCCTCTGCCGTTCCGCGCCTTTCGCATAGCCTCCTGACCATGACTTCTCCATCTGCCACCGACGTGTGGCTGCCGTTCACCGCCGATGAGGTCGATGGCCTCCCCGAGGGTCTCAACTACCGCTACTGGGACGGTGGCCGGGACTACCCGGCAGATCCCGCCGACTGCGCGTTCTACGTCGTCCCCTACATGAAGGGCCCCGAGGTCGCGGTCCGTCCGCTGGAGGGCATGCGCGCGGTCCGGGTCGTCCAGACCCTCTCCGCGGGCATAGACCACGTGGAGCCGGGCCTCGGTCTGCTGCCCGCCGGAGTGCGGCTCTGCAACGCCAAGGGCGTGCACGAGGCCTCGACGGCCGAGCTCGCGCTCGCGCTGGTCCTGGCCTCGCTCCGCGGGTTCCCCGGCTTCGTGCACGGTCAGGACAAGGAGGAGTGGCGGTCGGGCTTCTACCCGGCACTCGCCGACAAGTCGGTTCTCGTGGTGGGTTACGGATCGATCGGCGCGGCCATCGAGGACCGGCTCGAACCCTTCGAGTGCGCGCGGGTGGTACGCGTCGCGCGCTCCGCACGGGCCACCGCACGCGGCCCCGTACACGCGATCGGTGAACTTCCCACGCTGCTCCCCGAGGCCGACGTCGTCATTCTGTCCACGCCGCTGAACCCCTCCACACAAGGGCTGGTGGGCCCGGGTTTCCTCTCCGCGATGCGTGACGGCGCCCTGCTCGTGAACGTCGCGCGGGGCGCCGTCGTCGACACCGCGGCCCTCCTGTCCGAACTCGAGTCCGGGCGGCTGCGTGCGGCGCTCGACGTGACCGACCCCGAACCGCTGCCCGCGGGCCACCCTCTCTGGCATGCTCCCAATACGCTGATCACTCCTCATGTGGGCGGCAGCACCTCCGCGTTCCTGCCCAGGGCCAAACGGCTGCTGGCCGGACAGCTCACCCGGTTCGCCGCGGGGGAGCCGGTCGACAACCTCGTCCTCACGACCGGCTGACCACGCTCCGAAGCGCTCCGGGCACCGTGGGGCTCCTCAACACCCCAGGTCGTCACGGAGAGTAGATGACCTATGTCCCTGCGTGACGAGTCTGGTGTATCGTCCAGAAGAGGGCTGCGCCGTGGAAGGGACGGCGCCGGGGGAGGAAGCGCAACGCGAGGGGGCGACGGGCGATGTTCGGCCAATGGAGAGACGAACCGACGCGACGGTGCGGGCAGGGGAGGCCGACGGCGGCCAGGGCGCCGGGGCCTGTCCGTGGAGTTCTCCGGTGAGCGCCCTCGAGGCCCTCCTCGCCCGGCAGCCGGCGTCCGGACGGACGGCGGGGCTGCGCGCCCAACTCGGCCTCGCCGTCGTGTGCGCCGGATACGCGGTGGGGGCGGCCGTCGGCTGGGGGTCACCCGAAGTGGCGCTCTTCATGGGGGACTTCGGACTCAGCGCCGCTGCCCTGATCGCCGCGGTGTCGTGCTTCCTGTACGCCCGCGTCGGCGGCGGCCGGTTCCGGCCCGCGTGGCTGCTCTTCTCGCTCTCCTCGGCCATGGCCGCCGGAGGCAACGCCGTATGGGGTTGGTACGAGGTGGTGTTGGGCCGTGCGGTGCCCGCCCCCTCCCTCGCCGACCTCTTCTTCCTCTGCTTCGCCCCGCCCGCCATCGTGGGACTGCTCGTCCTGGCCAAGCGGCCCGTCACGCGGGCCGGCTGGGTCTGCCTGGTGCTGGACGCGTGGCTGATCGGCGGCTCCCTGCTGACGCTCTCCTGGAGCCTCGCGCTCGCCCAGGCCGCGCATGTCGTGAACGCCGCGGGGGAGAGCGTGGCCAGGGCGGCGCTCTCGCTGGCCTACCCGCTGCTCGACATCGTGCTGGTCTCCATGGTGCTCGCGCTGCACTTCCGGCGGGTCAGCATGAACCGCTCCGCGGTGAACACCGCCATCGCCGGCCTCGCCCTGACCGTGCTGTGCGACGCCCTGTTCACCGCCCCGCTGCTGCGCTCGTCGTACCACTCGGGACAACTGCTGGACGCGGGCTGGTTCGCCGGTTCGCTGATCCTCGCCTACGCGCCCTGGGGTGCCGGCCGCGGTCAGGACAACGCTGTCGAAGCGTCCGGCCCCGGGTCACGCGCGGCGAGCCGCCCGATCGCCGGGTCGCTCGCCGCGCTCACGCCCTATCTGGCCGCGGCGGTCTGCACCCTCGGCATCCTCTACAACGTGGTGGAGGGCCGCAGGGTCGACCGGGTGGTCGTCCTCACCGCCTGCACGGTGGTGCTCGCGCTGGTCCTGCGGCAGGCCATCATGCTGCTCGACAACATCGCGCTCACCCAGGAACTCGCCCAGAAGGAGAACCACTTCCGCTCCCTGGTGCAGGGTTCCAGCGATGTGATCATGATCGCCGAGCCCAGTGGCGTCCTCCGTTACGTCAGCCCCGCGGCGGCCGGGGTCTACCGGTGCGAGGCGGAGGACCTCGTCGGCACGGAGCTGTCGTCGATCATCCACCCCGACGACCTCGGCGGGGTGGTCCACGAGCTGCGGCGCTTCCTCGCCGTGCCGTCCGGCGAGGAGTCCACCACCCGGATCGAGTGCCGCTTCAGATCAGGCACGGGTGACTGGCTCCACGTCGAGTCCTCCGTCAACCGGCACGAGGGCGGCCTGCTGCTCAACAGCCGTGATGTGACCGAGCGGGTCAGGCTGCAGGCGCAGCTCCAGCACAACGCCGAACACGACCCGCTCACCGATCTGCCCAACCGCGCACTCTTCACCACCCGGGTCGGTCAGACACTCGGGGGCCGCCGGGCCGGTGACCCGGGCACCGCCGTGCTCTTCATCGATCTCGACGGCTTCAAGGCGGTCAACGACTCCATCGGCCATCAGGCGGGTGACGAGCTCCTGATCCAGGCCGGGCGCCGTCTCCAGGAGTCCGTGCGCACCTCGGACACCGCGGCCCGCCTCGGCGGCGACGAGTTCGCCGCGCTCATCGTCGGCGACGGCACCCGGGACCAGGCCGCCCGGGAGTACCAGGTCCACGAGATCGCCGACCGGCTGCGCCTCAGACTCTCCCAGCCGTACCGGATCGGCGCCGGTGAGGTCCGGGTGGCCGCCTCCATCGGGGTCGCCTTCGCCGAGCCCTCCATCACACCGAAGGACCTCATGCGCAACGCCGACCTCGCCATGTACCGCGCGAAGGCGAACGGCAAGGGCCGGGTCGAGCTGTACGCCCCCCAGATGCAGGCGGACGTCGTGCGTCGCTCCGAGCTGGCGGCACGACTGCGCACGGCCCTGCGCGAGGGTGAGTTCGCCCTCCTCCACCAGCCCGTCGTCCATCTGGCCAGCGGCACGGTCGCGGCCGTCGCCGCCCAGGCCCGCTGGCGCTCCGCGCAGGGCATCCTCTTCACCCCCGCCGAGTTCCTCCGTGTCGCCGACGGCAACGAACGCGCCGCCGAGCTGGGGACCTGGCTGCTGGAGGAGGCGGTCGAGCAGGCCGCCGACCGCTCCAGGGCCGGGCACGCGGTCTCCGTCTCCGTGCGCGTGTCCGCCGCCCGACTCCTGGACCGGGCACTGCCCCCCGGGTCGGTCGAGGCGCTCCTGACCCGGTACGGACTGCCCTCGGGCGCCCTCATGATCGAAGTGGCGGACAGTGACCCGCGGATCTCCTTCGACGAGTTGGAACAGCGGCTCGTCGCCCTGCGTCGGCTCGGTGTACGGATCGCGCTCGACGGCTTCGGCAGCGGGTACGCCGCGGTCAACGCCCTGCGCCGGCTCCCCATCGACGTCCTGAAGCTGGACCGGTGCCTCGTGGAGGGCGTCGTCGAGTCGGCGAGGCTGCACAAGATCACCGGCGGGCTGCTGCGGATCGCCGGGGACCTCGGCATGCAGTCGGTGGCGGACGGGGTGGACGTGCCCGAACAGGTCCGCGCCCTGCGTGCCATGGGGTGCACGCACGGCCAGGGGATGGCCTTCTCCGGACCGCTGGACGAGTACCGGCTGCGGCGCACCCTGACCCGCGGGAAATACCCCGTCCCGGGCGTCGGCCAGGGTGCTCGGCCGGTGCTCGCCGGCGGCGTGATCCCACTCCAGAGCCGCTCACATGATGAGACTCCCGTCCCACCCACTTGACACCGTATGCGTGCCGGAGAGAGGGTCAATGCCATGCGCACCCGAATTCTCGTACTTGGAAAGCGCGTCGGCTGAAGCAGGGTCACTCGTGTACACCCTGCAGACCGCACCGGCGCGCTCCCCTCGCTTGCCTCACGGCACGAGGGGTTTTTTGTTGCACCGGGACCTTTCGAAACCCCGCAAAAACACCGCATAAACCCTCAGCTTCGAGAAGAGAAGGCCGATGACCGAGCAGGCAACCGGGGCCCAGCACCCGCAGCCGCGGGCCCGTAACGGCGGACCGTCCTCCGCCTCCGTTGAGCACCTCACGGGCGCGCAGTCCCTCATCCGTTCTCTCGAGGAAGTCGGCGCCGACACCGTATTCGGGCTCCCCGGCGGTTGCATCCTTCCCGCGTACGACCCGCTGATGGACTCCACCCGGGTCCGCCACATCCTGGTCCGACACGAGCAGGGTGCCGGTCACGCGGCCACCGGTTACGCGCAGGCCACGGGCAAGGTCGGTGTCTGCATGGTCACCTCGGGCCCCGGTGCCACCAACCTGGTCACCCCGATCGCCGACGCCGCCATGGACTCCGTGCCCCTGGTCGCGATCACCGGCCAGGTGGCCTCCGGCGCCATCGGCACGGACGCCTTCCAGGAAGCCGACATCTGCGGCATCACCATGCCGATCACGAAGCACAACTTCCTGGTCACCCGCGCCGAGGACATCGCGCACACGATCGCCGAGGCCTTCCACATCGCCTCCACCGGCCGCCCGGGACCGGTGCTCGTCGACATCGCCAAGGACGCGCTGCAGGCGAAGACCACCTTCAGCTGGCCGCCGACGATGGACCTGCCCGGCTACCGTCCGGTCACCAAGCCGCACGCCAAGCAGATCCGCGAGGCCGCCAAGCTCATCACCCAGGCCAAGCGCCCGGTGTTCTACGTCGGCGGCGGCGTCATGAAGGCCGGCGCCACCGCCGAGCTGAAGGTCCTGGCAGAGCTCACCGGAGCGCCCGTCACCACCACCCTGATGGCGCTCGGCTCCTTCCCCGACAGCCACCCGCTGCACGTGGGGATGCCCGGCATGCACGGTGCCGTCACCGCGGTCACCGCGCTGCAGAAGGCCGACCTCATCGTCGCGCTCGGTGCCCGGTTCGACGACCGCGTCACCGGCAAGCTGGACAGCTTCGCGCCGTACGCCAAGATCGTCCACGCCGACATCGACCCGGCCGAGATCGGCAAGAACCGCGCCGCCGACGTCCCGATCGTCGGCGACGCCCGCGAGGTCATCGCCGACCTCGTCCAGGCGGTCCAGGCGGAGCACACCGAGGGCAACACCGGTGACTACAGCTCCTGGTGGAAGGACCTCAACCGCTGGCGCGACACGTACCCCGTCGGCTACGACCTGCCGGAGGACGGCAGCCTCTCGCCGCAGCAGGTCATCCAGCGCATCGGTCAACTCGCCCCCGAAGGAACGATCTTCGCGGCGGGTGTCGGCCAGCACCAGATGTGGGCCTCGCACTTCATCCAGTACGAGCGGCCCGCCACCTGGCTCAACTCCGGCGGCGCCGGGACCATGGGGTACGCCGTCCCGGCCGCCATGGGCGCCAAGGCGGGCATGCCCGACCGCGCGGTCTGGGCGATCGACGGCGACGGCTGCTTCCAGATGACCAACCAGGAACTCACCACCTGCGCGCTCAACAACATCCCGATCAAGGTCGCCATCATCAACAACGGCGCGCTCGGGATGGTCCGCCAGTGGCAGACCCTGTTCTACAACCAGCGGTACTCCAACACCGTGCTGCACTCCGGCGCGGACACGGAAGGCCTCCCCGCCAAGGGCACCCGCGTGCCGGACTTCGTCAAGCTGTCCGAGGCGATGGGCTGCTACGCGATCCGCTGCGAGGACCCTGCCGACCTGGACAAGGTCATCGCCGAGGCCAACGCGATCAACGACCGCCCGGTCGTCATCGACTTCATCGTCCACGAGGACGCCATGGTGTGGCCGATGGTCGCAGCCGGCACCTCCAACGACGAGGTCATGGCAGCGCGCGGCGTCCGCCCCGACTTCGGCGACAACGAAGACGACTGAGAGACAGAGAGAGACAGACTCCATGTCCAGTAAGCACACACTCTCCGTCCTGGTCGAGAACAAGCCGGGTGTCCTCGCCCGGATCACGGCCCTGTTCTCCCGGCGCGGCTTCAACATCGACTCGCTCGCGGTCGGTACCACCGAACATCCCGACATCTCACGCATCACCATTGTCGTGAACGTCGAGGGCCTGCCCCTGGAGCAGGTGACGAAGCAGCTCAACAAGCTGGTCAACGTCCTGAAGATCGTCGAACTCGAGCCCGCCGCAGCGATCCAGCGGGAGCTCGTCCTGGTGAAGGTCCGTGCCGACAACGAGACCCGTTCCCAGATCGTCGAGATCGTCCAGCTGTTCCGCGCCAAGACCGTCGACGTCTCCCCGGAGGCCGTCACGATCGAGGCGACCGGGGGAGCCGACAAGCTGGAGGCCATGCTCAAGATGCTCGAGCAGTTCGGCATCAAGGAGCTCGTCCAGTCCGGCACCATCGCCATAGGGCGCGGCGCGCGCTCGATCACCGACCGTTCCCTGCGCGCACTCGACCGTACGGCGTAACCCCATCCGGCCACCTCGCCGCTCGTATGGCGAGACCCGGCAACGTACCCCACGCACCCCGCCGTACGGTGGGACGCAACACCTGCACACCAAGGAGAAGACCCAGTGGCCGAGCTGTTCTACGACGACGATGCCGACCTGTCCATCATCCAGGGCCGCAAGGTCGCGGTCCTCGGCTACGGCAGCCAGGGCCACGCCCACGCGCTGTCGCTGCGTGACTCGGGTGTCGACGTCCGTGTCGGTCTGCACGAGGGCTCGAAGTCCAAGGCCAAGGCCGAGGAGCAGGGCCTGCGCGTGGTGACGCCTTCCGAGGCCGCGGCCGAGGCCGACGTCATCATGATCCTCGTCCCGGACCCGATCCAGGCCCAGGTCTACGAGGAGTCCGTCAAGGACAACCTCAAGGACGGCGACGCGCTGTTCTTCGGCCACGGCCTGAACATCCGCTTCGACTTCATCAAGCCGCCGGCCAACGTCGACGTCTGCATGGTCGCCCCGAAGGGCCCGGGTCACCTGGTCCGCCGCCAGTACGAGGAGGGCCGCGGCGTCCCGTGCATCGTGGCCGTCGAGCAGGACCCCACGGGCAAGGGCCTGGAGCTCGCCCTCAGCTACGCGAAGGGCATCGGCGGCACGCGCGCCGGCGTCATCAAGACGACCTTCACCGAGGAGACCGAGACCGACCTGTTCGGTGAGCAGGCCGTCCTCTGCGGTGGCACCGCCGCCCTGGTCAAGGCCGGTTTCGAGACGCTGACCGAGGCCGGCTACCAGCCGGAGATCGCGTACTTCGAGTGCCTCCACGAGCTGAAGCTCATCGTCGACCTCATGTACGAGGGCGGCCTGGAGAAGATGCGCTGGTCCATCTCGGAGACCGCCGAGTGGGGCGACTACGTCACCGGCCCGCGCATCATCACCGACGCCACCAAGGCCGAGATGAAGAAGGTCCTCGCCGAGATCCAGGACGGCACCTTCGCCAAGGCGTGGATGGCCGAGTACCACAACGGTCTGCCCAAGTACAACGAGTACAAGAAGGCCGACAGCGAGTCCCTGCTGGAGACCACCGGCAAGGAGCTCCGCAAGCTCATGAGCTGGGTCGACAACGAGGACGCCTGAGTTCTCGCCGGGGGCAGGTCCGACGGGCCCGCCCCCGGCACACGGCCGGTCTCACACCCCGTGTCACTGCGGGGAGGGGCGGGTGGCAGGAAGGCGGTTCCGTACGTCCGTACAGACCGTCCACCCCGTGCGGGTGATCCTTCCACCGGGGCGCGGTCCGCGCCCGGCCGCATGACTACACTGCTCAACACATACACGCGTCAGGGCCCACAGTGTCGTGCGTCTTCCACGCGGCTAGCCCCTCCACCGCCTGCGGCCGTCGGGACGGCCGTCCGCACTGGACTTGTGAGGACACACGTGAGCTCGAAACCTGTCGTACTCATCGCCGAAGAGCTGTCGCCCGCCACGGTTGACGCCCTGGGTCCGGACTTCGAGATCCGGCACTGCAACGGCGCGGACCGCGCCGAGCTCCTCCCCGCGATCGCCGACGTCGACGCGATCCTGGTGCGTTCCGCCACCAAGGTCGACGCCGAGGCCATCGCCGCGGCCAAGCAGCTCAAGGTCGTCGCCCGCGCGGGCGTCGGTCTGGACAACGTCGACGTCTCCTCGGCCACCAAGGCCGGTGTGATGGTCGTCAACGCGCCGACGTCCAACATCGTCACCGCCGCCGAGCTGGCCTGCGGTCTGCTCGTCGCCACCGCGCGCAACATCCCGCAGGCCAACACCGCCCTGAAGAACGGCGAGTGGAAGCGCTCCAAGTACACGGGTGTCGAGCTCAGCGAGAAGACCCTCGGCGTCGTCGGCCTCGGCCGCATCGGCGTGCTGGTCGCGCAGCGCATGTCCGCCTTCGGCATGAAGATCGTCGCGTACGACCCCTACGTACAGCCCGCGCGGGCCGCGCAGATGGGCGTCAAGCTCCTCACGCTGGACGAGCTGCTCGAGGTCTCCGACTTCATCACGGTGCACCTGCCGAAGACCCCCGAGACGCTCGGGCTGATCGGCGACGACGCGCTGCACAAGGTGAAGCCCTCGGTGCGCATCGTCAACGCCGCACGCGGCGGCATCGTCGACGAGGAGGCGCTCGCCTCCGCCCTCAAGGAGGGACGGGTCGCCGGCGCCGGTCTGGACGTGTACACCAAGGAGCCCTGCACGGACTCCCCGCTGTTCCAGTTCGACCAGGTCGTCTGCACCCCGCACCTCGGTGCCTCGACCGACGAGGCGCAGGAGAAGGCGGGCATCGCCGTCGCCAAGTCCGTCCGTCTCGCCCTCGCCGGTGAGCTCGTGCCCGACGCGGTCAACGTCCAGGGCGGTGTCATCGCCGAGGACGTGCGTCCCGGACTGCCGCTCGCGGAGAAGCTCGGCCGGATCTTCACCGCGCTCGCGGGCGAGGTCGCGGCCCGTCTCGACGTCGAGGTCTACGGCGAGATCACGCAGCACGACGTGAAGGTGCTCGAACTCTCCGCGCTCAAGGGCGTCTTCGAGGACGTCGTCGACGAGACGGTGTCATACGTCAACGCCCCGCTCTTCGCGCAGGAGCGCGGTGTCGAGGTCCGCCTCACCACCAGCTCCGAGTCGCCCGACCACCGCAACGTGGTGACCGTCCGCGGCACGCTGTCGAGCGGCGAGGAGGTCGCGGTCTCCGGCACCCTGGCCGGCCCCAAGCACCTCCGGAAGATCGTCGCGATCGGCGAGCACGACGTCGACCTGGCGCTCGCCGACCACATGGTCGTCCTGCGGTACGAGGACCGTCCCGGCGTCGTCGGCGCCGTCGGCAAGATCCTCGGTGAGGCCGGTCTGAACATCGCGGGCATGCAGGTCTCGCGGCAGGACGCGGGCGGCGAGGCGCTGGTCGTCCTCACCGTCGACGACACCGTCCCGCAGCCGGTCCTCAACGAGATCGCCGACGAGATCGGGGCCACCTCGGCCCGTTCGGTGAACCTCACCGACTGATCCACGGCGTACCACGGCCGCGCCCGGCCGACGGATCCTGATCCGTCGGCAGGGCGCGGCCGTTTCGCATGTGCGGGGCCCAGGGGCGCGACTGCGGGGAGCCCGGGACAGTGATGTCGTCAGCAGTGGTTTCTGTCGCGATCAGGCTTTCCGTGGCCCATGGGCATCGCCTTCGGCAGCCGCTCAGGAGCGGAGTGCACGAGCGGCTCTCACCTGTCCGTCGCTCCGAGTGCGGACGGGCGGCGGCTCGGTGCGGCGCCGCGAGCCGGGCCGTCGGACGCCCGGCCGTGGGCGCACTCGGGTGGCGGGTTGCGCGTGGTGGCGATCACCCCGTCGAGCCGTTCACGCGCGGCGAGGAGGGCGGTGATCCGTCCGCTGATCCGCGCACGCTCGCTCTCCAGCCGATCCAGCAGGTCCGGCGCCACCGAGCCGGCGTACACGCTGCGCAGCACCTCCCGCACCGATCTGCTCGGCAGCCCGGCGGCGAACAGCTGCTGGATGAGCTGCACCCGGTCGACAGCGGAGTCCGGATACTGACGCTGCCCGCCGGAGCTGCGTTCGGACCGCAGCAGGTCCTGCTCCTCGTAGTAGCGCAGAGCTCTCACGCTCACCCCGGCCTGGCGGGCCACCTCTCCGATCCGCACGCGTATTCCCCTCTCCCGGCTGACGCCTCGACTTGCACCTCACGCCGACGTCAGGTTTTAGCGTAGGCGACGTCACGTCACACCGAGCGGTCCGGACAAGCAAGGCAGGTCATCATGCGCGCAGCCCGTTACCACGAGTACGGCGGTACGGACACCCTCGTCGTCGAGCAGGCCCCGGACCCGTTGCCGGGGCCCGGAGAGATCCGCGTCCGTGTCGCGGCGGCCGGCGTCAATCCCGTCGACTGGAAGGTGCGCAACGGATCCGTGCGCGACTTCCTCCCGGTCGATCTGCCGGCGATCCCGGGACGCGACGTCGTAGGTCTGGTGGACAGGATCGGCGAGGGGGTCACCTCGGTGGACATCGGGGACCGCGTCTTCGGTTTGGGCGGGGTGACGGGCGCGACGGCCGAACTGGCGGTGCTCTCGGCCTGGGCTCCCGCCCCCGCCAACTGGAGCGACGCGGAGGCCGCCGCAGCAGGCCTGGCGTCCGTGACGGCACTGGGCGGACTCAAGGCGCTCGGTCGGCTCGAGGGCCGCACCCTGCTGATCGAGGGGGCTGCCGGAGGGGTCGGCGGCGCGGCGGTCGAGATCGCCCGCGCTCTGGGGGCCACCGTGATCGGGACGGCCAGTGAGCGTAACCACGCGTATCTCAGGTCCCTGGGCGCCCTTCCCGTCGCCTACGGCGCGGGCCTCGAAGTACGTCTCGCCGGCCTGGCCCCGAACGGGGTCGACCTCGTTCTCGACGCCGCCGCCTCCGGCTCCCTGGCCGATCTCGTCGAGATCGCCGGCGGCCCGGACCGCGTGGTGACGGTCGCCGACCATGTGAACGCACCGCGTCTGGGCGTCCGGGTGGCCAACGCGGTCAACGATTCCACGCTCCTCGCCGAAGCGGGCGCTCTCGGCGAGCAGGGACGCTACGTGCCGCGCATCGAACAGACCTACTCCCTGCAGGAGATCGCGCAGGCGCACGCCCACTCCGAGCGCGGACACGTGCGGGGAAAGATCGTGGTCATCCTCTGATCCCACCTGCCGTGCACCGCGAAGGCGGAGTCAGTTCCGGCCGGGCGGCGGTAGGCGCACCACCCGAGCCGGACACCGCCGGCACACGGCCGCCGACAGCCACTGGACGTTGCCGATGCTCATGACCGCGTGGAACCGCTCGACAGTGCCGATGATCATGCGGACGGGCTCACGAGGCCGCGAGACCCCGGCGGCTCACAGCCGTGCCGCCTTCAACGCCATGTGCAGCAGCAGCCGGTCCTCGCCGTCGTTCAGGTCGAGACCGGTGAGCTGCTGGATCCGGGCGAGCCGGTAGTACAGCGTCTGGCGGTGGATGCCCAGCTCGGTGGCCGTCCGGCTCGCCTGGCCCGCGCGGTCGAGGAACACCTCGGCGGTGCGGGCCAGTTCGGCGTGGAGCGGGGCCAGCAGGGGGCGGACCGCATGGTCCGGGGCGGCGTACGAGGTGCGGGGCAGCGCGGCCAGGAGCCGGTACGGGCCGATGGCCGACCAGTCGGCGACCGGGCCGAAGCGCGATTCCGCCTGGGCCGCGCGGGCGGCGGAAAGGGCCTCCTGCCAGGACTCCGCCAGCTCCGCCAGACCCCGGCGTGCGGCGGCGACGCCGCCGGTCGCGTCAGGCCCCGCCACGGCGCGCAGCCGCTCCGCGGCCGTCGTCGCCGGGTCGAGTGCCTCGGGGGAGCGGAGCCTGACCAGAGCGGCGAGGGACGGGGACTCCGCACCGGTCACCGCGGCGAGGACGGCGGCCGACGGCACCGTACGCACGGACGGGGTCTCGCCCGCCCAGGGGGTCACGCACACCACCGTGTGCAGTCCGTCCGCTTCGGCGCCGAGGACCTCGCGCAGCGCGGCCACCGCCATGTCGTACTGCCAGCCCCGCCCGGCGACGAGCACCGCCCCGAATTCCCGTGACAGGTCCGCGCCGACCCGCTCCTCGTCGGCGAGCAGGGCACCGATCCGGGCCGCCACGTCCATCGCCGACGCCAGCTGCCCGTCGGTCGGCGCGGGGTGCGCGTCCAGCAGCCAGACATAGCCCAGGACGACACCCCGATGGCGTACCGGAAGGCAGACGCGGTCCCGGAACACTCCGGCCTCCGGGGCCGCCGGGATGCGGACCGGGCCCGTCGCGCGGGTGATGCCGAAGCCCTCGAACCAGGCGCGGACCGCGGGGGTGGAGCGCCGGGTGAGGATCGAGCGCGTACGGACGGGGTCCATGGCCGTGTCGTCGTCGCTGTCGTGGGCCCCGAAGGCGACCAGGCCGAAATCGCGGTTCTCCAGGGTCGCGGGGGCGTTGAGCAGCGCGGAGATCTCGTCGACCAGCTCCTGGTAATCGCCCTTCACCCGCCCATTCTCGCACCTCTTCAGACATATGTCTGAGATCCAGTACACGGATGCGTGACAGCTGTCGATGGCACGTGATCGGGGGGATCCCTAGATTTCACAGTGGTTCTCCGTGCCGTCCCGGTCCGTTCACTCGCGTACCGGTCAGGCCC
The DNA here is from genome assembly GCF_016909575.1 of Streptomyces sp. HB132. GTDB lineage: Bacteria > Actinomycetota > Actinomycetes > Streptomycetales > Streptomycetaceae > Streptomyces. The sequence continues at coordinate 73,613 of NZ_JAFBGA010000015.1, read as the reverse complement.
GTCCGTACTCCGTGGAGGTGCCCCGTGCTGGGTCCCGTGATTCTCGCCGCGTCACGCAGCGACAAGATGCGTCGTTTCATCTCGGCAGCGCCGGGCACCAAGCAGGTCGTCGACCGGTTCATCGCCGGTGAAGGCGTCGACGACGTCGTCCCCGTCATCCAGGACTCGGCCGCCAAGGGCCTCGAGGTCACCCTGGACGTCGTGGGTGAGGACATCACCACCCCTGAGCAGGCCGCCGCCGCGCGTGACGCCTACCTGGAACTGGTCGGCCGCCTCAAGGAGCTCGGGCTCGGGGCCCGGGCCGAGATGTCCGTCAAGCTGTCGATGTTCGGCCAGGCGCTCGAGAACGGCCACGAGCTGGCCCTCGCCAACGTCCGCCCCGTCGTCGAGGCCGCCGCCGCGATCGGCACCACGGTCACGCTGGACGCCGAGGACCACACCACCCTCGACTCGATGTTCGCCATCCACGAGGAGCTGCGGAAGGACTTCCCGCAGACCGGCTGCGTGATCCAGTCCTATCTGTTCCGCACGGAGGCCGACGCCCGCCGCCTCGCCGCCGCGGGCAGCCGGGTCCGGCTGGTGAAGGGCGCCTACAAGGAGCCCGCCTCCGTCGCGTACCAGAACAAGCCGGAGATCGACAAGGCGTACGTCCGCATCCTGAAGACGCTGATGCAGGGCGACGGCTACCCCATGATCGGCTCGCACGATCCCCGTCTCATCGCCATCGGCCAGGAGCTCGCACGCCAGGCCGGGCGCAAACTGGATGAGTACGAGTTCCAGATGCTGTACGGCATCCGCAGCGAGGAGCACATCCGGCTCGCGGCCGAGGGCCACCGGATGCGCGTCTACACGGCGTACGGCACCGACTGGTACGGATACTTCATGCGCCGCCTCGCTGAGAAGCCGGCCAACCTGCTGTTCTTCGGCCGCTCCGTTCTCACCAAGGGCTGAACCGCAGGGCTGGGCCACAAGCCCGGCCCAGGACCGAACCAGGGCGGACCCGCCCGGCCGACCACCCACCTCAACCAAGGAGACAAGGCACTCATGGACGCCGTCACCCAGGTCCCCGCGCCGGTCAACGAGCCGGTCCACTCCTACGCCCCCGGCACCGCCGAGCGAGCCCGCCTGGAGGCGAAGCTCAAGGAGCTCAGCCAGAACCCCATCGACCTGCCGATGACCATCGGCGGCGAGAAGCGCATGGGCGGCGGCGAGCGCGTCGACGTCGTACAGCCGCACAACCACAAGGCCGTCATCGGCACCTTCGCCGGTGCCACCGAGCAGGACGCCCAGGACGCCGTCGACGCGGCCCTCGCCGCCGCTCCGGCCTGGCGCGCCATGTCCTTCGACGACCGCGCGGCGATCATCCTGCGCGCCGCCGAGCTGCTGTCGGGCCCCTGGCGCGAGACGCTGGCCGCCTCCACGATGCTCGGCCAGGGCAAGACCGCGCAGCAGGCCGAGATCGACTGTCCCTGCGAGCTCGTCGACTTCTGGCGCTTCAACGTGCACTACGCGCGCCAGATCCTCGCCGAGCAGCCCCCGGCGAACTCCCCGGGCGTCTGGAACCGCATGGACCACCGCCCGCTCGAGGGCTTCGTCTACGCGATCACGCCGTTCAACTTCTCCGCCATCGCTGCCAACCTGCCCACCGCGCCCGCCCTCATGGGCAACGTCGTGGTGTGGAAGCCGTCCCCGACGCAGACCCACGCCGCCGTGCTGCTGATGCAGCTCCTGGAGGAGGCCGGGCTGCCCAAGGGCGTCATCAACCTGGTCACCGGTGACGGCATCGCCGTCTCCGAGGTCGCGCTGAACCACCGCGACCTGGCCGGTGTCCACTTCACCGGCTCGACCCCCACCTTCCAGCACCTGTGGAAGACGGTCGGCAACAACATCGCCAACTACCGCACCTACCCGCGGCTCGTCGGCGAGACCGGCGGCAAGGACTTCGTCGTCGCACACCCGAGCGCCGACCGCGCCGTCCTGAAGACCGCACTGACCCGCGGCTCCTTCGAGTACCAGGGCCAGAAGTGCTCCGCGTCCTCCCGCGCCTACGTCCCGGCCTCCATCTGGAACTCCGGATTCAAGGAGGAGTTCGCGGCCGAGGTCGACGGCATCACCATGGGTGACGTCACCGACCTGTCGCACTTCATGGGCGCCGTCATCGACGCGCGTTCCTTCGCGAAGAACAAGGCCGCGATCGACCGCGCCGCCGCCGACCCGACCTGCACGATCGTCGCCGGTGGCACGTACGACGACTCCGTCGGCTACTTCGTCCGCCCGACCGTCATCGTGTGCGACGACCCGGCCAACGAGGTCTTCACCACCGAGTACTTCGGCCCGATCCTCGCCGTCCACGTCTACGAGGACGAGAAGTACGACGCCATGCTGGAGCAGATGGAGTCGGTGTCCGACTACGCGCTGACCGGCGCGGTCATCTCCAACGACCGTGCGGCCGCCGCGTACACGATGGACAAGCTCCGCTACGCCGCGGGCAACTTCTACATCAACGACAAGTCGACCGGTGCCGTCGTCGGCCAGCAGCCCTTCGGCGGCGGCCGCGGCTCGGGCACCAACGACAAGGCGGGCGCCCCGCAGAACCTGCAGCGCTGGACGCTGACCCGCGCCATCAAGGAGACGCTGGTCGCGCCGACCGAGTACACCTACCCCCACCAGGGCTGACACCCCGGGGCGCCCGCACCGGGCGCCCCGCCCCGCACTCCGCCTCCCGACCGGCTCCCCCCGCCGGCCGGGAGGCGGTTTCCATCACCCCGGCGCCCCGCCTCAGCCCTTCACGGTGAAACCCGCCCGCAGCAGGGCGTCGTCCCGCGAGGAAGGGCCGACGAGCAGCTCGAAGGCGCCCGGCTCGACGACCCGGCGGCCCGCCGCGTCGACGAGGGTGCACTCCGAGACCGGCAGCTCCAGCAGCACCTCGCGGACCTCGCCCGGGGCGAGCGTCACCTGGCGGTACGCCTTGAGCTCCTTCTCCGCCCAGGTCACGGAGGTCACGGTGTCGCTGAGGTACACCTGCACGGTCTCGACGGCCGGGCGCTGACCGGTGTTGTGCACGGTGACACGGGCCCTCAGCGTGTCGCTCTCCCCGACATCCGCCGTGAGCACCTCCAGGCCGGAGTACGCGACGGTCGTGTAGCTCAGACCCTCGCCGAACACGAAGGCCGGACGCTGGGTGAGGTCGGCGTACCGGGAGCCGTGCTGGCCGCGGACCTGGTTGTAGTACGTGGGCTGCTGACCCGCGTGCCGGGCGAAGGACACGGGCAGCCGGCCCGACGGCTCGACGAGGCCGAGCAGGACCTCGGCCACCGCCCTGCCACCCTGCATGCCGGGGTTGAAGGCGTGCAGGACCGCGGCCGCACCGAGGGCCGACGGCGGGAGCACCAGCGGCTTCGAGCTGATGACCACGACGACGAGCGGCTTGCCGGTCGCCGCGAGCGCGTCGAGCAACGCGACCTGGTCGCCCACGAGTTCCAGGGTCGCGGTCGAACGTCCCTCGCCCACCAGCTCGATACGGTCGCCCACCACGGCGACGACGTAATCGGCGGCCTCGGCGGCGGCGACGGCCTCCGCGACCATGGCCTCGGAGGGCTCGGCGGGCACGACCACGTCCGGGCGGGGCTGCCCGTCCGGGAAGAACGCGCCCTCCGGGTCGGGTCCCACGGAGAGGATCTCGGCGCCTCGCGCGTACGTGACGTCCCAGCCGTCCGGGACGTGCTCGCGGAAGCCGTCGAGCACGGTACGGATCATGGCGCGCGGGTGACCGTCCGGCAGCCAGTCGGCCTGGCCGGAGGAGCCCGCCCAGTCGCCCAGCTGGGTCTGCGCGTCATCGGCGTTGGGGCCGATGACGGCGACCGTGCGCGGAGCCGGGTCCGTCCCGGCGACGGCGCGTCCGTCCCGGCCCGGCACGAGCCCGACGCCCAGCGGCAGGGTGCCGTCGTTGGTGAGCAGGACCAGCGAGCGGCGGGCGGCCTCCAGGTTCAGCGCGGTGTGCCCGGCGCTGCCGATGACCGCGGCCTGCCGGGCGGCGTCGGGGTGACGGGGGTTCTCGAAGAGGCCGAGCTCGAACTTCAGGGTCAGGACGCGACGTACCGCCGCGTCGATCTCCGCCTCGTCCAGCGTGCCGTCGGCGACGGCGCTCTGCGCCCCCTCGAAGAACTGGGGGGTGGTCATCACCATGTCGTTGCCCGCCCGCACGGCCGCGGCGGCGGCCTGGGTGTGGTCGGCGTAGATCCTCTGCTCCCACACCATGCGGCCGACGTTGTCCCAGTCGGTGACCAGGGTGCCGGTGTAGCCCCACTCACCGCGCAGCACATCGTTCAGCAGCCAGTCGTTGACGGTGACCGGCACCCCGTCCATGGACTGGTAGCCCAGCATGAACGTACGGCAGCCCTCGCGGGCGACCCGCTCGAACGGGGGCAGGAACCAGGAGCGCAGCTTGCGCCGCGAGATGTCGGCCTCGCTGGCGTCCCGGCCGCCCTGGGTCTCGGAGTAGCCCGCGAAGTGCTTGGCGCACGCCAGGACCGCCGTCGGGTCGCCCAGGCCCTCGCCCTGGTAGCCGCGGACCATCGCCGAGGCCAGCTCGCCGATCAGGAACGGATCCTCCCCGAAGGTCTCGCTGACCCGGCCCCAGCGCAGGTCGCGGGCGATGCAGAGCACCGGCGAGAACGTCCAGTGGACGCCCGTCGAGGCGACCTCGACGGCGGTGGCGCGGGCGACGCGTTCCACGAGTTCGGGGTCCCAGGTCGCGGCCAGGCCGAGCTGCGTGGGATAGATCGTGGCCCCCTCCCAGAAGGAGTGGCCGTGGATGCAGTCCTCCGCGACCAGCAGAGGGATCCTCAGCCTGGTCCGCTCGGTGAGCGCGGCCGCTTCGAGGACGCGCTCGGGTGACGCGTGGAGGATCGAACCCACGTGCAGGTCCTCGATGAGGTGCCGTACCCCGTCCTTGGCGTTCAACTGGAGCATCTGACCGGTCTTCTCGGCCAGGGTCATGCGGCCGAGGAGGTCTCCGACCCGCTCGGCGACGGGGAGCGCGGGGTCGAGGTAGGGCAGGGAGGGGGCCACGGGGGTCCTTTCGCGACACGGTTCGTGTTCACCATAGAGTCAATCCCGACCACCTGGTAGGTATCTCAGGGGGCCGATTCCTCCAGCAGGCGGAACTCCGGCGGCGGGGCCTCCGGTGGCCGGACGGGGGAATCCGACGCACCGACGTGCCGGCCCGGGCGGGGCCGGCGGACCGGGAGAGTGGCGAGTGACTGCCGAGGCGCGGCGTGGCTACGCGAAGGGCCGTGCGAAACGACGCGAGATCCTGGACCAGGCGATGTCCCTGTTCGGTGAGGCCGGCTACCGGGGGGCGTCGCTCCGGGTGATCGCGCACCGGTGCGGCATCTCGCACACCGGGCTGCTGCACCACTTCCCGACCAAGGAGGTGCTGCTGCTCGCGGTGCTCGAGCACCGCGACGACGTGGACGACGAGTGGCTCTCGCTCGGCGGGACCACGGGCGTCGGGCGGCTGAGGCGGTTCGTCGACCTGGCCGCGCTGAACTCGGGGCGGCGGGGGATCGTCGAACTGTTCTCGGTGGTCTCCGCCGAGGCGACGGCCGCCGACCACCCGGCCCACGGCTACTTCGTCCGGCGCTACGGGAACTCGGTCGCGGGTGCCCGGCTCGCCTACGAGCAGGCGGGACTGGAGGGCGCCCTGCGGGAGGGCGTCGCTCCTGACGCCGCGGGCCGGCAGCTGATCGCCCTGATGGACGGTCTCCAGGTGCAGTGGCTGCTCGACGACCGTGCGACGGACATGGCCGGGGTCCTGCGCGCGCACGTCCGGGCCCAGCTCAGCGTGGAGCTCTGAGGGTCCGAGGGGCTCCGCGGAGCGCGTTCCTCCGACGCCGCCGTCTCAGATAGTAGGAAGTCCGAGTATCTGTAGAGACAGATGGCCCGAGCTGTCCTAGCTTTGTAGGAGCCGAACGAATCGCTGATCCAGCGACCGGCGTGTGTGAGCGTGCCCCGAAGCAGGCAACCCCTGCGGCATCCGCTTCCCGCCGTGCCGGCACCTCGAAATCCCGATCTCGATATCCGTCGTGAAGTCCAGATCTCGAAATCCACGCGATCTCAAGGAGTCGATCCCCCATGGCCCAGACCACTGTCCGCCGCGTCCGCCACACCTCCCGCCCCGCCGACTCGGACCGCCAGAACGCCGCCGCGGCCCTGCAGCGAGCCCTCGACCGCCGGGACAACGGCGGGTCGACGGGCCACTGAGGCGCGGCCCCACCTCCTGACACCGGCCCTGTGCGGGGCCGCGCCGGTTCCGTACGGGGCCGTCCCGCACAGGGCCGGCTCCGTCCGTATCGTGGACGGCGAATGTCATGGGGTGGGACGGCGGGCTAGGGTGCCTGTATGTCTCGCAGCATCGATCTCGCAGTGATCCCCGGCGACGGTATCGGCCAGGAGGTCGTCACCCAGGGCCTCAAGGTTCTCAACGCTGTTCTCCCGCAGGATGTGAAGCTGGAGACCAAGGAGTACGACCTCGGCGCCCAGCGATGGCACCGCACCGGTGAAACCCTCCCCGACGCGGAGCTCGAAGCCCTCAAGGGGCACGACGCCATCCTGCTCGGAGCCATCGGGGACCCCTCCGTACCGTCGGGTGTGCTGGAGCGAGGGCTTCTGCTGAAGCTGCGCTTCGCCTTCGACCACTTCATCAACCTGCGGCCGTCGAAGCTCTTCCCGAACACCGCGACACCGCTGGCCGGGCGCCCCGAGATCGACTTCGTCGTCGTCCGCGAGGGCACCGAGGGTCCCTACACGGGCAACGGTGGTTCCCTGCGCACGGGCACCGAGCACGAGATCGCCACCGAGGTGAGCGTCAACACCGCTCACGGTGTCGAGCGTGTCGTGCGTGACGCGTTCGCACGTGCCGCCGCGCGCCCGCGCAAGAAGCTGACGCTGGTCCACAAGAACAACGTCCTCGTCCACGCCGGCCACCTGTGGAAGAACACCTTCGACAAGGTCGCGGCCGAGTTCCCCGAGGTCACCACGGACTACCTGCACGTCGACGCCGCGACGATCTTCTTCGTCACCCAGCCGGAGCGCTTCGACGTCATCGTCACCGACAACCTCTTCGGTGACATCCTCACCGACCTCGCCGCGGCCGTGACCGGCGGCATCGGCCTGGCCGCGTCCGGCAACATCAACCCGACGGGTGCCTTCCCGTCCATGTTCGAGCCGGTGCACGGCACCGCGCCCGACATCGCGGGCCAGGGCAAGGCCGACCCGACGGCCACGATCCTCTCCGTCGCCCTCCTGCTGCGCCACCTCGGCTACGAGGCCGAGGCCGTGCGCATCGAGGAGGCCGTTTCCGCCGACCTCGCGGAGCGTGACGGCAAGCAGGCGCGCACCACCGACGAGATCGGCGACGCGCTCGCGGTACGCGTAGCGAGCTGACCCGACGTCTCCACTTCGAAGCCGCCGGGTCGCAACCGCACCCGGCGGCTTCTTCATGCGGTCTCCGGGTGCCACCATCGACCTCCGGACCGCGTTCTCGCACGTCGCGCGAGCGCCACCGCAATCACGGCATTTCGTGCAGAGCCGCCCCCGGGAGATAATCGAACGCGGGACCGCGGCTCGCGGTAGAGCTCGGACGTCCTACAACCTGCCCTGCGACTGCCGGGCAGGAGCGGGCGTGAGCGCGGTCCATCACACACAAGACCGGTGAAGGACACGCACTCATGACGACGCCCACGATCGAGCTCAAGCCCTCCTCGAACCCGCTGTCCGACGCGGAACGCGAGGCGATCCTGACCAGCCCCGGCTTCGGCCGCTACTTCACCGATCACATGGTGACGATCCGCTGGACCGAGGGCCGCGGCTGGCACGACGCCCAGCTCGTGCCGTACGGGCCGCTGTCGATGGACCCGGCCAACATGACGCTGCACTACGCGCAGGAGATCTTCGAAGGGCTGAAGGCGTACCGGCAGCCCGACGGCACGGTCGCCACCTTCCGCCCGGAGGCCAACGCCGCACGCTTCCAGCGGTCCGCCGCCCGGCTCGCGATGCCGGAGCTGCCGGTCGGGACCTTCATCGAGGCGTGTGACGTCCTGGTCCAGCAGGACCAGGCGTGGGTCCCGGCGCACGGCGGCGAGGAGTCCCTGTACCTGCGCCCGTTCATGATCGCAGCCGAGGTGGGTCTCGGCGTCCGGCCGGCCAACGAGTACCTCTTCCTCGTCATCGCCTCTCCCGCCGGCGCGTACTTCCCCGGCGGTGTGAAGCCGGTCTCGATCTGGCTCTCCCAGGACCGGGTGCGCGCCGTCCCCGGCGGCATGGGCGACGCCAAGACCGGCGGCAACTACGCCGCGTCCCTCCTCGCCCAGGCCGAGGCCGCCGCGCAGGGCTGCGACCAGGTCGCCTACCTCGACGCCGTCGAGCACAAGTGGGTCGAGGAGCTGGGCGGCATGAACCTCTACTTCGTGTACGGACAGGAGGACGGCGGCAAGCGGATCGTCACGCCGTCCCTCACCGGATCGCTGCTCGCCGGAGTCACCCGTGACTCCCTGCTCACCGTCGCCCGTGACCTCGGCTACACCTCGGAGGAGGGCCGCGTCTCCATCGACCAGTGGCGCGCCGACACCGAGAACGGCACCCTCACCGAGGTCTTCGCCTGCGGCACCGCCGCCGTCATCACGCCCGTCGGCACCGTGAAGTCCGCGGACGGCGAGTGGGTCCAGGGCGACGGCACGCCCGGTGAGGTCACCGTCAAGCTGCGCGAGCGCCTGCTGGACATCCAGCGGGGTATCGCCGAGGACACCCACGGCTGGATGCACGAGCTCGGCTAGCCACAGACAGGACGTACGAACGGTCGTACGTACGAAGGCCGTGCCCCTCGCCGGGGGCGCGGCCTTCGCCGTCCGTGCCCGCCACCGCCCGCGCGTCTCGACGCCGCTCTCGCCACCCCGAGCCAACGCCCCTGCGACGGACATCACGCCCGCATCCTGAGACGGGCGGGACCCGGAGGCGGCGCTGTGCCAAAATGCGTGTGTGTCCTCGTTCGCCATGATTATCGGCAGCAGGCGCGCCGGTCCGCAGTGACCGTCCCGTACCACCACGTACGGAACGGGCATCGTGCCCCAGACCCGCGCGCAGACCTCTCGCACCCGCGAGGGGTTTTTTCGTTTTCCGGCCCACACCTCGGCCGGGGCGAGGCACGCGAGAGGATGGGGGCAAGTGGAGCCGATTCGTCCGGATCCGCTCACCCGACAGGAGTCAGATCAGCATGACCACCAAGGCCACGGCCCCCGACGACACCTTCCACGTGTTCGACACCACCCTGCGCGACGGTGCGCAGCGTGAAGGCATCAACCTGACGGTCGCGGACAAGCTGACCATTGCCCGGCATCTGGACGACTTCGGCGTGGGCTTCATCGAGGGCGGCTGGCCCGGCGCCAACCCCCGCGACACCGAGTTCTTCGCCCGCGCGCAGCAGGAGATCGACTTCGAGCACGCCCAGCTCGTCGCGTTCGGCGCCACCCGCAGGGCCGGCGGCAGGGCCGCCGACGACCCGCAGGTGCAGGCGCTCCTCGACTCGGGTGCCCCAGTGATCACCCTGGTCGCCAAGTCCCACGACCGCCATGTGGAACTGGCCCTGCGCACCACCCTGGACGAGAACCTGGAGATGGTCCGCGACACCGTCACCCACCTCCGGGAGCAGGGCCGCCGAGTCTTCGTCGACTGCGAGCACTTCTTCGACGGCTACCGTGCAGACGCCGAGTACGCCAAGGCGGTCGTGCGCACCGCCCACGAGGCCGGCGCCGACGTCGTCATCCTCTGCGACACCAACGGTGGGATGCTGCCCGCCCAGGTCCAGGCCGTCGTCGCCACCGTCCTCGCCGACACCGGAGCCCGGCTCGGCATCCACGCCCAGGACGACACGGGCTGCGCCGTCGCCAACACCCTGGCCGCGGTGGACGCGGGCGCCACCCACGTGCAGTGCACCGCCAACGGTTACGGCGAGCGGGTCGGCAACGCCAACCTCTTCCCCGTCGTCGCGGCGCTGGAACTCAAGTACGGCAAGACCGTCCTGCCCGAGGGCGCGCTCGCCGAGATGACCCGTATCTCCCACGCCATCGCGGAGGTCGTCAACCTCACGCCCTCCACCCATCAGCCCTACGTGGGTGTCTCCGCGTTCGCGCACAAGGCGGGACTGCACGCCTCCGCGATCAAGGTCGACCCGGACCTCTACCAGCACATCGACCCGGAGCGCGTCGGCAACACCATGCGGATGCTCGTCTCCGACATGGCGGGCCGGGCTTCCATCGAGCTCAAGGGCAAGGAACTCGGCATCGACCTGGGGGACGACCGCGCACTCGTCGGCCGGGTCGTCGAGCGGGTCAAGGAGCGTGAACTCAAGGGCTACACCTACGAGGCGGCCGACGCCTCCTTCGAGCTGCTGCTGCGCGCCGAGGTCGAGGGACGGCCGCGCCGCTACTTCCGCGTCGAGTCCTGGCGGGCCATCGTCGAGGACCGTCCCGACGGCAGCCACGCCAACGAGGCGACCGTGAAGCTGTGGGCCAAGGGCGAGCGGATCGTCGCCACCGCCGAGGGCAACGGCCCGGTCAACGCCCTGGACCGGGCGCTGCGCGTCGGCCTGGAGCGGATCTACCCGCAGCTCGCCAAGCTGGAGCTGGTCGACTACAAGGTCCGCATCCTGGAAGGCCGCACCGGCACCGAATCCACCACCCGCGTCCTGGTGACCACGGGTGACGGATCCGGTGACTGGTCGACGGTCGGCGTGGCCGAGAACGTCATCGCCGCGTCCTGGCAGGCCCTGGAGGACGCGTACACCTACGGCCTGCTGCGGGCCGGTGTGGAACCGACGGACTGACGCCGCCCGTTACCGGAGCTGCCACTTCTGGTTGGCGGCTCCGGTACACGTCCAGATCTGGACGCGGGTGCCGTTCGCCGTGGACCGGTCGGTCACGTCCAGACACTTGTCCGCCGCCGTGTTGACCACGTCGCCCGTCGAGGCGTCGTACGTCCAGCGCTGCGCGCCCGAACCGTTGCACGTGTACAGCTGGACCTTTGCTCCGTCGGCCGTCGAGCCCGACGTGACGTCCAGACACGCGCCGAGCACCTTCACCGAGCCGTCGCCCACGACCGTCCACTTCTGGTTGGCCGCGCTGGTGCAGTCCCAGATCTGGACCGGGGTCCCGTCGGCACCGGTGCCGCCCGTCGCGTCCAGGCACTTGCCGCCGGGCCCGGCGAGCGCGCCGCTGCTGCCCGGGGAACCGGACTGGGTGCCCGACCAGGTGAACGTCGCCGAGGTGCGGCCCGGCAGCGCGTAGGTGAACTTCTGCCCGCCCCAGTTGACGGTGACCTGCTGGGCCGACGCCGAGCCGTTGTAGGCGATCAGGGCCTTCGAACCGTCCGGGTTGCGCCAGGCCACGTTGGGCACGGTGGAGCTTGCGGTGGAGGCGACGCGGGTGGCGCCCGGCCTGACGTACTTCGTCAGGTGGCCCATCGTGTAGTACTCGATCGTGTAGTCCACCTGACCGTGCCTGCTGTCCCCGTTGTGCACGGTGACCAGCCCGTCGCAGGTGCCGCAACCACCGTTGTGCGGGCCGCGGTTCTGGTCGACGGCGAGCGACCACTTGGTCACTGACTTCGCCCAGTTGCGGGTGTAGTCGATGATGTTCAGCATGTCCTCGCGCTGCTGGTCGGCGATCCACGTACCGCCCGAGTGCTCGGTCTGGAAGGCGTCCAGCTGCGGGTACCGGTCGTGGACCGCCGTCTGCTTCGCGACGTCGCCGCCGTAGCCGTGCCAGGCGATCCCGCCGAAGTTCGGGTGGCTGCGCACCGCGGCGTCGTCGACCGTCTGGGCGGCGTAGGCGTCGTAGGTGTCCCAGTTCCAGTCGTGCGCCAGCACCTTGGTGGCCAGGCCCGCCGACTGGAGCTTCGGCAGCAGCTCGCTCTTGGTGAAGTAGGCCAGGCCCGAGCCGTTCCAGCTCATCGACGGATAGCCGGAGCAACAGGTGGGTTCGTTCTGCGCTGTGACGTAGTCGACCGGGACGCCCTGGTCCTTCCACGCCTGGAGGTACTTCACGAAGTAGTTCGCGTAGGCGCCGTAGTTCTCGGCCTTCAGCCAGCCGCCGTTCAGCTGCCCGTTGTCCTTCATCCAGGCCGGCGCCGTCCACGGGGAGGCGACCGTCGTCAGGGCCGGATTGAGCTGTCGGGCCTGCTTCGTGAGCGGCAGCACGTCCTGCAGATCGTGTGCGATCGAGAAGTTCGCGAGGTCCGGGTCCGTCTGCCCGGCCGGCATGTCGTCGTAGGTGTATCCGAACCGGGCCAGGTCGGATCCGCCCATCGGGTTGCGTACGAACGACAGCCCGATGCCGTCGGTGGGGGAGAAGAGCTTCTTCATCGTCGCGTCGCGGGTCGCCTGGCTCAGTGCCCCGCTGCCCTTCATCAGCCACGCCGCCGTGTCCGTGAACGAGGCGCCGCCGCCGGTGAACGTCTGGTAGCGGGTGTTCTCGTCCACCGTGATGTTCGTGCCGGAACCGCCGTTGCCGGCGCCGAAGGCGGTCGGCGTCTGCGCCTGGAGGCCGCGGGTGACGTGACGGCCACCGGAGTCGTCCGTGGTGGTCAGCACGATGTTCACGGTCTCGCCGGCGGCCTGCGCGGTGCCGGAGGAGAGCCCGGCCAGTCCCGCGGTCGCGAGCGCCGTCGCGACGAGGACCCTCGCCGTTCTGCTTGTCCGAATCATGGCTGCTGCCTTTCTCGGCAGGGACGTGGGGGATGTGCCGTCGAACGAGCCGTGAGTGAACTGCTCTTACGTGCTCGCGTCAAGAGGTTCGCTCGTTCAAGAAATGAACGAAAGCCCTTGCGGAGCTGCTTCGATCATGGGTACGGACCAAATCTCGGCGTGAAGTATTGACGCCTCTGTTCCGGCGCGGTTAACTCCAGCCGCAACGCCGGTACCGGTTCCGGAACCGGTACCGAAGTCCCGACCCGACCCCTGTCCTGCCTTGCCCCCGGAGGCTCCGTTGCGTGTCACCATCGCCGATGTCGCCCGCGAGGCCGGCGTCAGCAAGACGACCGTCTCGCGGGTCATCAACCTCAAGGGCGAAGTGGACGGTTCGACAGCCGCCCGCGTTCGTGAAGTGATCGCAGATCTCGGCTACGTGCCCAGTTCGGGTGCGGTCGGGCTGGCCCGTGGCAGCAGCCGTACCGTCGGCATGCTGGTGCCCTCACTGGCCTGGCCGTGGATGGGGGAAGTGCTTCAGGGAGTCGTCGACACGGTCGAGGTCGCCGACTACGGGCTGCTGCTCTTCACCTGCAACCGGGGTGCGGAATCCGTCGAGCGCTTCACCAGCCAGGTGTCGGCGCGCGCCTTCGACGGGCTCGTCGTCGTCGAACCGGAGAACACGCTCGAACGGCTCACCGCGCTCCACCGGTCCGGTCTGCCGATCGTTCTCATCGACGACCGGGGCCACCACCCGGAATTCCCCTCCGTCGTGACCACCAATCACGAGGGGGGCGCATCGGCGGCCCGCCACCTGCGGGCCGCGGGGCGCACCAGACCCCTGGTCCTCACCGGGCCGAGGCACTTCGGCTGCGTACGCGACCGGCTCGCGGGATTCCGTTCGGTCCTGCCCACCGACCTGGTCCTGGACGGGAACTTCACCGAACGCCGGGGCCGTCTCGTCGTGGAGGAACTCCTGGCGGCGGGAACGGAGTTCGACTCGGTCTTCGCTCACAACGACATCAGTGCGGCCGGGGTCCTGCGCGCTCTGAGAGCCGCCGGCCGCCGTGTACCCGACGACATCGCGGTGATCGGCTTCGACGACATCCCGATGGCCGAACACACCGAACCGCCGCTGACCACCGTGCGTCAGCCCACCCGGCAGATGGGCGAGGCGGCGGCCCGCCTGCTGCTCTCCCGCCTCGGCGGCACCGCCGTACCGGACGGACCGGTCGTGCTGCCCACCGAACTGGTCGTGCGCCACTCGGCGCCGTAACGGACCCGGCCCCGCCGGTCACCCGTCCGCATCCCCGAACCCGCCGCACGGCGACCCGCACCACCCGCACCGCCCGCACCCGGCGCGTCGAGCGCTGCCCGCCACCGGATCTCCCAGACCCGCAGTCCTCCTGGAGTCGCCATGTCCGTACGCCGTCGTCACACCCTGAGAGCGCTCTCAGTCGCCACCGCCGTGGTCGCGCTCGCCGTCGGCTGCTCGTCAGCCAACTCGGGCGCCAACAAGGGGGGTGGCGCCGGTGCATCCGGCGTGCTGACCCTCGGCAAGCCGGACGGGCCGCAGACGAACAACAGCAACCCGTTCCTCGCGACCTCGGCGAGCGCCACCCTCGGCTACCGCTTCATGATCTACGAGCCGCTGGCGATGACGAACCAGATCCGGCCCACCGACAAGGCGGACCCGTGGCTGGCGACCGCGTGGGACTGGGAGTCGAACTTCACCAAGCTCACGTTCACGCTCGACAAGCGGGCCGAGTGGGCCGACGGCAAACCGCTGACCGCCGCCGACGTCGCGTTCACCTTCGAGCTGCTGAAGAAGCACCCGGCGCTGAACGGCAACGGCATCCCGTACGACGGCATCAAGGTCGACGGCGAGAAGGTCGTCCTGACCTTCAAGGAATCGCAGTTCGTCAACCAGAACAAGATCATCACGACCTACGTCGTCCCCAAGCACATCTGGGAGAAGGTCGAGAACCCGGAGACCTGGCCGAACCGCACCCCGGTCGGCTCCGGCCCCTACAAGCTGAAGACGTTCACACCGCAGACCACCACCCTGACGGCCACGCCCACCTACTGGAAGGGCGAGACCAAGGTCAAGGAGCTGCGCTACACCGCGTACAACGACAACAGCGCGGCGACCACGGCCCTGGCCAACGGCAAGGTCGAGTGGTCGTTCGTCTTCATGCCGAACTACAAGCAGCTGTACGTCGCCAAGGACCCGAAGAACCACAAGCTCTGGTTCCCCTCCGGGCTCGGCATCCACGGCCTGTGGTTCAACACCGCCCGCAAGCCGTTCGACAACCCGGCCCTGCGCAAGGCGATGGCCATGGTCGTCGACCGCAAGGCGATCCACGTGCAGGCCCAGGCGACCCTCTACCCGGAGATCAGCAACCCGACCGGCATCCCGCTGCCCGCCGGTGCGCCCTTCCTCGCGCCGGAGTACAAGAACGCCACCACGAAGCCCGACGTGGACGGCGCCAAGGCCCTCCTCATGGACGCCGGGTTCAAGCTCAGCGGCGGCGTCCTCAAGGACCCCAGCGGCAAGCCGGTCGAGCTGACCTTCACCGACCCGGCCGGCTGGAACGACTACATCACCGGGCTGTCCATCATCAAGGACAACATCAAGCAGATCGGCATCGCGGCCAAGGTCAAGACGCAGACCGCCGAGGCCTGGGGCACCGACGTGGCCACCGGCAACTTCGACGCCACCCTGCACTGGACCAACAGCGGCGCCACGCCCTACGACATGTACCAGAACATCATGGACGGGGCGATCCTCCAGCCGGTCGGCAAGACCTCCCAGCTCGGCAACTTCGGCCGCTTCAAGAGCCCCGAGGCCACCGCCGCGCTGAAGGAGTACGCCAACGCCACGGACGACCCGACGCGCACCGAGGCCATGAACACGCTCCAGAAGATCATGGTCGAGCAGGCGCCCGTCATCCCGACGGCCGCGGCCCCGATCGGCGCCGAGTACTCCACGAAGAACTGGGTCGGCTGGCCCACGGAGGAAGACCCGTACGCAGCACCGCAGCACACCCAGCCCGACGCGCTGGAAGTCGTGCTGAACCTGAAGCCCGCCAAGTAAGCACGGGGACGAACCGGCCATGACCACCGAACAGACCGCAGACGTGCGCACCGGGACCGACGTGGTGCTCGAAGCACGCGGAGTCACCAAGCACTTCCCCCTACGGCGCACCGCCGGCGACCTCGTCGCCCGCAGACGCCGTACCGTCCACGCCGTCGACGACGTCTCGCTCGAGCTCCGGCGCGGCACCGTCACGGCGCTGGTGGGGGAGTCGGGCTCCGGGAAGTCCACCGTCGCACGGCTGCTCGCCCAGCTGTACCCGCTCACCTCGGGCGAGGTCCGGCTGGGCGGCGCGGCGGTCAAGGCCGGGCGTGGCCGGTCCTTCCGCACCTACGTCAAACAGGTCCAGCTGATCTTCCAGGACCCGTTCGCCTCGCTCAACCCGGTGCACACCGTGCGCTACCACCTGACCCGCGCCCTGAAGATCCACGGCCGGGCGGGGAGCGGGGACGCGGAGCTGGAGACGAATCTCGCGGCCCTGCTGGAACGCGTCCAGCTGACCCCTCCTCATCAGTTCCTGGACAAGTTCCCGCACGAGCTGTCGGGAGGGCAGCGCCAGCGCGTCGCGATAGCGCGCGCGCTCGGCGCCGACCCCCAGGTGCTGCTCGCCGACGAACCGGTATCGATGCTCGACGTGTCGATCCGGCTCGGCGTCCTCAACCTGCTCCGGGACCTCAAGGAACGGCTCCGCCTCGCGATCCTCTACATCACCCACGACATAGCGTCCGCACGCTACTTCGCCGACACCACCCTGGTGATGTACGCCGGCCGCATCGTCGAGGGCGGCGGCAGCGAGCAGGTCACCCAGCATCCGGCGCACCCCTACACCCAGCTGCTGATCGCCTCCGCGCCCGACCCCGACCGGGTCGCGGACGAGGCGGACCAGGAGGAGGCGGGGAGCGGCGAGCCGCCTTCCCTTATCACCCCGCCGGCCGGGTGCCGCTTCCACCCACGCTGCCCCAAGGCGATGGAGCGCTGCCGCACCGAACTCCCGCCGCGCTTCGACCTGGCCGACGGCCAGTGGGCGGCCTGCTGGCTGTACGACGGCACGACCGCCGAGGGGGCAGCGAAGTGAAGTACATCCTCCAGCGGATCGCCTTCTACGCCGTCACCGCGTGGGCCGCCATCACCATCAACTTCCTGATCCCGCGGCTGATGCCGGGCGACCCGGTCGAGGCCCTGATGAGCCGTTACCAGGGACAGCTCGACACCAGCGCCATCGCCTCCCTGAAGGCGCTCTTCGGGCTCGACGAGAACCAGTCGCTCTGGTCGCAGTACACCGACTACTGGTCGAGCCTGCTGGACGGCGACCTCGGCCTGTCCTTCACCTACTTCCCGACCCCGGTGGGCGAGGTGCTCTCCGACGCGCTGCCCTGGACACTGGCGCTCGTCGGCATCACCACGCTGATCAGCTTCCTGCTCGGCACCGGCATCGGCGTCTACAGCGGCTGGCGGCGGGGCTCCTGGCTGGACGGGCTGCTCCCCGTCACCACCTTCATCTCGTCGGTCCCCTACTTCTGGCTCGGCCTCATCGCCATCTCGCTGTTCGCGGTGAAGTGGCCGCTGTTCCCCTTCGAGGGCGGGTACGACAACTCGCTGGTCCCGGCCTTCGACTGGCCGTTCATCTCCAGCGCCCTGTACCACGGCGTGCTGCCCGGGGTGACGATCGTGCTCAGCGCCGTCGCCGGCTGGATCCTCGGCATGCGCAACATGATGGTGACCGTCTCCTCCGAGGACTACGTCATGGTGGCGCAGGCCAAGGGCCTCTCCGAGCGGCGGGTGATGTTCGCCTACGCCGCCCGCAACGCGGTCCTGCCCAACATCTCGGGCTTCGCTCTCTCCCTCGGCTTCATCGTGAGCGGCACGCTGCTCGTCGAGATGGTCTTCAACTATCCGGGCATCGGCTTCCGTCTCCTCCAGGCGGTCGGCGCCAAGGACTACCCGCTGATGCAGGGCGTCTTCCTGATCATCACGCTCTCGGTGCTCGCCGCGAACCTGCTGGCCGACATGGCCTACGCCCTCCTGGACCCCCGCACCCGTAAGGAGGCATGACAGGCATGTCCGTCACTGCCACCGACGTAGCCGTACTGGACGACGTCCCCGCCCCCGCCGCGCCGAGCCGGGCCAGGCTCCGCTTCCTGCGCGGCGGGAAGACCCGCACCGGGCTGCTGATCCTCGCGTTCTTCCTGGTCCTCGCCGTCGTCGGGCCCTGGATCGCGCCGTACGACCCCGACGCGATGAGCGACCAACTGCTCCAGCCACCGTCCGCCGACCACTGGTTCGGCACCACCCACACCGGGCAGGACGTCCTCTCCCAGATCCTCGTCGGAACCCGGGGCGTCCTCCTGGTCGGATTCATCGCCGGGGTCATCGCGACCGTGCTGTCCGTGGTCATCGGGGTCAGCGCCGGATTCCTCGGCGGAGCCGCCGACGAAGTCCTGTCCATGCTCTCCAACGTCTTCCTGGTCATCCCCGGCCTGCCGCTGATCATCATCATCGCGAGCTTCGTCGAGGACACCACGGACCTGCTGATCGCGGCCGTCATCGCCCTCACGTCCTGGGCCTGGGGCGCACGCGTCCTGCGCGCCCAGACCCTGTCCCTCAGGCGGCGCGACTACGTGGAGGCGGCCCGCGCCACCGGCGAGTCGACCTGGCGGATCATCCTCTTCGAGGTCATGCCCAACCTCACCGCCGTCATCGCGTCCGGCTTCGTGGGCACCGTCATCTTCGCCGTCCTCTCGGAGATCACCCTCGCCTTCATCGGGGTGGCCGACATCTCCCACTGGAACTGGGGCACCGTGCTCTTCTGGGCCCAGTCCAACCAGGCCCTGGCCCAGGGCGCCTGGTGGTGGTTCGTCCCCGCCGGCCTGTGCATCGCCCTCCTGGGCACCGCGCTGGCGCTGATCAACTTCGGCATCGACGAGTTCGTCAACCCGAGGCTGCGCACCGCGACAGGCGCCTCGCGGAAGGTCAGGATGCGGGTCGGCTTCACCCCCGTGGCCCGTACGGGCACGCCGCCCGGAGGCACCGCGGACCCAGCGGCCCGTGCCACGCCGGAGCCGTCCGGCACGTCCAGCAAGGAGCACTCCGCATGACCGCCGAGCCGATCCTCACCATCAGCGGCCTGAACGTCGACTACGGCACCGGCACGAGCGGCGTGCACGCGCTGCGGGACATCGACCTCACCCTGCACCGCGGCGAAGTGCTCGGCCTCGCGGGGGAGTCGGGATCGGGCAAGTCCACACTCGCCTATGCCGTCACCCGGCTGCTCTCCCCGCCCGGTGTGATCACCGGCGGAGACGTCCACTACCACCGGCCGGGCGCCGAGCCCGTCGACATCCTCGGCCTGACCCCGGACGAGCTGCGCGCCTTCCGCTGGCAGGAGCTGTCGATCGTGTTCCAGGGGGCGATGAACTCCCTGAACCCGGTGCACACCGTCCACAGTCAGCTGACCGACGTACTCAAGGCGCACCGCCCCGGCATGCGTCAGGCCGACCGGACGGCCCGCGCCGAGGAACTGCTCACCCTCGTCGGCATCTCCGCCGACCGCCTCGCCGCCTATCCGCACCAGCTCTCCGGCGGGATGCGCCAGCGGGTGATGATCGCGATGGCGCTCGCGCTGGAACCCGAGATCGTCATCATGGACGAACCCACCACCGCCCTCGACGTGGTGATGCAGCGTCAGATCCTGCGCAAGCTCGTCCAGCTCAGGGAACAGCTCTCCTTCTCCGTCGTGTTCATCACGCACGACATCTCCCTGCTGATCGAGTTCTCCGACCGCATCGCGATCATGTACGGCGGCCGGATCGTGGAGCAGGCGGGCGCGGCGGAGATCTACCGGGACCCGCGCCACCCCTACAGCGACGGACTGCTCCACTCCTTCCCCGCCCTGCACGGCCCCCGGCGCGAGCTCACCGGCATCCCCGGCTCACCCCCGCACCTGTCCGCGATGCCCGCCGGCTGCGCCTTCCACCCCCGCTGCGGCAAGGCCTTCGAGCCCTGCTCCGAGCGGGTCCCGGTGCTCACCGCACCGGACGCCGGCCAGGCCCGCGAGGTCGCCTGCTGGCTGCACCACTGACCGACCGCCCCCCGCCCATCACCCCGCAGCACAACGGAGTTACGGAGAACAATGGACCTCGTCACGCCCCGCAGCAGCCTGCAGCCCGCCGCCGTCCAGGGATTCCCCGCCGACTTCCGCTGGGGCGTCGCCACCTCCTCGTACCAGATCGAGGGCGCCGCGTCCGAGGACGGCCGGACCCCGTCCATCTGGGACACCTTCTGCCGCGTCCCCGGCGCCGTGCACAACGCGGAGCACGGCGACGTGGCCTGCGACCACTACCACCGGATGCCCGAGGACGTGGAGCTGATCGCGGGCCTCGGAGTCGACACCTACCGCTTCTCGCTGGCCTGGCCGCGCATCCAGCCGGGCGGCAGGGGGCCCGCCAACGCCAAGGGCCTCGACTTCTACAAGCGGCTGGTCGACGAGCTCCAGGGACGCGACATCACCCCCTGGATCACCCTCTACCACTGGGACCTGCCGCAAGAGCTGGAGGACGCGGGCGGCTGGCCTGCCCGTGACACCGCCCTGCGGTTCGCGGAGTACGCCATGCTCGCGTACGAGGCGCTCGGTGACCGGGTCGAGCACTGGACGACCCTCAACGAGCCGTGGTGTTCGGCGATGCTCGGTTACGCCTACGGGGTGCACGCCCCCGGCCGGACCGACATGGGTGACGCCATGGGCGCCGTCCACCACCTGCTCCTGGGCCACGGCCTCGCCGCGCGGCAGATGCGCGAGGCGGCGGGGAGCAGTCCGCTGGAGCTCGGCATCACCCTCAACCTGGGCACCGCCACCCCGGAGACCGGAAGCGAGGCCGACCGGGAGGCGTGCCGCAGGGCCGACGGTATGGGCACCCGCCTCTACCTCGACCCGATCGTCCACGGCCGGTACCCGAGGGACGTCGTCGACGACCTGGCCGCCCAGGGCGTCGAACTGCCCGTCCTGGACGGCGACCTGGACGCCATCGCCACCCCCCTCGACGTCCTCGGCGTCAACTTCTACCGTGGCGCACTGTTCTCCGGGGTCACCGAGGAGGGCTCACCCACCGACGCCGACGGCCTCCCCGTCGTCCGGGGGATCGAGCGCGACCTGCCCCGCACCGCCATGGACTGGGAGATCACCCCGGAGGAGCTCACCTCCCTGCTGCTGCGGCTCCAGCGCGACTACGCCCTGCCGACCGTCATCACCGAGAACGGGGCGGCCTTCGACGACACCGTCGCCGCCGACGGGTCCGTGCCCGACACCGACCGCACCGCCTATCTCGCCGACCACATCGCAGCCGTGTCCGAGGCCCGCCGGCAGGGCGCCGACGTCCGGGGCTACTTCGCCTGGTCGCTGATGGACAACTTCGAGTGGGCCTACGGCTACGACAAGCGGTTCGGCATCGTCCGCGTCGACTACGACACGCAGGTGCGGACGCTCAAGGACAGTGCCCTGTGGTACCGCGACACGATCCGGCTCACCCGGAACGCCCGGACCGACTGACTCCGTACGAGAGAAGAGCCGCCCATGCCCCGTACACCGCACGTCCGCGCCCGCCACCGGGCGAGACCGGCGACCGCCGCGCTCGCCGCCGCCGCCGTCCTCGCCTCACTGCTCGCCGGGGCCGTCCCCAGCGCGGCGGCCGGCACCGAGGAACCCGCACCGGTCCTCGTCGACCGCTTCGAGGGCGAGGTCCCGTTCGGCAGCCCGCCCGCCGACTCCCTGTTCACCTGGGGCGGCGACGCGGACGACCACCCCGCCCTGAAGTTCGAGGAGCGCACCGACGCCCCCGAGGGCGGCAAGGTGCTCCAGGGCACCTACGACATCAGCGCCTGGGGCGGACTCAGCCATGAGTTCGCCGTCGACCAGCCCCCGAAGGACTGGACCGCACACAAGGGCATCCGCTTCTGGTGGTACGGGCAGAACAAGGCGCCCCTGCCGCCCGGTTCGGGCAAGCGGATCAACTTCGAGATCAAGGACGGCGGAGCCAACGGCGGCGCCTCGGAGCTGTGGACCACCTCCTTCACCGACGACTGGGAGGGCTGGCACCAGGTCGAGATCCCCTTCGCGGACTTCGTCTACCGGGCCGACTACCAGCCCGTCGGCGGCATCGACCAGGTCCTCGGCCTGAACGAGATGTGGGGCTACGCGCTGACCCTCCCGACCGGCGCCCCCGGCTCCTTCGCCATGGACGCCGTGGAGCTGTACGGCAAGGCGGACCCGGCCCTGAAGTCGAGCGTCGTCGTCGACTCCGCCGTGCACCCGGTCAAGGAGGGCGGCACGGCGGACATCACGATCTCCGTCGCCACCACCGGCTCCGTCCCCACCGAGGAGCCCGTCACGGTCGCGTACACGACCAAGGGCGGCAGCGCCGAACCCGGCAAGGACTACACACCGGTCACCGGTACCCACACCTTCCCCGCGGGCACCGCCTCCGGCACCACGCACACCGTCTCCGTGGCCACGGTCAAGGACAAGGGAGCCGAGTCGGCGGAGACGATACCGCTGGAGCTCACCGTCACCGGCGCCAAGGCGCCCAAGGAGAACCCGCAGGTCGTCATCGACGCCCACGGGCTGCCCTACCAGAACGCGAAGCTCCCGGTGAAGAAGCGCGTCGCCGACCTGCTGTCGCGGATGTCCCCGGCCGAGAAGGCCGGCCAGATGACGCAGGCCGAGCGCAACGCGCTGAAGTCGCAGGGCGACATCGCCGCGTACGACCTCGGCTCGCTGCTCTCCGGCGGGGGTTCCGTACCCACCCCGAACACGCCCGAGGCCTGGGCCAGGATGGTCGACGCCTACCAGCTGCGCGCGCAGGCGACCCGCTTCCAGATCCCGCTGATCTACGGCGTGGACGCGGTGCACGGCCACAACAACGTGATCGGCTCGACGATCATGCCGCACAACATCGGCATCGGCGCGGGCCGTGACCCGAAGCTGGCCGGGAAGACGGGCGCCGTCACCGCGAACGAGGTCCGCGCCACCGGCATCCCGTGGGACTTCGCCCCCTGTGTCTGCGTCACCCGTGACGAGCGCTGGGGCCGTTCCTACGAGGCGTACGGGGAGGACCCCGCCCTGGTCGAGGCCATGGAGACGGTCATCACCGGCATGCAGGGCAGCCCGTCGGGCAAGGACCTCGACCGCAACGACAAGGTGCTGGCCAGTGCCAAGCACTTCGTCGGCGACGGAGGCACGGAGTTCGGCTCGTCCACCACGGGCTCCTACACCATCGACCAGGGCGTCACGAAGGTCACCCGCGAGGAGCTCGAAGCCGTCCACCTCTCGCCGTTCGCCGAGTCCGTGAAGCGGGGCGTCGGCACGGTCATGCCCTCGTACTCCTCGCTGGACGTCCTCGGCGACGACGCCGGGCCGGTGAAGATGCACGCCAACGCCGAGATGATCAACGGCGTGCTCAAGGACCGGATGGGCTTCGAGGGCTTCGTCATCAGCGACTGGCAGGCCATCGACCAGATCCCCGGTGACTACGCGAGCGACGTCCGCACCTCGGTCAACGCCGGGCTCGACATGATCATGGTCCCGACCGCCTACCAGGACTTCACGAAGACGCTCCAGGACGAGGTCACCGCGGGCCGGATCGGCCAGGACCGCATCGACGACGCCGTCGCGCGGATCCTCACCCAGAAGTTCCGCCTCGGGCTCTTCGAGAAGCCGTACGCCGACACGTCGAACCTGGACCAGGTCGGATCGGCCGGACACCGCGCGGTCGCCCGCGAGGCGGCCGCCAAGTCCCAGGTGCTGCTGAAGAACGACGGCGCCGTGCTCCCGCTCAAGGCGTCCCAGAAGGTCTACGTCGCCGGCTCCAACGCCGACGACCTCGGCAACCAGGCCGGTGGCTGGACCGTCAGCTGGCAGGGCGCCTCCGGTGCCACCACGACGGGCACGACGATCCTGAAGGGCATCGAGAAGAACACCTCATCGGCCACCTTCTCCAAGGACGCCTCCGCCCCGACCGAGGGGTACGACGCCGGAGTGGTGGTCGTCGGCGAGAAGCCGTACGCCGAGGGCATCGGCGACGTGGGCAACGGCCACGACCTGGAGCTCACCGACGCCGACAAGGCGGCCGTCGACACGGTCTGCGCCGCGATGAAGTGCGCGGTCCTCGTCGTCTCCGGACGGCCGCAGCTCATCGGGGACCGCCTCGGCGACATCGACGCCCTGGTCGCCTCCTGGCTGCCGGGCACCGAGGGCGACGGCGTCGCCGACGTCCTCTACGGCAAGCGGGCCTTCACCGGGCAGCTCCCGGTGACCTGGCCGAAGTCCGAGTCGCAGCTGCCGATCAACGTCGGCGACGCGACGTACGACCCGCAGTTCCCGTACGGCTGGGGACTGACCACCCTGAAGAAGGCCCCGTCGGGCGGGGAAGCCGCCCTCGCCGGTCTCGCCGTCGCCGCACAGCTCGCCGAGCGGGCGGGCCTCGGGAAGACCGCGGCCGGCAAGGAGATCGTGGACAGGGCGAGATTCCTGGTCCAGCACAGGACCGGCGGAACGCTGACCGCGGCGGTGTCCAAGCCGTTCGCCGAGGCCGATCATCTGCTGCTCACCGGTGATCTGACCGGAGCGGTGTCCAAGCTGCGCACGGCGTACCGCGCCGCTTAACAGCAGAAACGGAACCCGAACGGGCGACGCATTCGTCGCCCGTTCGGGTTACTTTCGGAGTATGCGGAAGAGGCTGTTCGCTCCCCTGTGGGCCTGCCTGCTGCTGATTCTCTCGGCGGCTGTGCTGGCCATGACCCCCGCTGCCCAGGCGGCCCCCTCCACGATCGGCGACGCGGCGAGCGCCCTGCGCCAGGGTCCCGTGTACGTCGACCCGGCGGCGGCCGGACAGCTTCCGGCGCCCCAGGAGGCGGCCCTGGAGAAGAAGATCAAGGACGCCGACAAGCCGGTCTTCGTGGCCGTGCTGCCCGCGACGTCCCAGTACCCGCCCGAGAACCTCCTGCAGAACCTGCGCACCGACACCGGAGTCACCGGCGTCTACGCGATCCGTCTCGGCGACGGCTTCGACGCGGGCGCGGACCCGCAGGTGATGCCGACCCGGGCCGTCGAGAACCTCACCACCGCTGTGAAGGCACCCGGCACGGACACCGACGCCGCGACCCAGCTCAACGCGTTCGTCGACCGGGCCGTCCAGGAGGCGAAGGGAAGCGCCCCGGCCTCCTGGTCCGGCGGCAGCGCCGACGGCGGCGCGAGCGGCGCACCGGTGACCGGTCTGGTCGTCCTCGGAGGGCTGGTCCTCGCGGGCGGAGGCACCGCCTTCGCGGTCGCCCGCCGCAACAGGAAGCGCAAGGAGGAGGAAGAGCAGGAGGCTCTGGAGAAGCTCCGGGTCGTCGTGGACGAGGACATCACCGCGTACGGCGAGACCCTGGACCGGCTCGACTTCCATCCCGGCGAGAAGGGCGCCGACGACGCGATGCGCATCGACTACGAACGCGCGCTCGACTCCTATGAGGACGCCAAGTCCCGTATGGGCGACGCCCGGCACCCCTCCGACGTACGAGGGGTCACCCAGGCCCTGGAGGACGGCCGCTTCTCGCTCACGGTCCTGGAGGCCCGCCGCAAGGGCCGGACGCTCCCGGCGCGCCGTCCGCCCTGCTTCTTCGACCCGCGCCACGGGCCCTCGGTCGCGGACGTCCGGTGGACGCCGTCCGGCGGGTCGACGCGCGAGGTCCCGGTCTGCGCCGCCGACGAGGTCCGGCTGCGCGAGGGCGAGGACCCCATGAGCCGCACGGTCGACGTCGGTGACGGCCGACGGCGTCCCTACTGGGAGGCCGGCCCGGCCTACGGCCCCTGGGCCGGCGGCTACTTCGGCGGAGGCCTGCTCCCCGGCCTGCTGGTCGGCACCGTGCTCGGCTCGATGCTCTCCACCCCGGCGTACGCGGCGGAGTACGGCGGCGGTGACTTCGGGGGAGGCGACTGGGGCGGCGGCGACTTCTCCGGCTCCGACTTCGACTCCTCCGGCTTCGGAGGTGGCGGCTTCGGCGACGGCGGAGGCTTCGGGGGCGGTGGCTTCGACGGGGGCGGCGGATTCTAGCGGTACCGCCCCGCCCGTCACCGTTCCCGCCCCCGCCTGCTCCCGGCCTGCCCTGCCGATGCCCGTACCCGCCCAGCCGTTTCGGCCCCTCCCGCTCCCGGTCCTGCCACGAGCGGCCGGCGGCGCTCAGGCCCGGGTCTTCCTCCCCGCAGGCTGCTCCTCCCACGTCTCCGGCGCCCACAGGCCCGAGCGCTTGATCGACGCCGGGCAGTGCAGGTAGATCTCGTCGATGTCCACGACCAGCGCGAGGTCCGGCCGGCGGCCCTTGACCTTCAACTCGTCGAAGACCGGAGCGTCCGTGAGGACGCGTGCCCTGCCGTTGATCCGCAGGACGGTCATCACACCCGGTATCAGGTAGAGCAGGCCGACGTGCGGGTTGGACAGGATGTTGTGGAAGCTGTCACCGCGCCGGTTGCCCGGCAGGTCCGGCAGCACGAGGGTGCGCGGGTCCAGGACCCGGGTGAAGCCGGGTTCCCCGCCGCGCGGGGAGGTGTCGCAGTTGCCGTCGGCGTCCGAGGTGGACACGGAGCAGAACGGCGAGCGGGCCAGCAGGTCGAGGTCGGCCTCCGTGAGTTCGTCGTGGACCTTGTCGATGACGATCGGCCAGGGTTCGCCCAGGATCTCGCGCAGCTGTTCGGCCGACTCGAGGGGCACGGCACCGGCCAGGGGGTCCGCGGTGTCGACGGGGGCGGCCGTGACGGCCGCGGGCGCGGCGTTCGACAAGGGGTACTCCGAACCTCGTGGGGGCGCAGCAGCGGAACGCTGACCTGGCACTGTTAGGCTCACCTTACTTATGTTCCCGGGTGCGCCCCGTCCCGGGGGCGACAAGCAAGGTGAGGGACAGTGCACAACCGCATGCCGCCCCGGGCGATCCGGCTGTGAGCGCCCCGGTTCTCCAGGGAACGCCCGTCCGGGACGGGATACGGAAGGCCGGGACATCCGGGCGGCGTCGCACCCGCGGCCGCCCCGTCCTGACGCTCGGACTCCTCGCGGCCGTGGCCGTCCTGCTGCTGACCGTGCTGGCGAGCCTCGCGACCGGCTCGGGGGAGGTGCCCTTCAACGACGTGCTGAAGGGCGTGTTCGCCCCGGACCTCGGGGTCAAGGGGCAGCTCATCGTCCAGGAGGTCCGTGTCCCCCGGACCGTCGCCGGACTGCTCGCCGGTGCGGCGCTCGGACTCGCGGGCACGGTGATGCAGGGCGTCGCCCGCAACCCGCTGGCCGATCCCCAACTGCTCGGAATCAACGCGGGTGCCTCGGTCGCCGTGGTCTGCTCCATCAGCTTCTTCGGATTCACGGTCGCCACGCAGTACATCTGGTTCGGCTTCCTCGGCGCGCTCCTCGCCGCCCTCCTCGTGTACGGCGTCGGCTCGCTCGGCCGTGAGGGCGCCACCCCGGTGAAGCTGGCGCTGGCGGGCGCGGCGACGAGCGCCGTCCTCACCTCCGTGACCAGCGCGGTCCTGCTCCAGGACCGCGAGAGCTACGACCGCTTCCGCTTCTGGCAGCTCGGCGCGCTCACCGCCCGGGACGCCGACGTGCTCCAGCAGGTGTCCCCGTTCATCGCGGCCGGCGCCGTTCTCGCGCTGCTGCTCGGCCCGCAGCTCAACGCCCTGTCCCTCGGCGACGACCTGGCCCGCGGCCTCGGGCAGCGGGTGGGCCTCGCCCGCCTGACCGCGGCACTCGCCGTGGTGCTGCTGTGCGGGGCGGCGACCGTCGTCGCCGGCCCGATCGGCTTCGTCGGCCTCGCCGTACCGCACGCCGCCCGGCTCATCACCGGCCCCGACTACCGCTGGGTACTCCCGTACAGCATGGTGCTCGCCCCAATCATGCTGCTGGTCGCGGACATCGTCGGCCGGGTCGTCGCCCCGCCCGGCGAGGTGCAGGTGGGCGTGGTCACCGCGGCGATCGGCTGCATCCCCTTCATCTGGTTGGTCCGGCGCAGGAAGCAGGTCGAACTGTGACCGGGACCCTGCTCCGGGAGACGCCAGACGCGCGCCTCGCGGACGCCGTACGCGCGGTTGCACGGGTCCGCGGCCGGGGGCGCGGGCGCTCCGTGGTGGCGGCGGCCGGTCTGCTGGTGGCCGTGGTGGCGATGTTCGCCGTCTCGCTCGCCGTCGGCGACATGGTGACACCTCTCGGCAAGGTCGTGGAGACCCTGGCCGGCGGGGGCGACGGCGGCTCGCGGTTCGTCGTGCTGGAACTCCGCCTGCCCCGCGCCCTGCTGGCGGTCCTCGTCGGCCTCGGCTTCGGGCTCTCCGGCGCCGTCTTCCAGTCCGTGCTGCGCAACCCCCTGGCCGCGCCCGACGTCATCGGGATCAGTGCCGGGGCGAGCGCGGTCGCCGTCACCGCGTCGCTGCTCTTCCAGGTCAGCGGCCTCGCACTGTCCGGGAGCGCACTTGCCGGGGCGGTTGCCGCCGGTGCGGCGATCTACCTGCTCGCCTGGCGCCAGGGCATCGCGGGCCAGCGCCTCGTGCTGATCGGCGTCGGCTTCGGAACCGGACTGAGCAGCGTGGTCTGGTACGTGATGGCCCGCTCCGACACCGCCGACGCGCAGGAGGCCTACCTCTGGTTGACGGGCACCCTCAACGGCCGTTCCTGGGGCGAGGTGTGGCCGTTGCTGAGCTGCGTCGCCGTACTCGTCCCCCTCACGGCCCTCGCCGCCCGCGCGCTCGGCCCCCTCCAGCTCGGGGACGACGCGGCGGCCGGGCTCGGCGCCCGCGTCGAGCCCGGCCGGCTGGCGCTGCTCGGCTGCGCGACCGCCCTCGCGGGCGTCGCGACCGCGGCGGCGGGGCCCGTCGGCTTCGTGGCGTTCGTCGCCGGGCCGATCGCCCGCCGGCTGGTCCCGGGCAGGGGCGCCGCCCTGCCGCACGCGGCGCTGACCGGGGCACTGATCGTCCTGGTCGCCGACTTCGGCGCGCAGCACCTGCTGCCGACGGTCCAGCTGCCGGTGGGTGTGGTGACCAGCATCATCGGCGCCCCCTATCTGCTGCTGCTCCTGGCCCGCGCCAACCGCGGGGGCAGCGGTGGCTGACCTGCGCACATCCGGGACGGACGACAAGGAAGGGCGTGGCCGCGCCGTGGCCGAGCACACTCTCCGAGCCGAGGGCGTACGCCTCGGCTACGGCGACCGGGAGATCGTCTCCGGTCTGGACGTGGACATCCCGCCGGAGCGGATCACGGTCATCGTCGGACCGAACGCCTGTGGCAAGTCGACCCTGCTGCGGGCGATGGCGCGGCTGCTCGCCCCGTCGGAGGGCGCCGTGCTGCTGGACGGGCGGAGCATCCAGGAGATGCCGACGAAGGAGGTCGCCGCCGTGCTCGGCATCCTCCCGCAGAGCCCGTCCGCGCCCGAGGGCATCACGGTCTCCGACCTGGTCGGACGCGGGCGTTACCCGCACCAGGGATGGTTCAGGCGGTGGACCGCCGAGGACGATGAGGCGGTCGCCCGGGCGCTGCTCTCGACCGGCACCCTGGACCTCGCCGAACGCCCGGTGGACGAGCTCTCGGGCGGTCAGCGCCAGCGGGTGTGGATCGCGATGGCGCTCTCGCAGCGCACGGACATCCTGCTGCTGGACGAGCCGACCACGTTCCTGGACGCCAGCCACCAGCTGGACGTCCTGGACCTGCTCACCGACCTGAACCACGAGCACGGGGTCACCATGGTGGCGGTCCTGCACGACCTGAACCTGGCCTGCCGTTACGCGGACCACATGATCGCCATGAAGGACGGGCGGATCGTCGCCGAGGGACGGCCCTCCGACATCGTGACGGAGTCGCTGGTCGGTGAGGTCTTCGGGATGCGCTGCTCGGTGATGGAGGACCCGGCGTCGGCCACACCGATGGTGGTGCCGCTCGGCCGTCACCATGTGCGGGGCGCTCCGGGCCACCCTGCCACCTGATCGCGCATTAGGTTAGGCTAACCTAAGACGCATGAACGATTCAGCTCCACGTGTCCGCCGTACCCGTCGCACTCCGGCCCTGCTGGCAGGTGTCGTCGCGGCCCTCCTCGTCGGCCTGACGGCCTGCGGCTCCTCCGGCGACACCGCCAATTCCGGCTCCTCCGCCTCCGGCAGGGCGACCGAGGGGGCCTTCCCCGCGAAGGTCGCGACGAAGTTCGGCGA
Source organism: Streptomyces sp. HB132 (assembly GCF_016909575.1). Taxonomy (GTDB): domain Bacteria; phylum Actinomycetota; class Actinomycetes; order Streptomycetales; family Streptomycetaceae; genus Streptomyces. Next base: position 43,577 of record NZ_JAFBGA010000015.1, on the reverse strand, counting down.
GGTCACCGTGGACAAGGCCCCCCAGCGCGTCGTCGCGCTCGGCTGGGGCGACGCCGAGACGGTGCTCGCGCTCGGCGGGCAGCCCGTAGGGGCGAGCGACTGGCTGGCGTTCGGCGGCGAGGGCGTCGGACCGTGGGCCGAGGGCAGGTACGACGAGAGCCCGCAGATGATCGGCACGCTGGAGCCCGAGTACGAGAAGATCGCGGCGCTCCGGCCCGACCTCATCCTCGACACCAAGTCCAGCGGGGACCGGACGCGGTACGACACGCTGAGCAAGATCGCCCCGACCGTCGGCGTGCCCGAGGGCGGCGACCAGTACAAGCTCTCCTGGGAGAAGCAGACCGAGATGGTCGCCGCCGCCATGGGTGTCCCGGAGAAGGGCGAAAAGCTGATCGCCGCCACCGAGGCGAAGTTCGCTGACGCCGTGAAGGCGCACCCCGAGTTCAAGGGCAGCACGATCACGCTGGGCTCCCGCACCTCCGAGGGCTACGGCGCCTACGTCTCCGGCACGGGCCGGGTCGACTTCGTCGAGCGGCTCGGGTTCGAGAACAACCCGGCCATCGAGGCCGAGGCCGGTGAGGGCTTCTCGGTCTCCGTCTCCAAGGAGAACCTGGACCTCCTCGACGCGGACCTGACGGTCATGGCCCCCATCGGCATCCCGGCCACCGACATCAGCGACGACCCGCTCTACGAGGCGGTCCCCTCGGTGAAGGCCGGCCGCTCCCTCGTCTTCGACGACAAGGGCATCAGCACGGCGTTCGCCACCGACTCGGTGCTGTCCACCGGCTACGCGCTGGAGAAGGTCGTCCCGCTCTTCGCGGAGAAGATGAAGTAGGCCGCGCCGCCGCCTCATCACCTCCGTGCTTCCGGTTTGCGCGGGCGCGATGAGGTGACAGGCTTTGTATGGTGAACCGTGACCGGGTGGAGAAGGAACTCCTGCACGGCCTGACCGTCGACACCAGCAGGCCGGAGCAGCCGATCCTGCTGGACGAAGAAGGCAGGCCGATCAAGACCTGGCGTGAGAACTACCCCTACGACCGCAAGATCCGCCGCAGGGAGTACGAGCGGATCAAGCGCATCCTGCAGATCGAGATGCTGAAACTGCAGCGGTGGACGAAGGACACCGGCGCCCGGATCGTCGTGGTCTGCGAGGGGCGTGACGCGGCCGGCAAGGGCGGCACGATCCAGCGCTTCACCGAGCGCCTCAATCCCCGTGGGGCACGCATCGTGGCCCTGGACAAGCCCACGGACCGTGAGCGGGGCCAGTGGTACTTCCAGCGCTATGCAGCCCATCTGCCGGCGCCCGGCGAGATCGTCTTCTTCGACCGGTCCTGGTACAACCGCGCCGGAGTCGAGCGGGTCATGGGTTTCTGCACCCCGCCCGAGTACGAACTGTTCCTGCGGCAGTGCCCTGCCTTCGAGCGGATGCTCGTCGACGACGGGATCATCGTGGTCAAGTTCTGGTTCTCCGTCTCCCGCGCCGAACAGCGCACGCGTTTCGCCATACGCCAGGTCGACCCGGTGCGCCAGTGGAAGCTCTCGCCCACGGACATCGACTCCCTCGACCGCTGGGACGACTACACGACGGCGAAGATCCACATGTTCCGGGCCACCGACACCGGTTACGCGCCGTGGACCGTCGTGAAGAGCAACGACAAGCGCAGAGCCCGCCTCGAGGCGATGCGCAGCCTGCTCGCGCGCATCGACTACGCGGCGAAGGACGCCGACGCCGTCGGTGAACCGGACCGCCTCATCGTGGGCGCCGCCGCCACCCTGCTGGAGCCGGGGGAGGAGGACGCCGCCCTCTCGCCCACCCGCCTCGCGTCGAACCCGGGCGGGCCGGGGGAGCACCCGTAGGCCCGCGCGGACTCCCTCAGCCGCGTGTGGCGGTGACGTCGCCGTTGACGCTGCCGAGCCTCATGCTGTGCCGGGCCCCCTCCGCGTCGGTGGGGACGGCGACCGAGGTCCGGCCGTTCCGTGTGGTGGCTGTGACGGCGTAGGCGGGTGCGCCGGGAGGAAGGTCCACACGCACCGAACCGTTCTCGGTCGTGGCGGTCACGCGCGCGGGTGAGGCCGCGCTGCCCAGTGTCACGTCGCCGTTGACCGTCTCGGCGTGCAACGTCCCGGAACGCAGGCCGTTCGCGCGGACGGAGCCGTTGCGGGTGACGAGCCGGACGGTGGCGTCGTCCCCGCCGGACCGGACGACCGTGACGTCGCCGTTGACGGTGGTCAGGTCCAGTCCTGCCGGCAGTCCGGTCACCTCGATGCCCGCGTTCCGTGCGGTGACGGCGACAAGGACGCCGGCCGGGACGTCCACCACCGGCATACGGGGGCACCGCTCGTCGTGGTCCTCGCAGGACAGGTCGAGCGCCCAGGTGTCCTCGCGGTGCGACCAGCGGCTCGCGACCCGCGGATCGGTGACGGCCCGGCCGTCGTCGGACGGCCGCAGCCGCACGCCGTCCACGGTGGTGATCACCAGGTGCTGCCCGCGGGCCATCTCCGGCGCTGTCGGACCGAGCCGTCCGCCGGAGTCCCCGCCACCGCACGCCGCGACGAGGGGAGTGGCCAGCAGCAGCGCGGCCAGGTGACGTCCGTGCGTGCAGGTTCTGGAACTCATACCTCTTCGCCTTCCCGGAATCGGGCCGTCCATCGAGTGGATCGAGACGGGCGTCCTCCTGGCTCCGGCAGGTCTGCTCACCGGCTTCCGCGTCCGGTGGCTGCGCCGCCGCCTCGGCTGAGGGACCGCGAACGACTGCCGAAGCCGACGCAACCGGCTTCGGCAGCCGACGTGACTCCACGACCTCGCCCGTCCGGTGCGGGGCCGGCCCTGTGACAGGGCCGCCCTCAATGGCGGCGGCTGTAATCCCGAGGCGCGGGAGCGAACGGATTGCCCTCGTACGCGAAGTCCTCCTCGTACTGGGGTTCGGCATAGCTGACGGGGGCGCGGGTGCTCCGTCCGCTGTCCGTGACGAAGACCCGGGAGGACGAGGGCCGGCGGCTGCGTCCACGTTCCCGCCGGGGTTCGGCGTCGATGGGTCCTTCTCCGTACGAGACGGCGTCGTCGAGGTCGATCGGACGGCTGTCCGACATGCCTGCGGGTGCCCGGCTGGACCTGCGCCGGCGGCTGCGGCTGCGCTCCCGCTCGGGTTCGGGCTCGAACGAGTCCACGGGGCGCCGGCTCCGGCTCCTCCGTCGGGACGCCCCCTCGTCGGCGGATTCCACGACGTAGCTGGGGGCGCGGCTGCTCCGGCGGCGACGGTGGCTGCTGCTCTCGGGCTGCTGACTGCCGAAGATCTCGTCCTCGTCCTCCACCGCCGCGTAGTTGACGGGGGCCGCGGCGTGACGGCGGCCCGTCGTGGTCAGGGGCGGCCTCGACGACTTGCGGCGGCGGGTGGGCGGCGGAGCCTCGCTCGCACGGCTTTTGCTCCGGCTGCGGTACGAAGGGCCAGGTTCGTCCTCGGGGCTGTTGCTGCGCCGGTCGGGCTCCAACCGGTAGGTCTTCCGCCGGTCGGCCACCGCGGCACCCACGTCCTTCGTGGACTGCCGGTGGCCGTAGCCGTACTCCTCCAGGTCCGCGTCGTCGTCGGAGTGCTCACCGGCGAGCCTCATGCCCTCCGGCACGGCCTTCCGGTTCTCCATGCCGTAGAACCCGTTGTGCGTACCGGGCTTCGAGTACCTGGACGGGTGGGGCGTCGTGACGCTCACCGACACGTCGTCGCGGCCCGCGCGTCCGGGAAGCCGCCCGGTGTCCCTGATGAGCTCCTGGGTGGAGTAGCCGCGGGTTCCCCGTGGCACACGCGGCATCTGGAAGTGCATGTTGGCGTTCGGGCCGACGTCACGGAAGCGCTCGGCGGTCTCGGGCCGGCTCAGGTCGACGTTGTTGAGGACGGGGACACCCAGACGCCGCAGATCCTCGCGGTTGTTCTCGTACTCCTCGTAGTCGGGCCGTTCCTCGAAGGTGGTGGCGGCCATCCTGCGGGCCTGGCTGGGATCCCGGCGCACCCGCGCCCGTGCCCCGGACAGGTCGGCCTCGGACAGGAGGATCTGGTCCCGGTCGCGCAGATTCTGCTCCGGCGGGCGCATCCGGCCCTCCGGGTGGAGGCCGCCCACCGTGGCCCTGGGGCCCATGATGTCGGTCGGGTACACGGCGATGCGCTTCCCCTGCGAGGTGTCGAAGACCTCCGTCCCGTCCGACTGGGACCGGACATAGCGGCCGATGACCGGGCCGCGCTCGCTCATGATCTCGAACATCTGGCCGCGGTCCTTCTTGTGCATCTTCCGGCCGCTGCCGGACATCATGCGCGCCACCGTGATCTCGCCGCCGCTCGCGGCGGGCGTGGCCGCCCCCGCCGAAGCGCCGGAGCCGGGCCCCGACAGGTCGGGCATGCCGCCCCGGGCCATCCTCCGGCCGTTCGCCGAGGCCTGGAGCTCGAAGGGATCGTTCTGGCTGGAGACCGCCACGCCCGACCCGTTGTCCGTTCCCGCGACGGGGCCCATGGACTGCTGGCGCACGTGGTCGAGCTCGTGGAACATCGTCTCGTCGTCCGCGCCCTGGGGGCCGACGACGATGTCATGGCCCGTGGTGTAGGCGCGGGCGCCGAACGCCGTAGCCGAACGCTGCGCGGTCGGGTCGCTGTGCACCCGCACGTGGCGGAAGGACATGCCGTAGCCCTGCTCCGCCTTCTCCATCACACGCGCGTCCAGCGGACGGCCCGGCGAGCGGACGGCGTCGAGCACGGACGACGGCTGCGCGGACGACCTCTCGACGGCGGGCTGTCCGGCGGTCTCATGGCCGCACGCGGCGCCGTGCTCGTGCCGTTCCTCCTCGATGGCGCGGGCCACGACCGCGTTTCCCGCAGAGCGCTGGAGAGCCAGAACCCGTTGCGTGAACGTGGTCGGCGCCGCCGCCGTCCGGCCGCTCTCCCGCCCGCCGGACTGCCGGGGCTGTGCTCTGTACGCGCGCACGGTACTCCTCGCCACTCAACGCCTGATCAAGCATGGTCACCCGTCACACGCGGGCCGCGGGAGGGCCGTGAGGGCAGGGACCCGGGTGCGGACGGGTGCGCCTGAGGGCCGCGAGGGCAACGTGCGAAGCCGGGAACCTCCGGACGGGCGGGCCGCCGGGCCGGCCGTCGCGCCGCGCGCGGAGCGGCCGGCCGGTCACGAGGGCTCGTCCGTAGCGCCGTTCAGTACGGCGGGGAGGTCCGCTCTGCGCCGTATGCCGAGCTTCTTGTAGGTGCTGGTCAGATGGGTCTCCACGGTACGCCGTGCCAGGTGCAGCAGCTCCGAGATCTCCGCGTTCGTCCGTCCGTCTGCGGCCAGTTCGGCGATGCGGCGTTCGCTGGCGGTCAGTGAGCCGCGGCCCGTGAGGGAGGCGTTCCTGCGGCGGGCGCCACTGGCGCGCAGGGCCAGTTCCGCGCTCCCCGACAGCCGGACCGCGCCGAGCCGTTCGGCCGCCGTCGCGGCCTCCCTGAGCAGCGGGCGGGCGCTGCGGGGCTGTCCGGCGGCGGTGAGCTGGAGCCCGTGGGCGATGAGCGCGGGGATCAGCTCGACGTCGAGCGACGTGCCGCGCAGGACGGCGACGGCCTCGGCGGTGAGTTCGAGACCGCGCCGGCCGCCGGTGGCCGTGCCGAGGACGCGCAGGGCACGGCCCCGGACCCGGGGCGTGTCCCACACGGCGGCGTACCGGTTCTCCTCCCCGGCGAGTGCGAGGGCCTCCGGCGTCTGCCCCAGGGAGAGGTGGCACTCGGCGGCGGCCGAACGCCACGGCGTGACGACGGGGCTCTCCACGTCGCGGCCGGACTGGCGCCTGCCGCACTCCCGGAAGTCCGCCAGGGCGCCCGCGGCATCGCCGACGGACGCACGCAGCACACCGCGCGCGTAGAGGAATCGATTCTGTTCCCAACCTCCCTGGGTTTCGGTGAAGTCGACACCGGCGACGAGCCGTTCGGCCTCGGCAGGACGGCCGCACTCGACGAGTGCGATGACGCGGTGGGCCAGGAAGTTGCTCGCACCGGTGCGGGGCGGGCCGCCCGGTTCCCGGAGCATTCCGGCGGTCTCCTCCAGCACCCGGCGGTACTGACCGCGTGCGGCGGCGGTGTCCACCCGCACGTTGAGCAGCGACCGGTGGACGGGATGCAGCGGTGACACCCGGCACGCGGTCAGCCCGGCCCTGATGATGCGTTCGGCGTCGTCCGTCGCGTCGGACCACTGCGCCACGGCGGCGGCCGTACCCAGCAGATAGGGCACCAGCAGAGGGTCCTCGGCTGACGTCAGCAGCCGCCGGATCTGCCGCATGGCGGCCTCGGCGGACAGCAGCCCGGCCGTCGACTCGTACCGGATCAGCAGGGCACGCAGGGCCGGGCTGATCCATTCCGGGGAGCGCTCGGCGCGCTCACGCAGCCGGGTGTAGACGGCGCGCCGGATCTCCGGGTCGTGGTCCGAGAAGAACGCCGACGCGGTCTGGATCGTACGGGCGAGGACGGGTTCCCCCTCCAGCGGGCCCAGATCGCGCATGACGTCGAGCGCGGCGTGCGCCCTGCCCCGGTGGGCCAGGGCGTTGCCCAGGCTGACCGCCGCCAGCACCCGGTCCCTGGGCTCTTCCTGGAGGCGCAGCGCCTCGGCCAGGCGGGGCACCCCGCCTGTCCGCTGGGTGGCGAACTCCAGTTCGCCCAGCTCCGTCAGCACCGCCGCCCGGCGCTCGCGCGGTAGAGGTTCGTCCAGCGCGCGGCGCAGATAGTGCGCGGCGGCGCCGGTCCTGCCGGCCCTGGACGCGTCGGCCGCCGCGTCGAGCAGGGCCTTGGCGGCGTGCTCCGTACCGCCGGGGTGGGTACGCAGCAGATGTCCGGCCACCGCTTCGACCCCGTGTCCCCGGCGTTGCCGCAGTTCTGCCGCGCGGAGGTGCAGGGCCTGCCGCTGCGAGCGCGGCCAGCCGTCGAGGACCGCTCCACGCAGCAGGGGGTGCGCGAAGCGCGGGACGCCGGTTCCGGGGGTGCGGCGCAGCAGTCCGAGCCGGATCATCGCGGTGACCCAGCCGCCGACGCGGTCGGGATCGGCACGGGTGAGCTCGGAGAGGAAGTCGGTGAACTCGTCACCGGTTCCGTGGCCCGGGCCGGGATCTTCGTGTCCCGCGTGGCACGAACGGGTGCCGGACGTCCCGGGGGGCCCGTGTCCCCCCTCGTCGTACCGTGCCGAGTCCTCCAGTTCGGCGAGCGCGCGGGCCACCGTGGTGGTTCCGGTGCCCGCGCTCCTCAGCCACCACGAGACCGCCGCCGCGAACGCCCCCGGGTACAGCTCGGCGCAGTCCTCGGGCAGTCCCGCCTCGGGGCCGCCGCCGTCCGCGGCTCCGGCCCGGCCGCCGTGCGGGAAGACGGCCCGCAGATCGTCGAGCAGCGCGCGCAGCAGCAGCGGGTTCCCGGCGCCCGCCCGGACGCAGCCGTCCACCCAGGTGTCGTGGGTGTCCGGCCCCAGGGCGCCGCGTACGAGCTCCTCGGCGGCGGGACGGCTCAGCGGGGCCACCGGGTGCACCCGCACCACGCCGGGTGGCAGGGAGTACGCGAGGCCCGGCGTGGGCGGCGAGATGTCGTACTGCCCGCGCTCGGTCATCACCATCAGGACCGGCATCCCCCTCAGCCGCCGGGCTCCCTCGGTCAGCCAGCGCAGGGAGTCCCGGTCGGCGAGGTGCGCGTCGTCGACGGTGACCAGCAGGGGCGACCGGGCCGCGTGGTCGCACAGCAACTGCCAGAGACGGGACGGGTAACCGAGATGGTGCGGGGTGTCCGGGGTGTCGTCGTGCAGGCCGCCGAGGTGGTGCGGCGGGTCGAGTAACTGCCGTACGAGAGCGAGAGGGATGCCGGAGCTCTCGGCGGAGGCATGGGCGCGCAGGATCCGCATGCCGAGTCCCGCGCCCAGTTCGGAGGCGGCCTCCAGCAGCGCGCTGCGGCCCGTCCCGGTGGGGGCGCGGAACAGGACGAGCCGTCCCGATCCGGTCACAGCCCGCTCGGCCTCCGCCGCCAGCAGGCCCAGCGCCGCTTCGCGTTCGAGCAGCCCTGCTGAGGCGGGGCCGCACGACGTGGCCGGGGGCTGCGGACAGGGGTGGGGCCGACTCCATAACGCTGTCATGAGGACGTGCCGATCTCGTGGTCGATCTCGTGGTGGGCCACGTTGGTTGCGTCCTGCCCGCGAAGGAAGGATGGGAGGAGCACGAACGGGTTGCTCCGTTGAGGCAAGACGCGAGGACGTACAGGCATGGCTCTTCGGCCCCCGGTCAGGATCCCCGTGGAGGTCCACGCGTCGGACCCGCTGTCCATGGACGGAGCGGTCAGCCAGCTCCGCCGGCACTCCGAGGTGGAGCTGCTCGAGGAGGGCGCGGGCCGCCCGGGCACGGTCGCGGTCCTGCTCGCCGAGGCTCTGGACGAACCCACGCTGTCGCGGCTGAGGCGGCTGACCCGCGCGGAAGGCACCAGGGCCGTCCTCGTCACGAGCCTGATCCGCGAGGCCGAGCTGCTGCAGGTGATCGAGTACGGCGTGGGCGCCATCGTCTGGCGGCGCGAGGCCACCGGCCACCGCCTCCTCAGAGCGGTCCTCGCCGCCTCCCGGGGCGACGGGGATCTGCCGTCGGATCTGCTGGGGCGTCTGATCGCCCAGGTCGGCACGTTGCAGCGCGGCACGACCGGCGCCTCGGGCGCCACGGCGTCCGGTCTGGCACCACGCGAAGTCGATGTCCTCCGGCTGGTGGCCGAGGGAATGGATACCGGGGAGATTGCCAGCAAACTGTCGTACTCCGAACGCACGGTCAAGAACGTGATGCACGGACTGACGACCCGGCTGCAGCTCCGCAACCGTGCCCATGCCGTGGCCTATGCCTTGCGGGAAGGCTACATCTGACGGCTCGTCCGCCGGTTCAAGGGCCCCGAGGACAGGAGAGCGGTGACACGGGGGCAGCCGCGTTGCCCCTTGTTCGTCCCCCCGGTGCCTCGCGGGGCGGTCGGTCCGACGGCGACGATGGGGTGGGGCGCTCCGTGCCGAGGCGCCCGCCACCGGCTGGACCACGGACGGTTCGGCCGAGCGCAGTGACAGGTCGATCCGCGACAGGTCGACACATGACAGGTCGTTCCGTGACGGTCCGTTCGACGACGGGCGTTCCGTGACGGGCGGCGACCGTGAAGGGCAGGGCCACCGTGATCCACGAGGTGGATGACATCCTGAGAGGGCTGCTCGTCCGCGGCGCCTTCGCCGGGTCCGACGTCGAGGTCGCCTTCGACGCACCCACGCGCGACTGGGCGGCCCGGCGCAACGCCCCGACCATCGACGCGTACCTCTACGACATCCGCGAGGACACCAAGCGGCGCCAGCGCGGCAAGGTGTCGGTCCGCGACGAGCAGGGGATCACGCTCAGACAGCACCAGCCGCCACGCTGGTTCCGGCTCTCGTACCTCGTCACGGCCTGGACCAAGCGCCCGCAGGACGAACACCGGATGCTCTCCGCCGTGCTGCACACGCTGCTGCCCAAGGAGATCCTCCCCCCGGAGGACCTGACCGGCACACTCGCCGGGCTCGGCCTCTCCGTCCCGCTGACCGTCGCGGGGCTGCACACCGAGGCCCGCTCGCTCGCGGACATCTGGTCCGCGCTCGGCGGCGAACTCAAGCCCTCGCTCGACGTGGTGATCACCGCGCCCTTCCTGGGATACCCCGAATACAAGGTCGGCCCGCCCGTCACGGAGGGGCTCGGCGTCCAGGTACGCGGGGCGGACGGCCGGCCCGACGACAGCCCCGCGCGCCACCACAGCGCGCAGAGCGTCGAAGAGGCCAAGCAAGCCTTCACGAAGAAGCACGGCACGACCGGAACGCCTCAGGAGCGGCGCACGTGAGCGACTCCTCCTCTCCGCTGCTCGAACGGCTCGCGGGACTGCGCGAGCGGGTGGCCCTCCTCGTCGAGCACCGCAGCGCCACCGACCCGACGGCCACCGATCCGATGCGCGGGATGTATCTGACGGACGACGCCGTGCGCCGTCTGCTGTACGGGGGTGCGGAGGGCACGGCACCTCCCCCCGAGCCGACCGAGCCGGGCGGGGAGCCGGCCACGGCGGAGGAGCCGGACGCCGCCGAGGGGCCCGACGGGGCCGCGATGTCCGAGCCGTCCGAGCCGTCCGAGGAGGACCGTCTCCACTGGCTCGCCCACTGGCTGCGCCTCAGCCCGCTCGACACCGAGATCCTGCTGATCGCGCTGGCACCCGATCTGGATCGCACGTTCGAGTCGCTGTACGCCTATCTCAACGACGACGTCACCCGTCGCCGGGCGACCGTCGCGCTCGCACTCGACCTGTGCGGGGTCCCCACGCACTCCGCGGCGGGACGGTCCCGGTTCCATCCGGCCGCGCGGCTGCTCGCACGCGGCCTGATCGAGGTGGACGAATCCGAACGCCCCTTCCTCAGCCGCTCCTTGCGTGTTCCCGACCGGGTCGTGGCCCATCTGCTCGGCGACGACACCCCGGACCCGGCGCTGAACGGGACCGTACGCCCGCTCCCGTACCTGCCACCGGGGGACGCGGAGGACGGCGGTGCGGCATTCGTCATCGACCCGCTGGCGGGGAGGCTGGCGGAACGGCTCTCGGAGCGTCCGCTCGCCGTCTACCTGCGGGAGCACCGTGACGGCGACGGGCTCGCCTTCGCCACCGTCGCCCTGGGTGCGGCCGGTATCCCGGCCCTGCACCTCAGCCCGGGGAAGGGCCCGTCGGAGCACCGTACCGAGGAGCACGCGCCGGTGGAACGCGCGCCGGCCGAGCACATCCCCTACCGGGAACTGCTCCGCGAGGCACGGCTCACGGGCCGCGCCGTCGTGGTGAGCTCGCTGCCCGAGAGGCCCGGGGAACTGATCCGGGCGCTCGCGGTGAACGACGTCCCGGTGCTGTTCGCGGACCCGCGCCCGTACGACCCGCAGTGGTGCGACGGGGGACACGACCCGGTCGTGCTGGACGCGCCCCGGCAGCGTGCCGGCGATCTCGACGCCTGGCGGGCGGCGCTCGGCCCCGGGGAGCCGGAGTTCGACCTGGCTCCGGTCGTCGCCGCCTACCGGCTCGGGCCCGGCGGGATCGACCGCGCGTCGCGCGCGGCGCTGGGCCTCGCCGCGTTCCACGGTACGGAGCTGTCCGCCGCGCACCTGCGGCTCGCGGCCAGGCAGCAGTCCGCGTCGGGTCTCGAGCGGCACGCCCGCCGCATCCGGCCCGACGTCGGCTGGAACGATCTCGTCCTGCCCGAGGGGCCGCTGGCGCAGCTCCGGGAGCTGGTCCTTCGCGCCCAGCACCGCGACCGGGTGCTCGGCGACTGGCGGCTGAGCGCGGGCGGCGGGCGGGGGAGGGGCGTGGTGGGGCTGTTCGCGGGCGACTCCGGCACCGGGAAAACCCTCTCCGCCGAGGTGGTCGCCGGTGAACTCGGCCTGGATCTCTACGTCGTGCAGCTGCCGTCCGTCGTGGACAAGTACGTCGGTGAGACGGAGAAGAACCTGGAGCGGATCTTCACCGAGGCCGACCGCACGGACGCGGTGCTGCTCTTCGACGAGGCGGACGCGGTCTTCGGCAAGCGCTCCGAGGTCAGCAGTTCCAACGACCGTCACGCGAACATGGAGAGCGCCTATCTCCTCCAGCGTCTGGAGTCGTTCGACGGCATCGCTCTGCTGACCACCAACCTGCGCTCGAACATCGACGACGCCTTCACCCGCCGGCTGGACCTGGTGGTCGACTTCCCCTTCCCCGACGAGGAGCAGCGACTGGCGCTCTGGCGGCACAGCCTCGTCCATGTCCCGTGCGCCGACGACGTCGATCCGGCGTCCTGCGCGGCGGACTTCGAGCTGGCGGGCGGCTCCATCCGCAGCGCGGTCGTCACGGCCGCGTACGCGGCGGCGGGCCGCGGCGACGGCGTGTCGACGGAGGACCTGCTGGCGGGCGCCCGGCGCGAATACCGCAAGGCGGGCCGGCTGGTCCTGGACGACGCGTCCTGGTAGGCCGCTCGCGCCCCGCGGGCCCGTGGCTCACCAGGACGGTGGGCCACGGGCCCGCGGGGCGCCGGAAGGGGCTTCTCTATTCCATCGGGGCCGGGAGCCAGTCCTTGGCCACGACCGTGCCGGGCTCGTCCTGCCCGTTGATCCAGCCGAGCTTCGTCTTGCTGAGCGTCGTCTCGTCGAGAACCCCGGTCTTCTCGGCCACGAACAGGCCCTGGTACTCCTTGATCCTGTTGAAGAGGCCCGGTGACGGCTTCTCCTTGAGCTGGACGTGCTTGCGCAGGTAGTCGATGTTGGCCTTCGTGCAGGCGACCGTGATCGCCAGGTCGCCGTCGTCGATCTCGGCCTGCGTTCCCCAGAGCAGGACGTTACGCACCCACGGAACCTCCGGGCTGGCCACCTTCGCGTCCAGCGGCACCGTCTTCGCGTCGGCGAAGTGCGATGCCAGGAGCGCCGTCATCGTGGAGCGGCCCAGATTGCCGAGCCCGTCGTTCTCCGCCAGCTGACTGAAGGCGCCGTACTTCGTGTCGTTGGACTGCTGGAAGCACTTCAGCGCCTTCTCGGTCGCCTCGTCCAGCTTGCCCACCGTGTGCGTGGCGGTCAGCTTGCAGCCGCCCGCCCCCACGACCAGCCGTACCTGGGCGAACTGCACGAAGAGGTTCGGCTTGTCCTCCGAGGTGATGGGCAGCGGGCCCCGCTCGACCTTCTCCTCCTCTTCCTCGGGCTTCTCCTCCCCACCGCCGCCGCCTGACGCTTCCGGCTCCTCGGAGGGCTCGGGGTCCTGGGTGGGCTTCTGGGTCGGCTGCTCCGGCGGTTCCTCCGGCAGGGCGGTGGCCGCCGCCTGCTCCATCTTCGGCTGCGCGAGGGTGCGGACCGGCGCCTTGTAGGTGAACCAGAGCACGAGGCCGGTGATGGTGAGGGCGAGCAGCAGGCTCAGCGTGGTCATCATCCAGAGCGGCAGCAGGCTGCGCTGCACGTACGTGCCGTTCACCGCCAGGGGCTCGAACCCCGAGCGGCGCACCGACAGTTCGTAGGGCCGCTCCTGCTTCTGCCCCACCCAGGTGATCTGCCGGGGCTTGAGGGTCGTGTCGACGAAGGCGGCACGACCGGGCTGGATCTGGACGTTGGCCGGGACGATCTCGTACGAGAGGTCGTCGCTGGCCTTGTCGCCGCCGCCGATCGACGCCGTGAGGACGGTGTTGCCCAGGTTGTCGACGGCCAGCTTGGGCCGGCCCCTGAAGCGTCCCTTGACGGTCTGCGGGACCAGCTCGGCCCGCACCTCCATGAACGTGGTGAAGGTGACGTTCCCCTCGGTGACCGTGGTGGTCTCGGGGTGCTCGGTGGGCAGGATGCGCACACCGTACGGGTGCGGCCCCGCGGTCGCGTCGGGGGTTCTGGGTGGGGCGAACGTCAGCTCCACGATCCCGGTGGTGCCTGGAAAGAGCCTGATGGACGGCGGTTCCACCGATACGTACGGTGCGACGTCGCCGACCGTCTCGAAGCGGTACTCATCGACGACGTCACCGGTGTTGCGCAGACGCAGTCGCACGGTGGTGCTGCTGCCCGGGTCGACCGTGGTCGAGGCGGGCTCCAGGGATGTCCAGGTGGTCACCCGACGGACGCTACTGCCCACCGGGAAGGCGACGTCAGAGGCCGCGGGGTAGTGCCGCTGCCCGAAAGGCGGCGCGCGCTGCCCTCGAAACCCTTCGCTCGCGACTCCGGCCCGTGGGCGCGGGGCCGCGCCCGCTGCCGTACTCGACGGTGCGGAGCCCGGTGCCGTGCAGAGGGTTCCGCCAGGAGGCCTGGTGGCGCGAGGGGGCCTCGGGCCTTCCCGCCGTTGCCCCTGGGGGCATGTTCGGTGCCCTCGACAAGGCACTGAAGGACGTTTACCCGCGTGTGCCCGGGCCACGAGGGTTGAGCCTGGTCCTGTATCGGTACCCCGAGGAGAGCAGAGCATGCCGTCTTACCTGTCGCCTGGCGTGTACGTGGAAGAGGTGGCGAGCGGCTCTCGTCCGATCGAGGGGGTCGGCACCTCGGTGGCCGCGTTCGTCGGGCTGGCGCCCGACGGCCCTCTGAACGAGCCGACGCTGGTCACCAACTGGACCCAGTACGTCGCCTCCTTCGGGGAGTTCACCGACGGCTACTTCCTGGCCCACTCGGTGTACGGGTTCTTCAACAACGGCGGGTCCGCCGCCTATGTGGTCCGTGTGGGCGGGGCGCCCGGCGGAGTGGCCGGCACGGGCGAAGGCGCCGACGCGGTCGGCGGACAGGCCGGCCGGAAGACCGTCGCCGGCGGTGCGGCGCCCGCCGCGCTGACGGCCGGGGAGTCCGCGGCTCTGGGCACGTTCAAGGTGTCGGCCGTCGCGCCCGGCGAGAGCGGCACCCTCAGCGTCGAGGTCACGGACGCGGAGGGCGAGGGCCCCGCCGAGCGTTTCCGGCTGGTCGTCAAGGACGGCGCGAAGGCCGTCGAGACCTTCGACGTCTCGGCGAAGAAGAGCGCCCGCAACTACGTGGTCACGCAGGTCAAGGAACGCTCCAAGCTGATCTCCGTGCTGGAGGGGGCGGCGGCCTCGCAGCTCGCCCGCCCCGACAACCAGACGGTCGCGCTCGACGTGCCCGTGGCCGCCGCCCAGACCCTCGCGGTCCCGGACGAGGCGGAGGGCGAGTCGGTCGGCATCGCCGAGTACCTGGGCGACTCCTCGGACCGCACCGGCTTCGGCGGCCTCGAGGCGGTGGACGAGATCTCGATGGTCGCCGTCCCCGACCTGATGGCCGCCTACCAGCGCGGCGCGATCGACCTGGAGGCCGTGAAGGCCGTACAGCTCGGTCTGATCGCCCACTGCGAACTGATGGGCGACCGGCTGGCGATCATCGACCCGCCGCCCGGCCTCAACGCCCGCCAGATCCGGGTGTGGCGCCAGGAGACGTCCAACTACGACTCCAAGTACGCGGCGCTCTACTACCCCTGGATCAAGGTCTTCGACCCCGCCGGCGGCCAGACCCGGCTGATCCCGCCGAGCGGCCACGTCGCCGGCATCTGGGCCCGCAACGACTCCGAGCGCGGCGTGCACAAGGCCCCCGCCAACGAGGTCGTACGCGGTGCCGTGGACCTGGAGATGCAGA
Source organism: Streptomyces sp. HB132 (assembly GCF_016909575.1). Classification (GTDB taxonomy): domain Bacteria; phylum Actinomycetota; class Actinomycetes; order Streptomycetales; family Streptomycetaceae; genus Streptomyces. The sequence continues at coordinate 28,459 of NZ_JAFBGA010000015.1, read as the reverse complement.
TCACCCGGGGCGAGCAGGACCTGCTCAACCCGATCGGCGTCAACTGCATCCGCACCTTCCCCGGCCGCGGCATCCGCGTCTGGGGTGCGCGCACCCTCTCCTCCGACCCGGCCTGGCGCTACCTCAACGTCCGCAGGTACTTCAACTACCTGGAGGAGTCGATCCTCAACGGCACGCAGTGGGTGGTGTTCGAGCCCAACGACCAGGCGCTCTGGGCCCGGATCAGGCGGAACATCTCCGCGTTCCTGGTGACGGAGTGGCGCAGCGGCGCACTGTTCGGCGCCACGCCGGAGGACGCCTACTACGTGAAGTGCGACGCCGAGACCAACCCGCCGGAGTCGGTGGACCTGGGACGGGTCATCTGCCAGATCGGCGTCTCGCCGGTCAAGCCCGCCGAGTTCGTGATCTTCCGGCTGGCCCAGTTCTCCGGCGGCAGCGGCGAGCTGGAGGAGTAGTCGCCGCAGCCTCGGGCTCCCGCTCGACTTCACGCACAGCCACAGGTCCAGCCTCAGTAGAAGGAACGGCTTTTCATGAGTCTCTCCCAGGGTGACGCCCTCACTACCCACAACTTCGGCCTCCAGATCGACGGAGTCATGGTCGAGTACCTCCACGCCGTGGGCGAGGTGGGGATGGAACAGGACGTCATCGAGTACCAGCAGGTCTCGGCGAACGGCCAGCCGATCACCAAGAAGATGCCCGGTGTGAAGAAGGCCGGCGAGACCACCGTCACGCGCGGCATGGAGCAGTCCACCGCGTTCAACGAGTGGATCAACGCCTCGCTGCGCGGCGACATGGGCTCGGCCCGTAAGAACGCGAGCATCATCTACATGGACTACCAGTACAACCCGGTCCGGCGTCAGCACCTGCGCAACGCCTGGTGCACCAAGGTGATGGGCGCGGCGGCGACGGCCGGCGAGGCCTCCGTGATGACCGAGACCGTCACGATCGTCTACGAAGAGCTGGTCACCGAGTAATGCGCCGCGGACCTGCCAGGCCCGCCACCGACGCCGCTGCCGCCACGTCCGCACCCGCGGACGTGGCGGCCCCGGCCGTCGCCCCGGCGGAAGCACCGCCCGTACGGCAGCAGTTGCGGACCGAGTTCGCGTTCGAGCTGCCGCGCGGGTACGTGGACGACATGGGAACCGTGCACCGCGAGGGCGTCATGCGCCTGGCGACCGCCCGGGACGAGCTGATCCCGCTGCGGGACATGCGGGTGCAGGAGAACCCCGCGTACCTCTCGGTGGTACTGCTCGGCCGGGTCATCACCCAGCTGGGCACCGTGGCACACATGCACGACGGCGTGGTGGAGAACATGTTCGCCTCCGACCTCGCCTTCCTCCAGGACTTCTACCGTCAGGTCAACGCCGAGGGCCACACCAGGGCCGGCGTGTCCTGCCCGCACTGCGAGCAGCCGTTCGAGGTCGAGCTCGGCGGGAGCCGCCTGGGGGAATCGTGACGTACGCGACCGACCGTATCCATGAGGAGATCGCGTACATCGCCTACCACTTCCACTGGAACCTCGACGACATTCTGGACCTGGAACACCGTGAGCGGCGGCGATTCGCCGATCAGATCGCCACGTTGGTGACGCGTGCTGCAACGGAGCGGTGATGGGTATCTTCGACCGACTCAAGGGCCGCGGCCGAGGCGGTAATCAGGGCCGGGGCCCACAGCGGAGTGCGGGCGGGGACGGTACGGTGCCGGGCCCCGCCCCCGCCTCCGGGCCGCCCGGTGACGTCTCGGGCACCGCTGCCGGTGTTCCCGGCCGGGGTCGGGACTGGGCCGGTCTGCCGCCGATCAGGCTCGCCACGCAGCCGCCGGCGAGGCAGACGGTCGCGTCCGCGGAGTTCGCCGGCTCGCTGGCCGCCTGGCAGAACCACTCCTTCTCCGGAACCCTTTCGCACGCCGTCCTGGACGACGCGCCCACCGGTCTCATCAAGGACGTGGCGTCTTTCGCCCTGGGTTCCGGACCGGCTGCCGCCGCCGGGGCCAGGCTCTCCCCGGCCTCCCCGGCCGGCGGCGACGGTGACGCGGAGGGCGACGCACCGGGTGGCCGCCGTGATTGGCCGGGGCCGTCGGTCCAGCGTGCCCTGGGCCCGCGGGTCGCGCCCGCCCGGCCCCGGGCGGCGGCCACGCCGCCGGTGCTGACGCGGGCTCCCGCCCCGAGCACGGTCCGCCGGGTGCTGCCCGCGGTGGCGCCCAGGAGGACGGCCACCGCGCCGGTGACCGGAACGGGCCCACGGGCATCCGCTCCGACGCCCCCAGCGCCTCCCGCGGACTCGTCCCCGGCTCCCCGGTCCCCGCTCCCGTCCTCGCCCGCGCGTCCGGCTGCCGCTGAGCGCGGCCCGCGCCCGGACGGTGACCAGGACGGGCCGCGCGGCGGCTCCGCGCGGGTCGAACCGCCGGGCCCCCGCAGGCCGGGACCGGCGGCGTCCGGATCGGCCCCGTCGGACCGGACCCCTGCGGCTTCCCCCGCCCCGCTCCCCGTGCAGCGGCGTGCCACGGGTGCTCCCGGCGGGGCGGCCGGACCAGCCGCCGCCGCGCCGCCCGGGCGTCCGACGCTCGGACGCCCGTCGTCAGGACGGGGGGTCCCTCCGGCGCCGACGGCCTCCCCGGGGCAGCAGCGCAGTGGCATCGGCGCTCCCGTCGTGCAACCGTCCCCGCAAGCGCCCGGATCACCGGCAGCCACGCCCCCGGGCCTCCCCGGGGGCGAAGTGCCGTCGAGGAGGCCGCAGTTGCCCGGCGGCAACGGGAACGGCGGCCACGGGAACGGCGGAACACCGCCCGCCCGCCGGGCAACGGAGGCCGGTCCGGCGCCGGTCGCGCGCCCGGCCGGCACGTCGCGGACGGACGCGCCCGGTGCCGGTACGCCGACGACGAGCATGTCAGGAACGCCTGCGCGGACAACGGGTGCGTCCGCGACGAGCAACTCCGCGACGAGCACGCCTGCGGCGGGTACGCCCGCGACGGGTACGGCCGGACGGGCCCGTACGCCGGGGCCGCGTCCGGCTGTCCGGCCGAGGCTGGGCGCGCCGTCGAGCAGGCCTGCCGACGGTCGGGCCGCGAAGCCTGCGGCTGCCCCGGAGGCAGGTCGGCGGGCCGGCGCCCGGGCTCCCGACGGCGCACCCTCCGTGCAGCGCTCCTCCTCGCCCGGCGGCCGACCGGGCGTCCCGGCGTCCTCGCCCGTACGGCCTGCGCGGTCCGCACCCGGTCCCGTGGCGCCCGCAGGTACTCCTGCTCCGGCGCTTCCCGTGCAGCGGCGCACCGCTGCTGACGCCGCGTCATCGATGGGGCGTCGGGCGACCGGCACCGGGGCCGGTCCCTCCGCGTACGCCGACTCCTCCAGCCCCTCCGGCTCCTCCAGCCCCTCCGGCTCCACCCGTCCCTCCGGCTCCTCCGACCCCGGCGCGGGTGTGAGCGGCGCGGTGCCGGGGCAGGGCGCCGCTGGGCGTGCCGTCGTTCCCACGCGTGGGAACTCCGCGGTGGCGGGCGGCTCGACCGCGGGGCGGAACGCCGGCGCACCACCGGTGCAGAGGCTTGCCGGCTCGGGAACGGCCGACTCCAAAAGCGCGCCGGGCGGGCCGGCCGGCGGTTCGGGTCCTACGGGTGAACCGCCGGTACGGCCGCTTCCCGCACCCGCGCCGGGTTCCGCACCCGAAACCCGGACCGGCCCTCCGTCGGCACCCGCGCCTCCCGCGGCGGTTCGGCGTCCCGGCCCCGCAGTCCAAGGTCCGGGAGCCATCGGACCGGCAGTCACGGGCCCGGCAGCCGTGCCCGGTCCCGGCCCGCGTCCACGGCCGTCGAGCAGGCCCCCGGCGGATGCCGCCGGCAAGGCCGCTCCGCCGCCCGTGGGTCCGGTGCGGCCCGCAGGGACCGGCGGCTCCGGAGCCGCCCGTACGGCCGCAGTGCAGCGGGCAGCGCTGCCCGTTGTGCCGCTGCGGCGGCCGGGGGCGGCTCCGGCCGCCCCGCCCACGCGCCGTACACAGGCGCCGCCCGCACCCGGTCCGCCCACCGGCACCGTGAACCCGGAGCCCGTTGTGCTGCCCCGCGCGAGCGGCGCGTCCGGATCCGGTCGCCCGGCCGGCCCGCCTCCCGTGCGGCGTGCGCCCCTTGCCCGGCCCACGCCCCGGACGTCTGCCTCGGTCCCCGCCCAGGCACAGGCCTCCCCCCGGACCCCTGTGGCCCCGATGAGTGCCGGGCCCTCCTCGGTGCGACCTCCCGCCGTGTGCGTGGCGCCGGCCGAGGCTCTGCCGGCGCCGCGCCCCGCCACGGTCGCCCCGCTGGTGGGTTCCTCACGGCCGGTCGCGGCCGCCGGGCTCACGCCGTCGCCCACGGGGTCGCAGTCCGTGGCTCCTGCCGCGGCGGCGGTCGGTGTTCCCGCGCGGGGACCGGGACGACGCGACGAGGCCCCGCAGCCCGTCGCCGCTCCCGCGCGGCGCCTCACCGCTCCTGCGGCTTCCGCGCTGCCGGGCGTCTCCCGTGCCGTACAACGATCCCCGCAGTCGTCGCCCCCCGCGCCGACGACGCGGAGCACCCCGACCACGCGAAGCACCCCGACGGCACTCGGCACCCGGACGACGCCGAACACCTGGGCTGCGCCGAGCACCCGGACCGCACCCAGCTCCTCGACTGCACCGGGCGCCAGGACCGCACCCAGCTCCCCGACTGCGCCGAACACCCCGGACGCCGTGCGGCCACACCGCCTTCGGGCCCCGGCCCCGGCGAGCGTGGGGCCCGCCGGTGGCGCTCCCCGGCCCTCGGTCCAGCGTGCCGTGGCGTCGTCGCCGCCCCCAGCGGTGCGCCCGTTGCCCCGTACGGCCGCCGGTCCCATCCCCTCCGTCACCGGCTCCACCACCGCTGCCGCGCCCCCGCGGCCCGGCAGCGGGGGACCTCCTCCCGGTGGCGCCGGCGTCCCGGCCGTTCAGCGGTCCGTGTACGCACCGGTGCCGCCCGTCCCGGGCGTCGGCACCACCCGTACCCCGACGGCTCACGCTCCCGACGGCTCCCACACCCCCGCAGCCCCGGCGGCCCGGCCCGTCCGGAGCCCTGTGGTGTCCCTGACGCCCGCCCGGCCTCTCCCACCGGCCGCGTTCCCCGTGCAGCGGGCGCCCGCAGGCGCGGCCGAGGTGCCCGCTCCGCCACCCGTCGCCGCCCCGGTCCCGGCCCGGGCGCCGGCACCCGCTCCCAGGCGTGTGACCGCACCGCCACGTGCCACCTCCGTCCCGGTGCGACGGAGCGGAGGCGGCGAGGGCCCGGACAGGCCCGCGCCCTCCGTGACGAGCCAGTTGCATCCGCGTGAGCTCAAGGAGGACCAGGTGGCGGAGCTGGTCCACCGGCTGATCGGGCCGATGACCCGGCTGCTGCGCACCGAGCTACGGCTCGACCGTGAGCGGATCGGCAGGCTGCGCGACCCGCGCCACTGACAGGCCCCGCGAGAACGCCCGTTACGTCCGACCCCGGCCGAACCCCCGCCGGAACCCCGCCCCGACCTCACGTGGAACCGCAGGAAGGCCCCACCCGATGCCCCAGGAACTCGACGCAGGCTCCACCATCTTCTTCAACCTCACCATCGACGGTGAGAGCCTGGGCAACTTCAACGGTTGCGAAGGGCTCTCCTCCCAGGTCGAGATCGAGCAGCGGCAGGAGGGCGGCAACAACGGGTTCGTCTGGCAGTTGCCCTCCCGCGTCACCTTCTCCAACATCACGCTGACCCGGCCCCTCACCGAGGAGACCGCGAAGGTGGCGGAGTGGATCTCCTCCGTCACCACGGGGGTGACCCGTCCCACCGGGCAGATCGCCGCGCTGCGCGCGGACGGCTCGATGGTCGCCCAGTGGGGGCTGATCGACGTACTCCCCGTGAGCTGGCGCGGTCCGTCCTTCGACCCGGCGAGCCCCGCCGTGGCCACCGAGGTCCTGGAGATCGCCCATCACGGATTCACGGACGCGGGGGAGGCGTAGCCGATGAACCTCTCCAGCTTCGGCATCGGTGACAGCCTGGTGCGGGCGACGCTCGCCATCCATCAGCCACCGATCGGCAGCAGCACCAAACCCGGCGCGCTCATGAAGACGTTCAACTTCGACTTCAACCCGTCCCAGTTGTCGCTGACCCGCAGGGCCCAGTGGAAGACCACGCCCACCGCCGCGGTGAGGGACGGAGCGGTCCCGGAGTTCATGGGGCCCGAGCCCCGGGAGATGACGGTGGAGATCTTCCTCGACCGCTCCGAGGATCCGGACAGCAACGACGTGCGCAAGAAGGTCGAAGCCCTCTTCTCCTGCTGCGAGACGACCACCGCGAGCATCGCGGCGAAGCAGCCGTCGACCCCGTGGGTGGTCTTCGAATGGGGTGCCTTCTCCACGGCCCGCTTCAACGCCTACGTCAGCTCCGTGGAGGCCCAGTACACCCTCTTCAACACCAACGGGATGCCGATCCGGGCCGTCTGCCAGGTGAACCTGCACGAGATCCCGAGCAGCACCCTCGGCCAGAACCCCACCTCCGGCGCGCTCACCACCCGCCGGGTGCACCGGGTCGTGGCCGGTGACTCGCTCCCGCTCCTGGCCTGGCGCGAGTACGGCGACGCGACCGCATGGCGCACGATCGCCGAGGCCAACGACATCGACGACCCGAAGGCGCTGACGCCCGGCGTCGAACTGATGCTTCCCGCCGCGGAAGAGGTCGGCGCCTGATGCCCGACATCGGCTTCTCCAACGTCCTCACGGTGCAGATCGCCGGCAGGAAGCTCAAGTCCCCGGAGGACAGGAAACTGGTGGCCGGCCGCGTCGACTTCGGTGCGGGCGTGCCCGGGGCGTTCCAGCTCACCTTCCGTGACGACAAGAAGGACATCCTCTCCGGCCTGAACGCCGAGATCGGCGTGCCGGTGGTCATCGCCCCCTTTTCGGACGGCAAGGGCACGCCACTGATCACCGGCGAGGTCACCGCCCTGGAGACCGACTACGACCGCACCGGTACTTTCACCGTCATCCGCGGCTACGACAAGGGTCACCGCATGCTGCGGCAGCGCAGGGTGGCGGCGTACAGGAACAAGACCGCCACCGAGATCGCGGTCGAACTGGCGCGCAAGAGCGGCATTCCGATGGGCAAGACCCAACGGACCAAGGGCCAGTACGAGTTCATCAGCCAGGCCAACGTCACCGACTGGGACTTCGTCCAACGGCTCGCGGACGAGAACGAGATGGTGATGTCCATCAACTCGAAGGGCAGATTCCAGTTCGTCAAGCGGCAGCACGCCGCGTCGGCGCCCTCGGAGAGCACGCCGAGCACGCCGAGCGCAAAGAACGCGCTCCTTCTGAGGGGAGGCGAGGAGATCCTGCGCTGCCGCGCGGCGGTCACCTCCGCCGACCAGGTGACCGCTGTCGAGGCACGCGGCTGGAACGTCACCACCAAGCAGCCCCTGGTCTCCAAGTCGCCCGCCCTGGACAACACCGGCTTCGCCATCGGTACGACGCCGTCCGAGGTGTCCAAGATGTTCGGCAAGGCCGACCTCGTCGTGACCGACACGCCGTACGACAAACTCGACGAGGTCAAACACGCCGCCGACGCCGTGGCGGACGACGTGACCTCCTCCTTCGCCGAGGTCGAGATCACGGCGCGGGGCAACACCGAACTGCGTCCCGGGGTCGCCGTCACCGTCACGGACGTCGGCAAGCCGTTCCAGGGCAAGTACACGGTCACGGCGGCCCGCCACACCTTCGGCGACCAGGAGCACTACGAGACGTACCTGAACGTCAGCGGCCGTCAGTGGCGTTCGCTGTACGGGCTCACCTCCGGAGGCGGCGGGACGGGCCCGGCCGGCCTGCCGAGCGTCGCCAATGCCCTGGTCACCGACATCAAGGACCCGTTGAGGCAGGGCAGGGTCAAGCTGAGGTTCCCGTGGCTGGACGACATGTACGTCAGCGACTGGACCCGGACCGTCCAGTTCGGCGGGGCCAAGGGCGGCAGCATGATCTCACCGGACGTGGACGACGAGGTGCTGGTGGCGTTCGACCGCGGCGCCCTGGACCACCCGTACGTCATCGGCGGCCTCTACAACGGCGTCGACAAGCCGGATCCCGTCGACGTGCCGGTGTACGACCCGACGCGCGGGAAGGTCACCCGGCGCACCCTGTCCGACCGGAGCAACAACCGTGTCGACCTGCTCGACCAGAGCGTCGGCCTCAAGCGCGGGGTGCGGCTCTCCACCGGCGACAACCGGCTCACCGTCAATCTGGACCGGACGAAGACCGAGATCGTCGTGGACAGCAAGGGAAGGGTCTCCATCAGAGGGGCACAGGCCGTGAGCATCACAGCGGGCGGCAATCTCTCGCTGAAAGCGGGCGGCTCCCTGTCGATCCGCAGCGGTGGACCGATGAGCATCAACGGGGCGAGCACCCTGTCCGTGTCCGCGGGCGCGGCGCTCAACATGACGGCCGGCGGGGCCGCGTCGCTCACCGCGGGGATGGCGGTCCGGATCACCGCGGCCATCAACATCGGTCTGCAATCCCCGCCCCTCACCCTGCTCTTCAACATGAAGCCGGTGCTGACGGTAGGAGGAGCCTGATGGCAGAACAGTTCGTCGGATCCGGCTGGGCCTTCCCGCTGCGCATCAGCCCCACCGGCGGCATCGCCATGGTCAGCGGGGAACGCGAGGTCGAGGAGGCCATCCGGCTCGTCCTGTCCACCGCCCCCGGCGAGCGGCCGATGCGGCCCGAATTCGGCTGCGCCATCCACGACATGGTCTTCGCCCCCGTCAACGAAGCCACTGCGGGTCGGATCCAGCACGAGGTGCACAGCTGCCTCGACCGCTGGGAACCGCGCATCGAGGTGGACGACGTCACGGTGACAGCCGGCACGGAACAGGGCGTGCTCTTCATCGACGTCCGCTACTCGATCACCGGCACCAACAACCCGCGCAGCCTGGTTTTCCCGTTCTACGTGATCCCCTCCCACGACGGGCCCGAGGGGTCCGGCACGCCCGACGAGCACCATGGAAGCGACCGCTGATGGCCCTGCCCTCCCCGAACCTCGACGACCGGCGCTTCCAGCAGTTCGTCGACGACGCCAAGCGCTACATCCAGCAGCGCGCCCCCGAGTGGACCGACCACAACGTCTCCGACCCGGGTGTGACCCTCGTCGAGACGGTCGCCCACATGGCCGACCAGATCGTGTACCGGCTCAACCGGGTCCCCGAGAAGAACCACCTGGCGTTCCTGGACCTCATCGGGATCACGCTCTTCCCGCCCTCCGCCGCGCGTGCCGACGTCACCTTCTGGCTGTCGGCGCCGCAGCAGCAGCCCGTCGTGCTCGCGACGGGCACCGAGGTCGCCACGGTGCGCACACAGACCGAGGACGCGGTGGTCTTCGCCACCGAACGCGAACTCACCGTGATCCCGTGCGAGCTGTCGTACCTCGTGGTCCAGCGGGTCGACCAGGAGGCGGTCGACCGCACCTCGGACCTCGCCGAGTCCAAGGACGTGCACTGCTTCACCGAGGCTCCGAACCCCGGTGACCGCATGCTGTTCGGGCTCAGCGCCGCCGTTCCGGAGTGCGTGGTCGTGCTGGAGCTCGACAGCCAGGTGGACGGTGTCGGTGTCGACCCCAGGCAGCCGCCGCTCGCCTGGGAGGCGTGGACCGCCGACGGCTGGATCGACTGCGACGTCGAGCGGGACACCACCGGCGGACTCAACCGCCCCGGCGAGGTCGTGCTGCACGTCCCCGGCGGCCACGCGCTCTCCCGCACGGGGCGGCGCGAGGCGGGCTGGCTGCGCTGCCGCGTCACCGAGCCGGCACAGGGCCAGCCCTTCTACACCACCTCGCCCACCATCCGGTCCGCCGAGGCGTTCAGCATCGGCGGCACCACCGGCGTCGTGCACGCCGACACGGTGCGCGACGAAGCGCTGGGGGAGTCCACCGGGCTGCCGGGACACCGGCTGCGGCTGGCCAACAGCCCCGTCGTCGGCGACACACAGCCCCTGCTCCTCGAGGTCGCCGAGCGGGACGGCTGGATCGGCTGGGAGACCGTCGGCCACTTCGCCGCCTCGGGCCCCACCGACCGGCACATCACCCTGGACGCGACCACCGGCGAGATCGCCTTCGGCCCGTCCGTCCGCGAACCGGACGGCACCCTGCGCCAGTACGGGGCCGTACCGCCCAAGGGCGCGCCCATCCGGGCCCGCCGCTACCGTACGGGCGGCGGAAAGGCGGGCAACGTCGCGCGGGGCGCCATCCAGGTGCTGCGCGACTCGATCCCCTACATCTCCGACGTCATCAACCGGGAGGCCGCGCGCGGCGGGGTCGACGGCGAGAGCGTCGAGGAGGCGAAGCGCAGGGCGCCCATCGCGCTGAGCGCGCAGGACCGGGCCGTGACCCTGCGGGACTACGAGGAACTCGCGCGGCGCGCGGCACCCGAGACCGCGCGCATCACCTGCCTCGCGGCCGATCCGGACGAGCACGGCGCGCACGCCGTGCGGGTGCTGGTCGTCCCGCAGGCGGTGTCCGACCCCGGCGGCCGGCTGCGCTTCGAGCAACTCGTCCCCGGCGACGCCCTGCTGGGACGCATCACCCGCTACCTGGACGAGCGGCGCCTGATCGGCACCCGGCTGGCGGTCGGGCCGCCGTTCTACCAGGGGGTGACGGTCGTCGCGACGGTGCACGCCTTCCGCGGCACCGACACCGACCGGGTCAGGCGGCAGGCGCACGACGCCCTGTACCGCCACCTCGATCCGCTGACCGGCGGAGCCCACGGCGCGGGCTGGCCCTTCGGCCGCCCCGTCCAGGCCGGTGAGGTGTTCGCGGTGCTGCAGAGGGTGCCCGGCGTCGAGCTGGTGGACGAGGTGCTGCTGCACCCCGCCGACCCGCTCAGCGGCAAGCGCGGCGACCCCACGGAGCGGATCGACCTCGAACCGCCCGCGCTCGTCTTCTCGTTCGACCACCGCGTCCGGGTGATAGGGGACGACTCGTGACCACGAGCGGGAGCACGCGCGGTTCCGTCGACGGACTCGGCTCCTCGGCACCGCTGGGCGTGATGCTGCCGGCGGTGTTCGCCGAGGACGACCTCGCCCAGCGCTTCGTCGCGGGTATCGACGAGGTCCTCGCTCCGCTCCACAACGTGCTCGACTGCCTGGACGCCTACTTCACGCCGTCGCTCGCGCCTGCGGACTTCACCCGCTGGCTCGGCGGCTGGGTGGGCGCGGAGACCGAGGACCCGGAGACGGCCGGCGACACCGACGCACCCGCGGGCGGGGACCCTGCCCCGCTCACCGCTCCGTCCACCGGCCACCCGCAGGACACGGAGGCGACGGCCGCGCTGCGCGCCGCGGTGACCGCCGCCGTACGGCTCCACCGCATCCGCGGCACCCGGCGCGGACTCTCCGAGGCGGTACGGCTGGCCTTCGGCGTGGAGCCGGAGATCACCGAGAGCGGCGCGGCCGCCTGGGACGCCAGACCCCTGGGCCCGGTCCCCGGGGAGAACCGCCCCCATCTGCACGTCACCCTACGGCTGCCGGAGCCCGGCCCCGCCGCCGAGCACCGGCTGGAGCGCCTCGTAGCGGCAGCTCGCCCCGCACACATGCCTTACACGGTCCAAGTGATCACCGCCGAAAGGACTTCCGACAGGTGACCAGTCAGCAGGCTTCCCCCTCCACGCCACCTTCTTCCACAGGCACCGGAGACACGGGGGACCAGCCACGTCACTGTGCCGAATGCGGCACGCTGCCCACCCCCGGGCAGTCCTTCTGCGACGGCTGCGGCGCGGTACTGGGCTGGACCCCGCGCAGGGGATGGGTCGCCGCCACGGACACCCCTGGTGCTCCGGACTCCGACCAGGACCCGGCAACGTCGGCCGGCGCGGAAGCGGATGCCGGGACCACGGACCCGGCGCGCGAACCCGCGCGTGCCGACGCGCCGAGGGCGGAGCCCGAGGAGGAGGACGACACCCTGACCTCGATCCCGGTGATCTCCGCCACGCAGCCCGCTCCACAGGCCGCGACCCCGGACCCCGAACCGGACGCGAGTGCGCGGGCCAGGGCGCTGCTCGTACCGGTCGCCGACCAGCGGGCCGTCGACCCGGCACCGGAAGTCGCCCCGGTCCTGCCCGGCATGCCCGCCGCGGCCCGCCCCAGGGTCCAGGCCCCCAGCGGTGAGCCGGCCGACGAGACCGGCCCCCCGTGCCCCTGGTGCGAGGTCGGCAACCGCCCCGACCGGCACTTCTGCCGACGCTGCGGCATGTCCCTCGCGGAGCGCCCCGGCGTCCCGGAAGCCCGGCGCCCCTGGTGGCGCCGCATGCGGGGCTTCGGCGACCGCCCGACGCCCTGGGCGGGTGAACGCCCGAGGCTGCGCCGGGGCATCGGCCGCATCTTCACCTGGGTCGCCTACGGTCTCGCGCTCGGCCTGGTGATCTACGGGGCGTTCCACGTGGACAACGCATGGAACGCGGGACGCGACCACTTCGCGAAGCGGGCCCAGATCAGCCCGGACGCCGCCGAGGCGTCCCGTTCCTTCAAGGGCCACCCACCGAAGGCGATCTTCGACAAGATCAACAACAGCTGGTGGGGCCCCGGCGTCTCGCAGTCCGCCGAGGGCGAATGGGTGGAGGCGCGCTTCCTGGAACCCACGCGTCTGCTGGACATCCTCATCACGTCCGGCATCTCGACCAAGCCCTCCGACCTCTCCGAGGCCGCGCTGCCGCACCGTATGGACGCGGTCATCACCACGGCCGACGGGAAGAAGAGCACGCGTCACATCAAGCTCGACCAGATGAGCGGCCCCCAGCAGCGGAAGTTCCGGGCGCAGAACGTCGTCAGCGTACGGTTCATCATCCGCTCGGCGTTCAACGTGGGTTCCGACAAGCAGGTCTCGATAGCCGAGATCGAGTTCTTCACCCGCGCCACGACCAGCGGCACCTGAGGTCTGTCCCGTCATCCGCGGGGTCCCGCCCCCTCGACCGGCTCCCCGGAGCGTCGCGTCGAGGGGGCGGCCGTGTGTCCCTCAGGCGCTCACGGCCGGGACGTCCTCACAGGATCAGATCCTTGGCGCGCAGATACGGCACGGGGGAGAGGTCGGACCCGAACGCGGGCCCCGTGCGGATCTCGAAGTGCAGATGCGGCCCCGAGGCGTTGCCGGTCTCTCCGGACCAGCCGATGAGCGTGCCGCCCTGGACGCTCTGGCCGACGACTGCCTTCACCTCGGAGAGGTGGGCGTACTGGCTGAACGTACCGTCCTCGTGGCGGATCACGACCTGGTTGCCGTAGTCCCCGCCCGCCCCGGCGGTGACGACCTCGCCGGGGCCGATGGCCTTGACCGGCGTCCCGGTGGGGACCACGAAGTCGACCCCGGTGTGCAGACCGGTGGACCAGGACGAGCCACGCTGGTGGTACGGGGTGCCGGCCGGGCCCTCGACGGGAAGGGTCCAGCCGCCGGACACGGCCCCGCCGACCGGGACGACCATCTTCGGGTAGGACTTCATGACGGCCTCGACGTACTCGTACGTCTCCCCGTCCGCCCCGCTCGCCCGCGGCACACCGCCGTACTCCTCGACCGTCTTCCAGCTCACGCGGTAGCCGGCCAGTGCCAGTTCGAGGGGGGCGCCCCGGTAGCCCGGGTGCTGCTTCGCGGTCCGCAGGAGTTCGCACATCTTCCTGCCCTGCGCCGGTATGGCGTCCGCCGGGTCCAGCACGTCCTTGACGCCGTCGTTGTTGCCGTCGATGCCCGCGGCCGCCCAGTCGGCGTCGGAGAACTGCGCGATGCCCCTGGTGACGGGGCGTTCGGCCTGTGCCACGTCGGGCAGTTCCCCGCCCGAGGAGGCGTTTGCGGAGCCGGTGGCAGAGTCCTCACCGGTGAGGCCGTCTTCTGCCGGGTCCCCGTCCTCTGCCCGCTGTTCCTCGCTCCGTGGATCCGTCAGCGAGCCCTCGTCGCCGACCGGCTCGTCGGCGGCCACGGACCTGGCCCTCGGGTTGAAGTTGCTCTCCCGCTTCAACTGGGCGGCCAGCACGGGCGCGGTGAGGAGCTTCTCGTCGCAGTCGGCCGCGGCGTCGCGTATGAGTTTCGCGTAGACGACGGGGACCCCCACGTCGCCCGCCTTCAACTCGGTGCTCATCGGCGCGGGCACCTCCCCGCCGGCCGTCTCGCTGTCGTCGAAGGTCCCGAGCAGAAGGCCCCCGACTCCGATGGATAACGGCGTCACCACGACCCCGACGATGACAGGCACCATCCAGCGAGCGATCTTCACAGGCCCGGTTCTCCCCCAACTCGACCGTCGCGATGAGGATCACTATGTCATCCGCCCCGGAAGGCCCGGCCGGGGCCCGCGCATCCCGCGCCGGGAACCGCGGGACGCATCGGCGAGTGCCGCGCCGTTGCGCAGTCCCGGGCGGCGTGATCGGGTGCGCGGGAGGCTCGCGGAGATGTCCGATGCCGTCCGGGCGCGCGCGCCGTCAGGGTCCGTGACGTGCGGCCGTTGTCGGCCCGTTCGCCGTGCGCTCGACCTGCCGGCCGGACGCGTCGCGAGAGAGCCGTCGGGGCTCCGGACCTGCCGGAGCCCCGACGGAGGTCAGCCGGTGGGGAAACTGTCGGGCGTACTGATGCGGTTCTTCAGCAGCGCCCCGGATTCCGTCAGCACACCACTGCTGCTGTAGTCGCCGCCGCCGCAGGTGCCGGGACGGAACGCGGCACTGCTCTCGGGGGCGTCGGAGTAGGTCCAGTTCGCGTAGCTGATCTTCAGCTGGTCGAGCAGGTCCAGCCACGCCGTGGTGCTCGCCACGTCCATCGCCCCGCCGCCGGTGGCGCTCACCGTCCCGAACTCGGTCACGAAGAGGGGGAGTCGCGAGGCCGCCCGGCTGAGCGTGGAGCGGTAGGAGTCCTTGTGGCTCGCGGCGTAGAAGTGGAACGCGTACATGATGTTGGCGGCGGCGACCGGGTTGTTGACGACCTCGCTCTCGTTCGAGCCGTCCGAGACGCCCAGCGAGGACCAGCCGCGGGTGCCGACGATGACGACGGCGTCCGGGTCGGCCGCCCGGATCACCGGGATGACCTGCTCGGCGTAGCTCTTGATGGCCGGCCAGCTCACGCCGTTGGGCTCGTTGGCGATCTCGTAGATCACGTTCTTCTTGCCGGCGTTGCGCGCGGCGACGGACGCGAAGAACGTCTTGGCGCGGTCGAGGTTGTAGTTCGGATCACCCGGCGTCAGGGTGTGGAAGTCGATCAACGCGTACATGCCCCGGGCCTCGGCCATGTCGACGAGACGGTTCACACGGCTGGTGAAGCCCGCCGGGTCGGTCTCGTAGCCGTCCTCCTGCACGTACATGGAGATACGCAGCAGGTCGGACTTCCAGTCGTTCGCCAGCGCGTCCAGGGACGCGGCGTCGTAGCACTGGTCGAACCACTGGATGCCGTGCGTGCTCATGCCCCGCAGCTGGACGGGGCGGTCGAACCGGTTGCACAGGTTCACGCCGCAGACGTGGAGCGAGCCGTTGACCTCCACGGGGGTGCCTGCGACCGGGTCGGGGGTGGGCTCGTCGACGGATCCCGTACAGGCGACGCCGTTGAGCGTGAACGCCGTGGGCTTCGGGTTGGCGCCCGTGAAGGTACCGGAGAAGCCCAGGTCGGCGACCGCGCCGGTGGCCAGGGTGCGGTTCCAGTCGACGCCGACGGCGGTGACCGCCGAACCGGACTGCGACCAGGTCGCGTTCCAGCCCTGGGCGACCTTCTGTCCGGCGTCCGGCATGGCGAACCGGAGCGTCCATCCGCTGACAGGGGCTCCCAGGTTGGTGACCTTCACTCCGGCCTGGAAGCCTCCCTGCCACTGGCTGGCGACCGTGTACTCGACCTTGCAGCCCGTGGCGGCCGCGGCTTGGGGTCCGAACGCCGCCGTCAGACCCAGGACGGTCGCGAAGGTCGCCAGTAAGGCGAACAGGCGTTTCATGGTGTTCCTCCTCGTGCGAAGCGGAATCAGATGTGGGAGCGCTCCCAAGGTCCATCGGCCCGAGACCGTACACCGGTACGCGGACGCGCGTACAGAGATTCGACAGGCATTCGACGAAGTGCCGTACGGGAGGAACGGCATCGCGCCCCGGCCCTGGCGGGGGCGGGACGGTGAAGAACTCCTGGCCGCACGCGGGGGACCCGGCATCTCCCGCACGGTGATCTGTCGCAGGATGAGGGCCTACGCAACACGTTTCGGGCGCGACGAAGGGAAGGTGAGGCGGATGGGAGTGGTCGAACGCCTCTGGATGGCAGGCGAGTTCCCTGTCCGGGACGGGCTCTACCGACCGGACGACACCGGCCTGGAGGTGTATGTGGAGGGCCCGGGGGCCTACCACCCGGAGGCCGGGCAGCCCGTTCCCTTCCGCCTCGGAGGACCGTTCGACGTGGCCGAGGCCGTCGAGGCCGAAGGCTCCACGGAAGCGGACCCCGGCTTCGAGCACCCGCTGCCCGACGGATCCGGCTGGATGTCGGGCGGCGGCAGCGGGATGGGCAACATCGGCTACCTCGCCCGCCTCGACGCCGACCGCACCCTGGTGTGGGTCCTCGCCATGTGGTTGTCGAACCCGTTCGTGGGCGTGCGTCACGAGGGGGCGCGAGCGGTCTTCACCAATGACTGGGGGAATCTGCTCCATCTCGATCTGCACGATCCGGCGTTCACGCGGGCGCAGCGGTGAGACCGGCCGCGGCCGGGCCGCGGGTTCACCGCGACGGAGACCCGTCCGCCGGTCCGGCCTCGGAGCCCCACGACGAGGTGCCGTGCACGGTGTCCGCCGACAGCACGGGGCACCCCATCAGATCCACCGCCGCCAGCACGGCGCGGCGGGCGTCCGCACTGTCGGCGGGCGGGAACGCGACCCGGAGCTGATGACCGTAGGCGCACTCGTACGTCATGAGCCAGCCGGTGCCGTCGACGGCGAAGTGGTCCTGCCGCTGACCGTTGTACTCGTAGTCACCCCGGTCGGACGTGGGGGCGAACGCGTCGCGCAGGATCCGCAGGCGCTCCTCGTAGGGGCGGGGCCCCTCGCCCAGCCGGACGTAGACGTGGTCGAGTTCGATCGCGGGGTCGAACCAGGGGGCGATCTCCGGGTCGTGGTGCAGGAGCTCGGAGGTGATGCCGCGGCTCGTCACCCCGTCGAGGAACGCGCCGGCCCCGCAGTCGAACCGCTCGTAGTCGTCGTCCCGCGACCAGATCACCACGGGCCAGGACTCCGGAGGCCCTTCCGTCAGCCAGCACACGTGCGCCGCGCTCTCCGTCACCGCCCAGGCGAGCAGCCCGCCGGGCTCCGGGAAGAGGGGGTAGGGGTACTGGTCGGGCGAGTCGTCGCGCAGCGGACCGTAGTCCTCCAGGAGTTCCCCCCTGAGCGGGACCGGGTTGTCGTCACCGAACGGGGTGCACAGGCACAGCGCGCCCCAGAAGTCCCCGCGCCCGTACGTCGTGACCAGTTGTTTGAAGTCCTCGGGCAGCGGGGTGCCCAGGGCGCGCTCGGCCTCCCCCCAGTCGCCGTACCCGTCCACCGCGGTCACGGGAGGGCGCACGCGTTCGATCACCCGGGCGACGGAGCTGTGCGGACCGGTCACGTCCCCACCTCGGCGGTTGCTGTACGCGTCATGACTTCTCCAGGAAGGTCGTCCGGCGGGCCGGCGCTTCGTGCCTCCGGCGGACACGCGACGGCATCGGCAGCATCCCAGATCCCCGGTCGCACCCGCACCGGCTGAGCTTCCCGATGGGCGGGCCCGGGGGTGTCTGCGGCGGATCTGCACACGGTGTCCGCAGGCGGCGAGGCGCACCCGAAGGTTCTCCGGGGGCGGACCGTATACATCATGTCCGCGGCCGACTATGTCCCTTTTCGCGGCGGATCAAGAATGCGGCCCACGGAACGTCCGTCGGTCGGTCGAGTGAAGAAGCTGTACCGGTCCGGGAAGCAATGTGACCGCGTCGGCCCCTCGATGTCGAAATGCCATGCGTGAAAGCGGTGGAGGGTGGCTTCGTCACGGCCTCGCGTGCTTACATCCCTCACATCGCGGAAGCCGCAGGGAAATTCGACGCCTCCGGGCGAACCGTGAAATCGCTCCGGTGACCGTGAAAGCGGCACGTGCCGATCCCCACTGCGGATTTGGCCCGAGCCATTCGGAATTAATGCGAAGGGAATGCACATCATGAGCTCCGCCCCCCAGATTCAGACCCAGGAAATCTCCGACGCGGACCTGGACGTCGTGTCCGGCGGCCTCGCCGGCGCTGCTTCCGTCGAGGCGCCCCTCGTCGGTGGCGTCGTGGGTGGGCTCGACGCCGACCTGCTCTCCGGCAGCGTCTCGGGCGCCGTCGGCGGCAACGTGCTGGGTGTCGCCGGTCTCGGCTCCGCCGCCACGCTCTCGGTCTGATCCGGCGCTGAGCCCGTATGCCCCGGAACCCGACCTGCCGGGTCGCGGGGCATAGGGGCCGTCAGGCACCATGGTCCAGGCAACACCGGACCTGAAACCCACGGACCAGAGGCTTCGAACGTGAGCGACCCGTCCACCGCTCGCCGTCCGGGTGGCCCGGGCAACCGGTGGGAGCTCATCTGGAGTCACCGGGACGAACTGCTGGAGATCGCGCACAGTCGCTCCTCGAGTGCCGAAGAGGCCGAGGACGCCGTGCAGGAAGCGATGATCCGCGCGGTCGAGAACCCCGACGTCCACTACGGTCGGGTGCGTTCATGGCTCAGGACCGCGACGGTACGCGCATGCGCCGAACGGCACCGTCAGGTCGCCCGCGACCGCGAGTTGAGCAGGAGCCTCTCCGCCGCTCCGGTCGAGCCGTTCCCGGTGGAGGAGAGGGCATGCGACCGCGCGGAGGCCGAATGGCTGGCCGACCGCAGTGCTGAACTGCTGCCCGCACGCCAGGCGCATGCGCTGCGGCTCCAGGCACAGGACCTCGACGTCGGACAGGTCGCCCGGACCATGGGGCTGAGCTACCGGGCGACCGAGTCACTGCTGGCCCGAGCCAGACGGTCGCTGCGTGACGTCCTGGCCGGCAGCCTCACACTGGCCGCGACCGTGTGGATGTGCGCACGCAGATTTCCTCGTACGGGTGTCACCCAGTCCGCCGGGGTGACATCGGCGGCGGTGACGCTCGCCGTGGCGGGACTCGTGCTCCCTGCCGGACCCTTCGACCGGCCGGACGGCCGGTCTCCGGGGGACGGGCCCGAGACCGTGGCGCCGCGGGCCGCCCCGGCCGCGGAGATACCCGCTCCCCGTGCGGCTCCGGCACGTCCGCCGGCGGCAACCCCCTCTCCGGTTCCCCGTCGCGTCGACCGGGCGCGCCAGGACACCTCCCGGCCCGTCCCGAGGGTGCCTCCGAGCACCGACGGGCAGTTGGACACGGTGGCCGTGGAGATATCGATCGGATCCGGCCGCGCGGCGCCCGCGCTGCCGTCGGTGGCCGCCTCCACGTCGATACCGGCACTGCCGGTCGACGCGTCGGACGTCCGTCGTCGGGAGGCGCACTCGGCACCGTCCGCCGTCACCACCGTCGGTGTCGACGGCACAGTCGACCTGCCCGACGGGCTGACCCACGGATGACCGGGCCGCCCCGTGCTCCGGTCCGCGATCAGTGCGGTGGCGGCAGCGGGTCCAGGGCGTTGGCGATGGTGCAGCCACCCTCTCCGGGCATCCGCTGGATCCGGGCCGGCACCCACACCTTGGTGGCGCCGGGAGCCACGCGGCCAAGGAGGCAGTCCTGCGGGTCGTAGCCGTTGCCCTTCACCGACAGCAGGACGCCGACCCGGCCGCCGTCCGCCTTCACCTCGGTACGGATCGCCGGATCCATGTCCAGGGCGGCGACCCTGCGGCGCACCTCGGCCTCGTCCACCTGGCCGCTCTCAGGCACCCGGGGAAGCTTCGTACGGAGCTCCTCGTACGGCAGTCGGGGCGGTTCGGGCGGCGGGGCGAAGGTCAGCGGACGGCTGTCAGGGCAGTCGACGTCATCGGGCTCCTCACGCCATTCCGACCTGGGCGACACCCGCACCGCGAAACAGCGCAGCACGGTGATCTCCTCCACGTCGAACCATCCGTTGTACGCCGAACCGGATGTGCGGACGACCACGTCGATGCCGTCCCCGTCATGAGTGGAGTTGCCCGTCACCCGCATCACCTCCACCCCGTCGATGCCGGATGCGAAGCGCCCCACCTCCTCCGCCGTGCGCGGACGCTGGCCGTGGAGACGTTCGCCCACGGTCGTGGCCACACCCCGCGCTTCGTCCGTCGCCTCACCCTCGGAGGACTGCACGACTCCGCAGCCGACGGTGACCAGCAACAGCGGTGCGAGAAGCAGCAATTGACGCATGTGTCCACCCTTCCGGTGCCGCGCGCGGCGGCCGGCCGCTCACGTACCTGGACCGGTACAGGTGATCGTACGCAGCCGGTGTGACGATCAGACATCGTCCCGACGCCTCGGAACGTGGAAGCCGGGATCCGGTGTCAGTTGCCCGGCGGCGTCCCGCAGGCCGGCCGGTGTTCGTCCGTTCAGCCACGCACGGCGAGTGATGCGGGTCACATGCTGTCACCGGGGCCGTGCAGGTGGTGTCTTGAGCTCGAACCGCTCGAACCGCCCAGACCTGGGGCAGTCGAGGGGGAGATGATCAAGTCATGGGTGATGGACATGCCGTTGACCTGGCGACCGAGACCTTCGTCGCCCGACGCGGCCTGCTCCCCTTCACCGCCGCCTACGAGATGCTCGGCCCGGCGGCCGATGCCGAGGGCGCCGGCGTCATCCGGATCGTCGTGGAGCCTGCTGGCCGGCCGGGCCTCCACGTAGGCCGGATGGTCGTGGTCAGGGGTCTCCGGAAGCACCATCGGGCCCGCGAGTCCGGCGCGCTCGGGGAGCCACACATCCAGCTCACCCTGGGGGCGTGCTCCGGATCGAGGTGCGCGACAGCGGTGGCGGCGAGGCCGTGGAGGCCGCGCGGCCCGCGCCGGACGCGGAGTGCGGGCGCGGGCTGGTGATCGTCAGGGCGCCTGGGGGCGGAGAAGCGGGATCCGGGGAGACCGCCTGGTGCGAGTTTGCCGCTTCGGCAAGTAAGTTTGTCGAACCGGCGCCGCGCGCGCACCATCTCCACAACAGGAGGTGATCCGCATGAGCGAGACGAACCAGCGGTACGACGTAGTGGTGATCGGTGGTGGGGCCGCCGGGCTGAGCGGGGCGCTCGCCCTGGCCCGGGCACGGCGTTCCGTGCTGGTGATCGACGCGGGCAGCCCGCGCAACGCACCCGCGTCCCACGCCCACAACTACCTCGGCCGGGAGGGCATTCCGCCCCTGGAGTTGCTGGCCATCGGCCGGGCCGAGGCGGCGGACTACGGCGCCGAGATCGTCCGGGGAGAGGTCGTCTCGGCCGAGAAGCTGCCCGGCGGCGGTTTCCGTGTCGTGCGGGCGGACGGGGAAGTCGTCGAGGCCCGTCGACTGCTCGTGACCACGGGAATCGTGGACGAGCTGCCGCCGGTGGAGGGCCTCGCCGAGCACTGGGGCAACGAGGTACTGCACTGCCCGTACTGCCATGGCTGGGAGGTACGGGACAGGCCGGTCGGTGTTCTGGCGCTCAGCCCCATGGCCGTGCACCAGGCCCTGCTCTGGCGGCAGTGGACCGATGACGTGATGCTGTTCCGCCATGAGCAGGCCGACTTCACCGACGAGGAGTACGAGCAGCTCGCCGCCCGTGGGATCTGCGTGATGGAGGGCACGGTGGCCGGGCTGGAGGCGGCAGACCACCGGCTCACCGGTGTGCGGCTGGCCGGGGGCACGGTCGTCCCGCGTGAGGCAGTCGTCGTCCAGCCCCGCTTCACCGCTCGGTCGGCGGTGCTGGAGAGCCTCGGCCTGGCGCCCACCGAGATGCTGATGGGCGACCACGTCGTCGGCAGCTACATCGCGGCCGACCCCTCGGGCGCCACCGACGTGCCCGGCGTGTGGGTGGCCGGTAACGTCGCCAACCTCATGGAGCAGGTCGTCGGAGCCGCCGCAGCCGGGCTCAAGGCGGCGTCGATGATCAACATGGACCTCGTCACCGACGACACCCGCCGCGCGGTCGACGCCCGCCGCGCACCCTTCTCGGCCGAGGCCGAGCGCCAGGTCACCGAGCGTGTGCTCGGGGACCGTCGTCACGGACTTCAGGAGATTCGATGACCACCGACAGCACCCGGACCGACGCCGAGATGTGGGACGACCGCTACCGCGAGAGCAACCGGATCTGGAGCGGCAACCCCAACGCCGCCCTCGTCCGCGAGGTGGAGGGCCTCACGCCCGGTCGTGCCCTGGACCTGGGCTGCGGTGAGGGCGCCGACGCGGTCTGGCTCGCCCGCTTCGGCTGGACGGTCACCGCCACGGACATCTCGCGCGTCGCCCTTGAGCGTGCGGCGGTCCACGCGGCCGACGCCGGGGTCGCGGACCGGATCGACTGGCAGTGGCACGACCTGGGGGCCTCGTTCCCCGAGGGGGAGTACGACCTGGTCTCCGCCCAGTTCCTGCACTCCATGGGGGACCTGCCGCGCGAGCGGATCCTGCGGCAGGCGGCCTCGGTGGTCGCGCCCGGAGGTGTGCTCCTCGTCGTCGGGCACGCGGGCTTCCCCTCCTGGGAGCATGATCACCCGGACATGGAGCTGCCGACGACGGACGAGGTGCTCGCCTCCCTCGAACTCCCGGAGGGGGAGTGGGAGGTGCTGCTCAGCGAGGAGCACGAGCGCATTCAGAACGACCCGGACGGCAACCCCACCACGCGCACCGACAACGCGCTGAAGGTGCGCCGCGTGGCAGGCCGGTAAACCGGCCCGGGAGCAGATGAGAGCCGTCCTTCAGCGGGGCCCCGGAACCCGGAGGGCCCCGCGTGACGGTCCCGGGGGTCCTTCGCCATGTGGGTCCGTCTCCCCGGCTGGTGGGCGCTCACGCGACGCGAGCCGCCCCGGGCGGCGGGGGTGCTGCGCGGACGCGTTCGGCCCGGCACCCCGGGCGGGGCGCGGGATCGTCCGGTCGTCGGCCGGCTGAACTCTCCGAGAGGGCGGGCGCGGAAGCCGGCCGCGCGCGGGGCGAACGACGAGCGCCCGCCGTCCTCCCCCCGAAGGGGAGGGCCGGCGGGCGCGCTCGGTTCCGGAGGATCAGGCCTGCGGGGCGGCCTTGATCGCGGAGATGTCGAAGTTCAGCTTCACCTTGTCGCTGACCATCACGCCACCGGTCTCCAGGGCGGCGTTCCAGGTCAGGCCCCAGTCGGAGCGCAGGATGTCGGTGCTGCCCTCGAAGCCCACGCGCTCGTTGCCGTAGACGTCGGTGGCCGAACCGTTGAACTCCAGGTCGATGGCGAGCGGACGGGTGACGTCCTTGATCGTGAGGTCGCCGGTGACACGGTAGGTGTCGCCGCCGAGCTGCTCGGCCTGCGTCGAGCGGAACGACATCAGGGGGAACTTCTCGGCGTCGAAGAAGTCGCCGCTGACCAGGTGGCCGTCACGGTCGGCGATGCCGGTGTCCACGCTGGCGATCTTGACGTCGATGGACGCGGAGGAGTTGGAGGGGGCGGCCCCGTCCAGTACCAGAGTGCCCTCGTGCTCACCGAAGGAGCCGCGCACGTTGGTGACCATGGCGTGGCGCACGGTGAAACCGATGCTGCTGTGAGCCGGGTCGATCGTGTAGGTGCCGGTCAGGGCTGCCAGCGCCGGGTCCACGACGAGGGTGGCGGTGGTGGACGGGGCGGCGTTCTTGCGGTTGAACAGAGCCATGGCTCCTCCTCGGGGACGGTTCCGACGCGTTCTGCAGAGCAGACCGCCGAACGTTTGGTTTAACCTTCAACGAGATTGACTGTAGACCCTTTTTGTTCAAAGTTCAACATCAAGGGTCCAGGCCGGTCCGAAAGTCGGGGGGAATGCCGTGCGCGCCTCCGCCGCACCCTGGCGGACGCGCGTAGAGCTGGGGCACTATCTCCTTGCCCTTAATTGTCATGAGCAGGAGGACATCTCCCCATGCTGACCCGCCCCAGACTCCGCTCGGCCCTCACCGCCCTCGCCCTCGTCCTCGGCGCACTCTTCGCGCCCGGCGTCGGCGTCCTCGGCGGCGGTGCCACCGAGGCGCACGCCGTCACCAAGCTGACCCACTCCCAGGCGACCTCCCGCTTCAGCTCCTCGGGGATCACCTGGTCGTCCTCGGGCGGCTGTTCCAACCGGAACGTCTCCACCTGCACGTCCTTCGACCAGCTCAACCTGGCCAGCGCCCAGGGCGCCCAGACGCTGAAGAGCGCCACGGGCTGCGCGCTCAACATCACCGGAGGCACGGAGACGGGGCACGCGAGCGGCACGTACTCGCACTGGAACGGCTACAAGCTCGACTTCGGCAAGACCACGTGCCTGACGAACTACGTCAAGGGCGTGTTCAGCTACATCGGTGTCCGCGGCGACGGCGCGCCGCAGTACAAGTCCGGCTCCGGCAACATCTACGCGGACGAGGGCAACCACTGGGACGTGACGTACTACAACTGCGGCGGCTGCTGACCGGACGGCGCGATCCGGCCACCCGCACCGCCTGCTCCCGCACACGGAGACGCCCCCGTCCACCCGAACCCGGGACGGACGGGGGCGTTTGCGTGGCCGTCCCGACCCTCCGGCTGCTCTCCCGGCCCCGGCGGAGGCGGGCCGGACCGGCTCAGGGGCAGAGCGGGGGCAGGACGCCTCCGCCGAGGACGCCGGCGCGGTCGACGGCGATCCGGCCCTCCTTCACCACGGCCAGGATGTGGGCGGGATCGCCCAGCGAAGCGATGTCGGACAGCGGGTCTACGTCCGTGACCACCAGGTCGGCAGCCTTGCCCGCCTCCAGAGTCCCGGTGACGTCGTCGACGCCGCACAGCCGCGCGGCGTCGCCGGTCGCGGCCACGATCGCCGCCATGGGCGACAGGCCGGCGACGTCGACCAGCAGCCCCAGCTCCTGGAGGTTCCTGCCGTGGCCGACGGCCAGGCCGCTGTCGGTCCCCATCGCGATCCTGACCCCCGCGGCGGCGGACAGGGCCACCGACTCCTGGGCGATCCGGTGCCAGCGCACTCCCTTCTCGTACGCCGAGGGAGAGGTGCGCGCCGGATCCAGGTCCTGCGTCGTCTCCAGCAGCGTCGGCACCAGGTACTGGCCGCGTTCGACCATCTCCGCCCGCAGCCCGTCGTCCAGGGCGTAGCCGTGCTCGATGCTGCTCACCCCGGCGCGGACGGCGGCCTCGATGCCGGGACGCCCGATGGCGTGCGCCGCGACCGGCAGCCCGCCGTAGGCCTGGGCCTCCTCGACGGCCGCCCTGATCATCTCGGGTCGCAGCCCCAGCCACTCGGGCCGGTCGTGCGGGGAGGTGACGCCGCCGCTGGTGGCGAGCTTGATGCAGTCGGCACCCGCCGCGACCAGGTCGCGCACCCGCGCCCGCATGTCGTCGACGGAACCGACCAGGCTGCGCGGGCTCTCGGGAAAGGCGACGGTGACGGCGAGCCCGTCGATCCCGCCGGCGAGGGTGAAGTCAGCGTGCCCCGCACGCTGGCTGAGCATGGTGACCGAGACCAGCAGTCGCGGCCCGGGGACCCTCCGCTCCGCCACGGCCTGCCGGAAGCCCGCGTCCAGCCCCATCAGGTCCCTGGCGGTGGTGACCCCGTTCTCCAGGGTGGCGCGCAGCCGGTCCAGGACCTTCAGGGTCCGGTAGGTCGGCAGCTCGTACAGGCCCTGGAGGGGATTGCCGGCCGGTCCCGGCAGGGCGAAATGCACATGGGTGTCGATGAAACCGGGGCACAGGGTCCGGCCTGCCAGATCCAGCCGTCGCACCGGACCGAGGTCCCCGGGAAGCCGCGCCGAGGGGCCTGCCCAGCCGATGGCCTCACCCTCGATCAGCAGCGCGGCGTCCGGTACCGGAGCCCGGCCGGTGCCGTCGATCAGACGCAGGCCGTGGAGGAGGACGCGCTCACCGGGGTCGCCGGCCGAGGTCTCGCCGAGGGAGGACATCTGTCAACGATCGGCCCCGGGGGCCGGCGGCGCAGGCCGTGGTGGGCCGCACGGGTGCGGACGCGACTGTGCCCGCCCGCCGCGGACCGGCGGCGGGCGGGCACAGTGTCAGGGGTGGGTCAGGAGCCCACGCTCACCGTGAAGCGCCGGGGGTTGCCGTCGTGCGCCGCCCCGGACACGTCCGGCTCACCGTCCGGGCGTACGTCGTCGTAGGGGAACGCGTAACCGATCGGGGAGTTCGCGTGGACGACGCGCGACCAGTGGTTCGTGACACCGCCCTTGTAGTAGTCCGACACCGTGGTGCCGTTGGGCTGCTGCGGATGACTGAGCATGATCGAGCGGTTGAAGCCCGCCGCGATCCTGGCCAGCAGCGCCTTCTTGTCGTCGGAGTCGCCCGGGTTGTTCGTGAAGGGGCCGTGGTTGCAGGTGAAGATGTCCTTCGACGTCGGCTTGACGAAGGTGTGACCGCCCTCGAAGGTCAGCGTGTCCCCGCTGACCCGGCCCGCCAGGGTGCCCCGGCCGCCCTGCAGGTCGATCCGCAGGTCGGTGGAGCGGTACTTCTCCCAGACCTCGTCGATCTGCGCGGTGAACAGGTCCCGGAACGGCATCTCGGCCGGGCGGTCGAAGAACGGTGCCATCAGGTTCTGCGGCGAGACGACCCGCAGGACCTGGCCGTCCGAGCCGCGGGTGACCAGCTTGTCCCAGGGCTGGCCGTCGGAGGCCGCCTGGGCGGTGAGGTCGTCGGCGATGCGCTGGACGGCGCCGTCCGGGAGCGGAGCCACCGTGTGCGTGGAGTCGCCCTCCAGGGTCAGCCCGATGGGCAGGGCCGTCACCAGGTCGACGTAGCTGATGTTCGCGTACAGCTGCTGCGGATTGAAGGTGAACTCGCAGAACGACCAGGTCCTGCCGTAGTTCGGGTCGGTGGGCGTGGCGAAGGCCGGCTCGACCAGGGACGGCCCCGGGTTGAGGTAGAAGTCCAGCTTGTCGTCGCGCACGAAGTAGACCCTGGCCCCGTACATCTGGGGCAGGGTCAGGACGACGGGTCCGGCGCCCGCGGCCTTCAGGGGGATGGCGCAGTCCACCGGCAGCGGGGTCTGCGGGGCGCCGGGGGAGTCGGGGCGGTAGACGCTGCCGTCGGGGCGCAGCAGCACCCAGCGGTCGGTGCCCTGCTCGTGGCCGGTGACGTACGCGTGGACCGTTCCGGGCAACGAGCGGTTCTCCAGAGCCAGTTCGCACGTCGCGGCGGCCGCCGACGTGCGGGGGCTCAGAGCGCTTCCCCAGACGGGGTAGGTGAGCGCGGTCGCGGAGGCGGCGGCGCCCGTCAGGAACATTCGGCGAGAAATCACGAAGGAACTCCCGAGGTGTGGGGGGGTTCGCAGACGGGGGTCAGGGGGGTGGTGCGGGGAGGTGGGGCCGTCTGCGGTGCGCACCACTCTCGCGACGCCTTCGGCGAGCGTCAAGACTTATGACTGAGAGCGCTCTCAAGAAGTAGTCGTTCTTCACAACTCGACGTCGCCGGAAGGGTTTTGGCCACGCCTGGTCGACCATCGCATGCACGGAGTGAACAGAAGCTGAACGCGACGGCCGACCGGTGCGGGGCTGTTCGCGGGTGCGCCCGGTCGGCCCGTCCGGGTGGCGGGCGGGTACAGTCGCCCCGGCCCGACGGGGATCGGCCCCGGGTGCGGACCCTCAGCCATTGCGGTGCGTCGAGTCGCCCGGCCAAGTGGATCCACGGCGTGGCGCGCGGGCCGGCGTGTGGCTGGGGTCACATCTTCTCCTTTGTCGAGGCCCTACAAAGCCGATGCGCCATGAGCTGGCAGATCGGGTGCCCGCTGCTCGACTTCTGTCAGGTGCCTCCAGGAATCGGGGCAGGAGACTGTGCGGAGTGAACGGCAGGGTTTTCCGGGTCGGGTTCGTAGGGTCGACGTATGACCGTTGTGGACGAAATCCCGGGCGAGCCGAGCGACACGCGTGGCCGGGTGGCCGAGCTGCTGGCGCTGCGTGAGCAGGCCCGGCGTGGACCGAGCGACCGGGCGACCGAGGCGCAGCACGCCAAGGGCAAGCTGACGGCGCGGGAGCGTATCGCGCTGCTGTTGGACGAGGGATCGTTCAAGGAGGTCGAGCAGCTGCGCCGGCACCGGGCGACCGGGTTCGGCCTGGAGGCGAAGAAGCCGTACACCGACGGTGTGATCACCGGTTGGGGCACGGTCGAGGGCCGGACGGTGTTCGTCTACGCGCACGACTTCCGGATCTTCGGCGGGGCGCTGGGTGAGGCGCACGCCACGAAGATCCACAAGATCATGGACATGGCGATCTCGGCCGGTGCCCCGCTGGTGTCGCTGAACGACGGTGCCGGGGCCCGTATCCAGGAGGGTGTCAGCGCGCTCGCCGGGTACGGCGGGATCTTCCAGCGCAACACCAGGGCCTCCGGTGTCATCCCGCAGATCAGCGTGATGCTCGGCCCGTGTGCGGGTGGCGCGGCCTACAGTCCGGCGCTGACCGACTTCGTGTTCATG
>NZ_JAFBGA010000014.1 GCF_016909575.1 Streptomyces sp. HB132 | reverse complement strand
GCCCGGTCAGCCGCCGACGCAGCCCGGCTACGGCTTCCCGCAGGCCCCGCCGCCCGGTCAGCCGCCGACGCAGCCCGGCTACGGCTTCCCGCAGGGGCAGCCCGGTCAGCCAGGCATGCCCACGCAGGGGTACGGCTACCCGACCGCGCCCATGCACCCGCAGTACGCCACCCCGCAGCCCGGCGGCGGCAAGAAGTTCAACACCCAGATGCAGATCATCGTCGCCGCGGTCGTGGCCGTCGTGCTGATCGTCGGCGGCGGGGTCATCTACGCCTCCAGCGGCGGTGACGAGGGAGGCAAGCAGGACGGCGTGGCCTCCGCCGGCGGCGGCGAGGGCAAGGGCGGCGAGGGCGACGGCCTGGCCGGCGGGACCGAGAAGGCCCCGTCCGACACCAAGTCCAAGGTCGGCTTCCAGCTCCCTCACCCGAAGGTCACCGACACCACGGTCGTCGACGGGTCCTGGGTCACGGACAAGGTGTACGTGAAGACCGGTGTGTACGAGGTCGCCGGCTACGACCTCGCCAAGGGCACCAAGGTCTGGTCGATTCCGCTGACCGGCCAGGTCTGCGCCGCGTCCCGCCACATGAGCAAGGACTACAAGACGGCCATCGCCTTCCAGGACGGCAAGCCGAGCGCCAAGGACAAGTACCCCTCCTGCACCCAGATCGGTGCCCTCGACCTGGCCACCGGCAAGCTCATCTGGAGCAAGTCCGTCACCTCCGCTTCCAGCGGCGACGAGCCCGTGAGGTTCGGCGAGGTCACGCTCAGCGGCTCCACGGTCGCGGCGGGCGGGACCAGCGGCGGCGCCGCCTTCAACCTCGCGAACGGCGCCGAGCTCTGGAAGCCGAAGGCCGACACCAACAACTGCTACGACATGGGCTACGGCGGCGGCGAGGCCCTCGCCGTGGTCCGCAAATGCGGCAGCTACGACGACCCGCAGCTCACCGTCCAGGCACTGAACCCGACCACCGGCGCACCGCTCTCCTCGTACAACATGCCGCCCGGCGTCGATTACGCGAGCATCGTCTCCACCAAGCCGCTCGTCGTGGCAGCCGACGTCGGCGACACCGCCGGTGACGGCAGCAGCATCTCGGACTTCTTCTCCATCGACGCGGCCACCGGCAAGCTGATCGTCCGGATCTCGGCAGACGCGGACAAGTACGCCGCGGACTGCGGTTCCACCGAGGTCGAGCAGTGCTCCTCCCTCGCCGTCGGCAACAACAAGCTCTACGTACCGACCGAGGAGCACGAGGGCGGCGGCGAGTACGGCGACACCAACGAGATCGTCGCCTTCGACCTCACTACCGGCAAGCTCGTCGGAGGCAGGGCGGACGCCGGCGACAGCTACACGCTGACCCCGCTGCGCATGGACGGCTCCAACCTCATCGCGTACAAGCGTCCCCCGTACGACAAGGGCGGCCAGATCGTCTCGATCAACGGCTCCACGTTCAAGGAGACCGTCCTGATGGTCAACCCGGACGACGAGTCGGTCCGCGAGGCGGAGACCAGCTTCTCCATCGACTACGCGGAGTTCATCTACGAGAAGGGGCGGCTGTTCATCTCCGAGAAGATGGTCAGTGAGCCCAGCAAGTCCAGCTCGCTGGACGACAAGCAGTACCTCGTCGTCTCCTTCAGCACCGTCTGACCCCTCCGGCCCCTTTGCGGGCCGGGCGGTAACGGCCCTGCCGGTCGATCATCCGACCGGCAGGGCCGATCGTTTTCCGACGTACAGAAAGCCCTGGACGGAGCAGAATTCGGCAATCCGGGGGGCTTCTGCCCGGTAGAGGGCGCGCCACGTCGAACAAGCGTGTAGCTTGCCGGGTCAGAGGGGCCGGGGGGCCTGTTCAGGGTGACGCAGCGGGGCTGCGCTGTACACATGGGGGCTTTTCCGATGGGCGTGCGGCTCATGGTGGTCGATGACCACCGTCTGCTCGCCGAGGCACTCGCCTCGGCGCTGAAGCTGCGGGGGCACCGGGTGCTCGCGGCGGCCGCGCCGACGTCCGGGGCGGCGGAACTCGTCGTCAGCAGGGCGCCTGAGGTCTGCCTGTTCGGCACGTCGGCGCCGGCCGAACCCGGGGCGTTCGACCCGATCGTACGGATCGGGCGGGAGCGACCGCAGGTGGCCGTGGTGGTGCTGGGCCCGGTGCCGAGCCCGCGCGGGATCGCCGCGGCCTTCGCCGCCGGAGCCGCCGGTTACGTCCGCCACGACGAACGCATAGAGGGCGTCGAACGCGCCATGGTCAAGGCCCGCGCGGGAGAGAGCGCGGTCGCCCCGCAGCTGCTGCGCGGCGCGTTCGCGGAGCTGTTGCACCCGGCGGTCCAGCCCGACGACGAAGGGCAGCGGCTTCTGCGGATGCTGACTCCCCGTGAGGTCGAGGTGCTGGTGCGGGTCGCCGAGGGGGAGGACACCCGGCTGATCGCGGCCGGCATGAGGATCGCGCCGAGCACCGCGCGCACGCATGTGCAGCGGGTGCTGATGAAGCTGGGTGTCGGCTCCCGGCTCGAGGCCGCCGCGCTCGCGGCCCGTACGGGGCTGCTCGACAGGGCGGCGGGAACGCCTCGGGGGCCGGCCGGCCACGCGTGATCACGTGACCGCCCGGCCCCGAGAGGTGGTGCCGGTCAGCCCTCCGGCGTGCCGGGGGCCCCATGCGGCACCTGGACGGGGCGCAACTTCATCCAGATCAGGAAGAAGAGCCCCAGGGCCAGCATGGCCAGGCCGGTCCAGAGGTTTATGTGGACGCCCTCGGCCTTCTTCAGGTCGGCTTCGGAGGGGTTGATCCCGGCGATGGTGACGATCACTCCGTAGACCACGAAGAGACCGCCGATGATCCGTCGGATGTCGAAGAGCCGGGCCGCGGTCGCGGACGTGCGCTCCAGTTCGGAGACTTCCTTGTGCAGGTCGGACATGGTGAGTGCCTCCGATCAGAGCGAGTAGGGCAGGTAGCAGAGGGCGGCGAGGACGATGGCGCCCCAGCCGAGCAGTGCGGGCTTGCGGTACCAGGCGCCGTCGCCCTCCTCCGGAGCCTCGTCGGCGTCCGGGGATTCCGTCCCGTAGACCAGGCCAGCCAGTTCGGCGTCGGGCTTGGGTGCGGTGAAGAGGGTGACGACGACCATGACGACCGCGCCGGCCACGAATCCGACGATGGCGGAGACGAAGTTGGCGCCCTGGTCGGACGGGATGTCGATGATGCCCTGCTCGTAGAAGAGGAAGTAGTTCACCATCGCGGCCGTGGTACCCGCGACGAGGCCCCAGACACCCGACTTCATCGAGGCGCGCTTCCAGAACATGCCGATGATGAAGACGACGAACATCGGGACGTTGAAGAACGAGAACAGCGTCTGCAGGTACGTCATGATGTTGGAGAAGCTGGCCGCGATGAACGCCGTGCCGATCGAGGCCAGCACACCCACCGCGGTGATCACCCGGCCGAAGCGCAGGTAGTACTCGTCGGACTGGTCCTTCTTCACGTACCGCTGCCAGATGTCCGTGGTGAACACCGTGTTGAACGACGACACGTTGGCCGCCATACCGGCCATGAACGCGGCCAGCAGACCGGTCACCGCGATACCGAGCACACCGTTGGGGAGCAGTTCCCGCATCAGCAGCGGGATGGCGTCGTTGTACGTGAGGCCGGATTCCTTCGACCCGATGTTCGGGACGACGACGGCGGCGACCAGGCCCGGGATCATCACCGCGAAGACGATGAAGATCTTGGGGAAGGCGGCGATCAGCGGAGTGCGCTTGGCGGCCGAGAGGTTCTTCGCCGACAGGGCGCGCTGCACCTCGGCGAAGTTGGTCGTCCAGTAGCCGAAGGAGAGCACGAAGCCGAGGCCGAGGATGATCGTCAGCCAGTTGGCGCCGAGGGGGTTGGCGTCACCGATGCCGGTACCGCCCCAGGCGGACATGAAGTCCGCGCCGTGCTGCTTCTCCAGCGAGCCGCTGAGGCCGTCCCAGCCGCCGACGCGCTTGAGGCCCAGGATGGTGAGGGGGATCAGCGCGGCGAGGATGACGAAGAACTGCAGCACCTCGTTGTAGATCGCGGAGGAGAGCCCGCCGATCGTGATGTAGAGCAGGACGAACACACCGGCGACGACGATCGCGACCCAGCGCTCCCAGCCCAGCAGCGCCTCCACGACGATCGACAGGGCGTAGAGGTTCACGCCCGCGATCAGGATCGCCGCGAAGGCGAAGAGTATGGAACTCAGCAGGTGTGCCGACCTGTCGAAGCGCTGGAGCAGGAACTCCGGCACGGAGCGGACCTTCGACCGGTAGTAGAAGGGCATCATCACCAGGCCGAGGAAGACCATGGCGGGGATGGCGCCGATCCAGTACCAGTGGACGACCGCGACGCCGTACTGCGCGCCGGTGGCCGCCATGCCGAGGATCTCGGTGGCCCCGAGATTCGCCGCGACGAAGGCCAGACCGGTCACCCAGGCGGGCAGCGAACGTCCGGAGAGGAAGAAGTCGAGACTCGTCTTCACACTGGCCCGGGCGGCGAAGCCGATGCCGAGCACCACGACGAAGTAGATCGCCAGGATTGTGTAATCGAGCCCGTTCGTGGGGAGCCGGAGCCCTTCGGCCAGATATTGCATGGGGGGTACTCGCTTCGTTGCGCGAACTGAACTCGAGGGAACCTACGCCTTTGTGTTCAGAAACTGAACAGTTCGAGTGGTGTTCTTTGTTTGATCGTGATCGCGCGGGTTGATATGTCTGGATTGGTCGCTCCATCTGCACAGTCCGGTCACAGGCTTCGTCGGCATTGACGCCTCTGTTGAGTTGTGATTAGTTATGTGCGGTTCTGTTTAGAGGGCGTTACATGGAGGAGCCTGGTGAAGAAGACGGTTACGACCCTCGCCGACAGCCGTGAGCTGATCTACTACGACTCCGCGGACGACACCGTCCGCGACGCCGTCGACCCCCGGCCGCTGGATGCCGTCTCGACGTCGTCGGAGATCCGCCACGACGCACTGCTCGGCGACTCGGTGGCCATCGCCTCGCACCGGCAGGGGCGCACCTACCACCCGCCGGCCGACGAGTGCCCGCTCTGCCCCTCGCGGGAGGGCCGGCACAGCGAGATCCCGGACACCGACTACGACGTCGCCGTCTTCGAGAACCGCTTCCCCTCCCTCGCCGGTGACTCGGGCCGCTGCGAGGTCGTCTGCTTCACCTCCGACCACGACGTGTCGTTCGCCGGCCTCACCGACGACCAGGCCGCCCTGGTCCTGGAGGCATGGACCGACCGCACCGCGGACCTCGCCGAGCTCCCGCAGGTCGCCCAGGTGTTCTGCTTCGAGAACCGGGGTGCCGAGATCGGTGTCACCCTCGGCCACCCGCACGGACAGATCTACGGCTACCCCTTCGTCACCCCGCGCACCGAGCAGATGCTCCGCTCGATGGAGGCCCACCGCGCCGATACCGGCCGGAACCTCTTCGACGACGTCGTCGCCCGGGAGCTGGCCGACGGGGAGCGCGTGGTCCTGGAGGGCGAGCACTGGGTCGCCTTCGTGCCGTACGCCGCGCACTGGCCCTACGAGGTCCACCTCCACCCGCGCCGCCGCGTCCCGGACCTGCGGGAACTGGACGAGGCCGCCCGCACGGAGTTCCCACAGGTCTATCTGGAACTCTTGAGGCGATTCGACCGGATCTTCGGACCCGGCGAGCCGCCGACCCCGTACATCTCCGCCTGGCACCAGGCTCCCTTCAGGGTCCCCGGACGGGAGGAGTTCGCGCTGCACCTCGAGCTCTTCACCATCAGGCGGACCACCGGCAAGCTGAAGTTCCTCGCGGGCTCCGAGTCCGGCATGGGCGTGTTCATCAACGACGTGCCGCCGGAGGCCGCGGCCCAGCGACTGCGAGAGGTAGCGAGCGAGTGAGCAACACCGGCAAGAAGTACCTGGTGACGGGCGGCGCGGGATACGTCGGCAGTGTCGTCGCCGCACACCTGCTGGAGGCCGGTCACACCGTGACCGTCCTCGACGACCTGTCGACCGGCTTCCGTGAAGGCGTCCCCCAGGGAGCCGAGTTCATCGAGGGGCGCATCCAGGACGCCGCCAAGTGGCTGGACGCCTCCTACGACGGAGTGCTGCACTTCGCCGCGTACTCCCAGGTCGGCGAATCCGTCGTCGACCCGGAGAAGTACTGGGTCAACAACGTCGGCGGCACCACCGCCCTGCTCGCCGCCATGCGCGACGCCGGGGTGCGCACCCTCGTCTTCTCCTCCACCGCCGCGACCTACGGCGAGCCTGTCTCCAGCCCCATCACGGAGACCGACCCCACCGCCCCCACCAGCCCGTACGGCGCCTCCAAGCTCGCCGTCGACCACATGATCACCGGCGAGGCGACCGCCCACGGCCTGGCCGCCGTCTCCCTGCGCTACTTCAACGTCGCGGGCGCCTACGGCAGCTGCGGCGAGCGCCACAGCCCCGAGTCGCACCTCATCCCGCTGGTCCTCCAGGTCGCACTCGGACAGCGCGAGTCGATCTCCGTCTACGGCGACGACTACCCGACCCCGGACGGCACCTGCGTACGCGACTACATCCACGTCGCCGACCTCGCCGACGCCCACCTGCTGGCCCTGGAAGCGGCCACCGCGGGCGAGCACCTCATCTGCAACCTCGGCAACGGCAACGGCTTCTCCGTACGCGAGGTCATCGAGACCGTCCGCCAGGTCACCGGCCACCCGGTCCCCGAGACCGCCGCGCCACGGCGCGGCGGGGACCCCGCCGTCCTCGTCGCCTCCGCCGCCACCGCCAGGGAGCGGCTCGGCTGGCAGCCGTCGCGCGCGGACCTGGCCGCCATCGTCGCCGACGCGTGGGCGTTCGCCCGCCGAGAGGAGCCCACCGCACCATGACCGACAACGCCGAGCTGACCGCCTCCTTCACCGAGCTGTACGGGAACGCCCCGGAAGGGATCTGGGCAGCACCCGGACGGGTGAACCTGATCGGTGAGTACACCGACTTCAACGGCGGCTTCGTCATGCCGCTCGCCCTCCCGCACCACGCCCGCGCGGCCGTCGCCCGTCGCACGGACGGACAGCTGCGACTGCACTCCACCGACGTGCCGGGCGGCGTCGTCTCCCTCCGCGTCGACGAACTGGTCCCGCACTCCGGCCACGGCTGGGCGGCCTACCCGGCCGGGGTCGTCTGGGCGCTCCGGGAGGCCGGCCACGCGGTCACCGGTGCGGACATCCAGCTCACCTCCACCGTGCCGGTCGGCGCCGGACTCTCCTCCTCGGCCGCCCTGGAGGTCGTCACCGCGCTCGCCCTGAACGACCTCTTCGAGCTGGGGCTCAGCGCACCGGAGATCGCCGTGCTCGGCCAGCGCGCCGAGAACGACTTCGTCGGCGTGCCCTGCGGCGTCATGGACCAGATGGCCTCGGCCTGCTGCACCGAGGGCCACGCCCTGTACCTCGACACCCGCGACCTCACCCAGCGCCAGGTCCCCTTCGACCTGGCCGCACACGGGCTGCGGCTGCTCGTCGTCGACACCCGGGTCAAGCACGCCCTGGGCGACGGCGCCTACGCGGAGCGCCGGGCCGGCTGCGAGGCGGGCGCGCGGGCGCTCGGCGTCGACATGCTGCGCGACCTTCCGTACGAGGACCTGGCCTCAGCGCTGGAGACCCTCGCCGCGGCCGGGGAGGACGAGTCGGTGGTGCGCTACGTCCGCCATGTGGTGAGCGACAACCACCGGGTGGAGCAGGTCATCGCGCTGCTGGACGCCGGTGACGTACGCGCGGCGGGGCCGGTCCTCAACGAGGGCCACGTCTCACTGCGTGACGATCTGCGGGTCTCGTGCCAGGAGCTGGACCTCGTGGTCTCCACGGCGGACGCGGCCGGGGCGCTCGGGGCCAGGATGACCGGGGGCGGCTTCGGCGGCTCGGCGATCGTCCTGGTGGAGGAAGCGATGGCGGACACCGTCGCCAAGGCCGTCACCGAGGCGTTCACCTCGGCCGGTCACGCCGCCCCCGGAATCTTCCCCGCGGTCCCCTCGGCGGGCGGCCGGCGGGTCGCTCCAGCCGCTTGACCAGGATGAACTCCGAGACGCCGGGCGGATAGTCCTCGACCTCGCCGACCACCTCGTACCCCTGCTTCCGGTAGAAGTCCGGGGCCTGGAAGCCCCAGGTCTCGAGCCGGGAGCGGGTGCAGGCCCGGTCGGCGCGGGCGAGGCGCTCCGCCTCGGCCAGCAGCCGCGAGCCGAGACCGAGGCCGCGGTGGTGGGCATCCACCCAGAGCAGGTCCACATGGAGCCAGTAGGCCCAGGTCCGCCCGCTCATCCCGCCGGCCAGTTCTCCCGCGTCGTCCAGGAGCCAGACCTCCAGGGGCACTTCGTGCTCAGCGGTGGTGGAGCGCAGGGCGCGCAGCTCCGGCGATCCGTCCCAGTTGTCGTCGTGCAGCCGACGGCCCAGCAGAATACGACGTTCCCTGTCCACTTCTGTCTCAAGACGGAACATGAACAACACCCTAAACATCCATGGGCGATCAGTTCCGCGAATCGCCTTCCGGCGCCCACCGCCCGCCGTACGCTGATGCGCAGCACCGGTGGGGGCCGGTGCCGTTTCAGGGGACGAGACAGTCGGACACGACGCCCGGGCCGGGTGCCGTCCGGGCACGCGGCGGCGGCCGCGTACCGGCGGTTCACCGGAGTGCGGGCGTCGTGTCCGCCGCGGTCCGTCCCAGTCGGGGGCCGGCCAGGAACAGGACGCCCCAGGAGCACACACAGCATGGGGGTGTCTGTGGCTCGTATCCGGGTTCTGGTGGTCGACGACCACCGCATCTTTGCCGAATCCCTCGCGGCGGCCCTCGCGGCCGAACCGGACGTCGACGTGTCCGCCGCAGGCAGCGGCCCCGCCGCGCTGCGGTGTCTGGAGCGCGCGACCGCCGAGGGGCGACGCTACGACGTGATGCTGGTCGACGCCGAACTGGGCGTCCTCGCCGCCCCGGGCGGCGCACACACCGTTCCCGCGCCGCGCCCCGCACCGGACGGCGGAGGCGGCTTGAGCTTCCCCGTGGACGGCATCTCGTTGGTCGGCGGGGTGCGTTCGACCCATCCGCACCTGCGCACGGTGGTGCTCGCCGAGAGGGACGACCCCCGCCGCGCCGCGACGGCGCTGCAGGCCGGAGCCTCGGGGTGGGTCGCCAAGGACTGTTCGCTGCAGCGCCTGCTGACGGTCGTACGCGGCGTGCTGCGCGACGAGACGCATCTGCCGCCCGCCCTGCTGACCGGTGTCCTGCGCGAGCTGACGGCTGCTCGCAAGCACCGCACCGAGAGCGAGCAGCTCGTCGAGTCGCTGACACCGCGCGAGCGCGAGGTGCTGCGCTGCATGGTGGCGGGCCTGGGCCGCAAGGCGGTCGCGGAGCGCCTCTTCCTGTCCCCGCACACGGTGCGCACGCACATGCAGAACGTCTTGGGGAAGCTGGGGGTGCACTCGACCCTGGCCGCGGTTGCACTGGCACGCAGGGCGGGGGTGGGCCCGGCCGCGCTAGCCGGGGATGTTGTCGAACGGGGCGGTCAGCCGGCGTAGCAGGCCGGCGAGCTCGGACCGCTGCGGGCGGGAGAGCTCACCCAGGATGGCCCGCTCCTGGTCGAGCAGCCCGGCCAGCGACTGGTCGGCCTTGTCGCGGCCCAGGTCGGTCAGCCGGACCAGCACACCACGGCGGTCACTCGGGTCGGGCAGCCGCTCCACCAGGTTCTTCTTGGTCAGCCGGTCGATGCGGTTCGTCATCGTGCCGGAGGTGACCAGCGTCTGGGTGAGGAGCTGGCCGGGGGAGAGTTGGTACGGGGCGCCGGCGCGGCGCAGGGACGTCAGGACGTCGAACTCCCAGGGCTCCAGCTGGTGCTCCGCGAAGGCGATCCTGCGGGCCCTGTCCAGATGCCTGGCCAGGCGGGAGACACGGCTCAGGACCTCGAGTGGTTCCACGTCGAGGTCGGGGCGCTCCCGGCGCCATGCAGCGACCAGTCGGTCGACCTCGTCCTCCATGTCGATCAGTGTAGAGGGTCCCTCGACATGAAGTCTCTTGAATTCAAGTGTCTTGACATCAAGATATATTCCTGGTGATCCTGGACCCATGCCAGCACCCACCTGGGACCCGAAGCAGTACCTCCGCCACGCCGACCACCGCACCCGCCCCTTCCTCGACCTCCTGGCCCGGATCGGCCCCCTCCCGCACGGACAGGCTCCCAGGATCGCCGACCTCGGCTGCGGCGCCGGCAACGTCACCGCCGTCCTCGCGGAGCGCTGGCCCGGCGCCCGCATCACCGGCTACGACAGCTCCCCCCGGATGCTCGAAAGCGCCCGCACCCACGCCGGCCCCCTCCTGGACTTCGCCGAGGCGGACGCCGGCACCTGGGTGCCCGCCGAGACGTACGACCTCATCGTCTCCAACGCCCTCCTCCAATGGGTTCCCGGCCACACCGCCCGCTTCCCCCACTGGCTCGACGCCCTGACCCCCGGCGGCACCCTCGCCTTCCAGGTCCCCGGCAACTTCGACGCCCCCAGCCACACCCTCATGCGGGAACTCGCCGCGTCCCCCCGCTGGTACGACCGCCTCGGCGGCCTCCTGCGCCACGGTGACGCCGTACACACCCCGGCGCACTACCTGGAGCACCTCACCGGGCCCCGGCGCACCGTCGACGTCTGGGAGACCACCTACCTGCAGCTGCTCCAGGGGGAGGACCCCGTCCTCGACTGGGTCAAGGGCACCGGCCTGCGGCCCCTCCTGGACGCCCTCGCCGACGACCCCGAGGTGCTGGAAGCCTTCGTCGCCGAGTACAGCGACCTGCTGCGCACCGCCTACCCGGCCGGCCCGCACGGCACGGTCTTCCCGTTCCGCCGGATCTTCGCGGTCGTCCGCACCTCTGAGGAGCAGCTGTGATCACCGCCGTCGACCACGTCCAGCTCGCCGCCCCGCCCGCATCGGAGGACGCCCTGCGGGCCCTCTACGTGAACGTCCTCGGGCTCACGGAGCTCCCCACGCCCCCTGCCCTCGCCGCCCGCGGCGGCTGCTGGTTCGGGACCGGCCCGGTCCAGCTGCACCTGGGCATCGAGGAGGACTTCCGTGCGGCGAGGAAGGCCCACCCGGGCCTGCGCGTCACCGGCATCGACGCCTACGCTGCCCGGCTGGCCGAACACGGCGCC
Organism: Streptomyces sp. HB132; assembly: GCF_016909575.1. GTDB lineage: Bacteria > Actinomycetota > Actinomycetes > Streptomycetales > Streptomycetaceae > Streptomyces. The sequence goes on along the minus strand of NZ_JAFBGA010000014.1, from coordinate 167,431 downwards.
CCCGTCGAGTGGGACGACAACCTCCCCGGCCACCGCCGCTTCCACTCCCAGGACCCGGTGGGCAACCGGCTGGAGTTCCTGGAGCCGGTCACCGGGTGAGCGTCACAGCGCGTCGAGCTCCTCCGGCGAGATGTCGAGGTCGACAGGGAACGGAACCCCGGTCTTCAGCCGGTCGTGATGGATGCCCGTCAGCGCGTACGCCTTGTTCACGGGGTCCAGCTCATAGACCCGCACGACCGGGTGCCGGTCGCTCCCGGCCATCTCGACCAGCCAGAAGTTCGGGATGCCGGCCGCGGCGTACTTCTGCGGCTTGGTGTCACGGTCGCGGGCCTCGGAGTCCGGTGAGACCACCTCGACGGCGAGGAGTACGTCCGCCGCATCGAAGCGCGTGAGCTCCCGCCCGGTGACCGCTGCCGCACGGACGACGGAGACGTCCGGCTCGGGAGCATTGCGCCGGTCGAGGGCCACGGTCATCTCCCGTACGACCTTCAGCTCACGCGGCGCACCGCTGCGCAACCCGTAGGTCAGCAGGTCGATCATCCGGCTGTGAAAAATGCGCTGCGGACTCACAAAGATCAGGCTCCCGTCGAGCAATTCCGTGTGCGGCGGGAGATCGGGCAGCGTGAACAGGTCGTCCACGGTGTATCCGTCCTGCGGGGGCACCGGCCAGCGGCTGCTGTGCCCGGTGATCGGCTCGGCGGTCATGGTTCCTCCCATGGACGGGATCCTGTGCCCTGCCGACCACCCTACGGCCGGGAACCAGCAGGCGTCATCACAACGAGTGATCACACGCCCACCGACGCCGATCAGCTCTTCCGGTGGCCTATCAGCCGCGGCTTCGACTCCAGGTTCTCCAGCCCGTGCCACGCCAGATTCACCAGATGGGCGGCTACCTCGGCCTTCTTCGGCTTCCGCACGTCCAGCCACCACTGGCCGGTCAGCGCCACCATCCCGACCAGGGCCTGGGCGTACAGCGGGGCCAGCTTCGCGTCGAAGCCCCGGGCCTTGAACTCCAGGCCCAGGATGTCCTCGACCTGCGTCGCGATGTCACTGATCAACGACGCGAAGGTGCCCGTGGACTGCGCGACCGGCGAATCACGGACCAGGATCCGGAAACCGTCCGTATACGTCTCGATGTAGTCGAGCAGCGCGAACGCCGCCTGCTCCAGCAGCTCACGCGGATGCCCCGCCGTGAGCGCCCCCGTCACCAGATCCAGCAGCTGGCGCATCTCACGGTCGACCACGACGGCGTACAGGCCCTCCTTGCCGCCGAAGTGCTCGTACACCACCGGCTTGGACACCCCTGCGCGCGCCGCGATCTCCTCCACCGAGGTGCCCTCGAAGCCCTTGTCGGCGAACAAGGTGCGGCCGATGTCCAGGAGTTGCTCGCGCCGCTCCTTGCCCGTCATACGGACCCGCCGGGCCCGTCGGGTGGGAACAGGCATGCTCTTCTCGCCGCTGGTGCTTCCGTCGGTCGCCACGTCGTCAATCATGCCGGGTCGGCGGCCGCGGGCTTGCGCCGGGAGGCGATACGTGAGGCGTCGGGCCACCGGACGTCGTGCGCCCAGCCCAGCTTCTCGAACCAGCGGATCAGCCGGGCGCTGGAATCGATCTGCCCCCTCATCACCCCGTGCCGCGCGCTCGTCGGGTCCGCGTGGTGCAGGTTGTGCCAGGACTCGCCGCAGGAGAGCACCGCCAGCCACCACACGTTCCCTGACCGGTCACGGGACTTGAAGGGCCGCTTGCCGACCGCGTGGCAGATCGAGTTGATCGACCACGTCACGTGGTGCAGCAGCGCGACACGGACCAGCGAACCCCAGAAGAAGGCGGTGAACGCACCCCACCACGACATGGTGACCAGGCCGCCGACCAGGGGAGGGATCGCCAGCGAGAGGACCGTGAAGCTGAGGAAGTGACGCGAGATCGCGCGGATCGCCGGGTCCCTGACCAGGTCGGGGGCGTACTTCTGCTGCGGAGTCTGCTCCTCGTTGAACATCCACCCGATGTGGGCCCACCACAGGCCCTTCATCAGCGCCGGGAGGTTCTCGCCGAACCGCCACGGCGAATGCGGGTCGCCCTCGGCGTCCGAGAACCGGTGGTGCTTGCGGTGGTCGGCCACCCAGCGCACCAGCGGCCCCTCCACCGCCATCGAACCCGCGACGGCCAGGGTGACGCGCAGCGCGCGGTTCGCCTTGAAGGAGCCGTGCGTGAAGTACCGGTGGAAGCCGATCGTCACGCCGTGGCAGCCCCAGTAGTACATGGCGACCAGCAGGCCCAGATCGAGCCAGCTGACACCGCGGCCCCAGGCCAGCGGCACCGCCGCGACCAGGGCCGCGAACGGCACCACGATGAACAGGAGCAGCGCGATCTGCTCGACCGAACGCTTCTTGTCGCCGCCGAGCGTGGCGGAGCGGGCTGCGGAGTCGCCTGCCGCCGTCGGCAGGCCGTCGTCGATCACATCGGGGCTGGTGGGCATTGGGGAGTCCCCTGTGAGGTGAGGAAATATGATGGTATGAGCGGTCTACGCTTCCGTAACCTACGGCAACGTAAGTATGGCAGCGAACAGGGCCAGGACACGAGAGCGCCGCCGCGACAACCTCCGCACAGCCGGGCCCCACCCCTCCGTACGCCCCGGATCCGCACCGCCCCGCAGGGCAGCGAGCACGCCGAACCCCCGGACACCTATCCTGGGTGCGTCGGACAGCGCGGTCCGCACTCTGCACATCCGGGGTGACCCGTCAGCACCGCGAGCGCCCCGGCCCCCCTGACAGACGTGCTCAACCACTGCAAGGAGCCGCACACTGTGAGCAGTGCCGACCAGACCCCTGCCGCCAACACCGAACTGCGGGCCGACATCCGCCGCCTCGGCGACCTCCTGGGCGAGACCCTCGTACGACAGGAGGGCCAGGACCTCCTCGACCTCGTCGAGCGCGTCCGTGCCCTCACCCGCACCGACGGCGAGGCAGCCGCGGAGCTCCTCGGGGACACGGACCTGGAGACCGCCGCACAACTCGTGCGCGCCTTCTCCACCTACTTCCACCTCGCCAACGTCACCGAGCAGGTCCACCGCGCCCACGAGATGCGCGACCGCCGGTCCGCCGAGGGCGGACTCCTCGCCCGCACCGCCGACCGCCTCAAGGACGCCGACCCCGAACACCTGCGCGAGACGGTCAAGAACCTCAACGTCCGGCCCGTCTTCACCGCACACCCCACCGAGGCCGCACGGCGCTCCGTACTCAACAAGCTCCGCCGCATCGCCGAACTCCTCGAAACCCCGGTCATCGAGGCCGACCGCCGACGCCAGGACATCCGGCTGGCCGAGAACATCGACCTCATCTGGCAGACCGACGAACTCCGCGTCGTCCGCCCGGAGCCCGCCGACGAGGCCCGCAACGCCATCTACTACCTCGACGAACTCCACGCCAACGCGGTGGGCGACGTCCTGGAGGACCTGGCCGCGGAGCTGGAGCGCGTCGGCGTCGAACTGCCCGCCGGCACCCGCCCGCTCACCTTCGGCACCTGGATCGGAGGAGACCGCGACGGCAACCCCAACGTCACGCCCACCGTCACCTGGGACGTGCTCATCCTCCAGCACGAGCACGGCATCACCGACGCCCTCGAACTCGTCGACCAGCTGCGCGGACTGCTCTCCAACTCCATCCGCTACACCGGAGCCACCGACGAGCTCCTCACCTCGCTCCAGACCGACCTGGAGCGCCTCCCCGAGATCAGCCCCCGCTACAAGCGGCTGAACGCCGAGGAGCCCTACCGGCTCAAGGCCACATGCGTCCGCCAGAAGCTGGTCAACACCCGCGAGCGCCTCGCCTCCGGCACCCCCCACCGACCCGGCTGCGACTACCTCGGCACCGCCGAACTCATCGCCGACCTGGCCCTCATCCAGACCTCCCTGCGCGAACACCGCGGCGGACTCTTCGCCGACGGCCGCATGGACCGCACCATCCGCACGCTCACCGCGTTCGGCCTCCAGCTCGCCACCATGGACGTCCGCGAACACGCCGACGCCCACCACCACACCCTCGGCCAGCTCTTCGACCGCCTCGGCGAGGAGTCCTGGCGCTACACCGACATGCCCCGCGACTACCGGCAGAAGCTCCTCGCCAAGGAACTCCGCTCCCGCCGCCCCCTCGCACCCACCCCGGCACCCCTCGACGCCGCCGGCGAGAAGACCCTCGGCGTCTTCCACACCATCAAGCAGGCCTTCGAACGCTTCGGCCCCGAAGTCATCGAGTCCTACATCATCTCGATGTGCCAGGGCGCCGACGACGTCTTCGCCGCCGCCGTCCTCGCCCGCGAAGCCGGACTCATCGACCTCCACGGCGGCTGGGCCAAGATCGGCATCGTGCCGCTCCTGGAGACCACCGACGAGCTCAAGGCCGCCGACGTCATCCTCGACGAGATGCTCGCCGACCCCTCCTACCGACGGCTCGTATCGCTCCGCGGCGACGTCCAGGAGGTCATGCTCGGCTACTCCGACTCCTCCAAGTTCGGCGGCATCACCACCTCCCAGTGGGAGATCCACCGCGCCCAGCGCCGGCTCCGCGACGTCGCCCACCGCTACGGCGTACGCCTGCGCCTCTTCCACGGCCGCGGCGGCACCGTCGGCCGAGGCGGCGGCCCCTCCCACGACGCGATCCTCGCGCAGCCCTGGGGCACCCTCGAGGGCGAGATCAAGGTGACCGAGCAGGGCGAGGTCATCTCCGACAAGTACCTCATCCCCGCCCTCGCCCGCGAGAACCTGGAGCTGACCGTCGCGGCCACCCTCCAGGCCTCCGCGCTCCACACCGCACCCCGCCAGTCCGACGAGGCGCTGGCCCGCTGGGACGCGGCCATGGACACCGTCTCCGACGCCGCCCACGACGCCTACCGCAAGCTCGTCGAGGACCCGGACCTGCCCGCGTACTTCCTCGCATCCACCCCGGTCGACCAGCTCGCCGACCTGCACCTCGGCTCCCGGCCCTCCCGCCGCCCCGGCTCGGGCGTCTCGCTCGACGGCCTCCGCGCCATCCCGTGGGTCTTCGGCTGGACCCAGTCACGGCAGATCGTCCCCGGCTGGTTCGGCGTCGGCTCCGGCCTCAAGGCACTGCGCGAAGCCGGCCTCGACACCGTCCTGGACGAGATGCACGAACAGTGGCACTTCTTCCAGAACTTCCTCTCCAACGTCGAGATGACCCTCGCCAAGACCGACCTGCGCATCGCACGGCACTACGTCGACACCCTCGTGCCCGACGAGCTCAAGCACGTCTTCGACGTCATCCAGGCCGAGCACGAGCTCACCGTGCAGGAAGTCCTCAAGGTCACCGGCGGCAAGGAACTCCTCGGCACCAGCCCGGTGCTCCAGCAGACCTTCGCCATCCGCGACGCCTACCTGGACCCGATCTCCTACCTCCAGGTGTCCCTGCTCGCCCGCCAGCGCCAGGCCGCCGAGCGCGGCGAGGAAGCCGATCCGCTCCTCGCCCGCGCCCTGCTGCTCACCGTCAACGGTGTGGCAGCGGGCCTCCGCAACACCGGCTGACCCACACCCGGGGAAGCCGACCGGTGCGGTCCTGTCAGAGGGCGACGAACGTCGCCGTCAGCAGGGCCGCACCCGCGACCCCCGCACCCCACGCGATCCGCGTCAGCCGCATCCCGCCGCCGATCACGAGCGCGGCCAGTAGCAGCGCACCACCCAACGGCACCCAGGCATGCAGCAGACCCGGAGTCCCGGTACGCACCACATCACCGGACCCGGGCTTCACCACCACGGGGAAACGGTCCCCCTTCCGCGCCGCGACGGACCGCTCGATCGTCACCGACGCCCGCTCCCGCGCATCCGCGTCAGGCGAGAACGACCCCGTGCACGCGTCCTCACCGCACACCGTCACCGACATCGTCCCGTGCTCACGACCCTTGGCCAGAACGATGTGGTGCGCGTTCTCCCACGACGACCACACGCCCGCGACCAGCAGCAACACGGCGACACAGCCCGCGGCGAACGTACGGGCACGGGCCAGCAGCCGGTGCGAGGAACTCCGTTTCATGGGGGCAGATCCTTGGGCAGAGCCCTGCCCTCGGTCAACCCGTGGCCGAAGAACACCCGAGAAGCAGTGGGAATGTCAGGAGTTGTACGCGGACTGAGCCCGCTCCAGCCCCTCCGCCACCAACGACTCCACCGCATCCGCCGACCTGTCCACCAGATACGCGAGCTCCTTGCGCTCCGCCGCCGAGAAGTCCTTCAGCACGAAGTCCGCGACCTGCATCCGCCCCGGCGGCCGGCCGATCCCGAACCGCACCCGGTGATAATCCGGACCCATCGCCTTCGTCATCGACTTCAGCCCGTTGTGCCCGTTGTCACCCCCGCCCAGCTTCAACCGCAGCATGCCGAAATCGATGTCCAACTCGTCATGGACCGCCACCACGTGATCGGTCGGCACCTTGTAGAAGTCCCGCAGCGCCGTCACCGGACCACCCGACAGATTCATGTACGACATCGGCTTCACCAGCACCACACGACGGCTCAGCGGCCCGGGCGGACCGATCCGCCCCTCCAGCACCTGCGCCTGCGCCTTCGGCGCCCGCTTGAACTTCCCGCCGACCCGCTCCGCCAGCAGATCGGCCACCATGAAACCCACGTTGTGCCGGTTCGCCGCATAGTCGGGGCCGGGATTACCGAGGCCCACGATCAGCCAGGGGTCGGTGGCATCGGACATCAGAACGCGGTCTCCTCGCAGTGCGTACATACCGGTCGAAACAGAGAAACGGGGCGGCGGAACCCCGGAAGGGAACCGCCACCCCGTCAGTCAAGCAGGTGGGGCGAGGCTCAGGCCTCGGCACCTTCGGTCTCGGTGCCCTCGGCAGGCGCTTCCTCGGCCTGCGCGGCGACGACCTGCAGCACGATGGCGTCCTCGTCACCGGCGAGCACGGCGCCCTTCGGCAGCGTGATGTCCTTGGCGGCGATCGAGTCACCCGCGTCCAGACCGGCGACGGAGACCGTGACCGACTCGGGGATGTGGGTGGCCTCGGCCTCGACGAGCAGGGTGTTCTGCACGTACTCCAGCAGGTTGGCACCCGGCGCCAGGTCGCCCTCGGCGTGCACCGCGATCTCGACGTTGACCTTCTCGCCGCGCTTCACGGTCAGCAGGTCGACGTGCTCGATGTTGCCCTTGATGGCGTTGCGCTGCACGGCCTTCGGGATCACCAGGGCGTCCTTGCCGTCGATCTCCAGACCGATCAGGACGTTGGCGGTACGCAGGGCGAGAAGCAGCTCGTGGCCCGGCAGGTTGATGTGAACCGGCTCAGCACCGTGGCCGTAGACGACCCCGGGAACCAGGTTGGCGCGACGGGTGCGACGGGCAGCGCCCTTGCCGAACTCCGTGCGGACCGTTGCGTCGAGCTTGATCTCAGCCATGCTGCACTCCTCGTAAGGTGACGAAAAACCGATGGTCACCCGGCCCACGACAGGCCTGCTACGAAGAGCGCGTCGATAACGGACCACCGACTCCCATGACCACGCATGAGAACGGCCTCCCTCGCCGAGCAACTTGTCCAGTCTACCCGGCGGGGAGGCCGCGCCCAAAGTCGATCACCCGGAGGCAACCCTCCGAAGGCGGTCACCCGAGGTGGATCACCCCTGCTCCTCGAAGAGGCTCGTCACCGAACCGTCCTCGAAGACCTCACGCACCGCACGCGCGATGGTCGGCGCGATCGAGAGAACCGTGATCTTGTCGATCTCCAGCTCACCCGGCGTCGGCAGCGTGTCCGTGAAGACGAACTCGCTGACCTTCGAGTTCTTCAGGCGGTCCGCGGCGGGGCCGGACAGCACACCGTGCGTGGCCGTCACTATGACGTCCTCGGCGCCGTGCGCGAACAGCGCGTCGGCGGCGGCACAGATCGTGCCACCCGTGTCGATCATGTCGTCGACCAGAACACACACCCGGCCCTCGACGTTACCGACGACCTCGTGGACGCTCACCTGGTTCGGCACGTCCTTGTCGCGGCGCTTGTGGACGATCGCCAGCGGCGCGTCGAGACGGTCGCACCAGCGGTCGGCCACGCGTACCCGGCCGGCATCCGGCGACACGATCGTCAGCTTCGAACGGTCCACCTTGGCGCCCACGTAGTCCGCCAGGATCGGCAGCGCGAACAGGTGGTCCACCGGGCCGTCGAAGAAGCCCTGGATCTGGTCCGTGTGCAGATCCACGGTGAGGATGCGGTCCGCACCCGCCGTCTTCATCAGGTCGGCGACCATGCGCGCCGAGATCGGCTCACGACCACGGTGCTTCTTGTCCTGGCGCGCGTAGCCGTAGAACGGCACGATCACCGTGATGGACCGGGCGGACGCGCGCTTCAGCGCGTCCAGCATGATCAGCTGCTCCATGATCCACTTGTTGATCGGAGCCGTGTGGCTCTGGATCAGGAAGCAGTCGGCGCCGCGAGCGGACTCCTGGAACCGTACGTAGATCTCACCGTTGGCGAAATCGAAGGCCTTCGTCGGCACGAGACCGACACCCAGTTGATGTGCGACCTCCTCGGCCAGCTCGGGGTGGGCGCGGCCGGAGAAGAGCATCAGTTTCTTCTCGCCGGTCGTCTTGATCCCGGTCACAGCACAGTCTCCTCAGACGTGTATCTGGCACCGCACGCATGAGTCCCGATCTGCGACGAGCCAGCCGAAATGGGTGAGCATCTATCACGGTACGCCGCCTTTGGCGCACCTGTTTCCGGTCAGCTTTCGCCGTCGGTCGCCTGCGTGGCCGCCTGAGCGGCCTGAGCCGCCGCGCTCCCGGGGCGCTTCCGGGCGACCCAGCCCTCGATATTCCGCTGCTGGCCCCGTGCCACGGCCAGCGAACCGGACGGTACGTCCTTGGTGATGACCGAACCCGCCGCGGTGTAAACGCCGTCCCCGACCGTGACAGGCGCCACAAACATATTGTCCGACCCGGTCCGGCAGTGGGACCCGATCGTGGTGTGGTGCTTCGCCACCCCGTCGTAGTTCACGAACACGCTCGCCGCACCGATGTTGGTGTGGTCACCGATCGTCGCGTCACCGACGTAACTCAGGTGCGGGACCTTCGTGCCCTCACCGATCGTCGCGTTCTTCATCTCGACGTACGTACCCGCCTTGGACTTCGCGCCCAGCCGCGTACCCGGCCGGAGATACGCGAACGGACCGACGCTTGCCCCCGGGCCCACCTCGGCACCGTCGGCGACCGTGTTGTCCAGGCGCGCGCCCTCGTGCACGACGGTGTCCTTGAGCCGGGAGTTCGGGCCCACCTCGGCGTCCTCCGCCAGGTGCGTCGCGCCCAGCAGCTGGGTCCCCGGGTGCACGATCGCGTCCCGCTCGTACGTCACCGTCGCGTCGATCAGCGTGGACGCGGGGTCCATGACCGTCACACCCGCCAGCATCGCGCGCTCCAGGAGCCGCTCGTTGAGCAGCCGCCTCGCCTCGGCCAGCTGGAGCCGGTTGTTGATGCCCAGGATCTCCCGGTGGTCGCCGGCAATCGAGGCGCCCACGCGGTGCCCGGCCTCGCGCAGGATCGACAGCACGTCGGTGAGGTACTCCTCACCCTGGCTGTTGTCCGTACGCACCTTGCCCAGGGCGTCACTCAGCAGACGGCCGTCGAAGGCGAAGACCCCGGAGTTGATCTCCCGGATCGCGCGCTGCGCGTCGGTGGCGTCCTTGTGCTCGACGATCTCGGTGACCGCCCCTGTGGCCGCGTCGCGGACGATCCGGCCGTAGCCGGTCGAGTCCGGGACCTCGGCGGTCAGCACGGTGACCGCGTTCGCGTCGGCGGCGTGGGTCGTGGCGAGCGCGGAGAGGGTCTCTCCGGAGAGCAGCGGGGTGTCGCCGCAGACCACGATCACGGTGCCCTCGACGGTGCCGCCGAGCTCCTCCAGGCCCATGCGGACCGCGTGACCGGTGCCGTTCTGCTCGGCCTGGAAGGCGGTGCGCACGGGGGTCTCGCCGGCGGAGAGGTGCGCGGTGACCTGCTCGGCGGCGTGGCCGACGACCACGACGAGGTGCTGGGGGTCGAGCTCGCGGGAGGCGGCGACGACATGTCCGACGAGCGAGCGCCCGGAGATCTCGTGCAGGACCTTGGGTGTCTTCGACTTCATGCGGGTTCCCTCACCCGCTGCGAGGACGACGACGGCGGCCAGTGGGGCATCCCCTGTTCGAGCGGAGCCGAGAACTTGGGGAAGGTGGACGCTCACGGAATTGCCCTTCGGCTTCGGGTGGTGGACACCCGCAGGATACCGGGGGCGTATATGCCCGAAACGAGCGCGGGCCCCGACCGGTGAGGTCGGGGCCCGCGCTCAGGGCTCCCGGGGAAGGAATCGAACCCTCATTCAATGGACCAAAACCATTTGTCCTGCCATTAGACGACCCGGGATGGTGTATGGCGTTATGTCCGATTCTCTTGATCGGTGCATTTCGCAGCCCCTACTATGCCGCACCACCAGCCCTCGATGCGACGGTACAGGTCCGCACTTTTCAGAACTCGGACCACAAGGCAACCCTGGTAACCCTCGCCTGTGTTCTTCCGGTTGGTCTTCGGGGAGTGTCTTTTGATCGAGGTTTTGCCGAACGCCGAGGTCGTGGCGCCTGTGAGGTCGGCCCAGTAGCGCTCCGCGGCTGGAACGTCGGCGGTCTCGTGGATGTGCACGTGGAACCGGAGATGTTCCGGTGGTACGCCCAGGAGGTGCAGCCAAGCGAGATAGACCGAGATCATGTCCGGGTCGCTGTTGACGAAGGTGGCCCTCTCCTGCTGGCGGTGTGGCTTCGACTTGGATCCCTCCGCCCAGTAGAGGCCCACGCCCACCAGGAAGAGTTCACGTGGACTCAGTGCGCCGACCTCGGTCGCCGTCGCTTCTTTCGTCCGTACTCGTTCGGCCTCGCGCCGCTGAAGGGTTACGGCCCAGCCCCGGCGTGCGATCTCGGAGGCCTGCTCCGCGGTACGCCTGCGCTCCGGCTTCGGTAGATCCCGTACCCACAACGAGATCGACCCTTTCGAGCACCCGAGCTCCACCTGGATCTGGTCGTAGGTCATGCCCTGGAGTCGAAGGTCCCTAGCCTTCGCGCGCAGGTCGTCCTTGGCGCGCGGGCGCTTCGTCCAGTCCGGGGCGGGCTCGCCCTCCAGTAGGCGGTTGAGGATGTCGTTGTTGTCGACGTGCAGTCGGTCCCGGATCTGTCGGCGGCTCAACCCCTCCCGCCGCAGCGCGACCGCCTTCTCGCGCAGTCCCTCGAAGTCCGCGTACTTGCCCCCGGCATGTGTCATACGGACAGCGTCGTCCGGAATACGGACGTCCGGGTCGAAAGGATGCTCGGTTCACCGGATCGTGCGATCTGCCTCTGTTTGCGGCATGACCGGTCACTTTCCGTGCTGACGGAGTCTCCCGAAAATGAGATGCGCCCGCCCGTAGGCTGGATGCCATGACCGCAACGGGGGCAGACCGGGAAGCGGCGGGTCCGACCACCCGCGGCTACTGGTGGTGGGAGCGGCGGCGCAGTGTCGCCCTGGACGTCGGGCTGGCGCTGGTTTCCGCGCTGGAGTGTGCGCTGGAGGGGGTGGAGTTCGCCCGGGACACCGGGCTTCCGGTGCCGCTCGCGGTGTTGTTCGGGCTGCTGGCGGGGTCGGTGCTGGTGCTGCGCAGGCGCTGGCCGATCGCGGTGGTGCTGGTGTCGATAGCGACGACGCCGGCCGAGATGGGCTTCCTGATGGGGATCGTCGGGCTGTACACACTGGCGGCGTCCGAGGTGCCACGGCGGATCACGGTCGTGCTGACGGGGATGACGCTGGTCGGCACTTTCATCGTGTCGTACGTGCGGTTGCGGCAGAGCGTGGACGCCGAGGTCGATTTCGGGCCGGGTGTCTGGTACGTCCCGGTGGTGTCGCTGTTCATGTCGCTGGGCCTGACGGCGCCCTCGGTGTTGTTCGGTCTGTACATCGGGGCCAGGCGCAGGCTGATGGAGAGCTTGAGGGAGCGTGCGGATTCGCTGGAGCGGGAGCTGTCGCTGCTGGCCGACCGGGCGGAGGAGCGGGCCGAGTGGGCGCGTACGGAGGAGCGGACCCGGATCGCCCGGGAGATGCATGACGTCGTGGCGCACCGGGTGAGCCTGATGGTGGTGCACGCGGCGGCGTTGCAGGCGGTGGCTCCGAAGGATCCGGCGAAGGCGGTGCGTAACGCGGCGCTGGTGGGGGACATGGGCCGGCAGGCGTTGACGGAGCTGCGGGAGATGCTCGGGGTGCTGCGGAGCGGGGACGCGTCGGTGGCTCCGCGGGCGGGCCGGGTGCCGTTGGCCTCGGTGGGGCGGGTGGCTTCCGCTGCCGCGGTCGTGGCGGTGGAGGACGGGCCGCGGTTGTGTGAGGTGGAGGCGTTGGTCGCGCAGTCCCGTGAGGCGGGGATGACGGTGGAGCTTTCGGTGGAGGGGGTGCTGCGTCCGTATGCGCCGGAGGTGGAGCAGACGGCGTACAGGGTGGTGCAGGAGGCGTTGACGAACGTGCACAAGCACGCGGCGGGTGCGAGGACGTGGGTGCGGCTCGCGCATCGGGGTGCCGAGGTGGCGATGCAGGTGGAGAACGGTCCGACGGACGGTGTGACGGCGGATGCCGGGCTGCCGAGCGGTGGCAACGGTCTGGTGGGGATGCGGGAGCGGGTGCTGGGGCTCGGGGGTGTGTTCGTGTCGGGGCCGACGGACGCGGGGGGTTTCCGGGTGTCGGCGGTGCTGCCGGACGCCGGGGAGGCGTGAGGGGGCTCAGCCCGAGGTGAGGCGTGCGGGCTGGACGCCCGTCATGAGGGTTTCGAGGGCGCGGTCGATGTCGGAGCCGAGGTACCAGTCGCCGGTGTGGTCGATGGAGTAGACGCGGCCTTCGCTGTCGATGGCGAGGACCGCTTGTCCGTCGCCTTCTTCGCCCAGGGGGGCGACTTCGGTGTCGAGTGCGCGTCCGAGGTCGGCGAGTGTGCGGGCCAGGTGGAGTCCGCTGAGCGGGTCGATGCGCACGGTGGCGGTGGCGATCTGGCGGCCCGGTGCGGTCGAGGTGATGCGGAGGCCGCCGAATTCGGCCCAGGCTTCGACGGCCGCGGGGAAGACGGCGTGCTGGTGGCCGGCGGGGGAGGAGTGGGAGCGGAGGGCGTCGGCCCATTCCTCGGCCTGGCGGATGTCCCAGCGGCCGGGTTGCCATCCGGCGTCGCGGAGTGCGGCGTCGACGGCGACGGGGAAGCGGGTGGTGGAGGTGCGGCTCTGCTGGCCGGGTACGTCGGTCCGGTTGTGCATGGTGGTGCGCTCAGTCCTTCTCGGCGGTGGTCGCCGCACTCGTGGTGAGGTCGACGGGGCGTACGCCGAAGTGGGCGAGCATCACCGTGCAGGAGCGGCAGGGGGGTGCGTAGCTGCCGTGGAGGGGGTCGCCGTCCTCGCGGATGCGGCGGGCGGTGAGGCGGGCGTGTTTGAGGGCGCGGCGGGCCTCGCTGTTGGTGAGGGGTTTGCGCTGGGCCCGTTTGGAGCGGCTGTCGTCGGCCGAGGTGAGCTGGCGTGACAGGAGTATGGCTTCGGGGCAGCGCCCGGTGAAGCGTTCGCGCTGGTTGCTGGTGAGGGTGTCGAGGAAGTCCTGTACGAGTGGGTGGAGGACGGGCGGCTGGTCGCCTTTGCCCGCGGTGCAGGTGAGTGTCTCTCCGCGTACGGACAGGGCTGCGGCCACCGCGGGCAGGATGCCGTCGCGGCGGTGCTGGAGGTGGGGTGCGCGGTTGGGTTCGGTGGTGCTCCAACTGAGTCGCGGGTCTCCGGATGTGACTGCTTGTGCTGTGTGCATGGTGTCGGTGTCCCTCCCGTGCAATCCCCCGAGTTGCGGGGACAGCCTGCCAAATGTGCAGGGTGGTGGGGAAGCGGGGTGGGTGAATCGTGTCTTCGTGTCGCGGCCGGGGGGCCGGCTGTCGCGTGTCCGTCACACGGTGGTGACGTTCGGTGAGCGGGGGTGCGGGGGCGGGGGGCGTTGTTGCGCCACCGCATAGGCTGTGCGGAACACCAGACGCAGCAGGGGGCAGACGCCATGACGACAGGTCGGCTCGGGCAGCAAGCCGCGCCACCGAATGCGGCCTATGCCGGGCAGGTCGTGCATTTCCCGGATCCTGTCCGGGCGTCCCGCCACCCCAGGGGTGTGCGCGTGGACGGGAACGGCTTTCCGGTGCTTTCGCCGTACGCGCGTGCGGCCGCGGAGATCGCGGATCCTCCTCCGGGTTTCGGTATCGACGAGTTGCGGTTGACGGACTACGTGTCGGCGAACGCGGCGTTGGCGGCGAGTGGTCATGAGCTGTGGGACACGATTCCCGCGGTGGCGACCCCGCACGGCTGGACGTGGCACCACGTGGCGGGTGGCCGGCGGATGGAGCTGGTGCCCGTCGAGGTGAAGGCGCTGCTGCGTCATCACGGTGGGCTGGCGACGACCGCGGTGGATCAGGACCGTCGGGGTACGCGGCCGCTGCAGGAGACCCGGCCGGCTCACTTCCGGCTGCCGAAGGGTTCTGTGGCGGTGGGTGAGCAGCAGGTCCTGGGCGTCGAGGAGGACCTGGGGTACCGGCTTCCGGGTGCGTACCGGTCGTTCCTGAAGGCGGCGGGTGGTTCGGCTCCGGTGGGTGCGGCGCTGGACGCGGAGCTGGGTCTGCTGGTCGAACAGCCGTTCTTCACGGTGCGTGAGGAAGCGGCTGTGAACGATCTGGTCTACGTCAACAAGTGTCTGCGTGATCACTTCACGAAGGATTTCCTGGGTGTGGGTTTCGTCCAGGGCGGGATCCTGGCGGTGAAGGTGCGTGGCACCGGTGTGGGGTCGGTGTGGTTCTGTGCGTACGACGACGCGCGGGATCAGGACGGCTGGGGTGTGCAGGAGCGGGTCGACCGGCTCCTGTTGCCGTGCGGTGAGGATTTCGATGCTTTCCTTCAGCGTCTCGCGGGGAATCCGCCGGAGCTGGAGACGGTGGCGAACCTGATGGTGGACGGTGGCTTCGCGCGGGCCGTCCCGGTGGAGGGGTGAGCGGAGTGGTGACGTTCGCGCAGGCGCAGGAGCGTGCGGATGAGTGGGTCAACGGTGATGTGCCGGCGTATCAGCACCGTGAGGTCCGGGTCCGTGAGTTCGAGCTGGGTTTCGTGGTGTGGGCCGAGGACCGTGCGGAGGGTCCTCGTTCCGACGGGGGCCGTCAGCGGCTGGTGATCGCCCGGGACAGTGGTGAGGCCACGTTGTGGCCGGGGCTGCCGGTGGGTGAGGTGATACGGCGGTACGAGGAGGACTACGGGGCGTCCGCGGAGGCGGGTGCTGCTCCGGAGCCGCCGGAGCGCATTGATCTGAATCAGACGTCGTTCCTGCTGACTCCGCCGGAGTGGTTGCAGGAGGCGGCTGACAAGTTGGGGATTCCGGACAGGCGTGCGGAGGCGGACGGGTCGTCGTCCTCTTCTGCAGGGTCCGCTTCTTCTGCCGGGAGCGCGGAGTCTGCTGGGTCCGCCTCCTCCGGCGCGTCCGCTGTGCCGCCCGAGTCGTCGTCCTCCGGTCCCGCTCCGCTTTCCCCCTCTCCTTCGGCTTCGGCGTCGGAGTCCCCGGATTCGGGTGCCGCGTGGCCTGCTGCCGGTGGGCAGGGGGATCATGAGCCGACGGCGAACGACGGGGTGCCGGCCGGGGGGACTCCCTGGGCGGGTACGGATACCAATGCCGGGGCGGACGAGGGTGCGGTGCCGTTGCCCGCGACGGTGTTCGCGCCGCCGATTTCGGGGTCGGACGATGACGGGGCTCGGCCGCCGGTCGTTTCCGCGGAGGCGCCCACGGCGTTGATGTCGGGCGGCAGTCAGCTGCCGCCGACCGCGGTCCGTCCGGGGCTTGACCCGCTGGCGCCGCCGCCGCCGGGTGTTGCTTCCGCTGGGGCTCCTGCCGCGCCGGGGGCCGGGGACATCGCGGACGCGGCGACGAGCAAGGCCGTCGTGCCGCCGCGGGGTGCTCGGGGGGCGGGGTCGGCTACTCCGCCGCCGCCCGGGGCGCCGGGTGTACCGGGGGCGACACCGCCGCCTGCGGGTCCGGGTGCGCCGGTGGGCGGGTACGCGCCGACGCAGTTCTCGCAGCAGGGCCTTCCGGGTGCGCCGCGACCGCCCGCGCCGCCTGCCCCTCCCGGGCCGCCGGGTCCTCCCGGTTCGACGCCGCCTCCGGGGGGCGGGATGCATCACGCCGCGACGATGTTCGCCGATGCGAGCATCGGTGGCCCGAACGCGCCGCGTCCTCCGGGCCCGCCCGGCCCTCCGGCTCCTCCCGGGCCTCCTGGTGCTCCGGGTATGGCGCCGCCGGCTCCGCCCGGCTCCATGCCTCCGCCCGGTCCGCCCGGTCCTCCCGGTCCGCCTCCGGGCGCGACCCCTCCTCCTGGGGGCGGGGTGCACCACGCCGCGACGATGCTGGCGGCTCCGGGGCAGGTCGGTCTCGGTGCGACGCCTCCGCCCGGTCCTCCTGGGCCTCCTGGTCCGCCCGGTATGCCGGGTCAGGGTCCGCACACTCCGCCGCCTCCCGGGGCGTACGGCTATCCGCAGCAGGCGACGGGCCGGCCGACGGTCGGTCCGGGGTACCAGGCCGTGCTGCGTTTCCGCGCGGCCGACGGCAGTGAGCAGCAGCTGATCCGGCGTTCGGCGCCGGGTACTCCGCATCCGGAGTGGCAGATGCTGCATGAGCTGCGTGCGATGAACGTGCCGCCGCAGCAGGTGATCGAGCTGCACACGGAGCTGGAGTCGTGCGAGCTTCCGGGTGGTTACTGCGCTCGGATGATCCGGGAGACGTGGCCGCAGGTCAGGATCACGAGTGTGGCGCCGTACGGTACGGATCACGCGAGTCGGCAGCAGGGCATGCAGCATCTGCTGACGCATCAGGGTGAGCTGCATCAGGTGGCGGACGGTCCGGCGCGGCCGGCTCCGGTGCGGGCGCCTTTGCCGCAGATGCCGCCCGCGGCGGTGTTGCCGCCGGAGGCGCTGGCGGAGGAGTTGCACGGGGCGTTCGGTCCTGGTGTGCTGCGTTTCGATCAGCGGGCGGTGTCGCGTCAGGGTGTGCCCGAGGTGGTGGCGCGGACGCTGGTGTGGGCGGGTCTGCCGGCTGACTTCGGGCCGTTCTTCTGGGCGCAGCCGGGGCATCCGGTGGTGCCCACGCTGGCGGAGCTTGCGGCGCAGCGGCAGGTGCAGCCGGCGTCGGACGCGGGTTCGTATCTGGTGATGGGTTCGGACTTCGGCCGGGCCATCTGTGTGCAGTACGGGACGGCGAACATCGTGGCTGTTCCGGTGGAGGCGGGGCCCGGTGGTCAGCCGGTGCCGCCGCAGTTCGTGAACACGGGGCTGCCCGAGTTCGTGCGGTCGATGGCGTTGCTGGGCCGGATGTGGCGGTTGCGGTTCGGGTTGAATCCGGAGCAGGCGGGCCGGTGGACGGTCGATTTCCAGGCGCAGCTGGTGGCTGTCGATCCGGCGGCGCTCGCTTCGCCGGACGGCTGGTGGTCGGTTCTGCTGGAGCAGATGTGGGACGGACTGCTGTGATCCGTTCGGATCGGGTCTGATCTGTTGTGTGCGAGAGGCGCTCGTCCCCTGGTGGGGGTGGGCGCCTTTTGTGTCAGGTTCTGTGATGCGGGTCGCTTCCGTCCTGAAAGCAACTGATCGATTCCGACTTCCGGGCGAATTGCCGCATCCTTGGCTTATTGCTTCATGGTCGGGGAGTCGGAGAGCGGGAAGAGGGCTTCAGGGATGAGTGGTGGACCGGTGTCCGCGCACGGTTTTGTCGGCTCGCGGGGGCGTGGTTACCGCCCTGAGCAGGTGGACCGCGTGGTGGCCTCGCTGTCGGCGGAGCGGGACGGGGCTCTGGAGCGCCTCTCGCGGCTGACCGGGTTGGCCCAGGAGCTGGCGGAGGAGTCGGCGCGGCTGGGTGAGGTGGTGGCCTCGCTCGCGCCGCAGACGTATCAGTCGCTGGGGGAGCGGGCGCAGCAGATCCTGGCTCTGGCCGAGGCCGAGGCGGAGGCCGCGCGGGGTGCGGCGCTGGAGGAGGCTCAGTCGCTGGGTGACGCGGCGGACGCGGCGGGCCGGGAGGCCCGCGAGGCGGCGCGTGCGCGGGCGGGGGAGGTGCGTGCCGCGGCGGAGGCGCGTGCGGAGGAGGAGCTGGCGGCGGCGCGGGTCGCGGCCGCGGCGCTGGTGGCCGAGGCGCGGCAGGATGCGGGTGAGGTGCGTGGGGCCGCGGAGGCGGAGATGGAAGGGACGCGTCGCCGTACGGCGGGGGTGCTGGCGCATCAGGAGCAGGAGCATGCCGAGCGGAGCAAGGCGGCGGACGCGGAGATCGCCGGGGCGGAGGCTGCCGCGGCGGAGCGTGAGGCGGAGCTGACGGCGCGCGGGGAGGCGCTGCTCGCGCGGGCGCGGCGGGAGCTTGCGGAGACGGAGGAGGCGGCCCGGCACGGGCAGGAGGACGCGGAGGCGCGGGCCGCGGAGTTGGTGTCGGGGGCGAGGACGGCGGAGGAGCGTGTGGTGCGGGAGACGGAGCGTGTCCTGCGGGAGCACGAGGAGGGTCGCGAGGAGGTGCAGGCGCACATGGCGCATGTGCGTAGTTCGCTGGCGACGCTGACGGGGCGCGAGGTGGCGGGTCCGGTGGAGTAGCTCTCGGCCCCGGGGTGTGGCGTCGGGGCCGATGCGTACGTCGGGTGCCGGGCCGTCGGCGGCCCGGGCCCCGCGCTTAGCGGATCCTCACCGGGTCCCGCGGGTCTTCGTGCGGTGTGCTGCGGTCTGCCGCGTCCCCTGCCGTGGGGCCCGGCCATGGGGCGAGCCGTGGGGGTCCGGGCGCGCTCGATGGCGTGGAGTCGGAGCGCACGACGCGACCGCGCCCCGGCGGGTGGTGCCCGCGACGGCGGTCCCCCGGAGCGGTGTGGTTCGCACCCCGGGGACCGCGTCGGCGGCGGGTCTTCGTGCTACTTGATCCCGAGGAGCTGTTCCAGCGGGTCGATCGCGAAGTAGACGAGGAAGAGCACCGCGGTGGCCCAGAGGAGCCAGTGGACTTCCCGGGCCTTGCCCAGGCACGCCTTGATGATCACGTAGGCGATGAAGCCGGCGCCGATGCCGTTGGTGATGGAGTAGGTGAACGGCATGACGACGATGGTGAGGAACGCGGGGACGGCGAGTTCGTAGCGGTCCCAGTCGATGTGCTTGACCTGCGTCATCATCAGGAATCCGACCGCGACGAGCGCGGGGGAGGCGGCCTGCATCGGCACGATGGTCAGGACCGGGGTGAAGAAGAGGGCCAGGGCGAACAGGCCACCGGTGATGAGGTTGGCGAAGCCGGTACGGGCGCCTTCGCCGACGCCCGCCGCGGACTCGATGTAGGTGGTGGCGGACGAGGAGGAGGCGGCGCCGCCGGCCACGGCGGCCGCACCGTCGATGAGCAGGACGCGGCCGAGGCCGGGGACCTGGCCCCGTTCGTCGAGGAGTCCGGCCTCGGCGGTGACGCCGACGACGGTGCCCATCGTGTCGAAGAAGTCCGACAGGATGAGGGTGAAGATCAGCAGGACGACGGTCAGGACGCTGATCTGCCCGAACGAGCCGAACAGGTCGAACTGGCCGAGCAGCCCGAAGTCGGGTGCGGCGACGGGGGAGTCGGGGACCGAGGGGGCGGTCAGGCCCCAGGACCTGACCTCGGCGAGCTGGTTGACGACGATGGACAGGACGGTCATCAGGACGATGCTGATGAGGATGGCGCCCTTGACCTGGCGGGCGAGCAGCACGACCGTGAGGATCACGCCGAGGCAGAAGACGAGCATGGGCCAGCCGGTGAGGGCGCCGGTGCCGAGCTGGACGGGCACGGTGGTGCCCGCTGCGTCCGGGATGCGGGTGACGAATCCGGCGTCGACGAAGCCGATGAAGGCGATGAAGAGGCCGATGCCGACGCTGATGGCCTGCTTGAGGGCTTGCGGGATGGCGTACATGATCGCTTCGCGCAGGCCGGTCGCCACCAGTGCGCAGATCAGCAGGCCCTCGAGCACGATGAGGCCCATCGCGTCGTCCCAGGCCATCAGGGGGGCGACCTGGTAGGCGACGACGGCGTTGATGCCGAGGCCCGCGGCCAGGGCGAGCGGGAGGTTGCCGCCCACGCCCATGATCAGGGTCATCACCGCGGCCACCAGGGCGGTGGCGGTCACCAGTTGGACGGTGTCCAGCTGGTTGCCGAACTTGTCCTCCGCGCCACCGAGGATGATCGGGTTGAGCACGAGGATGTACGCCATGGTGAAGAAGGTGGCGAATCCACCACGTACTTCCCGGCCATAGGTCGATCCGCGTTCGGTGATGCGGAAGAACCTGTCGAGCGCGCCACCGGATCTGGTCGGTGGTATCTCGGCCGGGCTGGTCTTGCTGGGGTGCATGACGACGTCTCCTGGGCCTGCGGTCGATGGGGGACGGGGAACCGCCGCTGCCCGGTATGGCTTGCAGGCAGTTGTGCGAACACACATGCGGCACCTTGGGAGCGGATCATACGTGCCGAGGTGTGACCATCAAGTGCCCTGTTTGGAAAGCGAGTTACGGGACGAAATCTGCCTGTCGGTTCCTACGGAATCGCCGGTGATCTATTGCGTCAAACCGTGATGCAGGCGACAGCGACCATGGCTTTCCAGTCACACTCCCCTTACGTTCTGTGCGTGCACCCACCACTCCCTTTCAATGCGCGTGCTGCCCGAGCCCTGCGTGAGAAGCTCGGGATGGCCCACGGTCACGTCGCCTACGGCATGCGGGCCTCCTTCGGAACGGCCTACGTCACGCCTGAGCACGTCGCCGCCTGGGAAGGCGGCACCGTTCTGCCCAGTGCGGGTGAGCTGGCGGCTCTGGCGGGGGCGTTGTGGTGCCATCCCCGAGAACTGATGGGACGTCCGCGGACGTTGCGCGAGCACCGCATCGCCCAGGGGGTCGCCGCCGAGGACGTCGCCCGCGGCACCGGTGTGCCACTGGACGCCTACGTCCGCATGGAGGAGGCCGGCCGGTGGAGCGGGGACAAGAGGCAGTCCGCGAAACTCGGCAGTGTGCTCAGGCTGCCCCCGCGTGACTTCGTCGCCGTCACCGGGCTGGAGGACGAACTCGCACGCATGCTCACCGAGGCCGTCACCACGCGGTGGCAGGCCCACGTCCGCGCGATAGCCAAGCTCATCTCCGTGGAGCGCAAGGCGCTGCACGACCCGCTGGACTCCATGTACCACGAGTACCAGGCGCTCATGGCTGCCACGCTCAGCCGGGCCGGTGGCAGCACCGCTTCCGGCGAGGACGGGCGGCGCTACCTCGACGACATCGTCGACCACTTCTGGGACCGGCTCCCGGATCAGGCGTGACCGCCCGGGCGGGGAGGGGCCGGTTCAGCCTCTGGGGGCCGGGGCGGTGTCCTCGTGCTCGGCCAGCACCGGGAAGCGGCGCGGGGCGACGAAGACCAGGACCAGCAGGGCCAGTCCGGCCGCCACGGCCGCACCGGTGAAGACATGGTCGGTGGCGGTGTCGACGGCACGCCGCAGGTGGTTCGTCGCCGCGGCGGAGAGGGCCGCGGGGTCCTCCAGCGCGCGGGACACGGCGTCCAGGTCGCCCGGCAGTCCCGGCACGGGGGCGTCGGCCAGCCGGGAGGCGAGCACCCCGTTGGCGACGGCGCCGAAGAGGGCGGCCCCCACGCTCTGGCCGACCTGACGGCAGAAGAGCACGGACGCCGTCGTCGTACCCCGCTCGGTCCAGCCGACCGTCGACTGTACGCCGATGATCAGCGGGAGCTGGAAGAGGCCGAGCGTCGCGCCGAGCAGCAGCATGAGCAGGGCGGGCTGCCAGGCGGCGCCGGGGTAGGGCAGCAGGGGGAAGCAGAGCAGGGCCAGCAGGGCCCCCGACATGCCGATGATGGCGGTGCGGCGGAAGCCGATGCGGTTGTAGACCCGGTCGGAGAGGGCGGCGGCGACGGGCCAGCTCAGGGTCATCACCGACAGGACGAACCCGGCGGCGATAGGGCCGAGTCCGAGGACCGACTGGGCGTACGTCGGGAGGAACACGGTCGGCGCGACCATCAGCAGTCCCATCGCACCGAGGGCGAGGTTGACCGAGGCGATGGTGCGGCGCCGCCAGACCCAGCCGGGGATGACGGGTTCGGCGGCGCGGCGCTCGATCACGACGGTCAGGCCGGCGAGTGCGGCGGCGGCCCCCAGCAGTCCGAGTGAGGGCACGGACAGCCAGGGCCACGCGACGCCGCCCTGGACGAGTGCGGTCAGCAGGAGCGCGCCGGTGGCGAAGACCGCGAGGGCGCCCGCCCAGTCGATGCGGGGGCGGGCGGCGGGGCGCGGCCGGGCGGGTTCATGGAGGTGACGGACCACCAGCCAGAGGGCGACGGCACCGACCGGCAGGTTGATCAGGAAGATCCAGCGCCAGTCGGCGTACGCGGCGAGAAGCCCGCCGACAGCGGGCCCCGCCACGGCGGAGGTGGCCCAGACGGTGGACAGTTTCGCCTGGATCCTGGGCCGTTCCCTGAGCGGGTACAGGTCGGCGGCGATGGTCTGCACCGTGCCCTGGAGAGCGCCGCCGCCCAGGCCCTGGACGACGCGGAAGGCGATGAGGGCCGCCATGTTCCAGGCGGTGGCACAGAGCAGGGAGCCGGCCAGGAAGAGGACGATGCCGGCGATCAGGACGGGCTTGCGGCCGAAGGTGTCGGAGAGTTTCCCGTACACCGGCAGGGTGACGGTCACGGCGAGCAGGTAGCCGGAGAAGAGCCAGGAGAAGACGGAGAAGCCGCCCAGGTCGCCGACGATCTGGGGGACGGCGGTGGCGACGATCGTCCCGTCGATGGCGGCGAGGCCCATGCCGAGCATGAGGGCCGCGGCGACCGGGCGGCGGGCGCGGTCGGTGTCCGGGGCCGCCACGGGGGGAGTTGCCCCGTGCACCGCTTCGGGGCTGTCCATGCCGCCGGTGCCGTTCGTGCCGCCCACAGGGGTCCCTTCCCTATGCATCTATTTCTTGGGGGTCACTGTCCCACCACCCGCGGTCCCGCGGGAACCGCGGGCCGAGGCGTGAGACCCCTACTCGGGTCTCGCCCTTGGGGCTTGGACCCTTAGGGGGAGCTACGGAGTTGTGCCCGGGGGCCGTTCCTCCCGCCGGAGGACGTGACGGGTGTGTCCCTTTCCATAGCGTGTTACCGCACCGCCGATGCGGCCGGCCACAGGGAACGGGGTGGGGGAAACCCCCCTCGAAGACTGCGCCGGGCACCAGCGCGCCGGACCCCCTTCCCATCCGAGACTCGGAACGTACACAGAGACGTCCGCGCATCGACCGACATAGGAGAAAAACCGTGACAACGGCTGTAACCATTCCCAGGCACGGGGACACTGGAGGGCGTACGGCCGTAGCTGCGCGGGCGCGGCAGGTCGTCAAGGCGTACGGGGCGGGCGAGACCCGGGTCGTGGCACTCGACCACGTCGACGTGGACATCGTCCGCGGGCAGTTCACGGCGATCATGGGTCCGTCCGGGTCCGGCAAGTCGACCCTGATGCACTGTCTGGCCGGCCTGGACACGGTGACCTCGGGGCAGATCCACCTCGCCGAGACCGAGATCACGGGCCTCAAGGACAAGAAGCTCACACAGCTGCGCCGGGACCGCATCGGTTTCATCTTCCAGGCGTTCAACCTCCTCCCGACGCTCAACGCCCTCGAGAACATCACGCTGCCGATGGACATCGCGGGCCGCAGACCCGACGAGGGATGGCTGCGACAGGTCGTGGAGACCGTCGGCCTCTCCGAGCGGCTGAAGCACCGGCCCACCCAGCTCTCCGGCGGTCAGCAGCAGCGCGTCGCGGTGGCCCGGGCGCTCGCCGCCCGCCCCGAGATCATCTTCGGTGACGAGCCCACGGGGAACCTGGACTCCCGGGCCGGCGCCGAGGTGCTGTCCTTCCTCCGCAAGTCGGTCGACGAGCTCGGCCAGACCATCGTCATGGTCACCCACGACCCGGTGGCCGCCTCCTACGCGGACCGGGTCCTCTACCTCGCGGACGGTTCCATCGTCGACGAGATGAAGAACCCGACGGCCGAGCAGGTCCTGGACCGCATGAAGGACTTCGACGCGCGCGGGCGGACGTCATGACGGTGTGGAAGACCTCGATGCGCAACTTCCTCGCGCACAAGGGGCGGATGGCGCTCTCCGCCGTCGCCGTCCTGCTGTCGGTGGCGTTCGTGAGCGGCACGCTCGTCTTCACGGACACGATGAACACCACCTTCGACAAGCTCTTCGCGGCGACCTCCGCCGACGTCACGGTCAGCCCGAGGACGGCCGAGACCGACGACGTCCCGGAGAACGGCAGGCCCGAGGCGCTGCCGGCGTCGCTCGTGGCCGAGGTCGCAGGTGTGGGCGGGGTGAGGAAGGCCGAGGGCGCGGTCATCAGCATGGCCGTCACGCTCGTCGACGGCCGCGACAGGAACCTCGGCTCGGACACCGGTGCCCCGACCATCGCGGCCAACTGGACCGAGAACGACCTGCGGTCCATGGAGATCACCTCCGGCCACGCCCCGCGCGGTCCCACCGAAGCGATGATCGACGCGGACACGGCCGGGAAGCACGGCCTGAAGCTCGGTGACGAGGTGCGCACCATCGCCGTCACCGGTGACATCAGGGCGAAGATCACCGGTATCGCGGCGTTCACCGTCACGAACCCCGGCGCCGCCATCGTCTACCTCGACACCACCACCGCGCAGCAGAAGCTGCTGGGTGCTCCCGACGTCTTCTCACACATCTCGGTCACCGCGGAAGCGGGTGTCGGGGACGCCGAGTTGAAGAAGGACGTCGCCTCGGCCCTGGGCGGTTCGGCGGCGTACAAGGTGCAGACGCAGAAGGAGGCCGCCGCCGCGAACAAGGACTCGATGGGCTCCTTCCTGGACGTCATGAAGTACGCGATGCTCGGCTTCGCCGGGATCGCCTTCCTCGTCGGCATCTTCCTGATCGTCAACACCTTCTCGATGCTGGTCGCCCAGCGCACCCGGGAGATCGGCCTGATGCGGGCCATCGGCTCCAGCCGCAAGCAGGTCAACCGGTCCGTGCTCGTCGAGGCGGTCCTGCTGGGCATCGTCGGATCGGTCCTGGGTGTCGCCGCCGGCATCGGCCTCGCCGTGGGGCTGATGAAGCTCATGGGCGCCATCGGCATGGAACTGTCCACCAAGGACCTCACGATCGCCTGGACGACCCCGGCGATCGGGCTGGCGCTCGGCATCGTCGTCACCGTCCTCGCCGCGTACGTTCCGGCCCGCCGGGCGGGCAAGGTCTCCCCGATGGCCGCCCTGCGTGACGCCGGCACCCCGGCGGACGCCAGGTCCGGCTGGGTCCGGGCTGTGCTGGGTCTGTTCCTCACCGGGGCCGGTGCCGCGGGTCTGTGGGCGACGACCCGGGTCGACGACGCGAGCGAGGGCTCGCTCTACCTGGGCATCGGCGTGGTCCTCACCCTGATCGGCTTCATCGTGATCGGCCCGCTGCTCGCCGGTGCGGTCGTGCGGGGCCTCGGCCTCGTCGTCCTGCGGCTGTTCGGCCCCGTCGGACGCCTGGCGGAGCGCAACGCGCTCCGCAACCCTCGGCGTACGGGAGCGACCGGTGCCGCCCTGATGATCGGCCTGGCGCTGGTGGCGTGCCTCTCGGTCGTCGGCTCCTCCATGGTGGCCTCGGCCACCGACGAGCTGGACAAGTCGGTCGGCACGGACTTCATCGTCCAGTCGAACACCGGCCAGCTGATCGTGCCGCAGGCCGCGGCGGCCATCAGGAAGGTGCCGGGCATCGAGCACGTCACCGACTACAAGGTCCTCGCCGCGAAGCTCACCAACCCCGACGGCTCGACCGTCGACGAGCACGTCACCGCCGCCGACCCGACCTACCCGCAGGACCTGCGGCGCACGACCGTGGCCGGCGACCTGGCGAAGGCGTACGGCGAGAACGCCATGTCGGTCGGCTCGGACTACGCCGCGCTGCACGGGATCGAGGCGGGGGACGAGATCACCGTCGCGTTCAAGGCCGGCGAGACCGCGAAGCTGGAGGTCGCGGCGATCACCTCGGACGACACGACCGTCGACCAGGGAGCGATGTACATCAACACCACGACCGCCGAGCGCTACGTCCCCGCCG
Organism: Streptomyces sp. HB132; assembly: GCF_016909575.1. GTDB lineage: Bacteria > Actinomycetota > Actinomycetes > Streptomycetales > Streptomycetaceae > Streptomyces. Next base: position 141,308 of record NZ_JAFBGA010000014.1, on the reverse strand, counting down.
ACAGGATGCCCACGAACATGATCATGTTCGCCTCGGCGCAGGACGGCAAGGAGAAGGAGGCGTACGCCGCCCTCAAGAGCGAGCTCGCCGCCTACCCGCAGTACAAGGTGCAGAACCAGGCCGACTTCAAGGAGGACCTGAAGGACCAGGTCGGTCAGCTGCTGAACATCGTGTACGGGCTGCTCGCCCTGGCGATCGTCGTGGCGGTGCTCGGTGTGGTGAACACCCTCGCCCTGTCGGTCGTCGAGCGGACCCGGGAGATCGGCCTGATGCGTGCGATCGGCCTCTCCCGACGCCAGCTGCGTCGCATGATCCGGCTGGAGTCCGTGGTGATCGCCCTGTTCGGCGCGCTGCTCGGACTCGGCCTGGGCATGGGCTGGGGCACCTCGGCCCAGAAGCTGCTGGCCCTGGAGGGGCTCGGCGTCCTGGAGATCCCGTGGCCGACGATCATCACGGTGTTCGTCGCCTCGGCCTTCGTCGGACTGTTCGCCGCACTGGTCCCGGCCTTCCGGGCCGGCCGGATGAACGTCCTCAACGCGATCGCCACGGACGGGTGACGGTGTCGGACGTAGGTTGACCGGTCCGGCCCCGGGCGCTCCTCCGAGCGCCCGGGGCCGGACCGCGTTCGTTCGGCTGTCGGTTCAGGCGTGCATGACCGGTACGTCGTACTGGGGGATCCACTTGTCGCGGGTGACGATCGTCAGCCCTTCGGTCTGGGCCTGGGCGACGAGGACGCGGTCGAAGGGATCACGGTGGAGCGGGGGGAGGCGGCCCGCCTTGACGCCGTGCCCAGCGGTGACCGCGAGACTGGTCAGCTGGCAGTCGCGGACCCGCTCGGCCAGGTCATCGGGACCAGCCAACTTTCCGGCCGACTGCTTGATGGCGATCTCCCACGGAGTCGCGGCACTGAGGTAGACGGCGGGCTCCGTGTCGATGAGGTCCTTCAGCTCGTCGGAGAGCTCAGGGGAGTCGTCGAGCCACCACAGGGCGATGTGGGTGTCGAGCAGGAGGCGCATCAGCGCATCCCGAAGGCGTCGGCGATGTCGTCCGGAAGCTCGTCGAAGTCGTCGGGGATGTGGATCCGTCCCCGGAGGGATCCACGACCGGTCCGCCGTACCTTCGGATGAAGGGGCACGACCTTCGCGATGGGCTCCCCGGCCCGGCTGATCACGACCTCCTCGCCGGTCTCGACCTGTTGCAGTATGCGTGAGAAGTGTGTCTTGGCCTCGTGCACGTTGTACTGCCGGGCTGCTTCCATGACGCCTCGCTCGGACCAAGGGTGGACTAGCTGCTGGACTAAGGCTAGCCCCGCTGCCGCCGTACGGACAACGGCGTTCCCTCGCGCGGGTGACACACCGGCGTCGTACGCTGGAGACCCCGGCCCGTCCCACGTGTCGGGTCCTTCGCGTTGCTCACTCGCCCCACCGGACGGAACCCTTCATGAGCCTGCACGGTCTGCTGGACGTCGTCGTCACCGACCCGGCGCTCTCCGAAGCGGTGAAGGCCGCATCCGACGGCCACCGGGCCCACGTCGACCTGGTCGGCCCGCCCGCCGCACGCCCCTTCGCGGTGGCCGCGCTGGCCCGCGAGGCCGGGCGCACCGTGCTGGCCGTCACCGCGACCGGCCGCGAGGCCGAGGACCTGGCCGCCGCGCTGCGCACCCTGCTGCCCCCCGACACCGTGGCGGAGTTCCCCTCCTGGGAGACCCTGCCCCACGAGCGGCTCTCACCCCGCTCGGACACCGTGGGCCGTCGCCTCGCCGTGCTGCGCCGGCTGGCTCACCCCCGACAGGACGACCCGGAGACCGGGCCGGTCAGCGTGGTCGTCGCACCTGTGCGTTCCGTGCTCCAGCCGCAGGTCAAGGGCCTGGGCGACCTGGAGCCCGTCGCGCTGAGCAGCGGGCGGACCGCCGATCTGGGCGAGGTCGTGGACGCGCTCGCGGCAGCGGCGTACGCCCGCGTCGAGCTGGTCGAGAAGCGCGGGGAGTTCGCCGTGCGCGGCGGGATCCTGGACGTCTTCCCGCCGACCGAGGAACACCCCCTCCGGGTGGAGTTCTGGGGCGACGACGTCGAGGAGATCCGCTATTTCAAGATCGCCGACCAGCGGTCCCTGGAGGTCGCCGAACACGGGCTGTGGGCCCCGCCCTGCCGCGAGCTGCTGCTCACCGAGGACGTACGAACCCGGGCGGCGGCCCTTGCCGAGGCGCACCCGGAGCTGGGTGAGCTGCTGGGGAAGATCGCCGAGGGGATCGCCGTCGAGGGCATGGAGTCGCTGGCCCCGGTGCTCGTGGACGAGATGGAGCTGCTGCTCGACGTCCTGCCGAAGGGGTCGATGGCGCTGGTCTGCGACCCGGAGCGGGTGCGTACCCGGGCGGCGGACCTGGTCGCGACCAGCCAGGAGTTCCTCCAGGCGTCCTGGGCGGCCACGGCGGGCGGCGGCGTGGCCCCCATCGACGTCGGCGCGGCCTCCCTGTGGGGCATCGCCGATGTCCGGGACCGGGCCCGTGAGCTGGGCATGATGTGGTGGTCCACCTCCCCGTTCGCCGCCGACGAGGAACTGGACGGGGACACCCTCAAGCTCGGGATGCACGCCCCGGAGGCCTACCGGGGCGACACCGCCCGGGCGCTCGCCGACACCAAGGGGTGGCTGGCCGACGGCTGGCGCACGGTGTACGTCACCGAGGGGCAGGGCCCCGCCTCCCGCACGGTCGAGGTGCTGGGGGGCGAGGGCATCCCGGCCCGCCTCGACCAGCACCTGGCCGAGATCACACCGTCGCTCGTCCACGTCTCGTGCGGAGCCATCGACCACGGCTTCGTCGACCCGGCGCTGAAGCTGGCCGTGCTCACCGAGACGGACCTGACCGGGCAGCGCACCGCCAGCAAGGACCTGGGCCGGATGCCGGCCCGCCGCCGTAAGTCCGTCGATCCGCTGACCCTCCAGGCGGGCGACTACATCGTCCACGAACAGCACGGGGTGGGCCGCTACATCGAGATGGTGCAGCGCACGGTGCAGGGCGCGACCCGTGAGTACCTCCTGGTCGAGTACGCCCCCGCCAAGCGAGGACAGCCCGGCGACCGGCTGTACATCCCGACCGACCAGCTGGAGCAGGTCACCAAGTACGTCGGCGGCGAGGCCCCGACCCTGCACCGGCTCGGGGGCGCCGACTGGACGAAGACCAAGCAGCGCGCCAAGAAGGCGGTCAAGGAGATCGCCGCCGACCTGATCAAGCTGTACTCGGCGCGGATGGCCGCGCCCGGCCACGCCTTCGCCCCGGACACCCCGTGGCAGCGCGAGCTGGAGGACGCCTTCCCGTACGCGGAGACCCCCGACCAGCTGTCCACGATCGCCGAGGTGAAGGAGGACATGGAGAAGTCCGTCCCCATGGACCGGCTGATCTGCGGCGACGTCGGTTACGGCAAGACGGAGATCGCGGTGCGCGCGGCCTTCAAGGCGGTCCAGGACGGCAAGCAGGTCGCGGTGCTGGTGCCCACGACGCTCCTGGTCCAGCAGCACTTCGGCACGTTCACCGAGCGGTACGCGCAGTTCCCCGTCAACGTCCGGGCGCTGAGCCGCTTCCAGTCGGACACCGAGTCGAAGGCGACGCTGGAGGGGCTGAAGGACGGGTCCGTGGACCTGGTCATCGGCACGCACCGGCTGTTCTCGTCGGAGACGAAGTTCAAGGACCTGGGCCTGGTCATCGTCGACGAGGAGCAGCGCTTCGGTGTCGAGCACAAGGAGCAGCTGAAGAAGCTCCGGGCCAACGTGGACGTGCTGACGATGTCGGCGACGCCCATCCCCCGTACGCTCGAGATGGCCGTCACGGGCATCCGCGAGATGTCGACGATCACGACGCCCCCCGAGGAGCGGCACCCCGTCCTCACCTTCGTCGGCCCGTACGAGGAGAAGCAGATCGGCGCGGCGGTGCGGCGTGAACTCCTGCGTGAGGGCCAGGTGTTCTACATCCACAACCGGGTCGAGTCCATCGACCGGGCCGCGGCGCGGCTGCGCGAGATCGTTCCGGAGGCGCGGATCGCGACGGCGCACGGGCAGATGGGGGAGAGCCGGCTGGAGCAGGTCGTCGTCGACTTCTGGGAGAAGAGGTTCGACGTGCTGGTCTCCACGACGATCGTCGAGTCCGGCATCGACATCTCCAACGCCAACACGCTGATCGTGGAGCGCGGCGATAACTTCGGTCTCTCGCAGCTGCACCAGCTGCGCGGTCGTGTGGGCCGTGGCCGGGACCGGGGTTACTCCTACTTCCTGTACCCGCCGGAGAAGCCGCTGACGGAGACCGCGCACGAGCGTCTGGCGACCATCGCCCAGCACACCGAGATGGGTGCGGGCATGTACGTGGCGATGAAGGACCTGGAGATCCGCGGCGCGGGAAACCTGCTCGGCGGCGAGCAGTCGGGGCACATCGCCGGTGTCGGCTTCGACCTGTACATCCGGATGGTCGGCGAGGCGGTGGCGGACTACCGGGCGGCGGTGGACGGCGGGGTCGAGGAGGAGCCGCCGCTGGAGGTCAAGATCGAGCTCCCGGTCGACGCGCACGTCCCGCACGACTACGCGCCGGGGGAGCGGCTGCGGCTGCAGGCGTACCGCGCCATCGCCTCCGCGAACTCGGAGGAGGACATCCGGGCGGTGCGCGAGGAGCTCACCGACCGCTACGGCAAGCTGCCGGAGCCGGTGGAGAACCTCCTGCTGGTGGCGGGCCTTCGGATGCTGGCCCGGGCCTGCGGGGTGGGCGAGATCGTGCTGCAGGGGCCGAACATCCGCTTCGCGCCCGTGGAGCTGCGGGAGTCGCAGGAGCTGCGGCTGAAGCGGCTCCATCCGAAGACGATCTTCAAGCCGGCGGCCCACCAGATCCTCGTGCCTCGGCCGACGGCCGGCCGGATCGGCGGGAAGCCCGTGGTGGGGCGCGAACTCCTGTCGTGGACCGGGGAGTTCCTCACGACGATTCTGGGGTCGTAGGAGGGCTGGAGAGGAATCCGGCGACGGACCGGAACAACTCCGCGGGGTCCCGGCCGTCGACGGGCCCGTCCAGATTGCCGGTGAGCAGCAGGGTGGCGAAGCCGTGGGCGAGGGACCAGGCCGCGATGCCGGCCGTCCTGGCGTTGTCGTCGCCCGTGCCGGGGAGTCCGTCGACACCCGCGCGCAGTTCTTCGGTGGCGCGGTCCTTCGCGGCGAGCAGGGCCACGTCCTGGGCGCGGTGCAGTTCGGGGCGGAACATGACCTGGAAGTGCGCGGGGTGCTCTGCGGCGAAGCGCACGTAGGCGACGCCGCGCTCCCGTAGGTCCGGGGCGCCGGCCAGGGCGTCGGCGAACAGGCCGTAGCCCTCGGCGGCCACGGCGGTGAGCAGGCCGGTGCGGTCCTTGAAGTGATGGGCCGGTGCGGCGTGCGAGACGCCCGCGCGGCGTGCCAGGTCGCGCAGGGACAGGGTGTCCGGGCCGTCCTGGGTGATGACGTCGAGGGCGGCGGTGAGCAGGGCCCTTCGCAGGTCACCGTGGTGGTAGGCGCGTTCGCTGGTCATAGGGCGTACGGTACGCGGAATCTAGTCATTGACAAGTTCGAGGGAGTGGCGCACTCTGAACATCTAGTCAGTGACAAGATTGACCGGGGAGCGGGAGGTCGGGAGATGTCCGACGAATGGGGTCGCGTGCGTCAGATGTGGCACCTGCTGGAGCCCTTGCACGCCGTCGTGTACTACGCGCCGGAGACCTTCGAGGAGGCCGCCGCGCTGGGATACGCCACGGACGAGCGGTGGCCGAGCTACTTCGCCTGGCGTGCCGCGCCGCTCGGGGCGGTGGGCGCGGACCGGGTGGCCGGGACATTTCACAGCTTCAGCCCTCGGATGATCGACGCGTACGTGCCGGCCGTCTGGTCCGTGGCCTCCCCGGACGCGGTGCTCGGGGCCAGGGCGAAAGCGGTGGACCGGGCGTACCGGGCGCTGTTCGGGGACCGGGTGCACGGCCCCGAGCTGGCCGAGGCCGCGGAGCTGGCCCGGCGGGCGGCGTCGGCGGCGGACGTGACCGGGCGGCCCCTCGCCGGGGCCGTTGCCGCCCTGCCCTGGCCCGAGGCGCCGCACCTGGCGCTCTGGCACGCGGCGACGATCCTGCGGGAGCACCGGGGGGACGGTCATGTGGCGGCGCTTGTCGCGGCGGGCCTCGACCCGGTGGAGTCGCTGGTCTCCTTCGCGGCCGTCGGCGCCGCCCGACCGGAGGTGTTCGCGAGCCGGGGCTGGAGCGGCGAGGAGTGGGAGTCGGCCCGTGCCCGGCTGGCCGCGAGGGGGCTGCTGGAGGAGGACGGGGCGGCCACGCTCGCGGGCCGCGCGCTGCGCGCGGAGGTGGAACGACGTACGGACGAGAGTGCGGCGGAGCCCTGGCGGGCGCTCGGTCCCGGGGAGCGGGACCGGCTCGTGGAGTTGCTGGGACCGCTGTGGGTGGACGTGATCGGCTCGGGGCTGCTCCCGTCCGAGACGACGCTGGGCATCGGGAAGGTGTGAGCCGACGGGGCCGCGGGGACGCCGGAGCGGGAAGGGACGGGCCGGCCGGGTCGCGACGGGTGGAGACACCCGTGCCGTGGTGCCGGACCTGCGCCTAATCTGGTCCGCTGTGAAGCCTATCGACGCAGCGAGCCCCCGAAACCGCCTCCTCGCCCTGGTGACCGTGGCCCTGACGGGTTCTCTGGCCCTGACCGGGTGCGACTCCCTCGACGAACTGCCGGACCCCACGCGTTCCGAGGCGGCACCGGCGCCCGGCGGCAGCGCGCTGCAGGCGGCCGAGGGCCTCACGGTCAAGGGCCGGGCCCCGAAGACCGGTTACGACCGTGACGAGTTCGGATCTGCATGGGTCGACACCGACCGCAACGGCTGCGGCACCCGCGTTATCTCTATGCTTCGCGCTGCGATGGGACTGTTCTCGCAGCGTATGCAGGGTGTGGTCGGCTGTGCGTAGCGAGAGGCACATGAGTCACAGGACCTTGTCGACTCGTAGGAAGGGGGCCTTCCTTACGGTTGCCGTTGCCGCCGCTCTCCTTACGGGCTGTGATGGCCTGGAGCCGGGTGGAAGCTCCGCAGGACCCGGACCGGACACAGCTGCCGGCCAGGCGGTGAGCCCGATGACGAATCCCGACGGGACGAAGCCGGGGCTCGCCGCGCTCACGTCGGAAGCGGACAAGGTCAACGCACGCAAGCTCATCCAAGGACTTGCCACAAAGGGTCGTGGACCGAAGACGGGCTACGAAAGGGACGAGTTCGGCTATGCGTGGATGGACACGGCGGACGGGGTTCCGCTGGCGAGAAATGGTTGTGACACGCGGAACGACTTGTTGAAACTCCATGGGCGGCACGTGCAGTTCCGTTCAGGTTCCGACTGCGTGGTTGTTGCGATGGACCTGTATGACCCGTACACCGGCAAGGACATCGCTTGGAAGAAGGCGAAGGCCACCGAGGTGCAGATAGACCACGTGGTTCCTCTCTCCTACAGCTGGCAGATGGGCGCCGCCCGATGGCCGGAGAGCAAGCGCAAGCAACTGGCGAACGACGTGCTCAATCTGCTTCCTGTCGAGGGGCGCGCCAACTCGGCGAAGCGTGACTCGGGGCCTGCGTCCTGGTTGCCGCCGAACAAGAGAATTCGGTGCTCTTACGTGGTGCGGTTCGCTCAGGTCGCCGACAAGTACGAGCTCCCGGTGACAACGGCAGATAGGGCGACGATGCTGAAGCAGTGCCAGGGCTGACAGCATCCCGATGACTGTCCTGGCCCCGTGGGCTGCGGGGTTCCTGTCGGACCGGGTGGTTAAGGTGCGCAATCATGGACGCTGCCGATCTCGACCGTCAGGCCCGGACATTGTCCGGCTGCATCCCTCCGTTCCTGGTCACCAGGCTTCTTGAGCTCGGCCACGATGACGAGGTGGAGGTCCAGGCCCGTTGTGGGGAATGGTTCTGCGCGCGGGCATGGGCGCGGCTGACCGGTGACCAGGGTCGGCAAAGTCAGGCGTTGGAGGTGCTCGCTCCCTACGTTGCCACGGGCTGGTGGCCGGCAGCCCAGACCCAGGCGGAACTGCTGGAGAGCTGGGGGCGGGCAGAGGAGGCGATCGCGCTGTCCCGCCCGTATGCGAGTACGGGAGGACTCCGGCTGGAGTTCTTCGCGCGCCTGCTGGCCCGGCACGGGCATACGGACGAGGCGATCACTCGGCTGAGCGCCGGAATCGAGGACTCGCTTCTTGCCGCCGCTCTGGTCGACATCGCCGAAGGAACAGGCCGGGACGAAGCCGTCGCCGCGCTGCTGGCTGCCCGGATCCCCGACCAGCACCAGTGTGACAGCCCGTGGTGCTGCAGCGGCCTGGACCCCGACAGCGCCATCGGGCTGCTTGCCACGATCCGCGAACGCAGTGGCAGCGTCGACGAAGCGATCGCCCTGCTGCACACCCGGCACATCACATCCGTCAACAACCGGGATCAGCTGGCCGACTTGCTGGCGAGACACGATCGGATCGAGGAACTTCGCGCGTACGCGGTGACCGAGTGCCACGGTCACGCTGCGCAGCGCTTGGCCGAGGTGCTGGAGGAGCGACATGACGTGGAAGGCGCGATCGCCGTGTACCGGCAGTCGGGCGGCTCGCAGGACTTCCGGTGCCACGGCACGGTGCGACTGGCGGAGCTCCTGGCACGGCATGGCCGAGGGGGCGAAGCCGTCGATGTGCTGCGGGAGCTGGCCGAGGCTCATAACGGGGACGACTGGATCCTGCATACGTGGGCCAGCCTGTGCCTCGACCAAGGCCGTCCCGAGGACGGCCTGGCGCTCCTTGACGCTCTCGCCGCCGCCCGTGGGCGCGAGGAGGCCTGGGATCTGTACTGGATACGGTTGCCGCTGATCGCCGCCCGCGCCGGCGTCGACGTAGCGGTCGCACAGGCCCGCTCCCACTCCGAGGGAGGCACCTCGTACGCTGCGCCGCACATCGCCGAGCTGCTCGCCGGCGCCGGACGCATCGAGGAGGCTGTCGCCGTTCTCGAACAGCACGTCCCCGCGAACAGAAGCGACCTTGCCGGCCATCTCATTGAACTGGGGCGCGTCAACGACGCCGGCGTACTCCTTCAGCAGCGCGATTCCGCGCCGGTCTCACCTGTCTGGACCGGCTCGCTCTTCAACGATCCCCCATTCTGAACGGACAGTCTGCCGTGTGGTGGTTCGGCACGGGTTACTGAGACGGCACGGCTCGCATCGCACGGCGGAGACCGGCGCGCGCGGCCGTGAGATCGTCTTCCGTCTCCCGCAGCCGGCCCTCCAGAGCGAGGATCCTGTCCCTGGCCTCCGACAGTTCCTGCCTCAGAACCGTGTTCCGTTGTTCCAGCTGTTGCACCCGTTCGACCAGCTCGTTTCGGTCCACCTCGTCCAACTCGGCACCGAGAGAGAGCCGGACCCGGTTCTGGAGACGGTCGCGTTCCCTCTTGAGCTCCTTGATTTCTTCACGCGCCAGGGCGAGGTCCGTCTGCAGCCCGGCAGGAGACACCTGTCGCGCCGCTGGAACGGGGGCGCCCTGTACCTGCCCTTGCTGGGCGGTGATGCCGTTCTGAACGGCCTGGTGCACCTGGGGCTGGTTGTAGACGAACCACGTGGACACCGCCGCGTCCCGCGCCACCTGGCTGACGGTGATGCGTCGTCCCGAGCGGAGAAGGCCGTTCACTGCATCGAGCGCGCGCTTGGTCTTGTCCTCGCTGTCCTTGGCACGGCTGGCGCGCAGGCGCTCGACCCGTGAGTTCCGGTCATTACTGCCGGAAGCGGCAGGACTTTTCATTCTGGGCTCCGCGTCGTCAGTGCCTGCAAGGGGACGAAGGCTGCTGCGGAGCGGGCCTTGCGCAGCTCGCGCGAGGCGGATTCGACGACCGCGCGCTGCTCGGCAGGCAGCGCTTCGAGCTTCCTCCGCATCTCGTCGGCCGACTTCGAGTACGCGCGGATCTGGTCGTCGAGATTGCGCACGACCCAGTCCGCGGCTTCCATCGCCAAAGCGGCCTCCTTGTCGGCACGCAGGTCCGCGATCTGCTGTTCCATGGTCGGCAGGTAGGAGGGGTCGGGCCGGTAGAAGTCGCAGCCCGCGCACTGGAAGCGGATGCGGCAGTGCCCGCCTCCGGCCTTGACGTTGCTCGGTTCGGTGCAGCCGCCGTACGGAACTCCGACGCTCTCCACTTCGTAGGCCAGTGGGTCGCTGAAGCCACGGGATTCCCCGTTCCGGTCGACGGCGAGCGCCGCGACCGTCCGTACGGCTTCCTGTTTTCGGCTGAGGGAGACCTTGTAGTACCCCATGGTGACGTCCAGCGACCGGTGATCCATGAGTTCCCGGAGGACATCGGGGCGAGTACCCGCGTCCGCGTGGCGTTGGGCGTAGGCGTGCCGGAATCCGTACGGCACGATCTGGGTGCGGTCGTAGGGGAGAGACTCACCGTCGTCGCCGAGGCGCTCATCAGCGAGCACGGGAATGACCTCGTCGACCCAGGCACGGAAGATCCTGTTGCAGAACTGCGCAGGGGTGAGGTGACCACGCCGGGGCCGGTTGCGCTGACCTGGTGACGGGAACAACCACTGCTCGCATGCAGGTACCGGTGGCAACCGCTGAAGCGCCTTCTGCCAGGACTCGATCTCCTGGGCCGTCGCCTCGGTGATGGGCAAGCGGCGGCCGTGTCGGCGTCGCTTGTGGTTGTCGTAGATCAGAGTCGGTTTGCCGTCGATCCACTGCACACAGTCGCGGCGCAGGCTAGTGACCTCGCCAGGGCGCCGACCGGTGTCTCGAAGGACCTTGTAAGCAACCTGGTACATCCGCGCGAAGTCCGCGGCAGTCCAGCCACCGCTTTCGTACGCTGTCGATGTGCCGAGCAGTTCGATGTGAGCGTCGAGCTGTGAGATGACATGTTCCGGGATGGCGCGGCCGATCTCGTCCTCGGAGATCTCGACCGCAGCGATGGTGTGGAATTTCGGGTTCAGCGCGAAGCCGCCGGGAATGTGGTCCATCATCCCGGCCTGTCGTGCGTACTCGAGGAACGCACGCCATAGGCGCAGCAGCGACCGCCGGTGGCTCGTTGAGTAGTCGCGACCGTTATCCGGACGCTTGGCGATGCGGAACGCGTCCACCACGGCGCTCATGTCCGCCATCGACAGCCTCTCCGGTGTATCACCGTAGGGGCGATCGGTCAGCGCGGCTGAGGCGAGCGTCGTGGCGTACACGGTTTGCCGGAACTCGATGACATTGGGGCGCACCGCACGGCCGTAGTCCTTCACCAGTTCACGCAGCCATGGCTGGCGGACCGGACGGAAGTCGATCACGCCGTGCATGGCCGTGTACGTGCGCCCTGGACCGGCGGCGAGTCCCACAAGGGAGCATTCCCAGACATCCCCCGATGTCGGATCGGTGCCCGCGTACTCCAAGCGCGCACGTCGGACGTGTTGGAGGATCCCGTTCAGCATCCCCGCGAGTTCTGCCGGCAGCTCTCGTACGAACGACTCGTCCAGATCCAGGAGCGTCGGCAATGGGGAGGGGAGAGCGGCGACCATACGCCGGACACGCTGGGGCACGAGGTTGATCCCCGCGGCGTCGCGTTGCTGAATCCCGTACTGGATCTCCCGCCGTACGGCCGCGGGGACTTCGCTGAGCGAGAACTGGGAAACTCCAGGGAGGGACCCGGTCGAGACATTGGGGCGACGGCGTGCGGTGTCGGGTACGTAGGTTGTGTCGAAGTCGGACGGGTTCGCCCGCGACCAGCGTGCTCTGATGCAGGCGCTGCAGCGGCCGCCGTTATGGGCGACGTGCGTGGAGCACGCCGCCACCCTGCAGATGAATACGCTGGTCGCGGGGTTGCCGGGGACTGCGGTGAATAGCATTGAGCCCTCGTCCCACTCGGACGCTCGCCACCCGGGCACCAGGCGTTCCGCGAGCCACGAAGCCCAGGACGTATCCGCCTGGAGTGGCAGCGCGACGACAGCCGAGCCGGCCCCCTGCCTCATCGGATCGCCTCCGGCGAGACACGCTCGACGGCAGCTCGGAGCTCCTCGTCCTGGGCGTGCAGATAGACAGCGGTGCTCGCTGATGAGGCATGGCCCAGCAGCGTCTGGACGACGTCTGGTGAGACTCCGCAGCGAATCCAGCGCGTTGCTGCGGTGTGCCGCATCATGTGTGGACGGGCGCGGAAGCCGCAGCGCTTTCCAATCCGCTCGACGATCTGCTTGGCATTGGAGTACGTCATCGGCCTGCCCGCGTACGGCCCGGCGAGGTTCACGAACACGTAGTCGCAGCTGACGGCTTCGGGCACGTTCTCCCGCTCCGAGAGATGGGCGCGGTACCTGTGCACGGCAACTTCAGCCAGTGGCACCATCCGATGGCGGCCTGCCTTCGCTCGTGCGCCGTTCACGTTGTCCTGCCTGGGGCGGACATGGAGATGCGCGCCTCCCGTACGGCAGCCCAGATGCGTCGAGTCGGGCAACAGGTGCATGTCCTCCCGTCGCAGGCCGAGAGCCTCGCCGATCCGCAGGCCCCCTTCGACGAGCACCGTTAGGAGCAGCCGATCCCGGGCTGAGCGGGCTGTCTCCATCACCTCCCTGACCTGGAGATGGGTGAGAATTGCGGGTGCTGTCTCGATCTCCGGCGCCTTCAGGACGCGAGCTTTGATCACGAGGTGCTGGCCGCCTTCCCCCGGGTCGAAGCCGCTCGGCGGCGAGGTCAGGAAGCGCGGTTCACTCAGGCGTGCGGCGACCTCATGCTCCACATGACCTTGGACGGCGCAGAACCGCAGGAACTCGCAGACAGCGGTCAGAACGGCATTGACGGTCCTCCCCGAGGGCAACTGCCCCTGCCGGGAGGGTGTTCGCTCGATATGGAACTTGAACCTTGTCATGTCGCCGAGGCCGGCGGTTTTCCAGTCGGTAGCCCGTCCGGCGCACCAGTTGAGGAAGCGCCCGATCCGGGGGATGTAGGCGCGCTGCGTCTGCGGCGAGCGTCCGGCGCCCCGCAGGTAGAGCGAGAACTCCCGTACCTCGGGATGAGGCCGGTAGGTTTCCTCGTCGACGAGTAACCAGGTGACCTCTCCCGTGGTGGGTGAGACAGCCTTCTCCGTGCGCAGCATCGCCGATTCCTCCCCTTGTCTGAGCATGTCGCTCATGTGCCTCTTGGTATGACTGATAACGGCGAGGTACAACGAGAGGACACGGCTGTCACTCATGTCTCTCACAGGGAACAAGGGCATGCAGATAACCCGCGACGACATACTCGCCGACCAGCTCGACGACGTCTCCCGGGACGCCGACGGCTGCAAGGTGCTCAGCGGTGTGCTGGACCCCGATCCGTACACCGGGACCCGCATCGCCTTCGAACGCGGACGCAGCAAGGTGGACATAGACCATCTCGTCGCCCTCTCCGACGCCTGGCAGAAGGGCGCCCAGCAGTGGAGTGAGGGCAAGAGGCGGGCGTTCGCCAACGACCCGCTGAACCTCGTGGCGGCCGACTCGTCCACCAACCGCCGCAAGGGGGACGGGGACACCGCGACCTGGCTGCCTCCCAACAAGGACTACCGATGCACGTACGTTGCGGGGCAGGTGTCGGTGAAGAGCAAGTACGGGCTCTGGGTGACGACGGCCGAGCGGGAGGCCATGCGCAAGGTGCTGTCCGCCTGTCCCGCCGAGAAGCTGCCCACGGGCGGCAGCCCGACCGAGGCACCCACGCGTTGACGGCGCCCGTACCGGGGTGTGGATACTGGGCGCATGTGGAAGTGGCGGCTGACGGCTGCGGGGATGAATCTGCTGCTCGGGGTTCCCGGCGTCGTTCCGATGTTCCTGATCTGGTACTACCTGTCGAACGGGCCGCTCGCGGATGCCGGCTGGACCTCCCGTGAACCGACCGAGAACGACGGCATGCAGCTGTGGCTGGTGATCGTCGTGCCCGTGGTGGCGGTGTTCGGGATCATCTGGTGGCTGGCCAACGACTGGGTGCAGCGCCGGGCCGCGCTGTCGCGGGGCACGTACTGGACGGCCGGTGTGCTGCTCACGCTCTGGCCCGTGTGGGCGGTCGCCGTCGGTTCGGTCGTGTGAACAGGGGAGTGCGTCGGCCGGGGCGGTGCGTACCGTGACCGCGTGGACCCGCAGATCGCGACACCTGCCGGGCGGCCGGAGCCGGCCGTGGCGCTCGAGGAGATGCCCGACCGCCGCCCGGCCCGGAACGTACGGGCGCACCCGTCCCCGTACCGTCGGTCCCTGCCTGGGGACGACCGGTGCGGGGGCAGGTGCGTGAGGCCGGGGGTCACGGTCCGGGAGGGGGCGGTGCCCCTCAGAGCTTCAGCTCCCACTGGCTCGCGTCCCACTCGAAGCCGGGGGCGACCTCGACGGTCAGGTTCTTGGCGTCGGCAGGGGCGTCGAAGGCGTACTTCGCCGTGATCTTCTTCCCCGGCAGGACGGTGCCCGTGAAGCCTTCGCCGACCGTGCCGTCGAAGATCTGCTCGGCGTTCACGCCGTCCTTGCCCGCGCGGGCGTCGACGGTGACGAGCGCCGCGTCGAACTTCTCCTTGCCCTTGTTCTCGATGACGACCGAGACCGTGTAGGCGCTGTTGCCCTTGGTGTGGCCGACGGCGAACTCGTCGGCGGTGTAGGCGGCCGGGGCGTTCACGGTGACCTCCAGGCCGTCGTCGTACGCGGCGGAGTCACCCTCTCTCAGGATGTCGTCCTTGTCCTCGGCGTCGCCGGCGGTCCCTCCGGCCGCCCCGCCGTCGGCCGCCGGCTTCGCGGAGGCCGAGCTGTCCGCGACCGCCTTGTTGATGTCGGTCACCACGTCGTCCACCGCCTTGAAGGTCAGGACGGCCCCGACCACCGACAGGACCAGCGCGACCAGGCCGAGGACGGCGCCGAACGTCGTCACACCCTTGTTGGTGGCCTCGCCGCGCTTGGCGCGGCCCCGCCCGGCCAGGCCCAGGATCAGTGCGATGAGACCGAGGATTCCGGCGAGCCAGAAGAAGAAGGGGATGAGCCCCGACACCGTCCCGATGATGCCGAGGACGAGGGCGGAGGTGCCGAGGCCGTTGCGGGCGGGGCGCGAACCCGGTGTCTGTGCGGGGGCGTACGGCTGCTGGGGCTGGGTGTACTGGGACATGGCTGTGCCCTTCCGGGAAGAACGAGGTGTGAACGGGCTGTCCGCCGAAGCGGTGTGCGGTGGGTCAATAAGAACAGGTGCTGTGAACCGAGTCAACACAGATATTTGTGTGAACCGGAAAGCTCGCGGAATCGGTATGCTCACCCACACACAGCAGGCGACACCGATGCGCGTGGAACGGGAGAAGGCCAGTGCCGGATGACTCGACAGAGGTGACCGCGGCCGAGATCGCCAGACTCGCCGGTGTGGGCCGCGCCGCCGTCAGCAACTGGCGCCGTCGGCACGCCGGATTCCCGAAACCCGTCGGGGGGACCGAGGCCAGCCCCTCCTTCGCGCTCCCCGAGGTCGAACAGTGGTTGCGTGAACAGGGCAAACTCGCCGAGGTACCGCTGCGCGAGCGGGTCTGGCAGCAGTTGGCGGGCCATCCCGACGGTGCCGTGACCGCACTGATCCACACGGGCTGCGCCCTGCTGCTCGTCCGTGACAGGCCCACCGCCTGGCTGGAGATCACCGCCGCCTCCGACGCGCGGATGGCCGGCGTGCTGCCGGGAGCCGTGGACCACGTGCTCGCCGACCGCTTCGGAACGGAGCACGCGGTCCCCACACCCACGGCGTCCGCTCTCCTGCCGTCCGTCCCGCTGCTGCGCGCCGCGGCCGAACTGGCGGCGGAGACCGGCGCCCGGCAGGCCTTCGACTTCCTCTTCGGCCGCCAACTGGACGCCAACCCACGCCAGTACACGCTCACACCCCCCGGCCTCGCCACGCTCATGGCCGACCTCGCGCAGCCGGCCCTAGACGCCGCCCGGCGGACCGGCAGGCGCGGCTCCCGCACGGTCCTCGACCCCGCCGCCGGGACCGGCGCCCTGCTGCGCGCCGTCAGCCGGCCCACGGCCCTGTACGCACAGGAGGCCGATCCGGACCTGGCGGCGCTCACCGCGCTCCGTCTCGCGCTCGGCCCCGAGGGCGGCGAAGCCGGCGGACCCACGCTGGCGGTGCGTGCCGGCGACACCCTGCGCGCAGACGCGTTCCCCGAGCTCGCCGCGGACGCGGTGCTCTGCCACCCGCCGTTCAACGAGCGGGACTGGGGCCACGACGAGCTGGCCTACGACCCGCGCTGGGAGTACGGCTTCCCCGCCCGCACCGAGTCCGAACTCGCCTGGGTGCAGCACTCCCTCGCCCGCATCCGCGAGGGCGGGACAGCCGTGGTGCTGATGCCCCCCACCGCGGCCTCCCGCCGTTCGGGACGCCGGATCCGCGCGGACCTGCTGCGCCGAGGTGCCCTCCGAGCCGTCATCGCGCTCCCGGCCGGCGCCGCACCCCCGTACGGAATCCCGCTCCACATCTGGATCCTCCGCAAACCGGGCGCCGAGCAGCCCCCGGCGCCCGAACTGCTCTTCGTCGACACGGCGGGGCCCGAGGCCGCAGGCGTCACGTCCGGCCGGGACCGGCTGGACTGGCCGGCGGTGCGCGCCGCGGTGCTCGACGCATGGACCCCGTTCGACGTGCCGGGGCGCCGTGATCCCGTCGAGGAACACCCGGGTACCAGCCGGGCCGTCCCCGTCATCGAACTCCTCGACGACGACGTGGACCTGGCCCCGGCCCGCCATCTGCCGCCCCCGGCCGCGGGCGGCGGCGCGGCCGAACTCGTCCGCGTACGGGAGCGGCTGGACGACACCCTGAAGCTGACCGCCCGGCTCACGCCACCGCCCGCGGCGGCCCGCGAACCGGTCAGGCGGCCCTTCACCACGGTCGGTGAACTCGCGCGAGCCGGCGCCCTTCACCTGCGGACCGGTTCCGGGGCAGGCGACGGAACGGTGCCGGTCCTCACCGAGCACGACGTGCTCGCCGGCACGGCCCCCAGCGGTACACCCCACGCACCGGCCGCGCCCCCCGAGGGCGAACCGCTCCTCCTCGAAGCCGGAGACGTCATCGTGCCCGTGGTCGGAGGCGGTTCGGTCGCCAGGGTCGTCGACGACGCCACCGCCGGTGCCGCCCTCGGCCGCAACCTCCAGCTGCTCCGTCCCGACCCGGCGGCCCTGGACCCCTGGTTCCTCGCCGGATTCCTGCGCGGCACCGCCAACAACCGGCAGGCCAGCAGCTACGCCTCCACCGCGGCACGGCTCGACGCCCGACGCCTCCAGGTGCCGCGCCTGCCGCTGGCTGAACAGCGCCGATACGGCGAGCAGTTCAGCGCCCTCGCCGCGTTCGAGGACGCACTGCGCTCGGCGGGGCGGCTCGGCGGGCAGCTGGTGCAGGGGATGTACGACGGGCTCACGGACGGGTCGGTCGCTCCGGAGTGACGTGAAGCACAACGGTTGTGCACAACCTGGAGCCGGTTGTCCGTGTCGGTGTATACGCTCACTGCACACGTCCGATCCACGCCCTCCGGGAGCAGCACATGCACGGCTACGGCTATCCGCCGGAGCAGCAGCGGCCGACGCGTCGTCCGTCCTCGTCCACGCTCGTCACGCTGCGCGTGGTCTTCGTGGCGCTCACCCTGCTGAGCTGTGGATTCCTCGCCTGGGCGGCCATGCTGCGACTGGCGATCGTCACCCGTAAGCAGCGCGACTGGTGGCTGTTCGGCCTCGTGCTGGCGCTGAACGCCGGACTGGTCGCCTACCTCGGCTCGCTGCCACCGGAGGAGGAGACGATGACGGACGGGCAGGCGATCATCATGCTGTCCTGGATGCTGGTCGTCTTCGTCGGCACGGTCACCTACTACCTGTACACGGAGATACGGCACTTCGGCCCGTACGGCGTTCCGCAGGGGAGTTCCTACGCGGGGCCGTACGCGGGTCCGTACGCAGGGCAGCACCCGGCGGCGTTCCCGTCCCCCGGGTACGCCTCGGGCCGGACCGCGACCCCGGCGCCCCCGTCCTACGGTTACCCGCCCGCCCCGCAGCGGAGTCCCGCTGCCACACCACCCCCGTCCTCCGCACCGGGCCCTGCCACGCCGGCCGCTCCCGCCGCCCCCCAGCGCCTCGACCAGGTGCGTGCCGAGCTCGACGAGTTGAGCGACTACCTCCGTAAGGAGGGGGACAGCAGGTGAACGGACGTGTCATCGCCGGTCGTTACGAGCTGGCGACGATTCTCGGCCAGGGAGGCATGGGGCAGGTCTGGACGGCGTACGACCAGCGCCTCGACCGCAGGGTCGCGGTGAAGCTCCTGCGCCCCGACCGGGTCGCCGGCCCCTCCGACAGTGTGGCCGCGGAGGATCTGCGCCGCCGGTTCGTCCGTGAGTGCAGGGTCACCGCACAGGTCGACCACCCGGGCCTGGTCACCGTGCACGACGCGGGGAGCGACGGCGACGACCTCTACCTCGTCATGCAGTACGTCGAGGGCGCCGACCTCGCCGACCACCTCGCCGAGCACGACCCCTATCCGTGGCCCTGGGCCGTGGCGATCGCCGCCCAGCTGTGCGCGGTGCTTTCCGCGGTCCACGCCGTGCCGATCGTCCACCGCGACCTCAAGCCGCGTAACGCGATGGTGAAACCCGACGGCACCCTCACGGTGCTCGATCTCGGCATCGCCTCCGTCATGGACACCGACACCACCCGCCTGACGCACACGGGGTCACCCATCGGTTCACCGGCCTACATGGCTCCCGAGCAGGCGATGGGCGGCGCCGTCGGCCCCTACACCGACCTGTACGCCCTCGGTGTCCTGCTGCACGAACTGCTCAGCGGGAACGTGCCGTTCGCCGGGTCCACCGCCCTGGGCGTCCTGCACCGCCACCTCTACGAGCCGCCCCTCCCGGTCCGTCATCTCAGGCCCGAGGTCCCCGAGGCACTCGAAGCACTCGTCCTGCGGCTGCTCTCCAAGGATCCGCAGGACCGCCCCGCCTCCGCCCAGGAGGTCTACGAGTCGCTGCGGCCCCTGCTGCCCGCGGGCGGAACACCGTCCGGGCCCCTCGACCCGACCCGCCCCTTCCTCCGCCCACAGGCGCCCTGGCCCGACCGGGCGACGGTCCCGGCGCCGGCGCCCGTCCCCGCCCAGCAGGCACCCGCCCCGGCCCAGCAGCCGCCGTCCCGGCCGAACGTCGCGCAGGCCGTCGACGACGTGAAGCGGCTGCTCGGCGAGGGCCGCATCACCCAGGCCGTCGACATCCTCGGGGGAATCCTGCCCGCCGCCGCCCAGGAGCACGGCGAGCACTCACCGGTCGTACGGATCCTGCGCAAGCAGTACGCGGCCACGCTGATGGACGACGGCCAGTACCGCCGCGCTCTCCCCGAGCTCCGCCGCCTCGCCGACGACCGTGCGGCGGCAGCCGGCCCCGCCGACTCCCAGACCCTGCAGTTCCGTTACGACGCCGCGCTGTGCCTGGAGCAGCTCGGCGAGGCGGCCGCCGCGCTCGCCGAGTACCGCGCCGTCCTCCCCTACTACGACAACGGCTACGCGACCTCCGTGGGCCCCGGCCGGGCCTTCGACATCCGCCACCGGATCGGCCACCTCCTGCTGGGCGTGGGCGACCACACGGCGGGCCGCGCACAGTTGCAGGCCCTTCTCCACGACACGGAGCGCACCTACGGTCCGCACCACCCGCTCCCCACCGAGCTCCGCAGGCAACTGACCCACCACCAGGACGTACGCGGCTCGATGTGAGGCCGGGGAGGGCCGAAATGGGCGAGCCGGAAGGGATTTCGTCCCGTACCCCACACTGACCCGTCCGGAAATCGTTGGTCGAAGCAGTGGCCCGAATCACGTCCACTGCCTAACATCGATCACCGCAAGGCTTTGTGCACTGATGCACAAACTCTCCCCGGGAGGCTCCCTTTGCACCGCCGTCGTCGCACCGCGCTCGCCCTTTCCGCCGCAACGCTCGTCGCGGTGCCGCTCCTGTCCGCCTGTGGCAGCGAGGCCCATCCCGGTGCCGCGGCCGTGGTCGGCGGCGACAGGATCGACGTGGCCACGGTCCAGGCGGAGGCGGCCGACGTACGCAGTGCGCAGCAGGAGTCGGAGCAGTCCGCTGAACTGGTGGCGAAGTCGGGCCAGCTGAACCGGGTCAAGCTGTCCGGCCTGATCTTCGGGCGGGTCCTGGACCGGGCCGCGAAGGACGCAGGGGTGAGCGTCAGCCGCAAGGAGGTCCAGCAGATCCGCAGTGACGCCTCCGCGCAGTCCGGAGGCGACGAGGGAGTGCGGACGCTGATGCTGGAGCAGCGCTGGGTGGCGCCCGGCCAGATCGAGGCGAGCCTGCGCCAGGAGGTACAGCTCCAGAAGCTGGCCCGGGCGCTCGGTGCCGACCTGCAGAGCCCCGCAGGGGTGAAGGCCGTGGGGCAGTCCCTCACCGAGGCGTCGAAGGCGCTCCGCATCGACGTCAACCCGCGCTACGGCAGCTGGGACAACCAGAAGGTCCAGCTCAGCACGTACAAGGCCCCGTGGATCACCCAGGTCACCCCCGTGCGGGGCCAGGACCCCGAGGCCGGCGCCTGACCCGGCCCCTCCACGGGTAGGTTCGGGGTGTGAACGCTGAAGACCCCGGTCGTATCGTCCTGCTCACCGCCAGCCACCGGGTCGCTCCCGGTCTGCTGTCCTGGCCCGCGTGGCAGACGCTGCACGCCGCCGACCGGGTGCTGTGCGCCGAGCGGGACCATCCGCAGCTGCCCTATCTGGGGGAGGCGGGGGTCGTCGTCGACCACACCGCGCCGTCGGCCGAGGAACTGGTGGACGACTGCGCGGGCGGCCGCACCGTGGTGGTGCTGGTGGGCGGCGAGGGAAACCAGCCGCTCACCGACGGCCTGGCCCGGCTCGGTGGTTCGGGCCGGGTGCAGATGCCGGACCTGGAGCTGCTGCCCGGTTCGTACGACCTGCCCGGCGCCCGGCTCCTGGACCTGGTCCAGGTCATGGACCGGATCAGGCGCGAATGCCCGTGGACCTCGCAGAAGACACACAGGAGCCTCGCGAAGTACGCCATCGAGGAGGCGTACGAACTGGTCGAGGCCATCGAGGACGGCGACCGCGGGGAACTGCGCGAGGAGCTCGGCGACGTCCTGCTCCAGGTCGTCTTCCACGCGCGCATCGCGCAGGAGGACCAGGAGGAGCCGTTCGGCATCGACGACGTCGCGGCCACGATCGTCGAGAAGCTGATCCACCGGCATCCCCACGTGTTCGGCGACGAGACCGCCGAGACCCCGGAGGACGTCCACGCGCACTGGCTGCGGACGAAGGCGATCGAGAAGCAGCGCGAATCGGTCACCGACGGGGTGCCGCTCGGCCAGCCCGGCCTGGCACTGGCGGCCAAGCTCGGAAGCCGGGCCCGCGCCGCGGACCTCGACGCCGCGCTCCCCGAGGGCGACGGGGTGGGGTACCGCCTGCTCGCCCTCGCCGTACGGGCCGAACAGGACGGCACCGACCCGGAGGCCGCCCTGCGGGCCGCCGCCCGCGCCTACCGGGACGCGATCCGGGCGGCGGAGGGGCTCGGTACCACTCCGGATAGCGTCGAGGAGTGAACGACAGCCCCGACACGTCCTCCGCGCCCGACGCAGCGCCCGAACTCTTCACCTGGGAGTTCGCCACCGACCCCTACCCGGCCTACGCGTGGCTCCGCGAGCACAGCCCGGTGCACCGCACGGCGCTGCCCAGCGGCGTCGAGGCCTGGCTGGTGACCCGGTACGCCGATGCCAGACAGGCACTCGCGGACACCCGGCTCTCCAAGAACCCCGCCCACCACGCGGGGTCCGCGAACGCCAAGGGCCGGACGGGCATTCCGGGGGAGCGTCAGGCGGAGCTGATGACGCATCTGCTGAACATCGATCCACCGGACCACACCCGGCTGCGCCGGCTCGTGTCCAAGGCGTTCACCCCGCGCCGGGTCGCGGAGTTCGCGCCGCGCGTGCAGGAACTCACGGACCGCCTCATCGACAGTTTCATCGAGGAGGGGAAGGCGGACCTCATCCACGACTTCGCCTTCCCGCTCCCCATCTACGCGATCTGCGACCTGCTGGGTGTACCGCGCGAGGACCAGGACGACTTCCGCGACTGGGCGGGCATGATGATCCGGCACGGCGGGGGGCCGCGCGGCGGGGTCGCCAGGTCGGTCAAGAAGATGCGCGGCTATCTCGCCGAACTCATCCACCGCAAGAGGGAGAACCCCGGCGACGACCTGATCTCGGGACTGATCCGGGCGAGCGACCACGGCGAGCACCTCAGCGAGAACGAGGCCGCGGCCATGGCCTTCATCCTCCTGTTCGCCGGTTTCGAGACGACGGTGAATCTCATCGGCAACGGCACCTACGCCCTGCTGCGCAACCCGCCCCAGCGCGAACGCCTGGAGCGCTCCCTGGCGGCGGGGGAGACGGATCTGCTCGCGACGGGCATCGAGGAGTTGCTGCGCTACGACGGCCCGGTGGAGCTCGCGACCTGGCGCTACGCCACCGAGCCCGTGTCCTTGGGGGGACAGGACATCGCGGTGGGGGACCCCGTTCTCGTGGTGCTGGCCGCCGCCGATCGTGATCCGGAGAGATTCCAGGATGCGGACACCCTGGATCTCGCCAGGAGTGACAACCAGCACCTCGGCTACGGCCACGGCATCCACTACTGCGTGGGTGCGCCGCTGGCCCGGCTGGAGGGCCGGGTGGCGCTGGCGACACTGCTGCGGCGCCTCCCCGACCTGCGGCTCGCTGCGGAACCTGCCGATTTGCGATGGCGCGGCGGGCTCATCATGCGCGGACTGCGCACGCTTCCGGTGGAGTTCGGTCCGGGACGCCCGGACGAAAAAGGTGACAGCCTGTCAACTCTGTGACTTTCGCGTGATCTCCGCTGCATCGACTTGTGACACACGTTCGAGTAGGGCTAGGTTCACCGTTCGACTCACCCGTCACATGTCAGTCACACGGAAGGCAATCCCATGGGCTCCGCGAACGGCAGACACCGTCGCCCTCGTCAGGCACCCGCCATCGTCGTCGCCGCAGGCGTCACGGGGTCGGCCATCGCCATCCCGCTGCTCGGAGCGGGCGGCGCGCAGGCCACAGAGGCCACGACCTGGGACCGGGTCGCCGAATGCGAGAGCGGTGGCATGTGGAGTGCCGACCTCGGCAACGGCTACTACGGCGGCCTGCAGTTCTCGCAGGAGACGTGGTCGGCCTACGGCGGTACGGCGTACGCGTCCCGCGCGGACCTGGCCAGCCGCTCGCAGCAGATAGCGGTCGCGGAGAAGGTGCTGGACGACAAGGGGCCGCAGGCGTGGGCCAGTTGCGCGGTGATCTCCGGGCTCGCCCTGGACGGCGCGCTGCCGGGTGTCGATCCGGGCGACGAGACGTCGGCGGAGCCCTCCGAAACGGCTACCGAGACCCCCTCCTCCGAGGCGTCGGATCCGGCCGGATCGACGGACGACGCGGACTCGAAGGACGACGCGAACCCGAAGGGCGAGTCCAAGGGCAAGGCCACCGGCGACACGGCGGACGCGAGCGACGACGCGGGCAGCACCGACGCGGCGCCGTCCGCCACTCCGTCCCCCGAGGCGTCCGAGGCGTCCGGGGCGTCCGGCGCGGCGAAGGGCGGCGCCTCGAAGGGTGACAAGGCCAAGGGCGGGAAGCACCGCGGCACCCCGGCTCCGGAGGCGAGTGCCGGGACGGACCTGGAGGACGGGCGCGAGTCCGGCCGGCACGCGTCGCGCGGCGACTCCGAGGCGCGCCAGGGAGCCGAGGGGACGTACACCGTCCGCACGGGCGACAACCTCTGGGCGATCGCGGACTCGCAGGAGCTCCCCGGTGGCTGGACCGCGCTCTACGAGGCCAACAAGGGTGAGCTGGGTTCCGACCCGGACCTGATCCTTCCCGGCCAGAGCCTGGACCTCGGCCTCGGGGCGGATGCCCCCGCCGCCCAGGCGGAGACCGCCGCCGCCAACTGATCAAAAGCGGGAAAACGCCCCGAATGCAGGGGCAGTTCAGAGGCCTATGTCCACTTATGCGTAAGTGAGACATGGGTCTCTTTGCTTCAACTGGCGCGCCTGGTCCGCCCGATCCGTCCATATTGGCTCCGACCTGCGAAAACGCGCACAAGTCCCGGACCGTTACGCGCTGATTAGCCGTTATGTCCATCTTTGAATGTGGGGGTTGCGTGTGTTTACGGTCGGAGCCGCTCGCACCGCGGGCACCTTCGACCGTCACGCCGAATCCTGCCGTCGGACGAAGGGGACCGACGCGTAAAGCGCCGTAGGCAGGAGCGGGGGACCCAGGTAAGCGCCGGACCCGGTCGTCGAGAGACGGGCGAAGGGACGGCTAGGGGTGAAGATGTCCGCGGGAGCGGGCGTCCGGGCAACTCACAGGCCCGAACCCGACAGCTCACCTCGTAGGCGTCGGTGAGGAGAACCATGCTGCTTTCCAGCAAGGGCAAGCACCGTCGCCCGTCCAAGGCCGTCCGCATCGCGACCCTGGCCGGCGTCACCGGTGCCGCCGTGGCCGTACCGCTCATGGGAGCGACCGGCGCCTCGGCCGCCTCCGTCGAGACCTGGGACGCCGTCGCCCAGTGCGAGTCCGGCGGCAACTGGTCCATCAACACCGGCAACGGCTACTACGGCGGCCTGCAGTTCTCGCAGTCCAGCTGGGCGGCCGCCGGCGGCACGCAGTACGCCGCCCGCGCCGACCTGGCCAGCAAGGACCAGCAGATAGCCGCCGCCGAGAAGCTCCTCGACCTGCAGGGCCCCGGTGCCTGGGCCTGCGCCGGTGCCGGCGGCCTGACGAACGACGGCGTGGACCCGGGTGTCGACACCGGCTCGGAGAAGAACGGCGACACGGCCCCGCAGGCCGCGCCGGAGCGCAAGGCCGAGCAGCCCACCACGCGCAGTGAGAAGCGCACGGCTCCCAAGGAGACGGTCACCACCCCGACCGGCGACAAGGTCGAGAAGGGTGACGGTGAGTACAAGGTCAAGTCCGGCGACACCCTCAGCAAGATCGCTGACGCGAAGAAGGTCAAGGGCGGCTGGGAGAAGCTGTTCGAGCTGAACGACGACATCGTCGACGAGGCCGACCTGATCTTCCCGGGTCAGCAGCTCCACCTGAAGTAGTCCGGGGTCGTTTCCTCCTCCCGCCCCGGAGGCCCGGCCCGGCGTGCTGACCCCCCGCACGCCGGGCCGGAGTCGTGTCCGGACCCCGCGGTCGAGTGCGCGGCAGGCTCGCCGGCGGGGGGTGAGCGTTCAACTGTTGTGGTTACTTGCCAGTAAGATTCTGCTGCTTCGCCCGTTATGCAGGTCCTTGGGTCCTTTTTCGTCCCAGGTGACGGGCGGACGGCCGACGGAGCGGGCCGAGCCGGTTAGGCTCGTGGCGCAAGGCCACAGTGACCCTGCACAACCAGTGTCAGATCCCAGAAGGAGATGCCTCGTGCCGTCCATCGACGTCGTCGTAGCCAGGGAAATCCTCGACTCCCGGGGCAACCCCACGGTCGAGGTCGAGGTTGGCCTCGACGACGGCAGCACGGGACGTGCTGCTGTTCCGTCCGGCGCCTCCACCGGTGCGTTCGAGGCCATTGAGCTTCGCGACGGTGACCCCAACCGCTACCAGGGCAAGGGCGTCGAGAAGGCCGTCCTCGCCGTGATCGAGCAGATCGGCCCGGAGCTCGTCGGCTACGACGCCACCGAGCAGCGCCTCATCGACCAGGCGATGTTCGACCTGGACGCGACCGAGAACAAGGGCTCCCTCGGCGCCAACGCCATCCTCGGTGTCTCGCTGGCCGTGGCGCACGCCGCGTCCGAGGCCTCCGACCTCCCGCTGTTCCGCTACCTCGGCGGCCCGAACGCGCACCTGCTGCCCGTTCCGATGATGAACATCCTGAACGGCGGCTCGCACGCCGACTCCAACGTGGACATCCAGGAGTTCATGATCGCGCCGATCGGCGCCGAGTCGTTCTCCGAGGCCCTGCGCTGGGGTGCGGAGATCTACCACACGCTGAAGAAGGTCCTGAAGACCAAGGGCCTGTCCACCGGTCTCGGTGACGAGGGCGGCTTCGCCCCCAACCTCGAGTCCAACCGCGCCGCCCTCGACCTCATCCTCGAGGCCGTCAAGGAGGCCGGTTACGTCCCGGGCCGCGACATCGCGCTCGCGCTCGACGTCGCCGCGTCCGAGTTCTACAAGGACGGCGTCTACGAGTTCGAGGGCAAGTCCCGCTCGGCCGCCGAGATGACCGAGTACTACGAGGAGCTCGTCTCCGCTTACCCGCTGGTCTCCATCGAGGACCCGCTGTACGAGGACGACTGGGCGGGCTGGAAGGTCATCACCGACAAGCTCGGCTCCAAGGTGCAGATCGTCGGTGACGACCTGTTCGTCACCAACCCCGAGCGCCTCGCCCGCGGCATCGAGGAGGGCTCGGCCAACGCCCTGCTCGTCAAGGTCAACCAGATCGGTTCGCTGACCGAGACCCTGGACGCCGTCGAGCTGGCCCAGCGCAACGGCTTCAAGTGCATGATGTCCCACCGCTCGGGCGAGACCGAGGACGTCACCATCGCCGACCTCGCCGTCGCGGTGAACTGCGGTCAGATCAAGACCGGTGCACCGGCCCGCTCGGACCGCGTCGCCAAGTACAACCAGCTGCTGCGCATCGAGGAGATCCTCGACGACGCCGCGGTGTACGCCGGGCGTTCGGCGTTCCCGCGGTTCCGCTTCGAGGGCTGACGGCCCGAGTCCGGAGCACAGCCTCCGTCCGTCCCCGCATCCGGTCCCGTACCGTGTGCGGGGACGGACGTGCGTAACGGGGAGGCGTGAGACATGGCCGGGAAGGACCGCGACCGGTTCTCCACCGCGACCAGGCTGCGACTGCTCGGTGAGCAGACGGCGGCCCGCGTCTACCGGTCCCAGAACCGCCGTCAGGCTCGTCGCTCCCGGCTCACCGGCCGGGCCGCGTTCCTCGCTCTGATCGTCTGCTCCCTGGTGGTCGCCCTCGCGTACCCCATGCGGCAGTACGTCTCCCAGCGCGACCAGATCGCGGAACAGGAGAGGCTGTCGCAGGAGGCCCGCGAGCGGACCGAGGAGCTGCGGGACGAGAAGGCGCGGCTCAAGGACGACGCGTACATCCGCCGTCTCGCGCGCCAGCACCTGCACTACGTGCTGCCCGGCGAGACCGGCTATACGGTGGTCGACCCGGACGCGGCCGAGGTGCGCCGGGGTGAGCCGGGGGCGACGGGGCGGCCCTGGCACTCGAACCTCTGGGACGGCGTCGACAGCGCCGACCGCGAATGACCCCCTCCCCGCAGCGGTCCGGGATCCGGCGCACCCGCAGTGCTCCGTTCCCGAACCGATTCATACAGTCCGACCGATGACATTCAAGGCAGGCATGGACACGCCCCCTCCGCAGACCGAATCCACCACGCCGACCGACGCGGACATCGCCGCGTTCGAGCTCCAGCTCGGCCGGCCGCCGCGCGGGCTTCGCGCCATCGCGCACCGCTGCCCGTGCGGCAACCCGGACGTGGTCGAGACGCAGCCCCGTCTGGAGGACGGCACGCCGTTCCCGACGACGTACTACCTGACCTGCCCGCGTGCCGCGTCCGCGATCGGCACGCTGGAGGCCAACGGGGTCATGAAGGAGATGACCGAGCGGCTCACGACGGATCCGGAGCTGGCCGCCGCCTACCGCGCCGCGCACGAGGACTACGTCGCGCGCCGCGACGCCATCGAGGTGCTTGAGGGCTTCCCGAGCGCGGGCGGCATGCCGGACCGCGTCAAGTGCCTGCACGTCCTGGTCGGCCACTCGCTGGCCGCCGGCCCCGGGGTGAACCCGCTGGGCGACGAGGCGATCGCGATGCTGCCGGAGTGGTGGGCCAAGGGGCCGTGCGTCACCCCGTGCGGCTCCGACGCCGGACCCGACGCGTCCTGACCCCGCGCGGAACACGTACAACCACAGGAGCCCCATGACCCGCGTTGCCGCCATCGACTGCGGTACCAACTCCATCCGCCTGCTCGTCGCGGACGTGGACCCCGCCGGAGGTGGCTTCACCGAGCTCGACCGCCGGATGCGGATCGTCCGGCTCGGCCAGGGCGTCGACCGGACCGGCCGGCTGGCCCCCGAGGCGCTCGAGCGCACCTTCGAGGCCTGCCGTGAGTACGCGGCCGCGATCGAGGAGCTCGGAGCCGAGCGGATCCGGTTCGTCGCCACGTCCGCCTCCCGCGACGCGGAGAACAGCGACACCTTCGTCCGGGGGGTCCTGGACATCCTGGGCGTCGAGCCGGAGGTCATCACGGGCGACCAGGAGGCGCAGCTCTCCTTCGACGGCGCCACGAAGGAACTGGTGGGCAGCGACCACCTGGAGAAGCCGTACCTCGTCGTGGACATCGGCGGCGGCTCCACCGAGTTCGTCGTCGGTGACGACCGTGTCCGCGCCGCCCGGTCCGTGGACATGGGCTGCGTACGCATGACCGAGCGTCACCTGGTCCAGGACGGGGTGGTCGTGGACCCGCCCACGCCCGAGCGGATCGCCGCGATACGTGCGGACATCGGCGCCGCCCTGGACCTGGCCGAGGCGACCGTGCCGATCTCCTCGGCCGCGACGCTCGTCGGCCTCGCCGGGACGGTCACGACCGTGGCCGCGATCGCGCTCGGGCTGGAGGAGTACGACACCGAGGCGATCCACCACTCCAGGGTCTCGCTCGAGCTGGTCCGGGAGATCACCGAACGGCTGCTCGCCTCGACGCACGAGGAGCGCGCGGCGATCCCCGCGATGCACCCGGGCCGGATCGACGTGATCGCGTCCGGCGCCCTCGTCCTGCTCGCCGTGATGGAACGGTCGGGGGCCCGTGAGGTCGTCGTCAGCGAGCACGACATCCTCGACGGGATCGCCTGGTCGACCGCCTGATCACAGCGCGGTCGGGGCGCGGTGAGACGTCGCTCAAACGCATTCCCGCCTGCACCTTTGAGCCCGCGCAAGGCCCCTCCGGACCCGTTCGGAGGGGCCTTGCGCGAGACGCCGCGGCGAACTTCGTGAACTTCTTCACAAGGAATTCGGCCCCACCGGGCGAAGTTCTGCCTCCGAGGGGCCGTGCGGGACGCCCGCGGCTGCGCGCGAGGGGGGCGCCGGGGCGTTTCGGGGGTGTGGCGGGGACGTGTCCCGGGACGGTGGTTCGTCCCGGATGGCTGCTCAAGGGCCAGCTCACAAGTGGTGAACAACGTTCGCCAGGGGTTCGTGGTTCCCCACTCGGACCATGACCTCGGTCACGCGGGCGGCGAAGTGTAGCAGAGGGCGGCGGATACCTTGTGAAGGGGCTCACGAGCATGCCCCCCGAGGGGGGTGGATACTCGATGGCATGAGCACCACGGAGCGTCCCAGGATCCTCGTTGTAGGCGGTGGGTACGTAGGCCTGTACGCAGCTCGTCGCATTCTGAAGAAGATGCGGTATGGAGAGGCGACCGTCACGGTCGTCGACCCGCGCTCGTACATGACGTACCAGCCCTTCCTCCCCGAAGCTGCTGCCGGCAGCATCTCGCCTCGGCATGTCGTCGTCCCGCTGCGACGCGTGCTGCCCAAGGCAGAGGTTCTCACCGGCCGTGTCACGACCATCGACCAGGACCGCAAGGTCGCCACGGTCGCGCCGCTCGTCGGCGAGGCCTACGAGCTGCCCTTCGACTACCTGGTCATCGCGATGGGCGCGGTCTCCCGTACCTTCCCGATCCCCGGCCTCGCCGAGCAGGGCATCGGTATGAAGGGCATCGAGGAGTCCATCGGTCTGCGCAACCACGTCCTCGAGCAGCTGGACAAGGCCGACTCGACGACCGATGAGGACGTCCGCCGCAAGGCGCTGACGTTCGTCTTCGTGGGCGGCGGCTTCGCCGGTGCGGAGACCATCGGTGAGGTCGAGGACATGGCGCGCGACGCGGCCAAGTACTACACGAGCGTGAAGCGCGAGGACATGCGCTTCATCCTGGTCGACGCCGCCGACAAGATCCTTCCCGAGGTCGGCCCGAAGCTGGGCGCGTACGGCAAGGAGCACCTGGAGAGCCGTGGTGTCGAGGTCTACCTCTCGACCTCCATGGACTCCTGCGTCGACGGCCACGTGGTGCTGAAGAACGGCCTCGAGGTCGACTCCAGCACGATCGTGTGGACGGCCGGCGTGAAGCCGAACCCGGCGCTGGCCCGCTTCGGCCTGCCGCTCGGCCCGCGTGGTCACGTGGACACCTCCGAGAAGCTCCAGGTGCAGGGCACCGACTACATCTGGGCCGCGGGCGACAACGCCCAGGTGCCGGACATGGTCGGCCGCCGCGCCGGCAACCCGAACGCCTGGTGCCCGCCCAACGCCCAGCACGCGCTGCGTCAGGCCAAGGTCCTCGGTGACAACGTCATCTCCGGCATGCGGGGCTTCCCGCAGAAGGAGTACAGCCACGCCAACAAGGGTGCGGTCGCCGGTCTCGGCCTGCACAAGGGCGTCGCGATGATCGTCATGGGCAAGGTGAAGATCAAGGTCAAGGGCCGTCTCGCCTGGTACATGCACCGCGGCTACCACGGCATGGCCATGCCGACCTGGAACCGCAAGATCCGGATCTTCGCCGACTGGACGCTGGCGATGTTCCTGAAGCGCGAGGTCGTCTCGCTCGGCGCCATGGAGACTCCGCGCGAGGAGTTCTACGAGGCCGCCAAGCCGAGCCCCGCGCCCGTCGCGGCCATGGCCGACGGCGACAAGAGCAAGTCCGGCGAGAAGGCGAGCGCCTCCTAGCGCCTGTACGTCACCGAAGGGGTCGTCCGCCATCCGTGGTGCGGACGGCCCCTTCGGCGTACCCGGACCTGCGGGACTCCGTACTGCGGTCCGTGCCCTCTCGCGGCGGTCCGGCCCTCCGCAACTAGATGGCTAGTGCAGGTATTTTGCCGTTCCGTTGCCCCCGAGAGGGATGGCGTGGGTGCGGTGGGGTGTTGACGCCGGTGTACCTCGCCGTGGCCCCGAGGTGTCGCGGCCCGGTTCGGATGCGTATATGCGAATTTAGGCACGTTCGGAAACACCACCACGGAGGTGTGCACCATGGCCGACGCCGCATCGCGGCTGACCGCGCTCGCCGCAGAGTTGCTGGGAGAGCCCCTGCCGGTCCGGATCCGGGCCTGGGACGGCAGCGAGTCGGGGCCGCCGGGTGCGCCCACTCTCGTCCTGCGTCACCGCCGTGCCCTGCGCCGACTGCTCTGGAAGCCGGGCGAACTGGGCCTGGCCCGGTCCTGGGTGGCCGGCGAGATCGACGTCGACGGAGACCTGTACGCCGCCCTCGACGCCCTGGCCTCGCTGCTCTGGGAACGCGGCGCCGACGCGAAGGACCGTGTCCACCCCGTCCGCGACCCGAAGGTACGGGCATTCGCCGGCGGCCTCCTGCGACTGGCCGGCCCCTGGCCCCCGCCGCCCCCGCCCACCGAGGAGATCCGCCGCCGCGCCGGCACGCTCCACACCAGGCGCCGGGACAAGGAAGCCATCAGCCACCACTACGACGTGGGCAACGACTTCTACGCGTTGGTCCTCGGCCCGTCCATGGTCTACTCCTGCGCCTACTGGCAGGACGGTGCCACCCTCGAGGAGGCCCAGCGCGACAAGCTCGACCTCGTCTGCCGCAAGCTCGCGATCAAGGAGGGCGACCGCCTCCTCGACGTCGGCTGCGGCTGGGGCTCCATGGCCATCCACGCCGCCCGTGAGTTCGGTGCCCGGGTCACCGGGGTGACCCTCTCCGCCGAACAGGCCGCCTTCGCACGCAAGCGCATCGCCGAGGAAGGCCTCACCGACCGGATCGAGATCAGGGTCCAGGACTACCGGGACGTCAGGGACGGCCCGTACGACGCGGTCTCCTCGATCGGCATGGCCGAGCACGTCGGCTCGGTGCGCTTCCGCGAGTACGCCGACGACCTCTACGCCCTCCTCAAGCCCGGCGGCCGGCTGCTCAACCACCAGATCGCCCGCCGCCCCGAGAAGGACGAGTCGGCCTACCACGTCGACGACTTCATCGACGCCTACGTCTTCCCCGACGGCGAACTCGCCCCGGTGGGCCGCACCGTCGCCACTTTGGAGGAGGCCGGCTTCGAGACCCGGGACGTCGAGGCGATCCGTGAGCACTACGCACTGACCCTGCGCCGGTGGGTGACCAACCTGGAGAAGGACTGGAAGGAGGCCGTGCGGGCCACCTCGCCCGGACGCGCCAGAGTGTGGCGGCTCTACATGGCCGCCTCCGCTCTCTCCTTCGAGCACAACAA
Source organism: Streptomyces sp. HB132 (assembly GCF_016909575.1). Classification (GTDB taxonomy): domain Bacteria; phylum Actinomycetota; class Actinomycetes; order Streptomycetales; family Streptomycetaceae; genus Streptomyces. The sequence continues at coordinate 109,057 of NZ_JAFBGA010000014.1, read as the reverse complement.
GATCGGTGTCAACCAGATCCTCGCGGTGCGTCCGCGGGAGGACGGCGCGGCGGCCATGCCGCTGAGGGCCCGTGAATGGACGGCGTCCGCGAACGGCTGATTTGGGAACGCGGAAGGGCCGGTACCCGCCACCGCGGATACCGGCCCCTCCCGCGGACGGCTACTCCGTCTTGATCGCGGTCAGCATGTTCAGCTTCGCGCCGCTGCGGGCCGGCCACAGCGAGGCCAGCACCCCCACGAGCCCGGCCAGCACCAGGAAGAGCGCGAGCCGGTCCCACGGGATGACCAACGCGTAGCCGGGGATGTCGGCGGACAGGCTCTTTCCGATCGCCCAGCCGATGAACGTTCCGAGGGCGACTCCGATCACCGCTCCGAAGAGCGAGATGACGACGGCCTCCAGCCGGATCATGCGCTTGACCCTGCGCCGGTCCAGACCGATCGCGCGCAGCATGCCGATCTCCTGCTGGCGTTCGAAGACCGACATGGCCAGCGTGTTGACCACTCCGAGTACGGCGATCACCAGGGCCATCGCCAGCAGCCCGTACATGATGTTCAGCGCGGTGTTGATGAACCCGCCGAACATGTCCCGGATGCCCTGGCGGTCCATGATGCTCATCGCGGGGTTGTCACCGAGTGCCTTGACCACGGCCGCCTCGTTCGCGTCGCTCTGGCCGCCCTCCATGGTCAGCCACACCTCGCGGATGTCGGCGGCGCTCTCGTGCGGGGTGACGACGGTCTCGGAGATCAGGACCGGGGAGAGGAACTCGTTGCCCTCGTAGAGCGCCCCGACCTTCAGGGTCTCCTTCTTCTCGTCCTGGAACGTCACGGGGACACTGTCGCCGGTCTTCCAGCCGTGCGACTTCGCGGTCTTGCGGTCGACCACGATCTCGCCGTCCTTCAGCGAGGACAGCGACCCGGAGACCGTCTTGAGGTCGAAGACCTTCTCGACGTCTCCCGGGGTGACGCCGGAGGCCGAGACGCCTTCCTCGCCCTTGCCGCCGACGGTGAGCCACACGGACCGCTGCGGGGAGGCCGCCGCGACGCCGTCGGCCTTGCGCAGCGCGGTGAGCGCCGACTCGTCGAGCGAGTCCCCGCTGGCCATCGAGACCATGTAGTCGGCCCGGATGTTGTCCGTCGTCATCTTGTCGATGGCCTGGCCGAGCGTGACACCGAGCACGGAGATACCGGTGACCAGGGTCAGCCCGATCGCGAGGGCGGAGGCGGTGGCCCCGGTGCGGCGCGGATTGCGGACCGCGTTCTGCGCGGCCAGCTTGCCGGAGACCCCGAAGAGCTTCCGCAGCAGCGGGCGCGCCAGGGCGATCACCGGCCGGGAGAGCAGCGGGATGAGCACGATGACACCGACGAGGGCGAGGAAGGCTCCGCCACCGAGGAGCCACCGGCCGTTCTCGTCGCCCTGGGCGGCACCGGCCACGATCAGGGCGGAACCGAGGAGGGTGAGCACGGCGCCGAAGGAGTTCCGTACGACCAGCGACTTGGTCGTGGCCACCGCGTGCACGCTGCTCATCGCCGCCACCGGCGGGATCTTCGCGGCCCGGCGGGCGGGCAGCCACGCGGCGAACACGGTGATCAGCACGCCGACGGCGAATGCGGAGACGACCGCGGTGGGGGAGACGACCAGCGGACCGGCCGGGATCTTCCCGCCGAACATGCCCATCGCGGAGCGCAGGCCCACCGCGAGGGCGACACCGAGCGCGAAGCCGATCACCGAGGCGACCAGGCCGACCACACCGGCTTCGAGCAGGATGGCCCGCTTGACCTGCCTGCGGGAGGCGCCGACGGCGCGCATCAGGGCGAGTTCCTTGGTGCGCTGGGCGATCAGCATGGTGAAGGTGTTGGCGATCAGGAACACGCCGACGAAGAGCGCGATGGCCGCGAAGGCGAGCAGCATCGCGTTGAGGCTCTTGAGACCGGACTCGGTCATCTTCGCCTCCTCGTCCGCGAGGTCCGCGCCCGTCTTGGCCTCGGCGGTCTCGGGGATGAGGGGCTTCACGGCGTCCAGCAGCTTCTGGTCGGACGTTCCCGCCGTGGCGGCCACGGTGACGTCGCTGAACTCGCCGGGCTTCAGGTACAGCTTCTGGGCGACCTCGGTGTCGAAGAGGACGAGGCTGCCGCCCGCGTTCACGGCGCCGTCCTCGGTGGTGAAGATCCCGGAGAGGGTGTACTCCTTCACCGGCCCGTTCGTCGCGACCCGCACCGGCTTGCCCACGCGGTACTCGCCCTTGGCGGCGGTCTCCTTGTCGAGGGCGACCTGGCCGGCCTCCACCGGCCCCGAGCCGTCGGCGAACGTGTACTGCGGGTCCTTGCCGCCGGACCCGGGGGAGAAGTTGGATCCGGTGTTGGACCAGCCGTCGCCGATGAGCTTGCCGCCGGTGTCGGCGACGCCGGCGAACCCGGAGACGCGGCCGGTGGCCCCGGCCACCCCGTCGAGGTCCTGGATCTTCTCGAGCGTGGCCTCGTCGATGCCGTCGGCCTGGTCGTCGCCGCGCTGGGCCCAGGTCTTGACGGCCACGGCGACGTCGTCGTAGCTCTTGGCCGACTGGTTACGGAAGGCGTTGCCGAGGGTGTCGGTGAAGACGAGGGTGCCGGAGACGAACGCTACGCCGAGCATGACGGCGAGCACGGTCATCAGCAGCCTGGCCTTGTGCGCGAGCACATTGCGCAGGGCGGTACGGAACATGTCTGTGTGTCCTGGGATGGGTTCCGGAAGGGGGACGGGTGATGCGGCGGACGCCGCGTCAGCTGGTGCGGCCCTTCGCGTCGAACGCCTTCATCCGGTCGAGGACCCCGTCCGCGGTGGGGTGGATCATCTGGTCGACGACCGCGCCGTCCGCGAGGAAGACCACGCGGTCCGCGTACGAGGCTGCCACCGGGTCGTGGGTCACCATCACGACGGTCTGGCCGAGCTCACGCACCGAGTTGCGCAGGAAGCCGAGGACCTCGGCGCCGGAGCGGGAGTCGAGGTTCCCGGTCGGCTCGTCACCGAAGATGATCTCCGGCTGCGATGCCAGGGCGCGGGCGACGGCGACGCGCTGCTGCTGTCCGCCGGAGAGCTCCGTGGGGCGGTGCTTCAGCCGCTCGGAGAGGCCCACCATGTCGATGACCTTCTGGAGCCAGGCGGCGTCGGGCTTGCGGCCCGCGATGTCCATCGGCAGGGTGATGTTCTCCAGCGCGGTCAGCGTCGGCAGCAGGTTGAAGGCCTGGAAGATGAAGCCGATCTTGTCCCGGCGCAGCTGCGTGAGCTGCTTGTCCTTCAGCGTCCCCAGTTCGGTGTCGCCGATGCGCACGGAGCCGCTGCTGAAGCTGTCGAGACCGGCCACGCAGTGCATCAGCGTGGACTTGCCGGAACCCGAGGGGCCCATGATCGCGGTGAATTCCCCCTGCGGGAAGTCCACGGTCACCCGGTCGAGGGCGACGACCTGGGTCTCACCCTGGCCGTAGACCTTCGACAGCTCCGTGGCGCGGGCGGCGACCGCGGTGGTGCGGTGGACGGTGGTGGTGGTCACAGGGGGACTCCTGGTTCGGACGAGGGTGCGTGGGGACTCCTCCATCCTCGCCGCCGTACGGTCCCGGGTCGTCAGCCCTCGTGCCCGTTCCCGGGGCCCTCTTGAGTCGCACCCGCCGGGCGGCCGCGTAGTCCTGAGGGAGGAGGCCGACCCCGAGTCCCGCCGGTCGGTCAGCGGGGCCGGGCGGTGGATCCGCGGGGCACCAGGCGGGCCGCCGCGTCCTCGAATCCGGGAGCCGAGCCCTCGGCCACCATGGTCAGCAGGGTGCGGGCGGCATGGGTGCCGTACGCGGGGATGTCCCTGCTCAGCGCGGTCAGCGGGGGACGTACGACGCGGGAGAGCTGGGAGTCGTCCCAGGCGACGAGCGAGAGGTCGGCGGGCACGTCCAGGCCCATCTCCTGGGCGACCGAGAGCCCGGCGACGGCCATGATGTCGTTGTCGTAGATGACGGCGGTCGGCCGCGCGGCCGAGCTGATGAGCCGCCGGGTGGCGTGCGCGCCCTCCTCGCCGGAGTAGTCGGTGTGCACCACCACCGGTTCGTCCAGGCCGAGTTCGGCGCTGATCTCGCGCTGGGCGCGGTCGCGCAGCCGGGTGTGGGCCAGCTCGGGCAGCCCGGCGACCCGGGCGACGGAGCGGTGGCCGAGCGCGGCCAGGTACGTCAGGGTGTCCCGCAGTGCCGCCGAGTCGTCCGACCACACCGGGGTGAGCGGACCGGCGGCCGAGGGGTGGCCGATGACGACGGCCGGCATGCCCAGCTCGGCGATGCCCTCGATGCGCGGATCGGGGCAGCGGACGTCGGCGAGGAACACCCCGTCCACCCGGCCCTCGCCCCACCAGCGGCGGTACATCTCCAACTCCTGTGCCGGGTCGGTGACGACCTGGAGCAGGAGGGCACAGCCCCGGGCGGACAGTTCGGTCTCGATGCCGCTGATCAGTTCCATGAAGAACGGCTCGACCCCGAGCATCCTGGCCGGCCGGGACAGTGCGAGTCCCACGGTGTCGGCCCGGGCGTGGGTGAGGGCGCGGGCCGCGCTGTTGGGCCGCCAGCCGATCTCCACCGCGATGGCCTTGATGGAGGCGCGGGTGGCGGGGGAGACCCCGGGGCGGTCGTTCAACGCGTACGACACCGCGACCTTCGACACCCCGGCGCGGCGCGCGATGTCGGCGATCGTGGGGCGGTGCTTGGGCATGGGACCTCGCTTAACCGGTTCGTGTTCGTGACACATCCTAGCCGCAGGCCCCTGACCTCCGTCTTCCTCTTCGTGGTCCAGACCTCTCGGCAACTCCTCGCAGAAAGAGGCATGGGAGCGCTCCCGCTCTCTTGACTTCACCCGGAGGCGCCCATACCTTCACGGGCACTTACCCGGTTCAGTAACTCCGCTCGGCAGGGACGGCGGGGAAAAGGAGGGGCTATGGGTACGCGTACCCGGCTGCGGGTCACGACCGCTCTCGCCGTGTTCACACTCGCCGCGACCGCGTGCACGGGGGGCGGCTCCGGGACGGGCGGCACCGGCGGCCCGGCCGGCAAGGGCGGATCGCTGCCGCGCAACGAGACGCTCTACACGACCGGCACCCAGTGGGGGCCTCCGGCCAACTACAACCCGCTGCGCAACTGGGACCACGCGACCGGCACCAAGGGCCTGGTCTACGAGACCCTGTTCCACTTCGATCCGAACGAGGGCGAGCTGACTCCCTGGCTCGCGGAGTCGGGCAGCTGGACCGATGACAAGACGTACGAGCTGAAGCTGCGCCAGGGCATCACCTGGGCCGACGGCAAGCCGCTGACCGCCAAGGACGTGGCGTACTCCTACGGTCTCGGCAAGATCGAGGCCTCCGCCTTCCACTCGCTGTGGAGCTGGCTCTCCGACGCGAAGGCGGTGGACGACACCACGGTCCGCTTCACCTTCGAGGAGGCCCGCTACCAGGAGTGGGACTACATCCTCTACGGCCAGCCGATCGTCCCCGAGCACGTCTGGGGCTCGCGCACCGACGAGGACGTCCTCAACGGCGTCAACGACAAGCCGGTCGGCACCGGAGCGTACAAGCTGAAGAGCAAGTCCCAGGACCGGGTCGTCTGGGAGCGGCGCGACGACTGGTGGGGAACGAAGGCACTCGGCATGACGCCGGCCCCCCGCTACATCGTCGACGTCTCCAACCCGAGCAACGAAGTGGTCATCGGCCAGCTGGGCCAGGGCCAGCTGGACCTCAGCAACAACTTCCTGCCCGGCGCGTCCTCGCTGATCAAGAGCAAGAAGGTCGTGTCGTACTACGACGAGGCCCCCTACATGCTCTCGGCCAACACCGCCTGGCTGGTGCCCAACACCACCAGGAAGCCGATGGACGACGCCGCCTTCCGCCGGGCCCTCGCCGCGTCCGTCGACACCGGCAAGATCGTCAAGGGCGTGTACGGCGACCTGGTCAAGCCGGCCTCCCCGTCCGGTCTGCTGCCGCAGTGGGAGCAGTTCGACGACAAGGCCCTCATCGAGGAGAAGGGCTTCACGCACGACGCCGCCGCGGCGAAGAAGGAGCTCGCGGACGCCGGTTACGTGGACAAGGACGGCGACGGCTTCGTCGAGAACAAGGACGGCTCCGCCCTCGCCCTGAAGCTTGCCGTGCCCTCGGGCTGGACCGACTGGATGGAAGCGGCCAAGGTCATCGCCGCCGGGGCCAAGGACGCGGGCATCAAGGTCAGCACCGAGTTCCCGGACCAGAACGCCCTGGGCGAGCAGCGCGGCAAGGGTGAGTTCGACCTCGTCATCAACAACGAGCGCCAGCTGTCCAACACCCCGTGGACGTACTACGAGTACATGTTCCAGCTGCCGGTCCAGAAGCAGCAGAACACGGTGAACTTCGGGCGCTACGAGAACGAGGAGGCATGGAAGCTGGTGCAGGAACTCGGCGGGGTCAGGACCGACGACACCGCGGGCATGAAGGCCGCCGTCTCGAAGATCCAGGACATCCAGCTGACCGAGATGCCCATCATCCCGCTCTGGTACAACGGCCTCTGGTCGCAGTCCACCTCCGGCACCTGGACGAACTGGCCGTCGAGCGCCCCCGGAGCCCCGAAGACGGCACCCGCCCTGTGGCGCAACTGGCTGGAGATGGGCGGCTTCGAGACGCTCACGCAGCTGAAGCCCGCCAAGTGACGCCGCCGACTCCATGACCGCCCCGCCGTGCGCGCACCACCTGACCGTGCGCGCACGGCGGGGCTCTCCACCAGGGGAGCACCCTTGCGCCGCTATTTCGCCCGCAAACTCGTCGTCTACGCACTGACCTTCGTCGTCGCCGTCACCGTCAACTGGATGATCCCGCGTTTCATGCCCGGTGACCCCGTCTCCGCCATGGTCGCCCGTGCCCGGGTCTCCCAGCCGGAGGCCGCCGAGGCGATGCGCACCTACTACAACGACCTGTTCGGCTTCGACGAACCCCTGTGGCAGCAGTACGGGCACTTCTGGGGCGCGCTGCTCCAGGGCGATTTCGGGATCTCCATCTTCGTCTTCCCCACGCCCGTCGGCGACGTCCTGCTCGGCGCGCTCCCGTACACGCTCGGGCTGATGATCCCGGCCGTCCTGCTCAGCTGGTTCGTCGGCAACTGGATCGGTGCGCTGTCAGCCCGCCGCAAGGTCCTCGACAACACCGTGCTGCCGGCCGGCTATCTGCTGACCGCCATGCCCTACATGTGGATCGCCGTCATCCTCGCCTGGGCGCTGGGTGCCAAGGCCGGCTGGTTCCCCATATCGGGGGGCTACAGCCTGGACATCCAGCCCGGCTGGAGCGCCGACTTCGCGCTGGACGCGCTGCACCACTGGGTGCTGCCGTTCCTCTCGCTGTTCCTGGTCGCCCTCGGAGGCTGGGCCATCGGCATGCGCAACATGATCATCTATGAGCTGGAGTCCGACTACTCCTCCTATCTCTCCGCCCTCGGCGCACCGCAGCGCCTCATCCGCCGCTACGCGTTCCGCAACGCGGTCCTGCCCCAGATCACCGGCCTCGCCCTCCAGTTGGGGGTGCTGGTCGCCGGAGCGCTCGTCACCGAGATCGTCTTCGCCTATCCGGGGCTCGGCTCACTGATCCTGGCCGCGATCCAGAACCAGGACTTCTTCCTGCTCCAGGGGGCGTTCCTGTTCATCGTCATCGGCGTACTGATCGCCAACTTCCTCATCGACATCGTGTACGTCGTCGTCGATCCCCGCACCCGTACGGGCATGGCAGGAGGCACGTCATGAGCACACTGCCGGACGCGGCACCCGAGGCGCCCGTGGCCCGAGCGGGCCGCGAGTCGCTGCACTACGCGGTGCGCAACCCCAAGCTGATCATCGGCGTGACCCTGGTCGCGATCCTGCTGGCGGTCGGCGTCGTAGGCCCGATGCTGCTCGACAACGGCAACCCCAACGAATACGTGGGCCCGCAGGCGTCCGCGCCGGACGGCACGTACTGGATGGGGACCACGACCTTCGGGCAGGACGTGTACGCGCAGTTCGTACACGGGCTGCGCGCCACCTTCCTGGTGGGCGTCGTCGGCGGAGCCATCGCCGCCGTCATCGCCATGGTCGTCGGCTTCCTCGCCGGCTACCGGGGCGGAGTCGTCGACGAGATCCTCAACATGCTCACCAACGTCGTCCTGGTGATCCCCGCCCTCGCCGTCCTGCTGATCATCAACGCCTACATGGGGGTGCGCAGCGTCGCCGTGCAGGGTCTTTTCATCGGCCTGACCTCGTGGCCCTGGGCGGCGCGGGCGATCAGGGCGCAGACGTTCTCGCTGCGCACCCGGGAGTTCGTGGACCTGGCCCGGCTCAGCGGGAGCGGCACCTGGCGGATCGTCTTCCGCGAGATCGCGCCCAACATGAGTTCGTACCTCTTCATGACGTTCATCCTGCTCTTCGGCGGGTCCATCCTGATCGCCTCGTCGCTGGACTTCATCGGTCTCGGCCCGACCGAGGGCGTCTCGCTCGGCCTGATGCTGCAGAGCGCGCAGCAGTGGAGCGCGCTCCAACTCGGCATGTGGTGGTGGTTCGTCCCCCCTGGCGCCGGGATCACCGCGATCGTCGGCGCGCTCTACGTCGCCAACGTGGGCCTCGACGAGGTCTTCAACCCGAAGCTGAGGGAGTCGTGAGCGCATGACCCTGACCGTCAACGACCTGCGGGTCCACTACCGCACGCTGCGCGGCGAGGTCCGGGCCCTGGACGGCGTCGGCTTCGACCTGGCGGACGGCGAGATCCTGGGCCTGGCGGGCGAGTCCGGCTGCGGCAAGACCACCCTGGGCAAGTCCCTCATCCGCCTCGACGGCCGGATGCGGCACGTCGGCGGCACCGTGACGCTGGACGGCGACGACCTGCCGCTGTCCGACGACCGGGCGATGAACGCCTACCGTTTCCACAAGATCTCGCTCGTCCCCCAGTACTCGATGAGTGCGCTCAACCCGACCCGCCGTTTCGGACGCATGATCCGCGAGCTACTCGCCTCGCGCGGCGTCACCGTCGACACGGACGAACTCCACCGGCGGCTCGCACTGGTCGGCCTGGAGCCCGGCGTCCTGGACCGCTACCCGATCGAGCTGTCCGGCGGCATGAAGCAGCGCACCGTCATGGTGATCTCCACGCTGCTCGACCCGTCCGTCCTCATCGCCGACGAGGTCACGTCGGCACTGGACGTCTCCAACCAGCAGGCCGTCGTGGGCGCCCTCACGGGGCTCCGCGACAAGGGCCTGGTCACCAGCATGATCTTCGTGACCCATGACCTCGGGCTCACCTCGCACATCGCCGACTCGATCATGGTGATGTACGCCGGCAAGCTCGCCGAGAAGGCCCCCACGAAGGTCCTGACGAACGGGCCCCGCCACCCGTACACCAAGATGCTGATCGGCTCGCTGCCCCAGGTGGGCGCCCGCTACAAGGACAAGCCGCTCAGCGGCATCGAGGGCTCCCCACCCTCCCTGCTGAATCCACCGGCCGGCTGCCGCTTCCGCGACCGCTGTCCCCTCGCCGACGCCCGGTGCGCCGAGGAACCGCCGGTCGTCGAGATAGCCCCCCGCCACACCGTCGCATGCTGGAAGGCGGCCTGATGCTGACCCTCGACCGTGTCACCAAGACCTTCAGGGCCGGCGCCTTCGGCGGCGGCTCCGTCACCGCGGTGAACCAGGTGTCCTTCGAGGCGGCGCCCGGCGAACTGGTCTCCCTCATCGGCGAGAGCGGCAGCGGCAAGTCCACCATCGGCCGCATGGTGCTGGGCCTGACCCAGGTCAGCTCCGGCAGCCTCACCCTGGACGGCGAACAGGTCCGGCCCGGCAAGGACTTCTACCGCCGCGTCCAGGGCGTCTTCCAGGACCCCTTCAGCTGCTACAACCCCGTCTTCAAGGCCGACCGCGTCTTCGCGCTGGTGCGCCGCGGCTACCACCCGGGCGTCTCCGACAAGGAGTGGGCCGGGCGCGTGGAGAAGGCTGTGCGCGACGTACGCCTGGACCCCGGGCAGGTGCTCGGCCGCTACCCGCACCAGCTCAGCGGTGGACAGCTCCAGCGCCTGCTCATCGCCCGCGCCCTCCTGCTCGACCTGCGCTTCCTGGTGGCCGACGAGATCACCAGCATGCTCGACGCCTCCACCCGCATCGACGTGCTCAACCTCCTCGCCGGTCTCAAGGAACGCGGCCTCGGCGTCCTCTACATCACCCACGACCTCTCGCTCGGCACCTATCTCGCCGAGAAGACGGTGGTGCTGCGGAACGGCCGTGTCGTCGAACGCGGCGACACGCAGAAGGTTTTCGGCAACCCCCTCCACCCCTACACCCGCACGCTCCTGGCCGCGGTGCCCCGGCTGAACGAACCCTGGACGTCCGCCGAACCCGTGGAGGCTTGCGCCTACCACGAGGGGGACGCGCGGGACACCGACCTGTACGAGACCGAGCCCGACCACTTCGTCGCCTGCGCCGGACTGCCCGACTGCGGAAGGACCTCAGCGTGACCCCTCGCCACCTGCCCGTGCACGAAGGCTGGACGCTCCTCGCCGACGGCCCCGTGCCGGTGGGGCTCCCCCCGGACGGTGTCCCGGCCTCCGTGCCGGGCTGTGTACACACCGACCTGATGGCCGCCGGACTGATCGACGACCCCTACCTCGACGACAACGAGACCCGGCTCGGCTGGATCGGCCGCACCGACTGGACCTACCGCACGGACTTCGTGTGGTCGGCCGACGGTCACGAGTTCACCGACCTGTGCTTCGGCGGCCTCGACACCGTCGCCACGATCCTGCTCAACGGCACCGAGATCGGCTCCACCGCCAACCAGCACCGCAGCCACCGCTTCCCCGTCCGGCCGCTCCTGCGCGAGGGCGCCAACACCCTCGTCGTGCGCTTCACCGCCCCCTACACCTACGCCGAGGCGCTCCGCGACAAGCTCGGCGACCGGCCCGGCGCCTACACCGAGCCGTACGCCTTCATCCGCAAGATGGCCTGCAACTTCGGCTGGGACTGGGGCCCGACCCTGGTCACCTCCGGCATCTGGCGGCCGGTCGCGCTGGAGTCCTGGACCGGTCCCCGCATCGCCGAGGTGAAGGTCCTCGCCGACCTCGACGGGGACGGGGTGCCGCGTCTCTCGCTGACCCTCGATGCCGACCGGTCAGCGGGCGGGCCCCTGGAGGCTTCGGTGGAGGTGGCCGGGGAACGCGCCGTGTTCACCGTCCCGGCCGGCCAGGACCGCGGCGCCGTCACCCTCTCCGTCCCCGGAGCCGCGCGGTGGTGGCCGCACAGCCACGGCGAGCAGCCGCTGTACGACGTCACGGTGCGCCTCGGCGACGACGCGTGGAACGGCAGGACGGGCTTCCGGGGCGTCGGCCTGGAGCGCGAGGCATTCCGCGTCTCCGTCAACGACGAGCCCGTCTTCGTACGCGGGGTGAACTGGATCCCCGACGACTGCTTCCCGGCGCGGGTCACCCGGCAGCGGGTCTCCGACCGTCTCGACCAGGCGGTCGCCGCGGGCGTCAACCTGGTCCGCGTCTGGGGCGGCGGGCTCTACGAGAGCGACGACTTCTACGAGCTGGCCGATGAGAAGGGGCTGCTGGTCTGGCAGGACTTCCCGTTCGCCTGCGCCGCCTACCCGGAGGAGCAGCCGCTGTACGACGAGGTGGCCGCGGAGGCCCGCGAGAACCTCGTCCGGCTCGCCCCGCACCCCTCGCTGGTGCTGTGGTGCGGCAACAACGAGAACCTGGAGGGCCACGCCGACTGGGGCTGGCAGGAGAAGCTGGAGGGCCGCACCTGGGGCCACGGCTACTACCACGAACTCCTGCCCGCCCTGTGCGCCGAGACCGACCCCACCCGTCCCTACTGGCCGGGGTCGCCCTACTCCGGTTCCCCGGAACTGCCCCCGAACGACCCGGCCCTGGGCACGGTCCACCTGTGGGACGTGTGGAACCGGGTCGACTACACGCACTACGCCGACACCGCGCACCGCTTCGTGGCGGAGTTCGGCTTCCAGGGCCCGCCCGCGTATGCCACCCTGCGCCGCGCCGTCAGCGGTCCGCTGCGTCAGGACGCCCCGCTGGTCTCCCGTCACCAGAAGGCGGAGGACGGCGACGCGAAGCTGCTGCGCGGCCTGGGCGACCATCTCCCGCAGCCCGCGTCCTTCGACGACTGGCACTGGCTCACCCAGCTCAACCAGGCCCGCGCGGTCGCCTTCGGCATCCGCCACTTCCGCTCGCACGGCCCGTACTGCACGGGCGCGATCGTGTGGCAGCTCAACGACTGCTGGCCGGTCGTGTCCTGGTCGGCGGTGGACGGTGACGGCCGCCGCAAGCCGCTCTGGTACGCCCTGCGCAGGGCGTACGCGGACCGGCTCATGGCGGTACGGGACGGCGCCCTGCACCTGGTGAACGACTCCCCCCGCCTCTGGGAGGGCACGCTGCGGCTGACCCGGCGCTCCCTGGACGGTGCCGTCCTGGCCGAGGAGACCGTCGCGGTGGGCACCGCTGCCCGCGGGGTCACCCGGGTGCCCCTGCCCCCCTCGGTGGCCGAGCCGGACGAGAGCACCCGCGAGGTGCTGGTGGCGGAGCTGGGCGAGCTGCGGACGGTCGAGTTCTACGAGGAGGACACCCGTCTCGCGCTGCCGCCGGCGCTGTACGACGTCGCGGTCACCCAGGGTGACGAATCCGGGATCGGCTACCGGGTCACGGTGACCGCGCGGACGCTGCTGCGCGACCTCGCGCTCTTCCCCGACCGACTGGATCCGGCGGCGGAGGTCGACGACATGCTCGTCACCCTGCTGCCCGGCGAGAGCGCCGCCTTCCACGTCACGGGAGCGGTGTTGAAGGACCCCGGGGCGCTGGGCTCACGGCCCGTCCTGCGCTGCGTCAACGACACCGTCGACGGATGAGGTGGCGGAGCCCTGGCGAGCGGTGGCGCGACCCATGGCGCGGGGGGCCGTACCGGTGCGTCGAGTTTCCGTCATTCCCGTTTGCCGCGGTTCGTCCCCCTCGGCCGGGCAGGGCTTGTGCTGATGCGGTGGCAGGTGTCTGACGGACCCTCACACGATCAATAAAATAAGACAACATCGAGTGGATGTTCCGCTGTTCGAGGGAGACCCACGGATAGGGTCATGTGCCAAACGCGGAGCCGCGCGCCCACGCCCGGGTGGTGGAATGCAGACACGGCGAGCTTAAACCTCGCTGCCTCCTCGGGGGCGTGCCGGTTCGAGTCCGGCTCCGGGCACGCGCTCGCAGGGGCGTGGGTGCGTGAGGCCCGGAGGAGCGGAAGCCGTTCCGAGACACGATGTCACTCATGAGACGAACACGGCGGGTGACGAGATCCTGCCGTACGTCGGCTGCTCCCGGCGGCCCGGCCGGCTTTTCACCGGGCCGCCCCGGGGGTACGAGGGTCTGGTACCCGTGCCGAGGCTCCGGGGCCTCAGGCTTCCGTAAAGATCCTCCTCTGGCACTAGGGTGATTGTTTTGCCTACCCATTACTCTTGACGCAAGGCCGCGCACGGTGGCCATGGAGGAGTGAAATGAGGAGCAGCAACCCGGTCTTCTCGCGACGGGGGTTCAGCCGCGACAACGGCCACGCGGGCTTCAACGCGGTGCCGCAGGCCGGGGCCCCCGCAGCGGGTGCCAACCCGTACGCGCAGGGCACCGCCGCCAACCCGTACGCCACGAACCCCTACGCCCAGCAGGACACCCAGTACGGCGCCCCGCAGGCGCCGGCGCGCTCCGGTGCGATGACGATCGACGACGTCGTCACGCGTACGGCGATGACGCTGGGCACCGTGGTGCTCACCGCCGCGCTCTCCTGGGCCCTGCTGCCGGTCGACGAGGCCAATCTCGGCAAGTCGTACGGCATCGCCATCGGCGCCGCCCTGGTGGCGTTCGTCTTCGCGATGATCCAGTCGTTCAAGCGCAAGGCCTCGCCGGCGATCATCCTCGCGTACGCGGCCTTCGAGGGTGTCTTCCTCGGAGTGATCTCCAGCGCGGTCAGCACCTACATCGGCCCCGGCACGGTGATGCAGGCGGTGATGGGCACCATGTGTGTCTTCGCCGGTGTCCTCATCGCGTACAAGATGCGCTGGATCCGCGTCACGCGCCGTTTCTACGGCTTCGTGATGGCCGCGGCCATGGGCTTCGTGCTCCTGATGATGGTCAACCTGCTGTTCTCCGTGTTCGGCGGCGGTGACGGCCTGGGCTTCCGCAGCGGCGGCCTCGGCATCCTCTTCGGCGTCATCGGCATCATCCTCGGTGCGTGCTTCCTGGCCCTGGACTTCAAGCAGGTCGAGGACGGCGTCAACTTCGGCGCACCGCGTGAGGAGGCATGGCTGGCGGCCTTCGGCCTCACCATGACCCTGGTGTGGATCTACCTGGAGATGCTGCGTCTGCTCTCCATCCTCAACGGGGACGACTGACCCCGTAGGCGCGACGACGACGGAACGGCCCTCAGGCCCTGCCTGCGGGCCGTTCCGTATGTCGCGGGGAGGGGGCCGTCCTCAGATGAGCTTGCGGGCGGCCCGTCTCAGGTCGTACTCATGGATGATCGCCTTGGCGTGGCCGTAGGTGAGGTCGTGTTCGCTGCGCAGCCAGCTGACCTTCTCCTCGAAGCGGAAGAGAGAGGGGCCTTCGTCGACGGTGCGGAGCCAGTCCGCGATGTCGCGACCGGTGCAGTGGGGGATCCGGGAGAGCAGGTTGCGATGGGTTTCTTCGGAGAAGACTTGAGACATCGGCGCCTCCGACGCAGTACGCGTTGCTGTTCCTTCCCGACACCGTGCCCGAGCACCGCGGCGTTGGCAACCATCCGGTGGGGGCGCGTAGGGTCACGGCGTGCTCGATACGACCCCCCTGATCGCCGCCGTGGACCGATTCGCCGACCGCCTGCGGAGCACTCCGCAGAGCCGGCTGCAGCGCGGCGTGGCCGCAGAGGCCCTGGTGACGGCCAGGGAGCTGTCCGCCCGGGCCCAGCGCGCCGAAGCGCCGGACCGGGAGCCGAGGATCATGCCGGACGTCGGGATATTCGCCGTCGGTGACCAGCTCGCGGTCGCTGGCCGGGACCTGGCCGTGGCACTGGAAACGGCCTCGTCCCAGGAGCTGGACGAGGCCGTGCGTCGTGTCGAGGAGGCGGCGGGTCGGGCGTTCGCACCCGGGCCGCGCTAGAACGAGGCGATGACGCGGTCGGCGAGTATGTAGACGTTCTCCCTGCCGCACGAGAACGTCAGCGCGTAGGCGCCGGAGACCCCGGAACCGCCCAGCAGTACCGGCTGTTCACCGGAGCGCAGCGAGTCCGCGAGCCGCTCGGCGGTCTCCCGGTGGCCCGGGGTCATGCAGAGCGTGGTGCCGTCGGCGAAGACGTACACATCGAGCGTCCCGAGGGGGCCGGGGCGCACGTCCGTGAGTTCCGTGGCGGTATCGGCGAGCCGCTCCAGGCGGTTCACGGTACGCTCATGGTCGGTGACCACGGGTGCCTGTGCGGGGACGAAGTCCGGGTGCGACGGGTGGCGGCGGCGGGCCGCGGCCAGCTCGGGGGAGTCCTCGGCGAACTCCGCGTACTCGACCACCTCGGGCAGGTCGGTGAGTTCGGCCAGCTCCGCCAGCTCGTCCAGGGCCTCGGTGGCTTCGAGGTCCATCGCCTCCAGGCCGGCGAAGTCCGCCTGCCGGGGCATGAAGAACGGGACTTCGTCGCCGAGCCCGCCCAGCAGTGACGGGGCGTCGGCGGCGTCGCGCGCCTCCTGGGCCGCCCAGAAGGCGCGGGCCTCGGCGAGTTCACGCTCCCGCTCCTCGGCGAGCGCGTCGGCGACCGCCGCGCGTATCTCCTCGGCGGGTGTCCCGGAGCTCCGGTTCTGCTGTTCGGGCACGGATGCGTGGAGGCTCCGTCCTTCCGCCAGCTCCGTGCGCAGGGCGGCGACCTGCTTGCGCAGCCCGTGAGCAGCGTGCAGAGCGGCGGCGCCGACGGCCGTGGCAGCGGCGGTGGTCAGCAACAGGGCAAACGGCATGGCGCTCACTGACATACTCCCGGTTTCAATCGACACCCCCGACTTCCTACATCAGCTTGTCCTGTGCCGACACCTGCTGTCAGTGCATTACGTCACGAATTGGACAGGACTTTGGGCCCGGTGTTTAGTCTTGTGGCTGGTGTGACCTGCGAAAACAACTCTCCCCCGGGATGCAGATCACATCCTGGGGGAGATTCGGTCACGATCGGACCTCGGGCCGGTTCGAGCGGGCCCTCGCGCGGGAGGGAGGGGCGGGTGCCGTGCCCGGAAGGGCGTCCACCTCGGGCGGCTCTCCTCCGGCCTTCGGCCGGGGGTCCCCCTGCCCTCCGCTACGGCTCAGCTCAGCCGCTCGATGACCATGGCCATGCCCTGGCCGCCGCCCACGCACATCGTCTCGAGGCCGAACTGCTTGTCGTGGAACTGCAGGCTGTTGATCAGCGTGCCGGTGATGCGGGCGCCCGTCATCCCGAAGGGGTGGCCCACGGCGATCGCGCCGCCGTTGACGTTGACCTTGTCGAGCGGCAGGCCGAGGTCCCGGTAGGACGGGATGACCTGGGCGGCGAACGCCTCGTTGAGCTCGGCCAGATCGATGTCGTCGATGGTCAGCCCGGCGCGCTTCAGCGCCTGCTTGCTGGCCTCGACCGGCCCGTAGCCCATGATCTCGGGGGACAGGCCGGAGACGCCGGTCGAGACGATCCGGGCCAGCGGGGTCAGGCCCAGCTCACGCGCCTTGGTGTCCGACATGATCACGAGCGCGGCGGCGCCGTCGTTGAGCGGGCAGCAGTTGGCCGCGGTGACGAGCCCGTCGGGGCGGAACGCGGGCTTCAGGCCCTGCACGCCCTCCAGGGTGACGCCCGCGCGGGGGCCGTCGTCCTTGGAGACGACCGTGCCGTCCGGCGTGGTCACGGGAGTGATCTCGCGCTCCCAGAAGCCGTTCTTGAGGGCTTCCTCGGCGAGGTTCTGCGACCGCACGCCGAACTCGTCCATGTCCTGGCGGGTGACGCCCTTGATCCGGGCGAGGTTCTCGGCGGTCTGCCCCATTGAGATGTACGCGTCGGGGACCAGGCCCTCCTCGCGCGGGTCGGTCCAGCTCGTCCCGGACTCCTCGGCACGGGCCGCCGTGCGGGCCTCGGCGTCGGCGAACAGCGGGTTGTGCGTGTCCGGCAGGCTGTCGGAGTTGCCCTTCGCGAACCGGGACACCATCTCGACACCGGCGGAGATGAACACGTCACCCTCGCCTGCCTTGATGGCGTGCAGCGCCATGCGGCTGGTCTGGAGCGAGGACGAGCAGTAGCGCGTGACCGTGCAACCGGGAAGGTGGTCCATCCCCATCTGTACGGCGATGACGCGGCCCAGGTTGTTGCCCTGCTCGCCGCCGGGGAGGCCGCAGCCGAGCATCAGGTCGTCGATGTCCCTGGGGTCCAGCTCGGGGACCTTGGCCAGCGCGGTCTGGATGATGGTCGCGGTCAGGTCGTCCGCGCGCAGGTCCTTGAGGGACCCCTTGAAGGCCCGGCCGATCGGCGAACGGGCAGCAGAGACGATCACGGCTTCGGGCATCACGCGGCTCCATGAGGGCTGGAAGGCAGGAAGGCTGGGCTGCTTTGGAAGTTACCCGGACGTATAGCTGAGGTCACCCAACAGGTGATGTGATGCGGACCTCTTTTCTAAGCAACCGCTCAGTCGCCCGCATTGTTCCTCCGGCGGTGGGGGATCACGGTCATGCCCGCCGCCACGTCGCCCCGGACCCGTGTCCGCGCACCGGTCCGCCGTCCGTGTCCGTTCCGCCGTCCTCGTGCGGCACCGGTTCCGTATGGGCGGGCAGGCGCCGGCGCCTGCGGTGCTTGAGCAGAGCCCATGGGGCGCGCGCCGCCGTCACCTCGGTGCCCGCCTCCCGGGCCGCCCTGGACGCCGCCTTCGCGACCGGCAGCATGCCCTCGCGGCGCGAGCCGTCCAGCCGGTCGGACTCCGGCCACAGGCCGAGGGACGCGCACAGGGTCGGCAGCATGGCCATCGAGGCGGTCGCGTACCCCTCGGCCGACGGGTGGTAGTTGTCGGGGCCGAAGAGCTCCCGGGGGTTCGCCTCGAATTCGGGGCCGAGCAGGTCGCCCAGCGAGACCGTCCGTCCGCCCTGTTCCACCGCGCCGATCGTCTGGGCCGCGGCCAGCTGCCGGCTCACCCGCCTGGCGAGCCACCGCAGGGGCTGGTAGACCGGCTCGATCGTGCCCAGGTCCGGGCAGGTGCCGACGACCACCTCCGCGCCGGCCGTGCGCAGCCTCCGTACGGCCGTGCCCAGACAGCGCACCGACAGTGTCGCGGGCATCCGGTTGGTCACGTCGTTCGCGCCGATCATGATCACGCAGACGTCCGGCACCCCCGAGGGATCCGCCAGCACCACGGACACCTGCCGCTCCAGGTCGTCCGAGCGGGCACCGGGCAGGGCCACGTTCCGAAGATCCACCGGCCTCTCGGCGACCGCGGCCAGCCCGGACGCCAGCAGCGCCCCCGGCGTCTGTCCGGCCCTGCGCACGCCCTGGCCCGCCGCCGTGGAGTCACCCAGCATCACGAAGCGCAGCGGGTGCGAAGGGCCGGCGAAGGCCACCCCGTACCGTCCGTCGGCGCTCGGCGGGACCGGTGCCTTGCCGCCGCCCACCTGCCGTTTCGCCAACTGCACCTCGGCCAGTACCAGACCCACGGTCGCGGCCCCGATCAGCCCGACGCTGCCGCCCCCGTAGGCCGCACCCGCTGCGATCCGCCGTGCCACCCTCGCTCTCGACACAGTCCGGTCCACCTCCTCCGTGCCGTACAGCCGTACACAGCACTACCTGCCCCGTGGAGGGCGTTACTCAATCGCTTCGTCCAATCTCCTGCCCGTACGCATACTCTTGCCTGACCATCTCGGAGACCCCGGAGTACACGGTGCAATTCCACGATTCGATGATCAGTCTTGTCGGCAACACCCCGCTGGTCAGGCTGCGCAATGTGTCGGCAGGCATTCAGGCGACGGTCCTGGCCAAGGTCGAGTACTTCAACCCCGGCGGGTCGGTCAAGGACCGCATCGCGCTGCGCATGATCGAGGCGGCCGAGGAGAGCGGTGAGCTCCTGCCCGGCGGCACGATCGTGGAGCCGACCAGCGGCAACACGGGCGTCGGCCTGGCCATCGTCGCCCAGCAGAAGGGCTACAAGTGCATCTTCGTCTGCCCGGACAAGGTGTCCACGGACAAGATCAACGTGCTGCGCGCGTACGGCGCGGAGGTCGTCGTCTGCCCGACGGCCGTTGACCCGGACCACCCGGACTCGTACTACAACGTCTCCGACCGCCTGGTCCGAGAGACACCGGGGGCCTGGAAGCCCGACCAGTACTCCAACCCCAACAACCCGCGCTCGCACTACGAGACGACGGGCCCCGAGCTCTGGAAGCAGACGGAGGGGCGGATCACCCACTTCGTCGCCGGCGTCGGCACGGGCGGCACCATCAGTGGCACCGGCCGCTACCTCAAGGAGGTCAGCGAGAACCGCGTGCAGGTCATCGGCGCCGACCCGGAGGGCTCCGTCTACTCCGGCGGTTCCGGACGTCCGTACCTCGTGGAGGGCGTCGGCGAGGACTTCTGGCCGAGCGCCTACGACCGCACGGTCACGGACGAGATCGTCGCGGTCTCGGACAAGGACTCCTTCCAGATGACGCGGCGCCTCGCCAAGGAGGAGGGGCTGCTCGTCGGCGGTTCCTGCGGCATGGCGGTCGTCGCGGCCCTCGAGGTCGCCAAGCGCCTCGGTCCCGAGGACGTGGTGGTCGTCCTGCTGCCGGACAGCGGCCGCGGCTACATGAGCAAGATCTTCAACGACGAGTGGATGGCCGACTACGGCTTCCTCGAGGACACCGGCCCGTCCGCGCGGGTCGGCGCCGTCCTCGACTTCAAGGAGGGGCCGCTGCCCTCACTCGTCCACATGCACCCCGAGGAGACGGTAGGCGAGGCCATCGACGTCCTGCGGGAGTACGGCGTCTCCCAGATGCCGATCGTGAAGCCGGGCGCCGGGCACCCCGACGTGATGGCCGCCGAGGTCATCGGCTCCGTCGTGGAGCGTGAGCTCCTGGACGCGCTGTTCACCCAGCGGGCCACACTGACCGACCCGCTGGAGAAACACATGTCGGCCCCGCTGCCGCAGGTCGGTTCCGGTGAGCCGGTCGAGGACCTGATGGCCGTGCTCGGCGGTACGAACGGTGCCGACGCGGCGATCGTCCTCGTCGAGGGCAAGCCCACGGGCGTCGTGAGCAGGCAGGACCTGCTGGCCTTCCTGGCGAAGGACGCCGCACCCAAGCAGTGAGCACGGTTCCCGGGGCTTCGCGAAAACGGTACGAGCGCGACACGTCGACGCAGCACCGGCTTAACACGGCTCCGGCAGAGTGATGGGTGTCGGCAGGGAAACCCGCCGGCACCACATACGGCGACACGGACTACGGAGCGGCTCCCGGACCTCCACCGTCGCCCGGACGCGGCACCCGGCCCTGACCCGGGGACCGCGTCCCTCGCGGGGACCGCCGTCGTCCCGCCCCCCGGGCGACCGGGGGTGCGGCGGTCCCCGCGACTATTCACCCGTGCGGGCGTTCCTGCCGTTGCCGTCCGTCTCAGTCGTCCCGGTGGGGCGAGGTCCGCCGCCTCCTCCCGGTCCACGGCCACACGCGTGCGGAGTGCACGGCGTTCACGCCGAAGATCCCCAGCCAGGCCACCACGAGCCCGTCGATCCCGGCGTTCGCGACGCCGATCGCGGACAGGGGGATGGCCAGGACCAGCGATACGGCCCCGAAGCCGAAGCGCTCCCCGAAGGTCCCGTCCGGCCCGGCGGGCCGCTGACCGTCCCAGGCGGCGGCCGTCCGACGCTCGGCGAGGTGCCGCCTCGCCCGCCGGTCGTGCGTCCCCCGGTCGTGCGTCCCGGCCAGCCGCTGGTCGACCTTCTCCAGGAACGAGTCGATGAGCGCGGACTCGTACTCCGGCCCCAGCTCGCTGCGGGCCTTCAGGGTGGCGTCCAGCTCTCGCCTGAGCTCAGGGTCACGGGCTTCCATGCGCCTCACATTACGAACCCCGGACGCCCGCGTCAGTGGGGTCAGCCCCCCTGTTTCGGGGGCTCCCGCGCAGGGCGGGCCGTGCCCCGTCGGCGTAGCGTTGTTGCCGGAAGACGGGAGGCGCCCATGGCCACCACGACGACGTCCGCCCGCGCCATCCCCCGCACGTACGGGGTGAGGGCGCGCCGGGTCAACGAGGCGGAGCTGCGGGCGACGCTCTCGACGTTCCGTGAGCTCTCCGACGAGGACTGGCGGCGCCCGACCGTCTGCACCGGCTGGACGGTCCGGGACATGCTCGCCCACACCGTCGGCCAGTACGAGGAACTGCCGCGCCCCTGGGTCGCCGTGCGCCGGATCCGGCGGGCCGCGCGGACCCACCCGCATCTCGGCCGGCTCGACGGGCACAACGAGGTTCAGATCGAGGACCGGCAGGCCGTCCCGGGGAGGGAACTGATCGGAGCACTGGCCCACTTCGCGCCCCAGGGCCTGATCGCCCTGCGCCGTGTGCCCGCACCGGTCCGGCGCAGGACACGGCTGAGTCTGCTCTACCCGGAGGCGAAGGCCCTGCCCGACGACTCGGTGGACTACCTCGGCAACGTCCTCGTGGTCCGGGACACCTGGATGCACCGCATGGACCTCGCGGACGCCACCGGGGCCGAGCCGGTCCTCGACGGGCACGACCGGGAGATCGTGGACCAGGTGGTGCTGGACCTGGCCCTCGCCTGGACGGGTCCCGCGGCGGAGATCGACCTCCACGGGCCGGCGGGCGGGCGCCGTCTGCTGGGCATCGGCACCCCGGCGGCCACTCTCCACGCGGACGCGGTCGACTTCGCCAGGCACCTGTCGGGGCGGCCCGCACGGGGCCGTCCGGAGCTGGAGGGCGAGCCGACGGCCCAGGCCGCCCTGCTGGCCGCCCGTGTCATGTTCTGACGACCGCCGGCACACCGCGTCGAGCTGCCCCGGCCTGGCCCGGCAGGCGTAACAAGGCTCTGTAGGCTGCGTGTTGACGATGCGCCCAGCTCGACTCCCCCAGGAGGACCAGTGCCCGCACAGGCGGACCGGATCAACACGTCGCAGCCGCACACCGCCCGGATCTGGAACTACTGGCTGGGCGGCAAGGACAACTACCCGGTCGACCAGGCGGCCGGTGACCACATCCGTACGCTGCACCCGGGCATCGGCGACTACGCGCAGGCGGACCGGCTGTTCCTCGGACGGGCGGTGCGCCATCTGGTCGCAGACCTCGGGATCCGGCAGTTCCTCGACATAGGCACCGGCCTGCCGACGGCGGACAACACCCACGAGGTCGCCCAGCGGCTGGCGCCGGAGTCCCGCATCGTCTACGTCGACAACGACCCGCTGGTGCTCGCCCACGCGCGCGCGCTGCTCACCAGTACGCCGGAGGGCAGGACCGACTACCTCGACGAGGACCTGCGCAACGTCGACGTCATCCTGGAGCACGCGGCGAAGACCCTGGACCTCAGCCGACCGGTCGCCCTCGTCCTGCTCGGCGTGGTCATCTTCATCGAGGACGACGACCAGGCGTACGGTCTCGTCCGCCGGCTCATGGACGCCCTGCCGTCCGGGAGCCACCTCGTCCTCTCCCACACGATCACCGACCCGTCGATGCCCGACGTGGACGCGGCCGTCGCGTTCTGGAACGAGAACGGCACGCCCAGGCTGACGCAGCGGACGCCCGCCGACATCAACCGGTTCTTCGACGGTCTGGAGCTCCTCGAGCCCGGAGTGGTCTCGTGCAGCCGGTGGCGCGCCGAGCCGGACGGCGGCGGCCTGCCGGACGAGGTGGCCATGTTCAGCGGGGTCGCGCGCAAGGCCTGACGGCCGGCCCAGCGCTCACCGGGCCCTCACCCGGCAGTCACCTCGGCGAGGAACGCCTCGGGCGTGACCGCGTATCCCAGGGAGTTGATGACGGGGACCGGGGCCCGGTCGATGAGGACCGTGGGCGTGGACCGCACACCGCTCGCTTCGAACGCCGCCGCCACCTGTGCCGCCCAGGGCAGATAGGTGCGCTCCATGACCTTCTGCCGGAAGGCGTCGGTGTGCAGCGCCTCGACCTCGCCGGCCAGCCGGAGCAGGAAGTCCCGGTCGGCGAAGGCGTCGACGTCCTCGCTGGGCTGATCGGCGTACAGCGCCCGCAGGAAGAGCATGAACGGCTTCTGCCCCTCGTCGGCTGCGGCTCCCAGCGCGGCCAGCGCCTCCAGGGAGCCGCTGCCGCCCGAGGAGTCGTCGATGAACGTGCCGAAATGGTGGTCCACGGCGAATCTGCCCTCGTCGGCGGCGCGCTCCATCACGGCTCCGAGGCCCAGCTCCATGCGCTTGCAGTAGGGGCACCGCAGATCGGCGTAGACGCTCAGCACGTGCGCGGCATCGGTGTCGCCGTAGCGGACGATGACGCCGCCCGGCCCTCTCGTATTGGCTGGGATCATGATCCCAGGGTCGGCAGGGGAGCGCGGTCCCGCAATGCGAGGAGCCCGCCCGGCACGCCGGCGGCGGCCGTGTCCGGACCGTGGGCTGTATATGGACATGCAGACCGCCGACTGGCTGAATGGATTCCTCGGTGACGGACCGGTCCGACAGATCTGACGGATCCCTGGAGGGGACAGCATGAGCGGGAGCAGCCCGGCTGCGCGGTTGCAGCGGCTCTTCGAGGGGCGGCGGCTCACGCCCACCCAGCGGCGGATCGCCCACTCCATGGTGCGGCGGGCCGCCGACGCCCCGTTCCTGTCGAGTGTGGAGCTGGCCGAGCTGGCCGGGGTCAGCCAGCCGTCCGTCACCCGCTTCGCCGTGGCGCTCGGCTTCGACGGGTACCCCGCGCTGCGCAGACACCTGCGGGAGGTGACGCCTGCCGGAGCGGCCGGCGGGGGCGGCGTGGAGGACAGTCTCAACGAGTACCAGCAGGCGGTGCGGGCCGAGATCGAGAATCTGCGGCAGCTGTCCGAACTGCTCGCCGACCCGTCCCCGGTGGAGCGGGCCGGACGGCTGCTCGCCGGGTCCAGGCCCCTGCTCGTCCTCGGGCTGCGGGCCGCGTCCTCGCAGGCCCGGGGGTTCGGGTACTTCGCGGCCAAGGTGCACCCGGACGTAAGGGTCGTCGACGAGGGCGGCAGCATGCTGCACGACCGCATCGACGCTGCCAGGCGGGCGGGCGCGAGTGCCCTGATGTGCTTCGCACTGCCGCGGCACCCGCGTGAGGCCGTGGACGCGCTGGCATACGCGCGGGAGCAGGGGCTGATTGTCGTGACCGTGGCCGACTCGGCGTTCGCCCCGGTGGCGGCCCACAGCGATCTGCTGATCCCGGCCGCGGTGGGGACCGGGCTGGCCTTCGACACCGCGTGTGCGCCGATGCTGCTGGGGCGGGCGCTGCTGGAGGCCATGTGCGACGGACTGCCCGAGGCGCAGGCCCGGCTCGAGGAGTTCGACGCGAGGGCCGCCGCGCGGGGGCTGTTCGTCGAGTAGCAGCGGTCGTGGTGGCCTGGAGGACGTCCGGGCCGGGCCCTGCCGAGCGGGTGGAGCGGGCCGGCCCACGGGCAAGCGGGTGGGCATGCCGGACCACCGGCCCCATGGCGGGACGCCGCACCCGTCGGGCGCGGCGTCACCGCCGGTGAGCACTCCGGGTCAGACCTCCAGCTCCGCTTCGATCTTCCGCAGCTGGTGGCGCGCCATCGCGAGGTTGGCTCTGCCGCCGTCCAGTACGAGGTAGAGGAACAGGCCGTTGCCGCCACGGGTCTTGAGCAGCCTGATCAGGTGGTACTGGGTGCCGAGGGTGATCAGGATGTCCTCGATCTCGTCCTTGATGCCGAGATGCTCCATGGTCCGGAGCTTCGCCCGGACGACGTCGGTGTTGCCGGCCGCCGCGACCTCCAGGTTGAACTCCTTGCCTCCGCCGAGCGTGCCCAGAGCCATGCCGCTGGTGTAGTCGACGAGTGCGACACCGACGGTGCCCTCGATCGACGCCATCGCGTTCTTCAGTGACGTTTCGGTGTTGCCCATAGTGCTCGTTTCCTTTCCCTGGCCGGCCCGGTGGCCGGTCCGTTGCTGGGTCGTCCGTTGCTGGGTGGTGCGCTGCCGGCCGGTGCGCTGTCCGCTCGTGGCGGACGCGTCGCCGGATGCGGGTGTCACGTGGGATCCGGTGTGGTGCGGCGGGGCAGGGCCCGGGACTGCGGCGTGCGTGGCGGCGGCACGGGGCGGTCGGCGTCGGTCTGTGCGGCATCGACCACTTCGCCGATGCGTGCGCCCGCGCGACGTCCTTCGAGGTGGAGGCGGCCCACGTTGATCCGGTCCTCGGCGAGCAGTGTGAGGACGGCGGAGGAGCCCGCCGCGTAGGTGGCGATGTAGCCGTTCTCGCCGCGGATCAGGAGTTCACGGAAGTCCCCTCGTCCGGTGGCGTCGGCCATTCGGATGGAGACACCGAGCGCGGCGGCTGTCAGCGCGGCTACTCCCTCGGCTTCGATCCCCGGGGTGTCGTGGGCGACGACCAGGCCGTCGGTGCTGGCGGCCAGTGCGCCGGTCAGGAGCGGAACCCGGGCGCGTAACCGCTGGAGCTCGTCGAGGACATCCTGTACCTCTGCCTCGGGCACCATCAGCTGTCTCCTCCCGGCACGCTGTCTGAGCGCGCGTATCACAGTGCCTCCAATGCGTCTCTGAGCCGGCGCAACAGGTCGACGTCGGGGTCGGCCGTGACCTCGGGCAGTGCGATGCGGCTCCGCCCGGACGCCGACGCGGACCCGGCGGCTGCCGGGCGGACCGCTTCGACCAGTCCGGCGGCGGTCAGCCGGCGCAGGTCGACCAGGGTGTGGAAGGCCGAGCGGCCCAGCTCCTGGGCGATGTCCGTCGCCGTGCGCTCGCCGTTCACCAGATCCAGGACACGGCGCTGGCGTGGGGGGACCGGGGCGTCCACCCGGTGGGTGGTGGGGGCGAGCGGCGCGCTGTCGGTGAGCGCGTCCGGCCAGATCCGGTCCAGGAGCTCCCGGCGCCGGAGCGTCTCGCGCTGGACGGAGTGGACGGGCACGGGCCGGACGGGGCCGATCCAGTGCGAGACCCCGTAGCGGAAGCGGGCCGGTGTGTGCGTGGGGGCCAGTGCGAAGAAGGCCGCGTCGTACAAGGCGCCCAGGTGACAGAGCTCCAGCGCGCCGCCGGGGACCCGGCCGCTGTCCACGAGGTAACGGCCGACCCGCTGTCCGGCACCCGCCTGGGCGACCGCGTCCCACCAGCCCTCGGAGCGCAGGGCCCCGCCCGTGGTGAGCAGGACGTCGATCCCGGGGGTCGCGGGGCTCTCCGCGTGGACGACCTGGCCGTCGGCCAGATACAGGGTGCCGCGGTCGCGCATCAGCGCGCCGGTCGCGCGCTCCGCCGCGAGCCGCTGCAACATCGGTGAGGGCGTCGCCTGTTCGGGTAAGCCGGGCCGGGCGGTGACGGAGGGGCTCATGCCAGGACCAGCCGCTCCGCCATCTCGCCGAGCCGTATGCGTGCCAGGGCGAGGTTGCCTTCCGCGCGGTCCAGCCAGAGGTGGAGGAAGACGCTGCTGTCGAAGTCCGTCCGGACGAAGCGGAGGATGTGGTACCCGGGAGCTGTGGTGACGATGACGTCCTCGACGGCCGGGGCGGGTGGGCCCGGTGCGCCGGTGGGCGCGTCCGCCTGGGCGAACACGGGTTGTTCGGCGGCCATCCTCGCCACCTCCGCCGTCTCGGCGGCAGTCGCCTCGTGATCGCCGTTGGGCGACTCGCCGATGGTGCCGAGCGCGAGACCGCTGGTCCAGTCGACGACTGCGGCACCCCGGGCACCGGGCAGCCTCATGACCTCGACCAGGCACTCGTCGATTCCGGGCAACTCGGACTCCCCTCCCGACGTGGTGTACGGATGTAATGGAGAGGCTACGCAACGTGTGCGCGCCTGGTGGGAGTTCTGGCATTTTCCACAGGTACATGCGGCCGGCCGTGTAAAGGGCGGCAGGTGGGTGCGCGGAACGGGCCGGAACATGTCCGGCGGCCGTCCGTCCACGGCCGTCTCCTGCCCGTCCTCGTCCGCCGCGGAGCCGCTTGCGGTCGTCGGCCGACGGCTCGCCCGGGGCCGGACCCGGGCGAGCCTGTTGACTAGGAGTATTCAGGCGTCCAGGATGTGAATAGGAGAGTCACAGACGCGAGGAGGCATCCCCCATGTCAGGACCCCGCCCCGTACGGGCACCGCGCGGTACGGAACTGAGCGCCCTGGGATGGCAGCAGGAAGCCGCCCTCCGCATGCTGCAGAACAACCTCGACCCCGAGGTCGCCGAACACCCCGACAAACTCGTCGTCTACGGCGGCACGGGCAAGGCCGCCCGCGACTGGCGGTCCTTCGACGCCATGGTCCGCACCCTCCGGACGCTCAAGCAGGACGAGACGATGCTCGTCCAGTCCGGGCGGCCGGTCGGCGTCATGCAGACCCACGAATGGGCGCCGCGCGTCCTGATCGCCAACTCCAACCTGGTCGGCGACTGGGCGAACTGGGAGGAGTTCCGCCGCCTGGAGGCCCTCGGGCTCACCATGTACGGGCAGATGACCGCGGGTTCCTGGATCTACATCGGGACCCAGGGCATCCTCCAGGGCACCTACGAGACCTTCGCCGCGGTCGCCGCGAAGCGGTTCGGCGGGACACTGGCGGGGACCATCACGCTGACGGCCGGGCTCGGCGGCATGGGCGGCGCCCAGCCGCTGGCCGTCACGATGAACGACGGCGTCGCCCTCTGCGTCGACTGCGACCCGCGCGCCATCGAGCGCCGGATCGAGCACCGCTTCCTGGACGTGCGGGCCGACTCCCTCGAACACGCGCTCCAGTTGGCGGTCGAGGCCCGCGACGCGCGGCGCCCGCTCTCCATCGGCCTGCTCGGCAACGCCGCGGAGCTGCTGCCCCGGATGCTCGCCGAGGGCGCACCCGTCGACATCGTCACCGACCAGACCAGCGCCCACGACCCTCTCGCCTATCTGCCCGTCGGCGTCGACTTCGACGACATGGCCTCCTACGCGGCCGAGAAGCCCGCCGACTTCACCCTGCGCGCCCGCGAGTCGATGGCCGCGCACGTCGAGGCGATGGTCGGCTTCATGGACGCGGGGGCCGAGGTCTTCGACTACGGCAACTCGATCCGGGGCGAGGCCCAGCTCGCCGGATACGCGCGGGCGTTCGACTTCCCGGGCTTCGTGCCCGCCTACATCCGGCCGCTCTTCTGTGAGGGCAAGGGCCCCTTCCGGTGGGCGGCTCTGTCGGGCGAGGCCTCGGACATCCACAAGACGGACAAGGCCCTGCTCGATCTCTTTCCCGAGAACGAATCGCTGCACCGCTGGATCAGGATGGCGGGGGAGCGGGTCCACTTCCAGGGGCTGCCGGCCCGGATCTGCTGGCTCGGCTACGGCGAACGCGACCGGGCCGGTGAGCGGTTCAACGACATGGTGGCGAGCGGGGAGCTCGCCGCGCCCCTGGCCATCGGGCGTGACCACCTGGACTGCGGGTCGGTCGCCTCGCCCTACCGCGAGACCGAGGCCATGCTGGACGGCTCGGACGCGATCGCGGACTGGCCGCTGCTCAACGCCATGGTCAACGTGGCCTCGGGCGCGTCCTGGGTGTCGCTGCACCACGGGGGCGGTGTCGGAATGGGGCGTTCGATCCACGCGGGGCAGGTCTCGGTCGCGGACGGCACGGCGCTCGCGGGGGAGAAGATCCGGCGGGTGCTGACGAACGACCCCGGGATGGGCGTGATCCGGCATGTGGACGCGGGTTACGACATCGCGGAGTCCGTCGCCTCGGACAAGGGCGTGCGGGTCCCGATGGCGGAGGACGAAGTCCGTTGACCGGCGCGGTGGACGACGGTCCGGGCACGTCCGTGTCGGGCAGGGGAGCGGATGCCTCGCGCCGGCCCGGCGAGACCGAGTCCTTCGACGCGATGTGGCGCGGCCTCGGACCGCTCGGCCGTGACGCGGGCAGCGGCGGCTACCGCCGGTACGCCTGGACCGGTGCCGACCAGGAGTGCCGGGAGTGGTTCCGCGCCCAGGCCGAGACGCGCGGGCTCGTCCACGAGACCGACCGCAACGGCAACCAGTGGGCCTGGCTGGGCGATCCGCTTGCCGGGGACGCCGTGGTCACCGGCTCCCATCTCGACTCCGTGCCCGACGGTGGCGCCTTCGACGGTCCGCTCGGTGTGGTGTCCTCCTTCGCGGCCCTCGACGAACTCCGCCGCAGGGGAGCGGAGTTCGACAAGCCCTTCGCCATCGTCAACTTCGGGGACGAGGAGGGGGCGCGCTTCGGGCTCGCCTGCGTCGGCTCGCGGCTCGCCGCGGGCCGACTGGGCGTCGAGGACGCGCACCGGCTCCGCGACGCGGACGGCGTCTCGCTGCCGCAGGCCATGGAGGCCGCGGGACACGACCCCGACGCCATCGGGCCGGATCCCGAACGCCTCGCCCGGATCGGTGCGTTCGTCGAGCTCCATGTGGAGCAGGGGCGCGCCCTCGACCTGAGCGGTGACCCGGTCGGGGTCGCCTCGGCCATCTGGCCGCACGGCCGGTGGCGGTTCGATTTCCGGGGCGAGGCCAACCACGCCGGCACCACGCGGCTGGCCGACCGGCGGGACCCGATGCTCACCTACGCCGAGACCGTGCTCGCGGCCCGTCGTGAGGCGGAGCTCGCCGGAGGCCTCGCGACCTTCGGCAAGATCGCCGTCGAGCCGAACGGGGTCAACGCGATCCCCTCCCTCGTGCGGGGCTGGCTCGACTCCCGGGCACCCGACCAGGCCGCTCTCGACGCCGTCGTGAGCGGTGTCGAGCGGGCCGCGCGGGAGCACGCCGAGCGGGCCGGTATCGATATCGACGTCGTACGCGAGTCGTTCACACCGGTGGTGGACTTCCAGCACGCACTGCGGGACGAGATCCGCCTGATGCTGGAGGAGCGGGGCGGTGGCGGCGCTGACCGTGGCGGGCGCACCGTGCCCCTGCTCGGCACGGGGGCAGGACACGACGCGGGTATTTTGTCCGCTTCCGTGCCGACCGCCATGCTGTTCGTACGGAACCCCACCGGGATCTCGCACTCACCCGCCGAGCACGCCGCCGAGGACGACTGCGTGGCCGGGGTGAGGGCACTCGCCGACGTACTGGAAGGTCTCGCGTGCAGCTGACGACGCAACCGACGGGCACACCGGTCACCGCGACCTACTGGATGTCGCACGCCTGGCTCGGCACCCACGTCGAGCCGGGCGTCCTCCTGGACGTGGCCGGCGGGCGCATCGCCGGTGTCCGGACGGGCATCGACGCGCCGCCGCCCGGCGCCACCGCGCTGCACGGGCTGACCGTCCCCGGACTGGCCAACACCCACTCGCACGCCTTCCACCGCGCGCTGCGCTCCACTGTCCAGGTGGGCTCCGGCACCTTCTGGACATGGCGCGAGCTGATGTACCGGACGGCCGCCCGTCTCACCCCCGACACCTACTACGACCTGGCGCGCGCCACGTACGCCGAGATGGCACTGGCGGGCATCACGGCGGTGGGCGAATTCCACTACCTGCACCACGCGCCCGGCGGTACTCCCTACGACGACCCGAACGCCATGGGCGAGGCACTCATCGCCGCCGCGGCCGAGGCCGGCATCCGCATCACCCTGCTCGACACCGCCTATCTGGCCGCCGGGTTCGGGGAGAAGCCGAGCCGGCACCAGCTGCGCTTCTCCGACACCACCGCGGACGCCTGGGCCGAGCGCGCCTCCCGCCTCAAGGGCGACGGCGACCTGGTGGTGATCGGCGCCGCGATCCATTCCGTCCGCGCCGTCCCGGCCGGGCAGCTCTCCACCGTCGCGCGGTGGGCCCGGGAGCGGACCGCCCCGCTCCACGTGCACCTCTCCGAGCAGACCGCGGAGAACGACGCCTGCCTCGCCGCCCACGGCCGCACCCCCGCCCGGCTCCTCGCCGACCACGGGGTGCTCGGCCCGCACACCACCGGCATCCACAACACACACCTCACGGCCGAGGACATCGAACTGCTCGGCTCCTCCCGGACGGGTACCTGCATGTGCCCCACCACCGAACGCGACCTCGCCGACGGCATCGGGCCCGCCACCGCGCTGCAGGGCGCGGGTTCCCCCCTCTCGCTGGGCAGCGACAGCCACGCCGTGATCGACCTCTTCGAGGAGGCCCGGGCGATGGAGCTCAACGAACGCCTGCGCACCCATGTGCGCGGTCACTGGACGGCGGGGGCCCTGCTCAGGGCCGCTTCCGCCCAGGGCCACGCCGCGCTCGGCCGGCCGGACGCGGGCGTGCTCGAGCCGGGCGCGCCCGCCGATCTCGCCACCGTCGCGCTGGACTCGGTCAGAACGGCCGGGCCGGTGCCGCGGCTGGCAGCCGAAGCGGCCGTGTTCGCCGCCACCGCAGCCGATGTGCGGCACACCGTGGTGGCGGGCCGGCACATCGTCCGGGACGGCCGGCACACCCGGATCGAGGACGTGCCCGGAGCGCTCGCCTCGGCCGTCGCCGCCCTGCAGGGCTGAGCGGCCGGCGGGACCCGGCACCGGAACCCCTGCCCGGCCACGCCCCGGAGACCCGGCCGTCTCCCCTCGCCGGACGAAGACCCCCGGCCGACACCCCCGGCAGTCCAGCCGGGCGAACCCGACGAAAGCTGTGCTCGGATGACGACGACAGCCACGACCGCCATCACCCACATCGCGAACCTGGTCACCAACGACCCCTCCCTCGGCGACGGGACCCCCCTGGGCCTGATCCGGGACGCGGCCGTCGTCATCGAGGGCGACCACGTCGTCTGGACCGGTGAATCCGGCAGAGCACCCGCCACCGACAACGCCGTCGACGCGGGCGGCCGCGCCGTGATCCCCGGCTTCGTGGACTCCCACTCCCACCTGGTGTTCGCGGGTGACCGCACCGCCGAGTTCAACGCCCGTATGTCCGGACGCCCTTACTCCGCAGGCGGCATCCGCACGACCGTGGCCGCCACCCGGGCCGCCTCCGACGAGGAGCTCTCCGCCAACGTCGCCCGCTATCTGGCCGAGGCGCTCCGGCAGGGCACCACCACCTTCGAGACCAAGTCCGGCTACGGCCTCACCGTCGAGGACGAGGCACGGTCCCTGCGCATCGCCGCCCGGCACACCGACGAGGTCACCTTCCTAGGCGCCCACATCGTGTCCCCCGAGCATGCCGACGACCCCTCCGCCTACGTGGACCTCGTCACGGGGCCGATGCTCGACGCCTGTGCCCCGTACGCGCGTTGGATCGACGTCTTCTGCGAGCGGGGGGCCTTCGACGAGGACCAGGCGCGCACGGTCCTCACCGCGGGTCTGGCCAGGGGCCTGCACCCCCGCGTCCACGCCAACCAGCTCGGCCACGGCCCCGGGGTCCGGCTCGCCGTCGAGCTGGACGCGGCGTCCGCCGACCACTGCACGCACCTCGACGACGCCGACCTCGACGCGCTCGGCCAGGGCCGCACCGTCGCCACCCTCCTTCCCGGCGCCGAGTTCTCCACCCGCGCGGCCTGGCCCGACGCCCGCCGGCTCCTGGGCGCGGGCGCCACGGTGGCGCTGTCCACGGACTGCAACCCGGGCTCCTCCTTCACCTCCTCCATGCCTTTCTGCATCGCCCTCGCCGTACGGGACATGGGCATGACGCCCGACGAAGCGGTGTGGTCCGCCACCGCCGGAGGTGCCGCCGCGCTGCGCCGCTCCGACATCGGACGCATCACCCCCGGTGCCCGCGCCGACCTGGTGATCCTCGACGCGCCGAGCCACGTCCACCTCGCCTACCGGCCCGGAGTCCCGCTCGTCGGCGCGGTGTGGCGGGGCGGGAGGAGGGCCGTGTGACAGGTCGGCAACGCGGAAGGACCCGCCCGTCGGCCTGGGCAGGTCCTTCCGCAAGGGGGTACCGGGAATGCCGGTGACGCCGGGTCACTCCTCCACGGTCAGGCCCTTCCTGAGCTTGACCAGAGTCCGGGACAGGAGCCGGGACACGTGCATCTGCGAGATGCCGAGCTCCTCGCCGATCTCCGACTGCGTCATGTTGGAGACGAAGCGCATGGAGAGGATCGTGCGGTCGCGCAGGGGGAGCGAGGCGATGAGCGGCTTGAGGGACTCGACGTACTCGATGCCCTCGATGCCGTGGTCCTCGTAGCCGAGGCGGTCCGCGAGGGCGGCCTCGCCGCCGTCGCCGTGGTCCTCGGGCTTGGCGTCCAGCGAGCTCGCGGTGTACGCGTTGCTCGCGGCCATGCCCTCGACGACCTCGTCCCTGCTGAGGCCGAGGCGCTCGGCGAGTTCGACGACGGTGGGCGCGCGGTCCAGCTTCTGGGCCAGCTCGTCACCCGCCTTGGCGAGGTCCAGCCGAAGCTCCTGCAGCCTGCGCGGGACGCGGACGGACCAGCTGGTGTCACGGAAGAAGCGCTTGATCTCGCCGACGATGGTGGGCATCGCGAACGTCGGGAACTCCACGCCCCGGCTGAGCTCGAAGCGGTCGATCGCCTTGATCAGGCCGATGGTGCCGACCTGGACGATGTCCTCCATGGGCTCGCTGCGTGAGCGGAACCGCGCGGCGGCGAACTTGACCAGGGCCAGATTGAGCTCGACGAGCGTGTTGCGGACGTACGCGTACTCGTGGGTGCCCTCGTCGAGGGCTTCGAGCCGCGCGAAGAGCGTCTTCGACAGGGCCCTGGCGTCCACCGCGCCGACCTCGGCGTAGGGAGGGATCTCGGGGAGTTCTTCGAGACCCTCGAACCCCTCGCTCGGAAGGTGGTCGTCGGAGGTCGGGTCGGTGGTGGTGCCGGTGCTGGTGCGCGGGCCGGGTACGGCGATCGCGGCAGCGGAGTCGGAATCGGTCGGTCCCTGAGGACATGCCGACGTCGCGATGTGGGTACGCGATACGTCGAGCCGGGGTGACATGGTTCTCCTCCATCGTTCTCGGCATATGGCTGCCGATGCCCATAAGTGTTCCTGCGGTGAAGCGGCGCCTCCGAAGCCGATCGCAATTCCTGGTGCAGATGTCTCTTCTACCCTTACCCGCTTCCAGCCACGAGTTACAAGCGCCAAATCGGCCTGTATGTCCGGTTTGTGGAGTTCTTCGACTACCGTGTGGCGAGGGAAACGCGTAATGTTTCATCCACGTCGGGGGTAGCCACGATGATGCCGCGCACACCAGGGGCGCGGGTAGTGACGGACGGCGAAGAGGGACGGGCATGGACCGCGGGACGGTCGGCAGCGCGAACCGGGGTCGGCTTCAGGTCGACGTCCGGACCGAGGGCCGAAGTGAAGTCGTGACGCCGGTGGGTGAGCTGGATCACCACACCGCAGATCTGCTGCGCGAGCCTCTGGAGAGCGCGGTCGACGAAGGGCGTACACGCCTGGTGGTCGACTGCTCGCGACTCGACTTCTGTGATTCCACCGGGCTCAACGTGCTGCTCGGTGCCCGCCTGAGGGCGGAGGCCGCGGGCGGCGGGGTTCACCTGGCCGGAATGCAGCCCGTGGTGGCGCGCGTCTTCGAGATCACGGGGGCGGAGGCGGTCTTCACCGTCCACGCCTCGCTCGACGAGGCGCTGAACAGCTGACAGCGGCGTCTCCCGGGCGCATCCGAAGCCCCGGGACCCCGTCTATCGCGCGAGTCACGCTCATGGCGTGAACGAAGTGGGTGTCGTCACCGATCCGCCGGGCAGGAGACACCCCGTCGAGGTCGTGAAGCCCTCACGCTCTGTATCTGATCAATATCTGTTCGATGGCAACACACGGTGAATCGGTGAGGTGAAGCGCTGATGGGCACCACCCGGCAGCATCCGCCGGGCGACCTCGGCCGCGAGCCGGACGGTACGGGCCCCGCCCCTGCCGTGCCCGCTGAACGGCAGTGGCGCACGCTCTCGCTGAGAGAGGCCAGCGGCATCGTGCCGACGGCCCGCGACTTCGCCCGGCAGGCACTCCACGACTGGGGCTGGCTGCCCGCGTCGGGCGCCGACCGGCGGGCGGCGGCAGAGGACGTCCTGCTGGTCGTCTCCGAGCTCGTCACGAACGCCTGCCTGCACGCGGACGGACCCGAGGAGCTCCGGATCGCCCTCCTGTCCAAGAAGCTCCGGGTTGAGGTCGTCGACGGCGGTGCGGGACAGCCGGCGCCGCGTACCCCGCACCGCGCGGGGCGTCCCGGCGGGCACGGCATGTTCATCGTGCAGCGGCTCTGCCTCGACTGGGGTGTGTCGCGTACGCCCGAGCAGCCCGGCAAGACCGTCTGGGCGGAGCTCGCGGCGCCCGCGTAGCCTTCGGCTCCGCGCACGTCCCTCCACGCGTACGACTCAGGCCCCGCACCGGTCACCGGTGCGGGGCCTGAGTCGTGGAGGCGGCGTCCGTGTCAGCGGACGTTGCCCATGAGCGTCTTGACCTTGCCGCGGTACATGAAGATCGCGACACCCGCGGCGACCGCGAGCGCGGCCTGGAGTGCCACCACCCCGGTGCCGTTGAGCTCGACACCCGCGAGGGACAGCAGGCCCGTGGTGCAGTCACCGGCGGTCACGGCCAGGAACCAGACACCCATCATCTGGCTGGCGTACTTGGCCGGGGCCATCTTCGTGGTGACCGACAGGCCGACCGGGGACAGCGTCAGCTCGCCGACCGTCTGGACGAAGTAGATCGCGACCAGCCACATCGCGGCGGCCTTGTGGCCGTCGCCCGCGATGGTCAGCGGCGCCAGGAAGAGGAAGAACGACGCACCGACCAGCACCAGGCCGGAGCTGAACTTCACGACCGTGCTCGGCTCCTTGCCCCGCCGGTTCAGCGCCATCCAGAAGGCGGCGAAGACCGGGGCCAGCGCCATGATCAGGACCGGGTTGACCGACTGGTACCAGGAGACCGGGAAGTTCCAGCCGAGGACCGAGTTCTCCGCCGAGGAGTCGGCGAAGATCGCCAGGGTCGAACCGCCCTGGTCGTAGATCATCCAGAAGATGGCGGCGGCCACGAAGAACCAGATGTAGCCGGACATCTTCTTCTGCTCGGTCTCGCTGAGCTCCTTGTCGCGCTTGATGCGCGTCAGGACCATGACCGGGATGACCAGGCCGGCGATCGTGATCGGGACCAGCAGCCAGTTCAGCGTGTAGACGCCGGTGACGACGGTGCCGATGTAGAAGACGGCCGCGATGCCCAGCCAGATCATCGACTTGCGCAGCGTGGACGCGCGCTCGTCGGCGGAGAGCGGCTTCGGCACGACGAGGCTGCGCTCGTTCAGGTGGCGGGTGCCGAGCAGGAACTGGACGACGCCGAGTCCCATGCCGACCGCCGCCAGGGCGAAGCCGAGGTGCCAGTTGACGTTCTCGCCCACGGTGCCGATCACCAGAGGCGCCGCGAAGGCACCCATGTTGATGCCCATGTAGAAGATCGTGAAGCCACCGTCACGGCGCGGGTCGTCCGGGCCGTCGTAGAGGTGGCCGACCATCGTCGAGATGTTCGACTTCAGCAGACCGGAGCCGATGGCCACCAGGCCGAGCCCGGCGAAGAAGGTGCCCTCGGCGGGCAGCGCCAGCGTCAGGTGGCCGAGCATGATGACGCCGCCCGCGATGGCGACGGTCTTGCGGGGGCCCCAGACGCGGTCGCCGAACCAGCCGCCGGGCATGGCGAGCAGGTACACCAGCGACAGGTAGACCGAGTAGATCGCCGTGGCCGTGGCGGGGTTCATGTGAAGCCCGTTGGGAGCGATCAGGTAGAGCGGGAGGAGGGCGCGCATGCCGTAGTAGCTGAAGCGCTCCCACATCTCCGTCATGAAGAGAGTGGCCAGGCCGCGGGGGTGGCCGAAGAAGGTCTTCTCCGAACCAGGAGTACTGGCCGAGTCCTTCGTCAGGCTGGACGCCATGGTCGATCCTTGCTGGTCGGGACGCGCCGCCTCGTGAGCCGTACGCGCCCGGTGGGGGGTGGCCGGCACCGGGCGGACGCGCCCCACCCCTGACGCCTCGAGGGGATCCGATCCGGCCACCCGCTCCGTGAGGAGTTCGGGGGCGGGGTCGTGGGACAGACCGCTCCGGGATCCACGCCCGGCGCGCGTTCTCGCGTTCCGGGCCCGGCCCACAGGTCATTCACTGATCGGGGCCGGCGGGAACCGACCCGTACACAAAAGAGACCCTTGGCGCGAAAAGCTGCCCAAAGGTCCTTCGGTGGTGCAACAGGCGTCGAGCAACCATACGACACGACACGCGGGGATATGGAAGGACTTGAGACATGGATCACAGGTGTACGTGGAACCACGTTCGCATATTCGAAGGAGGATGACCGATTCGTGGCCCTGACCCGCAGGGCCTGACCAGTGCTTCACCCCGGCAGGCCCGCGCGGACTACCATCACTGCATGACCCGTGTACTGCTCGCCGAGGACGACGCTTCCATCTCGGAGCCACTGGCCCGCGCCCTGCGTCGTGAGGGTTACGAGGTCGAGGTCCGCGAGGACGGCCCGACCGCACTCGACGCCGGACTCCAGGGAGGCATCGACCTGGTCGTCCTCGACCTGGGGCTGCCCGGCATGGACGGCCTGGAGGTCGCCAGGCGGCTGCGGGCCGACGGCCACGCGGTGCCGATCCTGGTGCTCACCGCCCGGGCCGACGAGGTCGACACCGTGGTCGGCCTGGACGCCGGGGCCGACGACTACGTCACCAAGCCCTTCCGCCTCGCCGAACTCCTCGCCCGGGTCCGGGCCCTCCTGCGCCGCGGCGCCACGGAGCCGGCGCCGCAGCCCGCCACGCACGGCGTGAGGATCGACGTCGAGTCGCACCGGGCGTGGATGGGGGACGAGGAACTCCAGCTCACCGCCAAGGAGTTCGACCTGCTGCGGGTGCTCGTGCGGGACGCCGGCCGGGTCGTCACCCGCGACCAGCTGATGCGTGAGGTCTGGGACACCACCTGGTGGTCCTCCACCAAGACGCTCGACATGCACATCTCCTGGCTCCGCAAGAAGCTCGGCGACGACGCGGCCAATCCGCGCTACATCGCCACCGTCCGGGGCGTCGGCTTCCGGTTCGAGAAGAGCTGACGTACAGAACACTCATGCGCCGTCGACTGATCAACTCCACGCTCGCCGTGGTGCTCGTCGTGATCGCCGTCTTCGGCGTCTCCCTCGTCATCGTCGAGACCCGCACCATCAGCAACAGCGCCCAGGAGAGCGTCGACGCCGAGGCCTTCCGGCTGATCAGCGTCGTCGAGAGCCGGCTGCTCGGCGCCGAACGGATCACCCCGCAGGTCCTCGCCGAGCAGGTGGACCCGAGCCGCTACGCCCGGGTCGAGATCCCCGGGCGGTCCCCCATCGAGGTCGGCGAGCGTCCCACGGACAGCGACGTCACCCGCGCCACGGAGACGGGGGAGCAGGGCGAGAAGGTCACCGTCGAGGAGTCCCGCTCGGCCGTGACCCGTGAGGTCGGCCGGACCCTGCTGATCATCGGCGCGGTGGCGCTGCTCGCCATCATCTCCGCGGTGCTCCTCGCCGTACGCCAGGCCGACCGGCTGACCTCCCCGCTCACCGACCTCGCCGAGACCGCCGAACGCCTCGGATCGGGCGACCCGCGCCCCCGGCACAAGCGGTACGGGGTGACGGAGCTGGACCGGGTCGCCGATGTCCTGGACTCCTCGGCCGAGCGGATCGCCCGGATGCTGACCGCTGAGCGGCGCCTCGCCGCGGACGCCTCGCACCAGCTCCGCACACCTCTGACCGCCCTCTCCATGCGGATCGAGGAGATCTCCGTCACCGACGACCCGGAGACGGTGAAGGAGGAGGCGAACATCGCGCTCACCCAGGTCGAGCGGCTCACGGACGTGGTGCAGCGGCTGCTGACGAACTCCCGCGACCCGCGCACCGGCTCCGCCGTCGTCTTCGACCTCGACGAGGTCGTCAAGCAGCAGATCGAGGAGTGGCGCCCGGCCTACCGCAGCGCCGGCCGCGCCGTCGTCTGCTCCGGCAAGCACGGACTGGAGGCCGTCGGCACCCCGGGCGCCGTCGCCCAGGTGCTCGCCGCGCTGATCGAGAACTCACTGATGCACGGTGGCGGCACGGTCGCGCTGCGTACCCGCGTCACCGGCAACCAGGTCGTCGTCGAGGTCACGGACGAGGGACCGGGAGTCCCCGCCGACCTCGGGGCGCGGATCTTCGAGCGCACCATCAGCGGCCGCAACTCCACCGGGATCGGACTCGCCGTGGCCAGGGACCTCGCCGAGGCCGACGGCGGCCGGCTCGAACTGCTCCAGCAGCAGCCACCGGTCTTCGCCCTCTTCCTCAGCCGGGTCGCGCCGAACCGCAGGGAATCCGTACGGCCGGTGCGCTGAGTGCCCGGGGCCACGTACGGCCGGGTCCGACGGGCGTCAGGGATCCCTACGGCCGGTGCGCCGAAGGGATCGCCGGCCTCAGGTGATCCGTACGGCCGGTGCGCCCGGCGTCAGCGGGGCACAGGGCCGGGCGCTACCTCGTCGGAGGGTCGCCGCTGTTCCAGAAACCGTTCCGCGCTGAGCACGGCCTCCTTGGCCGGCAGCGCCCTGAACACCCAGGTGCGGTACGACCAGAAGCGGAACAGTGTGGCGATGCCGATTCCGACGATCTTGAAGACGTTGCTCTGGACCGGGCTGTTCCACCCGAAGCCGTACGTCGCCACGTAGAGCACGCCGGTCTCGATCACCGCGCCGACGGCGCTGAACAGCAGGAACAGCATCAGTTCCCGCGTCCGGCCGGTCTTGTCGCGGTCCCGGTAGGTCCAGTAACGGAAGCCGACGTAGTTGAAGAGGATGGCGACGACCGTCCCCATCAGCCCGGCCCTCACCACAGGGATCTCCGTGGTGCGCCAGATCAGGTTGGAGACGACCATGTTGACGACCAGCCCGAGTGCGCCGACCGCGCCGAACTTGGCGACCTCCCGGGCCAGCAGCTCAAGCCGGGTCCGCAGTGCGCCCCGTTCGCTCATGGTGATCGCTCAGCCCCGTCCGGTCGGTTTCGTCAACCCGGCCATGCTAACCAGCCCTCCCGTGCGATGCCCGTGTGCCTGCCCGACCACGTGATGAGCCCGGCCCCTGGGAGCTGCCGGGGACCGGCGGGAGAGGGGAGCCCCCGCACGCCCGATACCCTGGACAGGTGACGTTTCCTGTAGTCGGCATGGTCGGCGGCGGCCAGCTCGCCCGAATGACCCACGAGGCGGGTATTCCCCTCGGCCTGAAATTCAAGCTCCTCAGTGACACCCCCCAGGATTCGGCCGCCCAGGTGGTCGGCGAAGTCGTCGTCGGCGACTACCGCGACCTGGAGACACTGCGCGCCTTCGCACGCGGCTGCGACGTGATCACCTTCGATCACGAGCACGTGCCGACCGAGCACCTGCGGGCTCTGGAGGCGGACGGAATTCCCGTCCGCCCGGGCCCCGACGCCCTCGTGCACGCCCAGGACAAGGGGGTGATGCGCGCCAGGCTGACGGAGATCGGCGCGCCCTGTCCCCGCCACCGCATCGTGAAGGACGCGGCCGACGCCGCCGCCTTCGCCGACGAGGTGGGGGGCTTCCCCGTGATCCTCAAGACGGTCCGCGGCGGCTACGACGGAAAGGGCGTCTGGGTGGTCCGCTCCGAGGCGGACGCCGCCGAGCCCTTCCGGGCCGGTGTCCCCGTCCTCGCCGAGGAGAAGGTCGACTTCACCCGCGAGCTGGCGGCCAACATCGTCCGCTCGCCGCACGGCCAGGCCGTCGCCTACCCGGTCGTCGAGTCCATCCAGGTCGACGGTGTCTGCGACACCGTCATCGCCCCGGCGCCCGACCTCGACGAACGCCTCGCCGGCGAAGCCCAGCAGCTGGCCCTGCGGATCGCCGCCGAACTCGGTGTGGTGGGCCACCTCGCGGTCGAGCTCTTCGAGACGCGGGGACCCGACGGGGAGCCCGGCATCCTCGTCAACGAGCTCGCGATGCGTCCGCACAACTCCGGGCACTGGACCCAGGACGGCGCGGTCACCTCGCAGTTCGCCAACCACGTGCGGGCCGTCCTCGACCTCCCGCTCGGTGACCCCCGTCCGCGCGCCACCTGGACGGTCATGTCCAACGTCCTCGGCGGCGACTACCCGGACATGTACCAGGCGTATCTGCACTGCATGGCCCGTGACCCGCAGCTCAAGATCCACATGTACGGCAAGGACGTGAAGCCCGGCCGCAAGGTGGGCCACGTCAACACCTACGGCGACGATCTGGCGGACGTGCGGGAGCGCGCCCGGCACGCGGCCGACTACCTGCGAGGAACGATCACCGAATGACCGCACCAGGTTCCGCCCCCGTCATCGGCATCGTCATGGGTTCCGACTCCGACTGGCCCGTGATGGAAGCGGCCGCGAAGGCCCTCGGCGAGTTCGAGATCCCCTACGAGGTCGACGTCGTCTCCGCCCACCGCATGCCGCACGAGATGATCGCGTACGGCGAGTCGGCGGCGGACCGCGGCCTGAAGGCGATCATCGCGGGAGCGGGCGGAGCGGCACACCTGCCCGGCATGCTCGCCTCCGTCACCCCGCTCCCCGTGATCGGCGTCCCCGTGCCGCTGAAGTACCTCGACGGAATGGACAGCCTGCTGTCCATCGTCCAGATGCCGGCCGGGGTCCCCGTCGCCACGGTCTCCGTCGGCGGCGCCCGTAACGCCGGTCTGCTCGCCGCCCGTATCCTCGCCGCCCACGACGGCGAGCTGCTCACGCGGATGAAGGAC
Source organism: Streptomyces sp. HB132 (assembly GCF_016909575.1). Taxonomy (GTDB): domain Bacteria; phylum Actinomycetota; class Actinomycetes; order Streptomycetales; family Streptomycetaceae; genus Streptomyces. The sequence goes on along the minus strand of NZ_JAFBGA010000014.1, from coordinate 67,349 downwards.
TTCCAGCAGGAGCTCAAGGACCAGGCGACGGAGAAGGGCAAGCGCCTGCGCGCCAAGACCCAGGGTGCGGACTCCTTCGGCTTCGGGAAGTAGGCGCCCCGTGACCAGTCCTCGGAATCTCGACCGGGCCCGCCTCCTCCTGGCCGCCCACCCCGTCGTCGACGGCCACAACGACCTTCCCTGGGCCCTTCGCGAGCAGGTCGGCTACGACCTCGACGCCCGCGACATCTCCCGGGACCAGACCGGCATCCTGCACACCGACATCCCGCGGCTGCGCGTCGGCGGTGTCGGCGCGCAGTTCTGGTCCGTCTACGTCTCCACCCGGCTGACCGGCGACGACGCGGTCAGCGCCACGCTGGAGCAGATCGACGTGGTCGGCGAGATGCTGGCCCGCTACCCGGACGACCTGCGGCGCGCACTGACCGCCGACGACATGGAGAAGGCCCGTGCCGAGGGCCGTATCGCCTCCCTGATGGGGGCCGAGGGCGGCCACTCGGTCAACAACTCCCTCGCCACCCTGCGGGCGCTGCACACCCTGGGCGTCCGCTACATGACGCTCACGCACAACGACAACACCGACTGGGCGGACTCGGCGACCGACTCCCCGCGCGTCGGCGGCCTGTCGGAGTTCGGCCGTGAGGTCGTACGCGAGATGAACCGCGTCGGGATGCTGGTCGACCTCTCGCACGTGGCTGCCACCACGATGCGTGACGCGCTCGCCACCTCCGTTGCGCCCGTGATCTTCTCGCACTCCTCGTCCCGGGCGGTCTGCGACCACCCGCGCAACATCCCCGACGACGTGCTGCGGATGCTCGCCGCCAACGGCGGCCTGGCCATGGCGACCTTCGTACCGAAGTTCGTCCTGCCGGCGGCCGTCGAGTGGACGCTCGCCGCCGACCGCAACATGCGGGAACACGGCCTGCACCACCTGGACACGACTCCGGCCGCCATGCGGATCCACGCGGACTTCGAAGCGCTCAACCCGCGCCCGATGGCCACGGTGGCGACGATCGCGGACCACCTCGACCACATGCGCGAGATCGCCGGGATCGACCACATCGGCATCGGCGGCGACTACGACGGCACGGCGTTCCTCCCGCTGGAGCTGGAGGACGTCTCGGGCTACCCGTACCTGATCGCGGAGCTTCTCACGCGCGGCTGGTCGGACACCGACGTGGCCAAGCTGACGTGGCAGAACGCCGTGCGGGTCCTGCGTGAAGCGGAAGCGGTGTCCCGCGACCTGAGCGCGCGTGTCGGTCCGTCCCACGCGACGATCGGCGAGCTGGACGGGCCGCTGCGCTGACGTCTTGACCGGACCGGGCGGCGGGGCGGCGGGGGCTGACACGGCCCCTGCCGCCCCGCCGCTTGCGTGGACCGGTCCTCAGCAGGCGCACAGACAGAACGGGTGCCCCGCGGGGTCGGCGTACACGCGCCAGGCGCGTGACGGCTCGCCCGCCTCCAGCAGCGTCGCCCCCAGGGACAGCACCTCCCGCTCCGCCGCGTCCAGGTCCTCCACCGTCAGGTCGAGATGGAACTGCTGCGGGGCCTCGGCCCGCGGCCACTGCGGCGGTACGTGACCGGGCGCGGCCTGGAAGGCCAGCGCCGTGCCGTCGTCCGTCTTCAGGTCGACCCAGCCCTCGCCGCTGTCCTCGGTCCTGCCGCCGAGCACCTGGGCGTAGAAACCGGCCAGGGCGACGGGGTCGGGGCAGTCCAGGACGACGGTACCCAGCTTGGCGACGGTCATGACGTCTCCTTCTCGGATCGGAACCGCGACGGGGAGCGGCGGACCGCCGCCACCCTGTTACCGGCTCAGGCTCTCAACAGGTAACGGTTACTGCATGCTCCCGCAAAGGCGGTAACCTCGCAAGCATGAATGAGAAGGCGGCTGCCCCCGGGGGACTCGCCTTGATGGAGAGCCTGGTCAACACGCTGGACGTGGAGACCGGCGCGGACACCCTCGGTACGGAGGAAGGGCGCGCGGCCTTCGGTCTGACCGAGGCCGACGTGGCGGAAGCGCGAATACTGCGCGAGGCGCTGCGCGCGGTCTGCCTCACGCACGCCGGACACCGCCCGCCGGAGGGCTCGGCGGCGCCCCCGCTCGACCGGCTCCTCGCCGCCGCACCGCTCCGGGTCGCCGTGGACGCCGCCGGTGGCGCCGCGCTGCGTCCGGTCGCCGAGTCTCCGGGGCTGACGGCCCGGGTCGCCGCGGCCGTCGCCGAGGCCGCGGCCGACGGCACCTGGGCACGGCTCAAGGCGTGCGAGGCCGAGGACTGTCGTTGGGCGTACTACGACCGCAGCCCGGCGGGGCGCCGCCGCTGGTGCTCCATGTCGGTGTGCGGAGCCCGCGCCAAGATGCGTATGTACCGGGCCCGGCAGGACACGGAAGCGGGCTGAGTCGGATCCGTCCGGCCGCGGCCCTGGCGCGTCAGGCCTTCGGGCGGCCCATCGCCCGGTACGTCCACCCGGCTTCGCGCCACACGGTCGGGTCGAGCGCGTTGCGGCCGTCCAGGATGATCCGCTTCCCCGCGGCCTCACCCAGCGACGCCGCGTCCAGCTCCCGGAATTCGCGCCACTCCGTCAGGTGCAGCACCACGTCCGCGCCGCGCACCGCGTCCAGCGCCGTGTCCGCGTAACCGAGCGTCGGGAAGAGGCGGCGGGCGTTGTCCATGCCCTTCGGGTCGAAGACGGTGACCTGGCCGCCCTGGAGGTGGATCTGCCCGGCGACGTTCAGGGCCGGGGAGTCGCGTACGTCGTCCGAGTCCGGCTTGAAGGTGGCGCCCAGCACTGCGACGCGCGTGCCCAGGAACGACCCGCCGCCCACGGCCTCGCGGGCCAGCTCCACCATGTGACCGCGCCGGCGCATGTTGATGGAGTCGACCTCCCGCAGGAAGGTCAGCGCCTGGTCCGCGCCCAGCTCACCGGCGCGCGCCATGAAGGCCCGGATGTCCTTGGGCAGGCAGCCCCCGCCGAAGCCGATCCCGGCCCGCAGGAACTTCTTCCCGATGCGCTCGTCGTGGCCGATCGCCTCCGCGAGCTTCACGACGTCGCCGTCGGCGGCCTCGCAGACCTCGGCCATGGCGTTGATGAAGGAGATCTTGGTCGCGAGGAAGGAGTTGGCGGAGGTCTTCACCAGCTCGGCGGTGGGGAAGTCCGTCACGACGAAGGGCGACCCCTCGGTGATCGGGCCCGCGTAGACCTCGCGCAGCAGCTTCTCGGCCCGCTCGCTCTCCACGCCGACGACGATCCGGTCCGGGTGCAGCGTGTCCTTCACCGCGAAGCCCTCGCGCAGGAACTCGGGGTTCCAGGCCAGCTCGGCGCCCGTACCCACCGGGGCCAGCTCGGTGAGCCGCGCCGCCAGCCGGGCGGCGGAGCCCACCGGGACGGTGGACTTGCCCACGACCAGGGCGGGACGGGTCAGCTGTGGGGCCAGCGACGCGAAGGCGCTGTCGACGTAACTCATGTCGCAGGCGTACTCGCCGTGCTTCTGAGGAGTGTTCACGCAGACGAAGTGCACATCGCCGAACGCGCCGACCTCCTCCCAGGAGGTGGTGAACCGCAGCCGCCCGGTGGACCCCTCGATGCCCGCGACGTGCTTCTGCAGGATCTCCTCGAGCCCCGGCTCGTACATCGGCACCCGCCCGGCCGAGAGCATCTCGACCTTCTCGGGCACGACGTCGAGCCCGAGGACTTCGAAGCCGAGTTCCGCCATGGCCGCGGCATGGGTGGCGCCGAGGTAGCCGGTGCCGATCACGGTGATCCTGAGGGCCATGGGTGCTCCTGAACGATGCGGACAGACGTGCGGACCGAGCATATCCGGGGCCTGCGGAGCACCTGTTCCGAGACGGCTTCCGCGGCTGTCGGCAAGCTCACGTGCCCCGCCCGTATGCCTCCGCCCGCCGGTGACACTAAAATTGGGTTACTTAACGGTAGTTAGCATTCTTGGGGAGTGAGCGTCTTGGCGGGTTCGACCGATTTCGACCTGTACCGTCCGGCCGAGGAGCACGACATGCTCCGCGAGACGATCCGTTCGCTCGCCGAGGCGAAGATCGCCCCGCACGCCGCCGCGGTGGACGAGGAGGCCCGCTTCCCGCGGGAGGCCCTGGACGCACTGGTCGCCTCGGACCTGCACGCGGTCCACGTCCCGGAGGAGTACGGCGGCGCGGGCGCCGACGCGCTCGCCACGGTCATCGTGATCGAGGAGGTGGCCCGTGTCTGCGCGTCCTCCTCCCTCATCCCGGCCGTGAACAAGCTGGGCTCGCTCCCGGTGATCCTCTCCGGCTCCGAGGACCTCAAGAAGAAGTACCTGGGCCCGCTCGCCAAGGGCGACGCGATGTTCTCGTACGCCCTCTCCGAGCCCGACGCCGGCTCGGACGCGGCGGGCATGAAGACCAAGGCCGTCCGCGACGGTGACTTCTGGGTCCTCAACGGTGTGAAGCGCTGGATCACCAACGCGGGCGAGTCCGAGTACTACACGGTCATGGCCGTGACGGACCCGGAGAAGCGCTCCAAGGGCATCTCGGCGTTCGTCGTGGAGAAGTCCGACGAGGGCGTCTCCTTCGGTGCCCCGGAGAAGAAGCTCGGCATCAAGGGCTCCCCGACGCGCGAGGTCTACCTCGACAACGTCCGCATCCCCGCCGACCGCATGATCGGCGAGGAGGGCACCGGCTTCGCCACGGCGATGAAGACCCTGGACCACACCCGAATCACGATCGCGGCCCAGGCGCTCGGCATCGCCCAGGGCGCCCTCGACTACGCCAAGGGCTACGTCCAGGAGCGCAAGCAGTTCGGCAAGCCGATCGGCGACTTCCAGGGCATCCAGTTCATGCTCGCCGACATGGCGATGAAGCTGGAGGCCGCCCGTCAGCTCACCTACTCGGCGGCCGCCAAGTCCGAGCGCCTCGACGGCGACCTGACCTTCTTCGGTGCCGCGGCCAAGTGCTTCGCCTCCGACGTCGCGATGGAGGTCACCACGGACGCCGTCCAGCTGCTCGGCGGCTACGGCTACACGCGGGACTACCCGGTGGAGCGCATGATGCGCGACGCCAAGATCACGCAGATCTACGAGGGCACGAACCAGGTCCAGCGGATCGTCATGGCCCGCAACCTGCCGTAATCGCCACCTCGCTGTGCGTGCGACGGCCCCCGGCCTCGAGCCGGGGGCCGTACCCATGGGTGCGGCGGGTGCCAAGTGGCCTGTGGGGCACGGCGGTCGGGGCTCGGTGGGAGCGCGCCGTACGCCGCTGGTAAGGTCCGCGGAGGCTGACCGCGACGTGATGGAGTTGGTTCGTGAAGCTGCTCCCGCTGTTCCTCAGACGGCCCATAGAGGCGGTGTACGAGCGCCGACTCGCCTCCACGCTGGTGGGGCTGCCACGCCCGCAGCACGTCGGGGTCATGCTCGACGGCAACCGGCGCTGGGCCCGCCAGGCGGGCCACACGGACCTCCGTGAGGGGTACCGGGCCGGCGGCGCCAAGGCGACCGAGTTCCTGGACTGGTGCACGGCCGCCGGAATCGAGCGCGTGACCCTGTTCATGCTGTCCGACGACAACCTCGGACGCCCCGCCGAACAGCTCGGTCCACTGATCGAGATCATCAAGGAGACCGTCCAGGACATCACGGCCGCCGGCCGTCCCTGGGAGGTCCAGGTGATCGGCTCGCTCGACCTGCTGCCCGGCGCCACCGCCGAGGTCCTCAAGGACGCCACCGCCACGACGGCCGGGCGCACCGGACTCAAGGTGGACATCGCGATCGGCTACGGCGGACGGCGGGAGATCGTCGACGCGGTCAAGAGCGCCTTCGCGGCGCACATCGCGGCCGGCGGCGACCCCGCCGAGCTGGCCGAGCGGTTCGACATCGACGACATCTCCCGGCACCTGTACTCGCCGACCGCCGACCACACCGACTTCATCATCCGGACGTCCGGCGAGCAGCGACTGTCGGGCTTCCTGCTCTGGCAGTCCGCCTACGCGGAGATGCACTGGGTGGACTGCTACTGGCCGGCGTTCCGCCGCGTGGACTTCCTGCGCGCGATCCGCTCGTACGCGGGACGGCAGCGCCGGTTCGGCAAGTGACGGCGGTGCCGGCGCCGACCGGAACGCCCGAGGCCCCTCACTCGTGACGGGGGTGGGGCCTTCGAGAACAACGGGCTGTTGCTCGTGTTCACCGTGCCCGTTCAGGGGGGTGAACGCCCTCGTCGACCAGTTCCGTTGCGACAGACCTCGGACAGCGCGGCGATCTGGGGTCCCAACTCAAGCAAAGCCACTCTCGCCCAGGGCTGAAGGAGCTGGATGGGCTCTCGACGTCGAGGACGGCGGTCTGGCAGTTCTGTGACGGTAAGGCGGACGTCCTGGAGACCACGGCGTACCCGTCCTGTGTCACCCTCGTCGCAGATAGCGGGCCTCTGGGCCGGTGAGCCAGTGGAGGTGGTCGACCAGCCGGCCGACCACTGCCGGGTCCCGCAGGATGACACCGATCTCGACATTGTCGCTCAGTGCACGCCCGGTCATGTTGGCGCTCCCCAGGAGCGCGGTGTGGCGGTCGGCGGCAATCACTTTGGCGTGCAGAGTGCTGCGTGCGGAGTTGTGCGCACGATGCCAGATCCGGACGCGGTCTCCTAGAGGAGCGAATGCCTGAGCTGACGAGGTCGACTCCTCGAGGATCAGGTCGATTCGAACGTTGCGCCCAGCAGCAGCTCGAAGCTCTGTCACGATTTCGGCGATGCCGTAGGCGGCAAAGCTGGCGATGAGCAGTGAGGTTCGCGACGAGCGTATGACGTCGATCGCTATGCCGCTGGTGAGGCGGATGGGAATGGCGGAGCTCGTCGGGCCGCTCACGACGAGCTCCGTGGGCGGCACGTTGCCTGACGCGGCCGCTGCAGCGACGGCCAGGGACAGCGCGAGTGCCGCCCCGGGGAGGGGAGGTGCTCCATCCCTCCACCCTTCCCTGATCGCGTTCAGCTCTGCGGGAAGGCCGGCTGCCGGGTGGTCCGCGGACCAGCGGTCCAGGAGGGAGTCGCTCGGGCCGTCAGCAGCACGTAGACAGGCACAGAGGTCCGTCAGTTGGGCCGCTGGAAGACGTTTGCCGAGCGCCGCGAGAAGTTCCGGCAGCCGGTCGGTCACGACAGGAACGCGCCGAGGTCTCCCGCGAGGGTCGCCACGAGGAGAGCACGGTCCAGGTAGTGGTTACCGCGTTCGCACGACGTCTCGGCGGCGAAGAGACAGGCGTGGCAGGCCGCCCCGTGCAGGCGCCCGTGGACGCGAGGGTCGTGCTCGGCACACATGGGGTCCGAGCTGCAGAGCCGTGCTTCTTCGACAGCCTGTTCCATGACGGGTCCGAGCCTGTCCCTCCGCCCGAGTGAGACGAGGCCTCCCAGGGTGCCCTCGCTGTCCGGGGCTGCCGTGTAGAGAAGGATGCCCGCCATGGGGTTCTTGCCGGAGCGGGCGTACACCCGCTCCGCGATTCCGGACGCGCCGTAGCCGCATTCCAGGGCGAACCCTCGTATCAGGACGTGGGCGAACGTATGGAGGAGTACGTAGCGGATGCCGGGCCACTGGGGATCGAGTCCGCGCGCCAGACACCACGTCACGTGTGCGGCCTTGAGGACCTTCTCGCGGGCGAGGACGTCGGGCCGCTTCTCCCACTCCTCCAGCCGCTCTTCCCGGAAGGCGAGAAACACCCCTTCCCCCCGCAGCTCTGCGCAGGGCACCCAGGTAGGAGGTTCCTTGGAGAGAGACGCAGCCTTGACGACCGGATCGTCGTCATGGTCCAGCGGAAGCCATTCCGGGGCGTCGATCCGGGTGAAGCCGGTGAGTGCGGAGACTTCGCGCAGGCGGTGGACGAGGATGACCCGCTCCAGCCACGGGGCTGCGGTGGCGGGAACCTTCTCGGGCTCAGTGGTGAAGTCGGGGAGTTCGTAGCGGTGCGGTGCGGTGAACGCCTCCCATTCGGGTGTCGCCAGATCGAAGCCCTCGTCGTCGGGGACGGGACCACCCGAGGGCGCGGCTGCGGAGGCAGCCTCATCGGTGACCGCCTTCCACACCCTGTCCACCCCGTACTCCTCCAGCATCGGCCAGCACGACTGAGTGGGAAGGAGCATCTTGGCGGCCTCGGCGGGGACGGGGGCGAGAGGGGCCAGCAGCCTCCAATGCTCACGCACGGCCTGAGTCAGTGGTTCATCGGCCCTGGGCAGGCTGAAAACCCTCAGCTGCGATGCGAACCAGCTGTTGGTGGCACCGAGCGCGATCGTGCGCACCTTCTCGCTGCACGCTTCGAAGGTACCCAGGTGGGGGTGGTGGCCCCGACACGCGGGCAGTTCCTTCTCACCGCGCTTGCCCATGGCCTCCGCCATGGAGCGGTCGGCTACGTTCGGGCAGGAGCACTGCACGAAGATGTTGGCGGCCTCACCTGTGGTGCCGCGTTCGACGAGACTGAGCGTGCAGTCGTGCGCGGATTTACCACCTCGGTGGACGAAGTACTGCCAGGGGAAGTCGTCCATGTGCCCGTCAGGACAGGCGATCAGGAACCGGGCGGGGACGGCAGTGGGCCGTCGGCGGCCGGTGCCGAAGCAGGTGTGGACGTAGCGGGTGTTCTCGGGGCGGTAGACGTGCTCTTCGAGCTCGAACAGCCCGGAGGAGGCGGGCGACAGTTGGTTGCACTGCTCACGTGAACAGCGCAGCCACCGAGGGAAGAGCGCCACCGGGACACCCACGCGGGTCCATTCCCCGAAGGGGTCGGAAGACTCCTGCATCTGCGGCGGGGTCCGCAGAGTCGTGACCTGGGATCCCAGGCGTCTGCGGACGGCGGCGAGTAGGCGGTCCTCGGTGAGCTGCGTGGCCTGTACGAGCTCCCAGTGGTCCAGGCCCAGGATCATGGTGGAGAGATTGGGCAGGTCCGCCACCGCTCCCACCCCGTAGGTGTGCAGCAGCTGGCTCGGGCGGAGCTCGCCCACCCGCAGTGCTCCGTTGGACGGTGTGCTCACGGCTGTCCCCAGAGTGTCTCGGTGCTGTCGGAGGTGTCGTTCGCGGGACGCGGCACGAACGGCGGTTCGGTGACCGGGTCCTGTCCGACATCACCGACGAACATGAGCTGCACAGGCGGTTCCACCTCACGGAGCGAGGTGGGACAGGTCATGAGCTGCCATCGAGTGCCGTCGGGCTTCTTGAGCAGTGAGGTGACGTCGGCCTGGCGCGAGACGGTGGTGTAGCCGAGGACGGCACCGGGGGCTTTGCGCCGGTGATCCCAGTGGTCGAGTCTCTGCTTGAGGCGTAGGACGAGCTCCTGCGCCGTGTGCGTGGTGTCCGTGACGTCCTCGGCACGCCGTTGGAGGGAGCGCACGACGTGGTCGGCGAGTTCGCCGCGGATGTCGAAGGACTGGGCTCCCCGGTTGCCGTTGTACTGCTGCTTCAGGTTGCGGACCAGGGATGTCAGTACCCCGGTGAGGCCCCGGTCGAGGGCGCGGTCCGCGAACGGTGTGACGGAGAGTGCTTCCACGTGCTGATAGATGGTGGCGTGGAAGGACTCGAACGTCTCGTAGTGGGACAGGTCGCGAGGGCGGGCCCAGTTGAGGACGGTGAAGACCAACCCCGGGGCGCGGCGGCCCACTCGGCTGGTGGCCTGGATGTACTCGGCCGTGGACTTGGGCTGGTTGTTGACCACCATTGCACCGAGCCGTGAGACGTCGACTCCGACGGCGATCATGTTGGTGGCGAGCAACACGTCGATGGGGCGTGCCGCGCCCCTCTTCCTCGTACCAGTGAAGGTGAGTTCGAGCTTCTCGAGGATGTCGGGGATGGCGTCCGAGGACATCCGTGAGGTGAGCTCGGCGGGTTCGCCGATGTAGCGGGTGGCGAGGCTGCGCCTGTCGGCGCGGGTGAGCCGGGTGGAGATGTCGTCCTCCACCAGCCGGCGCATGCCGCCCAGGTCGCGGAGGCTGTTGAAGTAGCCGACGAGTGTCATGTACGGGTCGGTGAGGTCGGTGTGTCCGTATCGCTTGTGGAGCAGCTCGGCCGCGGCGAGCTGGGCGACATACACCCGGATCGCCACGGACTTGGTCCGTACTCCTTGCGCGCAGATGCCGACGTAGCGGCGGCCGGGCTTGTCCTTGGTGTCCCGGCGGCGGGCGAAGAAGTTGTCGTCCGCACTCAGTCCGGGGGGTGGGAAGACTGCGGTCCGGCGGCTGAACAGGTCGTTGATCTGGCGTTCGGCCCGGCGCACCGTGGCGGTGGAGGCGATGACCTTGGGCCTTACGGTCCGCCCCGGCTCGACGTCCCAACTGGCTAGTCGGTCGATCGCGGCCTCGTAGAGCCCGGTCAGGGAGCCGAGGGGGCCGGAGATCAGGTGGAGCTCGTCCTGGACGATGAGGTCCGGCGGGCGCACCCGGGAGACCTCGATCGTCGTGGCGGCCGGGTGGTGGGGGTGTGCGGGATGGCTGTGGCGCTCCCATTCGCTGTCCGCGGCATCGGCCGTGACGTAACCGTGGCGGGTGCAGCGCTTGGAGACCTGGCCGAACAGCGTCTGGGTCTCGCCCTTCCACGGGAGCTGGGCGAACTTGTCGACCGTGGCGATGACGAGGCTGGGAGGCAGCCGGTAGATCTCCTCGTCGACTACCAGGACGGGAAGCCCGCGTTCGTCGGCGGGAACACCGAAGGCACCGTCTCCGAACGGGCAGGCGAAGACATCGGGACACGTGATGAAGGTCCGGCGCAGAGTGGTGTCGACGGTGATGTCCCGGCCGGCGTCCATCTTGGTGCCGCACCAGGGGCAGCTGGTGAGCTGATGCGGTGATCCGGAGCGGCTGCGCCGGCCGCGTCCCTTGTCCTTGCGGCGGTCCTTGAGCCAGGTGCTCGCCTGGTCGGTGTTGTTCGGGGTGACGCTTCCGCCGACCCACAGGCCGATCCGGAAGGGGACGGTGCCCCACAGAGTGGGGTCCGTCCGGCGGATCGTCTCGCAGGCGCAGATGAGGGCGGCCGCGCGCTGGAACTGCTGAATGGTGAGCAGCCGCAGCGTGTAGCGCATGAGGACGGCCACACCGTGTTCGGCGTCCAGCCCGCCCAGGTCGGGCAGCCTGCGGCGTATGGCCAGGGTGAACGCGGTGAGGCCGAGATACGCCTCCGTCTTGCCACCACCGGTGGGGAACCACAGGAGATCGGCGAGGGCCGCCCTCCCCTCGTCGGTGCGCTCGGAGTGGCCCGGGTCGGCGAGGGAGGGGAGGTTGAGCAGGATGAATGCCAGCTGGAACGGGCGCCAGCTCCGGTTCCGGGGCTGATCGGCGGCGAGCACCGCGGCGTCGAGGGGCAGGTCGGGGTCACGCCGCCGGTCGGCCGCAGCGATCGTGTGGACGCGCTGCTGCCACATGGCCCGGTTGGCGAACCGGAACGCGTCCAGGCCCGGACCGTCGTGGAGCAGCCGGATTCCCGCCTCGATGCGGTCGGCGGCCTCTGCGGCACGTCCGAGGTTCTGACGGGCTTCGACCTCGAACCCTTCGAGCCGGGCCTCGGGGTTATCGATGTCCTGGCGGGTCCGCTCGATCCAGGCGCGGTATCCGTCCACGAGAGGAAGCAGAGCGCCGTGCAACGCGTCGGAGGAGAGTTCGGAGAGGACCTGCATGTCGAGGACGAGGCCCTGTAGTTCGACCAGGTCCTTGTCCTGTGGGCCGAGTGGGTCGGGTACGTCGGTGTGGGGGATCTCGTAGCTCGGCGCTGCGGCGGTCGTGATCACCGAAGCCCGCATCGGGTCGTCCTGGCTGGGTTCGGAGTGCACCCCCGTGCCGTGACCGACCGCGAACTCGGGGAGGAAGCGGTACCCCATGGCAAGCGAGCGTCGCTCCGCGCGCTCCGCGGGATCGCTGCCGGAGCGCACCGTGGCACGACGGGGAAGGAAGGGGGCGCTACCAGGTGGCCCGCTGACCGTGAGCTCGGCCTGGAACAACCAGTTGCGCGAACCGCCCTGCACGTCCTGGGCGTTGACGAGGAAGATCGAAATGAGTCGATCGCCCTCATACATCCGGGCTCGACCGCGGACCACTACCCCGGGAAACGCCTCGGGCAGCACTTCCCGCGTCTCGATCGTGCCGTCGGCGAGCAGCTTCACGGGCACGGTTCCCGTATGTGCCGTCCGGTGCCAGACGGCGCGGTTGCCGGTGTATTCGGGGTCCTTGGACGGGCCAGGCTTGTACTGGGCCCAGGAACAGTGCACTTGCAGTTCGTCCACGTCCCCGTCGACGCGGAACGTGAGCCCGAGGCTGGACGGCTGGAGGCTGGGGACGTTGGGCGAGGCTGGATCCGGATCACCCTCCTCGGCGTCCGGTACGCCGGCAAGGGGAGCTTCGTCGACCTGGGCCGGCTCCACAGGCATGCCGGACAGCCGTGTCTCTCCGCCCACGACGACGCCGCCAGGCGCCAGGCGCCCGATGATGTAGTGCTCGGCGGGATTGCCCTTGAGCTCTTCCTCCGGACCCCCGATCGGTCCGAGCAGGTCCGTGACCACCAGATCTGCGAGCTCGTCGCGAAGCTTCTGCGGACTGGGTGCGTCGAGGACGGGCCCGGCGTTCGTGCTGCCGGTCCGGGACGGAGATTCGGGTCGCTGGCTCACCCCGCTCACGATAGGCGCGGCCGCTGACACAGGGAGGTGAATCGGGCCGGAATCCGATCACACCGTTTCGGGTCGTCGGGGGCCACGGATACTCTGTGCGACCGGTCGGAGCCGAGCGCGACATGGGGGTGTGGATGAACGAGCGTCCGGCGGCACGTCGTCACTACTACGGCGTGCCGGTGCAAGGGGATTCCGGCGAGTGGGATGCGACGGGCACCCCGGCATCCGCAGCGCTCCCCCATCCCACGGAACCTGCCGCGGCGGCGGGTGCGCCGACCGAGCCCTGGCTTGAGCCTGTTGCCATGGGTGACACCAACCACAAGGGCGATTTCGGCGAGCAGTTCGTCCGAGCGCTCGCCACGGCGGCGAATCTCAACGTGTCCAGTTCACGCGACCGTTTGGGCATCGACTGGGAACTGACCTACCCGGGGCGGGGCGGCACAAGGAAGTTCCCTCAGATCCACGCCCAGGTGAAGTGCTGGAACCGGCCGGACGAAACCGGTGAATCCTGGCGTTATCCGCTGCGTGTGCACAACTACAACCTGTTGTCCGGACGGGACTTCTATGTGCCGCGTTTCCTGTTCCTCGTCGTCGTGCCGGAGGATCCCGGTGAGTGGGTCGAGGCGACCCACGAGGGCCTGCTCCTCCGGCATGCCGCCTATTGGGCCTGCTTCCATGACAACGACCTCACGGACCGGCCCAGGAACAACAGCCTGACGGTGTCCGTCCCGAAGGCCAATCTGCTGACGACGGAGACCTTGCACGATCTCTTCGGCCCTGAGTTCCAAGAGAAGCTGGGGGTTTCATGATTGCGATCTCCGAGGCCGAGTTCAGCCGGGCGAAGGACCTGGCCACGACCTCCCTGCTTCGCTATCTGCGCGGACGTGGCTGGTCCCCCTCGCGGAACTACGGGCGTGGCCAACTGTGGGTGCTGCCCGTCACCGGTGACTCGGGCGAACCGTATGAGGTGCTGGTCCCGTTGGACCGGACGCCACGCGACTACGCAGACCGGGTCGCCGACCTCGTGGAAACCCTGTCCGTGGTGGAGGCTCGCAGCCCGGCCGACGTCCTGCGCGAGATGTCGCTGCCGTCTGCGGACTGGCAGTTCCTCCGGCTCACTCCGCCCGGCCCCGCAGGCACCGTCCCTTTGACCGAAGTGGTACCCGCCCTTGCGGGGCTGAAGGACCTGATGACGTCTGCTGCGGCTGCCGAGGCGTCCCCCGAGCCGCAGCCGGTACAGCCGGCCCAGAAGCCACAGCTGGTCAAGGATCATGTGGCTACGGTGAGGCTCGACCAGACCAGGGTGGGCAGTTATGTGGTCGCGGTTCACACGCCGCTTCCCGAACTTCCCGCCCAGGGCTATCTGTTCGACGACGATACCCGTAGTGAGCCCTTTGCCAGGCGGGTCTCGAGGAGGCTGTACGCGGCGCTCGTCTGCGCTCGGGAGGCAGCCGAGACCAGCCTGCGCGACGATGCGGTGGCCGACTTCGCGCCCTACGTTCCCGGCGGCCTGTCGGCGAATCTCTGCGAGGCCCTGGTCCGGATCGGCGGAGACGAAGGGCCGGGCTTCTCCCTCGACTTCACCTGGTCCTCCGATCTGCCGATGGAGCGCCCGACCGAGCGCATCAGGCTGGCCCGCCCGCAACTCACCGCGTTGGACGCCGGGGCCAAGGACCTACGGGCCCGGCTGGGGAATCGGGGCATGACCCTGCATGGCTCGGTGGTGCGTCTGCACCGGGAGCTTCCCCATGGGCCAGGAGCCGTGACCGTTGCCGGATCCTTCGAGGACCGGGACAGAGGCCGACTACGCCGGGTCAGGATGACGCTTGACCAGCACGAATACAGCAAGGCCGCCGAGGCGCATCGCCGGGGGGACGAGGTGCTGGTGCAAGGGGATCTGACCGCCTTGGGCAACGCTGCGCGTCTGGAGAACATCCGGTCGTTCGTCGTGCGACGTGTGTCCGAGTGAGTGCTTGCGGAATTGGTGCACGGGTGCCCCCTGGGTCGTCAGGGCTCGGGGGCGCAGATACTTCAAGGGGTGCGGGGATGGCGTGGGACGAGTGGGAAGAGCTCAAGGCCGAGGTAACTGAGAGGCATTCGGTGCAGATGCGGCTCAACCAGGTGTCCGAGGACCCCGGTGGCGGCCTTGGGGGAGTTCAGTCGAGCAAGGCTTCGTGGACGCGAGCGGGTGAGGGCGTCGGCAAACTGTCGGGGAACGTCCAGAAGGTCCTGTCGGCCCTGAAGCAGGAACAGACGGGTACCGCGGTCAACGCTGATGTACTGAGCGGTGCAGCGCAGAAAGACGTCTACCAGTCCTGGAGTGAGTACCTCACGCGAGTGCGTGACCGATGCGGTGCTCTGCAAGGTCTTTTGGAGAAAACAGGAAACGACCAATTCAAGAACGACGACGCGATTCGCGCCGCATTCGATGGGTTGGCCAAAAAGTACAAGGATACCGATGATGACGGCCGCGACAGTCAGGTGCGGTGATCCTGGCTGTGGACTACGCAACCCTCAAAGCTCTCAAGCCCTCTGATTTCGAGAACGCGGCGGACGGATACCGCAAGGCCGGCAGCATGGCCAGCCAGGCCAAGGACGATCTTTACAACCAGGTGATTCCCGGGATGCAGAAGTCCCTCCGAGGGGAAGCTCTGGACGCAGCTGTCAGGCAGCTGCGGGAGTTGTCCAAGAATTTCCAGTACGCACAGGTCGAGTGCGGCTTGATCAGTGCCGCACTCAATGCGTTCGCTCTGGAGTTGCGGCTGGCAAAAGTCAAGCTTGATCTGGCGGTAGGTGATGCGACGGATGCGCACCTACAGGTTCGGGACGACGGTTCGATCAGTTACGCGGCCTGGAACGGGCAGCCAGGAAGCGTGAGTATCCCTGGCGGCATCGTGTCGGGTGGCACGCCACTGGTACAGGGGCCGGGGATCAATCCGAATCACAATGCGGCCCAAACCTATGCCAACCGCATCTCCGAGGCCGTCAAGGAGGCCACGGAGGTGGATACGAAGTGGTCGGCGAAGCTGAAGAACCTCGAAGCGGATGACGACCTCACGGTGTCTGATCGCGACTGGATCAACACTCGGCATGACATGAGGAGCACACTCAAGGGTGCTGAAGACTACCTGAACCTCATTCTCGAACCGCCCAAGGAGGGGACTCCCGAAGAGAACGCCAAGTGGTGGGACGGGCTTACCGAGGAACAAAGGAGTGATTACGTTTCACTCAATCTTGCCACGGTCGGGACGCTCGACGGGCTACCTTCGGAGATCCGCGACGAGGGGAATCGGTACACCTTGCGTGCTTCCACTGCCCGGTGGGAGATGGAACGCGAGCGATTAGTTTTGATGCGAGACATGATCTCCCCGGACGGCCGATACGCGAGTAGTTCCATCGCGAGTAAGATCAGAGATATCGACAAGAAATTGGCCGGCTTGAACCAGGTGCAGCAGCACCTCGACTCCACAGGTGAGAAGAGCATTCCGGAGCTGTATCTTCTCGGTATCGATACCGAGAAGAATGGGCACGCCATTGTCTCTGTCGGAAACCCCGATGAGGCGGATAACGTGACGACGTATGTGCCTGGCATGAACACAAAGCTCGAAACGATCGGAAGTGATATCGAGAGAGCCGAGAGTCTTTACAGTCAGTCGATTGCGCTGGGTGATCCGGACAAGAAGTACGCCTCGCTGATGTGGCTCGGATATGACGCCCCGCAGAATCCGGTAGCGGTAGCCAAAGAGGATTTGGCGAATCAGGGGTCGCCGGTCCTCAACGACTTTCTGGACGGGTTGCAGGTCTCGCATCAAGGGGCGCCCGCAAATGACACCCTGCTGGGGCACAGCTATGGGTCGCTTGTTTCTGGGAAGATGCTTTCCGGGGATGAGACTCCGCCCGTCGATGCCGTTATATTCGTGGGCAGTCCGGGAGTCGGAGTGGATCACGCTGCTGACCTCAACATTCCGCCCGAGAACGTGTGGGCGGGGAAATCTCGGAACGACCTGGTGGCGAGCCTTCCGGCGCGGTCCGTCTACAACCCGTGGAGTTGGGGCGAACGGCCTTTCGGGGTCGATCCCACGGATCCGCGTTTTGGCGGGCAGCAGTTCGGTGTGCAAGACGGAAGCAAGTGGCCCCCGTTCGCTGCGCACAGCCTGTACTGGGACGAGAACTCCGAATCCCTGAAGAATATGGCGCTGATCGTGAATGGTGAGTATCCGATGAGTGGAGCGGAATCGCAGTGAAGGCTGGGCGTCTACTCTGTCTTCTCGTCAGTCTCTCTTTCCTTGCAGTCGGGTGCGGGGCAAGTGGAGGCGAATCGGCAGGGCGCAATGAATCGAGCGGTTCCACTTCTCAGAACGGAGGTGCGAAAATGGATATGAATCAGGCGGAGCGCACCGCTGAGTCACTGATCCGGGAAGCGATTCGCGGAGTGAGTCCTGAGCCGACTCTTGAGTCATTCGGTGGGGGCGTGAAGTCCTGTCAGGAACCCAGTGACGGTGGATCCGAGGACCGCGTCACCCTGACGCGAAACTACTGGCTCAAGGGAATTCCTCGCGAGGAGGCAAAAGATGTCGTCCGCAAGGTCTTCGGGAACTGGAAGGAGGCCGGCCACGTCGTTGATGCCGCGCCGGACTACGAACGGCGAGTGGTCGCTGCCAATTTGCGAAGCAAGCCGGACGATTTCCTCATGCAGGTGGCGATGGGGCTGGGCGGCCAACTGAGCGTCGGCGTCACCTCCCCCTGCTTCTGGGACGAGGAACCGGTGTCCTCGTCCCTGGGCTATCCGGCTCCCCGGACCGATGCCGAGCTGCAGGAGCGGCAGGAAGCAATGAGCGGAGTACGCTCCGTTTCCAGCCAGATTCTGGACAGTCTCGCCGGCGGACGACCTTCCGGCGAAGAGCCGACCATTCTTGTGCGTCTGCAGGATGGTTCGTGCTACGCCGATCACCAGTGGACGTACACATGCGAGGACGCTCCGTCCGCGGAGCGAGCCTTCCGGGACATGGCGCGGTTGTTGGGGGAGCGCGGTTGGCAGGTGCGGGAGCCGATCGCAGAGGAGGCGGCGCAGGATGGCGACGCTGTGGTAGCCCGGACACCGGACGACCATGAGGCGGGGGCCGGGGTGACGCGGAACCGCGGAGACGCCGTCATCAGAATTTCCGCCGCGTGGGAACGTGAGTGGCCGCCTCCCTACATGCGAGGGAACGGTCAGTAGGACGGGCCTGGCCGCCACGTGCGGCCGGCATGACACTGCCCTCTCGACCGGGTTCAGAAGCGCGTGGCCCCACTGGAAGCGCAGTGCTCCGCGCTCGGCTTCCGGGCCGCTGCTCTTGCTCGCCGTCGCACCTCGCCGGGTTCGTCGGGGTGACGGACCTACCGGTGGGCCTGGGAGCGTGTGCGGCCACCGGATCGGCCTACTCCTCGGTGAAGACGTCCTCCGCGGTGGTGGCGGTGACGGCGCGGCTGAACCACCGGTCCAGGAGGTGCAGGTCGTCGCAGTCGGCAATCTTCTCTCGCGCCTCGTCGGGAATGGCGACGCCGCGCAGTTCGAGCAGCCGCAGAATGTCTTCGGCCCGACCCTTTGCCCGGCCTTCGTCCCGGATCTCCTCGGAGAGGGGTGAGGTGTAGAAGGAGAGGTCCACGGCCACCAGGTTCCTCCATTGTCGTGCGGCGGGGCGGTTGCCCAGGCCTTGTGCGGTGAGTTCTACGAGCGGGTTCGCGATGGCTTCCGGTGTGTCCCGCAGGGCGGTCGACAGTGTTTTCAGTATGGCACCGATGTCCGGATCGTCGGCGTGTGTGATGAGGGCGAGTGTGGTGAACGCCGGGTCCTTGCGGGCTGCGGCCACCTCGGTGATCACCGGCATGTTGTGCGGCCCCACGACCAGAGGACGCAGTGTGATGACCGCGTGTTCCGGGCTTCCGAAGTGAGTGGGGCGTGCGGCCCATTCGGCGGTGGAACGGTTCTGGCAGACGACCAGGAGCAGAGTCCGCATGCGGTACTTGTTCAGCAGGTGCGTGTAGTAGTAGGCCCAGGTCGCGGGCTTCTCGGGGTCCTTCCTGCCCTGGGCCTCGATGGCGAGGAGGAAGGGGCTGCCGGTCTCCGTCTCGATGCGTAGGAGGGTGTCGACGCGGCGCTCCAGCGGTTGGCTCTCGGTGAGGTCTGTGGGCATGACATCGGCCGAGGAGCATGGTCCGGTGTCGATGCCGAGGACTTCGGAGAGGCGGGAGAAGAGGCTCGGGTGTTCCTGGAAGATGCGATGCATCGCTTCGTGGGGTGAGCTGACCATGAAGGCCCATTCGGATCGTGGATTGGTGTAACTGCTGGTCAAGCGGCTGCTGGAAGGTCGGTGCGGCAGTCGCGGCAGTGGCCGGGATGGCGGGAGCGGAAGGCGCGGTCGCAGCGGTCGCAGTTCTGGAGCGGGATGACGAGCGCGCCGGGGCGGGCGGGTGGCGCGAGGTCCTGGGCTCCGGGGAGCGGGGGCGGCAGGAGCGCGGTGATGCGGTGGCGCATGAGCTTCGCCGGATGCCTGAGCGGGACCGGCAGGTCGTGGGTGAGGGCGTGGCGGATGGTGTCGGGGTGGGCGTCACGTTCGAGCCAGACCGCGACACCGGGGGCGAGGATGTTGATGTCGTGCTCGGAGAGCGTGAGTTGGGGTGAGTGGCGGCGCAGGTCGGCGAGGAGCGAGGAGGCCGCCCGCTGGAGCTCTTGTGTGGGCGCCTGGGGCTGGGGCAGCGGCGGGGGTGGGGCGATGCGTGCGGTCGGAGGCGGTACGAGGACGGGGGCGGGCTGCGTTTGCGGTGCGGGTGTGGCAGGTGCTGCGGGTTCCGGCTGGGGCGTGGTGACCGGGAGAGTTGCGGGCGGCTTCGGAGCTTGACCGGGGGAACAGGCTCCTGCGGGTTCTGGGAGTGCCCGGGGCGGCTCGGGTGCGTGGACGGGCTCGCTCGGACGGGCCGCGTGCGGCGGAGGCGCGGATGGCCTGGGCCTGGTCTGCGGCCGGGGTGTGGCAGCGGGTGAGTCCGCGCCGGGCTGGTTGTACGAGACCGTGCGCGTCACGACGCGGCCGTCGGCGAGGCGTAAGCGGCTGCGGTGCAGGTAACCCGTCGCCTCCAACTCCCGCAGGGCGGCGGCGATACGGGTCTCGCTCTCCGGGAAGCGCTCGGCGAGGCGCTTGATGCCGATCCTTGCCCCGGCGGGCAGCGACTGGATGTGCGCGGCCAGGCCGATCGCGACGAGGGAGAGGCCGCGGTGCTGGGCCAGGTGGTTGCCGATGACGGTGAAGCCGCCGGTGTGCCGGACGTTGACGTGGACGACGCCGGACGACGGCGCGGGGCCCCTGGCGGCAACGGGCCGGGCGCACGGGGGCGCGGTAATCTGCTGGGTATCCATCGGGAAGCGTCTTCTTCCTCGGTGGTCAGGCCCTCGATCGGGATTCGCAGTCCCGGCCGGGGGCCGTCTCATGTCTGTGGTGGTCGGGGTGAGCATATGCCTGGCAAGCCACCCCAAATCCAGCTCAGTTGCCCTATGTCACCCGCGCGAGTGAGTGGGAGCGGGCCGGGTCGGGTTGGGGTGGGGAAGGTAATTTCTCCAGGTACTTCAAAGCTTTATGCGTCGTGGGGCACCGCGTCGCGGCCCACCGGGTCGTGGGTTTCCGCGACCCGGTGGCGGCGGTCACGGTACGAGGTCGAGTTCGGCCCAGACCGTCTTGCGCGGGACGGGCCCGACGTCCACGCCCCAGCGGTCCGCGAGCGCCTCGACGATCAGCAGGCCGCGCCCGAATTCCGCGTCCTCGACTGGTGGTGCCAGGAGCGGTAGCCGCTCGCCCAGGGTGTCGGTCACCGCGATGCGCAGAAGCCTGTCGTCGTGGACCGCGAGGCTCAGTCGGAAGTCCCGGCCCGGTACGCGGCCGTGAAGCATGGCGTTCGCGGCCAGCTCGGCGACGATGTGCGCGGCCGACTCCGTGGGGAGCCCCCAGTCGCCCAGATGTGCCGTGGTGAGGAGGCGCGCGAGCCTGGCGGCCCGGCGGGTGGAGGAGAGCAGCACGGTGAACTGCCTGGTGGGAGCGGAATGTTCGGTTCGGGTGATTTCTTGGGTCACGTCACTCAGCGTGGCCGCGCGTGCGTACCGTGAACAGTGACAGGGCGCTTACGTACGGTCATTGTCCAGCGCTTGTCCAGTGCTGTCCCGGCTGTCCGGGGTGACGTGCTGGGGACGACCAGGGTTGAGCAGGAACGGCATGCGCGTCGGAAGTGGGGTACGGATGAGCGTGGATGGGGTCGGTACGGAGCACGGGGACGGCGGAGCGGACGAGCCCGGCTGGGACGTCGACCCGGACGACGAGTCGGGGGTGGCAGTGGTCGCTGCGGTGGGCCGCCAGATCAAGGCCTGGCGGGAGGCGGCCGGGATGCGGGCCGGCGAGTTCGGGGCCGCCATCGGGTACGGGGAGGACCTGGTCTACAAGGTGGAGGGCGGGCGGCGGATTCCTCGGCCGGAGTTTTTGGACAGGGCGGACGAGGTGTGCGGCGCGGGCGGCAAGATCGCTGCGATGAAGCAGGATGTGGCGCAGATCCGTTACCCGAAGAAGGTGCGGGACTTGGCGGGCGTGGAAGCCAAGTCGGTCGAGATCGCGGCCTACGCGGCGCACGGTCTGCATGGGCTGTTGCAGACCCCGGGCCATGCGCGTGCGCTGTTCGCGGCTCGGCAGCCCCCGTACTCGCAGGACGAGGTGGAGCGGATGGTGGCCGCACGCATCGCGCGCCAGTCGATCTTCGAGCGATCGCCTGGGCCTGCAATGAGTTTCGTGCAGGAGGAGTCGGCACTCAGGCGGCCCATTGGGGGCACGATGGAGTGGCAGCGACAGCTTGAACGCTTGCTGGCAATCGGTCAGTTGCGCAGTGTCACTCTGCAAGTGATGCCTACGCATCGCGAGGCGCACCCCGGCATGGACGGGGACATCCGAGTGTTGAAGTTCAAGGACGGTTCGGCGGTGGGATGGTCGCACGGGGCCTTCAACGGGCGCAGGGTGACCGATCCGAAGCAGCTCCGTATCCTTGAGTTGCGGTATGGCATCATCCGGGCCGAAGCTCTCACGCCCCGAGAGACCCTGGCCCTCATCGAGCAAATGCTGGGAGAGACATGATCCGCAGGGCTTCCACGCAAAACGTTTCTGAGTTGACCTGGGTCAAGAGCAGCTACAGCAGCGACGGCAACGAAGGCGACTGCGTCGAGGTCGCGACTGCCACGGGCATGGTGCACGTGCGTGACTCCAAGAACGTGCCGGGCCCACGAGCGAGGTTCGGGGCGACTGCATGGGCTGACTTCGTGGCGTACGCGGCTGGGAGCTGAACAGCTCACGCCCCTGCCGAGCTTGAGCCCGGCAGCGGGGGCCGCAGTGTTGTCAGAAGAGTCCTCCGGGCTGGGCGAACAAGCCGTCCTGGAAGCCTTCGTCGGGCGTTGGATCCGGTTTCGCTGCGGGCTTTCGCTTCGGAGCGGACTTCTTTCTGGCCCCGGGCACGTGGAGACCAGCCTTCTGCTCCTCCTGGTAACGAGTGTGGTTCAGCTCCAGGAGGCGGTCCAGGACCTCGGTCTGGAGGGCAGGCGTGAGGGTGAACCGAGGGCCGCGCGGAGTCTCCTGAACTCCGTGCACCAGAGTAAGACCGCCCCACCTGTAGGCCTCGGCGGCGGCCGCGTCCACTTCGATGTGAGCGGCGCGGACAGCGTCTATGTCGCTTGCTTGCTCGGCCTCGGAGTGAACCAGGTTGTAGAGCTTGGTCAAGCCGATGGCGCGGGAGGCCATGGCATCGCGCTGAGCCTTCTCTAGCGACGCTCCCGCTGCGGTCAGGCGGGCAGTCTCGCGCGGGCGCGGGAAGGTTTCGAACACGTCGGAGGGGGCGTAGCGGAGATCGCCGCGCATGTCCCCTGAGTACCGAAGGGCCCACCAGTAGTGCATGGAGCTTGACAAGATCGCGAGCTGCGCCGAGTTGTCGGTAGGGAACGAGATGATCTGCTCGCTTGTTACTTGGCAGGTTGGGATGCGCACAGGGATACCGGTCTTGCTGACTCGCGCGATCACAATTACCTGCGTCAATTCAGTAGTTGCCTTGACCAAGGCGGGTCGCTTGTCCGCGTATTGCCACCAGCGATGCGGAAGTGGCTTGCGCAGTACGTAAGTGCCGTTCTCCTTGACTCGCTGCCGGACCGGCTTCACTTCTCGTTCGGCAATAGCGAACACGTCCGGATAGCTCGCCGCCGTCTCTTCTGACCAGTCGTGGAAGTTGATCACCCACCGGCTGGCCGAGTAGTCCGGTCGCGAGTTCAGGTCCTCCCCGTTGAGATAGGGGAAGAGCACGTCCCTGTTGCGCGGGTCCTTCTCGATCAGGGCAAGGGCGGTCTCAGGTTGAAGGATGAATCCCTTCCCAAGGACGATCGAACCCTGGTAGGACTGGTCCGCGTTTGCGACCAATCGGTGAGGCCTGCCAGCAACTCGTGACTGCGGGTCCAACCCTGTGGTGATCCCTCTCACGGGGCCTTCGTCAAGCACCCGGACCTCGCTCCCGTCTGGGCGCCCCAGCCACAGTAGCGACACCTCCAACGCGGCCGTTCCCGGCCAAGGCTTCGACTTGATTGCCCGGTAAACCGCCCACCCAGCATCTGCGGCCCGATCCAGCCCAACCTCCCGCGTATCCCCCTGAGCAATGGTGTTCGTAGCGATGATCCCCGTTCGGCGCCCCGGAGCCAGTGCGAGATTCCGCAGCAAGAAGTACGCGCACAGATCAGCGTGCCCCCGAGTTCCGCCGGCCAGCCGGTTGACCAAGTACTCCCGGTAGTCAGTTCCCAGCGCTCCCGTGAGCTTCTTGCCCCCGATGAACGGCGGGTTCCCCACGATCGCGTCGAACCCCGACGCGCCCCCCACCCCCATGATCTCCGGGAACTCCAGCGGCCAGTGCAACGGCCTCACCGCAGCGGCCCGTTCGCCCTTCAGCCACCGATCCACCACCTCCCGCGCCTGCTGGCCCTCGTACGACCACCCGGTCCCGGGGCTGTCATCGGCCCGCTCCTTCTCCAGCGCCGTCGCCACCAGCCCCGCGACCGACTCCAGCCGGTCGTTGTAGGCCCGCTCCTTCGCGCTCTCCTTCGCGTCCCGGAACTGTGCAGCGCCTCGCTTGCCGCCCACCTTCTCCTCACCGGTCAGGTCGGACGCCTCCTCGTCGGAGATGCCCTCCGCCGCCAGGGCCGCGCCCACCACCGCGTCGGCCGCCAGCCGCAACTGCTCGGACAGCGCCTCCGCCTTCCGCAGCTTCTCCGTCTTCGCGTGGACACTCCGGATGTCGTGGACCGGCGTCGCCTCGATCTCCCGACGCAGCGCCGCTGCCTCCGAGAGCACCGTCTCCGTGATGTCCAACGCCCGCGACACCTCCGGGCTCAACTGGCGTGCGCCCGACTCCAGATGGAACGCCTTGATCTGCTCCACGTCGATGACGCCGACCAGTGAGTCCCCACTGCGCAGCGCGTGGTCCAGGAACGAGAACGGCCGCCCCTTCGCCAGCGTGACCAGCCACAGCGACAGCTTGGCCAGCTCCACCGCCATCGGGTCCCGGTCCACCCCGTACAGGCACCGGTCGGCCACCAGCCGACGTGCCACCCGCAGCAGTTCGTCCCGGTCGTCCTCGCCCACATCGCGGCGGACCTCGTTCGGCAGGCCGTCCCGCAGCCAGGCGTCCACCACCCGGTCCGAGAGATACCGGCAGGCCGAGACCAGGAACGCGCCGGAGCCCATCGCCGGGTCCAGCACCCGCAGCTTCAGCAGCTCCTCGGCCGGCTTCGCCTTCCACACGCCGACGGCTGCACCCTCGGCCGGGCCCGGGGAGAAGCACAGCGGCGCGAGCGTGTGCTCGACGACCTCCTCCGCGAGCTTCTTCGGGGTGTAGTGCGTCCCCGTGTTGCGGCGGTTGCCGGAGCGGACCATCACCATGGAGCCGGCCGGGAACACCATCGGCTCGCCGCGCAGGTCGTCGCCGACCAGGCCGGCGAACGGGGCGATGCGCGCCGCCAGTTCGTCGTCGTTGCCCGCCGAGGCGTGCAGCTCGGCGGTGACGGTCCCCGCCTTGTCCAGGGCCTTGCGGACCTGCGCGACGGACGTGACGCCCGTCGCCTCCTTCAGTTCACGCTCGATCGACCCGGCCGCCTGCCACTCCTCCAGCTCGGCCAGCGGCAGCACCGCCTCGTACTGCCCGTCACGGCCGAGGACCACGCCCACGTACGGCTGGTGCGCGCGCTCGCAGCCGTACTCCAGTAGACCCTCGTAGACATGGCCGATCTGCTCGACGTCCAGGCCCTTGTAGGACATGGCCTCGCGGCCCTTGCCCTTGCGGCGCAGGACGAGGAGCGCGTCGAGGATCTTGTGCACGACCCGGTCGGTGACCTTCGCCCCCGCCAGCCACGGGAATCGGGACGGATCGAAGAGTGAACCCCCGTACGCCGGAATCCACAGCTCGTCATGGGTCGAACCGCCGTGGATCGCTCCGAAGACGGCGAGCAGCTGCGGCCAGGCGGAAGCCCGGCGGTCGCCGAGCTCGCCGCCGTGGAGGGAGCGCTCGGCGTCCAGGGCCTCGTGCAGCGGGGCGACGGCGTACGACTTCGCGTAGAGGCGGATGTCGGAGGGAAGCAGCCGCTGCTCCTCCGCGCAGAGGAGGAAGACCAGCCGCATCATGACGGTCAGCGCACTGTCGTACAGGGGCTTGGCGTCGACGTCGGCGAGCAGTTCGCCGTTCGCCTCGCGGTCCAGGCGGGACAGCTCGGCCACCAGCAGCGCGACGGCCGCGCGGACCTGCTTGCCGAGTGTGTCGGTGACGTCCGCCTGCTGGGCGGCCGTCCGGGCGAACAGTGCGGCGAGCGAGAAGGTGTGCGCACCCTGGGCGTCCAGGGCAGGGAGGGCGGCGCGGCGGACGTGCAGGAGGCTCGCGAAGGCCCGCAGAAGCAGGGGCTCCTCCAGCCACAGGTCGGCGTCGAAGACGGCGACGGTGGTGGCCTCCTTGGGGCGGGCGTGGACCAGCGCCCACTCCCGTCCGTTGGTGGCCACGGAGAGCGGGACGTCCCGCCAGCGGGCGAGGTCCGCGGCCCGGTCCACGAGGGAGGGGGTTTCGCCCTTCGCGCGGGTCAGTGAACCGCCCCACTCCGGGGTCCGGAAGAACAGGACACGCGCCGAGAAGCCGTCCGGGCCCGGTCCGACCAGCACCGCGTCGGGAGTGTTCGCACCGGCCCTCACGGACTCCGGCAGCGCCGCACCCTCGCGCAGGCCCGGCGTCCAGCCCAGCAGCTCGCCGAGGATCAGCCGCTCCCAGCCATGACGCAGCAGGGCCGGGTCCTCCTGCACCTCCTCCCAGGCCTGGCGCATCCGCCGTACGGTCTCCGGCGGCACGGTGTCCAGGCCCTGCGGGAACACGTCGGTCAGAACCGGCAGCGAGACGAACGGACCGTCCGGGCGGAGCAGCCGCAGCCACTCCTCATGCTGCTCGGCAGGCGTGGGGATGTGTCCCGTCACGGGGGCGCGGCGGTTGGCGGGGGGCATCAGCGACGGTCTCCACGAGCGAGGGCGGACGGGACGAGGAAGGTGACGGAGACGGGGAACCAGCGGGGCGTCGGGTCGGCCCAGCGGCTGCGGAGCGCCTGCGTCTCGGACTCGACCAGCGCGGGGATGGCGTCCCGGCGCTCGGCCAGCGCCTCGCGGTCGGCGCGGAGCTGGCGGCGCTCGTCGTCGATGTCGAAGAGCGAGCCCTGCTCCCAGTATCCGTGATCGTCGAGGCGGTCACGGATGGAGCGCTCCAGCTCGGCGAGGACCTTGCGTACGCCCTCCACCTCCTCCTCGCACCGGGTGGCGAGGAGCTTCTCCACCGAGCGGAACCTGGTGTGGGCACGGTTGCGCAGGGCACGGGAGAGCCGGTCCCTCAGCTGGTCCGGCCAGAGCTCGGTGAGCCGGTCGGTCACGTCCGCTGCGGGCAGTTCCTCGGACGCGGCGGCGAGCCAGGCATCCAGCTCCTCCTGCCGTGCGGTCTCCAGCTTGCCGCCGGTGATCGCACCCCCGGCGGTAATGATCTCCTCGTGGAGGCGGGTGCCGCCACGACCGGAGATGACCACCCGGCCATGGGCGACGACGGCGGGCGTACGCAGCAGATCACCCGGGACCACGCGGGCGGTGACCCGGGACAGCTTTGCTCTCCGGCCGTCCGACCACAGCTCGGCGCGAAGCAGCCGCAGACACATCTGGACGAGGCGGTGGCCCAGGTGCAGCAGGACCACGTCCGTGCGCCGGCGGGCGTCCCGCTCGTCGAAGACCACCGGGCGCTCCCGGCCGGTCAGCGGATGGCGCAGCCCGTCGTTGCGGGCGTGCGCCCAGGCGCCGGGGAGCTCGGGGAGCCGGAAGCAGCGCGCGGGGGAGTCGCCGCCCGCGGGGTCGGGGATCTCGGTGAGGTCCTTGCGGTGCGCGAGCTGAAGGCCCGTTCGCACGACGCGTTCCACGGTCTCGGGCGTGAGGTGCAGGGTGTCGCGGCTGCCGGCGAGCTCCGCCACCAGCTTCTCCAGCTCCTTGGCGAGGTCCCGGTCCACCTTGAGGACGGCCTGCCCCGAGCGCCTGCTGATCTCGGCGTCGGCCGTGGTCCAGTCGGAGCGCCGGCCCAGCATCTTCTGCTCGACCTGCGCGGCGATCACCTCACCGGCACTGCCGAGGTCCTCGCGGATCTGCTCCGTCTTGCGTGCGGCGACGGCCAGGAAGTGGAGCTCGTCCTCCAGGGTGCCGTCCTCGTGCCGGGAGTTCGGGTCGTCGTCTTCGGCCGCGCTGAACCCCTGCCAGCCCTCGGGGACGAAGTGGAAGACGTCCACCTGGTCCGCCCGCTGCCCGTGCCGGTCGATACGGCCGTTGCGCTGCTCCAGGCGGTTGGGATTCCACGGGATCTCCCAGTGCAGGAGCCGGTGGCAGTGGGCCTGGAGGTTGATGCCCTCACTGGCGGCGTCCGTGGCGAGCAGGATGCGGACCGGCGAAAGGGACGGGTCCTCCTGGAAGACCGTCTTGATGTGCTCGCGCTCGTCCGGCTTCTGGCCGCCGTACAGCTGGGCAATCCGGTCCGCCGGGTATCCGGCGGCGATCAGCCGGTCGAAGAGCCAGCGCTGGGTGTCGCGGTACTCGGTGAAGATGATCACCCGGTCCGGCTCCCAGTCCCCGGCCGGACCGTTCTTGCAGACGATGGAGTCGAGCCAGCCGCGCAGGGCGACGAACTTGGCGTCCGGCCGCTTGGTGGCCGTACGCGCCCACACCGACAGCTCCTTCAGCTGGGTGTGCTCGGCGGTGGACAGCGTGCGCGAGGCCTGGCGCACCGCGGTCAGCGCCCGCTCGGCCGCCTCGGCGTGGTCCTCGTCGCTCTCCGCGGTCTCCTCCACCCGCTCGATGAGCGGACGCAGCACCTTCTCGCTCGGGGCCTGCTCGGCCTTCGGCCCCTTCGTCATCGTCTCCAGGTGGACGTCGATCGTCTCGGCGAAAGCCTTGGGGGAGGAGAGGAACCGCTTCTTGAGCAGGGTCGTCACGAAGTCCGAGGCCGTGCGGGCGGCAGCGCCGTCACCGGCCTCGCGGCGGGAGCGCGCGTAGGCCGACAGCTTCGCGTACGCGGCGCGCGCCTCGTCCGCGTACCGCACCTCAAGGGCGTGCGGCACCCGCTCCGGAAAGCGCGCCTTGCCGTCCCACGTCTTCGGTAGCTCCGACTTGAGACGCCGCACCATGACGCGGCGCAACTGCTCGTCGGAGGGCTTCACCCCACGGGCGAAACGGTGGTCGTCCAGGAGCTCCAGGAGGGCGGTGAACGACTCCAGGAAGCCGTTGTGCGGGGTCGCGGAGAGGAAGAGACGGTGCTCGCAGTGCGGCGCGAGGGTGCGGATCGCGTTCGTACGCTGCGAATCGACGGCGTACCGGCCGGTCCCGGACGGTGCGCAGGTGTGCACCTCGTCGACGACGAGCATGTCGAAGGCGCGCGGGTACTCGGGAAGGTGCGGCAGGACCTCCCGCAACATGCGCAGCGGCCGGTCACGCTTCAGCCAGTCCACCGAGACGATCAGCCGCGGATAGTGGGTCCAGGGGTTGGTGTACGGGCCGTGCGTGCGGCGGAGCTCCCTGAGCAGCGCGCTGTTGACGATGCGGAAGTCCAGGCCGAACTTGTCCCGCATCTCGTCCTGCCACTGCAGGGTCAGACCGGAAGGACAGACGATCAGCATCGTGCGGGCCCGGTGGCGGAGCATCAGCTCCTGCATGACCAGGCCGGCCTCGATGGTCTTACCGAGACCGACGTCGTCCGCGATCAGCAGGTTCGTACGCGGCATGGAGAGGGCACGGACGACGGGCGCCAGCTGGTAGTCCTGGATCTCGGCACCGGACCGGAAGGGTGCCTGAAGGGCGGTCTTGTCGGCTGACGCGATCGCGCCCCAGCGCACCGCGTCGAGGAACGCGTCCAGACGGTCGGGGGCATCGATGCCGGCGGCCGGGGAGGGCAGTTCGTACTGCTGGT
Source organism: Streptomyces sp. HB132 (assembly GCF_016909575.1). Lineage (GTDB taxonomy): Bacteria > Actinomycetota > Actinomycetes > Streptomycetales > Streptomycetaceae > Streptomyces. The sequence goes on along the minus strand of NZ_JAFBGA010000014.1, from coordinate 38,218 downwards.
GGACCACCGCGCCCTGCTCCAGCTCCCACACGACCCGGAGCTCCTCGTCCCGGGCATCGTCCTCGACGGAGACCAGGGCTACCAGATGCGGTGCCGAAGCTCCCGCCGTACGGGCCGGGTCCTCGGAGGAGACGGCGGAGCGGGAGACCTCCGTGACGACCCAGGGGCGGTTCCGCACGGTGACGAGCTGACCGTGGGCGGGCACGGTCGGTTCCCCGTCGATGTCGGCTTCGGGCTGTGCTGCCCCTACGGTCACGTCCGTCATCGATGGCACCCCTGATCTCGTCTCACGGCTGCGCGAGAAACGCTGCGTAGCCGACCCCTCCGGGGAAGCTTAGAGGGCAAAAACAGACGCGCTGGAGAAACAGGAAGATCCGGACGGCGGACCGTCCGGATCCTGTGCGTACCGCCGGTCAGCTGCCCTTGACCGTGACCTTCTCGTCGTTCTTCAGCTGCTCCACGAGCTGCTTGACCTTGTCCTTGTCCCAGACCAGGTTGCCGTTCACGCTCTGGCCCGAGAGCGGGATGTTCATCGACGTGCCCTCGCCGCCCGTGACGCCCTTCATCGCGAAGAACATGTTGCCGAGCGACCAGAGCGACATGTCCTTGTCCACGACCAGCGTGTCCAGGCCGGCGCCCATCGTCGGGTAGAGCTTGAACGGGTTGAGGATCGTCGACGGGGTCGCCGTCTGGGAGGCCAGGGCCGCGAGGAACTTCTGCTGGTTCTTCGTGCGGTCCAGGTCGCTGCCGGCGAACGCGTACCGGGTGCGGACGAAGGCGAGGGACTGCTCGCCGTTCAGCGTCTGCTTGCCGGCCTGGAAGTCGGCGCCGGACTTCTTGTCCTTGAACGCCTTGGGGATGTCCATCTCGACGCCGCCGATGGCGTCCACGATGTTGGCGAAGCCGCCGAAGCCGATCTCGACGTAGTGGTCGATGCGCAGCCCGGTGTTGAACTCGACGGTGCGGACCAGCAGCTCCGGGCCGTCCTCGGCGTACGCGGCGTTCAGCTTCGTCGTGCGGCCCGTCCCCACGAACTTCTTGCCGGACTCGGAACCGACGAAGCTGGGGATCTCGACGTTGGAGTCGCGGGGCAGGGAGATCATCGTCGGGCCGTTGGAGCCGTCGTGCAGGATCATCATCGAGTCGGTCCGCTTGCCCTCGGCGGAGCCGGTGTGCAGCTTCTTCTTGTCCTCGGCCGTCATGCCCTCGCGGCTGTCGGAGCCCACGATCAGGTAGTTCGTGCCGTCGCCCTCGGAGGGGCGCTCGATGACCTTGGAGAGGTCGACCTCGCGCTTGAGCTTGCCGTCGGCCCAGAAGTACGTGCCGATGGAGACCGCGAGCAGCGCGACCACGAGGGTCAGGGTGCCGACCTTGAGGCGCCGGCCCCAGTTCGGGGCGGGGCGGGGCTGGACGTAACCGCTGTCACCGCCACGGCCGCCGCCACCCTGACCGCCGCCGCCGTAGACCTGGCCCGTGTTGTAGCCGCTGTCGTAGCCGGGGGCCTCGCCGTGACCGCCGTACCCCTGGCCCTGCTGGGGCGGGATGTGGGGCGGGGACTGCGGCGGCGCGGGGCGCCGCCGGACGTGCGGCATGGCGCGGGCGCTCTCGGGCCGCGGGCTCGCACTGCCACGTCCGTAGCGCTCGTCGGGTCCGCCGTTGCGTCCTTCGGGCCAATCGCTCATGCCGACCAGTGTGCCGTCTCGACCAGTGCCTCTTACAGGGTGTACGGGAGATCGGGGCACGGCTGTTGCGAAGCTGATGCAATGCGGACGGGTGCAAGCCCCCGCATAAGGTGGACGGCATGACAGATCAGCCCCAGACACCGGAGGGTGATGTTCCGGTCAAGCCGACCTCGGCCTCCCGGACCACCCTCAGCCACATCATGACCGGCAACGACACCAACCTCCTGGGTACGGTGCACGGCGGTGTGATCATGAAGCTGGTCGATGACGCGGCGGGGGCGGTCGCGGGCCGGCACTCCGGTGGCCCGGCCGTGACGGCCTCCATGGACGAGATGGTCTTCCTGGAGCCGGTGCGCGTCGGTGACCTTGTTCACGTCCGAGCCCAGGTGAACTGGACCGGCCGCTCCTCGATGGAGGTCGGCGTCCGCGTCATGGCGGAGCGGTGGAACGAGTCGACCCCGGCGCAGCAGGTCGGGAGTGCCTATCTGGTGTTCGCGGCGGTCGACGAGGAGGGCAAGCCGCGCCGCGTACCGCAGGTGGCCCCGGAGACCGAGCGTGACAAGCGCCGCTACCAGGAGGCGCAGATCCGGCGCACGCACCGCCTCGCCAGGCGGCGTGCCATCAAGGAGCTGCGTGAGCGGCGTGCCGCCGAGGGCATCGACGACTGAGGGCCGTCCCGATCCCGATCGATTCGACCGGTGGACGGTTACGGACTGTCAAAGTGGTGCATACCGGGCACGATGATGTCCGTAACCTCCCACCGACGACGCCGCCCCACGGACCGTCAGGGGCAGACCACCTGGTCGCCCGTCACGGTGCCGAACTCGCCGCGCTGCGGATCCTCGGCCTTCACCCGCTGCACCTTGGTGAAGTCCGAGCCCGCCGTGACCTTCATCGTCCCGCCCTGCCCCTGCACCGCTTTCAACTCGCACCCGGGCAGTGCGGTGGCCAGGGATTTCGCCGACCGGTCCCAGCGCGGGTCGTAGCTGACCAGCGTCCGTCGGAGATCCTTCGGTCCGCCGTTCAGCGGGGCGCGGGTGGTGTCGAAACCGGTTCCGCGCAGCGCCGCGTCGACGTCCTGGCCGAGCCCGTCCCTAGGCGTCCCGTTGTAGACCTGCACCCGGATCTGCTCCGGGGCCACGTCGACGAGCGTCGCCTCGGGCTGCTTCGGCTGGTGCGGGGCGAGCGATCTGTCCTCGCGCAGCGCCTGGAACATCTTCTTCGACTTCACGGCGTCCCACTTCACCGTGGAGCCGATCCCCTTGACCTGGAAACCCTTCTCCTCCAAGGGGACGGAGGCGAACTCGGACGAGGCAGGGGTGAAGCCGCGCAGGGCCTTGCCGAGCCCGAGCATCTGTTCCGTCCCGAAGCCCTTGTCGGCGCGGACCGACTCGAGCATCGACGTGGCCACCTGATGGAATCTCATGGGGTTCATCAGGACACCGCTGCTGGTCGTCTGCTTGATCAGCGCGGCCATGAACTTCTGCTGGCGCTGCATCCGGCCCAGGTCGGCCGCCCCGTCGAGATGCCGGGAGCGCACGTACTGGAGGGCCTGCCCGCCGTCGAGCCTGTGGGTGCCTGCCGCCAGGTTCAGTCCCGTGTAGGAGTCCTTGAGCGGCTTGGCGGTGCAGATCTCCACCCCGCCCAGGGTGTCGACCGTCTTCATGAAGCTGGTGAAGTCGACCTCCAGGTAGTGGTCGATCTTGACGCCCGTCATCTGCTCGACGGTCCGCACCGTGAGCTGAGGCCCGCCCTCGGCGTAGGCGGCGTTCAGCTTCACCGGGTGCGGGGAGTGCTCCTTGCCGGTGGTGCCGTCGGTGTGGGCGGGGAGCTCGGCGTAGCTGTCACGCGGCAGGCTGATGACGCTGGCCCGCTGCTTGTCGGCGGAGAGGTGCACGAGCATCAGGGTGTCTGTGCAGTGGCAGGGGGCGCCGCCCAGCTTGTACTTCTTCTTCTCCTCCGGACTGATCCTGTCGCGGCCGTCGGTACCGACGAGCAGGAAGTTCATGCCGTGGCCGCCGCGGGGGCGGTTCTTCATGTCCTTGAACGGGTCGACCCGGTCGATCCCCGTCTCCAGACCGCTCACGACGGCATGGCCGATCCCGCCGGCGCCGAGCACCAGCACGGACAGCCCGGTGACGACCCGCATGCCCCACCGGGGCGGCGGCTTCCGCCCGCTGCCGGCCCGGCTGCGTTTCCGGTCGCCGGACGCGGGCTGCCGAGGAGCTCTGCGCTGCGGGGGAGCGGTGCGGGGGTGTGGGGGACGGGGCGATCGGTGCGGCGTGGGCACGAGGGACACCTCCGCGGTGCGAGTAGGACTTTCGCACGGTAGGCCCATACGATCTGCGGACCGGGATGAGGTACGGCGGCGCGCGCCGCTGTCCCCCGTTCGCGGTAACGTGGCGGCCGAATCACGCCGCCTCCCGGGGTGCGAAATCCCCCGAGGACCCCCGAGGACCCCCGAGGACCACATGTCTGCCGCGCAGTACCCCGCCGTCTCCGTGATCATGCCGGTGCTCAACGAGGAACGCCATCTCAGGAACTCGGTCCGGCACATCCTGGAGCAGGAGTACGCCGGTGAGATGGAGGTGGTGATCGCCCTCGGCCCCTCGAACGACCGTACGGACGAAATCGCTGCCGAGCTGGTCCGGGAGGACTCCCGGGTCCACACCGTCCCCAACCCGACCGGCCGCACCCCCGCCGCGCTCAACGCCGCGATCAAGGCGTCACATCACCCGATCGTGGTACGGGTGGACGGCCACGGCATGCTTTCGCCGAACTACATCGCGACCGCCGTGCGGCTCCTGGAGGAGACCGGCGCGCAGAACGTCGGCGGCATCATGCACGCCGAGGGCGAGAACGCCTGGGAGGACGCCGTCGCCGCCGCGATGACGTCGAAGATCGGCGTCGGCAACGCGGCCTTCCACACCGGAGGGAAGGCGGGCCCGGCCGAGACCGTGTATCTGGGGGTCTTCCGCCGCGAGGCGCTCGAGCGCGCCGAGGGCTACAACGTGGAGTTCGTCCGCGCCCAGGACTGGGAGCTCAACTTCCGCATCCGCGAGGCCGGCGGCCTGATCTGGTTCTCGCCGGAGCTGAAGGTGCAGTACCGCCCGCGGCCCAGCGTCCGGGCCCTCTCCAAGCAGTACAAAGAGTACGGCCGCTGGCGCCACGTCGTGGCCCGCTACCACTCCGGCTCGATCAACCTGCGCTACCTGGCCCCGCCGGCCGCCGTCTGCGCGATAGCGGCCGGAATCGTCGTGGGTGCCGCCGTCACCCCGTGGGCGTTCGTCGTGCCGGTCGGGTACGCCGCGGCGATCGTCGCCGGCTCGCTGCCGGCCGGGAAGGGCCTGTCGCTGAAGGCGCGGGCGCAGATCCCGGTGGCCCTGGCCACCATGCACATGTCGTGGGGATACGGCTTCCTGACCAGCCCCCGTTCGCTGGCGAAGAAGGTCATCGCCAGCCGTCGTCCGGCCGTCCGGGAGCAGACGGTCTGACCGCCGCACACACGGAGTCCTACGTGGAGGGGGAGGGCCCCGCCGTCGCCGGCGGGGCCCTCCCCCTCCACGTGCGTCAGAAGGTGAAGCCCGGGTTGACCTTCATGCAGGCCTTCTCGTCCGCGCCGTTCAGCGGGTTCGCCGAGTCCGGCGTCTTCTCCTCCGCGGCCTTGGCCGGGTACGCCTCGTCCTTGCGCCAGTCGGCTCCCACGGACAGGACGACGCCCGAGACGTCGGTCGACTTCTTCACCTGGGACACCGGGATCCCGAGCGCCTTCGCGACCGCCTGCGCGTCTCCCTCCAGGTCAGCGCTGGGATACAGGACGCCGGTTCTGGCTACCGGTTCGACGTTCTGCGAGTCGACCGAGGCCCTGGCGAAGCCCGCCTCCGTGAGCAGGTCCTTGACCGTGCTCGCCCGGCCCTGGGCCGGGCCGAGGGCGTCCGTGGAGGTCGCGTTGCGCACGCTGACCGCTATCTCGGCGTCCGGGGCGGCCCGGTCCGCGACGACGGGCGTCTTGCGCTTTGACGCCTTGCCGTCCAGCGGGATGTCCTCGCGGATCATCCGGAAGACCTGCTCCGCCTCGTCGGCCTTGGGGTACACCCGACCGCTGAACTGCCCCGTGCCGTAGACGTTCGGCATGGTCGTCATGGTGATGCGGTCGGTCGGGGCCTTCTTGAGCTCCTCGGCCAGGTCGTACAGCTTCTTGACCGTGTCGAGGCCCTTGTCGACCGTCAGCGCGCTGGTGGCCGCCTCGGCGAGGTCCATCAGCTTTCCGGGGTCGCTCAGCTTGGTGCCCTTGCGCAGCTCGCGGACCATCGAGTTCAGGTACTGGTGCTGGGCCTTGGTCCGGCCGAGGTCGGTGTTGTCCTCGAAGCCGTAGCGGGTGCGCAGCCACTGGAGGGCCTGCTTGCCCTTGACGGAGGTGGTGCCCTCCTTCAGCTTCAGCCCGGACCCCTTGCCCTGGCTGGTGTGCGAGTAGATGTTGGCGTCGACACAGACCGGGACGCCGCCGACCGCGTCGGCCATGGAGACCACGCCCGCGAAGTCGATCATCATGAAGTGGTCGATGGTGATGCCGGTGAGCTCGTACCAGGCGGCCACCGTGCACCCCGGGCCGCCGCGCCCCAGGCTCTCGTTGGTCTGCACGTCGACCGTGCTGGCCCGGTAGACGTCACCGGTGTCGGGGTCGGTGCACTTGGGCATCTTCAGCATGGTGTCGCGCGGCATGCTGATGACCGAGATGTTGCTGCGGTCCGCGGACAGGTGGAGCAGCATCTGCACATCGGCGAGCGGCGTGCCTCCGAAGGTCTCCTTCGCGCCGCCCAACTTCTGGTTGGCCTTGGAGTCCCGGGCGTCCGATCCGATGAGCAGGATGTTGAGGGGTGTCTGTCCGGCGGCGTTGGCCTTGTGGTCGGCCATCTCCTTGTCGCCGAGAGTCAGATCCTCTTTCCTGATGTTGCCGTTGAGGTGCTTGTAGTACAGGTAACCGGCGCCGCCGGTGCCGAGTATCAGCAGCGCGAGCACGGAAGCCACCCAGCGCAGTACGCGTCGCTTTCCGCCCGCGGCCGCCCTCCGGGCACGACGGTTGGGTCCGGAGGGGGGATGTCCGCCCTCCGGCGCGGCGGACCGCTCCCGCCGGCCGTGACCGCTTTGCCCGGCCCGGGCGGCCGACGCGTCGCCGCCGTCGCCCGGCGGCCCGTCGTGCCTGCCGCGCGCCCGTGTCCCCTCCCCGCGCATGCTGCTCCGTCCCACCAGGACCCCCCTGCTCCTCAGAATTCCGCTGTGGCGCGACGACCCGTCGTCACTTCGCGCATTCCGCCTTGTCGGCGCTTGCTCTCTGCATGTCTTCCGGCGCCTCCGCCGAACCGGTGAGGGGCACCCCCACGCCCTCGTAGTCCGCTCCCAGGGTCAGCACCATCGCCTGAAGCCCGGTGCCGGCTGTTCCCTGCTTGAGCGCGGAGGCGGGCAGCCCCATGATGTCCGCGAGGGTGCGGGCCCGGTCCGCCTGCCCCGGCGCGTACGCCAGCGTCGTCTTCTCGATCTTCGCCGGGGCGTTCGCCTTGTTCGCCGCCTGCGGGACACCCTGTTCGTTCTGCAGCCAGGTGACGGTCGCGCTCGCCGCACCGGCGATGTCCCCGCCGTTGAGGACGTCGACACGGATGTCCGCGGCCTCGGCCCTGCTGCCATCGAGGACCGCTTCCCGCTTGCTCTTCTCCGCCTTCTCCTTCTTCTTCACCTCCGTGAGGGAGGTGTCGGAGCGCATCAGCGCGAAGAGCTGCCGCGACTTCCGCGGATCCACGACCACGGTGACCGGCGTCGGTTCGGCCGGGTTGTCCTTCACCGGCATGGTGACGAAGGTGATGTTCTTGGTGTCGATCCTGCCGAGTTCCTGGCCGAGCGACGTCAGCTTCTTGATCGACCCGATGCCGGAGTCGACGGTGAGCGCCTTGGTCGCCGCGTCGGCGAGATCGTAGAGCTTGCCCGGGTCGGTCAGTGTGTCGTCGGACTTCATCCGGCGGATCATCGAGCCGATGAACTGCTGCTGGACCTTGATCCGGTCGAGGTCGCTCTGGTTCCCGAAACTGTGCCGGGTGCGGACGAAGGCCAGCGCGTCCTCCCCCTCGACGGTGGACACGCCCGCCGGAAGGTCGAGGTGCGAGTCGGGGTCCTTGACCGCCTTGTCCAGGCAGACCTCGACGCCGCCGACGGCCGTGGAGAGCGTCTTGACCGCGTTGAAGTCGACCATCATGAAGTGGTCGACCGACAGACCGGTGATCTTCTTGACCGTGCGCATCGTGCAGCCCGGGTCGCGCCCCTCCTGGCCGAGGCTGACGTTGAAACGCACGTTCCGCGAGCCGGGTACGACCTTCTCCGAACCGTCCGCCTGCCTGGTGGCGCAGTCCGGGATGTCCGTCATCAGATCCCGGGGGATGCTCATCGCCGTGGCGTTGGTGCGGTCGGCGGAGACGTGGAAGAGGATGTTGGTGTCGGCGTGGCCCGTGCTGCCCTTGTCGCCGTAGCCCTCGTTGCCCTCGCCGGTTCGCTTGTCCGTGCCGATGATCAGGATGTTGAGCGGACCGTCGGACGCGATGTTCTTGCTGCCCGCGTCACCGACGTCGACGGTGTCGAGGTTGCCGTTGAGCTTCTGGTAGAGCGCGTAGGCCCCCGCCGTTCCCGCGACGATCACGAAGGCCATGACTCCGCCGGACACCAGCAGGGCCTTCCGCCGGCGCGACTTCGGCTGCACGCGGCCCCGGCGGGCGTCCGGCGACCCGTGGCCGCGGCCGTTCCCGGCGGGACGGCGGGCCCGCTGGGCGGGCACCTCGCCGGGGGGCGTCACGAATTCACCCCGGCCACCGGACCGGCGCGGTGTGCGGGAAGGACCGGGCGACTCTCCTCCGGAGTGGTTCGGTCGCAATTCGTAATTGCCGGTCTGCTGGTTGAGCACCCACTGGTCGGCGGGATCGGTCTCGTCCGCCCGCCCACGGCTATGCGCGTCCACGGTTGCCTGAATCCTCCGTCGGTGCCACGCGAGGCGCGCCCCCTTCAGGGCGCTCGATGGCTCGTTCCGGCCGTGCGCGGCCTGATGGCCAGGCGCGGCCTGATGGCCGTGAGCACCGGATCGCGTCACACTATCCGGCGGAATAGGCCACAGGGGGCGCGCGTGACACATTCCACGCTCCTTACAACCGGGCATTACGCCTATTCCGCTCCGATTGCCGTCCATGGCTTGGCAATTGTTTTACGAGCCGCACAGGTCGTCCGCCGCATTCGACCCCGAATAGGTGGGGGCGGGGGTCGGACTTCCGTCCGTGTCGCCGGGCTTCCCGCCGGACGGATCCGTCTCGGAGCTGTGATCCGCCTGTGCATCCCCGGCGTCGTTCGTGTCGGGGGGGACGACCGCGACGGGCTCGTCCTTGCGCAGCTGGGTGAACAGCCTTTCCGCGTCCGGCTGCACGAGTTCGTCGCGGTTCGGGTCGAGGTGGTACGCCGTCCGGGGCACGGTCAGGAACTGCACCTTCTCGGTCGGCACGTTCCGCATGCCGCGCACGAGGTCGTACAGGTCCCTCAGCGAGTCCAGGCCCGGGTCCGTGGTCAGCGACTTGGTCGCCGCGTCCAGCACCGGGTAGAGCCGTGTCGGGTTCAGCAGCACGCCGTTGCTCTGCATCTTGTTGACGAGGGCCCCCAGGAACTTCTGCTGACGGTCCATGCGCTCGGTGTCGCTGCCGTCGCCGATCGACTTGCGGGCCCGTACGTACCCCAGGGCTTCCTCGCCGTCGAGTTTCTGGCGCCCCGCGGGGAGCTTGAGATGGGCGTCGTCGTCGTCGACCGGCTCCTTGAGGCACACCTCGACACCGTCCACGGCGTCGACCATGTCCTTGAAGCCGTTGAAGTCGATCACCATGTGGTGGTCGACGCGGATGCCCGTCATCTTCTCGACCGTACGGATCGTGCAGGCCGTGCCGCCGAGCTCGAAGGCCCAGTTGAACTGGGCGAACTGCTTCTTCGTCGTTTTGCCGTCGTCCGTGTGACAGCTCGGGATCTCGGCCATCAGGTCGCGTGGGATCGACACCGCCGTCGCGCTCCGGCGGTCGGCCGCGAGGTGCAGGAGGATCGTGGTGTCCGAGCGCTGGCTGCCACCGTCGTCACGCCCGTAGGCGCTGTTCTCCCCGGAGCGGGTGTCGGAGCCGATGAGCAGGATGTTCCTGGCGTCCCGCGCGATCGGCAGCGGTCGCTCCTTCTCGTACGCCTTGAGCTCGGCCGCGGCGCTCGTGTCGGTCGTGATGTTGCCGTCGAGCTTCTTGTACAGCCACCAGCCGGCCCCGGCCGCGACCAGCACGAGGAACGAGGCGGCGAGAGCGCCCCAGCGGAGCCAGTGGCGCCCGCCGTCCCCAGCTCCGCGCTCGGGCCGCTCACCCCAGGTCCCGGGCGCGGAGCCGCCGTCGGCCCCGGGCTCCGGTCCGTTGCCGTCGGCCCCCGGTGCCCCGGCGGGGGCGTCGTCCCGGGGGGCCGAACCGGATACGTCCCGCGGCCCGTCCGGCCCGCCCCCGGCCGGGGGTTCCGGGCGGTCCGGCTCGGACGGGGTGCCGGGACTGTCGCTCACGTCTGCGTCCATCCTTCACGTTCGGCGGCGCGATGGGCCGCCGGTCGCAGAAGTAGACGGCTGAACCTCACGCTTGGTTGTGCATCCGGACGACGTTCCCGGCGGTGCTCCGTACCGCACGATCATGTACCGCCGTCGGAGCTCAGTCCCGGGGGCTCGGCCCGCCATGGGCCGGACGAGTGGCCCTCGGGGTGCTTGTCATACCGCGGTGGCGGTGATCCGCTCGCTCTCGACGCGTTTGGCCAGACCGCTGCCGTCCAGGTGGTCCATGTGACGGCACAGGACCACGGAGCCCCCGGCCGCCAGCGGCGCGAAGAGCCCGGCGGACAGACCCTCCCAGGTGTCGTACGTACGGCCCGTCAGCAGCCTGGAGCCCGGGCCGAGTCCCAGACCGGCCGCGTCCTCGCGGGCCCGTGCCACCAGCTGGTCCGCCGTCAGGCCGGCACCGCCGACGGTCAGCGCGGGTGCACCCGGGTCCACCGGGGCGTACGGCGCGAAACGGTCGCCCTGGCCCGGCACCTCCACCGCGTAGTCCGCGAACCCCTCGGGCGGCTGCGGGAACCGGCCTCCCATGGGCCGCAGGGCCAGCGCGACCCGCTCGCCGCGGCAGGCGCGGGCCCGGTCGAGCGTGTCCGGCCCGCTCACGACCAGATCGGCCGCCGCCGGGTCGCCCTGCACCTCGGCGACGACGCCCACCGACGAGCAGGCGAGGAGCCAGACGGCCGACTGCCAGTGGGCCGGGAGCAGCAGGGCGAGCCGGTCACCCGGCTCGGCGGCCAGGTCGCCCTGGAGCAGATTGGCGGTCTTGGCCACCCAATTGGCGAAGGTGGCCACCGACAGTTCGACGCGCTCTCCGGTTGCGTCGTCGTAGAAGGTGACGAGGGGGCGGGCGGGGTCCGCGGCGAGCGCGGATCGCAGCAGGTCGGCCGGGGTGCGATCACTGGCGTTCATCCGCGCAAGGGTACGCGGCGCCCGCGGCCCGGCCGGGGTGACGGGTGCCCCGTACACCGGTTCGGCAGACGGTGCGTCAGCTGGAGCGGCTTTACTCCAGTAGCCGGGATTGCCGGACTCTGTCAAAGATTTCCTATATGCGTGCACTTCTTGCAACTTCGATCGGCGTCACCTGTGCGACGGCACTCACCCTCCCGCTCGCCGCACCCGCCCCCGCCGCCCCCGCCCTCTCCCCGGTCGCACAGGCGCCCGCGGCCGCCCCCGCCGAACCCGCGGGTTCGACCCAGTCCCTGCCGCTTCGGCCACTCGCCGACGCGACCCCCCGGGCCACCGGTAGACCCACCGAGTCCATGACGCCTCCGGCCGCACGAGGGCTGCTCCGGCGTGACGCGCACCGCTTCTCGCTCGTGGGCGTTGTCTGGGACGACGCCGACGCCGAACTGCACGGCACCGTCCAGGTCCGCACCCGCGCGACCGGCACCGCCAAGTGGTCCGGGTGGCAGTCACTGGAGACCCACAACACCGACCACGCCGCCGACCCCGGCACCCCCGAACGCGATTCGGGCAGGGTGCGAGGCTCCACCGCCCCCCTCTGGGTCGGCGACTCCGACGGCGTCGAGGTGCGCGTACGTTCCGAGAACGCGGGACCGCGAAGCGGCGCCCCCGACACCTCCCCCCTCCCCGCGGGCCTCCAGGTGGAACTCGTCGACCCGGGCGAGGACCCCGTGGAACCGCGCGCCGAGGGCACCCCGGCCCCCGGCACCTCGTCCGCCGTCACCGCCGGTACCTCGTCGGCCGGCAGCGCGACGCCCGCGACGGCCGTGCTCCCGGAGTCCGCCGGTCTCACCATGGCCGCGGCCGAGAGCTCCGCGGTCAACGCCGACCTCGCCCCGCTGGGCGCCACCGAGATCACCGCTCTGAGCAAGGCCGAGTCGGAGGAGCAGGCGGTCGTCGGGGCGGGAGCCAAGCCCTTCGTGGGACCGCGCCCGGGGATCGTCACGCGCAAGGGCTGGGGCGCCGACGAGAGCCTGCGGGAGCGCGCCTTCGCCTACACCTCGACCGTCAAGGCCGCCTTCGTGCACCACAGCGCCACCGGCAACAACTACACCTGCGCCCAGGCGCCCTCCGTCCTGCGCAGCATCTACCGCTACCACGTCAAGAGCAGCGGCTGGCGCGACTTCGGCTACAACTTCGCCGTCGACAAGTGCGGAAAGATCTACGAAGGGAGGGCGGGGGGCGTGACGAAGCCGGTCCTCGGGGCCCACACCCTCGGGTTCAACTCGAACAGCATGGGCATCGCGGTACTCGGGACGTACAGCTCGAAGAACCCGCCCGCCGCCGCGGTCACGGCGATCGCCAAGCTCACCGCCTGGAAGCTCGGCCTGTTCGGCCGTAATCCCAAGGGAAAGGTCACGCTCGTCTCCGGCGGCAGCGGAAAGTACAAGAAGGGCGCGAAGGCCAGACTCAACGTCATCTCCGGGCACCGCGACGGGTTCGCAACCGAATGCCCCGGAATCCGTCTCTACAAGAAGCTCGGCACCGCCCGCACCAGTTCGGCGAAGCTGCAGGGCCGCTGACCGGGAGGCTCCGAACGGTCTGCATACACTGGCCAGCCGAAACGAGGCCCGGCCCCAGCAGGAAGCAGAGACAGTGCTGTGACAGAGGCAAAAGAAGCGATCCTCCTGGTCGGTGGCAAGGGCACCCGGCTGCGTCCGCTCACGGTGCACACCCCCAAGCCGATGGTCCCGGCGGCGGGGGTGCCGTTCCTCACGCACCAACTGGCGCGTGCCCGGGCGGCCGGGGTGGAGCACATCGTGCTCGCGACGTCCTACCTGGCGGAGGTATTCGAGCCGTACTTCGGTGACGGTTCGTCGCTCGGCCTCTCCATCGAGTACGTCACCGAGGACGAACCCCTCGGTACCGGCGGGGCCATCAGGAACGTGGCGTCGCGCCTGGTCTCCGGCCCGGACGAACCCGTCATCGTGTTCAACGGGGACATCCTCACCGGCCTCGACATCCGGGCCCTGGTCGCGGCGCACGCCACCTCCGGAGCGGACGTCTCCCTGCACCTGACCAGGGTGGAGGACCCGCGCGCCTTCGGGCTCGTGCCCACGGACGACACGGGCCGGGTGACCGCCTTCCTGGAGAAGCCGCAGACACCCGAGGAGATAGTCACCGACCAGATCAACGCGGGGGCGTACGTCTTCCGGCGGTCGGTCATCGACACGATTCCCGCCGACCGGCCGGTCTCCGTGGAGCGCGAGACCTTCCCGGGGCTGCTGGCCTCCGGCGCCCATCTCCAGGGCATGGTGGACTCCACCTACTGGCTGGACCTCGGCACCCCGCAGGCGTTCGTCCGCGGCTCGGCCGACCTGGTCCTGGGCCGCGCCCCGTCCCCCGCGGTCCCCGGCCGCTGCGGTGACCGGCTCGTCCTGCCCACCGCCTCCGTGGCCGCCGACGCCAAGCTCACCGGCGGCACGGTCGTCGGCGAGGGCGCCCTGATCGGCGAGGGCGCCAGGATCTCGGGCTCCACCGTGCTGGACGGCGCCGTCGTCGAACCGGGCGCGGTCATCACCGACTCGCTGGTCGGAGCGGGCGCCCGCATCGGCAGCCGTTCGGTCCTCACGGGTGCGGTCATCGGCGACGGAGCCCGGGTCGGCGCCGACAACGAACTGCGCGACGGCATCCGCGTCTGGTGCGGCGCGATCCTCCCGGACGCCTCGGTCCGCTTCTCGTCCGACCAGTGAACGGTCCCCCCCCCACCGGCCGGTGAGCGGTCCACACCGGCCGGTGGGGGACCGTCCCGGCCTCTGCGGGGACGGCTTCGGCCGGTGGTCGGTCCGCGTCGGTATTACCCTCGACAGGCACCCCCGACGACCGAGGACCTCACCCGTGGCAGGACGCTTCGTACCCCGCACCACCGCCGTGCCCCGCCAGGAGCCGGTGGCCGCGGACGTGTCCGCCCCGGCACTGACCCGGATCTGGACTCCACCGGGCCCGGTCGATCTGCGGCTCGTGCTGAGCCCGCTGCGCCGGGGTCCGGCGGACCCCGCCTACCGGGCGCTGCCCGACGGAACCCACTGGCGGGCGACCCGCACCCCGGCCGGCCCCGGCACCCTGCGCGTCTCGGCGTCCGCCGACCGCCAGGTCTCGGCCGCGGCCTGGGGGCCGGGCGCGCAGTGGCTGCTGGACGGGCTCCCGGCACTGCTCGGCGCCGACGACGTGCCGGAGGACTTCCGCCCGCGCCACCGGCTGCTCGCCCTGACCCAGCACAGCCGGCCCGGTCTGCGCCTGCTGCGCACCGGGCTGGTCATGGAGTCGCTGATCCCGTCGATCCTGGAACAGAAGGTCACCACCGACGAGGCCTACCGCGCCTGGCGGCTGCTGCTCCGCACCTACGGCACCCCCGCCCCCGGTCCCAGCGACGCGGCGTTCGGCTCGCACGGCCTGTACGTCATGCCGGACGCCAGGACCTGGTCGCTGATCCCGTCCTGGGAGTGGCACCGCGCGGGCGTGGACGCGAAGCGCTCCGCCACGATCCTGCGCGCGGTCCGGGTGGCCCGGCGCATGGAGGAAGCCGCCGCGATGGAGCTCACCGCGGCGATGGAACGGCTGCAGCTGATCCCGGGCATCGGCCCGTGGACCGCGGCGGAGACCCTGCAGCGCTCGAACGGCGCGGCGGACGCGGTGACCGTCGGCGACCTTCACCTGCCGGGCATCGTCGGCCACGCGCTCGCGGGCGACAGGAACGCCGACGACGAGGAGATGCTGGCGCTCCTCGCGCCGTACGAGGGCCAGCGCCACCGCGCGACCCGGCTGATCATGCTGTCGGGTCGGACCCCGTCCCGTCGGGCCCCCAAGATGACGCCGCGCGACATCGCCCGGTTGTAGCCGTCCGCCTCAGCGCACCGCGATGAACGCCCCCGCGTCCCGGGCGGCCCTCGCCGGCGGTGTCCCCTTCGGGTGCCCCACGGCCACCGCGCCCAGCGGATCCCAGGAGTCCGGCAGGTCCAGCACCTCACGCACCACGGACCGGCAGAACATCGTCGAGGACACCCACGCCGAGCCGAGCCGCTCACCCGCCAGCGCCACCAGGAAGTTCTGTACGCCCGCGCCTGCCGCGACCACGAACATCTCGCGCTCCGCGGTGTCCCGGCGCTCGTCCCCGTAGGTGTGCGAGCCGTCCATCACCAGGCACGGCACCGCCAGGTAAGGAGCGTTGCGCAGGACGTCGCCCCGCCGTACCCGCTTGGCGACCGACTCCTCGCTGCGTCCGTCCGCGCGCAGATCCGCGATCCACGCGTCCCGCATGGCGTCGAGCAGCCGGTGACGTGCCGGTGCCGACTCCAGCAGGACGAAGCGCCAGGGGGTCGTGTGGTGGGGCGCCGGGGCCGTCACCGCCGCCGCCACCGCACGCCGTACGGCTCCGGGGTCCACCGGCTCGTCCGTGAACTCCCTCACCGTGCGGCGGAGGTTCAGTGCTTCCCGTACCGCTTCGGACGTACCCAGCCGGAACATGTCGTCGGCCGCGACCCGCACCATCGCCCGGGCGCCCTGGTCCTCGGACGCGACCGCCACCACATGGGGGAGCCCTCGCACGACGGCGACCGGTAGTCCGGACACCTTGCCCTTCACCAGGTCACCGGCCGAAGCCAGTTCGTCGGCGGTGGCCACGACGGTGGCGCTCAGCGGGTTGCCGTGGCCGTCGGTACCGCCCCGCAGGTCGTCGAGGACCCTGACGCCCGCGGCGCCGATCGCGACGTCCGTCAGGCCGTTGCGCCAGGGGCGGCCGAAGGTGTCGGTGACCACGACCCCGACCTCGACCCCCAGTGTGTCCCGCAGCCCGTCCCGGATCAGTCGCGCCGAGGCGTCCGGGTCCTCGGGCAGCAGCAGGACCGTCCCGGCCGGGGTGTTCGAGGCGTCGACCCCGGCAGCGGCCATGACGAGGCCCTGACGGTTCTCCACGATCCTGAGCGTCCCGCGCCGGGCGACCACCCGCACGGTCTCGGCGTCGATCGCCGCCTCCCGGTCCGTGGCCTCCACGATCCGGCCCTCCGCCTTGGAGACGATCTTCGAGGTGACCAGCAGGACATCGCCGTCCACCAGACCCGGCTCCGTGGCTGCGATCAGCTTCGCGAGGTCGTCGCCCTCCCGGACCTCGGGCATCCCGGGCAGTGCCCACACCCGGTAGGAGGGCGCACCGTCGGCCGGTCCGCCGCTCATGCGCGTACCTCTTCCGCCAGCGCCAGGGCCTGCCGGGCCATCTCCGCGGTGACGTCCACGTCCCTCATCATCAGCGGTACGGCGCGGCAGCGGATGCCGGCCGCCTCGACCTCGTCGACCACTCCGGCGTCCACGGTGTCGACGAGCCACCCGTCGAGCAGGCCCGAACCGTAGTGCCGGGCGACCGCGGCGGCGGTGGACTCGACGCCCACCGCGGCGAGCACCTTGTCGGCCATGCCCCGCACAGGCGCGTCGCCGACGATGGGGGAGAGCCCGACGACGGGGACCCCGGCCTCGGCGATCGCCTCCCGGATGCCCGGCACGGCGAGGATGGTGCCCACCGACACGACGGGGTTCGACGGCGGGAAGACGATGACGTCGGCCTCGGCGATGGCCTCGAGGACGCCCGGCGCGGGCTTGGCCTGTTCCGCTCCCACGGGTACCACGGCCTGCGCGGCCACGGAGGCGCGCATCTTCACCCAGTACTCCTGGAAGTGCACGGCCCTGCTCTCGCCGTCGACGTCCACCGCCACGTGCGTCTCGACCCGGTCGTCGGACATCGGGATCAGCCGGACCCCCGGCTTCCACCGCGCGCACAGCGCCTCGGTGACCGCGCTCAGCGGATAACCCGCGCCGAGCATCTGCGTACGGACGATGTGGGTCGCGAAGTCACGGTCGCCGAGACCGAACCACTCGGGACCCACGCCGTAGGCGGCGAGTTCGTCCTTGACCCGGAAGCTCTCGTCGGTACGTCCCCAGCCCTGCTCCTCGTTGATGCCACCGCCGAGGGTGTACATCACGGTGTCGAGGTCGGGACAGACCTTCAGTCCGAACAGATGGATGTCGTCGCCGGTGTTGCCGATCACCGTGATGTCCGCGTCGGGCGCGGCCTGTTTGAGGCCACGCAGGAAACGAGCACCACCGATACCGCCGGCCAGAACCACAATGCGCATACCAACAGTCTGTCAGGCGGAGCCTGATCCTTGTGGGGGTGGTGGTGGGCGACGGGTGGGTCTGTCGGGCGGAGCCTGGTCGCGGCGTGGTTGTCGGCGGTCAGGCCGGTACGACGTCCTGGACGGCGGGAGCGCACTGTGCCGAGTGCATCGGCATGTCGGTGAGGCCGGGGAAGTAGACGTGCAGGCTGACGGCGGGTTCCAGGGAGTCGTTGACGACCTCGTGGACGTAGCCGGGGGCGAAGACGCGCTGGGCGCCCGGACCCAGTGACTGCGCGCCGCGCGCCGTGCGTTCGGTCAACTCGCCCTCCAGGACTGTGAGTACGCCGGACGAGAGTCCGTGGTCGTGGAGTCCGCTGCCCTGTCCGGGGACCCAGCTGAGCAGCCACACCTCGTAGCCGATCGGGGCCTCCCCGGCTCGATCGGAGCCGTGAGCCTGGGGAACGGTCTGCAACCGGTGGTACCAGCGGGTGGTGGTGTCGTACCGGACGAGCGGGGCCCACCGGGCGCGGTCGGCGGCGATGGAGCGGGCGAGTCCGACGAACCCGGCCACGGTGGAGGGATGGGGGCTGGCCGGCTGCAGAAGGTGCTGGACCTCAAGGATGTCGCCGGCGATCGAAAGGTCGCTGTCGCTGTTCATGGGTGCGGTGGTTCCTCGGCAGGTGGATGCGCGTGCGGGGGGTGGTGACGCGGAGACCGAAATGCGGTGAAACGGAGCTGGATCAGAGCTGGAGCGTCAGGGCTTCAACAGCTGTGACAGCTGGAACAGCAACAGCGGGCCTGGACAGCCGTACGGAACCCACGGCTGTGGGTCGTGTACGTCGCTGCGGTCGCGTGCATACGGCCAAGAAGACCGGTTCGGTCCGTCTCCTGTCAACCCGATGCCCGATTTGGCGGCATTGTTTCACTCCATCCGGTTGCTGATGGTGAAGAAAGGTTTTAGCGGCCACCGGAGAGGCAAGGTGGCGCATCAACTGTGTCCGTAAACGTGGTTGAGGGCTCGTGACCCTACTGTGATCTTGGTCGCTTCAGTGATCGAATCGAAACATCCGGACGGCCTCGCTCGTCTCACTCGATGAGAAGTGGCAGTGGGCGACACCGGTGGCATATGTCAGATTTTTGGTGATTTGGACACTTTCCGCTTACGCTTGGTTCCGAAGGGTGAATACCGGGGTCAATAGCAGATCTCCGCTTGACTGGCCCGAAGCTACACACTTGTAATTTCACTCGTGTCGTTCGGCCGCAGCGGTAACGGCCGCATCACGGGGACGCACGAGACAGACGAGGGGCGCACATGACCGAGCTGTTCCAGCAACTGCTGGTCGAGGACGCGGACGAGGAACTCGGCTGGCAGGAGCGCGCGCTGTGCGCCCAGACCGACCCCGAGTCCTTCTTTCCCGAGAAGGGCGGCTCCACCCGCGAGGCCAAGAAGGTCTGTCTCGCCTGCGAAGTCCGCTCGGAATGCCTCGAGTACGCCCTCAACAACGACGAGCGGTTCGGGATCTGGGGCGGTCTCTCCGAGCGCGAGCGGCGCCGTCTGAAGAAGGCGGCCATCTGACGCCGTGCCCTCCGGGCGCCTCAGACGTCTCGGCCCGGGGGCCGCATCCTGTACGCAAGGGTGCGGCCCCCGGGCCATCGCTGTGCCGGGCCGTCTCCGTCGCCTTCGGCCGCCTCCGGTTCCCGCCGGTCAACCGCTCGGCGCGGGGCGGACATCCGTACCGTTAGTGTGGGGCCCCGTCCGAGAGACGCGTCAACGCCCCGCCGGGGCGCGCGTGTACACCGATGCAGCCCCCGGGGGGACCCCCCTCCGGACCCGGCCGGAGGGCCCCTACCCCGATGTCCGTGCACAGCCACTCGCCGGCGCCGAACGAGGCCGCCGCCGCCCCAGAGTTCCCCCGGCACGTCGTCACCGCCGTGCTCGTCTCGCACGACGGCGCACGCTGGCTGCCCCGCGTGCTCGCCGGACTGCTGGGGCAGGAGCGCCCCGTGCAGAACGTCGTCGCCGCCGACACCGGCAGCGCCGACGACTCCGCCCGTCTGGTCACCGAGGCACTCGGCGGTGAGCGCGTCCTCCACCTGGCGCGGCGTACGAGCTTCGGCACCGCCGTCGAGGAGGCCACCCGCAGCGCAGGGGTCCTCACCCCCGACGACCTGCCGTACCTGAAGCGCCCCAGCGGCTGGGACCCGGTCACCCGGAGCTGGCGTGACGACGCCTACGACCTGCCGGAGCTCCCGCACGGCGAACCCGTCCAGTGGCTCTGGCTGCTGCACGACGACAGCGCCCCCGAGCCGGACGCGCTCGCCGAGATGCTCCGCGTCGTCGACAACGACAAGCACGCCGCGATCGTCGGACCCAAGCTGCGAGGCTGGTACGACCGCAAGCAACTCCTCGAGGTCGGCGTCTCCATCGCCAACAGCGGACGCCGCTGGACCGGACTGGACCGCCGTGAGCAGGACCAGGGCCAGCACGACCAGGTCCGTACGGTGCTCTCGGTCTCCTCGGCCGGAATGCTGGTCCGCCGCGACGTCTGGGAGGAGCTCGGCGGCTTCGACCGCCGGCTCCCGCTGATGCGTGACGACGTCGACCTCTGCTGGCGCGCCCACATGGCCGGCCACCGGGTGCTCGTCGCGCCCGACGCGGTCCTGCGGCACGCGGAGGCCTCCGCCCGGGAACGCCGCCCCATCGACTGCGCCGGGCGTTCGGTCACCAGCCCGCACCGCGTCGACAAGGCGGGCGCCGTCTACACGATGCTCGTCAACGCCCGGGGCAAGCAACTGCCGTGGGCCCTGTTCCGCCTTGTCGTCGGCACCCTGCTGCGCACCCTCGCCTACCTGGTCGGCAAGGTGCCGGGACAGGCGCTCGACGAGGTAGCCGGGCTCTTCGGCACCCTGTTGCGTCCCGGGAGGATCATCGCCGCGCGCCGCGCGCGCGGCAGAGGAGTGGTGGACGCGGCAGAGCTGCGATCGCTCTTCCCGCCGCCCGGCGCCACGGTCCGCGCCACCGTCGAACAGGTCGCGGGCAACTTCGGCAACCGCACCGAATCCGACTCCGGCGGCTCACGGCACGGAGCGGTCGAGTCCGGGCCCGGCGGCGACGACGCCGACTTCCTGGAGATCGAACAGTTCGCGCGGCTCAAGAAGGTCGGACGCAAGCCCGGCCCGGTGCTCTTCGCTCTCCTCCTCATCATCTCGCTGGTGGCCTGTCGGGGTCTCCTGTCCGGCGGCGCCCTCGCGGGTGGCGCACTGCTGCCCGCCCCCGCGGACGTCTCCGACCTCTGGGGGCGCTACGCGGACGGCTGGCACCCCGTCGGGACCGGCGGAACCCAGGTTGCACCGCCCTACCTCGGTGTGATCGCCGCACTGGCGGCGCTGTTCCTCGGTTCCACGGGCTTCGCGCTCACCCTTCTGCTCGTCTGCTCGGTCCCGCTGGCCGGGCTCACCGCGTACTTCGCCTCACGGCCGCTGATCGAGTCCAGGCTCCTGCGGGCCTGGGCGAGCGTCGCGTACGCCTTCCTGCCCGCGGCCACCGGAGCGCTGGCCACCGGGCGCCTCGGCACGGCCGTCCTGGCCGTCCTGCTGCCGCTGATCGCCCGCGCGGCCGTCGCCGCGCACGGGCTGCGGGGCGACGGCTCCACCGCACGCGGCAGCTGGCGCGCCACCTGGGCGTACACCCTGCTGCTCACCTTCACGACGGCCTTCACACCGGTCGTGTGGCCGCTCGCGGTGGTGCTCGGCATCGGCGTACTCGTGCTGCGCCGGAGCGACATCGCCGCGTACGGACTGCGCTTCCTGGCTACGGCCGGCACCCCGATCCTGGTCCTCGCTCCCTGGTCACTGTCCTTGCTGACCAGCCCGTCCGGTTTCCTGAAGGAGGCGGGGCTCGACATCGGTACGGGTACGGCGTCGGCCCTCGACCTGCTCGGTATCAGCCCCGGAGGCCCCAAGGCCGCCGGCGGCGTCCTCCTGCTGGGCATCGTGCTGGCGGCGCTGGCCGCACTGCTGCGCGGGGAGCGGCAGTTCGCGATCCGTGCCGCCTGGGTCGTCGTCCTCGTCTCCCTGGTCTTCGCGGGCATCTCCAACGGCTCCACCTGGGCCGGGCCCGCCACCCTCGTCTACGGCATCGCGCTGCTCGCCGCCGCACTGCTCGGCGCGGACGGCGCCCGGGTGCGGGTCGCCGCGCTGAGCTTCGGCTGGCGCCAGCCGGTCGCCGCGCTGATCGCCCTGGCCGCCGGGCTCGCCCCGGTCCTGGCCGCGGCGAGCTGGATGATCGGCGGTGCCGCCGGCCCGGTGGAGCGCCGCGACCCCGTGCAGGTGCCCGCCTTCGTCGCGGAGGAGAGCAGCACCCGTGACCAGGCCCGCACCCTGGTGCTCGGGGGCACGTCCCCGGCCGCAGTCTCCTACAGCCTGGTCCGGGGGTCCGGCGCCCGTCTGGGCGACGCCGAACTGACCGAGGCGGGGGGCAGCAACAGCCACCTCGACAAGGTCGTCGCCAACCTGGTCGCGGGCTCCGGCGCGGACCAGGGCAGCCAGCTCAGCGGCTTCGCCATCCGCTACGTCCTCGTACGGGACGGGGCGCCCCGGCAGATGGGCCGGGTGCTGGACTCGACCCCGGGCCTGAGCCGGCTCAGCCAGCTGGACGGCAGCGCTCTGTGGCGGGTCGACCGCCAGGTCTCCCGTCTGGCGATCGTCCCCTCCGGTGCGGGCGCCGAGCCCGTCCCGGTCGGATCGCTCTCCGTCGAGGCCCACACCGAGATTCCCGAGGGTGACGCGGGCCGGGTGCTGCGCGTCGCGGACGTGGCCGACCCGGGCTGGCAGGCCACACTGAACGGCCGGGCGCTGACCCCGAAGACCGTGGACGGCTGGGCGCAGGGCTTCGAACTGCCCACCGAGGGCGGCACGCTGGACCTCACCTACGACACCCCCGTCACCCACACCGCCTGGGTCTGGACGCAGGTGGCACTCTGCGTCGTCCTGGTCGTGCTCGCCCTGCCGGGCCGCCGTCGGGAGATCGACGACGACCTGCCCGAGGAGACCGAGGCCGTGGCGGCCGAGCCGGTCGCAGGGGAGGGCCGCCGGGCACGCAGGCTGCGCGCGGCCGCCCAGGCGGAAGCGGTGGCCGCGGGCGACGACCCCGCAGTCGCGGCGTACGGGGAGGACGGCGCGCCGACCGGACCCGGCGAGGCGGCCCCCGGCGTTCCGGGGCAGTCGCCGGGGGAGTACATCCCGGCGCAGCAGAGCGCCGATCCGTACGCGTCGGTGCAGACGGGCCAGGACGGCACGGGTACGTACGCGCCGGTGCCGCAGGAGAACTACGGGGAGTGGGGCGCGCAGCAGTACCAGGGCACCGACTACGGCCAGTACCAGGGCGGGCAGGACGCCGGCCAGTACTACCAGGCCGATCCCTACCAGCAGGACCCGTACCAGCAGCAGGGCGCCTACGACCCGTACGGCTACGCCCAACAGCAGCCCTACGCCACGGGGACGGGCGAAGCCGCCCCGTACGAAGGGCATGACGGGCACGACGAGAACGCGACCCCGGGCCAGGGCCCGTGGCCGAACGGCAACGGCAACGCATCGCGAGGCGAGTCCGAGTGAAGTCCACCCCCCTGTCCCTCATCGCGGGCGTCGTCGCCCTCGCCGCCGTCACCGGTTTCGCCGCGCTCACCGCGCCCGGCGACGAGGGCCCGGTCCAGGCGAAGGCCGCTGCCCGGCTTCCGGTCGAGCGCTCCAGCCTGCTCTGCCCGGCGCCGAGCACGTCCGACCTGGCGGATACCACGTACACGTCCTTCACCCCGGCGGGGAAGGGCGGCGGAGAAGCCGGTGCCGCAGAGCTGAAGCCGGCCGACACCCTGTCCGCCGAAGACGCCTCGGCGGACAAGGAGAAGGACGGGAAGGACGCCAAGGACAAGGAGAAGGCGGCGGACGGCAAGCCCGTCGTGTCCCTCAAGGACCTGGGCCGGCCCGCCACCGCCGACACCTCCGACGCCGGCGCCCCCGCCCTGGTCGGCACCGCCACCGGGAGGTTCGCTCCCGGCTGGACCGCCCAGCAAACCACGACGGCCGCCGCGGGCGGTGCCCGTGGCCTGCTCGGCGTCAGCTGCACCGCCCCCGACACGGACTTCTGGTTTCCGGGCGCGAGCACCGGGGAGGCTCGTCAGGACTACGTCCACCTGACCAACCCCGACGACACCGCCGCCGTCGCCGACATCGAGCTGTACGGCGCCGAGGGCCCCCTCGAGTCCGATGTGGGGGAGGGCATCAAGGTCCCCGCGAGGTCGAGCGTCCCCATGCTGATCTCGACCCTGACCGACGAGGCCGCCGAGAACGTGACCGTCCACGTCACCACCCGGACGGGACGCGTCGGCGCGGCCGTGAGCGCCGCCGAGGACGAGGTGGGCAGCGACTGGCTGGCCTCCTCCGAGGACCCGGCGGCCACCCAGATCCTGCCCGGGATCCCGGCCGACGCCACCTCCGTACGCCTGGTCGCCTTCGCCCCGGGGGAGGACGACGCCGACGTGAAGATCCAGCTCCTGGGCAAGGGCGGGGCGTTCTCACCGGCGGGGAACGACACCCTGCACATCAAGTCGCAGATGACCGCGAGTGTCGACCTCAAGAACGTCACACGGGGGGAGCCCGGTTCGATCCGGCTGTCCCCCGCCGACGGCAGCGGGACGCCGGTCGTCGCCGCGCTGCGTGTGGTGCGCGGCACCGGGGCCAAGCAGGAGATCGCCTTCATCCCGGCGACCGGCCCCGTGGGCGAACGGGCGAGCGTGGCCGACAACCGGGCGAAGGGCTCGATGCTCTCCCTGGCAGCCCCGGGCGCAACGGCCGAGGTCAAGGTCACGGCGTCGGCGGGCAGTGGGGGCGGCGAGGCGACCGTCAAGACGTACACGGTCAAGGGCGGTACGACGCTCCAGTTCACGCCCGAGACCCCGGCCGGCCTCAAGGGCGGCTACGCCCTGACGGTGGAGACCGAGTCGGGCGGCCCGGTGTACGCCTCCCGCACGCTCCAGCTCACGGAAGGCGGGGTCGACATGTTCACCGTGCAGACGATGCCGGATGACGGGGGCGCGGTCGAGGTGCCGGCGGCGGAACAGGACCTGTCGGTCCTGGACGACTGAGGCCCGGCGCCGCGGGCGGCCTCAGTCCTGCCCGTAGCGCGGGTCGACCGACTCCGGCGAGAGGCCGAGCAGCTCCGCGACCTGCTCCACCACGACCTCGTGCACCAGCAGAGCGCGCTCGTCGCGGCTCTTGGTACGGATCTCGATGGGGCGCCGGTAGACGACGATCTGCGCGGGCTGCCCCTTCGCCGCCGACAGTGCGCGCCCCAGCGGCACGGTCTCCTCGAGCGAACCCGGCACGTCGAGCACCAGGAAGTCGACATCCGTCAGCTGCGGCCAGCGACGCTCCAGTCGCTCCACGGAGTCCTGGACGAGATCGCGGAAGCTCTCGGCCCTGCTGACGGACAGCGGCACCTGGGGCGGTGCGACCGGTCCGCGCATGCCGCGGCCATGGCGGTCACGGCGCCGGGGCCGCGGCTCGGACGGGTGGGGCGGTACGGGACTGTCCATCACCGACGCAGCGTAGCCCTCCTCGGGCCCGGTCGATCACGGCTTCTCCGCAGGTCCGCCGGATGTCCCAAGATGAACATCGCGGCCGGGGAGAGTCCGTTTCCTGCCCTTGGTCCGATCGTTGAAGCTCCGCCGAATGACCGGTTGTGTCCTCCCCGGCCACCACGACCGGGCCCGTACGCACCGGCGTGTCCCGGCTGCGGCCCTGGTCGGAAGGGTTGCGCGACCGTCGCACGGGACCGGTCCGGGGGCGACACGAGGGGGTGAGCCGGGGGAGAGTCGTCGCAGCCCGCTCAAGAGTGCGGTACCGTCCAACATCGTGAGCCCTGTACGTCGCTGTTCGCGAACCGCGTGCGGCCGTCCCGCCGTCGCGACACTGACGTACGTCTATGCCGACTCGACCGCGGTCCTCGGCCCGCTCGCCACCTATGCCGAGCCCCACTGCTACGACCTCTGCGCCGAGCACGGTGAGCGGCTCACCGCGCCACGCGGCTGGGAGGTCGTCCGGCTCTCCGACCCGTCCGCCCCCACGCGCCCGAGCGGCGACGACCTCGAAGCGCTCGCCAACGCCGTGCGAGAGGCTGCCAGACCTCAGGACCGGCAGCAAAGCGGTAGAGGACCGCGGGCGGCCGACCCGGTCGAGGTCGCGCGCCGGGGGCATCTCCGGGTGCTGCGCTCCCCGGACTCCTGACACACCTTCCGCCCCGTCGGGTCTCGCCCGTCACCCACTCCGCCCGGCCTCCGTCCGGTTCGTGAGGGGTCCGTGACCGGTCTGCGCCCGGTCCGCGTCCGGAAGAAGTTTTCCGGTGCGGAGCATTGACGGTGGCTTGTCGCGGACACGACCATTCCCCCACCCGTGAGAGATCGCTTCCGCATCACGGAATCCGGGGAGGCCTGTGTGTTTGTCCAGCAACTCGAACCCGTAGCCGATTCGCTCGTCCTGTCCGCTCTTGTCGCTTCCTTGCCGCTGGTGACCGTCCTGGTTCTGCTCGGCGCCATCCGCATGAAGGCCCACCGCGCCGGGCTCATCGGCCTCGCCGTCGCCGTGCTGGTCGGCTGGCTCGCGTTCGGCATGCCCGTCGGGCAGACCCTGTCCGCAGGGGCACAGGGCGTCCTCTTCGGGCTCTTCCCCATCATGTGGATCGTCGTCAACGCCCTCTGGGTGTACAGGATGACCGTCCGCACCGAACACTTCGACATCCTGCGCCGCTCCTTCGGCCGGATCTCCGACGACCCACGCATCCAGGCTCTGGTCATCGCCTTCTGCTTCGGCGCGCTCCTGGAAGCGCTGGCCGGCTTCGGAGCGCCCGTCGCGATCTGCTCGGTCATGCTCGTCGCGCTCGGCTTCGACCCGGTGAAGGCGGCCGTCGTGTCCCTGGTCGCGAACACCGCGCCCGTCGCCTTCGGCGCCATGGGCACACCCGTGGTGACGCTCGCCCAGGTCACCGGACTCCCGCTCGACGACGTCGCCACGGTCGTCGGCCGCCAGACGCCGCTGCTCGCGCTCGTCGTCCCGCTGATCCTGGTCTTCCTCGTCGACGGCAGGCGGGGACTGCGGGAGACCTGGCTGCCCGCGCTCGTCTGCGGAGTCGCCTTCGCGGTCGCGCAGTTCGCCGCGTCCAACTTCCTCTCCGCCCAACTCGCGGACATCGCGGCGGCGCTGGTGGGCGCGGGTGCGCTGATCGCCCTTCCCGGCGCCCGCAGGCCCGCCGACGAACCCGTACGCGCTGCCGTCCTGACGGGTGCGCGGAGCGAGGACCTGGACGTCGAGGATCCGCGCCGCGAGGTGTTGCGCGCCTACGCCCCGTACGCACTCATCGTCGCGGTCTTCTCCGTCGCCCAGATCCCGCCCGTCAAGCGGCTGCTGGCCGAGGCCACGCAGGTCTTCGACTGGCCGTTCCTCGACGTCGCGGGGCCCGACGGCGAACCGGTCGGCGCGAACGTGTTCACCCTTCCGCTCCTCGGCACGGGCGGCACCCTCGTCCTCCTCGCCGGCCTGGTCACCGCCGTCGTGCTCGGGGTACGGGCCGGCACCGCGGCCCGGGAGTGGGCGGCCACCGTGCACGAACTTCGCTACGCCATCCTCACCGTGACGTCCGTGCTCGCCCTCGCCTACGTCATGAACCTCTCCGGACAGGCCGCCACCATCGGCCAGTTCGTCGCCGCGGCCGGGGCGGGTCTCGCCTTCCTCTCGCCGGTGCTCGGCTGGTTCGGCGTCGCCGTGTCCGGCTCCGACACCTCGGCCAACGCTCTCTTCGGCGCACTCCAGGTCTCCGCCGCACGGGAGTCCGGCCTCTCGCCCGAGCTGCTCGCGGCCGCGAACAGCTCCGGGGGAGTGCTGGGCAAGATGATCTCCCCGCAGAACCTGACGATCGCCTGCGCCGCCGTCGGGCTCGCCGGGCGGGAAGGGGATCTGCTGCGCAAGGTCCTGCCCTGGAGTCTCGGCCTGCTGCTGGTGATGTGCCTGGTGGTCATGGCGCAGAGCACGGCCGTGCTGGGCTGGATGCTCCCCTGACGGGCGTCCCCGGGCCGCCGGGTAGTTTGGGCGGTCCGTAAAGACCCCCAGGAGGACCGGCCGTGGTTGCTGACCTGTCGCAGCTCGTGAAGGCGTACGACGTGCGCGGAGTCGTGCCCGACCAGTGGGACGAGCCGCTCGCCGAACTCTTCGGCGCGGCCTTCGTCCAGGTCACCGACGTGGACGCGATCGTGATCGGGCACGACATGCGGCCGTCCTCACCCGGTCTGGCCGCCGCCTTCGCCCGCGGGGCGACGGCACGCGGCGCCGACGTGACCCTCATCGGGCTCTGCTCGACGGACCAGCTGTACTACGCGTCCGGGGCTCTGGACCTGCCCGGCGCGATGTTCACCGCCTCGCACAACCCGGCGCGGTACAACGGCATCAAGCTGTGCCGCGCCGGTGCCGCGCCCGTGGGGCAGGACACCGGTCTGACCGAGATCCGCACGCTGGTCGAGCAGTGGTCGGAGCACGGTCTGCCCGCCACCGCCGTCACCACCCCGGGCAGGGTCACCGAGCGGGACACCCTCTCCGACTACGCCGCACACCTCCTGGGCCTCGTCGGCCTCTCCGGTATCCGGCCGCTCAAGGTCGTCGTGGACGCGGGCAACGGCATGGGCGGCCACACCGTCCCCACCGTCTTCGAGGGCCTCCCCCTCGACCTCGTACCCATGTACTTCGAGCTCGACGGGACCTTCCCCAACCACGAGGCCAACCCTCTGGACCCGAAGAACATCGTCGACCTCCAGGCCCGCGTCCTGGCAGAGGGTGCCGACCTCGGCCTCGCGTTCGACGGTGACGCGGACCGCTGCTTCGTCGTCGACGAGCGGGGTGAAGGCGTCTCCCCCTCCGCGATCACGGCTCTGGTCGCCGCCCGCGAACTGGCCCGCAACGGCGGCAAGGGCACCGTCATCCACAACCTGATCACCTCCTGGTCGGTCCCCGAAGTCGTACACGAGAACGGCGGGACCCCCGTCCGCACCCGCGTCGGCCACTCCTTCATCAAGGCCGAGATGGCCGAGCACGGCGCGATCTTCGGAGGCGAGCACTCCGCGCACTACTACTTCCGTGATTTCTGGAACGCGGACACGGGCATGCTCGCCGCCCTCCACGTCCTGGCCGCGCTCGGCGGCCAGGACGGCCCGCTCTCCGGGCTCCTCGACCGGTACGACCGCTACGCGGGCTCCGGGGAGATCAACTCCACCGTCGCCGACCAGGCGGACAGCCTCGCCGCGATCAGGGCGGCGTACGACGGCCGCGACGACGTGCGGTTCGACGAACTCGACGGGCTCACGGTGACCGGCGACGACTGGTGGTTCAACCTCCGCGCCTCCAACACCGAACCGCTGCTGCGGCTGAACGTCGAGGCACGGGACGAGAAGACCATGACCGCGGTACGCGACGAGGTCCTCGCCCTCGTCCGCGCCTGACCGCCGGGCACCGCGGGCAGACGCACCGTGGGCGCCCGGGCATGCCCGGGTCATGCGACCTGCGTGCGCGGCCCGATGCGCCCGCGCTGCCCAGGGTGCCTGCTGTGGCCCGCAGCGCTTGCTGTGGCTGCTGTGCCTGCCGCGCGTGCTGTGCGTGCAGTGCCTGTTGTGCGTGCAGTGCCTGTTGTGCTCGGCAGGGTCCAAGGTGCCTTGCTGCTTCGGCAGTGTCCGCCGTGTCTGTAGTGCCTACGGTGTCCCCGCAGAGCCTGCGGTGTTTGTAGTACCCGCACCGTTAGTACCCGCACCGTCCGTACCGCCCGCGGTGTCCGCCGCGTGCATGCCACCGACGCATGCGCCGTCGGGCGGGGCCCGCCGGGCCGCGACCGAACCGGCCCGGCGGTAGGCTGACCACGCTCCAAGCTGGGCGGACCCACACCGGGTCCGGACCGGATCCGCACCGCATGCCCGAAGGGACCCACCCCATGCCGCTCGAAGCCGGCCTCCTGGAGATCCTCGCCTGCCCGGCCTGCCACGCCGGGCTCGACGACCGGTCCGCGGCCGAAAGCCCCGAGCTGGTCTGCACCGGCACGGACTGCGGGCTCGCCTACCCGGTCCGGGACGGTATCCCGGTGCTCCTGGTCGACGAGGCACGCCGCCCCGCGTAACCCGCACCCTGATCAGCACGGTGATCGGAGGCCCACCACCATGCTCGACGAGTCGCTGCTCGACGCACCGGACGCCCTGGCCCGAGCCGACCGGCGGGATCTGCTGCGCGGCGCCGCCGAGGCCGGGGCCCGCGTCCGCACCGCCGCCCGGCACGCCGCCGAGGCGGGAATAGGGGCCCTGGCCCCCGAAGGCCGGCCCCGCGCCGTCCTCGTCGCGGGACCCGGCACCGCCGCGTCAGGCGTCGCCGACCTGATCGGGGCCCTCGCGGGGGCCTCCGCACCCGTCACCGCGATCCGCCCCACCGGGGTCGCCGCAGCCGCGGGAGCGCTGCGCTGGACGCTGCCCGGCTGGGCCGGCTCCGTGGATCTGCTGCTCATCGCGACGGCCGACGGTTCGGAACCCGGCCTCGCGCTGCTCGCCGAGCAGGCGTACCGCCGCGGCTGCACCGTCGTCGCCGTCGCACCCGTCCGGTCCCCGCTGCGCAAGGCCGTCGACGGGGTCCATGGACTCGTCGTACCCATGGCGGCCGCTCCGCACGGCGAGTACGACGCCGAGACCTCGGCGGCCGGACCCGGCACGCTCTGGGCGCTGCTCACCCCGCTGCTCGCCCTGCTCGACCGGGTGGGCCTGATCGACGCGCCCCCGGACAAGCTGCAGAAGGTCGCAGACCGGCTCGACCGCACCGCCGAGCGCTGCGGACCCGCCATCGCCACGTACAGCAACCCGGCCAAGACCCTCGCCGCGGAGCTCGCCGACAGCCTGCCCCTCGTCTGGACGGAGGGCGACGCGGCCGGCCCCGTCGGGCGCCGGTTCGCCGCCGTCCTGGCCGAGCTCGCCGGGCGCCCGGCGCTCGTGGCCGAGCTCCCGCAGGCGCTGCCCTCCCACGGGGGGCTGCTCGCCGGAGCGTTCGCCGCGGGAGCCGACCCCGACGACTTCTTCCGGGACCGGGTGGACGAGCCCGAGGCCATGCGGGCCCGGGTCGTCCTGCTCCGCGACCGGCCCGCCGGCGGCCTGACCGCGAGCCCGGCCGCCCGTGAGCTGGCCCTGAGCCACGACACGGCCATCAGCGAACTCGAACCGGAGGAGGGCAGCAGCGAGCTCGAAGCCCTCGCCGAACTCCTCGCGGTCACGGATTTCGCGGCCGTCTACGCCTCCCTGGCCTCCGACAACCGGACCTGACCGCCCACTCGCCCCTGGGCACCCACGCCCCGCGCATCCCACGAGGACTCATCTCCATGGACCGGCTCTCCAACACCGTGCGCCCCTACGCCTGGGGTTCCACCACGGCCATCCCCGAGCTGCTCGGCACAGCCCCGACCGGCGAACCGCAAGCCGAGATGTGGATGGGAGCCCACCCGGGAGCCCCTTCACGGCTGACCCGCCCGGCCGGACCGAGCGGACCGGGGGAGCGGCCCCTCACGGACGTCATCGCGGCCGACCCCGAGCGAGAACTCGGACCCGCCGCGGTCCGCGCCTTCGGCCCCCGCCTCCCCTTCCTGCTCAAGCTGCTCGCCGCGGGCGCCCCGCTGTCCCTCCAGGTGCACCCCGACCTCACGCAGGCGCAGGAGGGATACGCGGACGAGGAGCGCCGGGGCGTCCCCGTGGACGCGCCGCACCGCACCTACAAGGACGCCAACCACAAGCCCGAGCTGATCTGCGCGCTCACGCCCTTCGACGGGCTGTGCGGGTTCCGCCGGCCCGCCGAGGCCGCCGACCTGATAGCGGCCCTCGGCGTCGACTCCCTCAAGCCCTACGTGGACCTGCTCCGCGCGCGTCCCGAGGACGGGGCGCTGCGAGAGGTCCTCACGGCGATCCTCACCGCGGACCCCGACGAGATGGCACACACCGTCGCCGACGCCACCACGGCCGCAGAGCGGCTCGGCGGTGCCCACGCCCCGTACGCCCAGATCGCCCACCACTACCCCGGCGACCCGGGCGTCATCGCGGCCATGCTGCTGAACTACGTCCAACTCCAGCCCGGCGAGGCCATGTTCCTCGGAGCAGGTGTGCCGCACGCCTACCTCGGCGGCCTGGGTGTCGAGATCATGGCCAACTCCGACAACGTGCTGCGCTGCGGCCTCACCCCGAAGCACGTCGACGTCCCCGAACTGCTGCGCATCGTCCGCTTCGAAGCCACCGAGCCCGGCATCCTGCGCCCGGAGGCGTCACCGTCCGGCGAGGAGCTGTACGAGACGCCGGTCGACGAATTCCGGCTGTCGCGCTACGTCCTGCCGTCCGGCGGCGCCCCCGCCGACCTCACAGCCGCCACCCCGCAGATCCTGCTCTGCACCGCAGGTGCCCCGCGGGTGGGGGAGACCGGCCTCGCTCCCGGCGAATCCGTGTTCGTCCCCGCGGACGAAACGGTCGAAGTGGCCGGTACGGGAACACTGTTCCGCGCGACCGTGGTGGTCTGACGTACGGTCCGCACCAGCGGCTGCAACAATGTCCGGCCGTGAGCGGCGCCCGTGCCGCAGCACCGAGGAAGGGACACCAGGCACTCATGAGCGCGTCAGGCGGAACCAAGGCGATCGTGGCGGCACTCGCCGCCAACCTCGCGATCGCAGTGGCCAAATTCGTGGCGTTCCTCTTCAGTGGCTCGTCGTCGATGCTGGCGGAGAGCGTCCACTCACTGGCGGACTCGGGCAACCAGGGACTCCTGCTGCTCGGCGGCAAGAAGGCCAAGCGCGAGGCGACCCCGCAGCACCCCTTCGGCTACGGGCGCGAGCGCTACATCTACGCCTTTCTCGTCTCCATCGTCCTGTTCTCCGTCGGCGGCATGTTCGCCATCTACGAGGGCTACGAGAAGATCAAGGACCCGCACGAGATCGAGGCCTGGTACTGGCCTGTCGGCGTGCTGGTCTTCGCGATCATCGCCGAGGGCTTCTCCTTCCGTACGGCCATCGCGGAGTCCAACCAGACCCGCGGCAAGCTGACCTGGACGCAGTTCGTCCGCCGGGCCAAGGCACCCGAGCTCCCGGTCGTCCTCCTCGAGGACCTCGGCGCGCTCGTCGGCCTGATCCTGGCTCTCGGAGGCGTCGGCCTCGCACTGGGCACCGGCAACGGGGTGTGGGACGGCATCGGCACCCTGTGCATCGGCATCCTGCTGATCGTGATCGCGATCGTCCTCGCCGCCGAGACGAAGTCACTGCTGCTCGGTGAGGCGGCCGGTATCGAGGACGTCGAGAAGATCCACGCCTCGGTGGTCGACGGGGACACCGTCACCCGCGTCATCCACATGCGCACGCTCCACCTCGGTCCGGAAGAGCTTCTGGTCGCAGCCAAGATCGCGGTGCGTGCCGAGGAGTCCGCCGCCGAGGTCGCGGACGCGATCAACGCCGCCGAGAACCGGATCCGTGAGGCGGTCCCGATCGCCCGGGTCATCTACCTCGAACCCGACATCTACGACGAGGCAGCCGCGGCGGCCGGCAGCAACCCCGGCAAGGCCCCGGGCGGCCCCGCGTCCCCCGACGGCGTACCGGCCGGATCCGGCCACTGACCTGCTGAGGATCAGCCCCGAACGGCCCTGTGACCCACGCCGCCGCACAGGCGGGCTGGGGCTCACTGGGCCGTTCGGTGTAGATTCGGGGAAGTACCAGACGTCGCTGCTGATGGCGGTCGATCGGTTCGCGGAAGCGGGCCGGCCGAGGGAGAGAGGGCCTCCGACGGACTGCACTGCGGATCGCCCGGGCATTCGTGTGCCCGTGATCGCCGCAGAGCCAGCCAGCCCACCCTCGACCCACTACGAGGAGCAGCCCGTTATGACGACGGCCGCCAATCGCCAGGACTTCAAGGTCGCAGACCTCTCCCTCGCCGCCTTCGGGCGCAAGGAGATCACCCTCGCCGAGCACGAGATGCCCGGCCTGATGTCGATCCGCAAGGAGTACGCCGCCACGCAGCCGCTGGCCGGCGCCCGGGTCACCGGTTCGCTGCACATGACGGTGCAGACCGCTGTACTCATCGAGACCCTCGTCGCGCTGGGCGCCGAGGTCCGCTGGGCCTCCTGCAACATCTTCTCCACGCAGGACCACGCCGCCGCCGCCATCGCGGTCGGTCCGACCGGCACCCCCGACACCCCCGCCGGCGTCCCGGTCTTCGCCTGGAAGGGCGAGAGCCTGGAGGAGTACTGGTGGTGCACGGAGCAGGCTCTGACCTGGCCGAACACCCCCACCGGCGGCCCGAACATGATCCTCGACGACGGTGGTGACGCCACCCTCCTCGTCCACAAGGGCGTCGAGTTCGAGAAGGCCGGCGAAGCTCCGGACCCGTCCACCGCGGACAGCGAGGAGTACGCCTACATCCTCACCCTGCTGAACCGCACCCTCGGCGAGTCCCCGCAGAAGTGGACCCAGCTGGCGTCCGAGATCCGCGGCGTGACCGAGGAGACCACCACCGGTGTCCACCGGCTCTACGAGATGCACCGCGACGGCACCCTCCTTTTCCCGGCGATCAACGTCAACGACGCTGTCACCAAGTCGAAGTTCGACAACAAGTACGGCTGCCGTCACTCGCTGATCGACGGCATCAACCGCGCCACCGACGTCCTGATCGGCGGCAAGACCGCCGTCGTCTGCGGCTACGGCGACGTGGGCAAGGGCTGTGCGGAGTCCCTCCGTGGCCAGGGCGCCCGGGTGATCATCACCGAGGTCGACCCGATCTGCGCCCTGCAGGCCGCGATGGACGGCTACCAGGTCACGACGCTGGACGACGTGGTGGAGACCGCGGACATCTTCGTCACGACGACGGGCAACAAGGACATCATCATGGCCTCCGACATGGCCCGGATGAAGCACCAGGCCATCGTCGGCAACATCGGTCACTTCGACAACGAGATCGACATGGCCGGCCTGGCGAAGATCGACGGCGTCGTCAAGGACGAGGTCAAGCCGCAGGTCCACACCTGGACGTTCGCCGACGGCAAGGTCCTGATCGTGCTGTCCGAGGGTCGTCTCCTGAACCTCGGCAACGCCACCGGTCACCCCTCGTTCGTCATGTCCAACTCGTTCGCGGACCAGACCCTGGCCCAGATCGAGCTGTTCACGAAGCCCGAGGCGTACCCCACCGATGTCTACGTGCTGCCGAAGCACCTGGACGAGAAGGTCGCGCGCCTTCACCTCGACGCGCTGGGCGTGAAGCTCACGACCCTGCGCCAGGAGCAGGCCGACTACATCGGTGTCCCGGTCGAGGGCCCGTACAAGTCCGACCTCTACCGCTACTGAGCCGACCGTCGGCCACCGGCCGGCGCAGTCCTCAGCAGCAGGTCGGAGCGCAGGCCCCCGCACCCCCGTGTCGGGGGCCTGCGCCGTACCTCACCCGCACAGCTCGAGGAACCCGAAGGACCCCATGCCCCGCGGCCGTTATTCGCTCCACGATGTCCACGACCACACCCCCCTCGGCGAAGAACACTTTCACTGCGCGCCCGGCCCCTCGGGCTGGCGCTACGTCTCCCAGACCACGGCCCCTTCGGGCGCCCACCTGGGTTCCGTCGATCTGGCTCTGGACGAGCTCGGCCGCCCCATCCGCCTCGAACTGCACGCCGCGAGCTGGCAGATCCGCGGTGCCGCCCTGGACGGGGTCACCTGGGTGCGAACCGATCCCACCGGCGCTCACGCCACCGAAGGCAACGTCCGCGCCCACACCTTCTCCGGCACATCCCCCGCTTTCCTCGTCGCCACCGCCCGGCTCCTGCGCCTCACTCCTGATTCCCCCGCTCCCTCCGATCCCCCCACTTCTTCCGCGACCCGTGTCCGTCTGGTCACCTTCACGGACCCGGTTCTCGCCCCCCGTACCGTCGACCAGTCCTGGTCGCTGCTGAACAGTGAAGCGCACGCCACTGACAACGGGCCTCTGATCGTGGACGAGTACCAGGTCACGGCACTGGACACCGGTGATCAGTACGCCGTGCACATCGCGGGCGACGTGGTGCTCGCGGCGCCGGGGATCGAGCTCGAGCACCTCGAATCGCCGCCCTCAGCCATGCCCCGCCGCACCGAAGCCTCCTGACGACCTGAGGACGCGGGCCGGACCCGGACCTCGGACGTCGGTGGTTCAAGAGGCTTGGGCTCCCGAGGCCCGAGCGGCCCGGGCTGTGCCGGGTGAGGGCTCAGGAAGGTGCGGGTTCAGGGACTGGAGCTCAGGAAGGTGGGGCGAACCCTGTCGTCCGCGGCGCGGCTGTGCCCGTGTCCATGGCGGTGGCAGCCGACGCCGATGTGCCGGCCTCTCCCGTCCGTCCCTCCGCCGGCCGATGACCGGAGAGCTCGTGGTGACCCGAGAACTCGCGATCCATGGATACAGGTGAGGGCGCCGGTACCTGCCCGCCGCGGACCGCTGCCGCGGCCACCCGCCGGGCATCCCGGGCCTGGCGCTCGTTCACCACTGCGGCCAGGTAGGCGGCCGCCGGCACCCCCTGGGGCACCGGAACGCCGGTGTGCGCGGCGAGGTCCGAGGACAGCCGCTCGGCCATGGATCCACGCACCGTGACGTCGAGTTGGTTCATGCGGGTCAGGTATTGCCGTACGGCCAGCCAGAGACCCTCGGGGACGCCCGAAAGATCCAGCTGGGCGAAGCGGCCCACGAGCCAGGGAGGAGGAGGCGGTACCGCGAGCGCCCGCCCGGCCGGCACCCGCTCACGCACGACGAGGGTTCCCGCGAACACGTCGCCGAGCCGGCGGCCACGGGCTGACACCAACGAGGCGATACAGCCCACCACTCCGAACGTCCCCAGGATCTCGACCACCCCCATCGCCCCACGCACGAGCGCGTGCCGGAACCGGATCGGCCCGCCGTCGTCGCGTACCACTCGGAGCCCGCAGGCAAGCTTTCCGAGCGAACGGCCATGACTGAGCGTCTCGACCGCCACCGGCCCGCCCACCAGCACCAGAAGGAACGAGGCGACGGAGATCGCGGCGACCGCGGCCTCGTCGAGCGTCACGGCAGCCACGGCCAGACCGATGGACAGC
The DNA here is from genome assembly GCF_016909575.1 of Streptomyces sp. HB132. GTDB lineage: Bacteria > Actinomycetota > Actinomycetes > Streptomycetales > Streptomycetaceae > Streptomyces. The sequence continues at coordinate 1,672 of NZ_JAFBGA010000014.1, read as the reverse complement.
AGCACGAAAACGGTCAGAAGCACCGCGAGGTCGATAGCCACAGCCAACGCCCGGCTGGGCAGCCTCGCCGGCTGCAACCCCAGTACGACCGCTTCCCCTGTCACGAGCTCACTCATCGCCAGCCACCCCTCGTCGCCGCCCTTCCCTGCCCCCGGGCACCACAGTCTGCCAAGCTGACCCCGCAGCGCGCCGCCGTAGTACGGACCCGTACGCACCCATGCCTGGAGCAGCAGCCGACCATGGATCTCGACGTCTTCGTGACCACCCACCGCATCGAGTGGGACCGCCTGGACCACCTCCTGCGTCGCGGACGCAGCCTGACAGGCGACGAGGCGGACGAACTGGTCGCCCTTTACCAGCGCACCGCCACACACCTGTCCCTGATCCAGTCCAGCGCCCCGGACCCCATGCTGGTCGCACGTCTCACGCAGCTCGTGGCCCGCGCTCGCTCCACCGTGACGGGTACCCGCCGCGCTTCGTGGCGCGACGCCGCAGGATTCCTGACCGCCGGGTTCCCGGCCGCCGTCTACCGCTCGCGGCACTGGTGGATTCCGACTGCTGTGCTCTCCACGCTGCTCGCGGCCGTCATCGGCTGGTGGATCGGTACACACCCCGAGGTCCAGGCGTCCATCGCCGCACCGGAGGACCTCCGCGCGCTGACCCGGCCCGGCGGGGAGTACGAGACGTACTACTCCAGCCACCCCGCCGCCTCGTTCGCCGCTCAGGTCTGGACGAACAACGCCCAGGCGGCAGCCATGTGTCTGGTGCTGGGGGCCTTCCTCTGCATACCGGTGATCTGGATCCTCTTCGTCAACGTGCTGAACCTCGCTGTCGGCATAGGCCTGATGTCCTCGGCCGGCCGGCTGGACACCTTCCTCGGGCTCGTCCTCCCGCACGGTCTGCTCGAACTCACCGCTGTCTTCGTCGCGGCGGGCACCGGCCTCCGCCTCGGCTGGACGGTCATCGACCCCGGCCCCCACACCCGGCGTTCGGCCCTCGCCCAGCAGGGCCGAGCCGCGATAGGCATGGCCATCGGCCTGGCGCTGGTCCTGTTCGTCTCCGGTGTCATCGAAGGCTTCGTCACCCCGTCGGGCCTCCCCACCTGGGCCCGTATCACCATCGGCATCCTGGCTGAGCTGGCCTTTCTCGCCTACGTCTACGTTCTCGGGGGCCGGGCCGCGCGCGCCGGCGACACCGGAGATCTGGCACCTGAGGAGCGAAGCGCAGAGCTTCCCACCGCGGCCTGAGAGCCGATGTGCGAGTGAGGCCGCTGAGCTGCTAGTCTGCTCGTCGCCCACAAAAACTGTTGACACAGTTCGCGTGGAGAGGTAGATTTTAACGGTTAGAACGAGCTGGACAGCTCGCTCGTGAACGTCTAAAGTTCATCTCGCTCGTGCAGAGGACGCGCTCCTCGCAGAGCCGATCGATTCTTCTCTTCAAGCAAAACGCCGGGTTCGCTTCGGCCGAATTGCTTCTGATAAAGTCGAGTCAGCCGAAAGGCAAAGACCACTCCACAGGTCGCCGGAATCAAATTCGGGCCGGAAACGGTACGGAAAAGAGTCTGGTAAAGTCGGAACCGCCGGAAAGGGAAACGCGAAAGCGAAGAACTGGAAAGCGAAAAAGCAGCATCCCGCTTCGGCCGGGAATCGGACACGAAAGAGTCTGATAGAGT
>NZ_JAFBGA010000013.1 GCF_016909575.1 Streptomyces sp. HB132 | reverse complement strand
TTCCGACTCTATCAGACTCTTTCGTGTCCGATTCCCGGCCGAAGCGGGTCACTGCTTTTTCGCTTTCCAGTTCTTCGCTTTCGCGTTTCCCTTTCCGGCGGTTCCGACTTTACCAGACTCTTTTCCGTACCGTTTCCGGTCCGAATTTGATTCCGGCGACCTGTGGAGTGGTCTTTACCTTTCGGCGGATCCGACTTTATCAGAGATCCTGAGTCGGAATTTCCGCCCCGCTCGGTGTGTCCCGACGCATGGCTGCGCGCGGTGCTTCCCGGTCAGGCGGAGCCGTAAACCTACTGGAGCGGGGCGCCTCGATGCAAATCGAGGCGCCCCGCTCCGGACGGGCGGCGTCGGGTCAGACCTCGACGACGACCGGAAGGATCATCGGACGCCGGCGGTAGGTGTCCGACACCCACTTGCCCACCGTGCGGCGGACCAGCTGCTGGAGCTGGTGCGGCTCCATGACCCCGTCCTGGGCCGACTTGTTGAGGGCCTCCTGGACCTTCGGCACCACGGCGCTGAAGGCGGAGTCGTCGATCCCGGAACCGCGGGCCTGGATGTGCGGCCCGCCCACGATCTTGCCGGACGAACTGTCGACCACGATGAAGACCGAGATGATGCCCTCGTCACCGAGGATGCGGCGGTCCTTCAGGGAGGTCTCGGTGACATCGCCGACCGAGAGGCCGTCCACGTACACGTAGCCGGCCTGGACCTTGCCGACGATCTTCGCCTTGCCGTCGATGAGGTCGACGACCACGCCGTCCTCGGCGATGACGATGTGGTCCTTCGGCACACCCGTCAGCGCGCCGAGTTCGGCGTTGGCGCGGAGGTGGCGCCATTCCCCGTGCACCGGCATCAGGTTCTTCGGCTTGCAGATGTTGTAGAAGTACAGCAGCTCGCCGGCCGACGCGTGACCCGAGACGTGCACCTTGGCGTTGCCCTTGTGGACGACGTTCGCGCCCCAGCGGGTCAGGCCGTTGATCACGCGGTACACAGCGTTCTCGTTGCCCGGGATCAGGGACGACGCCAGGATCACCGTGTCGCCCCGGACGATCCGGATCTGGTGGTCCCGGTTGGCCATGCGCGAGAGCGCGGCCATCGGCTCGCCCTGGGAGCCCGTGCAGACCAGCACGACCTCGTCGTCAGGCAGGTCGTCGAGCGTCTTCACGTCCACGACCAGACCGGCGGGCACCTTGAGATAGCCCAGGTCACGGGCGATGCCCATGTTCCGGACCATGGAGCGTCCGACGAAGGCGACCCTGCGGCCGTATTCGTGGGCGGCGTCCAGGATCTGTTGGATGCGGTGCACGTGGCTGGCGAAGCTGGCCACGATGATGCGCTTCTGCGCGTTGGCGAACACCGTGCGCAGGACGTTGGAGATGTCCCGCTCCGGCGGAACGAATCCGGGCACCTCCGCGTTCGTCGAGTCGGAGAGAAGAAGGTCGATGCCTTCCTCGCTCAGCCTGGCGAAGGCGTGCAGGTCGGTGAGACGGCCGTCCAGAGGGAGCTGGTCCATCTTGAAGTCACCGGTCGCGACGGCCATGCCCGCTGGGGTGCGGATGGCGACGGCGAGAGCGTCCGGGATCGAGTGGTTGACCGCGATGAACTCGCAGTCGAACACGCCGATGCGCTCGCGCTGCCCCTCGGCCACCTCGAGGGTGTAGGGGCGGATCCGGTGCTCCTGGAGCTTGGCCTCGATGAGGGCGAGGGTCAGCTTGGAGCCGATGAGCGGGATGTCCGGCTTCAGGCGGAGCAGATACGGGACGCCGCCGATGTGGTCCTCGTGGCCGTGCGTGAGGACGATGCCCTCGACGTCGTCCAGACGGTCCCGGATAGTGGTGAAGTCCGGCAGGATCAGGTCGATCCCCGGCTGCTCCTCCTCGGGGAAGAGCACACCGCAGTCGACGATGAGCAGACGGCCGCCGTACTCGAAGACCGTCATGTTGCGGCCGATTTCGCCCAGGCCGCCCAGCGGGGTGACCCGCAGGCCGCCCTTGGGGAGCTTCGGCGGGGTACCGAGTTCGGGATGCGGATGACTCAAAAGACTCTCCTCACCACGCACGCCACGTACCGCGGAGGGCACGTGGCGCGCATGTCATTCGTGCACTTGCTGTTGTCAGGTGGTGTTTCCGCCGCGAGTGTCCTCGCGTATTCAGTTGTGAAGTCCGTGGTCAGAGCTGTACCCCACCGGCAGCCAGATCGATCTTGAGCTGGGCCGTCTCCTGCGCGGTGAGTTCCACCAGCGGGAGGCGCAGCGGACCGGCGGGCAGGCCCTGCAGGGTGAGCGCGGCCTTGGCGGTGATCACGCCCTGGGTGCGGAACATCCCGGTGAACACCGGAAGCAGCTTCTGGTGGATCTCCGTGGCCTTCTGCACGTCGCCGCCGAGATGTGCCTCGATGAGCGCGCGCAGCTCCGGGGTGACGACGTGGCCGACGACGGAGACGAAGCCGACCGCGCCGACCGAGAGCAGCGGGAGGTTGAGCATGTCGTCACCGGAGTACCAGGCGAGGCCCGACTCGGCGATGGCCCAGCTGGAGCGGCCGAGGTCGCCCTTGGCGTCCTTGTTGGCGACGATCCTCGGGTGCTCGGCGAGGCGTACGAGCGTCTCTGTGTCGATCGGCACACCGCTGCGGCCGGGAATGTCGTACAGCATCACCGGGAGGTCCGTGGAGTCCGCGATGGCACCGAAGTGCCGCAGGAGGCCCTCCTGCGGCGGCTTGTTGTAGTACGGGGTGACGGCGAGGAGGCCGTGGGCACCGGTGCGCTCGGCGGTGCGGGCCAGCTCGATGCTGTGCCGGGTGTCGTTGGTGCCGACACCTGTGACGACGTGGGCCCGGTCTCCTACGGCTTCCAGCACAGCCCTTACGAGCTGGTCTTTCTCCGCATCGCTGGTGGTCGGGGACTCACCCGTGGTGCCGTTGATGACCAGGCCGTCATTGCCTGCGTCCACCAGATGGGCGGCGAGCCGCTGGGCGCCGTCGAGGTCGAGTACGCCGTCCGCCGTGAAGGGCGTGACCATAGCGGTGAGGACCCTCCCGAAGGGGGTCTGCGGAGTGGAGATCGGAGCCATGGGTAACACGCTACTCGTTGCTCGGAGCGTCGTGTCCCCTCGGGGGGACGCGGAAGAGGAGCCCGGCACTGCCTGCTCGGGGGTTCAGGCAGTGCCGGGTCCGTTTGATCAGCCTAGATGAACTTCACGAAACGTCGCAATATGGACACCGCCTACGGGGCTACACGACCATTTTTGTTGAAGGCGGCATGAGTGAGCGGCATCAGGGTCTGCCAGTGCTGTTCCATCTGCTCGCCGACCATCTCGATCTCGCGCTGCGGGAAGGACGGCACCTTGGCCATCTCGTGCTGCGTGCGCAGGCCGAGGAAGTGCATCAGCGAGCGGGCGTTGCAGGTCGCGTACATCGTGGAGAACAGCCCCACGGGGAGCACGGCGCGGGCCACCTCACGGGCGACACCGGCGGCGAGCATCTCCTGATAGGCGTCGTAGGCCTGGCGGTACGAGTCCTCCATGGCGCGGCTGGTCAGCGTGTGCTGCTCCGGAGTTCCCTCGACGAACTCGTACTTTCCGGGGCGGCCCTGCTGGATCAGCTTGCGGGACTCCCCGGGGACGTAGAAGACCGGCTCGAGCTCCCTGTAGCGGCCCGATTCCTCGTTGTACGACCAGCCCACGCGATGCCGCATGAACTCGCGGAACACGAAGATCGGTGCGCTGATGAAGAAGGTCATCGAGTTGTGCTCGAACGGGCTGCCGTGCCGGTCCCGCATCAGGTAGTTGATGAGCCCCTTGGAGCGCTCAGGGTCCTTGGTGACCTCTTCCAGGGACTGTTCCCCGGCCGTGGACACGCGGGCTGCGAAGAGCACGTCGGAGTCGCCGGCCGCTGATTTCACCAGGTCAACGGTGACATCGCTGCGGAAGTGGGCCTTCGTGGGCTCGGGGGTGTCGGTCACCGGCGGGGGTCCTTCCAATGGCGTCGCTCGGGCGGCGTCCACTCTACGGGCCCGGGAGGCGGCATCCGTCAGCGGGAAATTTTGGACGGGTTCGGCGATTCGGGGCACCGATCCGGCCTCCCGTACGTCTCACTCTGTAGCAGCACCCGTCACAGAGTTCAAGGAGACCTTCCTCATGTTCCGCCGGCGTGAATCCGTCCCGTTCTCGTTCGTTGCCGAGGCCGACCGGTTCCGCAGTAATGTCACTCCCCCTCCCCGCCGGCGCGCCAGCCGCTCCCAGCTGGCCGCTCGTTCCCTCGTAGGGCTCACGCTGATCGCCGGCTTCGCCGGGTCGCTGCTCTTCGGACTGCCCGCCCTCGACACCGACCGGACGCCGTCCCACGGCCAGACGTCCGAGGCCTCCCGACACCGCTGACCCGTACGGGCCCCCTGAGGTGTTCCGCCCGGGGGCTGCTCGGTAGCCTCACCGGGCACAGCAATCGAGCGTGCTTGTGAGTGAGGATCAGTCGTGCCCCTGCCCTTCCTGACGGCCGACCGCGCATTCGACGCGGACGCAGCGGACATCGCACTGCCGTTCGACGACCACGACAGCTGGCGGCGGCCCTACCGCCCCGGCCCGTGGCGGGTCGCGGCGGCAGCCACCCTGCTGCTGCTGGCGTCCTTCGTGCTGCTCGCCGCGATGATCATCACGTTCGCCGGTTCGCTGTCCGGTGCCTCCGTGTGCTTCGCGCTCGCCGCCGTGGCGATCGCCGGCGCACTGCGGCTCCTGCGGGTCGGTGCCTGGGTGAGCCGGCACGGCGTACGCCGGGTGGGCTTCTTCCGTACGACCACGGTGCGGTGGGAGGACACGGCAGCGGTCCGCACGGTCCAGCAGCCGGTGAAGTGGCTCGGCCTGCCGCGCACGGTCCAGGGCCAGGCCCTGACCGTGGTGCGCAGGAGCGGCGAGCCGCTGGCGCCCCTGGTCACCGACCACAACGCGGACTTCCTGGCCCGGGGCGAGGCCTTCGAGCGTGCCACCGACTCGATCGAAGCCTGGGGCGACGAATACCGCACCGGCTGACGCCGGGCCCCGCAGCACACGGACAAGCCGGTACGGCGCCGATCAGGCGCGTACCGGCTTGTCCGCGTGCAGGGCGATGGCGCGCTGCATCGCCTTACGGGCACGTGGGGTGTCCCTGGCGTCCTGGTACGCCACGGCCAGCCGGAACCAGCAGCGCCAGTCGTCGGGGCTGTCCTCGGTCTCCTCACGGCGCCTGGTGAACACGGCGTCGGCCGAATCGCGGTCGATCCGTCCGGACGGGGTGCGCACCAGCTCGTCCACCGGAAGGCCGTTCTCGGCGTCCAGTTCGGCGGCCAGGGCATTGGCCCTGCGGACGAACTGCGTGTTCTTCCAGAGGAACCAGACGCCGATCACCGGCAGGATCAGCACCGCCACGCCGAAGGTGACCGTGAGTAGCGTGCCGTGCCGGATGAGGAGGACGCCGCGGCTGCCGGCCAGGACGAAGTAGAAGACCAGGACGGCGGCGGTGACGACGTAGGTGAGCTTTGCGCGCATGGGGGTCGGGCCCAGTCAGTTCAGGTCGAGGAAGTGTTCGAGGCCGAAGGTGAGGCCCGGAGTGGTCACCACGCGGCGGGTGCCGAGCAGGATGCCCGGCATGAAGCTGCTGTGGTGCAGCGAGTCGTGCCGCAGGGTGAGTGTCTCGCCCTCACCGCCCAGGAGGACCTCCTGGTGGGCGAGGAGGCCGCGGAGCCGGACGGAGTGGACCGGGACGCCGTCCACGTCCGCGCCCCGCGCTCCGTCCAGTGCCGTGGCCGTGGCGTCCGGCTGCGGGGCCGCGCCCGCCTTCTCACGGGCGGCCGCGATGAGCTGGGCGGTGCGGGTGGCGGTGCCGGAGGGGGCGTCCGCCTTGTTCGGGTGGTGGAGCTCGATGACCTCGACGGACTCGAAGTAGCGTGCGGCCCGTTCCGCGAACTTCATGGTGAGCACGGCACCGATGGAGAAGTTCGGTGCGATGAGCACACCGGTCTCCGGCGAGCCGGAGAGCCAGGTGTTCAGCTGCGCGAGCCGTTCGTCGGTCCAGCCCGTGGTGCCGACGACCGCGTGGATGCCGTGCCGGACGCAGAAGTCGAGGTTCTCCATCACCGACGCCGGTGTGGTGAGCTCTACGACCGCCTGGGCACCGGTCTCGGTCAGGGTCTCCAGCGTGTCGCCGCGGCCGAGGGCGGCCACCAGCTCCATGTCGTCGGCGGCCTCGACGGCTCGAACCGCTTCGGATCCGATGCGTCCCTTGGCGCCGAGAACGGCCACGCGCAGCTTGCTCATGTGCTTTGTCCTTACGGGGTGGTTAGGAGACCGCTTCCTGGAGGCGGTCGGCCTGCTTGTCCTTCAGCGGGCCGATGACCGAGAGCGAGGGCCGCTGTCCGAGGACGTCGGCCGCGACGGCCCGGACCTCGTCGGGGGTGACCGCCGCGATCTTCGCCAGCATGTCATCGACGGACATCTGTTCGCCCCAGCAGAGCTCGCTCTTGCCGATCCGGTTCATGAGCGCGCCCGTGTCCTCGAGACCGAGGACCGTGGAACCGGCGAGCTGGCCGACGGCCCGGCCGATCTCCTCGTCGCCGAGGCCGTCCGCCGCCACGCGGTCGAGCTCGTCGCGGCAGATCTTCAGCACGTCGTGGACCTGGCTGGGCCGGCAGCCCGCGTACACGCCGAAGAGGCCGCAGTCGGCGAAGCCGGAGGTGTACGAGTACACGCTGTAGGCGAGGCCGCGCTTCTCCCGTACCTCCTGGAAGAGGCGCGAGCTCATGCCGCCGCCGAGTGCGGTGTTCAGGACACCGAGCGCCCAGCGGCGCTCGTCGGTCCTGGCCAGGCCGGGCATGCCGAGGACGACGTGCGCCTGCTCGGTCTTGCGGTTCAGGAGCTCGACCTTGCCGGCCGCACGCAGGGTGCGGGACCCCTCGCGCGGCGCCGTGGGCACGGCGTCGGTACGGGTGAGTGCGCCCGCACGCTCGAAGGCCCTGCGGACCTGGCGTACGACCGTGGCGTGGTCGACGTTGCCCGCAGCGGCCACCACCAGGTGCGTGGGGTCGTAGTGCTTCTTGTAGAAGCGGGCGATCTGGCCACGGTTCAGCGCGTTGATCGTGTCGACGGTGCCGAGGACAGGACGGCCGAGCGGGGTGTCGCCGAGCATGGTGTGTGCGAACAGGTCGTGCACGCAGTCGCCCGGGTCGTCCTCCGTCATGGCGATCTCCTCGAGGATGACGCCGCGCTCGGCGTCGACGTCCTCGGGGGCGATCAGCGAGCCGGTCAGCATGTCGCAGACGACTTCGATGGCCAGCGGCAGGTCGGTGTCCAGGACCCGCGCGTAGTAGCAGGTGTACTCCTTCGCCGTGAAGGCGTTCATCTCTCCGCCGACCGCGTCGATCGCGGAGGAGATGTCGAGGGCACTGCGCTCGGCGGTGCCCTTGAAGAGGAGGTGTTCGAGGTAGTGCGTCGCACCGTTCAGGGTGGGGGTCTCGTCGCGCGAACCGACGTTGGCCCAGATCCCGAAGGTGGCGGAGCGGACGGAGGGCAGGGTCTCGGTGACGACGCGGAGGCCGCCGGGGAGGACGGTACGGCGGACGGTGCCGATGCCGTTGGTGCCCTTGAGAAGCGTTTGGGTACGGGCGACGGCCCGCCCCTCCGAGGAGGGGCGGGCCGTCGTCACGGAACTACGGGACGTCACTTGTCGGTGTCGTCCTTCTTCTCGTCGGTCTCTTCGCCCTCGATCACGGGGATCAGCGAGAGCTTGCCGCGGGAGTCGATCTCCGCGATCTCGACCTGGACCTTGGAGCCGACACCGAGCACGTCCTCGACGTTCTCCACGCGCTTGCCACCGGCGAGCTTGCGGATCTGCGAGATGTGCAGCAGGCCGTCCTTGCCGGGCATCAGGGAGACGAACGCACCGAAGGTGGTGGTCTTGACGACCGTACCCAGGTAGCGCTCGCCGACCTCCGGCATGGTCGGGTTGGCGATCGCGTTGATCGTGGCGCGCGCGGCCTCGGCCTGCGAGCCCTGCTGGGCACCGATGTAGATGGTGCCGTCGTCCTCGATCGTGATGTCGGCGCCGGTGTCCTCCTGGATCTGGTTGATCATCTTGCCCTTGGGGCCGATGACCTCACCGATCTTGTCCACGGGGATCTTGACGGTGATGATCCGCGGGGCGTTCGGGGACATCTCGTCCGGGACGTCGATGGCCTCGTTCATCACGTCGAGGATGTGGAGGCGCGCGTCACGGGCCTGCTTCAGCGCGGCGGCCAGGACCGAGGCGGGGATGCCGTCGAGCTTGGTGTCGAGCTGGAGCGCGGTCACGAACTGCTTGGTGCCGGCGACCTTGAAGTCCATGTCACCGAAGGCGTCCTCCGCACCGAGGATGTCGGTGAGGGCGACGTAGTGGGTCTTGCCGTCGATCTCCTCGGAGATCAGGCCCATGGCGATACCGGCGACGGCGGCCTTGAGGGGCACACCGGCGTTCAGCAGGGACATGGTGGAGGCGCAGACCGAGCCCATGGACGTCGAGCCGTTGGAGCCCAGCGCCTCGGAGACCTGGCGGATCGCGTAGGGGAACTCCTCGCGCGACGGCAGCACCGGCACGATGGCGCGCTCGGCGAGCGCTCCGTGGCCGATCTCGCGGCGCTTGGGCGAGCCCACGCGGCCGGTCTCACCGACGGAGTACGGCGGGAAGTTGTAGTTGTGCATGTAGCGCTTGCGGGTCACCGGGGAGAGGGTGTCCAGCTGCTGCTCCATGCGGAGCATGTTGAGGGTGGTGACGCCCAGGATCTGGGTCTCGCCACGCTCGAAGAGCGCCGAGCCGTGCACGCGCGGGATGGCCTCGACCTCGGCGGCGAGCGTACGGATGTCCGTGACGCCGCGGCCGTCGATGCGGACCTTGTCCTTGATGACGCGCTCGCGGACCAGCTTCTTGGTCAGTGCGCGGTAGGCACCGGAGATCTCCTTCTCGCGGCCTTCGAAGGCCGGGAGGAGCTTCTCGCCCGCGATCTCCTTGATGCGGTCGAGCTCCGCCTCGCGCTCCTGCTTGCCGGCGATGGTGAGCGCCTTGGCGAGCTGGGTGCTGACGGCCTTGCCGAGCGCCTCCAGGACGTCGTCCTGGTAGTCGAGGAAGACCGGGAACTCGCCGGTGGGCTTGGCGGCCTTGGCGGCGAGGTCGGACTGGGCCTTGCAGAGCGCCTTGATGAAAGGCTTCGCGGCTTCCAGACCGGCGGCGACGACCTCTTCGGTCGGGGCCTCGGCGCCGTCCTTCACGAGCTGGATGGTCTTCTCGGTGGCCTCGGCCTCGACCATCATGATCGCGACGTCGCCGTCCTCGAGGACGCGACCGGCGACGACCATGTCGAAGACGGCGTCCTCGAGCTCGGTGTGCGTCGGGAAGGCGACCCACTGGCCCTTGATCAGGGCGACGCGGGTGGCGCCGATCGGGCCGGAGAAGGGCAGGCCCGCCAGGATGGTGGAGGCGGAGGCGGCGTTGATCGCGACCACGTCGTACAGGTGGTCGGGGTTGAGCGCCATGATCGTCTCGACGATCTGGATCTCGTTGCGCAGGCCCTTCTTGAAGGAGGGGCGCAGCGGGCGGTCGATCAGGCGGCAGGTGAGGATCGCGTCCTCGGAGGGCCGGCCCTCCCGGCGGAAGAAGGAGCCGGGGATCTTGCCGGCCGCGTACTGCCGCTCCTCGACGTCCACCGTGAGGGGGAAGAAGTCGAGCTGGTCCTTGGGCCGCTTGGAAGCGGTGGTGGCCGACAGCACCATGGTGTCGTCGTCCAGGTACGCGACGGCGGAGCCGGCGGCCTGCTTGGCCAGGCGGCCCGTCTCGAAGCGGATGGTGCGGGTGCCGAAAGTACCGTTGTCGATCACGGCTTCGGCGTAGTGGGTCTCGTTCTCCACTAGTGATTTCTCCATACTCGTCGTCTTTCGTCCTGCCGCCCGTGTGGCGGAGGACGGTGCAGGAGAAGCGCGCCGTGTGTGCGGGCCGGTCTTCGATCGAAGCTCCCGGGCGTTTTCCCGGGGGCCACTACCGAGGACCGGCGGCGGCCGTGGCGCGCCTCTCCTCGTTCTGTTGTCGTACGTCCAGGTTACTGAGACTGACCCCGGTCACGCACGTACAGCAAAGGGAGCGGCCCCCTGGAACCGGGGTGCCGCTCCCTCTCACAGCGTCCTTACTTGGCGCCGCCGGCCGCACCGCGGCGGATGCCGAGGCGGTCGACGAGCGCACGGAAGCGCTGGATGTCCTTCTTGGCAAGGTACTGCAGGAGGCGGCGACGCTGGCCGACCAGGATCAGCAGACCACGACGGGAGTGGTGGTCGTGCTTGTGCGTCTTGAGGTGCTCCGTCAGGTCCGAGATCCGGCGGGAGAGCATGGCGACCTGGACCTCGGGGGATCCGGTGTCACCCTCCTTCTGGGCGAACTCGGACATGATCTGCTTCTTCGTAGCGGCGTCGAGCGGCACGCGTACTCCTCTTGATGTTCGATGCGCCCACGAGTGCCCCTGGTCTTGATCTCAGGGGAGCTTCCGTGACTCGGAGGCGAAGGTCCGATGAGCGCAGCCCTCAGGATGATCCGAGGACGCGTACACAAACGGCCACTGGTCAGAGTACCAGCCCTTCGGAGCGCCCCCGACGGGCCGATCAGCTGGTGAGGGCCCGGATCGAGTGGTAGACGTCGAAAACGGCGAGGCACAGCGGGAGCAGCGTCAGGAGTACGCAGGCCTCGGCGATCTCCAGGAAGCGTCCCCAGAACGGCGTGACCCCCTTGCGCGGCACGATCAGCCCTATGGCGGTGATCAGCGCGGCGACTCCGGCGACCGCGGCGGTGAGCCAGATCGTACGGATGTCGAGCCCTGCGCTGTCCCCCTTGAACGCCTCGCGGATCAGTTCGACCGGAGGATTCAGGGAGAGTCCGAGGCCGAGGAGCACGAGTGCGGCGAGGCCGGCCCCCAGTGCACAGCCGACCTGGGCCGTGTAGCGGAACAGGTGGGCGCGCATCAGCATCGCGACACCGGTGGCGAGCGCCAGCAGCTGGCCCCAGACGCTGTCGGAGAAGCCGAGCACCGCGGCGGCTCCCACGGCCACCAGGGCGCACCCTCCGACGAGGCCGAGGAGCAGTTCGTGGCCGCGCCGTGCCTGGGCGGTGATGCGGTCGGCGTCGACCGGGCCCTGCGGCGCCGGGTCGGACGTCCCGTAGTCGCCGACGGTGGTGCGGGGCGGCTCGAAACCGATCGGGAGCCGGGCGAAACGGGTGGAGAGCCCGGGGAGGAAGGCGAGCAGCCCCACGGAGAGAGGGGCGCACAGGGCGGCGGTCTCGGCCGGTTCCATGCCGGTCATGATCGCGATGAAGGTCACGAGCACGCCGATGGCGGACGCGAAGACGAACGCGACGAAGGTGCCGTCGCCCTCGGGGGCGGCGATCATGAGGATCACCGACGCCACCAGCACCGCGGCGCAGGCGAGCAGGAACTGGAGCCTGCCGATGCCCTGGCCCTGGCTGAGCGGCAGGAGTCCGGCACCCGCGACCGCCGCGTTGGCGAGGACGCCGATCCCCAGCGCGATGGACGAGCCACGGTCCGCGTAGACACGCGCGCGTACGCAGGCCAGCGCGAGGAGGAGCAGGGCGGTGACGGCGGCCAGGATGCCCGGCAGCCCGTGCATGTCGTGCCGCACGTCGGAGGTCCACAGCACGAAGCCGAGCAGGACCAGCAGGACCGACCCGCCGAAGAGTCCGGCCGACCGCATGAGGCTGTCGCCCCAGAGGGTGCGGTCCCGGGCCACTGCGCTGGCGACGGCGTCGGAGACGTCGTCGAAGACCGCGGGGGGCAGCGACTCGGAGAAGGGCCGCAGCGACAGCAGCTCGCCGTCGAGGATGCGCTGGCCGGCCAGTGTGCGCCCACTGTCCAGGACGGTGCCGTCACGGCGCACCAGGTGATACCCGACCGGGGCGCCCTGTGCGGGGCTCTGGCCCGCGAGTCGCAGGATCTCCGGGTAGAGGTCGGCCACGGGGATGTCCTCGGGCAGCGCAACGTCGACGCGGCTGTCGGGCGCGACGACCGTGACCCGGCAGAAGCCGGTTCCGTTGCCGGCCGGAACTCCGGGACCCGGCCGCCCGGATCCGGTAGCCGCCGTTTGGGCCGTCATAGTCACGTGCTGCTCCCCCTCATGCTTCTCCTGGACCTCTGCGGACGCACCCTCGAGCCACGGGTTCCGACTGCGTCCCGAATGACCCATTTTTTTGCGGTAGTTAGCGGATGCGTACACGCGTCGCGACACCCTACCGCCCTCGGGTCACCGGGTACGCCAGTAGGATCCTCCCGCGGACGGGGCCCGTCGCCACGGGGGCGCCGATAGGAACAGTTCCGTCCGGCAAGGGAATTGGTGAGCTGTGAGCCAGATCGTCGTCAAGCGCCCACCACGGGCCCTCCCCTCCGAAGTTCCGGGCGAGCAGGTGCAGTTGCAACCTCCGCCCGAGCTGCCCCGCGGGCAGCAGGAGGGGGTGATGATGCAGCTGCTGCCGATGCTCGGCATGGGTGGTTCCGTCGTCTTCTTCTTCATGACGCCGCTCCCGATCATGCGGATCATGGGCATGATCATGATCGCTTCGACGATCGCCATGGCGATCGCGATGATCATCCGTTTCCGGCGCGGCACCCAGGGTGAGCTCGCGGACATGCGGCGCGACTACCTGAAGTACCTGACGCAGACCAGGCGTGCCGTCCTGAGGACGGCACGGCAGCAGCGCGACGCGCAGTTCTACCTGCACCCGTCCCCGGAGCAGCTGTGGGCGCTCGTCGCCGAGGGCAGCCGGGTGTGGGAGCGCCGGGTCGGGGACGCGGACTTCGCGCACGTGCGCATCGGCCTGGGCAGCCAGGAACTCGCCACACCGCTCGTCGCGCCCGAGACCGCGCCCGTCGATGAGCTGGAGCCCCTGACGGCCGGGGCGATGCAGCAGTTCCTCACGACCCACAGCACGCTGGACGGGCTGCCGATGGCGGTCTCGCTCCGCGCCTTCTACCACCTGACGATCAGCGGCGAGGCGGAGTCCGCGCGGGCCACCGCCCGCGCGATGGTCGCGGCACTCGCCTCGCTGCACTCCCCCGAGGACCTGGTCATCGCCGTCGCGACCGGCCGTGACGCCGCTCCGCGCTGGGAATGGACGAAGTGGCTCCCGCACGTCCAGGCGCGGGGCTCGATCGACGGTGCCGGAAGCCGCCGTCTGATCTCCACCAGTGTCGCGGAGCTGGAGGAGATGCTCGCGGGCCGCCTCGACGGCCGGCCCCGCTTCCAGCCCGGTGGCCAGCCGCACCTCGACCAGCCGCACCTCGTCGTCGTACTCGACGGCGAGTCCGTACCGGCGACGTCCGTCCTCGCGTCGGCGGAGGGTCTCCAGGGCGTGACGGTCGTCGAGATCGTCACGGGCCAGGTCAACGGAGCACGCGGCGGTCTCTCCATCGTGGTGGACCCTCACTCGCTGCAGCTGGAGTCGGGGCACGGCCTGGTGTACGACGGCCTGCCCGACCTGCTGAGCCCCGAGGCCGCGGAGGCGCTGGCGAGGCAGCTGGCTCCGCTCCACGTCGCCTCGGGCGGGGACGACGACGAGCCGCTGCTGGCCAATCTGGAGTTCACCGATCTGCTGAACCTCGGTGACGCGGCCTCGGTCGACGTCAGCCGCACCTGGCGGGCGCGTTCGCAGGCGGAGCGGCTCCGGGTCCCGATCGGCGTGGGCGAGGACGGCTCCCCGGTGATGCTGGACCTCAAGGAGGCGGCTCAGGAGGGCATGGGCCCGCACGGGCTGTGCGTGGGCGCCACCGGTTCCGGCAAGTCCGAGCTGCTCCGTACGCTCGTACTCGGCCTCGCCGTCACCCACACCTCGGAGACGCTGAACTTCGTCCTCGCGGACTTCAAGGGCGGTGCCACCTTCGCCGGGATGGCTCAGATGCCGCACGTCGCAGCGGTGATCACCAACCTCGCTGACGACCTGACGCTGGTGGACCGCATGGGCGACTCCATCAGCGGTGAGCTCAACCGGCGTCAGGAGATGCTGCGCGACGCGGGCAACTACGCCAACATCCACGACTACGAGAAGGCGCGCGCCGCGGGTGCCGCGCTGCAGCCCATTCCCTCGCTCGTCCTGGTCATCGACGAGTTCAGCGAACTGCTCACGGCCAAGCCGGACTTCATCGAGATGTTCGTACAGATCGGGCGCATCGGCCGTTCGCTGGGCGTCCACCTGCTCCTGGCTTCGCAGCGCCTCGAGGAGGGGCGGCTGCGCGGCCTGGAGACCTACCTGTCGTACCGGATCGGTCTGCGTACCTTCTCCGCGGGCGAGTCCCGCGCCGCGCTGGGCGTCCCCGACGCCTACCACCTGCCCAACGTCCCCGGTTCCGGCTACCTGAAGTACGGCACCGACGAGATGGTGCGCTTCAAGGCGGCGTACGTCTCGGGCGTGTACCGCTCGGGCGCCCAGCCGGCCGCGTCCTCCGGTCCTCTGCCCGTGGACCGCAGGCCCGCGGTGTTCACCGCGGCTCCGGTGCCGGTGCGTTACGTGCAGCCGACGGCCCAGGCCGGCGTACCCGATGCGCGCAGGGCCGAGGACGACGCCCTGGCCGACACGGTGCTCGACGTGATCGTGCGCCGGCTGGAGGGCCGGGGTGCCTCCGCGCACCAGGTGTGGCTGCCTCCGCTGGACAATCCGCCGTCGCTGGACGAGCTCCTGCCGGGGCTCTCCGCGGTCGAGGGCCGGGGGCTGACCCAGCCCGGGTTCGAGGGCTCGGGCCGTCTCGTCGTACCGCTGGGTGTGGTCGACAAGCCGTACGAGCAGCGCCGCGACACGCTCTACCGGGACTTCTCCGGTGCGGCGGGCCACATGCAGATCACCGGCGGCCCGCAGTCCGGCAAGTCCACGCTGCTGCGCGCGCTCATCGCGGGCTTCGCCCTCACCCACACGCCGCACGAGGTCCAGATCTACGGACTCGACTTCGGTGGCGGTGGCATGGCCTCGGTCTCCGGTCTGCCGCACGTCGGAGGGGTCGCCTCACGGCTCGACCCCGAACGTGTGCGTCGTACGGTCGCCGAGGTGTACGGAATCATGGCGCGCCGTGAGGAGTACTTCCGCAGCGCGGGCATCGACTCCATCGCCACCTTCCGCAGGCTGCGGGCGCGTGGCGAGATCTCGGTGACGGACCAGCCGTGGGGCGACGTCTTCCTCATCATCGACGGCTGGGGCAACTTCCGGACGGACTACGAGGCTCTGGAATCGGCGGCCGTGGACATCGCGCAGCGCGGCCTCGGCTACGGCATCCACCTCATCGTCACGGCGTCGCGGTCCATGGAGGTCCGGGCGAACCTGAAGGACCACCTGATGAACCGGCTCGAACTGCGGCTCGGTGACGTCATGGACTCGGAACTCGACCGCAAGGCCGCGGTCAACGTGCCCCCCGGCGTCCCCGGACGCGGGCTCACGCCGGAGAAGCTGCACTTCATGGCAGCGGTACCGCGCATCGACGGCATCAACTCCGACAGCGACCTCTCCGAGGCCACGGCGGCCATGAACCAGGAGGTCGCCCGCCACTGGACCGCCGCTCCGGCCCCGGCCGTCCGGCTGCTGCCCCGCGAACTCCCGGTGCACGAGCTGCCCGCGGGCTACGCGCAGCCGGAGCGGGGCATCGCGTTCGCCATCGACGAGAACAACCTGGAGCCGGTCTTCCTCGACTTCGAGCGGGACCCCTTCTTCCTGGTGTTCGGCGAGAGCGAGTCCGGCAAGTCCAACCTGATGCGCCTGCTCATCAAGCAGATCACCGAGAGGTACGACGGCAACTCCGCGAAGTTCTTCGTCATCGACAACCGGCGTGCGCTGCTGGACGTCACCCCGGCGACGCACCTCGCGGAGTACGTGCCCATGTCCAACAACATGGAGCACCACGCTGACGCGCTGTACGACCTGATGAAACGGCGTACGCCCTCACCCGAGGTCACGGCCCAGGAGCTGCGTGAGCGCAGCTGGTGGAGCGGGCCGACGGTGTACGTGGTCGTGGACGACTACGACCTGGTCTCGACGTCCAGCGGGAACCCGCTGGCGAAGCTCACCGAGATGCTGCCGTTCTCCCGCGACGTGGGCGTGCGGTTCATCATCGCCCGCAGCACGGCGGGAGCGAGCCGTGCGCTGTACGAGCCGTTCATGCAGCGCATGCTGGAACTGGGGGCGCAGGGCGTGGTCCTGTCGGGCGACCCCGTCGAGGGCGATGTGCTGGGCAACGTACGTCCGCGTCCCATGCCGCCGGGGCGCGGAATCTTCGTCACCCGGCGTCGCGGGAATCCGCTGGTGCAGACGGGGCTCATGGACGGGGAACGGTAGGACGCCCGGCAGGGCGCGCAGCGGTGACGGGGCGGGCGGTGACAGGGGGCGAGATGCCGCTGTCACCGCCCGTACCTGCGCCGGGCGTAGAGGCAGAAGAGATTCCGAAGCTCAGCATTCCGCTTACTGACTGATGGGGGTCCGCACATGGCATGGGCCGAGTGGGAACAGTTGAAGGCCGAAGCGGCTGACAAGGCCGGCACGCAGATGCGGCTGAACAAGGCCGGGCCCGGAGGCGGTGGAGGTAAGAAGGGCGACCTCGCGGTCAACCAGACCGACCTGTCAGGCGTACGTGACGATGCCCAGAAGCTGCACACTCGCTTGTGGAAGGAGGCCCGTGTGGCGGTGCCTCCCAGCGAAACGGCGGCAGGCGACCTCACCAAGCAGGGCTTCGAACTCGGTGGCGCTCTCCAGCACGTGGCGCATCGGTGGGACATACAGCTCAAGTCCCTCAGGGACGCGTGTGGGCACATAGCGAACCACGTCGACTTCACGAAGTACGTGCACGAGAGTGACGACCAGTACGTCCGGACCAGGGTCAGCAGTATCGCCGCGCTCGACCAGGCCTTCGACGACGACAACGCGCCCAAGGGTGAGAAGAACAAGGCGGACAACTGATGGATTTCGAGACCCTGCGCTTCGCCAAGTTCGGACAACTGGACGCGGCTGTCACCGACTGGTCGACGATGGTGACGAACCTTGCCGCCCTCAAAGAGGATGCCCGGGACGGCCTCAAGGCAAAGGCCGACAAGGCCGACTGGTCAGGCGACAACGCCAATGTCACCAAAGGGTTCGTCGACAAGACGGTGCGGGAGTTCGACGACGCGCACAAACAGGCCAAGTCCCTGTGGAACATTCTCAAGGACATGCGCAACGAGCTGAAGTCGTACCGGAGTCAGCTCGATGAGGCCGTGGAACGTGGGTTGAAGAAGAACCTCACGGTCTCAGCAAGTGGCGGGGGCGGGTTCACGGTGTCCACGCGCATCGGCCCCAGCAGCACGGGGATCGCCTCCCCCGAAGACAACGAGAGTGCCATGAACGCCCTCCGCACCGAGATCCAGAACATCCTCGGCAAGGCGACCGAGAGCGATCACACGGGCTCGGTGGCCCTCAAGGCCCTGTCCGACCAGGCTGAACTCGGATTCACGGGCGCCGAATACAAGGACCGGGACTCCGCGGACAACGCGATCAAGCAGGCCGACGCGTTGGCGGTTATCGCGAAGAAGGACCCCACCGACCTCACCGTCAAGGAATTCGACAGGCTGAACGCCGGGCTCAAGAAGATGTCGGGCGACGAACTGTTCAGCGCCCGTTTCGCGGAGAAGCTCAAAGCGCAGGGGATGTTGGATTTCTGGGCGGAGCTGAACACCCCGAGGCCCACCGACCTGCACAGCGCCCGGGGTGACCAGTACGACGAGCTGCAAAAGAGCCTCAGCCTGACCCTGGCCACCGCCACCCAGAGCGACAGCCGGGGGATGACGGACTGGAAGCGGGACATGGTGGATCTCGGCGGCCAGCCCATCGCAAGGGGATCGAACACCGTGGGATTCCAGGTGATGAGCAATCTGATGCGATGGGGAAACTTCGACAACAAGTTCCTCGACGACTACGGAAACGAACTGATCAAGACCGAGAAGGAGCGCACGGACAACGGCCGTCACGGCGCCTGGCGCACCGGAAGCCCCATGGATCCCGTCCTCAACCGCACGGGCTCGGATTCCGGAACGGACCCGATGACGGGCTTCATGAAGGCTCTGTCGAGCAGCCCTGATGCTGCAACGGAGTTCTTCAACGACACCTTCCTGACGAAGGAGGAGGATCACGAGTTCAAGGAAGACACCGATGGGGACGGGAAGAAGGGGATGAGGGAGCTCAGCAACTTCGATTATCTCTTCGGTGAGCGGGACTGGCCGGAGGACAAGAACAACAAGGGGGACGACAGCATCGCCGGGAGGAACTTTATGGCCCAGGCCATCGAGGCAGCTACGACCGGGCACCCGGCCGGAGAAATGCCTACTCAGGATACGCCGGCACACAACGCGGAGCAGGCAGCACTGACGAAGAGCCTGATTGAGGCGATTTCAGAGAAGCCCGAGCTGTTGGGCAATCACAGTTACATGTCTGACAGCGTCGGCCAGATTGCCGCAGAATACATGCCTGACATTTTTCGTTCAATCAATCCGAATGAAAAAGGTCAAGACAATCTTTTTCCCATTGCAGGCTCCGCAGTATCGGTGGGGGAATCCGACACCACGCGCTTCCTTTACATGCTGGGGCGGAACCCCGAAGGCTACGCGGCAGTAAACGTCGGGCAGCACAGTTATACGACTCACCTCATGGAGTACCACTTCCGGAATCCTGACGCGTTCGTCACCGACCCGAGCGTTCCACAGAGCGAGAACCTTAAGCAAACAATCGGATTGACCGCAACGGCGGCCGGAGAAATCCAGGGAACCATTGGCGCGGGTCGCTCATACGAGGCAGAAGTGGAAGGCGGAGCCAAAGACGCTGAGTACAACAAAGCAATTGAGGCCACGAGCACCTGGGTCGGCAGCACTGTTGGCATCGGTATTGGCATTGGAACAGCATCGATGCTTGGTCCAGGCGGGGTGATCGTGGGGGGAGTGGCCGGTACCGCTGCAGACGAAATTATTAGCGGATTCACAGAAGGAACGATGAGAGATAAATCCGGGGATGTCATCTACAGCAACGGGCAGGCAATGGACGCAACAAAGGAATCCACCTACAAGCTCATAGAGGAGGCCGCCATAAAAGCTGGCGAGCAGTCAGGGAACCCCTCCCCGCACATCGTAGCTTCCGTAGCACCCGCAGCAGAGTCGGGATTCACTAACGCCACCTCCAACATTCGCAACTCAATCGACGGCGAAGGAAAGCCGGGCGAACTCGAGGAGAAGAAATAATTTATGCGTAAGAGCAGAGTGCGAAATATTGCAGCGAGTTTGGCCACAGTGACGGCCCTTGCGGTCGGGGCTGCCTACCTTCTTGACATCCCCCCGTTCGAAGACGTCGGGATCATCGATGCAGAAGACGTATGCGAGAACCTCGGCACCTCGAATAGGGTGGCGACCAGCCTCCAGGAAATAGCCCCACGCAAACCGGAGTACTCGTTTAGGGAACAAAAAAACTTGGGGGGGAGGATCAGTTATTTCTCTGGCTGCCACGCCTGGACGGGAGACATGGAATTTCTGGTTACGCGAACCGAGTACACAGACCTGGGTGGCACATTCTCCGACTGGGCCAATGGGCCGGCAAGTAAAATGATCGACATCGAAAACCCTAAGAATTTCGATAGGTTCGACATCAGCACGAACAGATGGGGCGTCGTATCGCAGAGAAAGGTGGCCCTTTCCGCCCCTTGCTTCGCTGAAGATAAGAGGAGCCTCACCACTATCGTCGTATTGTGGGTTACAGCTGAGGAAAGAAAAAATGACCGGTATCGCAAAGAGATGATCACCTTGGCCACCAGTGCAGCGAAATATGCCCACAAGGACGCTCGCTGCACTCTCCCTTTCGAGGCTTAAAGGCTGAATCGGAAGAAATCACCGCAAGACCCACCAACACATCCTCGGTACCTACGCATCAGAAACTCATTGGGTTCACTCGTCGAGGGTGTAGCGGACGTGCGGGGCTGTGAAGTAGCCCGTGATGAAGTGGGGTTGGCGTTGCCGACGGTGGAAGAACCTGCGCGTCTCGGCGGCGAGTTCGGTTCGTCTCCTGGCCCGGTGAGTGTGGGGCAGGCTGCGCTTGAGGTCGGCGTTGAGGAGCTCGTCCGGGTTCAGTTCCGGTGAGTACGCGGGCAGGAAGTGCAGCTCGATCTTGTCCTCATGATCGGCGAGCCAGGACCGGACAGTCTTCGAGCGGTGGGCCGAGTGCCGGTCGACGATCAGATGGACCTTCCGGTAGAAGAGTCCGACGATGCGTGCGAGGAAGCGACACATGACCGTCGCGTCGAACGGCTCGGTGAAGACCATGAAATGCATCCGGCCGCGGGTGCTGATCGCGGACATCGTGTTCGCAGAGAACCGGTTCCCGGTACGGCGAACCACCGGAGTCCTTCCCTTGGCACCCCAGCCCAGGGACGGATAGGCCGACTGATCTTCAAGCTGTACGGGTCCGCTTCACCGAGCCCCGGGTGGGCAAGAACCTCAAGCGCTGGGGGCTGACCTTCCAGCGGCCGGAGAAGCGGGCCGGCGAGCAGAATCCGGAAGCCGTCCGAGCGTGGCACGAGGAGACCTGGCCGGCGATCCGGGCTCGGGCGAAGGCCGATGACGGCGAGATCCTGTCTCTGACCAGGTCGGGGTCCTTTCGGACCAGGTCACCGGCCGCACCGTCCACAGTTGACCAGAAAGCCCCAGGCCGGACGGGGTGTGATCCAGGACCGCCTGCCGCACGGCGGCCTGCTCAGCCTCCGACAGAACCTGATGTTCATCCGCGCGCCCACTCCGCGGCACGGACAACAGCGCATCCCGCCTGCCGGCCCGCCACCTCACCCACCAGTTGTCCACGGCCCTGAACGACACCTTGAACAGGTCCGCGACCTCCACCCGATCACGGCCCTCCACCAGCCGACACCGCCAGCAACGGCACGGCCTCCTGCGCGTCCGGCGACCAAGTCCGCGCGTCCGCAACCAGATCACTCACACACCATCAACAAGCCTGAACCTACAGCGTTCGGATCAATGCCTGACAAGAGTCACTTTCGGGCCACCTGCGCGCCCAGGGCGATCAAGCGCAAAGACGGCGTGATCAACCGCTTTAGCGCCATTCACGAGCACCGGAGACCTAGCCGGACGCCACGGCTCCCTGACAGCAAGGGCACCAGCCCGTGGCCCAACCCGGCTTGAATCAGTTGTACCCGTTCGTCTTACACCTTGCTAACTTCCGGGTCTCAGAGGCATCGGTTACGTACATGCGAAAGGGCGGTACATGACCTCCCCAGCTCCAGCGCCGAAGATCCCTCAGCTGTGGGTCCCGCTCCCGTCGGGGATCCACCCGAGGTGGCGTGAGATCGACGATCGTTCGGCCGACTGGCTCGATCGATTCGGCCTCTACTCGGACCGGGCACAACGTGACCGGCTGACACGCATCTCCGTCGGTGAGATCACGAGCCGCGGTGCCCCGTCCGGGCGTATGGCGGGCTTGCAGTGGACCTCCGACTTCCTGATGTGGCTCTTCGCGTTCGACGACGAGTACTGCGACGAGGGGCCGGTAGCGGCATCCCCGGATGCCACCCTGCTCATCATCACGAAGCTTCAACGCGTCGTCGAAGTCCCCTGGGCCGCCACCATCGACGACAACTACAGCGCCGCACTGCTCGAGTTACGTCTGCGGCTCGACGACCTCACCACACCCGTGCAGACCGCCCGCTGGGCCGCCAGCTTCCGTGCCTACCTACAGGGCCAGATCTGGATGGCCGCGAACGGCGCCCACGGGCGGGTTCCCAGCCTCTCCGACCATCTGGCAGTCCGGCTCGACTCCTCCGGCGTCAAGATCTTCTCGACGCTCAGCGAGATCATCCACGGATACGACCTCTCCGCGGCCGACTACGAACGGCACGACGTCCGCGCGTTCGTCGAGGTCTTCGCGGCGATCATCGGCTGGTCCAACGACCTCGTCTCGTACCACAAGGAGCGCCAACGCAGCCAGGAGGGATACGGGAACATCGTCGATCTGATCGCCTACGAACGAGACTGCTCCCTCGACGAAGCGGTGAGCGAGACCGCCGTCATGCACACCCGTGCCATGGCCCTGTACCTCCGTCTCCGCGACCAGATACTCCGCGACGCCGGCTCCGAACTTCACCGGTGGATCACGGACTGCGACTCCTGGATCCGCGCCGACTACGACTGGTCCCTCACCACCAACCGCTACGTCAATCCGGAGAACCCCGCCGACCTTCCGGCCGGCAGTGCGGCCTCCCCGTTCCAGGAACAGGAAGCGCACCAGCCTCTGCCGATCGCCAGTGTCGCCTGGTGGTGGAACCTGCTGGACGAGCGGTGACCTGAGCCGGCTCGGCGGCTGCGGACACTTTGGGCGTACCGGGGGCCTCTCCTTCCTGGAGGGTCCTTCGGCGTGCGCCATGGCGCACAGGACGCCCCCAGCGCGCCGGAGTCTCGCACCTTGTTCATTGCGGGTGCACACGGGCTCACGACACAGGTCAGGGTGGGCACCTCCCGTGCGTGCCCACCCTGACCTGTCAGTTCGCTCTTCGAGATCTACTCGAAGTTGGCCCTCGCCCGCTTGTCGCCGCCCTGGTAGGCGGCGCCGGCGTCGCGCACCTTGCGGGAGATCTCGGCCAGAGCCTTCTCGATCGCCTCGGCGTCACGGTCCCAGCCGGCCCGCGACGCGTCGTACGCCGACTTGGCCTCGCCAACCCAGAGCTCGGACGCACTCGCGACCACTCGCTTGATCGCCGCGAGGTCCTCCTGAAGCTGCCTGCCCTGCCGGTCGATGTCACCAGCCGCCTGCTCCAGGCTCGAGTAAGTGACAACCATCGTGCCGTCGTTGGTCGGCATACGGTCCTCCAGTTCAATCTAGTTCGATGTGATGGTCCGTACGTGGTACGGATGCCGCAAGGTTCAGAATTTGTTGAACGCCGAGGGCGGCGGGGTGATGGCCGCGGTCTTGGCCTCCGCGCCGGCCGAGTAGCCCTCGACGACGTCGACGCCCTGGAGGGCCTGCCTGATCTCGTCCTCGGTGTTGCCCGAGATGACTCGGGCCGCCTTGATGGCTTCCTGGAAATTGGCCATCCGGACGGCGATGTTGCCCATCCTCCGGTTGATTTCATCCTGCTTGCTGTTGAAGGCGGTGGCGCCAATACCCTTCCAGGCGCCTTCCAGGCTGTCGATCGTCCCCTGCAGCGTCTTGATCTGACCCTTTACGGAGTCGAACCGCCTGGAGAGCTCGCCCTCGATCTTGATGAGCGCATCATCTGAAAGCTTCTGATCTGCCATGGTGCTGGCTTCCTTTCTGGTGCTTTTCGGTCCGGCGTCACCGCCGGAGGCATATGGGAGGAACTGCGGTCAGTCAGGCGGTACGGCGCCTGCGAACGAGAACGAAAGCACCGCCGCCGAGTACGAGCACTACTGCCACTCCGCCGAGGACCAGGCCCAGTTGACTGTCGTCGTTCTTCTCAGTGCTGGAGCCTGCCATGGAAGCATCCTCCGCCTTGTCCTTCTTCTCGGGCTGTGACGAAGCTGATGCGGAAGCGGCCGGCGACGCCGTGGATCCGGACGTCTTCTCCTTGGTGAGAGGGCTGATGTCCGGGGCACCGGGAGTTCCCTTGCCCTTGAGGATGTTGACGGCGGGGCGAATGATGCCGTGACCGAGGTAGTTGCTGAGCGTGCCCTTTTCCCAGTCACCTCGCCCGGCCGTGTCGAAGAGGACGTTGAGGACTTGGTTGGCTGTCCAGTCGGGGTGGGCGGACCAGATCAGGGCAGCAGAGGCCGAGGTGATGGCTGTGGCCTGACTGGTGCCGCCCACGGAGTCGCAGTACTTCTCAAACTTTGAGTCGCACCACGTTGGAATTCCGTCCCCGGGGGCCGCAATATCTACGCTGTCACCATGCTGGGAGTATGTGGAGACCTTGCCGCTGCTATCAGTCGAAGCAACACCTACGACTTGCGGGTACGAAGCGGGAAACCCTTCCTTGTTTCCCTTCTTCGCGTTATTCCCGACTGACGCGAATAGCAGCTTTCCCTTACCCTGCGCGTACTCCACAGCTTCGCGCTCTTCGGAGGTCAGGAATTCACTGCTAAACGACATACTGATGATCTGCGCCTCACTGTCTGCTGCAGATCGGATCGCATCTCGCGTGTCGTACGCGTTCACGGACTTTTGGTTCTGTAGCGCTGTGTCGGTAATTCGGAAGGGAATAATCTTCGCCCCTGGAGCAAGACCCTGCAGGCCTCCCCCTTTTCCCGTTCCTGCAATCAACTCAGCCATGGTGGTGCCGTGTCCGCCGTTGTCGTCGTACTCGTCACCGTCGGTCCCCGAGGCATCGAACCCTTTGAGTACCTGCCCCTTCAGAGACGGCGTCAGAGGGTTGACCCCCGAGTCGATGACAGCAACTTTGATGCCTTCTCCTGTGGTCGTCTTCCACATCTCTTCGGCATGCATGGGCCCGAGATACCACTGTTTCGACTGCACATCCTCAGCAATCGCAGCCGGAGCAACCCCTACGAATCCGACACTCCAGGCGGCGGCCGCGGCCATCGTGCCGAGCAGACGCCCTCGCAATCCGAGAGGCACACGGCGCTTGCGGGTCTGGCTCATTACTGCTGTCATCCTGACTTCCGAACCTTCCCTGTACCTACTCGATCACCGGAGGAGCGGCTTCACGCCGGCCGGCCTCCCACGTCTCTCTGTCCTCCGTCAGGTAGTCCGGGCGCGGGGTGCCGTCGTCCTGGTCTTCGTCCCTGGAGTCCTTGCGGCCGGCTGGTCCACGCACGAGGCCTGCCCCGCCGGCGGTGAAACCCTTCGCGCCTGCGCCGGAGCCCACAGCTCCGCGGGGTGTTCCGACAACTCCCTTGGTGCTGGGAGTGCCTCGGCCACCAGGGCGGGACGCGCCGGCCGTGCCGCCAGAACCGACGACGCCACGCTGACCGACCGTGCCGGCAGGGCCGCTGGTCCGTGCAGCTCCGCCTGCTCCGATGACCGGGCCGCGCGGGACACCACGAGCTCCCGCAGACGTACCCGCGCCTGGAACGGGGCGCTGCGGGGTCCCGCCTACGATGCCGTTCGCTCGGCCGGCACGCGGGCCGGTGGTTCCGGACGTACCGGCAGGGCCTGATGCCATGGGCCTGCCACCGGTGATCCCCGCCCGACCGGCAGTGGGAGACTGCGGCCCGCCACCCGGACGTGCGGCGTTTCCTGGGGTGGACCCTCCACCCATGGGTGCGGGACGCCCCACGGGAGATCCGGCGCGGCCGTTTGCCACCGGGCCGCTCCCTGTTCGCGCGCCGCTGTTCCCGGGCTGGCCAACAGTTTTGGACGCGCCTGCGGCTGGTTGAGGTCCCCGCGAACTGCTTTTCACGGGGTTCACGAACCCGGTCGCCATGGGAGGAGCAGTAGGGCCTCCACTGGGTGCGGGGGCCGTAGTCGGTGCGGGAGAAGGCGTGTTCGGGGCTGTCACCGGGGATGGAGGGGCCGCGACGCTGTTGATCTCCGTCGACGTGCCCCTCTCGGGAACAGCCGCCACCGCCGCGGGGGTTTCGTCATCACGGCTCTTCGCCACATGTTCCTGGCTGGCGGCTACCGCCGGCCCAGCCACATTTCCGGAGCCACCTCTGCCTGCCGCCCCAGATCCTTCCGACGCGCCCTCCGTCCCGGAGGGCGCGTCGTAGGCCTGCGGCCGCGGCATCGCCACATCAAGCTTCTTCTCGAACCGCGGCGGCTCCTGCGCCGCCAGCCGCTCCTCCGAGACCGCGTAGTACGAAGCCAGCCGGCTCGCCTGGTTGATGGCCTCCTGGCGGTCCTTCTCGACCTTCACCGCCGCCGCGTACTCCGCGTTGCCCTCGGTCCGCTTCGGGAGTTCGATCTCGTCGGGGGACTTGCGGACCTGACGGGTGTCACGGGGCGGAAGGGAGTTGCGCACCGAAGCGAGGCCCGTGCCCGCGACCGTGATCTGTGTGCCGGCCACATCCGCGAAGTCACCCAGCTTGTCGGCATGGGCGGCCAGGCCCTCGCCCCAGTCACGGAAGGCTGTTCCGGACTCGCCCTCCCAGTCGACGCCCTTGATGAAGTCGCGGAGTTCCCCCGCGGCCTCCTTGATGGCGTCCCGGGCCTTCCAAAGCGCCTGGCCCGCCTCTTCGAGCTGTTCCGGCCGGGAGTTCTCGATCAGGTCGATCATCGAGTTGATCTGGTGGCCCTCGAAGGAGGTCCGTCCCGAAGATCCCCCGCCCCCGGGAATGAGTCCACCCAGGCTTTCCCGCACGGCACGGCTGATGTCCGTCTGACCCAACTGAATCCGGACCATGGCCTGGTCCTGCTTCTGCTGTTCGGCAGGAGTCAGTTCCGGCTGCTTCTCGTCACTCATCAGCTGTCACCCAAGTCGTCGTAGGCGGAGCCGGTCTTCTCGTCGGAGCGCGGCTGCTCAGGCTTGCCCGACTTCTCGTCCTGCGCCCGCTCGTGTTCCTTGTTCAGACGAGTCTGGATCTCGTGGAACCGCCGCCGCGTGTCGTCGTCCACGTTGTCGAAGCCGACCGCCGCCGCGTGCACGCCCAGGTTCAGGTACTCGATCTGGTCACCGAGGGACTTCGAGAGCGTGACGAGGGACTCGTGGACACGGTTGTACTGGGTGAACAGACCATCCGCTTCCGCGAAGCATGTGTTCTGGCCGCTGAAGGCGGTGCGCGACACGGATTGTGCCGCGACCTTCGACTTCCCTGCCGCCGAACTCTCGAGGTCTGCCAGCAACGCGTTCACGCTCTTCTGGAACTTCTCCAGGGCTCCTACGCCCTTCCGAAGATCACCTTTTCCTTCACCCACGTTGCGGCCTCTCCCCGTTTCCCCGTTTGCTCAGGCCGTTGCGCGTTGCTATCGCACCCGCGTAAACAGCACTGACCCCATAGCATCACTGTAGCCAATGGGCCTGACAGGTCCAACTGTCTTGTCCATGACGTAACTTCCCCCACATCGATGCCGCTCCCGACCGCCGCGCGCATCCCGTACATCAGGCGCCGCCCGGTCGTGCCTGCCTCCGCCGGCTGTCGCGCACGGCCACGGCCGAGCCCGCGATGGCGGCGACCAGCACCGCTCCGCCCACCACCACGTACGTCGCGAGCCGGGCGTTGCGCTCGTCGGCGGTCTCGCCGAGGTGGATCGCCGCGGGGACCGGCGCCTCCCCCTTGCTCACACCTTCGTGTGCCACCGGCTCCTCGATGGGCTTGTCATCCTCGGTCAGGGCGCGCACCGGGTCGACCACGCCCCAGCCGACCAGGTGGTCGTGGCCCGCGATCGAGCGTTCGGCCGTCTGCTCGATCTGCGCGACGATCTGCTTCTGCGTCCAGTCCTTGTGCTTGGCCTTGATGAGCGCCGCGACTCCCGCCACGTACGGGGCCGAGAAACTGGTGCCGTTGTCGGAGCAGTGCCCCCCGCCGGGAACCGTGGAGATCATGTCCACGCCCGGAGCCGCGACACCGACGAAGTTGCCGGACTGGGAGAAGGCAGCCCGTTCGTTGTTCCGGTCGGAAGAGGCGACGGCAAGAACGCCGGCGAACGAGGCCGGGTAGGTCTTCTTGCTGTTTCCGCCCAGCCCGTCGTTGCCCGCCGAGGCGACGATCACGATGTCCTTGGCCAGCGCGGCGTTCACCGCCTGCTCCAGCTCCGGCGCGGGCTTCACGGCGTTGGCCGTGTCCTGGGAGATGTTGATGACGTCGGCGCGCGCCTGCCCGGCGGCGTAGTCGATGGCCTGCGCCAGCGTCTCCGCGGTTCCGTGGCCCTCGGCGTCGTTCTGCTGGATCGGAATGATCGTCGCGTCGGGGGCGAGGCCGGTGAAACCCGTACCCTTCGCCTCGCGCGCGGCGATGATGCCGGCGACCTTGGTGCCGTGGCCGACCACGTCGGTGGTGCCGTTCTCCTTGCCGCGCTCGATCTTGGCGCCGTTCTCGTCCTTGAGGTTCTTGTCCAGGAAATTACGGCCGCTGCCGGCGTCCACGGCCTTCGTGAGCTGAGGGTTCTTGACGTCCACGCCGGTGTCGATGACCGCCACGCGCACGCCCTTGCCGGTGGACTGCTCCCACAGTTCGTCCATCAGCACGCGTTGCAGTGCCCAGGGCCGCCCCGTGTACTTCTTCGAGGGGAAGGTGCACTGGGTGGCGTCGTCCGCGGCTGCCGGCACCACGGGCAGCGTGACGAACAGTACGGCGGTGGCGGCCGCGGTCGTCAGCAGGCGCCGGGAGGGGGTCGTGGTCACGTCGTCGCTCCTCACGAGCCCTGCGGCTGACGCGCGGCGCCGGTCGACAGGCGGGGGCCCGTCGGCAGGAAGGTGGACCAGGCGGCGGGCACGGACGCGGGGTCCACGTCCTTGTACCCGAGCTGGATCTGCGCCTGCTGCGCCTCCTGCTGGGCCTGCTCCCGCTCCTTCTTCGTGCCGGACTCGCCGATGCCCGAGTCGCCCTGCACGCTGTCGCCGTTGGACTGCATCGCGTAGCGCAGACCGGTGTCGGTCACCAGGAAGAGCGGGCCGGATTCGGGGCTGGACCCCTTGAACTGCCGGAAGAGCTGGCCGGATCCGGGGGTGACGTAGGCGCTGCTGGAGCCGGTGGGCAGCGTTGCGGGGAAGCCCGTGCCGACCCAGGTGCTGAGCGTGCTGGCCCCGTCCTTGTCCGAGACGCCGCGCAGGACGTTGCACACGGTGTTGCGGCTTCCGCTCCCCGTGCCCGCGGAGTTGACGGTCACCGGCTTGTTCCTGGGCCAGTCGTTCTCCTGCCCGAACGCCGCACCGGGCTTGAACGCTCCGGCGCTGACGTTCTTCGCCACGCCACCCTGATTCAGCTTCACCAGGGGGCGGCTGTTGAGCAGGAGCTTGGCGACGAAGTCGGAGACCGGGGCGACCCTGCCCGGCAGGACCACGTAGTGCTGCGTCCTGGTGCCCGCGGTCGCGGCGAGGATCATGCCCACCTTGTTGTCGGCCGACTGCAGATCCCCCGGAACACCCGCGTCGCTGCCGGGGACTCCGTCGATGACCGGGAAGGTGACGGGGTCCCCGGTGTGCAGCGTGGCGAGCCAGTCTGCGGTCACCCGCTGAGGAGTGGGGTTCTGGTCGACGAGGGTGCGCACCAGCAGTTCGTCCTTCTCCACCGCGTACGCCTTGCCGGTGGCGTCCACGATGTAGCGGGTCCTGTCCGGCCCCGGGCCCTCGACGTACATCAGCTCGCCGCCACGCAGCTTGCTCGTGCCCTCGGTCTTCTCCTGCTCGCGCTCGGCGAAGACGAACGCCGCCTTCTGAATGGCTCTGCCGCCCTCGCCGGGCCGCTCGCAGACCGCCCAGCGCTTCGCGGAGCCCGCTTCGCTCTTGTCGGGCAGGCGGTCCGGGGCGTACGGAATGCCGAGCGTCGCCCCGTGCGGGATCTCGCCGCTGTCGAGGACCGATTCGTCGACGTTGACGACCGTGCCCTTGTCCGCGGCGAGGAGGAGCTTGGCGCTGGACATGTTCAGCACGGGGTGGAGCTGGGTCTTGCCGTCGGTCGTCAACACCACATAACGGGTGGTGGATTTACTGGCGATGATGACGTTCTCGTACGGCTTGTCCCACTTCTGGGGTGCCACGGGCTTGAACATCCCCCAGGCTCCGAACACCGCCAGGACGACCACACCGACGATCGCTCCCGGCACCACCGCGCGAAGGGGTCGCGGGGCGCCCTCTTCCGAGCCTGACGGGTGGGGCTGCAGGAACTGTGCGACCAACCTCCGCTTCGCGAAGGTGTAGGCATTGAGTTCGTCCCGCCGTGATGCCATGTGCGCGCTGCCCCTTCTCCCCAGTGGGCGACCAGGTTCCCACACCCCTCGCGGGCCGCTGCCCCCGACCGCGACCCCTACTATGCCTGTTGGCACTTGGCTCTCACCGCTCAGGTAGGGTGATCGCCCGATCAACGCCCGTACAAAAAACGGTGAATACGGACACGAGGGGGCAACGCGGCGATGGGTGCAGCTACGGGGGAGCGCACGAGGCGGTCCACCCAACGAACACCCGGATCTTCCCGGCGGCAACGCAGCAACGGGCAGGGCGGCGCAGCTCCCCACCGGCCGGCGGACGCCCCCGCGGCGACCACGCTCCATTCGATCTCCAGGACCGGCCGTGTAGGGCCCGCGCTGCGCCAGATGGTGCTCGTCGAGGCAGCCCTGGCGGTCGGCGTGGTCGGCGCGGCTCTCGGCGGTGCGTGGATGATCCCCGCCGGCGTGATCGCCTGTCTGCTGATCGTTCTCGCGGTCGTACGCCGCCGGGGCCGGGCCGTGCAGGACTGGCTGTCGACGGTGTCGTCCCTCCGCCGCCGCAGGCGGACGGCCGCGGCGCCCCCGGCCGACACGGAGCCTCAGCTGGCACCGGTGGCGGAGAACGTGCCTGGGCTCGCCCCCTACATCTACGTGGACGGCGCCCGTCGCACGGTGGGCATGGTCGGGGACGGCACGTTCCTGACCGCGGTCGTACGGGTCGAGGCGAGCGGTGAGTCGCTCCGTCAGGCGATGGGGGTCCGGGCTCTTCCGCTGTCCCTTCTGGGCGAGGCGCTCGCGGTGGACGACATCGTGCTGGAGTCCGCTCAGCTCGTGCAGCAGGTACGGCCCGCCCCCGCCCCGCACCTTCCGGAGCGGTCGGTCGCCCGCCTGTCGTACGCCCCCCTCCAGGACCGGACCGGGGCGCCGGCACTGCGCATGACCTGGGTGGCGGTGAAGCTGGATCCGGAGCTGTGCCGGGAGGCCGTGGAGGCCCGCGGTGGCGGGGTCGGAGGTGCGCAGCGCTGTCTGGTACGGGTCGCGGACCACATGGCGAGCCGGATCACCGGCGCCGGGTTCCGGGCCTCGGTGCTGGACCAGGAGGAGCTGAACTCCGCCGTGGCGACGTCCGCGTGCGCGAACCCCATCCTGTCGGCGCGCGCCGGGCGTCCGGACGCAGCGCCGCAGCGGCGGACGGCGGAGACGACGCGGGTCTGGCGCTGCGACGACCGCTGGCACACCACGTACGCGGTGGACCGCTGGCCCGAACTCGGCCGTGGGGCGACGCCGCTCCCGCGGCTCGTCGCGCTGCTGACCTCGGTGCCCGCGTACGCCACGACGTTCAGCCTGACGGTGCGCCGCGGTGCGCACCAGGGGCACGTGTCCGTGCGGGGGCACGTGCGGATCACCGGCGGTTCCGACACCGAACTGGTCGGCGTACGAAGGACATTGGAGCAAGCCGCCCGGCACGCGGAGGTCGGCCTCGTGCGGCTGGACCGCGAACAGCTGCCGGGCGTCCTCGCCACGCTCCCGCTGGGAGGCGCGCAGTGACGAAGCACATCGCTCCGAGGCGGGGCCTGCTGGGCCCCCGCCATGCCGGCCACACCCTGGCCGCGGACCACCTGGGTGCGCTGTCGCTGCCGGTGGGCGACGACGGCGTGATCATCGGTGACGACGCCGAGGGCCGCCCGCAGATGATCGGGTTCCACCGGCCTGCGCCGTACGACGTCCTGTTGATCGGCGGCCTGTGGACCGCGCAGGTGCTGGCGCTGCGCGCGGCGGGTACGGGTGCGCGGGTGGCGGTCGAGACGGGCCGTACCCAGGCGTGGACCACGCTGGCGCAGGCCGCGGGCGCCGGCCTCGAGTGCATCTCGCTCCACGACGTGGGCAGGGTGCCGCCGACCGGGGCGACCGTGGGCAGTCCTGTGGTGGTCGTGCGCGACTGCGGCATGCGTCCGCCGCGCGGCCGGGTGGTGTCCTCACCATGGCAGTCGGTGCTGACGCTGCTGCCCTATCTGAGTCCTGTGGCACCGCGGTTGATGCGGGCGGCGACGCTCGTGGGGATCCAGCGGGTCTCACCGGCGGAGGCGGAGCAGATCGGCCGGATCCTGGGTCTCGCACGGGCCGAGAGCGAGGCGTTGCCCACCCTGGCGGACGGCGTCACGCTCTGGGTGTCGGGCCGCGAGCGCCACTGGGTGATGACGAGCGCGACGGACGTGGAGACCGGACTGCTGGGCAGCGCGCGCAGGATGGACTGAAACCTGTCTCGTTCGCACCCCGCGACGCACCGCTTTTGAGGATCATGGCGGGAAGGACACGGTTCGACCGAAGGGACGTGCGCATGGGCACCCAGCAGGAAAAGGACGAGCTCTACGCTCTCGACATCTCGGATGTGGAGTGGCTGAGCGCACCCGGTACGGAGAACGCCGAGGAACGGGTCGAGATCGCCCACCTCCCCGGGGGCGCGGTGGCCATGCGCTCGTCGCTCGACCCGGAGACGGTGCTGCGTTACACGGAGGCCGAGTGGCGCGCGTTCGTACTGGGCGCGCGGGACGGTGAGTTCGACCTCACCTAGGCACGTGCGGGGCGCGGGGGCGGCCGTCCGGGACGGCCGCCCCGTGCTGCGTCCTGCGTCAGTTCCCGCCGCGTCCTGACGCACCGCGGAGTGTGTACCGGTGCGTCCCGCAGTGTGTACCGGTCCGTCCCGAGTGCGACAAACAGCCCGTTCCTTCACGTTCTGCCGTACGCGTTCCGCTCGACGGCCGCGTGTGATCCGGGGGACAGTTGCCGCTGTGACATCCGGCCTGCCGCAGTGCGGCCCATGGCGATTAGGGTGGGTGGGGGCACGGAACCTGCGGGCAGGCGCTGCGCGTCGCAAGGGGGAGAGCCGGGCGGACCGGACTACCGGAACGGTCGCCCCCACCCACCACGGCACAAGGGTGCTCGACCACACCAGGAGGCAAAGTGAACGGCGATCGGGACGAGATCAACGGGGGATGGAACACGCCCGTCGACGAGTCGTCCGACGCGGATCCCGCCGAGATGACGGGTGAGTTCACCATCGACTACACCCCGCCCGCCTGGTACACGCAGAACGCGCCGGGTGACTCGTCGGGTGGAGCGGGGTCGCATCTGGCGCCTCCGCCGCCGCAGGGGGCGCCGATGTCCGTGCCGGGGCTGCCGGCCTCCGGTGGGTTCGAGCCCGGCTGGCCGCCGGTTCCGGCAGCGCCGTCCGAAGCGTCTTCGGCCGCGTCGTCCGAGCCGCCCTCGCCGTCCTTCACCCCCGCTCCCCCGGCATCGCCCGCCACGGGCTCCGGCGATCCGGACGCCATGAGCGGCGCGTTCGGCGGTGGCGACGTCGAGAGCGGCGCGACCATGCGCTTCTCCCCCGCCGCGCTGAAGCAGGAGATCGCCGAACGCGAGGCGGCCAAGGGCGGCGCCGAGGCCGAGGCAGAGCCCACGGCGTCCGGGTCCGAGAGTGGGCCGACATCTCAGGCCGCCCCGACCGAGGCCACGGACGCGGAGCCGGCCGGTGCGGTCGACGGCGGCGACTTTGACGAGGAGGGCGACGGGACCGGCAACCCGGAGCCGGTCGCTGCGGAGAGCTCTGCGGCGGACACGGCGGAAGACCCCGTACGAGCGGCCGACGACGAGCCGGAGACGGACGCCGAAGGGCCGGACGGGCGGACCGGCACGTCCGTACCCGTGGCCTCCGTGACGGACGCGACGCCCGAGGACACCCCGCCCGCCGCCACACCGCCCGCGGCCGTGCCGCAGGCCGACGCACCGTCGGCGGACGCGCCCGGGAGTCCGGGCCCCGTCCCCTCGGACGCACCGGCTCCGTGGACCCCGGCGCCGCCCCCGCAGAGCGCCCTCCCACCGCTGCCGCCTGCCTTCCAGCCTGCCGCGCCGCAGCCGGGCGCACCGCAGCCCGCGCCCCAGTGGCCCGCACAGCAGCCCCCTCCCGCCGCCGGGGCGCCGGGTGGTTACGGCTTCCCGCAGGGCCCGACGCCGCCCGCCCAGCCGTCCCCGCCGATGCCGCAGCAGGCTGCTCAGCCCAACCCGCCCGCCCCGCAGAGTGGCAGCGGCTTCCCGCAGGGCCAGCCGCACCAGCCGATGCCGCAGCAGCCCGTTCAGCCCAACGCGCCTGCCCCACAGGGCGGTTACGGCTTCCCGCAGGGCCCCCAGCACGGCGGTCACGGATTCCCGCAGGCGCCGCAGCAGCAGTTCCCCGCCCAGGGAGCACCCCAACTGCCCCCGCCGGCACAGCCTCAGGGTGGTTACGGCTTCCCCGCTCAGCAGGCGCGGCAGCAGCCCCCGTTCCCGGCGCAGGGGGCCCCGCTCCCTCCGCAGGTCCCGCAGCAGCCGGCCCAGGCCACACCGAACCTGCCGGCCCAGCAGCCGCAGCAGCAGCCCGAGGCCTACCAGGCCCAGCCGCCCGCACCTCAGGCCCCGCCCATCGATCCGCGCACCGGTTCCGCGTGGCCGACGCCGGTCACCCACGACCAGCGCGAGCGTTCCGTGCCGGGCGCCCCGCTCGGTTACACGGCCGCCGTGGAGCTGTCGTCGGACCGGCTGGTCCGGGGCAAGCAGAAGGCAAAGAGCAGCCGCACCCCGTCGGCCGCCTCGCGCTTCAAGCTGGGCGGCAAGAAGGAGGAGGTCGAGCGGCAGCGCAAGCTGGACCTGATCCGCACGCCGGTGCTGTCGTGCTACCGGATCGCGGTGATCAGCCTCAAGGGCGGCGTCGGAAAGACCACGACGACCACCGCCCTCGGCTCCACCCTGGCCACCGAGCGGCAGGACAAGATCCTCGCCATCGACGCCAACCCGGACGCCGGCACGCTCGGCCGACGGGTGCGCCGTGAGACCGGGGCCACCATCCGCGACCTGGTCCAGGCGATCCCGTACCTCAACTCGTACATGGACATCCGCCGCTTCACCTCGCAGGCGCCCTCGGGTCTGGAGATCCTCGCCAACGACGTGGACCCGGCGGTCTCCACGGCCTTCAACGACGAGGACTACCGCCGGGCGATCGAGGTGCTGGGCAAGCAGTACCCGATCATCCTCACCGACTCGGGCACCGGTCTGCTCTACAGCGCGATGCGCGGTGTGCTGGACCTCGCCGACCAGCTGATCATCATCTCGACGCCGTCCGTCGACGGCGCCTCCAGCGCGTCCACCACGCTGGACTGGCTGTCGGCGCACGGCTACGCGGAACTGGTGCAGCGTTCCCTGACCGTCATCTCCGGTGTACGCGAGACCGGGAAGATGATCAAGGTCGACGACATCGTGCAGCACTTCGAGACCCGCTGCCGCGGCGTGGTGGTCGTGCCGTTCGACGAGCACCTGTCGGCAGGTGCCGAGGTCGATCTCGACATGATGCGCCCGAAGACCCGCGAGGCCTACTTCAACCTCTCCGCGCTCGTCGCGGAGGACTTCCAGCGGGCCCAGCAGCAGCAGGGCCTGTGGACGGCGGACGGCACCAGCCCGCCGCCGCAGTTCGCCCCGCCGATGCCCGGTCAGCAGACACCCGGCCAGCAGGTGCCCGGTCAGCAGCAGTACGCGCCCCAGCCCCAGCCCGGTCAGCCGTACCCGGGGCAGCAGTACCCCGGACAGCCGCACCCCGGACAGCAGCCGTATCCGCCCCAGCAGCCGTACGCACCCGGGGGGCAGCAGCCGTACGGGGGACAGCAGCACTACGGCGGGCAGCAGCCGTACGGGGGACGGCAGCCCCCGCCCCAGCAGGCCGCCGCCGCGCCGCAGCAGCCGTACCCGCCCTACTCGGGCCCTGGTGCGCAGAGCAACGGCTGGCAGCAGCAGCCCGCCCAGGCGCCCTCCGGCGGGCGCCCCGCTGGACCGCCTCCGGCGCCCGCGCAACACGGTGGCCAGGCACATCAGCCGGGACAGCCCGAACTGCAGGGTCCCGTTCCGCCGTCGGGCCGGCAGCAGCACCCTCCGCAGCCGCCGCCGGCGCCTCAGCAGTAAGGCAGGAGAGGTCTGAACCAATGAGGGCCCGCACCGTGTACACGGTGCGGGCCCTCATCGCATTCCCGCAGACCACACGCGGTTTGGCGGACCGTTGACGCGACTCGGCGCCGCTGATAAACCTTCGCTTCACCAACTGACGAACCCAGAGACTGCCCGCCTTCACCGTGCGAGTCATGACGCGAGGTCCACGTCCATGGTCACAAGATTCCCCTCACGTTCCTCCCGCCCACGCGGCCGCCTGCGTATCCTCCTCGCCTCCGGAGCCGCCGCCTCGGCGCTGGCAGCCGGTTCGGTCGTCCCCGGTAACCCCTTCGGCCCCTCCCCGCAGGAAGCCCGTGCCGCCGACGGGAAGTCGACCCTCACGGTCGCGGTCGCGCAGAGCGTGGACTCCCTGAGCCCGTTCCTCGCGCAGCGGCTCGTGTCCACGAGCATCCACCGCCTGATGTACGACTACCTCACCAACTACGACGCCAAGGACAGCCGTACGATCCCCGGGCTCGCCACCGAGTGGGAGACGTCGGCGGACAAGCTGACGTGGACGTACACCATCCGGTCCGACTCGAAGTGGTCGGACGGCGAGAAGGCCACCGCCGAGGACGCGGCGTGGACCTTCAACACGATGATGACCGACGAGGGTGCGGCCACCTC
The DNA here is from genome assembly GCF_016909575.1 of Streptomyces sp. HB132. GTDB lineage: Bacteria > Actinomycetota > Actinomycetes > Streptomycetales > Streptomycetaceae > Streptomyces. Next base: position 143,297 of record NZ_JAFBGA010000013.1, on the reverse strand, counting down.
CAACGGCAGCTTCGTCGGCAACTTCAAGAAGGTGACCGCTCCCAGCCCGGACAAGCTGGTCATAGAGCTGAAGCAGCCTCAGGCCACGATGACGGCGCTCGACGTGCCCATCGTCCCCCGGCACGTCTGGGAGAAGGTCGGCGACTTCTCGAAGTTCAACAACGACACGAAGTTCCCGATCGTCGGCAACGGACCGTTCATCCTGACGGACTACAAGGTCGACAGTTATGTGAAGCTGAAGGCGAACAAGGACTTCTGGCGGGGTGCCCCCAAGTTCGACGAGCTCGTCTTCCGCTACTACAAGGACCAGGACGCGGCGGTGGCCGCCCTCCGAAAGGGTGAAGTCTCCTTCGTCGCCGGAAGCCCGAGCCTGACCCCCGCGCAGGCCGCGTCGCTGAAGACCACCGACAACATCAAGGTGAACGACGCCCCCGGCCGGCGCTTCTACGCACTGGCCGCCAACCCCGGGGCCCGGACCAAGGACGGCAAGAAGTTCGGCGACGGGCACGAGGCGCTGCTGGACCAGAGGGTGCGCCGGGCACTGTTCATGGCCGTGGACCGCACGACCATCATCGACAAGGTCTTCCAGGGCTACGCCATGGAGGGCGAGGGCTACATCCCGCCGCGCTACGACTCGTACTTCTGGAAGCCGACGGCCGAGCAGAAGCTCGCCCACGACCCGGCGAAGGCAGGTGCCCTGCTGGACCAGGCGGGCTACAGGAAGAACAGCGCGGGCAAGCGGACCGGCAAGGACGGCAAGGCGCTCGACTTCCGCATCCTGTGCCACGCCACGGACCCGAACGACAAGGCCATCGGCAAGTACCTCCAGGAGTGGTGGGGCGACCTCGGCATCGGTCTGAAGGTCGACTGCCGCGACAACGTCTCGGACCCCTGGTACGCCGGTGAGTACGACCTCGCCTTCGACGGCTGGTCCGTCAACCCGGACCCCGACTTCGTGATGTCGATCCACACCTGCGCCGCGCTGCCCGCCAAGGCGAAGGAGTCCGCGGCGACCGACAACTTCATCTGCGACAAGCAGTACGACGAGCTCTACGCGAAGCAGCTGGCCGAATACGACCCCGCCAAACGGGCCGATCTCGTGAAGCGGATGGAGTCACGGCTGTACGACACGGGATACATGAACGTCATGGCGTACCCGAATGCCGTCGAGGCCTACCGAACCGACCAGATCGAGTCGATCACGACCATGCCCTCGGACGCGGGCAACATCTACGGGCAGGACGGTTACTGGAGCTGGTGGTCGGCTGTCCCGGCCGCCGGTGCGTCGGGCGGCTCGTCCGGCGACGGCGGCGGCTCCACCGGGGTCCTCATCGGTGTCGGCGTCGCCGTAGTCGTCCTTGCCGGTGGCGGGCTGCTGTTCGCCATGCGTCGTCGTTCCACCGCGGAAGACCGTGAATAGTCCATGAGCGCAGAGAGCACTCCCGCCCTGAAGAGTGCGACGGGCGTGGACGCCGTGCGGTCCGACGGTCCGGCTCCGGCCGGGCCGTCGGACCGCGGTCCGCGTACCCGCGGCACGACCGCCTACCTCCGCTATGCGGCGGGCAAGCTGGCCGGTGCGGCCGTCTCGCTGTTCGCCGTACTCGTGACCAGCTTCTTCCTGTTCCGCCTGATCCCCGGCGACCCGGTCAAGCAGATGACCGGCGGCCGGCAGGTGTCGACCGAGCAGATCGCCGCGATGCGCGAGGAGTTCGGCCTGGACCTGCCGCTCTGGCAGCAGTTCACCGAATACTGCGGCAAGGCCCTGACCGGGGACTTCGGTACGTCGTACCAGTTCCGCGCCCCCGTCATGGACAAGATCACCGAGGCTCTGCCCGCGACACTGCTGCTCACCGGCACCGCGTTCGTGATCTACACCGTGATCGGTATCTGGCTGGGTTCGCGGTCCGCCTGGCGCAACGGTTCGGCCGGCGACCGCTTCCACACGGCCTTCGCCCTGACGCTGTACTCGGTGCCCTCGTTCTGGCTCGGTCTGCTCCTGATCGTCACCCTGTCGGTGGGCATCGGGCCGATCCCCGGCATGTTCCCGACCGGGGGCATGGAGTCCGGCGGCGAGAGCGGCTTCGCGTACGCCCTCGACGTGGCCCACCACATGGTGCTTCCCGTCGTCACCCTGGTCGCGGTCGAGTACGCGCGCACCCTCCTGGTGATGCGTTCCTCGCTGCTCGACGAGATGGGCGGCGACTACCTGACGACGGCCCGCGCGAAGGGGCTGCGCGACGACCTCGTACGCCGTCGGCACGCCGTCCCGAACGCGATGCTGCCGACGGTGACGCTCCTCTTCGTCAACCTGGGCAACACGGTCGCGGGAGCCATCCTGGTGGAGACGGTGTTCTCCTGGCCGGGCCTCGGCGGTCTCTTCTACCAGGCGCTCAGCGTGCCCGACCTGCCACTCGTGCAGGCGCTGTTCTTCCTCTTCGCCGCCGCGGTGATCCTGATGAACACGCTCGCCGATGTGATCTATCCGCTCCTCGATCCCCGGGTGGGCCGATGACGACCACGACCGACGCCGAACGACAGGCCACCGGCCCGCGCGCGCTCACCCGGGCCCGCAGGCGTCAGGCGGCGGGCCGCTTCTGGCAGCAGTACCGCGGCCACCGGGCCGGCCTCGTCGGCCTGGGTGTGCTGGCGGTCATCGCCCTGACCGCGGTTGCCGCCCCACTGCTGGTCGGGGCGGACTCGCGGAGCGTCACCACGGCGCCGGGCGGCCCGATGGAGGCGCCGAGCGCCGGGTTCCCGCTCGGCACAGACCAGTTCGGCCGCAGCCTGCTCGCCCTCCTGGTGTGGGGGACACGGGTCTCGCTGACCGTGGGCCTGCTCGCCGCCTTCCTCTCGGTGGCCATCGGGACCCTGGTGGGCATCACGGCCGGTCATTTCAAGGGCTGGTACGGCAATGTCGTCATGCGGATCACCGACTGGTTCCTGGTGATGCCGACGCTGGTCCTCGCCATCGCGCTGGCCACCGTGCTCTCGCGGTCGCTCTGGACGACGGTGCTCGCCATCGGCGTGACGACCTGGCCCACGACGGCGCGGCTCGTGCGCGCGCAGACGCTGTCCGTGGAGTCTCGCCCGTACATCGAGCGCTCCAGGGCGCTCGGTGGCGGGCACGGCCACATCATGTCCCGCCACGTCCTGCCCAATGTGATGCCACTGGTGCTCGCACAGACCACGCTGGTGATCTCCACCGCCATCCTCACGGAGGCGACCCTCGCGTTCCTCGGGCTCGGCGATCCCACGATCGTCTCCTGGGGCGGGCTGCTCCAGGACGCCCGTGAGGCCGGAGCGGTCAGCTCCGGCAACTGGTGGTACCTCGCTCCGCCCGGACTCGCCATCGCGGTCGTCGCCCTCGCGTTCACGCTGTGCGGCCGAACCATCGAGACCGTGCTCAACCCCAAGCTGGGGGTGTCCCGTTGACCGCTGTGAAGACCGAGAGCGTCGAGAGGCCGGAGGCCGGGCAGCCGTTGCTCGAGGTCCGGGACCTGCACGTCACCTACGGCTCGGGGGCCTTTGCCGTCCCCGCCGTGCGGGGTGTCGACCTGCGGGTCGAGGCGGGCCGGAAGCTCGGGATCGCCGGGGAGTCCGGCTGCGGGAAGTCGACGCTGGCGCTGGCGCTGCTGCGCCTGCTGCCCGCGTCCGCGACCCTGAGCGGCGAGATCCTGCTGGACGGTGAGGACGTCCTCACCATGAAGTGGGGGCGTCTGCGCGCCGTGCGCTGGGCGGGTGCGTCGATCGTCTTCCAGGGCGCGATGCACTCGCTGAACGCCGTGCACCGCATCGGGGACCAGATCGCCGAACCGATCCTGCTGCACGGCAGGGGGACCCCGGCCGCCGCCCGCAGCCGCGCAGGCGGGCTGCTGGAGCAGGTGGGGCTGCCGGCCACGCGTGCGGACGCCTATCCGCACGAGCTGTCCGGAGGCCAGCGCCAGCGGGTGATGATCGCGATGGCGCTGGCCTGCGACCCGCGGCTGATCATCGCCGACGAACCCACGACCGCTCTCGACGTGATGATCCAGGCACAGATCCTGCGGCTGATCGAACGGCTCGTCAGCGACCAGGACCTCGGCCTGATCATGATCAGCCACGACCTCGCGGTGCTGTCCGACACCTGTGACCGGCTGGCGGTGATGTACGCGGGCCGGGTCGTGGAGGAGGGGCCGGCCGAGCAGGTCCACGAGAGCGCCAGACACCCGTACGCCGGCGCCCTGTCGGCCGCGTTCCCGCGCGTCGGCGACCTGGCGTCACGGCACGCGCCCCGGGGTCTGCCGGGTGACCCGCCGGACCCGTCGGCGCTGCCCTCCGGCTGTACGTTCCATCCGCGCTGCACGGCGGCGCTGGAATCCTGCGCCGAGGAGGACCAGGAACTGCGGCCGGCCGGTCCGTCCCGGCGGGCGGCCTGTGTGCTGGTGGAGCCGGAAGCCACCGTGACGCCCGGCGGTACCGCGGAAACGAGGAGCACCTCATGACGACCACTCCCCCGGCCCCCCTGCTCAGCGCCCGGTCGCTGGAGGTCGCCTTCCCCGGCCGGCGCGGAGCGGCGACCGCGCGGGCCGTCGACGGTGTCGACCTCGACATCCGTCGGGGTGAGATCGTCGCCCTGGTCGGCGAGTCCGGCTGCGGAAAGACGACGCTGGCCCGGTCACTGCTGGGCCTGGTACCGCCCACGGCCGGCCGGGTCACCTTCGACGGCCTGCCCCTCGACCGCTCGGGCCGGGCGCTGAAGGCGTACCGCAAGCGGGTGCAGTTGGTGCTCCAGGACCCCAGCGGCTCCCTCAACCCCCGCCACACGGTGTACGACGCCGTGGCGGAGGGTTTGCGCATCCACGGGTACGCGGGCGACGAGCGGGCGGCCGTGTCCGGGGCCCTGGCGCGGGCGGGGCTGCGACCTCCGGAGCGGTTCTTCCTGCGCTATCCGCACGAGTTGTCCGGTGGTCAGCGCCAGCGGGTCGTGATCGCGGGTGCTCTGGTCCTCGAACCGGAGCTCATCGTCGCGGACGAGCCGGTGGCCTCGCTGGACGCGTCGGTGCGCGGCGAGATCCTGGCGCTGCTGCTTCGGCTGCGCGACGAGCTGGGTCTGTCGGCGCTGGTGGTGACGCACGATCTGGGGCTGGCGTGGAACATCGCCGACCGGGTGGCGGTGATGTATCTCGGCCGGGTCGTGGAGACGGGTGACGTCGAGCAGATCCTCACGGCTCCCCGGCACCCGTACACGCAGGCCCTGCTGTCCGTGCTGCCGGAGGGGGACGGCGAGCCGGTGATCCTGACGGGCGAGCCGCCGGACCCCTCCAGGATCCCGTCCGGCTGCCGCTTCCACGCCCGCTGCCAGGTCCTCGCCTCGGGCGAGGCGGAACGCGCGGGCGTCGCGGACGCGTGCCGCACGACGGACCTGCCGGTGCTGGGGGGTGACGGCCGGGCGCAGGTCGCCTGCCACTGGGCGGCGGCGGGGGCTTCGGTGACCACGGCAGGGTAGGACGACCGCGGGTGCTCCCGGTCCGGCCCACAGCCCGTGTCCGCTGTGCCGGGGGCGCCGCGGATCCTGCCCGAGCGGAAGCCGTGCGGGCCGTGCGGCGTCGTCGTCCCGCGGCCGCGGGACGACGGGCCTCAGGCCCGTTCGTACGCCGCGACCAGCTCGCTGGACCGCTTCACGTCGGCGGCCATCGCCACGAGCAGGTCGTCGATCGAGTCGAACTTCAGCATCCCGCGTACGTAGGCGAGGAAGTCCACTGCCACGTGCAGCCCGTAGAGGTCGAGCCCGACCCGGTCGATCGCGTACGCCTCGACGGTGCGCTCCGTGCCGTCGAACTGCGGGTTCGTGCCCACGGAGATCGCGGCGGGCATCACCTCGCCGTTCGCCGTGAGCCAGCCGGCGTAGACGCCGTCGGCGGGGATCGCGGTGTGCGGCAGGGTCTCCACGTTCGCCGTGGGGAAGCCGAGCTCGCGGCCGCGCTGGGCGCCGCGCACGACCACGCCCTCGACGCGGTGGGGGCGGCCGAGGATCTCCGCGGCGCCCTCGACGTCGCCCTCGGCGATCAGGCGGCGGGTGAGCGTGGACGAGAACGGCGCGCCGCCGCCCGCCTCACCGCTCACATGCAGGTCGATGACCTCGGTCCGGAAGTCGTACGTCGGGCCGAGCTCGGCCAGGAAGGCGACGTTGCCGGCCGCCCGGTGGCCGAAGCGGAAGTTGGGGCCTTCCACGACCAGCTGCGCGTGGAGCTTGTCGACGAGCACCTTCACGACGAAGTCGGCGGGCGAGAGCTGCGAGAACTCGGCGGTGAACGGCAGGATCAGCACCGCGTCCACACCCAGTCCGGCCATGAGCTCGGCACGCCGGTGGTGCGGTGCGAGCAGCGGCGGGTGGGTACCGGGGCGGACGACCTCGCTGGGGTGCGGGTCGAAGGTCACGACCACGCAGGGCACACCGAGCTCGTGCGCCCGCTCCACGACACGGCTGATGAGCAGCTGGTGTCCGCGGTGCACCCCGTCGTAGGAGCCGATGGTGACGACGCTTCGCCCCCAGCCCTCAGGGATGTCCTCCAAGCCACGCCAGCAGTGCACTGTGACCGCTCCTCGCCCGAACCTGTGTACGTGTAGATGTCCATTACGCAGGTCTAAGACTGCCATGCTCACGTCCCGCGGCCTGCATCGGCACCGGGATGCCGGACCGCGGCCCGGCCAGTTCCTCCAGCGTCCGCCTGGCGCCGGGGCCCACGACGGCGGCCCACTCGGCAGGGGCGTCCTCGAGCCAGCGGGTGACGAGGGCCGCGAATCCGGGAACGTCCCTGGCGAGTTCGGCCAGCCCGCGGTCGAAGCGGGCCACGCCCTCGGGAGTCCGCGCGAGAAGCATCCCGGTGCGGTGCACCAGAGCCCGTGTGCGGGCTTCGGGGCGGCGCCCGGAAGCTGCCGCGGCCGCCCGCAGCAGGGCGTCGAGGACCTCCGGATCCCTGCCGGTGTCCTGCTCGAACTCCAGCAGGACCTCCAGCAGCTCGGCCCGCAGCGGCCTGGACGCCGTGCTCCCCGGGGCGGCGAGCACCCGGGCCAGCGCGGCACGCACGGGCGCCGGAACGGGCCGGTCCCGCAGCAGCGCGGCCATCAGGGGAAGCAGCAGGGCCCGGGCGGCCGGACTGTGCTCGAGCCTGAGGCCGACGTAGGCGGCGGTCTCAGCGGCGGCGTCCTCGCCGGCGCGGCTGCGGCTCTCGACGTAATGGCGTACGAGGCCCGGGGCGTGCAGCGCAAGGGCGGGCGTGTCCAGGGAGGCCAGGTCCCGCAGTACGTCGTCGGCGGCGTCCCCGGGCAGCGACAGCCGGACGCGCAGTGCGGCGAGCACCGGTTCGGGGTGCTCGGGGAACACCTCCGTGAGCAGGGCCAGCGGCAGCCGGGGGTCACCGGCGGCGAAGATCCGAAGGGCCTGCGGCAGGTAGCGGCGCCCTGCCCCCGGGTCCCGTACGAGGACGGTGAGGGCCTGGGCGTGCAGGACCGTGTCGTCCGGCCGCGCCAGCAGGGTGAGCGCCGCACCGCGCAGCAGGGCGCGGTCGGACGCGGAGAGGGTGCGGGTGGCGGTGAGCGTGGCGTGGAGGGCCGCGGCGGCGCGCCGTCCCGGCCGCTCCTCGTCACGTGCCCACCGGTCGACGGCCCGGCAGAGGGCGCCTGGTTCGTCCTCGGCGAGGGTGACGAGCAGTTCGGCGGCGCGCGGGTGCGCGGTGTCCACGAGCGCCTCGGTCAGGTCGTCGACCGCGAGGTCCCGGCGGGCGTACAGGAGGGCCTGCGCGGCGGCGGCCACGGTGAGCCGCATCGGCACACCCTCCTCGGCGGGCAGTGGGCTCTCGTCGGTGAACCAGCGGCACAGCAGGGCCTGCACGGTCCTGGGGTGGGCGGCGAGGCGCCGGGACACGGCGTCCAGATACCTCTCACCGCCATCGGTGCGCGGTGCGCCGTCGGCGGGCAGGAGACGGCGCAGCAGGTCGATCCGGTCGTCCTCGGGCAGCCGGATCCGGCACCAGAACCACGGCACGAATTCGGCGTAGGGGCCGAGGGCGGCCGGACCGCCGCCGGACAGGGACCGCCGGGTGATCCGGCCTGCGAGCACCCGCAGCACCCCGAGGCAGGGCCGGGCGTCCGGCACCCGGAGGAGGCTCTCCCGGAGCAGACGGGCCGCCCACCAGGCCGCGTCGGTGAGGCGCTCGTGTGCGCCGGGGGCGGAAGGCAGGCGGTCCATCGCCTCGATGAGGTCCGCCATCCGGTGAGCCAGCGCCGCGTGCCCCTGCCGCCGCTCCAGCAGGAGCATCGCCTGGAGCACCGGGCCGATGCGGTGGCGCGGCACGGGGAGGCTGCCGGGTTCCGCGGCGTCCTGCGGGGCGGGTTCGACCTCCGTGGTGGCCCCGTCCGCGTGCCAGCGGTGGACCAGTGAGTGCAGCGCCGCGTCCAGGTCGAGGTGCGCGCCCTGCACCCAGTCGCCCAGCTCCTCGTGGGCGAAGCGGTATCCCGCACCGGCCGGGACCAGCAGCCCCTCGGTGAGGACGGCCGGCGCCCATCCCGTGCGCCAGGGGAAGACCTCCTCGAATGCCTCCCTGTCCAGCTCACCCTGCCCCGGGCCGAGGCACCGCCTGGCCGCCTCGTGGACCTGGCCGGCGACCTTGGCGGCCAGTCTGCGGACCGCCGCGCCGTTGAGCCTGGGTTCGGCCCGGGCGCCGATCCGGACGGCGACGCGGACGCAGGCGAGGTCCAGGTAGGCGGCGAAGACCTCCTCGGTCCCGGGCCTGCCGGGTGCGTCGGGAGGCAGCGCCGCCCGCACCTCGGCGAGCAGGCGCAGGGTGAGGGGATGCCGGTCGTGGCCCGGTGCGATCGATCCGGGCGGGATGCCGTACCGCTCCCAGGCCCGCTCGGCCTGTTCCGCCGTGAGGTCGCCGAGTCGGACGGCGGGCGGCAGCCCCCCGGCCCGCTCCCCCGGCCGCTCCGGCCTGTGCAGGGCGCCCGGCGGATACAGCGCGCCGGCGGTCTCCCAGTGCTCGGGGCGGCAGGCGACGACCATCCGCGCCTCGTGTGCCAGGAGCCACTCGGCCGTCGCCACGGTCCACCCGGCAAGCCGGTGGGCCAGCAGGGGCGGCATCTCCTCCGGGCCGTCCACGACGACGAGCAGCGGGTTCCCGGACGCCGCGGCGAGGCGGGCCACCCGCTCAGGGGTGGCGGCCCCCATGTCGCCCCGGGCCCCGGCAGCGGTGACGATCCTCCCGGAGCGCTGCAGTGCCCGGGTCATCGCGTCGGCGACCGAGAGGTCGTCGGCCAGCAGATCTGCTCCGCGCAGCCAGAGCGTCAGGGCGGGCACGGGCCCGCGGGCGCGAGCGCCGGCGAGGGCGGCGAGCTCCGTGGTGCGGCCGGTACCCGGGGCTCCGACCAGGCCGAGTACGGGCTCGGTTCCGGCCTCGAAGGCCGTGAACTCCGCACGGCTTTCCGGACGTTCGACGGGCTCCGCGCCGCAGGGCCGGCCGTCGGCCTGGCCGACCGAGGTGGCCGTCAGCTGCAGTGCGCCCGCGAGGTTGAGGTCGCAGCCGTATCCCGGGACACCGCCCGCGTTGCGCCGGAGCACCTCGGCCAGTGGCCCGGGGGTGTCCCGTGGCGTCAGCGTCACCGCGAGTCCGGCGGTCTCGCGGCCGGCGCTCAGGGCGGTCGAGAGCACGCCCAGGACCGCCCCGGTGCGCGGGTCCGTCACGGGCCCGCCGACAGCGGCTCCGCCGGAGCGCAGCGCGTCGCGCCCGTCCGTACCGAGGGCGAGCTCCAGCGCGTCGGCCACGTGGTGTTCGCGTGTGCCCTCGGAGTACGTCGCCCCCGTCGACCCTAGGACGCGTGCCTCACGCCAGCCGTGGGCGGCGATCCGCACATAGGTACCCGTGTCGATCTGCTCGCGTACGGCGATGGGGAGCGGTTCGACGCCCAGGGCCTCCGGGCCGTCGGTGCGCAGCAGGGCGAGGCCGAGGTCGGGCAGTGCGGTGATGTCGCCGGGGCCGACGGGGCGGCTACGGCCGTCTGCGCCGTGCAGGATCAGGTGCGTGGAGCGCCCCACCGCCTGATGGCTGGTGACGACGGTGCCCCGGTCGTCCGCGACGAATCCGGTCCCCTGCGGCCGGCCTGCCTGATCGCAGATTCTCACAAGTTTCGACCGGTCCCCGCTGCCCATGCTCCGACGGTAGATCCAAGATGATCGGCACCGGAAACCCACGGGACGAAAGCGCCCCCCTCGCACCCCTCAGTCACTCCGAGCGCCGCCCATTGGGGTGAATCGGCGGGTTCTTCCTGGACAGGAATGGTCCTCGGAGGGGGACCGTGGAGCGGGCACACGCACGGGGGCGTGCCCGCTCCACGAAGGGTCGAACCCATGGGGCGACGCGTCAGGCGAAGACGGCGAGGCTCTTGGCCTTGCCCTTCTGCTCCTCGACGAGCACCAGGAACGCCCCGTCGGGCCCGAAGACCCCGACCGGTCCCGGCGGATACGACGGCATGTCCAGCCGTACGCCGTTGAGCAGCAGCTTGGCGCGCTTCTCGTCCACGTCCCAGCGTGGGAAGGCCGAGGCGGCCGCTTCGGCCACCGGCATCACGGTCAGCTCCTGCTGGTGCCGGTCGAGCGTGCGCGCCGCGTCGAGGCCGTAGGGTCCGACGCGGGTGCGCCGCAGCGCGGTCAGGTGCCCGCCGACGCCGAGCCCGGCGCCGAGGTCGCGGGCCAGGGCACGGATGTACGTACCCGAGGAGCACACGACGGAGACGACCAGGTCGACGACCGGGGTACCGTCCTCCGCGACTCCCTCGCGCACGTCGTAGACCCGGAAGGACGAGATGGTCACCGGCCGGGCCGGGATCTCGAACTCCTCGCCGCCGCGCACCCGCGCGTAGGACCGCTTGCCGTCGATCTTGATGGCGCTGACCTTGGACGGCACCTGCATGATCGCGCCGGTCAGAGCGGCGACCCCCGCGTCGATGCCCTCGCGGGTCACCCCCGAGGCGTCGGTGGACGAGATGATCTCGCCCTCCGCGTCATCGGTGACGGTGTCCTGGCCGAGCCGGATCGTCCCCAGGTACTCCTTCTCGGTGAGCGCGAGGTGGCCCAGCAGCTTGGTCGCCCTCTCGACACCGAGCACGAGGACTCCGGTGGCCATGGGGTCCAGCGTGCCGGCGTGGCCGACCCGCCGTGTGCGGGCGATACCGCGCATCTTGGCCACGACGTCGTGCGAAGTGAAGCCGGACGGCTTGTCGACGATGACGAGGCCGTCCGGCGTCCTGTCCTGCTTGTTCTGCGTCATGCGGAAGGCGAGTCCCCGTCGTTCTCGTCGGACTCGTCCTCAGGCTTGCGGTACGGGTCCGCGCCACCGGCGTACGTGGCACCGGAGGATGCCTCGCGGACCTTGGCGTCCGAGGCCCGTGCCCGGTCGAGCAGGTCCTCGATCGCCTTGGCGTTGTCCGGCAGGGCGTCGGCCACGAAGGCCAGGGTGGGGGTGAACTTCGTCCCCGCCGCGGCACCGACCGCCGAGCGGAGGATGCCCTTGGCGCTCTCCAGTCCGGCGGCCGCGCTGGCCCGCTCCTCGTCGTCGCCGTAGACCGTGTAGAAGACCGTGGCCTCCCGCAGATCGCCGGTGACACGGGTGTCCGTGATGGTCACGTGCGTGCCCAGACGCGGGTCCTTGATACCGCGCTGCAGTTTCTCGGCGACCACCACCTGGATGAGGTCCGCCAGCTTCTTTGCCCGCGCGTTGTCGGCCACTGGTCCGTCTCCTATCTGAACGTGCTCAATCGTCTTCGTCGCTGTGCAGCCGCCGTCGTACGGACAGCAGCTCCACTTCCGGCCGGCCCGCGATCATGCGTTCGCACCGGTCGAGTACGTCTGTGAGGTGCCCGGTGTCCCCGGAGACCACGGCGAGGCCGATCTCGGCCCTGCGGTAGAGGTCCTGGTCGCCCGTCTCCGCGACACTCACCGCGAACCTGCGGTGGAGCTCGGCGACGATCGGGCGGACGACCGAGCGTTTCTCCTTCAGCGACCGTACGTCGCCGAGGAGCAGATCGAAGGACAGAGTCCCCACATACATGTAAGTCCGGATGTCCCGCCGGTTCGGGGTCGTGCCCCGCCATCGCTTGGCGGGGACACCCGAACCGTACACGGAACGGCCGGGGCCGATCGACGGAAATACGACCCGTCGACCGGCCCCGACCGTGCACGGAACCCGGGGGTCTCCCCCTGGGTTCCCCGTTGATCAGCCTCGCGGCTTCTCGCGCATCTCGTACGTCGCGATGACGTCGTCGATCTTGATGTCGTTGAAGTTTCCGAGGTTGATACCACCCTCGTAGCCTTCGCGGATCTCGGTGACGTCGTCCTTGAAGCGGCGCAGACCGGAGATGTTGAGGTTCTCCGCGATGACCTTGCCATCGCGCAGCAGGCGCGCCTTGGTGTTGCGCTTGACCTCGCCGGAGCGGACCAGCACACCGGCGATGTTGCCCAGCTTGGACGAGCGGAAGATCTCGCGGATCTCCGCCGTGCCGAGCTCGACCTCTTCGTACTCCGGCTTGAGCAGGCCCTTGAGGGCCGCTTCGATCTCTTCGATCGCCTGGTAGATGACCGAGTAGTACCGGACGTCCACGCCCTCGCGCTCGGCCATCTGCTCGGCACGCCCCGCGGCGCGCACGTTGAAGCCGATCACGATGGCGTCGGAGCCGGTCGCCAGGTTGATGTCCGACTCGGTGACCGCACCCACACCGCGGTGCAGGATCCGGATGTCGACCTCTTCACCGACGTCGAGCTGGAGCAGCGAGGACTCGAGAGCCTCCACCGAACCGGACGCGTCGCCCTTGATGATGAGGTTGAGCTCCTGGACCAGACCGGCCTTGAGCGCCTCGTCCAGGTTCTCCAGGGAGAACCGGACGCCCTTGCGGGCGAAGTTGGCGTTGCGCTCACGGGCGGCACGCTTCTCGGCGATCTGACGGGCCGTACGGTCCTCGTCGACCACCAGGAGGTTGTCGCCGGCGCCCGGGACGTTGGTGAGACCGAGCACCAGGACGGGGGTCGAGGGACCCGCTTCCTGGACGTTCTGACCGCTGTCGTCGAGCATCGCCCGGACACGGCCGTACGCGTCGCCCACGACCACCGTGTCACCGATGCGCAGCGTTCCGCGCTGGACCAGGACGGTCGAGACGGCACCTCGACCGCGGTCGAGGTGGGACTCGATCGCAATACCCTGCGCGTCCTGCTCCGGGTTGGCCCGCAGGTCGAGCGAGGCGTCGGCGGTGAGGACGACGGCCTCCAGCAGTGCCTCGATGTTGAGGCTCTGCTTGGCGGAGATGTCGACGAACATCGTGTCGCCGCCGTACTCCTCGGCCACCAGACCGAACTCGGTGAGCTGACCGCGCACCTTGGTCGGGTCGGCACCCTCGACGTCGATCTTGTTGACCGCGACCACGATCGGCACCTCGGCCGCCTTGGCGTGGTTCAGCGCCTCGATCGTCTGGGGCATCACACCGTCGTTGGCCGCCACCACGAGGATCGCGATGTCGGTCGACTTCGCACCACGGGCACGCATGGCGGTGAACGCCTCGTGACCCGGGGTGTCGATGAAGGTGATCTTCCGGTCCTCGCCGTTGACCTCGGAGGAGACCTGGTAGGCACCGATGTGCTGCGTGATACCGCCGGCCTCGCCCGCGACGACGTTCGTCTTGCGGATCGCGTCCAGCAGCCGGGTCTTACCGTGGTCGACGTGACCCATGACGGTCACGACCGGCGGACGGGAGACCAGGGCCTCTTCGCCGCCCTCGTCCTCACCGAACTCGATGTCGAAGGACTCGAGCAGCTCGCGGTCCTCCTCCTCCGGGCTGACGATCTCGAGGACGTAGTTCATCTCGTCCGCGAGGAGCTTCAGCGTCTCGTCGGAGACGGACTGCGTGGCGGTGACCATTTCGCCGAGGTTCATCATCACGGCGACGAGCGACGCCGGGTTGGCGTTGATCTTCTCCGCGAAGTCGGTCAGGGACGCGCCGCGCGACAGCCGGACAGCCTGCCCGTTGCCGCGAGGCAGCATGACGCCGCCCACCGACGGGGCCTGCATGGCCTCGTACTCCTGGCGCCTCTGACGCTTCGACTTGCGGCCACGACGCGCGGGACCACCGGGACGGCCGAACGCACCCTGCGTGCCACCACGGGCACCCGGGCCGCCGGGACGTCCACCGAAGCCGGGACGGCCGCCGAAGCCACCGCCACCACCGGGACGGCCTGCGCCGCCACCGCCACCGGGACCACCGGGACGGCCCGCGAAGCCGCCACCGCCGCCACCGGGACCGGCCGGACGGCCTGCGAAGCCACCGCCACCGGGACGACCGCCGCCGCCACCGGGACGACCGCCGCCGCCACCGGGACCACGGCCGCCGCCGGGGCCACCGCCGGGACGCGGGCCCGCAGCGGGACGCTGCGGCATCATGCCGGGGTTCGGACGGTTACCCGAGGGGGCACCGCCCGGACGGGGAGCCTGCGGACGGGGCATGCCGCCCGGGGACGGACGTGCGCCGCCCTGACCCTGGCCCTGCGGACGCGGGGCGCCGCCGGGGCCACCCTGCGGACGCGGGGCGCCGGGGCGCTCCTGACCGCCGCCGGGGCGCGGGGCACCGCCGGGACGGGGCGCCTGGGGGCGCGCCATGCCGGTGGAACCGCCGGAGGTGAAGGGGTTGTTGCCCGGACGGGGTCCGGCCGGACGCGCGCCACCGGGGCGGGGTGCGCCCTGGCCGGCGGGACGTGCGGGACGGTCTCCGCCGCGCTCGCCGCCACGGCCGCCGTCACGCTCGCCACCACGGCCGCCGTCGCGCTGACCGCCGGCCGGAGCCGGACGGGCGGGGCGGGGGCCCGGGGTGGCGCCCGCGGGACGCGGGGCCTGGGGCTGCTGGGGGGCGGCCGGCTGGGCCGGAGCCGGTGCCGAGAACTCGGCGGCGGGGACCGGAGTCACCGGGGCCGGCTTCGGCGCGGGCTTGGGGCCCGGACGGGGACCCGCCGACGGCGCGGAGGGCGCCGAAGGGGTGCTGCTCGCCGGGGTCTCCGCGGCGGCCGGCTTGGGAGCCGGGGCGCCGGGCTTCGGGGCAGCGGGACGTGCCGCGGCGGCCGGAGACGGCGCAGCGGGCTTCGCGGGGGCGGCCTTGCGGGGCGCGCCAGGCTTCGCAGCGGACTTGCCGGCGTTGCCGCCGGGACCCTGCAGTGCGTCAGTCAATTTGCGTACAACCGGCGCCTCGATCGTCGAGGACGCCGAACGGACGAACTCACCGAGTTCTTGGAGCTTGGCCATGACGACCTTGCTCTCTACGCCGAACTCCTTGGCGAGCTCGTATACCCGGACCTTAGCCACTTCGCTCCTTTTAGGTCCGGGTTACCGCCGGACCGTCGCTACTTCATGGGCGTACTCATCGCGTACTCATCGAGTGCTCATCGCAATCTCGACCTACTTCCAACTCGCGAGGTACCTGACCGCACGGGGACCCGTGCCGTTCACTTTCCTACGGTGTCACCCGTTCGACGAACCGCTGCAGTGCCGCGGAATCGAACGGCCCCTTGGCCTTGAAGGCCCGGGGGAATGCCCGGCGGCGAACCGCCAGGTCGAGACAGACAGAGGCCGGGTGCACATACGCACCCCGGCCGGGCAGCGTACCGCGTGGATCAGGGACAACCTCAACCCCGTCCACCACGATGCGCAGCAGCTCGCTCTTGGCCGCTCGCTCCCGGCATCCCACACAGGTTCGCTCGGGGCAAACGCGGGCGTGCGTCCGGCCAGACACGCTAAGTCTACCTCCCCGCACCGACCTCACCCCTTTGGGGCAAGAATCGAACGGATGTTGTCGTGATCTCAGCGGCACAGCGCCTCGATCTATTCCGTCGCACTGCCTCCGGAGCCGCCCTTGAGCGGCTCCGGAGGCAGTGCGTGGTCGGGTCAGCCGCGCTCGGAACGCTCCCGGGCGCGCTCGGCGCGCTCACGGTCGGCGACGTCGCGCTCGGCCTCGGTCTCGGTGTCGGGACGGATGTCGATGCGCCAGCCCGTGAGCCGCGCGGCCAGGCGGGCGTTCTGCCCCTCCTTGCCGATCGCCAGCGACAGCTGGTAGTCGGGCACGGTCACCCTGGCGGAGCGCGTGCCGAGGTCCACGACCTCGACCTTGCTCACCCGCGCGGGGGACAGCGCGTTGGCGACCATCTCCGCGGGGTCGTCCGACCAGTCCACGATGTCGATCTTCTCGCCGTGCAGCTCGGCCATGACATTGCGCACACGGCTGCCCATCGGGCCGATGCAGGCACCCTTCGGGTTCAGGCCGGCCCGGGTGGAACGTACGGCGATCTTGGTGCGGTGACCGGCCTCGCGGGCGATGGCCTCGATGACGACCGACCCGTCCGCGATCTCCGGGACCTCCAGGGCGAAGAGCTTCTTCACCAGGTTGGGGTGGGTACGCGAGAGGGTGACGGACGGACCGCGCACACCCTTGGCCACCCGCACGACGTACGTACGCAGCCGCAGGCCGTGGGTGTACTCCTCGCCCGGCACCTGCTCCTGCACGGGCAGGATCGCTTCCAGCTTGCCGATGTCGACCAGTACGTTCTTCGGGTCCTTGCCCTGCTGGACGAGACCGGTGACGACGTCACCCTCGTGGCCCGCGTACTCCCCGAACGTCCTGTCGTCCTCGGCGTCGCGCAGCCGCTGCAGGATGACCTGCTTGGCGGTGGTCGCGGCGATACGGCCGAAGCCGGAGGGCGTGTCGTCGAACTCCTTCGCCTCCTGGCCCTCTTCGAGCTCGGCCGGGTCGTCCTTCGCCCACACCGTGACGTGACCGGCGGCGTCCAGCTCGACGCGCGCACGGCGGTGGCTGCCCTCGGTGCGGTGGTACGCGATGAGGAGGGCCGACTCGATCGCCCCGACGAGCACGTCGAAGGGGATCTCCTTGTCCTGCGCCAAGCCCTTCAGAAGCTTCACATCGATGTCCACGGCTACGCCTCCTCTTCCTTCTTGTCCTTGCGGTTGAATTCGATCTCGACGCGCGCCTTGGCGATCTCGTCGAAGGCGACACGGCGCGCCGTGGGCTTGCGGCCCTTGACGCCCGGCACTTCGAGATCCAGCCCCTCGTCGTCGACGCCCAGGATGCGGGCCACCAGCTCGCCGCCGTCGTCCAGGTTCAGCTTGGCCAGCCGTCCGATGGCGCGTACGTAGTGGCGGTGCTCGGTCAACGGGCGGTCGGCGCCCGGAGAGCTCACCTCGAGGACGTACTCGTCGTCGCCCATCGCGTCGGTCTCGTCGAGCGTCTCGGAGATCGTGCGGCTCAGCTCGGCACAGGTGTCGAGCTCCACGCCGTCCTCGGAATCCACGATGACCCTCAGCACGCGGCGGCGGCCCGCCCGGGACACCTCGATCTCCTCGAGGTCCAGCTCCTTGGCGCCAACGAGCGGCTCCAGCAGTTCGCGCAGCCTGTCGCTCTGGGTGGTGCTCATCCGGGTGACTCCTCGGCCGCGTGTGCTGTTGTGGGGATCGTCGCGTGTCAGGTCAAAGGGTATCCGGTCCGCAGGGGTGTTGCCGTCCGCCTCCCGCCCCACCGCGGGTACGCTCAGCCTCGGTGATCACTTCAGGTCAAAAACTGTCAAAAACCAGGCTGAAGGAGACAAGTGCACCGCACGGGGACGACGCGCAGGGGTGCGCTCACCGCTACGGGGGCATTCGCTCTGGGCGCGGTGCTGACGGGTTGCGGGGGCGGGCCGGAGACGCGAACGGCCCTTGGAGGCACGGACGCACGCACCGCCTCCCGGTCGGGGGCGCTGCGGGCGTCGGCCGCCCGTGACAGTGCCTCGCTGCTCTCCGGCTACGAACAGGTCGCGGCCGCCCACCCGGTGACGGAGGCCGGGCTCGCACCACTGGCCGCCGCTGTGCGGGAGCACCTGACGGCGCTGGGCGGGCCGGCGAAGGCCCCGAGCGGCTCCCCCTCACCGACCCCGCCGGCTGCCCCCACCGAGGCGCGGACGGCCCTGAAGGACCTCGCGGCCCAGGAGCGCCGGGTGGCGGACGGCCGCGCCACCGCCCTGCTGACCGCCGAACCGGAACTGGCCAGGCTGCTGGCCTCGGTCGCCGCGGCCGGCGCCGCCCACGCGTTCCTGCTGACAGAACTGGCCAAGGAGACCCCGGCATGACACCGAAGGCCACGACGGACGACGCCGACGGAACGCTGCGCGCCGCGCAGGCCGCGCTCGGTGCCGCGCACGCCGCGGTGTACGGGTACGGGGTGCTGGGCGGCCGGCTGGAGGGGGACCGCCGCAGGGACGCGACGGCTGCCTGCGACGCCCACCGGGCCCGTCGCGACACGCTCGTACGGACGGTCCGCGACCTGGGCGGTACGCCGGTGGCGGCGCACGCGGCGTACGCACTGCCCTTCGCCGTACGCGATCCGGCGACCGCCATGCGGCTCGCCGCCGTGCTGGAGGACAGGGTCGCGGGCGTCTACTCCGATCTCGTACGGGCCGCTCGAGGGCCGCTGCGGCAGGATGCCGCGGGCGCGCTCAGGGAGGCCGCGGTGCGTGCGGTGCGCTGGCGCGGCACCGGCGTAGCCTTTCCTGGGCTCACCGAGAGGGCCGCCCCGCCCGACGACACGGCGGAGGCAGGGGCCACCGGCGCCACACACTGAGCAACCGAGCGCGCTGCGGCCGAGCACGCCGCAGCCGACCACGCTCCGAAAGGGAACAAGGCACGTATGGGTTTCGAACCGCCGCAGCGTCTGGTGCGAGCGCTCGGCGAGACGTACGGGGACACGGCCGCCGCCGACTGGCTGGGGCGGCTCCCCGCACTCACCGACGACGCGCTGTCCGCGCACTCGGTCTCCCTCGACCGGGTGTGCGCCCCCGGCGGGCGCAGCAGCCTGGTCCTCCTGGTCCGCCGGGCGGACGGCAGCCCCGCCGTGCTGAAGATCGCGCCTCCCGGGGCTGCTCCCGCGCTCGAGCGGGCGGCGCTGGCCCACTGGAACGGCTGGGGCGCGGTGGAGCTCCTGACCGCTCCGGACGGCGCGGTGCCCGAGGAGGCCGTCCTGCTGGAACGGCTCCACCACGAGATGTCCTTGCGCTCCCTCCCCGAGGCGAAGGCGCTGCTCGAGGCCGCCGGCACGGTGCGGCGGCTGTGGGTCGAGCCGCCGGCCGGCCACGCCTTCGAGACCGTCGCGGAGCGCACCGCCGGGCAGTCGGAGGCCATGCGCGCCGCCGCGGAACGGGACCCCGAACTCGAACCGCTCGTCTCGGCCGCCCTCGCGGCCCGCGAGGAGCTGGTCCTGGACTCCCCCGAACTCCTCCTGCTGCACGGCAACTTCCGGCAGAGCAAGGTCCTGTCGGGTGAGCGCGCGCCGTGGCTGGCGGTCGGCCCCGAGCCGCTGACCGGGGAGCGGGCGTACGACCTGGCGCGGCTGGTGCGTGACCGGGTCGAGGACCTGGTGGCCTCTCCCGGAGGTGCCGCCACGGCCCGGCGGCGGGTCAAGAAGCTCGCCGACTCGCTGGAGGTCGACCAGGCGCGGCTGCGCGGCTGGACGCTGTTCCGGGCGGTCGAGTCCGGCACCCGCGCGCTGACGGCGGGGCGCACGCAGGACGGCGAGCTGTCCCTCGAGTTCGCGGGCTGGCTGTAGGGCACACGCAGAGGGCCCCGCGCGGCGCGCGGGGCCCTCTGCGTGTCCGGAAGGACATCTGCGTTGTCCGGAGGGATCAGCCCTGGTCGGTCAGGCGTGCGATCGCCTCGTCGACGGTGAGCTCCTCGCGCTCGCCCGTGCGGCGGTCCTTCAGTTCCAGGACGCCTTCGGCCGAGCGGCGCCCGGCGACCAGGATCTTCGGGACGCCGATGAGCTCGGAGTCGGTGAACTTCACGCCGGGCGAGACACCCGCGCGGTCGTCGACCAGGACGCGCAGCCCGGCGGCGTTGAGCTTCTCGGAGACGTCCAGGGCCAGCTCGGTCTGGAGCGCCTTGCCCGCGGCGACGACGTGCACGTCGGCAGGGGCGATCTCACGGGGCCAGCACAGGCCCTTGTCGTCGGCGGTCTGCTCGGCGAGGGCGGCCACCGCGCGGGAGACGCCGATGCCGTACGAGCCCATCGTGACGCGGACCGGCTTGCCCTGCTGGCCCAGGACGTCGAGGGAGAAGATGTCGGCGTACTTGCGGCCGAGCTGGAAGATGTGGCCGATCTCGATGGCGCGGTCCACCTGGAGGCCTGCGCCGCAGTTGGGGCAGGGGTCCCCGGCCTCGACGACGACGACGTCGAAGTGGTCGTCGACCTCGAAGTCGCGGCCCGCGACGACGTTCTTCGCGTGCACGCCCTCCTTGTTGGCGCCCGTGATCCAGGCGGTTCCCGCGGCGACGCGGGGGTCGGCGATGTAGCGGACCTTCTCCAGGCCCTGCGGGCCGACGTAACCGCGCACCAGGTCGGGGCGGCCCACGAAGTCCTCGGCGGTGACGAGTTCGACGACGGCGGGGGCGAGGTGCTCGCCGAGCTTGCCGAGGTCGACCTCGCGGTCTCCGGGCACGCCCACGGCGACGATCTCGCCGTCGACCTTGACCAACAGGTTCTTCAGGGTGGCCGAGGCCGGGACGCCGAGGTGGGCGGCGAGGGACTCGATCGTCGGGGTGTCGGGGGTGTCCAGCTCCTCGACGGCGCCGGCCGCGGAGGCGTCGGCGACGGACGTGACCTTGTACGTCACCGCCTCGGTGTTGGCGGCGTAGTCGCAGTTCGGGCAGTCGACGAAGGTGTCCTCGCCGGCGGGCGCGGGGGCGAGGAACTCCTCGGAGGCGGAGCCGCCCATGGCCCCGGAGACGGCAGAGACGATGCGGTGGTCGAGGCCGAGGCGCTCGAAGATCCGGATGTAGGCGGCGCGGTGCAGCCGGTACGCCTCGGCCAGGCCCTCGTCGGTGGTGTCGAAGGAGTACGAGTCCTTCATCTGGAACTCGCGGCCGCGCAGCACACCGGCGCGGGGGCGGGCCTCGTCGCGGTACTTGGTCTGGATCTGGTAGAGGATCACGGGCAGGTCCTTGTAGGACGAGCACATGTCCTTGACGACCTGGGTGAAGATCTCCTCGTGGGTGGGGCCGAGGAGGTAGTCGGCGCCCTTGCGGTCCTGGAGCCTGAACAGCAGGTCGCCGTACTCGTCGTACCGGCCGCTCGCCTCGTACGCCTCCTTGGGGAGCAGCGCGGGGAGCAGGACCTCCTGGCCGCCGATGGCGTCCATCTCCTCGCGGACGACGCGGGTGACGTTCTCCAGGACCTTCTTGCCGAGCGGCAGCCACGACCAGATGCCGGCCGCGGTGCGGCGGACGTAACCGGCGCGGACGAGGAGCTTGTGGTTGAGCGTCTCGGCGTCCGCCGGGTCGTCGCGCAGTGTCTTGATCATCAATCGGGACATGCGCTGGACCTGGGCCATGATGAACTCCTGCTCGCAAGGGTGGTGAGCCCGAGGTTAGCCGGGGGGCCCGCGCGGGCGGAAATCGATTCGTCAGCCGCGGCGCAGCGGGAGGGGCGCGCCCATCACCGCGTACGGCTTGGGCGCGCTCGGGAAGAGCACCTGCCTGGCCAGGTCCTGGTAGCCCAGGGCGCGGTAGAGGCCGCGGGCGGGGCTCTCGGTGTCGATCGCGGAGAGGATCGAGCGGGGCAGGTCCACGGCGTCCGTGATGGTGGTGATCAGGCTGCGGCCGATGCCGCGTTGCTGGAAGTCGGGGTGGACGTGCAGCTCGGTGATCACGAAGGAGCCGTCGAGCCAGTCGTCGGATCCCGTGGCGCGCAGGTACGGTTCGACGACGGTGGACCACCAGTGCGCCCGGTCGTTCGGCAGACCGTAGACGAATCCGACGAGCCGTCCGTCCGCGGCGGTGGCGCCGAGGGCGCGGGCCTGCGGGTGGTCGAGGTGCCGGAGCACGATATGGCGGCGTACCTCGATCTCGTCCCGGCCGAGACCGAAGGCGAGGGCCTGCACGGCGAGGGCCTCGTCGACGCGGGCGGCGAGGTCGAGCGGTCCGACCACGATGTCGGGGGACCCGGAGCCCCAGGGGGACGCGGGCGTTGCTGCTGCCATGCGGGGAACCCTACTGGCCGCCCGCCGGGTCAGAACAGCACGCTCATGAACGCGCCCGTCTCACGGAAGCCGACGCGGCTGTACGCCCTGCGTGCGGCGGTGTTGTAGTCGTTCACGTACAGGCTGACGATCGGCGCCACGTCGCTGAGCGCGTAACGCAGGACAGCGGCCATACCCGCCTCGGAGAGGCCCTGGCCCCGGGCCTCGGGGGCGACCCAGACGCCCTGGATCTGGCAGGCGTGGGAGGTGGCCGCTCCGATCTCCGCCTTGAAGAGGACCTTGCCGTCCTCTATGCGCGCGAAGGACCGGCGGGAGGTGATCAGTTCGGCGACCCGTGCCTGGTAGAGGAGCCCGCCGTCGCCGGCCAGCGGGGAGATGCCGACCTCCTCGGTGAACATGGCCACGCAGGCCGGCATGAGGACGTCCATCTCCTCCTTGCGGACCCTGCGTACGAGCGGGTCGGGGGCCACTTCCGCCGAGGTCCGCTCGGTCACCATCAGCGGCTGGTTGGGCCGGACCTCACGGGCGGGACCCCAGCTCGGTTCGAGGAGGCGCCACAGCTGGGCCGTGGGGCCTGCGGGGCCGACGATCGAGGAGCAGCGGCGGCCCGCCCGCCGGGCGCGGTCGGCGAAGGCCCTGACGGCCTCGGGGGTGGCGCAGATGGGCACCAGGTTGGCCCCGGAGTAGCAGAGGGAGCGCAGCCGGCCGTCGGCGTACCAGCCCCACATCTCGCCGCCGAGGCGCCAGGGATCGAGTCCGGCGATCTGGACGCGTGAGGTGACGAACGCGTTCTCCACGGGTTCGCTCTCGAGGATGGCGAGCGCGGCGGGGAGCTCACCGGGGTCGAGGACCCGGGTAGTGGTCTGCGTCAACACTGGGGCCTCACCAAACGGTCTACTTGATGTCCGCACTGTACCCGCGAAGGCTGTGGGGTGCCGCCCCGCGCGGGAGGTCCGCAGGCCCGGGAAAACGCCTGTGCCCCGCAGGACGGGGCCTGCGGGGCACGGAGGGACCGGGTCGGTCAGCCGGCGACGGAGATCTGCGGGTCGCCCGAGGCGATCCCGTCCTTCTCCATCTGCTCCGCGATCTTCATGGCTTCCTCGATGAGGGTCTCCACGATCTTCGACTCCGGGACGGTCTTGATGACCTCGCCCTTCACGAAGATCTGCCCCTTGCCGTTCCCCGACGCCACACCCAGGTCGGCCTCGCGGGCCTCACCCGGGCCGTTCACGACACAGCCCATGACCGCGACGCGCAGCGGGACCTCCATGCCCTCCAGGCCGGCACTCACCTGGTCCGCGAGCTTGTACACGTCGACCTGCGCACGCCCGCACGACGGGCACGACACGATCTCCAGCCGCCGCTGCTTGAGGTTCAGCGCCTCGAGGATCTGCAGCCCGACCTTGACCTCCTCGGCGGGAGGCGCGGACAGCGACACCCGGATCGTGTCCCCGATGCCCTCCGAGAGCAGTGCGCCGAACGCCACCGCGGACTTGATCGTCCCCTGGAACGCCGGGCCCGCCTCCGTCACACCCAGGTGCAGCGGGTAGTCGCTCTGCGCCGCCAGCTGGCGGTAGGCGTTCACCATGACGACCGGGTCGTTGTGCTTGACCGAGATCTTGATGTCGCGGAAGCCGTGCTCCTCGAACAGCGACGCCTCCCACAGCGCCGACTCCACGAGGGCCTCAGGCGTCGCCTTGCCGTACTTCTTCAGCAGTCGCGCGTCCAGCGAGCCCGCGTTCACACCGATGCGGATCGGGGTGCCCGCGTCTCCGGCGGCCTTGGCGATCTCCTTGACCTTGTCGTCGAACTGCTTGATGTTGCCCGGGTTCACCCGGACCGCCGCACAGCCGGCGTCGATCGCCGCGAAGACGTACTTCGGCTGGAAGTGGATGTCGGCGATCACCGGGATCTGCGACTTCCTCGCGATGGTCGCCAGGGCGTCCGCGTCGTCCTGCGTGGGACACGCGACCCGCACGATCTGGCAGCCGGAGGCCGTCAGCTCCGCGATCTGCTGGAGCGTCGCACCGATGTCCGACGTACGCGTCGTCGTCATCGACTGCACCGACACCGGTGCGTCCCCACCGACCGCCACCGATCCGACCTGGATCTGGCGGCTGACCCGTCGGTCGGCGAGCTTGGTCGGAACGTCCGGCATTCCGAGAGAAATCGCAGTCATGCGCTGAGCATCCCCAAGGTGTGGATGAGTCTGGATCGTGGTCCCGAGAACAGCGGGCTCCGGGCTTCGAGGTTACGGCACCGGAGGCCGACGGGGCGCACCCGTGCCGTCGAACCGCCCGGGGGCGGGCGGGCGGACACCATCTGGAAGTCCGGCCGCCCGCCCATGGGCGGGCGAACGCGTCAGGTGATCTTCACGGGGTTCACGATGTCGGCGACCAGCACCAGCAGCGTGAAGCAGATGAAGATCCCGGCGACCACGTAGGCGACGGGCATGAGCTTCGCCACGTCGAACGGGCCGGGGTCGGGCCGTCGGAAGACCTTGGCCACATTGCGGCGCAGGGCCTCCCAGAGCGCACCCGCGATGTGCCCGCCGTCCAGCGGGAGCAGGGGCAGCATGTTGAACAGGAACAGCGAGAGGTTGAACCCGGCCAGCAGGAACAGCATCATCGCGACCTGGTTCTGGGCCGGGATGTCGAGGTTCATGACCTCGCCGCCGATCCGGGCCGCGCCGACCACGCCGACCGGGGAGTCGTCGGCGCGTTCGCCGTCGCCGAAGGCCGCGTTCCACAGGTCGGGGATCTTGGTGGGCAGGGCGATGATCGAATCGACGCCGTTCTCGATCATGTCGCCCATGCGGACCACCGAGTCACCGAAGGAAAGCGGCAGGATCTCCGTGTTGGCGGCGAAGCCGAGGTAGCCGGCGGTGACGTACTCGCCTGGGACGACCTCGCCGTCGGCGTCCTTCTTGGCCACGGCGTTCTTCTCCAGAACGGCGTTCAGCGTCTGTTCCCGGCCGTCGCGCCGGACGGTGATGGTGGCGGGGCCGACCGTCTGCCGGATCTTGTCCGAGAGGGTGGCCCAGTCGTCGATCCTCTGCCCGTCGAAGGCGACGATCGTGTCGCCCTCCTGGAGGCCCGCGGCCTTCGCCGGCGAGACCGGGTCGGACGCCTCGCAGGTGTCGCGCTTCTCGCTCTGCGCGATCACGCACTGCTGGACGCCCGCGACCTCCGTGGTCTGCGTCTGGAAGCCGAAGGTCATCGCGACGCCCATGAAGATCGCGACGGCCAGGATCAGGTTCATGAAGGGTCCGGCGAACATCACGATCACGCGCTTCCACGGCTTGCGCGTGTAGAAGAGGCGCGACTCGTCGCCGGGCTGGAGCTCCTCGAAGGCGGCGGACCTGGCGTCCTCGATCATTCCGCGCCAGGGGGAGGTGGAGCGCGCCTCCAGCCGGCCGTCGGGCCCCGGGGGGAACATGCCGATCATGCGGATGTAGCCGCCGGCGGGGATGGCCTTGATCCCGTACTCGGTGTCGCCCTTCCTGCGCGACCAGATCGTCGGGCCGAAGCCGACCATGTACTGCGGCACCCGGATGCCGAAGAGCTTGGCGGTCGACAGGTGGCCCAGTTCGTGCCAGGCGATCGAGAACAGCAGACCCACGGCGAAGATGGCGATCCCAAGGACCGTCATCAGGATCGTCGTCATGCTCATGCGTGCGCCTCCGCTGTCGCTTCCGCCGAGAGTTCGCGGGCCCTGGACCGGGCCCAGGTCTCCGCTTCGAGGACGTCCGCGACCGTCAGTGAAGTTCCCGTGGCGGGGTCGCCGTGTTCGGCCACCACCGCTGTGACCGTATCCATGATTCCGTTGAAGGGCAGCCGTCCCGCCAGGAATGCGTCCACGCACTCCTCGTTGGCCGCGTTGAACACCGCGGGTGCGGTGCCGCCGAGCGTGCCCACGTGCCGGGCGAGCCCGACGGACGGGAACGCCTCGGTGTCGAGCGGGAAGAACTCCCAGCTGGAGGCCTTCGTCCAGTCGAAGGCGGGGGCCGCGTCCGGTACCCGCTCGGGCCAGCCGAGACCGATGGCGATGGGGCCCCCCATGTCGGGCGGGGTGGCCTGGGCGAGGGTCGATCCGTCGGTGAACTCCACCATCGAGTGAACGTACGACTGGGGGTGGACCACGACCTCGATCCGGTCGAACGGGATGTCGTAGAGCAGATGCGCCTCGATGACCTCGAGGCCCTTGTTGACCAGGGTCGCGGAGTTGACCGTGATGACCGGGCCCATGGCCCAGGTCGGGTGCGCCAGGGCCTGCTCCCGCGTCACGTCGGCCAGCTCGGCGCGCGTACGCCCGCGGAACGGGCCACCGGACGCGGTCACCACGAGCTTGCGGACGTCCGCGCGCTTGCCCGCGGCGAGCGCCTGGAAGAGCGCGGCGTGCTCGGAGTCGACCGGGATGATCTGGCCGGGGGCCGCGAGTGCCTTCACCAGCGGGCCGCCGACGATCAGCGACTCCTTGTTCGCCAGGGCGAGCGTGCGGCCCGCCTTCAGCGCTGCGAGCGTCGGGGCGAGGCCGATGGAGCCGGTGATCCCGTTCAGAACGGTGTGGCAGTCGCTCGCCGCGAGCTCCGAGGCCGCCTCGGGTCCCGCGAGGATCTCCGGGAGCGGCTTCCCCGCCCCGTAGACCTCGCGCAGCGCCTCGCGCAGGGCCGGCGCCTTGTCCCCGTCGGCGACAGCGACCGTACGCACGCGCAGCTGCCGCGCCTGCTCGGCGAGGAGCCCGACCCTGCCGCCCGCGGCGGAGAGGGCGGTGACGCGGAAGCGGGCGGGGTTGCGCAGGACCAGGTCGATGGCCTGGGTGCCGATGGACCCGGTGGAGCCGAGGATCACCAGATCCCGGCGGCCTTCCGTCGCGTCGAAGACGAGGTGCGGGTCGGCGAGGGGTGCGGGGCTGTCGCTCATGGCCCCCATTGTTGCCGCATCCGCTGTGCGCACCGACAGCGCTCCCCCGTCGGCGCGTGCTCCGGCCCGCCCGGCACCGGTTTCCCCGCACCGGTGGGCCGCCGACGTAACCCGAAACGGCGCACCGCCGTCACCGGCCGGCGGTCCTCGCCACGAACTCCGCGAACTCCTCGTGGAAGCCGGGGAAGGTCTTCCGTACGCAGCCGGGGTCGTCGTACGTCGTGCCGGGCGTACGCAGGCCGGCGACGGCGAACGACATCACGATGCGGTGGTCGCCGTGGGTGACGATCTCGGTGGGCCTCGGGGTGCCGGGGTGGATCTCGATCCAGTCGGGACCCGTGTGCACGGTGATGCCCATGTTCCGCAGGTTCTGGGCGCAGGCCTCCAGCCTGTCGCACTCCTTCACCCGGGTGTTCGCGACGTCCTCGATGCGTACCGGCGACGTCGCGAACGGCGCGATGGCCGCGAGGGTCGGCATCGTGTCCGAGATGTCCCGCATGTTGACGGTGAGACCGGAGAGCGGGGCGGTGGACCGCACGGTCGTGGACTCCGCGGTCGTCCGTACGTCCGCGCCCATGCGGCGCAGCACCTCGGTGAAGCGGAGGTCCCCCTGGAGCGCGCCGGTGCCGAGGCCGGGGACGGTGACCTCGCGGCCGGTGAGCGCCGCCGCGGCGAAGAAGTAGCTCGCGGTGGAGGCGTCGGGCTCGATCGCGTAGGTGGTGGCGCGGTAGCCACCGGGAGGGACGGTGAAGGTGTTCCCCTCCCGGGCGACCTCGACGCCGAAGCTTCGCATCATCGCGAGGGTGATCTCTATGTACGGCGCCGAGACCAGCTCCGTGACGTCGATCCGGAGGCCTTCCCGCGTGAGCGGACCGAGCATGAGCAGTGCGGTGAGGTACTGGGACGACTCCCCCGCGTCCAGGGTCAGTTCGCCGCCCTTGACGCCGGACGCCTCGACGGTGAGCGGGTGGTGGCCCTCCGCTCCCTCGTGGCGCAGGTCCACCCCGAGGGCGCGCAGGGCCTCGGTGAGGGGTGCGAGAGGGCGGCGGCGCATCTGTGCGGAGGCGTCGAAGCGGTACGTGCCGGAGGCCGCCGCGGCGGCGAGCGTCGGCAGGAAGCGCGCGGTGGTGGCACCGTCGCGGCAGTGGACCTCGGCCTCGGCGGCCGCGGGCCCCGAGGGGCTTCCCTCGATGTGCCAGCGGTCCGGCTCCCGGCTGACCGCGTAGCCGAGGCGGGTCAGTCCCTCGGTGAACCCCTCGGTGTCGTCCGAGTGCAGGGGGTGCAGGAGGGTGGTGGTGCCGTCCGCCGCGGCGGCCAGGAACAGGGCGCGGGCGGTGACGGACTTGGAGCCGGGGATGTCGATGACGGTCACGGGCGTCCATTTTGCCCTGCGGAGGGCGTGCCCGCAGGGCGCGTCCAGGCAGTGGACGCGCCCCGCGGGGATGTGCCGGGTTCAGCGGACGGGGTGGTGGACGTTCTCCCCGATGGCCGGGCCGGGAGTGGCGTCGGCGATCCAGGGGCCGTCGCCGCTGGGGTCGATGACCCCCTCCTCCAGCCAGGTGTAGGTCCCGGAGAGGACACCGTCGACGACGCGCCGGTCGATGTCGTCGGTGTTGGACCAGAGCCGGTTGAAGAGCTCCTCCACCCGGATCCGGGCCTGCCGGCAGAACACGTCGGCGAGCTGGTACGCCTCGCGGCCGTGGTCGTCGTCGGCCCGCAGGTGCTCGGCCCGGACGCAGGCGGCGCTCATCGCGAAGAGTTCGGCGCCGATGTCGACGATCCGGCCGAGGAAACCCTGCTTGGTCTCCATACGACCCTGCCAGCGGGACATCGCGTAGAAGGTGGAGCGGGCGAGCTTGCGGGACGAGCGCTCGACGTACCGCAGGTGCGCGGAGAGGTCGGGGTGCCCGGGGACGCGGAACTCGCCGTAGGCGTTGGGCAGCTGACCGGGTCCGCTGACCAGCTTGGGGAGCCAGCGTGCGTAGAACCCGGCCGCGTTGGCGCCGGCCTTCGCCTTGTCGGAGAGCGGCTTGTCGGGGTCGATGATGTCGCCGGCGACCTTGAGGTGGGCGTCGACGGCCTCGCGGGCGATCAGCAGGTGCATGATCTCCGTGGAGCCCTCGAAGATCCGGTTGATCCGCATGTCGCGGAGCATCTGCTCGGCGGGGACGGCGCGTTCGCCGCGGGCCGCCAGCGAGGCGGCGGTCTCGAAGCCGCGTCCGCCGCGGATCTGGACGAGTTCGTCGGAGATCAGCCAGCCCATCTCGGAGCCGTACAGCTTGGCCAGCGCGGCCTCGATGCGGATGTCGTTGCGGCTCTCGTCGGCCATCTGCGAGGAGAGGTCCACGACCGCTTCGAGGGCGAAGGTGGTGGCGGCGATGAAGGAGATCTTGGCGCCGACCGCCTCGTGCCGGGCGACCGCCCTGCCCCACTGCTCACGGACCGCCGACCATTCGCGGGCGATCTTGAGGGACCACTTGCCGACGCCGACGCACATGGCGGGCAGTGAGAGGCGGCCGGTGTTGAGCGTGGTGAGGGCGATCTTGAGGCCGGCGCCCTCGGGGCCGATCCGGTTGGCCGCGGGGACGCGGACCTGGTGGAAGCGGGTCACGCCGTTCTCGATGCCGCGCAGCCCCATGAAGGCGTTGCGGTGCTCCACGGTGATGCCCGGGGAGTCGGCCTCGACGACGAAGGCGGTGATGCCGCCCTTGTGGCCCTCGGACTGCGGCACGCGCGCCATGACCACGAGCAGGTCGGCGACGACTCCGTTGGTCGTCCAGAGCTTCACTCCGTCCAGGACGTAGTGGTCGCCGTCGGGCACGGCCGTGGTGGCGAGCCGTGCCGGGTCGGAGCCGACGTCGGGTTCGGTGAGGAGGAAGGCGGAGATGTCCGTGCGCGCGAGACGGGGCAGGAAGGCGTCCTTCTGCTCCTGCGTGCCGAACATCTTCAGCGGCTGCGGTACGCCGATGGACTGGTGTGCGGAGAGCAGTGCGCCGATCGAGGGGTTCGCCGAACCGGCCAGCGCGAGGGCCTTGTTGTAGTAGACCTGGGTCAGTCCCAGGCCGCCGTACTTGGTCTCGATCTTCATGCCGAGCGCGCCGAGTTCCTTGAGGCCGTTGATCACCTCGTCGGGGATCCTGGCCTCGCGCTCGATGAGGGCGCCGTCGACGTGGGCCTCGCAGAAGTCGCGCAGCCGGGCGAGGAAGGCCTCGCCGCGCCGTACGTCGTCCGGGGCGGGCTGGGGATGGGGGTGGATCAGGTCCAGCCGGAAGCGTCCGAGGAAGAGTTCCTTGGCGAAACTCGGCTTGCGCCAGTCCTGTTCACGGGCGGCCTCGGCCACCTGCCGCGCTTCGCGCTCGGTGACTTTGGGGGCCTGGGGGATGTCGGATGGGGCGGACATGAGGAGCTCACCTCGCCGCGAGTCGGGATATGGGTGGGCCGTACGCGTGCCGATCGGTGTCACTTGTCCGTATCTACCCGATCTGCGCTGCTCCCACCACCCTGCGCGGGGCTCCCGGTGGCGTCCGGGACCGGCCGGAGCCCCCGCACAGCGGGCTCCGGCCGGTCCCTGTGGGGTGGCGCGCCTACAGGGCCAGGCCGGTGAGGACCAGCACCCGCTCGTAGGTGTAGTCGTCCATGGCGTAACGCACGCCCTCGCGGCCCACTCCGGACTGCTTGGCACCGCCGTACGGCATCTGGTCGGCTCGGTAGGAAGGCACGTCGCCGATGACCACGCCGCCCACCTCCAGGGCGCGGTGGGCCCGGAACGCGGTCTGCAGGTCGTGGGTGAAGACGCCCGCCTGGAGGCCGTACTCGGAGTCGTTGACGGCGGCGAAGGCCTCGGCCTCGCCGTGCGTCCTGCGGACGTACAGGACCGGGCCGAAGACCTCTTCGCGGGCGATCGTCGTGGTCTCGGGGAGGTCGGCGAGGACCGTCGGGGCGTAGGTGGCGCCGTCGCGCTCGCCGCCGGTCAGCAGGGTGGCGCCGGCCGTGACGGCCTCGTCGACCCAGGACTCGACGCGGCGGGCGGCGTCCTCGCTGACGAGCGGGCCGACGTCGGTGGCCGCGTCGGAGGGGTCACCGGTCACCAGGGCCTCGACGGCCGCGACGATCTTCGGGACGAGCCGGTCGTAGACGGTGGCGTCGGCGATGACACGCTGCACCGAGATGCAGGACTGGCCGCCCTGGTAGTTGGAGAAGGTCGCGATACGGGTGGCGGCCCAGTCCAGGTCCTCTTCGCTGGAGTAGTCGCCGAGCACGACCGCCGCTCCGTTGCCGCCGAGTTCCAGGGTGCAGTGCTTGCGCGGCACCGACTCCATGATCGAGTAGCCGACCGGGCCGGAGCCGGTGAAGGAGATCACCGGCAGCCGCTCGTCCCGGACCAGGGCGGGCATCTTGTCGTTCGGCACGGTCAGCACGGACCAGGATCCGGCCGGCAGGTCCGTCTCGGCCAGCAGCTCGCCCAGGATCAGCGACGAGATCGGCGTGGCCGGCGCGGGCTTCAGGATGATCGGCGCACCCACGGCGATGGCCGGGGCGACCTTGTGGGCGCTCAGGTTGAGCGGGAAGTTGAAGGGCGCGATGCCGAGGACGGGGCCGCGCGGGAAGCGCCGGGTGAGCCCGAGGCGGCCGGTGCCGCCGGCGTCCGTGTCCAGCCGCTGGGCGTCGCCGCCGTTGAAACGGCGGGCCTCCTCGGCGGCGAACCGGAAGACGGAGACGGCGCGGCCGACCTCGCCGCGGGCCCACTTGATCGGCTTGCCGTTCTCGGCGGAGATCAGCTGGGCGATCTCCTCGGTGCGCTCGGTGAGGCGGCGTACGACGTGGTCGAGCGCGGCGGCCCGCACGTGCGCCGGGGTCGCGGCGAACTCCTCGCGCACGGCGTACGCGGCGGCGACGGCCTCCTCCACCTGGGCGTCGGTGGGCACGGAGACCGTGCCGACGAGACGTCCGTCCCAGGAGTTGGTGACGTCGAAGCTGTCCTCGCCGGTGGCCTGGCGGCCGGCCAGCCAGAAGGCGTGGGTGGAAGTCATGGCGGTTCCGGCCCTTCGGGGGTGGTGTACGACGATCGCCGGGCGCCGTGAGGGCACCCTTCGGCCCCACCGTAGGGCGGCCCGGCGCGGATCAGGCTTGTCCGCCGTGGAGTGGAGGGGGCGAGGGGTGCGCCGGTTTGTCGTAGCCGGACCGGCGGCTGTGCTCCAGGGCCCCGGCTACTGCGCCCCCGAGGAGGCGGCCGTCGTCTTCAGGGCCAGCCACAGCTCCATCCGGACGTCCGGATCGTCCAGTGAGCGGCCCAGGATCTCCTCCACCCGGCGCATCCGGTAGCGCAGGGTGTGGCGGTGGACGCCCAGGTCGGCGGCGGCAGCGTCCCACTGGCCGTGCCGGGAGAGCCAGGCGCGCAGGGAGGCGACCAGATCGCCGCGGCCCTTCGCGTCGTGTTCGTGGAGCGGTCTCAGCATCCCGTCGGCGAAGGCACGTACGGCGTCGTCGGCGAGGAGCGGCAGGACGGACCCGGCCGCCAGCTCCTCGTGCTCGACGAGGGCCCTGCCCCGGCGGCGGGCGACCGAGAGGGCCTGTTCGGCCTGTTTGTAAGCGGCGGACACGGCGATCGGGCCGGAGGGCGCGGAGACGCCGATGACCACGTCGGCGTCGTCCGCGCCCTGCTCGCGCACCGGCTTGTCGTCCGCGGCCCGGGCGTGGGCCGCGCAGGCCTCGACGGCCGCGCCGCCGTCGACGGCCAGCACCACGAGGCGTTCGCCCTCGGGCACCGCCAGCAGGGTCTCACCGGACCGCGAGGCCGCGGCCTCCATCGCCTCGGCCAGCGACTCCGTCCCGGCGGGGGCCGGCGCCTCGGCGATCAGGAGCCGGAAGGGGGCGTCGAGCAGCCCGCCGTACAGGTCGCCGGCGACGGCCCGGGCATGGCCGGACTCGCCCGCCAGGAGCATGCGCAGAACCGCGGCGCCGAGGCGCTGCTCCGCGCCCTGGAGGGCGCGGGAGCGGGCCGTGGTCAAGGTCAGCAGGGCGACCGCGGAGTGCACCGCGTAGCGCTCCGCGGTGCCGAGAGCCGCCCCGGTGCCGACGGCCAGTGCACCACGGTTGCGGCGTCCGGCGCCCAGGGACTGGAGCTCGACCCGGTCGTCGCTGTCGGTGTCGCCGACGACCGCGCTGGCCGGGGCGGGACGGTCGCGCAGCCGGTCCACCTCAGGGGTGAGCCGGGCGGCGCGACGGGCGGCCCAGTCGGGCGCGGCGGCGACGACGGCACCCGAGGAGTCGTACAGCGCGGCCCAGCCGTCGACGTGCGCGGCGAGGCGGGTGAGCAGTTCTCCGGGACCGTCTCCGGCGACGGCGGCGCGGGTGAGCTCCCGCTGGGCCTCGAAACCGGCCGTGACCGACCGGTACGTGTCCGCGGCGATCGCCGCGGACACCGCCTTGCTGATGGCGAGGAAGGGTGTGCGCCGGGGCACCTCCAGGAGCGGGAGCCCCGCTTCCTCTGCGGCGTCCACGAGCGCCGAGGGGATCTCCTCGTAGGTGACGCCCACGGCGAAGCCGAGCCCCGCGACACCGGCTCCGACCAGTCGCCGCACGTACCGGCGCATCGTCGCCGGGTCTCGGGCGTCGAGGTTGGTCGCGGTGACGAGGAGCAGCTCACCGCCGTCCATGTACGGGACCGGGTCGGCGAGCTCGCTGGCGTGAGCCCAGCGCACGGGCGTGCCGAGCCGGTCGGCGCCCGCCCGGACGGTGAGCTTGAGCGCCGAGTGCTGGACGAGCGAGGCGAGAGTGGGAGGCATGGGACGCCGGACCTCTGGGAGTCGTGGGCGCCGCCCGTGCGGACGGCTCGATTGGGCCGCCCGGCGTGGGCGGCTCGATTGCGCCGCCCCGTACAGACGACCGACTTCGACTATGCCAGGGTGGCAGGTTCTCCGTAACCGCGCGCTCAGCCGCCCAGCTCGACCAGCAGCGGGGGCGCGTGTTCGCCGTCCACCGTCGTCAGCGAGAGGACCGCATGGCCGGCGGGCAGCTGGTAGGCCAGCTCCGACGCGGACCAGCGTTCCCGCTCGACCCGTCGTACGGTCACCGCGTCCCTCGTCACCGCCTTGCCGGTGACGAGCTTGCGCAGGCCGTGCAGGGCACGGGTGAACGGCTGGTCCGCGAAGACCGCGTGCTGGGCGACCTCGCGGGTCTCCACCCACTCCTTGCCCCAGACCTCGGCGAAGCGCTTGCCGTCCCAGGTGGTGACCCCGCTGAAGGCCATGCAGCAGCCGAACGCGCCGAGCAGCGCGGTGTGCAGCCCCTCGGGTACGTCGTCGACGGTGCGCAGGGTGAGGAGCGCGCCTGCGTTGACGGACCGCAACCGCCGGACGCCCCGGACGGTCTCAGGGGTGACGGTGTGCGTCGCGTCGTCCAGGACCAGGCAGACGAAGAGCGACCGGTCGGCGCGGGCGGCGGCGATCGCCGTGAACTGGGCGAGGACGAGCCGGGTGAGCAGCCGCGACGCCTCGGCGTGTGCCCGCTCGGGAAGGTCGATCCTGACCCGGAGCGGAAGGTGTTCGAGGGAACGCAGCGAGAAGGGGCGGGCGTCCTCCCCGGTGGCGAAGAACGGCGCGAAGGCGGGCCGGTCGAGCAGCGCGATCCGGTCGGCCAGCACCGGGCCGGGGTCTCCGGCTCCGCCCTTCTGCCGGGTGCGGGCCTCCAGCTCGCGCAGCATGGTTTGGTGGCCCCCCGCCCCGAGTGCCTCCCTCAGCGCACCGGTCGCGGCGAGGTCGCCGTCCAGGAGCTCCCGGAGAGCGGGCACCCCGGGGAAGTGGCCGTGGACGGCACGGTAGGGCCCGAGCAGCTGGGCGAGCACGGTGGCGGCGCGCCTGCTGTCCAGGTGGGTCACATCGCCGACCAGGCCCTCCGCGAGCACCCCGGCGGCCTCGTCCGGGTCGGTCGTGCCGCCGTACAGGTCGAAGTCGTGCACGGAGGCCGGGTCGCCGATCCGCACCACGACGTCGAAGGCGTCGTCCGGACCGAGTTCGCCCCCGGCGCCGCCGACGGCCAGCACCGCGGCACGGCCCGCGAGGGCCTGCAGGGCGAGCGACTCGACGACGGGCCGCACCAGCCGTGCGGTCTTGCCCGCCCCGGGCGGGCCGACCGCGAGCAGCGAGGTGCCCAGCAGCGCGGGTTCCAGGGCGATGCCCGAGCCGCGGCGGGCGTACGGGTTGTGCGGGTCGTCGGCGCAGCCGCCCAGACGGACCTGGCCGGTGAGCAGATCGTGCCGGGCGGTGCGCCGCGGCAGGTCCCGGGCGCCCGAGGGATGGAGCGCGGCGGCGCCGCCGGCTCGCAGGACGGCCTCGGTGAGCGCGGCGAGCCGCTCGGGGTGACCGGTGCCCACGGTCCAGGCGTGGCGGAGCCGCGCCACGTCGACGTCGTTCATCCGGCCGGTGCGCACCTCGGCGGTGAGGGCCTCGGCCGCGTCGGTCAGACCGGCCGCGCGGAGCTCCGGCCACTGCTCGGGGGTGGGGGCGTCGGGCGGCCCGGCGGGGGCCTCCGGCTCCGCGGCGCCCTTACCGAGCCGCGTGGCGAGCAGCGCGCGCCAGTGGCCGAGGCGTGCGAACGGCCAGAGCACCGCGACTGCGATCAAGGTGTAGAGCACGTTGACGACGGTCTGGCTCTGGTAGATCTCGCCGCCCGCGACGGAGGCGACGAGGATCAGCACCGGCCGGACGAGCGGCACGGCGTCCTTCCACACGAGGAGCTCCGCCAGGGCCCCTCCGGCGGCGGTGACGAGTCCGAGGAAGGGCTGCCCCCGGCCCGCGACGTGGCGCCGGAAGATCTCGGACCAGTTGCCCATCCGCCCGCAGCCGTAGACGAGGAGCCCGAAGAGGACGGCCTCGTAGACGGTGAGGGCGTCGGCGCCCTCGATCGTCCGGGGGCCGCCGAACGTGCCCGCGTACCACCAGTCACCGGGGGTGAAGAGCTTCAGCGGGACGAGCCGGTAGGGGATGTACCCGTTGCGCCAGAGGGACCACAGGAGCAGCCCGCTGAGTACGGAGATGAGCACGCCGACCAGCAGCGAGCGGTCGGAGACCCCGTCGGGCTTCTCGGGCGGGCGCGGGGTGTGCCCGTAGCGCCACACGCCCGGTTCCCGCACGGGGCGCGGGGTGCGCAGCCATGCCTCGACACCGGCGTCGCCCGACGGCGGGCGACGGGGGGCCGGGGCATACGCGGGAGGCGGAGGCGCCGCGGGCGGTGGCCCGGCGGGCCGGGGCACCCGGTCCGCTCCCCTGCCCCGTGCGTCGTACGTGCCTTCGGTGTCCATGAACCGCTGCCCCCTGACCAGCCGCGTCCCGCCTTCTGCACCGGCCAATCTAGTGCCCGGGCACCGGGAGTTCAGCCATGCGGCCGTATGACCCGGCGGGGGCGTCGCCGGGCGGCCCCGCCGGAGACCTGTCCGCCGCGGACAAGGACACGCACCCCACCACTCCCGATCGGAGCATGACCGCTGCCTTCACCCGCCCCTAGCCTGCAGAAAGAGAAGCGTCCGAAACACCCCCAGGAGCCCCGCATGTCCGACATCCCGCAGGAGCGCCGCGTCGTCACCGCCATTCCCGGCCCGAAGTCGGTGGAGCTGCAGGCCCGCCGCGTCGCGGCCGTCGCCGCGGGCGTGGGTTCCACGCTGCCGGTCTTCACCGCTCGGGCGGGCGGCGGAATCATCGAGGACGTGGACGGCAACCGGCTGATCGACTTCGGTTCCGGTATCGCCGTGACCTCGGTCGGCGCCTCCGCCGAGGCGGTCGTGCGCCGCGCGTCGGCCCAGCTCGCCGACTTCACCCACACCTGTTTCATGGTCACGCCGTACGAGGGGTACGTAGAGGTCTGTGAGCAGCTCGCCGAGCTGACGCCGGGCGACCACGCGAAGAAGTCCGCGCTGTTCAACTCGGGCGCCGAGGCCGTCGAGAACGCCGTGAAGATCGCCCGCGCGTGGACCAAGCGCACCGCGGTCGTCGTCTTCGACCACGGCTACCACGGCCGGACCAACCTCACGATGGCCCTGACCGCGAAGAACATGCCGTACAAGCAGGGCTTCGGTCCGTTCGCGCCCGAGGTCTACCGCGTGCCGGTGGCCTACGGCTACCGCTGGCCGACCGGCGCCGAGAACGCCGGCGCCGAGGCGTCCGCACAGGCCATCGACGAGATCACCAAGCAGATCGGCGCGGACAACGTCGCGGCGATCATCATCGAGCCGGTCCTCGGCGAGGGTGGTTTCATCGAGCCCGCCAAGGGCTTCCTGCCAGCGATCGCGGAGTTCGCGAAGGACAACGGCATCGTCTTCGTCGCGGACGAGATCCAGTCCGGCTTCTGCCGGACGGGTCAGTGGTTCGCCTGCGAGGACGAGGGCATCGTGCCCGACCTCATCACCACCGCCAAGGGCATCGCCGGCGGCCTCCCGCTGTCCGCGGTGACCGGCCGCGCCGAGATCATGGACGCCGCGCACGCCGGCGGCCTCGGCGGAACGTACGGCGGCAACCCGGTGGCCTGCGCGGGTGCGCTCGGCGCCATCGAGACGATGCGCGAGATGGACCTGAACGGCAAGGCCAGGCGCATCGAGGAGGTCATGAAGGGCCGTCTCGCCGAGATGCGGTCGAAGCTCCCGGACGGCGACATCATCGGGGACATCCGCGGCCGCGGCGCGATGATCGCGATCGAGCTGGTGAAGACGGGCACGAAGGAGCCCGACGCGGCCGCCGCGGGGTCACTGGCCAAGGCCTGCCACGCCGAGGGTCTGCTGGTGCTGACCTGCGGCACGTACGGCAACGTCCTGCGCTTCCTGCCGCCGCTCGTCATCGGCGAGGACCTGCTGAACGAGGGCCTGGACATCCTCGAGCAGGCGTTCGCGCGTCTCTGACATGTGCGAACCACCCGGGCGCCGGGCGGGGGTACACGACGCCTCGGAACGGCGCACGGGTGAGGGCGTGTGAAGAAGGTGTGCGGGGGCGATGGCGGGATACCGTTGCCGCTTCCGGTGCCTCCTCCCTCTGACGTACGGTTTTCCCAGATGAGAGAAACACCCCGCCCGCAGGGGACTGCGGGTGATGCCGGACCGGAGCTCCCCCAGCGCCGTTCCGGCCGTGCCATCGCGCACACCGCTGGAGCTTCGGGCTCCGGGACTCCTCACCGATCGGATGGCCGCCCGCCCCACACCCCCCGGGGCGCGCGGCAAACCGGTCCGACCGGCCACCTCGGAACAATCCCCCCTGTTCCCCGGTGGCCGGTTCTTCTCGTTTCGACGGCCTCCGCGCTGCTCGCGCTCTTCCTCGTGATCACCTGGCAGGTGCTGGCCGACGGCCCGCTGCTGGATCCCGACGAACGGCTCGGCCTGGAGCTGGCGGGGCGCGGCCCGGCCCCGCTCACGGACCTCCTCGCCGATCTCGGCAACATGCAGGTCGCCGTTCCCGTGCTGGCGTGCGCGGTCCTCGTCGCCTGGCTACGGCACGACCGGCGCGCGGCCGTGTACGCCGTCCTGGCCATGGCCGCCGTCCCGGCGCTCGTCGTACCGCTCAAGCTGTGGACCGACCGACAGGGGCCGCTGACGGAGGCGACGGGCTACTTCCCCTCGGGGCACACGACCACGGCGATGGTGGCGTACGGCGCCGCGGCCCTGCTGCTCGCCCCGCACCTGAGGCGGACATGGGTGACGCTCGTCGCCGCCGTCCTGCTGACGGCGGCGACGAGCGTCGGTCTGGTGCTGCGCGGTTACCACTGGCCGCTGGACGTGGTGGCCGGATGGTGCCTCAGCGGGGTGCTGCTGGTCGCGCTGCGGGCGGGCACGCGAAGCGGTCAGCCCCCGAAGTAGGCGTCGAAGTTCTTCGAGAACTCCCAGTTGTTGAAGCGGTCCCAGTTGATCGACCAGGTCATCAGCCCGCGCAGCCCGGACCAGGTGCCGTGGGTCCGGTAGGTGCCGCAGTCGGTCTTCTTCGTCAGGCAGTCGAGTGCTTTGGTGACCTCTGCCGGCGAGGTGTGGCCGTTGCCGGCCTGGGTGGACGCCGGGAGGCCGAAGGCCACCTGCTCGGGGCGCAGCGCGGGGAAGACCTTGGCCTGGTCGCCCGCGACGGGGAAGCCGGTGAGCAGCATGTCCGTCATGGCGATGTGGAAGTCGGCGCCACCCATGGAGTGGTACTGGTTGTCCAGACCCATGATCGAGCCCGAGTTGTAGTCCTGGACGTGCAGCAGGGCGAGGTCGTCGCGCAGCGCGTGGATGACGGGCAGATAGGCGCCCGCACGCGGGTCCTGGCCGCCCCAGGGGCCGGAGCCGTAGTACTGGTGGCCGAGCTGCACGAAGAAGGTCTCGGGGGCCATGGTGAGGACGAACCCGGCCCCGTACTTCGCCTTGAGGGACTTCACCGCCGAGATCAGGTTGACGATGACGGGGGTCGTCGGGCTGCGGAAGTCGGTGTCGCCTGTCGCGAGTGACAGCGAGTGGCCCTCGAAGTCGATGTCCAGGCCGTCGAGGCCGTACGTGTCGATGATCTTGCTGACGGAGCTGACGAAGGCGTCGCGGGCAGCGGTCGAGGCGAGCTGCACCTGACCGTTCTGGCCGCCGATCGAGATCAGCACCTTCTTCCCGGCTGCCTGCTTGGCCTTGATGGCGGCCTTGAACTCGGCTTCGCTCTCCACGTCCGGGCATTCGGCGGCCGGGCAGAGCGAGAAGCGGATGTCACCCGAGGTGACGGAAGTCGGCTCGCCGAAGGCGAGGTTGATGACGTCCCACGAGTCCGGTACGTCGGCCATGCGCGTGTAGCCGGAGCCGTTGGCGAAGCTGGAGTGGAGGTAGCCGACGAGGGCGTGGGCCGGCAGCCCGCCGTCACCGCCTCCCCCACCGCCCGTGCCCGTGGTGACGTTCAGGGCCGCCGACTTCGCCGACTCACCGGCGGCGTTGACGGCGGAGACCTGGAAGCTGTACGCGGACGAGGCTGCCAGCCCCGTCACGGTCGCCGAGGTGCCGGTGGTGTCGAGGACCTTCGCACCGCCGCGGTGGACGCGGTAGCCGGTGGCTCCGGGGGACGCGGTCCAGGACAGCGGGACGGCCGAGGCGGTGGCGGTCCCCGCGCGCAGCCCGGTGGGGGCGGCGGGCACGGCGACGGGGTCGCCGCCGGGTCCGGTCAGGGTGAGGTCGTCGGCGTGATAGGCGGGGGTGCCGTACCAGCCGTGGGTGTAGACCGTCACCGACGTGGTCGTGGGGCCGGTCCTGAAGGTGGTGGTCAGCTGCTTGTAGGCACCGGCGGACTGGGTCCAGGTGGAGACGTCGGTGGTGCCGGTGCCGGATGCCCCGAGGTAGACGTAGCTGCCCTGCACCCATGCGCCGAGCGTGTAGGAGGAGTCGGGCCTCACCGTCACCGTCTGGGAGCACCGGGCGTTGTCGCTGCCCGCCGGTGTGGCCTTCAGGGCCGAAGTCCCGCTGTGCACGGGCGTACTGACGGCCGCGCCGCTGCCCCCGGTGCAGCTCCAGCCGTCCAGCCCCGCCTCGAAGCCGCCGTTGCGCGCCAGGTCGGCGTCGGCCGCTCCGGCGGCCGGTGCCGTGGCGGCCAGGGCACCGGCGGCGAGCACGACGGCCGAGAAGGCTGACAGGAGCCCGGAGAGGCGGACGGGTGGTCGGGATCCGGTGCGTTCCACAACAGCCTCCGAGCAAGGGCGAATCGAGTGGTGCGCACAACATGGTCCAGACCAATAAGGTTGTCAATACTCTGGCGGCGCCTCACCTCCCGTCCCGCGCGCCGCGGACGGCCGCGGCCTCGTGCAGGGCGAGCTCCAGGAGGCTCGCGTCGGTGAGGGTTCCCGAGCCGTCGGGCGGGATCAGCCAACGCACTCCGCCCACGGTGCCGCCCGGCCGGGGGACCACGATCCACGCCCCCGCCCCGACACCCCGGATCCCCGTCCCGATCCAGCGGGCCGCCGTGCCCGGGGGCACGAAGAAGCCCATCCGGGAGTCACCGAAGTCCGCAAGGACGGGCCCCGGCCTGTCGAGGAGCCTGGTGAGCACATCGAGCGTCGGATAGCCCAGCTCGCCGGGGACGATCAGCACGTCCCAGCGCTTCCCGGCGGGCAGGAGCGCCATCCCCTGCGGGTTGCGCTCCCACTCCCTCAGGCACGCGCCCGGATGCGGTGCCACCGATGCGAGCCAAGCGACCGCGGTTTCGGCCCCCGTGCCGGTCATGGACTGCCTCCCTCTCTCCGTGGACACCGGTAGGGTCCTGCCGGTGCGTTCACGGGAGAGAGAGGGCCGGCGCGGGATCATGACGCGGGTTCCGCCGCCGAT
Organism: Streptomyces sp. HB132; assembly: GCF_016909575.1. Classification (GTDB taxonomy): domain Bacteria; phylum Actinomycetota; class Actinomycetes; order Streptomycetales; family Streptomycetaceae; genus Streptomyces. The sequence continues at coordinate 102,004 of NZ_JAFBGA010000013.1, read as the reverse complement.
CGGCAGTGATCTGGATCACCCCCGGCCGGCTGCCGGTCGACGCCGCGGCCGGCCCACCGGAGGTCAGCTGTCGAAGCCCAGCCCCAGCCGGTCCATGGTCCGCAGCCACAGATCACGGCGTCCGCCGTTGCCGTCCGCCCGGGCGAGGGACCTCTTGGTGAGTTCGATCCCGGCCCAGGCGAACGGCTCGGGCGGGAAGGGAACCGGCCTGGAGCGGACCATCCGCAGGGCGGTCCGCCCGGTCTCCCGGCCCGACAGCAGGTCGAGCATCACCTCTGCGCCGAAGCGCGTGGCCCCGACGCCCAGCCCGGTGTACCCGGCGGCATAGGCGACCCGCCCGCGATGGGCCGTGCCGAAGAACGCGGAGAAGCGGGTGCACGTGTCGATCGCACCTCCCCAGGCATGGCTGAAGCGCACACCGGCCAACTGGGGGAAGCACTCGAAGAACTGGCCGGCGAGCTTCAGGAAGGTCTCCGGTCGCTGGTCCAGCGAGGGATCCAGCCGGCCGCCGAACGGGTAGACCGCGTCGTACCCGCCCCACAGGATCCGGTTGTCCGCGGAGAGCCGGAAGTAGTGGAACTGATTCGCGCTGTCACCCAGGCCCTGACGGTTGCGCCATCCGACCGAGGCCAGCTGTTCCGCGTCGAGGGGCTCCGTCATCAGCGCGTAGTCGTACACCGGGACCGTGTAGGGGCGCACCCGTCGCACCAGGGACGGAAAGATGTTCGTGCCGAGGGCGACGTCGCGGGCGAACACTCTGCCGTACGGGGTGCGCACGGCCATGCCGGCGCCCGACGGGGCGAGCTCGACGCCGCGGGTGTGCTCGTGAATCCGCACACCGAGGCCGAGGCACGCCTCCTTCAGCCCCCAGGCGAGCTTCGCCGGATGCAGCATGGCGACGCCGCGACGATCCAGCAGACCGCCGAGGAACGTCGGCGAGTCGACTTCCCCGCGCACCTGGTCCCGGTCGAGGAACTCCGTTCCCCCGAAGCCGAGTTCCTCGGTCGTACGATGCCGCTCACGCAGCTCGTCGAGCTGGTGGGGCTGCGTCGCGACGTCGATCTCCCCGGTGCGCTCGAAGTCGCAGTCGAGGGAGTAGCGGGTGACGGCCCCCTCGATGGCGTCGAGGTTCCGCGCGCCCAGCTCCTCCAGCCTCCCGATCTCGTCCGGCCAGCGCTCCAGACCGTTGGCCAGGCCGTGGGTCAGCGAGGCGGCGCAGAATCCTCCGTTGCGTCCTGATGCCGCCCAGCCCACCTCGTGTCCCTCGATGAGGACGACATCGCGCCCGGGATCCCTCTCCTTCGCGATCAGCGCGGTCCACAGCCCGCTGTAACCGCCGCCGACGACCAGCAGATCGCACCGCTCGTCGCCGGTCAGAGCGGGACGGGCTCCCGGCTTTCCCGGGTCGTCGAGCCAGTAGGACAGGGGACGTGCGTCGGAGAGTGAGTGTGCGGCGGTACGCATGGCGTCCGGGGCCATGGTTTCCAACTCCTTCGGCTTCTACTTGACCGCGTTGCTCTTCCGCCGGTTCGCGATGAACTGTCCGGCGAGAACCACCGCCACGGCGATGACGAACATGGCCGTGCCGATGACGTTGATCTGCACGGGTGTTCCACGCTGCGCCGATCCCCAGACGAACATGGGGAACGTCACCGTGGAGCCCGCGTTGAAGTTGGTGATGATGAAATCGTCGAAGGAGAGCGCGAAGGCGAGCAGTGCTCCAGCGGCGATTCCCGGGGCGGCGATCGGGAGGGTCACCCGCAGGAACGTCTGCACGGGGCCCGCGTAGAGATCGCGGGCCGCCTCCTCCAGCCGCGGGTCCATCGACATCACGCGTGCCTTGACGGCCGTCACCACGAAGCTGAGGCAGAACATGATGTGGGCGATCAGCACGGTCCAGAAGCCGAGTTCGGCCCCCATGTTGAGGAACAGGGTGAGCAGCGAGGCGGCCATGACGACCTCGGGCATCGCCATCGGCAGGAAGATCAGTGAGTTGATCGCGCCGCGGGCCCGGAAGCGGTAGCGGACCAGCGCGAAGGCGATCATCGTGCCCAGCGCGGTCGCGCCGATCGTCGCCCAGAAGGCGATCCGCAGCGAGAGCGAGAGCGAACCGCAGAGGTCGGCGACGCCGCAGGGGTCCTTCCAGGCGTCCAGGGAGAAGCGCTGCCAGGCGTAGTTGAAGCGCCCGTTCGGCTTGTTGAAGGAGAACACCATCACGACGACGTTCGGAAGGATCATGTACGCGAGGGTCAGCAGACCGGCGAGCACGACCAGGTTCCGGCGGATCCATCGGAGTACGGGCATCAGACCAGGTCCTCCGTACCGGAGCGGCGGATGTAGACGGTGACCACGAACAGGACGACCGCCATGAGGATGAACGAGAGGGCCGCCGCCGTGGGGTAGTCCAGGACCCGCAGGAACTGGGTCTGGATGACGCTGCCGACCATCTTGGTGTCGGTGGAGCCGAGGAGTTCCGCGTTGACGTAGTCGCCGCTGGCCGGGATGAACGTCAGCAGGGTGCCGGAGACGACCCCGGGCATGGACAGCGGCAGCGTCACCTTGCGGAAGGTGGTGGCGGGGGTGGCGTACAGGTCGCGCGCGGCCTCGTGCAGACGGCCGTCGATCCGTTCGAGCGAGGTGTAGAGCGGCAGGATCATGAACGGCAGGAAGTTGTACGTCAGACCGCAGACGACCGCCATGGGGGTGGCCAGGACCCGGTTGTCCCCGGTCCAGCCGAGCCAGGCCGTGACGTCCAGGACGTGCAGGGTGTCCATCACCCCGACGACCGCTCCGCCGTCCGCGAGGATCGTCTTCCAGGCGAGCGTCCGGATCAGGAAGCTGGTGAAGAACGGTGCGACGACGAGCACGAGCACGAGGTTGCGCCAGCGGCCCGCCCTGAACGCGATCAGATAGGCGAGCGGATAGCCGAGCAGCAGGCACAGGAGCGTCGCGGTGCCGGCGTACAGGAGGGAGCGGACGAACTGCGGGTGGTAGTCGGCGAAGGCGTCCCAGTAGGTCGAGAAGTGCCAGGAGACCTGGAAGCCCTTCTCCAGGGATCCGGTCTGTACGGAGGTCGACGCCTGGTAGACCATCGGCAGCGCGAAGAAGACGAGCAGCCACAGGATGCCGGGGAGCAGCAGCCAGTACGGGACGAGCCGCCTGCGGGCAGACGGTTTGCGGACCTCGGCGTCCACCGAGGGCGCCGGTGGCGCCTCGGTGGCGCTCACGCCGCTTCCTCCATGCCTTCCGCACCGGCGTCGATGTGCTGGGCCGCGTCGAGACCGAAGGTGTGCTCGGGATTCCAGTGCAGGACGACGTCGGCGCCGGGTACGAGCCGGCTGTCGCGCTCGATGTTCTGCTCGTAGACCTGGAGCGCCGTGCCGGCGGGGCTCTCGACGACGTACTGCGTGGAGACGCCGATGAAGCTGGAGTCGGTGATGCGGCCGGTGACCCGGTTGCGGCCGTCGGGTATCGCGGCCGCGTCGTCGGTGTGGGTCAGGGAGATCTTCTCGGGCCGCACGCCCACGAGTACCTTCCCGCCGCTCCGCGCTGAGGACGGACACCGCCCGCCGGGCAGTCCGAGCTTCCCGCCGCCGGCCGAGACGACGACGTCCGTACCCGTGGAGACGATCTGCCCCTCGATGAGGTTGGAGGTGCCGAGGAAGTTCGCCACGAAGGTGGTGCGGGGGTTCTCGTACAGATCGGCGGGGGCGCCGAGCTGTTCGACGCGGCCGCCGTTCATCACCGCGACGGTGTCGGCCATCGTCATGGCCTCCTCCTGGTCGTGGGTGACGTGGACGAAGGTGATGCCGACCTCCGTCTGGATCCGCTTGAGTTCAAGCTGCATCTGGCGGCGCAGTTTGAGGTCGAGGGCGCCGAGCGGCTCGTCGAGGAGGAGGACCTGGGGGTGGTTGATGAGCGCGCGGGCCACGGCGACGCGCTGCTGCTGTCCGCCGGAGAGCTGGTGCGGCTTGCGTCGGGCGAAGTCGCCGAGCTGGACGAGGTCGAGCATCTCGCCGACCTGCTTGGCGACGGACTTGATGCCGCGGCGGCGCAGCCCGAAGGCGACGTTCTCGCTGACGTCGAGGTGCGGGAAGAGCGCGTAGCTCTGGAAGACGGTGTTGACGGGGCGCTTGTACGGGGGCAGGTCCGTGATGTCCCGGCCGCCGAGGGAGACCGTGCCGGTGGTGGCCTCCTCCAGGCCCGCGATCATGCGAAGGGTGGTGGTCTTGCCGCAGCCGGACGCGCCCAGCAGCGCGAAGAAGGATCCCTGCGGGACGGTGAGGTCGAGGGGGTGCACTGCGGTGAAGGAGCCGTAGGTCTTGCTGATCCCGGTGAGACGGACGTCGCCGCCCTCTGTCTGCTTCTGTGTCATGGGTCGCGGTCCCAGTGGTGTCGAGGGAAGATCGGGAGGGGGACGGGCCGGTCAGGCGCCGATGAGCTTGGCGAACTTCTCCTCGTACGCCGTCTCTTCCTCGGCGCTGAGGGAGCGGAAGGACCGTGACTTCGCGGCCATCGCCTTGTCGGGGAGGATCAGCGTGTTGGACGCCATCGACTCGTCGATCTTCGCGAGCTCACCGGCGACGCCGTCCACCGGGCAGACGTAGTTGATGTAGGCGGCGAGTCGGGCGGCGACCGGGAGCTCGTAGTAGTGGTCCATGAGCTTCTCGGCGTTGGTCTTGTGCCGTGCCCCGGCCGGGACCAGCATGTTGTCGCTCGACGTGATGTAGCCGGCGGACGGGATCGAGAACTTGATGTCCGGGTTGTCGGCCTGGAGCTGGATGATGTCGCCCGCCCAGGCCACGCAGGCCGCGATGTCGCCCTTGCTCAGGTCCGCGGTGTAGTCGTTGCCGGTGAAGCGGCGTATCTGCTTGGTGTCGACGCCCTTCTGCATCCGGCCGACGGCCGCGTCGAAGTCGGCGTCGGTGAACGACCCGGGGTCCTTGCCCATGTCGAGGAGCGTCATGCCGACCGAGTCGCGCATCTCGGAGAGGAACGAGACCTTGCCCTTGAGCCTCGGGTCGTCGAGGAGCTGGGTGACGGAGTCGACCTTCCGGCCGCCGGTCGCCTTCTCGTTGTAGGCGATGACGGTAGGGATACCGGTCCACGGATAGGAGTAGGCGCGCCCCGGGTCCCAGTCGGGTGTGCGGAACTGGGGCGAGAGGTTCGCGAAGGCGTGGGGCAGGTTCGCCGGGTCGAGCTTCTGCGCCCATCCGAGCCGGATGATGCGGGCGGCGAGCCAGTCCGTCACGATGATGAGGTCGCGTCCGGTGTCCTGGCCTGCGGCGAGCTGCGGCTTGATCTTCCCGAAGAACTCGACGTTGTCGTTGATGTCCTCGGTGTACTTGACCTTGATCCCGGTGCGTCTCGTGAACGCGTCGAGGGTCGGACGGCTCTTCTCGTCCTCGCTGACGTCCATGTACTCGGTCCAGTTGGAGAAGTTGATCCGCTTCTCCGTTGCCGAGTGGTCGTCCCGGGCCGCGGCGTCCCCCTCCCGCTTCGCGGGCGGTATCCCGCAGGCGCTCAGCACCCCGAGGCCACCGAGGGCGAGGGCTCCCGTGCCCGACGCCCTGAGAAGCGAACGGCGGGTGAGTGCGCCCCTGCCGCCTCCGAGGCTGCGCCTCATGGCTGCCAGCTGTGGCGCGGAGAGGCGCTCGGGCTCGTACTGCTCCATACGCGTGGGCCCTTCCGGGTGGGTGGGGCCGCCGGGCGGCGGCCGCTGCTAACGGTCCCCGAAGACGGTGCGGTGCCAGTCCTTCCTGGCCACCGCGGTGTTGTCGTACATGACGTGCTTGACCTGCGTGTACTCCTCGAAGGAGTACGACGACATGTCCTTGCCGAAGCCGCTGGCCCTGTATCCGCCGTGCGGCATCTCGCTGATGATCGGGATGTGGTCGTTGATCCACACGCAGCCCGCCCTGAGCTCACGGGTGGCGCGGTTGGCCCGGTACAGACCGGTGCTCCACGCGGAGGCGGCCAGTCCGTACGGGGTGTCGTTGGCGAGCCGGATTCCCTCGTCGTCGGTGTCGAAGGGCAGCACGACGAGGACGGGGCCGAAGATCTCCGAGGTGACGATCTCGCTGTCCTGGGCGGCGCCCGTGATCAGGGTCGGCCGGTAGTAGGCACCCGCCGCGAGGTCCCCGCCCGGGGCGCCGCCACCGGTGACGACGGTGGCGTAGGCGCGTGCGCGGTCGACGAACCCGGCCACCCGGTCGCGCTGCTGATGGCTGATCAGCGGTCCGAGGTCGGTCGAGGGGGCGAAGGGGTCACCCAGGCGCACGGTCTCCATCAGGGCGGCGACCCCGTTCACGAACGCGTCGTGGAGGGGACGCTGGACGTATGCGCGGGTGGCGGCCGTGCAGTCCTGACCGGTGTTGATCAGGGCACCGGCGACCGCTCCCTCGACCGCGGCGTCGAGATCCGCGTCGTCGAACACGAGGAAGGGCGCCTTCCCGCCCAGCTCCAGGTGCAGGCGCTTGACGGTGGCGGTGGCGAGCGCGGCGACGCGCTTGCCGACGGCGGTGGATCCGGTGAAGGAGGTCATCACGACGTCGGGGTGGCTCACGAGGTGCTCGCCCGCGTCCCGTCCGGCACCGGAGACGATGTTGATCACGCCGTCGGGAATGCCCGCCTCCGTGGCCGCCTGCGCGAACATCAGCGACGTCAGCGGCGTGATCTCGGCAGGCTTCAGCACGATGGTGTTGCCCGCGGCGACGGCCGGGAGGATCTTCCAGGCCGCCATCTGGAGCGGGTAGTTCCAGGGCGCGATCGAGCCGATCACCCCGAGGGCCTCACGGCGCACGTAGGAGGTGTGGTCGCCGCTGTACTCGGCGGCCGACTTCCCTTCGAGGTGACGGGCGGCACCGGCGAAGAACGAGGCGTTGTCGACCGTGCCGGGGACGTCGAACTCCGTGGAGAGCTTGACGGGCTTGCCGCACTGCAGGGACTCGGCGTACGCGAAGTCGTCGGCCCGGTCGGCGAGTACGGCGGCGAGGCGGTGCAGCGCCTGCGACCGTTCGGCAGGGGTGAGCCCCGACCAGCCGGGGAACGCCTCGCGGGCGGCCGCCACGGCGGCGTCGACGTCGTCGGTGCCGGCCAGTTCGTAGCGGAGGACGGTGCGGCCCGTGGCGGGGTCGACCACGTCCTGGTGGCGCCCCGAGGTGCCGGGTCTCAGCCGGCCACCGATGTACTGCGCGCCCCCGGCGAAGCGGTCCTGCGGCTGGAAGCCGTTGCCCATGACGTTCTCCTCCGCTGCGCCGTGACCAGGGGCGGCGTAGCTTCTTGTCGAATTGAGTGCCGATCCTGACAGAGCAGACCTCCACCAACAAGTGATTCCGTTGTTTCCTTTTGGTTACGCAACGGAATCTGTCGACGATGTGTCTCGCGCGTGCGGAAAACCATGTACTCACTGTCAGTGGCGGATGCCAGACTCGGCTGCCATGGGACAGCAACACATGGACCTCCTCCTGGAGCGCACGGCGCGCGGGGAGAACGTGAAGTACCTGTCGTTCTGGGGGCACCGGCCCCGCGCGGACGGCAGACTTGGGGAGAGCTGCCTCAGCCAGTGGTGGCCGGCACCGTTCACGGTCGGTCCGGTGGCCTACGCGACTGCGGAGCACTGGATGATGGCCGGCAAGGCGCGGCTCTTCGGGGACGCTGACGCCGAGGCCTCGGCCCTGGCGGCGGGCAGTCCCGCGGCGGCGAAGAAGGCGGGCCGGCTGGTGAGGGGCTTCGACGAAGACGTATGGGCACGGGAGCGGTTCGCCCTGGTCGTCGCGGGCAGCGTGCACAAGTTCGGTCAGGACCCGGCGCTACGGGCGTACCTGCTGGGCACCGGGGAGCGCGTGCTCGTCGAGGCCAGTCCCCTGGACCGGATATGGGGCATCGGACTGTCCAAGGACGATCCGCGGACCGCGGATCCGGCTTCCTGGCGCGGGCTGAATCTGCTGGGCTTCGCGCTCATGGAGGCGCGTGCGCGGCTTCGCGCGGGGTGACGACGCGCGCGGCCGCGGCCGCGGCCGGGAGACGCTTCCCCCGGCCCGGCCGGGCACGGCCGTCCGTCGCCGGTCAGCGGTCGGCGCCGACGACCAGTGACGTGGAGTAGGGATCGTCGTAGTCGTAGCCACTGCCCGATTCGTCGTTGGCGATGGCCCAGATGACGAATCCCAGGAAGACCGCGCTGATGACGATTCCGACCGACCCCAGGATGATCCCGGCGAGCGCCATGCCCCCGTTGGTCGCCTCACCCCGCCTGGCGCGACCTCGGCCGACGATGCCGAAGATCAGGGCGAGGACGCCCAGGATGACGCCGAGTCCGTACATGCAGAAGCCGACCACCGCGATGATGCCGAGGACCATCGCGGCGGTGCCCAGCCCGTTGGTGGGCGCCGGACCCCAGGGCGGCTGGCCGCCGTAGCCGGGGTATCCCGGGTAGCCGTACGCGGCCGAAGGCGCGGCGGGCGCGGACGGGTAGCCGTACGCGGCCGAAGGCGCGGCGGGCGCGGACGGGTAGCCGTGCTGCCCCGGCCCGTTCGGCCCGACCGGCGGCGCCGGCACGGGGGGCTGCTGCGGGCCGAAGGAGCCGACGGGTCCGGGTATGGGTCCGGTGCCGGCGTCGGGGCTCGGCATGGACGTGACCGTGGGCTGGTTGTGCACCGCGGGCGGCACGGCGTCCGTGGGCTGCTTGCCCAGGTCGACCCTGTTGTCCGGCGGAGCCCACGGATCGCGCGGCGCGCCCTCGCCCCCGGGCTGCTGTGTGTTGTCTGACATGGGCCTCCCCCATCGTGGTCCCGCCATGCTACGGCCCGGTCCGCGTCCGCAGGGTCCCGCCTACGATGATCGGTGCAGCCGGTGCACCCGGCCGAATTCAGAGATCCGGGAGTATCCGATGAACGATCTGCACCCCTTCGTCGCGGGGCTGCCCAAGGCCGAGCTCCACGTCCACCACGTCGGGTCGGCCTCTCCCCGCATCGTGGCCGAGTTGGCGGCGCACCACCCCGACTCCAAGGTCCCCACGGACCCGGAGGCGCTGTCCGACTTCTTCACCTTCACCGACTTCGGGCACTTCATCGACGTCTACCTCTCGGTCGTGGACCTGATCCGCACCCCCGAGGACGTCCGTCTGCTGACCTTCGAGGTCGCCCGGGACATGGCCCGCCAGAACATCCGCTACGCGGAACTGACCGTCACCCCGTTCAGCTCGACCCGCCGGGGCATCCCGGAGCAGGGCTTCATGGAGGCCATCGAGGACGCGCGCAAGGCCGCCGAGTCCGAGCTCGGCGTCGTCCTGCGCTGGTGCTTCGACATTCCCGGCGAGGCCGGTCTCGAGGCCGCCGAGGAGACCACCCGTCTCGCCGTCGACCTGCGGCCCGAGGGACTGGTCTCCTTCGGCCTGGGCGGACCCGAGGTCGGCGTGGACCGTCCGCAGTTCAAGCCCTACTTCGACCGCGCCATCGCCGCGGGTCTGCGCTCAGTCCCGCACGCCGGGGAGACCACGGGCCCGCAGACCGTCTGGGACGCGCTCACCGCGCTGCGCGCGGAGCGCATCGGCCACGGCACCAGCTCCACCCAGGACCCGAAGCTGCTGGCCCACCTCGCCGAGCACCGCATCGCCCTGGAGGTCTGCCCGACGTCGAACATCGCCACCCGCGCGGTGGCCGACCTCGACCGGCACCCGATGCGGGAGATGGTGGAGGCGGGGGTCCTCGTCACGGTCAACAGCGACGACCCGCCGATGTTCGGCACCGACCTCAACAACGAGTACGGGGTGGCGGCCCGGCTGCTCGGCCTGGACGAGCGCGGAGTGGCCGACCTGGCGAAGAACGCCGTGGAGGCCTCGTTCCTGGACCCGGCCGGCAAGCGGACGCTGGCCGCCGAGATCGACACGTACACGACGAACTGGCTGGAGGCTCCCGGCCGCTGACCCCGGCCGGTCACAATGGCCCCATGACCACCACCGTCACCGCCGTGGCACACCGCGGAGATCCCTACCGTGCCCGCGAGAACACCCTTCCCTCGATCCTGTCCGCCGTGGAACAGGGCGCGGACGCGGTCGAGATCGATGTCCGCGTCACCCGGGACAAGGTGCCCGTGCTGCTCCACGACTCCACGCTGGAGCGCCTGTGGGGCCACGACGTCCGCCTGGACCGGCTGGATCGACAGGAGCTGCTGGAACGGAGCGGCGGCGGGGTGCCGACCCTGCGTGAGGCGCTGTCCGCCGCCGGCGACCGCCGGGTCATGGTCGACCTGCCCGGCGCGACCGACGCGTCGGTGCGGGAGATCGTCGGTGTGGTGCGGGACAGCGGGGCGCGGGAGCGCGTGTACTACTGCGCGGACACGCACGCGATGCTGAGGGTGCGGGCGGCCGATCCGTCCGCCGAGATCGCGCTGACCTGGACGACACTCGCGCCTCCGCGTGCCGTACTGCTCGAGGCGGTGCGACCGCGGTGGCTGAACTACCGTTTCGGGCTGCTGAGCCGGGAACTGACGGGCCGTATCCAGGCAGACGGGCTGCTGGTCTCGGCCTGGACGGTCGACACCCGGCGCACGATGCGCCGGCTGCTGGCGTATGGCGTCGACTCCATCACCAGCAACCGGATCGACGCCCTCCGGGCCCAGCTGGCCAACTCCCCTTCCCGCGGGGCCGCTTGATCGGACCGGCATCATGGTCGGTCCGTACCGTCCGTGACCCCTGGAGCAGACGTGACCGAGCCCGGCCCCCGTACCGCACCCTCCCGCGTCCGCACCGACATCGCCCACAACGCCCGGGTGTGGAACTACTGGCTGGGCGGCTCCGACCACTACCCCGTCGACCGCGTGGTGGGCGACCGGGTCACGGATCTGTACCCGAGCATCGGCGAAGTGGCCCGTGCCGACCGGGCCTTCCTCGGCCGGGCGGTGCGTCATCTGGCCGGTGACGTGGGGACCGGCCAGTTCCTGGACATAGGCACCGGGCTGCCGACCGCGGACAACACCCACGAGATCGCCCAGCACACGGCGCCCGACGCACGCGTCGTCTACGTCGACAACGACCCGATCGTCCTGGCGCACGCGCGTTCCCTGCTCACCAGCTCACCTGAGGGCGCCACCGAGTACATCGCCGCGGACGCCCGGGATCCGGAGCGGATCCTGCGCGGCGCCGGGCGGACCCTGGACCTCGGGCGCCCGGTCGCGGTGATGATGCTGGGCATCCTCAACTTCATCCTGGACACGGAGGAGGCGCGGAGCATCGTGAGGACGCTGATGGACTCCCTGCCGTCGGGCAGCCATCTGGTGCTCACCCATCCCACATCGGAGCTGGGCGGCGAGGGCAACGAGGCCGCGATGCGCTTCTGGAACGAGAACGCCACCCCGCCGATCACCGCCCGCAGCCGCTCCGAGTTCGCCTCGTTCCTCGACGGCATGGACGTCCTGGAACCGGGCATCGTGTCCTGCTCCCGCTGGCGTTCCGGTTCCGCCTCACGGAACCCCGGGGTGGCCCAGTTCGGCGCGGTGGGCCGCAAGCCGTAGGCGCGGGTGGCGGGTCAGGCCGGCACGGCGGCGGGCACGTGCCCCATCGCCTCGAGCCGCTTGATCATGCGCCGGACGACGAGCAGCGGGATCACCCCGAAGACGCCGAAGGACATGTCGATGACGGTCCACCAGAAGGGGATGTCCCGGATCGGCCCGCAGATCAGGGCGAGCGGGATGATCCCGGCGCAGGCGATCATGCCGAAATCGATCACCCAGATGTTGCGGACCGGGTCGCGGTAGGGGCCGTAGAAGGCGACCGCGATGACGAGATGGGCGAAGGCCAGCCAGTCGGTGCCGTACAGCACGAAGGGATAGGAGGCATCTGCCTCGTCGAGACCGGTCCGGACCCGGGTGATCCATTCTGTCAGGGCCGGGAAGTGCTCGGGGGCGGGAGACGCGGAGGACTTCAGCAGGCCCTCGGCCCAGTGGAGTTCGGTGACCAGCGGGAAGGCGGTCAGCCCGCTGAGCACCAGACAGACGATGAAGACGACCAACCACACGCGTATGCGCCGCAAGAGGGCTCGCTCGCTCATGGCCGCAGCGTACGCCCGTCGTGAACACGTTCAAAAGCAGGGTGCGCCGGAACGCGAACGGCCCCGGGCAGAACCCGGGGCCGTGGTCCTCGCCGGACGCAGGTCAGTCGTCGAGCGACGTCATGACGTGCTTGATCCGGGTGTAGTCCTCGAAGCCGTACGCGGAGAGGTCCTTGCCGTAGCCGGACTTCTTGAACCCGCCGTGCGGCATCTCGGCGACGAGCGGAATGTGGGTGTTGATCCACACACAGCCGAAGTCGAGCTTCTTGGACATCCGCATCGCGCGGGAGTGGTCCTTGGTCCACACCGAGGAGGCCAGTGCGTACTCGACGCCGTTGGCGTACTCCACGGCCTGCGTCTCGTCCGTGAAGGACTGGACGGTGATGACGGGCCCGAAGACCTCGTGCTGGACGATCTCGTCGTCCTGCCGGAGGCCCGAGACGACGGTCGGGGCGTAGAAGTAGCCCTTGTCGCCCACCCGGTGGCCGCCCGCCTCGACCTTGGCGTGCGCGGGGAGCCGCTCGATGAACCCGCTGACCTGGGCCAGCTGGTTCGCGTTGTTCAGCGGGCCGTACAGCACGTCCTCGTCGTCCGGCAGACCGGTCTTCGTGTCTGCGGCCGCCTTGGCGAGCGCGGTGACGAACTCGTCGTGGATCGACTCGTGGACCATGACGCGGGTCGCGGCCGTACAGTCCTGTCCGGCGTTGAAGTAGCCCGCGACGGAGATGCCCTCGACGGCCTTGGCGATGTCGGTGTCCTCGAACACGACGACGGGAGCCTTGCCGCCGAGCTCCAGGTGAACGCGCTTGACGTCCTTGGCCGCGGACTCGGCGACCTGCATACCGGCCCGCACCGACCCGGTGATCGAGGCCATCGCCGGGGTCGGGTGCTCGACCATCGCGCGGCCGGTGTCACGGTCGCCGCAGATGACGTTGAAGACGCCCTTGGGCAGGATCTGCCCGATGATCTCCGCGATCAGCACCGTCGACGCCGGGGTGGTGTCGGACGGCTTGATGACGACGGTGTTGCCCGCGGCGAGCGCCGGGGCGAACTTCCACACGGCCATCATCATCGGGTAGTTCCACGGCGCGACCTGGGCGCAGACACCCACGGGCTCGCGGCGGACGATGGAGGTGAGCCCCTCCATGTACTCGCCGGCCGAACGGCCTTCGAGCAGCCGGGCTGCACCCGCGAAGAAGCGGATCTGGTCCACCATCGGCGGGATCTCTTCGGTGCGGGTGAGCTCCAGCGGCTTGCCGGTGTTCTCGGACTCGGCCGCGATGAGGTCCTCGGCACGCTCCTCGAAGGCGTCGGCGATCTTCAGCAGTGCCTTCTGGCGCTCGGCGGGCGTCACGTCGCGCCAGGCGGGGAACGCGGCCGCGGCGGCGTCCATGGCGGCATCGACGTCGGCCTGTCCGGAGAGCGGCGAGGTCGCGTAGACCTCCTCCGTCACCGGGTTGACCACATCGATGGTCCGCCCGTCCGCGGCGTCCCGGAACTCTCCGTTGATGTAGTTGCGCAGACGGCGCACCTCGGTGGTCACAACCACCCCTCCTGTCGACTGTCCGATGGGTGAGACTTCCACACTAAACCGTCGGGTGTTGCTTTCGACATACCCACCCGCCGCGAACTTCGGATTCAGTGACATCGGGGTGCCTGGACAACGAATTTCATCGAATCAAGCTTGCCAGACAGACGAGTCGCGGTGCAGAGTGGATGCGTGGCCAGTCGTAGCGCAGACTCCAGGACCGGGAGCGGATCGTCACCAGCGGTCGATGCCGTCTCCCTCGCAATCATCGAGCAGCTCCAGGAGGACGGCCGCCGGCCGTACGCCGCCATAGGCAAGGCCGTCGGCCTTTCCGAGGCGGCCGTGCGCCAGCGCGTGCAGAAGCTCCTCGATCAGGGCGTGATGCAGATCGTCGCGGTCACGGACCCGCTGACGGTGGGGTTCCGGCGGCAGGCCATGGTCGGTGTCAACGTCGAGGGCGATGTCGACCCCGTCGCCGAAGCCCTGTCGGCGATGACCGAGTGCGAGTACGTGGTGATGACCGCGGGCTCCTTCGACCTCATGGTGGAGATCGTCTGCGAGGACGACGACCACCTGCTGGAGACGATCAACAAACGCATCCGGGCCATACCCGGGGTGCGCTCCACCGAGAGCTTCGTCTACCTCAAGCTCAAGAAGCAGACCTATATGTGGGGAACCCGATAGCCGTGAGCAAGGACCTCAGCCGGACCGCGTACGACCACCTGTGGATGCACTTCACCCGCATGTCGGACTACGAGAACGCGCCCGTTCCCACCATCGTGCGTGGCGAGGGGACCCACATCTACGACGACAAGGGCAAGCGCTACCTCGACGGTCTCTCCGGCCTGTTCGTCGTCAACGCCGGACACGGCCGGCACGAACTCGCCGAGACGGCGTACAAGCAGGCGCAGCAGCTGGCCTTCTTCCCCGTGTGGTCCTACGCCCACCCCAAGGCCGTCGAGCTCGCCGAGAGGCTCGCCCACCACGCCCCGGGCGACCTCAACAAGGTCTTCTTCACCACCGGAGGCGGCGAGGCCGTCGAGACCGCGTGGAAGCTGGCCAAGCAGTACTTCAAGCTCAAGGGCAAGCCGACCAAGTACAAGGTCATCTCGCGCGCGGTCGCCTATCACGGCACCCCCCAGGGCGCTCTGTCGATCACCGGACTGCCCGCGCTCAAGGCCCCGTTCGAGCCTCTGGTGCCCGGCGCGCACAAGGTGCCGAACACCAACATCTACCGCGCCCCGCTCTTCGGTGACGACCCGGAGGCCTTCGGCCGCTGGGCCGCCGACCAGATCGAGCAGGAGATCCTCTTCGAGGGCCCGGACACCGTCGCGGCCGTCTTCCTCGAGCCCGTGCAGAACGCCGGCGGGTGCTTCCCGCCGCCGCCCGGTTACTTCCAGCGGGTGCGCGAGATCTGCGACCGGTACGACGTGCTGCTCGTCTCCGACGAGGTCATCTGCGCCTTCGGCCGCCTCGGCACGATGTTCGCCTGCGACAAGTTCGGCTACGTACCGGACATGATTACCTGCGCCAAGGGCATGACGTCGGGCTACTCCCCCATCGGCGCCTGCATCATCTCCGACCGGCTGGCCGAGCCGTTCTACGAGGGCGACAACACCTTCCTGCACGGATACACCTTCGGCGGGCACCCGGTCTCCGCCGCGGTCGCCCTCGCCAACCTCGACATCTTCGAGCGTGAGGGCCTCAACCAGCACGTCCTGGACAACGAGAACGCCTTCCTCACCACGCTGCAGAAGCTGCACGACCTGCCGATCGTCGGCGACGTCCGCGGCAACGGCTTCTTCTACGGGATCGAGCTGGTGAAGGACAAGGCCACCAAGGAGACGTTCACCGACGAGGAGACCGAGCGCGTCCTCTACGGCTTCCTCTCCAAGGCCCTGTACGAGGACGGCCTCTACTGCCGGGCCGACGACCGCGGTGACCCGGTCGTCCAGCTCGCTCCTCCGCTGATCTCCGACCAGTCGACCTTCGACGAGATCGAGGGCATTCTCCGCGGTGTCCTCACGGAGGCATGGAAGAAGCTCTGACCGACGCCCCGGCGGCGCGGACCACCCCGCCGGAAGTCATTTCATACGGTCTACACGGCCCGGATGCACCCGTTCGAGTGAGAAGGGGTGCATCCGGGCCGTGTGCTGTCCCGACACCCAGGTCCGGCTGCCTAGCGTGCCGAGTGACCGATCGGCCTTGCCTTCGTTCCCCCGTACGGGGGAACGGGAAATCTGATCCGAACCGAGGTGTACGCCATGGCCCCGCCCGACAACGACGTGATCTGGGCACGTTCCCTGCACCACTCCCACAACGGATCGCCGGGGCTCAGCGGCGTCTCGCTCGGTGTCCGCGACGGCGAGGTGCTCGCCGTCACCGGGCGCCGCGGGTGCGGCAAGACGACTCTGCTCAACTGCCTGTCCGGCCAGCTGGTGCCCCAGCAGGGCGAGGTCTGGTTCAACAGCGTGCCCGTGCACACCATGGGCCCCCGGCTGCGCGAGCAGCTCCGCCGGGACAGATTCGGCTGGATCGCGGCAGAACCGCAGCTCGTCCCCGAGCTCAGCACCTGGGAGAACGCGGCCCTGCCGCTGCTGCTCCGGGGTGTCTCGCACCGGGCCGCCAAGAAGGCCGCCACCGAGTGGCTGGAGCGCCTGGACATCGGCCCGCTCGCCAGGAAACGGCCCCACACGCTGCTCCAGTCCCAGCGCCAGCGGATCTCCGTGGCCCGCGCGCTCACCGCCTCACCGTCCGTGATCTTCGCGGACGAGCCGACGGCGAGCCTGCACCACGCCGAGCGCACACAACTCCTCCGCACACTCACCACGGCGGCGCGGTCCCACGGGATCACCGTCGTGCTCGCGACCCACGACGCCGATGTCGCCGCGCTCGCCGACCGTGTGGTCGGCATGCTGGACGGCCGCCGGGTCACCAACGTCTCCCTGCCCGCCGCGTCCGATACGGAAGGCCGCTCGGCGTGCTCGCTCTCCGTCTGACCCGCGGCTCGCACCCACTCGTCCTGATGCGGCGTCTGCTCCTCGCCGCCGCGTCGGCCGGGGTGGGCTTCCTGCTCCTGTGCACCCTGGGATACGCCTCCGGGCACCCGGCGCACGCGTCGAGTTCCGTACTCCGGCTGCTGTGGTGCGCCGTCCCGCTCGCCGCGACCGTCCAGTTCGCGGTGGCGGTCGCCCGTACGGATCCGAGCACCCGCCCACGGCCCGGGCTGTTCGCAGCCGGTCTCGGACCGGCGCGCCTCTCCTTGCTGGCGGCGATCTCGACGGCGGTGTCCACCACCCTGGGGTCGATGGTGGCGCTGCTCGTCTTCCTCCACCTGCGCGGCGATCTGACAGGCCTTCCGTTCGACGGCGGCGCCGCCGAGTTCCTCGGCGCCGGCACTCCCCTGCCGCTCGCCGCCGCACTGACGCTGCTGGCGCTGGTGCCGCTGGCCGCGTCGGCGGCCGGCGGGCTCGCGCTCCGCTCCAGGCCGGTCGCACCGTCCGACGCCCAGGAAGCCGAGGAGGACCTCGCCCCCGCGCCCACGCCGAAGGGGCTGCCCTGGGGAGTCGCCCTCACCGCGGCCGGCCTCGCGGTCGAGGCGTACGCGAGCCGCGGCTCGGCGGGCAACCCCTTCCCGCTGCCCGGCCGACTGGACTCCACCCCAGCCGCCGTCCTCGCCGGCTGGACCCTCACCGCGATCGGCCTGGCCATGGCGGGCCCCGGCCTCACCCATCTGTGCGGACGGCTGCTCCAGGCGGTGCGCCCGGGAGCCGTACGCCTGCTGGCGGGCAGGGTCCTGATGGACGAGGCGACCAGGATCGGCCGCCCGCTGGGCATCGTCTGCGCGGTGCTGTCCGGGGTGATCGCGGCCTCCGTGCTCTACACCGGCGGCCCCCGCCCGTTCGGCCCGCTCACCGCGCTCGGCGCCGTCCTCGTCCTCGGCTGCACCACCGCGACCCTCCTGACCACCGCCCTGGAGGCCAAGCAGGCCCGTGCCCGTACGGCCGGGACCCTGCTGCGACTCGGCGCCCCGGCCTCCGCGCTGCGCGCCGCCGCCATCCTGCGGGCACTGGTCCTACTGGCCGTCTTCGCCCCGCTGACCTGGGCGATCGCCGAGCTGGCGGCACTGCCTCTGACGGGGTGACATCCGCTGCGGGGGCGGTCCGTAGCATGGCGGCGTGGAGAATCCGGACGAGAACACCTACGCACCCGGCGTCGAGATAGAGACGCTCAGCGCATTCGACCAGGCAGTCGCGGCCGGAACCCTGGCCGGCCACCGTGTGCAGTCCCTCGACCTGAGGGAGCGGGGCGACGCGCTGCTCACGACGGGCGCCCGGGGCGCCGTCTTCCTCGGCTGCCGCATGGAGCCCCGCGCCGAGGCGAAGGTACGCGCGGACGGGGCCTTCGTCTTCCCGCCGGTCCCCGGGCTTCCCTTCGACCCGTACCGCGGGCTGCTCTACACACCCGACGCCCTGTACGAGGGTCTGGCGGAGGGCGGTTACGAGGCGACGCCCGACGCGCGGGCGTACGACTGGTTCCAGGCGACCAGGTCGAACGGCGACGTCTTCGCGTCCATGCTGCGGGCGCTCCACGACGACGCGGTCTCCGACGCCCTGGACGAACACCTCACCGGGGCCCGGGTGGTGGGCGTGATGGGCGGCCACGCGCTGGCCCGCGGCTCCGCGGCCTACCACGGGGCGGCGATGCTCGGCAGGGAGCTGGCCCGCAGCGGTCTGACCGTGGCGACGGGCGGTGGCCCCGGCGCCATGGAGGCGGCCAACCTCGGCGCGTACGCGGCTCCGCACTCCGACGCGATGCTGTTGAAGGCCTGCGAACTCCTCGCGGCCACACCGTCGTTCAGCCCGTCGGTCACCGACTGGGTGGGGGCGGCCTTCGCCGTACGGGAGCGCTGGCCCGAGGGTGGGTCCTCGGTCGCGATCCCCACCTGGTTCTACGGTCACGAGCCTCCGAACGCCTTCGCGGACCACATCGCCAAGTACTTCGCGAACGCCGTGCGCGAGGACGGGCTGCTGGCCCGCTCGACCGCCGGGGTGATCTTCCTGCCGGGCGCGGCGGGCACCGTGCAGGAGATCTTCGACAACGCGACGCCGAACTACTACGAGTCCCGTTCCGCGCCCACCCCGATGGTGCTGGTGAACCGTGCGCACTGGACGGAGAAGCTGCCCGCCTGGCCGTTGCTCAGGGCACTCGCGGCGGACCGGGCGATGGAGTCCCGTATCGCACTCGTCGACACGGTGGAGGAGGCGGCCCCGGCGCTCGCCCGGCTGACGGGCTGACGGGCTGACCTCAGGGCCGGCCGGTTCAGCGGGCGGCGAGCCGGGCGTCGAGGGCGTCGAAGAACGCCTCCCAGCCGTCCTCGGCCGCCGCGTACTGCTCGGGCGTGAGGTTGCCGCCGCGCTGCCGGAAGACCATCTCGGTGGACTTCCGGCTCATCTCGGTGAAGGTGACGGTGACCGTCTCGCCCTCGATGTCCGCGGGCGCGCTCCGGTCCTTCAGCGTGAAGACGAGCCGCTCGGGGGCGGACACCTCCCGGTAGACGCCGTGGAAGGGCATCTCCGCGCCGGGCACCACGATGACCAGGCTCCACTCGCCGCCCGGCGTGACATCCATCGACACCCGGTCGAGCGGCACGTCGGCGTCGCCCCCGTACCAGGCGGCGAAGTCCTCGGGGACCGTCCATGCCTCGAAGACCCGGTCCCGCGGCGCCGCGACGACACGGGTGATGTCGATGCCCTCACGCGCCGACTGCGTCATGGTTCCTGCCCCTTCCGGCCGTTTCCGTGTCCAGGGGATCACGCCCCGGGGAGAGCCGCCAGCCGGTCGTGCGACCGCTTCCGCTCCCGTTCGGCACGGGCACGTCTCCGTCCCGTCGCCCCCATGACCACCGCACGGGGCCGTCCACGCGGAGCGCGAGGAGCGGAGCGGCGGTCACGAAAGGCCCCCTGCCGTCCACGGGGCGGCCCGTCTCCGTCTCGTACCGCACCGGCGAGTCAGCCCCGGGCGTCCGGTGCGCCGGGGGCCTTCCCCGGTGGCCTCGTCGGCCACCGGGCCGGCAGTGCGGCTAAGCCGGGAGGGAGAAGCCCTCGGGCACCGAGCCCTCGACGAACAGCATCCCCACCCGGATCTTGCCCTCCCGTATCTCCATGGCCCGCCGGTACTCGGGGGAGTCGTACCACTCCCTGATCCGGTCCATGTCAGGAAACTCGATGACCACGAACCGGGAGGAGTCCCAGGTGCCTTCGACGGGCTCGGGCGTGGGGCCCGCCACCAGGTACCTGCCGTCGTGGCTGAGGACGGACTTCTGGGCCACGGACGCATAGGCCAGGGCGGCCTCCTCGTCGAGCACATCGGCGGTGACGATGACGTAAGCGGGCATGCGGTTCCTCGTTCCTCGGGTACGGAGTCGCTGGTGCCACGGCGCGGACTGCTGGTCGTCGCCTCGCTGTTCGGCAGTGAGCGACGCAGCCGGGCGGCAGAAGCATGCCCCCTTCCCGCCGGGTCGATCCCTGCGCACGTCTCTCCTCGTGTGCGGCACGGGCCGAAGCAGGTCGGGGCGGAGTGATCCGACCGGCGATCAGAAACGACCGGGCACGGACCGGGGCGACGTGGCGGGGCCCGCCGGACGGTGCGGGCTCCCGGAGGGCCGCGTACGGGCGCCACCGGTCGTGCTTCGGCCGACGGCCTAACGGGCCGGGGGAAGGACCACCGTCTCGGCCGGGTCGAACGTCACACCCACGACGGCCCCCTCCTCAGGGGTGTCCCGCAGACCGCACTCCGCCTCCAGGGCCGGACCGTCGCCGGGGTGCAGGGTGACGGTGACGTGGTGACCGCGGAAAGTGCGCGCGCCCACCCTGCAGCGCAAACCGTCCTTCGGGCCGCCGATCCGCACGCCGCCCGGGCGCACGAGCAGCTCGCATCCGCCCTGGGGAGAGTCGTCGGGGACCGGCACCTTGCCCCAGACCGTGTCGGCGGCCGCCCCCGTGACCGTTGCGTCGACCAGGTTGTCGAAGCCGAGGAAGCGGGCGACGAAGGAGGACGCCGGTTGCTGCCACACCTCCAGGGGGGTGCCCGCCTGGGCGATCCGGCCGTCGCGCATGACCACGACCCGGTCGGCGAGCGCGAAGGCCTCGCCCTGGTCGTGGGTGACGGCGAGCACCGTGGTGCCCAGCCGGCCGAAGAGGGTGCGCAGTTCGACGACGAGCCGTTCGCGCAGGCTCCGGTCCAGCTGGCCCAGCGGTTCGTCGAGCATCAGCAGCTTCGGGCGCGGCGCGAGGGCCCGGGCCAGTGCCACCCGCTGCTGTTCGCCGCCGGACAGGGCGGCGACGGCCCGGCGGTCCGCACCCGGAAGGCCGACCAGG
The DNA here is from genome assembly GCF_016909575.1 of Streptomyces sp. HB132. Lineage (GTDB taxonomy): Bacteria > Actinomycetota > Actinomycetes > Streptomycetales > Streptomycetaceae > Streptomyces. The sequence goes on along the minus strand of NZ_JAFBGA010000013.1, from coordinate 81,053 downwards.
TCCAGGAGTTCGCCGGCCCTGCGGTCCCGCTCCGCGCGGGGCACACCGTGCATCTTCAGCCCGAAGGCGACGTTGGCGCCGGCGTCCCGGTGCGGGAACAGCTGGTGGTCCTGGAACATCAGGCCCAGTCCCCGCCGGTGCACGGGCAGGGCCGCCTGGTCGGCGCCGTCCAGGAACACCCGCCCGCCGTCCAGGGGCTGCAGCCCGGCCACGGCCCGCAGGAGCGTCGACTTGCCGCTGCCGCTGGGGCCCAGCACACAGACGGTCTCGTGGTCCGCGACCTCCAGGTCGACGGCGTCCAGCGCGGTCCGCCGCCCGAACCGGACCGTGGCCGACTCCACTGCCAGCATCTTCAGAACTCCCCTGATCGGTCGGTGCGGATACGTTCGAGCAGGAGCAGCGACACCGCGCAGACGAGCATCAGGATCGTGCTGAGTGCCATCGCCTGGCCGTAGTTGAGCTCTCCTGAGCGCCCCAGCAGCCTGGCGACGGCGACCGGCAGGGTGGGGTTGTCGGGGCGCGCGATGAACACGGTCGCGCCGAACTCACCGAGCGACACGGCGAAGGCGAAACCGGCGGCCACCAGCACCGCCCGCCGCACGAGCGGGAGGTCCACCTCTCGCCAGGCCCGCAGCGGCGAGGCGCCGAGGACCGCGGCGGCCTCCCGCAGCCGTTCGTCGACCGCGCGCAGGACGGGCAGCATGGTCCGTACGACGAAGGGGACGCCCACCAGTGCCTGGGCGAGCGGCACGAGGATCCAGGACGTACGCAGGTCCAGCGGCGGCTCGTCGAGGGTGATGAGGAAGCCGAAGCCGACGGTGACCGCCGACACTCCGAGTGGCAGCATCAGCAGGGCGTCGAAGCCGCGCACCAGCCTGCCGGCCCGCCGTGTCAGCGCTGCGGCCGCGAGGCCGCCGATCACGAGGGCGATGAGGGTCGCGACCAGCGCGTAACGCAGTGAGTTCCCGATGGCGTCGAGTGGCGGCACCAGGAACGTGGACCCGTTGGCGTCGACGGACTGCAGCGCGCGGTAGAAGCCGAATCCGTAGCCGCCGGCGGTGTCCAGGGAGCGTTCCACCAGCACGCCGAGCGGCAGCAGGATGAGCAGCAGCACCGTCAGCAGCACGCCGCCGAGCAGCGCCCGCTGTCCGGCGCCGCGGGGCGGCCGGGCGGTCTGCGCCGGGTCGACGAGCTTCAGGGCCGTCTCCCGGCGCCGTACGGTCCAGGCGTGGACGGCCAGGATCCCGCCGACCGCCACGAACTGGACCAGGGTCAGTACGGCGGCCGTCGGCAGATCGAGGAGCTGGGCGGTCTGCCGGTAGATCTCCACCTCCAGCGTCGAGTAGGCCGGACCACCGAGGATCTGGACCACGCCGAAGGAGGTGAAGGTGAAGAGGAAGACCATGAGCGCGGCGGCGGCTACGGCCGGAGCCAGCGCGGGCAGCGTCACGCGCCGCCAGGCGGCGAGGCGTCCGGCGCCGAGCACCCGGGCGGCCTCCTCCTGGCGTGGGTCGAGCTGGGACCAGAGCCCGCCCACCGTCCGCACGACGAGCGCGTAGTTGAAGAAGACGTGGGCGAGCAGGATCGCCCACACCGTGGTGTCGAGGCGTACTCCCCAGAGCTCGTCGAGGAATCCGCCGCGCCCCAGGAGCGCCAGGAAGGCCGTACCGACGACGACGGTGGGCAGGACGAACGGCACGGTCACCACGGCGCGCAGCAACTGCTTGCCGGGGAAGTCGAACCGCGCGAAGACGTAGGCGCCGGGCAGCGCGATCAGCAGGGTGAGCGCGGTCGAGGCGAGTGCCTGCCAGGTGGTGAACCAGAGGACGTCGAGGATGTCCGGCCTGCTGAGTACCGTGCCGATCCGGCCGAACTGCCAGTCGCCGTCCGCCTTCAGCCCCCGGCCGACGATCGCGGCCACCGGATAGGCGAAGAACAGCGCGAAGAACGCGACGGGCACGGCCATCAGGCCGAGCCGCACCGCGTTCCCGCGCACGCCGCCACCGTGGGTGCGCCCCCCCTTGTCCCGGGGCGCGCCGCCCTTGCCGGTGCGTCCGCCCTTGCCCGGGGGCCGCGCGGTTACTTCACGACGAGCGAGGACCACGACCGGACCCACTGCTCACGGTTCTCGGCGATCTGCTCCGGTGCGACGGTCGCCGGCTTGTCGACCGTCGCACCGAACTTCTTGAACAGCTCCGGCAGCTTCGCGTCCTTCACCACCGGGTTCACGAACATGTTCAGCGGCATGTCCTCCTGGAACCGCTTGCTGATCAGGAAGTCCAGCAGCGCCTTGCCGCCCGCCTCGTTCTTCGCGCCGTCCAGCAGACCGGCGAACTCGATCTGGCGGAAGCAGGTGCCGGTGGCGACACCGGTCGGGGCCTCGGTGGGCTGCGGATCGGCGTACAGCACCTCGACGGGCGGGCTGGAGGCGTAGGAGACGACCAGCGGGCGGTCGGCCTTGGCCTTCCTGCCGCCCGCGGAGCCGGAGAACTCGTCGTTGTACGCCTGCTCCCAGCCGTCGACGACCTTGACGCCGTTGTCCTTCAGCTTCTTCCAGTAGTCCTGGTAGCCGTCCTCGCCGCGGGTGGCGACGGTGCCGAGCAGGAAGCCGAGTCCGGGCGAGGAGGTCGCGGCGTTCTCGGTGACGAGGAGGTTCTTGTACGCGGGCTTCAGCAGGTCGTCGAAGGTCTTCGGCGGGTCGAGCTTCTTGTCGGCGAAGTACTTCTTGTCGTAGTTGACGCAGATGTCTCCGGTGTCGACGGGCGTGACCCGGTGCTTGTCGGCGTCGAGCCGGGTGTCGGCGGCGACACGGTCGAGGCCCTTCGCCTCGTACGGCGTGAACAGGCCGTTGTCGAGGGCGCGGGAGAGCAGCGTGTTGTCGGCTCCGAAGAAGACGTCGCCGCGCGGGGACCCCTTGGTGAGGATCTCCTGGTTGAGCGCGGCTCCGGCGTCGCCGCTCTTGAGCACCTTGATCTTGTAGCCGGTCTCCTTCGTGAACGCCTTGAGTACGGCGTCCGAGGCGTTGAAGGAGTCGTGGCTGACCAGGGTGACGGTCTTGGAGCTCTTGGATCCCTCGCCACCCGCGGACTCGTCGTCCTCCCCGCCGCAGCCCGCGAGCGCGGATATGCCGAGTGCGGCGGCGAGCGCGGTCACCGCGTACTTCGTGGTGTTGTTCATGTGATTCCTCCTGGAGATGACCAGGAAGAGACGCGGCCCTGCCCGCTCGGCGAGCGGGCAGGGCGCAACAGCTTGAGTAAGGTCCGAACTTCCTACCCGGAATGACCCGGGCGAGGTTCAGAGGGTCTGCGGCCGACCTGTCCTCGGTGCCGCACTCTCAGCGCTGTGGCGCTCCCCTGTCGGAATATGAAGTTGATTTCCCGGCCAGGCTACACCGGCCGGAACACGCCGGACCGGCCGGATCGCACCCGTCCGCCCGGGCCGCCTCAGCGCTCGGAGGCCGCCAGCTGCCCGCAGGCCCCGTCGATCTCCTGGCCGCGGGTGTCCCGGACGGTGACCGGCACGCCGTGGGCGGCGATGGCGTCGACGAACGCCTTCTCGTCCTCGGGGCGCGAGGCGGTCCACTTCGAACCCGGGGTCGGGTTCAGTGGGATGAGGTTGACGTGGACCCGCTTGCCCTTGAGCAGCCGGCCCAGCCGGTCACCGCGCCATGCCTGGTCGTTGATGTCCCGGATGAGCGCGTACTCGATGGAGATGCGGCGGCCGGACTTCTCCGCGTACTCCCACGCGGCGTCCAGAACCTCCCGGACCTTCCAGCGGGTGTTGACGGGCACGAGGGTGTCGCGCAGTTCGTCGTCCGGGGCGTGCAGCGAGACCGCGAGGCGGCACTTGAAGCCCTCGTCGGCGAAGCGCAGCATCGCAGGCACCAGGCCCACCGTGGACACGGTGATCCCGCGCTGCGAGAGGCCGAGTCCGTCCGGCTCCGGGTCCGTCAGCCTGCGGATCGCGCCGACCACGCGCTTGTAGTTGGCCAGCGGCTCGCCCATGCCCATGAAGACGATGTTGGACAGCCGCGCCGGCCCGCCCGGGACCTCGCCGTCGCGCAGCGCGCGCATGCCGTCAACGATCTGGTGCACGATCTCCGCGGTCGACAGGTTGCGATCGAGTCCCGCCTGCCCGGTCGCGCAGAACGGGCAGTTCATGCCGCAGCCGGCCTGGGACGAGATGCACATGGTCACCCGGTCCGGATAGCGCATGAGGACGGACTCGACGAGCGTCCCGTCGTGCAGCTTCCAGAGCGTCTTACGGGTGGTGTCGTCGTCGCAGCTGATGTGGCGCATCACCGACATCAGGTCGGGGAACACCGCCTCGGCGAGCTTCTCCCGCGAGGCGGCCGGGATGTTGGTCCACTCCGCCGGGTCGTGCGCGTACCGCGTGAAGTAGTGCTGCGACAGTTGCTTGGCACGGAAGGGCTTCTCGCCGGTCGCGGCGACTGCTTCCTTGCGCTCGTCGGGCGTGAGGTCGGCGAGGTGCCGCGGCGGCAGCTTGGCTCCGCGGGGCGCGACGAAAGTGAGTTCTCCGGGCTTAGGCATGGTTCATCCAGTGTCGCAGACACGCCGTGGTCCTCAGGTCCGCCGACAACCCGGGCGGGACGCCAGCGGCCCTCGGCACGGCTCCGCCCCAGGTCAGCGGGCGTGCGACGGCCCAAGGACGGCCCGGGCGCGGGCAGATACGGTGACCGGTCGCACAAGGTGTGCGGGGGAACGGGGACCGCTCCCCCGTCCACGGGCGCCCGGGAGCGACGGCCGCCGGGCCGGAGACCCGGCATACGGCGGAGGGGCCGGTCGTCCAGCTGGACGACCGGCCCCTCCCCCGAAAGTGCGACGCACGGAACTCAGCCGGATCCGACGAACAGCACCAGCAGCAGCCATACGACCGGGGCGCTGGGCAGCAGCGAGTCCAGCCGGTCCATGATGCCGCCGTGGCCGGGCAGCAGCGTGCCCATGTCCTTGATCCCGAGGTCCCGCTTGATCATGGACTCACCCAGGTCGCCGAGCGTGGCGCTGGCCGCGACGGCGAGGCCCATCAGCAGCCCCTGCCACCAGCTCCCGCCGTCGATCAGGAACTCCATGCACAGGGCGCCGGCGACCATCGCGAAACCGACCGCGCCGAACAGGCCTTCCCGGGTCTTCCCGGGGCTGATACGGGGAGCAAGCTTGTGCGTGCCGAAGCGCCAGCCGACGGCGTACGCGCCGGTGTCACTGACCACGGTCAGCAGCAGGAAGGTCAGCACCCGCCACGCGCCGTCGTCCGCGGTGAGCATCATCGCGACGAACGTGGCGAGGAACGGCACGTAGAACACGGCGAAGACCCCCGCCGTGACGTCCTTGAGGTAGCCCTCGGGCGGCTCCGTCATCCGCCACACGAGCACCGCCAGAGCGGTGAGCGCCATCGCGACCCAGGCGCCCTCCGCCTCCCTCACGTAGCCGGCGACGACCATCGCGGCGCCGCCGACGGCGAGCGGCACGAGAGGGGCGTTGATGCCCTTGCGCTCCTTGAGCCGGGAGGTGAGCTCCCAGAGGCCGACCACCACCGCCAGCACGACCACGCCGACGAAGACGGCCTTCACGACGAAGAGGGAGCCGGCGACGAGGGCGCCGAGGGCGACCCCGACACCTATGGCAGCACGCAGATCACGCCCCGCACGCTTCTTGGGCGGCGGGGGCGGCAGCGGGGTGGACATGGGCTCCTGCGGCTTCTCGTCACGGAACAGGGGGCCGCTGACCCGCGCGGCGTCCCTGTTCCGGTCGTCGCGGTCGTCAGCGTCTCTACCTGCGTCGGGAACGTCCGGCACGATGGGCATGGGCCGAGTCTGCTGGGCGCCGTGCACATCGTATGCAGGACCCGCCGGAGCGGCCCCCATCTCGGGCGCGCCCCGGTAACCGGCTCCCTGCGGGGCGCCCCAGGAAGAGTCGTTCATCAGACTTCGAGCAGCTCGGCTTCCTTGTGCTTGAGCAGCTCGTCCACCTGCGCGACGTACTTCGCGGTGGTGTCGTCGAGCTCCTTCTCCGCGCGGCGGACCTCGTCCTCGCCGGACTCCTTGTCCTTGACGAGCTTGTCCAGCGACTCCTTGGCCTTACGGCGGATGGAGCGGATCGAGATCTTGGAGTCCTCGGCCTTGGTCTTGGCGACCTTGATGTACTCCTTGCGGCGGTCCTGCGTGAGCTCGGGGAACGTCACACGGATGATGTTGCCGTCGTTGCTCGGGTTGACGCCGAGGTCGGAGTCACGGATCGCCTGCTCGATGTTGCGCAGCGCGGTCTTGTCGAACGGGGTCACCACGGCCATCCGCGGCTCGGGAACCGAGAACGAGGCCAGCTGGTTGATCGGGGTCAGCGCGCCGTAGTAGTCGGCGACGATCTTGTTGAACATCGCCGGGTGCGCACGGCCGGTACGGATCGCGGCGAAGTCCTCTTTCGCCACGACGACGGCCTTCTCCATCTTCTCCTCGGCCTCGAGGAGGATTTCTTCGATCACCACGTGCTCCTGCGTGTCTTGAGCGGACCCGGCATCGTCGGGTCCTGCGGATCCTGCGTCGCGTCCTCACCTGCACGGTGTCCGACCGGCAGGCCGTTGTCCATCGGTTCGGGCCGTCAGGCCCGGGTGCTCTCGTCGCTCACCAGCGTGCCGATCTTCTCACCCTTGACCGCGCGGGCGATGTTGCCCTCCGCGGTCAGCTCGAAGACCAGGATGGGGAGCTGGTTGTCACGGCAGAGTGTGATCGCGGTGGCGTCGGCGACCTTGAGGTCGCGGGCGATCACCTCGCCGTACTGCAGGGCGTCGAACTTCACCGCGTCGGGGTTGGTCTTCGGGTCGGAGTCGTAGACCCCGTCCACGCCGTTCTTCCCCATCAGCAGCGCCTCGGCGTCGATCTCCAGGGCGCGCTGGGCAGCGGTCGTGTCGGTGGAGAAGTACGGCATGCCCATACCCGCACCGAAGATCACGACGCGGCCCTTCTCCAGGTGCCGTACGGCACGGAGCGGGATGTACGGCTCCGCGACCTGGCCCATGGTGATGGCGGTCTGGACGCGTGAGTCGATGCCTTCCTTCTCCAGGAAGTCCTGCAGCGCCAGGCAGTTCATGACCGTGCCGAGCATGCCCATGTAGTCGGACCGCGCCCGGTCCATGCCGCGCTGCTGGAGCTCGGCGCCGCGGAAGAAGTTGCCGCCACCGATGACGACCGCGATCTCCGCGCCGTCGCGCACGACCGCGGCGATCTCGCGGGCGATGGTGTGCACGACGTCGGGGTCGACGCCGAGGCCTCCGCCACCGGCGAAGGCCTCGCCCGAGAGCTTCAGCATGAAGCGCCCGGAAATCGTGCCGTCGTCGCGCTTGTGGTCACCCTGTGTGGCGTCCGCGCCCTTGTTCATGGGGATTCTCCTCGTGCACATACGAAGAAGGCCATTGCCGGTGGGTCTGTTGTCCCTCAGCGGCAATGGCCTCCTCGTCAGATCTGCGGTCGTACGGCTGAGTGCGGCCGACGACTGCACCAGACCCTATCGGGTCCACCGTTGTTCGCGGACGGACTCAGATGCCGACCTTGATGCGCGCGAAGCGCGTCAGGCTGACACCGGCCTCGTCCAGGACCTTCTGGACCGACTTCTTGTTGTCCTTCGCGAAGGCCTGCTCGAGAACGACGACCTCCTTGAAGAAGCCGTTGACGCGACCCTCGACGATCTTCGGGAGGGCGGCCTCGGGCTTGCCCTCCTCACGCGAGGTGGCCTCGGCGACGCGGCGCTCGTTCTCGACCGTCTCGGCCGGGACCTCGTCGCGGTTGAGGTACTTCGGGGCGAAGGCGGTGATGTGCTGCGCGACGTCCTTGGCGACCTCGGCGTTCTCCTTGTCCAGCTGGACGAGGACGCCGACCTGCGGCGGGAGGTCGGGCATGGTGCGGTGCATGTACGCAGCCACGTAACCGCCGGTGAACTGCGCGAAGCGGTCCAGGACGATCTTCTCGCCGAGGTTGGCGTTGGCTTCGTCCACGTACGCCTGGACGGTCTTGCCGGGCTCGATCTCCGAGGCGAGGAGCGCCTCGGTGTCGGCCGGGGAGGTCGCGGCGACGTGCGCGGCCAGGGCGTTGGCGACGGCCTGGAACTTGTCACCCTTGGCGACGAAGTCCGTCTCGCACTTCAGCTCGAGCAGGACGCCGGACGTCTTGTCCTCGGAGATGAGGGAGACGACGGCACCGTTCTCGGCGGAACGGCCTTCGCGCTTGGCGACGCCCTTCTGGCCCTTGATGCGGAGCGCCTCGACGGCGCCGTCGACGTTGCCGTCGGCCTCGTCGAGCGCCTTCTTGCAGTCCATCATGCCGGCGCCGGTGAGCTCGCGGAGCTTCTTGACGTCAGCGGCGGTGTAGTTCGCCATGAGTCTGTTTCTCTCTCGAAGTCTGAAAGATACGGGTGAACGGCGGGGGCGGTGCCGGTGCACCGACCCCCGCCGTCATTCAGCCGTGACTGACGGGTGTCAGGCCTGCTCGGCGTCCGCGGCCGGAGCCTCGGCGGCGGGGGCCTCGGCGGCGGCCGGGGCCTCAGCCTTCTCGGCGTCCTGCTCGTCGGCGGCGGCGGCCGGCTCGGCGTCGGCGGCCTTCTCGGTCTCGGCGGAGGACTGGACCTCGGCGTCGTCCTTCTTCTCGCCCGTGAGCAGGTCACGCTCCCACTCGGCGAGGGGCTCGCCGGCGGCCTTCTCGCCCGGCTTCGAGTCACCGGTGGCGGCACCGGAACGGGCGATGAGGCCCTCGGCGACGGCATCGGCGATCACGCGGGTGAGCAGGGTGACGGAGCGGATCGCGTCGTCGTTGCCCGGAATCTTGTAGTCGACCTCGTCGGGGTCGCAGTTGGTGTCGAGGATCGCGACGACCGGGATGTGGAGCTTGCGCGCCTCACCGACGGCGATGTGCTCCTTCTTGGTGTCGACGATCCAGACGGCGCTCGGCACCTTCTGCATCTCGCGGATACCACCGAGGGTCTTCTCCAGCTTGGCCTTCTCGCGGGAGAGGACCAGGAGCTCCTTCTTGGTGAGGCCGGAGGCGGCCACGTCCTCGAAGTCGATGAGCTCGAGCTCCTTCAGACGCTGAAGGCGCTTGTAGACGGTGGAGAAGTTGGTGAGCATGCCACCGAGCCAACGCTGGTTGACGTACGGCATGCCGACGCGCGTCGCCTGCTCGGCGATGGCCTCCTGGGCCTGCTTCTTCGTACCCACGAACATGATGGAGCCGCCGTGGGCGACGGTCTCCTTGACGAACTCGTAGGCGCGGTCGATGTACGACAGCGACTGGAGCAGGTCGATGATGTAGATGCCGTTGCGCTCGGTGAAGATGAAGCGCTTCATCTTCGGGTTCCAGCGACGGGTCTGGTGACCGAAGTGGACGCCGCTTTCCAGCAGCTCCCGCATCGTGACGACGGCCATGGCCGTACTCCTTGAGGTACTCGGTTGTCGCGACCGCAGGATTGCTGTCGCGCCTGACGCCCCGACGCGCCGTGCCACAAGGGACCGAGAAGCGCGGCCACCGTCCGCAGAGAGGGAGGTGGAGGGGCGTGCGAAGTCGACCCGGTGACCCGGATCGCCAGAAGAAGTGTACGGGACCCGCCGGGTGCCGGGTGACGGCGATGTCCACAACGCCCCGGCCGTCCACAGAAGCGGACCATGATCCCCGGCGAGGGGGTCTTCGGGGGATCGTTCCCCTCATGTGCCGCTCACCAGGAAACCCGGTCGACGCCCCGTTCCGTGAAGCCCTTCCCGCGGTGCTCCTCGCACCCGTACCCAGGCCCTCCGCGTGCACGCCGCCCCTGCCGGCCGCACTGGTGTCGGCACTGGTGGTCGGACTGCTCACGGTCCTGCTGGGGCCTGCCACAGCCGAGGCCGCGACGGGAGCGCCGGACGGCGACCGGGTCTGGCCGCTGGCGGGCCGGCCCCTGGTCGTGCGCGGCTGGGAGCCGCCCGCCGGGCCCTACGGGCCCGGTCACCGCGGAGTCGACCTCGCAGGCCCACCGGGCACTCCCGTACGGGCGGCAGCCCCGGGCCGGGTCGCCTTCGCCGGACCGGTGGCGGGGCGTGGGGTGCTGTCCGTCGACGTGGCCGGGAGTGGGGAGCCCCCGCTCCGCTTCACCTACGAGCCCGTGAGGCCACAGGTCACCGAGGGCGAGGAGGTGGCCGCCGGACAGGTGGTGGGGGTGATCGGACCGGAGCCGTCCCACTGCGCCCAGGGCTGCCTGCACTGGGGCCTGCGACGCGGCGTCGATTATCTGGACCCGCTGTCGCTGCTTCCTCCGTCGCTGCTGCGACGCGGGCCGTCCCGGCTGCTGCCGGTGTCCGGCGTCCCGCTCGCGGAGGCGGCCCGGACCACCGCTCAGCCGCGCACACCGCGCAGGACCATGGCCACGGCCGTGTCCGCGACGATGCCCGGTTCCTCCGCCGCGCCCAGTTCGATCCTGCGCACCGCGGCGTCCACCGAGCCCTGCAGCAGCATGGCCGCGAGCCTCGGCTCGGTGTGGCCCAGGTCGGCGAGCGCCTCGACGATCATCGCGATGAGCCCGCCGTGCGCGGCGCGGATCTTCTCCCGCGCGCCCGCGTCGAGCTCGCTCGCCGAGATCGCCACCACCGCACGATGCCGCCGGTCTCCGACGAGATCGAGCTGTCGGCGCACATAGGCCTCGATCTTCGCCTCGGGTGTACCGGCTCGCTCCATGGCGCTCTCGACCTCGGCGGCCCAGAGGGGGAAGTCGACGGCGCAGAGTTCCTCGACCACGGCGGCGCGGGACCGGAAGTACTCGTATACGGACGACCTGGCGAGGCCGGTGCGCTCGGCGAGGGCGGGGAAGGTCAGCGCCTCCGTACCACCCTCGGACAGCAGGGAGCGTGCGGCGTCCAGGAGGGCGCCGCGCTGCATGGTCCGGTGCTCGGCCACGGAGGCCGCTCGAATCCTGGGCACCGGTCCACTCTACGGCGGCACCGGTGCCCGGTGGGGTCCGCGTCCGCAGCCGGGTGGCCGAAGCCGCTCCCGCTCAGCGTCCGGCGTCGGCGAGTTTCGCCCGGAGCTGCAGCACCGACTTGGTGTGGATCTGACTGACCCTGCTCTCGGTGACCCCGAGGACGTTGCCGATCTCCGCGAGGGTGAGGCCCTCGTAGTAGTAGAGCGTGACCACGGTCTTCTCACGCTCGGGGAGGGTGTTGATGGCGCGGGCGAGCAACCGTCTGAGCTCGCGGTCCTCGGCGACCTCGACCGGATTGTCGGCGGCGGTGTCCTCCAGGGTGTCCATCAGGCTGAGCCGGTCACCGCCCTCGCCGCCGACATGCAGCAGTTCCTCGAGTGCCACCACGTTGGCGAGCGACAACTGGCTGAAAACTGCGTGTAGTTCCTCCAGTGCGACGCCCATCTCAGCGGCCACCTCGGGCTCCGTGGGCGTGCGCCGCAGCCTCGCCTCCAGCGTGGCGTAGGCACGCTCGACGTTGCGCGCCTTCTGTCTCACGGACCGGGGAATCCAGTCCAGTGCCCGGAGTTCGTCGATCATCGCGCCACGGATCCTGGTGATCGCGTAGGTCTCGAACTTGATGGCCCGCTCGATGTCGAACTTCTCGATGGCGTCGATCAGCCCGAAGACGCCGGACGAGACGAAGTCCGCCTGCTCCACGTTGGACGGCAGCCCCACACTGACCCGGCCGGCGACGTATTTCACGAGGGGCGAGTAGTGCAGGATCAGCTGCTCCCGCAGCCGTTCGTCGCCGGTGGTCTTGTACGAACGCCACAACTCGTCGAGCGAGGAGGGGGCGGGAGGGCGCACAGTGCCACGCGCTGCCGGTGGCGCTGCCGCACGGTCAGACCCGGAGGTGTGCTGGGGCATGTGGTGCCTTGAGCCGTTCTGCTGTGAAGTGCTGGGACGTGTCTCTGGGGCGGATTCCTCGTGAGCGTAGCGTGACTGGGGTGTTGCTTTGCGCGCAGGACAAGGGAGCCGTGCTGTGCGAATACGTACCAGATCTCTCGACGTCCTCCCGCCGTCGGACAGGGCCGAACAGCGGGGGCCGTCACCACGCGCACCGCCCCCCTGACGCCTGGCCGGGTGCCGCCGAGGTCGTCGGCATCACCTTTTCACCCGAATGCTCCGGGTCAAGTACCGGCTCGCCGCGCACCCCCGTCGCGTGTGCGTCCGGGCGTCAACCGCCATCCGTCGCCCTCGCGTTCGACGAACCCCAGTGAGTGCAGTTCGTACAGCCGCCCGAGGGCTTCGTCCGTTGACGCTCCGGCGCTCCGGGCCACGTCACGCCCGTCCATCACGCCTGTGCCGGGCAGTGCGTCCAGCACCCGCGCGCAGGCGGCGTCGAGCAGGTCCCGGGGCAGGACGGGACCGCGTCTGACAGGGGCCAGTTCCCCCATCTCCCCCACCAATTCGGCGATTTCTGCTGCATCGGTAACCAACACACCCTCGCCGCGCAGGAGTTCATGGACGCCGGCCGAGAGGCCGCTGGTGGCCGGGCCCGGCACCCCCATGATGAAGCGGCCCAGCCGTTCCGCGTTCCTCGCGGTGACCAGTGAGCCGCTGCGGTACTCGGCCTCCACCACCACGGTGCCTCGCGTGAGTGCCGCGATCACCCTGTTGCGCAGGATGAACCTGCTGCGCGTCGGATGGTCCGAGGGCGGCAGCTCACCCATGACCATGCCCTGCTCGACGATGCGCCCGATCAGCTCGGCGTGGCCCCGGGGGTAGGCCATGTCCACCCCGCAGGCCAGGACCGCCACGGTCGCTCCTCCCGCGGCCAGCGCCCCGCGGTGGGCTGCACCGTCCACCCCGAACGCGGCGCCGGAGACCACCACCCAGCCCAGCTCGGCCAGCCCTGACGCGAGCGTCGCGGCCATGTGCGCCCCGTACGGTGTGCAGGCCCGGGCTCCGACCACGGCGACCGAGCGCAGCGCCCAGAGGCGCAGGTCGGACCGGCCTCTCACCCAGAGACCGATGGGCCGCGCGTCCCCCAGGTCGTCGAGCTGGCTCGGCCACTCCCGGTCCCCGGGGCAGACGAAGCGCCCGCCGATCGCGGCCACGTCCGCCAGGTCCTTTCCCGGGTCGGCGCTCGACGCCCGCAGGCGACAGCCGGCGAGCCGGGTCGCCGTCATCCCCTTGAGCCCTCGCGCCGATCCGTCGGTGCCGGTGAGACGCCGGATCAGCTCGACGGGCCCGACCTCGCGGATCCAGCGGCCACCGCGCTCGTCCCCCGGCTCGAACACGCGGGTCAGGGCGGCACGCGCCAGCCGCTCCCGCTCCCCCTGGCCCGGCGGGGCGTTCACGAGGCACCCGCCCGCATCACGGCCCCCCGCTGGATGCCCGTACGCAGTTCCAGTGCCGCCGCGATGTCCGAGGCGTCCGGGCGGTCGGCGGCACGCAGGTCGGCGACCGTCCACGCCACGCGCAGGACCCGGTCGAGGCCGCGGGCCGTGAGGACGCCCCGCTCCATGTCACGCTCGGCGGCCATCAGTGCGCCCGGCGCCGTGACGAGCCTGGTCCGCAGTTCGTGCCCGGGCACTTCGCTGTTGGTGGTCCAGGGGGTGCCGGCGAGCCGCTCCGCGGCGCGCTCCCTGGCCTCTCGCACCCGGCCCGCCACCTCGGCCGAGGTCTCCCCTCGGCCGCCGCTCCCCATCAGGTCGGCCCTTCCGACCGGCTCGACCTCGACGCGCAGGTCGACGCGGTCGAGCAGCGGGCCCGACAGCCTCGCCTGATAGCGGCGGACCGCGGAGGGCGGGCACTCGCAGCCGGCACCGGCCAGGGTGTGCCTGCCGCACGGGCAGGGGTTCGCGGCGAGGATCATCAGGAAGCGGGCGGGCAGCCGGACGACCCCGGCCGCGCGTGCGACCACGACGTGCCCGGACTCCAGGGGCTGGCGCAGCGCGTCGAGTGCCCTCACGGAGAACTCCGGTGCCTCGTCGAGGAAGAGGACACCCCGGTGTGCCAGGGACACCGCTCCCGGCCTCGGCAGACCGTTCCCCCCGCCCACGAGTGACTGCATGGTCGCCGAGTGGTGCGGGGCGCAGTACGGCGCTCCGCTGATCAGGGGTTCACCCGGCGGGAGGATGCCCGCGACCGAATGCACCGCCGTCACTTCGAGGGACTCCTGCCGGGACAGCGGCGGCAGGATCGCCGTGAGCCGCTCGGCCAGCATGGTCTTACCCGCGCCCGGCGGCCCGGAGAGCAGCAGGTGGTGCCCTCCCGCGGCGGCCACCTCCAGCGCCTTGCGTGCCCGCCCCTGGCCCGCCACATCGGCCAGGTCCGGCCGGTGTGCCGTGCCGTCGGACGAGAACGGTGCCAGCCCGGTGCCGAGGCCGGCTCCGGGCACCATCAGCCCCGCGAGCATCGTGTCGGGGCGGCCCCGGTCGGAGGCAGGCTCCTCGGGCACGGGTTCGTCGCCGAGGACGGCGATCACCTGGCGCAGGCTCCGCACGCCGAGGACGGTGACGCCCGGCACGAGGGCGGCCTCTCCCGCGGTCTGCTCCGGGACGACGACGTGCCGGTACCCCGCCTCCGCCGCCGCGAGCACCGCGGGCAGCACCCCGCGCACGGGGCGGACCCGGCCGTCGAGGCCGAGCTCCCCGATCATCACCACATCGGCGATGGCTGCAGGATCGATCCGGTCCGCCGCGCCGAGCACCGCACACGCGACGGCCAGGTCGAACCCCGAACCGCCCTTGGGTACGGACGCGGGGGAAAGGCCCACCGTGAGTTTCTTCTGTGGCCAATCCGCCCCGGAATTGACGACCGCGGCCCTGACCCGGTCCCGGCTCTCCACCAGGCTCTTGTCCGGCAGGCCGACGAGCGTGAACGCCGCCACGCCCGGTTCCAGATCGGCCTGGACCTCCACCACCACGCCCTCGACGCCGACGAGCGCCACCGAACAGGCCCGCGCGAACCCCATCAGGCCACGCCCCGCACGTGCTCGGTCACCGGGGCGCCGCGGCTGGGCAGAACCACACCGACCAGATCGATCCGGACCCCGCCCGGCGGCGGGCCGCCGTGACCGACGAGCCAGATCTCGGCGAGCCTGCGCAGCCGGTCGGCCTTGGTCCGTGTGACCGCCTCCATCGGATGTTCGAAGGAGCCCGCCCTACGCGTCTTCACCTCGCAGACGACCACCGCGTCGCCGTCCCTGGCGACGATGTCGATCTCTCCCGAGCGACACCGCCAGTTGCGCTCCAGCACCGTCATACCGGCGTCAGCCAGCAGCCGTACCGCCAGATCCTCGCCGTACCGCCCGAGTGCACCCCGTGCGTTCATATCGGCACCACCTCCGGCACCGACTGTGACGCGCCCCGCCCGAGCTGGTGGATCTTGGTGGACAACCAGATCGATGTGAATATCCCGGCCACCCGGACGAGTGAACCGGGATGCCGGGAGAAGGCCCGACTCCGGTCGTACGGCCGGGATGCCGAGGGTCGCGCCGGGGGCTGTGCAGGGGATCAGCCGCCCGGCAGTTCGAGATCACTCTTGTTGAGCTCCTCGATGTTCACGTCCTTGAACGTCAACACCCGGACCTGCTTGACGAACCGGGCGGGCCTGTACATGTCCCAGACCCACGCGTCCGCCATGGAAACCTCGAAAAAGACCTCGCCCTGGACCGAGTGCACCTGCATCTCGTAGTCGTTGGTGAGGTAGAAGCGCCGTTCGGTCTCGATCACATATTTGAACAGACCGACGACATCGCGGTACTCCCGGTAGAGCTTCAGCTCCATCTCGGTCTCGTACTTCTCGAGGTCCTCGGCACTCATGGCATGTTCCCCTTCAGCCGTGCGTCCCCCTATTGTGCGTCAGCCCCGCGCACCCCTGGCCGATTAGACGATTTCGGGGGCGAGAACCAGCGGAACACTCGGGGGACCCTCGTCGAGCAGCGTGCGCAGCAGCCCGGCGAGCCTGGTCGGGTACACCGTCTCACGCGTGGCGAGAAGTTCGGCGGAAGTCCACCACCTCAGACCGGCAACACTGCGCAGCTCCAGCTCGGTGAGGCCCTTCTGGTGAGTGGCCGTCTGCGGCGTCCGGGCCAGGAAGTACCACTCGTCCTGGTCCCAGCGCCGGCCGTCGAACGGGAAGGAGCAGATCCTCGTCCACAGCAGCGGGCCAAGGGAGACATCCGTGATCCCGGTCTCCTCGGCGAGCTCGCGCAGGGCGGCCTCCTCGCGGGTCTCCCCGCCCTCCAGGCCGCCTCCGGGGGTGAACCACCAGTGGTCGGCCGGGGCGTCGGGCTCGAAACCGTGCAGCAACAGGATCCGGTCGTCCGGGTCCAGGAGCACGACACGGGCCACCTTGCGTACCTCAGTGCGCATCGGCGGACGCCTTCGGCCGCTTGGCACCCCGCCCGGATCGCGCCGCGAGCGGCCCGTAGGCCGCGCCGCCCAGGATCAGCACCACGCCCACCACGAGGGCGCCCGCCTGCAGCGGCAGAGGGCCCTCGGACGACACCCCTCCGGGCAGCGCGGCAAACGCCGCGGGCCGGCCGATCATCCCGTTCATGGGCCAGGCCACGGCGTCCACCCGCGCCTGGACCGCGCTGCGAGGCACCGAACCCTGTCCCGGGTCCTCCAGGTGGACGCGGGAGTCCATGGAGGTGCTGCGTTCGTCCCCGAGGAGGAAGAGCTGGCCCTCGGGCACGTCGGCCGTGAAGTTCTGGGGAGAGGCCGGGGCCTCACCCTCTGCCGGGAGGAGGGACGAGGCTCCCGCCGCCCGCAGATACGGTTCCTCGACGGGTTCGCCGTCGACCGTGAGCCGGCCGCCCTTGTCGCAGCAGGCGACCTTGTCACCGCCCACGCCGACGACCCGTTTCACCATGGGCATGTCGCCCCATGCCGTGTCGGTGAAGACGACCACGTCTCCGCGCCGCACGTCGTCGCCGTCCACCCGCTCGGCGAGGACCCGGTCACCGGCGTTCACCGTCGGTGTCATCGAGTCGGTCGGTACGGTGTACGGCTTGTACACCACGGCTCCCCAGGCGAAGCCGCCGAGGAAGAGCACACAGCCGACGGCCACGGCCAGGTTCGACAACGTGCTGCCGAGCCGGCCGCGGCCGTCATGACGTCCTGATCCACTCATCCCAGCGCTCCCCCATCGGAGATCGACAATCGCTGATCCGAGTCGGCACCCTACCCGGCGGTATGCCCGCGGGTCAGCCTACGGCGACGCCAGAACACGAGGGGCAGCGCTCCGGCTACACCGAGTGCACCGGGTACCGCGACAGCGGCCGCGGCGTTCAGCCCGGGCTGGTCGAACGTGCTCGGCACCGGCAGGGTCGCCCAGCGGTTTACGGGCCAGGCCACCACAACGGCCCGCCCGACCACCTCGTCCGTGGACACCGTGCCCTGACCGGGCAGCTCCTGGTGGTAGCGGGAGTCCAGCGAGTTCTGCCGGTGGTCGCCCATCACCCAGATCCGGCCCTCGGGCACGTTGATCGGTCCGAACGGCTCGTCGTCGCAGGCGCTGTTGCCGGCGAAGATGAACGACTTGTCGTCCAGCGCCTTGCCGTTGACCGTCACCGGGCCGTTCTTCTTGCACTCGACGGTGTCGCCGCCGACGGCGATGACCCTCTTGATCAGATCCTTCTCCTCCGCGGACGGCATCAGCCCGATGAAGCTCAGGAACTTCTGCACCGCGTTGGGCTCGGGCGTCGCCGTGTCCTCCAGCCAGCCGCCCGGATCGTGGAAGACCACGACCTCTCCACGCTCGGGCTCCGAGCCGAACCACGGCGTCAGCTTGTCGACCAGCACCCGGTCACCCCGCTGCAGGGTGTTCTGCATCGAGTCCGAGGGAATCGAGAACGCCTGCACCAGGAACGTCTTGATCAGCAACGCGAGAACGAGCGCGACGCCGATGAGGAGCGGCAGCTCCTTCCAGAAGGAACGGGGCTTCTTCACCGCCGTGCTGCCACCGTCCGGGGACTCGCCGTCACTCTGCGCCTCCGCCGGGACCCCGTCGCTCGAAGACCGGTCCTCGGGTTCGTCGTGTCCGGATCGTGCGCCGACCGCCAAATCCCCCACATCCACTCCTCACTCCGTGCCACCGCCCGCGCCCGATTCGGCGCAGGCCCACCACTCCCATAACGAGCGGGAGTTCCGCAGGGGTCGGGAGCAGGACCATTCCGTTGCGATCCTGGGAGGACACACTATTCGACGGGGCCGTCCCGGCCGTAGCTCCGGCGCCCCCGTCGGGGACGGAGGCGTACGTTCCGGGCTCCTCCAGCCTGCGCCAGTGCCCGAACGGCCAGGCGATCACCACGGCCCGTCCCACGACCTCGTCCTCCGACACCGTGCCCTTTCCCGGCTTGTCGAGATGGAATCGTGAGTCCGCGGAATTCGACCGGTGGTCGCCCATCACGAAGATGCGGCCCCGGGGAACCTTTACCTCGAATTTGAGAGTGGAGGGGACGTCGCCGGGATTCAGATACGGCTCGTCGAGCGCCACGCCGTTGACCGTGATCCTGCCGTCGGCGCCGCAGCACTTCACTGTGTCGCCCCCCACGGCCACCACACGCTTGATCAGGTCCTGTTCGTCGGCCGAGGGCAGCAGCCCGATGAAGGTGAGCAGTTCCTTGACCTGTTTGACCCCGGCGGGCGGGTCCTCCGGTACGGCGCTCTCCTGCTGCAGCCAGCCGCCCGGGTCCTTGAAGACGACGACGTCCCCGCGCTGCGGCTCGGAGCCGAACCAGGGGGTCAGCTTGTCCACCAGCACCCGGTCACCGATCCGGATGGTCTGCTCCATCGAGCCGGAGGGGATCACGAAGGCCTGGACGAGAAAGGTCTTGAGCACCAGCGCGATCAGCAGCGCCACCAGGACGAGGAGGGGTATCTCCTTGATCGCCGACCGGCGCCTGCGGCGTTTCACCTTGCGGGCCAGCTTGCGGCGCTCCGCCCGCGTGGGCAGCGAACGTGCCGTGGTCGGCCTGGCCCCGGTGGGAAGCGGGGGGACGGACTCGGGTGCCCTCCTCCGACCCCGGTTACCCATGGTCCGCGTCCGCCGGCCGTATGCCGGTGAAGGCGTCGGTGCCCTCCAGGGAGCCGAGTCTGCCGAGCGGCCAGCCGAGCCAGTCGACGCGTCCGATCACTCTCTGGACGGGCACCATGCCACCCCCCGGCTGCCCCAGGTGATCACGGGAGTCCCGCGAGTTGCTGCGGTGGTCGCCCATCACCCAGAGTCTGTCGTCCGGCACCACTATGTCGAAGGCGACGTCGGACGGGCGGTCACCCGGGTGCAGATACGCCTCGTCCACCGGAGCGTCGTTCACCTCGAGCCTCCCCCGCCTGTCGCAGCAGACCACACGGTCGCCCCCCACGCCCACCACCCGCTTCACGAAGTCGGACCCCGCGGGTTCGGCCAGCCCCAGGGACGCGGCCGCCCCGCGCAGCAGCGCGCCGACGGTGCTCCCCTCCGCCCCCGCCTCCGGTACGAAGGATCCGGTGCCGTCGAAGACCACCACGTCGCCGCGGTGGGGCTCGGAGCCGAAACGGTACGCCAGTTTGTTGACGAGTACACGGTCCCCGACCCGGAGCGTGGGCTGCATCGAGCCACTGGGAATCAGGAAGGGCTGCAGGACGAAGGCGCTGAAGAGCAGCAGAGCGGTCGTGCAGAGCATGCCGAGGAAGACGGTCCGCCCCCAGGACATCGCCGCGGACGGCCGGTCGGGAACATGCGTGGAGCGCGACCCCTCCTCCGTCCCGTCCGAGGGGTCGGAGGAGCGATCGCGCTCCATGTGCTGTGCTTCCGTGTCCATCGGGGCCGAATCCTATCGGGCCACGCCGTGGACGCCGGAGGTGAGTCAGCGGTCGCGCTTCTCCTTGATCTTCGCGGCCTTGCCGCGGAGCTCACGGAGGAAGTACAGCTTGGCGCGACGGACGTCACCGCGGGTGACGAGCTCGATCTTCTCGAAGATCGGGCTGTGCACCGGGAAGGTGCGCTCGACGCCGACGCTGAAGGAGACCTTGCGGACCGTGAAGGTCTCGCTGACACCCGAGCCCTGGCGGCGGATGACGACGCCCTTGAACTGCTGGATACGGGAGCGGTTGCCCTCGATCACGCGCACGTGGACGTTGACGGTGTCACCGGGGCGGAACGCCGGGAGGTCGGTACGGAGCGAGGCGGCGTTGACGCCATCGAGCAGGGAAGTCATGTTGTCTGCTTTCTTCGCCGATGCCACAGGTCATCGACGGGAGAGAGTGAAGTTCGGATGCTGATCACATCGGGCGGGCGTCTTTCCCCCTGTGGCAGGGGCGCACGCCGGACGTACAGCGGGCCTATTCTTCCACGGCCGCGGGCCTGCGCCAAAATCGTCCGTCGGGCCCCGGGGACCAGCCCAGGATGGACAGCATCTCCCGGTCCTTCTTGTCGAAGCCCGTCGCCTCGCAACGCTCGATCAGATCGGGCCTGTTGAGAGCGGTACGGCGGAAGGCCTCGTCGCGTCGCCAGCGTGCGATCCGGCCGTGGTGGCCGCTGAGCAGCACCTCGGGAATGGCGCGCCCGCGCCACTCCGGAGGCTTCGTGTAGACGGGCCCCTCGAGCAGGTCGGCCATGGCCCCGGGCGCGAAGGAGTCGTCGCGGTGCGACTCGGCGTTGCCGAGCACCCCGGGCAGCAGCCGGGCGACGGCCTCGGTGATCACCAGGACGGCTGCTTCGCCGCCCGCCAGGACGTAGTCCCCGATGGACACCTCGACGACCGGTATACGGGTCGCGTACTCGTCCATCACCCGGCGGTCGATGCCCTCGTAGCGGGCGGGGGTGAAGATGAGCCACGGTCGCTCCGAGAGCTCCACGGCCAGTTCCTGGGTGAAGGGCCTGCCACTGGGCGTGGGCACCACGAGCACCGGGGAGTGCGCCCCGGCCTCGTAGCCGCCGGCCAGCGCGGTGTCCAGCGCCTCGCCCCAGGGCTCGGTCTTCATGACCATGCCGGGGCCGCCGCCGTACGGGGTGTCGTCCACCGTGTTGTGCCGGTCGTAGGTCCAGTCCCGCAGGTCGTGGACGTGCACGTCGAGACTGCCCCGGGTGCGCGCCTTGCCGACGAGCGAGACGTTCAGGGGGTCCAGGTACTCGGGGAAGATCGTGACGACGTCGAGCCGCATCACTCGTCGCCCTTCTGCCCGTCGCCCGCCACGCCGGCCCCGGCACCGTCCTGGTCGCGCGTGGAGGCGATGACGGCCTCGCTCTCGTCGATCAGCCCCGGCGGCGGAGTGATGACGGCCCGCTGCTCCTCCAGGTCGATCTCGGTGACGATCTCCTCGACGAACGGGATCATCACCTCGCTGCCGTCCGGCCGTTCCACGATGAACAGGTCCTGGGACGGCAGATGTGTGATCTCGGTGATCCGGCCGATCTCGGTTCCGTCGGCGAGGACGACGTCGAGGTCCATCAGCTGGTGGTCGTAGAACTCCTCGGGGTCCTCGGGCAGTTCCTCCGGATCCACCTCGGCGATCAGCAGGGTGTTGCGCAGCGCCTCCGCGGCCGTACGGTCGCGCACGCCCTCGAACCGCAGCAGCAGGCGACCGCTGTGCACCCGGCCGGTCTCGATCGTGAGCGGCCCGGTGGCGGCGGGCTCCGTGGCCAGCACGGCCCCCGGACCGAGCCGGATCTCGGGCTCGTCGGTGCGCACCTCGACGGTGACCTCGCCCTTGATGCCGTGGGCGCGACCGATCCGCGCAACTACCAACTGCACGCTGTTTCTCCCGGTGGTTTCTTACTGAGGAGGCGGTGGTGTACGGACGACAAAGGCCGGGGACGGCTCGAAAGCCCTCCCCGGCCCCGGCCGGTGTTCAACTCTTTCAGCGAACCTGGTCCACATCGACGAGGTCGACACGGATCCCACGGCCGCCGATGGCACCCACGACGGTACGCAGAGCGCGCGCGGTACGGCCGTTGCGGCCGATCACCTTGCCGAGGTCGTCGGGGTGAACCCGGACCTCGAGCACGCGTCCACGGCGCAGGTCGCGCGAGGCGACCTGCACATCGTCGGGGTTGTCGACGATGCCCTTCACGAGGTGCTCAAGAGCCTCCTCGAGCACGCTCAGGCCTCGGTCGACTCGGTGGACGCGGCAGCGTCGGCCGCCTCGTCCGCCTTCTTGTCCGACTTCTTGGCCTTCTGGGTGATGGCCTCACCCTTGGCCTCGTCGCCGTCCGTGGTGAGGGCCTCGAACAGGGCGCGCTTGTCAGCCTTGGGCTCAGGCTGCAGGAGCGGCGCGGGGGCCGGGAGGCCCTTGTGGGCCTGCCAGTCACCGGTGAGCTTCAGGATCGCGAGGACCGGCTCGGTCGGCTGGGCGCCGACGGACAGCCAGTACTGCGCGCGCTCCGCGTTGACCTCGATGCGGGAGGGGTTCTGCACCGGGTGGTACAGACCGATCTCCTCGATGGCCCGGCCGTCACGGCGGGTGCGCGAGTCGGCGACGATGATGCGGTAGTGAGGCGAACGAATCTTGCCCAGACGCTTCAGCTTGATCTTGACTGCCACGGAAGTGGTCTCTCCTGGTCTCTGACGTGGTTGGGCACAAAAGATGCCACGTGGGGTTGCGGTACTCGGGTGCCCGATGGACGCGTCAGCCGGAGGAGAGAGGGGTCCTGTGCGACTGTCGAGTACAGCTGTCCATTGTGCCACACCGCATCGGGTCACCCCACCGCGACCGCCGCTTCCGGGATGCGGAAGGGCTTGCCGCAGCCCCCGCAGACGATCGGGGCCTGGGCGAGGACCGAGGGAACGACCCGGACGTTGCGCCCGCAGTCGCAGACGGCCTTGACCCGCACCCCTCCCCCGGACGAGCCGTGGCGCGCGGCGGGACCGCGGAACGAGCGCTTGGTGTCCGCCGCGGTGGCCACGGTGTGCGCCTTGAGCGCACGCTGCAACCGCTCCGCGGTGGGGCGGTACCTGCGTCTGGCCTCGGGATTGAGCGTCACCAGCGAGAATCCGCTGCTGGGGTGGGGCTCCTCGGCATGATCGAGGCCCAGCTCCTCGGCGATCGCGAGGAAGCGTCGGTTGTGGTAGCGGCCGGCGCGGGAGGTGTCACGGACACCTCGCGCGGCAGCGATGCCGTGGACTGCCTCATGGAGCAGCCGTTCGAAGGAGAGCTCGGCGCCACAGGCGGACGAGGACTCTCCGATCAGGGACTCTGGCGCGGCAAGATCGGGCAGCTCGGGGTGGTACCGCTGAATGTCGGCCCACGCCTGTGCCAGCTCTGCGGCAAGTACAGGTGGTGTCGTGCTCACGTCGTGACAACGAGCCTGAGTGCTCCGGTGTTCCTATTCCGGGGCATCCCAAATAATTTGCACGTACCAGTCAGTTGCCCTTGATGCGTCCGGACGAGGGCGGGTGCGCAGATCAGCGGAGAAGTCTCACAGCTCGCACCAAGGTGGGACGTAGCAGCGCGTACGCACCTGCCTGGACGGGCACCCCCGGGCGACAGTACCCGGCACGGAGCGAGGGCCGCACACCGGTCGCGGGCGGGGCGGGGGCGCTCGACGTGCTGCGCCCCGTGTGTCGGGTGAGACTGTGAGGAAGCGAGCAGCGGGCGTGCTGTTCCCGGCGCCCGCATCGCGCACGCGGCGCCCGGGGGCGCACGACCGGAGCACGCGGGCAATGCCGTCCCACCCCGTCCGACCTCTGGACGGGACCGCCGATGCGGAGTTCCCTGGCATACGGGGGCTGTGGGCACACATGCACAGCACATAGACATGGGGGACCTCACTCGGGCACGACCGACCTCACGGCGGATTGGGGCGCATTCCATGACACCTACGCTCGTCCGGCACCACAGGTACGCGGATTCGTCCGCCCCGGTGGACGCCGGTACCCGCGCCCGTGACTGGGCCGAGATCCAGGAGCGCATGCTGGCGCCCCTCTACGAGGCGGTGTACGCCCGCCTCGAGGTCGGGGCCGGTACGCGGATGCTCTCCCTCGGCTGCGGTTCCGGGCTCGCGCTGCTGATCGCGGCCTCGCGCGGGGCGCGCGTCACCGGCGTCGACACCGACCGCGACCGTCTGGCCCTGGCCCGTGAGCGCCTCGCCTCCGGGACGGGGCACGATGCCGGGCGCACGGATCGCCGGGCGAGGCTCGTGGACAGCGTTCCGGCGGCCGTCCCGGACGGGGAGGCCCCGTACAACCTGCTGACCGCGTTCCAGCCGATCGGCTGCGCGGCCGGGGACTCCGAGGGGCTCGCCCCGGCGCTGGCCTCCGCCGTGCCGCTGGCCGTGCGGGGCGCCACGGTGGTGCTGGCCGGCTGGGGGCCGCCGGAGAGGTGTGCCACCGCTCCGGTACTGAGGGTGGCGGCCCGGCTAACCGGGTCGGCGAGCACACCGCGTTCGGGGAACGGCTGGCGGCCGGCGCTGCGGGACGACCTGGAAGAGGTCGCGGCTCGGGCCGGGCTCAAGCCGGACGGCTCGGGCCGGGTGTCCTGCCCCTTCGGTTACGCGGACGTGGACAGCGCGGTGCGCGGCCTGCTGTCCACCGGGCTGTTCGACACGGCGGTGCGGGCGACGGACCGCACCCAGGTGGAGAAGGAGGTCGCGGAGGCCCTGCATCCGCATCTGCGGCCCGACGGCACGGTGTGGATGCCGAACGTCTTCCGCTACCTGGTGTGCGTGACGTAACGGCACGGCGGAAGGGGCGCCCCGCCGAGCGGGACGCCCCTTCCGCCGTGCACCGGGCCGGTCAGCCCATGAACTTCTTGAACTCGTCCGGCAGCTCGAAGTTCTTGTCCTCCTGAGCGGGCAGGTTGAACGCGCCGCCCTGTGCCGCCTGCTCGCGGCGGGCCGCCTCGGCCTGCTCCTCGGCCTTGCGCTTCATCGGGTTACCGCTCTTGCGCTTGCCCTTGGCCTGCTTGACCTGCTTCTTCTGACGGCCGGGGCCGCCGCCCATGCCCGGCATCCCCGGCATCCCCGGCATGCCGCCGCCCTGGGCCATCTTCGACATCATCTTGCGGGCCTCGAAGAAGCGCTCCACCAGGTTCTTCACCGCGGAGACCTCGACACCGGAACCCTTGGCGATACGGGCCCGGCGCGAGCCGTTGATGATGGTCGGCTCGGCGCGTTCCTTCGGGGTCATCGACTTGATGATCGCGGCCGTGCGGTCCACGTCGCGCTCGTCGATGTTGTTGATCTGGTCCTTGATCTGCCCCATGCCGGGCAGCATCCCGAGCAGCTTGGAGATGGAGCCCATCTTCCTGACCTGCTCCATCTGCGCCAGGAAGTCGTCGAGCGTGAAGTCCTTGCCCTTGCTCGACGCCAGCTTGGAGGCCATTTTGGCGGCCTCTTCCTGGCTGAAGGTCTTCTCCGCCTGCTCGATCAGGGTGAGCAGGTCACCCATGTCGAGGATGCGGGACGCCATCCGGTCGGGGTGGAAGGCGTCGAAGTCCTCGAGCTTCTCACCGTTCGACGCGAACATGATCTGCTTGCCCGTGACGTGGGCGATCGACAGGGCGGCGCCACCTCGGGCGTCACCGTCGAGCTTGGAGAGCACGACGCCGTCGAAGCCGACGCCGTCGCGGAAGGCCTCGGCGGTGTTGACCGCGTCCTGGCCGATCATCGCGTCGACGACGAAGAGGATCTCGTCGGGGCTGACGGCGTCGCGGATGTCCGCGGCCTGCCGCATCAGCTCCTCGTCGATGCCGAGGCGGCCGGCGGTGTCGACGATGACGATGTCGTGGACCTTGGCCTTGGCGAACTCGATGGAGTCCTTGGCGACCTTGACGGGGTCGCCCACACCGTTGCCCGGCTCCGGCGCGTACACCGCGACACCGGCACGGTCGGCGACGACGCTCAGCTGGTTGACGGCGTTGGGGCGCTGGAGGTCACAGGCGACGAGCAGCGGGGAGTGGCCCTGGCTCTTGAGCCAGAGACCCAGCTTTCCGGCGAGGGTGGTCTTACCGGCACCCTGCAGACCCGCGAGCATGATCACGGTGGGCGGGTTCTTGGCGAACCTGAGCCGCCGGGTCTCGCCGCCGAGGATGCCGACGAGCTCCTCGTTGACGATCTTGACGACCTGCTGGGCGGGGTTCAGCGCCTGGGAGACCTCGGAGCCGCGCGCCCGCTCCTTGACGCTGGCGATGAACGCCCGGACGACGGGGAGCGCGACATCGGCCTCGAGCAGGGCGATACGGATCTCGCGAGCCGTGGCGTCGATGTCCGCCTCGGACAAGCGGCCCTTGCCCCTGAGGTTTTTGAAAGTCGCGCTAAGGCGGTCGGAGAGAGTATCGAACACGGCGCTCGTCGGTCCTCAGGGTCGGGGGCGTGGCAGGTCAGTCGTCCTCCAGGGTATCCGGACCCCGGGGAACGCGAAGCCCTCGCCCGTTTCTCGTGACGATCGGGCCCGGGACAGGAGGTCAGCCGAGCTCCTTCTCGACCTCCCCGGCCACCTCGGCGGCCCGTTCCGGGAGCAGCGGCTCACCCTCCGTGTCCGTGACGTAGAAGGCGTCGACCGCGTTCGCGCCGAGCGTGGAGACGTGGGCGCTGCGGACTCTGACCGCGCTCCGCTCCAGGGCGCGGCCGATCCGGTGCAGGAGCCCCGGGGCGTCCTGCGCGCGGACCTCGATCACCGTGGCCAGGCGCGATCCGGCCGCGGCGACGGTCACCCGCGGCGGCGGGGCCTTCACTCCGCGCCGCCGTGGGTAAGCGGCTTCGCGTTCGGCGAGCCTGGCCCGGATGTCCAGGGAACCGTCCAGGGCGCGTACGAGATCGGCGCGCAGCCGGGTGGCCTGCGGGAGTGAGCCGTACTCGGCCGCGACCCGCCAGCTGAGCACCAGCAGGTCCGCCGTGTCACCCAGCTCGGTGGGGAGCTCGACGGCGCGCAGGTCGGCGGCGCGCACGGTGAGACGGTGCAGGGCGAGGACCCCGGCCGCCGCGGGCAGGACGCCGGGGCGGTCGGGCAGCGCGATGAGGAGTTCGACGCCCACGGGTGCGGGCTCGCCGTCCTCGGAGGCCGGTTCGGGCCGGGTGTGCAGGGAGAGGACGGGCTGTCCGGTACGCAGGGCCTCGACGGCGAGGCGTTCCTGTTCGGCGCTGGGGGCGAGTGGCTCCGGCGCGGGGGGTTCCTCGCCGGCCAGGAGCGCGGCGACACGCTTGACCAGGTCGGTGACGAGTGAGGCCCGCCAGGAGCTCCAGGCCGCGGGGCCGGTGGCCAGTGCGTCGGCCTCGGTGAGCGCGTGCAGGAGCTCCAGGGTGGCGGCGTTGCCGACGGCCGCGGCGACGGAGCGGACGGTCGCGGGGTCGTCGAGGTCGCGCCGCGTGGCGGTCTCGACGAGCAGCAGATGGTGCCGTACGAGCGTGGCGACGACGCCCACGTCCTGCTTGTCGAAGCCGATGCGGGCGGCCATGTCGCGGGCGATGACCTCGCCGGCCACCGAGTGGTCCCCCGGCCAGCCCTTGCCGATGTCGTGCAGCAGGGCGGCGATCAGGAGGAGGTCGGGCCGGCCGACACGGCGGGTGAGGTGGGAGGCGCGGACGGCCGTCTCGACGAGGTGCCGGTCGACGGTCCAGGTGTGGACGGGGTTGCGCTGCGGCCGGCAGTGGACCCGCTCCCAGTCGGGCAGCAGGCGGGTGATGATGCCTTCCGATTCGAGCGCTTCCCAGACACCGACGGTGGCCTCGCCGGCGCCGAGGAGGGTGACGAGCTCCTCGCGGGCCTGGGGCGGCCACGGCACGGGCAGTGGCTGCGCCGCGGTGCCCAGATGGCGGACGAGGTGGCGGGAGAGCGGCAGCCCGGCCTCCGCGGCGGCGGCGGCGGCCCTGAGTGTGAGCACGGGGTCGCGTTCGGGGCGGGCGGTGCGCGCGAGGACGACTTCGCCGTCGGCCTCGACGACGCCCTCGGCGAGCGGGGTGCGTTCCGGAACGGCCTTGGCGCCGCCGAGGAGCGTGCGCAGCCGTGGCCGTGAGGAGCGGGCCCGCAGGACGCGGTTGACCTCGCGCCAGGTGACGTCGGTGGCGTACGAGACGGTCCGGGCGGCCTCGTAGAGCTGGCGGAGCAGGGCGTCGGAGTCCAGGAGGCCGAGGGCTCCGGCGACCTGGTCCTGCTCCTGCAGGGCGAGGCGGTCGGTGGCCCGGCCGGTGGTGAGGTGGAGTGCGTCGCGTGCGTCGAGGAGCGTACGGCGGGCTTCCGCGAGTCCTTCGCGGGGTGCGTCGGCGACCCATGAGGCGGCGACGGCACGCAGGGCGGTGGCGTCGCGGAGGCCGCCGCGGGCCTCCTTCAGATCGGGTTCCAGGAGGAACTGCAGCTCGCCCATGCGTTCGGCCCGTTCGCGGCAGAGCTCGTCGAGGGCGGGGAGGCGTTTGGGGGCCTGGTTGCGCCAGTCGGCGAGGATCGCGGTACGGAGTCCGGCGACGAGCCCGAGGTCTCCGGTGACCGGGCGCGCGTCGAGCAGCCCGAGCTGGACCTTGAGGTCCTCCCCCGCGGTTCTGCGTGCCTCGCCGGGGGTGCGTACGGAGTGGTCGAGTGCGAGGCCGAGGTCCCAGACCGGGTACCAGATCCCGTCGGCGAGGGCGGCGACGGCTCCCGGGTCGGCGTTGCCGTCGTGCAGGAGCAGGAGGTCGAGGTCGCTGCGCGGGGAGAGCTCTCCGCGGCCGTACCCGCCGACGGCGACGAGGGCGGCACCGCGGACACCCGCCCGCTCGGCGGCCGTGGTGAACAGCCCGGTCAGCCAGCCGTCGGTGAGCCGCGCCAGTGCGGCACGGCGCGGCGGCCCGGACCGCGCCTCCTCCTGGAGGAGGCGCAGCCGGGCCGCCGCATAGCCGCTGGGTCCCGAGTCCTCGGATCCGGTGGTCACTTCGGTGCTCGTCACCCGGCTGCCTTTCCGTTCACAGGGACCGTCGGTCAGAGTGCGTCCGGACCGCGTTCGCCGGTCCGTACCCGGATCGCGGTCTCGACCGGGACGCTCCAGACCTTGCCGTCACCGATCTTGCCGGTCCGGGCGGCCTTGACCACCACGTCGATGAGCTGTTCGGCGTCCTCGTCCTCGACGAGGACCTCGATGCGGATCTTCGGCACGAGGTCCACGGTGTACTCGGCGCCACGGTAGACCTCGGTGTGGCCGCGCTGACGCCCGTAACCACTGGCTTCCGTGACCGTGAGGCCCTGGACGCCGAAGGCCTGGAGCGCCTCCTTGATCTCGTCCAGCCGGTGCGGCTTCACGACTGCGGTGATGAGCTTCATGCGTCCACCTTCTTGTTCGTCGGGGCTGCCGCGGCGCCGGGCGCCGGAGGTGCGGTGCGCGTGGCCGCGCCACCGCCGGCGCCGCTGAAGTCGTACGCCGTCTCGGCGTGCTCGACCTGGTCGATACCGGAGACCTCGTCGTCCTCGCTGACCCGCATCCCGATGGTTCTGTCGAGGATGAACGCCAGGACCGCGGAGACGACCAGAGAGTATGCGAGGACCGCGAACACTCCGACGGCCTGCTTGCCGAGCTGCTCGAGGCCGCCGCCGTAGAAGAGGCCCTTGGCGTCGGACTGCACACCGCCGGTGGCGAAGAAGCCGACGAGGAGGGAGCCGATGATGCCGCCGACGAGGTGGACGCCGACGACGTCCAGGGAGTCGTCGTAGCCGAGCTTGTACTTCAGGCCGACGGCCATGGCGCACAGGACACCGGCGATGACGCCGACCGCGATGGCGCCCAGCGGGCTGACCGAGCCGCCCGCGGGGGTGATGGCGACGAGACCGGCCACGGCCCCGGAGGCGGCGCCCAGGGTGGTGAACGAGCCGTGGCGGATCTTCTCGTAGGCGAGCCAGCCGAGGACGGCGGCGCCGGTGGCGACCTGGGTGTTGACGAACATGACGGCGCCCACGCCGTCGTCGTTGCCGAGCCACGAGCCGGCGTTGAAGCCGAACCAGCCGAACCACAGGAGGGCGGCGCCGAGCATGACGAGCGGCAGGCTGTGCGGCCGCATCGGGTCCTTCTTGAAGCCGACCCGCTTGCCGATGACGAGGATCACGCCGAGGGCGGCGGCACCCGCGTTGATGTGGACGGCCGTACCGCCGGCGAAGTCGATGACACCCAGCTCGAAGAGCCAGCCGCCGGCGCCCCAGACCCAGTGCGCGACCGGGAAGTAGACGACGGTGACCCACAGGGTGATGAACAGGGCCCACGAGGTGAACTTGACGCGGTCCGCGAGGGCGCCGCTGATGAGGGCCGGGGTGAGCACGGCGAACATCAGCTGGAAGACCGCGAAGACGTAGGTCGGGATGGTGTAGCCGTCCCAGAGCTCGGTGACTCCGATGCCGCTGAGGCCGACGTAGTCCGAGCTCCAGCCGATGACGGAACCGACGTCGGTACCGAAGGCGAGGCTGAATCCGTAGAGCACCCACAGGATCGTGACGATCCCGAGGCTGATGAAGCTCATCATCAGCATGTTCAGGGTGCTCTTGACGCGGACCATGCCTCCGTAGAAGAAGGCCAGACCCGGGGTCATGAGCATCACCAGCGCGGAGCAGATGAGCATGAACCCTGTGTTGGCGGCAGACAGCTCCGGAGCGTCTGCGGCAAGCGTCGTGATGCCTGGGGGCATCGGCGTCTCCTCGTCGTCGGTGCGGCCACGTGCGGGGGTGCGGGACCACGGTGAAAAGGTGCGGGCCGGTTATGCGCCATGAGATTCGCGCAGCGCGGTTTCCACGAATGCCGCACGGTGTTTCACCACAGTGACGAAGGAGCTCCGCGTGTTACGTCCCCATGAACCAGGGGTGTCCGGCCCGGTGCGCTGCCTACCGTCCGGGCTGCGCCGCATACGGTGCGGTTGAAAGGCCCGGGAACGTGAACCGGCCACGACGGCGACCCGCCGGCCTGGCACATGGGGGAGCCGGGTCGAGTGGTGCGGACGGCCGTCGTGGCCGGTGGCGGAGGGCCCGGTCAGACCGCTTCGGCGGTCTCCGGGAGCTGCTCGGTGAGCAGGTCGGTGAGCCGGGCGACGTCCGGGACGTCCCCGAAGTCCCTGGCCGCGGTGTCGACGGTCTTGCGGAGCCGGGTGTTGACGCGCTCCGACCTGACCTTCCTCGCGACCTTCAGGGCCGTGGTGGCGAGGACGGCCGACTCCTCGGGCTCGCGCTTCAGGAGGTGCACGGTGGCCATGCCGATCAGGTTGAGCGCGTAGGACCTCTGGTGCTCGTCGTCCTCGCCGAAGAGCTCGACGGCTCGGGCCATGACCGGCTCGGCGAGCGAGGCGTACGTGGGGCTGCGGCCGGCGACGTAGGCGAGGTCACGGTAGGAGTGGGAGTTCTCGCCGTGCAGTTCGGCCTCGGAGAAGAAGCGGATCCAGTCGGGCTCGGGCTCGTCGTCGAGGACCGCGTCGGCGAAGGTGTCCTCGGCCATCCGGACCGCTCGCTTGCACTTGCTGGGCTGACCCATGTTGGCGTAGGCGCGGGCCTCCATCGCATACAGCATGGCCTGGGTCCGCGCGGTGGCGCAGTCACGGCTGCCGTACTGGGCGAGATGGATGAGTTCGAGGGCGTCGTCGGGCCTGCCGAGGTGGATCATCTGGCGGCTCATGCTGGAGAGGATGTAGGAACCCAGTGGCTTGTCGCCGGCCTCCTTCGAGGCGTGCAGGGCGAGCACGAAGTACTTCTGGGCGGTGGGCTGGAGGCCGACGTCGTAGCTCATCCAGCCCGCCAGTTCGGCCAGTTCGGCCGCGCAGCGGAAGAGCCGCTCGGCGGTGGCCCGGGGCTGCGGTTCCTGCAGCAGGTCGGTGACCTCGTGGAGCTGGCCGACGACGGCCTTGCGGCGCAGCCCGCCCCCGCACTGTGCGTCCCACTGGCGGAACATCGCGGTGGTGGACTCCAGCAGGTCGAGCTCGGGTCCGGAGAGCCGCGAGGGGCGGCTCTCCGCGGTCGGCAGCTCCGGTTCCGGTTCCCCCGGGCGGGCCACGGGCACCAGCCAGCGCTGCATGGGCTCGATCAGTGTGGGGCCGGCGGCGAGCGCGAGGGAACTGCCGAGGAATCCGCGGCGGGCCAGCATGAGGTCGCTGCGGGAGAACTCGCTGAGCAGCGCGACGGTCTGCGGTCCCGCCCAGGGCAGGTCGACCCCCGCCACCGACGGGGACTGGTGGGCGGTGCGCAGCCCCAGGTCCTCGACCGGGACGACGGCGCCGAAGCGCTCGGAGAAGAGCTCGGACAGGATGCGCGGGATCGGTTCGCGGGGCTGTTCACCGTCGAGCCAGCGACGCACCCGGGAGGTGTCGGTACTGATGTGATGGGCACCCAGCTGGCGTGCCCTGCGGTTCACCTGGCGGGCGAGCTCGCCCTTCGACCAGCCGCTCCGCACGAACCATGAGCTCAGCTGCCCGTTGGGGCGCTTTCCGGCATTCGTCTCGCCTGCGCCGCTGCCACTCACTGGAACGCCCCCATCCGATGAAACCTGTCGCGCGAACCTCTATCAGAATGCCGTGCCCCGGCGCTGTCCGTACGGACGTCGCCCGTCTTCGAACGGATCATCGAATTGCCTGAGGCATACTCAACTGCAGATGCAATTGCAGGTTCGGGTACCCACGGTAATCCTACGATCACCGACCCAGGTGGACCATCGCGGAAACGCCACCATTCGCCACCCCTTCGAGTGAACCCGATCCGCACGGTCCGCGATTCACTTGACAGGCCGCGGTCAGCGGTTGACGGAGTGAAGCACTCAGGGGCGCATGATGCGCATCGCGCACCCCTGCGACACCACCCATGCACGCCGGCGGATCGGCGGCTGCGGAGACGTCGAGCACTCCGGGTCGTAACCACCGGTGAGTCGGACCCGTTGGAGGGTGCATGGGCTTCACGATCGGCGGCATCCGGGAGATGCGGTCCGGCGCGCGGCGCCGCGGTCGCACGGTCGGGGCGACCGAGGTGGCCGAGTACACCGGACTGTGGGGCTGGGCGGTGGCTCCGGGCGCGCGTGCCGCGGCAGGGGTCTGCTCGTGCGGCGACACGGTGTGCGACGCCCCCGGCGCGCATCCGCTGGACTTCGCCCCCGAGGTGCCTCCGGGCGCCACTCCCGGCACGGCCGCGGACGCCTGGGCCGAGGTGCCGGGCGCCTCGATGCTGCTTCCCGTGGGCCGGAGTTTCGACGTACTCGACGTCACCGAGGCCGCCGGCCGGCGCGCGCTGGTCCGGATGGAGCGGATGGGGCTGCCGCTGGGGCCGGTCTCGGTGACTCCCACCGGCCGCGCGCAGTTCTTCGTCGCCCCCGGGGCCGCGGCGGGACTGCCGGGGCTCCTCTACCGGATGGGCTGGGACGACGCGGGTCTCGATCTGCGGGCGCTGGGCCGCGGCGCTTACGTCACCGCTCCCCCTTCGGACCTCGGAGGACTCGGCCCGGTCCGCTGGCTGCGGCCACCGGCGCCGGACACGGCAGCGGCTCCCCCGCAGGCCCGGCTGCTGCTGGGCACCCTCGCCTACATATGCCACCGCTGGTGACGCCGAAGGGTGGTGAACCCCTCCAGGGTCCACCACCCTTCACGGTCAGCGGGGGCAGGCCGGTCAGTCGCCGATCAGAGCGTCGACGAAGGCGCCGGGCTCGAACGGGGCCAGGTCGTCCGGCCCCTCACCGAGACCGATCAGCTTCACCGGGACGCCCAGTTCGCGCTGGACGGCGATGACGATGCCGCCCTTGGCGGTGCCGTCCAGCTTGGTGAGGACGATGCCGGTGATGTCGACCACCTCGGCGAAGACCCGTGCCTGGACGAGGCCGTTCTGCCCGGTCGTGGCGTCGAGGACGAGCAGGATCTCGTCGAGCGGCCCGTGCTTCTCCACGACCCGCTTGACCTTGCCGAGCTCGTCCATCAGGCCGGTCTTGGTGTGCAGCCGGCCCGCGGTGTCGATGAGCACCACGTCGGCACCCTCGGCGATACCTTCCTTCACCGCGTCGAAGGCGATCGAGGCGGGGTCGCCGGCCTCGGGGCCGCGCACCGTGCGGGCGCCGACCCGCTCGCCCCAGGTCTGGAGCTGATCGGCGGCGGCGGCACGGAAGGTGTCCGCGGCGCCGAGCACGACGCTGCGGCCGTCGGCGACGAGGACCCGGGCGAGCTTGCCCGTCGTGGTCGTCTTGCCGGTGCCGTTGACCCCGACGACCATCACGACACCGGGTGTCCCTTCGCCGCCCTCGGTCCTGACCTCACGGTCGAATTCGGGGCCGAGCAGAGCGACGAGCTCCTCGCGCAGCAGGGCGCGCAGTTCGTCGGGCGTACGGGTGCCGAGGACGCGGACCCGCTCGCGGAGCCGCTCCACCAGCTCCTGGGTGGGAGCGACGCCGACATCGGCGGTCAGGAGGGTGTCCTCGATCTCCTCCCAGGTGTCCTCGTCGAGGTTGTCGCGGGACAGGAGCGTGAGCAGCCCCTTGCCCAGGGAGTTCTGCGACCGGGCGAGCCGGGCGCGCAGCCGCACCAGCCGGCCGGCGGTGGGCTCGGGGACTTCGAGCTCGGGGATCTCCGGCTCGATGACGGGGGGTTCCGCGACGGAAGTCCCGTCGCCGGGGAGACCGACCTCCTCGGTGGTGCGCCGCGCTTCGTCGCGCGGCGCCTCGGCTTCCTCGCCGACACGGGGCTCGGCGGGAGGAGTGATGGTCGGCGTGCTCGACGGCGCCGAGGGCGGCAGCTGCTTCTTCTTGCGGCTGCTGACCACGAGCCCGCTGATCAGGCCGACCGCGACCAGGGCGATGACTACAGCAAGGATGACGATTTCCATAACGTGTCCAGT
Source organism: Streptomyces sp. HB132 (assembly GCF_016909575.1). Lineage (GTDB taxonomy): Bacteria > Actinomycetota > Actinomycetes > Streptomycetales > Streptomycetaceae > Streptomyces. Next base: position 46,397 of record NZ_JAFBGA010000013.1, on the reverse strand, counting down.
ATCGGCCACGACTGCGGCCCGGCGCGGTCGCTGGCGACGGCGGACACCGAGCGAAGGGTCGGTATGCCACGTTTGGGGGTAAAGGTACGCTGCTGCCCGTGGAGAACCGCGGCCTGGATCCCGTCCCCGATCACGAGCGCACCGGCCGGGTCCGCGCCCTCTTCCCCACCTGGGTGACGGCCAACATGACGGTGCTGCTGCTGACCGTCGGAGCCGGGCTCACCGTCTTCAACGGCCTGAACCTCTGGCAGGTGCTGGCCGTGGCGGTCACCGCCCCCGCGCTCTCGTTCGGACTGGTCGGCCTGGTGTCCGTCGCGGGCAAGCGCGGCGGGGCACCCGGCATGGCGCTGTCCAGGGCGGTCTTCGGACAGCGCGGCAATCTCTTCCCCGGAGCCCTGCTGTGGGTGGTCCGCTGGGGCTGGGAGACCGTGAACGCGGTCACCGGCTCGTACGCCGTCCTGGCCGTACTCGATCTGCTGTTCGGCATCCGGAGTACCCACTCCTTGATCCTCGTGACCCTGACGGCCTTCGTCGCCGCGAGCTTCCTCGTCTCGGGGCTGGGAATCCGAGCGCTGCGGGTGTGCTCCCGGGTCTCCGTGTGGCTCTTCGGGAGCACGAGCCTCCTCGTCCTGGTCCACCTGACGGGCTCGACCCCTTGGCGGACCGTCCTGGACCGGCCGCCGGGGCCGGCGGCGATGATGATCGCCGGGATCGGGACATTGGTCGCCGGGGGCCTCAGCTGGGTTCCCTCGGCACCGGACTTCGCCCGCTACCTGCCGCACTCGGCGTCCGGCCGGGCGATGGTCGGCGCGGCCGTGGGAGGGGCCTTGGTGACGGTTCTGCCGATGGTCATGATGGGCGCGGTGATGGCGGTGAGCGCACCGCACCTGGCCGTCACGAAGGACCCCGTGGCGTTCATCGGCGAGTTGCTGCCGCGGTGGATCTCGGTTCCCTACCTCCTGACCGCCGTCGTCGGCATGACGCTGATCAACGCCATGTCGATGTACTCCGCCGGCTTCACCGCCCAGACGCTCGGATTCTCGGTCCCCCGCGCCTGGGCCGTGGGCGTGAACGCGACGATCAGCCTGCTGCTCGGCGGAACGCTGATGATGGTGGCGACCAGTTTCATCGATACGTTCCTCTCCTTCCTGACGCTGCTCGGCGTGACGTTCTCCGCCTGGATCGGGGTCTTCGGGGTGGATCTGCTGCGCGGCCGTACGTACGACTCCGCGGCGCTCATGGACACCACTCCCGGCAGCGGCTACTGGTACACGGCCGGGTTCAGCCGGCCGGCGACGGGCGCCTGGGGCGCGGCGCTCGTGACCGGGCTGCTGTTCACCGACGTGGAGTGGTTCAGCGGCCCGCTCGCCGCCACCTGGACCGGGCGCAACGGTCTGGGCTGGGCGGCCACGATCATCGTCTCGGCGGGGGTGTACGCGGCGCTGCCGCGGCCGGCGGACGGGACGGGCGGGGCCCCCGTCCGGTTCTGACTCCACGTCGGCCGGACGGGCGCGGGGCGGCGGGACACCGGACCGCTCGGGCCCGGAGCAGAACGCTGCCCCGGGCCGGCATGGGCCGGTCCGGGGCAGCGGGTCGAGGAGAGGGGCAGCGGGGATCAGCCCATCTCCTCCAGCGCCTTGCCCTTGGTCTCCTTCACGAACTTGAGCACGAAGGGGATCGAGAGCACGGCGAAGCAGGTGTAGATGATGTAGGTGCCGGAGAGGTTCCAGTCGGCGAGGCTCGGGAAGCTCGCGGTGATCGCCCAGTTGGCGATCCACTGCGCGGAGGCGGCGACGCCGAGAGCGGCGGCACGGATCCGGTTCGGGAACATCTCACCGAGGAAGACCCAGACCACGACACCCCACGAGAGTGCGAAGAAGAGCACGAAGACGTGGGCGGCGATCAGGGCGACGGTGCCCTGGGTGGTCGGCAGCTTGCCGTCGACCAGGTCGGCGGAGAAGGCCCAGGCCTCGAAGGCCAGGGCGACCGCCATACCGACGGATCCGATGAGCGCGAGCGGCCTGCGGCCCACGCGGTCCACCAGGATCATGGCGATCACGGTGCCGATGATGTTGATGATCGACGTGGTGAACGAGTAGAAGAACGAGTCGGTCGGGTCGATGCCGACGGACTGCCAGAGCGTCGCCGAGTAGTAGAAGGCGACGTTGATGCCGACGAGCTGCTGGAAGACCGACAGGCCGATACCGACCCAGACGATCGGCAGGAAGCCGAAGCGGCTGCCGAGCAGGTCGCTGAACTTGGACTTGTGCTCACGGCGCATGGCCGTCTCGATCTCGTCGACGCGAGCGTCCAGGTCGACGCTCTTGCCCTCCACCTCTTCGAGGATCTTCCGGGCGCGGTCCCTCTTGCCGACGGAGATCAGAAAGCGCGGGGACTCGGGGATCACGAAGGACAGGAGCCCATACAGGACCGCGGGCAGGACCATCACCCCGAGCATCCACTGCCAGGCCTCGAAGCCTGCGATCTCGCCCCGCTGGTCGCCGTCGGCGATCTGCAGGATGCCGTAGTTGACCAGCTGTGAGATGGCGATGCCGATGACGATGGCGGCCTGCTGGAAGGACCCGAGGCGGCCACGGTAGGCGGGCGGCGAGACCTCGGCGATGTACGCCGGGCCGATGACAGAGGCCATGCCGATCGCGAACCCGCCGATGATCCGCCACATGGCGAGGTCCCAGAGGGCGAACGGCAGCGCGGAGCCGATGGCGCTGATGGTGAAGAGCACCGAGGCGATCTGCATACAGCGGATGCGGCCGATCCGGTCGGCGATGCGTCCCGCCGTGGCCGCGCCGATGGCACAGCCGATCAGGGCGATGGCGATGACCTGCGCCAGCGTCCCTGACCCGATGTCATAGCGGTCACGGATGGCCTCGACCGCACCGTTGATCACGGAGCTGTCGTAGCCGAAGAGGAAGCCGCCCATAGCTGCGGCTGCCGTGATGAAGATGACATGGCCGAGATGGTCCGGGTGGGCCCCTCGGGCTCCGGACTCGGGTCCGTGCGCTGTGCTGGTCACATGAACTCCTGGTACCTGGCCGCGACGTCAGGTGTGGGGGGTGAGCCCTCCCAGTGGCGCACAACTTCCAGCCGACCACCACTTGAAGGTAAAAACAACATTGCCGAGGTTATGCGTTCAAGTTTCGAAGTCAAGACCCGGGAGGGGGTGAAGCAGTCCCTCACAAGTACCCAGGAACACCCAAAAGGTGCGTTGAAGTGTTGAAGATTCAGTAAAGGCGGTGTGACTACCTGTCAGCCGATGTCCGGGGGCCTCGGCTGAGCCGCTGGCTGATCACCTTGGAGACACCGTCGCCCTGCATCGAGACGCCGTACAGCGCGTCGGCGACCTCCATCGTCCGCTTCTGGTGTGTGATCACGATGAGCTGGGAGCTCTCCTGGAGCTCCACCATGATGCGGATCAGACGCTGGAGATTGGTGTCGTCGAGCGCCGCCTCGACCTCGTCCATCACGTAGAACGGGCTCGGTCTGGCCTTGAAGATGGAGACCAGCAGGGCAACGGCCGTAAGGGATCGCTCGCCGCCGGACAGCAGCGAGAGCCGCTTGACCTTCTTGCCCGGCGGCCTCGCCTCGACGTCGAGACCGGTCGTCAGCATGTTGTCCGGGTCGGTGAGTACGAGACGGCCCTCACCGCCCGGGAACAGCCGGGAGAACACGCCCTCGAACTCGCGGGCGGTGTCGCGGAACGCCTCGGTGAACACCTGCTCGACCCGCTCGTCGACCTCCTTGATCACCTGCATCAGGTCGGCCCGGGTCTTCTTCAGGTCTTCGAGCTGCTCGGAGAGGAACTTGTGCCGTTCCTCCAGGGCCGAGAACTCCTCCAGGGCGAGCGGATTCACCTTCCCGAGTTGCTGATACGCCCGTTCGGCCGCCTTCAGCCTCTTCTCCTGCTCGGCCCTGACGAACGGCTTCGGCTGGTTGCGCGGATGCTCCGGGTCCGCCGGAAGCTCCTCGCCCTCCGCGGCCGGGGACGGCTGCACCAGTTGTTCCGGCCCGTACTCGGCGGCCAGACCGGCCGGCTCGACGCCGAACTCCTCCAGCGCCCTGGCCTCCACCTGCTCCATGCGCAGCCGCTTCTCGGCCCCGAGCACCTCGCCCCGGTGCACCGAGTCGGTGAGCCGGTCGAGTTCGCCCTTGAGGTCACGGCCCCGGCCGCGTTCGGCCGCCAGGTCCCGCTCGCGCTCGGCCTTCGCCGCCTCGGCCCGGGTCCGTTCCTCCTCCGCCCGTACGACCGAGACCTCGACATGGGCGAGCAACTGCCGGGCTCCCGAGGCCACGGCGGTGGCTACCGCGGCCTCGTGGCGCAGCCGGGCGCGGCGCTGCTCGGCGCGGGTGCGTGCCTCCCGTTCGGCACGCGCCCCGCGGTCGAGGGCGTCGGCCCGTCCGGCCAGCGCCTTGACCCTTTCCTCGTGGGTACGGGCCTGGAGTCGGGCCTCCATCTCGGTCTGGCGCGCGTTGGCGCCGTCTGCGGCCAGCCTGTCCCGCACGGAGCTGTCTGGCTCCTCCTCCACGGGGGTCTCCTCCGCGACCAGCAGTCGCTCCGCCAGCTCCTCGACCTCCTCGGTGGCCCGCTCCAGCGCCTCCTGCGCCCGGGAGGCGGAAGCCGTCATCCGCTCGGCCTCCCCGGCCGCGCCACGGGCCTGCCCGGCCAGCCGCCCGAGCTGCTGTGCCACCCCGGACTTCTCCCGCTCGGCGGCCCGGCGTCTCTCCCCCAGTTCCTCCACCATGGCCGCGCTCCCGCCGCGGCGTCCGGCGGCCGCGCCCTGGGCCGAGGCGAGTTGCTCGCAGCGCACGGCGAGCTCGGCCAGCTCACCGGCCGCCTCGTCGACGGAGGCCTGGACCTCCAGCAGGCTGGGTGCCCCGGCGGATCCGCCGTGCGCGAAGTGCGCGCCCAGCACGTCACCCTCGGTGGTGACGGCGGTCAGCCCGGGATGGGCGGCGACCAGTTCCTCGGCGTCCTCCAGGGTGCCGACGACGACCATGTCCCGCACCAGTCTCCGCACGGCGGCCGTCAGTTCGGCGGGGCCGTGGAGCAGCCCGGCGACGGTGGGTGCGGCGCATTCCACGGTGGCGGCGTCGGCGGCGGACCGGCCCGCGGACGTGCCGTGGTCCGCCGCACAGGCCCCGGAACCGTGCTCGGCGGCGGGTACTCCGGTTCCGTGCTCCGCGGCGCGGGCGCCCGGGGCGGGTGAGCTGACGGCCGCGGGGCCGTGATCCGCCCCGGACGCCTGCCCGGGTACCTGGGCCGCAGGGGAACCGGCGGTCCCGGCCGGTCGTTCCGTGCCCTGCGCGGGCACCTGACCGGACCCCGCGCCGCCCGGCACCAGCGCCGCGCGTCCCGCGTCCTGTTTGCGCAGCAGACGGATCGCGTCCGCCGCCGTGGCCGGATCCGTCACCGCGACGGCGTCTGCGGCCACTCCGAGCGCCGCGGCCACCGCGACCTCGTACCCCGGGGCCACCGTGACCAGCTCCGCGACCGGCCCGAGCAGTCCGGAGAGCCGGTCGCCCGCGCCGAGCAGGACGCCGGTACCGTCCTTGCGCCGCAGCCCCAGCGACAGCGCCTCGTGCCGGGCGGAGACCGCGGCGCGGCTGCGTTCGGCCGCGGTGACCGCGTCGCGGGCCGCGGTCAGGGCGGTCTCCGCCGCGACGAGCTCCTGCTTGGCGGCCTCGTGCCGCTCGGCCAGCTCGGCGTCGCCCGCGTCCAGACCTTCGACCTCCGCCTTGAGCTGCTCGTACTCCTCGTGTGCGGCGACCGCCCGGTCCCGCGCCTCGTCCCGCGAAGCGGCCAGCCGGTCGATCTCGGCCTGTGCCGAACCGGCACGGCTGCGGGCCGCGTTGACCTGCCCGCTGAGCCGGGCGAGCCCTTCGCGCCGGTCGGCGATGGCGCGGGCCGCGTCCCTGAGTCTGCGCTCCTCGGCGGCCAGCTCCCGCTCCAGTTCGGCACGGTGCGCGGTGGTGTCCTCCAGGGCGTGCTCCGCCGCCTCGAGTGCCGCCTCCAGCTCCGCCTCCTGCTCGCGGATCCGGGCGGCCTCACGCTCCATGTCCTCCGGGTCCCGCCCGCGCCGCTCCTCCTCCGGCGCGGCGGTGGCGCTCTTCACCCGGGCTTCGGCCAGAGAGATCGTGCCCCGCACGCGCTCGGCCAGCTGAGAGAGCTCGTACCAGCTCTGCTGGGCCCGCTGCAGCCGCGGGGCCAGTCGGCGTACCTCGTCCTCCAGGTCCGCCTCGCGGGCGAGCGCCGCCCGGAGCTCGGTCTCCGCGGCTTCCCTGCGCTGCTTGAGGGCGGCTTCGTCGGCGATCTCGCCGCGCAGCGCCTCCCGCAGCCGCACGAGGTCGTCGGCCAGGAGCCGCAGCCGGGCGTCCCGCAGGTCGGCCTGGATGACGGCGGCGCGGCGGGCCACCGCGGCCTGTCGGCCCAGCGGTTTGAGCTGGCGCCGGAGTTCGTCGGTGAGGTCCTGGACGCGGGCGAGGTTGGCACCCATCGCCTCCAGCTTCCGGAGCGCCTTCTCCTTGCGCTTGCGGTGCTTGAGAACACCCGCTGCCTCTTCGATGAACGCGCGGCGCCCCGTCGGATCGGCGTGCAGGACCGAGTCGAGCCGGCCCTGGCCGACGATGACGTGCATCTCCCGTCCGATACCGGAGTCCGAGAGGAGTTCCTGGATATCGAGCAGACGGCAGGTGTCCCCGTTGATCTGGTATTCGCTGCCGCCATTGCGGAACATGATCCGGGTGATGGTCACTTCGGCGTACTCGATGGGTAGCGCACCGTCGGAATTGTCGATGGTCAGCGACACCTCCGCGCGGCCCAGTGGCGGCCTTCCCGTCGTACCGGCGAAGATCACGTCTTCCATCTTGCCGCCGCGCAGGGATTTGGCCCCCTGCTCGCCCATGACCCAGGAGAGCGCGTCCACCACATTGGATTTGCCCGAACCGTTGGGACCGACGACACAGGTGATCCCCGGTTCGAACCGCAGGGTGGTGGCGGAGGCGAACGATTTGAAACCGCGGAGGGTCAGGGCCTTGAGGTGCACGCCGCCGGACTCTACCTTTCACTCTCGGTTTCACCGTTGAAGGTGCAGGGCACATCAGACGGTAAGCCAAGAGCGATAGGCCGACGACGGCCCCGGGGGGAAAGAAAAAAGGGACGCCGGAGCGTCCCTTGTCATTCCTGCACGGTGCTGCTGTGCAGTCCTACGAGCACAGCCTTGCGTGACGGATCGCGAGCGGACCGGATCACGTGCAATTCCAGGTGTCCAGGACGACGATCCGTGACGAAGACTTCGATGGTTGATCCCGAGCGGCTGGCGTGTGGCCCGACCGGCCCCGGCAGGGCCTTACGGTCAGGTCAGCGCGGGCTCCGCCTGGGGTACGTCGATGTCGATGCTGTCGAGCAGCGACTCTTGGTGCTGGGCGGCGGCGTTGAGCGCGTCGTTCTCGTCCTGGATCCGTGTGAGCTCGGTTTCCAGGTCCTGGACACGCTTCTGAAGCCGTCGCATCTCGGCGAGGAGTCGCGGATCGGAACCGCCGACGTAACCGAGAAGCGCCTTTGCCATGATGGATGGTCCTCCACACTGAGTGACCGACCGATGCGGTGTGGGTCGTGGTCGTGAGGGAATCGCACCCGCGGTGCTCGGCAGTGCTCTCTTTCCACTGCTGTTCTGCTGTTTCCAGCCCTGCCGAACAGCTACGGTGCGCGGGGTTTTCAGCGTCTCACCAAAAAGTTTGACGGTCAACACGATCACACGCCAGCGGGCCGGGTGACCCGGGGGTGCGCGGCCCGACGATCATGCTGCGCGACTCTCCTGCGGGTTCCCGAAGGACGTGGAGATCTTCGTCAATCCCGCAGCCTGGCATGGTGCACGCCTCTTGGCAACCACGTACCGGGCCAGCTTGTTCCGCAGGTCATTTCGGGTGTGAGCCCATAGGCCGACCGGCGGACCGCCACTCGCCGCCCTCGCGCACACAGCGGTTTCGGACCGTGTTTCCCGGTCGCGGTCAGCGGATCGCGAATCCTTCATATCCCCCGCGGGGGGTGTCCCAGATCTCAGTGACACCGTCCACGCGTCCGGGTGTGTCGTCGGAGCCGAGCCAGTCGAGCAGGCGGTGGCAATTATCACGCGGCCCCTCGGCCACCACCTGCACCCGGCCGTCGTCGAGATTGAGTGCGAAGCCGGTGAGCTTTCCGATCTCCAAAGCGTTTTCCCTGGTGAACCAGCGGAACCCTACTTGCTGTACTCGACCGCGTACCCATACGACGAGTCGTGCATCTTCGTTCATGCCCGAACGCTAACCGGCCAATTACTCAAGCGGCACGCCGCCCCAATCAGCCATGGCGTATGGTCCCCTCGCAATAGCTTCACCCGTACGGGTGAGTTTGATCTTGAATACGGTGACGTCGGAACGACGCCCGGAGCACGAGGAAGGCACAGCGCATGGGACGGCATCGACGCGCAGGCGCGGCCCCCGCCGCTGAGCAGCACGCGGCGAACCCGGAAGGCGTGCACCGCGGTGCACGCCGGAAGAAGCGGGCCGGCATGCCCGTGCGCGCCGGACTCCTCGGAGTGTCCGCGGCCGTGGCCGTCGGAGCCGTAGCCGTCGCCTCCGGCCTGCTGCCGGGCGGCGGCGGCTACGACGTGAGCGGCGGCGGGACCTCGGGCCAGGTCCATGCCGGTGGTGCTCCCGACCTGCTGACCCAGGGCGAGTCGTCCGCAAAGCCGACCGGACGCACCTCGGCCTCCGCGTCGGCCGAGGCCGACCGGGGTTCCGGCCGTTCCACCGCGCCGTCGAAGTCCCCCTCGGCCTCACCGACCGAGAAGCCGAGCGCCAAGCCGTCGGCCACCGCCTCGAAGACGGCGACGAAGACGCCGGAACGGACGAAGGCACCGGCCGCGGAGCCGAGGAAGACCAGGACTGCCGAGCCCGCGTCGAAGACCCCCGCCGCCCCGAAGCCGTCGTCGGCCCCGCCGAGCAGCAAGGCCCCCGCCCCGGCGAGCCCCTCCGCCCGGACCGCCGTGCTCGACCTGGTCAACCAGGAACGCGCGAAGGTCGGCTGCAGCCCGGTCACCACCAGCGCCTCGCTGACCGCGCTCGCCCAGGACTTCAGCGAGGACATGGCCGCCCGGGACTTCTTCGGCCACACCGACCCGGACGGGGCGACCCCCTGGGACCGTGCCGCCGAGGCCGGCGTGCAGGGGCTGGGCGGCGAGAACATCGCCCGCGGCCAGGCCGACGCCCAGGCCGTGATGGACGCCTGGATGAACAGCGACGGACACCGCGCGAACATCCTCAACTGCGACTACAAGACGCTCGGTGTCGGAGTGCACCTCGGTTCCGGCGGCCCCTGGTGGACCCAGGACTTCGGCTTCTGACGCGTGCGGCCGCCGAGCCGTACCGAGGACCCGGCCGAGCTCACCCCGCGGGCCTACGGACGTGCCCCTTTCCGCCATGCACCGATGGAACCCGCGAGACCGGGCGTCCGACCCGGTGCGCACGGAGCCCATGGGCAGCTCCACGTCGTGGCACCGGGCTGACCCCACCGCGCGGCCCGGACGACACCGGGTCCGGCGCGAGCGGGACGGCGGTCGTGACCCGCTGGGCCCACCTGTGCAGCGCTCACCAGGGGTGAGCGCTGCACAGGCGTAAGCTGGCGGTCATGGCAGAGGCAGCGGCGGAATCCGTACCCGACGGCGGCGATCCGCCGTTCGACGTCTTCTCGCGGCAGTGCTTGTCGCGCGGGACGCTGGAGCACGTGACGGGCCGCTGGGGCGGTCTGACCCTGAGCGCGCTGCACGAGAGCGGCGCGCGCTTCAACGAGCTGCGCCGCCGGGTCGACGGCGTCAGCGAGAAGATGCTCTCCCAGACACTGCACGCGCTGGAGCGGGACGGGCTCGTCCACCGCGAGGCCCGGCTGACCAATCCGCCGCGCGTCGACTACGACCTGACGGCCCTCGGCCGCGAGGTCGCGGGACGGCTGGTCGACCTCATCCAGCTCGTGGAGGGCCGGATGCCCGAGGTCGTCGAGGCGCGGTGCCGGTACGACGCGGCGCACCGGCCCTGAGCGGGAAGCGTCAGGAGATCCGCGGCGGACGCTGGCAACGCGGGCAGAAGTAGCTGGAGCGGTTCATCCACGGCCGTCGGCGCATCGGCGTACCGCAGCGGCGGCAGGGCTCGTCCTCACGTCCGTACGCGTCCAGCGACCGGTCGAAGTAGCCGGACTCCCCGTTCACGTTGACGTACAGGCTGTCGAAGCTGGTTCCGCCCTGGTCGAGGGCCTCCCGCATCACGTCCCGGATGTGGCCGAGCAGCTCCGCCGTCCTCGGGCGGGTCAGCGTGGCGGTCGGCCGCTCGTAGTGCAGTCTGCTGCGCCACAGCGCCTCGTCCGCGTAGATGTTGCCGACGCCGCTGATCAGGGACTGGTCGAGCAGGGCGCGCTTGACCGTCGTACGGCGCAGGCGCAGCGCCAGGTGGAAGGCGTTGTCGTCGAAGGCCGGGTCCAGGGGGTCGCGCGCGATGTGCGCGATGACGACGGGCAGCCCGTCGGGGGTGTTGTCGTGCAGCGAGAGCCCGCCGAAGGTGCGCTGGTCGACGAAGCGCAGCTCGGTGCCGAGGGCGTCGCCGAAACGGATCCTGATCCGCAGGTGCTTCTCGTCGGCCGCCTCCTCGGGCTGGACGAGCAGCTGCCCGCTCATGCCGAGGTGCCCCAGGAGCGAGGACTCCGCGTCGTCGAGGGGGACCCAGAGGTACTTGCCACGGCGCATCGCCGTGCCGAAGCGCAGGCCGCGGAGCCGGGCCGCGAAGTCCGCGCCACCCCCGAGGTGCCGGCGTACCGCTCGCGGATGCAGGACCTCGACGGCTTCCACGGTGCGCCCGGCGGTCCAGCGTTCCAGACCGCGCCGCACGACTTCGACCTCGGGCAGTTCGGGCACGGTGGGCACTCCTTCGAGGGGAACGGGACAGCGGAAACCCCCCGGTGCGCGGAGGCACCGAGGGGTTTCCGGATCACTCAGGCCGGAGCGGCGTCCGAGTGCGGCGACGGGTCGGCAGGGGTGTCGGCGGCCCCTCCGTCGGCGGCGGCCTCGGCCACCGCCTCCCGTGCTTCCGCGGCGGCGCTGATCTCGCGCCAGGCGGACTCCGCCGCCTGCTGCTCCGCTTCCTTCTTGCTACGGCCGGTGCCGGTGCCGTACGAGACACCACCGACGCGAGCAGCAGCAGTAAAGGTCTTCTCGTGATCGGGTCCGGTCTCCGTGACGAGGTACTCGGGGACTCCGAGGCTCTCGCTCGCGGTGAGCTCCTGGAGACTGGTCTTCCAGTCCAGGCCGGCTCCGAGGTTGGAGGACCTGTCGATCAGCGGGTCGAAGAGCCGGTGAACCAGCTCCGAGGCCGCGCTGAGGCCCTGGTCGAGATAGACGGCGCCGAGCACCGCTTCAAGGGTGTCGGCGAGGATGGAAGCCTTGTCCCGGCCACCCGTGCCCTCTTCACCGCGGCCGAGCCGGATGAAGGAGCCGAGTTCGAGGCCGCGGCCCACTTCCGCAAGTGCACGCGAGTTGACCACCGCGGCCCGCAACTTGGCCAGCTGGCCTTCGGGCAGGTCGGGGTGGGTGCGGTACAGCGTGTCCGTGACCACCAGTCCGAGCACGGAATCCCCGAGGAACTCCAGCCGCTCGTTGGTGGGCAGACCGCCGTTCTCGTACGCGTACGAACGGTGGGTCAGCGCACGCACCAGAAGGGCGGACTCGAGGTGATACCCGAGCCGCCCTTCCAGAAGCGTGTGGGACGAGGCTGTGTTGATGTTGTCTGCCTGCTTCTTGGCGCTGGACAACTCAGACATCGGGCCTCTCACCAGCCGCTCAGACCTCGAGGACCTGGCGCTTGTTGTAAGTGCCGCAGCTCGGGCACGCAATGTGCTGGAGCTTGGGCTCCTGGCAACGCTCGCACGAAACCAGGGTGGGGACCGCAGCCTTCCACTGCGACCGGCGGTGGCGCGTGTTGCTGCGCGACATCTTCCGCTTCGGAACAGCCACGGCTACTTCTCCTGCTTCTCGTCGACGCCAGGTTCGGCGCCGCCCATGTTGTCCTTCTCGCCGTCCTGAACGGTCTCGGCGAGTCCTTGCAGTGCCGCCCAACGGATGTCGGCGACGTCGTGGTGGTGGTCCGGATTCTCGTCCAGCCTGATTCCGCACTCGGAACACAGACCGGCACAGGTCTCCTTGCACACCGGCTGCAGCGGCAGTGCGAGCACCACCGCGTCACGCAGCACAGGCTCGAGGTCGAACGAGTCGTCCTCGAGAAAGAACCTGTCCTCGTCGTCCTCGGCGTCGTCGACCGGGTCCGCGGTCCTGCTGCGGTTCCGGTCATCGGCGTCAGGGTACGAGAACATCTCCTGGAAGTCCGCTTCGACCTCGATGGCCAGCGGCTCCAGACACCTTACGCACTCCCCTTCGGCCGTCGCACGGGCGGTGCCTGTGACGAGCACCCCTTCCATGACCGATTCGAGGCGGACGTCCAGCGCCAGGGGCGCGTTCTCCGGCACACCGATGACACCGTCGATGCCGAGGTCCTTCGGTGCTTCCGCCGTGCGGGTCAGCCGCTTCATGGCACCAGGACGCCGACCCAGCTCGCGCGTATCGAACACGAGAGGGCTGCGGTGGTCGAGGTGGCCGTTCAGGGCTTTTCCTGCTTTCGAAATCATGTGCGTGGTGCGGCTTCGGGAGGGCCGTCCCCGGTCCTGGTGGAAAGAGGGCAGCCGGGATCGCGGACATACACGCGACCGAAGAGCAAGGATACTGGACGTACCGCCCAGCTCCCAATCCGGTACGGACCGCTCCGGTCAGCGGCCCTGTTCGTAGCGGCGCAGCTGTTCCAGGTCGATCATGCTGGTGTCGAAGAGGCTGGTCTCGTCGAGCGCGCTCTCACCCTGCTGCGCCGGAACCTGGCCCTGCTGCGGCCAGCCGTACTCCTGCTGGTTCTGCTGCTGGTTCGGGTCGTACGCCTGCTGCTGGTAGGCGTACGGATCGGGCTGCTGCTGGTAGGCGGCGTAGGAACCGTCCTGGAGCTGCTGGTCCTGGTAGCCGTACGTCTGCGCGTACTGCGGCTCGGCCTGGGCCGGGAAGCCGGGCTGCGCGGGGTCCGTGTAACCGGCCGCCGGCGCGTAGTCCGGCTGAACGGGCTCGGCGTACGAGTGCTGCTGGGCCGCCTGCCGCGGCTCTGGGGTGGCGAGCTCCGCCAGGCCGGCCCAGTGGTCCTCGTCGCTGGTGTGCCGGCCGCCGCCGGCGGCGTCCTGGGCCGCCATGTGCGCGCCGAGGTCGTCGGTGGCGACCCGGCCGTGCAGCTTCTGGCGGCCCCGGCCGACGGCCTCCAGGGTCTTGGCCAGCACCGCCTCGAAGGCGCCGAGCTTGGTGTCCACGTATTCGTCGGCGCGCCTGCGGAGCGTCTCCGGGTCGGCGCTGCGCTCGGGTGCCTCGGCGAAGTCGGGGTCCTGGTAGCCCTGCTCGTCGATGCCCTCGCTGCGGCCCAGGAGCTTCTCGCGGCCCCGGTCGACGGAGCCGATGGTCTTGGTGAGGACGACCTCGAAGTTGGCGAGCTTGCTGTCGACGTACTCGTCCGCCTCGCCGCGGACCTCGTCGGCCTCCCTGCGGGCGTCGGACAGGATCCGGTCCGCCTCGGCCTGGGAGCGCTGGGCGACCTCGGTGCCGGAGATGAGGGAGCCGCGCTCCGCGCGTGCCGACTCGACGATCCGCTCCGCCTCCTGCCTGGCCTGCTCGACGAGCTGCTCACGGCCGCCGATCAGCTCTTCGGCGTGGGCGAGCGAGCCGGGCAGGGCCTCGCGCACCTCTTCGAGCATCGCGAGCAGTTCGGCCCGGTTGACCACACAGGACGCCGACATGGGCATGGACCGGGCGTTCCCGACCGTTTCGACGATCTCGTCGAGCTTCTTCTGCACGTCCACCGTGTGCTCGCCACTCTCTGCTGCTGTTGGAGACGGACGGGACGACTGTAAGGCCAGTCGCCTCCCGTCCGACACCTGGTGACGGACGGTCAGCGCCTCACTTCTGGCCGAGACGGTCCACGAGGGCGTCGTGGACCGTCGGCGGCAGCAGGTGCGCCACGTCACCGCCCCAGGTCGCGACCTCCTTGACCAGGGAGGACGACAGGAAGCTGTAGGTCGGGTTCGTCGGCACGAAGAGCGTCTCGACCCCGGAGAGGCCGTTGTTCATCTGGGCCATCTGCAGCTCGTAGTCGAAGTCGCTGACGGCCCGCAGGCCCTTCACGATCGCCGGGATGTCGCGCTGCTTGCAGAAGTCGACGAGCAGACCGTGGAAGGACTCGACCTCGACGTTGCCGAAGTCTGCGGTGACCTCACGGATCATCTCGATCCGCTCGTCGACCGTGAACAGACCCTTCTTGGACTGGTTGATCATCACGGCGACGTGCACGACGTCGTACAGCTTCGAAGCTCGTCCGATGATGTCGAGATGTCCGTTGGTGATGGGGTCGAACGACCCCGGACAGACGGCGCGGCGCAACGTGATCCCCTCGCTCTCCGGTGCGGTCATCGTGCGTCTTCGCACGTAGAGGCGGCGCGACCGTACCAGAACGTGGCCTCGCCGTAGCGGCGTGCCCGCTGTGGTTCGAATCCGTCGGGCCAGTTGAATTCGCCGCCCCTGGTGCTCCGTTCCACCGTGACGAGAGCATCGCCCGTGAGCCACCCCTGAGCACGGAGTGTGAGGAGGATCTCCCCAAGATCGCCGTCGGTCACGGCGTACGGCGGATCGAGGAAGACCACGTCGTACGGTTCGGAGGGTGCCGGTCCCGTCACGATCTGTTCTGCTTTGCCCACGCGGAATTCGGCGCCGGGCAGACCGAGGGTCCGGATGTTGTCGCGGACGGTACGGGCGGCCTTGGCGTCGGCCTCCACGAGCAGGGCGTGGGCCGCTCCGCGGGAGAGTGCCTCAAGACCCACCGCGCCGGAGCCCGCGTACAGGTCGGCGACACGGATGCCGTCGAGCGTCCCCAGGAGCGCTTCCCAGGTGGAGAACAGGGCCTCGCGCGCACGGTCGGAGGTGGGGCGGGTGCCGGTGCCGGGCGGGACGGCCAGGCGGCGTCCGCCGGCCGAGCCGGCGATCACGCGGGTCATGGGCTTTCGTTCCTCGGGTCGCGGGCGGCACACCGGGCGGAACGTGTGCCGTGCTCCCCACGATATGGCGTCACCGGGGATCCGCCCGGTCACCCCTTGTCGAGGTACTCCTCCCGGTCCTTGTCGAGCAGGGCGTCCAGCGCGGTGCGCAGCTCCGGCAGCCGCTCGAGCCCGGGATCGTCGGCCACGACGCGGACGGCCTCCTCGCGGGCCGCCGCGATGACCTCCTCGTCGTCGATGACGCTGAGCACGCGCAGGGAGGAGCGGACACCGGACTGCGCCTGGCCGAGGACATCGCCCTCCCGACGCTGTTCGAGGTCGATGCGGGACAGCTCGAAGCCGTCGAGGGTGGCCGCGACGGCGGAGAGTCTGGCCCGGGCGGGGCTCGCCTCGTGGGCCTCGCTGACGAGCAGGCAGAGGCCGGGGGCGCTGCCACGGCCGACCCGGCCGCGGAGCTGGTGCAGCTGGGACACCCCGAAGCGGTCGGCGTCCATGATCACCATCGCGGTGGCGTTGGGGACGTTCACCCCGACCTCGATGACCGTGGTGGCGACCAGGACGTCGGCCCGACCGGCGGCGAACCGGCGCATGACGTCGTCCTTGTCGTCGGGGTGCATCCTCCCGTGCAGCACCTCGATCCGGAGGCCGGTGAGCGCGCCCTTGCGGAGCTGGTCGGCGATCTCCAGCACCGCGAGCGGCGGGCGCTTCTCCGCGTCGTCCTCGGGGGCGGCCTGCTTCTTCGGAGCCTTCCCCTTCTTGTCGCCCTCCTCGTCGGCGTCGTCCCCGATGCGGGGGCAGACCACGTACGCCTGGTGGCCGTTCTCCACCTCCTCGCGTACGCGTTCCCAGGCGCGGCTGAGGAAGTGGGGCTTGTCCTTGGCGGGTACGACATGACTGGCGATGGGCGACCGGCCGGCCGGGAGCTGGTCCAGGACGGAGGTCTCCAGGTCCCCGAAGACGGTCATCGCGACCGTGCGGGGAATGGGTGTGGCCGTCATGACGAGCAGGTGCGGCGGCTGCTTCCCCTTGGAACGCAGCGCGTCGCGCTGTTCCACGCCGAAGCGGTGCTGTTCGTCGACGACGACCAGACCGAGATCGTGGAACTGCACCTTGTCCTCGATCAGCGCGTGGGTGCCGATGACGATCCCGGCCTCCCCCGTGACGAGGTCGAGGAGTGCCTTCCGGCGGGCCGCGACGCCCATCGAGCCGGTGAGCAGGACGACCTTCGTGCCCAGGTCGGAGCCTCCGAGCATTCCTCCCTCGGCGAGCTCGCCCATCATCTCGGTGATCGACCGGTGGTGCTGCTGGGCCAGCACCTCGGTGGGCGCGAGCATCGCCGCCTGACCGCCCGCGTCGACGACCCTGAGCATGGCCCGCAGCGCGACGAGTGTCTTGCCGGACCCGACCTCGCCCTGGAGCAGCCGGTGCATGGGGTGTTCCGTCGCGAGGGCGCCGAAGATCTCCTCGGTGACCTTCTGCTGGCCCTCGGTGAGGGTGAAGGGGAGTGTGGCGTCGAAGGCGTCCAGCAGACCGCCGGGGACGGGCCCTCGTGCCACTGCGGGGAGCTGGGTGTCGGCGTACCGGCGGCGGGCGAGCGCGACCTGGAGGACGAATGCCTCGTCCCAGCGCAGTCTGTCCCGGGCGGAGGCGATGTCCGCCTTGGTCTGCGGCCGGTGGATCCGGAGCAGCGCCTCGGGCAGGGGGACGAAGCCACGCCCTTCGCGCAGCGCGGGAGGCAGCGGGTCCACCGCCTCCCGCGCGCTGGGCAGGACCGTGTCGACGGCCTTGGCGATCCGCCAGGAGTCGAGCTGCTTGCAGGCCGGGTAGATCGGCAGCAGCTGTCCCGCGAAGGCGTCGACGGCGTCGGTCGCCTCGCTCTCGTCCTGCGCGTCGAGGAGTTGGTAGGTGGGATGGGCGAGCTGCATCTTCCGGTTGAACACGGAGGCCTTGCCCGCGAACATCGCGCGCCGCCCCGGAAGCAGTTCCTTGTGCGGCTTGTGGACGCCGTGGCCGAAGAAGACCAGCTGGAGCCTGCCGCTCCCGTCGGTGAGGGTGACCTCCAGCCGTTTGCCCCGGCCGTTGTTGAACATGATGATCCGCGCGTCGGCGACCTGTGCCACGACCGTCACGTGCTCGTCCAGCGGGAGCTCGGTGAGCGCCGTGAGACGGCCCCGCTCCTCGTAGCGCCGCGGGTAGTGGTGCAGCAGATCACCGACCGTGTGCAGGTCGAGGTGTTCGGCCATCACCTTCGCGGTGGCTCCGCCGAGCAGCTTCTTCAGGGGTTCATCGAAAGCGGACACGTGGTCCATTGCACACCACGTCACTGACAGGCGTCGCAGGACGCAGCGCGGCGACGTGTCACTCGACGCCGATCAGCAGGGGCGCCGCCTGGTGACCGCCCCGGTAGACGACCGTGTCGACGGCGAGGTAGCCCTCGCGGACGTGCGCGCCCAGCTCGTCGGCCAGGGCGTCGGGTACGTCCTCCCCCAGGATCAGGGTGACGAGTTCGCCGCCCGCCGACAGCATGCGGTCCAGGACCGTGCGGGCCGTGCCGGGGACGTCCTCACCGATGACTGCGACGTCCCCGTCGATCAGGCCGAGGATGTCGCCGGCCTGGCAGATGCCCGCCATGGTCCACGACTGCCTCTCGGCGACCGCCAGTTCGGCGTACCGGGTGGCGCCGGCCGCCGATGTCATCGCCACGACGTCCTCGTCGAAACTGCGGCCGGGTTCGTGGACGGCGAGCGCGGCGATGCCCTGGACCGCGGCACGGGTGGGGACCAGGGCGACGCGGATGCCTTCGGTCCTGGCCTGTTCGGCTGCCGCGGCGGCGGTGTGGCGCAACTGGGCGTCATTGGGCAGCAGGACCACTTCGCGGGCGTGGGCCCGGCGGATGGCGTCGACGAGTTCGCCGCTGGCGGGCGGCTCCCCGGGGCGGGCCAGCACGGTGGTCGCCCCGGCCTCGGCGCACAGTCCGGAGAGTCCGTCGCCGGGGACCACCACGACGACCGCGCGCTGGACGGGTTCCCGGTGGGCGGAGCCCCGGTCGGCGGCGAAGTGGGTGATCCGGATCCGGTAGGGCCGGCCGGCCTCGACCCCGGCCTCGACGGCCGCACCCGCGTCGTCGACATGGACGTGGACGTTCCACAGGCCGTCGCCGCCGACCACGACGAGGGACTCCCCCAGGGCGTCCAGCCGGCTCCGCAGCCGGGCGACCGCCTCGTCGGAGGCTTCCAGCAGGTAGATGACCTCGAAGGCCGGGCCGCCCTCCGGGTCCGCGTCCGCGCAGTCGCCGGTCAGGGGCAGGAGGTCGGGGGCGGGCAGGACGGCGCGCTCCCGCGCCTGTCCGCCGACCGCTTCCAGCAGCGCTCCGAGCACGGTCACCAGGCCCTGCCCGCCGGCGTCCACGACGCCCGCCCGCCCGAGGACGGCGAGCTGGCCGGGGGTGGCGGCCAGGGCTGCCCGTGCCCCTTCGTACGCCGCCTCGACCACGTCCTCGAGGCGGGCGCCGCCGTCCGTGGCCCCGGCCGCCTCGGCGGCGGCGGTGGCGACGGTGAGCACCGTGCCCTCGACGGGGTGGGCGACGGCCAGCCGTGCCGCGGCGGCCGCCTCCGCCAGTGCGACCCGCAGGTGATGCGCGTCACCCGACTCGGACAGCACCGAAGCCATGCCGCGCAGCAACTGGGCCAGGATGGTGCCGGAGTTGCCTCGCGCGCCGATCAGCGCGCCGTGCGCCATGGCCCGTACGGCGTCGGCGGGATCGGGCGTGGTGGAGCCCGTCTCGTGGGCGGCGAAGACCGCTTCGACGGCTGCGGCCGCCGACTCGACGGTGAGGTACAGGTTGGTTCCGGTGTCCCCGTCCGCGACCGGGTAGACGTTGATGGCGTCGATGGCCTCGCGCTCCCGGCCGAGGGTCTCCAGGGCCAGTGAGCACCAGGTGCGCACCGCGACGGCGTCGAGATCGTCGGGGGACTGCGGCACCGGTGGTCCTCCTTGGGGACGGCCGTGGGGGGCTGGCTGCACCGCAGGGTAGCCGTCGTGCGCGGGTCCGGCGGGCGGAGGTGCGGGGCGGAGTGCCCGGGGTGCCGTGGTAGTTTCGTATCTCCGACGCAGCCGTTGTATGCTGCTTCGGTTGCCCGACGAGAGTCGGGACATTCCTCCGGTACCGCCACTTCAGTAAAATGATTCCGGCGCGCCGGAATTCACTGTAAGTGCATCTGAAGTTTTGGAGTGACCCGTGGCTGCCAACTGCGACGTTTGCGGCAAGGGGCCGAGCTTCGGCAACAGCATTTCGCACTCGCACCGCCGTACGTCCCGTCGCTGGAATCCCAACATCCAGCGCGTGCGTGCCGTGGTCGGGCGGACGCCGAAGCGGCTCAACGTCTGCACCTCGTGCATCAAGGCCGGCAAGGTCGCGCGCTGACGTCCCCGTCGTAGCGCAGCCTTCCGGTTGCCCAAAAAGCCGGTCCACCTCGGTGGACCGGCTTTTTGCTGTGCTTCACCGGGCAGCGCGGGAGAGCCAGCCATGGTCGACGGGGCCGATGCCGCTTCCCAGCGCGAAGCCGGCCCTGATCGCGCCGGTGACGTACTCCTTCGCGCCCCGCACCGCGGCGGGGACGTTCTGGCCGCGGGCGAGTCCGCACGCGATCGCGGAGGCCAGGGTGCAGCCGGTGCCGTGGGTGTGCCGGTTGTCGTGCCTCGGTGCGCGCAGCCAGTGCTCCTCGCGGCCGTCGGTCAGGAGGTCCACGGCGTCGCCCGGGAGATGACCGCCCTTGATCACCACCCAGCGCGGTCCGTGGCCGAGGATCTCGGCGGCGGCCAGGCGCATCCCCTCCTCGTCGGTGACGGTGACCCCCGTGAGCTGGGTCACCTCGTCGAGGTTCGGGGTGGCGACCGTGGCGACGGGCAGCAGCTTCGTGCGTACGGAGTCGAGGGCTTCGGTGGCCAGCAGCGCGTCCCCGTGTTTGGAGACCCCGACGGGGTCGACGACGACGGGTACGCCGGTGCCCGCGAGGAGTTCCGCGACGGCGTCGACGAGCACGGCCGATGACAGCATGCCGGTCTTCACCGCCTGGACGCCGATGTCGTCGACGACGCTGCGGTACTGGGCGCGTACGGCGTCCACCGGAAGCTCCCAGGCGCCCTGCACGCCCAGCGAGTTCTGGGCCGTCACCGCGGTGAGCACGCTCATCCCGTGGACGCCGAGGGCCAGCATCGTCTTCAGGTCGGCCTGAATGCCCGCACCGCCGCCGGAGTCGGAGCCGGCGACGGTGAGGACACGGGGCGGTATCGGGGCGGGTGCGGTCATGCCCCGGAATCTACTGGGCGTCCTCGATGGTTCCGAAATGGTCCCAGCCGCCCTTGCTCGTCCAGGGCGCCCCGTCGACGGTGACCTGGGGCAGCGCCGAAGGGTTGAGGACCTCTCCGATGACCTTCCAGCGGGCGGGGAGCTTGGCGTCGGACGGGAAAGTCGCCACGATCGCGTGGTCCTCTCCCCCGGTGAGCACCCACTGCAGCGGGTCGACCCCGACGGCCTGTCCGATGTCGGACATCTGCGAGGGGATGTCGATGAGCCCGGACCGCAGGTCGATGCGGACCTTGCTGGCCTCGGCGATGTGTCCGAGGTCGGCCACGAGCCCGTCGCTGACGTCGGTCATGGCCGTGGCGCCGAGCCCGGCCGCCGCGGGGCCCGCGTGGTACGGCGGTTCGGGGCGCCGGTGGGCCTCGACGAAGGCACGCGGCGAGCGGAACCCCCGGGAGAGTACGGCGAATCCGGCAGCGGACCAGCCGAGCCAGCCGGTGACGGCCACGATGTCGCCGGGCCGTGCGCCGCCACGGGTGACGGGTTCGTGGTTGCGCAGGTCGCCGAGTGCGGTGATCGCGACGGTGATGGTGTCGCCGCCGACGACGTCACCGCCGACCACCGCCGCACCGGCGACCTGGCATTCGTCGCGCAGCCCGTCCATCAGTTCGGCGGCCCAGGTGACCGGGAGGTGGGCCGGGACCACGAGGCCGAGGAGCAGCGCGGTGGGCACGGCGCCCATGGCCGCGATGTCGGCGAGGTTCTGGGCGGCGGCCTTGCGGCCGACGTCGTACGCCGTCGACCAGTCGCGGCGGAAGTGCCGCCCTTCGAGCAGGATGTCCGTACTGGCCACGACCCTGCGGTCGGGAGCGGCGACGACCGCGGCGTCGTCGCCGGGTCCCAGCCGTACCGCCGGAGTGGTGGTGAGCCGGGAGGTGAGCTCTCTGATGAGCCCGAACTCCCCCAACTCGCCCACGGTTCCCTTCACCGAGTCTCACCTCTCATCTATCGCACCGGACACCCGTCCGGGCTGCTTCAGCGGCCGGAGGTCCGGACCGTGGGCGCACGGCCCACGGAAGCCGGCGGCCCTGGGACGTGCAGACATCACCGTCCCCCTTCCGCACCGGTGGGCTTGCGGTCGCGAGCCCGAACTGCTGTCGGTACCGTCGAGGGATACGTCAACTTGTGTGGTGCGTACGCCACGCTGGGGGCGTCAACCGGCCCGTAGGTCTCCCCGCGGCCCGCGGCAACGCGATAACGTGGCGTCCCTTTCCCCCACATGATCCTCGTGGCCGCCCTGGAGGTTCCGTGGTACAGGCGTACATCCTTATCCAGACCGAGGTGGGCAAGGCGTCGATCGTCGCCGAGACCATCGCCAAGCTCCCGGGAGTGATCCAGGCAGAGGACGTCACAGGCCCCTACGACGTGGTGGTGCGCGCGCAGGCCGACACGGTCGACGCGCTCGGCCGCATGGTGGTCGCCAAGGTCCAGCAGGTGGACGGCATCACGCGTACCCTGACCTGCCCGGTCGTCCACCTCTGACCCCTGTCTACGCTGGTCCGGTGACTCACACCCGCCGCCGGTCCCCCCGATCCCGTGCTCTCGCCCCGTCCGCCGCCCTGCTCGTCCTGGCCGTGGCGGGCTGTTCCTCCGGCGGTGCCCAGCCCTCGGTGGCGGTTCCCGCACCGCCGTCGGAGGCCGCCGGGTACTGCGGGAAACTGCACGAGGAGCTGCCGGAGACCGTCGCCGGGCTGGAACGGAGTGATCCCTCACCGGACTCGGACCTGACCGCCGGTTGGGGGGACGGGGCGATCGTACTGCGCTGCGGCGTCCCCCGGCCCGCGAAGATGGACGATTCCCAGTCCAAGGCCGTCGACGCGGACGGCGTCAACTGGCTGCTGGAGCAGCGCGATGACGCCGGACCGCGCTTCACGACCACCTACCGCAAGGCGTACGTCGAGGTGACGCTCGGGATCGAGTACGCCCATGACATCACCCCGTTGTCCGCGTTCGCCGTACCCGTGAGGAAGACGGTCCCCGACAGTCTCTGAGTGCCGCCTCGCACGAGGCGGCACCCAGAGGGTCAGCGCAGACCGGTGGAGCGGTTCAGAGCGGCCGCGATCAGCCGGTCGACCAGCTCCGGGTACTCCACGCCGCTCGCCTGCCACATACGGGGGAACATCGAGATCGGGGTGAAGCCTGGCATGGTGTTGATCTCGTTGATCACGAACGAGCCGTCCTCGGTGAGGAAGAAGTCGGCGCGCACCAGGCCCTCGCAGGCGGCCGCCTCGAAGGCCTCCACGGCGAGCCGTCGCACCTCGGCGGTCTGCTGCTCCGTGAGTGGTGCGGGAACCAGTCCCGCCGCCGAGTCGATGTACTTGGCCTCGAAGTCGTAGAAGTCGTGCGCGGTGACGGGCGGGATCTCCGCGGGCACGCTGGCACGCGGTCCGTCCTCGAACTCCAGCACACCGCACTCGATCTCCCTGCCGCGCAGCAGGGACTCCACGAGGAACTTGGGGTCGTGCCGGCGGGCCTCGTCGATCGCCTCGTCGAGCCCGGCCGCGTCGTCGACCTTGGTGATGCCCATGGAGGAGCCGCCACGGGCGGGCTTGACGAAGAGCGGCCAGCCGTTCTCGGCCGCGAATTCCATGATGCGCTTGCGGGCGGCGGGGCGGTCGGACTCCCACTCCCGGGGGCGGATGACCTCGTACGGCCCGACCGGCAGCCCGAAGGAGGTGAACACCCGCTTCATGTACTCCTTGTCCTGGCCGACGGCCGAGGACAGGACACCCGCGCCGACGTAGGGCACGCCGGAGAGCTCCAGGAGCCCCTGGAGCGTGCCGTCCTCGCCGTAGGGGCCGTGCAGCACGGGGAAGACGACGTCGACCTCGCCCAGGACCGTGGGCACCGAACCGGGCTCACCCACGACGACGTCGCGGTTGCCGGGGTCGACGGACAGCGTGACCGTGCCCTGCCCGGACTCGGCCAGCTGGTCCACGTCGGGCACCTGCCGGTCCGCGATGGCCATGCGGGCCGGATCGTCGGACGTGAGGGCCCAGCGTCCGTCCCTGGTGATGCCGATCGGCAGGACGTCGTACTTCGTCCGGTCGATGGCGCTCATGATGGCACCGGCCGTGACGACCGAGATGCCGTGTTCGGAGCTCCGGCCGCCGAACACGACGGCCACGCGCGGCTTGCGGCCCTGCTCGGAGCTCAGCGGGCTCTCAGTGCTCTGGGGGAGGTTCTGGCTGCTCATATCGCGTTGAGCGTACCTGCTGGTAGGGCTCGAGTCAGCGTCGCTCGGGCTTGGCACTGCGCGACATCAGCTCCTTGACCGCGACCACCGGCGGCTTGCCCTCGTGGACGATGCCGACGACCGTTTCGGTGATCGGCATGTCGACCCCGTGCCTGCGCGCCAGATCGAGGACGGATTCACAGGACTTGACGCCCTCGGCGGTCTGCCGCGTGACGGCGACGGTCTCCTGGAGCGACATCCCGCGCCCGAGGTTGGTACCGAAGGTGTGGTTGCGCGACAGCGGGGACGAGCAGGTCGCCACCAGGTCGCCGAGACCGGCGAGCCCGGAGAAGGTCAACGGGTCGGCGCCCATGGCGACACCCAGGCGGGTGGTCTCGGCGAGTCCGCGGGTGATGAGCGAGCCCTTGGTGTTGTCGCCGAGGCCCATGCCGTCGGCGATGCCCACGGCGAGGCCGATGACGTTCTTGACGGCGCCGCCGAGTTCGCAGCCGACCACGTCGGTGTTGGTGTAGGGCCGGAAGTACGGGGTGTGGCAGGCGGCCTGGAGACGCTGGGCCACGGACTCGTCCGAGCACGCCACGACGGCCGCGGCGGGGCGGCGCTCGGCGATCTCCTTGGCCAGGTTGGGACCGGTGACGACGGCGATGCGGTCCGCGGTGACCCCGGTGACGTCCTGGATGACCTCGCTCATCCGCTTGGCGGTGCCGAGTTCGACGCCCTTCATCAGGGAGACGAGGACGGTGCGGGACTCCAGGTGCGGTGCCCAGTCGGCGAGGTTGGCGCGCAGCGTCTGCGAGGGCACGGCCAGGACCGCGAAGTCGGCTCCGCGCAGCGCCTCGGCCGCGTCGGTAGTGGCCCGGACCGAGGCGGGAAGCTCAATTCCCGGCAGGTAGTCCGGGTTGGTACGGGTCGTGTTGACGGCCTCGGCGACCTCGGCGCGGCGGCCCCAGAGGGTGACCTCGCAGCCGGCGTCGGCCAGGACCATGGCGAAGGCCGTACCCCATGAGCCGGTTCCGAAGACGGCCGCCTTTGCGGGGTGCGTCACGTCGATCCCTTTCCCTCTGCCTTGCGCCGCTGTTCAGCGCGGGCCTTACGGTGATCGTAGAGCTCGGCGGGGGCCTTCTCGCCGCGCACCTCCTCGAGCTGGCCGGTGATCGCGGCCATGATGGTCTCGGTCGCCTCGCGGAGGATCTCGGGCGTCGGCTCGAGTCCGTAGTAGCGGGAGAGGTCGACCGGCGGTCCGGCCTGGACCCGCAGTGTCTTGCGGGGGAACAGCCGGAGCTTGTTCTCCCGGGCGTAGGGCGGCATCGCGAGGTTGGCGCCCCACTGGGCGACGGGGATGACCGGTGCCTTGGTCATCAACGCGACCCGGGCGGCACCGGTCTTGCCGGCCATCGGCCACATTCCGGGGTCGCGGGTGAGCGTGCCTTCCGGATAGAAGGCGACGCACTCGCCCCGCTCGATGGCGTCGACGGCGGCACGGAAGGCGTCGAGCGCGTTGGTCGTCTCGCGGTAGACGGGGATCTGACCCGTGCCGCGCAGGATCATTCCGACGAAGGGCGTGCGGAACAGTCCGGCCTTGGCGAGCAGCCGGGGCACGCGTCCGGTGTTGTACTGGAAATGCCCGTACGACAGCGGATCCAGATACGAGTTGTGATTGACCGCGGTGATGAATCCACCATCGGCCGGAATGTGTTCCATTCCCCGCCAGTCCCGCTTGAACAGAACCACCAGGGGCGGTTTCGCGATGGCCGCCGCCAGGCGGTACCAGAAGCCGATTCTGCGGCGGGACACTCGGACGCCTTCCTCTAGGAACTGAGCTGCTGCGCGGCTCGCGGCGGTACCTGCCCCACCCCGGGCCCCTGCTGTGTGGAGAACACCGTACGCCTCACCCGTGGGGGCGGACCTCCGGGTTGTCGTACCGGCAGGCGAGAATATGGGCTGATGCGTACGGAGGGGGAGATCGCCACGAACACCGACCCGACCGGCTCCTGGTCCCTGGTCGTCCCGCTGAAACCGCTCGCACGTGCCAAGAGCAGGCTCGGCCGTGCGGTGGGCGGGGATCTGCGTCCGCGGCTGGCCCTGGCGTTCGCGCAGGACACCGTGTCCGCGGCGCTGGCCTGCCGGGCGGTGGGCGATGTGGTGGTCGTCACGGACGACGTGGTGGCCGCGGCGGCGCTGGCCGCGCTCGGCGCGCGGGCGGTGCCCGACACCCCGGCCGCCGGGCTCAACGCGGCGCTGGAGCACGGTGCGCGGTCGGTGCGGGCGCGTCGCGGGGACGCCGCGGTGGCCGTACTCAACGCGGACCTGCCCGCGCTGCGTCCGGACGAGCTGGCGCGGGTGCTCGAATTCTCCGCCGCATTTCCTCGCGCATTTGTCAGTGATGCGCAGGGAATCGGCACGACATTTCTTTCCGCGGCGCCCGGAGTGGAATTGCGGCCGGCCTTCGGCGGGGCGTCACGGTCACGGCATCTGGCGTCCGGGGCTGTGGAGGTCGTACTGCCGGGCCTCGATTCGGTCCGCAGGGACGTGGACACGGGCGACGATCTGGGGGCGGCGCTGGCGCTGGGCGTGGGGCGGTTCACCGCTGGGCTGACGGCCCCGGTGGCGCCCGCCGCGGACCTATAGGCTGCGGTCCATGCAGGCGACCTCGTTCACGTACGACCCCGAGACCCGCACCGGCAGCGTGCTCCTCGACGACGGCACCCCGGTGGACTTCGACGCGCCTGCGTTCGACGCGGGCGGGCTGCGGCTGCTGCGGCCGGGACAGCGGGTGCGGATCGAGACCGAGGGCGAGGGCGCCTCGTCGCGGATCACCCTGGTGACGCTGCAGACCCTCTGAGAGGGGCCTGAACAGCCCGCGGGCCGGGCTCCCCGAGGGGAGCCCGGCCCGGCGCGTACGAGAACGAGCGGTGCCCGGTCTCACTTCTTGCGTGCGGTGACCTTCTTGGCTGTGGTCTTGCGTGCCGTGGTCTTCTTCGCGGGCGCCTTCTTCGCCGTGGTCTTCTTGGCGGGCGCCGTCTTGGCGGCGACGGTCTTCTTCGTAGCCGTCTTCTTCGCCGGGGTCGCCTTCTTCGCCGCCGCCGCCGTGGTCTTCTTCGCCGCGGTGGTGGTCTTCTTGGCGGTGGTCTTCTTGGCCGGTGCCGTCTTCTTCGCGGCTGCCGCCGTGGCCTTGCGTGCCGTGGCCTTCTTGGCGGTGGCCTTCTTCGCGGCCGCCTTCGCCGTCGTACGGGTGGAAGAACCGCCCGAGAGGCTGCCCTTGGGGGCCTTCTTCACGGCCACGTCGTTCTTGGGGAGCTTCTTGGAGCCGCTGACCAGGTCCTTGAAGCCCTGTCCCGCGCGGAAGCGGGGCACGGAGGTCTTCTTGACCCGTACGCGCTCGCCCGTCTGCGGGTTGCGGGCGTAGCGGGCGGGGCGGTCGACCTTCTCGAACGAGCCGAAGCCGGTGACCGAGACACGGTCTCCCGCGACGACCGCACGGACGATCGCGTCGAGGACCACGTCGACGGCGTCCGCGGCCTGCTGACGGCCTCCGACCTTGTCGGCAATCGCTTCTACGAGCTGCGCCTTGTTCACGTCTTCCCCTTCGGAGACATTGCCCGAACGAAACTGTTCAGGCTTTTTCGCACGTTAGGCAGATATATACCGCAAATCAAACACGAAACGGGCTAATCACCCTAGTGCCGCAACGAAGTCGACCGCCGCGCTGTCCGCAGAGTCAGTCACCTTCGGGGAATCGGCCCTCATCGAGGTCCTTCATCAACCGGTCCAGACGCCTTGCCGCGCCTGGGAGATCGTGCTTAGCCGCGGCCGTGACGACCAGCAGCTTCCGGGACAGCGCCATCCTTACGCCCTCCGGGACTTGCAGCGAGCGCACCTTTGCGTGCGCTTCTTTCAGTCGGTCGGCGACTTGGCCATAGAGCTCGAGTTGGCTGTCGCGTTCCATGCACCGATTGTGCCATCTGGGGCGAGTTGTCGCCCGAGGGGGTCTCAACAAGCGACTGCGCCCCCTGCCTTCCGGCAGGGGGCGCAGTTCGGGAAAAGCGCTGCTCAGGCATCAATCGTACGCGGCTTGTGGGACGGCCTGGCCGCCTCGTAAGTCGCAATGTCCGCTTCGTTCTGAAGAGTGAGACTGATGTCGTCGAGCCCGTTCAGCAGTCGCCAGCGGGCGTTCTCGTCGAGCTCGAAGTCGGCCGTGATGCCGTCCGCGAGGACCTGCCGCTTCTCCAGGTCGACGGTGACCTCGGCCGTCGGGTCGGCCTCGGTCAGCTCCCACAGCCTGTCGACGACCTGCTGGTCGAGGACGACCGTCAGCAGACCGTTCTTCAGCGAGTTGCCACGGAAGATGTCGGCGAATCGGGAGGAGACCACTGCCTTGAAGCCGTAGTTCTGCAGGGCCCAGACCGCGTGCTCACGCGAGGATCCCGTGCCGAAGTCGGGGCCGGCGACCAGCACCGAGGCACCCTTGCGCTCGGGGCGGTTGAGGACGAAGTCCCCGTCCTTGCGCCACGCCTCGAAGAGGCCGTCCTCGAAGCCGTCCCGGGTGACCTTCTTCAGCCAGTGCGCGGGGATGATCTGGTCGGTGTCGACGTTGCTGCGACGCAGCGGGACGGCCCGGCCGGTGTGTGCGGTGAATGCTTCCATGACTCTCAGACTCCGGCGGGCGTACGGGCGTCGGACAGGTCGGCGGGCGAGGCCAGGTGGCCCAGCACGGCGGTGGCGGCGGCGACCTGCGGGGAGACCAGGTGAGTGCGGCCGCCCTTGCCCTGCCTGCCCTCGAAGTTCCGGTTCGAGGTGGAGGCGGAGCGCTCGCCGGGGGCCAGCTGGTCGGGGTTCATGCCGAGACACATCGAGCAGCCCGCGTGCCGCCATTCGGCGCCGGCGGCGGTGAAGACCTTGTCCAGCCCCTCCTCGACCGCCTGCAGGGCGACCCGGACCGAACCGGGGACGACCAGCATCCGTACACCGTCGGCGACTTTGCGGCCGTCCATGATGGAGGCCACGTTGCGCAGGTCCTCGATGCGCCCGTTGGTGCAGGACCCTACGAACACCGTGTCCACGTTGATCTCGCGCAGCGGCTGACCGGCGGTCAACCCCATGTATTCCAGGGCCTTTTCGGCTGCGTGGCGCTCCGATGCGTCTTCGTACGAAGCGGGGTCGGGCACGTGGGCCGACAGGGGTGCGCCCTGGCCGGGGTTGGTGCCCCAGGTGACGAACGGCGCGAGTGCGGTGCCGTCGATGACCACCTCGGCGTCGAAGACGGCGTCGTCGTCGGTGCGCAGCGTCTTCCAGTACTCCACCGCGGCGGTCCAGTCCTCGCCCTCGGGGGCGTGGTCACGGCCCCGCAGGTAGGCGAAGGTGGTCTCGTCGGGGGCGATCATGCCCGCGCGGGCACCGGCCTCGATCGACATGTTGCAGATCGTCATCCGGGCCTCCATCGAGAGCTTCTCGATGGCGGAGCCGCGGTATTCGAGGATGTAGCCCTGGCCGCCGCCGGTGCCGATCCTGGCGATGATGGCCAGGATGAGGTCCTTGGCGGTGACACTGTCGGGGAGTTCACCCTCGACGGTGATCGCCATGGTCCTGGGACGGGCCAGCGGCAGCGTCTGGGTGGCCAGGACGTGCTCGACCTGGCTGGTGCCGATACCGAAGGCCAGCGCCCCGAACGCGCCGTGGGTGGAGGTGTGCGAGTCGCCGCAGACGACCGTCGTCCCGGGCTGCGTCAGGCCGAGCTGCGGGCCGACCACGTGCACGACGCCCTGCTCGACGTCACCCAGCGGGTGCAGCCGGACGCCGAACTCCGCGCAGTTCTTGCGCAGGGTCTCCAGCTGGGCGCGGGAGACCGGGTCGGCGATCGGCTTGTCGATGTCGAGGGTCGGGGTGTTGTGGTCCTCGGTGGCGATGGTGAGGTCGAGGCGCCGCACCGGCCGGCCCGCCTGACGCAGGCCGTCGAACGCCTGCGGGCTGGTGACCTCGTGCAGCAGGTGCAGATCGATGAAGAGGAGGTCGGGCTCGCCATCGGCGCGCCGGACGACGTGGTCGTCCCAGACCTTCTCCGCGAGTGTCCTACCCATCGCTTTCCCTCCGGCCGGCGTCTTCGCCGGCCCAACTAGAGATTGGGGTGCCGCCGTCCGGACCCCCGAGCGGGGCGGTGGCCGCGGGCCGTCGTACGGCCGCATGTACAGGTTCGCAACTTCCGGGGAAAATTGAACTTGCGTTTCACAGAGTGAGACGCGAGTATCGTCGTATGGACAACTCTAGTGGCGTCGGCGTTCTCGACAAGGCAGCTCTGGTATTGAGCGCCCTGGAGTCCGGTCCGGCCACCCTCGCCGGGCTGGTCGCGGCGACAGGGCTCGCACGGCCCACGGCACACCGACTGGCCGTGGCACTCGAACACCACCGCATGGTGGCGAGGGACATGCAGGGCCGTTTCATTCTCGGCCCCCGGCTGTCGGAACTCGCGGCCGCGGCCGGCGAGGACCGCCTCCTCGCGACGGCCGGACCCGTACTCACGCACCTCCGTGACATCACCGGCGAGAGCGCCCAGCTCTACCGGCGGCAGGGCGACATGCGGATCTGCGTGGCGGCGGCGGAGCGGCTCTCCGGCCTGCGGGACACCGTGCCGGTCGGCTCCACGCTCACCATGAAGGCGGGGTCCTCCGCGCAGATCCTGATGGCCTGGGAGGAGCCGGAGCGCCTGCACCGGGGCCTGCAGGGTGCCCGTTTCACGGCTACGGCGCTCTCCGGCGTACGGCGTCGGGGCTGGGCCCAGTCGATCGGTGAGCGCGAACCGGGTGTGGCCTCGGTCTCGGCCCCGGTCCGCGGTCCGTCGAACCGGGTGGTCGCCGCGGTGTCCGTCTCCGGCCCGATCGAGCGGCTCACCCGCCACCCCGGCCGGATGCACGCCCAGGCGATCATCGACTCGGCGGCGCGGCTGAGTGAGGCACTTCGCCGCACGGGCTGACCCCTACCGCTTCCCCCTTCCCCGGCCGCCCCAGCGTCGTGGCGGCCCAAGTCACCTGCCAATTCCCCGAGATGGGCGCCCTCTGCGCGGGCGGACACCGACGGGGCCATCCACCACGCATACGCGGAAGGCCCTCCACCGAGGTGAAGGGCCTTCCGCGTACTGCCGTGTTGTACCCCCGACCGGATTCGAACCGGCGCTACTGCCGTGAGAGGGCAGCGTGCTAGGCCGCTACACAACGGGGGCGTGGTTACTGCTGACTTGCGCTGGGCTACCAGGACTCGAACCTAGAATGACGGTACCAGAAACCGTAGTGTTGCCAATTACACCATAGCCCATGGTGTGACAAGTACCCCCGACCGGATTCGAACCGGCGCTACTGCCGTGAGAGGGCAGCGTGCTAGGCCGCTACACAACGGGGGCCCTAGCGATCCTGCATCGAAAACGTGGGTGCGACCCAGGTGTTCTCGCGGGAAGGATCTGTACCCCCGACCGGATTCGAACCGGCGCTACTGCCGTGAGAGGGCAGCGTGCTAGGCCGCTACACAACGGGGGCTTGTTACTTCGGTCTTGCGCTGGGCTACCAGGACTCGAACCTAGAATGACGGTACCAGAAACCGTAGTGTTGCCAATTACACCATAGCCCACTGAAACGCAACCCCTTGGGGTTCTGTTTCTGTCTGCGCCGCCTGTTCGGCTTTTTTTGTCCCGCTCGGGCGGCGCAGGAAGAACATTACCTGAAGGTGTCCGGCGCTCCAAAACGGGTATCGCCCGCCAGCAGGCCGGGGAGCTCGTCCAGACCCGTGATCCGTACGAGTTCGGGGCGCCCACCCTGGCCGTCGCGGTCGAGCCAGATCCCCGTCAGCCCGGCGGCCACCGCGCCGCCCGCGTCGATGTCGGGTTCGTTCCCGACGTACGCCACGTCGTGCGGTTCCAGCTCCAGCACCTCGCAGGCGGCGTGGAACGCCCCCGCGTCCGGCTTGGAGACCCCCAGCTCCACGGCGCACACCACTGCCTCGAAGCGGTCCCGGATCCCGAGGGCGCGCAGCTTCCGGTCCTGGTTGTGGATGCTGGAGTTGGACAGGACGGCGTGGCGGAAGCTTCCCGCCAGCCGGTCGAGAACGGGCACGGTGTCCGGGAAGAGCGCCCACGCGGCCTCGTAGTGGGCCGCGTGCCGGCCGAACCAGTCATCGGCCTCGGCATCGCTGAGGGGCCGCGCGAGGAAAGTGCGTACGCGTTCCCGCCGCTGCCCCTGGAAGTCCGTCTCCCCGGCGGCGAAACGCGCCCACTGCACGTCCGTGACGGCCTTCCACGCGTCGAGGGCGCGCTCCAGGGTGATGTACCCCTCGGGAAAGCCCTCGTACTCCAGGTGCTTGCGCATACCGGTGCGGTCCGCCCCGGAGTAGTCGAAGATCGTGTCGTCGATGTCCCAGAGAACCGCTCGGATCGGCATGCCGGCCAGATTACCGGCCCGGCGGCCGTATGCCGACGGGGTGGCCGCCCCGGCTCGGGCGGCCACCCCGTCACGGGCAACCGGGCGCTACGCGGCGAGCTTCGCCAGCGCCGCGTCGATGCGGGCGATCGTCTTCTCGCGGCCCAGGATCTCCAGGGACTCGAAGAGCGGCAGGCCGACCGTGCGGCCGGTGACCGCGACGCGGACCGGGGCCTGCGCCTTGCCGAGCTTCAGCCCGTGCTTCTCGCCGGCGGTGAGAACGGCCGTCTTGAGCGCCTCGGCGTTCCACTCGGCGGCGGTCAGCTCCGCGCGTGCCGTGACGAGCAGGGCGTCGGACCCCGCCTTCATGGCCTTGGCCCAGGACGCCTCGTCCTCGACGGGCTCGTCCAGGAAGAGGAAGTCGACGTTGGCCGTGATGTCCGAGAGGACCGTCACTCGGGTCTGGGCGTGCGGGGCGATCTCGGCGAACTGCTGCGCGTCGAAGGCCTCGGGCGCCCAGGGTGCGAAGGGGGCCTTCAGCCAGGGGCCGCAGGCCTCGGTGAAGGTCTTCACGTCGAGCATGCGCAGGTGCTCGGCGTTGATGTGCTCGGCCTTCTTCAGGTCGAAGCGGGCCGGGTTGGCGTTGACGTCCGCGATGTCGAAGGCCGCGACCAGCTCGTCCCGGCCGAAGATGTCGCGGTCCTCGGCGATCGACCAGCCGAGCAGCGAGAGGTAGTTGAGCAGCCCCTCGGGCAGGAAGCCGCGCTCGCGGTAGAGGTTGAGCGAGGCCTGCGGGTCGCGCTTGGACAGCTTCTTGTTGCCCTCCCCCATGACGTACGGGAGGTGCCCGAAGGCGGGGGTGTCCTTGGCGATGCCCAGCTCGATGAGCGCCCGGTAGAGGGCGATCTGGCGCGGGGTGGAGGAGAGCAGGTCCTCGCCGCGCAGGACGTGGGTGATCTCCATCAGGGCGTCGTCGACCGGGTTGACGAGCGTGTAGAGCGGGGCGCCGTTGGCACGCACGATGCCGTAGTCCGGGACGTTCTCCGGCTGGACCGTGATGTCGCCGCGGACCAGGTCGGTGAAGGTGATCGCCTCGTCGGGCATCCGGAAGCGGACGATCGAGGTGCGGCCCTCGGCCTCGTACGCCGCCTTCCGCTCGTCGCCCAGGTCGCGGCAGTGACCGTCGTAGCCCGAGGGCTTGCCGGCCGCGCGGGCGGCGTCGCGGCGGGCGTCGAGCTCCTCGGTGGTGCAGTAGCAGTGGTACGCGTGCCCGGCGTCCAGGAGCTTGGCGGCGACGTCCTTGTACAGGTCCATCCGCTGCGACTGGCGGTAGGGCTCGTGCGGGCCGCCGACCTCGGGGCCCTCGTCCCAGTCGAGGCCGAGCCAGCGCATCGAGTCGAGCAGCTGCTGGTAGGACTCCTCGGAGTCACGGGCAGCGTCGGTGTCCTCGATGCGGAAGACCAGGGTGCCCTGGTGGTGCCGGGCGAAGGCCCAGTTGAACAGGGCCGTCCGGACCAGGCCCACGTGGGGGTTGCCGGTCGGGGAGGGGCAGAAACGTACACGGACAGGGGGGTTAGCCACGCTTGATCACCTTGTTGGTGAGAGTGCCGATGCCTTCGATGGTGACGGCGACCTCGTCGCCGACGTGCAGGGGGCCGACCCCTGCGGGGGTCCCGGTGAGGATCACGTCGCCGGGGAGCAGCGTCATGGCTTCCGTGATGTGGACGACCAGGTCCTCGACGGAGCGGACCATGTCGCTCGTCCGGCCGAGCTGACGCTGCTCACCGTTGACCGTGGCCTGGATCGCCAGGTCGCCGGGGTCGACGTCGGTCTCCACCCAGGGACCGAGCGGGCAGGAGGTGTCGAAGCCCTTGGCCCGGGCCCACTGGCTCTCACGCCGCTGGACGTCGCGTGCGGTGACGTCGTTGGCACAGGTGTAGCCGAAGATGACGTCCTTGACGCGCTCACGCGGAACCTCGCGGCACATGCGGCCGATCACCACGGCCAGCTCGGCCTCGTGGTGGAGCTCCTCGGAGAAGGAGGGGTACTCGATGGAGTCACCCGCACCGATAACCGACGTGGTCGGCTTGAAGAAGGCGACGGGCACATCGGGGACCTCGTTGCCCATCTCGGCGGCGTGTTCCGCGTAGTTGCGGCCGATGGCCACGACCTTGTTGGGGAGCACGGGCGGCAGCAGCCGGACCTTCTTCAGCGGGACCTTGGTCCCGGAGAGCTCGAAGTCGGTGTACGGGATGCCCTTGATGATGTCGAGGACGAGGCTGTCGGGGCTGTCGCCCTCGACCGCGCCGAAGGCGACATTGCCGTCGATGGAGAACCTGGCGATGCGCACGGGATGCTGTCGCCCCTCACTTGCTGGCTGGCTGAAGACTGACGCTCCAGGCTATCGCTCCACCGGACGGGGCGGGGCGAGGGCGCGGGTGAGGGGCCCGCGGACGCGTCGTGGCCGCGACGGCCGCTACTCCGCCGCCGTGACCGGGGCGACCATCAGGATGGTGCGGCGCGGGTTGGCCGTCTGGGTGGGCAGGTCGACGGCGTGCTCCCGCTGTTCCGGCTTCTGCAGCGCTTCGGCGTCCTCGAGGTGCGCCAGCGTCGTACGCCGGGGGTTGGCGATGTTGCGGAAAATCATCGTCGTCTTCATCTGCCGTATGGACCCTTGTCGCTGGGGCGCCGCCCGGGGGGTGCGCCGGTTGTCGGATTCGCTATCCCTGTAAAGCGCCAGGCTAAACATCCGATTCCCCACTGCGGCCGGGATGAGACGGCGATCATCGTGTGAGTTTGCTCACGAAGTTGCCGACAAAGTGCACATTAAGGGCAGTTGACCTTCGGATACAAACCAGACATTACGTCACTGAATCTGCCATTCCGCTCCCGATCATGGCGTCTGGGACACCCGCCACCCCCAAGAAGCCCACCCTTAATTACCCGTTTTGACCATGAACACGCTATACGCCTTGTCACGCGGTCATCACACCGTGTCATCCAGGTCACAGCCCGGTACGGGGGCCTTGTTGGAGATCCTTCACTGTGCTGGAATTCCACGCACCGCCGCGGGTTTCAGGCCCAGCGCGCAGGGGCGCAACGCAGCGCCGAGTGGTGGCGGGAGGGGGAAGTACGCCGGTCACTCACGACCACCTTGGGGCGCGTCCAGCGCCCCACGACGCCGACACCGTTCAGCCGCGCCACACGCGGAGGGACGCCTGGTCCAGAGGTTGCGACGCTAGTGCAGGGACGTTTCAAGAGGGATGGCATGGGGTCGCCCCAGCCCCGCCAGGGCCGAGGGGAAACCCCGGCGGAGCAGGAGCCGCGCGGCGGGAACGACCGCGGTTCCTCGCCCCAGCACGCCCAGAATCCCGCCGCCGGTGACCGCGCGCAGCGCTCCGGCACGACGAGCGGCACCGCGGGTGACAGCGGCGCGGACGCCGCCGCGGCTCCCAAGCCGGCAGGTCCCCCCTCCGCCGGCTCCCGCGCGGCCCTGCGCAACTGGCGCATCAGCACGCGTCTGGTCTCCCTGCTCGCCCTCCCCGTGGTCGCGGCGACCACCCTGGGCGGACTGCGCATCAACGAGTCCATGAACGACATGGACCAGCTGGAGCACATGCAGCTGCTCACGAAGATGACCAAGCAGGCGACCGCGCTCGCCAACGCGCTCCAGGAGGAGCGCGACAAGTCGGCCGGCCCGCTGTCGAACGGCGTGAAGGCCACTGACTACAAGGTCACCCAGCCCCGCGAGCGCACCGACCGCGCCAAGGACGCCTTCTTCGAGGCCACCGACGAGATCGGCAACACCCCCGGCGACGCCGCGCTGGACAGCATCCACGCGAGCGTCAGCCAGATCGGCACGCAGCTGGGCAACATCACCAGCATCCGCAAGGACGCGTACGCCGGCGACAGCCCGAGTCTCAACACGGTCGACCAGTACAGCCAGCTGATCAACTCGCTGCTGAGCCTCTCGCAGGACATGGCGCAGGCGACCAGCAACCCTGAAATGATCAAGCGCACGCGCGCGCTGGCCGCCTTCTCCTCCTCGAAGGAGTACGCCTCCGTCGAGCGGGCCATCATCGCCGCGGCACTGCCCGGCGGCGACAGCGACAAGACGCACCTGAACGACAACGACCAGGCGTTCGGCCGCAACGCGCTCAACAAGGCCAGCACGACCCTCAAGACCTTCGAGACGACCTACGAGTCCACCGGCAAGAGCTCCGCCGAGCTCCTGGCGCCGCTGGACAACGGGAATCCCGAGATCACCGCCGCCGACATGTACGCGAAGAAGGTGCTCGACAGCCCTCTGGGCATGGAGGGCAGCGGCAAGACCCGTACGTACATGGACTGGTACGACCAGAGCTCCAACAAGATCCAGGCCATGAAGACCATCGAGGAGACACTCCTCGGTGAGATGGAGAGCAAGGCCCGCGAGCTCCGTGAGGAGTCGCAGCGCGACGCGATCCTCAACGGTGCGATCATCCTCATCGTCCTCGGTGTGTCGCTGGTCGGCGCCTTCGTCGTGGCGCGGTCCATGATCCGCTCCCTGCGGCGGCTCCAGGACACCGCGACCCGGGTCGCCCAGGACCGGCTCCCCGAGCTCGTCAAGCAGCTCTCCGAGACGGACCCGCAGGACGTCGACACCTCCGTCGAGTCCGTCGGTGTGCACTCCCGGGACGAGATCGGCCAGGTGGCCGCGGCCTTCGACGACGTGCACCGCGAGGCGGTCCGGCTGGCCGCCGAGCAGGCGCTGCTGCGAGGCAACGTCAACGCGATGTTCACCAACCTCTCGCGCCGCAGCCAGGGCCTCATTCAGCGCCAGCTCTCGCTCATCTCCGAATTGGAGTCCCGCGAGGCCGACCCGGACCAGCTGTCCTCGCTCTTCAAGCTCGACCACCTCGCGACCCGAATGCGCCGTAACGGCGAGAACCTCCTCGTCCTCGCGGGCGAGGAGCCCGGCCGCCGGTGGACGCGGCCCGTACCGCTGGTCGACGTGCTCCGTGCCGCCGCGTCCGAGGTGGAGCAGTACGAGCGCATCGAACTGTCCGCGGTGCCCGCCACCGAGGTCGCCGGCCGCGTCGTCAACGACCTCGTGCACCTCCTCGCCGAGCTGCTGGAGAACGCCACGTCGTTCTCCTCGCCGCAGACGAAGGTCCGGGTCACCGGTCACGCACTGCCCGACGGCCGTGTGCTCGTCGAGATCCACGACACCGGCATCGGTCTCTCCCCCGAGGACCTGGCCGCGATCAACGAGCGGCTCGCCTCGCCGCCCACCGTGGACGTCTCGGTGTCCCGCCGCATGGGTCTGTTCGTGGTCGGCCGGCTGTCCCTGCGTCACGGCATCCGCATCCAGCTGCGCCCCTCCGACTCCGGCGGTACGACCGCGCTCGTCATGCTGCCCATGGAGGTCGCGCAGGGCGGCAAGCAGCCGACGAAGCAGGGACAGCAGGGCAAGGGACAGCAGGGCGGCGCCCCGGGCGGGCTCCTCGCCGGCGGCTCCCCCTCCGCGGGCGGCCTGGCCGGCCCCGCGTCCGCTCCCGCCAAGGGCGTCGGGGCACCTGCCTCGCGCGGCCAGGTCGGTGCGGGCTCGGCCCCCCGGGCCGCGCTGCCCTCGCGCGACGGACAGCGTCCGCCTCAGCAGGGCTCCGGACCGCTGGGCAACAACCAGCAGAGTCCCGGACTGCCGGGCCAGGGCCGCCCCGAGACCCGGCAGGGCGGCGGCCTCGCCGGTGCCTTCGCCGGTGGTGCCCGTCCGGGCGCACGCCCCCCGCAGGGCCCCCCGGCCGGTGCGGACTCGGGCCGCCCCAACCTCTTCGGCCACTCCGGCCCGCCCGCGCGGCAGAACCCGCAGCACCAGCAGAACCAGCTCGGTCAGGGCGGTCCGCAGCAGCCCGGCGGTCCCGGCCGCCAGCTTCCGCCCTCCGGCGGGCCTCGGGCCGAGCTGCCCGGCGGCAACCCGCAGCCCCAGCGTCCGCAGTCCACGAGCTGGGGGGTCGAGGAGCAGGGCGCTCCCCGGCGCACGCAGCCGGACTCACCGCGTGGTCACGAGGAGCACGACGGCGGCCTGTTCGCCCGGCCGGGCACCTCCGGTCCGAACCAGCCGTTCAGCCCGCCGAACCAGCGTCCGCCGATGAACGACCGTCAGGGCCCCGGCGCCACAGCCGAGTTCGCCCGCCCGGACTTCTCGGCACCGCAGGCGTATCAGGCACCGCAGGCCATGGACCCGGCGAGCACCGCACAGTTCGCCCGGCCCGACTTCAACGCCCCGATGCCGCAGGACCAGGGCTTCGGCGCCCAGGGCCCGCACGCGCCCGCGCCGCGCCGCCCCGACGGCTCCGACTTCGGCGCACCGCTTCCGCCCGCGCCCCCCGCCGGCGGGCTGCCCCGTCGCTCCGACAGCCCCGACTTCGGCGCACCGCTTCCGCCTACGCCCCCCGCGGGCGGGCTGCCGCGCCGCCCCGCCCTGCCGCAGCAGCAGCAGCCCGACGAGCTGCCGCCGGCCGGTCCCGGTGACGGGCGTACACCGCTGTTCGACACGCTGGAGACGAACTGGTTCCACGGCCCGCAGCAGAGCGGCCCGCAGCCGCCCGCAGCCGAGCCGCAGGCACCGTTCCCCTCCCAGCACGCCGAGACCACGCCGCCGCCCATGCCGCGGCGTGGTGCGGCGGACACCGGCGCCACCAGTTCGTGGCGCGCTTCGCCCAACGACGAGCTCGTACGGCAGGCGGAGCGGGTCAAGAAGCCCGCCGCCGGCGGGATCACCACCTCCGGACTGCCCCGCCGTGTCCCACGTGCCAATTTGGTACCGGGCACTGCTCAGCAGCAGAATCATCAGTCCGGACCTCAGGTTTCGCGTGCGCCGGATGACGTACGCGGCCGTCTGACCAATCTCCGCCGGGGCATCCAGCAGGGACGACAGGCCAACACCGGCCCGTCTACCGAAAGTTTCCAACTCGGCCCCACTCACCAGCAGGAGCGTTAGTTGAGCCCCATGAGTCAGGCCGCGCAGAATCTGAACTGGCTGATCACCAACTTCGTGGACAACACCCCAGGGGTGTCCCACACGGTGGTGGTCTCCGCGGATGGCCTGCTGCTGGCGATGTCCGAAGGTTTCCCGCGCGATCGCGCCGATCAGCTGGCGGCTGTCGCCTCCGGCCTGACGTCGCTGACCGCGGGTGCCTCCCGGATCTTCGAAGGCGGCGCCGTGAGCCAGACGGTCGTGGAGATGGAGAGGGGTTTCCTCTTCCTCATGTCCATCTCGGACGGGTCTTCGCTGGCCGTCCTCGCCCACCCGGACGCGGACATCGGTCTGGTCGGGTACGAGATGGCGCTGCTCGTCGACCGCGCCGGCACCGTACTCACCCCGGATCTCCGCGCCGAACTACAAGGAAGTCTGCTGCACTGACCGGCCATGCGGCAGCCAACTGACACGATCCCCCCAGGTACTACTCAAAACCCTCACCCGTCCGGCCGACACAGCCCCTCACCGGCCACCTTCAGACGGCAAGCCGACACCCTGCTGTCACGCCCGGAGGATTTATGACCCCGCCACCCGCCTCACCTGATCCGTACGGCGCACTGCACCACGCGTCGTACGACGGTGAAGGCGACCAGCCGCTGGTCCGTCCCTACGCCATGACGGGCGGCCGGACCCGGCCGCGCTATCAGCTCGCGATAGAGGCGCTGGTCAGCACGACAGCGGACCCCGCACACCTGGGGACCCTGCTCCCCGAGCACCAGCGGATCTGCCACCTGTGCCGCGAGGTCAAGTCGGTGGCCGAGGTCTCGGCCCTGCTTTCCATGCCTCTGGGCGTGGC
The DNA here is from genome assembly GCF_016909575.1 of Streptomyces sp. HB132. Taxonomy (GTDB): domain Bacteria; phylum Actinomycetota; class Actinomycetes; order Streptomycetales; family Streptomycetaceae; genus Streptomyces. Next base: position 6,463 of record NZ_JAFBGA010000013.1, on the reverse strand, counting down.
GCGGATCCTCGTGGCGGACCTGGCGGAAGCCGGCATGGTGGCCATCCACCAGCCGGGCAACGGAGAGGCCGGCGGCGCGCCGGATGTGACACTGCTCGAAAGGGTGCTCAGTGGACTTCGCAAGCTCTAGCGGCAATACGACGGCTCGCTCCACCACCTCGGCGAAGATCGTGGTGGCAGGCGGCTTCGGCGTGGGCAAGACCACGTTCGTCGGTGCCGTTTCGGAGATCAATCCGCTGCGCACCGAAGCCGTGATGACGTCCGCGTCCGCGGGCATCGACGACCTGACCCACACCGGGGACAAGACCACCACCACGGTGGCCATGGACTTCGGACGCATCACCCTGGACCAGGACCTGATCCTCTACCTGTTCGGCACCCCCGGACAGGACCGCTTCTGGTTCATGTGGGACGACCTGGTCCGCGGCGCAATCGGCGCCGTCGTCCTCGTCGACACCCGCCGCCTCGCCGACTGCTTCCCCGCGGTCGACTACTTCGAGAACAGCGGCCTCCCCTTCGTCATCGCCCTCAACGGCTTCGACGGACACCAGCCCTACACTCCCGACGAAGTACGCGAAGCGCTCCAGATCGGCCCCGACGCCCCGATCATCACGACGGACGCCCGGCACCGTGCGGACGCCAAGAGCGGCCTGATCACACTGGTCGAGCACGCCCTGATGGCCCGGCTGAAGTAGCCGTAAGTCGGAAGTGATCTACGGAAGTTGCTGTAGTCGGGCGGGGGCGGCCTGTGTCCTTTGACACGATCCGCCCCCGCCTTCATAACATTTCGACAGAGAATCAGGGGTCGATCGATACCCGGCGCACACGACCGGTACCACTGCGCTCATACGAGCCTCGCCTTTTGACGGGGCTCGCTCTTTATGCCCGTTTTATCTTCAAGCGGCCTCAGCCGGAATCACGCATTCCGACTGTTTGGAACGCGGCCGGTCCGCGTGCTGCAATGCCTCGAACTACCCAGTAGTACGGCCCCTGAACGATAATCCGGCACAACGTAGGTGCCGACGCCGAGAGGTTGTTGGTCGAGTGAGGCGAAGCAACGAGGGCTCCGCGGCGCAGCCGGAGCGGGGCAACTTCACGCCTCCGCCGCGCGCAGCGGTGTCTCCGCCTGCGGACACGTCGTCCGAGGCGGAACCGGCGGGTGGCAGCACCAACCGCCTGTCACCCCGCAACTGGCGGGTGCCCACCCGGCTGAACGCGATCCTCCTGATCCCGGCGCTGGTCGGTCTGATCATGGGCGGCTTCCAGGTGAAGGGGTCGGTCGACACCTGGAACGAGGCCCAGGACGCGGAGAAGACGGCCCTGGTCGTCCGCGCGGCCGCGGCGTACGGACAGGCGCTGCTCAACGAGCGCGACCTCACCGCTCAGCCCCTGCTCTCCAACAAGCGCACCGCCGCCGAGGTGGAGCAGGTGCGCGCCACCACGGACAGCGCCGCGTCGAAGTTCGACGCCGCCGTGCAGAACATGCCGGACAAGGCGGGTCTCCATCGGCGTCTGAAGCTGTTCAAGGTGGAGGAGCCGCTCCTTCCCGAGCTGCGCAAGGCCGCCTACGCCGAGGCGATGGACCCGGTGAAGACGGAAGAGGGCTACACCAAGGTCCAGCACTCGCTGATGGAGTTCTCCAACGAGCTCGGCCTCGGGACCGGCAACATCACCAGCTACGGCCGGACCGTGTACGCGATCGAGCTGGCCAAGGCCGCCGAATCGCTTCAGCGCTCGATAGGCATGCACCTGCTGGTGCGCCCGAGCCAGGAAGAGCGCAACTTCAACGGCCAGGTCACGGCGTTCAGCTCCTACAACTACCTGGAGCAGATCGCCCTCGGTGAGTTCGTCTCCGGCGGCACGGAGGCAGACGCGGCCCGGCTCAAGGAAGTCATGGCGGGGAAGGCGGCCGAGGGCGCCAAGCAGCTGAAGGCCGCCGCGGCGCAGGCCAAGGCCGCCGGCAAGCCCTTCGTGGCGCCGCCGAGCATCGACGGTTCGGTCTTCGACGGTATGGCCCAGCAGATCGGCCAGGGCAAGCAGCCGGCCGAGCTGAAGGCCAAGGGGATCACCCCCGAGACCTGGATGGCCGCGTCCACCGCGAAGTTCGACGGCTACACGACGGTCGAGAACGAGCTCGTCGACAAGGCCGTGACCGAGGCGGCGGAGATCTCGACCGACGCGCGCAACGACGCCGTCATCAACGCCGCGATCGTGCTCGTCGCACTGTTGGCCGCCTTCATCATCGCCGGTCTCATGGCCCGCCAGATGAGCCGCTCGATGCGCCGGCTGCGTACGGCCGCCTTCGGCATCGCCGAGCAGCGGCTGCCGATGCTGGTCGACCAGCTGTCGCGGACCGAACCGGGCCGGGTGGACACCCGTGTGCAGCCGATCCCGATCAACAGCCAGGACGAGATCGGCGAGGTCGCCCGCGCCTTCGACCAGGTGCACCGCGAGGCCGTCCGGCTCGCCTCCGAGCAGGCCATGCTGCGTGGCAACGTCAACGCGATCTTCACCAACCTGTCGCGCCGCAACCAGTCGCTCATCGAGGGGCAGCTGACCCTCATCACCGACCTGGAGAACCACGAGGCCGACCCGGACCAGCTGGAGAGCCTCTTCAAGCTGGACCACCTGGCCACGCGTATGCGCCGTAACGGCGAGAATCTGCTCGTCCTCGCGGGCGAGGAGCCCGGCCGGCGGTGGAACCAGCCGGTGCCGCTGGTCGACGTCCTGCGGGCCGCCTCGTCCGAGGTGGAGTCCTACGAGCGCATCGAGCTCACCGGTGTGCCGGAGAGCGAGATCCACGGCCAGGCCGTGACCGACCTCGTGCACCTGCTGGCCGAGCTGCTGGAGAACGCCACCACGTTCTCCTCGCCGCAGACGAAGGTCCGGGTCACCGCGACCCGGCTGCCCGACGGCCGCGTCATGGTCGAGATCCACGACAAGGGCATCGGCCTCACCGCCGAGGACTTCGCGGACATCAACCACAAGCTGGCCAACCCTCCGACCGTGGACGCCGCGGTGTCCCAGCGGATGGGTCTCTTCGTGGTCGGCCGGCTGGCCGACAGGCACGGGATCCGCGTCCAGTTGCGTCCCTCCGGCGAGCAGGCGGGGACCACGTCGCTGGTCATGCTGCCGGACGCCATCACCCACGGTGGCGGCGGCGACTCGGCCCAGGAGAACGACTTCACCGTCTCCTCGATCATGCCCGAACAGCAGCAGCAGTCCTTCGACCCGATGCCGCAGCCCCTCCCGATGCGTACGGCGGCGGAGCTAGGCTTCGACGACTCGCGCTACGAGACCCCGGCCGCGGACTCCCCGCAGCTGGACCCGGTCAACCGTTCGCTGATGCGTGAGGAGCGGCGGGCCGCGCTGGAGGCGCAGACGGGCGGCGAGCGTCCGCCGTTCCAGGACGACGGCGCCGGGCAGCGGCAGGGCTTCCCCCAGGAGCAGTACGCGCCCGAGCAGTACGGCCAGGAGCAGCAGTACGCCCCCGGGCAGTACACCCAGGGGCAGCAGGAGTACGCCCAGTCCGGTTACGAGGGCGGCTACGACCCGTACGCGGGGAACGGCTACCAGGACCCGCAGCAGCAGAACTCCTATGCGGAGTCCTCGTACGCCGCACCGGACGGCAGGCAGGAGCTGCACACCGACCGGTTCGCTCCCCAGGACGGCATTTCCCACCAGGGTGAATGGGCGGATCAGGGTTCCTACCAGGGGACCTTCGAGCCGCTGGCACAGCCCGAAGCGGAATCACTGCCGAGCACTCCCGCGGAGACCGGGGAACGCGTAGGCTTCGACGGCCCGGGGGCCACCACGGACCCGGGTCCGGACCTGACCGAGGCGGGGCTCCCGCGCCGGGGTGCGGGCCAGCAGCACTGGCAGCCCACCGGCCGCGGAAACGATCAGCCTGCCCCGCCGGAACAGCGGCAGAGGCCGCAGCCGGAACAGCCGAAGGCGACGGAGCCCACCGACGGGGAGAGCCCCGACGACTGGCGTTCGGCGAACGACGAGCGCTGGGTGCGGGCCGAGAAGCTCCGGGATCCGAAGGCGGGCGGAATCACCCCCTCAGGACTCCCCCGGCGCGTGCCCAAGGCCAACCTGGTCGAGGGCACGGCGGAGCAGACCCAGCAGGGCGGCCCCCAGGTCTCCCGCGCTCCCGAGGACGTGCGGGGCAGGTTGAGCAACCTGCGCCGTGGTGTCCTTCGGGGACGTACGGCGGGCACGGACACCAGTAATACCTACAACCAGGAGCGTTAGTGTGAGCCCGATGAGCCAGGCGGCGCAGAATCTGAACTGGTTGATCACCAACTTCGTGGACAACACCCCTGGGGTGTCGCACACGGTGGTGGTCTCCGCCGACGGACTCCTGCTGGCGATGTCCGAGGGTTTCCCACGGGACCGCGCCGATCAGCTGGCGGCTGTCGCCTCCGGTCTGACGTCGCTGACCGCTGGTGCCTCCCGGATCTTCGAGGGCGGCGCCGTGAATCAGACCGTTGTGGAGATGGAGCGAGGATTCCTCTTCATCATGTCCATCTCTGACGGATCCTCACTCGCCGTCCTCGCCCACCCGGATGCCGACATCGGTCTGGTTGGGTACGAAATGGCGCTTCTCGTGGACCGTGCAGGAAGTGTTCTCACCCCGGATCTCCGCGCCGAACTCCAGGGAAGTCTTCTTAACTAATAGACAGACAGTGCGTTTCTCGCCACCGCGCCATAAGGTGCGGTGGCGCGGCACCACTGGGATGGCGACCGGCAGGCGGAGGAGGAAACGTGGCAGCACCCACAGGCGGACACCCGTACGAGGGTGGTCAGCGGGTTCCGGGTGAGCAGGGCGACAACAACCGTTTCGGCAACCCCTCCGTGCCCGGCAGACAGGGCACGCAAGAGTCGTACCAGCCCTACCAGCCGTACCAGCAGCCCTACCAGCAGCCCCAGCAGGGCTCGCAGGGCGGCGACTGGCAGCAGCAGTCCCAGCAGCCCGGTTCCGGGTGGCAGCAGCAGTACCAGCAGCAGCAGCCGCGGGGTTACGAGACGCCGCCGTCGCGCATCCAGCCGGTCCAGCGGCAGGCCCCGGAGCCTCCGAAGCCCGCTGCGCACAACCCGCTGGTCCGTCCGTACGCCATGACCGGCGGCCGGACACGGCCGCGTTACCAGCTCGCCATCGAGGCACTGGTCAGCACCACGGCCGATCCGGCCCGGCTGCAAGGGCAGTTGCCCGAGCACCAGCGGATCTGCCGGCTCTGCATCGAGATCAAGTCGGTGGCCGAGGTGTCGGCCCTCCTCTCGATCCCGCTCGGCGTTGCCCGGATCCTCGTCGCCGACCTGGCCGAGGCCGGACTCGTCGCTATCCATCAGCCCGGCGGCGACGAGACCGCCGGCGGCCAACCAGATGTGACACTGCTCGAAAGGGTGCTCAGTGGACTTCGCAAGCTCTAGCGGCGGAGCGGCCCGCTCCACTACCTCGGCGAAGATCGTGGTGGCAGGGGGCTTCGGCGTGGGTAAGACCACGTTTGTCGGTGCTGTTTCGGAGATCAATCCGCTGCGCACCGAAGCCGTGATGACGTCCGCGTCCGCGGGCATCGACGACCTGACCCACACCGGGGACAAGACCACCACCACGGTGGCCATGGACTTCGGACGCATCACCCTGGACCAGGACCTGATCCTCTACCTGTTCGGCACCCCCGGACAGGACCGCTTCTGGTTCATGTGGGACGACCTGGTCCGCGGCGCAATCGGCGCCGTCGTCCTCGTCGACACCCGCCGCCTCGCCGACTGCTTCCCCGCGGTCGACTACTTCGAGAACAGCGGCCTGCCCTTCGTCATCGCCCTCAACGGCTTCGACGGACACCAGCCCTACACTCCCGACGAAGTACGCGAAGCGCTCCAGATCGGCCCGGACACCCCGATCCTCACGACGGACGCCCGGCACCGTGGGGACGCCAAGAGCGCGCTGATCACACTGGTCGAGCACGCCCTGATGGCCCGCCTGCGCTGATCCGGCCGTAGCACGGCGAAGGCCCCGCACTCCTCGGAAGGAGTGCGGGGCCTTCGTCCGTACGGGGCCGGGATGGGTCCGGAACGGCCTCAGCGGCCGTTCTCAGCCCTGCCAGCTGTGCGGGGCGCGGAAGCCGGGGGTGCGCTCCAGACGGCGCCATCCGGCGGTGCTGCGGCCGCGGTGGGCGGGGACGTCGGGCTGGGCGGCCGCGCGGGCGAGCAGGACCGCGGTGATGGCGGCGAGCTCCTCGGGGCCGGCCTGGCCCTTCTCGACGCGCAGGACCGACTCGGCGGGAGTGACGCTCATGGATGTCTCCGTCTTCTGGGCAGATGGTCGCGGGACGTGGGCGGGGTCACCGCCGGGCCTGCGACTACTGCGGGGGGTTGCCGTGCTTGCGGGACGGCAGGTCCGCGTGCTTGTTACGGAGCATCGCGAGCGAGGCGATCAGTACCTCGCGCGTCTCGG
>NZ_JAFBGA010000012.1 GCF_016909575.1 Streptomyces sp. HB132 | reverse complement strand
TACTGCAGGGGGGACCCTGTGGGAGAGTAGGACGCCGCCGAACAATTATTCCGGGAAAGCCCCGTGCCCTTGTGGCACGGGGCTTTTCTGCGTTCGGAGCGTCTAGGGTCGAACCATGCGCTACGAACTGGTCATCTTCGACAACGACGGCGTGCTCGTCGACAGTGAGCCGATCTCCAACACGGTCCTGGCCGGCTACCTCACGGAGCTCGGCCACCCCACCTCGTACGAGGAGTCCCTCCGGGACTACATGGGGGCCGCCATCCACCGAGTGCACGACCTGGTGGACGAGAGGACGAGTCAGAAGCTCCCCGCGGACTTCGACGAGGAGCTGCACCGCCGCACACTCGCCGCGTTCCAGGAGGAGCAGCTGGCCGCGGTCGACGGGGTCGAGGACCTGCTGGGCGAACTCGTCGCCGACGGGGTGGCGTACTGCGTCGCCTCGTCCGGAAGCCACCAGAAGATCGCGGCCGGGCACCGCAGGACCGGGCTCGACCAGTGGTTCGAGGAGGAGTGGATCTTCAGCTCCGAGGACGTCGGAAGAGGGAAGCCGGCCCCGGACCTGTTCCTCCACGCCGCGGAACGGATGGGCGTCGCCCCGGACCGGTGCGTCGTCATCGAGGACAGCCCGCTCGGCGTCGAGGCGGCCCGGGCGGCCGGCATGGAGGTGTACGGCTTCACCTCGATGATGCCGGCGGACCGGCTCGTCGGGGTCACCGGACACTTCTCCGACATGTCGCAGCTTCCGAAACTGCTCGCCTGACCGATCTACCCAGCGGCGGACCGGGACTCTACGCTCGCGGCCATGACGGATGCGCGGTTGCGGTACGGCAGAGCCTCCCTGGCGTTCAGCTTCCTGGTACAGGGGGTGACCTTCGCCCTGCTGGTGACGCGCATCCCCGCCATTCAGGACCGGTACGGGATATCCGACGGGCTGCTGCCCGTCTTCCTGGCGGCGGTGCCCGTCCTGGCGGGGGCCGGCAGCGTGGCCACCGAGAAGGTGGTCGCGCGGGTGCGGCCCGGCATCGTGCTCAGGTGGGCACAGCCCGTCGTGCTGCTGGCCCTGCTCGGTGTGGGCGCCGGGAGCGAGGTGTGGCAGGCGGTTCTCGCGCTCGGCCTCTTCGGGCTGGCGGTCGGGGCCCTGGACGCCTCGATGAACATGATGGGCGTCAGTCTCCAGCGCGCGTACGGGCGCAGCATCATGCTGGGCTTCCACGCCGCGTACAGCCTGGGCGGCATCGCCGGGGCGTCGATGGCGTGGGCGGGGGCGCACTGGGATCTGTCGCTGCTGGTGTCCTATCTGCCGGCGGTGGCCGTCCTGCTGCCCGCGGCTCTCATCGGCAGCCGTTGGTACGCGGAGGGGAGGGCCGGCGGGGAGGTGGTGGCGGAGGGCTCCGGCCCGGGGGCGTCCGTGCCGTTCAGGCTGCTGCTGCCGCTCTGCCTGGTGATGTCGTTCGCGTACATCGGGGACTCGACGGTCTCCAACTGGAGCGCGAAGTACCTGCAGGACGTGCTGGGCAGCTCGGAGCAGCTGGCGACGGTCCCGTACAACGTCTACATGGTGACGACGCTGCTGGGGCGGGCCGTCGGCGACCTCGGGGTGCGGCGGTTCGGGGCGGTGGCCGTGGTCAGGGGCGGCAGTGTGCTGGCCGCCGTGGGGTTCGCGGTGGTGGCGGTCGCGCCCGGCGCCTGGTGGGGGATGCTCGGTTTCACGCTGCTGGGGCTGGGGCTCTGTGTGATCGTGCCGCAGACCTTCGCGGCGGCCGGGCGGATGTTCCCCGGGGCGAGTGATGTGGCCGTGGCCCGGCTGAACGTCTTCAACTACGTGGGGTTCCTCATCGGGTCGCCGCTCGTGGGCGCGCTCGGGGACGCGTGGAGCTACCGGGGGGCGATGCTCGTGCCCATGGTGCTGGTTCTCGCGACGCTGGTGTACGCCCGGTCGTTCGGCACGGAACCCGCCCGATACGGTGGCGGGCATGAGCGGGCGCGCGCAGCTGATGTGGGATGAGGCAGTAACGGGATACGACTTCGGGTCCAGTCACCCCATGGATCCGGTCAGACTCGCCCTGACGATGGGGCTGGTCCGGGCGTTCGGCCTCGACGGGTCGGTGGACGTCCGGTCGGCGAAGTCGGCGGGGGACTCCACACTGCGGCTCGTGCACCGGGAGGACTACGTGGCGGCCGTGCGGGCGGCGTCCGCGGCTCCCGGCACCGCCGACCAGGCCTACGGGCTCGGGACCGTCGACGATCCCGCGTTCGCGGGGATGCACGAGGCGTCGGCGCTCATCGCCGGGCTCTCGGTGGGGGCCGCGGAGGCGGTGTGGCGCGGGGAGAGCCGCCACGCCGTGAATTTCACGGGCGGCCTGCACCACGCGATGCCGGGGGCCGCCTCGGGCTTTTGCGTGTACAACGATCCGGCGCTGGCCATCGCCCGGCTGCTGGAGCTGGGCGCGGAGAGGGTGGCGTACGTCGATGTGGACGTCCACCACGGGGACGGGGTGCAGGCGGCGTTCTGGGAGGACCCCCGGGTGCTGACCGTGTCGCTGCACGAGCACCCGCGCACACTGTTCCCGCAGACCGGGTGGCCGGAGGAGACCGGTGCCGGGGCGGGTGAGGGCGGTGCGGTGAACGTGGCGCTGCCGGCGGGTACGGGCGACGCCGGGTGGCTGCGGGCGTTCCACGCGGTGGTGCCCGAGCTGCTGGAGGACTTCCGGCCGCAGGTGCTGGTGACGCAGCACGGGGCCGACACGCACTTCGAGGATCCGCTGGCGCACCTCGCGGTGTCGCTGGACGCCCAGCGGGCCGTGATGACGGCCTGTCACGACCTGGCCCACTCCTGCGCGGAGGACGGGCGCTGGGTGGCGCTGGGCGGCGGCGGTTACGCGGTGGTGGATGTGGTGCCGCGGTCCTGGACGCATCTCGTGGGGATCGCCGCCCACGCGCCGGTGGATCCGGAGTCGGTGATCCCGTCGTCGTGGCGGGACGAGGTCTACGCCCGTACGCGGCAGTTGGGGCCCGGCCGCATGACGGACGGGCGTACGCCGTCGTGGAAGCCGTGGGAGGACGGGTACGACCCGGCGGACCGGCTGGACCAGGCGGTGCTGGCGACCCGGCGTTCGGTGTTCCCGCTGCGGGGCCTGCTGGCCTGACGCCGTTACGCCAACGGTGGCGCGGTATACGGGTTCCTGCCCGGTGGAGCCTCGCGTGCGGGAGCATCGGGAGGGTGTTGAGCACCGGAGCGCTGCGCGCCCATCTGCTGGCGGCCCGGCTCGCCGGGCCCGTGGCCACGCCGCGGGAGACGAGTCTGCGGAGCTATCGGCTTTTCGCGGCGAGGGACCCGCGTGTGCTGCTCGGACTCGATCCGGACCGTGCGTGGGGGGAGACCGACCTGCTGCGGCTGATGGCCGACAAGTGCGGGGTATCGGCCGATCCTGATCATGTGTCGGGTCCGGACGAGATCGATCCGGAGCGGACTCTGGCCGCTCTGGACGTGTTCGCGGAGCGCCTCGCGGGCGCTGCCGAAAGACGGGCTCCGGTGCTGTTCGGCACCGGGCATCCGCACCGGCTGCTGGGGTTCTACGCCGTTCTGGCAGACGCCTTGTCGGCGGCAGGGTGTGCGGTCCTCACTCCCGCGCAGGGCCGAAGTGTCGACATGGCGACCCGGTTCGGGGTACATACGTACCATCTCGACTACGTACGGGGTGTCGCGCTGGTGCGCGAACCGGGCGTGCGGGTGCCGGGGAGTGCGACCGGCGCGCACACCCATTCGCCGCTGCCGGTTCGGGCGGTGCTGGAGGAGGCCGTGGAGGCCCGGGGGGTGCTGCCCGAGCTCGTCATCGGGGACCACGGATGGGTCTGCGGTGCAGGTCAGCTGGGCATCGAGGCCATCGGGCTGGCGGACACGGACGACCCCGCGCTGTTCGTGGGTGAGGCGGAGGGGCGGGTGTCCGTGGCCGTTCCGCTTGATGACGGTGTGAGGCCGGACTACTACCGGCCTCTCGCGCGGTATGTACTCAATCGGGCGTGTCTGTCACGGTAGGCGGCCGATCGTCTCACCTCTTCCCCACTCGCATCACCCGCCCCTAATCTGGGGAGTGAGCGCACAACGACGAAGAGTCACCGGAGGGGAAGCCGGTGCGCGTCTCGTGCGGAAGGTACAGGTGGGTCATGGCTGCTGACAGTGAGAGGCCTCTCAACGAGGTCAAGTTTCTGACCGTGGCGGAAGTCGCCTCGGTCATGAGGGTGTCGAAGATGACCGTGTACCGCTTGGTGCACAGCGGTCATCTGCCGGCGATCAGGGTGGGAAGGTCCTTCCGGGTCCCGGAGCAAGCGGTTCACGAGTATCTTCGCGAGTCCTTCGTGGGGGTGGCATCGGCCTGAGGTCGCCCTCGGATTACGCCCCTCACCCGGTGGCGGGTAGGCTAGGCCGACGTAGGTCGTGTGGGCCCAGACGCCCCGCACCAGTGAAGAAGAAGTGAGCGAGGGTAGTCGTGGGCTCTGTTATCAAGAAGCGGCGTAAGCGGATGGCCAAGAAGAAGCACCGCAAGCTGCTCAAGCGCACGCGCGTTCAGCGTCGCAACAAGAAGTAAGCGAACGCTGTTCGTGAGTCCGAGGCCCTTCCGCCGTCCTGGCGGGAGGGCCTCGGTGCGTTCCGGCGCGTGTTCCCGCCCCGCGTTCCCCTGCTGTGGAGCCGTGGGGCGGATCCGGTGTAATTCCCGCCATCGGTTCGGTAAAGCCCGCCTGGGGTCATCACAGGGCAACATCCACCGACTACGGTGACGGCCAGGGGAAGACCCCGCTCCACGGACGATCGACGGAAGGCGCTGATCTTGGGGAAGATCGTGCTCGTCACAGGCGCGGCCCGGCAGCTCGGAGGCCGCTTCGTGCGGCGTCTCCAACGCGACCCCGGTGTGGACCGGGTGATCGCGGTGGACGCCGTCCCGCCCGGGCACCTGCTGGGCGACGCGGAGTTCGTCCTGGCGGACATCCGGCAGTCGGCGATCGCCAGGGTCCTCGCCGAGCATTCCGTCGACACGGTCGTCCATCTCGACGTGTCCGCGAAGGCGCTCGGCGCGGGAGGCCGGACGACGGCCAAGGAGACCAACGTCATCGGCACGATGCAACTGCTCGGTGCCTGCCAGAAGTCCCCGTCGGTGCAGCGGCTCGTGGTCAAGTCCAGCACCAACGTGTACGGCTCCGCCCCGCGTGATCCCGCGGTCTTCACCGAGACGACGCCGCCGAAGTCCCTGCCGAGCGGCGGCTTCGCGAAGGACGCGGTGGAGGTCGAGGGATATGTCCGGGGGTTCGCACGCCGCAGGCCGGACGTGGCCGTGTGTGTGCTGAGGTTCGCGAACATCCTGGGCCCCGAGCCGGACTCACCGCTCGCCGACTACCTCGTGCTGCCGGTCCTGCCCACGGTCCTCGGGTACGACCCCCGGCTGCAGTTCGTCCACGAGGACGACGTCGTCGACGTACTGGAGATCGCCGCCCGCGAACCCCGGCGCGGCACGCTCAACAGCGGCACGTTCAACATCGCCGGCGACGGTGTGCTGCTGCTCTCGCAGTGCTCGCGCAGGCTGGGGCGGCCGACCGTGCCGCTGCTGCTGCCCGCCGTCACCTGGGTGGGTTCGGCGCTCCGCACCGTCGGCATGACGGACTTCTCGCCGGAACAGATCCGGCTGCTGACGCACGGCAGGGTGGTCTCGACCGTGCAGATGCGCGAGACACTGGGTTTCCGGCCGAAGTTCACCACCGCGGGGACGTTCGCGGATTTCGCGCGGAGCCGGGGGCCGGGACTGCTGCCTCCCGAGCGGGTGGGCAGGGCGGTCGCGAGGCTGGCCGAGCTGCCGATCGCCGGGGGACCGGCGGACACGGACACGACACATTCGACGCACAGCGCCAGGTAGAGGAGCGCGACCGACGATGGCGGACGCCAAGGTCATTCCCTTCGACGACGACCGTTCGCGCTCCGGCGCGGGCCGGCGCAGAGCTGCGCTGCCGGGCGGCAGGGCCCAGGGGCCCTCGTCGGCCGGCCCCGCGCCCGTGAGCGCCCTGCCGGGCGGCCAGGTGCCGGAAGGGGTCGCCGAGGCCGCGGGCGCCGCCTCCGGAGAGGTCGGAGAGGGGCCGGGGGGCGGCTGGGACCGGCGGATCGCGGGCGGACTCGCCTTCCTGCGGCGCCGGCTCACGGGTGACTACGACGTCGACGAGTTCGGCTACGACGAGGAGCTGACCGACCAGGTCCTCATGTCGGTGCTGCGGCCGCTCGCGGACAAGTACTTCCGGGTCGAGGTGAAGGGTATCGAGAACATCCCGTCCGACGGCGGGGCGCTCATCGTGGCCAACCACTCCGGGACGCTGCCCCTGGACGGGCTGATGCTCCAGGTCGCGGTGCACGACAACCACCCGGCCGAGCGGCATCTGCGACTCCTCGCGGCCGACCTCGTCTTCATGCTCCCCGTGGTCAACGAGCTGGCGAGGAAGGCCGGGCACACCCTCGCGTGCGCGGAGGACGCGGAGCGGCTGCTCCAGGCCGGTGAGGTCGTCGGGGTGATGCCCGAGGGCTTCAAGGGCATCGGGAAGCCGTTCAGCGAGCGGTACAAGCTGCAGCGCTTCGGGCGGGGCGGGTTCGTGTCGACGGCTCTGCGGGCCGGGGTGCCCATCGTGCCGTGCTCGATCGTGGGCGCGGAGGAGATCTACCCGATGATCGGCAACTCGAAGACGCTGGCGCGGGTCCTCGGGGTCCCGTACTTCCCGATCACGCCGACCTTCCCCTGGCTGGGACCGCTGGGCGCGCTGCCGTTGCCGACGAAGTGGACGATCCAGTTCGGGGAGCCGATCCCCACGGACGGGTATCCGCCGGAGGCGGCGGAGGACCCGATGCTGATGTTCAACCTGACGGATCAGGTGCGGGAGCAGATCCAGCACACGCTGTACAAGCTGCTGGTGCAGCGCCGGTCGGTCTTCTTCTGATCCCTTCCGACTTCCCACGGCACGCCGACGCGGCCGCGGCCACGGCACGCGTGTCTTCGCCGCACACGCGGGAGGGGGCCGCCCGATCCGGACGGCCCCCTCCGTGTGCGTGTTCCCCCTACCGTTCGACGTCCTCGCCCTCGATGCCCAGGCCGGGCAGCAGGCCCGGGAGCAGCGGTGGCAGGGTGACGTCCGGTGCGGGGCTGGAGCCGGACGTGTCGCCCGGGGACGACGGGGTGGTGCCGTCCGTCGGGAGGTCGTCCAGCAGGCCGTCCGTGCCGCCGTCGAGCAGACCGTCGGCCGGGCTGCCGTCGGAGCCGGAGGGCTCGGGTGAGGTGCTGCTGGAGGCACTGTCGTCCGGTGCCGCGGAGGACGAAGGAGCCCTGCGGTCCGGCGCCGCCGAGTCGCGGTCCTTCCGAGTGGAGCCGGCGGGGGGCGCGTCCTGTCCGGTGCCCGGTGTGCGGGGCAGCAGGGACTTCAGGGGCGCGACCTCCTGGTCCATGGCCTCGAAGACGGAGCTGACCCTGTCGCTGATGTCGGTCAGCTGGACGGGCAGCCGGTCACGGAGGCTGCTCCAGCTCGCGCGGTGCGAGCTGGAGAAGGAGTCCAGCGCCTGGATCGGGCCGAGGGAGCCGTCGCGCCGGTAGGCGGCGTGGAGCAGGCGGTGGCCCTCGGTGGCGTCGTGTGTCATGCCGTCGAGAGCGCGTCTGACCTCCCCGATCGACTCGTGGTCCATGTCGCCGGACCGTCCCCGCTCCATCAGCCGGCGTGCTTCGCTGAGGCGCGTCGACGCCTGGTCGAGGTACGCCTCGCCCCGGTCGGCGTCGCCGTCGGCCATGCCGAGGCTGATGTCCTCCATGCCGCGCTTGAGCGGATAGAGGGAATCACCGGGCAGGGCGTCGGAACTGGCAGCGGCCACTCCGCCGAACGCTCCCGCCGCCACACCGACCGTGAGCCCGCCCGCGGTGAGGCCCTTCGCCCAGCGGGAGCGTGGACGCAGCCTCCGGATCGGGGAGGCCCGGTGGGCTCCCTTGCTCCGCTGTTCGGGCACGGTAGGGCCCGTGGACGCACCGCCTTCGGCGAACATGGTCTCCATGGCCGCGACGAGCTGGGCTCGCTGCACCACTTTGACCTCGGGATCGAATTCCGGCTCCGGTAGCTCGCCGAGGCCGTTCGCCAGGGCCAACAGCGTTCCGTGGTCGGCCGGTTGGGCCGGGTCCTCGGGCTGTACGGCCGCCGCACCCTTGGGGGACTGCTCCTCCAGGGCCTGGGCGAAGGCGTTCGCCCGCCGGTGTGCCGATACGTTTGCGATCACTGGCGGCACCTCCTCTCGTCATGACGGTCGACTCCCCTGAGGGTCCGGGCGGTTGCCGACCCGAGGCGTTTCCACACGATCGAGCGAGTGGAAACGGTCAGGTGCGGCGACAGGGGGCCTGCATCCGGCACAACGAGTGGCGCGGCAGTTGGGTTACGGACTGAGGATGATCCGATCGGTGTGTCACGGACACGTCACAAAGGGTGACGTCAGCGGGCGTCGTCCGGCAGGAGTCGGGCCAGTGTCCGTACGGCTCGGTACTGCAAGGTTTTGATCGCGCCCTCGTTCTTTCCCATGACCCGGGCCGTCTCGGCGACCGAGAGGCCCTGCAGGAATCTCAGGGTCACGCACTCCTGCTGCTGCGGGTTGAGCCGTCGTACGGCTTGCAGCAGAGCGGCGTTGGAGAGGGATTCCAGGACGGAGTCCTCCGGGCTCCGCGCGACCTCGTTGGCGTCGAGCATTTCGCCGGTGGTCACTTCCAGCCGGAAACGACTGGATTTGAAGTGGTCCGCGACCAGGTTCCGAGCGATCGTGACCAGCCAGGCGCCGAAGTCGCGGCCCTGCCAGGTGAAGGTGGAGATACGGCGGAGTGCGCGCAGGAACGTCTCGCTGGTGAGGTCCTCCGCTGTCGCCTTGCCTCCCACGCGGTAGTAGATGTACCGGTACACGGTGTCGCTGTACTGGTCGTACAGGCGGCCGAAGGCATCGGCCTCACCGGCCTGCGCGCGCTCGACGAGATCCATCATGCGCGCGCTGTCGCTGTCGGCTGTGGGCCGGCGGACGGCAGGCGTGGTCGCGGCGCCGCGGGTGGTGCGTCTTCCGACGGCCGCGCTGCGTTCGGCCAAGGCGTAACAAGGACCGGCAGGTACAGGGGTGGCGAATTGGGGGACGGCGTACGCGGTGGGGACGAAGCCGCGCAAGTGGTCGAGGACCGTTGCGCGCAGCGTAGCCAGGCCCGAGGTGCCAACCCCGACGTGTGGGTACACGGGACTCCCAGAGGCAGAGCTTCCATCACGTGCAGTTCGAAAACCGTCACTCGTGGTAGCGGGTGGCGGGCTCTTTGTGCGTCTGAGGAGAATAACGCTTCGTACAGGCAGTGCTACACCCAGTTGCTCAAATCATCGATTACGTCGCTTCCGTAACCTCTCAGTGACGGTTCAAGTGGCACATCGTGACCGGTTATTGATCGAATAGCTTCGGGAAGTGCCTGCGGCGGCGACGGGTTGTGGTCGCGCGGATGCAACGCGACTGGCCGGAGCGATGGGTGCCCGTGCCCGCTGTTCCGCTCCCGAATGGGCGTACGTCCCGGGCGTGCCGCCCCCGCGCCGTACACGCGGACGGGCGCAGGCGCACGGGGGCGCCTCACGCAAGGTGTACGGGGATCGCGGGAGCGGGTGTCAGCGGCGGCGGCGGTGGAGGGCCACGGCGGCGGCAGTGCCCCCGGCCAGGGCGCCGACGCCGGCCGCGGCCGGGATGCCGACCTTGGCCGCCTTGCGGCCGGTGCGGTAGTCGCGCAGCCGCCAGTCCAGGGAGCGGGCGTGCTTGCGCAGCTTGGAGTCCGGGTTGATCGCGTACGGGTGGCCGACCAGGGACAGCATCGGGATGTCGTTGTGCGAGTCGCTGTAGGCGGCGCAGCGCTCCAGGTCCAGGCTCTCGGCCGCCGCCAGTGCGCGAACCGCCTCGGCCTTCGCCGGGCCGTGCAGGGGCTCGCCGACCAGCCGGCCGGTGTAGACGCCGTCGACGGACTCGGCGACCGTGCCCAGGGCGCCGGTGAGGCCCAGGCGGCGGGCGATGATCGTGGCCGTCTCCACCGGGGCGGCGGTGACCAGCCAGACCCTCTGCCCCGCGTCGAGGTGGGCCTGGGCGAGGGCGCGGGTGCCGGGCCAGATGCGATCGGCCATGTACTCGTCGTAGATCTCCTCGCCGATGGACATCAGCTCGGAGACGCGGTGGCCCTTGACGATGGACAGGGCGCTGTCGCGGGCGTCCTGCATGTGTTCCGGGTCTTCGACGCCGGCCAGCCTGAACCAGGCCTGCTGCCAGGCGAACCTGGTCAGTTCGCGGCGCTGGAAGAACTTCCGCTTGTACAGGCCCCGGCCGAAGTGGAAGATCGCGGCGCCCTGCATCACGGTGTTGTCGAGGTCGAAGAAGGCGGCGGCCCGGGTGTCCCCGGCCACCGGGAACGCGGGTTCCGGTGCTTCTTCGGAGGTGGCCGGCAGCTCTTCGGTGCCGGTCGGGAGCGCCGCCTTCTGCGCGGCCTCGGCTGCGGCCTCGCCTGCGAGCACGCTGCGTGCCGTGGCGGGGCGCCTGCGGGGGGTGAGCCATCCAAGAGCGGCCATGTCGTGAGCATAGCCATTCCGTTCGGCACTTCCCGACCCGGCGGGATGCGGCGGCGTGAACTCTCCGGGACCGGGGCGTTAAACGGGTGATTCCGCGCCCCGGCCGCGCCCCCGCCGTGCCCGGCGGTGTCCGGCGAGGGGAGCAGAATGAAGGTATGAGTGCTCTGCTGCGTCGTACGAAGAAGAAGCCCGCCGACCGGGTGGTGACCCTCGTGGGGAAGCCGGGGTGCCACCTCTGCGACGACGCGCGGATGGTGGTGAGCGCGGTGTGCGAGGAGACCGGGGCGTCCTGGGTGGAGAAGGACATCACGCGGGACGAGGCGCTGCACAAGGAGTACTGGGAGCAGATCCCGGTGGTCCTGATCGATGGCGAGCAGCACACCTTCTGGCGGGTGGACCCGGCGAGGCTGCGCACGGCGCTGCGTACGTGAGGGGGCTTCCTCGGAGAAACCCGGTTAACATCATGGGCGTTTTGAGTGGTCTCGGGGGCATGGACATGAGGAGTGTGTACCGTCTTGCCCCCTTCGGGTCTGCAACGGGCCGGTGGCGTCCCCGGTTCCGGGATCGCGCGGGGAATACGCGTGACCCCGGTCACTTTGACCAGACAAAACGGACACTATCTTTGTGCACGCGTTCACAAAGACATAGCCTGCAGTGGACGGGGCGGTCATAGGACATACGGCCGCCTGCAGCCCCGCTCATCCCGCAGGAGCACCGTGGCAACTGGCCGAACTCACCGACCGGCGACCCGTAGCCGAGGAATTCCCGAGGCCACCGTCGCCCGACTTCCGCTGTATCTCCGCGCACTGACGGCGCTCTCCGAGCGCTCGGTTCCGACGGTCTCGTCCGAGGAACTCGCCGCGGCGGCGGGCGTCAACTCCGCCAAGCTGCGCAAGGACTTCAGCTATCTGGGCTCCTACGGCACCCGCGGTGTGGGCTACGACGTCGAGTACCTCGTCTACCAGATCTCCCGCGAGCTCGGGCTGACCCAGGACTGGCCGGTCGCGATCGTCGGTATCGGTAACCTCGGCGCCGCGCTCGCCAACTACGGCGGTTTCGCCTCCCGTGGTTTCCGGGTGGCCGCGCTGATCGACGCCGACCCCGCCATGGCGGGTACGCCCGTGGCCGGGATCGCCGTCCAGCACACCGATGACCTGGACCGGATCATCAGTGACAACGGTGTGTCCATCGGTGTCATCACCACCCCGCCCGGCGCGGCCCAGCAGGTCTGCGACCGTCTCGTCGCCGCCGGTGTGACCTCCATCCTGAACTTCGCGCCGACGGTGCTCTCCGTGCCCGACGGTGTCGACGTGCGCAAGGTCGACCTCTCCATCGAGCTGCAGATCCTCGCCTTCCACGAGCAGCGCAAGGCCGGCGAAGAGGCCGCCGCCGACGGCAGGACGGGTGTGGACGACGACGCCGACACCGACGCGCCGCCGATGCGCGCCACTCCCGGCGGCCGGAAGGGACCTGACGGGGACATGCCCGCCGTGATGCCGGCATGAGTCTCCTGGTCGTCGGTCTGAGCCACCGCAGTGCCCCCGTCTCCGTGCTGGAGCGGGCGTCCCTGGCGGTCGACGCCCGGACGAAGCTGCTCGCGGACACCCTCGCCGCGGAACCCGCGACCGAGGCCGCGGTCCTGGCCACCTGCAACCGCATCGAGTTGTACGCGGACGTGGACAAGTTCCACGCGGGTGTCGCCGAGCTGTCCACTCTCCTCGCGCAGCACAGCGGGGTCGGGCTGGACGAGCTCACTCCTTATCTTTATGTGCACTACGAGGACCGTGCCGTCCACCACCTCTTCTCGGTGGCGTGCGGGCTGGACTCGATGGTCGTCGGCGAGGGCCAGATCCTCGGCCAGATCAAGGACGCGCTCGCGCTGGGGCAGGAGCTCCACACGGCGGGCCGACTGCTGAACGACCTCTTCCAGCAGGCCCTGCGGGTCGGCAAGCGCGCCCACAGCGAGACCGGGATCGACAGGGCCGGGCAGTCGCTCGTCACCTTCGGTCTCGAGCAGCTGGCAGACGGTGCAGAGGTGACGGAGTGGGCCGCCGGCAAGCGCGCCCTGGTGATCGGCGCGGGCTCGATGTCCTCGCTCGCCGCCGCCACCCTGGCCCGGGCCGGCGTCGAGGAGATCGTCGTCGCCAACCGGACCCGGGCCCGTGCCGAGCGACTCGTCGAGATCCTCGGTCAGGCCGGCGTACCGACGGTGCGCGCCGTGGTGATGTCCGCGGTCGCGGACGAACTGACACGTGCCGATGTCGTCGTGTCCTGTACGGGCGCGACCGGGCTCGTCCTGACGGCGGAGGCCGTCGCGGACGCGCTCGGCGTCGCGTTCGACACGGCGGCTCCGGCGCCCGGGGCCCCCGTCGCCGCAGCGCCCGACGACCTGGACCAGCACGCCGCGTGGGTGGAGAACGGGTCCGCCACGGCTGCGGCACAGGACCGGGCCGCGCGCCGTGAGTACGCGCGTCCGGCCACCGTCGGGCCCGCCCGGATCCATCTGCTCGACCTCGCGATGCCGCGCGACATCGACGGTGCGGCCCACCGCGTCGCCGGTGTGCGCCTCGTCGACATCGAGTCGCTCGCCGAGGCGTCCGCGGACGCCCCGATGGCCGCCGATGTGGACCAGGTGCGCACCATCGTCGCCGACGAGGTCGCCGCCTTCGGAGCCGCGCAGCGCGCCGCCCACATCACCCCGACCGTCGTCGCCCTGCGCACCATGGCCGCCGATGTGGTGGCCGGCGAGATCGCGCGGCTCGACGGACGCCTTCCCGACCTGGACGAGAAGCAGCGCGCCGAGATCACGCAGACCGTGCGCCGCGTCGTCGACAAGCTCCTGCACGCGCCCACCGTGCGGGTCAAGCAGCTCGCCAGCGAGCCCGGCGGCGCCGGGTACGCCGATGCGCTGCGGGAACTCTTCGACCTCGACCCGCAGACGGTGGCCGCCGTCTCCCGGGCAGACCTGAACGACCCGAATAGAGGGCGGTCATGACCGACAACTCACCCCTGGGCGGGGAGACCAACACACCGCTCCGGCTCGGCACCCGGCGCAGCAAGCTCGCCATGGCGCAGTCCGGCATGGTCGCCGACGCTGTCCGCGAGGTGACCGGGCGTGCCGTGGAGCTCGTCGAGATCATCACGTACGGGGACGTCTCCCGGGAGCACCTGGCGCAGATCGGCGGGACCGGCGTGTTCGTCGCGGCCCTGCGCGAGGCGGTGCTGAGCGGTGAGGTGGACTTCGCGGTCCACTCGCTCAAGGACCTGCCGACGACACAGCCCGAGGGCCTCGTCCTGGCCGCCGTGCCGGAGCGCGAGGATCCGCGCGACGCACTGGTGGCGCGGGACGGGCTGACCTTCGAGCAGCTGCCGCCCGGTGCCCGCATCGGCACCGGTTCGCCGCGCCGCATGGCGCAGCTCAACGCGTACGCCCGCTCGCACGGCCTCGAGATAGAGACCGTCGCGATCCGCGGCAACGTCGACACGCGCATAGGTTTTGTACGAAGCGGGGAGCTGGACGCGGTGGTACTCGCCGCCGCCGGGCTCAGCCGCCTCGGACGCACGGACGAGGTCACCGACTTTCTGCCGGCCGACACCGTCCTGCCCGCTCCCGGCCAGGGAGCACTGGCGATCGAATGCGCTGAAAGCAGCGCGGACCTCGCCGCAGCGCTCGCCGAGCTCGACGACCCGTACACCCGGGTCGCCGTGACCGCCGAGCGTGCCCTGCTCAACGCCCTGGAGGCCGGCTGCTCCGCACCTGTGGGTGCGCTGGCCGACCTCCTGGCCGACGGGCAGGTTGTCAACGAACTGCGCCTGCGCGGTGTCGTCGGTTCGACCGACGGTACTTCCCTGGTGCAGCTGTCCATCACCGGTCCCGTCCCCACGTCGCACGACGACGCGGCGGCCCTCGGTCGCGAGCTCGCGGCCGAGATGCTCGCCAAGGGTGCGGCCGGTCTTATGGGGGAGCGAGCACTTTGAGCCCCACCGGCCCTGTCGTATCCGACTTCCCTGTCCTGTCCTCAGGGCATGTCACCTTCCTCGGCGCCGGTCCCGGCGACCCCGGACTGCTGACTCTGCGCGCCGTCGAGGCGCTTGCGAGCGCGGACGTCCTTGTAGCCGAACCGGACGTTCTCGACGTCGTTCGCTGCCATGCAAGGGCAGGGGTAAGCACGCCTGAGATGGCGGTTGTTGACGTGGCGTCAACGCCCGCAGGAGTACCCGTCCTCAGGGATGCCGCCAATCTTGTCATGGAGGCAGCGAAGGGCGGCAGGCGGGTGGTGCGTGCCGTCACGGGCGACCCCGGCCTGGACGGCGACACGGGCGCCGAGATGCTCGCCTGCGCTGCCGCGGGTGTGCCTTTCGAGGTCGTGCCCGGCATCGCGAACGCGGTCGGTGTACCCGCGTACGCCGGTGTGCCGCTGCGCGACGCCCAGGGCGCGGACGTGCGCTTCGTGGACGCGCGCACCGCTTCGGACCGCTGCTGGTCCGAGGTCGGCGCGAGCGATGCGACGGCCGTCGTGTCCACTTCGCTCGACTCGGTGGCCGCGGCCGCCGGTGAGCTGGTCTCCGCCGGGCGTAAGCCCGACACCCCGCTCACGGTCACGATCGCCGGGACGACGACCCGCCAGCGCACCTGGACGGCGACCCTCGGGACGATCGCCCAGGTCCTCAAGCAGGCCAAGGTCCTCCCGTCGCCGGACGGGCACCAGCCCGTCATAGCCGTGGTCGGGGAGCGCAGCTCCGCCGCCCAGCGCGACCAGCTCGCGTGGTTCGAGTCCAAGCCGCTGTTCGGCTGGAAGGTGCTCGTGCCGCGTACCAAGGAGCAGGCGGCGTCGCTCTCCGACCAGCTGCGTTCCTACGGTGCGGTGCCGCACGAGGTCCCGACGATCGCCGTCGAGCCGCCGCGCACGCCCCAGCAGATGGAGCGCGCGGTCAAGGGCCTGGTCACCGGCCGCTACGAGTGGATCGCCTTCACCTCGGTGAACGCGGTGAAGGCCGTGCGGGAGAAGTTCGAGGAGTACGGGCTCGACGCCCGTGCCTTCGCCGGGATCAAGGTCGCCGCCGTCGGTGAGCAGACCGGTGCGGCTCTGATCGACTTCGGTGTGAAGCCGGACCTGGTGCCGTCGGGTGAGCAGTCGGCCGCCGGTCTGCTGGAGGACTGGCCGCCGTACGACCCGGTCTTCGACCCGATCGACCGGGTGTTCCTGCCGCGTGCGGACATCGCCACCGAGACCCTGGTGGCCGGGCTCATCGAGCTGGGCTGGGAGGTCGACGACGTCACCGCGTACCGCACGGTCCGCGCCTCGCCGCCGCCGGCCGAGACCCGGGAGGCCATCAAGGGCGGCGGTTTCGACGCGGTGCTCTTCACCTCGTCCTCGACCGTCCGCAATCTGGTCGGTATCGCGGGCAAGCCGCACAACGTGACGGTGATCGCGTGCATCGGCCCGGCCACGGCGAAGACCGCCGAGGAGCACGGCCTGCGGGTCGACGTCCTGTCCCCGGAGCCCTCGGTCCACAAGCTGGCCCAGGCGCTGGCGGACTTCGGTGCGCAGCGCCGGGACGCGGCCAAGGAGGCCGGTGACCCGGTGACGCGGCCGAGCGAGCGGCGCCCGGGTGCGCGGCGTCGCCGGACGACGACCTGAGGGTCGTCGACGGATGTGCGGGGCCCGGTCGCTTCTTCGTGAAGCGGCCGGGCCCTCTGCGTGGGGGCCCGGTCCCGGTCCGTGAGGTCGCCGGTGGGGCCGCCTCAAGCTCTCAGGGAGGTCGGTCCGCCCGTCTCAGGGTGCGGTGGTGGAGTCCGTCGATTCCGCGGTGCGGCGGAACTCGGCGTTGATGCGCTGCGCTTCTTCGAGTTGGTCCTCGAGGATGATGATGCGGCAGGCGGACTCGATGGGCGTGCCCTGGTCGACGAGTTCTCGGGCGCGTGCGGCGATGCGCAGTTGGTAGCGGGAGTAGCGGCGGTGGCCGCCGGGGGAGCGGAGCGGGGTGATGAGGCGGGCTTCGCCGATGGCGCGCAGGAAGCCCTGGGTGGTTCCGAGCATCTCCGCGGCCCGGCCCATGGTGTAGGCGGGGTAGTCGTCGTCGTCGAGACGGCCGAACGAGTCGTCTGCTGTCATCTCACCTCTCTGTGGAACGCGTGGAGGGGCCCTGGTGCCATTGGCACCAGGGCCCCGAAGGAACTGCTACACCATCTGCCGGCCCTGATACTGCGCCGGCCCTCTGTTTCCGCGGGCCCGACCTGAGTGCTGTCGGGGTTGCGGGGATCGCGGTTGCTTGACCGGAGACCACCTCACTATCGATGTCCTGCGGTACCCGGGCTCAGGCTTTCCGCCCGGGCGATCCTGATGGCGTCTGCTCCTCCGTTCTTCCCTCTGGGATCAATCACTTTCGTACTGCTGGTGTCGCCGGGGCCCGTGTCGGCGCCCCTCTCCGGCAGCCAGCCCCGTCGCCCGTCCTGCGTCTGCTCTGGCTTGGAACCCCACTGCCGAACCTCCCGGTGCGCGCGTCCGCAGCCGACGCCTTCACCGAGGTGCTGCTCGTTGACTTCACTGCTGGGTACGACGAACTGCACTTGCACACTGCTACTTCGTGAACCGCGGTACTGCTGGCGGCGGCCCCTCATCACTACGGGCCACCCGGTCCGGTCGTCAGTCCCGTCGCCGTCCTGCGAAAGCCCTGGCTTCGGAACTCCACCACCGCACCGTCATGCGAACTGCAACTGCGGTACTGCTGACCGGCAGTTCATCTCTGCCAGGCCCTGCTGTCTCTCTGGGCTACGAGATAAACCATAACCACGCCACCACCCAATGTCTACTCTGGGCGCCATAGATTTTTAGGCGCTCGGCGATGAGGTAATCACCCCGCCTCAGGGAAGAGCGGGAGCGAGCCGGTCGCCCCGAGGCCGGTTTTTCCGGCCCGGCTGTCGGTAAACCGCCGATGTGTGCGGGTCTAGTCTCGAAGGATGACTGAGTACGGAAACTTCCCCGGCTCGCGGCCCCGCCGGCTGCGGACGACCCCCGTCATGCGGCGCATGGTGGCCGAGACCCGGCTCGACCCGGCGAACCTGATCCTGCCCGCGTTCGTACGCGAGGGAATCGACGCGCCGGTCGCCATCTCGGCCATGCCGGGCGTGCAGCAGCACACCCTGGACACGCTGCGGAAGGCCGCAGTCGACGCGGTCGCGGCGGGCGTCTCGGGGATCATGCTCTTCGGGGTCCCGCTGGACGAGAAGAAGGATGCCCGGGGCGCGGCGGGCACCGACCCGGAGGGCATTCTCCAGGTGGCTCTGCGGGCGGTGCGGGAGGAGGTCGGGGACGACCTGGTGATCATGTCCGACCTCTGTCTGGACGAGTACACCGATCACGGCCACTGCGGGGTGCTGACCGACGACGGCCGGGTGGACAACGACGCGACGCTGGAGCGGTACGCCGAGATGGCCCAGGTCCAGGCGGACGCGGGCGCCCATGTGGTGGGTCCCAGCGGCATGATGGACGGCCAGGTCGGGGTGATCCGCGACGCGCTGGACCAGACGGGGCACGAGGACGTGTCGATCCTCGCCTACACCGCGAAGTACTCCTCGGCCTTCTACGGTCCGTTCCGCGAGGCCGTCGGTTCCTCGCTCAAGGGCGACCGCAAGACGTACCAGCAGGACCCGGCGAACGTCCGCGAGTCGATGCGTGAGCTGGCGCTCGACCTGGAGGAGGGCGCGGACATGGTCATGGTCAAGCCCGCCGGTCCGTACCTGGACATCCTCGCGAAGGTCGCCGAGTCGGTGGACGTGCCGGTAGCGGCGTACCAGATCAGCGGCGAGTACTCGATGATCGAGGCCGCTGCGGAGAAGGGCTGGATCGACCGGGACGCGGCCATCCTGGAGAGTCTGACGGGCATCCGACGCGCGGGTGCGCGGATGATCCTGACGTACTGGGCGACGGAGGTCGCGCAGAAGCTCGGGCGCTGAGGCCCGGCGCGGAGTCTTGGAGGCGGGTCACGAGAGGTCGTGGCCCGCTTCCGGCTGTCACGAGGCGATGACCTGACGCCGGTGCTCGAAGCTCGGGCTTCGAGGGGCGAGCGTCGGGAGAGGCGTGTTCACTCTCCCGGGGGACGTTCGGGAAGCGTCGGCCCGATGCTTGAGCTTCGGGACTCGGGCGGCGAGATGCGGGCTTCGGGATTCGAGCGCCTTCTTCTACCCGGTAGGGAGAAGAGGGTTTGGGTAAACCTCCCCTACCTCCCTGACCCGTCACGATCAGCAAGTATGACTAATCGTGACCGACTTGCAGCGGAGTGTGGCGACTGCTTACGGTGCGGAAACAGAACGACCCCGACGCGGTGCTAGCAACACCAGGCCGGGGTCTCACCCCAAGATCGAGAAGAGCGATCCCGTGGCTATCCAGCACCTTAGCTCCGCCCCGAGCGCCCCCGCCTCCTCGCGCCCGTATCCGATGGCCAGTCCCGGCTACGGCAAGCGATCCGCGCCGGACCAACAGCCGCGTCGCGCCGACGACTTCATGCTGCTGCCGCTGCGGGAGCGGAACATCGCCGGGTTCATCGACCAGCTCCCCGAGGGCGCGGCGATGGACGTCAAGGGGCTGGCCAAGCAGTTGCCGCTCTACGGTCAGCAGGCGGTCGGGACGGCTCTGAAAGCCTTGTCCGTCGCTGGGTATCTGCGCCGTGTGCGCTGCCTGGTGACCGGCGAGGGCGGCCAAGTGCGCTGGGTCTTCCGCACGTTCTGGTCCCGCACCGCGCGCGACAACGAGTGGTGGGGCGCGCTGATGGCTGCCGAGGTCCAGCGGGCGGCCGTGCCCGAGCTCGTGGCGGTCGTTACCCCTGTTGCCCCTGCCGCAGCCCCGGTCGTGCCCGAGCAGAGGGCGCAGGAGCGGAAGCCGGTCGCGGAAGGACACTCACCCGCGTACGCGGCCCTGGCGCAACTCGGCCGCGTTGATGCCCGGCTGGCGCTCTCCGCCGCCGACTGTGCGGTCCTGGAGCCGATGGCCGCCGAGTGGTTCACGCGCGGAGTGGACGCCGAATACCTCGTGCAGGCTCTGGTCGCCGGGCTTCCCGCCGGGGTCGGCTCACCGGTCGGCCTCGTCCGCCGCCGTCTCACGGACAAGATCCCGCCCCAGGTGTCCGTTACCCCGGTGCCGCCCGCACCCGGTACGCCGGTCGGGCGGGTGATGATGGAGTGCACCAAGTGCGGTGTGCCCGGTCGCGCCGAGGCCCTTCCTGATGGCCTCTGCCGCGTCTGTAGGCAGCCGGATGAGGGGGCGCCGGAGGCCCCCGCCGAACTGCCTGCCGAACGGGACGTGCGTACCTACGTCGCCGAGCTTCGCGACCTGCTCAAAGCCCCCTGAACGCCTGCCCGTCCGGTCAGCTCCGGGCCGCGAACACGGCGAAGGCCGACCAAGCGGTGGGCGCGACGGTGAAGGTGGGGCCTTCGGGGTCCTTGGAATCGCGGACGTGGACGGCGGCGGGGTGTGCGGCGACTTCGATACACTCGCCGCCGTCGCTGCCGCTGTAGCTGGACTTGCGCCAGTCGTAAGCGACTTCGAGGCAGTTGCCGCCGTCGCTGCCGCTGTAGCTGGACTTGAACCACGTCAGTGCGGTGCTCATCAGTCTCCTAGCATCCGATCCAGCAGGCCCGTGGTGTCCTCAGCATTCAGGGCTTGCGTCCGCAGCATCGCATATCTCTGAGACAGGATGCTGACCTCGTCAGGATCGGAAATGAGCTGACTGCCACGTTGGGTCTCGGCATACCCGAGATGCTGGTGATCCGGCGTCTCCAGGAGCACGAATGGGCCGTCAAGCGCGGCGTGCGATTGTCGCCCGACGGGCATGATCTGAATAGTGATGCCGGGCAGGGTCGAGCACTGCCGCAGATGCCGCACGGCGTTCCTCCTGACTTCGTCGCCACCGAGCCGGTCCAGCAACACAGCTTCGGCGATGATGAAGCTGACAGATGGTGGAATGCTGCTGCGGAGGATGCTCTGTCGGGCCAGTCGCGTGGCTACCTGGGTATCGATCTCGTCTTCGGAGAACGCGGGGACTCGGCTGCCGAAGACTGCGCGGGCATAGTCCTCCCTCTGGAGCAGGCCCGGCAGGACTTGGTTCTCGTAGAAGGAAAGAGCGAGGGCTTCACGTTCCAGGTCGATGAACGTCTCCGCCCAAGCCGGGATCAGGTCCACCTCCGGCATGTTGTCCACCGCCGTCTCCAGCGCCCCCTTCGTGTCCAGCAGCGCGTCCAGGCGCCGGGCCAGGTCGGGTAGCAATGTGCGGCGGCCCTGTTCGATGGAGGCGATCGTCTCCACCTGTACGGCTGCCCGGTCCGCTAGCTGGGCCTGGGTCAGGTCCGCCGCGACGCGGAACAGGCCGACCAGCTTGCCGACGAGCTTCATGGCGGACGCGTTCCTGCGCTGCCGATTCCTGGGGTGCATACGGTGCGGCCTCCCCGCCCTGGTGCGTACTTCACACGTCGGCGACCCGTACAAGAGATCTGTACGTGCTCACCTACTGCTGAACGATAGGCACACAGAGTGACGCTCGTCCCATGAACGAGACGATGCAACTCCCGCTGCTCCGTGAGCGCTTCTGCCGGCGTGAACGCCGCTCGGTCGCTGCGGTGCGGGAGTTCACGCGCGAGGCCGTGACTGACTGGGGGTTCCGGGCGCGGGTCGATGACGTGCTGGTATGCGTGAGTGAGCTGGCGACCAACGCGCTGCTGCACGGGGTGCCGCCGGGGCGTGGGTATCTGGTCCGGCTGCGGCTGGAGGCGGAGGGGTGCGTGCTGAGGGTGGAGGTGCACGACAGCGGAGGCGGGGTGCCTGCGGTGCGGCGGCCCGACGGGGAGTCGGGGCGTGGGCTGGTGCTCGTCGACGCGCTCGCCGATCGGTGGGGCGTGGGGGAGCGGGACCCCGGCAAGATCGTGTGGTGCGCGTTCACGCGGTCTCGTCGGCCGGGCGTGAAAGTGTGACGGGCCCGGACGCAAGGCCGTGGCAGCGGGCGTGGACGACCGCCGGACCGATTCGGCCGTGGTCGTTCACCAGGGCCGGTGGGCATTGAGCCGGGCGGCCTGGCGCGTCAGGTGGTCGCGTTCGGCGAGGTCGGGTGCCTTGTGGGCCGCCTCGGCGTAAAGCCGTGCCGCCGTCGCGAGGTCGCCGTCGCGCTCGTGGAGGTACGCGGCCACCGCGGTGTGGCGGGGCAGAGAGGCGTCCAGCGGCGCAAGCGCGGCCAGACCGGCGCGCGGCCCGTCGGCCTCCCCGACGGCGACCGCGCGGTTGAGCCGGACGACCGGGCTGTCGGTCAGGTGCGCGAGCTCGTCGTACCACTCGACGATCTGCACCCAGTCGGTCTCCTCGGCGGTGAGTGCGTCGGCGTGGAGTGCCGCGATGGCGGCCTGAGCCTGGAACTCGCCCAGCCGGTCGCGGGCGAGGGCGGCCTGGAGGATGCCGACCCCCTCGGCGATCGACACGGTGTCCCACCGGCCGCGGTCCTGCTCGGCGAGCGGCACCAGGCTGCCGTCGGGCGCCGTCCGGGCGGCACGCCGGGCGTGGTGGAGCAGCATGAGGGCGAGCAGCCCTGCCACCTCGGGGTGGTCGATGACGGCCGCGAGCTGACGGGTGAGCCGGATGGCCTCGGAGGCGAGGTCCACGTCACCGGAGTAGCCCTCGTTGAAGACCAGGTAGAGGACGCGTAGCACGGTCGCGACATCGCCGGGCCGATCGAACCGCACGCCGGACACCGTGCGTTTCGCCCGGCTGATGCGCTGCGCCATGGTCGCCTCGGGCACCAGGTAGGCCTGTGCGATCTGGCGGGTGGTCAGCCCGCCGACGGCGCGCAGCGTGAGCGCGACCGCGGACGAGGGCGTCAGCGAGGGGTGACCGCACAGGAAGTAGAGCTGGAGGGTGTCGTCCACTGCGGGCGCGGGCCCGGGCGGCGGCTCCTCCTCCACGCGGTCCTCACGCCGGCGGCGGGCGGCGTCGGAACGCGTCGCGTCGAGGAACTTGCGCCAGGCCACGGTGACCAGCCAGCCCTTCGTGTCCCGCGGCGGGTCGGCCGGCCCGCCGCGGAGCGTCTCGACGAGTGCTTCCTGCACGGCGTCCTCGGCCGCCGCGAAGTCAGCTCCGCGGCGGACGAGGATGCCGAGCACGCTCGGCGTGAGGCTCCTGAGCAGCGCCTCGTCGATCGGCAAGGTCACTCCGTGATGGTGTGCGACGCGGTCAGGAACGGGCGTACTTCCAGCCACTCGTGGATCGGTTTGCCGCCCGCCCCGGGTGCGGCCGACAGCTCCCCGGCCAGCTCGACGGCGCGCTCGTAACTGTCGACGTCGATGATCATCCAGCCGGCGATGAGGTCCTTCGTCTCCGCGAACGGTCCGTCGGTGACCGGTGGGCGCCCCTCGCCGTCGTAGCGGACCCACGCCCCCTCGGGGGCGAGGGCCTGGCCGTCGACGAACTCGCCCGTCTTCTCCAGGCCGGCCGCGAAGTCGTTCATGTACTGGATGTGGGCCGAGATCTCCTCCGGTGTCCACCGGTCCATGGGGACGTCGTTGGCCGGGGCCGGAGCGCCGCGGTAGTGCTTGAGCAGCAGGTACTTGGCCATCGTGTTCCTCCTCGCTGGTGCGGCCCATTGTGGCCGCCTTCACCCCGGGGACGGAGCTGGACGCGGGTTCTCGACATCACCGTCCAACTTTTTTTCCGGGCTCCGTGAACGAGCCCGGGTGAACCGTCCGGCGGTGTCCTGATCCGCGGCGCGGCACGCGCGTCGCGAGGGCGGGAGTCTCGAATCCGTCGTCACCCCTTGCCGTCGAGTGCACTCCAACTTCTAGGCTGACGCTCCTCATCCGACCGTCGACGGGGTACGACCATGCGCTATCGAGTTCTCGGCAGGACCGGCATCGAGGTGAGCACCCACTGCCTCGGCACGATGATGTTCGGGGCCGTGGGCAACCCGGACCACGAGGACGGTGCACGCATCATCCACACCGCGCTCGACGCCGGAATCAACTTCGTGGACACCGCCGACATGTATTCCGCCGGCGAGTGCGAGGAGATCGTCGGCAAGGCGCTCAAGGGCAGACGCGACGACGTGGTGCTCGCCGACAAGGTGCACTTCCCGCTGGGGGAGGGACGCAACCGCAGCGGCAATTCGCGCCGCTGGATCGTCAGGGCCGTCGAGGACAGTCTGCGGCGCCTGGGGACGGACTGGATCGACCTCTACCAGGTGCACCGTCCTGACCACACCACTGACATCGAGGAGACGCTGTCCGTCCTCAGCGACCTGGTCAGTGCGGGCAAGATCCGGGCGTTCGGCTGCTCCACGTTCCCCGCCGAGGACATCGTCGAGGCGCACCACGTGGCTGAGCGGCGCGGGCTGATGCGGCTGCGCACGGAGCAGCCGCCCTACTCGGTCCTCACGCGCGGCATCGAAAGGTCCGTGCTCCCCACCGCGCAGCGCCTGGGCATGGGAGTGCTGACCTGGTCGCCGCTGGCCTCGGGATTCCTGTCCGGCGCCTACCGCGAGGGCCGGCCCGCCGACCTCACCACCGGCCGCGCCAAGCTCACCCCGCACCGCTTCGACCCCGCTCTCCCGGGCAACGCCGCGAAGCTCGCGGCGGTCGAGCGACTCGTCGCTCTCGCCGATGAAGTGGGCTGCACGCTGCCGGAGCTGGCCGTCGCCTTCCCGTTGGTGCACCCGGCCGTCACATCGGTGATCATCGGCCCGCGCACCATGGACCAGCTCACCTCACTGCTCAAGGGTGCCGACCTGCTGCTCGACGACGCGGTGCTCGACCGCATCGACGAGATAGTGGCGCCCGGCACCGACCTCTACCGGGCCGACGGCGCCTGGCAGCCGCAGTCGCTCACCGAGCGGGCCGTGCGCCGACGCCCGGCCGGGGAACGGGCGGCGGCCGGCTGAGGCCGCCCTTCGAGGGGCCGGCCGACCCAGGCGGCGTACGCGGAGCAGGTGATGGGGCGCCGGTGAGGACGAGGCCCACGGGCGCCTGCGGGATCATGCCGTGCCCGAGAGCACGCGTCCGCGGAAGGCGGCGCCCGGCTCACGGGCGCGAGGACGGGACCTCGGCCGGCCGGTCCGGAGAGGCCGCGTCGGCGTAGCGGCGGGCCAGGTGCGCGAAGGCGGCTGACAGTTCCGCCGGGCCGACGACCTCGATATCGGCGTCGAACCTTCCGAAGGTGGCGGCCAGCCCGGTCCAGGACCAGGCGCCCAGGACGAGCCGGCAGCGGTCGGGGCCGAGTTCCTCGACGATCCCGTCCGGGGCGTAGGTGGCCACCGACGCGGCGGCCGTGCGGAGGATCACCTCGCCCCTGCAGGGCCACTCGCCGGGGGTCCCGGAGCCGCGGAACCGGTCGGCCACGAAGGCCGCCACATCGCCGCCGGGGACCTCGCGCGGGGGGAACCGGGGGCCGGTGGGGACGCGTGGGGTGATCCGGTCGGCGCGGAAGGTGCGCCAGTCGTCACGGTCGAGGTCCCAGGCGACGAGGTACCAGCGTCCGCCGTAGGTGACGAGGTGGTGCGGCTCGGCCCGTCGCGGTGGGCGGTCGGCGCGGTCGCCGGTGGGGGCCGCGTAGTCGAAGCGCAGTACCTCGCCCGCGTGGACGGCGCTGCTGAGCGCCATCAGGGTGCCGCTGCCGACCTGGGCGCCCCGCCCGGTGGCCGTCCGCTCGACGGTGGTGACCTTCAGGGCGTCGACCCGGCGGCGCAGACGGGCGGGCATGACCTGCCGGATCGTGGTCAGTGCGCGGGCGGCTGCCTCCTCGACCCCGACGCCGCTCGTGGTGACGACCTGGAGGGCGAGGGCCAGGGCGACGGCCTGCTCGTCGTCGAACAGCAACGGGGGGAGCTCCGCGCCCGCTTCGAGCCGGTAGCCGCCCTCCGGTCCCTTGAAGGCGGCGATCGGGTAACCCAGTTCGCGCAGGCGGTCGATGTCGCGACGCACGGTGCGCGGACTGACGCCCAGCCGCTCGGCCAGCAGCGCCCCGGGCCAGTCCCGACGTGCCTGCAACAGGGACAGCAGTGCGAGCAGTCGGGCTGAGGTCTTCGGCATGGAGTCATCGTCCCCGATATGGCGGACACACCCTGTCCGCTACCCCTGCGAAGGTGGTTCCCCGGGGGCGGCCACGGCGGCGGTGCTGACCGTTCCGGGCGCCCCCTCCATCGAGTCGATCGCCGTCGAAGGCAAGGAGCCACTCATGTCCGTCACGTCCGTGACACATCTGAACTTCCGGGGAGACGCCCGGGCCGCGCTCGGTTTCTACCACTCCGTGTTCGGTGGCGACGTCGCCGTCGTCTCGTACGAGGACGCGGGGGACACCCGGAATCCCTCCGAGGCCGACCAGGTGATGTGGGGCCAGGTGACCGCGGAGAGCGGGTTCCGTGTCATGGCCTACGACGTGCCGTCCCGGCTGCCGTGGGACCGGGGGGTGAACTCATTCTTCGTCTCCCTGCGCGGCGGGACCACGCAGGAGGTGACCGCCTACTGGGAGAAGCTCTCCGCCGGGGCCACCGTCGTGCAGCCGCTGGAGCCCGCCGGGTGGGCACCGCTCTACGGCATGCTCGAGGACCGGTTCGGCGTCGTGTGGGTCGTCGACGTCGTGAGCGAGCACAACGGGTGAGGCGGCCTGCCTCCACGGCTCCCATGACGACAGCGGAAGGAACGATCCTGTGACCGTCCTCGACGGCCGGGCGCTCAACCGGGCGACACTGGCCAGGCAACTGCTGCTCGAACGCGCGGACATGAAGCCGCTCGATGCGGTCGCGCACCTGTGCGGCCTGCAGGCGCAGGAGGCGCAGGAGCCGTTCACCGGGCTGTGGTCCCGGCTGCGCGGGTTCGAACCGGCGGCACTGGACGGGCTGCT
Organism: Streptomyces sp. HB132; assembly: GCF_016909575.1. Taxonomy (GTDB): domain Bacteria; phylum Actinomycetota; class Actinomycetes; order Streptomycetales; family Streptomycetaceae; genus Streptomyces. The sequence goes on along the minus strand of NZ_JAFBGA010000012.1, from coordinate 171,220 downwards.
GACCGGGCGGCGTGTCGTGCGTACGCATCTGATGCGGCGGACCGTCCATCTCGTCACCGCTGCCGACGTGCTGGCCTGGCGGGCGCGGCACGATCCGATGCTCCGTCTGCGGGTGCTGGGCACGTACCGCCGTGAGCTCGACGGGGTGGACCTCGGTGAACTCGCCGATGCTGCCCGTGCGGTGATGGCCGACGGCGTGCCCCGCACCATGACCCAGGTCGCCGACGCGCTCGCCGAGCGGTGGCCCGCCCCGGGCCGCAGGGCGTTGGGCGAGATGGCGGTCGCCGCCCTCGTCCCGATGGTGCAGATGCCGCCGCGCGGACTGTGGCGTGTGAAGGCGGGGGTCCGCAACACTCCGCTCGGCCCCTGGCTGGATCAGGAACCCGATGCTCCTGCCCCGCCGGGGACCGACCCCACGGGCGAGGCACTCGTACGCCGCTACCTGGCCGCGTACGGGCCCGCCGCGTCGGCCGACCTGCGCGCCTGGTGCGGTCTTGCCGGGCTGCCCGCGGCGGTGGCGGCCGTCCGGGGGGAGCTGGTCGGCTTCCGCGACGAACGTGGGCGCGAGCTGCTCGACCTGCCCGACGCACCGCGTCCCGACCCCGGGACCCCCGCGCCCGTACGCTTCCTGCCCGCGTTCGACAACGCGATCCTCGGGTATCACGACCGCAGCCGGATCATCGACGACGCCGACCGCGGCCTGTCGGTCGAGGGGGCGCGGGTGGTGCTGGTCGACGGCCGGGTCTCCGCGACCTGGACCGTGGACGCCGGCACCGTGACCGTCAGCCCGCGGCGCGGACTCACCCGGTCCGAACGCGGCGCCGTCGCCGAGGAGGGCGGCCGGCTGGCCCTGTTCCTGTCCGACGGCGGGAGCGACGGCGTACGGATCGGCTGACCACCCTGGACGAGGCGCGGGGCCGGCCGCCGTGCTTGCGGGCCGCGGTGTCCAGCCCCTCCGGCGTGGGCTCCCCGGATGTTCTCCCGCCCGGTCCCAGCCGGCGCCGCGAAGAACGCGAACAGCGGCCGCCCGCGGCCGATGGGGTCGTCGATCCCGGCCGGGGCCGCGCGCATCTCCAGGACCAGGCCGCGTGCGGCAAAGCGGTCGGACGGCCTCGGACACTGTCACAGAGGACGGCGCAACGCGTCAGCCCCTGAGCTGATCGCGCTGGATCCGGTGAGCGAGGGAGCGGCGTACCGATGCCGATGCCGATGTGGTGGTGACTTTCGAGGCAAGGTCGAGGCCGCGGCTGATCTCGTCGTAGGCGGCCCGGTGAGCACAGGACAGCTCTGCCCGGTGCTGCCTGAGGTCCTCCTCGACGAGACGCCTCAGCTCGTCGACGTTCCGGGGTGTGAAGCGCTTCTTCCCCCGGGCGAGCGCGTCGACATGGCGGGTGCAGTGCGCGGTCTCGCCGAGGGTCTCGGAGATCTCCTCGGCGAGACCCCGCAGTCGCCCCTCAAGCCAGGGGACGTCGCACTGGTCGAGGGACACCTCCATCGGGGGCCGTGGCTCGTCGGTCCTGTGCTTCGCCATCTGTTTGGACACGGCGGGCTGGCTCATGTCCGTGAGCTGCGCGATGCGTTCCTGTGTCCAGCCGAAGTCTGCGAACACCTTGATCATCTCGGCGCGCAGCTTGCGCATCTCCTCACCCGCCCGGATGACCTCGTTCATGCCGGCGAGTATCAGCCCGGAGAGCACCCGTGCGGCGCTCGCCTCCTGCGAGGCTCCCGCGCTGCTGCTCACCGGAGAGTTCGACCTGAACAGCCCGCCTGTCGCCGCGGCCGAGATCGCGGAAGCCTTCCCTGACGCCAGGCTCGTGGTGCAGCCGGGAGCGGGCCACTGTCCGTGGATCGACGACGCCGACCGGTTCGTGGCGACCACGGCGGCGTTCCTCGGCGGATGACCTGGCTCACGCCCCTGAAGTCCGACGTGGACGCGAATGGCTCCACCAGTGGGAACAGACAGTGCGCCCCGCAGCCGACACCGGCGACGGCTGGCACCGGAGGCTCTCCCGATGGCCATGCCGCCCGGGCCGCCGGGGCGGCCCGGGCGGCGTCGTCCTCACCACGACGCCGGCCAGGCACGACAGCCCCGGTGTCACGCCCGTGGCGGAGGATCAGTACATGAGGGCGTCGTCCATCTCGGTCTGCCAGTAGGTGACGGCCAGCGTGCTGTCGACGAACACCTCCGCGCTCAGCGGGACGTCCGCCATCGCGCCCGCCGACCGGCCGTCCGCGCCCTGGAAGCCGACGGTCAGCTCCTGGGTGGAGTAGCCGCCGTCGCCGCTGCCGTCGGCCGACGAGGTCAGGATGCCGGCGTAGGCGGACTGGCCCGGGTCGAGGACGACGACGGACTGCGGCCGGCTGTCCTCGACGACCGGGGGAACCGACTGCGCCTCGCCGAACCTCAGGAACGGGTAGGAGTAGGCGTAGCAGGACTTCGAACCGGTGTTGGTCACCGTGAGCAGCATGTGGTTGACGGGGCGCTTGACGCTCGTGACCGTGAGCTTGGTGTTCGCGTCGGTGCACGTGGGCAGCTTCCCGCTGCCATCAACGCTGTTCCCGCCGTCGCTGCTGCCCGCGCTGCTGTCGCCGTTGCTGCCGCTGTGCGGCTGCTTCGCGTCGGGCTTTCCGCCGGACGAAGCGGAAGCGCCCGAGTCCTCGGCCGTCTCCCTGCCGGTGTCCGAGGCCGGGGCCGCCGAGGTGCCGGCCGGCTTCTGGGACCCCGAGGCGGTCGGCGTGTCCGAGGCCGCCGGGCCGCCGCTCTGGCACGCCGTCAGGGACAGCGCGGAGACCAGTGCGGCGGCTCCCAGGACGGAGGTGCGGGTGATGCGGCTGAAACGAATGCTGCGCATGAGGTAATCCCCGTTCGGTTGTGAGGGTGCCCGGGGTGCCGGTTGGCACCCTGAGGTGCGGGCGGGTGTACTGGTCTTGACGTGGAATCAGAGGCGATACAGGAGTGCGATGACGGCTGCGACGCAGGCGATCAGTACCCCCGTGGCGACCGCGTCGATCAGGTCGAGCTCGGGTGGAGTACGCATGGCGGCTCCCGGGACGGGTGGCGGTGGGATGTGCGGATCGCGGGAACGCCGCGGCGTGTCCACATCCTTTCCAGGTCCGGATCCTCGTCACAACGGTTGCCGTGCCATGCGGGACGCTGGAACGGCCTTACGTACTCTGACCTGCGCGAACATCGCTTCCCTGGGACGCCGTTCCGGGAAGGAACAGAAGGAGAACGGTCGGGGTGGGCACAGAGATCCAGGACTTCGCGGCGCTGCTGGGGGAGCTGAAGGAGCGGTCCGGCCTCAGCTACGGGGCGCTCGCGAAGAAGCTGCACATGAGCACCTCGACCGTGCACCGCTACTGCAACGGCGACGCCGTCCCTCATGACTACGCACCCGTCGAGCGCTTCGCACGGGTGTGCCGGGCGTCCCCCGACGAGCTGATCGCCCTGCACCGGAAGTGGATCCTGGCCGACGAGGCGAAGCGGCGCGGGACGCGGAAGCCGGAGGCGGGCGGGGCCCCTGCCCGACTCGCTGCGGAGCCTGCTGACGAGTCGGCCGCCGAGCCCGACTCCCCCGAGCCGGCCGCGCCCGAGCCGGTCGCCCTCGATGCCGCCGCGCCCGGACCCGCCGCGCACCGGATCGGGAGGGAAGCCGGAACGGACGCGGCGGAAGCCGAAGCGGAATCACGACCGGCGGCCGGATTCCCGTCGCAGGACGTCACCCCCGAGGGGCCCGGCGCCGGCGACGTGCCCCGCCGCGGCCCCCGTACCACCCGGAGGCTGCGCGTCCTGCTCGCCGCGGTGGCGGTGGTGGCCCTCACCGTCCCTGCGGCGCTCGTCGTCCACGGCCTGGGGAAGGACGAACCCGCCGACGACGGCAAGCCGGATGCCGCGTTCAGCCATGCGCCGGTCGTCCCCAGCGGGCGGGCGAGCACGCGTGTGAAGCCGAGTGGCAGCGCCGACGCGTCGGCGAAGCCGAGTGCCACCGCCGCCTCGCCGTCGGCCGGAGTGAGTGTTCCGGCCAAGCCCTCGCCGTCCTCGGACGGGCCCGAGGGCGGTGGCGTGCCCGTGAACGCCACCATCAGCTCGTACAACTGGGAATCGCCCTGTGGGCAGTACTACATGCTCGACCAGGAGCCCGACGACGTGCCCCCGCCCCCCGCGCCGCAGGACACCCGTGGCTGGGCGCGGGCCCTCGGCGGTGTGGACGGTGGGGACGTGAAGCTCGAACTCACCCTCCAGGGGAAGTCCGACGAGGCGGTCGTGCTGAACGGGCTGCACGTGCGGGTGCTGGGCCGTGACGCGGCGCTCGCCCGGTCCGCGTACTCGATGGGGAACGGCTGCGGCGGAGGCATCACGCCGCAGACCTTCGACATCGACCTGGACGACGGCCGTCCGCGTGCGGAGCCCGTCGCCGGGGAGGACGCCGGGGAGGTCGTGCCCGCCAAGGACTTCCCGTACCGGGTGAGCTCCACCGACGTCGAGGTCTTCAACCTCGACGCGCACGTGGAGGGGCACGACGTGACCTGGTACCTGGAGCTGGAGTGGACCAGCGGAGGCCGGAGCGGGACCCTGCGCATCGACGACGGGGGCGAGCCGTTCCGTACGAGCAGCCTCACGGCCCGGCCGGAGTACTACTACCGCTCGGATGCCGCCCAGTGGGTCCCGGCCGAGCGGTGACGGTGACGGGGCCCCCGCCCCGTCCGCGGCGGGCGTCGATAATTCGCCAACTCCATTGTCAGAGCCGCGTGTTGCGTGATTAATCGCTTGTTCCGAAGGGCGACGGCATGCTTAATGGGTCTCCCGTGGTGCGGGATGGTGCTGTCGTTTCGCAGGGCCGCGGTGGCCACGCGGAACAGGGGGAACCGATGGAGATGCCGGCCGTACCGCCGAGACCCAGCGCCCCGCCACCACCGCCCCTGGCGCAGGCGGTCGATCTGCGGGTCCAGAAGCGGCTGCTGTGGGTGGGGGAGGCTGCCTACCCCCTGCACAACATCGCCCGCGTCTTCACCTTCGTGCTGCGCCCGCGGCGCAAGGAGGCGATCGCGCTCTTCTGCAAGCGGGTGGCGCTGTCCGTCTCCACGGCGACGGGATTCACCGTGCTCATCTGGCTGACGACGTCCCTGGCGTCCTTGGGGCAGCCGGACGACGGCGGTGGTGGCGGCGGGCTCATCAGCTTCGTGTGGATCGTGACGCTGGCCACGTTGGTCTACTTCCTGACGGAGCTGACCCCAGTCCTGACGGCCCGTTCCCACTTCGTGCTGGCCGTGGAGACGTCCGGTCAGTCCACCGCGATGGTGACCAGCGCCGACCCCAACCACCTGCGGCAGCTCGTCGGTCACATCTCGTACGCGATCGACCATCCGGAGGCCGAGTTCACGGTGCGGGTGGAAGGGATCAGCGCGAGTCCGCAGATCTACCACTTCGGGGACAACATCAACATGTACGGGGGTTCGGGGAACGTGGGGATAGCCAATTCATGAGCGGCGACAGCTACCACATCGGTGATCGCGTCAGCATGTACGGCGGGACGGGCAACCAGGGCATCGTGCACAACAATTCCGGTCCCTCCGGTGCCGAGCCGGCCTCCCCGGAGCTGCAGGAGGCGGTCCGGGAACTCCTGCGGCTGCTCGGCGATCTGCGGGAGCAGCTCCCGCCGGTCAGTGTCCGGGTCCTGGACGACAACCTGCCCGCCCTCACCGGTGAGGGCGGCGCGGGGCAGCCCGAGGAGCGGCATCGTGCCCTGATGGCTGTGGCGGGGATCGCGGCCACGGTGTCGACGGTCGGGGAGCCGGTGGTCGAAGCGGTCAGGAAGGTGCTCGAACTCCTGACCGCCGCATAGGACACCGCCCGTGCGGGACGCTGTCCCGCACGGGCGGTCGTGTGGTGTGGTCCGGCGCGGGGCCGGCTGCCCGGTCAGAGGCGCTCGGGCGTCCTGATGCCGAGCAGCTTCATGCCCTGGTGCAGGGTCCGCGCGGTGAGCTCGACGAGGAACAGCCGGTTCTCGACGACCTCGGGGGCGTTGTCGGGGCTGAGCACCTGGCACTGGTCGTAGAAGGTGGTGAGGTGCGAGGCCAGCTGGTAGAGGTACGCGGCCAGCTTGTGCGGCTCGTACCCCTCGGCCACCTCGGCCAGTACCGCGCCGAACTGGTCCAGGTGCAGGCCCAGCGCGCGCTCGGCCGGGGCCAGGCCCAGCTCCGGGTGCGCGGCGGGCTTCGCGTCTCCCGCCTTGCGCAGGATGGAGCGGATCCGGGCGTAGGCGTACTGGAGGTACACCGACGTGTCGCCGTTCAGCGACACCATCTGGTCCAGGTCGAACTTGTAGTCCCGCACGGCCGAGGTCGACAGGTCCGCGTACTTCACGGCGCCGACACCGACGTACCGGCCGTTCTCGACGATCTCCTCCTCGGACAGGCCCACCTTCTCGGCCTTCTCCCGGACCACGGCGGTGGCCCGCTCGACGGCCTCGTCCAGCAGGTCCTCCAGCCGGACGGTGGTGCCCTCACGGGTCTTGAACGGCTTGCCGTCCTTGCCGAGGACCGTGCCGAAGGCCAGCTGGTGCGCCTTGACGTCGTCGTTCAGCCAGCCGGCGCGGCGGGCCGTCTCGAAGACCATCTTGAAGTGCAGGGACTGCCGGGCGTCCACGACATAGAGGAGGGTGTCGGCCTTGAGGGCCTGCACCCGGTCGCGGATCGCGGAGAGGTCGGTGGCCGCGTAGCCGTAGCCGCCGTTCGTCTTCTTGACGATCAGCGGGACCGGGTTGCCGTCCGGGCCCTTCACGTCGTCGAAGAACACGCACAGCGCACCCTCGGAGCGGACGGCGACGCCCGTCTCCTCCAGGATCCGGCAGGTCTCCTCGAGCATGTCGTTGTAGCCGGACTCGCCGACGATGTCGGGGTCGGCGATCTCCATGTCGAGCTTGTCGAAGACCGAGTAGAAGTAGATCTTCGACTCGTCGACGAAGCGCTGCCAGTGCGCGAGCGTCTCCGGGTCGCCGGCCTGGAGGGCCACGACGCGGTCGCGGGAGCGGGCCTTGAACTCCTCGTCGGAGTCGAACAGGACCCGCGACGCCTTGTAGACGCGGTTCAGCGACGACATCGCGGCTTCGCCGTCAGCCTTGTCACCCTCGTGCTTCAGCTCGTCCGGGTGCTCGAGGAGGTACTGGATGAGCATGCCGAACTGGGTGCCCCAGTCGCCGATGTGGTGGCGCCGGACGACGTTCTCGCCGGTGAACTCGAGGATCTGGACCATCGCGTCACCGATGACCGCCGACCGCAGGTGGCCGACGTGCATCTCCTTCGCCACGTTCGGCTGGGCGTAGTCGATCACGGTCGTGCCGGGGGCGGCCTTCAGCGGGACGCCGAGCCGGTCGCCGTCGGCGGCGCGCGCGGCGAGCGTCTCGGTGATCGCCCGGTCGGTGAGCGTGACGTTCAGGAAGCCGGGGCCGGACACCTCGATGTCCTTGATCAGGTCACCGGCCGGGAGGGCCGCCGTGACCTGGGAGGCCAGCTCGCGCGGGTTGCCCTTGAGCTTCTTGGCGAGCGCGAGGATGCCGTTGGCCTGGAAGTCGGCCCGGTCGCTTCGTCGCAGCAGCGGGTCCGCGGTGCCGGCATCCGGCAGTGCTGCCGTCAGGGCGTCCGCCAGCTGCTGCTGGAGCGTGGAAGCGAGGGAGGGGACCGAAGCCATGAGCCGGCTGCCGTTTCGGTAGAGGACAAGGGATCACCCCAGTATCCCACGGGGTGTAAAGCCGTTTTCGCGCTGCGGGTGGTACCTGGGAGAATGGGGGTGCCCCTGCTGGGGGACGCCCCTACGAGTCCTACACGAGAGAAGGACGTGCCGACCGTGGCTTCGAGTCAGAGCAGCACCGAGACCGACTGGGTCTCCCGCTTCGCGGACGATGTCATCGCCGAATCGGAGCGACGTGCGCCTGGCAAACCGGTCGTCGTCGCCTCCGGACTCTCCCCTTCGGGCCCGATCCACCTGGGCAACCTCCGCGAGGTCATGACCCCGCACCTCGTCGCCGACGAGATCCGCCGCCGCGGTCACACCGTGCGCCACCTGATCTCCTGGGACGACTACGACCGCTACCGCAAGGTGCCGAACGGTGTGGAGGGCGTCGACGACTCCTGGCAGGCCCACATCGGCAAGCCGCTGACGTCGGTGCCCGCCCCGGCCGGGTCGGCGTACCCGAACTGGGCCGAGCACTTCAAGGCCGCGATGACCGAGGCGCTGGACGAGCTCGGCGTCGAGTACGACGGCATCAGCCAGACCGAGCAGTACCTGGCGGGTACGTACCGCGAGCAGGTCCTGCACGCGATGAGGCACCGCGCCGACATCGACGCCGTCCTGGACCGCTACCGCACCAAGAAGGACGGCGCGGCGGGCGCCAAGGGCTCCGGCGGGAAGAAGCCGCAGCAGAAGAAGGTCGACGAGGCAGAGCTGGAGGCCGCCGAGGGTTCCGGCGCGGCGGACGAGGACGACGGCAGCTCCGGCTCCGCCGGCTACTTCCCGTACAAGCCCTACTGCGGCAACTGCGAGAAGGACCTCACCGTCGTCACGTCCTACGACGACGACTCGACCGAGCTGAACTACACCTGCTCGGCCTGCGGTTTCGCCGAGACGGTCCGGCTCAACGAGTTCAACCGCGGCAAGCTGGTCTGGAAGGTCGACTGGCCGATGCGCTGGGCCTACGAGGGCGTGATCTTCGAGCCCAGCGGCGTGGACCACTCCTCGCCGGGCTCCTCCTTCGTCGTCGGCGGCCAGATCGTGCGCGAGATCTTCGACGGCGTCCAGCCGATCGGACCGATGTACGCGTTCGTCGGGATCTCCGGCATGGCCAAGATGTCCTCCAGCAAGGGCGGCGTGCCGACCCCGGCCGACGCGCTGAAGATCATGGAAGCGCCGCTGCTGCGCTGGCTGTACGCGCGCCGCAGGCCCAACCAGTCCTTCAAGATCGCCTTCGACCAGGAGATCCAGCGGCTGTACGACGAGTGGGACTCGCTGGCCCGCAAGGTCGCCGACGGCTCGGTGCTGCCCGCCGACGCCGCCGCCTACGCGCGGGCCGTCGGCACGGCCGCCGGTGAGCTGCCCAGCACTCCCCGTCCGCTGCCGTACCGCACGCTCGCGTCGGTCGCCGACATCACGGCGGGCGCCGAGGAGCAGACGCTGCGCATCCTCAGCGAGCTCGACCCTTCGAGCCCGCTGACCTCGCTGGACGAGGCACGGCCCCGGCTCGACCGCGCCGAGAGCTGGATCACCACCCAGGTGCCGGCCGAGGCCCGCACCATCGTCCGTGACGAGCCGGACAAGGAGCTGCTCGGCTCCCTGGACGAGCAGGGCCGCGAGTCGCTGCGGCTGCTGCTGGAAGGGCTCGACTCGCACTGGTCGCTGGACGGACTGACCACGCTCGTCTACGGCGTACCGAAGGTGCTGGAGGGCCTGGCGCCGGACGCCAAGCCGACGCCCGAACTGAAGGTGGCCCAGCGGTCGTTCTTCGCACTGCTGTACCGGCTGCTGGTGAGCCGTGACACCGGCCCGCGCCTGCCCACGCTGCTGCTCGCGGTCGGGGCGGACCGGGTGCGGACGCTGCTCGGCGCGTAGCGACTCCTGAAGTGAGAACGGGCGGGCCGCTCAGCGGCCCGCCCGTTTCCTCTGTCCGTCCGCGCCCTACGCGATGTGGTCCGCGGCCATCTCGCTGTCGAAGCGCTGCTTGAAGCCGGGAAGCAGCTTGCGGAGCAGAGCGGCGCTGTGCGGATGTCGGACGTTGTGGCCGTCCGAGAGGTGGATGTCGAGCACCTCGGCACTCGGGTAGTCCTGGTGCTGATGCGTGTACGCCGTGAACACGTCGTACGCGATCTCGCCGAACTCGATCTCGGTCTGTGCCCATTCGGCCGGGTCGGCCTCCTGCTGCACCGGCTCCGTCCGCCGCCGGTCCTGGTGCTCCGGCTGCTCGTTCCGCGGACCCTGCTCCGGCTCCGCGGCGCGCGGGTGCGGCACGGCTCCGATCGTGCCCACGTTGCCGAGCGGTCGGGTCCGGCCGGGGGCGCCCGAGGGGACCATCACGGGGCTGGTCTCCGGGCCCTCCTCGTACGCGGGGTCGTACGCGCCCTCGTACGCCTCGTCCTTGGGCGCCGCGAACCACGGGCTGCCGTGCGAGCCGGGGCCCTCCTGCGGGTGGTGCCGCTCGAACTCGTCCTGCTGAACGAAGCGGTCCTGCTGGTCGAACTCGTCCTGCTGGTCGTACCGTTCCCGCTGGTCGAACTCGTCCTGCTGGTGCCGGCGGGCCCGGTCCTGCCGGAGGTCCTGTTCCAGCTGACCCTCCGGCTGCTGGACGTAGGGGAGTTGGGGGTGCTGCGCGGTCTCCACGGCTGCCGGGGCCGGGGGCAGCAGGGCCGGCTCGATGCCGGCCGCGGCGAGGCCGGCGGGGGCGGTCTCGGCGAGCGGGACGCCGTACTTCGCCAGACGCAGCGGCATCATCGACTCGACGGGCGCCTTGCGGCGCCAGTTGCGTCCGAAACGGGCCTGGAGGCGGGCCTGGTAGATCAGCCGGTCCTGCTCGAGCTTGATGACCTGCTCGTAACTGCGCAGCTCCCACAGCTTCATCCGGCGCCACAGCTTGAACGTGGGGACGGGGGAGAGCAGCCAGCGGGTGAGGCGGACGCCCTCCATGTGCTTGTCGGCCGTGATGTCCGCGATCCGGCCCACCGCGTGCCGAGCGGCCTCGACGGCGACGACGAACAGGATGGGGATCACCGCGTGCATGCCGGTGCCCAGCGGGTCGGGCCAGGCGGCGGCGCCGTTGAAGGCGATCGTCGCCGCGGTCAGCAGCCAGGCGGTCTGACGCAGCAGCGGGAACGGGATGCGCATCCACGTCAGCAGGAGGTCCAGCGCGAGCAGGACGCAGATGCCCGCGTCGATGCCGATCGGGAAGACGACGGAGAACTGGCCGAAGCCCTTCTCCTCCGCGAGTTCGCGCACGGCGGCGTACGAGCCCGCGAAGCCGATCGCGGCGATGAGCACGGCCCCGGCGACGACGACCCCGATGAGTACGCGGTGTGTGCGTGTCAGCTGCATTGCGGCCACCCGCGATCCCCTCCCGACTTCGACGAACCGGCTCCACTTCGGCATCCGGCGCGGGCACAGCCTGGCACATGCCCGGCCGGGCCCGTCGCGTGGGGAGGGGACGAAGCCCGGTGCTCGTGGGAGCACCGGGCTTCGTCAACGTACCTCCGGGCAGGGGAGTTGCCACTCCTGCCGGGCCCGGATCACGACTTGTCGTCGGCCTTCGAGGACGACTTGTCCGACGTCTTGTCCGACGTCTTGGAGGACGACTTGTCCGATGCCTTCGAGGACGAGGAGGACGACGCCTCGGCCGAGGGCGATGCCGAGGACTTCTTCTCGCCGCCGACCGCGGAGACGGCTTCCTCGGCGGCCTTCTTGGCGCCCTTGAGGATGTCGGCGGCAGAGGGGGACTTGGCGCCCGCGAACCCGGCCCCGTTGTAGGTGAGGGTGACCACGACGTTCTCCGTGCGGGCCACGACCGTCGCGTACTCGAAGTCCTCGCCGGACTTCTCGAGGCCGTACGTGACGGAGGTGGCCTGCTCGCCGGGACCGGTGGCGGGCTCGGCCGACACCTTCTTGGCGTCCTCGGTCGCCTGTGCCTTGGCGACCTGCTTCGTGTACTCGGCCGTCGCGCGCTTGGCGCCACTGCCCAGGGAAGGGTCCGACTCGAAACGGGTGAAGCCGACGTCGAGCCAGCGGTACTGCGATCCCTTGACGCCGTTGTCGTCCAGGCCGTTCCACGAGCAGCCACTACGGCTCATGGTGTCGCTGGACTTGCCCGGGGTGCCGCCCTTGTTCTTGGTCTTCGGAACCAGGTCCTCGATCGTCTTCTTGCCGAGCGACTCGCAGGCGTCGGGCAGCGAGGAGAACTTCGCGGGCTCGACGGTCGGCTCGGACTTCTTCGCGCTCGGGGAGGCCGAGCCGCCCGAGCTCTTCGCGTCGTCGGAGTCCGACGAGCAGCCGGCGACGACGAGCATCACCGGAACGGCGGCGCAGGCGAGTATGCGGGACAGTCGCGGGGCTGATCGGTGCATGGTTCCTTCACTCAAACGGCACGGCGGTCTCGGTCGTGCGGGCGGTCGGGCGGTGGGTCGGGCTGCCGGGTGGTGCGGCGGTCGGGTGGTGCGCCGTCCGTTCGCCGCCCGGCAGGCCGCTCGGTTCGTCGGCCGGGGGCCACGGTACGTCGGACGGCGGCCGGATGCCGCCTCCGGCCGCCGGCCCCGGGGCGGCCGGGGACGGCGGCCGGGACCGTCCCGGCCCGGCTACTCGGTGATCGTCTCGGCCAGTTTCCGGGCCAGGGCCTGGGCCTTCTCCTGCAGTTCCCTGCTGTCGGGGACCTCGGTGACGCGGGCGGGCTGCTCGGTGTACAGGACGGTCACGATGACGTTCGATGTGCGGAATACCACGCTCACGGTGCGGCGCTGTGAGGTGGATCCCGCACGGGTGAGCGCGTCGTCCAGGAACGCGGCGTCGCCGAGCTCGTCGAGGAGCCGCGGCCGCAGATCGAGGTCGGGATCGGCGTCGGTGGTTCCGCCCGACGAGCCTTCCTCGGCGTCGTCGCTGCCGGACGCGTCCGCGGAGGGTTTTCCGGAGGGTGTGCCGCCCTGGGAGGCGGACGCGCCGGAGGTCTTGCCGCCGGGCGACGCGGAGGCCGAGCCGCTGGGGGTCTCACTGGGCGTGACACCGGCCGAGGTGGGGAGGTCGGCGGCCTCCTCCTTCTTCGCGTACACATCCCGGGCCCGGTCGTCGTCGCTCACCGAGGGGTCGTACGACACGACGCGTTCGAAGTCGATGGACAGGTTCCGGGAGGCGTCCCGGGCGTCCGACTTCCAGCGGCAGCCGACCTTGCGGTCGGTGTCGTAGGTGACGGTGGCCGTGCCCTCGTACACCTTCTCCTGCTGCTCCTCGGGCATCTCCGCGGCGCCCGGCAGCAGGTCCTTGAGCGTGGAACGCGGTACGGCACGGCAGGATTCGGGCAGCGTCCGGTACTTTCCGGGAGGCGCGGCCGAGACCGTCGGGCTGCCGGGCTTCCTGTCGGCGTCGGAGTCGGCTGCGTCGGAGCCGGCGCTGCAGCCGGCGACGAGCGCCACGAGAAGCGCGACGCCGGGTACGTACGCCATGTGTCGCACGGTCCCAGGCTCCCTTCGGTACGAAAACGGGTTGCCGCTCGATGGCGGCCGATGGACACAATGTGTATCGCACGCGCCGCTGTGAATGCCGGTCGGCCGACCTGTATGCCGATCTAGGCACCAGTTTTGCGCTTTCAGTCTTTTCGGGGGAATCGAGGGGTTATGTCGTATGTAGAGGTACCGGGTGCGAAGGTTCCCATCCGTATGTGGGCGGATCCGGCGTCGGTCGAGGACGGCGCGATGCAGCAGCTGCGGAACGTGTCCACGCTGCCCTGGATCAAGGGCCTCGCCGTGATGCCGGACGTCCACTACGGCAAGGGCGCGACCGTCGGCTCGGTGATCGCGATGCACGGCGCGGTCTGTCCGGCCGCGGTGGGTGTGGACATCGGCTGCGGGATGTCGGCGGTGAGGACCTCGCTGACGGCCAACGACCTGCCGGGGGACCTCTCGCGACTGCGGTCGAAGATCGAGCAGGCCATCCCGGTGGGCCGGGGGATGCACGGCGACACGGTCGATCCGGGCAAGCTCCACGGCTTCCCGACCAGTGGCTGGGACGACTTCTGGTCGCGGTTCGACGGGATCGCCGAGGCGGTCAAGTTCCGTCAGGAGCGCGCCACGAAGCAGATGGGAACGCTCGGCTCGGGCAACCACATGATCGAATTCTGCCTCGATGAGGCCGGAGCGGTCTGGCTGATGCTGCACTCAGGCTCGCGGAACATCGGCAAGGAGCTGGCCGAGCATCACATCGGGATTGCCCAGAGGCTGGCGCACAACCAGGGGCTGGTCGATCGGGACCTGGCGGTCTTCATTTCTGAGACCCCGCAGATGACCGGGTACCGCAACGACCTCTACTGGGCTCAGGAGTACGCCAAGTACAACCGCGCGATCATGATGGCGCTCTTCAAGGAGGTGGTCCGTAAGGAGTTCAAGAAGGCGCGGCCGGTCTTCGAACGCGAGATCTCCTGCCACCACAACTACGTTGCGGAAGAGCGGTACGAGGGCATGGACCTGCTCGTCACCCGCAAGGGCGCGATCCGCGCGGGTAGCGGCGAGTACGGCATCATCCCCGGCTCCATGGGGACGAGCTCCTACATCGTGAAGGGCCTCGGTAACGAGAAGGCGTTCAACTCGGCGTCTCACGGTGCCGGTCGAAGGATGAGCCGGAACGCGGCGAAGCGCCGCTTCACGACGCGCGACCTGGAGGAGCAGACACGGGGCGTGGAGTGCCGCAAGGACTCAGGCGTCCTGGACGAGATCCCGGCCGCGTACAAGCCGATCGAGCAGGTCATGGAGCAGCAGCGGGACTTGGTGGAGGTAGTCGCCAAGATCAAGCAGATCGTCTGCGTGAAGGGCTGAGGCGGGCCGGAGGCGACCGGAGCACATGGTGCCTCCCGCCCGCTCGGTCGGCGCCTACTGGTTGGGTGGAACAGGTGGGGGAAGCTTGACCCGGCCGGTCTTCAACCGCCATAGCCGGACCGAGCAACTGGCCTCGCTCCGGCTCAGTTCGACGGCTGCGGCAGAGGCGTCACCGAGATCCAGCAGGATGTGGTCCTCCCACGGCTTCCAGCGGCGACTCACCGGTCGCAGACGCATGGCTGCGGGGCGCTCCCAGGAGCGCAGGTTCTCAGCGGCTGTCTGCTTGCGTGCGAGGGAGAGGCACCCCGGGTAGTAAAGATGCCCGGCCAGATCGACGGCAGCCTCTTTTGTGTAGAGGACGTTGTAGATCTTGTCCCGCGTATTGCGCCTGATCTCACGGTGGGCTCCCGTCACCTTCTTGGCGTACCGGCACAAGTAGGCCCCAACGGCAGCGCTGGCCGTTGTCAGTGAGACGAACGGCAGATCCTGGCTCGTCCGGCCGACGGAGCCGTCGGCGTCGATGACGCCGCGCAGGTAGTCGCGGCGGGCGAACTCCACCCGTGGTGGAGTGATTCGCTTCGACTTCCGCCCGTAGGGCAGGCCGAGTCGGTTGATCGTATTCCTGGCTTCCAGGGCGCAGAGTGTCCAGGTGGCCGAGTGGTGGCTTGCCGAAAAATTCGTGGACCGGACGCGTTCGGTGACGCTGCTGTTGTACGGAGTCAGGCGCTGGAACTCGCGGAGGATCGCGATGTCCCGCACGTTGATCTCGACAGTCAGCCGCCCTTTCCGACCAGGTCCTGCGGCGAGGTGGCCATCGGCCTGCAGGAATCCGAACATATAGGCGTAGCGGGGATCTTCGAGGTCCATGAACGACGTGTCGGTCGGCAGGATCTCGCCGACTTCGAAGAGAGCGGGGGCGCTAGGGTCGTATTCAGCCACGGGGAAGCCCTACTTCCTTGGTGGTGAGGCCCTCGGACAGGACTGCAATCCTGTTCGAGGGTCGTTGTGTATAGCGTTGTGAACCACCTTGAACAGGGTTGCGGCCCCCCGACGCGGGATGCGCCGCGATCACCCGTACGAGTCGACGGCTTGTGCGGGTACGCCGACTCAGAGGGTTCGGTGGACCTTCGAGTTGGAGGCCTGGGCGCGGGGGCGGACCACCAGCAGGTCGATGTTGACGTGGCTCGGGCGGGTGACGGCCCAGGTGATGGTGTCGGCCACGTCGTCGGCGGAGAGCGGGGCGTCGACGCCGGCGTAGACCTTGGCCGCCTTCCCGGTGTCGCCGCGGAAGCGGGTGGTGGCGAACTCCTCGGTCTTGACCATGCCGGGAGCGACCTCGATCACGCGGACCGGGGTGCCGACGATCTCCAGGCGGAGGGTCTCCGCCAGGACGTGCTCGCCGTGCTTGGCGGCGACGTACCCACCGCCGCCCTCGTACGTGGAGAGGCCCGCCGTCGAGGAGAGGATCACGACGGTGCCGTCCCCGCTCGCCGTGAGGGAGGGGAGCAGGGCCTGGGTGACGTTGAGGGTGCCGATGACGTTGGTCTCGTACATCTGGCGCCAGTCCGCCGGATCGCCCGTGGCGACGGGGTCGGCGCCCAGTGCGCCGCCGGCGTTGTTGACCAGGACGGCGAGCGAGCGGAACGCGGTGGCGAATTCGTCGACCGCGGCGCGGTCGGTGACGTCCAGGGCGTACGCCGTCGCCTGGTGGCCCGCTTCGGTGAGCTCGGCGGCGAGTGCCTCGATGCGGTCCTTGCGGCGTGCGGTGAGCACCACGCGGTATCCGGCGGCGGCCAGCTGCCTGGCGGTCGCGGCGCCGATGCCGCTGCTCGCGCCGGTGATGACGGCGATGGGGGTGGCGGCCATGCGAACTCCTCGGACAGCTGATCGGTACGGGGCCCAGGATAGGCGGGCGCCCTCCGCGGGCACTCAGTGGTCGCGGGGGGCGTACATGATCAACGCCATGCCGGCCAGGCAGATCAGTGCGCCGGTCACGTCCCAGCGGTCCGGGCGGTAGCCGTCGGCGACCATGCCCCAGGCGATCGAACCGGCGACGAACACTCCGCCGTACGCGGCGAGGATGCGCCCGAAGTCACCGTCCGGCTGGAGCGTGGCCACGAATCCGTACGCGCCGAGCGCGATGACGCCCGCGCCGATCCAGATCCAGCCGCGGTGCTCGCGCACGCCCTGCCAGACGAGCCAGGCGCCCCCGATCTCGAAGAGCGCGGCTACGACGAAGAGGGCGATGGAACGGGCCACGAGCATGGGACCAGGGTGTCATGCGGGAGCGGTGGGCCGTGCGGGTGGGCGCGGGCGACGAACCGGGCCTCATGTAGGGGCGATTGGTGAGATATCGGTACGTTCGACGCATGCGAGTGACGCGTGGAGCAGTGCTGAAGGTGCCCGCTACGGCGGCGACGGTGGCAGCCCTGGTGCTGGGCCCGGGGCTGTCCGCCGTGGCCGAGCCGGCGCCGCGGATGATCGCCCCGGAGGCGGACGTGACCCACCACGGCCGTGTCTCGCTCGGGGAGGAGCGGATCGGGATCCAGCTGCGGACCGGTAACCGGGGGCCGTCGCCGCTCGCCGACGCGACGGTGCGGCTGCGCTTCTCGGTACCGCTCGCGGCCTGGCAGCGGTTGCCCCAGGGCTGTCTGCGCGGTGGCAGCCGGACGGTGCTGTGCGCGACCGGGCCGTTGCGGGTCGGCGGGCCGGCCCGTCGCACCGCCCTCGGTCTGCGCTTCACGGGCCGGCCCGCCGAGGTCGCGGTGCGGGTGGACACCGTGTGGAACGGTGGAGCGAGCGACCGGAACCGGAAGAACGACACGCAGGAGGTGCTGGCCCTCGCCACGGGGGACCCGTACGTCTTCTGAGCCCCGGGCGCCGGGCGGAAGCCGGACGCCCCCGGTCTCAGGGCGTCGACGCCTGGTCTCCCGCCGCGCCGAACTCGCGTACGGCGTCGGTCACGACGGCTTCGAGACGGGCGTGGTGGGCACCCCGCCAGTACACCCGCCCACAGTCGGCGCACTGCGCGAACACGTCGTACGACGCCTGCGTGCCCTGCTCCAGGCCGGCGCTCACGGAGTCCTTGTCCGCCGCCGCGAGCTCCCCGTTGCAGGCGGTGCACCGGGTCCACGGCGCCAGCACGGGGGTGAACCGCCCCAGGACGTCACGGAGCTGCTCCTCGGGCCGGTCACTGTAGACGTACGCCCCCGCCCAGATCTCCCTGCGGCGGAGCAGCCCACGGTCTCGTGAGAGCAGCACGCGCCGCTGCTCCGCGGAGAGGGCGGCGAGTGCCGGATCGCCGATGTCCTCGCTCTCGTACGCGGCGTCCACGCCCAGGAGCCGCAACCGCCGGGCGAGTGTGCCGAGGTGGACGTCGAGCAGGAAGCGCAGCGGCGCGCCCGGAACCTGCTGAGGGCGCCGCACCGCACGCACCTCGACCAGCTCGCCCGCGCCGGGAATGTGGGACACGGGCACGGGGCGGCCGTCGACGAGGAGCTGACCGGCCTCGGTCAGCGGGACACCGAGGGACTCCACGACGTGTCCGAGGGTCGACGACCCGTCCGTGGTGACGACCGTGCGTCCGTGGCGGCGGTCGTGGGCGACGAAGAGCCGCAGTTCGGGCGCTACTTCGAGGGTGATCTCGGGTCCGTTCACCCGGTCAGGATGCCATTGCGCGGACGCGGGTGTCAGCGCTGTGCGAAGGCGGCCGGAGGACACCCGGCGTGGCCGTGAAGTCCCTGGCGGTGTGGGCCTGGTCGCTGTGACCGGGACCGGCGGCGACGGTCCCGCAGGCGCGGCAGAAGAAGGTGTTCGGCGAGTCGTTTCCCTTGGCGCCCGGAGCTACCGCTTTCGAGCGGGTGTCGGCCGTGACGGGCCGCGATCCCGGCCGGCGTCCGGCCGGCCACTGACCGCCGGGAAGGTCCCGGTCCGCGGGACGCCAGGGTCGGCATAGAGCCCGCCGAGGCCGGCGTACGCGCTGTCGACGACGGCCTCGGCCCGGGCCAGCGCGTCGGCCGCCGCGAGACGGGCCGCCCGGTGGGTGTACGGCAGCGGCGGCCGTCGGCGCTGCCGGCGGCAGTCGTAGACGGCGTACACCCCGCTCGCGACGACCACGGCCGGGACGGTCAGGGCCAGCAACAGATCATCCACGCAGGGGCCTCTCGGGAGTTGTCCTTCTTGCGTCGGCCGGCCCCGCCGTGCGGCTGGATGGCGCTCTTCGGCCGAGGGACGCCCGGCCGAGGGACGCCCTCGGCCTTCACGCAGTGCCGAGCGGGTGAACTTCGCCGGGGCGGTCGAGTCCCGCCGCCAGCTGCTGCTCCGTCACTCAGACGGTCTCCCGCCGCTGCGGCGACTCCGCCGGCAGGGCTGCTTCCCCGGCCGCCTCGCAGAAGGCCGACAGCCCGCTGGAGAGGGCTTCCCGTGCGTCCGGGGTCATACGCTTCATCGCCTGGTACAGAGCCTGCTCGCGCCGACGCCGTACGTCGCGCAGGTGCGCCGCGCCGGCTTCCGTGAGCTCCAGCAGCATCTCGCGACGGTCATCGGGGCGAGGGGTCCTGCCGACGAATCCGGCTGCCTGCAGGCGGTCGCACAGACGGCTGACCGAGGGGGCCGCCGCGTCCAGATGGCGCCCGAGTGTCCGAAGATTGATTCCGGGATCGCGTTCGATGATGTACATCACTCGGAGCTGTGCAGCGGAGACGGGAGCCGGCGCCAGCGTGTGGCGCCCACGCTCCCAGGCGATCTCGAGGAGTTCGAGTACCCGCCTGACCTCGGGTGCCTCGTCCGGGGCATACCGGTCGAGCGGTACTGGCTCCTCGCGCATGTGACACTCCCGTGTGGGGCATTTGCCCGTTCCGGCTGGCCGATGTGAACAGTCGAACAAAGAAAATATGTCAAAGAAAGAAGGACCGGTACAGGTGGACAGACCCGACGGCATCGAGCGTGTACTCCGCGAGGCTGCCCCCCACCAGATCTTCGACGTGCTCCAAGGCCTGATCAGAAGCCGTTACGGCGCTTCGCGAGTGGAACTGCTGGTCGCCGACTACGCGATGACCATGCTCCAGCCCGTCGGTGTCCTTCCTCACACCCGCAGGCCGGTTCCGGTCCACGGCAGTGACCCGGGCCGGGCCTTCGGTGCTCAGGAGCCGCACATTGTGCGCAACCCCGGTGCATCCACTGTAACCGTGTACGTACCGGTCAGTGTCCGCGGCGACCGGCACGGAGTGCTGAGCGTCACACTGCCCAACGGGGGGAGCGGTCCCGACGATGCTCTGGTGGAGGACCTCCGCACCTGCGCCGACGCGCTTGCGCACGAGCTGGTCGTCGCGGAACGGGACACCGATCTGTTCCTGCGGGCCCGGCGGGCCGAACGCCTGACCCTCGCGGCCGAGATGCAGTGGCAGCTGCTGCCGGGCCGGTCGTGCGCCCGGCCCGAGTACAGCATCGGCGCCCAGCTGGAACCCGCCTACGCCGTCCACGGGGACAACTTCGACTGGTCGGCGTCCGCCGACGACCTGACCCTCACCGTCAACAACGGGATGGGGGAGGGCATCGAGGCCGCGCTGCTGACCAACCTCGCGGTCAACGCCCTGCGCAACGCGCGCCGTGCCGGTCTGAGCCTGGCGGACCAGGCGTACCTGGCCGATCAGGCCATCTACGGCCAGTACCAGGGCGGCAGCTACCTGGCCACGCTGCTGCTCCGGTTCCACCTCCCCACCGGAAACGTGGAGATCATCGACGCGGGATCGCCGCGCATCTGGCGGCTGCGCGGCGGAGAGGTCGAGGCGGTCGAGCTGGAGGCGCAGATGCCGCTGGGGATGTTCGAGGACACGGTCTACACGCCGCAGCACTTCACCGTCGAACCCGGGGACCGCCTCTTCTTCGTCAGCGACGGCGTCTATGACGCCTTGTCGCCCGCAGGCGAGAAGTACAGCCTGCACGCCCTTCTCAAGGCCATCACCGAGACCCGTCTGCTGCCCGCGACCCAGGTCCCGCGGGGTGTGCTGGAGAAGCTGCTCGGCCATCGCGGTCCGGGGCCGTCCATGGACGACGCGCTGGTCCTTTGTCTGGACTGGCACGGCCGGCCCGCCGAGGGCTGAGCGGGCCGCAGGGGCCCGCGGCGGCACCGGAAGCCCGCAATCGTGCAGGCGCGGTGAAGGTATCGAAACAGCCGAGTGGGCGGCGGCCGGTCAGGGCCCTGCGGGCGCTGGGCTCTCGGAGGGCGGGTTGCTATTCGGAGCACCTCTGGGCGATGGTTGCCGAAGGGAAACTAATTTTCGTCCAGTTGGAAGGTGGTGCGGCTCGCCCCAGGCGGGCCCCCCCTCATGGCTCCTCCGAAGGAAAGTACAGCCACGATCATTCATGAGCAGCCCGCCGGCGGTGTGTGGGTCACCGCCCCCTACCCCGTGGTCGTGGCCGACGGGTCCGGCACGGTCGTCGAGGTGAACGCGGCGGCCGCGTTCCTGATGGACGGTGTGGTGCCGGGCGCGGGCATGTCGGATGTGGCACCTTCCTGGCTGGCGGAGGCGCATGCCGACGTCGTCGTCGGAGACACGGTCCCGAACAGCCCGGGCGAGGCGGGCGCACTCCCTTTCGCACGTGGCCACATCGGTGAGCACAGCTTCGAGGCCCATCCGTCGCGAAGCCCGGACGGGCACGTCGTGTGGTGGCTGGTCGACGACACCGACCAGCGGCTGGCGGAAGCGGCGCTCACCACGGAGCGGGAGCGTGCGTCGTTCCTCGCCGAGGCGTCCAACGTGCTGATGGCCTCGCTGAACACCGAGCGGTGCATGCTGGCGACCGCGCGACTCGCCGCCCGGTACCTCGCCGACGCGGCGGTCGTCGTCGCGCCGGCCTCCGGACGCACGACGCCCGTCGCGCACGCGGTGGCGGGCCAGGAGGCCACCCAATCCCTGATCGCGGACGACCCGTCCCTCGTGCCGGGGCTGAGCGAGGCGCTCCAGGGCTTCCCTCCCGTGCCCTCGCGGTGGATCGACCCCGTCACCCTGCCCGACTGGATGCTTCCCGAGGGTTTCACCGGAGCGATCGGATCGGTCGCCGTCACCCCGCTGCCCGGGCACGGGGTGCCCGCGGGCGCCCTGATCCTGCTGCGCAGGAACGGGCGGGCGGAGTTCAGCGCCAGCGAGGAGCTCTTCGCCCGGCAGTTCGCGGCCCGCGCCGGGGCCGCGCTCTCCGCCGCGCGGCTGTACGCGGAGCAGAGCGACATCACCCGCACGCTGATGCGTGACCTGTTGCCCCCCGATCTCCACCGGGTGAACGGCGTCGAGTTCGCCGGCGGCTACCAGCCGGCCGGAGCCAGGGAACGGGTGGGCGGTGACTTCTACGACGTCCATCCGGGCGCCACGGACGGGGAGCCGTCCCTGGTGGTCCTCGGCGACGTCTGCGGCAAGGGCCTGGACGCCGCCGTACTCACCGGAAAGATCCGCAACACGCTCCAGGCGCTGACGCCGATGGCGGAGGACCACCGGAAGATGCTGCAGCTCCTCAACGGAGCGCTCCTGAGCTCGCATCACACCCGCTTCGCCACGCTGGTGCTCGCCTCCGTCCTGCGTACGGAGAGCCAGGTGCGGCTGAACCTCACCTCGGCGGGCCACCCGGCCCCCATGGTGGTGCGCAACGACGGCCGGGTCGAGGAGGTCGCCACGCACGGCACCCTGGTCGGGGCCCTCCCGCACGTCGAGGCCCGCACCGTGGAGGTCCACCTGCAGCCGGGCGAGACCTGCCTGCTGTACACCGACGGGGTCACCGAGGCCCGGGGAGGCCCCATGGGGAACGAACTCTTCGGCGAGGAACGCCTCGCACGGGCCCTGTCCGGATGCGCGGGGCTTCCCGGCGCGGCCGTGGTGGAACGGATCCAGATGCTCGCGTCCCAGTGGCTGCGCGAGGGCAGGCACGACGACATGGCCCTCGTGGCGATCACGGCCCCGCGCACCACTCACCTGAGTGCGGTGAACGGGCACACGCGGGGCAGGTACACCGCATGAACACGCCTGTCATCACCACCGGTACGGACGACTTCCGGACGCTGCGCGATCAGCTGTGGGCCGCCGTGAGCGACCGGGACGAACACCTCGCCGCAGGCGTCGTCTTCGCCGCGCTGGACGGCGGGATGGACGCCGAGACCGCCCTGCTGGACGTCATCGCACCGGTCCAGGCGAAGGTGGGCACCGAGTGGGCGGCCAACCGCCTCACCGTCGCGCAGGAGCACGCCGCCAGCGCGATAGCCGAGCGTGTCATCGCGGCCCTCGCCCATCACCCCTCCACCCGGCGGGACCCGGGGCTGGGCAGGATCACCGTGGCCTGTGTGGACAAGGAGTGGCACGTACTGCCGGCCCGTCTGCTCGCGGAGGTCCTCACGCTGCGCGGCTGGCGTGTCGACTTCCTCGGCGCCCAGGTCCCCACCCCGCACCTCATCGCGCACCTCCACACCAGCGGTGCGGAGACCGTCGCGCTCTCCTCGTCCCTGCCCACCCGGCTGCCCACCGCGCACGCGGCGATCACCGCCTGCCAGGCCGTGGGGGTTCCCGTCCTGGTGGGCGGAGCGGCCTTCGGACCGGACGGGCGCTACGCGCGCCTGCTGGGCGCCAACGCCTGGGCCCCCGACGCGCGCACCGCCGTCCGGCAGCTGGCGGACGGCATCCCCGCCCCGGATCTGGCCATCGGCCGTACGCAGGTCGACGACCTGCCCCACCTGGCCGACCAGGAGTACACCTACGTGGCGCGCAGCCAGGGACTGCTCGTCCGTGAGGTCCTGACCCAGCTGGAGAAGCGCTTCCCGGCGATGAACGCCTACACCCCTCAGCAGCGGGAGCACACGGCCGAGGACATCGCCCATGTCGTGGACCACCTCGCGGTCGGTCTCTACACGGACGACGACGCGCTGCTCCCGACGTTCCTGGACTGGACGGCGGGCATCCTCACCGCTCGTGACGTCCCGGCCGTCTCCCTGCTCCCCGTCCTGGACGTTCTCGCAGCCGAACTCCAGGACTTCCCCCGCAGCGTCCGGCTGCTCGATCACGCCCGTCTCGCGCTGGACGCCACCCTGGCGTCCGCCGGTCACACCTCCGGAGCCCCTGCATGACGACCATGCCCCACCCGTTCTTCACGGTCACCGTTGAGACCGGACCGGGCACCGTGCATCTGCGTATCGGCGGTGACCTGGACTACGACACCAGCGGTGAGCTCGCCGCGCGCGCGGACGCCTGTCTGGAGGCGCACGGTCCGGACGCCCTGCACCTGGACTGCGCCGAGCTGCGGATGTGCGATTCCATGGGTGTCTCCACCCTGCTCCTGATCCACCGGAGCACCGCTGCGCGCGGCGTGCGCCTCCACCTGGACTCTCCGCCGCCGTTCCTCGAGCGGATCCTCACCGTCACGGGCACCCGCCACCTCTTCGAGACGAGCGCGGCGGACGAACAGCCCGAGCAGGCGCAGGCTCAGGCGGACGAGGGCTCGGGGCCGGCCGGACCTGCGATGTACGGGGTTCCGCCCCGCACGCCCTCGGGCTGAGTCCGGACCGCTCTCAGCGGGGAGCGGCCAGAGCCTCATCGAGGGTGCTGTAGCAGTCCAGCAGGTGGTCGACGCCCGCCGTGGTGAGCAGACGCCGCATTGCCGTTCCCGGAGCGGCTATGCGCAGTTTCGTCTGCTGGTGCACCTGGATGAGCAGGCTCAGGAACGAGGAGTCCGCGAACGTGACGTCGGCGGCGTCCAGTACGACGACCTCGTGACTGGCGGCGGCCTCCCACATGGCGAGGAACAGCGGGTCGACGGTGTCGCTGTCGAGGTCGCCCCGAGCCCGGACGACCCAGCAGCCGTGGCTCTCGAACTCCGCCGTCACGGGTGCCCGTGCCGGCACGGATCCGGGATGCGGCGGGGGCGGAGACGAACTGGACATGCCGCAGAGTATGCCAAGTGTGCGGGGCCCGACGGACGGAACCGAGGGCGCGTCCGGGGCGCCCCTGTGAGATGGCTCTCCGCAGGTGGTCAGGTCAGGGCGATGAGAGCGGTGATGCGCTTGCCGCCGGGGTGGAACGTGATGGACACCCGCTCGGCCAGACGGCACACCAACGGCCATCCGTAGCCTCCGACGTGGGCCGTCCGCGGTGGGTGCGGGGACGTGACGGGTGCGTCGGTGCTGGCGTCCGCCACGGCCAGCAGCAGACCCTCTCCGGTGAGTTCGGCCGTGAAGCCGGTGAGCCCGCCCCCGTGCCGGAAGGCGTTGGTCACCAGTTCGGAGGTGACCAGGAGCGCGTCGGCGACGACTACCTCTGCCAGACCCTTCCCTGCCGGTCCGGACGGCCAGGAGGCCAGGAGGCGCGTGACGGCCTCGCGGGCCGCCGCCGCGTTCCGGGGTGCGACGCCCGTCCCGCCCGCCGTGTACGGCGGTTCAGCGCTTCTGGCGGCGTCTCCGGGGCCGTTCCCTGAGATCGTGCCGTCCACCGGATGTTCCATTTCCCCGTTCATGCATTCTCCGACTGCCCGGCGGGCCGCAGGTCACACCATCCGCCCGGGAGCGGGCGGCGGTGGGCGCCGCCGGTCACCAGGTGAACGCCGAGTCCACGGAGTCCGCGATCTCGAAGGCGTCGAGCGTGCCCGTGACCTCGAAGAGCCGGTGCAGGGTCGGCGTCATGGGCCCCGCCAGCACCAGGGGTATCCCGGCATCGCCGTGCTTCCGCCGGCCGTGCAGCAGGGCGTGCAGCCCCGCCGAGTCGGCGAACTCCACCCCCGAGAGGTCCACCACCGTGCGGCGTCCGCCGCCCCTGGCCGCACCCGTCAGCGCGCCGACCAGTTCCTTGGAGCTGGACCACGCGTCAAGATTGCCACGGACCCGGATCAGTACGACTCCGTCGTCCGCGGTCTCGACGACCACCCTCAGATCATCTCCCGTCATGGCTGTATCTTCCTACATCGCTCCGGCGGGAGGTGTCGGCCCCTCCCCGCCGGTGCACGGGGGACGGTCCGGGTGTCCCGGAGGGGGGCGCCGTCGCGGGCGTGCATAGAATCCGCTCCCATGTCGAAGCCTGACGAGCTGCTCGTTGACCTCGCCGCACTGGTGGAGTCCGGGCGCAGCAATCAGATGTCCCTCACGGTGGTCACCGGCGGAGCCGTCATCACCGGCCGGCTGGCTCCTGAAGCGGTGTGGAGCCGACGGGTCTCGGAGGTCCTGGACGACTCGGACCACCTGGGCGCGTTCTCCGCCGTCTTCGCACGGCGCGCGGAAAGGGACGGGCCGCCCACCCATCTGCACTTCCACGTCGCGCGCATCCTTCAGGGCACGGTGGGCATCCCGGAGACGGGAGGGATGTACCGGGTCGCGATCGAGGACGTCGACGCCTGGACCGTGGGTGACTTCAGCTACCACTGAGTCCTGACGGACGCCGCTCGGGCCCGTCCGGCTACGGACGTGGCGGGCCCAGCCACGTCCAGGGCCCGCCACGCCCCGGGCTCGCCACGTCCAGGTTTCCGCCACGTCCGGAGCCTGCGGCCGGTCTCCGCGAGCCGGACCGGCCGGTGGAGTCCCGGATCAGGGCCACACCAGGCAGTACGCCTGGTGTGGCCCTTCGTCATGCAGCCGGTGGGAGGGGTCTGTCCCATCCGGAGCGATGGGACGCGGCGGAGCGCTGGACCGGAGGCCCCGCCCAAAGCTCCTGCACCGCTTCCACGGCAGGCAGGCGGTCCCCACCCCCAACTGCGGGCAGGGGCAGGCGGGATGGAACCACACGGCATCGAAGGGCTGACGGAGACCATCGAGCTCTCCTGCCCCACCGACGCCTTCCGAGCGGCTCGGGAGCGGACGCCGCCCGGGAAGGCGGGCAACACCGGACCGGCAGCCCACGATGGCCCGCGCCTGGCTGAGGGGCAGGCGCCCGGACGGCCGGCCGGAGCGCCTCCGCATACCGCACCAGCGGTCTTCGCGTCGGCCTTCTTGTTGAAGTGACAGGAACTGAAGTACCTTGACTGGCATGCAAGTTGACGCGTGGAAACCCACGCCCGTACTGCTGACAGTCGATCTTGTAATTCTGACGCTGCGTGAGGGGCGGCTGTGTGTCCTGCTCGTGGAGCGGGGCGAAGATCCTTTTCAGGGCATGTCGGCTCTGCCTGGCGGATTCCTCAGTCACGCCGGTGAGGAGATCCTGGACGCCGCCCACCGAGAGCTGAGTGAGGAAACCGCTCTGGTCGCCGGGTGGGTGCACCTTGAGCAGTTGGCCACCTACGGGGCGGCAGGCCGTGATCCACGGGGGCGGGTCGTTTCCGTGGCGCACCTGGCGATCGCGCCCGGACTCCCCGAACCGGTCGCGGGAACGGATGCCACGGATGCCGCGTGGGTCCCGGCGGACGCCGTCCTGTCCGGTGAGTTGGAGCTGGCCTTCGATCACCGCCGGATCGTGACGGACGGGATCGAACGTGCGCGCACCAAGCTCGAATTCTCGGCGCTGGCCACGGCGTTCTGCGGAGAACTCTTCACGATAGCCGAGTTGCAACAGGTGTACGAGGCGGTTTGGGGCACCGAACTCGACATCCGTAATTTCTACCGGAAAGTCCAGGCCATAAAGGGCTTCATCATTCCTGCCGGCTCGGGACGCAGGACCACGGGCGGACGGCCCGCGCGGCTGTACCGGGCCGATCCGAAGACGGTGTTGTTCCCGCCGCTGATCCGGCCTGTGCCGTCCACGAAGGAAGAGGACAAGAGGAAGGGAGACGAATAGATGTCGAAAGACCTGGTGGTGATTCTCACCGCCCTCAATCTCGAATACCAGGCCGTGCGCCGGAGACTGGCCGGCCCACAGGTGCACCGCCATGAGCGTGGGACGCGGTTCGAAGTCGGAACCGTGCAGGGCACTTCATGCCGTGTCGCGCTCGGCCTGACGAACAAGGGGAATCATTCCGCCGCAGTGATCGCCGAGCGCGCTGTGCAGGAATTCTCGCCGGTGGCCGTCCTGTTCGTCGGCGTCGCCGGTGCCCTGTGGGACACCGCCAGGCTGGGCGACGTGGTGATGGCGACGCACGTGTACGCCTACCACGGCGGTACCAGTGAGGACGACGGACTCAAGGCCCGTCCCCGGGTGTGGGAAGCGGCGCACGGTATCAGCCAGCTCGGCTCGCATCTGGCTCGCGTGGACGACTGGGCGGACGACACGCCCGGTCGGCGCGCGCCGCAGGTGCGCTTCGGCGCGATCGCCGCCGGCGAGGTCGTACAGAACTCGAAGATCTCGGCCGAGGCGCGGTGGATCCGCCGGCACTACAACGACGCGCTGGCGATCGAGATGGAGGCCGCCGGTGTGGCGCAGGCCGGTCATCTCAACGGGGCGCCGGTGGCGATCATCCGGGGAATCAGCGACCGGGCGGACGGGACGAAGAGCAGCGCGAAGGACCGTGACTGGCAACCGCGGGCCGCGGCGAACGCGGCGGCATTCGCCACACGGCTGGCCGTGGAACTGGTGGGAGAACAGGAGCAGATCGCGATGTCCGAGGCAGACAGGGCCCATACGGCCGACAGACTCGAAGGGCACGTCAGCAACACCGTCCACAACAGCACCGTCGGCATCATGGCCGGCTCGGTCAAGGGGAGCAGCGTCCACGTGAACGCGGACCCGAAGGTGACCGGTCCGGCAGATCTGGTCGCGGAACTGGACGCCTTACGGGAGCGCCTGCGGCGTCACCGTGCCGAGGACGCCCTCGACGAAGACACCTACCGAGAGGCACTGGCCGAGCTGGACGGCGCCTGCCGGGCGGCAAGGGAGAACACCGCCGGATCGTCCAAGACGGCGACCATGGCGATGAAGAGGTTACGCGGTCTGATCGCAGAGTTCCCCGAGCTGGTGGCAAGGCTGGCCCCCCTGGTCGTCGCGGCGGGTGGCCTCTCATGAACGGCGGCAGCAACGGCACGCACAATTCGGCCGCAGACGGCTCCACCGTCGGGATCCAGGCCGAGACGGTACACAACTCCAACGTGTACTTCGTCCATCCGGACGCGTCGCCTCAGGAGAAGTACAAGGTCGGCGTGCGGTTTCTGGAAGACGGGATCCCCAGCCGTGCGCGCGACATGATCAGTGACGCGATCGCCCACGGGCACGACAACGCGGAGGTGCGTTTCCACTGGGTGCTCGCCATGCTCAGCGCACGCGCCTACCACGACCTCGGCACCGAAGAGATCCAGCGACTGCACCATGCCTCCGGGCTCGTACGCACCTACGCCGAGGGAGAGTGGAAGGACGCTCTGCGCGTCGCTTTCGAACTGCTGGCGATGCTCAGTACCGCGGACGGCGAAACAGGCCGAGTGCTGGAGCGGTTGCGAGCCCTCTCACCTCGCCGGCGGGACGCGATCCTCCATCACCTGGACCTCGTACTCACCGGAGGGCTGAAGGACAGCTTGTGGGCCGAGAACCGCGAGCGGGCCGAGACGGCTCGCTTCGGCAACGACCGGGTCCAACGGGTCTGGGCCTACTTCGAACCCGACCCCATCGGGCCACGGGCCGCGCCGCCCCGCCCGAGCACCGCTGCTGCCGCTCAGGCAGCCTTCCCCGTCCGAGCCGGCCTGTTCGTCGTCGCCACCACGTTCCTCTGGATCCTGGCGCTGGTCGCGGAACCCGCCGCGGCAGTCATCGAGTTGCTGGTGGGGCTCGGTGCGGGCCTGACCGCGGCTCACTTCGGCCGCCGGTGGCTCTACCAGGAACATCAGCTGAAGGCCAGGAACCGTGAGTCCCACATCCCGAACACGCGCGATCCCGTCTATACCGGGGACGGATTCACGAACCGCGTCCGTCATTCGTTCGACCACTACTTCAGTACCCGCGTGCCCCACGGACTCGCCCCGCACGAATGGTTCGGTCACACCGTCCACCTGCGCAACAGCCTCGTCGCGGAGATCGCTTTTCTCTACCGCGAGAGCCGCATCAGTGTGGACCGCGTCAACTGGCTGATCCGCTACCTCGCGGAGGATGCCCGGGACCGGCACAACAAGGGCACCCTGTTCGACCACCGCCATCGCGACCGGACACCGGTGGTGGCGAAGGGGTTGTGCGTGGTCGCCCTCATCGCTCTCAGCTTCACGACCATGGCCCTGCTCGGGACAGTGGCCTCGGGTGCCGGCGCGTCGCAGGTGCTGCTGGCCGTCCTGGCCGTGGCCGGTGCGGTCTGGTCCGGACGTGCGGCTGCGTCCTCCTGGTCGGAGGCCCGGGGTGAGGAGCACCGGCTGGCCGAGGAAACCCAGGAATACCAGGAGCGGCTGACCGCGCGGCAAACCGCGTACCAGAACTGGAAGTCGTTCCTGGACACCACGCGGCCCACCGAGCTGGAAATGGAGACCTGGCTCACCTGTGACAAGACGCTGTTCGTCGACGAAGCGCTCCGCCACTACCAGCTCACCTGGCGCGACCTGATCACCCACACCATCCTGATGACCCCCGCGCGCCCTTACAAGCGGGGGCGTGTGAAGGGCGGTCCCTGGCGGTACTCGCGCTACAGCTTCCGTCTGTTCCTGGTCACACAGGACGGCGTCCGTGAAATCAGCACGGAGTTCGACTTCACCGACGCGAAACGCGGGAACGAGCAGCGAAGCAACTACCGGTTCGACGCGTTGTCATCGGTGCAGGTCACGGAACGCGCCGATGTCGGCTACGACCTGGAGCTCGTCCTCACCAACGGGCCGTCCAGGAACATTCGTGTCAAAGACGCCGACACCCACCAACTGGCACCGGACGAGAACGCCCAGGAAATCGCCGAGATCAATCTCAATTCGGCCGGTTTCATCCACACCTTCCGCCTCCTGGAAGGAATCGCGGCGGACGGCAAGGGGTGGATCGAACGGAACAACCCGAACAACCTGCCATCCTTCCGTCCTGCCGACTGAGCCTTGCGGGCCCTCAGGGCGGGCGAGGCGCCGGAGCGCCGGGTCCTCGCCCGCCCATTCATCAGTCCGCGCGGAACCCGAGCTTAGGGATGGTTGTGGCCGCTACAGAAGACGTCACCGAGAGCAGACTGCTGCTGGCCGAGTACGACCGCATCAAGGAGGAGCAGAAAACCCGAATAGGGTTCCGTGACAACCTGCTCTACTTCACGCTCGCCGCCTCCACCGGGGCTCTGGCGATCGCCGTCCAGAGCGGGCAGGCTCAACTGCTGCTCGCCGTCCCTGTGATCTGCCTGGTCCTGGGCTGGACGTACCTGGTCAACGACGAGAAGATCTCGGCGGTCGGCTGCTACATCCGCGATCGGCTGGGGCCGCGGCTCGCCGAGCTCAGCGGCGCCCCCGGTGCAGTGTTCGGCTGGGAGGTCTACCACCGCGACGACGCGAGCCGCACCATGCGCAAGCGACTGCAGAGCGCAGTGGATCTCTTCACGTACGTGGCCTTGCCGATGATCTGCGTGGCTGCGTTCTGGTGCTCTCCCGACGTCCCGCCCCTACTCGTGGTCGTCTCCCTCGCACAGACACTTGCCCTGGCGGTACTGGGCTGGCAGTTCCTGCGCTATTCGGAGCGATAGCGCGGCTCCGCCGCCCCGTCCGGAGATCTCGGACGGGGCCGTTCGCCTGTAGGCATCGACATCGATCTCAAAGGCTGCCGGACCCATGTCAACCGTCAGGTACGGCTGGTGGGACAGCCCGTCCTCGCCCGGCCGAAGGACGGCAAGACCCGGTCGGTCCCCCTGACGGCTCAGCCGACCGCCGTCGGCGTGGTCCCTCCCCGCGAGCGCGGGCGAGGTGCCTCCAGGGCGCGCCGGACGCCGGCGAGCATGCCGTCCGACACGCCCACGCCTCCGTGCTCCTGGACGCGGGGGCGAGCGTCAAGGGCGCTCCTCGAATGCCTCAATGCGTCCTGGCCGCCTTGCGGCCCCGGTCCGGCACGGAGAGGGGCGAGGCCCGAAGGCGGCGCCCACCACCACCGAAACCCCGGATCAGGGCCACACCAGGCAGTACGCCTGGTGTCCCGCGTCATGCAGCCGGTGGGAGAAGTCCTGCCACTCGTGCAGCAGCTGGTAGACGTTGAACGCGTCGCGAGGACCCCCGCGGTCCGGGACGGTGGACCAGATGAAGGCCGCCGCGCCGACCGATTCCTCGCCGACCTCCCGCAGCGGGTCCACCACCGTCATCGGCAGCTTGACCACCGCGTAGTCGGGGTGGAGCACGACCAGCTCCAGCGGGGGGACCTTGTTCAGGGGTATGCCCTGTATGCCGGTGAGGACCATGGCCGCCACCGTCTCGGGCTTGATCTTGCTGAACATGCCGCCCATGCCCAGTTCGTCGCCGCCCAGTTCCTCGGGACGCATCGAAATGGGCACGCGTGCGGCGGTGGCCCCGTCAGGGGCACCGAAGTACTTGTAGGTCACCCCCACCCGTCCACTGCTCCTGCTCCCCGAACCATCGGCACCTTCCGCCTGAGCGTTCCGTACGCGCTCGGCCTTGCGCCGGTGCCGCCCTCGCCGGTCAGGCTCGGGCCCCAGGTCGTCGGTCCCTTCGCCCACTCCGCCACCGCGATGCATATCTCATCCACCCGACTACTTCTTAGGAGACTCAGCCCCGCCGCGCAACCCGATCATCGTCAGTGACCTCCCCCACGGGCGTGCGGTGAAACACCTGTCCGCGAGACGGCCGACGCCTCTGACACCATGGCATGTGTGAGCTTTCCCCATGACGCCCCAGTTTCGCAGACGCGAGGAGACTGACGCCCTTTCGTTGTACGAGCCTCATACGGGGAGAGCGCGCTCCCCGCTCACCGGCGGCCGGGATTTCCGGCCGGGCCCCCCGAATCCCGAATCGCAGATCAGGACCAAAGTGGCGTATTCATACGAAGCCCCAGTTTCGCAGACGCTTTTCGACCGTGCGTCCCTCGTGACGCCCGGCGGCGTGAACTCACCCGTGCGTGCCTTCCGGGCCGTGGGCGGTACGCCCCGGTTCATGGTGTCCGGCACGGGCCCGTACCTCACCGACGCCGACGGCCGTGAGTACGTCGACCTCGTGTGTTCGTGGGGGCCGATGATCCTCGGCCACGCGCACCCCGAAGTCATCGCCGCCGTCCAGGACGCGGTGGCCCGGGGTACCTCGTTCGGTACGCCCGGCGAGGGCGAGGTCGCGCTCGGCGAGGAGATCGTGGCCAGGATCGAGCCCGTGGAGCAGGTGCGGCTGGTGTCGTCCGGCACCGAGGCGACCATGTCCGCGATCCGGCTCGCCCGTGGCTTCACCGGGCGCGCCAAGGTCGTGAAGTTCGCCGGGTGCTACCACGGTCACGTCGACGCCCTGCTGGCCGCCGCCGGATCCGGGGTGGCCACCTTCGGCCTGCCCGACACGCCCGGCGTGACCGGCGCCCAGGCGGGCGACACGATCGTGCTGCCGTACAACGACCTCGATGCCGTGCGGGCCGTCTTCGCGGCACAGCCGGGTGAGATCGCCTGTGTGATCACCGAGGCGTCGCCGGGCAACATGGGCGTCGTGCCGCCGCTGGACGGCTTCAACGCCGGGCTGAAGGAGATCTGCGCGGCCGACGGCGCGCTGTACATCTCCGACGAGGTGATGACCGGTTTCCGTACGTCCAAGGCCGGCTGGTACGGCATCGACGGGGTGCGGCCCGACCTCATGACCTTCGGCAAGGTCATGGGCGGCGGCTTCCCGGCGGCGGCCTTCGGAGGCCGTGCCGACGTGATGGCGCACCTGGCTCCCGCCGGTCCCGTCTACCAGGCGGGCACCCTCTCCGGGAACCCGGTCGCCACCGCGGCGGGCCTCGCCCAGCTGCGGCTGCTCGACGACGCGGCGTACGCGAAGGTCGACGCGGTCTCCGCGGAGCTGCGCTCCCTGGTCGGCGAGGCGTTCACCAAGGAGGGCGTCGCGCACACGGTGTCGGCGGCGAGCAACATGTTCTCCGTCTTCTTCACCGAGGGACCCGTCCGGAACTACGAGGACGCGAAGAAGCAGGAAGCTTTCCGCTTCACCGCGTTCTTCCACTCGATGCTGGAGCAGGGCGTGTACCTGCCGCCTTCCGCCTTCGAGTCCTGGTTCGTCTCGACCGCCCACGACGCGCGGGCGCTGGAGCGGATCGCCGCGGCGCTGCCCGCCGCCGCCCGCGCCGCATCGGAGGCCACGGCATGAGCGCGCGTACGGAGAAGGACATCACCGTCGTCCACCTGATGCGACACGGTGAGGTGCACAACCCGGACGGCGTGCTCTACGGGCGCCGCCCCGGATACAGCCTGTCCGAGCTCGGCCGCCGGATGGCGGACCGGGTCGCCGAGCACCTGGAGGCTCGCGACATCACGCACGTCGTGGCCTCGCCGCTGGAGCGTGCCCAGGAGACGGCCATGCCCGTCGCCAAGTCGCACAGCGTGGAACTGGCGACCGACGAGCGTCTCATCGAGGCGGCCAACGTCTTCGAGGGCAAGACCTTCGGCGTCGGCGACGGCGCCCTGCGCAAGCCCGAGAACTGGAAGCACCTCACCAACCCCTTCAAGCCGTCCTGGGGCGAGCCGTACGTCGACCAGGTCGTACGGATGATGGGCGCCCTGGACGCCGCGCGTGACGCCGCGCGTGGGCACGAGGCGGTCTGCGTCAGCCATCAGCTGCCGATCTGGATCGTGCGGAGCTTCGTGGAGCGGCGCCGGCTCTGGCACGACCCGCGCAAGCGGCAGTGCACCCTGGCCTCGCTCACGAGCTTCACGTACCAGGGGGACAAGATCGTGTCCGTCGGGTACACCGAGCCCGCCCGGGATCTCGTGCCGGCGCATCTGCTCGCGGGTGCGAAGCCGGTCAAGGGGAAGTCCAAGGCGTTCGGAGCCTGAGGGGTCGCCGGGCCCTCGTCCCCACCCTTCTGTGTCTCATGTGCAGCACCTGTAAGGGTCTGCCCACGTAACAACTTTTGTGATTATCGGCGGAACCTCCGTGTCGGTTTCCTCATCTAAGCCATCGCCAGTTTGTATGGCAATGAGGTAATACGACCGCAGATGGGGACGCTATGCGTGAAATGAACCGAAGGGGCCTGCTCGGGGCCGGACTCGGAGCCGCAGCCGCACTCACGATGACCGGCTGCGGCTCCCTCGGGTCATCGGACGGCGGTGGGCCGGAGCCGGAGAAGGGCGGCAAAGGCGGCAAGGGGACGCACGGCAGCGGCGGCTCCTCCGGGAAACACGTCAGGCTGATCGGCGACGGTTCCACGGCGGACACCGGAAAGCAGCCGAATCAGCCCGCCGCTCCGGTCCGGCTGGAACCCGGGCAGACTCCGCCGCAGTTCGTGATCTTCTCCTGGGACGGGGCGGGCGAGGTCGGCAACGGGCTCTTTCCGCGCTTTCTGGAACTCGCCGAGGAACACGACGCGGCGATGACCTTCTTCCTCTCAGGGCTCTATGTGCTGCCCGAGTCGAAGAAGTCCCTCTACCGGCCGCCCAACAACCCCCGGGGCGCCTCGGACATCGGCTATCTATCCGACGACCACGTCAAGCAGACCCTGAAGTACGTCCGTCAGGCATGGCTCGACGGGCACGAGATCGGGACCCATTTCAACGGGCATTTCTGCGGCGGTTCCGGATCGGTCGGCGACTGGACGCCCGCGCAATGGCAGAGCGAGATCGACCAGGCCGTGTCGTTCGTCACCGAATGGCGCACGAACACCGGCTGGGAGGACGTCGACCCGCTGCCGTTCGACTACCGGAAGGAACTGGTCGGGGGCCGCACGCCCTGTCTGCTCGGACAGGACAATCTGCTGCCCACCGCGAAGCAGCTGGGCTGGCGCTACGACGCGAGCTCGCCCGGCGGCACCCAGATGTGGCCCGAGAAGCGCCAGGGCGTCTGGGACCTTCCGCTGCAGGGCATCCCCTTCCCCGGCCACACCTTCGAAGTCCTCTCCATGGACTACAACATCCTCGCCAACCAGTCGAAGAATTCGACGAACGGCATGCCCTCGCGCTATCCGGGGTGGCGCACCCAGGCCACCGGGTCCTATGTCGCCGGATTCGACCGCGCCTACGAGACGAATCGCGCGCCCTTCTACATCGGCAACCACTTCGAGGAGTGGAACGGCGGCATCTACATGGACGCCGTGGAGGACGCGCTCAAACACATCGCGGGCAAGCCGGATGTGCGCCTCGTCTCCTTCCGGCAGTTCGTCGACTGGCTCGACGCACAGGACCCGGCGGTACTCGCGAAGCTCCGTACGCTTCAGGTCGGACAGGCGCCCGAGGGTGGCTGGAACACCTTCTTTAAACAGGCTTGACAAGGGTCTTTACGGGCACCGAGGGGGGTGCCCAAGATCCCTGGAACTGCCATGCGAAACTTTTCACATGAGCTCTGGCAGTGCACCCCGACGCCGCTCCACCCTGCTCGCCGCCACTGCCGTGGCCGGTGCCCTGACCCTGTCCGCATGCGGTGGCGACGGCGGCCAGGCGGGTGGCGGCGGCAACACGAACTTCGTCACCGGCAGCGGGGGGATCTCCACCGTCGCCAAGGGTGAACGCACCGACGCGCCGAAGCTCGACGGAGCGACTCTGGACGGCACCCCCCTCGACATCGCCGACTACAAGGGCAAGGTCGTCGTCCTGAACTTCTGGGGATCGTGGTGCGGCCCCTGCCGTGCCGAGGCCAAGCACTTCCAGAAGGTCTCGAAGGAGACCGAGGGCGAGGGCGTCCAGTTCGTCGGCGTCAACACCAGAGACCCCAAGAAGTCCCTCGCGGTCAGCTTCGAGGAGGACTTCGGGGTCACCTACCCGAGCATCTACGACCCGACCGGGAAACTGCTCCTGCGCTTCCCGAAGGGCACGCTGAACCCCCAGGCCATCCCGTCGACCGTGGTCGTCGACCGGGACGGGAAGCTCGCCGCCCGGACGCTCGCCGCCCTCGACGCGGAGAAGCTGCGGAAGATGATCGACCCGCTGATCGCGGAGAAGTGACGCCGTGCTCCAGCTGGCCGCGGCAACCGGTTTCAACGACACCGTCTTCAACGGTGCGCTGCTGGTGGCTCTGCCCATCGCCCTGCTCGGCGGTCTCGTCTCGTTCTTCTCGCCGTGCGTCCTGCCGCTCGTGCCG
Organism: Streptomyces sp. HB132; assembly: GCF_016909575.1. Lineage (GTDB taxonomy): Bacteria > Actinomycetota > Actinomycetes > Streptomycetales > Streptomycetaceae > Streptomyces. The sequence goes on along the minus strand of NZ_JAFBGA010000012.1, from coordinate 134,655 downwards.
GGATACCTGAGCTACGTCACCGGCGTCAGCGGCACCGACCTGGCCCAGGGCCGGCGCGGCAGAACCGTGACGGGCGCCTCCCTCTTCGTGCTCGGCTTCACCGCCGTCTTCGTCTCCGGCGGGGCCCTCTTCGGCTACTTCGGCCAGACCCTCCAGGACTACAGCGGGACCCTTTCGAAGGTCCTCGGCGTACTGATGATCCTGATGGGCGTCTTCTTCATGGGCCTGATGCCCTGGATGACCCAGCGCGAATTCCGTATCCACAAGCGCCCGGTGACCGGACTGGCCGGCGCGCCCCTGCTCGGTGCGCTCTTCGGGATCGGCTGGACGCCGTGCCTCGGCCCCACGCTCTCCGCCGTCAGCATGCTCGCGGTGGACCAGGGGACCGCGGGCCGCGGAGCGGTGCTCTCCGTCGCCTACTGCATCGGGCTCGGTGTCCCGTTCGTCCTGGCGGCCCTCGCCTTCCGCAAGGCACTCGGTGCGTTCGGCTGGGTCAAGCGCCACTACGCATGGGTCATGCGGATCGGCGGCGGCATGATGATCGTGACCGGAGTGCTCCTGCTGACGGGTGCCTGGGACGCGCTCATGCAGGAGATGCGAGTCTGGTCCGACGGCTTCACTGTGGGGATCTGAGTTTTCATGAGCAACACGAACACCACGGACGAGCGCGACCTCGGCCGGGCCGGGGAGCAGCTCTCCACCGCGCCGCGCGAGGAGTCCGCCGCCTCCGTGCCCTCGATGGGCGTCATCGGCTGGGCCCGCTGGTTCTGGCGGCAGCTCACGTCGATGCGGGTCGCGCTGATCCTGCTCTTCATGCTGTCCCTCGGCGCCATCCCCGGCTCGCTGATCCCGCAGAACAGCGTGGACGAACTGAAGGTGCAGACCTTCAAGGAAGCCCACACCACGGTCACGCCGGTCTACGAGAAGCTGCAGTTCTTCGACGTCTACAGCTCGGTGTGGTTCTCCGCGATCTACATCCTGCTGTTCGTCTCGCTGATCGGCTGCATCGTCCCGCGCACGGCGCAGTTCGTCGGCCAGCTGCGCGGCCGCCCGCCCGGCGCCCCGAAGAAGCTGACCCGGCTGCCCGCGTACACCACCTGGCGCACCGAAGCCGCACCCGAGCAGGTCCACGAGGCCGCGCTCACCATTCTGCGCAAGCGGCGCTTCCGCTCGCACACCGCGGGTGACGCGGTCGCCGCCGAGAAGGGCTACCTGCGCGAGACCGGGAACCTGCTGTTCCACATCGCGCTGATCGTCATGCTCGTCGCGTTCGCCGGCGGGCAGCTCTTCAAGTCCGAGGGCGGCAAGCTCATCGTCGAGGGCGACGGCTTCGCCAACACGATCACCCAGTACGACGATTTCAAGTCCGGCTCGCTCTTCGACAACGACGACCTCGCCCCCTTCAGCTTCGACCTCCAGGACTTCGTCGGTACGTACGAGCGCGGCGGCCCCCAGCGCGGTACGCCCCGGACCTACGAGGCCAGGGTGACGTACGCCGAGGGCGCGGACGGCGAGACGAAGAAGAAGGTCATCGAGGTCAACAAGCCGCTCGCCGTCGACGGTACGAAGGTCTATCTCAACGCGCACGGCTACGCCCCGGTCATCTCGGTGAAGGACGGCAAGGGCAAGGAGGTCTACAGGACCTCCGTACCCCTGCTGCCCATCGACAACAACGTCACCTCGACCGGTGCGATCAAGGTGATGGACGGCTACAAGGACAAGAACGGCAAGAAGACCCAGCTGGGATTCCAGGCCTTCTTCGTCCCGACGTTCGCCGGTGACGGCAAGGGCACGATGTTCTCGCAGTACCCCGGCCTCGACTACCCGGTGCTCGCGCTCAACGGCTACTACGGCAGCCTCGGCGTCGACTCAGGGCTGCCGCAGAACGTCTACCAGCTCGACACGTCCAAGATGAAGGAATTCAAGGACAGCAACGGGGACAAGCTGAAGAAGCGGCTGCGTCCCGGCGAGACGATGAAGCTCCCCGACGGCGCGGGCTCGGTCACCTTCGAGAGCGTCGACGAATGGGCCAGCTTCCAGATCTCGCGCCAGCCCGCCAGCGGCTGGGCCCTGACCGGCGCCGTCGCCGCCATCATCGGGCTCGCCGGCTCGCTCTTCATCCAGCGCCGCCGGGTGTGGGTGCGGGCCGTACGGGGGCCGGACGGAGTCACCGTCGTCGAGATGGCGGGCCTCGGCCGCAGCGAGTCCGCGAAGCTTCCCGAGGAGCTGGCCGGCCTCGCGGTCGCCCTCAACACCGTGGCGCCGACCGCACCCGACCCGGAGCCGGACACCGCGACCGAGCCCGGACAACCTGTCGAAGAACCTGCCGAAGGGGCTGAGAAGTGAATCTCGCCGCCGCAACCAACGAGAATCTGGCGAGCGTCAGCAACACGCTGATCTACTCGTCGATGGCCGTCTACACCCTGGCCTTCTTCGCGCACATCGCGGAGTGGGTGCTCGGCAGCCGCAGCAAGGTCGGCCGCACGGCCGCCGCGCTGAAGAAGGACTCGTCCGCCGGTGGTGCACCGGTGACGGTGCAGGCCGCGCAGGCGGGCGGCACCACGGTGCTGGAGCGTCCCAGGATCGTCACCCGTTCCGCAGCCGGGACGCGTGACGTCCCGGACGGCCCCGGCGCCGCGGGCGGCACGTTCAAGGGTGACCTCTGGGGGCGGATCGCGGTCTCCCTGACCGTCGTCGCCTTCGCCGTCCAGGCGGGCGGCGTCCTCGCGCGCGCCCTGTCGGTGCAGCGTGCCCCGTGGGGCAACATGTACGAGTTCTCGATCACCTTCTCCACCGTGGCGGTCGGTGCCTACCTGACCCTCCTGGCACTCAGGAAGAACGTCCGCTGGATCGGCCTGCTGCTGGTCACCACCGTCCTGCTGGACCTCGGCATCGCGACCACCACGCTGTACACCGACAGCGACCAGCTGGTCCCGGCGCTGCACTCCTACTGGCTGTGGATCCACGTCTCCACCGCCATCATCTGCGGCGCCGTCTTCTACCTGGGCGCCGTCGGCACGCTGCTCTACCTGTTCCGCGACAGCTACGAGAACAAGGTCGCGAGCGGCGGCACGCCCGGGAAGTTCGCGACCTCCGTCATGGAGCGGCTGCCTGCCGCGAAGACCCTGGACACCTTCTCGTACCGCATCAACGCGGCCGTCTTCCCGCTCTGGACCTTCACGATCATCGCGGGCGCGATCTGGGCGGGCGACGCCTGGGGCCGCTACTGGGGCTGGGACCCCAAGGAGGTCTGGTCCTTCATCACCTGGGTCGCGTACGCCGCCTACCTGCACGCCCGCGCGACGGCCGGCTGGAAGGGCCGCAAGGCCGCCTACCTGGCCCTGGTCGCCTTCGGCTGCTGGCTCTTCAACTACTACGGCGTGAACATCTTCGTCACCGGCAAGCACTCCTACGCGGGAGTCTGACCGCCGCACCGCGTACGACGGGAGGGCGCGACCATCCGTGGTCGCGCCCTCCCGTCGTACGTGCGGTCAGCCGAGCGGGACGTCCAGGACAGCCTTGCGGTGGCTGAACGTCTCCAGGGAGTACCGGCCGTGATAGTTGCCCATGCCGCTCTCGCCGACCCCGCCGAACGGCAGGTCCGAGACGGTCAGGTGGGCGAGGGGCAGACCCATGCCCACCCCGCCGGACGAGGTCCCCGTCAGCAGCCGTTCGCGCACGGAGGGGTCGCCGGTGAACGCGTACAGCGCCAGCGGCTTGTCACGGTCGTTGATGAAGCCGATGGCCCCGTCGAGACCGTCCACCGTGATGATCGGCAGGACGGGGCCGAAGATCTCCTCCCGCATCACGGGGGAGTCCGGGTCGACATCGGCGAGCACGGTCGGAGCGATGTACTTCTCGTCCCGGTCGTGGGCGCCGCCCGTCACCGTGCGGCCCGAGTCCAGGAGGCCGACCAGCCGGTCGAAGTGGCGCTCGTTCACGATCCTGCCGTACTCCGGACTGGCCGACGCGTCCTTCCCGAACAGCCCCTCGACCGCCGCCGCGAGGGCGTCCTCCAGGGCTCGTGCGGTCTCCGGATCGGTCAGGACGTAGTCGGGGGCGACGCACGTCTGGCCCGCGTTGAGGAACTTGCCGGAGGCCAGCCTGGCGGCCACCGTCTTCAGGTCCGTGTCCCGGTCCACGAACGCGGGCGACTTGCCGCCCAGTTCGAGGGTCACCGGTGTGAGGTGCTTCGCCGCGGCGGCCATCACGATCCGGCCGACCGTGCCGTTGCCGGTGTAGAAGATGTGGTCGAACCGCTCGGCGAGCAGCGCGGTGGTCTCCGGGACCGCGCCCTCCACGACGGCGACGGCGTCCGTGTCGAGGTACTCCGGCAGCAGCCGGGCCACGGCGGCGGAGGTCACGGGCGCCAGCTCGCTCGGCTTGGCGACGACCGCGTTGCCCCCGGCCAGCGCGCCCACGACGGGCGCGAGCAGCAGCTGCACCGGGTAGTTCCACGGGGCGATGACGAGGACGACCCCGAGCGGGTCCTGCACGGTGTGGGCTGTGGCCCCCGCGAGGACGGCCGGTACCGGGGCGGGCTCGGGCTCCAGCCACGCCTCCAGACGCTCCAGGGTGTGGTCGATCTCGCGGACCGTGAAGTCGATCTCGGTCCGGTAGGCCTCCTTGCGGCTCTTGCCCAGGTCGGCCCGGAGAGCCTCGGCCAGCTCGTCGCCGCGCTCGGTGAGCAGGGCACGCAGCCGCGTCAGCTGGGCGGTCCGCCAGGCGAGGTCCCTGGTGCGGCCGGTGCGGAAGGTGGCGCGGAGCCTGGCGACGACGTCGGCCGGGGCTTCCCGCGCGGTCTCGGCGGCGCTCACAGCGCTTCCAGGATCTCGCGCGCCAGCTGCTCCGAGGAGGCCGGGTTCTGACCGGTGTGCAGGTTGCGGTCGTGCACGGTGTGCACCGCCCACGGGTCGGCGGCCGCGTAGTCGGCGCCGAGCTCGACGAGACGGTTCTCCAGCAGCCAGGGGGCCTTGGCCGCGAGGCCGGCCTGGGTCTCCTCGGCGTTGCTGAAGCCGGTCATGCGGTAGCCGGCGAACGGCCAGCTGCCGTCCTCGCGGCGGGCGGGCAGCAGGGCGGCGGGCGCGTGGCACAGGACGGCGACCTGGGTGCCGGAGTCCAGGGCGGAGGTGAGCAGCCGGCCGGACACCTCGCTGACGGCCAGGTCCTCCATGGGGCCGTGGCCGCCGGGATAGAAGACCACGTCGTACGACGTGGGCACGACGTCCTCCAGCCTGGCCGGGATGCGCAGCGTCTCGTCGATCGAGGCGAGGTAGGAGGCGACGGCGTCGGCCTGCTCCTGGCCGCCGTTGGCCTCAGCCGCGAGGCTGGCGCTGTCCACGGTGGGGGCGACGCCACCGGGCGTGGCGATCGTGATGTCGAAGTCGGCCTGGGCGAAGACGCGGTGCGGGGCGGCGAGCTCCTCGGCCCAGAAGCCGGTCGGGTGGGCGGTGCCGTCGTTGAGGGTCCAGTGGTCGGCACCGGTGAGGACGAAGAGTACGGAGGGCATGACGGGGTGCTCCCTACGAGACGAGAGGCGTGAGACGCGTGAACATGAAGCTTGATATGCTCAAGCAACACTGTTCATGTAACGGGCAAAAGTTGAGCATGTCAAATGAATGCGGGTGTGTGGCGGACAGCGTCCGGGCCTCCGGACCGCGCGTACCGAACGAAGGATGACCGACCATGACGAAGGAACCGGCACCCCGCGCCGTCCCTACGCCGGACGAACTGCTGGAACCCCTCGCGGTCGTCGTCCGCGGCCACCACGACGACCTCACAGCCGTCGCCGGCCGGCACGGGCTCAGCACCTCGCAGGCCCGGGCGCTGATCGCCCTCAATGAACCCATGCCCATGAGCGCGCTGGCCAGTCATCTGGTGTGCGACGCCTCCAACGCCACCGGCCTCATCGGCCGCATGGAGACCCGCGGCCTGGTGACGCGCACCCCGGCCCCCGGCGACCGCCGCTCCAAGGTGGCCGCGCGCACGGCGGAGGGCACCGAGCTGGCGCATCGCATCCGCGCCGAGATGCGTGTGGTGCACGGCGCTCTGGAATCCCTCACGCCCGAGGAGCGCACGGCGCTGCTGCCCCTGCTCGACCGGCTGGGGCGCCTGCTGTCCTCATGACGTCACGACGTCACGAGGAGGGCGTCAGGAAGCCGCGGGCGGGGCCTGGTCGTCGGGGCCGGCACCGCTCTCGCGACGCTTGATCTCGTCCTCGCGGCGGCGCAGGTCCGCCTCCCAGTCCTTGAGGAGCGACTCGTCCTTCTTCGTCCCGTCCTTCTCGCCCTCGTCCTTCAGCGACTTGAGGAAGTCAGGATTGTCGTCGGGTGCCACCCACGTGGTGCGGCGCCCGCGGCGCCACTGGGAGGGGGTGCGGCCGCCGTCGGGCGCCTCGCGCACCTTGCCCGCGGCGAGCCAGACGACCGGTCCGACGATCCAGAACAGCAGGATGATGAAGACCCAGGCCACCTTCGGCAGGTGCTTGGCCTCGTCCTCCGGGGTGTTCAGACAGTCGATGAACGCGAAGATCGTCAGCGCCAGCGGCAGGAGGACGATCAGGGCCCTGAGCATCGTGCAAGATCCCCCGAGGTGAGGTGAGGAGGCGCACGGACCGCCCCCGGTGACGGGTCCAGGGTATCGGGTGTCCGATACTGGGCCTTATGGCTTACGACGATCTTCGCTCCCTGCTCCGGGCTCTGGAGCGCGAGGGCGATCTCAAGCGCATCAAGGCCGAGGTCGACCCGTATCTGGAGGTCGGCGAGATCGTCGACCGCGTGAACAAGGCGGGCGGCCCCGCGCTGCTCTTCGAGAACGTCAAGGGCGCGTCCATGCCCCTGGCCATGAACGTCTTCGGGACCGACCGGCGGCTGCTCAAGGCCCTCGGGCTGAAGTCCTACGCGGAGATCAGCGACAAGATCGGCGGACTCCTCAAGCCGGAGCTCCCGCAGGGGTTCGTCGGCATCCGTGAGGCGTTCGGGAAGCTCGGCGCGGTGACCCACCTCCCGCCGAAGAAGGTGAAGTCCGACAGCGCCCCCGTCCAGGAGGTCGTCCTGACCGGCGACGACGTGGACCTGGACCAGCTGCCCGCGCTCTTCACCTGGCCCGGGGACGGCGGCTCCTTCTTCAACCTGGGCCTCACGCACACCAAGGACCCCGAGTCGGGCATTCGCAACCTCGGGCTCTACCGGCTGCAGCGCCACGACAAGCGCACCATCGGGATGCACTGGCAGATCCACAAGGACAGCCGCAACCACTACCAGGTGGCCGCCAGGCGCGGAGAGAAGCTCCCCGTCGCGATCGCCTTCGGAGCGCCGCCCGCGGTCACGTACGCCTCGACCGCGCCGCTGCCGGGGGACATCGACGAGTACCTCTTCGCCGGCTTCGTCCAGGGCAAGCGGATCGAGATGGTCGACTGCAAGACCGTCCCGCTCCAGGTCCCCGCGCAGGCGGAGGTCGTCATCGAGGGCTGGCTCGAGCCGGGCGAGATGCTGCCCGAGGGGCCGTTCGGCGACCACACCGGCTTCTACACCCCGCAGGAGCCCTTCCCCGCGCTGCGGATCGACTGCGTGACGATGCGGAAGCGTCCGCTGCTCCAGTCGATCGTGGTGGGACGGCCGCCCACCGAGGACGGTCCGCTGGGGCGGGCGACCGAGCGTTTCTTCCTGCCCCTGCTCAAGATCATCGTCCCGGACATCGTGGACTACCACCTGCCCGAGGCGGGTGGCTTCCACAACTGCGCGATCGTCTCGATCGACAAGAAGTACCCGAAGCACGCCCAGAAGGTCATGAGTGCCATCTGGGGGGCGCACATGATGTCGCTGACCAAGCTGATCGTGGTCGTGGACTCCGACTGCGACGTCCACGATCTGCACGAGGTCGCCTGGCGGGCGCTCGGGAACACCGACTACGCGCGTGACCTGACGGTCGCCGAAGGCCCGGTCGACCATCTCGACCACGCCTCCTACCAGCAGTTCTGGGGTGGCAAGGCGGGCATCGACGCGACGCGCAAGCTGCCCGAGGAGGGGTACACGCGGGACGGGGGCTGGCCGGAGATGGTCGAGTCCGACCCGGAGACGGCGGCGAAGGTCGACCGCCGGTGGAAGGAGTACGGCCTGTGAGTGCATCGGCCTCGGCGGCGACTGTCCCGCAGCCGCGCGGCAAGTCCCGCGCGTTCCTGCGGCTGGTGATGATCGAGCACTCGGTCTTCGCGCTGCCCTTCGCCTACATCGCCGCGCTGACCGCGATGTTCCGGGTGGACGGGAAGATCCACTGGGGCACGCTGCTGCTCGTGACCATCGCGATGGTCGGGCTGCGTACGTTCGCCATGGCCGCCAACCGGATCATCGACCGGGAGATCGACGCCCGCAATCCGCGTACGGAGGGCCGGGAGCTCGTGACCGGCGCCGTCACGGTGAGGTCCGCGTGGACCGGGGCGATCGTGGCCCTCGCCTTCTTCCTCGGGGCCGCCGCCCTGCTGAACCCCCTCTGCCTGGTGCTGGCACCGGTCGCAGTGGTGCCGATGGTCGTCTACCCGTACGGCAAGCGGTTCACGAACTTCCCGCACGCGATCCTGGGCCTCGCCCAGGCCATCGGCCCGATCGGTGCCTGGCTGGCGGTGACCGGCAGCTGGTCGTGGGACGCGGTGATCCTGGGGCTCGCCGTCGGCGTCTGGATCGGCGGATTCGACCTGATCTTCGCCTGCCAGGACGTACGGGCCGACCGGGCCCACGGGGTGCTCTCCTTCCCCGCGCGCTTCGGGATCCCGGCCGCGCTCTGGGGCGCACGGGTCTGCCACGTGGTGACGACCGGGCTGCTGGTGTGGTTCGGGCTGGCGACGGATGCGGAGGTCTTCTACTGGATCGGCATGGTGATCGTCGCCGTGGCCTTCGTGTACGAGCACCGGGTCGTGCGGCCGCACGACCTGTCCCGGCTCAACCGCGCCTTCTTCTCGGTCAACGGCTTCATCGGGATCGCGCTCTTCGCCTGCGCCCTGCTCGACCTGCTGGTGCGCGGCCTCACACCGTGACGTAGGGCCTCTCGGTTGGATCAGGCCGGATCAGGGAGCGGGGTGATCCAAACGAAAGACCCTAGCCCCCGGGCTCCTTCGGGCGACGGGGCCGGCGGAAGAGGAACGCCGCCGCCACCCCGCCCACGAGCCCGAAGAGGTGGCCCTGCCAGCTGATGCCGGAGTCGGTCGGCAGCACGCCCCAGAGCAGTGAGCCGTAGACCGCGGCCACGATCACGCCGACGACGATGTCCAGCGGGCTGCGGTCCACGAAGCCGCGGACCAGCAGATAGCCGAGCAGGCCGAAGACCACGCCCGACGCCCCGAGGGTGACCGTGTCCGGCGGCGCGGTGATCCAGACGCCGAGACCGCTCGTCACGATCACCACGAGGACCACGGCCGCGAACCTCGCCGTCCCGCCCAGCGCGGCTATGAAGCCCAGGACCAGCAGCGGGACGCTGTTGGACGCCACGTGTTCCCAGCCGCTGTGCAGAAACGCCGACGGCACGATGTCGGCCAGCTCCGAGGGCTCGCGCGGGCTGACGCCGTAGGTGTCGAGGGAGTGGCCCGTCGCCGTGTCGATGCCCTCCAGCAGCCACAGGAGCGCGACCCAGGCGAGCATCACCGCGCCGGCGGTGACGGCCCGTGCGGTGGCGCTCGCGCGTGTGCCCGTCATGGTCACCCCCTGTTCATGGGCGTTCTCTCATCCGTTGCAACGTCCGAGGGCCCTGACTCAGTTCCTGGAGCGGGGTGCCGGATAGGCTCGGCGGTGTGAGAGCCGGGATTTCGATGAGTCAGACGCAGCGCAGGCCTTGGATTGTCGGGGTATCGGGCGCATCGGGCACGCCCTTCGCTGCCTCGGTGCTACGCGGGCTGCTGGCCGCGGGGGAGAGCGTCGATCTGGTGGTGAGCCGTGCCTCACGGCTCACCCTGCTGGACGAGACGGGGATCGCCTTCCGGGACGCCCACTGGCAGGAGGACCTGCGGAGCTGGCTGGCGCGGGGCGCGGACGGGGAGCCGGACACCTTCCGGCCCGACATCGGCGGAGTGCGCCACTGGGCGGCCGGAGACCTGGCGGCCGGGCCGTCCTCGGGGTCGTATCCGGCGAAGGGGATGCTGATCGTCCCGGCGTCGACGGCGTGTGTGGCCGGGGTGGCGCTCGGGCTCTCGAAGGACCTGCTCCAGCGGGCCGCGAGCGTGACGCTCAAGGAGCGGCGGAAGCTGGTCGTGACCGTCCGCGAGACCCCGCTCAGCGGTCAGACGCTGAAGCAGATGGTCGCGCTCGACGAGGCGGGCGCCGTGGTGCTGCCCGCCTCTCCGGCGTTCTACGCGGGGGCGACGCACATCCAGGACCTGGTGGACTTCGTCGCCGGGCGGGTGCTGGACGCGGCGGGAGTGCCGCACCAGCTGTACCGCCGCTGGGAGGGGGAGCTCGGTGGCGCCTCCCGGGACTGAACCGGCGGGGTCAGCGCTTCTTGCGGCCCGGACGAGGGGTGCGGGTGCGGTCGGCCCGGTGGGCGGCGGCGGACTGGTGGGCACTCGAGCGGTTGGCCAGGTCCTGCATCTCGCGCATCCGGGCGTAGGCCATCTCGATCGTGTACACGGTGAAAGTCACTCCTGAAGATTCGAAAGTTTTTCTTGGATGATGAAGAACATTTGCAGGGTCTGACCCTGTCGCGCCTTAGATTCTACACGTAGACTTGCTGTACTGCTGAACAATGGAAGGTTTCAGTCATATGGACGCGGTGGACAGGCAGCTCATCCAGGCCCTCAGGGAGAACGGCAGGGCCTCGTACGCCGAGCTGGGACGGCTCGTAGGGCTCTCCGGGCCCAGCGTCACCGACCGCATCAACCGGCTGGAAACCGCCGGCGTCATCACCGGTTACCGCGCGACCGTCGACGCCGCCTCGCTGGGGCTCGGTGTCACCGCGCTGATCGGCATCTCCCTCTCCGACGCCGCCGACCACGAGGACGTCGCGCACCGGCTGAAGGACCTCGCCGAGATCGAGGACTGCTGGTTCATCGCGGGCGACGACTCGTTCATGCTCAAGGTGAGGGTGGGTGACGTGGACGGTCTCGAGAGGACGATCCGCAGGCTCAGCGGCACGAGGGGCGTGTCCCGGACCCGTACGACGGTCGTGCTCTCCACCAAGTGGGAGAACCGGGTGGGGGAGCTCCCCGAGGGGGAGTGACGCGGAGCGGCGGCGGGGGAGGGCGGGGGTCCTCCGCCGGAAAGGCGGGGGAGTAACGTGGGCCGTCTGATCTGTTACACGGAGATATGGGAGGCGCCCTAGTGGACGCGGGACTCAAGCGCGAGCTGGAGGAGAAGGTCCGGGCCGGCGAGCGGCTGACCCGCGAGGACGGGATCGCGCTCTACGAGTCCGACGACCTCGCGTGGCTCGGCGGGCTGGCCCACGAGGTGCGTACGAGGAAGAACGGCGACGTCGTCCACTTCAACGTCAACCGTCACCTCAACATGACCAACGTGTGCACCGCGTCCTGCGCGTACTGCTCGTTCCAGCGCAAGCCGGGCGAGAAGGACGCGTACACCATGCGCATCGAGGAGGCCGTCCGTCTCGCGAAGGCGATGCAGGGCGAGAACCTCACCGAGCTGCACATCGTCAACGGGCTGCACCCCACCCTGCCGTGGCGCTACTACCCGCGCTCGCTCAGCGCGCTCAAGGAAGCCCTGCCGGAGGTGGCGCTCAAGGCCTTCACGGCGACGGAGATCCACCACTTCGAGACGATCTCGGGGCTCTCCGCCTCCGAGATCCTCGACGAGCTGATCGAGGCCGGTCTGGAGTCGCTGACCGGCGGCGGCGCGGAGATCTTCGACTGGGAGGTCCGTCAGCACATCGTCGACCACAGCACCCACTGGGAGGACTGGTCGCGCATCCACCGCCTCGCGCACGAGAAGGGTCTCAAGACCCCGGCGACGATGCTGTACGGGCACATCGAGGAGCCCCGTCACCGCGTCGACCACGTGTTGCGGCTGCGGGAGATGCAGGACGAGACCGGCGGCTTCCAGGTCTTCATCCCGCTGCGCTACCAGCACGACTTCGTGGACATGAAGGACGGCAAGGTCCGTAACACCCTCCAGGCGCGGACGTCGATGGCGACCGGCGCCGAGGCCCTCAAGACCTTCGCCGTCTCGCGGCTGCTCTTCGACAACGTCCCGCACGTCAAGGTCTTCTGGGTGATGCACGGAGTGCAGACGGCGCAGCTCGCGCTCCAGCACGGCGCCGACGACATGGACGGCTCGGTCGTCGAGTACAAGATCACGCACGACGCCGACGACTACGGCACCCCGAACAAGCTCGGCCGCGAGGACCTGCTGGACCTCATCCGGGACGCGGGCTTCCGGCCCGTGGAGCGCAACACCCGGTACGAGATCCTGCGCGAGTACCCGGGTCCGGACGCCGACCGGCGCGAGACGCCGCAGCCGATGCGCGTCTGAGGCCCCGCCCGTCGGGCGCCCGGTGCGGGTGCCCGAGGTGTCCCGTTGTCCGGAAGTCCCGGCCCGCCGTCCCCGGGCCGGGGCTTTCTCGCGTGGTGGACGCGGTTTGAAGAGCACTTCTCGTAATAGTTAATCTGCGAATATGGCGCTTACCTTCACCGTGGATCCCACCTTCGACCGGCCCTTGCGGGACGGCATCACCGCGCTCTGGGCCGACGTCAGCAACGCGGGCGGAGCCGTCGGCTTCGTGCCGCCCGTCACCGAGGACGACGTCCGGCCCGAGCTGGTCAAACACCTCGCGGCGATGGCCGAGGGCCGCACCCACCTCGTCATCGGCCGGGACGAGGACGGCACGGTCGCCGCCACCGCCTTCCTCATCCGCAACACCCACCGGCTGATGCGGCACTGGATCGGCGCCTACACGGTGATGGTCCACCCGCGCCACCAGGGCAAGGGCTTCGGCCGCGCCCTGATGGCGGCCACGGCCGACGCCGCCCAGGGGCTCGACGGTATCGACGCCATCCGGCTGACCTGCCGCGGCGGCACCGGGGCGGACCGCTTCTACGCCTCCTGCGGATACAAGGAGGTGGGCCGGGTCCCGAACGCCATCCGGGTCTCCGAGGACGACTACCGCGACGACGTCATCATGCTGCTCCCGCTCTTCCGGTAGGAGTGCGGGGAACAACCCAGCGAACTGATCGAATTCGGGGCATGCTTCACTGGTCGGGCAGGATTCCACACTGCACGACCGCAGGAACGTCGGACGTAGAGAGAAGGCCAGCCGTGTCCGCTGCCAAGCCGAGCGCAACGATCCGGTACACCGCCATGCGGCTGCTGATCTTCGTGGGCTGCTTCTTCGTCGCCGGCGTGGCGGTCCACTTCGGCGTGCTGCCCTCGGGCGTCGGCGGATCCAACGTCGTCTGGGTCCTCCTGCTCGGCCTGCTGCTGTCCGCACCCCTCAGCTTCATCCTGCTGCGCAAGCAGCGCGACGAGATGTCCGAGCAGATCATCTCGTCGGTCGACAGGACCAAGGCCAGGCTCGAAGCGAACCGCACCCGCGAGGACAGTGTCGCCCGGTAGGCGCCGCGTAAGGTTCCTCACACCCGCACTTCGTACGAACCGAGCCCCGGACCGGAGCAGCCGCTCCCGACCGGGGCTTCGGCGTGTCCGGGGCCCCCGCGTGCGAAGTTGATCAAGAAGTGGACCTTTGAGGTTCTCAAAGTTGCAGTGTTAACGTATTCGACATGATGACCGCAGTGCGCACCCGTCACGCCTTGGGCGTCCCGCTCGTGGTGCGCCTGCACGTCGATCTCTGCCGCTGTATGTCCGCGGTCTGTTGCCGCAGCGTCTGACCGGCATCATGCAGCGGCGCCGCCCCTGACGCGGGCGCCGCACCCCCGTCCCCCTGTTCGACCGCACGACCGTACGTCTGTCCCCGTACGTCCCGATGCGTCACATCTGGAGTGTGTCCGTGTCCGCGAATTCCGCGTCCCCCGCCGAGACCGAAGCCGGCAAGCCGTCCGGCTCCGGTTTCCGCCTGCCCAGCATTCCGTTCTGGATACAGATAGTCGCCGGTCTGGTCCTCGGCGTACTGCTCGGCTGGATCACCCGCAGTTTCGAGATCGGCTGGCTCTACACCACGCTCGACCAGGTCGGCCACATCTTCGTCCAGCTGCTGAAGCTGGCCGTCGCGCCCCTCGTCTTCTTCGCGATCCTGGTCTCGATCACCAACCTGCGCAAGGTCAACAACGCCGCGAGGCTGGCGACCCGCACGCTGCTCTGGTTCATGATCACCTCGCTGATCGCCGTCGCCATCGGCCTCGCGATCGGCCTGGTCACCAACCCGGGCGCCGGTACCGGCCTCACCCCGAAGGACGGCGCCAAGCCCGAGAGCGCCGGCTCCTGGCTCGACTTCCTCACCGGCATCATCCCCACCGACGTCATCACGCCGTTCACCGAACTGAACGTCCTGCAGATCGTCTTCATGGCCGCCGTCGCCGGTATCGCCGCGCTCCAGCTCGGTGAGAAGGCCGCGCCGATCCTCTCCTTCAGCGAGTCGATCCTGGCGCTCCTGCAGAAGGCTCTGTGGTGGGTCATCCGCCTCGCCCCCATCGGCACCGTCGGCCTCATCGGCTACGCCATCGCCGACTACGGCTGGGACCTGATCGGCAAGTACGCCACCTTCACCGCGGACGTCTACATCGGCTGCGCCCTGGTCATGTTCGGCGTCTACCCGCTGTTGCTCGCCACGGTCGCCAAGGTCAGCCCGCTGCAGTTCTTCAAGGGAGCCTGGCCCGCGATCCAGCTGGCCTTCGTCTCCCGCTCCTCGGTCGGCACCATGCCGGTCACCCAGCAGGTCACCGAGCGTCTCGGCGTCCCGAAGGAGTACGCCTCCTTCGCGGTCCCGTTCGGGGCCACGACCAAGATGGACGGCTGCGCCGCGATCTACCCGGCGCTGGCGGCGATCTTCATCGCGCAGATCTTCGACGTCCAGCTGGGCATCGGTGACTACATCCTGATCGCGTTCGTCTCGGTCATCGGCTCGGCGGCCACCGCCGGCCTCACCGGCGCCACGGTCATGCTGACCCTCACCCTGTCGACCCTGGGCCTCCCGCTGGAGGGTGTGGGCCTGCTGCTCGCCATCGACCCGATCCTGGACATGATGCGCACCGCCACGAACGTGGCGGGGCAGGCTCTGGTCCCGGTGATCGTCGCGGCCCGCGAGAAGATCCTCGACCACGACGCGTACAACTCCGCGTCGTCCTCCCCGGTCGACGAGCCCGAGGTCCGCGACGCGGAGCCGAAGGGCGTCCCCGTCACGGCGTGACGACACCCGGCCCGTGCGAAGAACCGCCCTGCCCCCGGCTCCGGCCGGGGGCAGGGCGGTTTCGTGCGTCCGGGCAGGTGCCCAGTACGTCCAGGAGACGGTCGTCCGGTTCGGCGACGAAGTTCTCACGACGCCAGGGGCCCCGCAGGTGCCCAGCAGAGAAGTCGCTGCCCGACGGGTCGCCGTCGACCCCGTCCTCGACGTCGTACCACGCCAGACCGGACAGGCCGGGGGCGGACGGGCCCCGGTGCGTGTCAGGGGTTGTTGAAGACCACCTCGGGGTTGCCCGGCGTCGGGCCGTCCAGGAGCCGCTGATGCCGGGCCTTCAGGTGCCGGTCGAGGAAGGCGGCGACGTAGGCCCGGGTGATTCCCGTCGAGCGGGCGCCGGAGAGGGGGGCCGTGGGGTCCACCGGGAGGCCCGCCTGCTCGGCCAGGTACGGGGTGTCGGTGAAGGTGAAGTGCCCCGAGCCCTTGACGGTCAGCCAGCGCTTCCAGCCGTCCAGTCGCTTCCAGCCGTCGTTCCAGGACGTGTCCAAGGTGCCGGGGCTGTGGCGGGCGTCGGTGCCGAGCATCATGAACGGGCGCCCGTCCAGGCCGGTGGCCGGGATCTCCTCGAAGAAGGTGCCGTCCATGTTGATCCCGGCGTCCACGCGGGAGTCGGCGAGCATCGTGGAGGCCGCCGCGCTGCCGCCGATGGAATGGCCGGCTGCCGCGACCCGGCGTGGGTCGATCATGCGGGCGTGGTCCCAGGCGGGACGGTGGCCGGTCAGCCGGTCGAGTACGAACGCGAGGTCGGCCGCCCGTCCGGTGGAGACCCTCTTCCGCAGAGCCCGTGCCGCCGCCTCGTCCGGTGTGGCGTTGTCGGCGTCGCAGGCGGCGCAGGTCAGTACCCGCCCGCCCGGGAAGGAGGTCCCGGTGGACTCGTACGCGTGGTCCACGCTCGCCACGACATAGCCCCGGCTCGCCAGGTCCTCGGCGAGGGAGGTCAGGGTGGCGCGCGGCGTACCGAAGCCGGGGGAGAGCAAGACCAGGGGGAACCGGCCCGGGGCGGGGCGGGCGTCCAGGCGGGCATGGGTGGTGGCGGAGCTGACGGCGGTGGCGGGCACGACGTCCTCCAGCCCGCGCTGCACCAGCATCAGCCGCGCCTCCTCCGTGCTCATGTACGGGGCGGGGGCGCCCGCGCCGCCGGGGCGGGCGGGGTGGTGGAGCGACACCATCAGCTCCCGGGCCCCCGCCGCGGGGACCCAGGGGTCGGTGCGGCTGTGGTCGACGAGGTGCAGTACCTCGGCGCCGACGGAGTACGGGCCGGTGGGGCGGGGCAGTCCGAGTGCGGCGACGGTCGCGGTCGGAGCGGATGCCCTCGCGGGGCCCGGTAACGCGTGGGCGGTGGCGACCGGGGCCAGGAGGACCAAGGCGGTGAGGGCGGCAGCGGCCACAACGGATGTGCGTGGTCTGATCGTCATGCCCGGGACACTAGACGGCGGACTCGGGCGAAGGAGTCGGCCTGAGGTGCTATCCGGTGGGGGACCAGGGATGTACGAAGCGCCGCCCGATGGTCCTTCGGGACGACTCCCGGCCGGGGCGGGCCTCGCCGTCTCCCTTCCGTACGGCGGGCCGCAGGGCCGCGCCGTACTCTTACCCGGGAGCAGCGCAGTGGGGGTGGGAGGGATGTCTGACGTGAGTGCAGTGAAGAGCAAACGGATGCCGCGCGCGGTGCGTGAGCAGCAGATGATGGACGCGGCCGTGCGGACGTTCGCGCAGCGTGGTTACCGGGCCGCTTCGATGGACGAGATCGCCGAACTGGCCGGTGTGTCCAAGCCCTTGGTCTACCTGTATCTGAACTCCAAGGAGGAGCTCTTCACCGCGTGCATCCGCCGCGAGTCGAAAGCGCTGGTGGAAGCCGTGCAGGCAGCGGTGGAACCGGGGCTTCCGGCGGATCGGCAACTGTGGTCGGGGCTGCGGGCGTTCTTCACGCACACGGCGGACAACCCGGACGGCTGGGCGGTGCTGCACCAGCAGGCCAGCTCGCACGGGGAGCCGTTCGTCAGCGAGGTGGGGGCACTGCGCAAGGAGATCGTTGCGTTCGTGACGGGTCTGATCGGTGCGGCGGCGCGTGAGGCGCACCGTGATCGCGCGCTGCCCGACCGGGATGTGGCGGGGCTCGCGCAGGCGCTGGTGGGGGCGGCGGAGGCGCTCGCCGGATGGGCGAACGTCACTCCCGGCGTCTCGGCCAAGGAGGCCGCCACCACCTTGATGAACTTCTCCTGGGCGGGGCTGGAGAACCTCATGCACGGGCGCGGCTGGCAGTCCCGGGGGGAGTAGAGGGTTCATCCCTCCCGGGCCGCGCCGGAGTGTTCATCCCTCCCGGGTCACGCTGCCGGTGAGGTGGACGCGGCTGCCGGCCCGCACCTGGAAGTCGGAGCCGTCGGCGGCGTAGGTGACGGTGGAGGGCAGCGGGACGGGGGCCCTGAAGTCCGCCCGCACGGAGTGGATACGGCCCGACTCACCCGCTCCGGCGCCGCCCCCCGCTTCCGCCAGGCAGCGGGCCACGGTCCACATCCCGTGTGCGATGGGCCGGGGGAAGCCGAAGAGGCGTGCCGTCACGGGGTGCAGGTGGATGGGGTTGCGGTCACCCGAAGCGGCTCCGTACCGCCGCCCGAGACCGGCGGGCAGCCGCCACTCGGCGACGGCGGGCAGCTCCGGGGGCGCGGCAGGCGGAGGCGGGGGAGCTGTTGCCGCTCCGGTCGTGTGGCGGGACAGGTAGCCGCTGCGGGACTCCCACACGAGCTCGCCCCCGAGGCGCGCCTCGGTCACCATCGTGACCTCGGTGCCGCGGCGGTGTGGCGTCAAGCCGTCCGCGTACACGGTGAGTTCGAGCTCATCCGTGGGATGCAGCGCCCGGTGCCCGGTGATCTCGATCCAGGTGTGGACCAGTCCCAGTACCGGCAGCGGGAAGTCGTGGGCCGTCATCAGCCGCATGGCGGCCGGGAAGCCCAGCACGTGCGGATAGGTGAGCGGCAGCGGGCCGGATTCGGCGAAGCCGCAGACCCTGCTGTACGCGGCGAGCGGGCCGGGGGCGACGCGTCCGGGTGGGAGCACCTCGCGGCCGGCGGGCAGTGTGGCGCCGGGGCGCCCGGCCCGCTTGAAGGGGGAGGTGACGGCCCCGCGGACGAGGGACAGGCTCAGGCCGGTCATGGTCACGCCCCCAGCAGGCTCTGGCCGCAGACCCGCACGACCTGGCCGTTGACGGCGCCGGACGCGGGCTGGGCGAACCAGGCGGTGGTCTCCGCGACGTCGACCGGCAGCCCGCCCTGGGAGAGGGAGTTCATGCGCCGTCCGGCCTCCCGGATGAAGAGGGGCACGGCGGCCGTCATCCTGGTCTCGATGAAGCCGGGAGCGACCGCGTTGACGGTGACGCCGTGCTCGGCTGCGGCTCGTGGGGCCAGCGAGCGGACCAGGCCGATGATGCCGGCCTTGCTGGCCGCGTAGTTGGTCTGGCCGTCGTTGCCCGCTATCCCGGCGATGGACGCGGTGGCGACGATCCGGCCACCGCGGTTCACGGTGCCCGCCCCCAGCAGGGCGTCCGTGGTGCGCAGGACGCTGTCGAGGTTGACGTCGACGACCGAGGCCCAGCGGTCGGCCGGCATGTTGGCGAGCCGCCGGTCCCTGGTGATGCCCGCGTTGTGGACGAGGACGTCGAGGCCGCCGGGGGCGGCCGCGGCGATCAGGTCGGCTGCGTCGGGTGCGGTGATGTCCAGCGGCAGGGCGGTGGCCCCCAGCCGGTCGGCGGTGCGTACGAGTTCCTCCTGGGCCTGCGGGACGTCGAGGCAGATCACCTGGGCGCCGTCCCGGGCGAGGACGGAGGCGATGGACGCTCCGATGCCGCGCGCCGCGCCGGTGACCAGTGCGGTGCGCCCGGACAGCGGTGCCGCCCAGTCGGCCACCTCGCCGGGCGCGTCGGCGGTGAGCTCGACGACCTGGCCGCTGACGTACGCCGAACGGGGTGACAGCAGGAAGCGGAGCGTGGACTCGGCCGAGGCCGCGCTCGCGCCGGGGGCGAGCCGCAGCAGCTGGGCGGTGGCACCCCGGCCGACCTCCTTGCCGAGCGAGCGTACGAACCCCTCGAGTGCCTGCTGGGCCGCCGCCTGGTGGTGGTCGTCGGCGGACGGTGCGGTGCCGATGACCACGACGCGGCCGCCGCCGGCCAGCGACCGTACGACAGGGTGGAGAGCGGCGTGTACGTCGGCGAGCCCTGCGGCCGTGGTGACGCCGGTGGCGTCCAGGACGACGGCGGCGGGGCGTTCGGCCTGCCCGGTGACCTTCAGCCCCGTCGCGGCGAGCACCGGGCCGAGGTCGGGGGCGGCGGAGTGTCCCGCGGTCAGGTGGAGCAACGGCCCGTCGAGAGTGGGGGTTTCCAGTGTCCAGCGGCGGAGCGGCGCGGGCTGCGGCAGGCCGAGCCTGCGGGTCAGGAAGCGGCCGGGTGTCGTGCCGGTGAAGTGCAGATAGCGGTCGGCCATTGTCTGGACTCCTGCTCGGTCGTAGATTTACTCCAGAGTAAGGTTACTCAAGGGTCAGGAGTTGTCGAGATGAGTTGGTCGAGTTGATTCCCCTCGCACTTCCGCAGCCGCGCCGGGTCGCGGTCA
This sequence comes from Streptomyces sp. HB132, assembly GCF_016909575.1. Taxonomy (GTDB): domain Bacteria; phylum Actinomycetota; class Actinomycetes; order Streptomycetales; family Streptomycetaceae; genus Streptomyces. Next base: position 114,721 of record NZ_JAFBGA010000012.1, on the reverse strand, counting down.
TCGGTGGCAGTCGTATTCCGTTCGCCCGTTCCGACGGCCCGTACGCGCGGGCGTCGAACCAGGACATGCTGACCGCCGCGCTGGACGGACTCGTCGAGCGCTTCGGCCTGCGGGGCCGGCAGGTCGGTGAGTTCGTGGCCGGTGCGGTCCTCAAGCACAGCCGGGACTTCAATCTGGCCCGCGAGACAGTCCTGGGCTCCGCCCTGGACCCGTGTACCCCCGCGTACGACATTCAGCAGGCGTGCGGCACCGGCCTTCAGGCCGTCATCGCCGCGGCCAACAAGATCGCGCTCGGCGCGGTCGACTCGGCGATCGCCGGAGGCGCGGACACCACGAGCGACGCTCCCCTCGGCGTCAACGACAAGCTCCGCAGGATCCTGCTGGAGGCGCGCCGCGCCCGGTCGACGGGCGCCCGGGTCAAGGCGCTGGCGGCCGTCCGCCCCAGCCACCTCGTCCCGGACATCCCGCGCAACGCCGAACCCCGCACCGGGCTCTCGATGGGCGAGCACGCGGCGGTCACCGCCCGTAAGTGGGGCGTGGCCCGCGAGGACCAGGACCTGCTGGCCGCCACCAGCCACCAGCGGCTCGCCGCGGCGTACGAGCGGGGCTTCCTGGACGACCTCGTCGTCCCGTACCTCGGCCTGGACCGCGACCAGAACCTGCGCCCCGGCTCGGTCGAGAAACTCGCCACGCTGAAGCCGGTGTTCGGCGCCGGTCACCCCGACGCGACGATGACCGCGGGCAACTCGACCCCGCTCACCGACGGAGCCGCCACCGTGCTCCTGGCGAGCGAGGAGTGGGCCGAGGCGCGCGGCCTGGAGCCGCTGGCCTATCTGTCGCTGTACGAGACGGCGGCCGTGGACTACGTGGAGGGCGAGGAAGGCCTGTTGATGGCCCCCGCCCACGCGGTGCCGCGCATGCTGGAGCGTGCCGGGCTGACCGTGGAGGACTTCGACCTCTTCGAGATCCACGAGGCCTTCGCCTCCCAGGTCCTCGCGACCCTCGCCTCCTGGGAGGAACAGGGCCTCGCCCCCGTCGACAGGGACAGGCTGAACGTGGCCGGATCCTCCCTCGCCACCGGGCACCCCTTCGCCGCGACGGGGGCCCGGATCGTGGCGACCCTGGCGAAGCTCCTCGCGGAGCGGGACGCGCCCGGCAGGGGCCTGATCTCGGTCTGCGCCGCGGGCGGCCAGGGCGTCACCGCCATCCTTGAGCGCCCCTGACCCGCGCTCCGGCCGCACATCCCGCACATCCCGAACGTGAACGACCCCGCGCACCCAGCAGCCGCCCCGGCGCCGGACCCCAGCAACGGGCCCGGCGCCGGACCCCATGTCGAGGAGCCGATCGTGTCCACGCCCGAACCCGCCGTACCCGCCGCGCCCACCGTTCCCGTCCTGGTCGAGCCCACCAGGGTCCGGTCGGCCGACGGCACCGTACGGGAGGTCTCCGTGCCGCCGCTCGCGCCGACCGTGCGTCGGGGCTCGCTCGCCGAGATCCCCTTCGACAACGCCCGGGAGGCCCCCTCCGAGGCGGTCCTCAGCCGCAAGCAGAGCGACGGCAGCTGGCTGGACGTGACCGCCGACGCATTCGCCGCAGAGGTGACGGCCGTCGCCAAGGGCCTGATCGCGGAGGGCCTCCAGCGCGGTGACCGGGTCGCGATCATGGCGCGTACGACCTACGAGTGGACGCTGCTCGACTTCGCGTCCTGGGCGGCCGGGCTGGTCACCGTTCCCGTCTACCCCACCTCCTCGGCCTTCCAGACGCGCTGGATCCTCCAGAACTCCGGGGCGGTCGCCTGCGCCGTGGAGACGAAGGAGCAGGGCCGGCTGGTCAGCCAGGAGCGGCAGCAGCTCGGGGACCTCGTCCACCTCTGGCAGTTCGACACGGGCGCCATAGGCCGGCTGAAGACGCTCGGCAAGGACGTCCCCGACGCGGTCGTCGCCGCTCGTCGCGGTTCACTGGAACCGGACAGCCCCGCCACCCTCATCTACACCTCGGGCACCACCGGCCGGCCCAAGGGCTGTGTCCTGACCCACGGGAACTTCTTCGCCGAGGTCGACAACGCCATCGAACTGCTCCACCCGGTCTTCAAGTCGGTGTCGAAGTATCCGGCGTCCACCCTTCTGTTCCTGCCCCTTTCCCACGTCTTCGGCAGGATGGTGGCGATCGGCTGCATGCGCGCCCGGGTCCGGCTCGGGCACGGGCCGTCGATCCGGACCGAGGACCTGCTCGCGGACCTGGCCGGCTTCAAGCCGTCGTTCCTGCTGGCCATCCCCTACGTCCTGGAGAAGGTCTTCAACACCGGCCGGGCCACCGCCGAGAAGATGGGCCGCGCCTCGTCCTTCGACCGCGCCGCCCGGATCGCGCAGCGCTACGGCGAGGCGGTCGAGGCGGCCGAACACGGCACGGGCCCCGGCCCGGGCCTCGGACTCCGTGCCGCACGCGCCCTCTACGACCCGCTGGTCTACCGGCGCATCCGCGCCGCGCTGGGTGGCCACGTCCGGTACGCGATCTGCGGCGGCTCACCGCTGGGGAGCAGGCTCGCCGCCTTCTACGCGGGGGCGGGCATGCAGATCTTCGAGGGATACGGCCTGACCGAGACCACCGCCGCCGCCACGGTCACCCCACCCCTCAAACCGCGGCTGGGCACGGTGGGCTGGCCGCTGCCGGGCACCGCCGTGCGGATCGCGGACGACGGAGAGGTCCTGCTCAGCGGCGGCCAGGTCTTCAAGGGCTACTGGGACACCGAGCGCGGCGAGGCCACGCCGTATCCGGAGGGCGACTGGTTCGCGACGGGTGACCTCGGGGCGCTGGACGAGGACGGCTACCTCACGATCACCGGCCGCAAGAAGGACATCATCATCACGTCCGGCGGCAAGAACGTCGCCCCAGCCCCGCTGGAGGACTGGCTGCGCGCCCATCCGCTGGTCAGCCAGTGCATGGTGGTCGGGGACAACCGGTCGTTCATCAGCGCCCTGATCACCCTGGAGCCGGACGGCCTCGCGCACTGGCGCCGGATGCGTAAGAAGGAGGACGTCCCCCTGCGCGAGCTCGTCCACGACGAGGAGCTGCGCACCGCGCTGCAACGCGCGGTCGACGAGGCCAACCGCCTCGTGTCGCGCGCCGAGTCCATCCGTGCGTTCACGGTCCTGACGCAGGACTTCACCGAGGAGAGCGGTCACCTCACCCCGTCGCTGAAGCTGAAGCGGGACGCGATCACGCGGGACTTCGACGCGGAGATCGAGGAGCTGTACCGCAAGTAGCGCCCGGTGGCCCCGGGGCGGGCGTCCGGCACGGCGACGGACCCGCTCGGCCACCCGGGCCCCGGGAGTGACAGGCTCTGCGGAGTGGGCTCCACGGTGCGCTCGACCGCATACCGTGGAGCCGCCACGGACGACGACGGAGGTGCCTCGCATGCGGATCGCCACAACGATCTTCCTCACCGACGAGACGATCACACCGGTACGGCTCGCACGCGAGCTGGAGCAGCGGGGGTTCGCCGGGCTGTACCTGCCCGAACACACCCACATCCCGGTGAGCCGGGAGACGCCCTATCCGGCGGGCGGCGAGCTGCCGGCCGAGTACGGCCGCACCCTGGACCCCTTCGTCGCGCTGGGACAGGCCGCCGCCGTCACCGAGCGGCTGGCGCTCGGCACCGGCATCACGCTCATCGCCCAGCACGACCCCATCGATCTGGCGAAGCAGGCCGCCACTCTCGACCACCTCTCCGGCGGCCGTCTCACGCTCGGCATCGGCTACGGCTGGAACGTGGAGGAGGCCGCCGATCACGGCGTGGAGTGGGCGACGCGCCGCGCGCTCGGCAGCGACCGGCTGGCCCTGATGCGGGCGCTGTGGGCGGACGAACCGACCGCGTACAAGGGTGAGTTCGGCTCTGTCCGGGCGAGCCACGCCCATCCGAAGCCGGTGCAGAGGCCACGCGGTCCGGTGAACGGCCCGCGCACCCTGATCGGCGGGGCGGCCGGGCCGAAGCTGTTCGCGCGGATCGCCCGGGAGGCGGACGGCTGGCTGCCCATCGGCGGGCGCGGTCTGTCGGAGTCCGTGCCGAAGCTGCGAGCCGCCTGGGAGGACGCGGGACGCGACCCCGAGCAGCTCCAGGTGGTTCCCTACGCCGTCGTGCCCTCTCCGGGGAAGCTGGCGTACTACGCGGATCTGGGGGTCGACGAGGTCGTCCTGCAACTACCCCCGGCCCCGGAGGCCGAGGTGCTGCGCGCGCTGGACGCCTATGCGGCGTATCTGTGAGAGACCTCAGGCCGATAACCTGGCGGGGTGATCTTCCGGTGCAACCGGCAGAGCTAAAATCGCATCTATCACCTCCGGACATCGATGGTGCGGCCCGTGTGCGTGTGTGCTCGGCTGCCTGGGGAGCGGGAGCACGATGAACAGGCCGTTGCGGCACATAGCCATATTCTGCGGGCTGTTGATGCTCGCTCTACTGATACGGACCAACTGGCTCCAGTACGCCCAGCGCGAGGAACTGGCCACCCACGAGCACAACCGACGGGTCAAGATCACCCAGTTCGCCACTCCGCGCGGCGACATCATCGTGGGCGGCAAGGCGATCACCGGGTCGAAGCTGGTCGAGGGGACCGACTTCAAATACCAGCGCACCTTCAAGCAGGGCCCGATGTACGCCCCCGTCACCGGCTACGCCTCCCAGGCGCAGGGCATGTCCCTCCTGGAGAAGACGTACGACAGCATCCTCAGCGGCCAGGACGAGCGCTTCGCCTTCCGGCACGCCAAGGACATCCTCACCGGTGAGGAGCGGCGCGCCGGCGATGTGGTCACCACCATCGACCCGAAGGCGCAGGCGGCGGCCTACAAGGGCCTGACCGACCTCGACGCCCGGGGTGCGGTCGTCGCCCTCGAGCCGGCGACCGGCAAGGTCCTCGCGCTGGTCTCGACGCCCTCGTACGACCCCTCGGTCTTCGCCGGAAACTCCTTCAAGGAAGGCGACAAGTTCCAGGCCCTGATCGACGAGAAGGGCAAGCCCCTGGCCAACCGGCCGTTGCGCGAGACCTTCCCGCCCGGCTCCACCTTCAAGATCCTGACGGCTGCCGCGGCACTGGAGCACGGCGTCGTCGACGACGTCGACGCGCGGACCGACGCGGTCTCCCCGTACCCGCTGCCGCTGTCGTCGAGCAGGATCAGCAGTGAGGCCGGCGACGCGACGTGCAACAAGGCGTCGATGAAGACGGCCATGCAGTACTCCTGCAACAACGTCTTCCTGGACGCCGCCCTCAAGGTCGGGGACGAGGGGATGAGGGAGACGGCCGAGAAGTTCGGCTTCAACGAGGACGTCTACTCGGACGCCTTCGGTGACATGCTCGCCTCGAAGAGCCTCTACCCGGAGGAGCTCGACAAGCCCGGCACCGCCCTCACCGGCATGGGCCAGGGCAGCCTCACCAGCACGCCGATGCAGATGGCCATGGTGACGGCCGCCCTCGCGAACAACGGCAAGCTGATGCAGCCGTACATCGTGGACGAGCTGCGCGGCCCGGACCTGTCCACCCTGGAGAAGCACGAACCGCAGCTCAAGAGCCAGGCGGTCTCGGAGGAGACGGCGAAGAAGGTCCAGGAGATGATGGAGTTCACCGCCGCGGAGGGCAGCGCGAAGCGCGCCCTGATCGACGGCGTGACGGTGGGCGGCAAGACCGGTACGGCGCAGCGCGGTGACGACGTGAGCAAGGAAGTCCCGTACGGATGGTTCGTCTCGTACGGCAAGAACCCCGACGGCCAGGCGGTGGCGGTCGCGGTGTTCATCGACCCGACCGCGATGGACATCTCCCGCTCGGACATCTCGGGCGGCGGCCTGGGCGGCCCGATCGCCCGGAGCGTGATGCAGTCGGTGCTGGGGAAGTAGGCCCGGCCTCGTCCCCGACCGCCCGCCCGGCGCATCGCCGGGCGGGCGGTCGCGTCATGCGGCGGCGGGGCCGTCCGGCACCGTGGCGGTCGGTCCAGGGGCGCCTGCGTCCTGCGTGCGGCCGCCCGCCCACCGCAGGGGCAGGGCCGCGACGGCTCCCGCCACCGAGCCGACGGCCAGGGCGGCGGGCACTCCGGTCCCGATGGACGACATCACGTGCACCGGCCCGTAGAGCATGGCCAGGCCCGTCGCGTCCAGCCCGATCCGCAGCAGCTGGCCCGCCAGCAGTCCGGTGACGGTCGCGCAGACCGCCCCGGCCGCCATCGCCGGGATCGTGACACGGGTCAGCAGCCCGGGGAGCCACCGCAGCGCGCACCACACCACGGCGAGCAGCAGCCCGTCGGCGGCGCGGTACAGCAGCCAGTTGCCGAACGGCGTGCCCGCCGGGCCGGCCCAGCCGCCGAGCAGCAGCCACTGGCGCAGGAAGTCGCCGGGCTCGGAGAACAGCCGCCCGGACAGGGAGACGGCCTGGATTTCGGCGGCGACCGGCTGGTACGAGAGGACGACCAGGGACAGCGCGATGACGAGGGTCCCCGCGGTGGCCGCCGTCCGCGCGACGCGCGGGGGGACGACCGTCCGGGGCAGGTCACCGGCGCCCTTGGCGGTGATCCGGGCGACCAGCACGGTGACCACCGCGGCGACCAGCGCGGCGGGCACCAGGATCTGCCGTCCGGCGGTCATCATGCCCGCCAGCTGGGGCAGGAAGCGGTAACTGCCGCGCCCCTGCGACGCGATCACCCACGGCGCGGAGACGGTCACGGCCAGGGTCCCGGCCACCATGCCCCAGGCCCACACCGCCGCCAGCGTGGCCGGCGTCCTGCGGTTCACCGGAGGCAGCCTGCGCACGAGGAGCAGCGCCCCCGGCACGAAGAAGGCGAAGACCGCGGCGAACCTGATCTGCATCGCGGTCCCGTGCAGGGCGATATAGCCGTCGCCGACGGTCCCGCCCGGCAGGGTGGTGCCCAGCCGGACCGATTCCGGCGGATGGTACGACCAGGGGGTGAGCCAGTGCTCCAGGTCGGCGGCCGACTGGCTGCCGATCACCTCGGCGGTGCCCCGGAGATGCAGCGCGTTCACGCTCGCCCCCGCCCACCACAGCAGTGCCGTGAGCAGCAGCGCTCCGGTCAGTACCGGTATCGCCGCGCGTCCGTATGTCATGAACTGCCCCCGCATCGATCACACCCCGTGAATTCCCCCTGGCCGATGGGAGGTTACGGGGTCATGATCACGCGTGGATCACGGTGTCGCCGGCCCGTGGTGGCCCCGTCGTGCCCTGCGGGCGGGCGCTGTCCGGAGGACGGGAATCGGCAGGTGTGGGAGCGCGCATCTGTGCGATCATCACATGCGCTCTCTACATGTCCTACACATGACAGGGGCGCGCTCGGCGTCGTCGAGCCCGCCCGGCACGCGGCGGCTCCGGCGCACGGCTCACTTCACCGCTCCGGGGGGAACGGAAATGCCACACCGCCTGGGTACGGCCGCGAGAACCGCGGTCCGTCCCGCCCTTCTGCTCACCTTGTCGGTCCTGCTGTCACTGATACTGCCCACGGGGACGTCGCAGGCTTCCGCCACCGGTCCGGCGGGCACCACCGCGGCGGCCGAGGACTGCACCCCGCTTCCGCTGTCGGCCTTCGGCGAAGTCGCCCCCGCCGAGGGCACGGTGCAAGTCCCGGGGGAGGGGGCCGTCTGCTTCACGGTCGACGTGGAGCAGCCCGGCCTGCACCGGCTGATCGTGAGCGGAGCCGGTACGGAGAACACCTACCCGTCCGTCTTCGACGGCGAGACCGAGGTCGACTGCTACGACCCCCGGTGGGGCGCCGGCTGGTGCGACCTGGGCCACGAGGGCGCGTACACGCTCAAGCTGTACAACAACTGGCCGGACCCGAGCAGGCCCACCGTCGCTCTCACCCCGCTGCGGACGGACGAGGGCTGCTCCCCCGAGACCGGTACCGCCTGGGACAGCGCCCCGCTCACGGGATCGGCGGCCGGCCCCACGGCCATCCAGTGCCAGCCCTTCGCCGCGAAGCCCGGCGAGCGGATCACCAGCACGATCAGGACCACCGTGTCGGGTGGCAGCGGGTCCTGGATCACCGACGGGACCGGGGCACACATCTGCCCCCGGTTCAACGAGGACGACAGCGACGGCTGCGTGCTGCCCGGCGACGGGCCCTACAGAGTTCTGTCGCAGGTCAGTGACGCGGAGCGGGGCTACCCCGCCGAGTACACCCTCAAGATCCGCAGGCTCTCCGAACCGGCCGGCTGCGCGAGTGTCCCGCTCAACACCTACGGCTCCGCGCCCACGGCAGCGGGCTCGGCCACCGGGTGCAAGACCTTCCAGGCCCCGGCCGCCGGACGCTACGACGTGTACGGGGTCGGCTCGTCCAGCCGCACCACGCTCGCCGTGTACGACCGGGAGGGGAAGACCGTCTGCACCACGTGGTCGGGATGCTCCCTCCCGGCGGCCGGCGCCTACACCGTCCTCACCGACGACTCGACCCTGATCATCGACCGGTCCTCCGCCGACGGCTGTGTACCGGCCGAACCCGGTCTGTACACCTCCGCGTTCACGGCGGTCGGCGAGATCGACTGCCTTGCGCTGCCGTTCCCGGCAGGGGCGCGCATGGCCGTGCTCAAACCCCTCAGCGGCTCCTCACCACGCGCGGACGTGATCGCCGTGGACGCCGACGGCGTGCAGCGGTGCGAGGGGAGCGACCTCTCGGGCGGCACCTGCGAGCTCACGGGCAAGGCGCCCTTCCGGCTCCTGGTCTCGACCGACAGCGAGGAGAAGCCCACCGGGGACTACACGTTCGCCCTGCACCGCACGGACGCGGCGAGCGGCTGCCCGGCCGTTCCGGCGGGCGACTTCTCGGCGGACAGTCCCACGGCGCGCTTCTCGACCGGCGAGGGCGTGTTCTCGCGGTGCCTGAGCATTCCGGCCGACGACCACAGCGCGCGGGAGAACCTGCAGCTCCAGGCGACCCCGGGTACGACGTCCACCGCTCAGTTCTCCGTCCTGGACGCGGACGGCAAGCAGGTCTGCTCGATCTACTCCTCCCTCTCCACCTGGACCACCTGCGCACTTGCACCCGGAGTCGCCCACACGGTGCTCGTCACCGGGCGCGACACCGCCGCCGAGTACACCCTGACCCGGCGCGACGTCACCTCGACCGCCAAGGGCTGCACGGCGAACCCCGCTGCCGAGGTCGGCGGGCCGTCCACGGGCGGCACCATGGGCGCCCCCGGCGCGCTGGTCTGCCGCCAGGTCACCACGGCCGACGCGAAGGACACCCTGCACCTCGACGTGCGTGACGCCCTGGGCACCGCGAACGTCGTCGCCTACGGTGCCGACGGCGAGGCCCTCTGCAACAAGAACCAGGCGTGCGCGGTGACCGGTTCCACCCGCTACCAGGTGCTCGTCACCGTACGTACGGGTCTGAAGGCGGCGCCCTCCTACCGCTTCGACGCCCTCCGCGTCGCCACGGCGACCGGCCCGGCGGACGAGTGCGTGAAGGTGCCCAACGTCAGCTACGGGTACGGCCCCGTCACCGGCACGCTGGACGAGCAGCACAGCGCGGTGTGCGCGGCGCTTCCGACCGCGTACAACGACCGCTTCGACATGAAGATCAGCGACACCGCGGGCGCGACCACGACCGCGGTCCCGGCGCTGTACGACGCGAGCCTCGACAACGGCTGCATGCGCTACATCCCGAGCGGATACGAGTGCTACGTCAACGAACCGTACGGCTCGGACGACACGTCGAGCATCCTCGTGCTGTCCCTTCCCGAGACCGCGTCGCAGACGTCCTACTCGGCCGAAGCCGTCTGCAAGTCCATCCGCTGCGGTCCGGAGAAGGTCACCGTCGGTGCGGTGACGCCGGCCACCGGGGCCACCGGCAGCAAGGTGACCCTCCAGGTCACCGGCACGGCGCTGCACGAGGACGACACCGTGCGGATCTACAGGTCCGGCAAGACCGTCGAGGCGACCACCACCTCGGTGTCGGCCGACCGCAGGACCCTGACGGCCGTCCTCGACCTGACCGGGGCCGCCGTCGACACCTGGAGTCTCAGCGTCGTCACGCACAACGCGTGGGAGTACGGCAAGGGTTCCTTCACGGTCACCGCGGCCCCCCTGGCGAACCTGACGGCCCCGGCGATCAGCGGCACCGGCAAGGTGGGGGCGACGCTGACCGCCGGCACCGGCACATGGTCGGGCGGCCCGTCGTCGTACACCTACCAGTGGAACGCCGACGGCAAGCCGGTGACGGGCGCGACCGCCTCGTCGTACGTCCTCCCGGCATCGCTGCTGGGCAAGAAGGTCACCGTCACGGTCAACGCCCGCAGGAGCGGCACTCCCGACATGACCGGCACCTCGGCGGCAGTCGTGGTCGCCCAGGGCGCGGCACCGAAGGCCACCACCGCTCCGAAGGTCACCGGCACCGTGAGGGTCGGCTCCAAGCTCACCGCCGTGCCCGGTGTCTGGTCGCCGGCCGCCACCTCCTACACCTACCAGTGGAAGGCGGACGGCAAGGCGGTGGCGGGGGCGACCGCGTCGACCTACACCGCCCCGGCGTCACTCCAGGGCAAGAAGCTCTCGGTGACCGTCACCGCCCGGCGCACCGGCCACACCGCCGGGGCCGCCACGACGACGGCCGTGACCGTCGCCAAGGGCGCCGCTCCCAAGGCCACCAAGGCGCCCACCGTCTCGGGCACCGCCAAGGTGGGCAAGGTGCTGAAGGTGGCCCGGGGCACGTGGACGCCGGCTCCGTCCTCGTACACCTACCAGTGGTACGCCGGCGGCAAGGCGATCAAGGGGGCGACCAAGACCTCCCTGACGCTCAGGACCGCCCAGAAGGACAAGAAGATCACGGTCAAGGTGACGGCGCGTCGCACCGGCCACAGTGACGGGTCCGCCGTCAGCAAGGCGACCAAGGCGGTCGTGCGCTGATGGTGTAGGCGGTCCGCACGCGCACGAAAGGCCGGGCCCTCCACCCCTGATGGAGGGCCCGGCCCGTTTTTCGGGTACCGAGCGGTGGACCGGTGGTCAGGGCCGGGTCAGCGCTTGATCTCCTTTATCTTGAGCATCCGGGTGATGACCTTGTCGAGCTCGTCGTCCTCGAAGACGTTCTTCCAGTCGTCACGGACGATCGACTCGCGCCCGTAGTCCATCGCGATCAGGCACGCGTCGGAGAACGGGTTCGAGCCCTTGAGGGTGTTGGCCAGCGCGACCTGCGTGTGGCCGAGCAGCATGGCGCGGGCCGCCTTCTCCGGGACGCCCACGGTGTGGACGGTCTCGTGGAGGGCCTCGGTCAGCAGGGCGCCGACCATGCAGGCGATCGTCTCGACGAGGGTCGGCTCCAGGACCGCGAGCTGCTTGACGGTCACCCAGTGCACCTCGACGACCGGGGCGTACATGGTGGAGATGACGGCCTCGGCGAGCTCCTGGGCGGCCGGGTCGGCGGACTCGGCGGCGGGCTCGAAGGAGGCGACGACCTCCTGCGGGGCGGCGATGCCACCGAAGGTGTCCGCCCACTCCTCCTTCGTCGTGCGCTCCAGGAACACCGACGGGTGGCAGGGGTGCGCCACGGCGTTGTGCACGTCCGCGCGGCGGGTCAGCAGACCGGCGTACGCGGCGGCCGGGTCCAGGGTCAGCAGGATCGCGCCGGGCTTCATGACCGGGACGAGCTGCTCGGAGACCGTGCCGAGGACGACGTCCGGGACGGCGAGGATCACGACGTCGGCCCGTGCGGCGGCGTCGGCGCTGTCCGTCAGCTCGCGGCCCAGCTCGCGTACGAGCTCCTGGCCCGTGGGGGAGTTCTCCGCGAAGAGGGTGGTGAAGTCGCTCTTCACCAGGTTGTCGGAGACGCGCCGGCCCATCTTGCCTGCGGCCCCGATGACGGCGACGGTCCTGGATCCGGTGGCCATTACTTGCTCCTCAGAAGGGTGTTGATGCTGTGCCGGGTCCACCGGTCCTCCAGGCGGGCGGTTTCCTCGAAATCGCCCTGCCAGGGGAGCCAGTGCTCCACGATCTGGTTGATGCCCCGCTCGTCCGGCCGGACCGTGGCGGTCATGTGGCCGTAGTCGAGAAGGCCCTCGCCGAGAAGGCAGCCGGCGAAGGTGAAGCCGACCCAGCCGTCACGGCGGGAGAACGAGAAGTCCTTGACGTGGATGTTCACCACGTGGGGGGCGGTGGCCTCGACGACGTCCACCGGGCGTTCCAGCCGGGCGACGCTGTTGCCCGGGTCGAGGACGACACCCAGGTGCGGGCTGTCCACGCCGCGCACGACGGCCAACAGGTCCTCGGTGGAGACCTGTTCGTAGGTCTCCAGGCCGAGCGTGACACCCGCCGCCGCGTAGGCGGGGACCGCCTCGCCCAGGAGGGCGGTGGCCTCCGCGACGGTCGGCCGGTGGTCCGCGGTGTTCAGCATCGAGCGCACCAGGGTGACCCCCAGGCGCCGCGCGATGCGGAGGTGGGCGGCGAGGTGCTCGGTGCGTACACCCCTGGTGCCCAGCTCCAGCGTGATGCCGTGCCTGGCCGCCGTGGTGCGCAGGGCGTCGAGCTGCCGGTCGTCGTACGTCTCGATCGGCGGGTAGTCGCAGATCTGGAAGACCTCGCCGCCCATCTCCCGGGTCTGCGCGAGCATCTCGTCGAGGGTGAGCGGGCGGGGGGCCCGGTCGGAGACGCGCCAGAAGAAGGCGTAGGTGCTCAGGCCGTAGGACATGCGAGGGCTCCTGCCGGCGTCTCGTCGAGGATGCGTTCCACCGCTGCCGGATCGTGGGCGAAGCGGCCGAGGAACAGCCCGTCCACGCCGGTGCCCAGTTCGGTGAGCAGGCCGGGGCCCGCGCTTCCGCCGTAGATGACGCGGCTGCCCGCCAGGGCCGGCTGGGTGGCGAGCCAGGTGGTGAGGGCCTCGCAGACCGTGCGGATGTGGTCGGGGGAGGCGGGCCGGGGCGCGCCGATGGCCCACTGCGGTTCGTACGCGAGGACGACCGGGGCGAGGGGGCCCTCGTGGGACGCCGTGGCCAGGATGCGTTCGGCCTCGGCGACCGTGCGGGCGGCCGCCTCGGAGGGGGCGACCTGGTCGAGTTCGCCGATGCAGAGCACCGGGGTCAGCCCGTTGCGCAGGGCGGCGGCCGTCTTCGCGGCGACGACCGTGTCGCCCTCGCCGAAGAGCCGGCGGCGCTCCGCGTGGCCGACCTCGGCGTAGCGGGCTCCGATCTCGTGCAGGTGGGCGCCGCTGACCTCGCCGGTGTACGGACCGCGGTCCTCGGTCGCCAGGTCCTGCGCCCCGGTGCGCACCTCCGTACCGGCCAGGATCCCGGTGACCGGGACGAGTGCGGGGAAGGCGGGCAGCACGAACAGCTCGGCCGTGCCGCCGGTGACGGCCGGGTGCCGGGCGGCCAGATCGGCGATGCCGCGGGCCCAGTTGAGGGTCTCGTGGTGGCCGAAGTACATCTTCAGGCTCACCCCGATCGTGACCCGGGGGTTTCGCGCGGTGTTCTGCGCGGTGTTCTGCGCGGCGGGCATCAGGCTGCGGCTTCCTGCTGGTCGGCGTGGTCGTTCTTGTTCTCGTACTCGTCCATCAGCGCGACCTTCGCGGCGGACGCCGACGCCTCGTCGAAGCGGTACGTCAGCCACTCGGAGGCCAGCCGGCGGGCGAGCTCCAGACCGACGACGCGCTGGCCGAAGGTGAGGACCTGGGCGTTGTTGGAGAGGACCGCGCGCTCGACGGAGAAGGAGTCGTGTGCGGTGACGGCCCGGACGCCCTTGACCTTGTTCGCGGCGATGGCCACCCCGAGGCCCGTGCCGCAGACGAGCAGGGCGCGGTCGGCCTCGCCCCGGGCGATCATCTCGGCGGCGGCGATGGCGACCTTCGGGTAGGCGGTGTGCCCGTCGGCGTCGACCCCGACATCGGTGACGGTGGCGACGAGGCCGCTGGCCTCCAGGTCCTTCCTGAGGGCTTCCTTGTACGCGTGGCCGGCGTCGTCGGAGCCGACGACGACGCGGAGCTTCTCGGACCGCTTCTCGGACATCAGTGGTTCTCCAGGGTGGGTACGAACACGCCGTGCACGGCACGGACGATCAGGGCGAGCGAGTGGGCTCCGGCGTCCGGAGTGCCGAGGCTCTTCTCGGCGTGCGGGCGGGCGCGGCCCATCCGGGGCAGCAGGTCCGCCGTGGCCGCGGCGGCGGCCGACGCGGAGTGCGCGGCCGTGTCCCAGGCGGTGGCGAGGGGCTGTTCCGCACGGGCGGCGGCGGTGAGCGCGTAGGAGAAGGGGACGAGGACGTCGACCATCGTCTTGTCGCCGACCTCCGCCTTCCCCAGCCGCATCACCCCGGCCGTCGCCTCCGCGACCCCGGCGGCGACCACCTGGGCCGAGGGCCGCCCGGTGTCGCCGAGCGCGGTGCCGACGGCCCGGAGGATGACGCCCCACAGGGCGCCGGACGTGCCGCCGGCCCGGTCGGCCCAGGCGTCGGCGGCACGGTGCAGGAGCGTTTCTGCACCGGCGCCGAGCGCCTCGGCGCGTACCGCTGCCCCGTACGCCCCGGTGGAGCCGCGCTGCATGCCGATGCCGTGGTCACCGTCACCGGCGACGGCATCGATCCGGCCGAGCTCCTCGGCGTGGACGTCGACGGTGTCCTTGAGGACGCGGAGGGCGGCGAGGGCCGTGCGGGCCGCCTCGCGGGAGTCGTCGGTGGCGGGCGGGACGGTGTCCTCGGCGGTCTCCGCGGAGGGGTCCGGGACGAAGAGGTCCGCGGCTTCGACGGCGCCCTTGCGGTAGGCGGGGGCGTCGGCCGGGGCCGTCCACAGCGGCTCCAGCTCGTCGGTGAGCCAGCACAGGGTGAGCGAGACGCCGGCCATGTCGAAGCTGGTGACCAGCTCGCCGACCTCGGGGTCGACGGCCTCGACGCCGGCCTCGGCGAGGAGCTGCGCGACCCGGCGGTAGACGACGAACAGCTCCTCGTACTTCACCGAGCCGAGGCCGTTGAGGATCACGGCTGCCCGCCGGCCGTGGGGCGACCCGACGTCCTCGGGGAGTTCACCGAGGACGGTGGAGACCAGGAGCTCGGCGGCCTCGTCGGCGGTCGGCACGGGCCGCTCGCCCATGCCGGGCTCGCCGTGGATGCCGAGACCCACGGCCATGCGGCCCTCGGGGACCGTGAAGAGTGGGTGGCCGGCGCCCGGCAGCGTGCAGCCGGAGAACGCGACACCGAAGGAGCGGGTGCGGGCGTTCGCCAGCTCCGCGATCCGGGTCACCTCGTCCAGCGGCTGTCCGGCCTCGGCCGCGGCGGCGGCCGCCTTGAAGACGACCAGGTCCCCGGCGACACCGCGGCGCTTGTGGGCCTCGTCGGGCGAGGCGCTGGACATGTCGTCCGTGACGCCGAGTGTGCGGGCGGGGATGCCCTCGGCGTTCAGCCGCTCGGCGGCCTGGCCGAAGTGCAGGACGTCGCCCGCGTAGTTGCCGTAGGCGAGGAGGACGCCGCCGCCGGTCTCGGCGGCCCGGGCGACCTGGCGCACCTGGTGGGCGGAGGGCGAGGCGAAGACGTTGCCGACGGCCGCGCCGTGTGCGAGGCCCTGGCCGACCAGCCCGGAGAAGGCCGGGTAGTGCCCGGAGCCTCCGCCGACCACCACGGCGACCTGGCCGGGGGCGGTGCGGGTGGCCCGGACCACCCCGCCGGGGACCTGGCGGACCCTGCGGGGGTGGGCGGCGACGAAGCCTTCGAGTGCCTCGTCGGCGAAGGCGGCGGGGTCGTTGGACAGGCGGGTCATCAGCGAACCTCTGCGAGAGGGCGGCCGTGGGTCGCGCCGTGGTCCTTGGACCGCTCGGCGAGCCACAGCATCAGCGCGGCGGACATGAGCATGAAGGCCCCGACGAGGAACAGCGGCAGGTAGTAGGCGCCGCTGAAGTCCTTCAGCCAGCCGGTGACGTATCCGGCGGCGAAGCCGGCCACGTTGCCCGCCGTGTTGATCAGGGCGATACCGGCGGCGGCTGCCGCGCCGGTCAGGAACTGCGAGGGGACGGACCAGAAGACCGGCAGCGCCGCGAAGATCGCACAGGCGGTGACGGTGATGACGGCGACCGTGGCGGCGGGCGAGCCCATGTAGAGGGCGAGGGGGATGGAGATCCCGCCGACGACGGCCGGCCCGGCGATGTGCCAGGTGTGGACACCGTGCCTGGTGGCGTGGCGGGACCAGAAGTAGAGGACGATCGCGGCCGGGAGATACGGGATGGCCGTGATCAGGGCCTTGTCCATCACGCTGAACGTCGTGCCGAACTGCTCCTGGAAGCCGTTGATGATCGTCGGCAGGAAGAAGGCGAGGGCGTACAGGCCGTAGATGAAGCCGAAGTAGATGAGGGCGAGGATCCAGACGCGGCTGTTGGTGAAGGCCGCCTTCAGGGCCTCCTTGCCGTGGTCGGACTTCTCGCCCGCGCCGGTCTTGCCGGCGTTCTCGGCGGCGAGCTCCTTGGTCAGCCAGTCCTTCTCGGCAGGCGTCAGCCACTTCGCGTCGGCGGGCTTGTCGATCAGGTAGAACCAGGCGACGACGCCCAGCACGATCGCCGGGACGGACACCCCGAGGAACATCACGCGCCAGCCCTCGAGGCCGAAGAGCCCGTGCTGGTTGATGAACCAGCCGGCCAGCGGGGCGCCGATGACGGTGGTCAGGGGCTGCGCCAGGTAGAAGAGGCCGAGCACCTTCGTACGGTGCCGGGAGGGCACCCACTGGCTCAGGAAGAGGATCGCGCCGGGGAAGAAGCCGGCCTCGGCTACACCGAGCAGGAAGCGGAGCGCGTACAGCTGCTCGCTGTTCTGCACCCAGGTGAAGAGGAGGGCGACGACACCCCAGGACACCATGATCCTGGCGAGCCAGCGGCGGGCGCCGAACTTGTGCAGCGCCATGTTGCTGGGCACTTCGAGAATGATGTACCCGATGAAGAAGACGCCGGAGGCGAAGCCGAACTGCGCCGCGGTGAGGGCGAGGTCCTGCCCCATGCCGTTGGGCTCCGCGAAGGAGACGGCCGTCCGGTCCAGGTAGTTCACGAAGAACATCAGGGCCACGAAGGGGACGAGGCGGACCGAGACCTTCTTGATCGCTGATCTCTCGATCGCTGAATGCGCAGTGGCGCCCATGGAGACTCCTCGCTCGCGGACCGCTCTGTCCGGTTCTGTGTCTGCTCCGGCAGGCGAAGTCGAACCGTTGAAGGCTGTGTTTCCGGCCGGTGAACACCTCCAAGCTAGCTTCGGATCCTAAATTGGTCACCAATTTACCAAAGTGACGTAGGTCGCTCCCCTGAGCTCTTCTCCTGGGCCGATGAGCGCGTTATCGTCCGCCCGCTCCAGGGTTCCGCCGTCCCGTCTGGTGTACTGGTCAGCGTGTCCACGCAGCCCGAAGCGCCCGATTTCACGTCACTTCTGCGCCCCGTCGTACGGGAGTCATCGGTCAGTGAGGTGGCCAAGCGGCTCCTTGATCATCTGTCCGAGGGAAACCTGAAGCCGGGTACGCGCCTGCCCGCCGAGCGCCAGCTGGCAGACGCCCTCGGCGTCGCGCGCTCCAGCGTGCGCGGGGCGCTGTCCGCGCTGGACGTCCTCGGCATCATCGAGATCAGGCCGGGCTCGGGCTCGTACGTCCGTGAAGGAACCTCGGAGTTCCTGCCGCGGGCCATCAACTGGGGCCTGATGCTCGGTCAGCGCCGCACGCACGACCTCGTCGAGGTCCGCACCTTCATGGAGGGCATGTCCGCGCGGCTGGCCGCCGACCGGGCGTCCGAGGCCGACGTCGAGCGGCTGGAGGAGCACCTGGAGCGGATGCGGGAGGCGGGGACGGACGTCAAGGCGTTCATCGACGCCGATATCGCATTCCACCTGGAGACCGCGAACATCGCCCGCAACACCGTGCTCAGCGACATCCTGCACTCCATCCGGGCCCTGCTCCAGGTGTGGATGGAGCGGGCCGGGGACATCGAGGGCACGGTCAGCGGGACGCTCCACGAGCACGCGGCCGTGCTCGACGCGATCCGGGCGGGCGACCCGGAGGGCGCGGACGCGGCGATGGCCGAGCACATGCGGCTGGCGAGCGACCGGCTGAGGCTCTCGCTGCGCGGGGACGAAGGCCAGGGGCAGTAGGGGTCAGGCCCGGGACCGTTCGGACTGCTCGGGCCCACGCGTGTGCTCGGGCTCGGACCGCTCGGGCTGTTCCGTGTGCTCGGCTCCGGGTGGGGCGGCCTCGGGCGGGGCGGTCTGCCCGGGGAGCGCGTGCAGTTTGCGCGGGCCGGCGGCCGGCTTCCGCCTCCCGGCGCCACCCAGCAGCGCCGGCAGTTCGGTCAGGGAGCTGATGCGCCAGTCCGCCGTCTCCATGACGTCCGGGTGGTCCGCCCACCAATGACCGCACGGGCCACGGCGGATGTGGGCGGCCCGCAGTCCCGCGGACTTCGCCGGGAAGAGGTCGTCGGCGGGGTGGTCGCCCACGTACAGGGTGGCCTCCGGAGCCGCGCCCGACACCTCCAGCACGCGGGAGAAGAACTCCCGGTCCGGTTTGCCGACGCCCCAGTCACCCGAGGTGACGACCAGGTCGGCCGGCAGGTCCAGGGCCCGCAGCAGTTCTCCGGCGCGGGCCGTCCGGTCGCCCGCGACGACGACCCGCAGGCCGAGCGCACGGAGTTCGGCCAGGGCGGGGCGGACGTCGGGGTAGAGGTCCGTCTCGTCCAGGTGCTCGCCGCGGCCCGCGGCCGCTCGCGCGTGGTACGCCTCGCTGACGTCCATGTCGGGTCGCAGGACGCGCAGCGCGTCGGTGCAGTCGCGGCCCCGCACGACGGCTGCGCCGACCAGTGCGCTGACGGTGTGCGGCGGGACCCCGAGCCAGTCGGCCCACGAGGACCAGTGGCGGTCGTCGCGGACGAGGGTTTCTCCGATGTCGAAGACGATCGTTTTCATCACCTCTCCGAGCCTACGGGCCAAGTGGGACATAACGGCCAAGGCGCCAGTGCCGGACGGGCGGTTACGCCGGACAGATGCCCTGGTCCACAAGGAGCGGGGCGCTCGTATGCTCGGAGCATGACCGATCCTCAGCGCCCCACGACCAACGCCATGCGGCGCGCCCTCCGGCGGGCCCGCGACGGTGTCGCCCTCGACGTGGCCGAGGCCGCCGTCCTGCTCCAGGCGCGGGGAGAGGACCTGACGGATCTCGCCGCGTCCGCCGCCCGGGTCCGGGACTCGGGTCTCGAGGCCGCCGGCCGGCCGGGAGTGATCACGTACTCCCGCAAGGTCTTCATCCCGCTGACCCGGCTCTGCCGTGACACCTGCCACTACTGCACCTTCGTCACGGTGCCGGGGAAGCTCCGCAGGGCGGGACACGGGATGTTCCTGTCGCCGGACGAGGTCCTCGACATCGCCCGCAAGGGTGCCGAAATGGGCTGCAAGGAAGCCTTGTTCACGCTCGGCGACCGGCCCGAGGACCGCTGGCCCGAGGCGCGGGAATGGC
The DNA here is from genome assembly GCF_016909575.1 of Streptomyces sp. HB132. GTDB lineage: Bacteria > Actinomycetota > Actinomycetes > Streptomycetales > Streptomycetaceae > Streptomyces. The sequence continues at coordinate 95,305 of NZ_JAFBGA010000012.1, read as the reverse complement.
TGGAGGCCGAGGGGTACGACGACACCCTGGCGTACGTGCGGGCCATGGCGATCAGGGTGCTGGAGGAGACGGGTCTGCTCCCGCACCTCAACCCCGGTGTGATGACGTGGACCGACCTGCAGCGGCTGAAGCCCGTCGCCCCCTCCATGGGCATGATGCTGGAGACGACCGCGACCCGGCTCTGGTCGGACAAGGGCGGCCCCCACCACGGCTCCCCGGACAAGGAGCCGGCCGTCCGGCTGCGGGTGCTGGAGGACGCGGGCCGGTCCAACGTGCCGTTCACCACCGGCATCCTGATCGGCATCGGCGAGTCGTACGAGGAGCGTGCCGACTCCCTCTTCGAGCTGCGCAGGACGGCCCGCGCCTATCACGGCATCCAGGAAGTCATCGTCCAGAACTTCCGCGCCAAGCCGGACACCGCGATGCGTGGGATGCCGGACGCCGAACTGGAGGAGCTGGCCGCCGCCATCGCCGTCGCCCGCCACATCCTCGGCCCCTCGGCCCGCATCCAGGCCCCGCCGAACCTCGTCGACGCCGAGTACGCCCTGCTGATCGGCGCGGGCATCGACGACTGGGGCGGCGTGTCGCCCCTCACCCCGGACCATGTGAACCCCGAGCGTCCCTGGCCGCACATCGACGAGCTCGCGGCGCGGACGGCCGAGTCGGGCTTCGAGCTGCGCGAACGGCTGACGATCTACCCGGAGTTCATCCAGCGCGGCGAACCCTGGCTCGACCCCCGCCTCCTGCCGCACGTGCGGGCGCTCACCGACCCGGGGACGGGCCTCGCGAAGGAGGGGGCGATCCCGACCGGGCTTCCCTGGCAGGAGCCCGACGAGGGCTTCAACGCCACCGGCCGCACCGATCTGCACCGCACCATCGACACCGAGGGCCGCACCGGCGACCGGCGCGACGACTTCGACGAGGTGTACGGCGACTGGGAGGCCCTGCGCGAGGCCGCCGCCCCCGGCATGGTCCCCTCCAGGATCGACACCGACGTGCGCCAGGCCCTGAGCCAGGCCGCCGACGATCCCACGGGGCTCACCGACGACCAGGCCCTCGCCCTGCTCCACGCGGACGGGCCCGCACTGGACGAGCTCTGCCGGATCGCGGACGCCCTGCGCCGCGACGTGGTCGGTGACGACGTCACCTACGTCGTCACCAGGAACATCAACTTCACCAACGTCTGCTACACCGGCTGCCGTTTCTGCGCCTTCGCCCAGCGTCGTACGGACGCGGACGCCTACACCCTCTCCCTGGACCAGGTCGCCGACCGCGCGGCGCAGGCCTGGGACGTCGGTGCGGTCGAGGTCTGCATGCAGGGCGGCATCCACCCGGACCTCCCCGGCACCGCGTACTTCGACATCGCCCGGGCGGTGAAGGAGCGCGTGCCCGGCATGCACGTCCACGCCTTCTCGCCGATGGAGGTCGTCAACGGCGCGACCCGCACCGGCATGTCCATCCGCGACTGGCTGACCGCGGCCAAGGAGGCGGGACTCGACTCGATCCCCGGAACGGCCGCGGAGATCCTCGACGACGAGGTCCGCTGGGTCCTCACCAAGGGGAAGCTGCCGACCGCCACCTGGCTGGAGGTCATCAGAACGGCCCACGAGACGGGCCTGCGCTCCTCGTCGACGATGATGTACGGCCATGTCGACCAGCCCCGCCACTGGCTCGGCCACCTCAGGACGCTGGCCCGCCTCCAGCAGGAGACCGGTGGCTTCACGGAGTTCGTCACCCTCCCCTTCATCCACACCAACGCCCCGGTCTACCTCGCGGGCATCGCCCGCCCCGGCCCCACCGACCGGGACAACCGGGCCGTCACCGCGATGGCCCGCCTCCTCCTCCACCCGCACATCACCAACATCCAGACCAGCTGGGTGAAGCTCGGCGCGGAAGGGGCCGCCGAGATGCTGCGCTCGGGTGCCAACGACCTCGGCGGGACCCTGATGGAGGAGACCATCTCCCGTATGGCGGGATCGAGTTACGGCTCGTACCGGTCCGTCCAGGACCTCGTGGCCATCGCCGACCTGGCGGGACGTCCCGCGAAGCCCCGTACGACGCTGTACGGCGAGGTCCCGGAGGAACGCGTCACGGCCGCGGCGGCATCGGACGGCCACCTGCCGGAGCTGCTGCCGGTGCTGCCGGGCTGAGGCCGAACGGCCGGCGCACGGGGCCCGTCACCGGTACCCCGTCGCGTCGGCCGCCTTGCCGGCATCGGCCACCTCGGTCAGGTAGCGCCAGCAGTCGGGGCGGGAACCGTCGAGGTCGGTGAAGCCGTACTCCCGGGCGAGCTGCCCGCTGGACAACGACTGGCCGTTCCGGCCGGCGAGGTCGGGGTCGGCCGCCAGAGCGGCGACCGCACGCCCGACGTACGCCGGGCTTTCCGAGATGCAGAAGTGCGGCACCTCGGTCAGCGCATCGCGCCAGTTCTCCTCGGCCACGCCGAAGGCGTCGAGCATCATCTCCGAGCGCATCCACCCCGGGGTGAGCGCCACAGCCGTTCCGCCGTGCGGCCTCAGCTCGTGTGAGAGCACGAACGCCATGCGCAGCACGCTGTTCTTGACCAGGTCGTAGAAGTAGGAGTTGCGATAGTTCGCCGTGTTGTACGCGGCGGTGCCGTCGGTCATCTCGACCACGAGCCCGCCCGGCCGCCGTACCAGGAGGGGCAGCACGAAGTGGCTGGTGATCGCGTGCGTCTCCACGCCGAGCCGGAGCAGCCGCAGTCCGTCGTCGAGGTCGTGCTCCCAGACGGGCTTGCCGAACGCGAACAGCCGCTCGCCTCCCCAGACGTCGTTGACGAGCACGTCGAGCCGACCCTGCTCGGCGTCGATGCGCTCGGCCAGCGCACGGACCTGCTCGGGCACCAGGTGGTCGGTCGGCACCGCGATACCCGTTCCACCCGCCGCGGTGACGAGCTCCGCGGTCTCCTCGATCGTCTCGGACCGGTCGTACTCCGAGCGCCGTTCCCGCGTCGTGCGGCCGGTGACGTAGACGGTCGCACCCGCCGCGCCCAGCCGGACCGCGATCCCGCGCCCTGCGCCACGCGTGGCACCCGCGACCAGCGCGATCCTTCCGTGGAGTGCGGATGCCGGAATGGGTGAAGTGTCTGACATGAATCCCCTTGAGGTCCTGTGCCTGCATGTGTCCCGGTTCACCTGTGTCATCGATGACGACCGGTGAAACCATGTTCCCCGCGAATCACGACACCTTGTGTCGTGTTTTTCGCTGAGGGGAGCACGGGGCACGGACCCGGATCCTGTGGGCGCGGTGCACGTGGCGCCGCGTGGTTCAGCCGCCGCTCGCGGTCCCGCCCGCGGCCGTGGCGATCACGTCGTCCAGTACGTCCCGCGAACGGCGCAGTTCCTCGATCTTCCTGTCGATGCGGTCGCGCTCCACGGACAGGTCTCTGACCAGGGTCGATGTGGCGATCTCGGAGGGGCCGCCGTCCGAGTCGCGCACGCAGGGCAGCAGGTCGGCGATCTTCGCGCTGCACAGCCCGGCGGCGTAGAACTCCTGGATGCGGATGACGCGGTCGACCGCGCCCTCGGCGTAGTCGCGATGGCCTCCGGGGGTACGGTCGGCCGTCAGCAAGCCCTGGGTCTCGTAGTAGCGCAGGGAGCGCTCGCTCACGCCCGTCCGCCGGGCCAGCTCACCGATCCGCATGCTTTCCTCGCCTCCGGACTTGAACCTGACACCAGTGTCAATTCTTACCGTTCCGGTATGACGAACGCAGCGGCTTCCCCGAAGATCTTCGAACCGGCCGGGCTCGGCCCCCTCACCCTTCCCCACCGCCTCGTGATGGCGCCGCTGACCCGGAACCGCGCCACGGCCGAGGGCGTACCGACCCCACTGATGACCGCCTACTACACCCAGCGCGCCTCGGCGGGACTGATCATCGCGGAGGCATCCACCCCGAACCCCGTGGGCCAGACCTACCCGAACGTCACGGCCATCCACAGCCCGGCCCACGTCGAGGGCTGGCGCCAGGTCACCGACGCGGTGCGGGCCGAGGGCGGCCGGATGTTCCTCCAGATCCAGCACGGCGGACGCGTCGGGCACCCCGACAACAGCGGGCTGACGCCCGTCGCCCCCTCCCCGGTCGCCCTGCCCGAGACGATCCACACCCCGGCCGGGCGGGTGCCCTCGGTCGTCCCGCACGAGATGACCCCCGAGGACATCCGTACGACCGTCGCAGACTTCGCCGCCGCCGCCCGCAACGCGATCGAGGCGGGGTTCGAAGGCGTCGAGGTGCACGGAGCCAACGGCTATCTGCTCCACCAGTTCCTGGCCGGCGGGACCAACCGGCGCACCGACGACTACGGAGGTTCCCCGGCCGGGCGCATCCGTTTCGTGGTCGAGGTGGTCGACGCCGTCGCCGAGGCGATCGGGGCGGAACGGGTGGGACTGCGTGTCTCGCCGGGCAGCACCGTCAACGGCATCGAGGAAGGTGACACCGAGCGGCTCTACCCCGCGCTCCTCGGCGCGCTGGCCGACCGGGGCCTCGCCTACCTGCACGTGGTGCGTGCCGACCCCGAGGACTCCGTCTTCCAGCGGATCCGCAAGGACTGGCCGGGCACTCTGATCGCCAACCCGCTCCTGCCCGCCGACCGCATCCCGGACGACGGCGGCCTCGCCCACGGCGAACGGCTCCTGGCCTCCGGTGCGGACCTGATCGCGCTCGGCCGCCCCTTCCTCGCCAACCCCGACCTGGTCCACCGCATGCGCACGGGCGCCCCGGTGAACCAGGTCCGGGACGCGTACCTGATGTACGTGGGCGGGGCGACGGGCTACACGGACTACCCGGCCCTCCCCGCAGACGCCTGACCCGGGCCGGGGCTCCGTGCGGCGGGGCGCCACGGGCCGTTCGCGCACGGCTCGGCGCGGCGGGTGGTCCCGGGCCGTACGCGCGCCCCGGGACCGGAGGCGGAGGCCACATCGCGCCCATGTCACATCCGGGCGGCTCCGTTCCGTCGAAGGGGTGTGACCAACCAGCGGAAGCACAGGGGAGCACCTGATGGAAGCGCGTCTCGACGTCGTCGGCGGCTCGCTCGCGGCCACCTTCCTGAAGCACGTCAATTCAGCCGGTAAAGCGGTCACCGACTCCGCCGTACCGGCGGCCACGCAGGAACTCGTGAAGATCCGCGCCAGCCGGATCAACGGCTGCGGATTCTGCCTGGACACGCACACCAAGGAAGCCGCCGAGGCCGGCGAGACCGCGACACGCCTGCACCTGGTCGCGGCCCGGCGGTAGGCCACGGTCCTCACCGACGCCGAGCGGGCCGCCCTGGAACTGGCGGAGCCGGGCACGCGTGTCGCCGACTCGGCCGGGGTCACGGACGAGGGCCGATGCCGCCGAGGACTACGACCAGTCCCTCTCGGCTGACGCCCCGTCCGCGACGGGCCCGGGCCCGGGAATTCCGTTCGGATACCCGCGGGCGAAATGGTCTTGGAAAACGTGAGGAATGCCGTTCAAAAGTGCTCCGCCGCGCTAGTCCGTACAAATTGTTCCGGCTATGAGCCCACCGTTCCCGTTCGATTACAGTGCTTGCGCAGTCGCACCGCAGGCCGGACGGAAGGGGGCACGGTGAGTACGGGAACCACAGCTGTCTGGGGCCGTGTCCAGCAGCAGGACTTCCGCGGCCGGGTGCGGGGGTCCCTGCTCGGCGGTGCCATCGGGGACGCGCTCGGGGCAGGCGTCTCGGGGCTCACCCTGGAGGCGATACGCGCGGCACACGGCGTGGACGGGGTGGCCGACTTCGTCTCCGCGCACGGCAGACGCGGTGCCGTCACAGCCGCCACGCAGCTCACCCTCTTCACCGTCGACGGGCTCATCCGGGCCCAGGTCCGGCGGGACACCGGCGCCTGGCACCCGCCGACCGACGTGCACCGCGCCCACCTGCGCTGGGCGGCCACCCAGAGCGCCTGGGGTCCCGACGAACGGCGCAAGGACAACGGCTGGCTGGCCAGGGAGGAGTGGCTGTACACCCGCCGCGCCCCGACCAGGGAATGCCTGGCCGGCTTCGGCGACAGCACGATGGGCACGCTCGCCGTGCCCAAGAACCCGGCTGCGCGGGACTCGGCCGCGCTGACCCGCTCCGCGCCCTTCGGGCTGCTCGTGGGCTGGGAGCCCCAGCTCGTGCTCCAACTGGCCGTCGAGTGCGCCGCCCACACCCACGGCCACGCCACCGCCCAGCTCGCGGCCGGAGCCCTCGCGCTCCTGGTGCACGGTCTGGCCCGCGGCGAGACCCTGGACGGAGCGGTCCAGCACGCACTGGCGCTGCTCGCCGAACGCCCGGGCAGCGAGCAGGTCACCGAGGCGCTCCGGCAGGCCCTCGGCTCCGTACGCCAGGGGATCCCCGGGCCCGCCCTCATCGAGGCGCTCGGCGACACCGACTCGGCCGAGGAGGTGCTCGCCGTGGCGCTGTACTGCGCCCTGGTCGGCGAGGACGTACGCCACGGGCTGCGGCTCGCGGTGAACCACTCCGGGCCCTCGGCGGCCACCGGAGCCGTCTGCGGGGCCCTCCTCGGGGCGCTGCACGGCGAGACGGCGCTTCCGCCGGCCTGGCTCGCGGAACTGGAGGGCCGCTCGACTCTCCTCGAACTCTCCGACGACTTCGCGATGGAGATGACCCAGGGGCCCGCCCTGCACACCCCTGCCGCGGTCGCGCCGGGGTGGCTGGCCCGCTACCCGCGGGACTGAGCGGGTACGGGTCCGGGCCCCTGCCCGTACCGGAACCCGGCCGGAGCGTGCGTCAGGACAGGACGGGCGGTGGGCGGACGCCGCCGCGCCCGCCCACCGCTCAGGTGCCCCCGTGTGCGGGGCCGTCAGTCCTTCACACCCTCCGGGACCCCCGAGTTCTCCGGGCCGGGCTTCTGCAGGGGAACGGCCGCCGCGGCGGCTCCGCCGGCAGGGCCCCCGTCGTCGGTGTTGATCATCTCGATGACGGCGTCGCGCTCCGGGGTGTCCTCGGGCTTGACGAACCCGATGACGATGTAGAGCACGAGGGAGATGGCCAGCGGCAGGGCCACCTGGTACTGCAGGGCTACGTCCGTCTTCACCGAGCCGTCGAAGTTGTAGTTGGTGAGGTAGAACGCGATCAGGCCGGCCGCCCAGCTGGTGAGCGCCGCCGTCGGACCCGACCTGCGGAACCTGCGCAGCAGGCCCAGCATGAACGGGATGGCGATCGGGCCCATCAGTCCGGCCACCCACTTGATGACGACCGAGATGATGTCCTTGAACGTCGGCGAGTTGATCTGGGTGGCCAGGGCCATCGACAGTCCGAGGAACGCGAGCGTCGACAGCCGCGCGGCCAGCAGGCCGCTGCGGTTGCTCCAGGTGCGGGCCGCCTTGGAGAAGACCGGCGCGATGTCCCGGGTGAAGACCGCCGAGATGGCGTTGGCGTCTGAGGAGCACATGGCCATGGTGTGCGAGAAGAAGCCGACGACGACCAGGCCCAGCAGCCCGTGGGGCAGCAGCTGCTCGGTCATCAGCGCGTAACTGTCCGAGGCGTCCGGCTTCTTCGCCTCGACGAGCAGCGGTGCCACCCACATCGGGAAGAAGAGGACGACCGGCCAGACCAGCCACAGCACTGCCGAGAGCCGGGCCGAACGGGTCGCGGAACGGGCGGAGTCCGTGGCCATGTAGCGCTGGGCCTGGTTCCACATGCCGCCGTTGTACTCGAAGGTCTTGATGAAGAGATAGGCCAGCAGGAAGGTCACGGTGTACGGGCCGGCCGTCGGGTCCGTGTGGCCCTCGGGCAGCTTGTCCCAGACCGTCCACAGCGAGCTGAAGCCGCCCAGTTCCTTCATGGCGATGACCAGCATGGCCAGGCCGGCGAAGAGCTGGATGATGAACTGGCCCAGCTCCGTGAGGGCGTCGGCCCACAGCCCGCCGACCGTGCAGTAGACGGCTGTGATGGCGCCGGTGATGAAGATGCCCTGGGTGAGGGTGATGCCCGTGAAGACGGAGAGCAGCGTGGCGATGGCGGCCCACTTGGCGCCGACGTCCACGATCTTCAGGAGCAGCCCGGACCACGCCAGGGCCTGCTGGGTCGGGATGTTGTAGCGGTTCTTGAGGTACTCGAGCGGCGAGGCCACGTGCAGCCGCGAACGCAGCCGGTTGAGGCGGGGCGCGAAGAGCTTCGCGCCGATGCCGATGCCGATCGCGATCGGCAGCGACCACGTCACGAAGGACGTGACGCCGTACTGGTACGCGATACCCGCGTAGCCGGTGAACATCACCGCGCTGTACCCGGACATGTGGTGCGAGATGCCCGACAGCCACCACGGCATCTTGCCGCCGGCGGTGAAGAAGTCGCTTACGTTGTCCACGCGCTTGTGCGACCAGAGTCCGATCGCGACCATCACACCGAAGTATCCGATGAGCACGGCCCAGTCGAGACTGTTCATGTGCCCCCTCCAGGGGTCCGCCTTGTGAACGGGAACGCACTTCGTCGGTACGGCCGTTCAGCGGGGCCCCGTGCGGGAAAGGGACTTGGGGGATTGAACCGCTAGTCCGGGTCCACGGTCAAGGTTTTACCGATCAGGGATGTGAACGAGGATCAGCAAGGCGAACGATTTTACGGGGTCTTGACCTTGCGGGGCGTTGTCGTGAACGCGACCACGGCCACACGATGAGCGGGCACTTCGTCAGGCTGTGCAGGGATCGACGCAAGGCAGGAGCGCCCGAGAACGCCCGAGAACGCAGAACGACCGCACGGGATGCGGGTCCCGTGCGGCCGGAGAAGGGGGAAAGCTGCACGACGTGACGCTCACACACCGATGGCGCCGAGCGCGCTGCCGGTGTCGACTGCTGAGGTCGTGACGGGCGTGCCACGCCGATCGGTCACGTCTGTGTCCGGAGGCGGGGTCAAGCCCCCTCGGCCAGGACGGCGGGCCGGTCGAGAGGGCTCCTGAACGATCGTGCGCGGTGAACCGGACTCATGCGGCGCGCGAGGGCCGATGTGACCGGTCGCCGGTCAGGCGTTGATCGAACCCGATGCGACGTCACGCACGAAGGTGTTCCACGCTCCGGACACGAAGGAGAGCGAGGGACCCTCGGGGGCCTTCGAGTCACGCACGGCGATGGCCTGCGTGACGGGCGACTTCACTTCGACGCAGGCCCCGTTGCCGCCGGAGTACGACGACTTCGTCCAGTTTTCCGTAGCACCCTGAAGAATAGCCATGTTCACTCCGGTTCAGAGAGTTGATGTGAGAGGCACCAACTTCGTTCCTGTTGGCGTGATCGACGCTACTCGCCAACATCGCTTGGTGGTGGAGCCGTTCACTCGACCGGATGGCATATTCCATGCGGGTCTTCCGCTGTGAGGTGGTGGCGGTGTATCTTCCCGCCCCCACCTCACTTACAGCAGAGCATCAGCCGCGTATCAGGCGTTGTCGGACCGTCCTGTTCCGGCGGGCCCCCGAGGGCGCTCAGCGCGTGTAGCCCTTGGCGATGTCCTCGATGAACTGGCGGGTCTGGTCCACGTTCAGCGCCTGTGCCCGCAGGTGCTCGTACATGACGCTGTAGCGCTGCACGTCGTTCGCCTTCTCGAGGTAGAGGTCGCTGGTCACCCCTTCGATGTACACGACGCTGGAGTCCGCCGCGTCGGGGAACTCCAGAATGGCGTACTGCCCGTTGATGCCCGGGTGCGCCCCCATGTCGAAGGGCAGCACCTGCACCGTCACATGGGGCAGTTGGGACTGCTCGACGAGGTGCTCGAGCTGCTCGATCATGACCTGCTTGCCGCCCACCAGCCGGTGGAGGGCGGACTCGTCGATGACCGCCCACAGGCGCAGGGGGTGTTCCGCGGCGTTGACGCGGTCCTGCCGGCGGGCCCTTACGTTGACCCGCTTCTCGATGTCGGACGGCGGCGCCTCGGGCAGCGCGCCGGTGATCAGGGCCTCCGCGTAGCCCCGGGTCTGCAGCAGCCCGGGGACGACCTGGGGTTCGTACACCCGGAGGGACTCGGCATCGGTTTCCAGCCCGATGTACACGCTGTACGGGATGTCGCCGAAGGCGTGCCACCAGCCCTGCTGGCGGGAGTCCTTCGCCATCTGCATCAGCGAGTCGACGACGCGGTGGTCCTCGACCTCGTACACCCCGCAGAGATCGCGTACGTCGCGCTGGCTGATGGAACGGCGGCCGTTCTCCAGGCGGCTGATCTTCGACTGCGAGACCAGCAGCCGCTCCGCCACCTCCTCGGCCGTCATGCCCTTGATCTCGCGGAGGCGGCGCAATTCCTGGCCCAGCCGGCGTCGCCTGACAGTGGGATTGACGTTGGTCGGCACGGGAACGGCACCTCCGGCTATGCAGCTGTTGTAGCTGTGTGTGTCTGCTGCTCAGCAGATTGCCACCCGAGCCCCCGGCCGCGCTGGGAAATGGCCACACGCAGCGACGGCACGCAAGAGCGCGGGGCAGCCGGTGGATCCGGCTGCCCCGCGCCTGGTGCGGCTCCCGAACCGGGTCACGGGGACGTCGGTGCGGCGGTGTGCGGTGCCCGCGCAAGTGTCCGCGCGGTCGTGCTGTCAGTGGACGGAGGTGTGCGCCATGCTGCCGCGGTGTGCTTGCGGCTGCAACGGCACGCTCGCCGTCTGCTGGTTACGGCGTGGCTGGACGGCCACACCGTTCTGGACGTCCATCACGGCGTGTGCCACGAGGCCGCCCATCGGGTCGTGCCTGATCAGGTCCCGGAGCCGGGAGCGCGACGAGCGCCCCTCGTTCCCGGGGTACAGGTGCTTGCCGAGTCCGACCGCGTGGGCCAGTGCGGCGAGCGCCGCGGTCCGCGGGTCCGGCGGTACGCCGGTGCGGATCGCACTGTCCAGCCGGGCTCTGATGTCCCGGCTGATCGCCGTGTCCGTCGCCTGGTAGCGAGTCGTCGGCAGCACTCCGCACATCTGGCCCGCCACGGCGTGAACCATGCCGCACCGCTCCAGATGAGCGAGGTAGATCTGGCGAAGTCCCAGCCGGGGTCCGCCGATCCAGTGGACGGCCCGAACCGGACTGCCGCGACGGCGCAGCAGTTCCAGTGCGGAGTCCAGAGTCGGATCTCCTGTCGGCCGTGGCATCACCACGGCGATACGATCCCCGTCAGGGGCTATCCGTCCTGCCAGAGCCAGCTCCACTAGCTGTGCCCCGGCCAGGCCGAGGTCGAGCGACTGCGGCTGCGCTGTGGTACCCGTGGTCGGGTCCAGAGCGAGCAGCAGAAGCTCCTCCGGAATTGTTCTGCGGCTCCTGCCCATCCATGCCTCCCCGCGTGGATGAGTGACAGGGTGACCCCTCTCACAATGGTCTGTCGAGGGTGCCTGGGTGCTTTGTGAGGGAACCGTTAGCTATGTCGTTCTCGTCTAGCGGTTCGCTCAAGGGTTCACACAGGACACTGGTGAATGGTTCGGACAGTGCGGGCGTGACCCCGCGGCTCATCAAGGAGGTATCGGTGGCGGGCGAGTCCCCCGACATGTCGGAGCAGCGGAAGTCGTCGGGGACGGCCGAGGAACGCGATCCGCGTCTCGCCGTGTTCCGAGGACCGGGCGCCGAGGCGGGTGCGGATGCGGAGGGCGGGACCCCCGGCGCCGCGACCGACAGCGAAACGGCGGTCTTCCGCATGCCGAGCGTCCCTGACGCTTCCGAGGGCGCGTCGGCGCCCGAGGGGCGCGCGGAAGGCGCGGAGGGTGCCGAGGGAGGCCCTGAGGGGTCTGAGGGCGCCTCGGAGGCCGGAGGACCGGCCGGGGAGGCCACGGCGGCGCCCGGGGCGTCTGCGGGCCCTGCTGAGCCGTTCTCGGGCGGTGCCGGGGCGGATTCGGGCGGCGTGAAGGCGGATTCGGGCGCCAAGTCCGGGTCCGAGGCCGACACGGGCGCCGAAGCGGAAGTCGAGGACGATGTGGAAGCCGGCGCGGAAACGGACGCCGAGGCGGACGCCGAAGCCGATACCGCGGCTGGTCCCGGTTCGTGTGCCGCGGTTGCGGCCGGGGCCGAATCCAGCCGGTCCGACGCCGACGTGGAGCCCGGCTCCGAGGCCGGTGCCGCCGAAGCCGAGGAGGACATGCCCGCTTCCGGCGGCCGGTCCGCTTCCGGCGCCGAGCGCGAGGATGCTCCCGAGGCAGCCCCCGTGGCCGCGCCGACCGCGTCAGGAGCCGGCTCCGATGCCCGTGCCGACGCAGCCGACGCGGATGGCGAATCCGACACCGAGCCGGATGCCGAGCCCGCCTCCGGCTCCGCATCGGACGAAGGAGCGCAGCCGACCGACGCCCGGCTGCGCGCAGCCGTAGCGGCGTGGGTGGAGACCGATTCCGACGAGGAAAGCGCAGCTCAGGACGGTGCGGCCGAGGCGCGGGACGTGTCGTCGGACGACGGTGCCGGCTCCGCTCGCGCTGCCACCGACGGTGAGGCGGCGGACACCCGCGACGACGCGAGGGCCACCGGCGGCACCGCGGCCCCGGCAGCGAGCGACACCGAGCCAGCGGACACCGAGGGCCCGGCCGAGAGTGCCACCGAGGCCTCCGAGGAAATCGGCGGCGTACCGGCCGTCAGCGCTTCCGCCGACGGTCCCCGCGTCCCGAGGACCCGCGAGGAAGCGGCTCCGGCGAAGGAGCCGGAGCCCGCGCGCGACGGCCGGGGAATCGATCATCCGACCGCCGTCTTCAAGGCGCCGCGCGCCGAACAGCTCGACCAGCCCACGACCGCGCTGAAGCTCCCGTCGAAGGGGAGCGGGGCTCCGCGCAAGCCCGCGTCCTGGGCCGCCGAGCCCTCCGGAACGCCCGAGGCCCCCGCCGAGCGGACCAGCAAGTTCGTGCCGTTGCGCTCGGACGACGTACGCCCCCCGGCCGTGGTCGGTCCCACGGTCACCCCGGACATCGCGGCAGGACCCCGCACTCCGGCGAGCCCCGGAGCCGGTCTCACCGAGGCCGAGCGGACCAGGCAGCAGCCCATGCCGCCCCGGCCGCCGCTCGACCTGCTCGCCGAGCTCACGAACACCCCGCCGCCCGAGGAGACGCCGGTCCGCACCGCGGTCCGGCGGGTCAAGATCTGGACGCCGCTGGTCCTGCTCCTCCTGATCGCCTTTGCGATCGCACAGGGAGTGCGCCCGCTTCCCGAGCCGGTTCTCGAACTGACGACGAAGCAGACGTACGACTTCGAGGGAAGCAAGCCCTCCCTGCCGTGGCCGGGCGAGGGCCAGGGCTACATGGCGGCCACGGGCCTCGGCACGGTCGACTCCTTCGGTGAGCAGAAGGCGGTGCCGATCGGCAGCGTGGCCAAGGCGATGACCGCCTACGTCGTGCTCAAGGACCACCCGCTGAAGAAGGGTGCGGACGGGCCCGCCGTCAAGATCGACGCGACGGCGGAGAAGGAGGGCAAGCTCGACTCGGTGGGGGAGTCGACCCTCAACACGGTCAAGGCCGGCGAGACGATCACGCAGCAGGAAGCCCTCTCGGCCATCATGATCCCCTCGGCGAACAACATCGCCAGGCTGCTCGCCCGCTGGGACGCGGGTTCCGAGGAGGCGTTCGTCAAGAAGATGAACGACACCGCCAAGGAACTCGGCATGACGAAGACCACCTACACCGACCCGTCCGGGCTGAACGCGACCACGGTGAGCTCAGCCGAGGACCAGGTGAAGCTGGGCGAGAAGCTGGTCGAGATCCCGGCGCTGATGGACATCACCAAGCTGCCGTCCTGGACGGACCCGTCGGGGAAGTTCCACCGGAACTACAACACTCTCGTCCCGTACGACGGCGCGCTCGGCATCAAGACGGGCTCCACCACGAAGGCCGGTGGCAACCTGCTCTTCGCGGCGCACAAGAAGGTCGGAGACACCGACCAGCTCATCGTCGGCGCGATCCTGGGACAGCACAAGCCGTCGATCATCGACACGGTCAACGCGGTGAGCAAGGAGGCCATGATCGCCACGCAGGACCTGCTGGCGAGCCGTACCGTCGTGAAGAAGGGACAGGTCGTCGGCGTCGTCGACGACGGATTCGGCCACACCACCGACGTGGTCGTGGCCGAGGACGTGAAGGCGGTCGGCTGGCCCGGCCTCACGGTCAAGCTCGAACTGACCGATGACGGCAAGACGATCCCGAACACGGCGCCGGCGGGCACGAGGGTCGGCACGATGACGGTCGGAGAGGGCGCGAGCCAGGTGGAGGTCGCGGTCACGCTGAGCGGCGCACTGGCCGAGCCGTCCTTCGGTGACAAGCTCATGCGCGTCACCTGACCGACCGGTCCGGCCCCCTGCCCCGTCCCCACGGGGCAGGGGGCCGTCCGCCGATAGGGCAGCGCGTGGAAAATGCCGCGTGCTAGCGTCCCGAAAGCAACGGAGGCGCGCCGGGACGCGTCCCTCCGAGTACGGATGGGCCCGTGCGGTACATGGACGGTTCGGCAGGCCCGGGCGAGGACGGGGAGAGTCGCAGTGACCACCGCTGAGCCGACACGGGCGGACACCGGCCCGCCCGCCCCGAGCCTCTCCGTCAGGATCCCGGCCCAGCCCGGCGGGGCCGGCGACGGCGCCGACGGCTCGATACGCAACCGCCTCCGACGCCACCCGGTGCTGCTGACGACCGTGGTCGCCGCGGCCGTGCACCTCCTCTGGTTCTTCTTCTTCGCGAACAGCGGCGGCGACATCGCCGCCCAGGACGCCTGGGCCGAGTTCGTCGGCCGCCACCCCGGTACCGCGTACAACCTGGCCTGGTACGGGGGCATGCACCCCGTCTCGTACAGCGTGGTGTCGCCCTACCTGATGTCGGTGCTCGGCGTCCGTACGACGATGATGATCGTCGGCACCGTCTCCTCGGCGCTCACCGCACTGATCCTGGTGCGGGTGCCCGCTGTCCGTAACCCCGTCGCGTGCGCGCTCGCCGGGGTCTTCGCGTATCTGTGCAACGCCCTGTCCGGGCGGGTCACCTTCGGTCTCGGCATGATGTTCGCGCTGGGTGCCGTGGCCGCCGTCTTCTGCTGGCCCCACCGCTGGCGGTACAAGCGCTGGGCGAAGGCCGTCATCGCCGCACCCCTGGCCGGGCTCGCGACCGCGGGCAGTCCCGTCGCCGGGCTGTTCCTCGGCGTGGTCGCCGCGGCGCTCTTCCTGAACAAACGGCGCCCGGGGGCGTACGCGATCGGCCTGCCCCCCGTCGTGGTGGTGGTCCTCTCCGCGTGGTGGTTCCCGTTCTCCGGCACCCAGCCGATGGCACTCGGCACCCTGTCACTGCCCTTCCTGTACGCGGTGTTCGTGTTCTTCCTGGTCCCCCGCGACTGGCACACCGTGCGGACGGCCGCAGCGGTCTACGGCGCCGGGACGCTGCTGACCTATGTGGTCGACTCGCAGATCGGCTCGAACGTGTCGCGCATGGCGATGCTGTTCGCGGGCGTGGTCCTGCTCGCCGCGCTTCCGTACACGGCGCCGCGCACCCGGCGCTGGTACGCCCTGGTCCTCGTCTTCGCCGGGCTGAACTTCTGGATCTGCTTCAAGGGCGTCGACGACATCGTCCGTACCGCACCCACCGCGTCCTGGACCCGTGAACTGGCCCCGCTGGTCAACCAGCTGCAGAAGGCCGGTGCGGACCGGGGCCGGGTCGAGGTCGTCCCCGCCAGCAGCCACCGCGAGTCCTCGGCGCTCGCGCCGTACGTGAATCTGGCCCGCGGCTGGAACCGGCAGGCCGACATGAAGCGCAACCCGCTCTTCTACGACGACACGCTCGACGCGGTGAACTACCGGGAGTGGCTGGACCGCTGGGCCGTGCACTACGTGGTGCTGCCGACCGGGAAGCCGGACTCCGGGGCCGAGCAGGAGGCGGCGCTCGTCGAGAAGGGCCAGCCGTATCTGAAGAAGGTGTGGAGCGACGCGAACTGGAAGCTGTTCCGCGTCGTGGACCCGGTGCCGCTCGCCGACCTGCCCGCGACGGTGGAGCGGGCCGGCGCCGACGAGCTGACGATCCACGTGCAGTCGGCGGGGCGCGTCCTGATCCGCATTCCCTACTCCCGGTGGCTCGCCGTCGTGGACGGCGAGGGCAAGAGCGTGGAACGGCCGCAGGAGACCGAGGAGTCCAAGAAGCGTACGGCGGAGGACGGGGACGCCCTGAAGGACTTCACCAACGCCCACGGCTGTCTGATCAAGGTGGAGGAGGACGGCGACGGCGACGAGTGGACCGAACTCCTCGCACCACGCGCGGGCGTCTACCGCCTGGCGGCCCCGTACCAGCTGCAACCGGGCACGCCCTGCCCCGAAGAGCTGCGCCGATAGTGCGGGAGCCCTCCCTCCGGGCGGGCAGCACCGGCAGGGTGTTCGGACTCCGCCCGGCGCCGCGCGCACGGCCTTACGCGGTCTCACGCAGGTCTGGTGGGCTCACGCGGTTCGGCGGGTCACGCGGTCTCACGCGGCCACGCGGTCTCACGCGGCCCCCCTGACGAACGCGCCGTCCCGTTCCGCCAGCTGTGCGGCAGGACCGGCGGCCCTGAGCACCACATCCAGCGCCCGGTCCGGGTCGGAGGCGTAACAGCCGCTGGCCCAGGCGGCATTGGCCTCGATCGCCGCCCACTGCCCGTGGTCGGTGACCCCGACATCGACGACGATCGCGGACGGCAGCGTGTGCCCGGCGGCGGCGAGCAGTTCCGAGCCGAACGCGCGCGCCGCAGCGGACAGCGGAGCCAGGGACAGCCGTCCCGACACGGCGTACCGGCTCCCGGTGTGGATCCGCCCGTCCAGCAGGTACAGCCGGTACTCCGAGTCGAACGCGACGACGTCGCTCACCAGCACCACCGTCTCCGGATCGACCGCGTCCGGCCCCGGCAGCCGCGAACCGTCCGCGTAGACCAGTGCCGGAATGCTCTTGTCGTTCGGCGACTTGACGAAGGCCGGCCGACGGAGCTCGTACGCCTCACGGATGGGGACGGCACGGATCTCGCGCCGCACGAACGCGGCGGGCAGTCGGGCCAGCCAGTCGGCGGGCGCTTCGAGCGGCGCGATTCCCAGTGCGGGGGCCACGGCGTCGGCGAAGGAGGGGCCGGCGTGCAGATGCGCGCCCCGGCCGCGCAGCCCCTCGGGCACCTCGCGGCCGGTCAGCCGTACGGTGTCCAGGCCCCGCAGCCGGGCGGTGTCGCGAAGTGTGAGGGCGGAGGCGGTGAGGCGGGGCGGGAGTACGAGTGCGAGGGGCATGGGCAGCGATCCTGCCGCAGCGGGCACGTGCGGGCCCACCGGATTTCGTTCGACAGCCCGTGCCCGGTTGGGCTTGCATGGGGCGGATGCATGCCAACGAGACCAAGACCGACGCGGCACTCGTACGTCGTCTGCTCGCCGCGCAGTTCCCCGCCTGGGCCGATCTCCCCGTCGAGCCGGTCGGCACTCACGGGACGGTCAACGCGATCTACCGGCTGGGGCCGGACCTGGCGGTGCGACTGCCCCGCGTCGAGGGCGGATCCAAGGACGTGGCGACGGAACACCGCTGGCTGCCCCGCCTCGCCGAGGACCTTCCCTTCCCCGTACCCGCCCCGCTGGCCGAGGGCGTACCCGGCGAGGGCTACCCCTGGTCCTGGTCGGTCTGCCGCTGGATCGACGGCGACAACCCGGCCGTCGGCTCCGGCGGTGCCGGATTCGCCGCCGACATCGCGGAGTTCGTCCTCGCCCTGCGCCGCGCAGACACCACCGGCGCCCCGCCCGCCTACCGCGGCGAACCACTGACCGCTCGGGACGCGGCCACCCGGGACGCCCTGGAGGCGCTGCACGGCGTCATCGACACCGGGGCAGCGGCCACCGCCTGGTCCGACGCCCTGCGCGCGCCCGCCCCGAGGGGCAAGGCCGTATGGGTCCACGGAGATCTCCAGCCGGGCAACGTCCTGGTCTCGGACGGCCGGCTGAGCGCGGTCATCGACTTCGGCTGCATGGGCCTGGCCGACCCCTCGGTCGACCTGATCGCGGGCTGGTACCTGCTGTCGGCCGGGGCGAGGCATGTCTTCCGCACCGAGGTACGGGCTGACGCCGCGGACTGGGCGCGCGGCTGGGGCTGGGCCCTGTCGGTCGCGCTCATGGAACTCTCGTACTACCGGACGTCGAACCCGGTGATGGCGGCGACGGCACGTCATGTGATCGGCGAGATCCTTGAGGAGGCGGGCTGAAGACCAGGCCGAGTCCGACGACGTTTTCCCAGCACGCCGAGGCACCGCGGTCGCACCGGTCCGGGGGCCCGGACGGGGCCAGGACCGTGTGTGGCAAGGTGTGCCGACAGCTCACGCCGGCCCGGCCTCGCGAGAGGGCCGGACCGGGAGTGTCTCCCGGGCCTCCGGCATCCCGTGGCGAACTCCGGAGACGGCGAAGCGAAGTCCCGGGCGGAGTAACCCCCGGTTCGCATCCACTTCCGCAGGAGAACGCCCATGAACGCGAAGCGCCGCCGCTTGCTGCTCGCCGCCGTCGACCCCATGCTCGAACCCGGAGAGCAGGCCGAGGTGACGACCATCGTGAACCTGAGTTCGGTCTCCGTGCGCCGGACCGCGGCGTTCGCCGCGGCCTCGGCGATCATGAGCGGTGGAGGCATGGCCGTGATCCCGGCACCGGCCCCCATGTACCTGGCCATGACCGACCGCCGCCTCTTCGTCTTCCGGGCCAACCCGACGTTCGCCCGCCCTGAGGAGCACCTGATGACGATCCCGCGCGCCGGCCTCGTTCGCTCCGAGATCAAGGAGCGTCTGCTCAACTCGTCCTTCGTCGTATCCGCCCCGGACAACGAGCAGGGCCTGAAGATCGTCTTCCCGCTGGTGGGCCGCAAGGACCGGAACGCGATAGCGGCGGCCGTGCCTCTGGCGGGCTGACTCCCCGTCCGCCGGGTGCTGCGCCGATGGTCCGCCTACGGTCACGGTGTTCGCGGTTGTGCGTCGTGGGTGGCACGCGGTTGCACACTCACCACACGCCCCCACGCGGAGCTGTGGTGCAAGCTTCTAGAGGCCGCGTAGCGCCTCGTGAAGGTCGCCGTAGGCGGACCAGCAGTCGATGCTGCCGTCGTCGTACAGGCTGCCCATGTACCAGTCGTCGTCATCGCCGGACTTCACTATGCACAGGCTGTGGAATCCGAGAACGATCTCTGGGCGCGGCATCTCATGGGCCTCGGCGAAGCCGACCCACTTCACCGACCGATCGGGATCCAGGGCGACAGCCTCTCGGTCCCCTGATACGTCGCGGATCCGCTGAAGGGTCCACCCCTGAGGTAGTCGCGCGTCGGCCATCCATGGATGATCCCACTCGCCAGGCGCGGATCACCGCTTCGGGAGTTCTCGTCGGACGGGGCTGTGACCTACGAGAACGCCGACCACAAAGTGCCTGGGCCGGGAAAACGCCCTCCGTAGGGCTCGCGCCGCGCAGGGCTTACCGGCCTCGTGTGTGCTGGATCCGTCATGGCGGGGCTGCCCGTGGGACGGCCGACGGATGATGGCGGGCTCTTACCTGTGTTCCGGACGGGGCCACCCCTACCGTGGACGAGGTGGACGAAAACAACGCGCTCGCTTGGCTGGTGTTCCTCGGGCTTGCGCTGCTGATTGCCAAGCTGGTCGACGATTACAACGCCAAGCCGACCGAGACGGGGCCGTCAGCCGTAACGGGACCGCCCTGGGAGAACCGAGTCGAGTCGGCACGCCACTTCGTGAAGTTGCACCTCACCTCCGGAGCGGGCGACAAGGACTACCAAGAGGCCCAGAGACGCCTGGCCACCGGCATGGAAGCCATCGCGGGCGAGTCGATCAAACGGGCCTCCCACTATGGGCACTATGAGGCGCTGCTGCATCTGGCCGTGATCCACGCTATAGAAAAGGAGTCTGACCAGGCGAGATGGGCGTTCGACACGGCCGTCCTGGTAGTGAACCCTGCGGGGACCGAACCCGATGACTTCCGAGCCAAGATGGTCGGGATAGCCCTGGTCTGGCTGGAGGCCCGCCCGTGGCGGGCCGAGCAGTGGGAGAAGGCCGTCTGTAGAGAGCACCCTGGGCTGTCCGGCTCGCTGATACGCGCCAAAGCCATCGAAGCGATCCTTGAAACGATTCCGCCCTTGAAGCCGTGACTCGCGGGGCATCTTTCTCCGGTCTTCCCGGCGATCCAAACGGCAGGCTCTTCGACAAGGCTCCGAAGTCCGCAGCAGGCGTCCGCCCTGCCGCCTTCCCGGACGCGAAAGGGCCAGTTCGAGAGGATCAAGCCTCCGAACTGGCCCTTTGTGCTGTGCCCCCGGCAGGATTCGAACCTGCGACACCCGCTTTAGGAGAGCGGTGCTCTATCCCCTGAGCTACGAAGGCAGAAGGCGAGGGCTCGGAGGGAGCCTTGAAGGAAATCCAGCGAGTGGATCTTCGGCAAGGCGACCAAGCCCGCTGGTCAGACACCGTCCCTGCGTTGCTGGACCACCTGGACGGAGGGCAGCGGGCCGGTTCAATGGCTGACCAGAGAACAGGGTAACGGATGGGAGTCCAGGTGTGGACGTGGATATCGGTTACGAGCCCCGGTGAGGGGCGGCCGGGCCCCGTGTCGCGGAACCGGGTCCGTAGGCCTGCCTCATGCCGTGATGATCCCGGTGTGGAGCGACGTGCAATCTGTCAGATGACCGGCGGGGCCGTGCTGATCACTTGGAAAACCGACGTCGACTCCACGAGCCGCCTGGCCACCAGCACGGTGGGCCGAACCGGAGACAACCGCCGGAGGGCAATCGGACAGCCCCCGGCGAAGACGACCCGGCCTCGTTCGTGGACGTTGACCCGACTGGGCGGGCCTGCTGCTCTTCGGAGCGTGCGGCGGGCAGGGGCGGGGACGGGTGCGCGCCGGTCTCGCACCCCACTCCGGGGGTACCGTCCGGGTGGCGGGCGGCCGAGGGGGCGGTTGACGACGCAGAGAGCCCGGCATAGCGTCGCCGGGTTGCTGAGCCAGTACGTGGAGAGGCCGTTCGTGCCGCACACCGACCCCAGCCGTTCCCCTTCCGCCGCGCCCGCTGACGGCCGGCAGGCCCTCGCCCGGATCGAGGCGTCCCTGACCCGCCCCGGTGCGCCGTTCGCCGTGGTGAGATCGGACCAGGGGCCTCTCGTGTACGCCAACGGACCCCGCACGCTGCGGGAGTTCGCGGAGGCCACCTGGGCGTTCGGTGAGCAGCCGTTCCTGATTTCGGGTGAACGGGTCTGCTCGTACGGGGAGTTCTTCGCGGCTGCCTCGGCGCTGGCACGGCGGCTCACCGATTCCTACGGTCTACGGCCCGGTGACCGGGCCGTGGTGGCGATGCGCAACCACCCCGAGTGGCAGGTCGCGTTCTGGGCGGTGCAGCTGGCCGGCCTGGTAGCCGTACCGCTCAACACGTGGTGGACCGAGGAGGAGTTCGGGTACGCCCTCGACGACTGTGAGCCGATGGTCCTGCTCGTCGACGCGGACCAGTTCCCGAAAGTGGAGGGCTGGGGCCGGAAGGCAGGGGCGCGCTTCGTCATCTTTCACGACGGCGGATTTCACGGCGGTGGAGCCGTACCCGGCGGGGCCGAGCTGCCCGGCGGGGCCGAGCTCCCCAGTGGGGCCGAGCTGTACACGGGCCTGCCGGAGCCCGATCCGTACGCGGCGCCGCCCGAGGTGGAGATCCGGCCCGAGGACGATGCCACGATCATCTACACCTCCGGGACCACCGGCCGGCCCAAGGGCGCGGTGGCCACCCATCTCGCCCAGGCGGGCGCAGCCCTCAACCCCCGCTACCAAGCCGCGGCGTCGGCTCTGGGGCGTGGAGTCGTGCCGGGGCAGGGGCCGGCCCCGGTCACCCTGATGACGTTCCCGTTCTTCCACGTTGCCGCGTTCACCAGCCTGTACGCGGCGATGGCCGTGGGCGCACCCCTCGTGCTGATGCCGAAGTGGGACGCCGGCGAGGCCCTGCGGCTGATCCGCCGGCACGGGGTCACGCACTACGCGGGTGTACCGGCCACCGCGCTCCAGCTGCTCGCGGCCGCGGACCGTGCCGGCGACTGGCTGGAGAGCCTGAAGGGGCTGAGCACCGGTGGCGCGGCGGCTCCGCCGGACCTGGTCGCCCGGCTCACGGCCCGGCACGGCGAGCGGATCGAGCCGCGCAACGGGTACGGCCTGACCGAGACCAGCGGCGGAGTGCTGGCCAACTTCGGTGCCGCGTACCGGGCGCACCCGGACTCGGTCGGTACCCCGACGCCCGTCACCGAAGTCCGGATCGCCGGTCCTGCGGACGAAGGGCTCCAGGAGGGTGAGGCGGGTGAGCTGTGGCTGCGCGGCCAGTCCCTGGTGCGTGGTTACTGGCGCGACGAGGCGGCGACGGCCGAGGCGTTCAGCGGCGGCTGGTTCCGTACGGGGGATCTCGCCGTCGTCCGGGACGGGCGGGTGTCGGTCGTCGACCGGATCAAGGACGTGGTGATCCGGGGCGGCGAGAACGTGTACTGCGTGGAGGTCGAGGCCGCGCTGCACGGCCATCCCGATGTCGAGGACGCGGCGGTGCTCGGCGTTCCGCATCCGGTGCTGGGTGAGGAGGTAGCGGCGGTCGTCCGGGTGGGCCCGCGTTCCGCCGTCACGGCGGACGAGCTGCGTGCGCATGTGGGCCGGAGCCTGGCGGCCTTCAAGGTCCCGGCCCATGTGCTGGTGACGCGGGAGCCTCTGCCGCGGAACGCGACGGGCAAGATCCTCAAGCGTGAGCTGCGCGGCGTGCTTCGGGAGTACACGGGCGAGGGCGGTGGCCCAGGGCTCACGGCCGGGTGATCCGTACCCGGTAGTTGCCGTCGGCGTCCTTGTCCAGCACGGATATGCGGATTCCCCCGGCCCGGTCGGTGAACGTCTCACCCGGTTCGAACGGGGCGTCGGAGAGCTCGGCCTGGACATTCGGCCGCCGGGTGCAGCCGCCGCTGTCCTCGGTGCTGTCGGCGACGGAGACCGGGCCCTGTCCGGTGTCCACGTCGGAGCTCACCTTGTAGATGAGTACACCGGGCCGGCAGACGGCTTCGTCGTTTCCCTCGGCGGTCCGTACCTCCACGGCGTAGCCGGACTGCGCGCTCACCGGCACGAAGGCCAGCTTCCGGCCGCCCTTCGTGGCCAGTGGTTCGAGGGTGTGTTCGCTGGTTCCGGGCATCGCGGCGCAGCTGACCTGATCGTTGCCCAGCCAGCCGAGCTTCCACTTGTGCCAGCCCAGGAGGTCGTTGTTGGCTCCCCAGTCCTCGGACATGATGTCCCAGTGCCCCACGGAGCCGCCGCCCTCCATGGTGTAGAGGTCGGGCAGCCCGAACACGTGGCCGTTCTCGTGGGGCAGGACCCGGTAACCGGTCTCCTCGTACGAGCCGGAGCCGTCGTCCTGCCGGCTGTAGACGAAGGACGTGTTGGCGAGCGGGACGCCGTCGACGAACGGGGCGTCGTCGTTGCCGGAGAAGGTCACGGACAGGACGGTGTCCAGTGCGGAGGGGCCCGCGTTCGGGGTGACCAGCACGTTGACCAGGTCGTACGCCGCGAAGTCGACCTTCGGGTCGGCGACGGCCACCAGGTCCTTGACCATCTTGCGGTAGCCCGGTTCGTACGGTGAGCCGCGCTCTATCCCGTACTCCGAGAACGGCAGGGGCATCCGCAGCCAGTCGTCCACGGGCGCTTCGGGGAGGTAGGTGAGCCGGCCGTAGGAGCTGGTGCTGAACCAGTCGGAGGTCTGCGGGAAGAATTCCGCGAGCCGGTCCGCCGCCGGTTCCGTCGCCTCGGCGTCGGGGAAGTCGATCATCAGGTTGAGCGCTCTGATCCGGCCGGTGGAACGTGCGTAGCCGGGGGGCGTCGGCATGCCCTCCGACATCTGTACGCCCATGGCCGTGGGTATTCGGCACGGCGCGAGGCCGGTCCCCCGCGGCGCGGCCACCGGTCCGGCGGAGGCCCGGCTGGCGACGGGGAGGGAGGAACTGGCCGAGGCCACCGTCGCGATGACCAAGGCCGTCGCGCCGACGAGTGCGAGGGGGCGGCGATGTCCGCGTATCCGGTGGCGGGGCTGCTGCATATGGCTTCGCCTTCGGTCCGCGGCAGTCGGCCGGCCCTGACTGCGCTCTGGCGATCAGCCTGTTCCCGCTGGTGGGGGACCGCTCGCTGAGTGCGCCGATCGGGGGGTTTTCCGCCGGACGCGGTATATGGCGCAGGTCACATGCGAGTCGGGAAATAACCGGGGATCCTTTCCCCGTTTGTACCTGTGTTCCCGCGAACCGGGGACACGGTCCCCGGTTGAGCCGGAGGGTCGATCGGACAACGCAAGGGAAGGGGACGCGGCCGTGGAGTCCGTCGTCGAGAACGCCACCTGCGCCGCGCGGCGTCGTACGCCCCGCCCGCGGGCCGACGCGTTGCGCAACCGCGAGCGGATCGTCGCGGCCGCGCGTGAGATGTTCGTCGAGTTCGGGCCGGACGTGCCTCTCGACGAGGTCGCGCGACGGGCCGCGGTCGGCAACGCCACCCTCTACCGGAACTTCCCCGACCGGGCGGCCCTGATCCATGAGGTCGTACTCGCCGTCACCTCCCGTACCACCCGCCGTGCGGAGGAAGCCGTCGCGGCCGAGTCCGACCCCTTCGCCGCGCTCAGCCGCTTCGTGCACGCGGCGGCCGACGAACGGATCGGGGCCCTGTGCCCGATGCTGTCCGGCGGTTTCGACAGCGACCATCCCGAACTGCTCACCGAGCGCCGTCGCCTCGAGGAGGCCGTCGAAGGGCTCGTGGAGCGTGCCATGTCAGCGGGGAGGCTGCGCACCGACATCGCCGTCGGTGACGTACTCGTCGCCCTGTCCCAGCTCACCCGGCCACTGCCCGGCATCGCCTGCCTGGACATAGACCGGTTCACCCACCGTCACCTGCAGCTCTTCCTGGACGGCCTGGAGAACCCGGCCCGCTCCGAGCTGCCCGGATCGGCGGCGACCTTGGAGGACCTGCGCAGCGGAGGCTGAAGCCCCGCGCACCGGACGACCGACCCACCGACCTCAGGCCCTCCGCGGCCGCACCAGCCCCGTGAAACCGGCCCGGCCCTGACACGCAGGTCCGGTCGCCGGAATCCGTTCGCCCTTTTCCTGCCTCGTACGCGGGTCCCTCGCGGCCCGTTCGCCGGATTCGCAACTCTTCGTGCCCTTAGGTGGCTACTCCCATGTCGAAAACAGCCGGAACCCTTCCGGATCCCAGTCGCTGGAAAGCACTGGCGTTCATCGCCCTCGCCCAGCTGATGGTCGTGCTCGACGCGACCATCGTGAACATCGCCCTGCCCTCGGCCCAGACGGATCTGGGGATCTCCGACGGCAACAAGCAGTGGGTGATCACCGCCTACGCCCTCGCCTTCGGCGGGCTCCTGCTCTTCGGCGGACGCATCGCCGACCTCTGGGGCCGCAAGCGGACCTTCCTGGTCGGCCTGATCGGCTTCGCCCTGGCCTCCGCGCTGGGTGGTGCCGCAACCGGCCAGGCCATGATGTTCGGCTCGCGCGCCCTGCAGGGTGTCTTCGGGGCCCTGCTCGCGCCGGCCGCGCTCTCGCTGCTCGCGGTGATGTTCACCGACGCCAAGGAGCGAGCCAAGGCATTCGGTATCTACGGGGCCATCGCCGGTGGCGGTGGCGCGGTCGGCCTGATCCTGGGCGGCTTCCTCACCGAGTACCTGAACTGGCGCTGGACGTTCTTCGTCAACATCCCGTTCGCCGTCGCCGCCGCTGCGGGCGCGTACCTCGTCATCCGGGAGCCGGCCGGCGGCCGCAACCGCTCCCCGCTCGACATTCCCGGCGTCGTCCTGTCCACGCTGGGCCTGGTGTCCCTGGTCTACGGCTTCACCCGCGCCGAGTCGGCCGGCTGGTCGGACTCACTGACCATCGGCATGTTCGTCGCCGCCGGTGTGCTGCTGCTGGCCTTCGTGGTCACCGAGTCGCGGGTGAAGTCGCCGCTGCTGCCCCTGCGCGTCCTGATGGAGCGCAACCGGGGCGGGGTCTACCTCTCGCTGGGTCTCGCCATCATCGCGATGTTCGGGCTCTTCCTCTTCCTCACGTACTACCTGCAGGTGGTCAAGGGCTACTCGCCGGTCAAGACCGGCTTCGCCTTCATGCCGATGATCGTGGGCATGATCACCGGTTCCACGCAGATCGGCGCGCGCCTGATGACCCGGGTCCCGCCGCGACTGCTGATGGGCCCCGGCTTCCTGGTGGCCGCCTTCGGCATGCTGCTGCTGACCCAGCTGGACGTCGGCACCTCGTACACGGCGGTCATCCTGCCCGGTCAGCTGCTGCTCGGCCTGGGTATGGGTACGGCGTTCATGCCGGCCATGTCGCTCGCCACGCACGGCATCGAGCCGCGTGACGCGGGTGTGGCCTCCGCGATGGTGAACACCTCGCAGCAGGTCGGCGGGGCCATCGGTACGGCGCTGCTCAACACCATCGCCGCCGGTGCCACCACCGCTTACATCGCCGATCACGCAGCCGGTGCGAGCGACCCGAAGGTGCTCCAGCTGCAGGCCATGGTCAGCGGCTTCGCCGCCGCCATCTGGTGGGCGGTCGGCATCCTGGTCGTCGCCTCGGCGATCGCGGTGACCCTGATCAACACCGGACGTCCGGGCACCGGCACCGCCGACGGCCCGGGGGCCCTGGTGGACGGGGCCGAGGGCGAGCTCAGGATCCCGGTCGTCGCGCACTGAACGGGGCGCCGGGCCGGGCGCCCGGCCCGGCGCCGGACCGGGCGATGAATCCCGGCGCCCTCCGGCCACCACGGTACGTCCCTGCCCTGGTTCCGCTCAGCGGAGCCAGGGCAGATCCGCGTCCGCGTCCTCCGGCTGCAGACCGGTGGCGATGACCTGCATGATCTCGCCGAGGCTCTGCACCTGCTGGGGGCTGAGCCTCGCGAACATCGCCTGGCGCACGGCTTCGACGTGTCCCGGCGCGGACCGCGCCAGCATCTCGTAGCCCTCGTCGGTGAGGACCGCGTTCTGGCCGCGCTTGTCGGAGGGGCAGTCCTCGCGGCGGACCCAGCCGTTCTTCTCCAGCCGGGCGACGGCGTGCGAGAGACGGGAGCGGGTGATCTTGGCGTCCTTGGCCAGTTCGGTCATGCGCTTCTGCCGCCGCGGGGCCTGCGAGAGGTTGACGAGCAGCCCGTAGTAGATGTGCGGCATGCCGGCGTCGCGCTGCAACTGGCGGTCGAGATGGTCCTCCATGAGCGTGGTGGCGTGCAGGTAGGCGCGCCACACGCTCTGCTCTTCGTCGGTGAGCCACCGGGGCCCGCCGGGTGATGCCGTGGTCATGTACTCCACTGTACGACCTTTTCTTGAAAGTTGAACTAGATAGAGCTAAGGTCTCCGGTAGTTGGAACTTGAAGATTCAAAGATTAGGTCCCGAAGAGCCGATCCACCGAGTCCCAGGTGCTCGCGCAGATGCCCGTCCCCGGTACCTGTAGTGAACACACATACCTTGATCGGCAGAGGAATGGGAGTGTCATGACAGTCGCGGAACGTATGCCCGCCCTCTATCTCTCGCACGGCGCCCCGCCGCTCGCCGACGACCCGGTATGGCCCGGGGAGCTGGCCGCGTGGTCGGCCGGGCTGCCGCGCCCCAAGGCGATCCTGATGGTCTCCGCGCACTGGGAGGAGGCGCCGCTCGCCCTCGGCGCCACCGAGGCCGTGCCGCTGGTCTACGACTTCTGGGGCTTCCCGGAGCACTACTACCAGGTGCGGTACGCGGCCCCGGGCGCCCCGAAGCTCGCGGACGACGTCCGAAAGCTGCTGCGCGGAGCCGGGACCCCGGTCCAGGACATCCCCGACCGCGGCCTCGACCACGGGGCGTACGTGCCGTTGGTCGAGATGTTCCCGGCCGCGGACATCCCCGTCCTCCAGATCTCGATGCCGACGCTCGATCCCCAGAAGCTGATGGCCATCGGCCGGAAGCTCGCCCCGTTGCGCGACGAGGGCGTGCTGATCGTCGGGAGTGGCTTCTTCACGCACAACCTGGCCGCGCTGAGGCACGCCGGCGGCGGCACCCCCGGCTGGTCGACGGAGTTCGATGACTGGGGGAACCGGGCGCTCCAGGCCCAGGACGTCGACTCCCTGCTGGACTTCGAACACGTCTCACCGGCGGGCAGGCTGGCCCACCCCCGCACCGAGCACTTCGCGCCGCTGTTCGTCACGCTCGGGGCGGCCGAGGCCGAGCTCGGTCAGGGACGCAGTGTCATCGACGGCTTCTGGATGGGCCTGTCGAAGCGGTCGGTGCAGTTCGGCTGAGAAGCGGCTTCTCGTACCAGGACACGTCCCAGTAGCGGCCGAACTTCCGGCCCACCTCCGTGTACGTGCCGACGTGGCGGAAGCCGAAGGCGTCGTGCAGCCGGACCGACGGCTCGTTCGGCTGCGCGATCGCGGCGTAGGCGCGGTGGACGTCCTCGTCGGCCAGGGCCTCGAACAGTGCCTTGTAGAGCAGCGTGCCGATACCGCGGCCCGTGGCGCCGGGAGCGAGGTACGCGCTCACCTCGACCGATGTGCCGTACGCCGCCTTCGGGCGGTACGGGCTGCTGGTGGCGTAACCGAGGGCATGCGGCGCCCCTTGCCGGGTACCCGGCTCCAGAGCGACCAGCAGCCTGTGGGGACCGTCTTCCGGGTGGGAGCGCAACCAGGGCAGGCGCTCCACCGGAGTGAAGGCGGCCATGTCGAATGTGACTGCGGTCTCACGGACGTAATGGTTGTAGATGTCCGTGAGGGCTCGCAGGTCGGCTTCCACGCCCGGTCTGACCTGCACTTCTGTGGGTATCTGCACTGGATGTCCCCTTTCTGGGGGCGACAGGGTACTGCATGATCTCGGAAGTGAATGGGCGTCGTGGGAATTCTGTCCGGATTCCAGTCGTTGTTTCCATCGGATGCAGGGCACCCGGGAGGGTGTCGCGACCTACTCAGCAAGGGAGCACGCATGGCAACCCGTGCCGTCGCCCGTCGTTCGTCCGCCAGCACCGGCGGGACCAACCGGGCAAGCAGTGTTCGCGCCGTGGGCGGGGAGATCGCCGATCGCGACCTGGTCGGCATGTACCTGGACGAGATCGCCCGTACACCGCTGCTCGACGCCGCCAAAGAGGTCGAGCTCTCACAGACGATCGAGGCGGGCGTCTTCGCCCGGCAGATCCTCGACGGAGTGGTGGAGAGCGAAGCCGGTGGAGCGAAGCGTGAGGAGCTGGAGGCGCTGGTCGCCGAGAGCGAGCGCGCCAAGGACATATTCATCCGCTCCAACCTGCGGCTCGTCGTTGCCGTGGCCAGGCGCTACCCGAGGGCGGGCCTACCCCTGCTCGACCTGATCCAGGAGGGGAACGCGGGCCTGGTGCGCGCGGTCGAGAAGTTCGACTACGCCAAGGGCTTCAAGTTCTCCACGTACGCCACGTGGTGGATCCGGCAGGCCATCACCCGCTCCATCGCCGACCAGTCCCGCACGATCCGGCTCCCCGTCCACCTCGTGGAGGAGCTCGGCAGGATCCGGCGCGTGCAGCGCGAGTTCAACCGCGAGCACGGGCGCGACCCGGAGCACGCGGAGATCGCCGCCGAGCTCGACTCCAACACCGAGCGCGTCGGCAACGTCCTGGACTGGGCCCGTGACCCGGTCAGCCTCAACATGTCGGTGGACGACGACGGCGACACCCAGTTCGGGGATCTGCTGGAGGACACCTCCGCCGTGTCGCCCGAGCAGTCCGTGATGACCCTGCTGCGCAGCGAGGAACTGGAGGACCTGATCGGAAAGCTCGACAACCGCACCGCCTCCATCATCAAGATGCGTTACGGGATCGAGGACGGCCGCGAGCGGACCCTCACCGAGGTGGGCAAGCAGCACGGTCTGACGCGGGAGAGGATTCGCCAGATCGAGAAGCACGCGCTGCTCGAATTGAAGCGAATGGCTCACGACACGGGCTTTGACGCTGCGGCATGAGCGGATAACCCGTAATCTCACCATCAAGCCGGTTCGCACCGGCCCGACGACCGGTCTCATTCCGGTCCCATGAGCTGAGTCCCGGCGCCCACCCCCCCCGGCGCCGGGGCTCATTCATGTCCGCCCCGGCTCCCGGATGACGCGGCGCGGGACAGGCGGGCACCCAGGACGCCGAGGTGCTCCACCAGCTCCGGCGGCCCGTGCGCCTCGAAGGCGCAGTCCACCAGGGCGAGCCGAAGGGCCACCCACTCCAGCGAGCTCATGGAACTCGTCCGCAGCCGGCAGCTCGCCTCCCCGCTCGGCTCCAGTGCTCCCAGCTCCGCGGGCAGCCGGGCCGCCACGAAGTCGGCCGGTGCCTCGAACGTCACATCGATGTGCACCCTCGGCTGTGTGCGGGACCTCGACCGGGCGAGAAGGGCCGCGGCGTCCTCGCTCCCGGCGGGCAGCTCGCGTGGCGTGAAGCGGGCCCCGGTGGCGACGGGCTCACTCACCCGGTCCACCCGGAACGTGCGCCAGTCCTCGCGTTCCAGGTCGTACGCCACCAGATACCAGCGGCTGCCCGTGCTCACCAGCCGGTAGGGCTCGGCCTGCCGCTTCGACGCAACGCCGTCCCTCGCCCGGTAGCCGAAGCGCAGCCGCTCACGCGCGGTGACCGCCGAGGCGATCACCGTGAGCGTCCGGGGGTCGATGGTCGCGCCGTCGCCGCGGGTGAGGGGCACCGTGGCGTTCTGCAGGGAGGAGACCCGGTGCCGCAACCGGGACGGCAGCACCTGCTCCAGCTTCGCCAGAGCGCGTACGGACGCCTCGTCGACGCCCTCGATGGCATGCCCGGCACCCGCCCGCAGCCCTACCGCGATGGCCACCGCCTCCTCGTCGTCCAGCAGGAGCGGCGGCATGGCGGAGCCCGCGACCAGGCGGTAGCCGCCGATCGAACCGCGCGACGCCTCGACCGGATAGCCGAGATCGCGGAGCCGGTCGATGTCGCGGCGGATCGTGCGCGGGCTGACGTCCAGCCGTCCGGCCAGCTCGCTGCCCGGCCACTCCCTCGGCGTCTGGAGGAGCGACAGGAGTTTCAGCAGCCGTGCCGGGGTGTCTGTCATGGGTACAGGATGCCCGTCCATCAGGTCATCATCTGACCTGATGGACGTCTAACTTCCTCCCATGACTTCTCCCGAATCCCCGCCGGCCACAGCTGCCGCACGCACGGCGTCAGCAGGGCCGGCGGCATCGCAGGACCCGGCGGACCGGCGCCGCTGGATCGCGCTCGCGATCGTGATGACCGCGGCCTTCATGGACCTGGTCGACGTCACGATCGTCAACATCGCCATCCCGAGCATCACGCGGGACACCGGCGCCTCGTTCACGTCGATCCAGTGGATCACCGCCGGATACGCGCTGGCCTTCGCGGCCGGTCTGATCACGGGCGGCCGGCTCGGTGACATCCACGGCCGCAAGCGGATCTTCCTCATCGGTATCGGGGGCTTCACTCTCGCCTCCGCCCTCTGCGGCTTCGCCGCCAACCCGGAGATGCTGGTGGCCTCGCGCATCCTCCAGGGCGGTATGGCCGCGCTGATGGTGCCGCAGGTGCTGTCGATCGTGCACGCCACCTTCCCGGCGCACGAGCGGGGGAAGGTCTTCGGGCTCTTCGGCGCGATCGTGGGACTCGGAGCGGTGTCAGGGCCGCTGCTGGGCGCCCTGCTCACCGAGTGGAACCTCTTCGGCCTCGAGTGGCGGCCCATCTTCCTGATCAACCTGCCGGTCGGCATCGCCGGGCTGCTGCTCGGGAGGAAGTTCATCAGCGAGTCCAAGGCACCCAAGGCACTCCGTCTGGACCTGACCGGTGTGGCCCTGGTGACACTCGGCCTTCTCATGCTGCTCTACCCGCTGACCAGGGGACGTGAGCTGGGCTGGCCGCTGTGGGGATACGTGTCGATGGTCGCGAGCCTTCTGGTCTTCGTCGCGCTCGTCGCCTTCGAGCGCCGAAAGGCGGGCCGGGACGGCTCGCCGCTCATCGAACTGTCGCTGTTCCGGGTGAAGAGCTTCGCGGCGGGCACCGCCGTGCAGCTGACCTTCGGGATCGTCCTGGGGATCTTCTTCCTGGTCTGGACGCTCTACATGCAGATCGGACTCGGCTGGAGCGCCCTGCGGGCAGGCACGACGGGCATCCCCTTCTCGGTCGCCGTCTCGTGCGCCGCGGGGATCTCCGTGCAGAAACTCGTCCCCCGCTTCGGCCGGAAGGTGCTGCAGGCCGGCGCGCTGCTGATGATCACCGGGCTCCTGCTCTACATCTGGGAGGCCGGGCGGTACGGGCTGGACATCAGCTCCTGGCAGATGGCACTTCCGCTGGTGGTCATGGGCGCGGGCATGGGACTGATCGTGGCTCCGCTGACGGACGCCGTGCTCTCCGGAGTGCCGAAGGAGCACTCCGGGTCGGCGTCCGGGCTGATCAACACCGTGCAGCAGATGGGTACGGCGCTGGGGCTCGGTCTCGTCTCGGTCGTCTTCTTCGGCTCGATCAGCGACCGGCTGCCGCCCGAGGCCATGGGCCCGGCGTTCGTGGACGCATTCCAGCAGTCGCTCTGGTGCGTGGCGGGGGTCCTCGCGGTGATCTTCCTCGTGATGTTCGCCCTGCCTGCCAGGCCCGGGGTGCACCTGGAGGCCGGCGGGGAAGATGCAGGACCTCCGCGGGCTCAGGGCGACGCGATCCGCAAGGATCTCGAGCCGGCGGGCCGGGCCGGGTGACCCGCTGACGCGAGGACACGACCCGGCGGGGTCGCAAGGCACGGCTCCGGAACCCGGGGCCGTGCCGTCCCGGTGATCCGCCTGCGGCAGGGCCGGTCAGCAGATCCGGGTGCGGTCCTCCATGGCCAGGCGCGCGGCCTGCTCGTCGTCGTAGACCTCGCACATGTGACGGCCGTCGGGCGTGGCCGTGTGCTCGACCTCCCACAGGCTGGTCTCGCTGCCGTCCAGGAGGAGGAAGGCGTGCTCGTAGAGCGTGAATCCTGCGTCACGCCCGTCGACGCGGTACTGGCGGCCGAAGACCTGGGTGATGTGGTGGGCGAAGGCCGACCGGAGGAGACCGGCCGTCCGGGCGCCCGGACGGTCGCCGTTCTCCGCGCGGCGCAGGACGCGGCGCGCGTGGTCCGCCGAGTTGTCCGGGGCGTACGTGCGGGGCACGGGTGCCGGGGGGACGCTCATGAGCAGGGTGAGCGCCTCCAGGTCCTCCCGCAGGCTGTCGTCACCGAGCGCGGGGGTGTCCCGGAAGCTGCCGGCGAGGCGCGCGGCCGCGATCTGCGCGTCGCCCTCGTCGTCGTACAGCTCGTGGCGGGCAGGGGCCGGGACCTCCCTGCCGCCGCCGTGCACCAGCTCCCACAGGGTGAGTGCGGTGCCGTCGGAGAGCAGATAGGTGTGCCGGTAGGTCTCACGGTGCAGGACCGAACTGTGGTGGGACGAGTGCAGAGCACTGCTGTGCGCCAGCGCCGTCCCGAGCCTGTCGACCGTTGCATCGGACAGGTCGAAGGAGTTGAGGGCGCATCGCAGGAGTCGCTCGAGGTGCTGCTCGGTTGTCTCGTACGGATCGCTCAAGGTGCTGTCTCCAGGCCGTCGCCGCGTGTTACCCGATGCGTGCATAACGTAGTCCCTGGGTCTGACATCGTGACCGGGGTTCGCAAAAAACGTACCGCGCACGCAGAAAGTTCCCGGTCTGTCCGGAACGGTCACCCGCGAGGCTCCCGGCCTCTTCAGGACGCGCCGTAGAGCTCGCTGTACGAGGGGAACGTGCCTCCGGGGCCGTCGACCCCCCGGGCCGCCCTGGCGGCCTTCACGACGGCGCGGGTCAGAGCGTCCGCCCCCGCGGCCAGGATCTCGTTGAGCGCGGCCGTGGGCTCCGTGGGCATCGTCCGCCGGCCGGTGGAAAGGGCGAACACGGTGTCCCCGTCGGTGAGCAGGTGCACCGGGCGGACGGCGCGCGCCAGCCCGTCGTGCGCCGTGCCCGCGAGCTTCTGCGCCTGGGGGCGGGTGAGGGCGGCATCGGTGGCGACGACGGCGATCGTGGTGTTGAGGACGCTGCCCTGCGTGCCGCCGCCCTGCCCGCCTCTCCGGCCGCCGGCCTCGGCGCCGTCGTCCCGTGCGCCCTGGAGGTCGGCGAGCCGCCGGCGTGCGGCTTCGTGCACCGCGTGCGCGGGGTGCACGGGTGGCTCGCCCATGCCGTACTCGCCGTACAGCACCCCGGTGCGGGGGTCGAGGACGGAACCCGCCGCGTTGACGACGGCCAGTGCCGCGACGGTGGTCCCGGAGGCCAGGCGCGCGCTGGCCGTGCCGACACCGCCCTTGATCTGCCCGGCCACCGCTCCCGTACCGGCTCCCACCGTGCCCTCGGGGACCTGCGTCCCCGGCCCGGACGCGGCGGCGTCCTCCACGGCGGCACGCCCGGTCGACGCGTCGGGCCGGGCCCGCCACGCGCCTCCCCGGCCCAGGTCGAAGAGGCAGGCGGCCGGAACCACCGGCACAACGTGCGAGGGGTCCGGGCCGACCCGGACGCCGCGCCCCTGCTCCTCGAGCCACGCCATCACGCCGGCCGCCGCGTCGAGCCCGTAGGCGCTGCCACCGGTCAGGACGACCGCGTCGATCCGCTGCACCAGATTGCGCGGATCGAGCGCGTCCGTCTCCCGGGTGCCCGGCCCGCCCCCGCGTACGTCGACGGCGGCCACGGCTCCGCCCTCGGGGGCGAGGACGACGGTGGTCCCGCTCAGCGCGCCCTCGCCCGGCACCCGGGCGTGCCCGACACGGATCCCGGCCACGTCCGTCAGTGCGTCCAGCGGACCCGGACGGGGCTGTTCCTCGGTCATGGTGAGCTCCTCTGGGGGCGGTGGTGCCGTGTACCGGCGAACGTACAGGCGTCGGCGCGGGAACCGAGGGCTTCCGTACGGGCGGTGGCCGCGCACCGGAGCGGTGCGGCGGCCCCGCCGGGATCGCGGGCCACCTGGGCGACGCGATCACACCATCGAGTCACATACGGGGCCAACCGCCCGTAACGGTCCTACGGTGGCCGGGTGACCGAGCCACCAGAACCGCCCGCCGCAGCCGAGCCGTCCGAGCCCGGTGCCCACACCGGCACGTCCGGTGGGACGGACGGCCCGCCATCCGGGCAGGGAACCCCTGCCGCCGGGCCCTCCCTCGCAGCGAGGGCTGCGCAGCGCCTCCCCCGTACCGTCTCCGGCCGCGCGACGCTGGCCGGAGCCGTCGTGTCGGGTCTGCTGATCCTGGCGATCGTGTTCGGCAGCCGCCTGTTGCACGACTTCGACTCGGCGCTGCTGCCCTACGCCGTCGCCACCGTCTTCCTCGCCTTCGGCGTCGCCCACCGCTACACGGTCTGGGTCTCGGCCCCGGGCGCCCGGCGGCTCTTCACGAACGGCTGGCGGAGCCTGTTCTCGGCGGAGAACTTCCGCAGGGCGCCGACCGCCATGCCGAAGATGATCGCGACCTACCTGGGCTTCCAGAAGTTCCTCGGGGCCCGCTCCCACGCGCGCTGGGCCGCCCACCAGCTGATCTTCTGGGGCTGTGTCCTCGCCGCTCTGATCACCTTCCCGCTGACCTGGGGCTGGTTCACCTTCACCTCCGGCAGCGGCTCGGGGCCCGGCTACGAGATGCGCGTCTGGGGCCTCAAGATCATCGGTTTCGACTCGCTGAGCTTCTTCGGCTGGCTGATGTTCCACGGCCTGGACATCGCCGCGGTGCTGGTCATCCCCGGCGCGGGGTACTTCCTCTGGCGCCGGATGAAGGA
The DNA here is from genome assembly GCF_016909575.1 of Streptomyces sp. HB132. Classification (GTDB taxonomy): domain Bacteria; phylum Actinomycetota; class Actinomycetes; order Streptomycetales; family Streptomycetaceae; genus Streptomyces. The sequence continues at coordinate 59,669 of NZ_JAFBGA010000012.1, read as the reverse complement.
CCGCGGGGCCATCACCGGGCAGCGGTTCGCCTACGACATGGTGCCGCTGCTCGCCCTGATCATCGTCTCCGTCACCGGCCTGCTGCTCACCTTCTCCTCGATCTTCCTGCACGGCGGAGGTTACGAGTTCCTGGCGATCCTCCACATGGTGTCGGTCGTCTTCACCCTCATCTACATCCCGTTCGGGAAGTTCTTCCACATCGTGCAGCGTCCGGCAGCGGTCGGCATGCAGCTGTTCAAGTACACCGGGCGCCAGGACGACCAGGTCTTCGCCTGCCGCCGCTGCGGGGAGACCATCGACACCGGGCCGTACGTCGAGAACCTCCGCGGCACCATGCAGGACCTCGGACTCGGCTTCGACGCCTGGGCCGAATACTGCCCGCGCTGCAAGCGGGTACTGCGCGGCAGCGCCTATCTCACCCAGGTCAAGAAGGGCTTCAAGTGACCGCGGACCCACGCGCAGCCGACGGCCGTACGGTCGTCCCCCTCGATCCCTCGCTCGCTCCGCCCGGCACCCGCGGCTTCCGTGACGCGGGCGGGATCCCGGCCGACCGGTGGCACGCCGACCAGAACGGCGAGACGCTCGTCCCAACCCACTGCTGCTTCTGCGGTGTCCAGTGCGGGATGTATCTGCGCGTGGACCGCGGCGGCAAGGTCTTCGGTGTGGAACCCCGCAACCACGACATCAACCGCATGCGGCTCTGCCCCAAGGGCATCAACGCCTACCAGCAGGTCAACCATCCGGACCGGCTCACGGCCCCCCTGATGCGGCGCTCCCGCGACGAGGAGTTGCGGGAGGTCTCCTGGGACGACGCGCTCGACTTCACCGTCTCCGAGATCAGGCGCATCCAGGAGGCCCACGGGAGGGACGCCTTCGGCGTGCTCGGCGGGGCCAGTCTCTTCTCCGAGAAGACGTATCTGGTCGGCAAGTTCGCCCGGGTGGCGCTGAAGACGCGGCATGTCGACTACAACGGCCGGCTCTGCATGGTCAGCGCAGCCGGTGCCAACAAGCTCGCCTTCAACATCGACCGGGCCGGCAACCCGTTCTCCGACATCCTGCTCACCGACTGCCTCCTTCTCGCCGGCGCCAACGTCGGAGAGTGCTTCCCCGTGCTGACCCAGTACGTCTGGGGCGCCCGGGACCGCGGCGCCACCCTGATCGTGGTCGACCCACGTGAGACGGCCGTCGCGCGCACCGCCGACATCCACGTCGCGCTCAAGTCGGGCACCGACTCCGCCTTCTTCAACGCCGTGCTGAACGTGGTCATCGAGGAGGGACTCACCGACGAGGCCTATCTCGCCGCCCACGCCACGGGGTGGGAGGAGGTCAAGGCCGACGTCGCCCACTACCCCCCGTCCCGCGCCGCCGGGATCTGCGGGATCCCGGCGGAGCAGGTCGTGCAGGTCGCACGCGCCTTCGCCCGGGCGCCCAAGGCCATGGCCTTCCACGCCCGGGGGATCGAACACCACACGCAGGGCGTGGAGAACTGCCTCAGTGTGATCAACCTCTGTACCGCCACCGGCCACATCGGCAAGCCCGGCGCCGGCTACGGCACCCTCACCGGCCAGGGCAACGGCCAGGGCGGCCGTGAGCACGGCCAGAAGGCCGACCTCCTCCCCGGCGGCCGCTCGATCCTGAACGAGGAGCACCGCCGGCAGATCTGCGAGATCTGGGGCATCGAGGAGTCCGAACTCCCCGCCGCGGGCACGTCGATGATGGAAATGGTCTGGCAGATGCAGCGCCGGGAGATCCGCGGTCTGATCGGCATCTGCAACAACCCCTTCGTCTCCCTCCCCAACTACGCCGTGGTCAAGGACGGATACGACACCACCGAGTTCCACGCCCAGTTCGACTTCTTCCTCTCCGAGACAGCCGCCAACGCGCACGTCGTCTTCCCTGTCACCATCTGGGCCGAGGACGAGGGCGTGATGGCCAACTCCGAGGCGAGGGTCGTCAAGCACAACAAGGCCCAGGAACCGCCCGCCGGTGTGCGCACCGACACCTGGGTGATGTGCGAGATCGCCCGGCGCCTCGGCGAGGGGGAAAGATTCACCTACGGCGGCTCCCGCGACGTCTTCGACGAGCTGCGCAGGGCCTCCGCGGGCACCGTCATCGACTACTCCGGCATCACCTACGAACGGCTCGAGGAGACCGGTGGGATCTCCTGGCCCTGCCCGTCCACCGACCACCCCGGCACCCCCCGGCTCTTCGAGGACGGCACCACCTACCACGCGGACGGCAGGATCCACCTGCAGGTCGTCGAGTGGCATCCGCCTGCGGACCCCTACGACGACGAGCACCCCATGACGCTCACCACCGGACGCACCGTCGCGCACTTCCTCTCCGGCAACCAGACCCGACGGCTGGGCGCCCTCGTGGAGCAGACCCCCCGGCCCTGGGCCGAGGTCCACCCCTCGCACGGGTTCCGCAACGGCGAACCCGTCCGTGTCGTCACCCGGCGCGGCAGCGAGGTCTTCCCCGCCCTCGTCACCGAGGCGATCCGACCGGACACGGTGTTCATCCCCTACCACTGGCCCGTCCCCACAGCGGCCAACGCACTGACCATCGACGCCCTGGACCCACGCTCCAAGATCCCTGAGTACAAGGTCTGCGCCTGCCGCATCGAACACGCCGAAGCGATCGACGAGGTCCCCGCGCCGCCCGTCGCCCCCGGCCACGTCGCCTACCCCGAGACCCAGGTCTCCCGTACCGATCCGCTGCCGCCCACGGCCCCGCAGGGCCGCGGCACCTCGGAAAGGAGCTGATGTCCGGATGATGGGCAGAACGATGTTCATCGACCCGGGGCGCTGCATCGGCTGTCAGGCCTGCGTCTCCGCCTGCCGGGAATGCGACTCGCACCGCGGCAAGTCGATGATCCACCTCGACTACACCGACGAGGGTTCATCCGTCGCGTCCCTTCCCACGGTCTGTATGCACTGCGAGGACCCGGTGGCCCCCTGCGCCGAGGTCTGCCCGGCGGACGCGATCCTGGTCACCGCCGACGGCGTCGTGCAGCAGGCAGACACCACCCGCTGCATCGGCTGTGCCAACTGTGTGAACGCCTGCCCCTTCGGTGTTCCGAAGATCGACCTCCAGGCGAAGCTGCAGATGAAGTGCAACCTCTGCTACGACCGCACCGCTTACGGGCTCGCCCCCATGTGCGCCACCGTCTGCCCGACCGGCGCCCTCTTCTACGGCACCGCCGAGGAACTCCAGGCGGAACGTCCCGGTGTGCAGGTCGCCGACACCTTCGTCTTCGGCGAGAGCGAGGTCCGCACCGGCGTGGCCATGGTCGTGCCCGCCGAGCGGGTCCAGTGGCCGGTACCCGGCGGACTTCCCGTCGTCGAGATCAATGGCAAGGACGTCAGCCGATGAGCGTCACCGAACAGCAGCCGCCGGGCCCCGACCACGGTCCCGGGAGCGACTCCCGCGAGGCGCTGCACGACAGGATCGCCGCGGACTCGCTGACCACCCGGCGCGACTACCTCCGGATCGTCGCCACGGTCTCCGGCGGCCTCGCCGTGGGAGGTCTGGCCGTGGCGGGCGGAATCCTCCACCGGCACGGTGACACGGACGACGGGAAGGCGCCCGCCCCGAAGCAGATCGCCTCGCGACTGCTGCCCGGCGAATCCCTCGCCTTCCGCTACCCCGGGGACGAGGACCGGGCGGTCGCCGTACGTATGGACGACGGCACCCTCGTCGGCTACTCCGCCGTGTGCACCCACCTGGCGTGCGCAGTGCTCTGGCGCAAGGACCGGGGTACGGAGGGCGAGCTCCACTGCCCCTGCCACGAGGGAGTCTTCGACGCCCGCACCGGCGAGGTCACGGCCGGTCCACCGCCCCGCGGACTGCCCAAGGTGGCCCTGACCGAGCTCGACGACGGCAGCATCTGGGCCGTGGGCACCACCCGCTCCGGCGAGAGCATCGAGGAGGGGCTGTGCCGACAGCTCGGCGGCGACCGCCCGGACCTCGCGGAACGGATCGGCTGCCCCGGCACCGGAGGCGGCGCGGAGGCGCCACCCGCGTCCGCTCCGTCCGGTGACGCGACGGGGAGGCGGTCATGACCGAGCCCCTGGACCCGGTCGAGCCACCGAGGCCCTCCGACCCCGCCGGATCGGCGTATCCCGAATACCACCCGGGCAGCGCCCGAGCCGCGCTGAACCGTCCCGTCCACGACCGCTATCCCCAGATCAGGCCCACCAGCGGCTACGCGGACCCACGGGTGCGCCACACCGGCCCGGGGCCCGGGGCGGGCTCGGAGCAGGAACCGGAGCGCTCCGCGAAGCTGACGGCCCGACTGGTGCTGGCACTGAGCGTCGTCGTCGGCCAGCTCTGGGCGCTGACGGAGGTCGTCAATGTGTGGATGGAGGGCGACACGGGCACGGCCTGGTGGGGGGCCGGCTTTCTCTGCCTGTCCTTCCTCGTCGTGCTCGGGTTGTGGATGCTCGACCCGAAGGACCGCTGAGCCCCGCCGTACCCTTGAGGTATGAGTACCGCCCCCGCCCCCGGACCGCGAGAGTCGAAACCGCAGCCGCAGCAGCGGCCGACGCAGGAACCCAGGCCCGAGCCATCGGCTCTGGTCTTCGACGATCCGCTGGACCGGCAGTCCTCGGACGACACGGACCAGGGGTGGGGTGAGCGGGCTCCTGCGGGCGGCGGCGCGGCCGACCTCGCACGTTTCCTCGACGAGAAGCCGCCTCACCACGTCTGACACCGGCGGCCGGCGACGCTTCCGGCTGACTACGCCCGGCCCTGCTGGGCGACCAGCGCGTCCCGGATCTCCTTCAGTACCTCCAGCTCGCTCACTTCCAGCGTCTCCCGCACGCCCTCCTTCGCAGCCTGGGCAGCCGCCCGCCTGGCGAGATACTTCGCCATCGGCAGCACCATCAGGAAGTAGACGACGGCGGCGGTGATCAGGAAACTGAGGGCGGCACTGAGCACCGATCCCCACAGGATCTCGATTCCGTCCACCGTGCCGGTGTCCGGGTCCACGGTGCAGGGGCCCCGGAGGCAGGAGGTGTACTTCTCCAGATCCTGGGTGCCGAAGGCGCCGACCACCGGATTGATGATTCCCTTCACCACCGCGTTCACCACGTTCGTGAACGCCGCGCCGATGACGACGGCGACCGCGAGGTCGATCACGTTGCCTCGCGTCAGGAAGGTTTTGAATCCGTCCAGCAGTCTGACTTTCTTCTCGCTCACAGGTGAGCCTTCCTCTGTACATGCCGTGGGGGGAGTGAACTGCCCAGCCACATAAGGCCGCAGAGGAGCACGCTGTCCAATCGTGTAATCCGGACGAGCTAGTCGACGCCGAATCCGTTCTATTCGGCATGTGCCACCGCCACCGCGAGCCGCCCCGAGGCGCCGGCACCCGCAAGGTCCGCCGCGGTGTCCCTCTCCACGGACAGGACCACCAGGGCGCCGCCCTCCGGGCCCGCCACGCCCCCTCCTTCCGGGAACGCCGTGTCCCCGCCGACCGAACCGCGCGGGACCTCCGCGACACGGACATCGCGTGCCACCACCCTGGCCTCGTTGTCTCCGTCGATCGCGGCGATCACATCGACTCGATCACCCGGCCGCAGGAGCCCGACCGTCGCCGCGTCGGCGATCCGCACCGGAGCGGACACCAGCTGCCCGGCCGGCCGTTCGTTGCCCGGTGGCGCGTCTCCGGGGAGTGTTGCCGCCCCTCTCGCAGCGCCCAGCCCGGACGCGGCGAGCACGGCGGAAGCCAGCGCGAACCCCGCGGCCAGCGCCCGCCGCCGGCCACGCAGCGCCCGCCGGAGTCGCCGCCCGCCGCCACCTCGCACCCGCAGGGGCCCGAAGGCCGGGACCCCGCACGGTGCGGGTGGCGCGGGACGTGTATCGGGCACCGAGGGGAACATGGCCAACACCACCTGTCGTGAGGGAAATCCGCCGGGGACATCCACGGGAAACGCGCTGACGCAGCACGAGGACCGCGCGCAGGACCACGAGGAACGCGCTGACGCAGCACGAGGACCGCGCGTAGGACCACGAGGAACGCGCGAGCCAGAGGGACGCGAGGGAAATGCCGGAGGGAACCGTGAGAAACGCTTGAGGGGAGTCCGGCGGGAATCCCCGCCGAACTCCCCTCACGATCCACCCTCCGCCGAAATCCCGCTCGGCCCTGTGGACAGCGCACGCGATGTGGACAACCCGGTCACCCGCAGGAGCCCGCTGCCCTACGGCAGTTCGATCCCCGGGTCGATCCCGTCCAGTGCGTGCGCGCAGACGCAGTCACGGTCCTCGCCCTTCGGCAGAGCGGCCACCGCGTCGAAGAGCACCGACCGCAGCCGGTCCACATTCGCCGCGAACACCTCCAGCACCTCCGCGTGGCTCACGCCCTCGCCGGCCTCCGCCCCCGCGTCGAGGTCCGTCACCAGCGTCAGCGTCGTGTAGCAGAGGTTCAGTTCACGGGCGAGTACGGCCTCCGGGTGCCCGGTCATCCCGACCACCGACCAGCCCATCGCCGCGTGCCAGCGCGACTCCGCACGGGTCGAGAAACGAGGGCCCTCGACCACGACCAGGGTTCCGCCGTCCACCGGTTCCCAGTCGCGTCCGCGCGCCGCCGCCAGGGCGGCCTTGCGTCCCTCGGGGCAGTACGGGTCGGCGAAGGCGAGGTGCACGACGTTCGGCTCGGTCCCGTCGGTGAGGGGCTCTCCGTCGTAGAAGGTCTGCGTGCGGGCCTTGGTGCGGTCGACCATCTGGTCCGGTACGAGCAGGGTGCCCGGCCCGTACTCCGGACGCAGTCCACCGACCGCGCACGGGCCGAGCACCTGGCGTACGCCGACAGAACGCAGGGCCCAGAGGTTGGCGCGGTAGTTGATCCTGTGCGGCGGGAGGTGGTGGCCACGTCCATGGCGCGGGAGGAAGGCCACCCGGCGCCCGGCGATCTCACCCAGGAAGAGGGAGTCGCTCGGAGCTCCGTACGGGGTGTCCACCTGGATCTTGGTCACGTCCTCCAGGAAGGAGTAGAAGCCCGATCCGCCGATGACACCGATTTCCGCTGTACCCGATTCTGCGTTCACCATGCGGTCACACTAACCGGGCGCGCACGACAGGGACCCCGCCGAGTGGATCAGCGGGGTCCCTGTCGAACGTGTGGTGTGCGCCCGGCCTCAGGCCGCCGACGTACCGCTCGACGACGTGGAGGAAGCCGAGGACGAGGCCGAGGACGAAGCGGCCGGCTTCGCGTCGGTCTTCGTGTCCGCCTTCGCCGGTGACGACCCGGTGGACGAGTCCGACGCCTTGCCGGACGACGACGTGGCCGGCGTGCTGCTCGACGAGGAGCCGCGGCTGTCGTTCCGGTAAAAACCGGATCCCTTGAAGACGATGCCGACGGCCGAGAACACCTTCTTGAGGCGTCCCTCGCAGTTCGGGCACACGGTCAGGGCATCATCGGTGAACTTCTGCACCGCTTCGAGGCCCTCGCCGCATTCGGTGCACTGGTACTGATAGGTCGGCACTTGCTCCTCCTGGCACTCTCACTCAATGAGTGCTAACGACGCTCCATACTGACCTATTCCGAGCGTTCAGTCCACCGTGACCGGCTCTCGGTGACCGATCCCACGTGCCACGGTCCTTCCCGCGGCCCGTGGTGTCAGCCGGGACCGCAGGGTCAGGAGGGTCGCCAGCGCCAGTGCCGTACCGGCCAGCGGGACCAGGAAACCGGTGCTCGCGCCACGGGCGTCCGCGAGCTGTCCGGCCACTGTGACGGCCGCCGCCTGCCCCAGTGCCACGGCCCCTGTCAGCCAGGTGAAAGCCTCGGTCCTGGCGGACGGGGGCACCAGGGTGTCGACCAGGGTGTAGCCGCTGATCAGTACGGGGGCGATGCACAGGCCCACCAGGAGTCCGAGTCCTGCCAGCAGCGGTACGGAGTGCACGGCCCAGAGTCCGGACGCGGTCAGTGTCAGGGCCACGTAGCCGACGAGCAGCCGGCGGCGCGGGCCGCTCTTCCAGGCGATGGCGCCGCAGGCGATACCGGCGAGCATGTTGCCGGCCGCGAAGACCCCGTAGAGCAGCCCGTTCACGCCGGGCCGGCCGATCTCCTCGGCGAACGCCGTCAAGGAGACCTGCATACCGCCGAAGACGGCGCCGATGCCCAGGAAGGTCACCGCGAGGACCCGCACCCCGGACACGGAGAGTGCCGAGCGGTGCGGCTCCTCCGCCGTGGCGGCCCCGCGTGGGGCGGGCTGGGTGGAGCGCTGGGCGGCGAACAGGACTCCGCCCAGCAGCGTCAGCGCCGCCTCGGCGACCAGACCGGCCGCCGGGTGCACCCCGGTGCAGAGCGCCGTCGCGAGTACGGGGCCGATCACGAAGGTGAACTCGTCCGTCACGGACTCGAAGGCGGCAGCCGTGTCCATCAGCGGGGAGGCCGGGCGCCCCGGGGCGGCGCCGAGCCGTGCGGCCCAGCGGGCTCGCACCATCGGCCCGATCTGCGGAATGGAGGCCCCCGTCGGTACCGCCGCGAGGAACAGCGCCCACAGGGGCGCGTCCGCCAGGGCGAGCGCCGTGAGGGCGCCGACGGAAGCCGTGTGCACCAGGACGCCGGGCAGCAGCACGGCGCGCTGGCCGAACAGGTCGGCGAGCCTGCCGCTCTGCGGTGCGAACAGCGCCATGGAGACGCCGGAGACGGCGGCCACGGCACCCGCACTGCCGTACGAGCCGGTGGTGTGCTGCACCAGGAGCACGATGCCGATGGTCAGCATCGCGAAGGGCTGACGGGCCGCGAAGCCCGGGAGGAGGAAGGTCCACGCACCCGGGGTGCGCAGCAACTGCCCGTAACCGGGGCGGTCGGAGACCGTGGACGCCACGGCCATGCCTTTCTGCCGCCTGGTGGCCGTGCCCCCGGAGCGGCCCGCACCGGGGTGCGGGGAGCGTGCGGGAGCTGCCGAGAGCTGTCCTCTTCGCGCGGAACTGCGGTAGATGCCGGGCGCTCGCTCCAGAGGCGAAGGCGCCACGACCGCCATACGGTCGCGCCAGCTCTGCGTCAGGCAGAGTTGGTCGATCAGGTTCGAATCATATGGATCATGAGATCCGGTCCTTCATCCTACAGGCCCCCGCCCCCGCACACCTGCGACTGCGCACGGCACCTGTGCTCTCCGCGCCGCCGCCGCAGGTCAGTGATGTGCGCGCGGGCCGCCCGCCCTGTCCTGCGTACGGTCGCCGCCGCCCCGGCCGAGCCTTCTGGCCAGCTTCGCCAGGTGCGGCACGTCGGCCGAGCCGCTGTCCTGCCTGCCCGCACCACCGGTGCCCAGCCAGCCGGCCAGCTTGCCGCCCTCGCCGACCGCGCGCAGCCGTGCCTCCGTGGCGTCGCGTACCGGATCGGTGGCGACGACCAGCAGTTCGTCCCCGCGGCGCAGCACGGTCGAGGGCGCGGGGACGAAACTCTTCCCGTCCCGCACGACAAGGGTGACCGCCGCACCGGCGGGCAGTCGGAGTTCGGCCACCTCCACGCCGTGCATCTTGGACCTGCCGGGCACCTCGACGGACAGCAGATGGCCGCGCAGTCGCTCCAGGGGTGCCGACTCGATGCCGAGGTCCGCGGTCTCGGACGGGTCGTCGGAGATCTTCAGGGCCTTCGCGAGCCAGGGCAGTGTCGGACCCTGGATCAGCGTGTAGACGATGACGAGCACGAAGACGATGTTGAAGACGCGGGTGCTGCCCTCGATCCCGGACACCATCGGAATGGTCGCCAGGATGATGGGGACGGCGCCGCGCAGCCCGGCCCAGGACATCAGGGCCTTCTCCCGTTTGGGAAGGCGGAACGGCGCGAGGCTGATGAAGACCGACAACGGCCGGGCCACGGCGGTGAGGACCAGTCCCACGACCACGGCGGGCCAGAAGTCGTCGACGAGGTCGTGCGGGGTGACCAGCAGCCCGAGCAGCACGAACATGCCGATCTGCGCCAGCCAGCCGAGCCCGTCGGCGAAGCCCCGGGTGGCGGGCCAGTGCGGCAGCTTGGAGTTGCCGAGGACCATCGCGGCCAGGTAGACGGCCAGGAATCCACTGCCGTGGGCCATGGCGCCGGCGGCGTAGGCGGAGACCGCGATGGCCATCACGGCGATCGGGTAGAGCCCGGAAGCGGGCAGTGCCACATGGCGGATCCCGAAGGCGCCGAGCCAGCCCACCGCGAGGCCGATCGCCGCACCGATGGCCAGTTCCAGGGCTATCTCGCCGACGAGCACGTACCAGTGCTCCACCGGGCCGACGGCGGAGAACGCCACCACCAGGATGACCACGGGGGCGTCGTTGAAGCCGGACTCGGCCTCCAGGACGCCGGTGATCCGGGAGGGGAGGGGGACTTTGCGCAGGACGGAGAAGACGGCCGCGGCGTCGGTGGAGGAGACGACGGCGCCGATGATCAGGGCCTGCCGCCAGTCGAGGCCGACGAGGTAGTGCGCCGCGCTCGCGGTGACGCCCACGCTGATGCCCACACCGACGGTCGACAGGACGGCCGCCGCCGGCAGGGCGGGTTTCACTTCTTTCCACTTCGTGCCCAGACCGCCCTCGGCCAGGATGACGACCAGTGCGGCGTAGCCGATCACCTGGGTCAGCTCGGCGTTGTCGAACTTGACGTCGAAGATGCCGTCCTGACCCATGGCGATCCCGATGCCGAGGTACAGGAGCAGGCTGGGGAGCCCGCTGCGGGACGAAATGCGTACGGCCGCCACGGCGACCAGCAGGACGAGTGAGCAGACGAGCAGAAGTTCGTTGAGCGCGTGGACAGTCAGGGTCCGTTCCTTCCCTGCGTGCGCCTTCCGGATCGTGCTCCGGCGGCCGGTACTTCGTTACCTTACCTAATCTTTAACGTTTTCTTGACGCCTTCGAGTGTTCGTGCGAACCGGTGCGCAAATGGATGCATCCCCATACCGCGTCCGAGTGGCTTCGGCGGGGCGCCTATGGTTGCTCCAGCACGCCCAGGACCACCCTGCCCCTCGAAGGACAGCGATGCCCGCCAACACAACCGCCCCTTCCGGGTCTTCCGATGCGAAGAAGACCGGCAGGAAGAAGGGGCGACGCGCCCGCCTGTTCGTGATCGTCCTGGTGCTGGCGCTTGTCGCGGGTGTCGGATACGGCGCGTACTGGTCCGTCTCCACGGTCCGGGCCTCGCACCCGCAGACCACCGGCTCCATAGACCTCAAGGGCCTTTCGGGCGACGTCGACGTCGAACGTGACGACTACGGGATCCCGCAGATCTACGCCGACACCGACAGCGACCTCTTCCGCGCCCAGGGGTACGTCCAGGCCCAGGACCGCTTCTGGGAGATGGACGTACGCCGTCACATGACGTCCGGACGCCTCTCCGAGATGTTCGGAGCCGGCCAGGTCGAGACCGACTCGTTCCTGCGCACGCTGGGCTGGCGCAAGGTCGCCCAGGAGGAGTACGACACCGTCCTGGACGAGGACACCAAGAAGAACCTCCAGGCGTACGCGGAGGGGGTGAACGCGTATCTGGACGGCAAGGACGGCAAGGACCTCTCCGTCGAGTACGCGGCGCTCGGCCTGACCAACGACTACAAGCCCACCGAGTGGACCCCGGTCGACTCGGTCGCCTGGCTGAAGGCGATGGCCTGGGACCTGCGCGGGAACATGCAGGACGAGATCGACCGCTCGCTGATGACCAGCAGGCTCAGCAAGAAGCAGATCGCGGAGCTCTACCCGGACTACCCGTACGGGAAGAACAAGCCGATCGTCGAGCAGGGCGGGATCTCCCCGGTCACCGGGAAGTTCGACCCCGCCGCCGAGCCGTCGGACGGCATCGGGTCCCAGACCGCCGAGGGTGCGACCGAGGGCCTGAACACCCAGCTCTCCGCGCTCTCCGACACCCTGGACGAGATCCCGGCGCTGCTCGGCCCCAACGGCAACGGCATCGGATCCAACTCCTGGGTCGTCTCCGGCGCGTACACGACGACCGGGAAACCGCTGCTCGCCAACGACCCGCACCTGGCGCCGCAGCTGCCCTCGCTCTGGTACCAGATGGGGCTGCACTGCCGTCAGCTCTCGGAGTCGTGCCGGTACGACACGGCCGGCTACACGTTCTCCGGTATGCCCGGTGTGATCATCGGCCACAACCAGGACGTCGCCTGGGGCTTCACGAATCTCGGAGCCGACGTCACCGACCTCTTCCTGGAGAAGGTCTCCGCCGACGGCTACCAGTTCGAGGGCAGGACCGAACCCTTCGTCACCCGCGAGGAGACCATCAAGGTCGCGGGCGGCCGGAGCCGGAAGATCACCGTCCGCGAGACCAACAACGGTCCGCTGGTCTCCGACCGCAGCGGTGAGCTCGCGAAGGTCGGCAAGAAGGCACCGGTCACCACCAACGCGCCCGACCGCGGCGACGGCTACGCGGTCTCCCTGAAGTGGACGGCGCTGGACCCCGGCAAGTCCATGGACGCGGTGTTCGAGCTCAACCGCGCGAAGGACTTCACGAGCTTCCGCAAGGCGGCCTCGCACTTCGAGGTGCCGTCGCAGAACCTCATCTACGCGGACACCAAGGGCAACATCGGCTACCAGGCACCCGGCAAGATCCCGGTCCGCCTCAAGGGCGACGGCACGACGCCGAGTCCGGGCTGGTCCGCCGAGTACGGCTGGGAGAAGGACCCCATCCCGTTCGACGAACTGCCGTACGAGTACAACCCGGACCGCGGTTACATCGTCACCGCCAACCAGGCCGTCATCGGTGACGACTACGAGCACATGCTCACCCAGGACTGGGGTTACGGCACCCGCAGCCAGCGGATCAACGACCTGATCCAGAAGAAGATCGACGGCGGCGAGAAGATCTCGACCGACGACATGCAGACGATGCAGATGGACAACCAGAGCGCGATCGCCGCGAAGCTGGTGCCGGAGCTCAAGAAGGTCGGCATCTCCGACGAGTCCGTGCGTGAGGCGCAGAAGCTGCTGGAGGGCTGGGACTACACCCAGGAGTCCGACTCGGCCGCCGCCGCCTACTTCAACGGCGTCTGGCGCAACATCCTCATACTGGCCTTCGGCGACAAGCTCCCCAAGGAGATGCGGGCCAAGGGCGACTGCATCTACGTGGAGCCCGTCACCGGCACCGGGCCGGTCGACGAGCAGGACAAGCTCGTACGCGAATGCGGCCGACGTGCCCCGGAAGCGGCGCAACCGGACGGCGGCGACCGCTGGTACGAGGTCGTCGAGAGCATTCTGGACGACCAGGACAACGAGTGGTGGAAGGTCCCCGCCAAGGGGCGCGAAGCCGCCATCGACAGCCGCGACGAACTCTTCGCCCGCGCCATGAAGGACGCGCGCTGGGAGCTGACGGCCAAGCTCGGCAAGGACATGAGCACCTGGAACTGGGGCCGGCTGCACCAGCTGACCCTGCGCAACCAGACGCTCGGCACCGAAGGCCCCGGCCTGCTGCAGCGGGCCCTCAACCGCGGTCCGTGGGACCTCGGCGGCGGCGAGGCGGCGGTCAACGCCACCGGCTGGAACGCGGCGGGCGGCTACGAGGTCATCTGGGTCCCGTCGATGCGGATGGTCGTCAACGTGGGCGACTGGGACAAGTCCCGCTGGATCAACCTCACCGGCTCCTCCGGGCACGCGTTCAGCGCGCACTACACCGATCAGACCGACAAGTGGGTCGAGGGCGAACTGCTCGACTGGTCCTTCGGGCCGGACGCGGTGAAGGAGTCCACGGTCGACTCCCTGACGCTCAGGAAACCCTAGGCGTCGTCCCTGGGCGGAAGCGCCGCGCTCCGGCGGGCGTGACCACGGCATCCACGGGGTGGTCGTGCGGTTCCTCGGGAACCCGCGCGACCACCTCGTCGTCGTACAGCAGGACCACCAGGGCGGGGTGCGCCCCTGCGGAGGCGAGACGGGCCAGCACCCGGTCGTAGCTGCCACCACCACGCCCCAGCCGCATCCCGCGCTCGTCCACGGCCAGCCCCGGCAGCAGGACCACGTCGGCGTCCAGCACCGCCCGCGGCCCGAGGCGCACGCCGTGGGGCTCCAGCAGACCGCGTCCCGCGGGTACGAGATGCTCTGCCCCCTCGAACACGGCCCAGTCCAGGTCGTTGTCCGCCATGAGCACCGGCAGCAGCACCCGTACGCCCCGTGCGCGCAGGGTGTCCAGGAGGGCATGGGTCCCCGGTTCGCGGCCCACGGACACGTAGGCCGCCACGGTCCGGGCGCCGGCCAGCTCGGGAACGGCCGAGGCGGCCGAGGCGAGAACCGCGGCGGTCTTCCTGACGTCCTCCGGGGTGAGAAGTCGTCGTGCGGCGAGAAGCGCGCCGCGCAGTATCGCTTTTTCGGACATGTCATGGTTCAACGGGTGCTCACATAGTTCGTTTATGTGGATGTATGAGAAGGAAGTTAACCGGACGCTCATCTTCCGCCCATTCGCACCGGTTAGAGTGCTGCGCATGACTCAGTCGCACCCCAGGATCAGCAAAGCTGTCATCCCAGCTGCAGGTCTCGGCACCCGATTCCTGCCGGCCACCAAGGCCACTCCCAAAGAGATGCTGCCTGTCGTCGACAAGCCCGCCATCCAGTATGTCGTCGAGGAAGCCGTCGGAGCCGGCCTCTCCGACGTACTGATGATCACCGGCCGGAACAAGCGTCCCCTCGAGGACCACTTCGACCGGAACTACGAGCTCGAGTCCGCGCTGACTCGCAAGGGGGACGCCGAACGGCTCCTGCGGGTGCAGGAGTCCAGCGACCTGGCCACCATGCACTACGTACGCCAGGGCGACCCGCGCGGCCTCGGCCACGCCGTCCTCTGCGCCGCGCCGCACGTCGGCGACCAGCCGTTCGCCGTCCTTCTCGGCGACGACCTCATCGACCCGCGCGACCCCCTCCTCGCCCGGATGGTCGAGATCCAGGAGCGCGAGGGCGGCAGCGTCGTCGCGCTGATGGAGGTCGATCCCGCGCAGATCCACATGTACGGATGCGCGGCCACCGAGCCCACCGCCGACGGCGACGTCGTGCGGGTCACGGGTCTGGTGGAGAAGCCCGACAGGGCCGATGCCCCCAGCAACCTCGCCGTGATCGGCCGCTATGTGCTGGACCCCGCGATCTTCGGCATACTGCGCCACACCGAGCCGGGCCGCGGCGGCGAGATCCAGCTCACCGACGCGCTCCAACTGCTTGCCGAGGACGAGAAGATCGGCGGCCCCGTGCACGGGGTCGTCTTCAAGGGACGCCGCTACGACACCGGTGACCGGGGCGACTATCTGCGTGCCATTGTCAGACTCGCGTGCGAACGTGAGGACCTGGGCCCGGACTTCCGGACCTGGCTGCGCAGTTACGTCACCGAGGAGTTGTAGCAGCTTGAGCAGCACGATCTGGTCGGTGGACGAGCACCTTGACGACATCCTCGCCGCGGTGAAGCCGCTCGAGCCCATCGAGCTGCAACTGCCCGACGCCCAGGGCTGTGTCCTGGTCGAGGACGTCGTGGTGGAGGTCGCGCTGCCGCCCTTCGACAACAGCTCGATGGACGGATACGCCGTCCGGATCTCCGATGTCGAGGGCGCGAGCGAGGAGTTCCCCGCCGTGCTCACCGTCATCGGCGACGTCGCGGCGGGCGACACGGGCCTGGCCGACGGCCGGTCCGTCGGACCGGGCGAGGCCGCCCGCATCATGACCGGTGCTCCGCTGCCCGCCGGTGCCGAGGCCGTCGTCCCGGTCGAGTGGACCGACGGCGGCACGGGTGGTGGCCCGGCCGACACCATGCGCGCCCACAGCGACGCCCCGGAGGGCGCGAGCGGCGAGGTCCGCGTCCACCGCTCCGTGAAGGCGGGTGCCCATGTCCGGGCCGAGGGGAGCGACGTACGGCCCGGCGACCTGGCCCTGCGCGCGGGTTCCGTCGTCGGTCCGCCGCAGATCGGGCTGCTCGCCGCGATCGGCCGCTCGACGGTGAAGGTGCGGCCCCGCCCGCGCGTCGTGGTGCTCTCCACCGGCAGCGAGCTCGCGCAGCCGGGCGAGGAGCTGACCGGCGGCCGGATCTACGACTCCAACAGCTTCGCGCTGACGGCCGCCGCCCGTGACGCGGGCGCCATCGCCTACCGCGTCCCCGCGGTCGCCGACGACGCGGAGACGCTGCGGGCCACGATCGAGGACCAGCTGATCCGCGCCGACGTCGTCGTCACCACGGGCGGCGTGAGTGTCGGCGCGTACGACGTGGTCAAGGAGGCCCTGTCCTCGGTCACGTCCGTGTCCTCCGCCGGTGAGGCGGACGAGCCCGGCGGCGGCGTCGACTTCCGCAAGCTCGCCATGCAGCCGGGCAAGCCGCAGGGCTTCGGTTCCATCGGCCCCGACCACACACCGCTGCTGGCACTGCCCGGCAACCCGGTCTCCTCGTACGTCTCCTTCGAGCTGTTCGTCCGGCCGGCGATCCTCACGCTGATGGGCCTCCAGGACGTCCACCGCCCGAAGGTGCGGGCCACCCTCAGCACCGACGTGCCGCTCACCTCGCCGTCCGGCAAACGCCAGTTCCTGCGCGGGACCTACGACGCGGAGGCGGGCACCGTGACTCCCGTCGGGGGCCCCGGATCGCATCTGATCGCCGCTCTCGCCCAGGCGGACGCGCTGATCGTGCTGCCCGAGGACGTCACCTCCGCCGAGCCCGGCACGGAGGCCGAGGTGATCCTCCTCCGCTGACTTCGGCGCGGTGGCGGTACGGTGTCTGGCGCTGTGCCTTACCGGGGGGAAGCCCCCCGGACCCCTCGGCCCGCGCCTCGGCGCGCGGGACGGGCGGGCAACCGGCGCCCTACCGCTAGGCGGAGTGAGTTGAGTACGCAGAACAGGCTGACGCACATCGACGAGACGGGTGCCGCCCGCATGGTCGACGTGTCGGAGAAGGACGTCACGGCACGTGTCGCCCGGGCCAGCGGCCGGGTCCTCGTGTCTCCGCGTGTCGTCGAACTCCTCAGGGGCGAGGGTGTCCCCAAGGGCGACGCGCTCGCAACCGCGCGCATCGCCGGGATCATGGGGGCCAAGCGCACCCCCGACCTGATCCCGCTGTGCCACCCGCTCGCCGTCTCCGGCGTGAAGGTCGACCTGAGCGTCGCCGACGACGCGGTGGAGATCCTGGCGACCGTGAAGACGACGGACCGTACGGGTGTCGAGATGGAGGCCCTGACCGCAGTGTCGGTCGCCGCGCTCACGGTGATCGACATGATCAAGGCGGTCGACAAGAGCGCGGTGATCACGGACGTCCGGGTCGAGGCGAAATCCGGCGGCAAGTCCGGCGACTACCGGCGCCCCGCACCGGAGGGGGCGGACGCGTGACCGCCCACGGCAGCTCCCCCACCACCGGCGTGTACCGGGCCCTCGTGGTGACCGCCTCGAACCGTGCTTCCGCGGGTGTCTACGCCGACAAGGGCGGCCCTCTCATCGCCGAGGCACTCACGGGTCTCGGATTCACCGTCGAGGGCCCGCAGATCGTGCCCGACGGTGATCCGGTGGAGGCGGCCCTCAGGGCCGGAGCCGCCGCGGGCTACGACGTGATCGTCACCACCGGCGGTACGGGCATCTCGCCCACCGACCGCACGCCCGAGGCGACCCGGCGCGTGCTGGACCGTGAGATCCCGGGGATCGCCGAGGCGATCCGCGCGGAGGGCCGCGACAAGGTTCCCACCGCCGCGCTCTCCCGCGGCCTCGCGGGCATCGCGGACCGTACCCTCGTCGTGAACCTGCCCGGCTCGACCGGCGGCGTGCGCGACGGACTCGCGGTCCTGAGCAGGCTCCTGGTGCACGCCGTCGACCAGTTGCGCGGCGGCGACCACCCCCGACCGGGGAGCTCGAGCTGAACGTCCGGACCTGGCCGGTGATCCTGACCGACGGCACCGTCACCCTCCGCCCGATAAAGCTGCGTGACCAGAGCATCTGGCGCGAGGTCAACCGGCGTAACCGTGACTGGCTGCGCCCCTGGGAGGCGACCGTCCCGCCGCCCGCCCCGGGTGGCCCGGTGGCCCGGCGCCCCACCTACCGTCAGATGGTCCGCCACCTGCGGGCCGAGGCGAACGCCGGCCGGATGCTGCCCTTCGCCATCGAGTACGAGGGGCGCCTCGTCGGGCAGTTGACGGTGGCCGGCATCACCTGGGGCTCGATGTGCTCGGGCCACGTGGGCTACTGGGTCGACCGGGGCGTGGCCGGCCGGGGCGTGATGCCGACGGCGGTGGCACTCGCCGTCGACCACTGTTTCCGCAACGTCGGACTGCACCGGATCGAGGTGTGCATTCGGCCCGAGAACGCCCCCAGCCGAAGGGTCGTGGAGAAACTCGGATTCCGTGCGGAAGGACTGCGTCCACGTTATCTCCACATTGACGGTGCGTGGCGGGACCACCTGATCTTCGCCCTCACCGCGGAGGAAGTACCTGACGGGCTGCTGCGGCGTTGGCGCAGGGTGCGGCCGGGGACACCGCGTACGCCCGGCGAAATAAAATAAGTGTTCGAATTTGATCGGTCTCTGAGCGTAATCAGCCTCACTTTCGACGACCTCTGACCCGAACAATCGCAAAAAAAGTCCGTCATATCAGCCTGATCGTGCGACACACCGGGCCAATTGGCGGATGCCGCCGTGCAATCCCCTCTACGGTGTGAACGTGAGCAGCAGCGGCCTCATCTACGCAGTCATCGTCGGTGCTTGGGCCGCCTACTTGGTGCCGATGTGGCTCCGCAGGCAGGACGAGCTCAATGAAGCCCGTCCGACGGAACGCTTCAGCACCGCCATCCGGCTGCTGTCCGGACGGGCGGCCATGGAGCGCCGTTACGCCAAGGAGCTGCGGGAGCGGGATGCCGAGGAGGCGCCTGGCGACGTGGACCCGGATGTCGAGACGGACCGAATGGAGTCCGTCGACGTCCGGGCGTTTTCCGCGCCCCCGGCACATACCGAAGCGCGGTTGCGCGACCCGGCGCCCGCCCGGCCGGAGGGGGCGGAGCGCCCGCACGACCGGCCCTCCCGCACCGCGCCCGCCCGGCGCCCTTCCGGTGCGGAGTCCGAGCGGGAGCGCCGACGGCGGTCGCAGGTCCTGGCGCGCCGCCGTCGTACCACCACGGTCCTCTTCATGGCGTTCACGCTCGGCGCGGTCGTCGCGGCGGTGGGTGGACTCCGCTTCCTGTGGGCACCGGCCGTTCCGGCCCTGCTGCTGAGCACGTACATCGTGCATCTGCGTGGCCAGGAGCGCCGCCGGTTCGTCTTCACCATGGACCGGCGCCGGGCCGAGGTCGCCGCACAGCAGCTTCGCGAGAACCGCCCGCGCCGGCACCAGCCCCCGTCCTCGGCTCCCGCCGAGCCCGACGAGGAACCTGGAGGGGCGTCCGCGCCCGCCCCCACGGTCTCGCCGCAGGAGGCGGGCCGCCGCGCCCTCGTCGAGCAGACGGACCACGCCGAGTGGGTCGACCAGCAGCGGGAACGCGGACCGGCCCAGGGCGACAGCTGGGAGCCGGTGCCGGTCCCGCTGCCGACGTACGTCACCGCCCCCGTCGCCCCGCGCGCGTCGGGCGGGGTCGAGGTCGGCGACCCGGAGACCTGGAGCGCGGCCCGCTCCAGCCCGGCCGATCCCACCCGGACGGGCAGCCATGACGCCCCCGTGCCGGATGCCGACGTGCCCCCGCGCCGGAGGCCCGGCCAGCCCCGCCGCACTCGCGACCGGGGTCGGACGCCCCTCTTCGACCAGTACGACGACGAGGACAGGCCGCGCGCGGCCAACGAGTGAGCCGATGGTGAACCCGACTCGGTGACCTGCCGGGATACGGATTTCCGAGCACCCTGTTGAGGGTGCTAGAGTTTCACTCGTTGCAAGGGCCTGTGGCGCAGTCTGGTAGCGCACCTCGTTCGCATCGAGGGGGTCTGGGGTTCAAATCCCCACAGGTCCACCGCACACACGAGATCCCGGTCAGACGGTCACCGTCTGACCGGGATCTCGTCGTTTCGGCCCGTTGGGGCAAGTCGACCTGTCGGGCCGCTGGGCTGAGTGGCGGTCCGTGCCCCGAAACGCGCCCGCTCAGGGGCAGCGGCTCAGCGCCTCCGGAACCCCGGTACGGCGATCCGCATCAGAGGTCGCAAAGTGGCCGACCACTCAATTCGTCCGGCTGGTGTTGAGCCGTTGGGTAGGGTCGGCCGGTATGCCCGACGAACCCGCTGCCTCGCCCTTCCGTGTCCCCGTCGAGTTCGTCCGGTTCGCCGCGGCGGTGGAGCCGGCGGAGGTCGGGTGGGGGTACGTGTCCGGCCTGCTGGGCGCGGAGGACGCCGTGCGTCTCGCCTTCCTCCGGCGGTGCGACCTGCGGGAGCGAGCGGGCGACTTCGACGCGCTCGCCGGGGCGGAGCCGTCCTCGCCGGAACTGGGTGCGCTGTGTCACCGGCTCTCGGGAGGGGACGCGGATGCCGGGCGGGTCTGGACGTATCTGGCCCTGGGCTGGGCCTGTTCGCACTCAGGTGAGGAACGCGGCGGACTGCTCGGTGAGTTGGCGGCGAGGGGGGACGACGGGGCGGCGCGTTCGGCGCTCGACCCCGAGGGTGAGGGGCTGCGTCTGCTGGCCGCCGGGCGGGACGAGTTCCTCATCGGCCGTGCCGCGTCGGGGCAGGGCATGAACTGGCGGAGCATCTCGGCTCTGATGGGGACCGACCGGCCCGAGGAGGTCGACGCGGCGTTCGACCGGGCCGAAGAGCTCGTGGGGGTGGCGGTGATCGGCCTGGCGCTGAACCACCCTGACGCAGAGGCCGTTCTGCCCAGGGTGGCCCGGGCGCTGGAGTCGGAGGGCGACGAGCTTCGTCATCAGGGCCGTGTGGCGCTGGCCCATGTCGCCCGGCTGCACTCGACCGTCGACCGTCGTTGTCTGCGACTACTGCGGTCGCACCCCCGGGGCAGCGAGGCCGACGACGATCTGTGGGTCTACGTCCCGCACCGGCGTCTGCCGTGGTGGTTGTGGCGTCACCACCTGGGCGAGCGCATGGCATGGCTCCTCCGCGACAGGTGGCGTTCCTGACACGGCAGGAGCCGGCGCCCGCCGATTAGAGTGATCTCGACCACCCGCCCTTCCGGGGAACGCCGTTGAGGTGCGACCCGATCGGAAGCGGGGTTCTCCGTCCGCGATTCCTTTGGGGGAGCGTCCTGTGACAGCCGGTATACCCAACTCCCGTATCGACACCAGCAGGCCGCACCCGGCTCGGGTCTACGACTGGTTGCTCGGTGGGAAGGACAACTACCCGGTCGACCAGGAGGTCGCGGAGAAGCTGCCCGCCGAGGCGCGGGCGAACGCGGCGCGGAACCGGGCGTTCATGCACCGGGCCTCCGCCTGGCTGGCCGGGCAGGGTGTCGACCAGTTCCTCGACATCGGCACCGGCATCCCCACCGCGCCCAATCTCCATCAGGTGGTTCAGGCGGTCACCCCGCAGGCCAGGGTCGTCTACGCGGACAACGACCCCATCGTGCTGCGTCATGCCGAAGCCCTCCTGGTGAGCAGCCCGGAGGGTGCGACCGACTACATCCACGCCGATGTGCTGCAGCCGGAGATGATCCTCGAACGAGCCGCGGAGATGCTGGACTTCGGGAGGCCCGTCGCGCTGTCGCTCATCGCACTGATGCACTTCCTGCCCGACGAGAAGGATCCGTACGGCGTCACCCGCAGGCTGGTCGGGGCGCTCCCCTCGGGGAGCTATCTCGTGTTGTCGCACGGGACCGCCGATCAGCACCCGGAGCTGCGGCAGGAGACCGAGTCCGCGTACAGGAAGGGTGCGATATCGCTGCGCATGCGTACGCGTGAGGAGGTCGAGCCGTTCTTCGAGGGGCTGGAGCTCGTGGAGCCGGGACTGGTCACGGCGCCCGAGTGGTATCGGGAGGAGCCCGCGCCGGTGTACGAGCGGAGTGGGTTCTACGTCGGGGTGGCGCGGATCCCCTAGGAGGGCTGTCCCAGCGGCTTGGCCATGCAGATGCTGCTGTCGTACGTGCGGTAGTGGCCGAACTTCTCGCAGCGGGTGTAACCGCTCGAGGTGTACAGCGCGATCGCCTCGGGCTGCTGGTCGCCGGTCTCCAGCACCATGCGCGTACGGCCCGCCGCGCGGGCGTCGGCCTCCAGTGCGGCGAGGATGCGCCGCGCGAGGCCCCGGCCGCGGCCCTCGGCGATCACGAACATCCGCTTGATCTCGGCGTCGCCGTCCGAGTACCCCTCGTCGTTCCGCTCCTGGCTGCGCCAGCCGCCGGTGGCCAGGGGGCGGTCCTGCTCGTCGTAGGCGAGCAGGTACAGTCCGCGAGGCGGATCGAACATGGTGGCGTCGAGCGGTGTGATGTCACCGCCGTCGCCGTAGCGCTCGGCGTATTCGAGCTGCACCAGGTCGTTGAGTTTGAGCGCGTCCGGGTGATCGAAAGGCCGGGTCTGGATATTCATGCGACTGATGGTACAGGTATGCGATCCCGTATGTAGGTAGTGTGCCGGGATGCTGACTGTTACCACCGTGAACGTGAACGGGCTCCGCGCCGCCGCCAAAAAGGGTTTCGTCGAGTGGCTGGGGCGGACCGAGGCCGACGTCGTCTGCCTCCAGGAAGTCCGCGCCGAAGCGCAGCAGCTCCCCGAAGAGGTACGCGAGCCCGAGGGCTGGCACGTCGTCCTCGCCCCGGCCTCGGCCAAGGGGCGCGCGGGGGTCGCCGTCTATACGCGGCGCGAGCCGGAGCGGGTCCAGATCGGTTTCGGTGGGTTCGAGGTTCCGGGGAGTGAGGAATTCGACACCTCGGGCCGCTACGTCGAGATCGATCTTCCGGGCGTGACGGTCGCCAGTCTCTACCTGCCCTCCGGCGAGGTCGGCACGGAGAAGCAGGAGGAGAAGGAGCGTTTCATGGCGGCCTTCCTCCCCTACCTCCAGGGGCTGAAGGTGCGGGCGGCCGCCGGGGGGCGCGAGGTGGTCGTGTGTGGCGACTGGAACATCGCCCACCGTGAGGCCGACCTCAAGAACTGGAAGGCCAACAAGAAGAACTCCGGATTCCTCCCCGAGGAGCGGGAGTGGCTGACCCGGGTGTTCGTCGAGGCGGCGTACGTCGACGTGGTCCGCGCGCTGCACCCGGAGGAGGAGGGGCCGTACTCCTGGTGGTCCTACCGCGGCCGGGCGTTCGACAACGACGCGGGCTGGCGCATCGACTACCAGGTCGCGACCTCCGGCCTCGCCGGCCGCGCCGCCAAGGCCTGGGTGGAGCGCGCCGCCACGCACGGCGAGCGGTGGAGCGACCACGCGCCGGTGACAGTCACCTATGAGCGTCAGTGAGGCATCGAACGGGGCTCCCGCGTCAGTGACGGCATCTGCCGGGACCCGCCCGCCGGGGCGGCGGTGTCCGCCCCGGCGGTCCGGCGCCGGCCGCTCGTGCGTCCCGTTCGGTGAACGCGCTGGATCGTCGGGCGCACCCGCCTTGCGGTGACGCCGTGCGCGATCACGCGTCAGTACCTGACGCGCCCGTCGGAGCTGGTGAACCGTCCTGCCGTGCGGCCGCCTTCACACCGTCTCCACCACCTCCGACGCCTTCACCGCCTCGCACCCGGGCCCGGAGCGGCCGCAGCGGGCCCGGCACGTGCGTGGAGTGGCGGGACGACGCCGGGCGCCGGGCGACCCGGAAGCGGGGGCGGGCCGGGTGGTACGAGAGCTGCACGCCGCATGCGGCGGAGCGGGGCGGAGTCGCGGGTTCGTGCGGGCGTGACCGCCTGACGGGCCGATGCGACTAGGACTCGTCCGAGGCCTTGTCCTCGCGCAGTCGGCGATCCAGGGCCATGGAGAGCTCCGCGTCGACCACCGCCTGTGCCAGCGTGCGCAGTTGGTCCGGCTCGGTGTGCGCGGTGTGGGTGCGCAGGACGCGTACGAAGAGGTCGGCGAGGGCGTCGGCGTGCTCGCGGACCTGGCGGCCCGAGGAGAGTACGGCGTCGAGCGGCACCCCGGCCCGGACGAGTTCGGACGACGCCTCCAGCAGGCGGCGGCTGATGTGGACGATCTCGTCGCCGTCGACGCCGAGGTAGCCCAACTCCATCGAGGCGGCGAGGTTCTCCGCGGTGGCCTGGTCCTGGAAGTAGTCGGCGAGCTGCTCGGGGGTGAGCCGGACCGGGGTCTCCTCGGTCGGTTCGCCCAGGCCCAGCACCTCGGCGACATCGCGGCCGCTGTCGAACGTCGAGGCGAGATCGGCGATGCCGTTGAGGGTGTGGCCCCGCTCCAGCAGGCCCGTGATGGTGCGCAGCCGGGCCAGGTGGTGGTCGTCGTACCAGGCGATGCGGCCCTCGCGGCGGGGTGGCTGGATCAGCCCGCGCTCCCGGTAGAAACGCAGGGTGCGCACGGTGATGCCGGCCTCCTTGGCCAGCTCCTCCATGCGGTACTCGCGGTGCTCGCGTCCTTCAGCCACACCCGCACCCTATGTTGTACCGCCGGTAACTTCCTCGCCCCGACCCCTACCCATCGGTACGGGGCTGCTCTAGTCTCCCAACAGTGCCAGTGATTGCTGGCAGAGTCGTGTCACGTACCGCGGGGAGGCGGCAGCATGGCCCAGCACGAGCACGTACGAGTGGCGGTGATCGGATCCGGATTCGGGGGCCTCGGGGCCGCGGTCCGGCTCCGCCGCGAAGGCGTCACCGACTTCCTGGTCCTCGAACGGGCCGGTTCCGTCGGTGGCACCTGGCGCGACAACAGCTACCCGGGCTGCGCCTGCGACGTACCGTCCCACCTGTACTCGTTCTCCTTCGCGCCCAACCCCGACTGGCCGCGCACCTTCTCCGGGCAGCAGCACATCCGCGCCTACCTGGAGCACGTGGCGGACACCTTCGGGCTGCGCCCGCACCTCAGGCTCGACCACGAAGTCACCGTCATGCGCTGGGACAACGACGAGCTGCACTGGGTGATCGAGACGGCCAACGGCTCCACGATCACCGCCGACGCGGTCGTGTCCGCCACCGGCCCGCTCTCCGATCCGAAGCTGCCGGACATTCCGGGGCTCGCCGCATTCCCCGGCAAGGTCTTCCACTCCGCCCAGTGGGACCACGACTACGACCTGAGCGGCAAGCGCGTCGCGGTGATCGGCACCGGCGCCTCCGCGATCCAGATCGTCCCGGAGATCCAGCCGAAGGCGGGCCGGCTCACCCTGTTCCAGCGGACCCCGCCCTGGGTGATGCCGCGCATGGACCGCGCCATCAGCGGTGCCGAGAAGTGGCTGCACCGGGCCCTGCCCTTCACGGCCACCGCGCGCCGCGGACTCCTGTGGGGCATCCGGGAGTTGCAGGTCGGCGCCTTCACCAAGCACCCGAACCAGCTCGGGCTCGTCGAGTCGATAGCCAAGTCCAACATGGCGCGGGCCGTCAAGGACCCCGCCCTGAGGGCCAAGCTGACCCCCTCGTACCGCATCGGCTGCAAGCGCATCCTGCTCTCCAACGCCTACTACCCGGCGCTCGCGCAGCCCAACGTCGACGTGGTCGACTCCGGTCTGTCCGAGGTGCGGGGCTCGACCCTGGTCGGGTCGGACGGCTCGGAGACCGAGGCCGACGTGATCATCCTCGGTACCGGCTTCCACGTGACGGACATGCCGATCGCCAGCCGGGTCGTCGGCGCCGACGGCATCACCCTCGCCGAATCGTGGAAGGACGAGATGCAGGCGCTGCGGGGCGCGACCGCCGCGGGCTTCCCCAACTGGATGACGATCATCGGCCCCAACACGGGTCTCGGGAACTCCTCCATGATCCTCATGATCGAGTCCCAGCTGAACTACATGGCCGACTACCTGCGCCAACTGGACGTCCTCGGCGGGCGTGCCGCACTCGACGCGCGGCCCTCCGCCGTCGGCGCCTGGAACCGGCGCGTCCAGGACCGGATGAAGCGGACCGTCTGGAACACCGGCGGCTGCACCAGCTGGTACCTCGACGCCAACGGACGCAACACCACGGTCTGGCCGGGCACGACCGCCGAGTTCCGGCGGGCCACGCGCTCGGTCGACCTGGGGGAGTACGAGGTCATCCGTCCTCCCGTCACCCACTCCACGGCACAGGCCGTGACCGAGGAGGCCGCACGATGAGCCGGCTGACACAGCTCGCGAACACTCCGCCCGTGCCCGTGCGCGAAATGGACGTCGTCTCCGCCGACGGTTCGCGTGTGCACGTCGAACTGCACGGCCCCGAGGGCGCGCCCGCCGTGGTCCTGGCGCACGGCTGGACCTGCAACACCCGCTTCTGGGACGCCCAGGTGCGTGACCTGGCGGTGGACCACCGGGTCGTCGTCTACGACCAGCGGGGCCACGGGCGCACCCCCGAGGCGGGTGCCGGCGGATACAGCACGCGTGCGCTGGCCGACGACCTCGAAGCGGTCCTGAAGGCCACGCTCGAGCCCGGGCGGAAAGCGGTCCTCGGCGGCCACTCCATGGGCGGCATGACGCTGATGGCCGCGGCCGGCCGCGACGCGGTGCGGGAACACGGGGCGGCCGTGCTGCTGTGCAGCACCGGAAGCTCGCGCCTGACGGCCGAGTCGCTGGTGATCCCGCTGAGGGCCGGCGCCCTCCGTACCCGGATCACCACGGCGGTGCTTGGCGCGCGCGCACCGCTCGGGCCGGTCAACGCGGTGTCGAAGGCGATCCTCAAGTACGTCACGATGGGCCGCGGTTCCGCGCCGGAACGCGTGGACGCCTGTGCCAGGATCGTCCACGCGTGTCCCACCAGGGCGCGTGCCGCCTGGGGGCACGTGCTCGCGGAGCTCGACCTCGAGGCGCGGCTGCGGGAGCTGCGGCTGCCGACCGCGGTGATCGCGGGCACGGAGGACCGCCTTACGCCGCCCGTGCACGCGAGGGCCGTCGAAGCCGCGCTGCCGCACAGCCTCGGGCTCACCGAACTGGCGGGCATGGGCCACATGACGCCGGTCGAGGCGCCCGAGGTGGTCACGGCGAAGCTCCGCGAGCTGGTGGCCACGTACGTCACTCTTGAAGGTGCGGGCAGCACGGCGGAAGCCGTGAGCGAGGAGGAGGTCGCATGAGCGGCAGGCGGAGTCTCGAAGGACAGGTCGTCGTCGTCACGGGCGCGGCGCGGGGAGTGGGCGAACTGCTCGCCCGCAAGCTCTCGGCGCGCGGCGCCACGCTGGCGCTGGTCGGCCTGGAGCCGGACGAGCTGAAGAAGGTCTCGGAGCGGCTGCACTCCGCGAGCGACCACTGGTACGCCGACGTCACGGACCACGTGGCGATGAGCCGGGTCGCCCAGGAGGTCAAGGAGCGCTTCGGGAAGATCGACGTGGTCGTCGCCAACGCGGGCGTCGCCACCGGCGGTCCGCTCGTCGACTCGGACCCGGAGGCGTGGCGGCGGGTCATCGAGGTGAACCTGATAGGCGGCGCGGTCACGGCACGGGCCTTTCTTCCGGTACTCATCGAGAGCCGCGGCTACTTCCTCCAGATAGCGTCACTGGCCGCGATCACCCCGGCGCCGATGATGAGCGCGTACTGCGCGTCCAAGTCGGGCGTGGAGGCGTTCGCACACTGCCTGCGTGGCGAAGTCGGTCACCGCGGCGTGAAGGTCGGGGTCGGCTATCTGTCCTGGACCGACACGGACATGGTGCGCGGGGCCGACGAGGACGACGTCATGCGGGAGTTGCGGCAGCGGCTGCCGTGGCCGGCGAACCGGACGTATCCACTGGGCCCGGCCGTCGACCGGATCGTGGAGGGGGTCGAACGGCGCTCCGCGCACGTGTACGCCCAGTGGTGGCTGCGCGGGATGCAGTCGATCCGGGGGTATCTGCCGATGGTCATAGGGGCGGTCGGCCAGCGCGAGATGAAGCGGTTCGGGCCCCGGCTCGACGGGGTGAGCAAGGGGCTCGTGGGGGCCGGCGGCGCGGCCGACAGAGAGGCGCGAGTGCGGCGCGGATGATCGAAATGCGATGAATGTCCCGATGTGTAAGTCTGAGCGAGGTCCCACCGGGGCCACCCCCACGCACCCACATAGGAGTGAACAGCATGGGTATCGCAGACCAGTTCAAGGACAAGGCGCAGGAGCTTGCCGACCAGGCCAAGCAGCAGAAGGCGGGCGGCAAGCGGGACGAGGCGCGTGAGCGTCCCTCCGGCCGTCCGGACCGCGCCTCGGACCAGGCTCAGGGCCGTCGGCCCGGCGCGCGGGACCGTGCGCAGGACGCGGCGGACCAGCCGCGTGAGCGCTTCGAGCGCTGACGGCCGACGCGTCTGACGTCTGCGGTCGGTTGGGGCGTACCCGGGTGCCGGGTACGCCCCTTCTCGCGCGGGGTGCGAAGTGCTGGGTGCGGGTGCCCGCGTGCGGTGCGTGGCGTGCACGGAGCGGGCGGGCTCACGGCCGGCTGCCGGTCGGCCCTGCTTCGGCGGTCACCTCGGGGGCAGCGGCGGCCTGCGCAGGTTCGGGGCGGTGTCGTAGGTGGGGGGTGTGGCCGCCGGGTGGGCCGCCAGGAGGTCCAGGGCCACCCTGACGGCGTCGTCCAGTACCGCGTGGCGGCCCTCCGCCCAGTCCAGCGGGGTGCGCAGCGCCTCCAGATCGGGTTCGACGCCGTGGTTCTCGACGGACCAGCCGTACGTGTCGAACCAGGCCGCGTTCATCGGCACCGTGATCACCGTTCCGTCACCCAACCGGTGCCGCCCGGTCATCCCGACCACCCCGCCCCAGGTGCGCTGGCCCACCACCGGCCCCAGCTCCAGCAGCCGGAACGCTGCCGTGATCATGTCCCCGTCGGAGGAGGTGGCCTCGTCGGCGAGGGCGACGACCGGGCCCCGGGGCGCGTTGGACGCGTAACTGACCGCCTGGGCGTTGCGGGTCAGGTCCCAGCCGAGGATCGTGCGGGTGAGCTTCTCGACGACCAGTTCGCTGATGTGGCCGCCCGCGTTGCCCCGTACGTCCACGATCAGGGCCGGGCGCGACACCTCCAGCCGCAGGTCCCGGTTGAACTGTGCCCAGCCGGAACCGCCCATGTCGGGGATGTGCAGGTAGCCGCACTTCCCGTGGCTCAACTCCCGTACGACCTCACGACGTTTGGCCACCCAGTCCTGGTAGCGCAGGGGGCGTTCGTCGACCAGTGGGACGATCGCGACGCGGCGGGACCGGCCGCCGCCCTCACCTCCGGCCGGGCGGAACGTCAGCTCCACCGTGGTGCCGCCGGCGGCCGTCAGCAGTGGGGACGGCCCCGCTACGGGGTCGACCGGTCGGCCGTCGACGTGTGTGAGGACGGCCCCCTCGCGGATTCCTGTCCCGGCCAGCGGAGAGCGGGCCTTGGAGTCGGAGGAGTCGCCGGGCAG
The DNA here is from genome assembly GCF_016909575.1 of Streptomyces sp. HB132. Classification (GTDB taxonomy): domain Bacteria; phylum Actinomycetota; class Actinomycetes; order Streptomycetales; family Streptomycetaceae; genus Streptomyces. Next base: position 30,443 of record NZ_JAFBGA010000012.1, on the reverse strand, counting down.
GACGCGCTGCACCGTCCAGTCGCCGTCCCGGCAGACGAGGTTGGCTCCCAGCAGGCCGATCGCCCGCTGGTAGTGCGGGGGCCCCTCGTTGCGGCGGGCGGGGGAGACGTACGCGTGGGAGGTGCCCAGTTCGCCGAGGACCTCGCGCAGCAGATCGGCGAACTCGTCGGGGGACGCCACGCGTTCGACCAGTGGGCGGTACTGCTCCAGTACGCCGTCCCAGTCGATGCCGCACATGTCCGGCTCCCAGAAGTAGGAGCGGATGATGCGCCCCGCCTCTCCGTACGCCTGGCGCCATTCGGCCGCCGGGTCGACGTCGTGCAGGATGCGGCGCAGGTCGAGGAAGACCGTCGTGTCGTTGTCGCCGGGCTCGTTGGACGGTACGGCGCGCAGTTCGCCGTCGTCCATGACGACGAGCCGGGACGCGTCCCCGCTGGCCGCGAACCAGTCGAGGTGGCCGACCAGTTCGGTCCTGCGGGCCCTGGCGATGTTGAAGTGCTCCAGCGTGGGCCGGCCCGACATGTCGGAAGGGTTGGCGAAGGTCTCGCCCAGCGCTCCGGAGATCGGCCAGCGCAGCCAGACGAGGCCTCCGCCGCTGACCGGCTGGAGCGCCGAGTACTTCGACGCGGAGACCGGGAACGGGGTCACCCTGCTCTCCAGCCCCTCGAACTCCACCATCACCGTCGGCCCTTCGACCGTGCCCTCGGCGATGTCCACCGGGTCCAGGCCGCCCGCGGCCGGCCTGCCGTCCGGGAGCAGGGCGAACGGGGAGGGGGTGGCCGAGGTGAGGGGGACCAGATAGGGGCGGCAGCCCAGCGGGAAGGAGAGGTCGCCGGTGTGGACGTCGTACACCGGGTCGAATCCACGCCAGGAGAGGAAGGCGAGGTAGCGGCCGTCCCCGGTGAAGACGGGATTCTCGTCCTCGAAGCGCCCGTTGGTGACATCCACTATCACCGGGGCGTCCGGGCCGGTGATCCTGGCCAGCTTGATCTGCCGCAGCGACCGGCCGATGCCGGGGTGCGACCAGGTCAGCCAGTGGCCGTCCGGGGAGAACGCCAGATCGCGGACCGGTCCGTTCACGGAGCGGATGAGCTCGGTGAGCCCGTCGGCCGGGGGGCCGTCGGCCGGGTGCCCGTCGATCGGGGGGCCGTCGCCCGGAGGGATGTCGCCGGAGGGTCCGTCGTCCGAGCCGTCCGTCCGGTCGAGGACCTCCAGCGGGGCGACGGTCCTCGGCGGGGCCACGCCCTCGTCCGGCTCGGAGGGTTCCGCCGGCGCGGACGCTTCCGGTGGGTCCGTGTCCGGGCCCAGGAAGTCCATGGCCGGTTCCGCGGCGTCCTCCGTGGTGTCCAGCAGGAGCAGCCGGCCGTCGTTCGACGCGATCGCCAGCCGCTCGCCCTCCGGGTCGGAGACGATCTCGTGGACCCTGCCGAGCCGTCCTGCGGCCAGCCGGCGGGGCGGACGGTCGCCGCTGGCCCGGGGCAGGTAGGCGATCTCGACCGCGTCGTCGCCCTCCGCGTCCGTGACGTAGGCGACCCTTCCGCTGCTGCCGAGCATCTCCGGCAGCCGCACCCGCACCCCCGGGGTGTCGGCGATCGTGCGGGCGGGGCCGTCGCGGTGGGTGAGCCAGTAGAGGCTGCCGCGCACGGAGACGGCGCTCGCCCGGCCCGTCTCGTCGACGGACAGCGAGTCGACGTGGCTGGACGCCGGCACCTGGTACGTACGCCGGCCCGTCCGCGGGCCTCCGAGCCGCACCTCCAGTTTCCGGGGTACCGCGTCGGGCGACTCCAGGTCCTCGACCAGCCACAGATCGCCGCCGCACTGGTAGACGACCCTGCGGCCGTCACTGGAGGCGTGCCGGGCGTAGAACGCGTCGTGATCCGTGTGCCGGCGCAGATCGCTGCCGTCCATCAGGCAGGAGTAGAGATTGCCGACGCCTTCGTGGTCGGAGAGGAAGGCGATCCGTCGCCCGACGAACATCGGCGCGTCCAGATGCCCGCCGATGCCGGGCAGCAGCCGTTCGCCGTGCAGCCACAGCCGGCCCGTGGCGCCGCCCCTGTACCGCTTCCAGGCCGCCGGCTCGTGCGGCGGCTTCCCGGTGAGCAGCAGGGTGCGCCGTTCGCCGTCGATGTCGGCGACGGCGATGTCGGAGACGGGGCCCCAGGGCAGCTTGCCGCCGGGGCTGCCGTCCGTGGGGACGCTGTACGCCCACGAGAAGTACGAGAAGGGCTGGTTGTGCGAGGACACCGCGAGGATCTGGGACGACTCCCCGGGATCGGGGCTCCAGCCGCAGACCCGCGCGTCGGTGGAGCCCCAGTGGGTGAGCCGACGGGCCGGCCCCCCGTCGACGGGGGCGATGTGGATCTCCGGATCGAGCGTGCGCCAGGTCGTGTAGGCGATGAGACCGCCGTCGGGCGAGAAGCGCGGATGACTGACCCTGGTCCGGTCGACAGTCAGCCGCCACGCCCGCCCGGGCCGCTGCCCCGCCGGGGCGAGGGGGGAGACCCAGAGGTCGTCCTCCGCCGCGAAGCAGAGCAGATCCTCGTGGAGGTGCGGGAAACGGAGATACGCGACGTCGTCACTCACCCCCCCAATGCTTTCCATGTGAAGGGCTCGCGGCAACTTGTGGTGCAGCACACAAGCGAAACTGTTTCGTTTCGATGAGCGTGGGGAGTATCTTCAAAGTGTACGAAACAGTTTCGTTCCGCTGGTCGATCTTGGACTGGCGTACCATCCAGCAGGCGCGATCAAGAGGAGGTCGACACATGGCACGCAGCCGGCTCACGCCCGAGCGCGAGAGTGAGCTGTACGCCGCCGTGCTCGATCTGCTCGGCGAGGTCGGCTATGAAGCCCTGACCATGGACGCCGTCGCCGCCCGTACCCGTTCCAGCAAGGCCACCCTCTACCGCCAGTGGGGGAGCAAGGCCGAGCTCGTCGTCAAGGCGCTGCGGCACAACAAGCCGGTTCAGCTCGCCGAGATCGACACCGGTTCGCTGCGCGGTGATTTCCACGCCGTGCTCCAGCGGACCGACGACTGCCAGATGGAGAAGAACTCCGCCCTGATGCGGGGGCTCGGCCAGGCGGTCCACGGCAATCCCGACCTCTTCCAGGCGCTGCGCGAGCTGCTGATCGAGCCGGAACTCACCGGTCTCGGGCTGCTGCTCCAGCGGGCCGTGGACCGGGGTGAAGTGCGTCCGGACAATCCGGCGCTGTCCTTTCTTCCGCACATGATGATCGGTGCCTTCGCCGCTCGTGAGCTGGTGGAGGACCGGACCGTCGACCAGGCGTTCCTCATCGACTACGCAGAAGCCGTGGTGTTCCCCGCCCTCGGTGTCTGACGTCCCCGCTTTCCTTCGCACGACCCTCCGTACGACCTGATTCCCCGACGCTCCACCTGACACGCCGCTCTCGTCGTCGGGCTGGTTCCTCACGCCCTCTTCCGCGCAACGACCTGACCGGGAGTACCCCCTTCGTGGCTACATTCCTTTACAAACTAGGACGGATCGCCTTCCGGCGTCGCCGTTACGTCGCCCTGATCTGGGTCGCGCTGCTGGCGCTCGCCGGATTCGGCGCGGCCTCCGCGTCCACCGCCACCTCCAGTTCCTTCTCCATCCCCGGTACGGAGGCCCAGCGGGCCTTCGACCTGCTCGACGAGCGCTTCCCCGGAGGCAGCGCCGACGGCGCGACCGCCCGGGTCGTCTTCAAGGCGCCGGGGGAGGAGAAGGTGACCTCGGCGGCCAACAAGGCCGAGATCCGCGAGATCGTCGGAGATCTGAAGTCCGGCTCGGACCAGATCGCCTCGGTCGCCGACCCCTTCGCGGCGAAGGCGGTCAGCCAGGACGGCTCCACCGCGTACATCTCCGTCTCCTACAAGGTCAGCTCGATGGAGCTGACCGACGGGACGCGGGAGGCGCTGGAGGACGCGGGTGAAGCCGCGCAGGGCAGCGGAATGACCGTGGAGATCGGCGGTGACGCGCTCCAGGTGATGCCGGAGACCGGTGCCACCGAGATCATCGGGGTCGCCGTGGCCGCGGTGGTCCTGGTGATCACCTTCGGGTCGCTGATCGCCGCCGGGCTGCCTCTGCTGACCGCCCTCATCGGGGTCGGCATCGGGGTGTCCACGATCACCGCCCTGGCGAACGTGCTCGACCTGGGCTCCACGACCTCCACGCTCGCGATGATGATCGGTCTCGCGGTCGGCATCGACTACGCGCTCTTCATCGTCTCCCGCTACCGTGCCGAGCTGGCCGAGGGCCGGGAGCGCGAGGAAGCCGCAGGCCGGGCCGTCGGCACGGCGGGATCCGCCGTCGTCTTCGCCGGTCTGACGGTCGTCATCGCCCTGGTGGGCCTCGCCGTCGTCAACATCCCGATGCTGTCCAAGATGGGCTTCGCCGCCGCCGGTACCGTCGTGATCGCCGTCCTCATCGCCCTGACCCTCGTCCCGGCGATGCTGGGCTTCGCGGGCAAGCGGGTCATGGGGCGCAAGGCGCGCAAGGCCGCCGAGGCGGAGAACGCGCCCGACGCGAAGCCGAACATGGGCACCCGCTGGGCGCGGTTCGTGCTGCGCAAGCCGGTGTGGGTGCTGCTGGCCGGGGTCATCGGCCTCGGTGCCATCGCCGTACCCGCGGCCTCGCTGGAGATGGGTCTGCCGGACGACGGCTCCCAGCCGAGGAGCACCACGCAGCGCCAGGCGTACGACCTGTTGTCCGACGGCTTCGGCCCCGGATTCAACGGTCCACTGCTGGTGGTCGTGGACACGAAGGGCAGTGAGGACGGCAGGGCCGCCGTCGACCGGGTCTCCCAGGAGGTCGAGGGCATCGGCCACGTCGCCGCCGTCACCCCGGCCGCCTTCAACAAGGCCGGCGACGCCGCGACCATCACGGTCATCCCCGAGGACCGGCCGAGCTCCGTCGAGACGGAGGACGTCGTCCACTCGATCCGCGAGGCGGGCGCGGACGTCAAGGGCGACACCGGTGCCGAGGTTCTGGTCACCGGCGCCACGGCGATGAACATCGACTTCTCCGAGAAGATGAACAACGCGCTGCTGCCCTACCTGGCACTCGTCGTCGGACTGGCCTTCCTGCTCCTGATGGTGGTCTTCCGCTCGCTGCTGGTGCCGCTCAAGGCGGCCCTCGGCTTCCTGCTCTCGGTCGTCGCGGCCCTGGGCGCGGTCGTCGCGGTCTTCCAGTGGGGCTGGCTCGCCTCGCTCTTCGGGGTCGAGCAGACCGGCCCGATCATGAGCATGATGCCGATCTTCATGATCGGTGTGGTCTTCGGTCTCGCGATGGACTACGAGGTCTTCCTGGTCACCCGGATGCGTGAGGCGTACGTCCACGGGGAGACGCCCGGTCAGGCGATCGTCACCGGATTCCGGCACGGTGCCAGGGTGGTCACGGCCGCCGCGGTGATCATGATGGCCGTCTTCGCCGGCTTCATCGGCTCCAGCGAGTCGATGGTCAAGATGATCGGCTTCTCGCTGGCCATCGCCGTCTTCTTCGACGCCTTCGTCGTACGGATGGCCATCGTCCCGGCGGTGCTCGCCCTGCTGGGCAGGCGCGCCTGGTGGCTGCCGCGCCGGCTGGACGGTGTGCTGCCCAACGTGGACGTCGAGGGGGAGGGCCTGCGCAAGGAGCTCTCCGACGGCCCTGCCGACGGTGGCGGGGGGCGGGAGCTGGCCCGCGTCTGACCCGCGGTCGGCGCCGCGGCGTCAGCCGCACGAGCCCCGGGGCCGCCTTCTGAGCGGATGAGCGCAGCGCGGCCCCGGAGCGCCGGTCACCTGTGGGGACGGGGGGCCGGGGCGAGTGGAAGCCCCCGTGCACGCGGCACGGGGGCTTCCGCCCTGTTCAGGCGCGGGTCGCGGTGGCGGGGGCGGCCGCCGGACGCTTCTGCTTCGCCGTACTCGCGCGGACCCGCGACAGGAAGCGGATGAAGGGCGCCCTGTCGAACTGGAAGACCGCGACGCCGTCCGGGGAGTGCAGTTCCAGGACCAGCTGGGCGCGGCCGCAGGGCCACACCCCTATGTCGCCACGGGTGGCGGGGGAGCGCAGGCCGCGTTCCAGGAGGTCCTGGCCGACGGCCCAGTCGGCGCCTCCGGGAAGCCGGACGTGGACGGTTTCGGGCTCCTGCGGGTCGCAGCGCAGTTCGACGGGGACCACCCGGGGGTCGGGGCCGTCGGTGATGAGCCGGGCTCGGGCGTGTTCTTGGATCACGAGGGACATGGCCGGCTCCTCCGGTACGGAAACCTGTTCCCCTAATGTCCCATATATTCCCATTTGGGCATATCGAGGCCGAGGTCAGTTGTCGAACCTGCGCTCTTGCGAACTATTTGCAACAGGGCCCTATCATGGAGCGTTTCCCGACCCCGCCAGCCGTAACGCCCGAAAGCGGAGCCACTCCATGCATGTACCCGACGGTTTCATCAACGCACCTGTCTCCGCCGTGGCGGGTGTCGTCGCCGCGGGCGCGGTCGCCGTCGGTCTGCGGGGGGCCCGGCGTGAACTGGACGACCGCACGGCTCCGCTGGCCGGGCTCGTCGCCGCGTTCGTCTTCGCCGTGCAGATGCTCAACTTCCCGGTCGCGGCCGGCACCAGCGGCCACCTCCTGGGCGGGGCGCTGGCCGCGATCCTGGTCGGGCCCTACACGGGCATGCTCTGCATAGCTGTCGTCCTGCTGATGCAGAGCATCCTCTTCGCCGACGGCGGCCTCACCGCGCTCGGCGTGAACATCACGGTGATGGGGGTCGTCACCACCGTCGTCGCCTACGCCCTCTTCCGGGGGCTGACCCGTGTGCTGCCCCGCACCCGCCGCTCCACGACCGTCGCGGCCTTCGTCGCCGCGCTGGTCTCCGTCCCGGCCGCCGCCGTCGCGTTCACCGCGGTCTACGCGATCGGGGGCACCACCGACGTACCCCTCGGCAAGGTCCTCACCGCGATGGTCGGCGTCCACGTCCTGATCGGCATCGGCGAGGCGGCCATCACCGCGCTGACCGTCGGCGCCGTGATCGCCGTGCGTCCCGACCTGGTGCACGGCGCCCGCGGGCTCGCCACCCCGCTCAAGCTCCGCGTCGACGGCGCACTCGTCGACGCCCCGGCCGCCGCCCCCTCGCCCGCGCCCGCCCCGGCCCGCTCCACACGCAAGGTCTGGGCCGCCGGCCTGGCCGCCGCGCTCGTCCTCGCGGGCTTCGTCTCCTTCTACGCCTCCGCGAACCCCGACGGCCTGGAGAAGGTCGCCGCCGACAAGGGCATCGACGAGAAGGTCCAGGAACACGGCGCCGCCGACTCACCGCTCGCCGACTACGGCGTCAAGGACGTCGAGAACGCCCGTATCTCCGGCGGCCTCGCCGGAGTGATCGGAGTGGGCGCCACCGTAGCCGTCGGCAGCGGGGTGTTCTGGGCCGTGCGCAGGCGCCGTACGCCCGAGGAACCCACCACCCGCACCACCGAGTCCGTCTGACATGGGCGCCGGCCACGCACACACGCTCTACCGGCACGGGCACTCGCCCGTCCACGAACTCCCCCCGCACTGCAAGATCGCCGCCGTACTCGGCTTCGTCGTGGTCGTCGTCTCCACCCCGCGCGAGGCCGTCTGGGCCTTCGGGCTGTACGGGGTGCTGCTCGCCGGGGTCGCCGCGGTGTCCCGGATCCCCGCCGGCTTCCTGCTGAAGCGGCTCGTCATCGAGGTGCCGTTCGTCGCGTTCGCGCTGCTCATGCCGTTCGTCGTGCCCGGCGAGCAGACCGAGCTGCTCGGGGTGTCCGTCAGCGTTCCCGGCCTCTGGGGCGCCTGGAACGTACTCGCGAAGGGCACCCTGGGTGTCGCCGCGTCGGTGATCCTGGCCTCGACCACCGAGCTGCGCTCCCTGCTGCTCGGCCTCCAGCGGCTGCGGCTGCCGTCCCTGCTCGTCCAGATCGCGTCGTTCATGATCCGGTACGGCGACGTCATCACCGACGAGCTGCGCCGCATGTCGGTCGCCCGCCGCTCACGTGGCTTCGAGGCCGGTGGCGTACGGCACTGGGGCGTCCTCGCCAAGACGGCGGGCGCCCTCTTCATCCGGTCCTACGAGCGCGGGGAACGCGTCCACCTCGCGATGGTCAGCCGCGGCTACACCGGAACCATGCCGGTCATCGACGAGGTGACCGCCTCCCGGACCCAGTGGGCGCACGCCGCGGCACTCCCCGTGCTCGCCCTCGCCGTATGTCTGCTGGGATGGACCGTATGAGCCTGCCCCCCGCCCCCGCGCCGTCCCTCGAGGTCAGCGGCCTCGCCTACGCCTACCCCGACGGCCACCAGGCGCTCTTCGGTGTCGACCTGACCGTGGCCCGCGGTGAACGCGTGGCGCTCCTCGGTCCCAACGGCGCGGGCAAGACCACCCTCGTCCTGCACCTCAACGGCATTCTCGACGCGGGCGCCGGCACCGTCCGGATCGCCGGACTGCCCGTGGAGAAGAGGAACCTCGCGGAGATCAGACGGCGCGTCGGCATCGTCTTCCAGGACCCCGACGACCAGCTCTTCATGCCGACCGTCCGAGAGGACGTCGCCTTCGGGCCCGCCACGGCCGGACTGCGCGGCCCGGAGCTGGAGGAGCGTGTCATGACCGCCCTCGGACGGGTCGGTATGGAGGAGTACGCGGCGCGGCCCCCGCACCACCTCTCCTTCGGCCAGCGCCGCCGTGTCGCCGTGGCCACCGTGCTGGCCATGGAGCCGGAGATCCTCGTCCTGGACGAGCCCTCCTCCAACCTGGACCCGGCCTCCCGGCGCGAACTCGCCGACATCCTGAGGTCCTTGGACGTCACCGTGCTGATGGTCACCCACGACCTGCCGTACGCCCTCGAACTCTGCCCGCGCGCCGTCATCCTCAGCGACGGGGTGATCGTCGCCGACGACCGTACGCAGGACCTGCTGTGCGACGACGCGCTCATGCGCGGCCACCGGCTGGAGCTGCCCTTCGGCTTCGACCCGCGTTCCGTGTCCGTTCCGCGTTCATGAACAGATGGTGACCCGCCCCCCGTTCCACCTGCGGCGCGATGCACCATGGGGGGATGAGCGGGAGCGCGGGAGCAGGCGTGGATGTACGAGGCACGGTGGCGCCGGGATTCGAGGCGGTACGGGACGCTTTCGTCCGTAACTTCGAACAGCGCGGGGAGCGGGGAGCGGCCGTCGCCCTCTACCGGCACGGCCGCAAGGTGGTGGATCTGTGGGCCGGGACGAGGGATGTCGACGGCGTGGAACCCTGGGCCGTGGACACCGTGCAGATCGTCCGCTCGGCCGGAAAGGGCGTCGCCGCCGCCGTACCGCTGCTGCTGCACCAGCGCGGGCAGGTGGACCTCGACGCCCCCGTCGGCACGTACTGGCCGGAGTTCAAGGCGAACGGCAAGGACCGTGTCCTCGTACGTCACGTCCTCGCCCACCGTGCCGGGCTCGCCGCCCTCGACGCGACGCTGACGCCCGAGGAGGCCGCGGACCAGGTCTCGGGGCCGCGGGCCGTCGCCGAGCAGCGGCCCCAGTGGGAGCCGGGCACCGACCACGGGTACCACGCCCAGACGTACAGCTGGCTCGTCGCGGAACTGGTGCGCAGGGTCACCGGACGGACCATCGGCCGCTGGATCGCGGAGGAGATCGCACGCCCGCTCGGCCTGGACTTCTGGTTCGGGCTCCCGGCCGACGAGGCGCACCGGATCGGGCGGATCGGCCCGGTGGAGCCCCCGGCGGCCGAAGGCGGCGGTGCTCTTCGCGTGCGGCCCAAGCGCTCCGTCGTCGAGGCCTACGCTGACCCGGCCTCGCTCACCCGCCGTGCCTTCGGGGCGATCGACCCCTTCCCCGACGAGAACGCCCCGGCCTACCGCGCGGCGGAACTCCCCGCGTCCAACGGCGTCGCCACCGCGCGCGGTCTCGCCCGCTGTTACGCCGCGATGATCGGCGAGGTCGACGGGCAGCGGCTGTTCGCCCCCGCCACCCTCACCCTGGCCCGCACCGAGGAGTCCGCGGGACCGGACCGCGTGCTGGTCGTCAACACCCGTTTCGGACTCGGCTACATGCTGCACGGCCCCGCCGCGCCGCTGCTCGGCCCCGGGTCGTTCGGACACCCCGGCCGCGGGGGTTCGCTGGGCTTCGCCGACCCCGGATCGGGCATCGCGCTCGGCTATGTGACGAACGGTCTGCAGAAGGGAGTCACCGCCGACCCCCGTGCCCAGGCCCTGGTCAGGGCAGTACGGTCGGCGCTATGACTCCTCCACGCTTCCACGGGTACGCGGCGCTCCTCACGGGCGCGGGGCAGGGCATCGGGGCGGCCACCGCCCGCCGGCTGGCCTCCGAGGGCGCGGCCGTCCTGGTCACCGACCTGGACGCCGGGCGAGCCGAGCGCACGGCGGCCGAGATACGCGGGACGGGCGGCACCGCCGAATCCCTGGCCTGCGACGTGGGCGACCGGGCGGCGGTCGACGCGGCGGTGGCCCGGGCCGCCGCCGCGTTCGGACGGCTCGACGTCCTGGTCAACAACGCCTACGCCAACCACGACGACGCCGCGCTGTTCGAGGACGAGGAGGACGCGTCCTGGGACCACACCCTGGACGTCACCCTGACAGGCCCCTACCGCTGCTCCCGTGCCGCGCTGCCGCACCTGGTGGCCTCCGGCCGGGGAGCGATCGTCACCATCGGATCGGTCAACGGCGAACAGGACTTCGGCGGCCACGCCTACAGCGCGGCGAAGGCGGGACTGGCCAGCCTGACCCGCACACTCGCCGGTCACGCGGGGCCACGCGGCGTCCGCGTCAACCTCGTCGCCCCCGGCACGATCCGTACGGACGCCTGGGCCGGCCGCGACGCCGAACTGGACCGGGCGAGCGCCCTCTACCCGCTCGGCCGGATCGGCGAACCGGACGACATCGCGTCCGCCGTAGCCTTCCTCGCCTCCCGGGACGCGGCCTGGATCACCGGCACCACGCTGCGGGTGGACGGGGGCCTCCTCGCCGTCAACACGGGCTTCCGCAGGGCGATGACGGGGTGACGAGCCGGGTACGCGGCGGACTCCGAGACGGAACGGGGGCGGCACCATGGGTGATTCCGGTCAACCCGTGTGCAGCATCAGCCCGATGCCCACCACCATCAGCCCGGCGGCCGCGATCCGGGGGCCGCCGAACCTCTCCTTGAAGAAGAGCGTCCCTATCAGGGCACCCACGATGATCGAGGACTCCCGGAGTGCGGCGATCGGGGCGAGCGGGGCCTTCGTCTGCGCCCACAGGACGAGACCGTAGGCCAGGACGGACAGAGCCGCGCCCAGCAGTCCCCGGGCGACGAACGGGCGCAGCTGAGGGACCAGTTCGCCCCGCCTGCGCCAGTAGGCGTACGCCGGGATGACCATGCCCTGCACGAGCATCAGCCAGCCGATGTAGCCGACGGGGGTCCCCGAGGCGCGTACCCCGATCCCGTCGACCGTGGTGTAGCCGGCGATCGCGAGACCCGTCGCCAGGGCCGCCAGGACAGCCGGCCCGTGGGGGCGGCTGCCGGAGCCCCGGATGCCCCAGAGGGCCAGGCCGACGAGCCCCGCCGAGGCCACGGCCACGCCCGCCGTCGCCCAGCCGTCCGGGACCTCACCGATGAAGACGGCGGCCAGAACCGTCACCACGAGTGGAGCGGTGCCCCGCGCGATCGGGTACATCTGGCCGAAGTCGCCCAGGGTGAACGAACGCATCAGCAACAGCATGTAGACCACGTGGAGGGCCGCCGAGGCGAGCAGGTACGGCCAGGCACCGGACGCCGGAACCGGTGTGGAGGAGGCCAGCACGGCTCCGATCAGCGCCCCGCCGCCCGAGATCAGGGTGAAGGACAGCAACTGGTCACGTATGGCATGGGCGATGGCGTTCCAGCTCGCGTGCGTGATCGCGGCGGCCAGGACGGCCGCCGCCACCAGTGGGGTCACGCGGCCGGCTCGCGTACGTCCACGAGGGTGCCGCCCGCGAGCTCGACGAGCGTGGCGGGATCGAGGCGGAAGACGGTGTGCGGATGGCCCGCGGCGGCCCATACCTCGGCGTGACCGAGCAGACCCCGGTCGGCCAGCACCCGGGTCTTCGTGCGGTGGCCGAAGGGCGGCACGCCGCCGATCGCGTATCCGGTGGTCTCCCTGACCACGGTGGCCCGCGCCCGCTCGACCTTCGCGGCGCCCAGCTCGCTCCGTACGAGCTCCACGTCCACCCGTGAGGAGCCGTCCATCAGCACCAGGACCGGTACGCCGTCCGCCTCGAAGATCAGGGACTTGACGATCTGGCTGAGTGCGCAGCCGACCGCAGCGGCGGCCTCGGCCGCGGTGCGGATGGCTTCGGGGAAGCGGCGCACGTCGACCTGGAGGCCCATCTCGTCGAGGGCCTTGGCGAAGCGGGGATGCGCATCGGAGACGGTCGTGGCGGGGGTGGCGTCGGGAGTGCTCATGCCCGCACGCTACTGAACCGTCCCGGCGGCGGACCACAGCCTTTCCGGCTGCTGTGCGGATCGTCCCTCGGCCCGCCCCTACGGGCAGCCGCCCGGGGCGATCCGGGTGGCCGCCCCCCCCGGCGGCATCGCTGAACAGCCGGGCCACGACCGGGGCCCGGGGGACGGCGCCCGCCCGGATCACCGCGGGGGCCCGGCGTTCGACGCGAGGTGCCGGCCGGGCCGCCCGTGGTGACCGGGGCCGCCGTCGGCGCGCTACGACCCCGCGCGCAGCACCGCCGCCACCACCGGGCCGGCCGCGTCGCCGCCGTGGCCGCCGGACTGGACGACCGCCGCCGCCGCGAGGTCGTTGCTGAAGCCGGTGAACCAGCTGTTGGACGTGCCCTGTCCGTCGACCTCCGCCGAGCCGGTCTTGGCGCCCTTGTCGCCGCCGACCGAGGCCATGGCCGCCTGGCCCGTACCCCAGGAGGCGGTGGCCCGCATCATGTCGTTCAGCTGCCGGGTGACGTTCTGCGACAGCGAGCGGGAAGCCGTGGCGAGCTGACGGTCGTCCAGGGACTGCGGGACGATGACCGGCTGACGGAACGTTCCGGTGTGCGCGGTCGCGGTGATGGACGCGATGTTGAGCGCGTTCATCTGGACGGTGCCCTGGCCGATGTACTGGGCAGCCGCCTCACCGCCTGCCTCCTCGGGCACCCGGCCGTCGAACGAGGTGATGCCGGTCTTCCAGTCGAGGCCGATCCCGAAGACGTCACGGGCCGTCTTGGGAAGCGCGGAGTCGTCCTTGGTGTCGTCGATCAGCTTGATGAAGGCGGTGTTGCACGAGCGGGCGAAGCTGGTGGTGAAGCTGCTGGAGTCGGGAAGCCCGAAGTGGTCCAGGTTGTGGAACGTCCGGCCCTGGTACAGCACCTCCTTGGGGCACTCCGTCGCGCCGTCCGCGGTGACGAGGCCCTTCTCCAGGAGCATCGCGGCGGTCACGATCTTCAGCGTGGAGCCGGGCGCCTGGGTGCCCTGCATCGCCGCGTTGAAGCCCGTCGCCGGATTGTTGGCCACCGCGCGGATCGAGCCGGTGGACGGCCGTACGGCGACCACCGACGCCCCGCTGAACTGCTTGACCGCCTTCTCGGCGGCCGCCTGGGCGTCCGCGTCGAGCGTGGTCTGCAGCTTGCCGGGCTTCCCCTTGGCCAGCGTCAGCAGTGTGGTGTCCGGAAGCTGTTCGTCCGCGGGCTCGATCCAGGTCTCGACGCCCGCGGAACCTCCCGCCTCGTCGCCGTACTTCTCGCGCAGGCTGTCCAGGACCGGCCCGAGCGAGGGGTACGTCTCCTTGTCGAGCACCTTGCCGTTGTGGTCGACGGCCTCGATCGCCGCCTGTGAGGACTCGCCGGTCCTCAGCGCCGCCCCCTCGGTCAGCTGCGGGTGGATCACCGTGGGCTGCCAGTCGACGAGTGCCTTGCCGGTCGTCAGGCCGCGCACCACGGTCAGCTCGGAGGAGTACGACCAGGGCTTGGTCCTCCCCTCGAACGACACCGTCGCCTTCACCGTGTACGGCACCTTCGTGCCGACGGGGGCGCCCGGCGTGATGACCGCCTTCGTGACGTGGGCCTCGTCGGCGTACGCCGACAGCAGCGGCTCGGCGACGGTCTCGTTGTTCGTGAGCAGGGCGGCCGCCGACGCGTCGCCGGACGCCCACGCTTCGAGGAAACCCTTGGCGGTCTCCTGGATCTCCTCCTTCTCGGGCGGCCCGGTCTTCACCTCCGAGGACGCCGAGGCGCTCTCCGTGCCCCCGGTCCCACCGCCTCCCAGCACCACGTCGTACACGCCGTACCCGAGCCCCCCGGCCACGAGTACGAACACCCCGCCGACCACGGCGACCTTCGCTCCACTGCGCATCTGTGCGGTTCCCCTCCCCGTGAGCGCCCCCTTGAACGCGTTCAAGGGGCCTTCCTTCCGCACAGTACGGGACGGCAGGGGGCGTTGAGGCGGTTGTTATAGGACTGCTACGCCCTTCGAGAGAGCGCTTTCCGGCTCGGGACGGCCTTCGCCGCTACACCCAGGTGTCCAGCCACATCCGGTCGCGCCAGGCGTCCTCCGGGATCGACGTGCCGGTGTACAGCGGCCAGAAATACACGAAGTTCCAGACGATCAGCAGCACCAGGACCCCCGCCGCGATCACGCCCAGGGTGTGCCTGCGCTCGCCCGACGGATCGCTGCTCTCCGTGCCGAGCCGGTGCCTGGTGCCCGTGCCGGTCGCGGGGCCGATGAGAGCGCCGATCATCATCGTGACCGCCAGACACAGGAACGGCACGAACACGACCGCGTAGAAGAGGAAGATCGTCCGCTCCTGGTAGAAGAACCAGGGCACCCAGCCCGCCGCCACACCGCACGCGATCGCGCCCGCCCGCCAGTCCCGGCGGAAGAACCAGCGCCACAGGACGTACAGCAGCGCCACGCACGCCGCCCACCAGAGCAGCGGGGTGCCGAGCGCCAGCACCTCGCGGGCGCACTTCCCGGTCCCGGACGTGAGGCAGCCCGTCTTCTCCTCGTAGAAGTACGAGACGGGCCGGCCCAGCACGATCCAGCTCCACGGATTGGACTGGTAGGTGTGGCCGGAGGTCAGGCCGACGTGGAACTCGTAGACCTGGTACTCGTAGTGCCACAGGCTGCGCAGCCAGTCCGGCAGCCAGGTCCAGTTGCCGCCCCTGCCCTCGGTGGCCGCCCAGTTGCGGTAGTACCCCTTGTCCGTGACGATCCAGCCGGTCCACGACACGACGTACGTGCCGATCGCGACCGGCACCGTGGAGACGAAGGCGGGCAGCAGGTCCCTCAGGACCACGGCCCGGTACGGCTGCACGGCGCCGGCCGTGCGCCTGGCGCCGACGTCCCAGAGCACCGCCATCACGCCGAACGCGGCCAGGATGTAGAGCCCGTTCCATTTCGTGGCGAAGGCGAGGCCGAGCATCAGGCCGGCCATGATCCGCCACGGGCGCCACCCGAGGCGGAGCGTTTCCGCGATGTGGGTGTCCGGGCGCAGGATCCCGTCCTCGTCGACCGGGAGCGCCGCGGCCAGTTTCCGGCGGGACCGGTCACGGTCGACGAGGAGGCAGCCGAAGGCGGCCAGCACGAAGAACATCAGCACCAGGTCGAGCAGCGCGGTGCGGCTCATCACGAAGTGCAGCCCGTCCACGGCCAGCAGGGTTCCCGCCAGGCAGCCCAGGAACGTCGAGCGGAACAGACGGCGGCCGATCCGGCACAGCATCAGGACCGAGAGGGTGCCGAGCAGCGCCACCATGAAGCGCCAGCCGAACGGGGTGAACCCGAAGAGCTGTTCGCCGAACCCGATGATCCACTTGCCGACCGGCGGATGGACGACGTAGCCCGGGTCCACCGGGATGTCCACCGAGGACGGGTCCTTGAGGATCAGCTTGTCGACGTCCTTGGGCCATGAACCCTCGTACCCCTGGTTGACCAGTGCCCAGGCGTCCTTGGCGTAGTACGTCTCGTCGAATATCACCGCCTTCGGACTGCCCAGGTTCCAGAACCGCAGCAGCCCGGCGACCAGGGCGACCAGCAGCGGCCCGCCCCACGCGGACCAGCGCACCAGGCGGCCGGCGAGGCCCGGCGGCACCGCGAGCACGCTCCAGAACTGGCCCCCGGGGCGGGTGTAGGGCGGGATCAGGCGCTCGCGCAGCCCCGTCTCCGGACGTGGGGAATGGCCGAAGCGGCGCAGCCGCTGCTGCCAGGAAGGCGGCTGGTCGCCGGTGTGATCCCCGGCGTCGTTGCCCTGCTGGGCCTCGGGCGCAGTACTCGTCACCGCGCCATCGTAAGGAACGCATCTGTGCGAGTGGTGCCGCCCGTGCTGGGAGGATGGCCGATGTGACTGGAACGACTGGAACGCTCGTACTCGCAGGGACCCCCATCGGCGACGTGGCGGACGCCCCTCCACGGCTCGCCGCCGAGCTGGAGACGGCCGACGTCGTGGCCGCCGAGGACACCCGGCGGCTGCGCCGGCTCACCCAGGCGCTGGGCATCCACACCACGGGGCGTGTCGTGTCCTACTTCGAGGGCAACGAGGCCGCGCGGACGCCCGAACTCGTCGAGGCGCTGGCCGGCGGCGCGCGCGTCCTGCTCGTCACCGACGCCGGGATGCCGT
Organism: Streptomyces sp. HB132; assembly: GCF_016909575.1. Classification (GTDB taxonomy): domain Bacteria; phylum Actinomycetota; class Actinomycetes; order Streptomycetales; family Streptomycetaceae; genus Streptomyces. Next base: position 13,879 of record NZ_JAFBGA010000012.1, on the reverse strand, counting down.
CCGTCTCCGACCCCGGCTACCGGCTCGTCGCCGCCGCCGTGGAGCAGGACATCAAGGTCACCGCCGTACCAGGACCGTCGGCCGTGCTGACCGCGCTCGCACTGTCGGCGCTGCCCGTGGACCGCTTCTGCTTCGAGGGCTTCCTGCCCCGCAAGGCGGGCGAGCGGCTCGGGAAACTGCGCGAGGTCGCCGGCGAGCGCCGCACGATGGTCTTCTTCGAGGCCCCGCACCGGCTGGACGACACCCTGGCCGCGATGGCCGAGGTGTTCGGGACGGACCGCAGGGCCGCCGTGTGCCGCGAGCTGACCAAGACGTACGAGGAAGTGAAGCGCGGCCCCCTGGGTGACCTCGCCGTCTGGGCGGCCGAGGGGGTGCGTGGCGAGATCACCGTCGTCGTCGAGGGCGCCACGGACTCCGGGAACGAAGGACTGGACCCCGCCGAGCTGGTACGCAGGGTGCAGGTGCGCGAGGAGGCGGGGGAGCGGCGCAAGGAGGCCATCGCGGCGGTCGCCACCGAGGCCGGGCTGCCCAAGCGCGAGGTGTTCGATGCGGTGGTCGCGGCAAAGAACGCGGCTCGGACCGGCCAGGAGCAGGGCAAAGGACTAGCCTGAAGTGTAAAGCCCGAGCCGCGTTCCTGGGCCTCCGGCCACGGAACGGCCAAAAGCGTTCCAACACTCGGCAGACCTGGTGCTTCGCCGCCGGTGAGGGCGTCCACTTGAGGGTGGAACGCATCATCCGGAGTGCTTGTCCGGAGTGCTTGTCCATCGGACAAGAGGAGCAGGCATGAGTGAGATCGCAGCAACCACCGTGCACGAGGCGTACGCCTTCGCCTGCATGAGGTGTGGGTACGGCTGGGAACAGGCCTACGAGATAGAGCACCACGTCGACCGCTCGGGCAACGCCTTCGTGGTCTACAAGGCGGACGGCCAGCAGGTGCCCTCACCGCTGTCCACCCCCTCCTGCGCGAAGTGCGGCGGTCACGTCGTCCGGATCATGCGGGCCGGCCGGGTCTCCCTCGTCCAGCAGCTGCTCCGGCCCCCGCAGCCCCCGCGCCCGAAGCGGGCCGGTGAGGAGACGGCCGCCGAGGAGATGGCGGTCGCGGCGGTGCGGGCACCCGGGCCCGAGCCGCACCACTGGCACCTGTCCGACCTGCTGCGTCCCTTCCACCGGCGGTGAGAGAGAGCTCATGCCCTCGTAGAGTCGTGGGCATGAGCCGTACCGAAGCCCCGCCGCTCCCCGAACCCCTCAGGGTTCCGGTCGCCGATTCGCACACCCACCTGGACATGCAGGACGGAACAGTCGAGGAGGGCCTGGCCCGCGCCGCGGCGGTCAACGTCACCGCCGTCGTCCAGGTGGGCTGTGACGTGAAGGGATCGCACTGGGCCGCCGAGACCGCCGCCGCGCACCCCTCCGTGCACGCCTCCGTCGCCCTGCACCCCAACGAGGCGCCGCGCATCGTGCACGGAGACCCCGAGGGCTCGGCCCGGCAGGGAGCGCGCGATCCCGGCGGGAGGGCCGCGCTCGACGAGGCGCTCGCCGAGATCGACGCGCTCGCGGCACTGGACCACGTGCGCGCGGTCGGCGAGACGGGCCTCGACCACTTCCGTACGGGGCCCGAGGGCATGGCCGCGCAGGAGGAGTCCTTCCGGGCCCACATCGAGATCGCCAAGCGGCACGGCAAGGCCCTGGTCATCCACGACCGTGACGCCCACGCGGACGTGCTCCGCATCCTCGCCGACGCGGGCGCCCCCGAGCGGACCGTCTTCCACTGCTACTCCGGAGACGCCGAGATGGCCCGGATCTGTGCGGCGGCCGGGTACTTCATGTCCTTCGCGGGCAACGTCACCTTCAAGAACGCGCAGCCGCTGCGCGACGCACTGGCCGTCGCCCCCGCCGAACTCGTGCTCGTCGAGACGGACGCGCCCTTCCTCACCCCCGCCCCGTACCGCGGCCGGCCCAACGCGCCCTACCTGATTCCGGTCACCCTGCGCGCCATGGCGGAGGTGAGGGGCACCGACGAGGACACCCTGGCCGCCGCCGTCTACGACAACACCGCCCGCGCGTTCGACTTCTGACGTCCGCCGCACGACCCGGCCGACACGTTGGGTAATCGTACGACTTTGGGCGGTGACGGCGGCTCCGCTATCGTGCCCGCGCAACGGGGTCGGCAGGGCGGAACGTCTGGAGCGTCGTGGGCCATTCGCAGGGCAGTCACCGCGCGCCGCGCGGCAGTGGGCGTACGAGCCTGGGGCGGGTCCCCGCCCCGCCGCCGGCACCGCCGCGTTCCCTCCACGAGGAGCGGACGATCGTCGCCGGGCGGTGGCCGGGCGCCTCGCCGGTCCACGACCCCACCGTGCTGGACACACCGGCGGCCCGGCAGCCGGCCCCGCGGAGGAAGACCCCCGGACACCGGGCCGCCCGGCGTCACCGGGGTGCCCCGGACAGCCTGCGGCGGATCGTCCCGCGCGCCCTCGTCGTCGCGGTCCTGGCCGGCGGCACCGCCGCGTTCCTCGCCCAGGACAAGGCCGTCCGCGTGAGTGTCGACGGCACGTCGCGCACCTTGCACACCTTCGCGGACGACGTCGGCGAGCTCCTCGACGCCGAAGGCGTCACGGTCGGGACCCGCGACACCGTCGCCCCCGCCCCCGCCACGGGGCTGGACGACGGCGACGAGATCGTCGTCCTCCGCGAGACACGCGTCTCGGGGCCCGTGCCGGGCGGCGGTCCCCGGGTCCCGCGGCGGCCGTAGGCTTAACGGGTGAGCACCACAGAGCCCGACGCCCTCCTGGGCCCCGCAGACATCCGCGAGCTGGCCGCAGCGCTGGGCGTACGCCCCACCAAGCAGCGCGGCCAGAACTTCGTCATCGACGCCAACACGGTCCGCAGGATCGTACGGACCGCCGAGGTGCGGCCCGACGACGTGGTGGTCGAGGTCGGGCCCGGCCTGGGCTCGCTGACCCTGGCCCTGCTGGAGGCGGCCGACCGGGTCGTCGCCGTGGAGATCGACGACGTGCTCGCCGGCGCACTGCCCGCCACGGTCGCCGCCCGCCTGCCGGACCGGGCCGGCCGGTTCGACCTCGTCCACTCGGACGCGATGCTGGTGAAGGAGCTGCCCGGCCCCCCGCCCACCGCGCTGGTCGCCAACCTTCCCTACAACGTCGCCGTGCCGGTGCTGCTCACCATGCTGGAGCGTTTCCCCACCATCGAGCGGACTCTCGTGATGGTGCAGGCCGAGGTCGCCGACCGGCTCGCCGCCCGGCCCGGGAACAAGGTCTACGGCGTGCCGTCCGTCAAGGCCAACTGGTACGCCGACGTCAAGCGCGCCGGGTCGATCGGCCGCACGGTGTTCTGGCCCGCGCCCAACGTCGACTCGGGGCTGGTGTCCCTCGTCCGGCGCGCGGAGCCGGTCCGCACCACCGCGAGCAGGAGCGAGGTCTTCGCCGTCGTGGACGCCGCCTTCGCCCAGCGCCGCAAGACGCTGCGCGCGGCCCTGGCCGGCTGGGCCGGCTCCGCACCGGCCGCCGAGACCGCACTGACCGCCGCGGGGATCTCGCCGCAGGCCCGGGGCGAGGCGCTGACCGTCGAGGAGTTCGCCGCAATCGCCGAGAACAAGCCGGAGCCCTCCGCATGACCCGCAGCGTCACCGTCCGCGTACCCGCCAAGGTCAACGCGCAGCTCGCGGTGGGCGCACCCCGCCCCGACGGCTTCCACGACCTGGCCAACGTCTTCCTCGCCGTCGGCCTGTACGACGAGGTCACCGTCACCCCCGCCGACGCCCTGAGCATCACCTGCTCGGGACCGGACGCCGCCCAGGTCCCGCTGGACGCCACCAACCTGGCCGCCCGCGCCGCGATCGCCCTGGCGGCCCGGCACGGCATCGTCCCCGACGTGCGCATCCACATCGCCAAGGACATCCCCGTCGCCGGCGGCATGGCGGGCGGCAGCGCCGACGGCGCCGCCGCCCTGCTGGCCTGCGACGCCCTGTGGGCCACCGGCGCGAGCCGGGAGGAACTCCTGGAGATCTGCGCCGAGCTGGGCAGCGACGTGCCGTTCAGCCTGGTCGGCGGGGCGGCACTCGGGACCGGCCGAGGCGAGCGGCTGACCACCGTCGAGGTCGGCGGAACCTTCCACTGGGTCTTCGCCGTAGCCGACGGCGGGCTCTCCACCCCCGCGGTGTACGGCGAGTTCGACCGGCTCACCGCCGGTGAGGACGTCCCCGAACCGGCCGTGTCGCCCGCGCTCCTGGACGCCCTGCGCAAGGGGGACGCCACCGCGCTCGCGGACGCCCTCGGCAACGACCTCCAGGCCGCCGCCCTCTCCTTGCGCCCCTCCCTCGCCGACACCCTCGCGGCGGGCACCGCCGCGGGCGCCCTGGCCGCGCTGGTCTCGGGATCAGGGCCGACCACGGCGTTCCTGACCGCCGACGAGGAGTCGGCGCGGAAGGTCTCCGACGCGCTGCTGGCCTCGGGCACCTGCCGCAACACCCGGGTGGCGGCATCCCCCGCACCGGGCGCCACCGTCGTCTGACCGCCGGTACTCAGACGGGAACTGAGTACGGTCGCGCTGCCGCCCTCCCGGGGCGCGGCGCGACCGTATGCGCATGGGACCAGACGTTCGTGAACTCGCCGCGGCGACACCCGCCACGCGCGACCGCTACATCGACCTGCTGCGTGTCGCCTCGCTCGGGACGGTCGTGCTCGGCCACTGGCTGATGGCCGCCGTCACCACCGACGGGGTCGGCAACCTCCTCGCCGTCGTCCCGGGACTCCAACTGCTCACCTGGGCGCTCCAGATCATGCCGGTCTTCTTCTTCGTCGGCGGTTTCTCCCACGCGCTGTCCTACCGGTCCATGCTCCGCGGGCGGCCCGAGGGATCCACGAGCTCCGTCTACCCCTCCTTCGTCCGTGCCCGGCTGCAACGCCTGCTGAGGCCCACCATGGTCTTCGTACTGGTGTGGGGCCTGGCCGCGCTCGTCGTGCAACTCCTCGGTGGTGGCGGGGGGCTGACCGGAGTGACGCTGCGGCTGGTGACACAGCCCCTCTGGTTCATCGGCATCTACCTGGCGATGGTCGCGTTCACCCCGGTCCTCCTGAGACTGCACGACCGTCACGGCTGGGGCGCGTTCGCGGCGCTCGCGGGAGCCGCCGCCACGGTGGATCTCCTGCGCTTCGCGGCAGGCGTCCCGTACGTCGAGTTCCTCAACTTCGCGTTCGTCTGGCTCGCCGTGCACCAACTCGGTTTCCTGCGCGCCGACGGCCGCATCAGCCGGCCCGCGCTGCTCGCCGGAGCCGGGCTCACCGCCGCCGTCGCCCTGGTGGCCTTCGGCCCGTATCCGCTCTCCATGGTCGGTATGCCGGGCGAGAGGATCAGCAACATGGCGCCGCCCACCCTCGCGCTGCTCTGTCACGGACTCTGGCTCGTGGGGGCGGTCGAGATGCTGCGCGCACCCGGGGCCCGGCTGGTGGCCCGGCCACGCGTCTGGCGCACGGTCGTGGCCGCCAACGGCGTCGCCATGACCGCGTTCCTCTGGCACCTCACCGCGATGCTCGGCGTGTACGGGGCGATGCTCGCCCTCGACGTCCCGCTGCCGGACCCGGCCACCGGCGCCTGGTGGGCGCAGGTACCGGTGCGCATCGCGGCCGCCGTCGCGCTCACCGCGCTGCTGGTCGCGGCCTTCCGCGCGTTCGAGCGCCCCGTCCGGGTCGTCCCCGGCAGGGCGGCGAGCGGCGCGGGAGCCGTCTCCGCGGTCGGTGTGACCCTCGCCCTGCTCGGAGTGCTGGGCCTGTCCATGGTCGGCTACGCGGGACTGCTCGAGGGGCACACCGCACTGCTGATCGCCGTCCGCGTCAGCGCCCCGGCGGCCGTCGCCATGGCGCTCGGCGGCTGGCTCCTGGTGGAGCGGGCGGGGCGCTGAGGGCCGGTTGGGCACGGGCCGGTCAGGAGCCGTAGTGGTACCGGCAGGCGGCGATACGGACCTCGTCGTCGACGACCTTGTAGATCAGTCGGTGCTCTGCGGTGATCCGGCGGGACCAGTACCCCTGGAAGCCGTGTTTCAGGGGCTCAGGCTTGCCGATGCCCTCGTTGCCGTGACGGGAGACGTCCTGGAGCAGGCTGTTGATCCGCCTGAGGATCTTCCGGTCCTGAGCCTGCCACCAGATGTAGTCGTCCCAAGCCGTCTCGTCCCAGACGAACTTCACTCGGCGAGCTCCCTCACGGTGCCTCCGCCGCTCTCCAAGCGGTCTATCGAAGCCAGCAGCCGGCGGGCGTTCTCCGGGCTTCGCAGGAGATAGGCCGTTTCCTTGAGGGACTCGTACTCGTCGAGAGCGACTATCACCACCGGGTCATGGCCGGCGCGCGTGACGATCACTTCCTCGCGGTCGTCGACGACCGCATCGAGGGTCTCGGCATACCTGGCCCGCGACTCCGTGTAGGTCATGGTCCGCACTGTGGCCTCCTCGATCCTGTACGTCATCCTGTACGTACAGGATACTGTACGGGTGTGATCCGGGGGGAGCGACGACCGGTCGTGTGCTCCTCAGCCCAGCTCCAGCGTCCTCTTCGCGAGCTCGTAGGCAGGGAGCATCTCCTCGTGCTCCTGCGAGTCCAGCCCGCCCAGGTGCATCACGACCGGGCCGTCGGGCGTCGAGACGGCGAAGGCGTGCTGCGTCTTCTTCTCGTCCAGCAGTTCGACGTTCACCGTGTACTCCACCTCGGTGGCGGCCAGGGAACCGGCCCGGATCTCGGCGTACACGGCCTTGCTCGCGTCAGGGTCACCTGCCACGAAGTCCTCCAGCGCTGCTCGCGGCGTGGTGCCGGACCCCTTGCCCTGCCACACCCGGATGTAGCCGATGTTCCCGGCAGGCTTGGCGTCGATCTCGCAGACCATCGTGGCCGAGCCCTGCTGCCCCAGTTCCGCGAACTCGGAGCCGGGATCCACCTCCACGGCCTCCGGCTTCCAGTCCGCCGCCAGGTCGAAGGTCACCGGCAGCTCGCAGGCCGAGCCGGGGGCGCCGAGCGTGACACCCTTCTCCACGGCGCCGCTCTCCGCGGCCCTCGGAGGAGCACCGTCCCCGTTCCTGCCCGTGTCTCCGCCGCCGGACGGCGACGAACAGCCGGCCAGCACCACCGCCGTCAGGGCCGCCGGCAGCAGGGCCCGTATCGCGCAGCGCATCATGAAGTCCCCACCCCAGAGATGTTCCGAACCGCTCCGACCTGGGGTTCCTCCCCATGATCGATCGCCGCACGCTATCGCACCCCGCGTGGCGACTACTCTGGGACGTCGAGCGGTCCCCGACGCAGGGATCCCCGACGCAGGAGTGAAATGGCCGTCAATCTGGTCAATGTCGAGCAGGTCAGCAAGGTGTACGGCACCCGTGCCCTGCTCGACGGTGTATCCCTCGGGGTGTCCGAGGGCGACCGGATCGGCGTCGTCGGCCGCAACGGCGACGGCAAGACGACGCTCATCCGGATGCTCGCCAAGCTCGAGGAGGCGGACACCGGCCGGGTCACCCACAACGGCGGGCTGCGCCTGGGTGTCCTCACCCAGCACGACTCCCTCGACCCGCAGGCCACCATCCGGCACGAGGTCATCGGCGATCTCGCCGACCACGAGTGGGCGGGCAGCGCCAAGATCCGCGACGTGCTGACCGGGCTCTTCGGCGGCCTCGCCCTCCCCGGCTTCGAGCACGGCCTGGACACCGTCATCGCCCCGCTCTCCGGCGGCGAGCGGCGCCGGATCGCCCTGGCGAAGCTGCTCATCGCCGAGCAGGACCTGATCGTCCTCGACGAGCCCACCAACCACCTCGACGTCGAGGGCATCTCCTGGCTGGCCGGACATCTGCGGACCAGGCGCTCCGCGCTCGTCTGCGTCACCCACGACCGGTGGTTCCTGGACCAGGTCTGCACCCGCATGTGGGACGTCCAGCGCGGCTCGGTCCACGAGTACGAGGGCGGCTACAGCGACTACGTCTTCGCCCGGGCCGAGCGGGAGCGGATCGCCGCGACCGAGGAGTCCAAGCGGCAGAACCTGATGCGCAAGGAGCTGGCCTGGCTGCGGCGCGGAGCCCCCGCCCGTACCTCCAAGCCGCGCTACCGCATCGAGGCGGCCAACGAACTGATCGCCGACGTGCCGCCCCCGCGCGACACCAGCGAGCTGATGAAGTTCGCCAACGCCCGGCTGGGCAAGACGGTCTTCGACCTGGAGGACGTGACCGTCCAGGCCGGCCCCAAGACCCTGCTCACCCACCTCACCTGGCAGCTCGGCCCCGGTGACCGCATCGGCCTGGTGGGCGTCAACGGCGCGGGCAAGACCTCGCTGCTGCGTGCGCTCGCCGAGGCGTCCCGCAGCCAGGGCGACGTACAGCCCGCCGACGGGAAGGTCGTCGTCGGCAAGACGGTCAAGCTCGCCTACCTCTCCCAGGAGGTCGCCGAGCTCAACCCGAACCTGCGGGTGCTCGAAGCGGTCCAGCAGGTGCGCGACCGCGTCGATCTCGGCAAGGGCCGCGAGATGACCGCCGGGCAGCTCTGCGAGCAGTTCGGCTTCGTCAAGGAGAAGCAGTGGACTCCGGTCGGTGACCTGTCCGGTGGCGAGCGGAGGCGGCTGCAGATCCTGCGGCTGCTGATGGACGAGCCCAACGTCCTCTTCCTCGACGAGCCCACCAACGACCTCGACATCGAGACGCTGACCCAGCTGGAGGACCTCCTCGACGGCTGGCCCGGGTCGATGATCGTGATCTCCCACGACCGGTTCTTCATCGAACGCACCACGGACAAGGTGATGGCGCTCCTCGGCGACCGCGCGCTGCGGATGCTGCCGCGCGGTATCGACGAGTACATCGAGCGCAGGCAGCGCATGGAGGCGACGGCGACGCCCGCGTCCTTCGCCGGGTCCTCGGCGCCCAAGGCGGCGCCGGCCGAGACCGTCTCCCCGCAGGCCACGCGCGCGGCGAAGAAGGAGCTGCAGAAGGTCGAGCGGCAGCTCGAGAAGATGTCGACGAAGGAGACGTCGCTCCACGCGCAGATCGCCGACAACGCCACCGACTTCGCGAAGGTCGCCACGCTCGACGCCGAGCTGCGTGAACTGGTCGCGGAACGGGACGTGCTGGAGATGCGCTGGCTGGAGCTGGCCGAGGACGTCTGAGGGCCGCCCGGGCGGGACCGGGATCGGTGGGGCCTGCCGACGCATGAGGGGGAAGAGGCCCGAGAACCACCGGTGGTAGAAAGAGGGTCCGCCCGACTCACCATCACCTCGCGGAGACCAAGCCCGATTCGCTCCTTTCCGGTGCGCTCCGGGGAGCGCCGTTTCCGGCTCCCGGAGCGCACCGGAAGCGCGGGGGAGACCGGAGAGGGGGACCGGTCCGCAGAAAAGGGGACGCACCGATGTCCCAGCCGCCCGGCCCGCACTCGTCGCACGAGGGCTTCGGAGCACCGTTCGACCCGGCGGAAGGCGCGGCTCCCGGGTCTCAGCCGCCCGCACCGCAGCCCGGGTACGGGTATCCGGGCGCACCGCAACCCGGGTACGGGTATCCGCCCGCACCGCAACCCGGATACGGGTACCCCGCAGCCCCGCAACCGGGCCCGTACGGCGCCCGGTCCGGCCCTTACACGCAGCAGCCCGGACCCCACGGTCCCCAGCCCGGGCCCCACCACCCTCCGCAGGCGGGTCCCCACGGTTCGCCGCCTCCCGGAGGGAGTCCCGAAGGGCGCCGACGGTTCGGAGGCAGGCCGGCGCGCATCGTCGGGGCCGTGCTCGCCGCGCTCCTCGTCGCGGGTGGCGTTGTCCGGTTCGCCACCGGCGGCGACGGTGAGCGGCCCGCCGCCGGTGGAGGTGACCGGCCCGCGTCCTCGCCCGCCGCGGACGGGAAGGCCGACGCCACGGACCGGACCGACTCCGAGCTCGTCGAGGCGGCCGGCGCCGGGCGTGAGCAGGGCGAGGCGAAGCTGCGCTGGGTGAAGAGCCTCGGCGTCGACCTGCCCGGGCAGGCCCTCACCGTCTTCGGCCCGTGGCAGTCCGGGGACGTCGTGGCACACGCCGTCCGCCGTACCGTCTCCGGCTACTCGGCGCAGGACGGCCGGAAGGTGTGGAGCCTGAAGGTCTCCGCCGACATATGCGCGGCACCGACGCTGCCGACCGGGGACGGCAAGATCGTCATCGCGTTCGAGGAGCACACCGAGGACGGCGCGGACTGTTCGGTCCTGCGGATGATCGACCTGCGGACGGGCAGGGCGGGATGGACCAAGACGCTCCCCGCGGGCGGCTTCAGGGAGATCCGGCGGGACGTCGCCATGTCCGTGAACGGCGACACCGTGACCTACGCGCGCGCCGGCCGCGTCCTCGCCTACGACGTCGGCGACGGCAAGGAGGTGTTCGGGATGCCGACCGGCCCCTGCCGGCCGTACGCGTTCACCAGCGGTCCGCGGATGATCGCCGCCACCTCCTGCGCTCCCTTGGGCGACGACCGGGCGGACCAGCGGATCCAGGAGGTCGACCCGCTGACCGGCGAGGCGCGGTGGACGTACGACGTCGGGGCGGGCTGGACCGTCGACCAGGTCTATTCGACCGATCCGCTGGTGGTCTCCGTACAGAAGGGCGACGCGTGGAAGGCCGTCGCCCTGCGGGCCGACGGCACCCTGCGCGCGGAGATCGACCTGGGCACCCGTGACGTCGACTTCGGCTTCGCCGACTACGAAGTACGCTGCGGCGGCTACCAGATGGTCACCTCGAACAAGGACGACTGCGCCGGCGTGGCGGCCGACTCCGACACGTTCTACGTGTCGACCAAGCGGCAGCACGCCGAGTTCGACATCGACAACAAGCTCGTCGCCTTCGACCTGGACACCGGCGAACAGAAGTGGACGGTGGCCGCACCGCTCGGACGCAGGGTCGAGCCGCTCGGCACCGAGGACGGCCAGGTGCTCGTCTACGTCGCTCCCACGAAGAAGCAGGGCGGCGAGATCGCCACGGCGCCGGCTGCCGGCGGCGACCTGAGGACGGTCCTCGCACATCCCGCGTCGACGGCAGCCATCGAGGACGGTTTCGCCGGCGGGAAGATCGACTACGCGAACGGCCGCTCCCTCGTCACCCGGTCCGTGGTCGGTCTCGAGGAGGACGACAACATCGAGGTCACGACGAAGATGTTCATGGCGTTCGGTGATTGAGACGGTCTTCCGGAACCTGAAGCCCTCATTCCGGTGAAAGCCGCCCACTCCGGCGGGTGTTGACGCCAGGTCGGCCGCCGGTGCGGCCGTCCGCCCGCACCGGGCTCGTAACGGCGACATCACGGGCCGGTTCTCCCTTGGGAACAGGGCATGGACCGAACCGGTGGCCGGTGGGTGCGGGTGGTACAAAGAAGCCCCGCTCGACTGTCGTAAAGCCGCGGAAGCCATGCCCGATTCGCTCCTTTCCGGGGGGAATTCAGAGATTTCTCGCACCTGATCCTCTGAACCCAGCGGAATCGCGGGGGAGACCGGAACGGGCACCGGACCGCACGAAGGGGGACGTGCTGATGACCCAGCCGCCCAGCCAGCAACCGCCGCAGGGGGGCTTCGGGGCTCCGCAGGACCCGCAGGGCACTCCTCAGCCGCCCCAGCCGCAGTCACCTCCGGCAGCTCCACCGCAGATGCCGCCCGCGCCCCCGCAGACGCCGCCCCCAGGGGCGCCGCAGCCGGGGTACGGCTACCCGCAGGCCCCCGGAGCGCAGCCCGGCTACGGCTACCCCCAGGCTCCCGGCCAGGCCGCTCCCGGCCAGGCCGCTCCCGGCCAGGCCGCTCCCGGCCAGGCCGCTCCCGGCCAGGCCGCTCCCGGCCAGGCCGCTCCGGGCCCCTACGCCCAGCAGCCGGGTCCCTACGGCGCCCCGACCGGCCCGTACGCGCAGCAGCCCGGCCCGTACGGCCAGCAGCCCGGCTACGGCTATCCGCAGCAGCAGTACCCCGGCGCACCCACGCCCGGCGGCTCCGGCGGCGGCCCCTTCAAGGGCAAGCCCGCCGTCGTCATCGGCGCGGCGCTCGCCGGACTCCTCGTCGTCGGCACCGGAATCTTCTTCGCCACGAGCGGCGGCGGCGAGGAGAAGAAGCCCGTCTCCAAGTCCAGCGAGGACGCCGTGGGCCCGAGCGCCTCGCCCAGCGTCGACCAGGGCGACGGCAAGGGCGACGGCCGTGAGGCGAACGACGACCTGAACGCCGGCCGCAAGGAGGGCGAGGCCAAGGTCCTCTGGCTGACGAAGAACGACATCGACCTGCCGCGCAACGGCGCGAACGTGTACGGCCCGTGGATCGTCGGGGACACCCTCGTCAAGGGCATGTACCGCTCGGTCGTCGGCTACTCGGTGGCCGACGGCAAGGAGAAGTGGAAGCTTCCGCTCCCCGCCGACATGTGCGCCGCGCCCGTCACGCCCACCTCCGACGGCAAGATCGTCATCGGCGTGATGAACGGCACCACGGACAAGGCCGACTGCGCCGACCTCCAGATGATCGACCTCAACACCGGCAAGGCCGGATGGAAGAAGTCGGTCAAGAAGAACGGCACCTGGGACCTGCTGTCCGACATCGGCCTGGCGATCAGCGGTGACACCGTGACCGTCGGCCGCACGAGCAACTCCAGCGCGTTCCGCGTCAGCGACGGCAAGGAACTGTTCGGCAACCCGTCGGGCGACTGCAAGCCGTACGCCTTCGCCGGCGGCCCCAAGCTCATCGCCGCGGTCAACTGCCGCACCGACGACGTGGACAACCCGCAGCAGCAGGTCCAGGAGGTCGACCCGACCACCGGGAAAGCCAAGTGGACCTACGAGCCGAAGCGCGGCTGGGAGATCGACAAGGTCTACTCGGTGAGCCCCCTCGTCGTCTCGCTGACCCAGCGGGAGGAGAAGAAGTGGGCCGTCCTCGCGCTCAAGGAGAACGGAACGCTCCGTTCCCAGCTGATCAGTGACAAGGGAGACAAGCTCTCCGTCGACTGCGGCGGAGGCTTCTCGATCTTCGGCAAGAAGCTCGAAGGCTGCAGTGGCGTCGCCGCCGACGCCAACACCTTCTACATGATGACCGAGGACGACACCAGCGGCACCGGCCGTACCAACAAGGTCATCGCGTTCGACCTGAACACCGGCAAGACCAAGTGGAAGTCCGCGGCCCCCGCCGAGCGCACCATGAAGCCGCTGCGCATGGAAAGCGGTGACGTCCTGGTCTACCTCGAGCCCTCGTACGACAAGGGCGGGGCGATCGCCACGATCGCGCCCACCGGCGGCACGCCCGAGGTGGTGCTGCAGCACCCGGACTCGACGACCAGGATCGAGAGCTTCTTCTCGTCCAAGACCGTCTATGCCGGAAGCCGTTCCTTCGTCGTCAGCGACCGCGTCAGCGCGAGCAACGACGAGGAGGAGAAGGAGCAGACGACCATGATGGCCTTCGGCAAGTGACGGCCGACGACGGCAACCGCAGCCCCTTCTCCTCAGACCCAGCAGAGGTACGTACGCCATGACCCAGCCGCCCCAGCCGCCCAACGAGCCGCCCCAGGGCGGATTCGGCGCACCCACGCCGCCGCCCGCCGACCCGTTCGGCAAGCAGCCCCCGGCCACGCCCCCCACCCCGCCCGCGGGCGGCTACGGCAGTCCGCCCACCCCGCCCGCGGGTGGCTACGGCACGCCGCAGGTGCCCCCGCCCGGTCAGCCGCCGACGCAGCCCGGCTACGGCTACCCGCAGGCCCCGCCGCCCGGTCAGCCGCCGACGCAGCCCGGCTACGGCTACCCGCAGGCCCCGCCGCCCGGTCAGCCGCCGACGCAGCCCGGCTACGGCTTCCCGCAGGCCCCGCCGCCCGGTCAGCCGCCGACGCAGCCCGGCTACGGCTTCCCGCAGGCCCCGCCGCCCGGTCAGCCGCCGACGCAGCCCGGCT
>NZ_JAFBGA010000011.1 GCF_016909575.1 Streptomyces sp. HB132 | reverse complement strand
GCGGCGGACTGGAGCGGCGAGAACGCCACCATCACCCGAGAGTTCGTGACGAAGACAGCGAAGCAGTTCACCGACGCGGCCGAAGAGGCGAAGAGCGTCCTCGGAATCCTGCGGGGCGCACACACCGACTTCACGAAGCACAAGGCAGACCTGCGCACGGCTATCGACAGCCTCGCGACCCTCCTGGCCTGCCAAGTGGGGCTACCACGCGGTGGGCGGTGCCGCGAACTTCATCCCCGTCGTGGGCGACGCTGTCCAGCGCGGTGTGGACTCGGCGGCGTACGCCTGGCAGCTCGATGAACAGGCACATATCGACGAAAAGGAAGCCAACGACGTCAGTCAAACCTTCGAAACCAGGCAGAATTACCTGAAGGCGTTGGGGGAAGAGTGGTCGTCAGCCAACCCCGACCACACGCTGTCCGACGCAGAGAACGAGCGATTGCGTACAGGCTCCATCGCGAGTTCAGCTTTCAATGGAAACAGCACGGCCAATCGGATATCAGGGGACCTTCCCTAATGATCACCACCCCTTGGCGCGTCGCGCGCCGCCGCACTGCACCCTCCCTCACCGTCGCCGCAGCTCTCATCGCGGGGCTCACAGCGTGCACCGGCCCCACCGCCCCCACCACACCCAGCGTTCTGTGCGGCCGCACCGTCGACCCCGACCTACTGAGATCGCTGCTGCCGGACGGCGAGATCAAGGCCAAGCAAGAGTCGGTGGGAGATCCGCAAACGTCGAACTGTGTCGTGACCGTCGACGGTTCCAGAAGGCTGTACATAAATGAGATTCGGGACCAGAAATACTTCGAGGTGCAGAAAAAGATCTCCGTGGGCCCCAATCCGAAACAATCCGGGACATCAGGCAACGCGGTAATATCCGACGGTTGGTACGTATCCATGAGCCCGTGTCACAAACGCGGAAGCAAGAGCAACTACGTACTCGACGTCATCCTTTCCGTTTCCCACGCACAAGCCCACAAGAAACGCTCCCAGCTGGAGAAGTTCGCGACGGCCTACCGTCCGGAAGGGCTGCGCGCCATGGGGTGCAGGTAGGGCTCGGCAGGAGCCCCGAGTCCGGACGATGGGCCCGGTACGGGGGCCTTACTTGAGCTTGTACGAGCAGAGCTTGCCCGTCTTGCCGCCCTTGTTCTCGACGACCGTCTTACCGTCCACCATGATCGAGCACCCTGCCGCAGCCAGCATGCCGTCGGCCGCGGTCATGGTGCCCGGCGTCATGATCAGGGTGCAGTCCGCGCTTTCGCGCTGCCCGCACAGCCCGTGCGACCAGCAGTGCGCCGATCCCCCTGCCCCTGGCCGCCGGAGTGACGAACAGGCGACTGACCGCCGCCGCCGTCTCGGCACCCAGTCCCGCACGTCTGCTCCACAGGTCGGGGGCACGGCCGCGCTCGCGGGAACCGAGGATTTCGTGAAGCGCCTGAATCGCTTCGACGGAGCGTAGGGCCAGCTGTTCGGGCAGGGTCCCCCGCACGGACAGCCGGCCCGGCGGCTTCTGAGCCAGCCCGGTCTCAGGCCGCCGGGAGCACGTCGTCGAGCTCCTGGAGCAGGCGGCGCTTCGGGCGGGCGCCCACCATCGACTTCACCGGTTCGCCGCCCTGGAACACCATCAGGGTCGGCATCGACAGCACGGCGTAACGGCTGGTGATGCCCGGGTTGTGGTCCACGTCGATCCGCACCACCTTGACCCGGCCGGCCTCCTCCTTCGCGATGGCGCCGAGCACCGGGGCTAGCTGGCGGCACGGACCGCACCAGTCGGCCGTGAACTCGACCAGCACCGGGGTGCCACCTCCCAGGACCTCCGCGTCGAACGTCGCGTCCGTCACCTCGGCGACACCATCCGCATGGATCATTTCTCGTCCTCCCAGTTCAGTTCGCACCGTGGTTCGGGGCCGTCGGGCAGGTCGGCCGAAGCCTCCAGTTCGGCGCGGGCCAGTTGCGCGCCCACCTCCGCCCGGACCCCCTGCAACTGGCCGATGAGCGAGTCCAGTTCATGGATCTTGCGCCGGTAGACGGCCAGTGACGCCGGGCAGGCGTCGCCCGCCGGGTGGCCGGCGCGCAGGCAGTCGACGAAGGGGCGGGTCTCCTCCAGGTCGAATCCGAAGTCCTGAAGGGTCCGGATCTGCTGGATCTGCCGCAGGTCGTCCTCGTCGTACGTGCGATAGCCGTTCTCCGCGCGCCGCGCGTGCAGGAGGCCCCGTGACTCGTAGTACCGCAGCGTCCGTGTCGTCGTCCCGGCGCGCTCGGCCAGTTCCCCGATTCGCATACCGCGACCGTAATCCTTGACGTCAGCGTCAAGGCAAGTCAGGACGCGGCCCTGTGCGGTACGGCGTCCGGCGGCGGCCCCGCCCAACCCGTTCTCCAGGGCCTACGCCGAACGGGCCTACGCCGAACAGGGCCTACGCCCAAGGGGCCCCGGACGCGGCATCACTGCCGACCAGTTCCAACGGCTCATCCGAGGGCCGGACGCCGGCCCCCGCCCCTGTGCGCACGGTGACGCTCTCCTCGGGGAACAGTGCGATGAGGGCGACCTGGGAGGTGAGTGGCTTCCGGACGCGACCGGATGCCGGGGAGGCTCCCACGGAGGTGTTCCCGAGATCGAGATGGCCGACGGCCTCGTTCACCAGCAGCACGTGGAACCGCACCAGTTCATGTCCCTCGTCGGCCCGGGGCCGTTCGGTGAGAATCCCCGTTTCGGAGTCGCCCAGCGCCACCAGCGACCAGCCGCGCAGAACGGCGGCGGCTTCCTCGGGGCGGGTGAGGTCCGGGATCCCCCCGCTGCCCGAGAGGTGTTCCGCTGCTCCCCAGACCCCCGTGTTCTCGCGGCGCGAGAAGAAGAGCTCCTCGGCGACGAGACCGTCCTTGCGCCGGTGGAGGAGCAGGACGAAGCCGAGGTCACCCCGCACGCACGTGTCGGCGACGACGACGGTGGTGTCGCCCCCGAGGCGGGGTGCAGGCAGGGCCGCGTCCCCGTCGGAACCCGGCGCGCACGCGGCGGTCAGCGCGGCCCGGGCGGTCTCCGCCAGACTCCTGTGCATCCCGCTCCCCGGTGGCGCGTGTACGGAACGCGTATCGCACCCGTGTGCTCGCGGTGAAACGACAGTCTGCCATGACGAACACGGCCGGTACGGGGGCTCCCGTACCGGCCGACTCACCTGCCTGTTTCCTTACACCTTCGCGAGGGAGGGCTTGTCCTCGCCGCCCTCCCGGGCGTCCGGGACGTGCGGCTCGCCGCTGTGGGCGTCGTCGGTCATCGTCGACTCGTCGAACGGGAGTGCACCGGAGAGGACCTGGTCCACCCGGTCCCGGTCGATCTCCTTGGTCCAGGTGCCGACCAGCACCGTGGCGACCGCGTTGCCCGCGAAGTTCGTCAGGGCGCGCGCCTCGCTCATGAAGCGGTCGATGCCGACGATCAGCCCGACACCGTCGACCAGCTCGGGGCGGTGCGACTGGAGGCCGCCCGCGAGGGTGGCCAGACCGGCGCCGGTGACGCCTGCCGCACCCTTCGACGCGATCACCATGAAGATCAGCAGCGAGATCTGCTCGCTGATGCTGAGCGGGTCGCCCGTCGCGTTGGCGATGAAGAGCGAGGCCATCGTGAGGTAGATCGCGGTGCCGTCGAGGTTGAAGGAGTAGCCGGTCGGCACGGTGATGCCGACGACCGGCTTGCTGACACCCATGTGCTCCATCTTCGCGATCAGCCGCGGCAGGGCCGACTCGGAGGAGGAGGTGGAGACGATCAGCAGGAACTCGCGGCCCAGGTACTTCAGCAGGGAGAAGATGTTCATCCCGGCCACCAGCCGCAGGATCGCGCCCAGGATCAGGAACACGAAGAGCGCGCAGGTGACGTAGAAGCCGATCATGATGATCGCGAGGGACTTCAGCGCGTCCACGCCGGTCTCGCCGACCACCGCCGCCATCGCACCGAACGCGCCCACCGGGGCCGCCCACATGATCATGGCGAGGATGCGGAAGACGAGGCGCTGGATGTGGCCGATGCCTCGGATGACCGGCTCTCCGGCCGAGCCCATGGCCTGGAGCGCGAAGCCGGCGAGGAGAGCGATGAGGAGGGTCTGCAGGACCTCACCCTCGGTGAAGGCCGACACCATGGTGGTGGGGATGATGCCGAGCAGGAAGTCGACGGTGGACTCGCTGGCCCCCGCGGCCTGCTCCTCACCCGCGGCGCGGGCCGCGTCGGTGAGGTGGAGGCTGGAACCGGGCTCCAGGATGTTGCCGACGACGAGGCCGATGGCCAGGGCGACGGTCGACATCACCAGGAAGTAGCCGAGGGCCAGGCCACCGACGGCGCCGACCTTGGCGGCCTTTCGTACGGAGCCGACCCCCAGCACGATCGTGCAGAAGATGATCGGCGAGATCATCATCTTGATGAGGTTGACGAAACCCGCACCGATCGGCTTGAGCTCCACGGCGAAGTCCGGAAACACCAGACCCACCGTGATACCAAGCGCCACAGCGGCGATCACGGCGATGTAGAGATAGTGGGTGCGGTCCCGTCGTGCGGCTTTCTCTGCCACGGGGGTCTCCTCGGGTATACGGCGGCTCCCCGTCCCTGGGGGCCCCGGTGACTATTCACTTCCCTGTGACGGCCGTCACCCTTGCGTTCATATAGTTCACAGATGCTTATCAGCCACCTTGGGCCGGGTCTCCCTGCCAGGCAGACTGGGGAGCATGCGTCTGCCCCGAACCCTCCCCCGCAGCCTGGCCGGCCAGCTGTTCGCGATGCAGGCCCTGCTCGTGGCGGCGGTCGTGGCCGGGTGTGCCTTCTTCGCTTACGCCTCGGGGCGGTCCCAGGCGGAGGAGACCGCGGCCCGCCAGGTGAGAGCCGCCGCCCTCGCCATGGCCGGATCGCCGTCGGTGCGGGAGGCAATCCGTACCCCGGACCCGTCCGCCGTACTCCAGCCGTACGCGGAGCAGGTCCGCGAGGACACCGGGATCGCCTTCGTGACCATCATGAATCCGGCCGGGGTCCGCTGGACCCATCCCGACCCCGGCCAGATCGGCCGGAGCTTCATCGGGCACACCGAGCGCGCACTGCTCGGCGAGACGTTCGAGGAGACCTACACCGGCACGCTCGGCCCCTCGATACGGGTCGTCACCCCGGTGCGGGACGGGGACAGGATCGTCGGCCTGGTCAGCGCGGGCATCACCGTCGAGCGGGTGTCCACCCAGGTGCGTGAGCAGCTCGGCGCCCTGGGGACGGCGGCGGGGGCCGCCCTGGCGCTCGGCGGGCTCGGGACGTACGTGATCAACGCGCGGCTCCGGCGGCACACGCACGGGATGAACGCGGGCGAGCTGAGCCGGATGCACACGTATCACGAGGCCACCCTGCACGCGGTCCGCGAGGGGCTGCTCATGCTGGACGGGCAGCGCCGGGTAGCCCTGATCAACGACGCGGGCCGGGACCTGCTGGGGCTGGCGCCGGGGGCGGTCGGGCGCCGGGTCGACCAGCTCGCGCTGCCGGCATCGCTGACCGGGGCGCTCCTGGCGTCCGAGCCGCGGGTGGACGAGGTCCACCTGACGGCGGACCGGGTGATCGTCGTCAACACCAGCCCGGTGGTCGGCGGCGAGCGGCGCGGCACGGTCGTGACCCTGCGGGACCACACCGAGCTGCAGGCGCTCTCCGGCGAACTCGACTCGGAGCGCGGCTTCACCCAGGCGCTGCGCTCGCAGGCGCATGAGGCGGCGAACCGGCTGCACACGGTGGTGTCGCTGATCGAGCTGGGACGGGTCGAGGAGGCGGTCGACTTCGCGACGGCGGAACTGGAGCTGGCCCAGGTGCTCACCGACCGGGTCGTCGACGCGGTCGCCGAACCGGTGCTCGCCGCGCTGCTGCTCGGCAAGGCGGCGCAGGCCAACGAGCGCGGCGTGGAACTGGTGCTCACCGAGGACAGCCGGATCGACGACGGGGCCCTGCCGCATTCCCTGGCGCCGCGCGACCTGGTGACGATCCTCGGCAATCTGATCGACAACGCGGCGGACGCCGCCTCGGAGCCGGTGACGGGCGAAGCGGGCGAGCTCCTGCCCGCGCAGCGCACCTCGGCACGGGCCCTGGTCACGGTGACCGCGCGGACGGAGTCCGGTGAGCTGCTGCTGCGGGTGGCGGACACCGGCGCCGGCATCGGCCCGGCCGACGCGGACGAGGTGTTCCGGCGCGGCTGGACGACCCACGGCACGGGCCGCGGCCTCGGCCTGGCGCTCGTGCGGCAGGCGGTCCACCGCAACGGCGGGACGGTGACGCTGGGCCGGGCCGCGGGCGGCGGGGCGGAGTTCACGGTGCGGCTGCCCGCGGCCGGCCGTACGGCGAGGACGGAGGTGGCCGCACCGTGATCAGAGTGCTGGTCGTGGAGGACGATCCGGTGGCCGCGGACGCCCACCAGCTGTACGTGGGCCGGGTGCCCGGCTTCGAGGTCGCGGCCGTCGCCCACTCCAGGGCGGAGGCGGTACGCGCGCTGGACCGGACGGAGGTCGACCTGCTGCTGCTCGACCTCTATCTGCCCGACGGGCACGGTCTGCAGCTGCTGCGCTCGCTGCGGGCGGCGGGTCACGGTGCGGACGTCATCGCGGTGACGTCGGCGCGCGACCTGGCTGTGGTGCGGGAAGGCGTGTCGCTAGGAGTCGTGCAGTACGTGCTGAAGCCGTTCACCTATCCCACGCTGCGGGACCGGCTCGTGCGGTACGCCGAATTCCGGGGGGCCGCCGGTGAGGCGAGCGGCCAGGAGGAGGTGGACCGGGCGCTGGGCGCGCTTCGGGTCGCCGACCCGGCCACGCTGCCGAAAGGGCTGAGCGGGCCGACGCTGGAGGCGGTGACACGGGCCCTGCGGGAGGCGCCGGAGGGGGTGACGGCGGCGGGCGCCGGTGAGGAGCTGGGCATCTCCCGGATCACCGCCCGACGCTATCTGGAGCACCTGGTGACGGGGGGCCGGGCGGTGCGGCGGCCGAGTTACGGTCAGGTCGGCCGCCCCGAATTGCATTATCACTGGGTGGCTGAAACCCGCTGATGGGCCCGGCCGCCGGGAGAGGGCCCTCCTAGGAGGATCGTACGAAGGGTCAACTGTGAGGAACAGCCTGTAGCCAGGCCGTTCCCAGGCTTCTACGGTGGGGCCGTGCACCCCACCCAGCCCTTCAACGCCCCCGCCGCGCGCCGACTCCGCGAGGCCCTGGGAATGGCTCCCGGACATGTTGCGTACGGGCTCGGCGCCCAGTACGGACTGCGGATCACGGCCGAGACGGTGATGGCCTGGGAACGCGGCACGGCCCTTCCCGGCGAGCGCGAACTGATGGCGCTGGCCGGTGTGCTGTGGTGCGCGCCGGGCGAACTGCTGGCCGTCGCCAGCACCTTGCGCGAGCACCGGCTGGCGCGGGACATCGCGGTGGACGACCTGGCGCGCTCGCTCGGGATGACGGGCGCCGCGTACCGGCGCATCGAGGAGTCCGGCCGCTGGCGCGGCAACGAGCGGCAGGCGGTGGCGCTCTGCGACGCGCTGGACATGTCGGCGGCGCAGTTCCTGACGGCGACCGGCCGCAACGAGGAGCTGGCGGATCTGCTGACCAGGGCGGTCACGACCCGGTGGCAGGCATACGTCAAACCGGTGGACAAGCTCGTGCCGCTGGACCGCATCCTGGTCCAGGACGTGCTGGAGCAGCTGCACACCGACTACCAGGCCCTGATGGTGTCGACGCTGAGCTGGAACACCACGGGGCGGGACCGGGCGGGGACGGCCGGCGAGGCGGGGCGGGAGTTCCTGGACCGGGTGGTCCAGGAGTTCTGGCGCACGGCCGGGATCTGAGCGAGGTGGACGGCAGCGGCCCCGCCACCGACGAGGACGATCGCGGCCCCCGGCGTCCGCGAAGGACGGCGGGGGCCGCGCGTACGGTGGGGCGAGGGCTCAGAAAACCGACTCGGCCTCGTACATCCGGTCGCTGGGAACCGTCTTCAGGCGGGTCACGGCGTCCGCCAGCGGGGCCATCACGATCTCGGTGCCGCGCAGCGACGTCATCCGGCCGAAGTCACCGCGGTGCACGGCTTCCACCGCGTTCCACCCGAAGCGCGTGGCGAGCACCCGGTCGTAGGCGGTCGGCGTGCCTCCTCGCTGCACATGGCCCAGGATGACCGGCCGGGCCTCCTTGCCCAGGCGAAGCTCCAGCTCGGCGGCGAGCCGGTTGCCGATGCCCTGGAAGCGCTCGTGACCGAACTGGTCGATCTCTCCCTTGGCGTACGGCATGGAACCCTCGGCGGGGTGCGCCCCCTCGGCCACGCAGATGACGGCGAACTTCTTGCCGCGCGCGAATCGTTCCTCGACCATCTTGACCAGGTCGTCGATCTGGAAGGGCCGCTCCGGCAGGCAGATGCCGTGGGCGCCCCCGGCCATGCCGGACTCCAGCGCGATCCAGCCCGCGTGGCGGCCCATGACCTCGACGACCATGACCCGCTGGTGCGACTCGGCGGTGGTCTTCAACCGGTCTATGGCCTCGGTCGCGACGCCCACGGCGGTGTCGAAGCCGAAGGTGCGGTCGGTGGCGGAGATGTCGTTGTCGATGGTCTTCGGGACGCCGACGACGGGCATGCCGGCGTCGGACAGCATGCGGGCCGCGGTGAGGGTGCCCTCGCCGCCGATCGGGATCAGCGCGTCGATGCCGTAACGGAGCGAGAGTTCCGCGCAGTTCTCGGCGGCCTCGCGCAGCCGGTCGCGCTCCAGCCGCGCCGAGCCGAGGATCGTGCCGCCGCGGGCCAGGATGCCGCTGACCGCGTTCAGGTCGAGGGGCCGGAAGTGGCCGTCGAGCAGACCCTTGAAGCCGTCCTCGAAGCCGATGACCTCGTCGCCGTGGCCCACCACGGCGCGGTGCACGACCGACCGGATCACAGCGTTCAGACCTGGGCAGTCGCCGCCTGCGGTGAGAATTCCGATGCGCATCCTGCTCTGTCTCCTGCTCCCTAGTGCCATGGATTCCGGGGGCCGTCGAGAAACCCCCGTACCGTGAGCCACGACGATTGTCCCACGCCCGGCCGGACCCCGGCGCTTCCGGCCGCTCGGCGGGGACCGTTCGGGGTTCCCGGCGGCCCCCGCCGGGGCACGGTGCCCGGCGGGCGGCTCACCTGCCCCGGTAGGTATCGTCAAAGGGGCAATACAAGCCAAACAGGACGGGAGACCACGCGTGGCGCGCAGTGTGTACGTGACCGGGATCGACCGGGGAGACGGCCGTCAGGTCGTCGATCTGGGAGTCATGGATCTACTGACGCGTCAGGTGGACCGGGTCGGCGTCTTCCGGCCGCTGGTCCACGACGGGCCCGACCGGCTGTTCGAGCTGCTGCGGGCCCGCTACCGGCTCTCGCAGAGCCCGGAGACGGTCTTCGGCCTGGACTACCAGGAGGCCTCCGCCGTCCAGGCGGAGAAGGGCACCGACGAGCTGGTCTCCCTGCTCGTCGAGCGCTTCCACCGGGTGGCCCGGGACTACGAGGTGGTGCTGGTCCTCGGCAGCGACTTCGCCGCCACCCAGCTCCCCGACGAGCTCGCCCTGAACGCGAGGCTCGCCAACGAGTTCGGCGCCTCGGTGATCGCGGTGGTCGGCGGCAAGGGCCAGGACGCCGGGTCCGTGCGGGCCGAGACGCGCAACGCGTACCGGGCCTACGCCGGTCTCGGCTGCGACGTCCTGGCGATGGTCGTCAACCGGGTGGCGTCCGCGGACCGCTTTGACATCGCCGAGCGGCTGGGCGCGCAGCTGCCGGTCCCCTGTTCCGTGCTGCCGGACGACCCCGCGCTCTCCGCCCCCACCGTCGCCCAGATCACCACCGCGTTGGGCGGAACGGTTCTG
This sequence comes from Streptomyces sp. HB132, assembly GCF_016909575.1. Lineage (GTDB taxonomy): Bacteria > Actinomycetota > Actinomycetes > Streptomycetales > Streptomycetaceae > Streptomyces. The sequence continues at coordinate 196,818 of NZ_JAFBGA010000011.1, read as the reverse complement.
CTCGGCGACGACTCGGGTCTGGCCAGGGACGCGCTGGACTTCGTGTTCGGCGGCGCCATGCTGCCGAACCTCCTGAAGGCTTTGACCCCCGGCTGCATGGTCGTCACCCCCGGCGACCGCGCCGACCTGGTCGTCGGTTCGCTCGCCGCGCACAGCGCGGGCACACCGCCCATCGCCGGTGTCCTGCTGACCCTGAACGAGCGCCCCGGCGAGGAGATACTCCGGCTGGCGGCCCGCCTCGCACCAGGCACCCCGGTCGTCGCGGTGACCGGTGGCTCCTTCCCCACGGCGGCCGAACTCTTCGCCCTCGAGGGAAAGTTGAACGCTGCGACGCCCCGCAAGGCGGAGACCGCACTCGGTCTCTTCGAGCGCCACGTGGACACCGGCGCCCTGCTGGAGCGGATCTCCGTGGCCCGCAGCGGCCGGGTCACCCCGATGATGTTCGAGCACGAACTCCTGGAACAGGCCCGCTCGGTCCGGCGTCGGGTCGTCCTGCCCGAGGGCACCGAGGAGCGTGTCCTGCGCGCCGCCGACGTTCTGCTCCGCCGCGACGTCTGCGACCTGACCCTCCTCGGGGACACCGACGTCATCCGCAAGAAGGCGGCCGACCTGGGCATCGACCTCGCCGAGACCCAGATCGTGGATCCGCAGACCTCCGAGCTGCGCCAGAGCTTCGCCGAGCGGTACGCCGTACTGCGCGCGCACCGCGGGGTGACGGTGGAGCTGGCGTACGACGTCGTCTCGGACGTCAACTACTTCGGCACACTGATGGTCCAGGAGGGCCTGGCGGACGGCATGGTCTCCGGCTCGGTCCACTCCACGGCGGCGACGATCCGGCCGGCGTTCGAGATCATCAAGACCAAGCCCGAGGCGTCGATCGTCTCCTCGGTGTTCTTCATGTGCCTCGCCGACAAGGTGCTGGTCTACGGCGACTGCGCGGTGAACCCGGACCCGGACGCGGAGCAGCTCGCCGACATCGCGGTGCAGTCGGCGGTCACCGCGGCGCGCTTCGGTGTGGACCCGCGGATCGCGATGCTCTCCTACTCGACGGGCACCTCGGGCTCGGGCGCCGACGTCGACAAGGTGCGGGAGGCGACGGAGCGGGTACGCGCCTCACGGCCGGACCTGAGCATCGAGGGCCCGATCCAGTACGACGCGGCGGTCGAGCCGTCCGTCGCCGCGACCAAGCTGCCGGCCTCGGAGGTGGCGGGCCGGGCGACCGTGCTGATCTTCCCCGACCTCAACACCGGCAACAACACCTACAAGGCGGTCCAGCGCTCGGCGGGCGCGGTCGCGGTCGGCCCGGTCCTGCAGGGACTGCGCAAGCCGGTCAACGACCTGTCCCGCGGCGCGCTGGTCCAGGACATCGTCAACACGGTGGCCATCACCGCGATCCAGGCGCAGGGCGAGGAATGACCGCCATGACCACCGACCCGACCAGTGAAGGCTCCCGCTCCATGACTGACGCCTCGACCGACGCCCACCGCGTACTCGTGCTCAATTCCGGCTCCTCGTCGGTGAAGTACCAGCTGCTGGACATGCGTGACCGGTCGCGGCTGGCCACCGGCCTGGTCGAGCGGATCGGCGAGGCCTCGTCCCGCCTGGTGCACACACCCCTGAACGGCGGGGAGCCCCGCGAGCGCACCGGCAGGATCGCCGACCACGAGGAGGCGCTGAAGGCCGCGGCCGACGAGCTGGCGGCCGACGGGCTCGGCCTCGACTCCCCCGAGCTGGCGGCGATCGGCCACCGGGTGGTGCACGGCGGGCTGAGGTTTTCCGAGCCCACCGTGATCACCGATGAGGTGCTGAAGGAGATCGAGCGGCTCGTCCCGGTGGCGCCGCTGCACAACCCGGCGAACATCACGGGCATCCGCACGGCGCAGGCGCTGCGCCCGGACCTTCCGCAGGTGGCCGTCTTCGACACGGCGTTCCACACGACGATGCCGGAGCACGCCGCCCGGTACGCGATCGACGTGGAGACCGCCGACGCGCACCGCATCCGCCGCTACGGCTTCCACGGCACCTCGCACGCGTACGTGTCGCGCAGGACGGCCGAGCTGCTGGGCCGGCCGGTGGCCGAGGTGAACGTGATCGTGCTGCACCTGGGCAACGGCGCCTCGGCCTCCGCGGTGGCGGGCGGCCGGTGCGTGGAGACGTCCATGGGACTGACCCCCTTGGAGGGGCTGGTCATGGGTACGCGTTCGGGGGACATCGACCCGGCCGTCACCTTCCACCTGCAGCGGGTGGCGGGGATGTCGACGGACGAGATCGACGTCCTGCTGAACAAGAGGAGCGGCCTGGTCGGCCTCTGCGGCGACAACGACATGCGGGAGATCCGCCGCCGGGTGGACGAGGGCGACGAGCGCGCCACGCTCGCGTTCGACGTCTACATCCACCGCCTGAAGAAGTACATCGGCGCCTATTCGGCGGTCCTCGGCCGGGTGGACGCCGTGGTGTTCACGGCGGGGGTCGGGGAGAACTCTGCTCCGGTGCGGGAGGCTGCGCTCGCGGGGATGGAGGGCTTCGGCCTGGCCGTGGACGCGGACCGCAACGCCGTACGGTCCGGCGAACCGCGGCTGATCTCGCCCGACGGCGCGCGGGTGGCGGTCGCCGTCGTACCTACGGACGAGGAGTTGGAGATCGCCGGTCAGACCTTCGACCTGGTCCACAACTGAGCGGGCCCGCGCCCCTTTGTATCTTCCACCAGACGGAATATTCCGCAGTGAAACAAACCGATAGGATCCGCCTCATGCGCCGTTCCAAAATCGTCTGCACCCTCGGTCCCGCCGTCGACTCCCATGAGCAGCTCGTCGCTCTGATCGAGGCCGGCATGAGCGTGGCCCGTTTCAACTTCAGCCACGGTTCCCACGAGGAGCACCAAGGCCGTTACGACCGCGTCCGCAAGGCGGCCGCCGAGACCGGCCGCGCGGTCGGCGTGCTCGCCGACCTCCAGGGCCCCAAGATCCGTCTCGGGAAGTTCGCCGAGGGTCCTGTCGAGCTGGTCCGCGGGGACGAGTTCGTCATCACCTCCGAGGACGTCGCCGGCGACAAGTCGATCTGCGGCACCACCTACAAGGGGCTGCCGGGCGACGTCACCAAGGGCGACCCGATCCTGATCAACGACGGCAACGTCGAGCTGAAGGTCGTCTCCGTCGACGGTCCCAGGGTCACGACCATCGTCATCGAGGGCGGTGTCATCTCCGACCACAAGGGGATCAACCTCCCCGGTGCGGCGGTCAACGTCCCCGCGCTGTCCGAGAAGGACGTCGAGGACCTGCGTTTCGCCCTGCGGATGGGCTGCGACATGGTCGCGCTGTCCTTCGTCCGGGACGCCGAGGACGTCAAGGACGTGCACAAGGTGATGGACGAGGAGGGCCGCCGGGTCCCCGTCATCGCCAAGGTCGAGAAGCCGCAGGCCGTCGAGCACATGGAGGGCGTCGTCGCCGCCTTCGACGCCGTGATGGTCGCCCGCGGTGACCTCGCCGTCGAGTATCCGCTCGAGAAGGTCCCGATGGTGCAGAAGCGCCTCATCGAGCTGTGCCGCCGCAACGCCAAGCCGGTGATCGTGGCGACCCAGATGATGGAGTCGATGATCACCAACTCGCGGCCGACCCGCGCCGAGGCGTCCGACGTCGCCAACGCGATCCTGGACGGCGCGGACGCGGTCATGCTGTCGGCGGAGTCCTCGGTCGGCGCGTACCCGATCGAGACGGTCAAGACGATGTCCAAGATCGTCGTCGCCGCCGAGGAGGAGCTCCTGTCCAAGGGTCTCCAGCCGCTGGTGCCGGGCAAGAAGCCCCGTACGCAGGGCGGTTCGGTGGCGCGGGCGGCCTGCGAGATCGCGGACTTCCTGGACGGCAAGGCGCTGGTGGCCTTCACCAAGTCCGGTGACACCGCCCGCCGCCTCTCCCGCTACCGCGTCGCGCAGCCGATCCTGGCCTTCACCACGGAGGAGGCGACCCGCAACCAGCTCGCGCTGAGCTGGGGCGTCGAGTCCTACGTCGTCCCGCACGTGGACAACACGGACGCCATGGTCGACCTGGTGGACGCGGAGCTGCTGAAGCTGAACCGCTACAGCGACGGCGACACGATGGTCATCACGGCCGGCTCGCCCCCCGGCGTCCCCGGCACGACCAACATGGTCCGGGTGCACCACCTGAGTGGCGAGCGCGCCTGAGAATTCGTCCGCACGGCTGTGGCCCGCGTTCCGGTACATGACCGGGTGCGGGCCACAGCCGTGCGGAGCCGCCGGTGCGGCGGCCGGAGCGGTCCGCCGGGATCCCACGGTTCGCAGGACCGGTGCCCAGGGCGCCGGACCAGGCCGGCACCGAGTACCCGGCGCGAGGGGGAGACGGCCGATGGACCGGTGCACGGAGTTCACCTTCGGTGTCCCCTGGGTCATGGGTTTCTTCCACCGGGACTGGGCGCTGGACGCCCCCACGGAAGCGGAGGCCGTCGCCGGTCAGTTCGTGGAGGAACTGGAGCCGGAAGCCGTGCTGCTGGTACGCCGTGACGCCCGCCTCCTCCACGACGCGCTGCCTGCCGACCGTGTCACCGTGCTGTGGGAGGGGTGCGTGGAGGGCGGGGAGCGTTTCTTCCGCCGCGGCCGCCTCACGGACGGTGCGGCGTGGATGCGGCAGTTGACCGGAGTGTGCGACAGGTGGCTGGCCCGCCGCCCGGACCCCGTGACGCTCTCCGGAGCGGACCGGTACGACGGGCCGGAGCTGGCCGGCCGGGCCCGGGCCGCTGTCGAGGAGTTCGACGGCGTGCTCGACGAGGAGGTGGTCCGGGCACTGACCGAGTGCGTGGACCGGTGCACGCCGGATCTCGCCTTCCGGCTGCTGCTGCGCGCCCTGCCCGTCAGGAGCGACGCGCTGTCGCCCGGGTACCTGTGCCTGTCGACGGAGCGGTACGCGCGGCTGGCGGAGCTGGGGGCGGCATTCCGTTACGGGGAGTACGTCGTGGGCGACGTCGCGCATCTCGTGGACGCGTAGCTCATGCACGCGTGTCGCGCACACCGTCGCCGGCGCTCCGGCCTGACATGACCGCGGGCCGTCCCTCTCGGCGAGAGGGACGGCCCGCGGTGCTGTGCGGCTCCCGAACGGACCGGTAACGGCTAGCTCTTGCCACCGGTGAAGTAGTTCTGCAGGCCGGGGACCTTGAGCGATCCGCCGAACTGACCCGCCTGCTTCACCGTCGCGTCGGTGAAGAAGGCGAAGGGCACGTTCAGCGGCGGCGGGGTCTCCGGGCTGAAGGTGATCGGGATGAGGCCGAAGAGGTTGCCCTTCAGCTCTTCCGTGTACATGGTCACCGTGCCGTTGCGGATGGTGGAGGTCGAGCCCTCCTCCGCCTTGACATGACCGGTGGTCCCGGCCGGACCCGTCGTCAGCTGGTGCAGGTCCTTGATGTCGATGGTGTCGGCGGTGAACTTCAGCACCTTCTTGATGCTGCCGTTGTACGTCTTCACCTCGACGATGCCCGCGTAGTCGAGCCCGGTGAGCGTGAGCTTCGAGGTCTCCAGCGTCCACGGGTCGTCCGGGAGCAGCGGGATGCCCTGCTCGAGGTCGGCCGCGGCGAGCGCCTCGGGATCGGCGGTCGGGCAGGGGAAGCGCTCCTTGGCGCCGTCCGGGATGTCCTCGTCCTTCACCGGGTCGAGGCCCTTGACGTCGTCGTCGAGCTCCTCGACGCCCTCGCCCGCCTTCTCCGCCGCGTCGCGGATGGCGTCGGTGGTCTTGTCGACCGTGTCCTTCGCGGCCTCCGTGGCCTTCTCCGCCGGCTTGGTGGTGGCGGTGCTCTCAGACGGCTCCGGGTTCTTCTCCGTGGCGCTGGGGGACGGCTCGGCCGTCTCCTTGTCCGGGCCGTCGAAGAGGTCCTTGAGCGCGTCGCCGACGCCCAGCGGGTCGAGGGGGTTCTTCGACTCGGTGGGACTAGGGGTGGCCGACGGTGCGGTCTTGTCCGCGGGCGTCTCCTCGGACGCGTCCTCCCCCGCGCTCGCACTCGCGGAGGGCTTCGGCGTCGCGGCGTCGTCGTCCTCGCCGGAGTCGTCCTTGCCGGAGTCGTCGTTGCCCGCCTCGTCGTCCTTGCCCGCCTCTTCGGACGGTGTGGCGCTCGGGGTCGGCGTCGCCTCGGGCTTCTCCGACTCGGCCGGCTCGTCGGAGCGTGTCACGCAGGGGCCGGGGGCGAACGGGATGTCCGAACTGTCGTCGGCCATCGCGAGCTTCGGGGTGAGCCCCATTCCGACGAAGACCGCAGTCGGCATCGCGGCGAGCGCGAACGCCTTCTTGCCCGCGGGCATGTGCAGCTTCGTCAGCAGCGACTTCCTGGGCGCCGCGTGGCGGGGCCCTCTTCGCTCCGGGAGGTCGTCCTGCCCGAAGCCGTTCGTCTGACCGTCGTCACCCCGCACGATGCCTCCCGCCGTCGGCCTCGACCGCCCCGTCGAACCGCATCGGCTGCGGCGGGACGGCTGCCGTTCCCTGGAACTCCTGGCCGTGCTCGTGCTCGGGTGCCCGCGCGTCGCCGGCCCCGGGGCTCCGGGCCTCGTAGGCCGCGTCCTCGGTGTCGCGGACGCCCTTCGCGTCGCCGGGTACCCAGGCGATGGAGAGGGCTCCGCCGAGGAGGGAGAGGACGAAGCCGATGATGAAGCCGCCGATGTTGGCGACGGGTATGGAGATCAGCGCGAGCAGGATCGCGGCGACACCGGCGAAGACCCGCACGATGTGGTGGAACCACATGGTGAGGCCCAGCGTGACGAGCAGGACCCCGATGATCAGCGATCCGGCACCCGCGGTGGTCGACATCGCGATCGTCATGTTGCCGAGGTGCATGTTGGCGTACGGGAAGTACGCGATGGGTAGACCACCCAGGATGGTGAAAAGGCCCGCCCAGAACGGCCGGTTACCCCGCCAGGTGCGGAATCCCCGCCGGTAGACGGTGAGGTGGTGCTCGTTCTGCCCTGTGGACTCGGGGCTCATGGAAAACAGCTCCCTGGAACCGGTACTGCCGTGAGAAGAGAAGGGGTGGGCGGCCGGAGGTCCGCAGGGAACGCTCCGGCCACCCGGGCGAGCGCCTAGAAGCACTCCTTGACGCCCTTGTGCAGCTTCAGGCTCAGGTTGCTGAGCTTGAAGGTGCCGGCGGTGGTCGCCCACGCCGTCTGCTCCACGTTGCTCAGCGTCGCCGTCTCGGCGCGCTGCGCGAAGCCGTTCGGGTTGACGGCCTTCTCGGTGCCGGACTGGATGCCGGGCTTGCCGACCGAACCGGCGGCGACGCCGATGTCGATCTTCTCGAAGTACGCGTCCGCGTCGAGCTGCGCGACGTCGAGGTACAGGTTCGTCGCCTCGACGGGCTTCTTCGGGTCGGTACCCGCGTTCAGCTGCAGGCTGACGCTGCCGAGACCGAAGGGCAGGTCAGGCGTGACCACCGACTGGCACATGTTGGTGATCGTGGCGCTGCTGAAACCGGAAACGGCAACCGGGTGAGCGGCGTCGTTGCCCTTGAGGTCCTTGCCGACAGCGACGCTGCCGTACTGGACGAAGTCCTTACCGACGAGCTTGTCGGTGCTGACCTTGAAGCTCTGGCCGGAGACGCTGAACGATGCGGCGAGCGCACCCTGCGCCAGGCCGACGCCGACGGCGGCCGTCGCCACGACGCTCGGCACCATGACCAGAGCGAAACGCTTCCATCTGGTACCACCGCGGACCTGCGAACTCATATGTTTCCTCCTTCTCGGACGTACATCTCCGGTACGGGCATCGCGCCCGCCCTGGGATGGGAGAAGTGCTACGTCCTCGGGAAGGAGAGCGCCCGGACCGGAGGCGCGTACCGCATCCGAATCACCGGCGATCACCCCCGAGCGACAACCACTGGCCACGCGTCTGCGTGACCGGTTTCCGGACAGGCCCTGCCCAGGGGCAGGAACCCCCCTGTCCGCGATCGGCGCCACTGCCGCCGACCACTCGATGGGGACCCAACAGACCCGTCTGCGCCGACTGGGCGCCGAGCCGACGGGTATTGGACCGAGCGTGGCCGATCGTGGTGCATTCGCGGCCGTGACACAAGGGGGGTCGTTACTGACTAGTAACGACCAGATAACCAGGACACGACAGGGGGGTATCGTCCGGCCACACAGGGTGGCACCAAAGGGACGTGCGAATGGCGGGATTACAGTCCGAAAGCGGACAGACCCCTGCCGGTGATTTACTACGAGTAACAGTGCGTACTTTTATCAAGTTTTGGTAAAGCGAATGTGTTCCTTGTCGTTCGCCCGAGAAAACGGCCGTGGTGTCCAGGGGACTCCACGGCCGTGTTGTCACATCAGAACAAGACGCGCGCCAGGGCGGTACGGGCGGCGACGACCCGCGGGTCGTCGGGGCCGATCACCTCGAAGAGTTCCAGGAGCCGCACCCGTACGGCGTCGCGGTCGTCGCCGAAGTTCCGGCGGACCGTCTCGACGAGCCGTCCGAAGGCGTCCTCGACGTGGCCACCCACGAGATCCAGGTCGGCGGCGGCCATCTGCGCCACCGGCTGCGCCGGATTCTCCGCGGCGTCCTTGCGGACCTGCTGCGGGTCCATCCCCGCGACGCGGCCCAGCAGTTCGGCCTGGGCGAGACCCAGCTTGGCCTCGGTGTTGACCGGGTCGACGGCCAGCACGCTCTTGTACGCCTGGACGGCGCCGGCGAAGTCGTTGGCGTCCAGCGCCTGCGCGGCGGCCTCCAGCTGCGCGTCGTGCGGGCCCGCGGGCACCTCGACGGGGGCGCTCTCCTCGTCACCGGCACCCGCGCCGGCGTCGACGGCGATCCCGGTGAGACCGAAACGCTCCTCGCCGACCTGGATCAGCTGATCCAGCGTCTGACGGATCTGGCTCTCGGGTGCCGCGCCCTGGAAGAGCGGAAGGGCCTGTCCGGCGACCACCGCGAAGACGGCCGGAATGCCCTGGATCCCGAACTGCTGCATCAGCATCTGGTTGGCGTCGACATCGACCTTGGCCAGTACGAAGCGGCCGTTGTACTCGGTGGCGAGACGCTCGAGCAGCGGACCGAGCTGCTTGCACGGCTCGCACCACTCGGCCCAGAAGTCGATGACGACCGGGACTTCGTTGGAGCGCTGGAGGACGTCGGCCTCGAAGCCGGCCTCGTCGACGTCGATCACCAGGGAGGCGGGTGCCACGGCACCGCCGCCCCCCTGCCGGGCCGACTCCGCGCGGGCCTGCTCCGCCTTCGCCTTGGCGTCGCCGGCCGCCTTCACAGCGGCGAGGTCGACGACGCCGCTCATGGACATGTTCCTAGGCTGCATACGTACATCCTCCCCCCTGTGCGCACTGTTCCGGAAAAATCCGCGAACCGCTTCCGCCCGCAGCCGCGCCGGTGTGCGCGGCGGGCGGACGGAAACGGTCCCAGGGCCCTGAAAACCCCGTGTTCGGCGCCGGGTCCCCACCCGGCGCCAGTGGCTGTCGATCAGTCGTGGCGCCACGACGGACGGACCATCGCTTCTTACGCTACGACCCGTAGCGTAACTGTCAGGACCCCCTCCACGGCAAGAGCGCGCGGTGATCTGTCTCACGGGCTCCCGGGCCGGTCAGCACTACTTACCGGCCGGTATGGTCGCCGCATGCTGAGCCGCAGCCCCACCGAACCCACCCGGTCCGGACGTCCTCGCAGCGCCGAGACCGATGCCGTGATCCTGGAGGCGACCCGCGCGTCGCTGGTCGATCTCGGCTGGTCGAAGCTGACGATGGGCGATGTGGCGACGCGGGCGGGGGTCGCCAAGACGACTCTCTACCGCCGCTGGGCCGGCAAGAACGAGCTGGTGGTGGACGCGGTCGCCGTCCTCTTCGACGAGCTGGAACTGCCCGACCTCGGCAGCCTCGCGGCCGACGTGGAGGCCGTGGTCCTCCAGTTCGCGGTCCTGCTGGAGCGGCCGGAGACCAAGACGGCACTGATGGCCGTGGTGGCCGAGTCGACGCGGGACGAGGCGCTGCGGGATCGTATACGCGATTCGATCGTGAACCGGCAGAAGCACCTCGTGCTCCAGGGCCGGGAGCGCGCGCAGCTACGCGGGGAACTGCCCACCGAACCGGACGAGGTGGTGGCGGACCGCACCGCCGACCTCATCTTCGACGTGATCGCGGGTGCCGTGGTGCACCGGACGCTGGTGAGCGCCGAGCCCGTCGACACCGACTGGGCGCGGAGCTTCACGATGCTGCTGCTCGGCGGCCTGGGCGGCACGGGCACGGAGCGGCGCCCGGGGTTCTGAGGGCCCCGGGCCCCGGGTGGTCGCGGCCGTGGAGTCCTCGGCCGTGGGTCAGAAGCCCGGCGGCTCCGTGTAGACGCCCCACTCGTCGCGCAGCACCCCGCAGATCTCGCCCAGGGTCGCCTCGGCCCGTACGGCCTCCAGCATCGGCGCGATCATGTTCGAGCCGTCGCGTGCGGCGGCCAGCATCGCGTTCAGCGCGGCACCGACCCTCGCGTCCTCACGGCCCTCCTTGCGCCCGGCGAGCTCGCGCACCTGCTCACGCTCGACCTCGTGGCTGACCCGCAGGATCTCCAGGTCACCCGTGACGGATCCGTGGTGGACGTTGACGCCGACGACCCGCTTCTCGCCCTTCTCCAGCGACTGCTGGTACCGGAAGGCGGATTCGGCGGTCTCGCCGGTGAACCAGCCGTCCTCGATGCCGCGCAGGATCCCGGAGGTCATCGGCCCGATGGGGTGCTTGCCGTCCGGGTGCGCCCGGGTGCCGCGCTCCTTGATCTGCTCGAAGATCTTCTCGGCGTCGGCCTCGATGCGGTCGGTGAGCTGCTCGACGTACCACGAACCGCCCAGCGGGTCGGCGACGTTGGCGACGCCGGTCTCCTCCATGAGCACCTGCTGGGTCCGCAGCGCGATCTCCGCGGCCTGCGCGGAGGGGAGGGCGAGCGTCTCGTCCAGGGCGTTGGTGTGCAGGGAGTTGGTTCCGCCGAGGACGGCGGACAGCGCCTCCACGGCGGTGCGCACGACGTTGTTGTACGGCTGCTGGGCGGTCAGCGAGACTCCGGCGGTCTGGGTGTGGAAGCGGAGCCACTGCGCCTTGTCGGTCTTCGCGCCGTAGGTCTCCTTCATCCAGCGGGCCCAGATCCGGCGGGCGGCGCGGAACTTGGCGATCTCCTCGAAGAAGTCGAGGTGCGCGTCGAAGAAGAAGGAGAGCCCGGGGGCGAAGACGTCGACGTCCAGACCGCGGGAGAGGCCGAGTTCGACGTACCCGAAGCCGTCGGCGAGGGTGTACGCGAGCTCCTGCGCGGCCGTGGCCCCGGCCTCGCGGATGTGGTAGCCGGAGACCGAGAGCGGTTTGTAGGCGGGGATGTCGCGGGCGCAGTGCTCCATCAGGTCGCCGATGAGGCGCAGATGGGGTTCGGGCTGGAAGAGCCACTCCTTCTGCGCGATGTACTCCTTGAAGATGTCGGTCTGGAGCGTGCCGTTGAGCACGGCCGGGTCGACACCCTGCCGCTCGGCGGCGACCAGGTACATGCAGAAGACGGGGACGGCGGGTCCGCTGATCGTCATGGAGGTGGTGACGTCGCCGAGCGGGATGTCCTGGAACAGGACCTCCATGTCGGCGGCGGAGTCGATGGCGACGCCGCAGTGGCCGACCTCGCCGAGCGCGCGGGGGTCGTCGGAGTCGCGGCCCATCAGGGTCGGCATATCGAACGCCACGCTGAGTCCGCCGCCGCCGTTGGCCAGGATGGACTTGTACCGCTCGTTGGTCTGCTCGGCGTTGCCGAAGCCGGCGAACTGGCGGATCGTCCAGGTGCGGCCCCGGTAGCCGGTGGGGTGGAGTCCCCGGGTGAAGGGGTACTCGCCGGGCCAGCCGATCCGCTCGAACCCCTCGTACGTGTCGCCGGGGCGGGGCCCGTACACGGGCTCCACTGGGTCCCCGGAGAGCGTGGTGAAGTCCGCGTCGCGCTTGCGGGCCTTGTCGTAACGGGCCTGCCAGCGCCGGCGGCCTTCCTCGATCGCAGATGCGTCCATGGTTCAAATTTACTAGGACGTCCTAGTAAATGTCGACGGCAAACCGCCCGGCGCTTCGCGCGGAGCGGTTCAGGTGCCTCTGGTCAGGCCTTGACGGCCTGTGCGGAGCCGTCGGTGATCAACGGCTCGACCTCCCGGACGACCTTGCGCTCGACGAAGAACGCGGCGGTCGGGATGGTGCCGGAGACCAGCACCCAGAGCAGCTTGCCGATCGGCCACTTCGCCTTGGATCCGAGGTCGAAGGCGAAGACCAGGTAGATGATGAAGAGGACGCCGTGGAGCTGCGAGACCGCGAAGGTGAGGCTCTCGCCGGTGTCGAATCCGTACTTGAAGACCATGCACACGCACAGGATCATCAACATGACGGCGGTGACGTAGGCCATCACCCGATAGCGGGTCAGCACGCTGCGTTTCATGGCATCGAGCGTAACCGGGCGGCCGGAGCGATCTTGCAGCGCCCCGGCCTCGCGGCTACCGGTCCTCGAAGTCCTGGGCGGCCACCCGCAGCGGGCGCAGCATGGCGAAGATCTCGGCGCACTCCTCGTCGTCGTACGCCCCGAGACCGAAGTCCATCGCCATCAGGTCCTGGCTGGCCGCCTCGACGACCTCGCGACCCTTGTCCGTGATGGAGGCGAGGGTTCCGCGCCCGTCGTTGGGATTGGGGCGCTTGTCGACCAGCCCCGAGCGCACCAGCCGGTCCACGGTGTTCGTCACGGAGGTGGGGTGCACCATCAGACGCTCGCCGATCTTGGACATCGGCAGCTCACCCGCCTGCGAGAAGGTGAGCAGGACCAGCGCCTCGTAGCGGGCGAAGGTCAGCCCGTACGGCTTGACCACCGCGTCCACCTCGGCGAGCAGGATCTGCTGCGCCCGCATGATCGACGTGATCGCCCCCATGGAGGGCACCGGTCCCCAGCGCCGGTGCCACAGTTCTTCGGCGCGGGCGATGGGATCGAAGGGGAGGCTGAGCGGCTTCGGCACGGGCATGACCTTACCCACTGGTCACATGGCGGTCAGCCCTGTCTCGCACTTCGGTACCGGATACGCGTTCTACGCACCTGAACGACCAGCAGGAGCGTGCAGACCGTACCCACCGCACCCGAGGACGCGACCACCCGGTGCACCGGGAAGAACTCCGCGGCCAGTCCCGCGAGGGCCATGCCGAGCCCCTGGGCCGTCATCAGACCGGCGGTGAGCACCGTCATCGCGCGTCCCCGCAGATACTCGGGAACCGCGTCGACGAACCACTGGTCGAGCCCGATGACGTACGCCGCCCCCGCCCCGGCCAGCACGAGGGCGGCCGCGGTCAGGGCCGTGCCCGGGCGGAACGCGTACAGCATGAGGGGCAGCAGGCCCACGGCGGCGACAGGCAGCACGATCCGGGAGCGGGCGCCGGGGGCGAGGGCGGTGCCCACGTACAGTTCGGCGCCGATGTGCCCCACGGCCATCGCGCACATGAGGAGCCCGAGCGCGGCGGGGCCCGCTCCGATCGCGTCCACGTACGGCGCGGCGAGCGCCTCCGGGGCCACCACGAAGAAGGCCGGCACCCAGAAGAGCAGGAGGAGCCCGCGGATCCGGCGGTCGCCGAGGAGTGCGCGCGCCCCGGCGAGCGACTCCTTCAGGAGCGGGCCACCGGGCTCTCCCGCCGTACGGGCGGGCCGGTCGTGGGTGCCCAGACGCAGCAGCGCCGCCGAGCAGAGGAACGTCACCACGGTGAACGTGATCGCCCCGCGCGGGGACAGCACGGTGAGCAGCACACCGCCCGCGCCGAAGCCGACGAACAGGGCGCTCTGCGAGACCAGGCGGAGCAGCGAGCGCCCGAGGACGTAGAGGTCGCCCTCCCCGAGGATGTCGGTGAGGGCCGCCGTCCGTGTCCCGGTGAAGACGGGCGCCACCGCCGCCACCACGCACCGCAGCGCGAGGAGCATCGCGACGGGTGTGGCCGGGAGCACCATGACGGCGACGCAGCCCGCGCAGATCAGGTCGCAGGTGACGAGGACCCGGCGGGCCGGGTACCGGTCGGCGACCCCCGCGAAGAGAGTGCCGCCGACGACGTACGGGAGGAAGCCGAGCGCGAAGGTGAGGGCGGACAGGAGGGGCGAGCCGGTGAGGTCGTAGACGAGCACGGTGAGCGCCAGCTCACTGACGACCACGCCGAGCAGGGAGAGCAGGTGCGCGGCGAAGACCGCCCGGAACTCCCGCACGGCGAGGACGGCACGGTATCCCCCGGCTCCGGGGGCCGGGGCGGAGGCCGCTCCCGCCTCCGGAGCGGGGTCCTGGCCCGGCGAGGACGCCGGCTCCGGGGGCAGGACGGGTTCGCGGGGCGGACCCGCCGCAGTGGTGTGGTCGTTCGGCATGGACGCAGCTTGGACGAGCGGCCCGGCACCTCCGTAGACTTTCGGCTCACGCCGAAACCCGAGTGGGCCCCGACGATGCCGTTCCACCTTCACTTCGACGAGAGCGACCTGCTGCGCTGCCGCTTCGCGCTCTCGCCGCTCTGGGAGACGCAGGCGGCCGTGCGCACACTCCGCCACCCGTCCCGTCACGGCTACCACCTGCCGTGGCTCCGGCGGATCAAGGAGGGCGCCGCAGGGCTGGACCTGACACCGCTGTGGCTGCTGATGCCGGAGCCCGGCCACAACCCGGACTTCGTCTGCCCGCCGCCGCTCGGACCGCTCGCCACCTTCGCGGAGGAGCTGTCGGCCGTGCGCGGAACGGATCCGGCGACCGCCCGCGCCGACATGGCGCTCGCCCTCGCCGACACGCCGGGCGCCCTGCACTCGCCCGCCGGGCAGCGGATGCTCGCCGACCCGGCGCGGACGGTCCAGGAACTGGCGGACCTGCTGGAGCGGGCGTGGCAGGTGATGGTCCGGCCGCACTGGCCCCGGTTGCGCGCCCTTCTGGAGGCGGACATCGCCTTCCACTCGCGACGGCTCGCCGAGGTCGGCTTCGAGCGGCTGCTCGGCGAGCTCAGCCCGCGGCTCCGCTGGACGGACTCGACCCTGACGGTGGCCGGCACCCGCGGCGACCACAGCCGGGTGCTCGGCGGCCGGGGGCTCGTCCTGATGCCCAGTGTCTTCGTCTGGCCGGATGTCGTCGGCGGCCACGAGCCCCCGTGGCAGCCCGCCGTGATCTACCCCGCGCGTGGCATCGGCGGACTGTGGACGGAGTCCGCCGACCGGACACCGGAAGCGCTCGCCCGGCTGCTGGGCAGGGCCCGCGCCGACGTGCTGTGCGCCCTCGGCGAACCGGCCGGGACGAGCGTCCTGGCACACCGGCTCGCGCTCGCCCCGTCCTCCGTGTCCGCGCACCTGTCGGCGCTGCGCGCGGCGGGCCTGCTCACCTCGCGGCGCTACGGACACCAGGTGCTGTACGAACGCACCCCGCTGGGCATCGCACTGGCGGCGCAGGAGACCTGAACGACCGGCGTGGCGTGGTCAGTTCCCTCCCGGGGGAGGGCTCGCTCCGGCGGTGGCGGCCAGTGCGGGCTCCGGCTCCGGGACGGGACGCGCCGTACGCGACCGGTCGAGCGCGCCGCGGGTCCCGGGCCTGCGCAGCGGAGTGAGGGACCACGGCACGAGAGGCACCAGAGCGGTCACCAGGGCGAGCAGCGCCCAGACGCGCGACTGCGTGTGGGTGAGGACCAGCACACAGCTCAGCACGCCGAACAGCCGGGTGGCAGCCTCCACGGGCCGGCGGACCAGCGTCAGCGTGTAGCTGACCAGCCGTCCGGGCCGCACCCGGAACAGCGCTCTCCCGTACTGCCGCAGCAGCGTCCCGTAGGCCTCCCGGAACCGGCGTGGCCGCCGGGTGGACCGGTCGGCCCAGCAGACGGGCCGCTCCCCGGCGGCCCGGGCGTCCGCGGTGTGGACCGAGCGCCAGTGGCGTCCGGTCAGCGGGTTGCGCAGGCGGTGGATCGCGAATCCGGTGGCCAGAGCCTCCGTGGCGGAGCCGTGGAAGCCGCCGGCCTGGCGCAGTGCCGCGACGCGCGCGACCTTGTCGGTGCCGTCGAACAGGGGCGCCCCGTAGCGGTTGCCCGCCAGCTGGGCCAGCGCCTCGGAGAGCAGCTGCGAGGACCCGGCGGCCCGTGCCTCGCCCCCGTGGACCCGCGGGCCGACGACGAAGGCGATGTCCGGGTCGCGGAAGTAGCCGGTCATCCGCTCCAGGGACTCCGGCCGCGGGACGTGGCCGGAGTCCACGGATGCGACGAAGTCGTAGGCGTCACCGTGCTTGGCGAGCCAGGCGTTGACGTTGCCGTGCTTCGTCCCGGCCTTGTGCGGGCCGGTCTCCTGGTTCCACTCGGGTACCCCGAGGCGGGTGAAGTGGTGCACGCCCAGCTCGGCGCAGAGCATCCGGGCCTCGGGGTCGTCCCCCTCGTCGAGCAGCCAGACGTCCAGCGGTCCGGGGTGCCGCATCCGTACGGCGCCCTCCAGGGCGGCCCGCACGGTGGAGAGGGGCTCCCTGCCCGGCACGTACGTGGTGAGGAAGGCGAGCCCCCGGCCCGGCTCCGGCGTCACGGGGACCGGGTCCCTGGCCACCGACAGGGCGTACGCCACAGCGGCCAGGTTGGCCAGCAGGAACAGCTCGACCAGGCCGACGGACACCAGCGTCAGGGAGTCGGCGAGCACCAGCCACCTCCGGCCGCCCCCACCCCGGGTCCAGTGCGTCGGCCACAACACGTGCAGCAGCAGCAGTCCGGTGACCGCGGGTACGAGCGGCATCAGGAGGACGGCGCCTATTCGATGCCTCCGGGTGCGCGGGAGGCCGCGGTACCGCACCCGGTACCCCGTCGCGGGCGGCTCCGCGGGCGCACCCGCGTGGCGGCCGCAGCTGTCGTGATCGTGACCCTCCGACGGCATCACGCCTCCCATGGTCAGGAATCCTGGTATCACCACAGAAATGGACATATGGCAATGTGTCGACCCGGCAGGCCCGAGAGAGGGGTTTTCTTCGCCCGAACGGAAAGAGCCCCCGACACCGGGGGCTCTTCGTGTGTGGCTCCTCTTGTGCGGCTTCCGGTGCGAGTCGAGTGGCTTCCTGCGCGAGGGCAGGCCATGACCAGGGCGTCAGCGGGCGTCAGCCCGCCAGATGTCGCTCCACCGTCTCGACCTTGGAGGTCAGACCGTCGGTGACGCCCGGCCTGATATCGGCCTTGAGTACCAGGGAGACGCGGCCCGCGCGGGCCTCGACCGCGGCGACGGCACGCTTGACGACGTCCATGACCTCGTCCCACTCGCCCTCGATCGAGGTGAACATCGCGTCCGTGCGGTTGGGCAGCCCGGACTCGCGGACGACACGGACGGCGTCGGCGACGTACTCGCCGACGTCCTCGCCGACGCCCAGCGGGCTGACCGAGAAGGCGACGATCACGCGCTCACCTTGCCCTCGGCGCGGGCACGGGCGGCGATGACGCCGTCGGCCTCGTACTTCTTGAGCAGCTTCTCCCCGTAGAGCCCGCCGAACGGCACCACCGCGAGGAGGAAGAACAGGCCGACACGCTTGAGGGGCCACTTGGCCTTGACCCACACGTCCACGAGGAAGATGACGTAGATCGTGAAGAGGATGCCGTGCAGCGCGCCGAGGGGCGGCATCAGGAAGTCGATGTCCGAGACCCGCATGAGGAGCGAGCCGAAGATGAGCAGTGCCGGGAAGGACAGCGCCTCGGGAAGCGAGATGAGGCGCAGCCGGTGCAGGGCGGAAGCGGTCTTGATGTCCACGAGGGCACCTTCGGTGGGAGGGGCGTGTCGGCTTGTGAACGCAGGCACAAGCACAGCCATTGTGGCATCGCCGCCCGCCTCCCGGGGCAGGGGGTCCCGTCGGGCCTCCGAGGCACGTATCACCGCATATCAGGGTCGTGCGGGGGTCGGGATCGTCCGCCGGGCCCTGTCCGCCGGGCTCGCATGCGGCTAACGTCGCACCGTGGCGATGTTCCGACTCCAAGGCAGCAAGACGCTCGCCGTCGACCTGACAGGCGACGCCGTCAAGGCGAAGAACGGCTCGATGGTCGCGTACGACGGCCGGATGGCGTTCAAGAAGATGTCCGGCGGCGGTGAGGGCCTGCGCGGCATGGTGACCCGCCGGCTGACCGGCGAGCAGATGGTGATGATGGAGGTGACGGGGCAGGGCACCTGCTACTTCGCCGATCGGGCGAGCGAGATCAACCTCGTCTCGCTGCACGGCGAGACCCTCTACGTCGAGGCGAGCAATCTGCTGGCCACCGACGCGGGACTGCGTACCGGCACCTCCTTCACGGGCCTGCGCGGCGGGGCGAGCGGCAACGGCCTGTTCACCACGACCGTCGAGGGCACCGGCCAGGCGGCGATCATGTCGGACGGCTCCGCCGTGGTGCTGCGGGTGACACCCCAGTACCCGCTGAACGTCGACCCCGGCGCCTACATAGCTCACCAGGGCAGACTCCAGCAGCACTTCCAGTCCGGGGTGAACTTCCGGACGCTCATGGGTGAGGGCTCCGGCGAGTCCTTCCAGATCCGCTTCGAGGGCGACGGACTCGTCTACGTGCAGCCCAGCGAGCGGAACACCGTCGGGGGTGACGTCTGATGCCGTTCCGTGAGATCAACTCGAAGATGGTCGAGGCCGCGGTGGCGCCGGGCCAGAAGATGTACAGCCAGCGCGGTGCCATGCTCGCGTACCGGGGTGACGTCTCGTTCACCCCGAACGTCCAGGGCGGGCAGGGCGGCCTCGGGTCGATGATCGGCCGGCGGGTGGCGAACGAGGCGACCCCCCTGATGACGGTCGAGGGCAGCGGAACGGTGATGTTCGGCCACGGGGGCCACCACATCCAGGTGATCAACCTGGCCGGCGACACCCTCTACGTGGAGGCCGACCGGCTGCTCGCCTTCGACGGGACGCTCCAGCAGGGGACCATGTTCATGGGCTCGCAGGGCGGGGTGATGGGCATGGTGCGCGGCCAGGTGACCGGGCAGGGCCTGTTCACGACGACACTGAAGGGTCACGGCGCGGTCGCCTTGATGGCGCACGGCGGGGTGATCGAGCTGCCGATCGCGCCGGGAAGGCCGGTGCACGTGGACCCGCAGGCCTACGTCGCCCACCACGGGGACGTGACCAACAAGCTGTCCACCGCGCTCGGCTGGCGCGACATGGTGGGGCGCGGTTCCGGTGAGGCGTTCCAGCTGGAGCTCAGCGGCAGCGGAGCGGTGTACGTCCAGGCGTCGGAGGAGAAGCTGTGAGCACGCCCGTGGTCTTCGACCCCATGACGCTGCCGTCGGACGACAACGTCAACTCGTACACCTTCTGCGTGGAACTCAAGGGGAGCCAGTGGTTCCTGCAGAAGGGCAAGATGATCGCCTACTACGGGCAGATCGACTTCAACGGCATCGGGCACGGCCGCTTCGAGCGGCTGATCCGTACGAGCTTCCACTCCCCGCTGCACGCGAGCGACTGGGTGGTGGCCGAGGGCAGCGGCAAGATGCTGCTGGCGGACCGGGCCTTCGACGTGAACTCCTTCGACCTGGAGGAAGGCAACCTGACGATCCGGTCCGGCAACCTCCTGGCCTACCAGCCGACGCTGGCGCTCAAGCAGTCGATCGTGCCGGGCTTCCTGACCCTGATCGGGACGGGGAAGTTCGTCGCCGCGTCCAACGGGCCGGTGGTCTTCATGGAGCCGCCGCTGCGGGTGGACCCCCAGGCGCTGGTGGGGTGGGCGGACTGCCCCTCACCGTGCCACCACTACGATCACGGCTACATGACCGGCGTGATGGGCGGGCTGCGCTCGCTGACCGGAATCGGCGGCACCTCCGGCGAGGAGCACCAGTTCGAGTTCGTCGGGGCGGGTACGGTACTGCTCCAGTCGACGGAGGCGCTGATGCCCGAGCAGGCGACCGGCGCCGTGCCGCACGAGCCGGGCGTGCCCGGCGGCGGGCCCGGGGGCGGTCAACACGGCTCCACGCCTCGCATGCCCGGTCAGCTGGGGGACCTCCAGCGTCGCTTCGGGCTGTGAGCGGTAGTCTGCGGAGTGTGACGCCGGGGCAGGCGCGTGCGCGGGGTCACACACGAGAATTCGTCCGGCTTTCAACATCTTAGGTAGAATTCATACATGGAGACCGAGACGGCCACCCGCTGGCTTACCGATGCGGAACAGTGCGCCTGGCGCACCCACCTGGACGTCAGCAGGCTGCTGACGCATCAGCTGGAGAAGGATCTGCAGCCGTTCGGCCTGACCATGAACGACTACGAGATCCTGGTCAACCTCTCGGAGTCGGAGGACCGGCGGCTGCGGATGAGCGATCTCGCCGCCGCCACCCTGCAGTCCAAGAGCAGGCTCTCGCACCAGATCACCCGCATGGAGAACGCCGGCCTGGTACGGCGCGAGCACTGCGAGTCGGACCGGCGCGGGCTGTTCGCGGTCCTCACGGAACTGGGCGGCGAGACGATGCGGAAGGTCGCGCCCCACCATGTCGAGTCGGTGCGCAGGCACTTCATGAATCTCCTCTCCCCCGAGGAGCTCGCCGGACTGCACGATGCCCTGACCCCGATCGCGGAGCACCTGCGCGGCCGGCGCGGCAAGCCGTAGCGCGACCCCTCAGCCCTTCCCGTCCGGGTCAGCCGGCCGCCGGCTCCCCTCCAGGCACGGGCCGCAGCGGCAGCCGCAGGGTGAACAGCGCGCCCCCGCCCGGTGCTTCGGCCACCGTGAGTGCGCCTCCGTGCCGGGAGGCGACGTCCCTGGCGATGGCCAGGCCGAGCCCGGCCCCGCCGTCGTCGCGGCTGCGGGCGTCGTCCAGGCGGACGAAGCGCTCGAAGATCCGGTCCTGTTCGGCCTCGGGCACGCCCGAGCCGTCGTCGGCGACCTCCACGAGCACACCGCCCCGGTCCTCCCGCACCGACACGGCGATCGAACGCTCCGCGTGACGCTGGGCGTTGTCCAGCAGATTGCCGACCACCCGGGCCAGCTGCCCGCGCGACCCGGCGACTTCGAGCGACCCGCTGCCGGCGACAAACACCTGCGGCGGGATCCGGTCCGTCGTGCGCTGGGAGACCTCCTCGCGGACCAGCGCTCCGACGTCGACCGCCGTGCGCCCCGGCCGCTCCCCCGCGTCGAGCCGGGCGAGCAGCAGCAGGTCCGCCGCCAGCGCCTGCAGCCGTACGGTGTCGGCGACCGCGCCGGGCACGTCCAGCAGCTCCGGGTGGGCCTGCCCCACCTCCAACTGGGTGCGGAGCGAGGCGATCGGACTGCGCAGCTCGTGCGAGGCGTCGGCGACGAAACGCCGCTGCCGGTCGACCGATGCCTCCAGGACGGTGAGGGTTTTGTTGGTCGTACGGGCCAGCCGTGCGATCTCGTCCCGCGAGTCCGGCTCGGGCACCCGGCGGCTGAGGTCCTCGGACGCGGTGATCGCGGCCATCTCCCGCCGGATGCCCTCGACCGGCCGCAGTGCGCGCCGGGTGACCAGCCAGGTCACTCCGGCGACGACGAGCAGCATGAGGGGCAGTCCGGTCAGCATCGAGGTGCGCACGGTGTCCACGGCCTCCTGCTCGGCCGCGAGCGGGGCTCCCGCGCGGACGGTCAGGGTGACGTCCTGCTCGGTGGTCGACTCGAGGGCCGCGAAACGGTAGTCCGCCGTCTCGCCGTCGACGGTGGCGGTTCCGTTCGTGAAGTCCGGCGGGTCGGAGGAGACCTCGCCCCGGGCCGGTTCGCTCCCGTCGTCATCGTCGTCGTCATCGTCGTCGCCCGGGCTCGGTACCGGCGCCGACGGCACCGGTACGACCTGCGCCGTGCCCGTACCCGAGATCGCCTCCAGGTCCTTGGAGACGGCCACCACGCGCCCCTGCTCGTCGGTCACCTGGACGGGGTGGGTGTCCTCGTCGCCCAGTTCGAGTTCCGCGTACGTCGCCCCCAGGGCCAGCTGCCCGGCCACCTCACGTGCGGCCACCTCGGCCTCCAGGCCCGCCCGGTCCGTCAGGTTGCCGCGCAGCACCAGGAGGACGGCCAGCCCCGCGACGGTCAGGGCGACGGCCACGACGAGGGTGGCGCCCAGCGCGGCCCTGGCGCGCACGGACCTCACAGGGCCTCCAGCCGGTAGCCCGCGCCCCGTACCGTACGGATCGACGCGGCCCCGAGTTTGCGGCGCAGGGTGCTGATGTAGACCTCGACGATGTTCGGGTCCCCGTCGTAGGCGAAGTCCCAGACGTGCTCCAGGATGTCCGCCTTGCTGACCACCTCGCCCACCCGCAGCACGAGCTGTTCCAGAACGGCGAACTCCTTCGCGGTGAGGGTGACTTCCTCCTCGCCCCGGTGGACCCGCCGGGCGGCGGTGTCCATCCGCAGCATCCCGGCGGTCAGCACCGGGGAGGCGGAACCGCCGCGGCGGCGCAGCAGCGCCCTGATCCGGGCGACGAGCACGACGTACGAGAACGGCTTGGTCAGATAGTCGTCGGCGCCCGTGTCGAGGCCCTCGGCCTCGTCGTACTCCCCGTCCTTCGCCGTCAGCATCAGGATCGGCGTCTCGTGCCCCGCGGCGCGCAGGGCGGCGCAGATCCGGTAGCCGTTCATCCCCGGCAGCATGATGTCGAGGACCAGGAGGTCGTGGACGCCCTGACCGGCCAGGTGCAGACCCTCCAGGCCGTCGTGCACGACGTCCACGGCGAAACCCTCGGCGGTGAGTCCCCTCGCGAGGGACGTGGCCAGGCGCTTCTCGTCCTCCACGATCAACAGGCGCATGAGGACAGCTTCCCAAAACGAACCTGAAGACGTCTTCAGGTGGCTTCAGGCTGCGTTCAGCATCGCGCCGCCAGTGTGGAACCCGTCGCACCGCAGATCCCATCGGGGAGGAACCCATCATGAAGCGCAACATCGCAGTCGCCGCTCTCACCGCCGCCGTACTGGTCGGAGGCGGGATCGTGACGACCGCCGCCTTCGCCGACTCCGACGGCGCGGGCGACGACGACCGGACGGTGGCGGGCACGGACCGGGCGGCGGGCTCCGACGGGGACACCGGGGGCACCGGGACCGCGAAGACCGGGCGGACGACGCTCGACGAGGCGGTCGGCGCCGCACTGAAGGCCGTCCCCGGCACGGTCACCGAGGCCGGGCTGGACGATGACGACGACAGCGCACGTACCGTCTGGGAGCTCGACGTGTACGGCTCCGACAAGGTCTGGCACGACGTGACCGTGGACGCGCGGAACGGCAAGGTGCTGTCCCACCGCGAGGACGACGACAACGACGACCGCGACCGGCACGCGCCCCGTTCGGCGAGCGTCTCCCTGGACGCGGCGGTGAAGGCCGCGCTCGCGGCTCAGCCCGGCACGGTGACGTCGGTGGACCTGGACGACGACGGCGACGACGACAACGGCGAGCGCGGTGCGCTGCACTGGGGCGTCGATGTCACGGGCAAGGACGGCAAGCAGCACGAGCTGCACGTGGACGCGAAGAGCGGCAAGGTGACCGTGGACCAGGACGACGACCGGGACGACGACCGGGACGACAACGACGACGACTGATCGTCCCGCCGTGCGGGCACGGTCCCGTCCCCGACCGCCTCAGGGGGCGAACCCGGACAGGACCGTGCCGTCGCCGGGCGAGGAGAGGAACAGGGCCTCGTCCACGGCGATCAGGGAGGGTGGAGGGCCGCCGACGGGCAGGGAGAAGATCTTGCCCGTCTCGGGAGGGTTCTCGCCGTCGGCGTCCAGTTCGTAGGCGTCCACCGTGACCTCCGCGTGGACGAGGGCCCGGGGGCCCACGATCGAGACGTCGCCGGCCGCTTCGTCGAGCAGTGTGTCGACGTGGTGCCACACTTCCTCACCGTCACTCAGCCGGAAGGCCCGGACCTCGCCGGGCGCCGAGACCACCACCGTCCCGTCCGCCGTGACGGCCGGCTTCTTCGCACCCTTCATCCCCTCCGCCAGGGTGCGCCGGCCGGCGGGGGCTGCGATGTCCGTCACCGTGAGGCCGTCCCGGGCGACGCAGATCAGCTCGCCGTCCTCGAGCACGGGATGGCCGCACTCCGTCCTCTCCTCGCCGACTCCGGGCAGCCGCTCGCCGGACTCGGCGTCGAAGACCCGGATGCTGCTGCCCACGGCCACCACACGGCCGTCGCCCGCCAGGAGCGTGAACGGGAACTCGTCGTGGTCCACGCCCCACTTCTGCGGCTTCTCGCCGCCGCTGATCTGCTGGGCGACCAGGGTGCCGGCCGAGCCGCCCCGCGCCCGGGCGACGTAGTAGATCACCCCGTCCGCGTACACCGCTCCCGTCCCCGGGCGCCCGCCCGGCACGGTCCGCCGCCAGACCTCCTTGCCATCGGTCAGGCGCAGCCCGACCAGCTCGTCCCGCACGAACGCGTAGACCGTGCCGTCCTCCACCGCGGCGATCGACCGGCCGTCCGCACCGGTCTGCGGACCGGGTTCCTCCGGGACGTTCCAGCGTTCACCGCCCGTCGCCGCGTCCAGGGCGGTGACGCCGTGCTCACCGGAGCAGACGAGGACGGCGGCCGACAGCACACAGCCGTACTCGCCCGTGTCCTCGCCGGACTTCCAGGGCTTCCAGCCGGCCGGCCGTGCGGAGAGCTTCCCGTCCCGGCCCCCGAAGTCGTCGGTGCGGCCGGCGTCCGCCCCGGGCACGACCGTGGGGCCGGAGGCGGACACCGGCTCGGACGCGGACGCACCGGGCCGTCCGGCCGCCGGACCGTCGGCTCCGTCACCGTCGAGCAGACCCGGCAGGAAAGCGGCGCCCAGCACGGCACAGACCACCGCGATCGCGGCCACTGCCACCAGCCGCCCCCGTCGCCGGGTGCGCACGGGGAGCGGCCGCGGCGGCGCGGGCGGCCGCGACGGGGCCGCCGGCACCGACGCGGCACACCGCAGGGCCCGTTCGGCATGGGCGGCGAACTGTTCCCGGAGCGCGTCGTGCCACGGGAAGGGGGCGGGCACACCGCCCGGCAGGAGCAGCCCGGCCAACTCGTACGGGGTGGGCCGGTCCTCGGGGCGGGGGGCGAGGCATCGTTCGACCACCGCCCGCAACCCGGCCGGTACGCCGTCGAGTTCGGGTTCACCGTGCGCGATCCGGAAGATGACCGCTGCCATGTCGGGGTCGTCGAACGGACCGCGTCCGCGCGCCGCGAAGGCCAGCACCGCGCCCAGGCAGAACACGTCGGAGGCCGGGACCAGCGCACGTGAGCCGTTGACGTGTTCGGGTGAGATGTAGCCGGGGCTGCCGACCACCACGCCGGTCCGGGTCAGCCGGGTGGCCTCGAATGCCTGGGCGATCCCGAAGTCGATGACCTTCGGCCCGTCGTCACCGAGCAGTACGTTGCCCGGCTTGAGGTCGCGGTGCAGCACCCGCACCGCGTGCATGTCGGCGAGCGCCAGGGCGAGGTGCGAACCGACCGCGCGGACCACGGCCTCGGGCAGCGGGCCGGTGCGGGACACCGCTTCGGCGAGCGAAGGGCCCGGGACGTACTCGGTGGCGAGCCAGGGGGTGTCGCCCGTCGCGTCGCCGCCGACCAGCGCCGCCGAGTGGGGGCTGCGCACGGCACCGGCCGCCGCGATCTCGCGGCGGAACCGGACCCGGAAGCCGTCGTCGAGGTCCAGTCCGGCGAGCACGGTCTTCAGCGCGACGAGTCCGGCGAGCGGTTCGCCGTGGACGGGCGGGGCGGACTCCGCACGGGCCAGGTACACCTCTCCCATCCCCCCTGCGCCGAGCAGTCCCAGGAGGCGGTACGGACCGATGCGGGTGCGCCCACCGGGCGGCAGCGGCTCGATCACGAGGAGGCCGGTCCGGGGATCGCCACGGAGACGGCGATGCCGTGGCGGTAGACGATGTGCACGACCCGGCCCGCCGGGAAGATCTCGGGCGGCCGGTTCTGCTTGCCCAGCGCGTCACCGTAGGCGGGGTCGTACGGCTCCTCGATCTCGGGGACCGGCACGTCCTCGATCGCGGTCCGCCGCAGTGGCCCCGGGGTGTCCCCGTCGCCGAGCGCGATGCTGTGGAGTGCGTCGGTGTCCGCCCAGACGAGTGTGCCGTCGACGACAGCCGGGGCGGAGGCCGGGTTCCTCCTCCGCGCTTCGGCGTCCTCGCCCAGGCCGTAACGGCCCAGGACCTCACCGTCGTCACGGCCGACCAGAACGATCTCCGGCTCCTCGGTGCCCTCCCCGGCCCCCTCCGCCCCCGGCGTCGCGGACGTGCCCGTCCTGAAGACGGTCACCCGGTCGGTGCGGGCCACCACGGAAGCGTCCCGGCCGACTCCGGCGGGCGGCGACTCCTGGCCCGTACCGTCCTGGGCCTGTGGGCAGTGAACGGCGAAGTCGGACGGCGTCTTTTGCGGACATCCGGCGTCCCGCTCGGCACCGTCCTCGGTACGGAAGGCACGGAGGCCTTCCTCGTTCCTGGCGTAGAGAATCCCGTCCCGTGCGCCCAGCGGCCAGAAGTTTCCGCGCTGGGCCTTGGCCAGGCCCTCCCCGACGAGCGGCTTGCGCCACTTCTCCGTCCCGTCCCGGACGTCGAAGGCGGCGATCTCGGATCCGTCGGGCAGGTCACCGATGTCGGCGAAGACCAGCCCGTCCGCCACCTGCGGTGAGCTCTCCGGCATGTGGGCGCCCCCGGTGCGGGCCTCCCAGCGGGACGTGCCGGTCAGCGCGTCGACCGCGAGCAGGCGGTTACCGGTGGCGAAGTACACCGAGTCCCCCCGCACGACGGGAAGGGTGGAGCCTCCCGGCATGAAGAACTGACCGCTCGGGCTGATCCGGGCGTCCCCGTCGCCCTGCTCCTCGACCGCCTCGTAGGTCCAGAGGTTCTTGCCGTCGGCCGCGGAGAGCGCCTCGTACGATCCGTCCGCCGTACGGCAGACCACCACGTCCTGGCCGGCCGCGCAGCCGAGGGGGGTACCGGAGAAGGTCGCGTGCCACGCTTTCCAGCCGGCGGGACCGGAGGGGGCGGCGCTGCTCCCGCCTCCGTCAGCGTCCCGCGCGGCGAGCAGACCCCCTGCGGCCGCTCCCGCCAGGACGACCGCGACCAGGGCCGCACCGAGGAGGCGGCGACGACGGGCGGGACGGTCCGCAACGGGGCCGGGCGGCAGACCCGGGCCCTGGGTGGGCAGTTGGTCCACCGGTGTCGGACCGGGGCTCTCGGCGGAAAGCCGGTCCGGGGCCGGACCGGCTCCCTGGGCGGGCGGTCGGTCCTCCGGCGTCCGGCTGGCCGTCGCCCCCTGCGTCGGGGTGTACCCCGGCGGCAGCGGCCCGCCCAGTGCCCGTACGGAGGCCAGCTCCCGCTCGTACTCGGCGATGTGGGCCGCGACCGGTCCCGGCCACCCCACGGAGCCCTCCGGGGCGAGGCGGGCGGCCAGGACGGCGGGCGTGGGGCGGGCGGAGGGATCGGCCACCAGGCAGTCCTGGAGCACCGCGCGCAGGGCGTCGGGCACCCCGTCCAGGTCGGCCTCCACGTACTTGACCCGGTACAGCACGGCGGCCACCGGACCGTCACCGAACGGGTCACGGCCGGTGGCGGCGAAGCACAGGACGGACGCGAGACAGAAGACGTCGGAGGCGGGCACCACGCGTCCGCTGCCCGCGACGTGCTCCGGGGACATGAAGGCGGGGCTGCCGATCATGCGGCTGGTCGTCGTGAGCGGGGTGGCGCCCGCACCGCGGGCAATCCCGAAGTCGATCAGGCGCGGCCCGTCGGCGGCGAGCAGGACGTTGCCGGGTTTCACGTCCCGGTGCACGACGCCGGCCGCGTGGACGGTCTCCAGGGCCCGGGCGAGTTCCGCCCCGAGCATCCGGACCTCTTCCTCCGCCAGCGCACCCGACCGGCGTACCGCGGCCGACAGGGTCGGGCCCGCGACGTAGCCGATGGCCAGCCAGGGCACCTCCGCGTCGGCGTCACCGTCCAGGACCGGGGCCAGGGCGGGGCCCGTGACCGACCGGGCGACCTCGATCTCGCGCCGGAAGCGCTGCCTGAACCCGGGGTCCTGGGCGACGTCACGGCGGACCGTCTTGACGGCGACGGGGACGACGTCGTCGCCGGAGCCGTCGCGCTGTCCGAGGAAGACCTCGCCCATGCCGCCCGCGCCGAGTCTGGCCAGGACGGTGTAGCGCCCCACGTGCCGTGGTGAGTCCTCGCGCAACGGGCCCAGCATGCGTCCCCCCGACGTGCTCGACCAGGGCACGCACCGCACGCGCCCCGTTCCGCCGCATGTTCTCACGGCCCGTCAGGAGCGGAGCGCGGCGCCTCACGACGCGGACACGCCCTGCGGCGGTTCCCCGGGCGGCCCGCACGCCGCCCGGGGAGCCGTCAGTTCCCGCCGGTGAGACCCGCGACCAGTTCGTCCGCCGCCGCGTACGGGTCGAGGCCTCCGGCCACGATCCGTTCCGCCAGCGCGTCCAGCCGGCGATCGCCGTGCAGATCGGCGATGCGCTCACGGAGAGCGGTCACGGCGATCGTCTCGACCTCGCGGGCCGCACGTGCCGTGCGCCGCTCGGCGAGGACTCCGTGCTCCTCCATCCACGCCCGGTGCTTCTCCAGTGCCTCCACGACCTCGTCGATGCCCTCGCCCCGGGCCGCGACCGTCTTCACGATCGGCGGCCGCCAGTCGCCGGGCCCACGGGACTCCCCCAGGCCAAGCATGTGGTTGAGCTCTCGGGCGGTGGCGTCCGCGCCGTCCCTGTCGGCCTTGTTGACGACGTAGACATCGCCGATCTCCAGGATTCCGGCCTTGGCCGCCTGGATGCCGTCACCCATGCCCGGGGCGAGGAGGACGACGGAGGTGTCGGCCTGGGAGGCGATCTCCACCTCCGACTGGCCCACCCCCACGGTCTCCACGAGGATCACGTCGCAGCCCGCCGCGTCCAGTACCCGGATCGCCTGCGGGGCCGACCACGCCAGTCCGCCCAGATGGCCGCGGGTGGCCATGGAGCGGATGTAGACGCCCGGATCGGAGGCGTGCTCCGACATACGGACCCGGTCACCGAGGAGCGCACCCCCGGAGAACGGCGACGACGGGTCGACGGCCAGGACCCCGACCCGTCTGCCGGCCTTCCGGTAGGCGGAGACCAGCGCGGAGGTCGAGGTGGACTTGCCGACACCCGGCGACCCGGTCAGGCCGACGACGTAGGCGTGGCCCGCGAGCGGTGCCAGCGCCGCCATCACCTCCCGCAGCTGCGGCGAGGCACCCTCCACCAGGGAGATGAGCCGGGCCACCGCACGCGGCCTGCCCTCACGTGCCTGCTCGACCAGGGTGGGGACGTCCACCTTCACTCGGCCTCCTCGCTCGCTCGTACGGTGACTACTTGCCCGGTACGCGGATGATCAACGCGTCACCCTGGCCGCCGCCGCCGCACAGCGCCGCCGCCCCGGTGCCACCGCCACGCCGCTTCAGCTCCAGCGCCAGGTGCAGCACCAGACGGGCGCCGGACATGCCGATGGGGTGGCCGAGCGCGATCGCGCCGCCGTTCACGTTCACCTTGTCGGAGGTCACGCCGAGGTCCTTCATCGACTGGACCGCGACGGCCGCGAAGGCCTCGTTGATCTCGATGAGGTCGAGGTCGTCGACGCCGATGCCCTCCTTCTTCAGGGCGTGAAGGATGGCGTTGGACGGCTGCGAGTGGAGGGAGCTGTCCGGGCCCGCCACATTGCCGTGGGCGCCGATCTCGGCGATCCACTCCAGGCCCAGCTCCTCGGCCTTCGCCTTGCTCATGACGACGACCGCGGCGGCACCGTCGGAGATCTGCGAGGCGGTGCCGGCGGTGATCGTGCCGTCCTTGGAGAAGGCCGGGCGGAGCTTGCCGAGCGACTCGGCGGTCGTCTCGGGGCGGATGCCCTCGTCCTTGGAGACGAGGATCGGGTCCCCCTTGCGCTGCGGGATCTCGACCGGGGTGATCTCGGCCTCGAAGATGCCGTTCTTCTGGGCGGCGGCGGCGCGCTGGTGGGACAGGGCACCGATCTCGTCCTGGTCGGCGCGGGCCAGCCCCAGGCGGATGTTGTGCCTCTCGGTGGCTTCGCCCATCGGGATGTTCTCGTAGGCGTCGGTCAGGCCGTCGTGGGCCATCGAGTCGAGCATCTGGATCGCCCCGTACTTGTATCCCTCACGGGACTTCGGGAGCAGGTGCGGGGCGTTGGTCATGGACTCCTGGCCGCCCGCCACCACGATGTCGAACTCACCGGCGCGGATCAGCTGGTCCGCGAGGGCGATGGCGTCGAGCCCCGACAGGCACACCTTGTTGACGGAGAGCGCGGGGACGTTCATCGGGATTCCGGCCTTGACGGCCGCCTGGCGTGCCGGGATCTGCCCTGCCCCGGCCTGGAGCACCTGGCCCATGATCACGTACTCGACCTGGTCGCCGCCGATCCCGGCCCGGTCCAGCGCCGCCTTGATGGCGGCGCCTCCGAGGTCGGCTCCGGAGAGGCTCTTCAGCGAGCCGAGGAGACGGCCCATGGGCGTCCGCGCGCCCGCGACGATCACTGAGGTGGATCCGGTCGTTCCTGACATGAGGCACAGCCCCTTGGGATCGGTTGTGAACGAGGGTTTACATGAATGTACTGAGCGGTACCGCGCCCGTCATCCGGCAGCGGGTGTGATCGCGCGCACGTTGCGTAACCATCCCCGGAGCGCTGCACTGGTTCCATGCTGACGCGAATCGACCACATCGGAATCGCCTGTTTCGACCTCGACAAGACCGTGGAGTTCTATCGCGCGACCTACGGCTTCGAGGTGCACCACACCGAGATCAACGAGGAGCAGGGCGTCCGGGAGGCCATGCTGAAGATCAACGAGACCTCGGACGGCGGAGCTTCCTACCTCCAGCTGCTCGAGCCGACCCGTGAGGACTCGGCCGTGGGGAAGTGGCTGGCCAAGAACGGTGAGGGCGTGCACCACATCGCCTTCGGGACCGCGGACGTCGACGCGGACGCCGCCGACATCCGCGGGAAGGGCGTCCGGGTGCTGTACGACGAGCCCAGGACCGGTTCGATGGGCTCCCGGATCACCTTCCTCCACCCCAAGGACTGCCACGGGGTGCTGACCGAACTGGTCACCTCGGCGACAGAGCACTGACCCGACCGATACCCGGCCCGGTAGAGTGGGCTGCTCCGGGCCGGGGCCGGGTCGGAGCCGTGCCGTTGATCTGTCACCATTCCCCGGGGGACCGCTCGCCGGCGAGCGGTACTCGTTTGGATTTTGCGACCAGGGTTGGGGCCTCCCCTTCTCAGTGGGGCATCCCCTGCTCGAACGAAGTTGAGAGCTCGGGGAAGAAGTTGAGAGCTCGGGGAAGGATGGGACCGCGCAGTGCGGGGCTACGAGAGCCAGCAGAGCCACCGGGCTGACGACCATCTCTCGCGGTTCGAAGCCGAGATGGACCGGCTGAAGACCGACCGGGAGAAGGCCGTCCAGCACGCCGAGGACCTCGGCTACCAGGTCGAGGTCTTGCGCGCCAAGCTGCACGAGGCGCGGCGCAGTCTGGCGACCCGCCCCGCGCACGATGGCGCGGACATCGGCTACCAGGCCGAACAGATGCTCCGTAATGCCCAGACCCAGGCCGATCAGCTGCGCACCGACGCCGAGCGCGAGCTGCGCGAGGCCAGGGCGCAGACGCAGCGCATCCTGCAGGAGCACGCTGAGCACCAGGCCCGGCTCCAGGCGGAGTTGCACGCCGAAGCGGTGCAGCGGCGCCAGCGGCTCGACCAGGAGCTGGCGGAGCGCCGCCAGACCGTCGAGTCCCACGTCAACGAGAACGTCGCCTGGGCCGAGCAGTTGCGGGCCAGGACCGAGTCCCAGGCACGCCGTCTCCTGGACGAGTCACGCACGGAGTCCGAGCAGTCGCTGGCCGCCGCCCGTGCCGAGGCCGCGCGGCTGGCCGACGAGACCCGTCGGCGCATCAACTCCGAGGCGGAGGCGGCCCGTGCGGACGCCGAGTCGACCCTGCTGCGGGCCCGCCGGGACGCCGAGCGGCTCCTGGAGGCCGCCTCCACCCAGGCCCAGGAGGCCACCGGTCACGCCGAGCGGCTGCGCTCGACGGCCACAGCCGAGACCGAGCAGACCCGGCAGCAGACCGCCGAGCTGAACCGTGCGGCCGAGCAGCGCATGCAGGAGGCCGAGACCCGGCTGCGCGAGGCCCGGCTGGAGGCCGAGAAGGTCCTCACCGAGGCGAAGGACGCCGCGGCCAAGCGGCTGGCCGGTGCCGAGTCGCAGAACGAGCAGCGCACCCGTACGGCCAGGTCCGAGATCGCCCGGCTGGTCGGCGAGGCCACGAAGCAGGCCGAGACGCTGAAGGAAGAGGCCGAGCAGGCGCTCGTCGACGCCCGCGCGGAGGCCGAGCGGGTGGTCGCCGAGGCCGCGGAGAAGGCCCGCACCCTGGCCGCCGAGGACGCCGCCGCCCAGCTCGCGAAGGCGGCCCGGAGCGCCGAGGAGGTCCTGACCAAGGCCTCCGACGACGCGAAGTCCACCACCAGGGCGGCCCGCGAGGAGGCCGACCGGATCCGCCGTGAGGCCGAGGCCGAGGCGGACCGCCTGCGCGGCGAGGCCGCCGAACAGGCCGACCAGCTCAAGGGCGCGGCCAAGGACGACACCAAGGAGTACCGGGCCAAGACCGTCGAGCTGCAGGAGGAGGCACGCCGGCTCCGCGGCGAGGCCGAGCAGCTGCGCTCCGAGGCCGTGGCCGAGGGCGAGCGGATCCGCGGCGAGGCCCGCCGCGAGGCCGTCCAGCAGCTCGAGGAGGGGGCCCGCACCGCCGAGGAGCTGCTCACCAAGGCCAAGGCCGGTGCCGAGGAGCTGCGCACCTCCGCGGGTACCGAGAGCGAGCGCGTCCGGAGCGAGGCCGCCGAGCGCGCCGCCACCCTGCGCAAGCAGGCCGAGGAAGCGCTCGAACGCAGCCGTGCCGAGGCGGAGAAGCTGCGCGCCGAGGCCGAGGAGCAGGCCACCGCGCTGACCGCGGCGGCGGAGAAGGCGGCCGCGGAGCTGCGCGAGGAGACCGAGCGCGGCGTCGAGGCCCGTAGGTCCGAGGCGGCCGAGGAGCTGACCCGGCTGCACACCGAGGCCGAGTCCCGGGTCACCGCCGCGGAGCAGGCACTCGGCGAGGCGCGTGCGGAGGCGGAGCGGATCCGCCGCGAGACGGGCGAGGAGTCCGAACGGCTGCGTGCGGAGGCGGCCGAGCGGATCCGTACGCTCCAGGAGCAGGCCACGACGGAGGGCGAGCGGCTGCGCACCGAGGCCGCCGCCGACGCCGCGCGCTCCCGCGCCGAGGGCGAGTCCGTTGCCGTACGGCTGCGCAGCGAGGCCGCGGCCGAGGCGGAGCGGCTGAAGAACGAGGCGCAGGAGAGCGCCGACCGTGTGCGCTCCGAGGCCGCGGCCGCCGCCGAGCGGGTCGGCGCGGAGGCCGCCGAGGCCCTGGCCGCCGCCCAGGAGGAGGCGAACCGCCGCCGCCGTGCCGCCGAGGAGGCGCTCGGCTCCGCGCGCGCCGAGGCGGAGCAGGACCGCGAGCGCGCCCGCGAGCAGAGCGAGGAACTCCTCGCCTCCGCCCGCAAGCGGGTCGAGGAGGCGCAGGCCGAGTCCCAGCGGCTGGTCGAGGAGGCGGAGAGCCGGGCCGCGGAGCTGGTGTCCGCGGCCGAGCAGACCGCGCAGCAGGTGCGGGACTCCGTCTCAGGGCTCCAGGAACAGGCCGAGGAGGAGATCACCGGGCTGCGCTCGGCCGCCGAGCACTCGGCGGAGCGGACGCGGACCGAGGCGCAGGAGGAGGCGGACCGGGTCAGGTCCGACGCCTACGCCGAGCGTGAACGGGCCGCCGAGGACGCCGGCCGCATCCGTCAGGTCGCGCACGAGGAGTCGGAGGCCGCGAAGGCCCTGGCCGAGCGGACCGTGTCCGAGGCCATCGCCGAGTCGGAGAAACTGCGCTCGGACACCTCGGAGTACAGCCAGCGGGTCCGCACGGAGGCATCCGACGCCCTCGCGTCGGCGGAGCAGGACGCCTCGCGGGCCCGGGGTGAGGCCCGTGAGGACGCCAACCGGATCCGCTCCGAGGCGGCTGCGCAGGCCGACCGGCTCATGGCCGAGGCGACGAAGGAGAGCGAGCGGGTCCGCACCGAGGCCACCGAGCAGTCCGAACGCTTCGTCAAGGAGGCGACCGACGAGGCGGAGCGACTGCGCGCGGAGGCGGCTCGGACCGTCGGCGCGGCCCAGGAGCACGCCGGCCGCACCCGCGAGGAGTCGGAGCGGCTGCGCGCCGACGCCGAGGCCGCGGCGGAGCAACTGCGCGCGGAGGCCCGCCAGGAGGCGGACAGGCTGCTGGACGAGGCGCGTGAGGCCGCGGCGAAGCGCCGTACCGACGCCGCCGAACAGGCGGACCAGCTCGTCGAGAAGGCCCAGGAGGAGGCGCTGCGCGCCGCCACCGAGGCCGAGGAGCAGGCAGACAGGATGGTCGGCGCCGCCCGCAACGAGGCCGTGCGAATCACCTCGGAGGCCACGGTCGAGGGCAACTCCCTGGTGGAGCGGGCCCGTACGGACGCGGACGAGCTGCTCGTCGGTGCGCGCGGGGACGCCACCGCCACCCGGGAGCGCGCGGAGGAACTCAGGACCCGGATCGAGAGCGAGATCGAGGAACTGCACGAGCGGGCCCGGCGCGAGACCTCCGAGCAGATGAAGACGGCCGGCGAACGTGTCGACAAGCTGATGAAGGCGGCCACGGATCAGCGGGCCGAGGCCGAGGCCAAGGCCAAGGAGCTGCTGGCGGATGCGAATTCGGAGGCGAGCAAGGTCCGTATCGCCGCCGTGAAGCGCGCCGAGTCGCTCCTCAAGGAGGCCGAGACCAAGAAGGCCGAGCTGACCCGGGTGGCCGAGAAGCTCCGTGCCGACGCGGAGGCCGAGGCGAAGCAGATGGTCGACGAGGGCCGCCGGGAACTGGACCTGCTGGTCCGCAGGCGCGAGGACATCAATACGGAGATCTCCCGTGTCCAGGACGTCCTGGAGGCGTTGGAGTCTTTCGAGGCTCCGGGTGGGACGGGCAAGGCCTCGGGCGGAGGTGCCGGAGGCGTCAAGGCCGGCGCGGCAGCGGGTACGCGGTCGGGTGGCAAGGCGTCGGACGCGTAGCCGCCCGTGCATTTCGTCATGAACATTCAACCCTTCGGGCCGCAAGCACTCCGGGGGTCAGCCACTCAAAAGGGGTGTCATTCTCCATACCAAAGCGGCATCTTCACGTTGACACGCCGCTCGGGCCCCTAGGATTCCCTCTAACACCTCACCGGTCTCATTCGACAGGAACCCCATGAGCGACCCTTCCTCCCCCTTCGGCTTCGAGCTCGTGCGACGTGGATACGACCGCGGTCAGGTGGACGACCGCATCAACAAACTCGTCGCCGACCGTGACAGCGCGCTCGCCCGCATCACCTCTCTGGAGAAGCGCATCGAGGAGCTCCACCTCGAGACGCAGAACGCCCAGGCCCAGGTCAACGACGCCGAGCCGTCGTACGCCGGGCTCGGCGCCCGCGTGGAGAAGATCCTCCGCCTCGCCGAGGAGGAGGCGAAGGACCTGCGTGAGGAGGCCCGCCGCGCGGCCGAGCAGCACCGTGAGCTGGCCGAGTCGGCCGCCCAGCAGGTCCGCAACGACGCGGAGAGCTTCGCGTCGGAGCGCAAGGCGAAGGCCGAGGACGAGGGCGTCCGCATCGTCGAGAAGGCCAAGGGCGAAGCGACCACGCTGCGCTCCGACGCCCAGAAGGACGCCCAGCAGAAGCGTGAGGAGGCCGACGCCCTCTTCGAGGAGACCCGCGCCAAGGCCGCCCAGGCCGCCGCGGACTTCGAGACGAACCTGGCCAAGCGCCGCGAGCAGTCGGAGCGCGACCTCGCGTCCCGTCAGGCGAAGGCCGAGAAGCGCCTCGCGGAGATCGAGCACCGCGCGGAGCAGCTCCGCCTGGAGGCCGAGAAGCTCCGCACGGACGCCGAGCGCCGCGCCCGCCAGACGGTGGAGACCGCTCAGCGTCAGGCCGAGGACATCGTCGCCGACGCGAACGCCAAGGCCGACCGGATCCGCAGCGAGTCGGAGCGCGAGCTGGCTGCGCTCACCAACCGCCGCGACTCGATCAACGCCCAGCTGACCAACGTCCGCGAGATGCTGGCGACGCTGACGGGTGCCGCGGTCGCCGCCGCGGGTTCCCCGGCGGAGGACGAGTCCGCCACCCGTGGGGTCCCCGCCCAGCAGACCCGCTGAGCGACGGCCCTCACGTCGGCTGCGTCACTTTGCGCGCCCGGTTCCGCCTTTGTGGTGGCGCCGGGCGCGCGGCCGTTCTAGCGTGAGCCCATGATCGAGCTCGACGGCCTCACCAAACGCTTCGGCAACAAGGTTGCAGTGGACCATTTGTCATGCCAGGTCAGACCAGGCATGGTGACCGGCTTCCTGGGCCCGAACGGCGCGGGCAAGTCCACGACCATGCGGATGATGCTCGACCTCGACAACCCCACCAGCGGCACGGTGCGGATCGACGGCCGGCACTACCGCGACCTCCAGGAGCCGCTCAAGCACATCGGGGCGCTCCTGGACGCCAAGTCGATGCACGGCGGGCGCAGCGCGTACAACAACCTGCTGTGTCTCGCCCAGAGCAACCGCATCCCGGCGAGCCGGGTCTCCCATGTGCTGGACACGGTCGGCCTGAGCGCGGTCGCGAAGAAGAAGTCCAAGGGCTTCTCGCTCGGTATGGGGCAGCGGCTGGGAATCGCGGCCGCACTGCTCGGCGACCCCGAGATCCTGATGTTCGACGAACCCGTCAACGGTCTGGACCCGGAGGGTATCCACTGGATCAGGAATCTGATGAAAGCCCTCGCCTCGGAAGGCCGGACGATCTTCGTCTCCTCGCATCTGATGAGTGAGATGGCCCTGACCGCGGATCACCTGATCGTCATCGGGCAGGGGAAGCTGCTCGCCGACACCTCGATGGCCGACTTCATCCGCGAGAACTCCCGCAGTTTCGTGCGGATGCGCTCCCCGGAGCAGGAGCGCCTGCGTGACCTGCTGCACGCGGAGGGTGTCGTCGCGGTCGAGTCGGGCAACGGCACGCTGGAGATCGACGGCGAGGCCCCGGAACGGCTGGGTGAGCTCGCGGGCCGGCACGGGGTCGTGCTCCACGAGCTGAGCGCACAGCGCGCGTCGCTGGAGGAGGCGTTCATGCAGATGACGGCGGGCTCCGTCGAGTACCACGCACACTCCGAACGCGACAGCGCCCAGCCACCGCCGGTGGGTCCGCACTGGGGCGACCGGTGGAACGAGCAGCAGCCCGTCGGCGACACGGCCGGCGACGCGACGAAGGGGGTGTGACGGCGATGGCATCGGTACCCGCGGTCCTGAATTCCGAGTGGACCAAGATCCGTACGGTCTCGTCGACCACCTGGACGCTGATCTGCGCGTTCCTCGTCACGGTCGCCATGGGCGCGGCCCTGAGCGCCCTGCTGAAGAGCCAGTTCGACGACCTCTCGGCCGCAGAGCAGGCCACTTTCGACCCGACGTTCGTGAGCTTCTCCGGGATGGTCCTCGGACAGCTGGCGATGGTCGTCTTCGGCGTCCTGGTGGTGGGTACGGAGTACAGCTCCGGCATGATCCGCACCTCCCTCGCGGCGGTGCCGCAGCGCGGGTCGTTCCTCTTCAGCAAGATCGCGGTGGCGGGCGTCCTGGCCCTGGTGGTCGGACTCGCCACCAGCTTCATGACCTTCTTCCTCAGCCAGGCCCTGCTCGGGGACCGCGGCACCGGCATCGGCGCGGAGAACGTACTGCGCGCCGTCGTGGGTGGCGGCATCTACATGGGTCTGATCGCGGTCTTCTCGATGGGCGTGGCCACGATGCTGCGCAGTTCCATGCTGTCGCTGGGCATCCTGATGCCGTTCTTCTTCCTCGTCTCGCAGATCCTCTCCGCGGTCCCGGGTGCCAAGAGCGTGGCCCGGTACTTCCCCGACCAGGCGGGCTCCAAGATCATGCAGGTGGTACCGGACGCGCTGAACAGCGATCCGGCACCGTACGGGCCGTGGACCGGGCTCGGGATCATGGCGCTGTGGGTGGTGGCCGCGCTGATCGGCGGCTACGTGGTGCTGAAGAAGCGGGACGCCTGAACGGACCCCGGGACGCCGACGCTCCGCGCCTCCGCTTGGCCGGAACCGCCCGCTGCTGGTTATCCTCCTAACTCTTGACGGGGGGCATGCGGCCGGAGGCCTGGGCCCCGACGACAGATAAGTCGATGGGGCTGGAGAATGATCG
Organism: Streptomyces sp. HB132; assembly: GCF_016909575.1. GTDB lineage: Bacteria > Actinomycetota > Actinomycetes > Streptomycetales > Streptomycetaceae > Streptomyces. The sequence goes on along the minus strand of NZ_JAFBGA010000011.1, from coordinate 158,637 downwards.
AGGCAGTCGGCCTGACGAAGCGCTACGGCGCGAAGACGGCCGTGCACAACCTTTCCTTCCAGGTGCGTCCCGGTGCCGTCACGGGGTTCCTCGGTCCGAACGGGTCGGGCAAGTCCACCACCATGCGCATGATGCTCGGGCTGGACCGGCCCACCTCCGGGCACGTGACGATCGGCGGGCACGCCTTCCGCAGCCTCCCCAACGCCCCGCGCCAGGTGGGGGCCCTGCTCGACGCCAAGGCCGTGCACGGCGGACGCAGCGCCCGCAACCACCTGCTGTCCCTGGCCCAGCTGGCGGGCATCCCGGCGGCCCGGGTGGACGAGGTCCTCGGCGTCGTCGGGCTGCAGGACGTCGCGAAGAAGCGGTCCAACGGCTTCTCCCTCGGTATGGGACAGCGGCTGGGGATCGCGGCCGCGCTGCTCGGCGACCCGCAGGTGCTGCTCTTCGACGAGCCGGTCAACGGACTCGACCCCGAGGGCATCCTGTGGGTCCGCAACCTGATGAAGCAGCTGGCTTCCGAGGGCCGCACGGTCTTCGTCTCCAGCCACCTGATGAGCGAGATGGCCCTCACGGCCGACCACTTGATCGTGATCGGCCGAGGACAACTGCTCTCCGACATGAGTGTCACCGACTTCATCTCGGCGAACTCCGCGGACTTCGCCCGGGTCCGCGTCCCGGCGGACCGGCCGGAGCAGCGGGAGAAGCTGACCGCCTCGCTCACGGAGGCGGGCGGCAGAGTGATGCCGGAGCCGGACGGTGCCCTGCGGATCACCGGGCTGGGCCTGTCCCGCATCAGCGACCTGGCGCACGAGTCGGACGTCCGGCTGTGGGAACTCTCGCCGCACCGGGCGTCGCTCGAGGAGGCGTACATGCGGATGACGCAGGGCGTCGTGGACTACCGCTCCACTGCGGACGCGAAGGAGGGCCTCCAGCTGCCCCCGCCCGGCTACGGGTACCCGGGCCACGAGGCCCACGCGCAGCCCGGCCACGCCCCGCAGGAGGTCCCCCAGGAGGGCTGGTACGCCCCGCCGCCCCCGGGACAGAGCCGGCACGCCGACGCACCGGCACCCGCCCCCACCTCCGCGGCCACCGCGGACCGGACCGAGCGCAGGACCAGCGAGGACTCCCGATGACGACGCCGGCCACTCCGCCGCAGGCGGACCAGGCTCCCCAGCAACCGCAACAGGACCCGCACGCCCTGTACACCTCGCCGATCCCCGTGCGCACTCCCGGCCTCGGCGACGCGATCGCCTCCGAGTGGACGAAGATCCGCTCCGTGCGCTCCACGATGTGGACGCTCGGCGTGATGATCGTGCTGCTGCTCGGCGTCGGGCTGCTCACCGCGTTCGTCGTGAGCCTCTCGGAGGCCCCCCTGGACGACACCCCGGTGCTCAGCCTGGGCTTCTTCGGCGTACTGCTCGGATCGATCTGCGTGATCACCCTGGGCGTGCTGACCATCGCGGCCGAGTACAGCACCGGGATGATCAGGACGACGCTGACCGCGTGCCCGAGCCGGTCGCGGATTCTGATCGCGAAGGCGGTCGTCTTCTTCCTGCTCGCCTTCACGATCACCACGGTGACCACCGGCGTCGTGGGCGTCCTGCAGACGGCCATGCTGGACGGGGCGACACCCGGCACCGGCTTCTGGGTGCGCTCCACGGTGGGGGTGGGCCTCTACGTCGCGACGCTCGGGCTGCTCTCGCTCGCGGTCGGCGCGATCGTCCGGCACTCGGCGGGCGCCATCACGATCATGATCGCGGTGGTGCTGCTCCCCCTGGTGCTGGCGATCTTCATGTTCTCGCCGACGCTGGCCGGGGTGCAGCAGGCCCTCCTCGAGTACTCGATCCCCAACCAGATCGGCTCGTTGTACGAAGCGTCGGTGACCACGTCGGGGCCGACCGGCTGGGAGCCACTGTGGATCATCGTCGGCGTGACCGCGGTGGCCATGGCAGGCGCCTTCGCGTCGCTGGACCGGCGGGACGTGTGACTCAGTAACGCGGAGCGTTCCTGGACCGCTGCACCCGTGTGGTGCGGCGGTCCTTCGCGTTCCAGCAGGCCTTGTGCCAGTGCCTGCGGTCGTCGATCCCGCCGAACTCGGGCCAGGCGACGAGGTGCGGGACCCCGGAGGGGATCTCCTGGTCGCAGCCGGGGCAGCGGTAGCGCTTGCCCGCCGCGCTCGCGCCGCTCACCGGGCGCACCGACCACTCCTCTCCCTGCCAGCTCTCCGTGGCACCGCCCCCGCCGTACCGCTCCCCCGCACCTCCTGGGCTGCCGGTGGGACTCTCGCCACCTCGGGGGCGGTTGCGGCGCGGGGACACGGGACACCTCACGGGGTGTTGGGGCGGATTGTTCCGTCCAGCCTAGAGGCATCGGCCGCAGGCCCGTGTCAGGAGTGACGCGTGAGCGGCGACGGGCGGGTGGGTTACCGGAAAATCGCAACAACTTCGCCGTGGACCGTGCCCTTGGCACGTGTCAGACGTTGTTGCCAGTGAGGGGGACAGCCGCGTCGGCCGCAAGGAGGCAGAAGGCGATGCGCGTAGGAACGTTCGTACTGGCAGCCCAGTTCCCGGGACAGGGGCAGGGTGAGGCCCTGCACCGGGCCGTCAGGTCCGCCGAGGTCGCGGAGGAGTCGGGGCTCGACTCCGTCTGGCTCGCGGAGCACCACTTCGTGCCGTACGGGGTGTGCCCGTCCGCCACGACACTGGCCGCCCTGCTGCTCGGCCGCACCCGCCGGATCCGCGTGGGGACGGCGGTGAGCGTGCTGCCGAACCTGCACCCCGTCGCGCTCGGCGAGCAGGCCGCGCTGCTGCACCTGACCAGCGGAGGCCGCTTCTCCCTCGGGGTGGGGCGCGGCGGTCCGTGGATCGACCTGGAGGTCTTCGGAGGCGGGCTCGGGGCGTACGAAAGGGGCTTCCCTGAGGCTCTGGAGCTGCTGCTCGCATGGCTGGAAAAGCCCCGGGTGGCGGGGAGCGGCCGGCGTTACGACTTCCGCGAGGTGGCCGTCGTGCCGCGCGCCGACGAGCTGCTCGGGGACGGCCCGCCGGGCCCCGAGGTGATCGTCGCCTGCACGTCGCCGAAAAGCGTGGAACTCGCCGCCGCAAAGGGTTTGCCCATGCTCCTCGGGATGCATTGCGGCGACGAGGAGAAGGCAGACATGGTCGCTCTGTGGCGATCGGCCGCCCGGGAGGCCGGCCAGCCGGCGGAGGTCGTGGAGCGAGTAGCACATGTGTCCGCGGGGGTGGCCCAGATCGCCGACAGTCCCGCGGACGCCCTGGAGACGCTCGTGAAGGCGATGCCGGGCTGGCTGAGGCAGGGGCTCGACGCCCATGTGACGGTCGACGGCCGGCACCGGGTCATGCGGGACCCCGTCGCGTACACGGAGTTCCTCTGCGGCCTGCATCCGGTGGGACCGCCCCGTTTCGCCGCGGACCGGCTGGCGGCCACGGCTGAGCGCACGGGCATCACCCGGTACGCCCTCATGGTGGAGGGCTCGGGCGATCTCGCGGCGACGGAGACGAACGTGCAGCGGCTGGGCACGGAAGTGCTGCCGTTGCTGAAGTGATCCGTTCACGCAGGTGGTCCTGGTGGTGCGGTGGTACGGGAGCTGCCGCCCCGGAGCCAGTTGCACCTCCCGCGGCCCGAAGCGGCAGCAGAAGCGTTCAGCAGTCCCGGAGTTCGGGCGACTGGTTGAGCAACTGTCCTCGCACCGAGGTGAATCGGGCCAGTCGCTCGTCGACCGACGCGTCCAGCGGGAACACCGCGAGGCGGTGGCAGTTCTGGAATGCCAGGCGCACTCCGAAGTGCCGCTGCAGCGCGCCGCGTATCGCATCACTCGCGAGCGCACGCAGCAGCTGACCACGTGCCTGCTCGTCCGGCGGGGGCGTCTGGTTGTCGGCGAACTGCCCGCCGTCGACCTTCAGCTGGGCCACCAGAGAGCTGATCATCTCCCATGCATAGGGCAGGGAGGTCCGGACGCAGTCGACGAAGTCGGCTTCGTCGACCTCGCCTCGCTCGGCCTGTTCCAACAGCGCCGGTGAGACGTCGAGCGACATGAGTTCTCCTCTCGCGGCCCCGGACAGGTGGCCGGGGCCTTACGGGCAGGGCTGGGTGGCGACGCTGCGTACACAGACGGCGACCTCCTGCTTACACGGTAAGGGTGCAGTCCGGGCCGCACCAGGAGATTGGGAACACAACCGGCCAACAACGAACGGTCGCAAAGAGGGGCAAGCCAGATCTGCGTCCCTCGGGTCGCGTGAGTGACGGGTGCGCGAATCGCGTGCACCCGTGGTCGTCGAGTAGCGTTGCCGACCATGCGTCTCGTCATCGCCCGTTGCTCCGTGGACTACGCGGGCCGGCTCACTGCCCACCTGCCCTCCGCCCCCCGTCTGATCCTCGTGAAGGCGGACGGCAGCGTGTCGATCCACGCCGACGACCGGGCGTACAAACCTCTCAACTGGATGTCCCCGCCGTGCACCCTCAAGGAGGGCGCCGACGAAACCGAGGGTGTCTGGACCGTGGTCAACAAAGCGGGCGAGAAACTGATCATCACGATGGAGCAGATCCTCCACGACTCGTCCCATGAGCTGGGTGTCGACCCGGGGCTCATCAAGGACGGCGTGGAGGCGCACCTCCAGGAGCTGCTCGCCGACCGGATCGAGACGATCGGCGAGGGCTACACCCTGATCCGCCGCGAGTATCCGACCGCGATCGGTCCGGTCGACATCCTGTGCCGGGACGCGGACGGTGCCACGGTGGCCGTGGAGCTGAAGCGGCGGGGCGACATCGACGGCGTCGAGCAGCTGACCCGCTACCTGGAGCTGCTCAACCGCGATCCGCACCTGGCCCCGGTACGGGGCGTGTTCGCCGCGCAGGAGATCAAGCCGCAGGCCCGGGTGCTGGCGACGGACCGCGGCATCGGGTGCCTGGTCCTCGACTACGACGCGATGCGCGGCATCGAGGACGACAAGCTGCGACTGTTCTGACCCACGGGGCGGTATCACCCCGGTGACGCCGTACGGGCCCGGCTTCCGGGCCCGTACGGCGTTCTCCGTTCTCAGGCGGTCGTCGTCGGAGAACCGGATCCGTCCTGCGTCGTCGACGCGGTGACGGTCTCGGCCGGGCCGCTCGCGGAGTCCGACGTGGACGGGTCCGTGGTCGTCTCCGACTCCGACGGAGTGGGCGACGGGGACTCGGGGTCGGTCGGGGACTCGCTGGGGGTCTCGGACTCGCTGGGCGACGTGGTCGGCGTCTTCGTCGGCTTCTTCGTGGGCGACGGACTGCCCTGCGTCGGGGAGTCACTGGGGCTGTCGCTCGACGAGTCGCCCGTTCCCGGACTCGTACCGGGGTCCGTGGCGCCCGGGGACGGGGTTCCGCTCGTGGACGGGGTGGCGGTGCCGGACGGGCCGGGGGACGAGGAACCGCCGCCGGCCGTGCCTTCGCCGGTGACGGGGTCGTCGGCCGGTTCGTCCGCGGAGACGCCGCTCTCGCCGCCGTCCTCGTTCGCCGACTGCTCGGTCGTGATGCTCTGCCCCTCCGGATCCTCGCTCCCCGAGGTGGCACCGAGCGTCACCACGGTGCCGAGCACCGCCGCCAGCAGCGCGCCCGCGCCCACCGCGACGAGATTGCGCCGTGCGCCGAGGAGCACTCCAGCACGCCCGGAGGGTGCACCGGGGCGGGGCGGGGCCTGACGGGTGATCAGGGTCCCGGATGTATCGGTCACCCGGGGGAAGAGCGGCTTGGCCGCCGGGCCGCCGGAGGGGGAGGCCGACTCGTCGTGACGCGAGTCGGGCGCCTCGTCGCCCGCGTGGATACTGAGCACCGGTTCGCCCGAGCGGTCCGCGACGAGGGCGAGCGCGCGTCGCCCGGCCACCGCGCCGGGCTTGTCGGCGAGCGCACCGCGCATGCCGACGGAGGCCTCGAGTTCGGCCCTGGCACGGTCCAGCAGGCCGGTGCAGAGCGCGAGGACGCCCAACTCATGGTGAAAGTAAGCCTCTTCCGCGACCTCACCGGCGATCCGCGCGGCCTCCTGGCCCGCTCTGAGGGCCTTCTCCCAGGCGCCCCACTGCATCCCGGCCGCGAAGGCCGGGGCGGCGCTACGGGCCAGCAGGACGGCAACGCTGGCCTGTCCCGGAGCCTCGGCGGGGACGAGTCGGGCGATCGAGGCGAGGATGGCGTCCGCCTCGGCGACCGCGCGTTCCGGGGTGACGGACGGGTGCGCCGCCCACCAGGCGAAGTGCTGGGCGGCGCTGCGGGCGTGGTCCTCCGCACTCTCGCCGTAGCCGCTCGCCTCCAGCTGCGCCAGGACCCCGGCGGCCAGCCGGTAGCGAGGTCCGGCCGCGGAGAGCAGACCGCTGACCGCCAGCTCGCCCAGTGCGGCGTCGGCATGGGTGTCCCCCACCAGAGCCGGCAGATGGGCCTGGTGCGGCACCTCACCGCCGAGCGCGACGGCGAAGCGCAGGGTCTCCCGTGCGGCCTCGCTCAGCCGGGAGGCGAGCAGGGCGGCCGGTGCCGCGCCCTCACCGAGGCTGGGCAGCGGGAGGTGGGCCGGCTCGGCCCGGCCGAAGGGCGCGTCGGCCGGGTCGTCGTAGTCGTCGGACACGTCCTGGTCGGTGCGCATGCCGTCGCGCCGGCGCAGGAGGGCGCCGGCCTGGACGAAGCGCAGCGGCAGTCCTTCGGACTCGAACCAGAGGTCGCCCGCCCAGTTCGCCTCCTCGTCGGTGAGCGCGCGTTCCACGACGTGTTCCATGAGCTCGATCGAGGCGCTGCGGCCGAGACCGGCGAGGAGGACCTCTTCGAGGTTCGCCTCGGCCGGCGGCGCCGCCGCGTCGGGGGCCGTGGCGAAGAGGAACGCGCACTCCGGAGTCGCGTCGAGCAGCTCCTGGAGCGCGGCGCCGCCGAACTCCAGGTCGTCGACGACGACTACGGCGCCGATGCCGTGGACGAGCTCGACGAGCCCTTCGCGGTCGGGGCGGTACAGCGGGGCGCTGTACACGGCCTCGAACAGCCCGTGGAGCAGCTCACCGGCGGTCCGCTTGTGCCCGGAGAGCCGTACGACCCCGTCGGGCGCCAGGTCCGCGCAGTCGGCGGCGACAGCGTCCAGGAGGGCCGTGCGGCCGGAACCCGGCGCACCCGTGAGGCACACGGAGCGGCCACGGGCGAGCAGCCGCACCAACCGCTCGCGCTCGTCCCGGCGTTCGAGGAGGGGCGTCTGAGGCGAGGGCGGGCCCGGCGGGACGGGCGGCGCGGCGGCACGCTCGCGGTCCACGCGCTGGGCGGCGGTGCGCCGGACGGGCGCGTCGGGCCGCTCCCCCGGGCGGCAGGGCTCGATCTCGCTGCCGTCGACCGGATTGACCGTGAGCAGGAAGTCGCCCGATATCAGCTGCACCGTGCGCGACTGCTGGGGCGTCTGGTGCCCGAAGTCGGGGGTCAGCGGGTCACGGGACGGACGTCGCGGCGCGCCGTCGTCACCGGAACGGTCGTCGCCGTACTCTTCCGGTCCCCGGTGTGTCGGGTTCATCGTCTCAGTCCCCCAGACGCGCAGCGCGCGGTTGCCCCCTCCGGCCTCGCACGCCCCGCTGTCGCTCCCGGTCCGGTGTCCGCCAGGGGGGTTCTCGTCGATCGGCAGACGGCCGAACCCTAAACCTTCGCACAGTATCTACGAACCGGCGGGGGGCCGCGCCGTCCCTGACATCACGTTCTCGTGAGGATTGTGCGTGTATCGCCCGTACCCGCACCTCCCACCGCCGAACATCCCGGACCTTACGGGCGGGAGGCGCCGGGGGCTTCGTGGACACCTTCAGACGCGCGGCAGTGATTCCGCGGCGAGACCGCCCTCGATCGCGAGGATCCTGTGAAGCCTCGTCGCCACCAGCAGGCGCTGCATCTGCGGCGGCACGCCGCGCAGCACCAGCCGCCGGCCGGCCCGGCCGGCTCTGCGGTGCGCACCCATGATGACGCCGAGTCCGGTGGCGTCCCACGAGTCGAGCTCGGTCAGGTTCAGCACGAGATCGCCGGCTCCGTCGTCGACGGCCGAATGCAGGACCGTACGGGCGTCCGCCGCGCTTCGGACATCGAGGCGGCCCCCGACGGCCAGCTCGGCGTGGTCGCCCCTGATATGCATATGCGCTCCCCGGAAGTACTCCGCAGCAAGGTCTCTGTCTGGATTTTCTCTTTCTGCCTCTGCCACCACTGACTGCGGTGGCGACAGAGAAGTTGCCGTCTGTAAGCGAACCGATACCGAATTCACCCCGAGGGGTGAAGCGGGTCCGGCGTCACCCGCTGGATCCGTGTGCCGGACGGCGCCGGATCCGGGTCCCCCGGGTCTGATTGACGGCACATCAGACAGCCGGGGACCCGGTCGTGATCAGTAGGTGTAGAAGCCCTGCCCGCTCTTGCGCCCGATGTCACCTGCATCGACCATCCGGCGCATCAGCTCCGGAGCGGCGAACTTCTCGTCCTGGGACTCCGTGTAGATGTTGCCGGTGGCGTGCAGGAGGATGTCCACCCCGGTCATGTCGGCCGTGGCGAGGGGCCCCATCGCGTGGCCGAAGCCCAGCTTGCAGGCGGTGTCGATGTCCTCGGCCGAGGCGACGCCCGACTCGTACAGCTTGGCCGCCTCGACGACCAGCGCGGAGATCAGCCGGGTGGTGACGAAGCCCGCGACATCGCGGTTGACGACGATGCAGGTCTTGCCCACGGACTCGGCGAACTCCCTGGCGGTGGCCAGGGTCTCGTCACTCGTCTTGTAGCCGCGCACCAGTTCGCACAGCTGCATCATCGGGACCGGCGAGAAGAAGTGCACCCCGACGACCCGCTCCGGGCGCTCCGTCACGGCCGCGATCTTGGTGATCGGGATGGCGGAGGTGTTGGAGGCGAGGACGGCGTCCTCCCGTACCACCTTGTCGAGCGTGCGGAAGATCTCGTGCTTGACCTCGAGCTTCTCGAAGACGGCCTCGACGACGACGTCCGCGTCGGCCACGGCGTCGAGGTCGGTGGTCGTCGTGATCCGGGCGAGCGCGGCCTCCGCGTCGGCGGCCTCCAGCTTGCCCTTCGCGACGAACTTGCCGTAGCTCGCCTCGATCCCGCCGCGCCCACGCGCCAGGGCCACGTCGGTGACATCCCGCAGCACGACGTCCCAGCCCGCCTGGGCGGAGACCTGCGCGATACCGGACCCCATGAGTCCGGCGCCGATGACGGCGAGCTTCCTGGCCACGATTCGCACCCCTATGCATCTCGGTTGTTCACATGCTCTCCGGCGGAGGTTAGTACCCGTGAGGGGCCGTGAGGCCGTGAAGAGATGCGCGTCACGTCTCACATGACGGACATCACACCGGCCGCCGTCACGCGGTGGCGCGCCGCGCGTAGTTGAGGACCTTCTCGCCGAGGAGGTCCTCCATGTCGTCGAGCAGGACGAGCGCGTCGCGCGAGACCTCGACCGGGGCGCGGCCCGCGACCATCTCCCGGCCGATGTACGCCATGAGGGTGCTGTGCACCCAGGAGAGCTGACCGGCCACCAGGTCCGGCACGGGGTCGCCGGGGCCGGCCCCGGACTCCTCGCGCACGGTCGCCTCCAGGTCGAGCTGCACCTCCTGCCCGATGTGCCAGAGACGGGCCTTGAGTCCGTCGGCCCCCTCGATGACCCGCATGAAGCTCGCGTACCCGTCCATGAGGCCGACGGTGGGTGAGACACCCTCCACCTGGATCCGGAGTTCACGCAGGACGGCGTCGGCGGCGGACTCCCCCACGTCGCGGCCGCGGACGTAGCGCGAGAGCCGGTCGATCACACCGCCGGCGCGGTCCAGGAAGAGGTCTTCCTTGGCCGGGAAGTAGTTGTACACGGTGTTCACCGAGACGTCGGCGGCCCGGGCGATCTCGGCGATGGTCACCGCGTCGAAGCCCCGCTCCACGAAGAGTCCGGTGGCCACGTCGGAGAGGTGCTGCCTCGTCCGGCGCTTCTTCCGCTCCCGCAGTCCCTCGGTCATGCGCCCATCCTACGGACGTCGTGGGGTCCCTGAATTTTTGGAGGCATTGCAATTTTTAAGTCACTCTGTTTTTGTAGTCGCTATGCCAATCATCAGCACGTCTGGGCTCGCCCGGACCTTCACGACGAAGACCGGACCGGTGAACGCCGTGCGCTCGGTCGATCTGACCGTCGCCCCCGGTGAGATCGTCGGCCTGCTCGGCCCCAACGGCGCGGGCAAGACCACCACACTGCGGATGCTCACCACGCTGCTCTCCCCCACAGGCGGCGCGGCGACCGTCGCCGGGCACGACCTGATCTCCGATCCGGCGGGGGTGCGCGAGAAGTGCGGTTACGTCGCCCAGTCCGGCGGGGTGGACCCGCACGTCACCGTGCGGGAGGAACTGGTCACCCAAGGGCGGCTACACCGGCTGAGCAGGGCCGCCGCGATCACACGCACCGCCGAACTGGCCGCGCGCCTCGGCCTCGGCGATCTGCTGGACCGCAGGACGTCCGCGCTCTCCGGCGGCCAGCGGCGCCGCCTCGACATCGCGATGGGTCTCACCCACCGCCCGCCCCTGCTCTTCCTCGACGAGCCGACCACCGGGCTCGACCCGGGCAGCCGGGAGGACCTGTGGGACCTGGTCCGGGGGCTGCGGGACGACTTCGGCACGACGGTCGTGCTCACCACCCACTACCTCGACGAGGCGGACGCCCTCGCGGACCGGCTGGTCGTCGTCGACCAGGGCCTGGTCGTCGCCGAGGGCGCTCCCGCCGCGCTCAAGGCGGAGCACGCCGGCTCCCCCGACGCCTCGCTCCACGACACCTTCCTCGCCATCACCGGCCGCACCCCGGCCGCCGCCGATACCGCCCCCCTCGCCGTATAGGACCCCGCATGCTTCTCCACGACACCTCACTGATCTTCGGCCGGTACGTCCGGCAGACCCTGCGCTCCCGGTTCCAGATCTTCTTCGGGATCCTGATGCCGCTGCTCTACCTGCTCTTCTTCGGCCCGCTCCTGACGGCCCTCCCGCTCGGTTCCACCGGTGACTCCTGGCAGGTCCTGGTACCCGGACTGCTGCTGCAACTTGCGCTGTTCGGTGCCTCGTTCACCGGATTCGCGATCATCATCGAGAAGTCGACGGGGGTCGTGGAGCGCATGCGTGCGACTCCCGTCAGCCGCCTCGCCCTCCTGCTGGGGCGGGTCCTGCGGGACGCCCTGCTGTTCATGTTCCAGGCCGTGCTGCTGGTGATCGCCGCGCTGGCCATGGGGCTGCGCGCGCCGCTGCCCGGGGTACTCATCGGCTTCGCGTTCGTGGGCCTGCTGACCGTCTCGCTGGCCTCGCTGTCGTACGCCCTGGCCATGAGGGTGCGTACGCCGCAGGAGTTCGGGCCGGTGATCAACTCGCTCACCATGCCGGCCATGCTGCTCTCCGGCCTGATGCTGCCGATGACGCTCGGCCCTGCGTGGCTGGACGTCCTGTCGCACTTCACGCCGTTCCGCTACCTCGTGGACGCGGTTCGGGACGCGTACGTCGGCTCGTACGCGACGGCACACATGCTGTACGGGGTCCTGGTGGCCCTCGCGTTCGCCCTTATGGCTGTGACGGTCGGCACGCGCGCGTTCCGCAGGGCCGGAGCGTAACTAGGCTGGCCCCATGGTCAATCTGACGCGCATCTACACCCGTACCGGCGACAAGGGCACCACCGCCCTCGGCGACATGAGCCGGACCGCCAAGACCGATCTGCGGATCTCCGCCTACGCCGACGCCAACGAGGCCAACGCCGTGATCGGTACGGCCGTCGCGCTCGGGAACCTCCCCGAGGACGTCGTGAAGGTCCTCGTCCGTGTCCAGAACGACCTCTTCGACGTGGGTGCGGACCTGTGCACGCCGGTGGTGGAGAACCCGGAGTACCCGCCGCTGCGGGTGGAGCAGTCGTACGTCGACAAGCTGGAGGCGGACTGCGACACCTTCCTGGAGGAGCTGGAGAAGCTCCGCAGCTTCATCCTTCCGGGCGGCACTCCGGGGGCGGCGCTGCTGCACCAGGCCTGCACGGTCGTCCGGCGGGCCGAGCGGTCCACCTGGGCGGCGCTGGAGGTGCACGGGGACGTGATGAACGCGCTGACGGCGACGTACCTGAACCGCCTCTCCGACCTCCTGTTCATCCTCGCCAGGACGGCGAACAAGGAGGTCGGCGACGTGCTGTGGGTGCCGGGCGGCGAGCGCTGATCAGCGGCCCGCCCCGACCCGGTCCTCGGGCTCCTGTTTGGGGAACACGGTGTAGCCGCCGGCGATGGCCAGGTTGATCCCGATCACCCAGAGCATCTTCTGCTGCCACATCTGCAGCGAGCCCGTGTCACCGTCCCCGCCGACGTACCAGACCGCTGCCTGGAGCAGGGCCATGGCGGTCACCGCGGCAACGATCCAGCGGCCGGCGACGCGCCATTCGTGGGCGGCCCGGGCCATCCCGTACTTCGGGGGCCCAACCGGCGGCGGACCGCCCGCGAAGCGGTGGGCGACCCTCGCGTCGACCCATTTGATGGTGGAGTGGCCCAGCCCCACGGTGAAGCCGATGTAGACGGCGGCGATGCCGTGCCTCAGGCCCGGCTCGGCGCCGTTCTTCAGGTCCATGGCCGTCACCACCAGCAGGACGACCTCCAGCAAGGGCTCGCACAGCAGCACCGCCGCGCCCAGCCGGGGTTTCCTCGCGACGTACCGCAGCGCCAGTCCGGCGGCCAGCAGGACCCAGAAGCCGACCTCGCAGAGCACGATCAGCGTGACGATCACGGTCCTTCTCCTTCCGGTCCCCTCCAGGCTCCCCTCCGTCCGGGGCCGGGTCGTCGTCGGCAGTGACGAAACGCGACTGCATCCTTCGATGTAGCCGGGGCTCACCCCGGGTGCTGACGTGCCGGTACCCGCCGACGTGTTGGATGGGAGGGTGTTCTCCCCTGCGCGCCCGCATCGCTCCGACGTCCTGCTCTCGGTCAGCGGACTGTCCGGCGGTGTGGCCCTGTGGCTGATCGGCATCCACCTCCAGAACGGCCGGCTCTTCGACTCCCCCTGGGTGTCCCTGCTGCCGCTCGTGCTGATGTCGGCCCTCGAACTGCTGCGGCGCAGCTGCCCTCGGACGGCGCTGTCCGCCGGCACGCTCGCCCTGGTGGCGGATCAGTTCACCGTGGGCAGCCTGGCCACCCTGCTGATGTTCACCGACCTCGTGTACGCGGCCGTGCTGTACGGTCCGCCCGCCGCGTCGCGCCGCATCCCGGTCATCACGCTGCTGGGCACGGTCGCCACGACGTTCGGCTTCATCGCCTGGGTCCCGTCCGCGGACGCCGTGCTCATCGGGATCGCCGTCGGCATGGTCTCCTTCGGGCCGGCCCTCACGGGGGCGGCCGTGCGCAACCACCGGGACGCCGCCGAGGCCGCCCGGCTGCGCGCCGATCAGACCGCGCTGCTGGCCGAGATGGACCGGGCCCAGGCGGTGACCGCCGAGCGGTCCCGGATGGCCCGCGAGCTGCACGACATGGTCGCCAACCACCTCTCGGCGATCGCCATCCACTCCACCGCCGCGCTCTCCATCGACGAACCGGCCACCTCGCGCGAGGCCCTCGGGGTGATCCGGCGCAACAGCGTCGACGGGCTGGCCGAGATGAGACGGCTGATCGGCCTGCTGCGGGAGAGCGGAGCGGACGGGCCTCCCGGCGCGGCACCGACCCTGGCCTCCCTGGACGCCCTCGTCGGACAGGCCGGCGCGAACTCCGCGTCCAGCGGGCTCACCGTCACCCTGGAGGACGGCCGCGAGGAGTCCGTGCCGCTGCCGGCGCCGGTGGAGCTGGCGGCGTACCGCATCGTCCAGGAGTCGCTGACCAACGCGCTGAAGCATGCGGCGCCCGGCCCGGTGACGGTTCGGCTGGGGCGGTCGCGCGCGGTGCTCACGGTGGAGGTGAGCAGTGTGTTCGGTGACCGGCCGGGCCCTCGCGCGCCCGGTTCGGGGGCGGGACTCGTGGGGATGCGGGAACGGGTGGCGCTGCTGGGCGGGGTGATCGACGCGGGCCCGGAACCCGGGGCCGACGGCAGGAAGATCTGGCTGGTGCGGGCCGAACTGCCCGTCGAGGAGGGGACGTGGCGGGGATGACGATCCGGGTACTGGTCGCGGAGGACCAGTCGGCCGTACGCGCGGGGCTGGTGCTGATCCTGAGGAGCGCCCCGGACATCGAGGTGGTGGGCGAGGCCGCGGACGGTGAGGCCGCCGTGCGTCTGGCCCGTGAACTGCGTCCGGATCTTGTGCTGATGGACGTACAGATGCCCCGGCTCGACGGAGTGGCCGCGACGCGGCAGGTCGTGGTGGAACGGCTGGCGGACGTTCTGGTGCTGACCACGTTCGACCTGGACGAGTACGTCTTCGGTGCCCTGCGCGCGGGAGCGTCGGGCTTCCTGCTGAAGAACACCGACGCGAAGGACCTGCTCGACGCCGTCCGCACGGTGGCGCGCGGCGAGGGTTCGATCGCCCCGGCCGTCACGCGACGGCTGATCCAGGAGTTCGCCGTGGCCACCTCCGTCCGCAGGGCGGCCGGGCCGGCTCCGGACGCGCTCGACGCGCTGACGCGCCGGGAGCGGGAGGTGCTGGGCTGTCTCGGGGAGGGACTGTCGAACGCGGAGATCGCCGGGCGCCTCTCGATGGCGGAGGCGACGGCGAAGACACACGTCAGCAGGCTGCTCGGGAAGCTGGAACTACGCAACCGGGTGCAAGCGGCGGTGCTCGCGCAGGAGTTGGGCATCTGATTCCCGGCGAGGAACTTTGGTCTGGACCTCTTGACGATTGGTCCAGACCTTCCTAATCTCACCGGACACGCTGCGGTGAGTACGCCATGACAAGGCGAGCTCAGGGCGACGCAGGGTTCGCAGGTTACGGACCATCCCCGTTTGCCGGACCTCACCCGAGGAGCACCGTTGAGCACTGACAACCCCGTACGCCTCACCCGCCTCAGATGGAGACGCGGCGCAGGCACAGCCACCAGGTCCAAGGCGGTCGCGGGCCTCACCGCACTGCTGCTTCCCCTCGCCGCGATGGTCGGCCTGGCCTCCCCCGCCGAGGCCGCCGCCTCGGCCACGGCCACCTACGTCAAGAAGTCCGACTGGGGCACCGGCTTCGAGGGCCAGTGGACGGTCAAGAACACCGGCACCACGGCACTCTCCTCCTGGACGATCGAGTGGGACTTCCCCTCCGGCACCGCGGTCGGCTCCGCCTGGGACGCCTCCGTCACCAGCTCCGGAACCCACTGGACCGCCAAGAACCTCGGCTGGAACGGTACGGTCGCCCCCGGCGCCAGCATCAGCTTCGGCTTCAACGGCACCGGCTCCGGCTCCCCCTCCGGCTGCAAGCTGAACGGCGCCTCCTGTGACGGCGGCAGCGTCCCCGGCGACAACCCCCCGTCCAAGCCCGGCACACCCACCGCGAGCAACGTGACGGACACCTCCGCGAAGCTCAGCTGGAGCGCCGCCACGGACGACAAGGGCATCAAGAACTACGACGTCCTGCGCGACGGCGCCAAGGTCGCGACGGTCACCACGACGACGTACACCGACAGCGGCCTGACCAAGGGCACCGACTACTCGTACACCGTGCGGGCCCGGGACACGGCCGACCAGACCGGCCCGGTCAGCACCTCGGTCGCCGTCCGCACCACCGGGACCACCGACCCCGGCCCCGGTACCGGCGACAAGATCAACCTCGGCTACTTCACCGAGTGGGGCGTCTACGGGCGCAACTACCACGTCAAGAACCTGGTGACGTCGGGTTCCGCCGCGAAGATCACGCACATCAACTACGCGTTCGGCAACGTCCAGAACGGCAAGTGCACCATCGGTGACGCCTACGCCGACTACGACAAGGCCTACACCGCGGACCAGTCGGTCGACGGTGTCGCCGACACGTGGGACCAGCCGCTTCGCGGCAACTTCAACCAGCTCCGCAAGCTCAAGGCGAAGTACCCGAACATCAAGGTCATCTGGTCGTTCGGCGGCTGGACCTGGTCCGGCGGCTTCGGTGCCGCGGCGCAGAACCCCGCCGCGTTCGCCCAGTCCTGCTACGACCTGGTCGAGGACCCCCGCTGGGCCGATGTCTTCGACGGCATCGACATCGACTGGGAGTACCCGAACGCCTGCGGTCTCACCTGTGACACCAGCGGCCCCGCCGCGCTGAAGAACCTCTCCTCTGCGCTGCGCACCAAGTTCGGGACGAACAACCTGGTCACGGCCGCGATCACCGCGGACGGCACCGACGGCGGCAAGATCGACGCGGCCGACTACGCGGGCGCCTCGGCGTACTTCGACTGGTACAACGTGATGACGTACGACTTCTTCGGCGCCTGGGACGCCAAGGGTCCGACGGCCCCGCACTCCCCGCTGACCTCCTACAGCGGCGTACCGAAGGAGGGCTTCAACTCCGCCGCGGCCATCGCCAAGCTGAAGGCCAAGGGCGTCCCGGCGAAGAAGCTGCTGCTCGGCATCGGCTTCTACGGGCGCGGCTGGACAGGCGTCACCCAGGCGGCACCGGGCGGCACGGCGACCGGGGCGGCCCCGGGGACGTACGAGGCGGGCATCGAGGACTACAAGGTCCTCAAGAACAGCTGCCCGGCCACCGGCACGGTCGCCGGCACCGCGTACGCCCACTGCGGCACCAACTGGTGGAGCTACGACACCCCGGCGACGATCAAGTCCAAGATGGCCTGGGCGAACGGCCAGGGGCTGGGCGGGGCGTTCTTCTGGGAGTTCAGCGGCGACACCGCGAACGGTGAGCTCGTGAGCGCGATGGACAGCGGCCTCAACTAACGCCACGAGGCAGTCACACCCCCCGCGAAAAGCGCCGGGGAGACAGGTCCGCCCCCTGTCTCCCCGGTTTTCGCCTGCTCAGCGGGCCTCTCTCAGGCCACGTTCACCCTCCCCCGGGCTCCGTCCGGGGGCCCCCAACCAGCGAGACACCTTTGATCAAGCGACATTGACCCTCCCCCAGACTCCGTCCGGGGGGACCCCCAACCAGCGAGACACCTTTGATCAGGCGACATTGACTCGCTGGCCGGGCGGTGCCGCCTCCAGCCACGCGAGGAAACCGGTCAGGGCGTCCTCACTCATCGCCAGCTCCAGGCGCGTCCCCCGGTGGAGACAGCCGAGCACGACGGAGTCGGACAGGAGCGCCAGTTCCTCCTCGCCCTCGGGCAGCCGGCGGGCGACGACCTCGATGGCGGAGCGCTCCAGGCCGCGACGGGGACGGGGCGAGTACGAGAAGACCCGGAACCAGTCGACGCGGTCACCGCTGTAGCGGGCGACCCCGTACACCCAGCCCTTGCCGGAAGGATCGGGCTCCTCGGACACGTCCCAGCGCAAGCTGCAGTCGAAGGTTCCGCCGGAACGCTGGATCAGCCGCCTGCGGAGGCCGAAGACGAACAGACCCACCGCGACCAGTACGACGACCAGACCGCCCACCCACAAAGCGAGGACCATCTCCACCGACCTCCTCGCATCGTCGAGTAACGGATACCGAACCGAGCCGAACCGGACTGCACCTGCATCGCCTCAGCCGCGACACGGTCTGGATCTCTCCAGCTCGGGCCGCGGCTGAGTCAAAAACTCCTCGTGGGGACGCTCAGTGCGCCGCCACCGCACGCAGTCGCACGTCCGCGCGGCGCTCCGCACCGGCGTCCGTGTCGGACTTCGCACGCTCCAGCGCGCGCTCGGCACGCTGGACGTCGATCTCGTCGGCAAGCTCGGCGATCTCAGCGAGCAGCGAGAGCTTGTTGTCCGCGAACGAGATGAAACCGCCGTGCACAGCGGCGACAACCGTCCCGCCGTCGCTCGTACGGATCGTCACGGGGCCCGATTCCAGCACACCCAGAAGCGGCTGGTGACCGGGCATGACGCCGATGTCGCCGGACGTGGTACGTGCGACAACGAGGGTGGCCTCGCCGGACCAGACACTGCGGTCCGCGGCGACCAGCTCGACATGCAGCTCAGCAGCCAAGGGTGGCTCCTCGGGTCACCACCCGGCGGTCGTGCCGGGTGTCGGTTCAATTCTACGGGGCGTGGTGAGGGGGGCGGGACACACCCACCCCCCTCGGTGAGCCGGAGGCTCAGGAGACGCCGAGCTCCTTGGCGTTGGCCTTGAGGTCCTCGATGCCACCGCACATGAAGAACGCCTGCTCGGGGAAGTGGTCGTACTCCCCGTCACAGATCGCGTTGAACGCGGCGATCGACTCGTCGAGCGGAACGTCCGAACCGTCCAGGCCGGTGAACTGCTTGGCGGCGTGGGTGTTCTGCGACAGGAAGCGCTCGACGCGACGGGCACGGTGGACAACGAGCTTGTCCTCCTCGCCCAGCTCGTCGATACCGAGGATCGCGATGATGTCCTGGAGGTCCTTGTACTTCTGCAGGATCCCCTTGACACGGCTGGCCGTGTCGTAGTGGTCCTGCGCGATGTAGCGCGGGTCCAGGATGCGGGACGTGGAGTCCAGCGGGTCCACGGCCGGGTAGATGCCCTTCTCCGAGATCGGACGGGAGAGAACCGTCGTCGCGTCGAGGTGGGCGAACGTGGTGGCCGGGGCCGGGTCGGTCAGGTCGTCCGCGGGGACGTAGATCGCCTGCATCGAGGTGATCGAGTGACCACGCGTCGAGGTGATGCGCTCCTGGAGCACACCCATCTCGTCGGCCAGGGTCGGCTGGTAACCCACTGCGGACGGCATGCGGCCGAGCAGCGTGGAGACCTCGGAACCGGCCTGCGTGAAGCGGAAGATGTTGTCGATGAAGAGCAGCACGTCCTGCTTCTGCACATCGCGGAAGTACTCCGCCATGGTCAGGGCGGACAGCGCGACCCGCAGACGGGTGCCCGGCGGCTCGTCCATCTGGCCGAAGACCAGCGCGGTCTTCTCCAGGACGCCCGAGTCGGTCATCTCGTCGATGAGGTCGTTGCCCTCACGGGTGCGCTCGCCGACACCGGCGAACACCGACACACCGTCGTGCAGCTTCGCCACACGCATGATCATTTCCTGGATGAGGACCGTCTTGCCGACGCCCGCACCACCGAACAGACCGATCTTGCCGCCCTTGACGTACGGGGTCAGCAGGTCGACGACCTTCAGGCCGGTCTCGAACATCTCGGTCTTGGACTCGAGCTGGTCGAAGGCCGGGGCCTTGCGGTGGATCGGCCAGCGCTCGGTGATCTGCGCCTCGGCCTCCGGCTCGTTCAGGATCTGACCGAGGGTGTTGAACACCTTGCCCTTGGTGATGTCACCGACCGGGACGGTGATGCCCGTACCCGTGTCGGTCACCGGGGCCTGGCGGACCACGCCGTCGGTGGGCTGCATCGAGATCGCGCGGACCATGCCGTCGCCCAGGTGCTGGGCGACTTCGAGGGTCAGCGTCTTACGAGCGCCGGCCTCGGCCGGGTCGTCGACCTCGATGTGCAGGGCGTTGTAGATCTCCGGCATCGCGTCGACGGGGAACTCCACGTCGACGACCGGGCCGATGACCCGGGCGACGCGGCCCGTGGCAGCGGCCGTCTCAACTGTCGTCGTCATTACTTGTCACTCCCCGCGGACGCGTCGGCCAGCGCACCTGCACCGCCGACGATCTCGCTGATTTCCTGGGTGATTTCGGCCTGGCGGGCCGCGTTGGCAAGCCGGGAGAGGCTCTTGATCAGATCCCCGGCGTTGTCGGTCGCCGACTTCATCGCACGACGGCGGGCGGCGTGCTCGGAAGCGGCGGCCTGCAGCAGTGCGTTGTAGATACGGCTCTCGACGTAGCGCGGCAGAAGGGCGTCGAGGACGTCCTCCGCCGACGGCTCGAAGTCGAACAGCGGAAGGATCTCGCCCTTCTCGGTGCTCTCCTCCGTGACCTCGTCGAGCGACAGCGGCAGCATCCGGCCGTCGACCGCGTTCTGCGTCATCATCGACACGAACTCCGTGAAGACGATGTGCAGTTCGTCGACGCCGCCCTCGGCCGTGTCCTTCTGGATGGACGCGATGAGGGGCTCGGCGATCTTCTTGGCGTCCGAGTACTCGGGGCTGTCGGTGAAGCCGGTCCACGACTCCGCGACCTTGCGCTCGCGGAAGCCGTAGTACGCGACACCCTTGCGGCCGACGATGTACGTGTCGACCTCCTTGCCCTCGGCTGCCAGCCGCTCCCTCAGCCGCTCCGCCGCCTTGATGGCGTTGGAGGAGTAGCCGCCGGCCAGACCGCGGTCGCTCGTGAGGAGCAGGACCGCGGCCCGGGCCGGGGACTCGGCCTCGGTGGTGAGCGGATGGTTGGTGTTCGAGCCGGTCGCCACCGCGGTCACCGCACGGGTGAGCTCGGTCGCGTACGGCATCGACGCCGACACCTTGCGCTGCGCCTTGACGATGCGCGAGGCGGCGATCATCTCCATCGCCTTGGTGATCTTCTTGGTCGCGGTGACGGCTTGGATGCGGCGCTTGTAAACGCGAAGCTGAGCGCCCATCGATCAGCCCTCGCCCAGGAGCTTGCCGTCCGAGGTCTCGAACTGCTGCTTGAAGGTGGCGATCGCGTCGGCGATCGACTGCAGCGTGTCGTCGGACATCTTCGCACCTTCGGCGATGCTGGTCAGGAGGTCCTTGCGCTCACGGCGCAGGTACTCCAGCAGCTCGGTCTCGAAGCGGCGGATGTCCTCGACCGGGACGTCGTCCATCTTGCCGGTGGTGCCGGCCCAGACGGAGACGACCTGCTCCTCGACGGGGAACGGGGCGTACTGCGGCTGCTTCAGCAGCTCGACCATGCGCTTACCGCGCTCCAGCGACGCCTTGGAGGCCGCGTCCAGGTCGGAACCGAAGGCGGCGAACGCCTCCAGCTCGCGGTACTGGGCGAGGTCCACACGGAGGCGGCCGGACACCTGGCGCATGGCCTTGTGCTGGGCGGAACCACCGACTCGGGAGACCGAGATACCGACGTTGAGCGCCGGACGCTGACCCGCGTTGAACAGGTCGGACTCCAGGAAGCACTGGCCGTCGGTGATGGAGATGACGTTGGTCGGGATGAACGCCGACACGTCGTTCGCCTTGGTCTCGACGATCGGGAGACCCGTCATCGAACCCGCGCCCATGTCGTCGGAGAGCTTGGCGCAGCGCTCCAGCAGACGCGAGTGCAGGTAGAAGACGTCGCCCGGGTAGGCCTCGCGGCCCGGCGGACGGCGCAGCAGAAGCGACACGGCGCGGTAGGCGTCGGCCTGCTTCGAGAGGTCGTCGAAGATGATGAGGACGTGCTTGCCGTCGTACATCCAGTGCTGGCCGATGGCCGAACCGGTGTACGGCGCCAGGTACTTGAAGCCGGCCGGGTCGGACGCCGGGGCGGCGACGATGGTCGTGTACTCGAGCGCACCGGCCTCTTCGAGGGCACCGCGCACGGAGGCGATGGTGGAGCCCTTCTGACCGATGGCGACGTAGATGCAGCGCACCTGCTTGTTCACGTCGCCCGAGCGCCAGTTGTCGCGCTGGTTGATGATCGTGTCGACGGCCAGAGCGGTCTTACCCGTCTGACGGTCGCCGATGATCAGCTGACGCTGGCCGCGGCCGATCGGCACCATGGCGTCGACGGCCTTGTAGCCGGTCTGCATCGGCTCGTGCACCGACTTGCGGACCATGACGCCAGGGGCCTGCAGCTCGAGGGCGCGACGGCCTTCGGTCGCGATCTCGCCGAGACCGTCGATCGGGTTGCCGAGCGGGTCGACGACGCGGCCGAGGTAGCCCTCGCCGACGCCGACGGAGAGCACCTCACCGGTGCGCTGCACCGGCTGGCCCTCCTCGATTCCGCTGAACTCGCCGAGGACGATCGCACCGATCTCGCGCTCCTCGAGGTTGAGGGCGAGACCGAGGGTTCCGTCCTCGAACTTCAGCAGCTCGTTCGCCATGGCGGAGGGCAGACCCTCCACCTTCGCGATGCCGTCGCCGGCAACGCTGACCGTTCCGACCTCCTCGCGCGAGGCCGCGTCCGGCTGGTACGACTGGACAAAGTTATCCAGTGCGTCCCGGATCTCCTCCGGCCGGATCGTGAGCTCCGCCATCTGGGTTCCCTGCTCTCCTTGTTGGGCCCGAAGTTTCTTAAGGGGGTCTGGGGGCGACCCCCAGGAATCTTCTGCAATTTCTGCACGGCCCAACCGGGCCGCTGTTCTTGCTCGTTCAGTTGGTGCGGTGTGGGCGCTGCGCGCTGTCAGCCGGCCATCCTGCGGGTGACCTCTTCGAGGCGCTCCGCGATCGTGCCGTTGATGACCTCGTCACCGACGCGCACCGAGATCCCGCCGAGGACCTCGGGGTCCACGTCCAGGTTCAGGTGCATCTGACGGCCGTAGATCTTCGCCAGCGCGGCGCCGAGGCGCTGCTTCTGGTGGTCGGACAGCGGCACCGCCGAGGTGACGACGGCGACCATGCGGTCCCGGCGCTCCGCGGCGAGCCTGGACAGGGAGTCGAGTCCCGCCTCCAGGCTACGTCCTCGGGGCTGCGTCACGAGGCGCGTGATCACGCGCTCGGTGACCGGCTGGGTCTTGCCGCCGAGCAGGCCGCGGAGCAGCCCGCTCTTGGCCGGGGCAGGAGCCGCCTTGTCGGTGAGGGCCGAGCGCAGTGCCACGTCGGAGCCGACGATCCGGCCGAACCGGAACAGCTCGTCCTCGACGTCGTCGAGCGCACCCGCGCGCTGGGCCGCGGTGAGGTCTGCGGTGTTCGCCAGTTCCTCGACCGAGTCGACCAGGTCACGCGACTGCGACCAGCGGGACCGCACCATGCCGGAGACCAGGTCCACGGCTTCGCCGCCCACCTGCCCCCTCAGCAGTCGTCCGGCCAGCTCGGCCTTGGCCTCGCCGCCCTGCGACGGGTCGGTGAGGACCCGGCGCAGCGACACCTCGCGGTGGAGCAGCGCGGTGACGGCTGCCAGCTCCTCGGCGAGCTTCGCCGCGTCGACCGACGTGGAGTCGGTCAGTGCGTCGAGACGCTCGCGTGCGGAGGCCAGCGCCTCGCGGCTCGCTCCGTTCATCGGACGGCCTCGGCCTTCGCCTCGAGCTCGTCGAGGAACCGGTCGACGGTGCCGCTCTGTCGTGCGTGGTCCTCGAGGGACTCACCGACGAGCTTGCCGGCCAGGGCGGTGGCGAGACTGCCCACGTCCTGACGCAGCGCGGACGCCGCGGCCTTGCGGTCGGCCTCGATCTGGGTGTGGCCGGCGGCGATGATCTCCTCGCGCTGCCGCTGACCTTCCGCCCTCATCTCCTGGATGATGACGGCACCCTGCTCCTGCGCCTCCTGGCGCAGACGAGCGGCCTCGTGGCGGGCCTCGGCGAGCTGAGCCTTGTACTGCTCAAGAACGCTCTGGGCCTCGGTCTGGGCCGCGTCGGCCTTCTCGATACCGCCTTCGATGGCCTCGCGGCGCTCTTCCAGAACCTTGTTGATGTTCGGGAGGAGCTTCTTGGCGAGGAAACCGAAGACGATGGCGAAGGCGATGAGGCCGATGACGATCTCAGGTACCGCCGGGAGCAGCGGGTTCTGGATCTCTCCCTCGGACGCCAGCTGTAGGGCGTTCACATCAATGCCTTTCGTCGCTTCGGGCTGGAAATGCCGCGACTAGAACGGGTAGACGAAGGGCATGACGAGACCGATCAGGGCCAGCGCCTCACAGAGCACGAAGCCGAGGATCTGGTTCGAGCGGATCAGGCCGGCAGCCTCGGGCTGACGGGCCAGAGCCTGGGTGCCGTTACCGAAGATGATGCCGACGCCGACGCCGGGGCCGATCGCGGCGAGGCCGTAGCCGATGGAACCGAGGTTGCCCGAGATGTTGACGGCGGCGAGGGTCTCAAGAGCGGACATGCCGTTTCTTCCTTCTCTTTCAGAACCGGTGGGGGTTGGCCACCGGACGACTATCGGGGGTGGAGCTGGGCTGCGTCAGTGGTGCTCGGCGAGAGCGCCCTGAATGTAGTTGCAGGCCAGAAGGACGAACACGTAGGCCTGCAGCGCCTGGATGAACAGTTCGAAGGCGGTCATCAGGATGACCATCACGAAGGAGACACCGGCGTAGGCGATGCCGATGCCGTTCAGCAGGTACCAACTGGCGATCGTGAAGATCAGCAGCAGCACGTGACCGGCGAACATGTTGGCGAAGAGTCGCACGGCGTGGGTGAACGGCCGGATCAGCAGGTTCGACATGACCTCGATGACCATGACGAAGGGCAGAGCCGGACCGATCGACGGGTCGTAGCCGGAGATGTTCTTCCAGCCACCGACGAAGCCGTGCCGCTTGAAGGTCAGGCTGACCCAGAGGACATACACGATCGCGGCCAGCGCCACCGGGAACCCGATGACCGAGACCACCGGGAACTGGGCGAGGGGAATGATCGCCCAGAGGTTCATGATCCAGATGAAGAAGAACAGCGAGACCATGAGGGGCACGTACTTCTTGCCCTCGCGCTTGCCGAGCGACTCGTACACCACACCGGTGCGGATGAAGTCGTAACCCGCCTCCGCGACCATCTGGAGCTTTCCGGGCACCAGCTTCGGCTTGTTGAAAGCCGCCCAGAAGAAGCCGACGACGACAACGGTGCTAAGGACCGCCAGCAGCATCGGTTTGTTGATCTCGAAGCCGCCGACGGTGGCCATCGGCTCGAAAACAAAGGAGTGCAGGCCAGGAGCCGGGAAGCCGCATCCGTCGAAGATGTGGCAGTCGGTCTCGAAGGCGAGCACCGTCGTCGGGTCAGCACTCACCGCGGGCTCCTTCAGCGTGGCGCATAGGTACGGCAACCTCGTTGTGTCGGCGCGGCAAGCAGCCGCTGGTCGGCACTGGACTGGTGTTACGGATGGGGGGCGGCTCAGGCATTACGCCTCGCGATGGAGCAGGCGCCGAATTTGATGCCCGCGCCCGCAGTGCCGCAGTTGGCACCGGACGATAGCAGGGTCTCGAACGCGCGCTTATCCCGGCCCTACCCCTCACGTCGAAGACCCCATGTTCTCGGGCGTCTTGCCCGCGGACGAGTCCGGCTCGACGTAAAGGATCTTGGTCTTCATGTGGACGCGGATCTGCGCCGCGACCCAGACGAGGGTGGCAACCATCACCGCGGCCGCGAAGGCCCTGGGATTGAACAGCGTGGTGTTCTTGAACGCGGCCACGAAGACGAAGAGCAGCAGCAGTTCGGTCGTGTACAGCAACAACCCCATGGACTGGAACAGGTGCGGCATCGACCTGGCCGTGCGCTGCAGGACGCCGAGTCCGATCCCCATGAAGAGGATCACCACCAGCGTTCCGGCCGCCGCTCCGATCGCCCCCTTGCCGCCGGCGAGCGCAGCACTGACGGCGACGGTGACGACACCGGCGGCGGCAGTGGGCACGGCGGTGTGGAGGAGAGTCCGGACGTCGTTGGACGGCATGGCGGTTACTCCGCTTTGCAGGGGGTGGTCAGTGGTCGTCAGGGACGAGCGTAGGCCCGGTCCGAGTCGATACTTCGGGCCGGAGGACCGTGCTACTCAGGTCCTTCGGCCTCCTCACCGGGCTTCGTGAACGGTATCACAAACTATTTGATGAGGTCTTTACTCAGAAAGTGTGCCAGCTGTCACACATGAGGGTTAGTCCGCGCGTGTGTGCAGAACATCACGACGGATTGTCTGCTATAGGAGCATCTGCGTCGGGGCCGCTAACGCGGTGAGTCGGCGCGGTCCCGATCCGTGAAGCGCGAACGGGGGCCGACCGCTGTCGCCCCGTTGACGCCGGAGACACCCACGGACACCGAGGCCCGTTCGGACTCCGGAGAGGCCATCTGCGAGCCCGTGTGGCCGTGTTGGCCGTGCGGGGCGTCCTCGCCCTCCGCCGCGCCGCCGACGGCGTCCTCGCGCCGACGGCGCCGGTAGCGCGGCGGCACGAAGGACTCCGCCCAGTGCGGGGCGCGCGGGGTGAAGCGCGGCATCAGCAGCAGGACGAGACCCACCGCGCTGAGCCCCACGATCACCAGCACGATCCAGAGCGAGGCGGAGTGCACGGAGTAACCGACCGCGCCGAACGCGATCAGCGCGGACCAGAAGTACATGATCAGCACGGACCTGCTGTGCGAGTGCCCGATCTCCAGCAGCCGGTGGTGCAGGTGCCCGCGGTCGGCCGCGAACGGCGACTGGCCGTTCCAGGTGCGCCGCACGATCGCGAGGATCAGGTCGGCGGCCGGAATGGCGATGATCGTCAGCGGGAGCAGCAGCGGGATGAAGACCGGCAGCATCGCGTGGGTCGCCTGCCGCTCGCTGCCCTCGAACAGCTTCATGGCGTCCGGGTCGACCTGGCCGGTGACAGAGATCGCACCGGCGGCCAGCACGAGGCCGATCAGCATGGACCCTGAGTCACCCATGAAGATCCGGGCCGGGTGCATGTTGTGCGGCAGGAAGCCGAGGCACATCCCCATCAGGATCGCGGCGAAGAGCGTCGCGGGGGCGGCCGCCTCGATCCCGTACCCGTACCAGAGCCGGTAGGTGTAGAGGAAGAACGCCGCGGACGCGATGCAGACCATGCCGGCCGCCAGGCCGTCCAGGCCGTCGACGAAGTTCACCGCGTTGATCGTGATCACGACCAGCGCGACCGTGAGCAGCGTGCCCTGCCACTGGGTGAGGGCGACGGTACCCAGGCCCGGGATGGGCAGCCACAGGATCGTCAGACCCTGGATGACCATGACGGCGGCGGCGATCATCTGCCCGCCGAGCTTGATCAGGGCGTCGAGCTCGAACTTGTCGTCCAGGACGCCGATCAGCCAGATCAGGGCGGCGCCGGAGAGCAGGGCTCTGGGTTCGTCGGAGAGCTCGAACACGCTGTTCAGGTTGAAGAGGTGGTCCGCGGTGATCAGTCCCGCACACAGTCCGCCGAACATGGCGATGCCACCGAGCCGAGGTGTCGGTTCCCGGTGTACGTCGCGCGCACGGATCGCGGGCATCGCCCCGATCGCGATGGCGAACTTCCGCACCGGCCCGGTCAGCAGATAGGTAACCGCTGTCGTGACACAGAGCGTCAGCAGGTAATCACGCACGGGCTGCCCCACAGAATTCGCCGGCCATCTCAGCCCCACACCCTAGTCTCCATAGCAAGGACACCGAGCCACGGGTGTTGGTTGCACATAGCTCATCCACTCCGCCTACCCGGGATACGGCGGATTGCGCTCGGCCAGTCCACGCACCTCGGCCCGCAGCCGGCCGGCGTCGCCCTCCTCCCGTACGGCCGCGCCGAACAGCGCGGCGATCCGCGCCATGTCGTCCTCGTCCATGCCCTGGGTGGTGACGGCCGCGGTGCCGAGCCGGATCCCGCGCGCGTCGCCGTACGGCAGGGCGCAGGTGTCCAGGACCATCCCGGCGGCCATGAGCCGGTTGCGGGCGACGCGGCCGTCGACGCCCAGCGGGGCGGGGTCCGCGACGACGATGTGGGTGTCCGTACCGCCCGTGGTGACCTCGAAGCCCTCGGACTCGAGGGCGGCCGCCAGGACCCGGGCATGTGCGACGACCCGGTGGGCGTAGACCGCGTACCCGGGGGTCGCCGCCTCGCCGAACGCGACGGCCTTCGCCGCGACGGTGTGCATCTGGGCGCCGCCCTGGGTGAACGGGAACACCGCGCGGTCGATGCGCTCCGAGAACTCGACGCCGCACAGGATCATGCCGCCGCGCGGTCCGCGCAGCACCTTGTGCGTGGTGGCGCACACCACGTCCGCGTACGGGACCGGGCTGGGCGCCGCTCCCCCGGCGATCAGCCCCATCGGGTGGGCGGCGTCCGCGATCAGATAGGCGCCGGCCTCGTCGGCGATGTCCCTGAACTGCTCGTAGTCGGGGTGCCGCGGGTACGAGATCGAGCCGCAGACGATCGCCTTGGGGCGCCTGGCCCGGGCCAGGGCGCGCACCTGGGCGTAGTCGATGAGCCCGCTGTCGGGATCGACTCCGTAGCCGACGAACTCGAACCAGCGTCCGGAGAAGTTCCCGGGGGCTCCGTGGGTGAGGTGCCCGCCGTACGGGAGTCCCATGGCCAGCACCGTGTCGCCGGGCCGCAGCAGCGCGGCGTACGCGGCGAGGACGGCGGAGGACCCGGAGTGCGGCTGGACGTTGGCGTGCTCGGCGCCGAACAGGGACGTGGCACGCCGGACGGCGGCGCGCTCCACGGCGTCGGCCTGCTCGCAGCCGCCGTGGTGCCGTGCACCGGGGTAGCCCTCCGCGTACTTGTTGGCGAGCGGGGAGCCCAGGGCGGCGAGGACCGCGGGCGAGGTGAAGTTCTCGGCGGCGATGAGCTGGAGGGTGCTCGACTGACGGCCGGCCTCGGCGAGCAGGATGCCGCCGATCTCCGGGTCCTGGCGGAGCAGGGCGCCGAAGTCCTGCGGCACGGCGGTGTCGGACGGGGAGGACGGTGGCGCGGCCGCGCGTGCGGCTGGAGTGGTGACCGGCATCGAGGGCTCCGGGCCTGGAGGAGGGGGGTGCGTGGCGTCAGATCCAATGTAGGCCCGTCCCCGGGTGCCTGCCCGCTGCCGGACGCGCCCCTACGCCGGTCGGCGCACCACGGTGCGGCGCCCTGGGCCGGCGGTGGCTCAGCGGGGGGCGCGCACCCCGGTGAGCGCGGTCATGACCGGGTCGAGCGCCTGACTGATCTCGTCACCGACCGAGCGGAAGAAGGTGATCGGGGCGCCGTACGGGTCGTAGACCTCGTCCGCCTCGGCGGTGGGGGCCAGCAGCCAGCCGCGCAGGGCCGCCGCGGCGCGCACCAGCGCGCGGGCGCGCTCGACGACACCCTCCTCGCGCGCGTCCGGGAGGGTCGCGGGGTCTATGGCCCGCACCAGCCGGGTGAACTCCTTCAGCGTGAAGGTCCGCAGGCCCGCCGAGTGGCCCATGGAGATCACCTGGGCGCGGTGGTCCCGGGTGGCGGTGAGCACGAGGTCGGCGCGGATCACGTGCTCGTCGAGGAGTTCGCGGCCGACGAAACCCGTGGCATCGGCCCCGAAGTCGGCGAGGACGACCTCCGCGTTGGCCTCCATGGGCGCGCCCTCGTGCCCCCAGGTCCCCGCGCTCTCCACGATGAGGCCGCCGCTCAGCGGATCGCCGAGGCGGTCCACGAGGGCGTGGCGGGTCAGCCGCTCGGTGATGGGCGAGCGGCAGACGTTGCCGGTGCTGACGTGGAGGATGCGGAAAGTGTCGTGCCGCCCCGCTATGCCACGCCCCTCAGGGGCGGTCAATTGGCCACCTCGAGGTCGGGTACCACCTTGCGGAGCTCCTCGACCGTGAGGGCGCCGGCCCGCAGGAGTACCGGGATCCTGCCGGTGACGTCGACGATCGAGGACGGCACGATGCCGGGGGTCGGGCCCCCGTCGAGGTAGACGGAGACGCTGTCGCCGAGCATCTCCTGGGCGGCGTCGCAGTCCTCGGGAGAGGGGTGTCCGGTGAGGTTGGCGCTGGAGACGGCCATCGGGCCGACCTCCGTGAGGAGTTCGATGGCGACGGGGTGCAGGGGCATCCGGACGGCGACGGTGCCACGGGTGTCGCCGAGGTCCCACTGCAGCGACGGCTGGTGCTTGGCGACGAGCGTGAGGGCCCCGGGCCAGAACGCGTCGACGAGCTCCCAGGCCTGCTCGGAGAAGTCGGTGACCAGGCCGTGCAGGGTGTTCGGGGAGCCGATCAGGACAGGGGTCGGCATGTTGCGGCCGCGGCCCTTGGCGTCGAGGAGGTCGGCGACGCCCTCCGAACTGAAGGCGTCCGCACCGATCCCGTACACGGTGTCGGTGGGCAGCACGACCAGTTCGCCGCGGCGGACGGCGGACGCGGCCTCACGCAGGCCGGTCGTACGGTCGGTCGCGTCGTTGCAGTCGTATCGCCGTGCCATCAGCCGGCCTCCTCGGACATGTACGGGTAGGGATCGTGCGGTGCCGGTGTCCCGGTGGTCACGGCATGGCCTTGCGGGCCGTCGCGAACCGGGGCCGCCTGTTCAGGTCGGGGTGGTCGGCCGCGTCCGCCCATCCCCGCTCCTCGGTGAAGATCCACGGAACCTGGCCGCCCTGGGTGTCGGCGTGCTCGATGACGACGAGCCCGCCGGGACGGAGCAGACGGTGCGCGGTGCGTTCTATGCCGCGGATGGTGTCGAGGCCGTCCTCGCCGGAGAAGAGGGCCATCTGCGGGTCGTGGTCGCGGGCCTCGGGCGCCACGTACTCCCACTCCGTGAGCGGGATGTAGGGCGGGTTGGAGATGACCAGGTCGACCTGGCCGTCGAGCTCGGGAAGTGCGCTCAGGGCGTCGCCGCGGTGGACGGTGACCCTGGACCCCTCTGCGTTCTTCCGGGTCCACCTCAGGGCGTCCTCGGACAGCTCCACGGCGTGCACGCGTGAGCGCGGCACCTCCTGCGCCATGGCGAGCGCGATCGCGCCCGACCCGGTGCAGAGGTCGACGATCAGCGGTTCGACCACGTCCATCGCACGTACGGCGTCTATCGCCCAGCCGACGACCGACTCGGTCTCCGGGCGCGGCACGAAGACACCGGGGCCCACCTGGAGTTCCAGGTAGCGGAAGAAGGCCCGGCCGGTGATGTGCTGGAGCGGTTCGCGGGCCTCGCGGCGGGCGATCGTCTCCCAGTAGCGGGCGTCGAAGTCGGCGTCCGGCACGTGGTGCAGCTCGCCCCGCTTGACCCCGTGCACGAACGCGGCGAGTTCCTCGGCGTCGAATCGCGGTGAGGGGACACCGGCGTCGGCCAGCCGCTGGGTGGCCTGGGCCACCTCGGCGAGCAGCAGGTTCATCGCGGTTCTCCGTACGGGTTCACGGGCGGGGCGGGTCGGGTCCTACGCGTCTTATGCGGCGGCGAGCTTGGCGGCGGAGTCGGCGTCCACGCAGGCCTGGATGACGGCGTCGAGGTCACCGTCGAGCACCTGGTCCAAGTTGTACGCCTTGAAGCCGACGCGGTGGTCCGAGATGCGGTTCTCCGGGAAGTTGTACGTCCGGATCTTCTCGGAGCGGTCCACGGTGCGCACCTGGCTGCGGCGTACGTCGGAGGCCTCCTGCTCGGCCGCTTCCTGGGCGGCTGCGAGCAGCCGGGACCGCAGGATACGCATGGCCTGCTCCTTGTTCTGGAGCTGGCTCTTCTCGTTCTGGCAGGAGGCGACGACACCCGTCGGAAGGTGCGTGATGCGGACGGCGGAGTCCGTGGTGTTGACGGACTGGCCGCCGGGGCCCGAGGAGCGGTAGACGTCGATGCGCAGGTCGTTGGCGTGGATCTCGACGTCGACCTCCTCCGCCTCGGGTGTGACGAGCACACCGGCGGCGGAGGTGTGGATGCGGCCCTGCGACTCGGTGGAGGGCACGCGCTGCACGCGGTGCACACCGCCCTCGTACTTCATGCGGGCCCAGACGCCCTGGCCGGGCTCGGTGGCGCCGTTGCCGCCCTTGGTCTTCACGGCGACCTGGACGTCCTTGTAGCCGCCGAGCTCGGACTCGGTGGAGTCGATGATCTCGGTCTTCCAGCCCACGCGCTCGGCGTAGCGCAGGTACATGCGCAGCAGATCGCCGGCGAAGAGGGCGGACTCGTCGCCGCCCGCGCCCGCCTTGATCTCGAGGAGCACGTCCTTGTCGTCACTGGGGTCGCGCGGGACCAGGAGGAGCCGGAGCTTCTCGGTGATCTCCTCGCGCTGCTTCTCCAGGACCTTCACCTCGGCCGCGAAGTCCGGGTCGTCGGCGGCGAACTCGCGGGCGGTCCCGATGTCGTCACCGGTCCGCTTCCAGGACCGGTAGGTGGAGACGATCGGGGTCAGCTCCGCGTAGCGCTTGTTGAGCTTGCGCGCGTTGGCCTGGTCGGCGTGGACCGACGGGTCGGCGAGCTTCTTCTCGAGATCGGCGTGTTCACCGATCAGTTCCTCGACCGCCTCGAACATCTTCGGGCTCCTGGTTTCTGCGTCATACGTCTGCGGGCCTGCTGGACGGTGTGCTGCCTGTACCGCGCCACGGGGGCGCACCCGGCCGCACAGCCGGAAAAACGCCGGTCCCGGCGCCCCGTGGAGGGCGTCGGGAACCGGCGCAGTGGCTCGCTACTTGCTGGCGGAGCCGGCGGCCTTGCCGAAGCGGGCCTCGAAGCGGGCCACGCGGCCGCCGGTGTCGAGGATCTTCTGCTTGCCCGTGTAGAACGGGTGGCACTCGGAGCAGACGTCGGCGCGGATGGCGCCGCTGTCGAGGGTGCTCCGGGTGGTGAACGACGCACCACAGGTGCAGCTGACCTGCGTCTCGACGTACTGGGGGTGAATCTCGCGCTTCAAGGTGTCTCCTAGGTTCGGGAGGGCACCGGGTCGTTCGCGCGGATTGCGCGTCCGTGAACCGGGGCCGACGTACCAGTCTGCCAGGACCGGCCGTATCTCCCAAAACGAGGACCCGGCCGTGTGTATTCCCGTGCGTACGGGGAACGTTCCGCGACCGTTCCGTGACGGAAGGTTCGCGGAAGGTGCCCTCAGCGGACGACGTCTCCGGCCCCGCCCTTGTCGCCCGCGGACTTCGCCGTGGCGGACCTCGGTATCGGCCTGTCCTGCTTGAGCGCCGCCCAGACCTGCCCGTCGGCCTTCTCCTGGGGCAGCACCCGGTTCGGGTCCTCGGGGTCGTACTCCACGGGCAGGGTGACCATGTCGACGTTCTTCGAGCCGAGGCCCTTGAGCCCGTTCGCGAAGCCGGTGAGCTTGTTGACGGAGGCCAGTTCGGAGTCGGTCGTGACGGTCTTGGTCGCGGTGTCCGCGAGCCCGAAGAGGGTCTTCGGGTCCGAGAACACACCGACGCTCTTCGCCTGGTCCATCAGCGCCTTGACGAACGCCTGCTGGAGCTGGATGCGCCCCAGGTCACTGCCGTCGCCGACGCTGTGGCGCGTACGGACGAGGCCGAGTGACTGCTCCCCGCTCAGGGTGTGGGTCCCGGGCTTCAGCGCGAGGTGGCTGTCGGGGTCGTCGATCGCCTGCGAGGTGGTGAGCTTCACGCCGCCCAGCTCGTCGACGAGCTTCTTGAACCCGGTGAAGTCGACCTCGACGTAGTGATCCATGCGGATGCCGGACATCGACTCCACGGTCTTCACCGCGCAGGCCGGCCCGCCGACCTCGTAGGCGGAGTTGAACATCGCCTGCTGCTCCGCGCCGACCTGTTCACCGGTCGTGTCGCTCGTGCAGGCGGGGCGGTCGACGAGGGTGTCGCGCGGGACCGAGACCACGCTCGCGGAGCTGTGGCCCTCGTTGACGTGGACGATCATCGCGGTGTCCGCCCGCGCGGACCCCTGGTCGGCGCCGTACTCCGCGTTGGCGCCGGAGCGGGAGTCCGACCCCAGCACGAGGATGTCCTGCGATCCGTTGTCCACGTCGTCGGGACGCTCGGCTCCGAGAGCGGCGTCGATGTCGACGCCCTTCAGATTGCCGTTGAGCGTGAAGTAGGCGTACCCGAGTCCGGACCCTCCCACGACCACGAGGGCGGCGGCGCCCCAAAGCGCGATCCTCTTCACCCTGCGGGCCCGCGACGGCGTCCGCCGGCGGACGCCGGTGCCGCGTATTCGGCCGGTGCCTCTGCTCTGCTCGCTCATGCGCTGCCTCTTCCGCTTCTCGCTCTCACCCCCTGCCGTGGTGCACGGGCGCGGTCCGGCGTCACTCGGTGGGACGACCGGAGCAGCGAGAAGCGTTGCACAGCGGGCTGAGGCCGCCGCCGGGCGGGAGGAACGCCGCAGAGAGCGGGTGAGCCGGCTGGTAACCCGGCGCCCACCTGGTGTTTCGGGCGAACGCGTGGTGGCCGCTCCGAGGCTCGGGACGACGGCGCGTGTGGCAAAGATCGCACCGGGGGAGGTTCGTCACTCCTCGTCGTGGCGGGCACGTCCGCCACGGCCGCCTCCCCGCGTCACCGGAGCCGCGCGGCCGCCGGGGCAGCCGACGACGGGTGGACGGACGCACCGGACCGCGCCTGCGTCCGGCGGGCCCGGAGCCCGCCCGGCCATGCGGGCCCGCGACCGCAACTCCGCGAGGGACGCGCGCGGCTGACGCCCTGTCATGACCGATGCCCCGTCACTTCCGTGACGGGGCATCGGTCATGTGTGCGCGAACGCGGTGACGTCAGTCGTTGTTACCGCTGCCCGGCGTCGTCTTCTGGATCTGGAGCAGGAACTCCGCGTTGGACTGCGTCTTCTTCATGCGGTCCAGCAGCAGCTCGATGGCCTGCTGCTGGTCGAGGGCGTGAAGCACCCGGCGCAGCTTCCAGACCACGGCCAACTCATCGGTGCCCAGCAGGATCTCTTCCTTACGCGTGCTGGACGCGTCGACGTCCACCGCCGGGAAGATGCGCTTGTCCGAGAGCTTCCGGTCGAGCTTGAGCTCCATGTTGCCGGTGCCCTTGAACTCCTCGAAGATCACCTCGTCCATGCGCGAGCCGGTCTCGACGAGCGCGGTGGCCAGGATGGTCAGCGAGCCGCCGTCCTCGATGTTCCGCGCGGCACCGAAGAAGCGCTTCGGCGGGTAGAGCGCGGTCGAGTCGACACCACCGGACAGGATGCGGCCGGAGGCCGGCGCCGCCAGGTTGTAGGCGCGGCCCAGACGGGTGATCGAGTCCAGCAGGACCACCACGTCGTGTCCCAGCTCCACGAGACGCTTCGCACGCTCGATGGCGAGCTCGGCGACCGTGGTGTGGTCCTCGGCGGGCCGGTCGAAGGTCGAGGAGATGACCTCGCCCTTCACCGACCGCTGCATGTCGGTGACCTCTTCCGGACGCTCGTCGACCAGGACGACCATCAGGTGGCACTCGGGGCTGTTGACCGTGATCGCGTTGGCGATGGCCTGCAGGATCATGGTCTTACCGGTCTTCGGCGGGGCCACGATCAGGCCTCGCTGGCCCTTGCCGATCGGTGCGACCAGGTCGATGATCCGGGTGGTCAGGACGTTGGAGTCGGTCTCCAGACGGAGCCTGTCCTGCGGGTACAGCGGTGTCAGCTTCTGGAACTCCGGGCGGCCGCGGCCGCTCTCCGGCGCCATGCCGTTGACGGAGTCGAGGCGGACCAGCGCGTTGAACTTCTCGCGGCGCTCGCCGTCCTTGGGCTGGCGCACCGCACCGGTGACGTGGTCACCCTTGCGCAGGCCGTTCTTACGGACCTGGGCGAGCGAGACGTACACGTCATTCGGGCCCGGCAGGTAGCCGGAGGTCCGGATGAACGCGTAGTTGTCGAGGATGTCGAGGATGCCCGCGACGGGGATCAGGACGTCATCGTCGGCAACCTGGACGTCGGTCGCGAAGTCGTCGCGGCCACGACGGCCACGGCGGTCGCGGTAACGGCCGCGACGGCCGCGACGGCCGCCCTCGTCGTCGTAACCGTCGTCCTGCTGACCGCCGCCGCCCTGCTGGCCCTGGCCCTGGTTCTGGCCGCCGCCGCCCTGCTGGCCCTGACCCTGGCCCTGACGGCGTCCGCCGCCCTGCTGGCCCTGGTCGTCGCCCTTGCCGCGGCGGTCACGCTGGCGGTCCCGGCGGTCACCGCGGTCACGGTCCTGGCGGTCGCCACGACGGCCGTCCTGGCGGTCGCCGCGACGGCCCTCGGCGTTGTCCGTGGCGGACTCCGCCTTCGCGTCGGCCTTCGCCTCGCCGCGCTCGTCGGCACGGTCCTGACGGCCTTCGCCCTTCGACTCGGCCTTCGGCTCGGCGTGGGCCTCAGCCTTGGACTCGGCCTTGGTGTCGGGGCTGCCCGCCTGCGCGGTCGCCCGGCGGCGGCGGCGCTCGCCCGCGGGCTGCTCGTCGCTGGCCGGCTGCCCGGGGATGTCGATCTGCTGCTGGGCGGCGGCCTTGTCGGCGGCCGGCGCGGCAGCGGTCTCGTCGCCCGTGCGCGTCTTGGACGTGGCACGGCGCTTCGGCTTGCTCCCGGCGTCCGTACCGGTGGATGCGGCGGCCTTGGGGGCGGGCGCGGAGGATCCTCCTGCCTGCGCCTCCTTGATGACCTCGATCAGCTGGCTCTTGCGCATACGCGCGGTTCCCCTGATGCCGAGGCCGGACGCGACCTGCTGCAGCTCGGCCAGGACCATGCCATCGAGGCCGGTGCCGGAGCGGCGGCGCCGTGCGGTGGTGCCAGTGGCAGCACCTTCGGCGGGCACGGAGCTGTCGACGCTCTTGTCGGCAGTCACGCCCATCAGATCGGTGGTGTCGCTCACGAAGGGTCCTTCCCTGGAGCGGACGTCGGCCTTCTGGCTCGGCGACCGGTTGTGCTGTCCGACTGCGGTCTGTTGATCGTGTCGATCGCGGACCTTGCCGGGGCGGTGGTCCGCCGGGTACGGCGGAGAGACGAATGTGCGGGGTCCGGCGCGAGATCCCCCTGCTCGGCCCACTCCTGGACGAGCAAGAGGGTGTCGTGCCGGTTCCGGAGCGTGCTCGAAAGCTCAGGCAGGCTGCTCAGGCAGTCGGGGAGGCTCACGGAAGAGTGGTGGTCCCGGAGCGGGACACGAAGCAACGCGCCACGAAGACGTCGATTGCTGACTTGAGGTTAACACTACCGGCTCCAACAAACATTCCCCCTCTCTTGCACCGGCAATCACGTGCGATTACGCAGCGAGCGGCAGCACGCTCGCACCCGTGGCGTCGAGGGCGAGCCTGTTCGCGGTCCAGCCGTCCCCCGCCAGCCGGGCGACCTTGTCGGCCGAGCCCTCGTCGGTCAGCGCGAGCACGGTGGGCCCGGCACCGGAGATGACGGCGGGGACGCCGTCGGCGCGCAGCCGGTTCACCAGATCCACGCTCTGCGGCATCGCGGGGGCCCGGTACTCCTGGTGGATCCGGTCCTCCGTGGCGGCGAGCAGCAGTTCGGGTCGCCGGCTGAGGGCCTCGACGAGCAAGGCCGCACGGCCGGCGTTGGCCGCCGCGTCCACATGGGGGACGGTGCGCGGCAGGAGGCCGCGGGCGGTCTCGGTCAGCACCGGGGTCGCCGGGACGAAGACCACGGGGACGACGGAGTCCGCGGGGTCCATCCGGATCGCCTTGGCGGCACCGGCGTCCATCCAGGCGAGGGTGAATCCGCCGAGCAGGCAGGCGGCGACGTTGTCCGGGTGCCCCTCGATCTCGGTGGCCAGCTCCAGCAGGGCGGCGTCGTCGAGACGGGCCTCGCCGCCCGTCGTCACGGCTCGGGCGGCGACGATGCCGGCGCAGATGGCGGCGGACGAGGAGCCGAGACCACGGCCGTGCGGGATGCGGTTGGCGCAGACGATCTCGAGGCCGCGGGGCTGCCCCCCGAGCAGGTCGAAGGCCGTGCGAAGGGAACGTACGAGCAGGTGGTTCTCGTCGCGGGGCAGCGTCTCGGCGCCCTCACCCGCGATGTCGATGTGCAGCCCGGAATCGGCGACCCGGACGACGACGTCGTCGTAGAGCCCCAGCGAGAGGCCGAGGGCGTCGAAACCCGGGCCCAGATTGGCGCTGGTTGCGGGGACGCGCACCCGGACGGCGGCGGCTCGGAACGCGGGACCGGCCATCGGTTGGACGACTCTTCCTGTACGGCGGCGGGGATGTGGTGCAGGGTGTTTCGAACGAGCGTGGGGAGTCGTTGTGCGGAGGACGGGGCCCGGCGGACACGACGGCCACAGCACCGCGGCGGATGCGGCGGGGCGGGTTGACCACAGCTTATCGAAGGAAGGTTCTGTCGCGACATAGGGCGCACAGGAGGCGCACGATGCGTGTCGCGCACCTCCCATGCGCTCTCCGCCCCGGAAGGGCGGTTGAGCTGCGGCGAGGACCGGTTACGCGAGGCCCAGCCGCTCGGCCGCGGCAGCCGCGTCGACCGGGACCGTCACCGGCTGCGGGGCACCCGCGACGGCCCAGTCGGGGTCCTTCAGCCCGTTGCCCGTGACGGTGCAGACGATCTTCTGGCCGGGGTCGACCTTGCCCTCTTCGGCGGCCTTGAGCAGACCGGCCACGGACGCGGCCGAGGCGGGCTCGACGAAGACACCCTCCTGGGAGGCCAGCAGACGGTAGGCCGACAGGATCTGACGGTCCGTCACGGCGTCGATGAAGCCCTCCGACTCGTCCCGGGCGTCCAGCGCGAACTGCCAGGACGCCGGGTTGCCGATGCGGATCGCGGTGGCGATGGTCGCCGGGTCCTTGACAATCTCGCCGCGGACGATCGGCGCGGAACCGGACGCCTGGAAGCCCCACATGCGCGGGGTGTGCGTGGAGACCGCGTCCTTCGCGTACTCCTTGTAACCCCTCCAGTAGGCCGTGATGTTGCCCGCGTTGCCCACCGGCAGCACATGGATGTCGGGGGCGTCACCGAGCGCGTCGACGATCTCGAACGCGGCGGTCTTCTGGCCCTCGATGCGGACCGGGTTGACCGAATTGACCAGCGCCACCGGGTAGTTGTCCGAGAGGCTGCGGGCCAGGGTCAGGCAGTCGTCGAAGTTGCCGTCGACCTGGAGGATCTTCGCGCCGTGGACGAGCGCCTGCCCCATCTTGCCGAGCGCGATCTTGCCCTGCGGCACGAGGACGGCGCAGACCATGCCCGCGCGAACGGCGTACGCGGCCGCGGAGGCCGAGGTGTTGCCCGTGGAGGCACAGATGACGGCCTGCGCGCCCTCCTCCTTGGCCCGGGTGATCGCCATGGTCATGCCGCGGTCCTTGAACGACCCGGTGGGGTTGGCGCCCTCGACCTTGAGGTGCACCTCGCAGCCCGTGCGCTCGGAGAGGACCTGAGCCGGGACGAGCGGCGTGCCGCCCTCACGGAGTGTGACGACCGGCGTCGAGCTCGTGACCGGGAGCCGGTCCCGGTACTCCTCGATGATGCCGCGCCACTGGTGTGTGCCCTTGCTGGTCATGGGTCCTTACTCCCCTTCAACACGCATGATGCTGGCGACACCGCGCACGGTGTCCAGCTTGCGCAGCGCTTCGACGGTCCCGGAGAGGGCGGCGTCGGGCGCGCGGTGGGTGACGACGACGAGAGATGCCTCGCCGTCCCCGCCCGCCCGTCGCCCGCCGCCACCCTGCTCGATGGCAACTCCGTCGCCGCTGCCCGATTGGCGGCTCTTCTGTCGGACCGTATCGATGGATACGCCCTGTTCGGCGAAGACCGTCGCGACCTGGGCGAGTACGCCAGGCTTGTCGGCCACGTCGAGACTGATGTGGTAGCGCGTGACGACGTCGCCCATGGGGCTGACCGGCAGACGCGTGTACGCGGACTCACCGGGGCCGGTGGCCTGTCCGATGATGTTGCGGCACACGGCGACCAGGTCGCCCAGGACCGCGGACGCGGTCGGGGCGCCACCGGCGCCGGGACCGTAGAACATCAGCTGCCCGGCCGCCTCGGCCTCGACGAAGACCGCGTTGTACGCCTCGCGGACGGAGGCCAGCGGGTGGCTGAGCGGGATCATCGCGGGATGCACCCGGGCGGTGACGGACCGGCCGTCGGCGGCGCGCTCGCAGATGGCGAGGAGCTTGACGGTGCAGCCCATGCGCCGGGCGGAGGCGATGTCCGCGGCGGTGACCTCCGTGATGCCCTCGCGGTGCACCTCGCCGATCTTGACGCGGGTGTGGAAGGCGATCCCGGCGAGGATGGCGGCCTTGGCGGCGGCGTCGAAGCCCTCGACGTCGGCGGTCGGGTCGGCCTCGGCGTACCCGAGGGCGGTGGCCTCGTCGAGCGCCTCGGAGTATCCGGCGCCGCTCGTGTCCATCCTGTCGAGGATGAAGTTGGTCGTGCCGTTGACGATGCCGAGCACCCTGTTGACCTTGTCCCCCGCGAGGGACTCGCGCAGGGGACGTACGAGCGGGATCGCGCCGGCCACGGCCGCCTCGTAGTAGAGGTCCCGCCCGTGCTTCTCGGCTGCGGCGTGGAGTGCGGAGCCGTCCTCGGCCAGCAGCGCCTTGTTGGCCGAGACGACGCCCGCGCCGTGCTCGAAGGCGGTGGTGATGAGCGTGCGGGCGGGCTCGATGCCTCCGATGACCTCTACGACGACGTCGATGTCGCCCCGTTCGACCAAGGCGGTCGCGTCGGTGGTGATCAGCGCGGGGTCGATGCCCTCGCGCACCTTGGAGGGCCGGCGGACGGCGACACCGGCGAGCTCGACCGGCGCACCGATGCGCGCGGCGAGGTCGTCGGCGTGCGTCGTCATGATGCGCGCCACCTCTGAGCCGACCACTCCACAGCCCAGCAGCGCCACCTTCAGCGGACGCGTACGCATCATCCGACCTCGTTTCTCATACTTCTGATGTGTGGACCAGTCTCACTCACCGGACGGGGGTTTCTGTCACCCGTCCGGATTTTGAGATGTGAATTTCATCAGCCGACATCGAGACGCAGGAGATCTTCCTCCGTCTCGCGGCGGACGATGACGCGTGCCCGACCGTCGCGCACGGCGACGACGGGCGGGCGCAGTGCGTGGTTGTAGTTGCTCGCCATGGACCGGCAGTACGCGCCGGTGGCGGGCACGGCGATCAGGTCGCCGGGGGCCAGGTCGGACGGCAGGAACGCGTCCTTGACCACGATGTCACCGCTCTCGCAGTGCTTGCCGACGACGCGTACGAGCATGGGCGCGGCGTCGGAGCTGCGCGAGACGAGCGCCACGCTGTACTCGGCGTCGTACAGGGCGGTGCGGATGTTGTCGGACATGCCGCCGTCGACGCTCACGTACGTCCGCAGGCCGTCGAGGGGCTTGATGGTGCCGACCTCGTACAGCGTGAACGCGGTGGGGCCGACGATCGCGCGGCCCGGCTCGACGGAGATGCGCGGGGTGCGCAGGCCCGCCGACTCGCACTCCCGGGTCACGATGTCGCCGAGCGCCTTGGCGATCTCGTGCGGCTCGCGCGGGTCGTCCTCGGAGGTGTACGCGATCCCGAGGCCGCCGCCGAGGTCGATCTCGGGGAGCTCGACGCCGTGCTCGTCACGGACCTCGGCGAGGAGCTGGACGACGCGCCGCGCGGAGACCTCGAAGCCGGCCATGTCGAAGATCTGCGAGCCGATGTGCGAGTGGATGCCGATGAGCTCCAGGCCGTCCATGGTGAGCGCCCTGCGGACCGCTTCGGCCGCCTGCCCGTCCGCCAGTGCGATCCCGAACTTCTGGTCCTCGTGCGCGGTGGCGATGAACTCGTGGGTGTGGGCCTCGACCCCGACCGTCACGCGGATCTGCACCCGCTGGCGCGTACCGAGCCGCTGGGCGATGTGCGAGACCCGGGCGATCTCCTGGAAGGAGTCGAGCACGATCCGCCCGACGCCCGCCTCGATTGCCCGCTCGATCTCGGCGACGGTCTTGTTGTTGCCGTGGAAGGCGATGCGCTCG
Organism: Streptomyces sp. HB132; assembly: GCF_016909575.1. Classification (GTDB taxonomy): domain Bacteria; phylum Actinomycetota; class Actinomycetes; order Streptomycetales; family Streptomycetaceae; genus Streptomyces. The sequence continues at coordinate 117,440 of NZ_JAFBGA010000011.1, read as the reverse complement.
GCGGGCATTCCCGCGTCCAGCGCGGTGGCGAGCTCACCGCCGGAGCACACGTCCAGATTCAGCCCCTCCTCCTTGAGCCACCGCACCACGGCGCGCGACAGGAATGCCTTCCCGGCGTAGAACACATCGGCGTCCGCCCCGAAGGCGTCCGCCCAGGCGCGGCAGCGCGCCCGGAAGTCGGACTCGTCCAGGAAGTACGCCGGGGTCCCGAACTCCTCGGCCAGCCGGGCGACTTCGATACCGCCGACGGTGAGCGCACCGTCGGCGTCACGGGTGACCGTACGGGACCAGACCTTCGCGTCCAGCTCGTTGAGGTCGGTGGCCGGGGCGGTGTAGTGGCCCTCGGGGAGGACGTCGGCGTGACGGGGTCCTGCGGGGTGGGCGGATCGGCTCATCGTTCTGCTCTGCTCTCTCGGTTCTCAGAGGTGTTCGGGCGCGCTGATGCCGAGCAGGGACAGGCCGCCTGCGAGCACCGTCCCGGCGGCTTCGGCGAGGGCCAGCCGGGAGCGGTGGGCGGCCGAGGGTTTCTCGTCACCGGCGGGGAGCGGCGGGCAGGCGTCGTGGAAGTCGAAGAAGGCGTGCGCCACCGTCTCGAGGTGCCGGGCGAGCCGGTCGGGGGCCTGGTGGCGGGCCGCGGAGGCGAGGACGCCGGGGTGATCGGCGAGGACGGCGTGCAGCGCGGGCGCGGGAACGTCTGCGGACCGGTCGTATGCGGCCGTGAAGCCGAGCCGCCGCGCCTCGCGGCCGAGCGCACGGGCGCGGGCGTGGGCGTAGCGGACCAGGAACAGCGGATTGGCCTCGCCCTGCACGAGGAGGGCGTCACCGAGGTGCGCGCGGTCGTGTCCGGCGGGCCTCAGCAGGCCCCAGCGGGTGGCGTCGGCGCCCAGCCGCTCCAGCAGCTCCCCCGCCGTGGCCCCGGCGGGCACGGGCCGGGTCTGCACGAGCGGAACGGGTGGCCGCCCGTGCGCGTCCACGGTGACGCCGAGACGTGCCCAGTCGGGGTCGGACGCCTCCTCACAGGTGGTACGCCCCAGGGCGCCCTGCGCACGGAGCAGCTTCATCACCGTGCCCGCCACGACCGCTGCCCGGACTTCGCGCCGGTGGTGGAGCTGATGGACCTGCCCGGCGCACTCGGCACCCCACCCGTACCGGAGCCCCTGCTCCAGCACCTGGCACACCCGTGCGGAGCGGGAGGCGTCGTCGGCGGAGGTGTCGAGCGTGAAGTTCAGGAAGCCCGGCCCGGTGACCTCGACCCGCACGACCCCCGGCGTGCCCGCGACACGGTCCCGCAGCAGCGCCGCGACATCCCTCGCCGGGAGCGCGGCGGGCCCGGCCAGCTGGAGGGCGACGGCGCAGGCGTAGTCACCGCTGCCACCGGGGCGTGTCCGCTCGACCCGCACGCTGCCGGGCACCGGCGCGCGCAGGGCGTCCTCGTCGACCGCGCGGCGCACAGCGTGCAGCACGGTCCGGGAGAGATCTGCGGGGGTCACGGGACCAGCGTATGGGAGGAAGGGGGGCACTTCGCCAACCGGTTTCGCCATACGGGCAGCCGCGGCCCGGTCGCGCGGTCAGCCGGCGGCGCTCCCGGCCGTCCCCGCGCCGCGCCTGCCGTCGAACCGCGTGTGATCCCGCCGGCACGCGAGCCGGCGCACCATGCGCACCATCTCGCTCGGCTCGAAGGGTTTCGCGAGGAACGCGTCGACCCCGGCGGCCACCTCGTGGGGTGTGCACGAACTGATGACGGCGACCGGGAGGTGCCCTGTCCTCGGGTCGGCCCGCAGCCGGGCCGCGGTCTGTATTCCGTCGAGCCTGGGCATCACCACGTCGAGGGTGATCACATCCGGACAGACCTCGTGCACCAGATCCAGACACTCGACGCCGTCGGCCGCGGTCACGACCTCGAAGCCCTCCAGCTCGAGGTTGACCCTGATCAGCTGCCGGATGACCTTGTTGTCGTCGACAACAAGCACGCGGCCGTACGCCCCTGACACCCTTCGAGGGTAGGTCGAGCGGAAGGGCCGCGTCCGGGTTTTGCCCACTTCCGCCCCGTGAGGGGTGGCCGGTCGCCACCGCGAAACGGCATTCGGCGCCCCGTCCTCGGGAGTCGGCACACGACCTCCCGCGCCCGTCCCCCGAACAGGCCCGACCGGCGACGGACCGGCGGGCCGACGCGGGAAAACCTGTACCCGGACACCCCGCCGGAGCTGGTAGGGTTTCACTCGTCGCCGCCAAGTGCGGTGATTCGCCCCCGTAGCTCAGGGGATAGAGCATCGGCCTCCGGAGCCGGGTGCGCAGGTTCGAATCCTGCCGGGGGCACTTCGCAGGAAGTGCCGAAAAGACCCTCTCATCAGTGGTGACACTGTGCAGGGGGTCTTTTTTTGTTCCCGTCGGGATCCGAACGGGGCCGGGAGCACCCGAGCGAGGTCGCGAGCGGGGGCTCGGCACCGGAGCCGGCCACAGGCGCCTTCACCACTCCCGGGAACACCGTCCGGCGGGCCGCGGCAGCGGACGCGGCCGGCGCACGTTCGCCGGGTGTCGCGCGGGCGGCTCACCGGGCCGGCGGAGCAGGGGGCCCGGGCCGGCCGCAGGGCCTCTCCCACTCGCCGGAAACTCGGAGATCGAGCGGTATACGCTGCCCGAAGGCAGCCGCCGGGGTGCAGCCTCGGAGGTTCGACTGAGCTCGTCCGGTGCTCGGTCGACCCGTCAGTCGCCCCGCGGTCGGCATCAGCGCACCTTCGCCTCTCGTTGGAGGGCCCATGTTGCGGGTGTACTTCACGTCCGAGGACCTGGCGCGGGTCCGGGTGGCCCCGGGGCCCGACTTCCTCTGGGAGATCACCAACAGCGTGCAGACCCTTCAACGCTGCGACGGCGAGCGGGTGTTCGGAGCATGGCGGCACTGGGCCCGGCCCAGACTCTCGGGCGGTCGCGCGCTGCTGGCCGGACTGCTGCCGCCCACCGGTTACTCCCCCGACTTCCTCACCCCCACATCCGGTGACCGCACCAGCCTGCAGGCGGCTCTCGACGTCCTGATGAGCACCCCGCGCCCACGGCTGCGCACCGACCTGTCCCAACTGGCTTCCTCCATAAGGCCGAAGGGCTGGGTGCGTTCGCTGGCGGCAGGGGACGCCGAGGCACTGCGCAGGCTCGGCGATGCCCTCCACACCTATCAGCTGGAGGCGCTGGCGCCCTACTGGCCGCGTGTCCACGCGCACATCGACGCCGACCGCGCCGTCCGCCTGCACAGCCTCCTCGACCGGGGCACCGAGGGGCTCCTGGCCGGCCTCGGTCCGCAGATCCGCTGGCGGCCCCCCGTCCTGGAGGTCACCTACCCCGTCGACCAGCAACTCCATCTGCGGGGCCGGGGCCTCGTGCTGCAGCCGTCGTTCTTCTGCTGGCCCACGCCGGCCACACTGGCCGACGGCGCGCTGCCACCGGTGCTCGTCTATCCCATCCACCACGCGGCCGACTGGGCCGGGCCCGTCGCCGACTCACGCGCCGGTCGGGGAACCGGCCCGCTGGGGCCGCTGCTCGGGCACACGCGTGCCGGCATACTCCGCGCCGCCCTCACCGGCTGCTCCACCGTCGAGGCCGCCCGTCTTCTGCGGGTGACCCACCCGGCCGTCAGCCAGCACGTGAGGGTGCTGCGCGCGGCCGGCCTGATCACCACGGTCCGCACGGCCGGGCGGTCCTTCCACCTCGCCACCGAGGAGGGACGCGCCCTGCTGGCTGTCGAGGGGCGGCACGGGTCACTCTGACGGAGCGGGCCCGGGCGGCCCGACTTCCCACGTAAGCCTGGACTTTCACCGCTTGCGGCTCCACGGCCCCGGGAATCACGCTGGTCCCGCTCTCGCACACGACCGGGCACCCCCACCGCCGCGCCCTTCTTCACGGGCCAGTCCCCCCAGGAGCTCCCATGCGTAAGAGATGTGTGTCCGCCGCGATCGCAGCCGTCGCCCTCGGAGCGCTGTTCCAGCCGGGTGCGGCCTACGCGTCGCCCGCGCCGTCCGTCCCCTCCGTATCCGTGGGCGCCCACGGCTCCGAGGCGGGCACGGCCGTCCTCAGCGGGTTCGACGAGCCGGGCAGCCGGCTGGAGGTCGCCTCCGGGCGCACCAGGAGCGCGCACTGGCTCCAGATCGACTACCAGGTCCAGGAGACCGGGTACTGGTGCGGCCCGGCCGCCACACGCATCGCCCTCTCGGCCCGGATGGCCCCTCCCAGCCAGGGTGATCTCGCCTGGCAGCTCGGCACCACCCAGGCGGGCACGGATCACATCGGCCAGGTGACCGGCGTACTCAACTCGAACCTGGGCGGCGGCTGGTACGAGACCAAGGAGATGCCGAACGATCCGCCGACCCAGGGCCAGCGGGACCTCCTGTGGCACGACATCGTGTTCGACATCGACCGCAACTACCCGCTGGTGGCCAACATCGTGGCCCCGCCGGGGAACCAGCCGCCCGGGTATCCCTCGGACCAGACGATCTACCACTACTTCACCGTCTTCGGCTACGACGAGGTGGACCGGACCGTCCTCATCGCCGACCCGGCTTCCTTCAGCGGCAACCAGATCTACTGGATCTCCTTCGACCAGCTCGCCACGCTGATCCCTCCGAAGGGGTACTCCGCCTGACCGCCCCCGTCAGTGCCCTCCGTGTCGTTCCCTACTCCAGGAGATCATGTTGAGCACGCACCGCCCCACCCGCAGGAACGTCATCAGGGCCCTCGGCTCGGTCACCGCCGCGACGGCCCTCGGCGCAGGAGGCGTCCTGGCCTCGGCGTCGTCGGCCGCCGCGGCGGGCGACGGCTTCGGGCTGCGCATCGTCGGCCATGACGAGCGCGATCCCCGGATGTGGTACTACCGCTTCGCGACCGACGCGATCGGCTGGGATCCGGCGGTCAACGTCCTGCTCCCCGACGGCTATCACAGCAGCGGTCGCTCCTATCCGGTCCTCTACCTCTTCCACGGCGGCGGCACGGACCAGGACTTCATGACCTTCGACCGGATGGGCATCCGCGCCTGGACCGCCGGGAAGCCGGTCATCGTCGTGATGCCCGACGGGGGCCACGCGGGCTGGTACTCCAACCCCGTCAGCTCCAACACGGGCGCCCGCAACTGGGAGACGTTCCACATCGCCCAGCTGATCCCGTGGATCGACGCCAACTTCCGTACGTACGCCGAGTACGACGGCCGGGCCGTCTCCGGCTTCTCGATGGGCGGCTTCGGCGCGCTGAAGTACGCGGCCAAGTACTACGGCCACTTCGCCTCGGTGAGCGCCCACTCCGGGCCGGCCAGCCTGCGCCGCGACTTCGGCCTGGTCACCCACTGGGCCAACACCTCCTCCGCGGCCGTGGAGCTGGGCGGGGGCACGGTCTACGGCGCGCCGCTCTGGGACGAGGCCAGGGTCACCGCGGACAACCCCGTGCAGCGCATCGAGAGCTACCGCGACAAGCGGGTCTTCCTGGTCGCGGGAACCAGTCCGGACCCGGTCAACTGGTTCGACACCGTCAACGAGACACAGGTGCTCGCCGGTCAGCGGGAGGTCCGGGCGGGCCTCGGCGCGGCCGGGATCCCGCACGAGTGGCACGAGGTGCCCGGCGGGCACTTCGTCCGCCCCGATCTGTTCCAGCGTGATCTGGACGGCATCGTCGCCCGGCTCCGCAAGGCGTAGGGCCTGCTGAGTCACTGAACCGGCCGCCTTGAGCGCGTGACGCGACCTGAGCGGGACGTCGAGGCTCCGCAGCACGCGGTGCACGCGCTCGGGGGGCAGAACGCGTCGGCCGTCGCTCCGTACGGACACCTGGAGCGGACCTGTCCGGCCCCGTCAAGCAACGATGGGGCCCGGACCGGAGCGTGACGGTGCACTGCCACGCAGCGCCCGTCACGCACGGATCGGTGCGGGGCCCGTCCGGGCCGTGAGCGGACCTCCGCCCGTGCGGGTCACTCGAAGGTGAAGGTGAAGGCCGAGCGGACCTGTTCGGCGATCCTGTGCAGGTCGGCGACGCTGTCGGCGGCGATCAAGGCCTCGGCGAAGTGGTTCTCCCGGTCCATCGTCACCACGCGGAAGTTCTCGAACAGGTAGCCGTCCACCACCCCGGGGATCCGCATGAGCTCCTCGATGGAGGTGGCGCTCGCCAGGGTTCCGACGCGGTCGGCCTCGAAGGGGAGCATGGCCAGCAGCTCGGTGCCGCCGGTGGTCGCGTCGGCCAGAACGCCGTCCAGGCGCTCGCCGAGCGCCATGCGTACCGACATGTCGATGGAGTCGACACCGCAGGCCCGCCGGATGGCGTCCCGGTACGAGCGGCCACCGGGGCGCGGGTTGACCTCGACCAGTTCGCAGGTGCCGTCCGCGCGTGCCCGCCCTTCGACGTGCAGCCAGCTGTTCCCGAGGCCGAGAGAGGAGCACAGCGCCCGGACCCGCTCCGACAGCTCGCCCACGGCAGAGCGCACCTGTGCGGTGACCGGGGGCGAGATGAGAAGCCCCGCGTCGTGGTGCCGCCGGTTGTCGTGCCCCGTCTTCTCGACCTCGAAGAGCGGATGGAACCGGCCGTCCAGCACCGGCCCGTCGACGGAGAACTCGATGCCGTCGATGTACTCCTCCACGATGACGTCCGTCTCCGGACCCGCGGCGGCGGCCAGCTCCTTGAGGCAGGAGACGAGCTCGGCAGCGTCCTCGGCGCGGCGGACGAGCCGTGAAGCACCGGAGTCCTGGTCGGGCTTGACGATGACGGGGTACGAGGTGACCGCGTCGGTGTCGAGGGAAGCGGCGGTTCCGGTCGCGAAGGCCAGCGACGACAGGCCGCGGTCCGCCATGGCCGCCCGTACCCGTGCCTTGCTCAGCAGGACTTCACGGCCCTGCTCCGACCCCGTCAGTCCGTAGTGCCGTGCCGTGCGCACCTGCCAGGAGATCAGCGGGTCCACGAAGTTGACGACGGCTGTCGGCTCCACGCCCGCCGCCCCGACCGCCGCCACCAGCTCCTCCAGGCTCGCTGTCTCCCAGTCGACCACGATGTGGGCCGCGCAGTGGACGCTGTTGACGTCCTCCGGCTTCTCGGAGACCAGGACCGGGCGGCGTCCCAGTGCAGTGAGCATGCGCGAGACGAAGCGCACCCCGCCCTCGTAGCGCTTGGAGTAGATCAGGACGTCTCGGTCCTCAGCCACGTCGTTTCTCGCCTTCTGTCTCTGGGGAACGCGGTGCGGGGTGGTGAACGGCCGGTCAGGGGGCGGGAATCTGCTCGTCGACGGCCTCTCCGGGCGCCGCCCGTACGCCCGTCGCGCGGGCCCGTTCGGCGGTGGTGGCCGAATGTAGCGGGGAGAGTATCAGCCAGACCGAGACGTACAGATAGGAGACCCCGACGGCCCGGACGGCGCTGCCGGGCCCCGAGGCGTCCGAGAGGGCCCCGCCGGCGAACGCGCCGGCCTTGCTGCGTCCCCAGGGTCACGAGCCGGTATTCATTGGCCTGAAAGCGTCACCGTCGTCCGTTTCCGGATGCGGCGGTGCCCGCACGGGTCCGGATGCCCTCAGGTCTCACAGCCGGGAGGGGCGGGACGTGGCGGAGCCCGGGAGTCGTATCCAGCTCCCGGGCCCCTGGGGTTGCCACCCAATTGCGCGTGCCAGCGCCGTTTAAGAGTGCGGATCAGTCGTCATACCGTCGCGTTCTGCCTTTGAACTACCGCGCCGCGTAGAGGCGCAGGCCGGATTCGAACCAGCATTCAACGGTGTTCGTCCGTACTCGGTCGATCTGGCAGTCGGCGGCGATACTGAAGCTGGAGCGAGAGTCTGAGATTGATCGCGGTTGCCTCTGCCATGTTGGGCCACCCCGGCCTGTGGTGCCGGGGGGAGGACTCGAACCTCCACCGTTGCCGCGTCTTCAGGCTGAACGTCAGTTTCAGCTTGCGCTCATCACACGGGGCGGACCTCAAATCCGCCTCGTGCAGGGTGCGCACCCCCGCGACTCGGCGCGGGGGCGTTCTTGGGGGTGCCGCCTCACGTCCGACACTAGCCGAACAGGTAACCGAATACCGCGTCCCCGACCCGCTGGTCGGTGACCTCGGCGCCGTTGGCCTCCTCACGGGCGAACTTCACCGCGTGCTGGAGCTTCTCGACCCGGTCCAGCAGCTCGTTCACCCGCCGTGCCGGGAGCGCGCCGGAGAACTTCACGGTGGTCCAGTACCCGATGGGAACGTCCTCGTAGTACACGTCGACCTGCGCCGGGTGCTTGTCGGTCGCCTCGGCCTTGACGTGGTTGCGCGGGACCTTCTTCGTCCTGATGGTGCGTACCGGGTCCGTCTTCCACCAGTCCGTCGACGGGTCGAGCGACCAGGACTCCGACGCGTCCAGGACCGGAAGCTTCTTCACGAAGGTGTGCAGGTCGGTGAGCTGCTTCTCCAGGAAGAGCAGGTAGCTGACCGGGACTTCGCTCACGACCGTGCGGCCGTCGACGACGACGTCCGCGCGGGCCGAGCAGTTGGCCCAGTCCTTCGTCGCGGTCACGTCGAACAGCCGGGTCAGCGACGCGGACATCTCGCGCAGGGCCTCCTCGGCCTTGATCTGCACCCGCGTGGACTCGGGCGGAAGCTGCTCGCCCTCCTCGTCCTTCGGCTGGTACGTACGCGAGATGCCGGCCAGCAGTGCCGGCTTCTGCACCTTGTGGTGGGCCGCGGTGATGTCCTGGAGCGACTTGCTCTTGACACCCTTCTCCACGGCGATGATCTGGTTGAGCTTCGCCACTTCGCCCCCTTCGAATGATCAGGAACGTACCTCACGCCCCCTCGGTCACCCGAACGGTTTTTCGCCGGGCAGCCCTCACGGCGCCGGATACGTCACCCGGCCCTGCTCGTCGATGTGCGGCTCCGCCCCCCAGGCACCCGGTTCGTGCACGCGCGTCCCGTCGGCGCCCATGATGTGCCGGACCGTCCAGCCGCGGGCGGTGAGCGTGTTCGCGATCAGCAGGCGGTGGCAGCGCCACGGCATCGGCTCGCCGCACATGACGGCGACGCGGGCGCGCTCAGCGAGGCCGGTCAGAACCGTGATGCCGTGCTCGTACGCCGGAAGGAGCGTGTAGTCGGCGTAGTTCTTGAAGCTCCGGTTGTGCCAGCCGGCGTTGACGGCGGGATCCACGTCCTGTCTGCGCCGCCGGCCGCCGAGCTCGTCCAGGTACACGTAGTCGATCCCGGCCCGTTCCAGCCAGCCGCGCATCGACTCGGCGGAGTACTGAGGGCTGCGGCGTGAGCCGGGGTGCGCCCGGACGTCGGCCAGCACTTCGATGCGCTGGGCGTCCAGGGAGCCGATGAACGTCTCTTCCGGGCACGTCCAGTGACCGATGGTCCAGATCTCACCCACCCCGACATGATGCAGTGGCCGCGCCCGAAGACCCGGCCGACATGCGAGGAACGTCCGCACGCGACTCGGCGCAGCCCCGTCAGCGCACGCCGCGGGCCAGCCGGAGGCCGAGGTCGTCGATCGCGAAGGTGGGGTGACTGCGACGGCGCACCGTGGCGCCGCAGCCACGCTCCGACTCGGCCCAGCCGCCGCCGCGGAAGGTGCGGTAGGCGCCGTAGACCTCCTCGTCGTAGAGGTCCCAGCACCACTCCCAGACGTTGCCCAGCATGTCGTGCAGGCCCCATGCGTTGGGGGTCTTGGCGCCGGACTCGTGGACCCGGCCGCCGGAGTTGCCCTCGTACCAGGCGATGTCGTCGATCTCGCCGTAGCGGTAGCCGGTGGTTCCCGCCTTGCAGGCGTACTGCCACTCCGCCTCGGTGGGCAGCCGGTAGCCGTCGGAGTCCGGGTCGCGGACCACCTCGCCGCTCCGTACGTCGTGGGAGTAGACCGGTGCCAGTCCGGCGCGGGCCGAGAACCGGTTGCACAGGTCGACGGCGTCGAGCCAGCTGATGCTGGTCAGGGGCAGTGCGTCGGGCACGGCGGGGTCGGCGTCCGTCCCCGTGACGGCGCGGTGCTGTCCGACGGTGACGGGGTGGCGGGCGAGCAGGAAGGGTTCGATCTCCTCCTGCCAGCGGGCGCCGCGGCGGTCGTCGCGGAGGTCCACGGTCCCGGCCGGTATCGGAACCATGCAGGAGACCGTCTCGTCGTCGGTGAGCGTGTGCACGCGGTGGGCCTCTCTGCGTCCGGGGCGGCCGGGAGGCAGCCGTTCCCCACCCTACGGGCCGCGTTCGCCGAGCACCGGTGAAGCACGCGATCCACGCCCGGCGGGCCGGCCGCCCTACTGTCCGCGGGCGGGCTGGTCCGCGATCAGCAGCGTGGTACCGGCCGGGCGGAAGTTCAGCCGGGCGTAGAGGCGGGCGACGGACTCCAGGGCGTAGGCCAGGAAGACGGTCTGTACGCCGTGTTCACGCGCGTGGCCCGCCAGGGCCACCATCACCGCCGCCCCGAGTCCTTGACGGCGCGCTGCCGGGAGCGTGCCGATCCCGCCTATCTCGGTGGTGCCGTCCACCGGGTGGTAGTGGCCGGCGGCAAGGGGCAGGCCGTCGGGTGCGAAGGCGGCGACAAGCGTCTTGTGACCGGCCCGGAGCGAGGGGCGGATCGTGTCCACCGTGCCGTCGGCGACGAGCCGTCCGGCGGCGTCTCCGAGCTCCGCACGCCCTGCCGGGCCCACGGCCGTGCCGGCCTCGGCGAAGGCCAGTCCAGGGAGGGCCAGCACGGCGGGAAGGTCCGGATCGTCCGCTTCGAGGGCCCGGGTGGTGACGCCCTCGGGCAGGGACTGCGCCGGCAGCGGCAGGCCGGGGTCGAGCACCATCAGCGGCCGTTCCGCGATCGCGAGCCCCGCCGCCTCCGCCGTGGCCCGCAGCGACGGCGTCACCTCCGCGAGCCACTCGAGCGCTCCTGGCACCCCGAGTTCCCGCTGCCGCGCTCGCACCCCAGCCAGGTCGGAGGCGGGAACCGGGTCGTACGGGGAGGCCGAGACGGGGCGGGCGTGGAACGGGCCACCGTAGTACGGCGTGCCTTCCGTCTTGCGCACGAAGAGGCGCAGGGATCCGAACTCCTCGGCCACGGCGAAGTTCAGGGGCACGGTGGCGTAGAACTGTTCGATGCGGTCGCGCAGGGAAGGGTGCTCACTCATCGGGGTATCCCATCACGCGCGGCGCTCAGCCGAGCAGGCGAACAGGCTCGCCGTCGAGGTGGGCCCGGATGTCCTCGACCGCGTCCCCGTAGTACGCCGCGTAGTTGGCCTGCGAGACGTAGCCCAGGTGCGGTGTGGCCAGGAGGCGCGGCGCGCCGCGCATCGGATGGTCCGCCGGGAGCGGCTCGATGTCGAACACGTCGACGCCCGCGCCGGCGATGGCCCCGCGGTGCAGCACGTCGAGCAGCGCGTCCTGGTCGATGATCGCCGCCCGGGACGTGTTGACCAGATAGCTGCCCGGCCGCATCAGCCTGAGCTCCTCGGCGCCCAGCAGTCCACGGGTGCGCTCGCTCAGCACCAGGTGCACGGAGACGAAGTCGCTGGTCTCCAGCAGCTCCTCCTTGGACGCGGCGAGGCCCACCCCGGCCTCCGCGGCCCGCTCCGGGGTCAGATTCGCGCTCCAGGCCACCACGTCCATGCCGAAGGCGCGGCCGACCGCGGCGACCCGGCTGCCGATCTTCCCCAGCCCGAGGATGCCGAGCCTGCGCCCGTGCAGGTCGGCCCCGACGGTGGACTGCCAGGGGCCGTTGTTCCGCAGGGCGTCGGCCTCGGTCACCAGCCCGCGCGCCAGTCCGAGCAGCAGCGCCCAGGTGAGCTCGACGGGCGGGGTGGCCGTGCTGGCGGTGCCGCAGACCGTGACCCCGTGCCGTTCGGCGGCGGCGTAGTCGATGGAGGTGTTGCGCATGCCGGAGGCGACGAGCAGCCGGAGCCGGGGCAGGCGTGCGATCAGCGTCGCGGGAAAGGGCACACGCTCCCGGAGGGTCACGACGATGTCGAACTCGGCCAGTCGTGATGCCAGTTCGTCCTCCGTGGCGCAGTGATCGGCGAAGCTGACCACGTCGATGTCGTCGGCGACGGACGACCAGTCGGCGGCGGTGGCCGCCACGGACTGGTAGTCGTCGAGCACGGCACAGCGGAGCTTCATGATGACTTCCCCTTCGGCGGTACGGCTACGGGCGCTGCGGCAGCACCGGGGAATCTACCGGCCGTGCCCCGGACTCACGCGTCCAGCCAGGCCTCCCCGTTCCGCGCGACGTCGTAGACCCTCTCCACCTGGGTGGGGGTGAACACGCCGGTCAGCGGGGCGAGAACAGACACCTGGCGCTCCCGGCAGACGCGGACACCGGCCGGCGTGGAGGCCACTTCCAGCGCGGTGACGCCGGTGAACACCAGCACGGTCTGTACGGGCACGTCGAAGGCGCAGTACGCCTCCAGCACGGCCCGGGCCCGCCGGGTGCGGGGGCGGCCGTCGAGCTCGTACGGCTGCGGGGTCCCGCCGTCGATGCGCAGCGTGCCGTCCTCGATCCGTACCGATGCCCCGGGGTGGTGCTCGGTGCTCACGGCGAACACCCCGCCGGGGCCGATGAGCAGGTGCCCGATCTCCGTGCCGTCCGGCAGAGGCACGGAGTGCAGTACCCGCCAGCCGTGCCGGGTCAGCCGCTTGAGCTCGGCCCCGACCCTCCGCTCCCCCGCGAGGGCCCCCCGCCGCGGGTCCGCGTCCCTGTGCCGCCGCAGCGCCCCGGTGGCCACCCGTACGAGCGCCCCGGCCCCGGATTCGCCGAGCTGTTCCCGGAGTCCGGTCCCCGGCCGCCGCGACGCGAGGTCGCTCGCGGGGGTCAGCGCGGGGAGGACCGCCGGCCGCCGGCGCCGCTCCGGCCCGGGACCGGCAACAGGATCCGGCACGGGCGCGAGGGACGGCTCCACCGGGCCGTGCCCGTGCACGGACTCCGGCACCGGCGCGGGCTCCGGCACGAGCGCGGGCTCCGGCACCGATTCCCGCACGGGCGCGGAGATCGGCATCGACGCGGGCGCGGTCACCGGCTCGTGACCCGCCTCCGGCGCGGGAGCGGACATCTGCTCCACCGCGGGAGCCGGTTCCTGCACGACGCCCCTCTTCCGTATCCCCCTCATGGGCGGGATCCGCGGGACCTGCGGCGGAGTCCTCGGGGCCGGCGGCCCCGCCGGCACGTCCTCACCGACGAGTGCCGGCAGGTCCGGGACCTGGCGCGCGAGCGCGTCGGTCACGGCGTCGCGGTAGCGCGGGTGCAGGACGGTGATCGTGCCGCTGCCCCGGTCCGCCCATCCGATCGCGGTGCCGTCCGGCAGGTTCACATAGAGCCGGTCGTGCCCGAAGAGCTGCCATGACGTGACGTTGAGATCCTGCATCGTGCCCCCTCTGTTCACCCCGTCGGCGTCCTTGCTCCCCCAGGCTGTACGCCGGGCCGGCCCCCGCACAGGGCGCAGAGCGGGGCGCGCGGAGTCGGGAGCCCGGCGTTCCGGAGCAGTCCGGGTCCTGAGTGCCCCGACCTGCTCCGGCAACCCGGTCGGGCCAGGGGGAGACTCGGTGCCGGATAGGCCTCCATCATGGTCCTGACTTCGTCCCTGACCTCGGAAACAGTCGTTTCGTCACCTGTACGAGCGGCTTCGACCACGAGATCGATCCACTGCGCGACCGCTCGGAGGCGGGGGTGCCCCGGGGCGTCAGGGCGGGGGTGCCGATGCGGATGCCGCAGGGCGGAAGGGCTCACGGGGTCGTACGGGACGGTGTCGTGGCCCCGTGCCGGGCCGCGTGCCGCTCCTCGGCCGGCGCGGCCACGTCAGGCCGAGGAGCGCTTTCGAGCGCCCCCGGACGACTTCTTCGCCGGGGGCTTCCTGCCTGTGCCCTTCTTCGCCGTCGCCTTCTCGGCTGCGGACTTCTCGGCTGCGGGCTTCTCGGCTGCGGGCTTCTTCGCCGGAGGCTTCTCGGAGGTCTTCTTCGCCGCGGTCTTCCTCGCGGCCGTCCTCCTCGGTGCCGCCTTCTTCGACGGGGCCCGCTTCGAGGACGCCCCGGTCCCCTTCGCGCCGGAGCCGATGGGGTGGACGTCCGCGACCTCGCCCTCCTTCCCGCCGTCCTCCCCGTGGGACTCCTTCGCGGCCCGCACGCTGCTCTCCAGCGCCGCCATCAGGTCGATCACCTTGCCCTCGGGCTCCTCGGCCTGATCCTGCGCCAGGGGTTCACCCGCCGCCTTCGCCGCGACGAGTTCCTCGACCGCCTCGCGGTACTCGTCGTGGAGCGTGTCCAGGTCGGCGTCGCCGAGGGTGTCCATCAGCGCGTCCGCCAGGTCCAGTTCCGCGTCACGGACCTTGACGCCGGATTCCGGGGCGACGCCCTCCGGGGTGCGGATCTCGTCCGGCCACAGCAGGCCGTGCATCGCGATCACGTCGCCGACCACCCGCAGCATCCCGAGCCGTTCCCGCCCGCGCAGCGCGTACTTCGCCACGGCCACCTTGCCGCTGCGTCTGAGGGCCTCGCGCAGCAGTGCGTAGGGCTTGGCGGCCGGGACGCCGTTGGCCGAGAGGTAGTACGCCGAGTCCAGCTGCAGGGGATCGATCGCCGAGGCCGGCACGAACCCCTCGATCTCGATCGTCTTGGCGGTGGGGAGCGGAAGCGAGGCGAGGTCCTCGTCGGTCACGGGGATCACCGTGCCGTCGGAGTCCTCGTACGCCTTGACGGTCTCGGAGGCGGGCACCTCCTCCTCGTCCAGCTCGCAGACCTTGCGGTAGCGGATCCTGCCGCCGTCGGAGAGGTGGATCTGCCGGAAGGAGATCGCGTGGTTCTCCGTGGCGTTCATGAGCTTGACCGGGATGCTGACCAGGCCGAACGAGACGGAACCGTTCCAGATGGACCTCACCGTTCACCCCTTGCGTCCGCTACGAGCTCATTCAGGCGATTTCATGTGATTCTTATCGTATGACGCCGATCACGGAGGTGGAGGGGCGGCGCCTGGCGCTCAGCAATCTCGACAAGGTGCTGTACCCGGCGACCGGCACCACCAAGGGCGAGGTGCTGCACTACTACGCGGCAACGGCCGCGGAGGCGATGCTGCCGCACCTGCGCGACCGTCCGCTGTCCTTCCTGCGTTACCCGGACGGTCCGGAGGGCCTGCGTTTCTTCACCAAGAATCCGCCGCCCGGCACACCCGACTGGGTGCGTACCGCCCCGGTGCCCCGCAGCGACGACCCCGACGCCCGTCAGGTGCTCGCGCAGGATCTGCCGTCCTTGATGTGGGCGGCGAACCTGGTGGTGGAGTTCCACACCCACCAGTGGCGGCAGGACTCCCCCGCCGTGGCCGACCGGATGGTGTTCGACCTGGACCCCGGGCCGCCCGCGAGTGTCGTCGAGTGCTGCGTGGTGGCCCTGTGGCTGCGGGAACGGCTGGCTCGGGACGGGCTGTCCTCGTACGGGAAGACCTCGGGCTCCAAGGGCCTGCATCTGCTCGTCCCCCTGGAGCCCACCCCCTCCGAGGAGGTGACGGCCTACGCGAGGAAGCTGGCCGTGGAGGCACAGGCCGCACTGCCGGAGCTGGCCGTGCACCGGATGACGCGCGCGCTGCGCCCGGGGAAGGTCTTCGTGGATTTCAGCCAGAACGCCGCGTCGAAGACCACCGCGGCGCCGTACACCCTGCGCGCGAAAGGCAGTCCGACCGTGTCCGCGCCGGTCGACTGGGACGAGATCGAGGCCTGCGGTGCGCCGGACGACCTCCTCTTCCTCGCCGGCGACATGAGGGCACGGCTGGAGCGGCACGGGGATCTGCTCGGCCCGCTGAACGAACCCGGGCAGGCCAGGCCCCTGCCCGGTGGCTGAGGGGAGCCGGAAGGGGCGGGGCGCACACAGCACCTTCACAGCCCGGGCGCGCGCGGTGAGGAAAGGCCACAAGTGGAGGGTCGAGCGTCCTGGCAGTGGTGCACACTCTGCGCAGGCGCTGCTTCGCACGCACGGTTCCCGCCGTGTCCGGGGCGCCGGGAGAAGACACGGGGAGGGTGTGGCGTGTTCACGGGGATCGACGAGGTCGACTGGGCTTCGATGGAGCATGCCTACGGCCCGGCCGACGACGTGCCGGGGCTCCTGTACGGACTCGCCTCCGCCGACGCGGCGGAGCGTGAGAGCGCGCTCGACGGGATGTACGGCGCGGTGCACCACCAGGGGGATGTGTACGCGTGCACGCTCGCGTGCATCCCGTTCCTCTTCGAGCTGGCCGTGGATCCCGGCATACGGGACCGGGGCGGCGTCGTCGAACTGCTCACCAGCATCGGCGGCATCGATCTGGACGTGGACGACGAGAGCGAACTGGACGAGCTGGACGAGGACGAGATCGAGGGCGTGGCGAACTACGCCATGGCCGCGGCGGCCGTGTCCGCCGGGTCCGCGGTCTTCTTCGAGTTGGTCGCCGACGACGATCCGGGGGTGCGGCACGCCGCACCGCTGGCCCTGGCCACGCTGCACGACCGGCCGGAGAGGGTGCTCACCCTGCTGCGCGAGCGGCTCCCGGTCGAGGCGGACGACGAGGTGCGGCTCGCGCTCGTCGAGGCCGCAGGACGGATCGCCCTGCGCCACCGGCCGCTGTCGGGGCAGGCTGCGGACTGGCTGAGCCGGCTCGCCGCTGAGGCGCATCCGCCCGGGCTGCGGCTCGCGGCCCTCGCCCAGCTGGCCAGGTGCGCGCCGGACGCCCTGCCCGGGGACGTCGTGCGGGTGGTGTCGGGGCTGCTGCGGGAGCTGCGCTCCCGGCCCTTCCGGGCGGAGTCCGCCACCGCGAAGGCGTCGGGTGGCGACGAGACCGTTTCGGACCGGGCCACCGCGCCGGCCCTGGTGGGTCAGTTGCGGGAGCTGTCGGCCGAGGAGCCCGCCGGCCGCAGTACCCCGTGGGCGGCCGATCTGCTGCGGACGCTGCACAGCGGCCTGGACGACCGGGTGGACGACCGTACGGCACTGCTGACGGACCAGCTGAGCAGCCCGGACCCCTGGCAGCGCCTGGACGCCGTGCGGATGAGCGGCGGGCTGATGCGCGCGTGGCGTGGTTCGTACGACGGTCTGGTGCGGCTGGTCGGCGCACAGCTCGCGGACCCGGAACCGCGGCTCGCCGAGGCCGCCTCGCACGTGCTGGAGGAGCTGTTCGGCCTGGCCGTGCCGGCGGCCGACGCCCTGGCCCGCCGGGTGGCGGCGGATCCCGCTGCGTGGGTGAAGGAGTGGGCGAGCGGGCCGCCGGGCCTGGGCTCGGCGGTGAAGGCGCTGTCCAGGCTGGGCGACGCCCGGGCGCTGCCGGCGCTGGCCGCCGCCCTGGACCGGCCCGAGGTGCCGCACGACGTGGGGTTCGCGATCCGGTGCCTCGGCGGGGCGGCGGCCCCGCTCGCCGGGGCGCTGCGGCGCCGGCTCGGCGAGGTCGGCCTGGACGAGGGCGCGTACGACCGGGCGAGTCCCCTGCTCGCCGGGCTGACGGCGCTGCGCGCGGGCGAGGCGGCCCCGGAGGTGCTGCGGGTGCTGCGGGGGGCGCCCGAGTACCGGGGCGAGTGGCTGCGTACGGCGGCCCTGCGGGCGCTGGGGTCGTTCGGGCCGGCCGCCGGCTGCGCCGTTCCGGAGCTGCGCGGGCTGATACGGCGGCACGGGTCGGCGGCGACGGAGGCGGCGGAGGCCCTGTGGGCGGTCACGGGCGACGCCGAAGCGGTGCTGCCGGTGCTGGCCGAGGGGCTGCGGGCGCAGCAGGTCCACGACTGCCGGGCGGCCGCGAGCGCGCTGGGCGGGCTGGGAAGGCGGGCCGAGGTGGTCGCGCCGCGGCTGCGGGCCCTGCTGTCGCACGAGGAGCTGTGGCTCCGGGTCGACGCCGCGATCGCCCTGTGGGAGGTGTCGGGGCGGACCTCGGAGGCGGTGCCGGTGCTCCTCGCCGCGTGGGAGCGGAACCGTCACGTCAGGGTCCGGGTAGCGGAATGCCTGGCGCGGATGGGCCTGGCTGCGGCAGGGTCGGACGCGGCACAGGTGCTGCGTGCCGAGCTCCTCGCCGTACGCCGTCACAACGCGATGGACGGCGGCTACGGCAGTCACGACACTTATGAGGACGAGAAGCTGCTGGCGCTGTGCCGGCGGACACTTCTGGAAGACACGGGGAAAGGAACCACATCATGATCATTTTCGGTACGCGGGGCTATCTCTACCAACTGGCGGTCCTGACGATGGTGTGCGGCTGGTGCGGCAACCCCGCGGCGCACACCCTGCGCAAGCGGGTCACCAAGTTCACGCTGTTCTTCGTGCCGCTGTTCCCCTTCTCCACGAAGTACGCGACGCAGTGCACCTTCTGCGGCGGGGAGCGGCAGATACCGAAGGAAGAGGCGGAGCGGCTGCTGGCGCAGGCCCAGGGCGGACAGGACGGCAATCCGTTCGGCGCCGCCCAGCAGCAGCCCGGCTACGCGCCTCCCGGCGGCCAGAACCCGTACCAGAACTGAGCCGCCCCGGGAGCGTCCGCCGGGTAATGCCACGAAGCTGACATAAGGGAAATAACACCCGCCTCTTGCTACGTTGCGGGGCATGACCGCAACGACGGCGGACGCACGCCCTCCCGAGCTACGCCTGCCGAAGCGGCGCGGGGTCGAGCTCTCGCTCCTGATCGGGGCCGTGCTCATCTCCGTCTACGGCTACGCCGCCGTCGGCCTCGCCCGGAACGACGCCGTGCCCCCCGACGTCGCCGGGTACGGCGCCGGCCTCGGCCTCCTCGCCCTGCTCGCCCATCTCGCGGTCCGCTTCCGCGCCCCGTTCGCCGATCCGCTGCTGCTGCCCATCGCCGTCCTGCTCAACGGGCTGGGCCTAGTGCTGATCTACCGGCTCGACCTGGAGACCCCGAGCGACCGGGCGGCGACGACGCAGCTGATCTGGTCCACGCTCGGGGTGGCCTTCTTCATCGCCGTCGTCGTGCTGCTGCGGGACCACCGGGTGCTCCAGCGTTACGCGTACATGTCGGTCGCGGCGGCCCTGGTGCTGATGCTCGTGCCGATCTTCTTCCCCGCGGTGAACGGGGCGAAGATCTGGATCCGGATCGGCGGACTCTCCTTCCAGCCGGGGGAGTTCGCGAAGATCCTGCTCGCGGTCTTCTTCGCCGCGTACCTGGCCGCCAACCGCAACGCACTCGCGTACACCGGCCGCAGGATCTGGAAGCTCCAGTTCCCCACCGGCCGCGTCCTGGGCCCCATCGTGGCGATCTGGCTGCTCAGCGTCGGCGTCCTCATCCTCGAACGGGACCTCGGCACCTCACTGCTCTTCTTCGGCCTCTTCGTGATCATGCTCTACGTGGCCACCGGCAGGACCGGGTGGATCGCCGTCGGGCTGCTCCTCGCCGCCGCGGGCGCCTTCGCCGTCGGCTCGTTCGAACCCCATGTGCACAGCAGGGTGGAGGACTGGCTGGACCCGTACGCCACCATCAACGCGGGCCAGGGGCCGAGCCAGCTCGCCCAGTCGCTCTTCGCGTTCGCCGCCGGCGGCATGCTCGGCACCGGACTCGGGCTCGGCCACTCCATCCTCATCGGCTTCGCCGCCAAGTCCGACTTCATCCTGGCCACCGCGGGCGAGGAACTCGGCCTGGCCGGACTCACCGCGATCTTCCTGCTGTACGCCCTGCTGGTGGCCCGCGGCTTCCGGGCCGGCCTGGCGTTGCGGGACCCCTTCGGGCGGCTCCTGTCGATCGGCCTCGCATCGATCCTGGCGCTCCAGGTCTTCGTGATCGCGGGCGGGGTGATGGGCCTGATCCCGCTGACCGGGATGGCGATGCCCTTCCTGGCCCAGGGCGGTTCGTCCGTGGTCACCAACTGGATCATCGTGGCGCTGCTCATCCGGGTCAGCGACGTGGCCCGCACCCCCGATCCCGATCCCGGCACCGGCACCGCACCGGCCGCGGAGGAGAAATGATCCCCTACATCCGGCGCGCCGCCGGATTCTGCCTCTTCCTGCTCCTCGCCCTGCTGGCGAACGCCGCCCGTGTCCAGCTCTTCGAGGCCGACGGGCTCAACACCAACTCCGCCAACCGCCGCACCACCATCGACCGTTACGACCAGCCGCGCGGCAACATCCTGGTCGGCGACGAACCCGTCACCGGCTCGGAGGACACCGGCGAGCAGCTGGCGTACGAGCGCACCTACCGCCACGGTCCGCTGTACGCGCCGGTCACGGGCTACGCCTCGCAGACGTACGGCACCACGCTGCTGGAGAACGCCGAGGACGGCGTCCTCTCGGGCACCGACCCGCTCCTGGCCCCGATCCCGCTCTGGGGCGACATCACCCGCAGCCGGCAGCCCGGCGGCGACGTCGTCACCACCGTCGAGGCCCCGGTGCAACGCGCGGCGTACGAGGGCCTGGACGGCCGGCGCGGCGCGGTGGCCGCCCTCGACCCCTCCACCGGCCGGATCCTGGCGCTGGTCTCGTCACCGTCGTACGACCCCGAGGTCCTCTCGGGCACCGGCTCCTCGGTCACCGACGCGTGGGCGCGGCTCAACCGTGCGCAGAGCCGCCCGATGCTCAACCGGGCCATCCGGCAGACCTATCCGCCCGGTTCGGCCTTCAAGATCGTGACGGCGGCGGCCGCGCTGGACGCCGGTGTGGTCACCGACCCGGACGCGGCGACGGACACGCCGTCCCCGTACGTCCTGCCGGGCACCTCGACCGTGCTGCCCGACGAGGCGCGCGGCTGCGAGAAGGCGTCCCTGGCGGAGGCGATCCGGGTCTCCTGCAACACCGTGATGGCCCATCTGGGCGTCGAGGTGGGGCTGGACGGGATGCTGGAGGCGGTGGGCAGGTTCGGCTTCAACGACGACGGCCTCACGATCCCCTCGCGGGTGGCCCGCAGCAACTTCGACTCGGAGATGAGCGACGACCAGCTGGCGCAGTCCTCCATCGGCCAGTTCGACACGACGGCGACGCCGCTCCAGATGGCGATGGTCGCCTCGGCGGTCGCGAACGGCGGCGACCTGAGGCGCCCCCACCTGGTCGACCGGGTGACCAAGGACGACGGCGCCACGGTCAGGCAACAGGGCTCGGACTCCTACCGCCGGGCGATGGACCCGTCGACGGCACAGCGGCTGCGGCGGATGATGACCGACGTGGTGGAGGACGGCACCGGCACGAACGCGGCGATCGACGGCGTGACGGTCGGCGGGAAGACGGGCACCGCCCAGCACGGGGTCGACAACTCCGGCACACCGTACGCCTGGTTCATCGCGTGGGCGCAGGCCCCGGACTCCGGCCGCCCGGCGGTCGCCGTCGCGGTTGTCGTGGAGGACGCGGAGGCCGACCGTGCGGACGTCAGCGGGGGCGGCGACGCGGCCCCGATCGCCCGGGCGGTGATGGAGGCGGCGCTGAAGGGCTGAGGCAGGTGCCGGGGCCTCCACGCGCGCGAGGGCCGAGACTGGTGCCATGACAGCGGCACTCGAGGCATCGTTCGCCCGCATCGACCGGCTCGACCCCGAGCTGTGCGCCTTCACCGAGGTGTGGCACGAGGAGGCGCGGGCCCGGGCGGAGGCAGCTTCCCGACTGCCGCTCGCGGGGCTGCCGTTCGCGGTGAAGGGCCGCTCGGGGATCCGCTCGTACGCCGCGCGCCGCCTGATCGCCGCGGGCGGCATCCCGGTCGGTGCGACCTCCGTCCCCGGCGCCGGTACGCCGTGGCAGACCTGGGGGCAGGGGGCGCACGGCCGTACGGTCAACCCCTGGCGCCACGACCGGACTCCGGGCGGCTCCTCCGCGGGATCGGCGGTGGCGGTCGCCGCGGGCATGGTGGAGCTGGCGACCGGGAGTGACGGCGCGGGATCGGTGCGGATCCCGGCGGCGTGGTGCGGGGTGTTCGGCCTGAGGACGAGCGCCGGCCTGCTCCCCTCCCCCGACCGGACAGGCCTGGCGACCGCCGGGGTACTCGCGAGCTCGGCGGAGCGGGCGGACGCGTATCTGCGCCATGTGACCGACGCATACGTGCCGCGGCCGGCGCGGCTCCCCGTGCCGGCCGTCTACAGCCCCGACCTGGGTTTCGCCGCCGTCGCCCCGGAGGTCGCGGACGTGACGCGGCAGGCCGTCGGCCGGCTCGTGGCGGCGGGAACGGTACGCCTGGTGCCGGGCTCCTGCGAACTGCTCGACCCGGCCCGGGCGTGGTTCGCGGCGCGCGCGGGACGCCCGACCCCCTCCACTGAGCGGCTCCGCACCGCCAACGACCGCGTCATTGACGCCCTGTTCGCCGGTACACCCCTGCTGCTCACCCCGGTCGCCCCCACACCGCCGCACGGCCACGAGGGGCCGGGCGACCTCTATTCCACCGCGCTGACCTGGGCGTTCAACCTCAGCGGTCACCCGGCGGCGAGCGTGCCCGCCGGCTTCACGGCGGACGGCTGCCCGGCCGGACTCCAACTGGTGACGGGGCGGGGAACGGACGCGGAGCTGCTCGGCATGGCGTGCGCGGTGGAGGAGGCGCTCGGCCGGTCGCCTATCGGCCGAGCGGCCTGCGGATCTCCGCCCTGACCTTCGCCGTATCCTCGGCGGCCGACGTCAGGTCGACCGACTGTGCGTCCTGAGCCGTCTCGCCGGGCCGGACCACTGCGACCATGGCCGCCGTGTTGGCGTCCCCCCAGGCGCACATCGGCGCGTAGGTCGTCGTGCCGAGATCCGTCCAGCGCACGACCTGGCACTCCACCGTGATGCCGTAGCCCTCGGGCTCGAACTCCTCGGGCGGCACGACCGCCTCCGCCCCCTCGGCCCCGGCCGCGCCCTCCAGGATCTCCCCCCGCATGGCCACCGGACTCGCCAGACGTCCGTACATCCCCGAAAGGACCAGGACACCGCCCTCGTCCGTCGCGTAGTGGGCGACAGCGGCCTCACCGTCCCGGACCCTCGGGTCGGGGGCCTCCTCGATCTCCTTGCCCTCGGTGTCCGACAGGTCCTCGGCCAGGGTGAATTCCCCGTCCAGCACCTTCTCCGGCACCACGAGTTCGTGCGTCGCCTCGGGGAACGCCGCGTCCGCGCCCCTGTCGATCAGCGTGAACGCGCCGAAGCCGATCCCCAGGACGAGGACGGACACCCCCACCACGAGACCGACGACGAGCCCCGCCCGCGTCCTGCGCGGCGGTTGGGGCTGCCAACCGGGCATCCCCGGCTGCCCCCAAGGCCCGGGGGAGCCGGGAGGGCCGGGTACCCCCTGGGGCGGGTAGGCGTAGGCCGCCTGCGGCGGGTAGGCGCCGGGCGGGGGGTGCTGCCCGTAGGGGCCGTGCGGAGTCGGAGGCGGCCCGTACGGACCCTGCGGTGGCATGCTCATGCGCTCACGTTACGTCACCGGCGCGAACAGGAGTTCGCCGCACGGATCGTCGACAACGGAGGGATACGCCCCGTCAGTTCAGCGGTTCCCGCCGCAGGCGCCACTCCGCGGGGACCCCCTCGGTCCCGGTCGCCGCCCCGACCACGCCCCCGGAGATGGCGCAGGTCGTGTCCACGTCGCCGAATCCCTCGGCGGTCGCCCACAGCGCCTGCTCCAGGTCGTCCGGGTGCCGGGCCGCTGTCCACAGCGCGAAGGGCACCGTGTCGTCGGCCCGGATCCGCTGCCCGTTGCCCAGGAGGTCGGCGGCCCTCCAGGGCTCCGTGGCGAACGGCACCTCCGCGGCGCGGAGCACGCCTTCCCGCACCGGCCCCTCGGGGGTGCGCGCGGCGACTGCCTCGAGGGTGAGCCCGCCGCGCACCGAGAGCGCCGCGGCGACCGCTACCGCCACCGCGCCGGCGACGCCCTGCGGATGGGCGTGGGTGACGGCCGCCGAGAGCGCAGCCTGTTCCACGGTCCGGCCGAGGTCGGCGTGGAAGCGGGCTCCGAGCGGCGCCACCCGCATCGCCGCCCCGTTCCCGAGGCTGCCACCCTCGAAGAGCTTGGGCGCCAGGGTGCGCCAGTCACCCGGAGCGGTCAGGAGTTCCGGGAGGAGCATGTGCATCCCGTGCCCGTAACCACGGGCACGGTCCGCGTCGAAGGCCAGGGCGTAGTACAGGGCCAGGCGGTCCTGCTCCACCTGCCCGTACTCGTCGAGGACCCGTTGCAGGGCGAGCGCCAGCGCGGTGTCGTCGGTCCAGTGCCACACGGGCTCGTGCGGGGTGCGGCGCGCCCGGACCTCGGCGTACGCCTGCCGGGGCGGCCGGAAGAGCGGGAACCAGCGCTCCCCGAAGGCGTCACCGAGCGCGAGCGCTTCGAGACTGCGACGACCTGCTGCTGAATCACCGTGAGCCGGGGCGGAGTTCATGCCCCCCATCCTCCGTCCGCGCGCGCGGTACGTACACCGGATATGAGTACGCGTGCTCAAGATCGGCACCGTCGGCCGCGGCAGGCTGAATGCTGTCAGCCACACACCAGAGGGAGCCCGACCATGCGCACGGCCAACAGACTCCGTCCCCCGTTCCGCACCACGATCGGGCTCGCCCTGGCCGCCGCCACGGTCGCCCTGCTCACCAGCGCCTGCTCCATGCAGCAGGCCACGTGCGGGGGCGGCGAGTACCCGGTCCTGTCCGTGGGCGGCCCCGGAAGCGCATGTGTCTCCGACGACGAGGAGCCGCCCAAGGGCTACGCCCGCTACCCGGAGGGCAAGGTCCCCGAGCACGAGGACGACAAGTGGTCGACCTACTGGAGCACCCGGACGCTCGACGAGAACGGCAGGACGATCAAGCTCCCCGACGAGAACTAGCGGCCCGGTGGCAGGCGGGCGCGGGTCTGCCGGACGGCAGGCAGGCGGGTCAGCCGTCGGCTCCGCCCGCCGCGATCGCGTCCGCGACCTCCGCGACCCGCGCCCGCTCCTCCACCGCGAAGCGGTCCCGGTCCAACTGCTCGGCGATCTCCTCGTCCTGGGCCATCAGCAGGTCCAGGTTCGAGTCGCCCAGCTCGAACACTCCCATGTCGACGTAGGCCTTCTGGAGCCGTTCGCCCCAGAGCCCGATGTCCTTGACGCAGGGAACGATCCGGCTGAACAGCAGCTTGCGGAAGAGCTGCAGGTACTCCGAGTGCTCGGAGAGCTCCTTGGCCTCCTGCCTGCCGATACCGAAGTTCTCCAGTACCTCGACGCCGCTGAGGCGGTCGCGCATCAGGTAGCAGCCCTCGATGACGAACTCCTCGCGCTCGCGGAGTTCGGCGTCGCTCAGCTGCTTGTAGTAGTCGCGCAGTGCCATCCGCCCGAAGGCCACGTGGCGGGCCTCGTCCTGCATGACGTAGGCGAGGATCTGCTTCGGCAGCGGTTTGGTCGTGGTGTCACGGATCATGCCGAACGCCGCGAGTGCCAGCCCTTCGATGAGGACCTGCATGCCGAGGTAGGGCATGTCCCAGCGGGAGTCGCGCAGGGTGTCGCCGAGCAGCCCCTGGAGGTTGTCGTTGACCGGGTAGAGCATCCCGATCTTCTCGTGCAGGAAGCGGCCGTAGATCTCCGCGTGCCGCGCCTCGTCCATCGTCTGTGTGGCGGAGTAGAACTTCGCGTCCAGGTCCGGGACGGACTCGACGATGCGGGCGGCGCAGACCATGGCGCCCTGCTCACCGTGCAGGAACTGGCTGAACTGCCAGGAGGTGTAGTGCTTGCGCAGTTCGCCGCGGTCCCGCTCGGTCATCTTCGCCCAGTGCGGCGTCCCATGGAGCGTGAGGGCCTCGTCCGGGGTCCCGAGGGGATCCGCGGGATCGACCTCCAGGCTCCAGTCGATGCGCTTGTTGCCGTCCCACTGCTTGTCCTTGCCCTTCTGGTAGAGGGCGAGGAGGCGTTCGCGGCCGTCGTCGTAGTCCCAGCTGAAACGGGCGGCACCTGTGGCTGGCACCTGCCACGTCGGAGCCGGGGGCGGGGTGGTGTAGAGGTCGTGTGTCGACACGGAGAACTCCTTCGCGCGGCGAGGATCGTATGTTCCGTGGTGCTGACGTCAGTTGGCAGGTTCACACGTTGGTAGACGCGGGGTCAACAAGTAGCGCACAAGGGATTGACTGCCTTGCTGACAGGCAGTCTCATAATCCGTGAGCAGATAAATGACCGCCGGTAACCCATGTGCGAGGTGCCCACAGCCATGACGACAGTGACCGACGAGGACATCCAGGCGCTGCGCGACGCCCTCGGCCCCCTCAAGGACCGCGAGCAGGTCGCGGCCCGTCTGCTCGAAGCCTCGGC
This sequence comes from Streptomyces sp. HB132, assembly GCF_016909575.1. Taxonomy (GTDB): domain Bacteria; phylum Actinomycetota; class Actinomycetes; order Streptomycetales; family Streptomycetaceae; genus Streptomyces. Next base: position 91,373 of record NZ_JAFBGA010000011.1, on the reverse strand, counting down.
GAAGCACTCCTTCGACCCGGACACGGAACTCGACTGGGCTTCCCCCGTCGAGGACGGCAAGTGGTTCTGGCCGCCCGAGCTGGTCTCCCTCTACGACACCCCGCTCTGGCGGAAGATGTCGGAGGACCGGCGGATGGAGCTGGCACGCCACGAGGCGGCGTCGCTGGCCTCGCTCGGCATCTGGTTCGAGATCATCCTCATGCAGCTGCTCGTCCGCCACATCTACGACAAGTCCGTGACGAGCAAGCACGTCCGCTACGCCCTCACCGAGATCGCCGACGAGTGCCGGCACTCCATGATGTTCGCCCGCATGATCGAGTGGGGCGGGGCCCCCGCCTACCCCGTCCCGCCCCGCTACCACAACCTGGCGCGGGTGCTGAAGACCATCTCCACCACGCCCGGTTCGTTCGCCGCGACCCTGCTCGGCGAGGAGATCCTGGACTGGATGCAGCGACTCACCTTCCCCGACGAGCGCGTCCAGTCGCTCGTACGCGGAGTGACCCGCATCCACGTCGTCGAGGAGGCCCGCCATGTGCGCTACGCACGGGAGGAGTTGCGCCGCCAGATGGTGACCGCCCCCGCGTGGGAGCGGCGCATGACCAGGCTGAGCTGCGGGGAGGCGGCGCGCGTCTTCTCCGTGTGCTTCGTCAACCCGCAGGTGTACGACAACGTCGGACTGGACCGCCACGAGGCCGTCGCCCAGGTGAAGGCGAGCGGCCACCGGGCCGAGGTCATGCGGACGGGGGCGAAGCGGCTCACGGACTTCTTCGACGACATCGGCGTGCTCAACGGAGTGGGGCGCAGGCTGTGGAAGAGCTCGGGTCTGCTGGCCTGAGGCCGGTCCGCTTTTGGAGGGAGCGCTTAGGCTTCGGAGTATGACCTCCGCACCCGCAGCACCGCCGGCCCGCGCGTACCGACGGCTCGGTGTCGAGGAGCGCCGCGCCCAACTGCTGGTCGCGGCGCTCTCCCTCTTCGCCCACCGGGCGCCGGACGACGTGTCGATCGACGAGGTGGCGGCGGCGGCCGGGGTCTCCCGCCCGCTGGTCTACCGCTACTTCCCGGGCGGCAGGCAGCAGTTGTACGAGGCCGCCCTCGGATCGGCCGCCGACCAGCTCACGCTCTGCTTCGCGGAACCCGCCACGGGCCCGCCCACCGAGCGGGTCAGCCGCGTCCTGGACCGCTATCTCGGCTTCGTCGACCAGCACGACGCCGGCTTCAGCGCGTTGCTGCGCGGCGGCAGCGTGGCGGAGACCTCGCGCACGACGACGATCGTGGACGGCGTGCGGCGGTCCGCGGCCGAGCAGATCCTGCTCCACCTGGGCCGTGGCACCGGCCCGGGCCAGGAGCCGGCGGGGCCCCGGCTGCGGATGATGGTGCGCACCTGGATCGCCGCCGTGGAGGCGGCGTCCCTGATCTGGCTGGACGAGCAGAAGCAGCCTCCGGCCGCCGATCTGCGCTCCTGGCTGGTCGACCATCTGATGGCCCTGCTCGCGGCCACCGCGGCCTCGGACGAGGAGACGGAGGCGGTGGTGGCGGAGCTGCTGGGCCAGGAGACCGCGGACGGCCCCGCCGGACGGCTCACGGCGCTGATCATCCCGGTGGCGGGGCACGCGGCACACCTGCTGCCTCCTGAGTGACACTGGCCGGGTGAAAAGCGAGAACACGCCCTTCCGCGGCGGCCCCCTCGACGGCCGGGTGCTGCCCGTCCTGCTCGGGCCGACCGGCCATCCGCCCAAGTGGTACGAGGTCCCGGTGCCGGACGCCGCCGGCGGCCCCGACACCGTCCACGCCTACCGGCGCGCCCCGGCGGGCCACACGAAGCGACTCGGACTGCAGCGCGGCTGGGTGTACGAGTACGCTCCCGACGGCCGCGAACGCTTCACCCCCAAGTGGCCCTGGAACAGCCCCCGGAGCGGGTCCTGAGCCTCCTGCGCGCCCGCGCCCGTAGGATCGGCCCGGGTGCCGAGGGCACGGTCACAAGGGGGGTGCGCCATGGAGGCGCTGCGTCAGGACGATCCACGCCGCTTCGGCCCGTACACCGCGCTCGCGCGCTTCCGTGAGAGCGCGAGCGCCGTGCACTACCTGGCCCGTGGCGCGGACGGCGACGGGCCCGCGGTGGTGACGGCCGCCCGGCCCGCCCTCGCCTCCGTGCCCGCCTTCGGGCGCCGCTTCCGCTCCGAGGCCCGCACCGCGGAGCGGCTGGCCGGTGGCTGGGTGCAGCCGCCGCTGGCCTCTCCGCAGGACGACGGGCTCTGGACGGCCACGGCGTACGTGCCCGCGGTGACGCTCGCCGAGGCGATCGGCCTCACCGGTCCGCTGCCCGAGCGTGCCGTGCGGATACTGGGAGCGGGCCTGGCCGAGACGCTCTCCCGGGTGCACGCCACCGGGGCCGTACTCCAGGGGCTGGCGCCGGAGACGGTGCTGCTGGCCGAGGACGGTCCACGGCTGACCGCGTTCGGGCCCCTGGGGGCCGCCGCCTGGGCCGAGGCCCGCGAGGGCGGGCAGTTGTCGGTGCGGCTCGGCTACCTCACCCCCGAGCAGGTCGAGGGCAAGGAAGCAGGCCCGGCGTCCGACCTGTTCGTCCTCGGCCTGCTGCTGGCGTACGCGGCGACCGGGACGACCCCGCTCGCCGACGGACCCGCGGAGGAGGCGGCCGAGCGGATCGCGCACGGACCGGCCGAACTCGGCGGCGTACCGGACGGATTGCGCGCGCTGATCGCGAGCTGTCTGGCGAAGGACCCGGAGGAGCGGCCCGGCGCGGGATCGGTCGCCGCGGAGCTGGCACTGGAAGGCGCGGCCGGCCTCGCCAAGGGCGGCTGGCTGCCCGGGCCGCTGTCCGCCGCGGTGACGGACCAGGCGGCACGGGTACGCGCCCTGGAGACGCCGGTGGACCCGGCCCTGGACGAGGTACCCACGAACGGTGGCGCTCCCGCGAACGGCGCGCCGGAGAGCGGGGACGCCGTCCGGGACAGCAGGACCACCCGCGTCCTGGGGGCCGGGGCGCGCGGGCCCCGGCCCGACCGGGCGACGGCCCCGCTCGCCGCCGCACCCCCGCACCCCCCGGCGGCCGCCCCGACGCAGACACCCGCGCCTGCGGCCGCACCGCCGTACCCGTACGCCTACCCCGCTGCCGCCGCCCCCCGAGGCGTGTCCGCCGCACCCTCGCTGCCCCCGGCCCCGCCGGGCTCCGCGCCCGCCGCAGCGCCGCGTGCCACGTCCGCCCCGGACACCGGCCGGAGGGCGCTGCTCACCGCCGTCGCCGCCGGCGCGGCGGGGCTGGTCCTGGGCGGAGCGGCCGTGTCCGCCTTCGGGTCCGACGAAGCGGACTCCGCCGACGTCGAACCGGCGGCAGCGCCCCGGCCCGCCCTGCCCGGCCGGGCGCCCGACCCCCTGTGGATGTACACCCACCCGGCCGCCGCCCCGGCCCCGTTGACCGCGGGTGTCTGGCAGGACGAACTGCTGGTGCTGACGGACACGGCCGGGGCGACCGCCGTCGACCTCCGCACGGGACGGAAAGTCTGGGAGCGCCCCGAAGCCGCCGGCGCCCAGGAGGTCCTGGCCGCCGGGGACGGATTCTGCTTCCTGGCGGCCCCGACCGAATTCCTCTGGCTGTCGCCGAAGGACGGGCGCGTCGAGCACCGGGTGCGCTTCGCCGAACGGTTCACCGGCGTACCGGACATGAAGGTGGCCCCGCTCACGGGCCTGTCCGGCCCGGTCCTCTGGTTCACCGGGTCCCACACCGTCACGGTGAAGGCCCCTGAGCCGAAGAAGGGCAAGAAGCGCGGCAAGGACAAGGAGGTCGTCAAGGCCTACTTCTTCGCGTACGACGTCGTGCTGCGCAAGGAACTCTGGCGTGTGGCCGTGCCCGCGGGCCGGGCACCCGGCCCCCCGGCCTACGAAGTCACCGCCCTCCGGGACGCCGACCTCGTCGTACGCCAGGACGCTGACACGCTCACCCCCTCCGACGCCGCGGCAGGCAAGGGCAAGGCCCTCTTCCGCTGCTTCGACCGCGACAGCGGGAAACTGCTGTGGAGCCGGAAGTTCGGCACGGTCGCCCCGGCCGGCGCGGCGGCGGGGGACGGGGAGGGGCGGCTGTACGGCGCGGTGGGCGAGGACCTGCGGGCCTTCGAGACGGACACGGGCAAGCCCGTCTGGACGGTGAACGGCACCGGGTCGTCCGTCTTCGGCCGGCCGGTCCCGGCCGGGACGGTGCTCCACACCACGAACAGCCACCAGGAGGTCGGCGCGGTCGAACGGGCGACCGGAAAGCTGCTCTGGCGGCGGTCCACCGAGGTTCCGCTCGGTGAAGGCGCCCCGGCGCTCACACTGAGCCGGGGCGGGAAGACGCTGCTCGCCGCCGACGCCTCCCAGGTGACCGCGTTCGCCGCCGAGGACGGGCGTCGGCTGTGGAAGTTCCAGGACATCGGGGCCCAGGACCCGAAGGGCGCGACGGTCAGCGCTCCGTACCGGGTGCTGGCCGCCGGGAAGACCACCGTCGTCCAGCGGGAACGGGCCTTCTACGCCTTCCCCGTGAAGTGACGCACAGGGCGGGCGGAGACCCGCACCACCCGGGGTCCGCCGTTCGGGGCAGACCCCGGGCGGCACGCCACGCGGTCCTTGCATCACCCTGCACCGAGTGACCGGATGGGTGCGATCCGATCACTTGTGGGGTAGTCCGATTAATCGGCATCGCCCCCGGACACCGGAGGTGATGTTGTGCCCCGCGGAGTCGCACGCGCCCTCTGCACGGCGGCGCTGGCCGCCGCCGTCGTCGCCGCCTCCCCCGCCGTCGCCGAGCCCGCGGCAGGACCGGACCCGGCGCCGGGCCCCTCAGCGGCCCCCGCACCCGCGGCCGGACCGGCTCCGCAGAGCGTGGCCGGGCTGCTGAAGCAGTTGCAGACGCTCTACCGGAAGGCCGAAGAGGCGGGCGAGGTCTTCAACGGCACCGCCCAGGAGCTGAAGAAACGGACCGCCGAGGCCGCGAAGCTGCGCGCCGAACTCGCCGGGGCCCGGACCGCGCTGGACTCCGGGCGCCGGGACGCCGGGCGGCTGGCGCGGGACCAGTACCAGGGGCGCACGGACTTCTCCGTGTACCTGACGCTGTTGCTGGCCGACGACCCGGCCCGCGCACTCGAGCAGAGCCATGTCATCGAGCGGGCACAGGCGGGCCGTTCCGCCGTCGTCGACCGGCTGACCGGCGCGGAGCGGCACGCGGAGGCGCTGGCCGCCAGATCCCGTACGGCGCATGCCCGGCAGCGGATGCTGGCGGCCCAGCAGAAGAAGCAGCGCGACGTCGTGCAGTCACGTCTGAAGGGCATCGAGGCGATGCTGGCCTCGCTGTCGGCCGAGCAGCTCGCCGCCCTGTCGGCACTGGAGGAGAGGAACATCGGCGAGGCGCAGGACGCGCTCGCCGCATCGGGGGCGCTCAGCTCGGTGCGCACGCCATCCGCGGAGGGCGGAGAGGCCGTCCGCTACGCCGTCGAGCAGATCGGCAAGCCGTACGCGTGGGGCGCGGAGGGGCCGGAGTCCTACGACTGCTCCGGGCTCACCTCGCAGGCCTGGTCGTCCGCGGGCCTGATGATCCCCCGCACCTCGCAGGAACAGTGGCGCCGCCTGCCCAGGGTGCCGGTCGGCTCGCTGCGCCCCGGCGACCTGGTGGTCTACTTCCCGAAGGCGACGCATGTCGCGCTCTACATCGGCGACGGTCTCGTGGTGCAGGCCCCCAGGCCCGGAGCCACGGTGAAGGTCTCACCGCTGGCCTCGAACCCGCTGCTCGGGGCCGTCCGCCCCGACCCGGGGAGCGAACCGCTGAGCACCTACGCGCTGCCGGAACTGCCCGAGGGCGCCACCGCGGGCGCGGACACGGGCTACGACGCCCCGGACGCATGAGGGCCGGGCCGTCCCGCCCGTCCACACCTGCGTGACGGAAGGGGGTGGCCCGGCCTCCCCGCGGGCTCGTCTCAGCCCTGCGCACCGGTGAGTGAGGCGAGGTACGCGTTCGTCTTCTCCGGCTCGAAGAAGAAGTTGTCGAAGTCCGCCGGGTCGTTGAACCCGTTGGCGAACCGGTCCGCGGCCGGCTGAAGCTGACCGGACGCGCCGATCAGGTTCAGCACGTGCTCCGGCGGCGGGCCGAGCATCGCGTTCGTCCACTTCACGACGTGCTGGGTGTTCTCCCAGTGCCGCTCGAACGTGGCCTCCATCCACTCCTCGTCGAACGGCCGGTCGCCGTGCTCCAGGATCGAGTGCAGGTAGGAGTGCGCACACTTGGACGCGGTGTTGGAACCCTGGCCGGTGATCGGGTCGTTGGCTACGACCACGTCGCCCACCCCGAGTACCAGACCACCGCCGGGCAGCCGCCCGACGGGCTTGCGCACGGTCGGGGCGTAACGGCCCGCCAGCGTGGCGTTGGCGTCGGTCAGCTCGACCTTGGTGGCGCGTGCGTACTCCCACGGCGTGTACTTCTCCATGAGTTCCAGCGTCTTGGCCAGGTGCTCCGAGGGGTCCTTGATGCCCTGGAACGCGTCGAGCGGACCGCCGGGGACGCCCTCCCAGAACAGGATGTCCGCACGGCCCGACGTCGTCAGGGTCGGCATGACGAAGAGCTCACCGACACCCGGGACCAGGTTGCACCGCACCGCGTCGAACTCCGGGTGCTCGGGCCGCGGGCCCAGACCGTGGACGTACGCGACGGCCAGCGCCCGCTGCGGGGCGTCGTACGGCGAACGGGAGGCGTCCCGGCCGAACATGGAGACGAGCTCGCCCTTGCCGGCCGAGACCATCACGAGGTCGTACGTCCGGGAGAAGTAGTCCAGGTCGGAGACCGCGGCACCGTGGATGACAAGCTGCCCCCCGCGCTGGGCGAACGTCTCCATCCAGCCGGCCATCTTCACGCGCTGGTCGACGGACTGGGCGTAACCGTCCAGTTTGCCCACCCAGTCGACGACCCGCGAGGAGTCGGGACCGGCGACCGAGACGCCGACACCCTTGATCTGCGGGGCCTGCGACTCCCAGAAGTTGAGCTGGAGGTCCCGCTCGTGCTGGAGAGCCGTGTGGAACATGCACTGCGTCGACATGACCCGGCCGGACCGGATCTCGTCCGCGGTGCGGTTGGACATCAGGGTGACTTCGTACCCGCTGGACTGCAGTCCGAGGGCCAGTTGGAGGCCGGACTGGCCGGCTCCGACTATGAGTATCTTCCGCATCGCGGTTCTCCGTTACGTGTGCTGGGTGCGTCTGTCGTTACTCGGGGGCGACGTCGAGTGCGTGACCCACCAGGGCGAGGAGCGACTCGACGACGCTGATCCTGTTACGCGCATCCATGATCACAACAGGCACGTGCGGAGGCACGGTCAGGGCGTCCCTGACATCGCCCTCGTCGTAATCGGTCGTCCCCTCGAAGTGGTTGACGGCCACGACGTAGGGGAGACCACAGCTCTCGAAGTAGTCGAGCGCCGCGAAGCAGTCGGCGAGGCGCCGGGTGTCGGCCAGGACCACGGCGCCGATCGCGCCACGCACCAGGTCGTCCCACATGAACCAGAAGCGCTGCTGGCCGGGGGTGCCGAAGACGTACAGGACGAGGTCGTCGTCCAGCGTGAGGCGCCCGAAGTCCATCGCGACGGTCGTGGTGACCTTGTCGGGCGTGGCCGTGAGGTCGTCGGTCTCCTCGCTGGCCTGCGTCATCAGTGCTTCGGTCTGGAGCGGGGTTATCTCGGAGGCCGAGCCGACGAAGGTCGTCTTGCCGACGCCGAACCCGCCCGCCACGACGATCTTGGTGGCGATCGGCGCGCGCGAGTGGTCGAGCTGCCAGGACTGCACGGGCTCGTCGGTCCGGTCCTGCGGTTCCCGCTGACGCGGGGTGAAGAGCGGCGCCTCAGAGACGGCGGAGTCCATTGAGCACCCTTTCCAGCAGTGCGCGGTCGGGCTGGCCGGTGCCGTGACCGGTGCCGTAGACGCGGATCTTTCCCTGGTCGGCCAAGTCGCTGAGCAGCACCCGGACCACGCCGAGCGGCATCTTGAGCAAGGCTGAGATCTCCGCGACCGTACGCATACGGCGGCAGAGCTCGACGATGGCGTGGAGCTCCGGCATGACGCGCGAGGCGAGGTTGCCGTTCGTGAGCTCCCGGCGCTCCTCGGGGGCCTCCAGCGCGGCGACGAACGTCTCGACGAGGAGGACGTGGCCGAAGCGGGTGCGGCCACCGGTGAGGGAGTACGGACGGACCCGTGCGACCTTGCGGTCGGAACCTCTGACGGGGAGTTTCCGTACGGGTTCAGCAGCTGACGTCACTGGGTGCTCTCCATCGATTTGCGCAGCTCACTGCGGAGTTCGGGGGTGAGTACGTGTCCGGCACGGCCGACGAAGAGCGCCATGTGGTAGGCAACGACGCTCATGTCGCAGTCGGCGGTGGCGTGTACGCCGAGGAGGGAACCGTCACTGATCGACATGACGAAGACGCTGCCCTCCTCCATCGCGACCATCGTCTGCTTGACGCCGCCGCCGTCCATCAGCTTGGCGGCACCTATCGTGAGGGATCCGATACCGGAGACGATGGTGGCGAGGTCGGCGCTGGAGCCACGCGGGCCATCCTGCCGTCCTGACGCCGTGGCCGTCGCGAGACCGGGGTCCGAGGAGAGCAGCATCAGTCCGTCGGACGAGACGACGGTGACCGAGTGGACCCCTGGCACCTCCTCCACGAGATTGCTCAGCAACCAGTGAAGGTTCCGGGCCTCGGTGCTCAGCCCGAATGTGCTGGGCGCAGTCAACTGCGTGCCTCCTCGACTGTGTCCCCCGTCTCTTCGATTCGACCTTCGGTACGGTCGTGGTCGGTCTGTGGGCCGCTCTCACCGATCTCCGCCTCGACATCGCGGCGGCCGTCCTTCGCACCCTGGTGGAATCCGCCGAGTCGACGGCGCAGGGCGTCCTTGTCCAGGCTGCCCTTGCGCTCGGCGGCCTGGGCCGACGGCTGCGCGGCGATCTTGGGGGTTCGCTTGGGCAGCCCCTTGTCCGTGAGGCGCTCGGGCAGGGGTGCCGGGTCGGGCACCTCCTCACCCAGTCCGGTGAGCGGCTGCCGGGGGCCGGGAACGGCGTCGGCGGCCGGAGCGGGCGCGTTCCCGGGTGCGGGTGCCGTCGCGGGGCTCGTGTCGGCGGTGCGCTCGTGGCTGTCGGGCCCGACAGCGTACGGGCTCGGCGCGTCCTGCTGCACCGGCAGCCGGACCTGCATCGTGGTCTCGGCCTCGGACTCCTCGTGGATCCCGGCCTCGGGAAGGGGAGCTCGAGACGTCTGCGGAGCCTGTGGGGCCTCAGCTGCTTGCGGTGCCGGAGGGGCTTGTGGGGCCTCGGGAGCCTGCCGGCCTGCGTCATCGGCGGCCGGCTCGGCGGGTGCGGGCGTCGCGGGCTGCGGGGAAGCAGTCTGCAGGGTCCGCTCCGCGGCCGCGATCAGCGGGTCGTCGGCGGAAGGTGCCGGGCGGGGCGGCAGTGCGTTGGAGTTGGCCTCGGCCACGGAACCCGGGAGGTTCAGGGTGGGCGCGTCCCCGGGCAGCGGTACGGGCGGCGGAGAGGTCGCGGGCGGCGACTTGGGCAGCAGCGCCTGCGGAAGGACGACGACCGCGGTCACCCCGCTCCCCTTCTGTTCGCGCAGCTGTACCTGTACGCCGTGGCGGGCGGCCAGCAGCGAGGTCACCTGGAGACCCAGCCCGGCCCCGTCCGCGGCCTGTTCGCCCGCTTCGAAGGACGCCGGGTCGGCCAGCCTCGCATTGAGCTCGCTCATCCGGACCGCCGACATGCCGATGCCCGCGTCCTGGACGGAGAGCATCACCTCGCCGGTCTCCAGCAGCCAGCCGGAGAGCTCGACATGGGAGTCGGGCGGGGAGAAGGAGGTCGCGTTCTCCAGGAGTTCGGCGACCAGGTGACTCAGGTCGTCGGCGGCGAAGCCCGCGATCTGGGCGTGCGGCGGCAGTGACTGGATGGTGACCCGCTCGTACCGCTCGATCTCGCTGACCGCGGCGCGCAGCACGTTGACCAGCGGGATCGGGCCCGCGTGCCCCTGGCTGTGATCGGTACCCGCGAGGACCAGCATGTTCTCGCTGTGGCGCCGCATGACGGTGGCCATGTGGTCGAGCTTGAAGAGGGTCGCGAGGCGCTCCGGGTCCTGCTCGCGCTCCTCCATGCCCTCGATGACGCCGAGCTGGCGCTCGACGAGGCCGAGCGTGCGCAGCGACAGATTGACGAAGGTGTGGTGGACCGTGTTCCTCAGCCGTTCGAGCTGGGAGCCGAGTTCCGCGACCCGGACCTGGAGTTCGGCCCGCTGGAGTGTGAGGGCCTCGCGGCCCGCGATCAGCCCGCCGCGCTCCGTCTCCATGCTCTCGACCCGGCCGGTGACGTCGTGGTGCAGCTCGTGCAGCTTGCCGTGCAGGGTGTTGATGGACCGTACGACCTGGGCGAACTCGTCGTTGCGCCCGGTATAGCGCACGGGTTCGGCGGTCCCGGGCTCGGCTGCGATGCGGCCGGCCCCGATCCGCAGGACCGCGAGCGGCTGGGTGAGGGTGCGGGCGACGGCGGTGGAGACGCCGACGGCGATCAGCAGACAGCCGCCGAGCAGGGCGAGGTGGAGTTCCAGCGCGGTGACGTCGTCGTCGCGCAGCCCCTCCAGGCGCTTGACCTGTGCGGTGCCCAGCGCGGACTCGACACCGCGCATGCGGTCGATCCTGGCGGAGAGCGCGGCCTCGACCTTCTCGGGGTCGGCCTGCCGGTCCGCTTCGGACAGCTCGGGGCGGTCGGTGAACCGGGTGAGGTACTTCTCCGCGACGGTGACCTCGGAGCCGGTCACCGTGGAGGCGAGCCTGTCCCGGGCGGAGGAACCGGCGGACTGGTCGAACTCCGCGAGCGAGGCTAGCTCGTGCACCCGCGCCTGCTGGGCGGCCGCGCTCAACTCGTCGCGGTTGCGGTCGTCCTCGTCGGTGCCTCCGTCCTGGCTCTGGACGGGCAGACCGGTGAGCGGGTCGATCTCCTGCTGCTGCGCCTTGGTACCGGGTACCGCGAGCGCGGCCAGGAGCAGCCCCCTGGTGGCGGATGCCCGCTCCACGGCGCCACCGAGGGCGAGCGGCGCACGGGTGGCGTCGGCGGCCCGCGGCGGGGTCTTCTCGGCGAGGTCGTCGGCGAGGTCCTGGAGCTTGGCGATGACCTCGGAGTACGCCTGGTACGCCTCCATCGCCGAACCCTCGCCCGTGAGGGCGGTCCGGCGCAGCGAGGGGATGTCGGCGAGGTCGCGGCGCAGCGCCGCCGGGGCGGCCTCCCGGATCTCGTCCACCTGCTGGTCGACACGGGCCGCGGGACTCGTCGTGCCGTCCTTGCCGTCGCCCTCACGGCCTCCCGCGATGTGGGCGGTGACCTCGTCGCGCTCGTCCGCGAGGGAGTGCGCGAGGGTGATCGCCTGCTGGTTCAGCTCGGCGAGCGTGACCAGCCGCTGGGACTCGTTGAGATCGGAGGACGCGCCGAGCGCCGCCGGGGCGCCCGCGGCGATGACGGTGATCCCTACGACGGCAACACCGGCGACGAGCCGGCTGCGTACCCGCACGGTCCGTTTGGAGGCCACAGCCGCCTGAGGCGTCGCTCCGGACTCCTCGCGCGCGCTGTTCTTGCTCCGAGGCCGCTTCTTCTGCACCGGTGCTCGCAATCTTGATCGTCCGCCCTTGAAGCAGAGGTGACGCACGGTCACGTCTATGGGCTCCCCGCCCTGGTACGGCTTCTGACCATTCCAGCGCTTTTGAGAGGGGGCCGCGCATCAACCGCTCCGCCACTCAAAGGAGTGAACAACAATCCGGAGTTGGCGAACAAGTCTCCCCACGGGCACCGCTGGGCATGCACGGGCCACCGGGTGGAACTTCGGGCCGGGCTTTGGGATTATGCCCGCCCGCATATGCATGGAGTCATGGATTACACCCCACAGGCCCATCTGACCTGCTGGTACGGTCCGACCACGGGGCCGTGCAGGCTCCGTGAAGACATCGTGCAGACTGACCCGATGCGTATCGAACTCGCCACCGAGCCGGGCAGCCCCGAACGCCCCAACGAGGACTGGGCATCGACCGCCGTCCCCGCGTCGGGCCGGGGTGGCGTTCTCGTGCTGCTCGACGGCGTGACCCCACCTCCGGGCGACGACGGCTGTGTGCATTCGGTTCCGTGGTTCACCGCGCGGATCGGGAGCGCCCTGGCCGAACTGTCCGCTTCGCGGAGGGATCTGACGCTGGCCGAGGTCCTCGCACGGTCCATCCGGCGCACCGCCGACGCCCACCGCGCCACGTGTGACCTTTCTCACGTGCGCACGCCTCAGGCGACGGTGGTCCTGGCGCGTTGGGACGACGAACGGGTCGAGCATCTCGTGCTCTCCGACTCGGTCCTGCTCGTCGAGGCGCCGGACGGCACGGTCCGGCCGCTGCTCGACGACCGCCTCGACCGGCTGCCACCGGGCTCGCTGGCCTCGGAGGCGATCGCGGACGCGCGCGCGAGGAACAAGGAGGGCGGCTTCTTCACCGCGGCCGCCGACCCCTCGGTGTCGTCACGGGCGGTGACGGGCGAGACCCCCCGGACCGAGGTCCGGGCACTGGCGGCGCTGACCGACGGGGCGAGTCGCTGGACGGAGAAGTTCCAGGAGGGTGACTGGAGTGCCTCTTTGGAGGTTCTGCGGAAGGAGGGGCCGCAGGGGCTGATCGACCGGGTGAGGGATCTGGAGCGGGCCGATTCCGACCGGGGCCGCCCGGGCCGCGGCAAGACCCACGACGACGCGACAGCGGTCCTCGTGGAGCTGTAGGGGCCCGCAGCGGGGCCGCCCGTCGCGCCCGCACCGTCCGACCGCGCGCCTCAGCCCTCGGCGCGTTCGTTCAAGTGGTGCAGCAGCCTCGCCAGTTCCGCGACCTCGGCACGGTCCCAGTCCGCGAGCTTGCGGGCATAGCGTCCCCGGCGGGCGTCGCGGACGCTGCGGAAACGCGCGAGCCCTTCCTCCGTGAGGTGGACGAGCGAGGCGCGGCCGTCCGCCGGGTCGGTCTCCCTGGCCACCAGCCCGAGGCGCTCCAGAGCCCGCAGTTGGCGGCTCATGGTCGCCTTGCCCACCCCGATGTAGGCGGCGAGGTCCGTGGCACGCTGCCGCCCCGCCGACTCCAGCCGCACGAGCAGCCCGTAGGCAGCCGCCTCCAGGTCCGGATGGACCTCACGCGACATCTCTCCCGAACTGGCCCGCGCCCGGCGCAGGAAGACCGCCAACTCCCTCTCCAGGGCGAGGAACTCATGGTCCACACCATTCCCGGCCATCGCGCCGGGCCCACCATCGCTTCCGCTCCCGTGCACGTCAGCACCCCTCATGCGCTTTCCCGCCGATGAAACTTTCTTTCAGCTCCGGCCATCACCGCAGCTCGGCCAGTATTTCGCAGGCGTAGACCTACGGCAGTCGCCGGTCCCCCTTCCGGAGCACGGGTCTACGTGCGTAGCTTCATGAACGCCCTGGTTGGCATGCCCACACCACGGCGCTGCACCGCAGGAGTGTCCCGCACCCACTCCTGGGCCATGAGCTCCCCCCACCGAGCCCTCGGAGGCACCCAATGCCCGTGCACAGATCCGCGACCACGGCACCCCGCCGGCGCCACCTCCTCGCGGCGGGAACATTCCTCTCCGCACTCACCCTCCTGCTCACCCTGCCCGGCGCGGCCTCCGCCGCCGACACGGCCGCCGCCCCCGAGCGGGGCACGGCGAGGATGGGCCAGGGCGTCATCGCCCACGACGGCCAGGCAGGAGGCTCCTCGACCGGCACGAACGCCGTCCAGACCGAAGGCGTGGACGTCAGTGGCCACCAGGGCAACGTCGCCTGGTCGACCCTGTGGAACAGCGGCGTGAAGTGGGCCTACGTCAAGGCCACCGAGGGGACGTACTACAAGAACACGTACTTCACGCAGCAGTACAACGGCTCGTACAACGTCGGGATGATCAGGGGCACTTACCACTTCGCCACCCCGGACACGACCAGCGGCGCGGCCCAGGCGAACTACTTCGTGGACAACGGCGGCGGGTGGTCCAGGGACGGCAGGACGCTGCCCGGCGTGCTGGACATCGAGTGGAATCCGTACGGTGCGCAGTGCTACGGCAAGACCCAGGCCGGCATGGTCGCCTGGATCCGGGACTTCGTGAACACCTACAAGGCGCGCACCGGACGTGACCCGGTGATCTACACCGCGACCAGCTGGTGGAAGGACTGCACGGGCAACAACGCCGGCTTCGGCGCCACCAACCCGCTCTGGGTGGCCCGATACAACACCACGGTCGGCGAACTCCCGGCCGGCTGGAGCTACTACACGATGTGGCAGTACACGTCGTCGGGTCCGACGGTCGGCGACCACAACCACTTCAACGGCGCCCTCGACCGCGTGGTGGCACTCGCGAACGGCTGAGCCCCGCACGACGCGGAACCCGGGCCCCGGTGACCAGCTCCAGGTCACCGGGGCCCGACGTCGCCCCGAACCCCTCTATACATGCAGCGTATACATGCTGTGTATAGTCGCGCTGTGCCGCACCGCCGGTGTGTGGCCGAGCCATGGGGAAGTGACGCGCTGTGTCTGTTGTGCCCGGAAAGACGACGTCGTTCGGTTCGGGGTTGACCGCCGCGCTGGTGACGGTGCTCACTCTGACGCTCGGCGGATGCGCGATGGAGACGACCGCACCCGGATCCGCCCGCGCCGGGGCCGCCGCCGATGCCAAGGGGGCGTTCGGTCAGGTGGACTGCCGCAAGGCCAAGTGCATCGCGCTGACTTTCGACGCGGGGCCGGCGAAGGACACCCCGCGCCTCCTGGACGTGCTCAAGGAGAAGAAGGTGCCTGCCACGTTCTTCCTGCTGGGCGAGAACCATGTCCTGAAGCACCCGGAAACCGTGCGGCGCATCGCGGCCGAGGGACACGAGGTCGCCAATCACACCTGGTCCCACCAGATCCTGACGGAGAAAAAGCCCGCGGAGATACGGGCGGAGCTGGAGCGGACCCAGCTCGCGATCGAGGAGATCACCGGGAAGAGGCCCCGGTTGATGCGCCCCCCGCAGGGCCGCACCGACGACACCGTCTCCGGCGTCTGTGAGGAGCTCGGGCTCTCACAGGTCCTGTGGAGCGCGACCGCCAAGGACTACTCCACGAACGACTCCGCACTGATCAGGAAGCGGATACTCGACCAGGCCGGCAAGGACGGAGTCATCCTGCTGCACGACATCTACAAGGGGACGGTCCCCGCGGTCCCGGGCATCATCGACACGCTGAAGGAGCGCGGCTACACCTTCGTGACCGTCCCTCAGCTGATGGCCCCGGCGGAGCCCGTACCCGGCACGGTCTACCGCCCCTGACCCGCCCCGCGCGCGGAACGGGCCGCCCTCCGGAAGGAGGACGGCCCGTCCGTACCGGCCGTCGGCGTGATGCCGCGCCCGTCACGACGTGGCGCCTACGCGGCGGCCGGGATCCTGTCCCGCACCCCGGCCGAGGCCGGGGCGAGCGCGATCTCCAGCACCTGGCGGACGTCGGTCACCGGGTGGACCTCCAGGGTTTCGAGGACCTCGGCCGGGACGTCGTCCAGGTCGGCCTCGTTGCGCTGGGGGATCACCACGGTGGTGATGCCCGCGCGGTGGGCGGCCAGCAGCTTCTGCTTCAGACCGCCGATCGGCAGCACCCGTCCGGTCAGTGACACCTCGCCGGTCATCGCCACATCCGTACGGACCAGCCGTCCGGAGAGCAGCGAGGCCAGCGCGGTCGTCAGGGTGATGCCGGCGCTCGGGCCGTCCTTGGGGACCGCACCCGCCGGGAAGTGGATGTGCACACCCCGGTCCTTGAGGTCGGCGACCGGAAGCTCCAGCTCCGCCCCGTGCGAGCGCAGGAAGCTCAGGGCGATCTGCGCGGACTCCTTCATGACGTCGCCGAGCTGACCGGTCAGCGTGAGTCCGGACGCCCCGGTCTCCGGGTCGGCCAGCGACGCCTCGACGTACAGCACGTCGCCGCCCGCTCCGGTCACCGCGAGTCCGGTGGCCACACCCGGCACCGCGGTGCGGCGCTCGGCCGGGTCCTGGGCCGACTCCGGTACGTGGTGCGGCCGGCCGATCAGACCTCGCAGGTCCTGCTCGGACACCGTGAACGGGAGTTCCCGCTCACCCAGTTCGTGCTGGGCCGCGACCTTGC
The DNA here is from genome assembly GCF_016909575.1 of Streptomyces sp. HB132. Classification (GTDB taxonomy): domain Bacteria; phylum Actinomycetota; class Actinomycetes; order Streptomycetales; family Streptomycetaceae; genus Streptomyces. The sequence goes on along the minus strand of NZ_JAFBGA010000011.1, from coordinate 75,185 downwards.
GGAGCAGCCGCGCGACGGCCCGCTCCAGGTTCCTCACCCCGGCCTCCCTGGTGTACTCACCCGCCAGCCTGCGCAGCGCGGACTCGTCGAGACCGACCTCGTCCTGCTGCAGACCGGCCCGCTCCAGCTGGCGCGGGAGCAGGTGGTCACGAGCGATGACGACCTTCTCGTCCTCGGTGTAGCCGTCCAGCGTGACCAGTTCCATCCGGTCGAGCAGGGCCTCCGGAATCGAGTCGAGGACATTGGCCGTGGCGAGGAACACGACGTCGCTGAGGTCGAGTTCGACCTCCAGGTAATGGTCGCGGAAGGTGTGGTTCTGCGCCGGGTCGAGCACTTCGAGCAGCGCCGCCGCCGGATCCCCCCGGTAGTCGGACCCGACCTTGTCGATCTCGTCGAGCAGGACGACCGGATTCATCGAACCTGCCTCCTTGATCGCGCGGACGATGCGCCCCGGAAGCGCGCCGACGTACGTACGCCGGTGGCCGCGGATCTCCGCCTCGTCCCGGACACCGCCGAGCGCGACCCGGACGAACTTGCGCCCCATGGCGTGTGCCACGGACTCACCTAGCGAGGTCTTTCCCACACCGGGAGGGCCCACCAGTGCCAGCACGGCGCCGCCGCGCCTGCCGCCGACGACACCCAGCCCTCGGCCGGCACGGCGCTTGCGCACGGCGAGGTACTCGGTGATGCGCTCCTTCACGTCCTGCAGACCCGCGTGTTCGGCGTCGAGGATCTCCTGGGCGCCCTTGATGTCGTAGGCGTCCTCGGTCCGCTCGGTCCAGGGCAGTTCCAGGACCGTGTCCAGCCAGGTGCGGATCCAGGAGCCCTCGGGGCTCTGGTCGGAGGAGCGCTCCAGCTTCTCGACCTCCTTGAGGGCCGCCTCCCGCACGTTCTCCGGGAGATCGGCGGCTTCGACACGGGCCCGGTAGTCGTCGGACTCGTCCGCGCCGGAACCGGGTCCGCCGTTGAGCTCGGAGAGCTCCTTGCGCACCGCGTCGAGCTGGCGCCTCAGCAGGAATTCGCGCTGCTGCTTGTCGACGCCCTCCTGGACGTCCTTGGCGATGGACTCGGCGACGTCCTGTTCGGCCAGGTGCTCGCCGAGCCACTGGATGGCCAGCTTCAGGCGGGCGACCGCGTCGACGGTCTCCAGCAGCTGGACCTTCTGGGCGATGGTGAGGAAGGGCGAGTAGCCGGAGTTGTCGGCGAGGGCGGAGACGTCATCGATCTGCTGGACCCGGTCCACGACCTGCCAGGCGCCGCGCTTCTTCAGCCAGCTGGTGGCGAGTGCCTTGTACTCCTTGGCGAGCTCGGCCACCGAGCCCGGCAGGGGGTCGGGCAGCGACACGTCGATCCGGGTGCCCTCCACCCACAGCGCGTTTCCGGGCCCGCTGGTCCCGGCTCCGATCCGCACCCGGTCACGGGCCCGGATGAGGGCGCCCGGATCACCGTCGGACAGCCGTCCGACCTGCTCGACGGTGCCCAGGACGCCGGTCCCGGTGTAGTTCCCGTCGATACGCGGCACGAGCAGCACCTCGGGCTTGCCGCCCCCGGGCCGCGCGACGGCCTGGGCGGCCTCAACGGCGGCGCGCACCTCCGCCTCCGACAGGTCGAGCGGCACCACCATTCCGGGCAGTACGACCTCGTCGTCGAGCGGCAGCACGGGCAGGTCGATCGGCGTGGACGACGTGGACGCGTTGGATCCTGCAGTCATGATCTCCCCTTAGGCAGGCAAGTTGAGCTATGCCGACTCAATGCTTATGAGCCGGGGAATGTTCCCCGCGGCGTGTTCGCTCTCAGCGATCACTCGCCCGTCCCTGCCGCCACCTGCGAAGCTCCGCGTATGAACGAAGTGACCAGCACCGAGGACAGAGGGGTCGCGGCGGACGGGACGATCCGCCGCGAGGGCGCGGTGGAACGCGTACCCGCGGAGTTCGCCCCGGTGGTCGAGGCGGCCCGCGCCGCCATCGCCGGCGCGTTCGGCCCGGACCGGCTGCACAGTGCCTACCTCTACGGCAGCATTCCCAGGGGCACGGCCATTCCCGGCGTGTCCGACCTGGATCTGCTGGTCGCCGTGCACGACGGGCCCACCGACTCGGACCGGGCGGCGGCCGAGGAGATCTCCGCCGCCCTGGATGCCGCCTTCCCCGTGATCGACGGCGTCGGCCTGCTGCTGCATCCCGTCCCGACCCTGCTGAGCGAACTGGAACGCGACGACGCGGGTTTCTTCATCGCCTGCCTCTGCACACCGCTGCTCGGCGAGGACCTGGCCGCACGCCTCCCGCACTACCGCCCCACCTCGCTGCTCGCCCGTGAGACCAACGGCGATCTGGAGCTCGCGCTCCCCCGCTGGCGCGCCCGTACGGCCGATGCCACGACCGACGAGGCCCGCCTGAGGCTGAGCCGGGGCGTCTCCCGCCGCCTCGTCCGGTCGGCGTTCACCCTGGTGATGCCGCGCTGGGGCGGCTGGACGAGCGACCTGCACCGGTCCGCCGAACTGTTCGCGCGCTACTACCCGGACCACCCGGAACGCGCCGCTCAGGTCCGCGCGGCCGCGACCACGGCACGGACTCCTTCGGCCGACCCGGCCGTACTGGCGATGCTCGTCGAGGACCTGACTCCCTGGCTGGCCGTCGAGTACACGGCGGTCCATGGCACGAAGGCACCCCGCCCCGAAGAGTGAGACCACGGTAATCCGCTGGTCCGGGCCTCGTCCGCGCGGAAGGATGGGCGACCGGAGACAGAACCGCGTGCCGGAGACCGGAGACCTCGCCCATGCCCGCCACAGATGCCCGCCGCCCCGTCGTCCTCGACCGGCGCGAGGGGCCGTTCGGCGAAGTCGTCCTGCGCGAGCGCGGCGACGTCTTCGAGATCATCGCCAACGGATGCTTCCTGATGGACACCTCCGACGGGCGTTCCGAGCGCCTGCTGGTCGACGCCGCGCTCGCCGCCCTGCCCGCCGCGCGGCCGGCCCCGTCGGTGCTGATCGGAGGACTCGGCGTCGGCTTCTCGCTGGTGCGCGCGGCCACCGAACCACGCTGGGGCCGGATCGCGGTCGTCGAGCGGGAGCAGGCCGTCGTGGACTGGCACCTCACCGGACCGCTCGGCCGGATCTCCGCCGCGGCGCTCGCCGATCCGCGGACGGAGATCCTCCGCACCGACCTCGTAGCCCACCTCAGCACGACCACGGAGCGTTACGACGCACTGTGCCTGGACATCGACAACGGCCCCGACTGGACCGTCACGCAGGGCAACGAAAGCCTCTATTCACCCTCGGGTCTCGCGGCCTGCCGCGCGCGTCTGACGCCCGGCGGAGTCCTCGCCGTCTGGTCCGCGCAGCCGTCCGCGGCCTTCGGGAGCGCTATGCGGAATGCCGGATTCCACGCAGTAAGGACCGAAGAAGTAGCCGTTGCCCGAGGTGTGCCGGACGTGGTCCATCTCGCACTTCGGAACCACTGAACCCCCACGGTGCACCCACATCCCTGCCCCATCATGGATGAGGCGGCACAAGTCCGTCCGTCCGTCCCCTTCCCGGGGGTAACACCTTCACGACGGTCAACACCCTGCGTAGCCGAGAGGCGTCCTCTGCCTTTACGCTGCTGACCGGCACAAGGGATCACCGACGAAAATCCACAAGCGATAACCGTGCCTCCGGGGGAATGGCCTCCGCGAGAACGGGCAGGGGCGGGGCGATGGAACAGACACACACCACCCACAACGGCGTCGCGGCCACCCCCGGGGCTCAGCGCCGGGTGCTGGTGGTCGAGGACGACGCGACGATCGTCGACGCCATTTCCGCCCGGCTGCGGGCCGAGGGCTTCCTGGTGCAGACGGCACTGGACGGGCCGGCGGCCGTTGACGCGGCCGAGGCCTGGCAGCCCGACCTGATGGTGCTCGACATCATGCTTCCCGGCTTCGACGGGCTCGAGGTCTGCCGCCGTGTGCAGGCCCAGCGCCCCGTGCCGGTGCTGATGCTCACCGCACGCGACGACGAGACCGACATGCTGGTCGGGCTCGGGGTCGGCGCCGACGACTACATGACCAAGCCGTTCTCCATGCGTGAGCTGGCGGCGCGGGTGCACGTCCTGCTGCGCCGGGTCGAGCGGGCGGCCCTGGCCGCGGTGACGCCGCGCAGCGGCATCCTGCGCCTCGGCGAGCTGGAGATCGACCACGCGCAGCGCCGGGTCCGGGTGCGCGCCGACGACGTCCACCTCACCCCGACCGAGTTCGACCTGTTGGTCTGCCTGGCCAACACACCCCGTGCGGTGCTCTCGCGTGAGCAGCTGCTGGCCGAGGTGTGGGACTGGGCGGACGCCTCCGGGACCCGCACGGTCGACAGCCACATCAAGGCCCTGCGCCGGAAGATCGGCGCCGAGCGGATCCGCACCGTGCACGGCGTCGGCTACGCCCTGGAGACCCCCGCGCCATGACCCGGCCCGGTTCCGGACTGCGGCCCTTCTCGATCAAGGCCAAGCTGGGCGCGCTCGTGGTGATCTCCGTGTTCATCACGACCGGGCTGCTCATCGTCGCCCTGCGGACCAGGACCGAGTTCCGGTTCATCACGGTCTTCTCCGTGATCGCCACCCTGCTGATCACCCAGTTCGTGGCGCACGGTCTGACAGCACCGCTGGACGAGATGCGCGCCGTCGCGCGGTCGATCTCGCACGGCGACTACACACGACGGGTGAGCGGCGCCGGGCGGCGTGACGAACTCGGCGACCTGGCGCAGACGATCAACCGCATGGCGGACGATCTGGAGGCGGAGGACCGGCACCGCAAGGAGCTGGTGGCCAACGTCTCCCATGAGCTGCGCACTCCGATCGCGGCGCTCAGAGCGGTCCTGGAGAACGTGGTGGACGGGGTGTCCGCGGCGGACCCCGAGACCATGCGTACGGCGTTGAAACAGACCGAACGCCTCGGCAGACTCGTGGAGACCCTCCTGGACCTGTCCCGGCTGGACCACGGTGTGCTGACGCTCAAGGCGCGCCGCTTCGAGGTCTGGCCGTACCTGTCAGGTGTGCTGAAGGAGGCGAATCTCGCCGCCTCCCAGCGCCGGCTCTCCTCCGGTTCGGGCAACCACTCCCGTACCGACGTCCATCTGCACCTCGACGTGTCGCCACCCGAGCTGACGGCGCACGCGGACGCGGAACGCCTGCACCAGGTCGTCGCCAATCTCATCGACAACGCCGTCAAGCACAGCCCGCCGCACGGCAGGGTCACGGTGCTGGCGCGGCGCGGGGAGCATCCCGAGTCGCTCGAGCTGGAGGTCGTCGACGAGGGGCCCGGCATCCCCGAGGCGGAGCGCCACCGGGTCTTCGAGCGCTTCAACCGCGGTCAGGCGCCGTCCCCGCACGGCCCGGGCAGCGACGGCGGGACCGGCCTGGGACTCGCGATCGCCCGCTGGGCGGTGGATCTGCACGGCGGGCGCATCGGGGTGGCCGAATCAGCCCGAGGCTGCCGCATACAGGTCACTCTTCCGGGGAACGCTCCAATGCACAGTTGACCTCGCGTTCGAAGCGGAGGGCCCCGTTTCTCCCTCCCGTCCGGGAAAGAGATACGGTCCAGGGGGTCGTATCTCCGGCCTCGCGTACCCGAAGGACAGCGGAACCCTGCTTGTTTCCCGCCATTTCATGCGCCGAAACCCGACTTCCGATGTGATGTGCACGACGAAGACCGGCCCGGCCTGCACGTAACGGCTCGGGGGGCGTAGCCTTGATTTCCGCTGTCCATCACCTTGTGAAGCGGAAGAGGGCGGTTGCCGCCGTGTCGTCTCAGTCCCCCAGTAACTCGAGCATCTCGACCGATCAAGAAGCGGGCACCGGGTCCAACCCGGCCGCCGCCTTCGGCCCCAATGAGTGGCTCGTCGACGAGATCTACCAGCAGTACCTCCAGGATCCCAATTCGGTCGACCGTGCCTGGTGGGACTTCTTCGCCGACTACAAGCCGGGTACTGCCGGCACGGCGGACAAGCCCGTCACCGCACCCGCGGGAGCGGGTACCCCGGCTCCGGCTCCGGCCGCGAACACCGTGAACAACGCGGCTCCGGCGCCGGCACCGACGGCGCCACCCGCCGCTCCGGCGAAGCCCGCGGCCGCTGCTCCGGCAGCTCCCGCGAAGGCTCCCGCCGCCCCTGCGAAGGCCGCGCCCGCCAAGGCGGCGCCGGCACCCGCGAAGGCGGAGGCGCCGGGCGGCCCGGAGTTCGTGACGCTGCGCGGCCCGTCGGCCGCCGTCGCGAAGAACATGAACGCCTCGCTGGAGCTGCCGACGGCCACGTCCGTCCGCGCGGTGCCGGTGAAGCTGCTCTTCGACAACCGCATCGTCATCAACAACCACCTGAAGCGGGCCCGCGGCGGGAAGATCTCCTTCACCCACCTCATCGGGTACGCGATGGTGCAGGCCCTCAAGGCCATGCCGTCGATGAACCACTCCTTCGCGGTGAAGGACGGCAAGCCGACCCTGGTCAAGCCGGAGCACGTGAACCTCGGCCTCGCCATCGACCTGGTGAAGCCGAACGGCGACCGCCAGCTCGTCGTCGCGGCCATCAAGAAGGCCGAGACGCTCAACTTCTTCGAGTTCTGGCAGGCCTACGAGGACATCGTCCGCCGTGCCCGCGTCGGCAAGCTCGGCATGGACGACTTCTCGGGCGTCACCGCCTCGCTGACCAACCCCGGCGGCATCGGCACCGTCCACTCGGTGCCGCGCCTGATGCCCGGACAGGGCCTCATCATGGGCGTCGGCGCGATGGACTACCCGGCGGAGTTCCAGGGCACCTCTCAGGACACCCTGAACAAGCTGGGCATCTCGAAGGTCATGACCCTGACCTCGACGTACGACCACCGGGTCATCCAGGGTGCCGCGTCCGGCGAGTTCCTGCGCGTCCTGGCCCAGCTCCTGCTCGGCGAGAACGAGTTCTACGACGAGATCTTCAAGGCGCTGCGGATCCCCTACGAGCCGGTCCGCTGGCTCAAGGACATCGACGCCTCGCACGACGACGACGTCACCAAGGCCGCACGGGTCTTCGAGCTGATCCACTCCTACCGGGTCCGCGGCCACGTCATGGCCGACACCGACCCGCTGGAGTACCGCCAGCGCAAGCACCCCGACCTGGACATCACCGAGCACGGCCTCACCCTGTGGGATCTGGAGCGCGACTTCGCGGTCGGCGGTTTCGCCGGCAAGACGATGATGAAGCTCCGCGACATCCTCGGTGTCCTGCGTGAGTCGTACTGCCGCACCACCGGCATCGAGTTCATGCACATCCAGGAGCCGAAGGAGCGCAAGTGGCTCCAGGACCGGGTGGAGCGTCCGCGCCCGGCCCCGGAGCGCGAGGAGCAGCTGCGGATCCTGCGCCGCCTCAACGCCGCCGAGGCGTTCGAGACGTTCCTGCAGACCAAGTACGTCGGCCAGAAGCGCTTCTCGCTGGAGGGCGGCGAGTCCGTCATCCCGCTGCTCGACGCGGTCATCGACTCCGCCGCCGAGGCCCGCCTCGACGAGGTCGTCATCGGCATGGCCCACCGCGGCCGGCTGAACGTCCTGGCGAACATCGTCGGCAAGTCGTACGCACAGATCTTCCGGGAGTTCGAGGGCAACCTCGACCCGCGGTCGATGCACGGCTCCGGCGACGTCAAGTACCACCTGGGCGCCGAGGGCACCTTCACCGGTCTGGACGGCGAGCAGATCAAGGTCTCGCTGGCCGCCAACCCCTCGCACCTGGAGGCCGTCGACCCGGTCCTCGAGGGCATCGCCCGCGCCAAGCAGGACATCATCAACAAGGGCGGCACGGACTTCACGGTCCTGCCGGTCGCGCTCCACGGCGACGCGGCCTTCGCGGGCCAGGGCGTCGTCGCCGAGACGCTCAACATGTCGCAGCTGCGCGGCTACCGCACCGGCGGCACCGTGCACGTGGTGATCAACAACCAGGTCGGCTTCACCGCCGCCCCGGAGTCCTCGCGTTCCTCGATGTACGCCACCGACGTGGCGCGCATGATCGAGGCGCCGATCATCCACGTCAACGGCGACGACCCGGAGGCCGTGGTCCGCGTCGCGCGGCTCGCCTTCGAGTACCGGCAGACGTTCAACAAGGACGTCGTCATCGACCTCATCTGCTACCGCCGCCGCGGTCACAACGAGGGCGACAACCCGGAGTTCACCAACCCGCAGATGTACACCCTGATCGACAAGAAGCGCTCGGTGCGCAAGCTGTACACCGAGTCCCTCATCGGTCGCGGCGACATCACGCTGGAGGAGGCCGAGCAGGCACTCCAGGACTTCCAGGGCCAGCTGGAGAAGGTCTTCGCGGAGGTCCGCGAGGCCACCTCGGCACCGTCCCAGCCGCATGTTCCGGACGTCCAGGCGGAGTTCCCGGTCTCGGTGGGCACCGCGGTGTCCTCGGAGGTCGTGAAGCTGATCGCCGAGTCGCAGGTCAACATCCCCGACGGCATCACGGTGCACCCGCGTCTGCTCCCGCAGATGCAGCGCCGCGCGGCCTCCGTGGACAACGGCACGATCGACTGGGGCATGGGCGAGACCCTCGCCATCGGCTCGCTGCTGATGGAGGGCACCCCGGTCCGGCTCGCCGGCCAGGACACCCGCCGCGGCACGTTCGGTCAGCGTCACGCCGTCCTCGTCGACCAGAAGACCGGCGAGGACTACACCCCGCTGCTCTACCTCTCCGACGACCAGGCCCGCTACAACGTCTACGACTCGCTGCTCAGCGAGTACGCGGCGATGGGCTTCGAGTACGGCTACTCGCTGGCCCGCCCGGAGTCCCTGGTGATCTGGGAGGCCCAGTTCGGTGACTTCGTCAACGGCGCCCAGACCGTCGTGGACGAGTTCATCTCCTCCGCCGAGCAGAAGTGGGGCCAGACGTCCGGCGTCACCCTCCTGCTCCCGCACGGCTACGAGGGCCAGGGCCCGGACCACTCGTCCGCCCGCCCGGAGCGTTTCCTGCAGATGTGCGCGCAGGACAACATGACGGTCGCGATGCCGACCCTGCCGTCGAACTACTTCCACCTCCTGCGCTGGCAGGTGCACAACCCGCACCACAAGCCGCTGATCGTCTTCACGCCGAAGTCGATGCTGCGGCTCAAGTCGGCCGCTTCGAAGGTCGAGGAGTTCACCACCGGCGGCTTCCGCCCGGTGATCGGCGACGAGACGGTCAACGCCGAGGCGGTCCGCAAGGTCGTCTTCGTGTCCGGGAAGCTCTACTACGACCTGGACGCCGAGCGCGAGAAGCGTGGCGACACGGAGACGGCGATCATCCGTCTGGAGCGCCTGTACCCGCTGCCGGGTGCGGAGATCCAGGCCGAGATCGCCAAGTACCCGAACGCCGAGAAGTACCTCTGGGCCCAGGAGGAGCCGGCGAACCAGGGTGCGTGGCCGTTCATCGCGCTCAACCTGATCGACCACCTGGACCTGGCCGTCGGCGCCGACGTGCCGCACGGCGAGCGCCTGCGGCGCATCTCGCGCCCGCGCGGTTCGTCCCCGGCGGTCGGTTCGGCCAAGCGTCACCAGGCCGAGCAGGCCCAGCTGGTCGCCGAGGTCTTCGAGGCCTGATCAGCGGCTGTACGTCACCGGAGGACCCGGCCCCGCGAGCATCTCGCGGGGCCGGGTCCTCCGGCGTTCCGGCCTCGTTATTCTGGTCGCATGTACTTCACGGACCGTGGCATCGAGGAACTGGAGAAGCGGCGCGGCGAGGAGGAGGTCACCTTCGAGTGGCTCGCCGAGCAGCTCCGCACGTTCGTCGACCTCAACCCCGACTTCGAGGTCCCCGTCGAACGGCTCGCTACCTGGCTGGCACGGCTGGACGACGAGGACGAGGACGACTAGTCACCGCCCGCCGCCGCCCTGGTTCCTGAAGCGGTCGTACGCGAACCCCAGCAGGCCCTGCACGAGAAGGACCAGCCCTGCGGCGATCCACCCGCCGCTGCGCCGGCGGACCCCCCACAGGGCCAGCGGCAGGCCCGTGGCGACCTGAGCCGTGGCCACCGCACGCGCCCTCGGACCGATCACCCAGGGGCCGAGGCTGCCGCTCTCGACGGCGTCGAGTTCCTCGCGCACGGCGTCGCGCCAGCCGGCCCATTCGATCTGCTCCGCCTCCGGATGGATCCCGGCGACCGAGCGCAGCCGGTCGGCCGGCTCGCCGGGCGACAGACCGGGTGGCATCTCCACCCCTGCCCGGGTGAGCACGGCGAGCAGTCCCCGCAGCCGGGCGTCGGCATCCGTCTCCGGGTCCGCGCGGGTGAGGGCCTCCAGCGCCTGGACGTCGGTGACGGGGTCCAGGCCGAGCCGGAGGGCAGACGTCCGCATGGCTTCGTCCTCGGCGGCCGGGGTGCCGTCGGCCAGCCAGATGTAGCCGACCGGACGGCGGAAGCCCGAGGCGAGGGTGTACCCGGACCGGTCGCCGTCCCACCACAGGGCGAGCACCGGCCAGGTGGAGCCCACCGCGAGGGCGGTGGCCCAGCCGCCGACGACGCGGTCGACGGGCTCCGGGCCGCCGCCGTCGGCCGGTGCTCCGCCACCCACGTGCCCGTCCCTCCGCCATGGCTTCCCCTCGGGGACGAGCACGCTCCACCCCTCTCCGGCGGGCAGGAGCAGCATGCTCTCCCGAAGGAGACGGGCCACGGGCCGTACGGTCTCGGGGTCGGCCCGGCACAGCAGCAGGGCGCCCACGGATGTCGCGGTCATGCCCTCACGCTAGGGCAATTCGGCAATAAACGAACCATTTAGCTCCATTTCCCCTCCCTCCTCCTTCGTGGCGCCACCTCGCCACCCCCCGTCGCCCCACGCGAGCACCCTTTCGATTCACCCTTGACTTTGCCGATCCGCGATATATCGTGTTCTCAGGTAGACGCGATATGTTGCGTCTCGCCATCCAGCGGAAGGTCGGATTCATGCCTGAGTCGACATGGAGCGTCGCCGAGCCCCGAAAGCTCACCTTCGACGCCCCCGTGACAGCACTGAACGTGCGCATCGTCGACGGCACGGTCAATGTCGTCGGCACGGACGAACCGACCGCTCGGATGGAGGTGACCGCGATCGAAGGGCCTCCACTGATCGTGACCCTGGAGGGCGGAACCCTCACCGTCGCCTACGAAGATCTGCCCTGGCAGGGCCTTCTCACCTGGCTCGACCGCCGGAGCCCGCGCCGCAGCGCCGCGGTCTCACTCGCCGTCCCGGCCGGCGCGGCGGTGGAGGTGGGCGCGGTCGGCGCCGAGGCTGTCGTCTCGGGCATCGGGGGACGCACCGAGCTGCGGGGCATCTCGGGCGACAGCACCCTGGTCGACCTCTCCGGAGCCGTCAGGGCCGAGACCGTGTCCGGCAGCCTGGAGGCCCAGGCCGTCACCGGTGACCTCCGCTTCCAGTCCGTGTCGGGAGACCTCACGGTCGTCGAGGGCGCCGGCACATCGGTCCGGGCGGAGTCCGTCACGGGCCACATGGTGCTCGACCTCGACACCTCGCCGAATCCGACCGACATCAGGCTCACCTCGGTGTCCGGCGAGATCGCCATCCGGCTGCCCCACCCGGCGGATGCGAGGGTCGAGGCGAACACCGCGAGCGGCACCGTGTCCAACGCTTTCGAGGACCTGCGTGTGGGCGGCCAGTGGGGCGCGAAGAAGATCACCGGCACGCTGGGAGCGGGCACCGGGAAGCTGAAGGCGACCACCGTCTCGGGCTCGATCGCCCTGCTGCGTCGCCCGCCCTCCCAGGACAGCGCGCATGATGCCGAGCCGACCGGAAAGGTGCTCTGACATGGCTCCCGTTTTCGCCCACGGCCGTCTGCGGCTGTACCTCCTCAAGCTGCTGGACGAGGCCCCCCGCCATGGATACGAGGTGATCCGGCTCCTGGAGGAGCGCTTCCAGGGGCTGTACGCACCGTCGGCCGGCACCGTGTATCCGCGGCTGGCCAAGTTGGAGGCCGAGGGCCTGGTCACCCATGCCACCGAGGGCGGCCGCAAGGTCTACTCCATCACCGACGCCGGACGGGCCGAGCTGGCGGGCCGCAGCGGTGAGCTGGCCGATCTGGAGCTGGAGATCCGCGAGTCCGTGTCCGAGCTGGCCGCCGAGATCCGCGACGACGTACGGGGCGCGGCCGGCCGCCTCCGCAGCGAGATGCGCGCGGCGGCTTCCGAGTCCCGGCACACCGCCGGCGGCGAGCGGAGCGGCTGGGATTCCGGTCTCGGGGACACGGAGGCGTGGCGCACGGCGAAGGAGGAGCTGCGCAAGGCCAAGCAGGAGTGGAAGGAGCAGGCCCGCAGGGCGAAGGACGAGTCCCGCAGGGCCCGCGAGGACGCGGACCAGGCCCGCCGCCAGGCCCAGGAAGCGCACGAGAAGGCGCGGGAGCAGATGCAGAACGCCGCGCGCCAGGTCCAGGAGCATTTCTCGCGGGGCGACTGGCCCGCGGGTGTGCGGGACGGACTGGCTGAGATCACCGGCCAGTTCGGCAACTTCGCGAGAACCGGCACCTGGCCCTCCTACAGCCGCCCGGCGCCCGAGGAACCGGACATCGAGTGGGCCGCCGACACCGCGACCACCGGCGATCCGGCCCGCGACCTGGACCGCCTGCTGGACCGCTTCCGGGACGACATCCGTGACGCGGCCCGGGACCACGGCGTCTCCGAGAGCCAGCTCTCGGAGACCCGCCGCCACCTGGCCACCGCAGCGACGCACATCGGCTCTCTGCTCCGTGACGCAGCCGACAAGGCACCGGGCAGCTCCAGCACGCCCTGACGGCCGCGCGGCCCGGCCCGGCTCGCCTCGGCTGTCCCCACCCTCTCCGTAGAGGGGGTGGGCTCGACCGTCGCGCGGGCCGCGCCGTGTTCGGCGAGTACATCCGCGATGTCGCGGGGTCGGGTCAGAGCCGGCAGCAGGTGCTCATCGCCGGTGGAGCGGTCGCGTCGGCAGAGGGCGATGCGCAGGGACCTCCAGCATGCTCTCGGCGCCGTACGCGAAGGAACGGCGTCGGGACCGCCCTCCGGGGTTCCCTTGCGCGCCTGCACGAAGGCCCGGCCTCCGGCCTGGCCCGGGGGGCAAGCGGCAGGTCCCCGGTCACGGAGTCCGCCACGGCCCGCTCGGCGTGAGCCACCGCACTGGTCATCCGTCGTCGACAGGGTCGGTGGCGAGTCGGGCATGCCGTTCCACGTCGTAGCGTGCGTCCCCGTAGCGGAGCTTCTCGCGTTCGATGCCCTCCGCGGCGAAGCCGGCCCGGACGGCCACGGCACAGGAGGCCGGGTTGTTCGTCCTGTGCCCGAGTTCCAGTCGGTGGAGCAGCAGGTCGCCGAAGGCCCAGCGGGCCAGCGTCCGTACGCCTGCGGCGGCGACACCGGTCCCACGAGCCGCCTCCGTCGTCCAGTACGACACCCAGCCGGTGCCGTGGTCGTGATTCACGGCAGCCACGGCCACCGATCCGACCGCGACGCCGTCACGGACGACAGCCCACGCGTAGCCGCTGCCGGCCGCCCGTTCGCTCTCCCGTGAGGCGATCCATTCCAGCGCCTCGGCGGTGGTCGTGACGGGCCGGTTCGCCTGACGGGCCATCTCCTCGGGCGCGAAGGCGCGGAGTAGCGCCGGAGCGTCGCCGGGGCACCAGGGCCTCAGCAGCAGCCCTTCCGCTGTCGGCAGCTCCTCGGCATTCCTCACGATGTCGTGAGGACGATCTTCCCGAACAGGTTTCCGGAGGAAAGCCGCTCGAAGCCCTCGCGGGCCCGGTCCAGCGGCAGGGTCTCGTCGATGACGGGCCGCACCCCGGTGGCCGCGCAGAACGACAGCAGGTCCTCCAGTTCGTCCTTGGAGCCCATCGTGGAGCCGACGATCTTGAGCTCCAGGAAGAAGATCCGGGTCAGCTCGGCGTGCGAGGGCCGGTCGCCACTGGTGGCGCCCGAGATGACCAGGGTGCCGCCGGGACGCAGTGATTTCACCGAGTGCGACCAGGTCGCCGCTCCGACGGTCTCGATGACGGCGTCGACACGCGCCGGCAGCCGCGCGCCCGGCTCGTAGGCCTCGACCGCGCCCAGCTCGACGGCCCGCTTGCGCTTGGCCTCGTCACGGCTGGTGGCGAACACCCGGAGCCCGGCCGCCTTGCCGAGCACGATCGCCGCGGTGGCCACACCACCGCCCGCCCCCTGCACCAGAACGGAGTCACCGGGCCGCACACCGGCATTGGTGAACAGCATCCGGTATGCCGTGAGCCAGGCGGTCGGCAGGCAGGCCGCCTGCTCGAAGGTGAGTTCCTTCGGCTTGGGCAGCACATTCCAGCTGGGTACGGTGACCTGCTCGGCGAAGGTGCCCTGGTAGCGCTCGGTGAGGATGGAGCGCGGCTCGTCCGGGCCGACGCCGTGTCCCGTCTGGCCGATGACGGAGTGCAGGACGACCTCGTTGCCGTCCTGGTCGACGCCCGCGGCGTCGCAGCCGAGGATCATGGGCAGCTTGTCCTCGGCGAGGCCCACACCGCGCAGGGACCAGAGGTCGTGATGGTTGAGGGATGCGGCCCGGACCTTGACGGTGGTCCACCCGGGCCGTGCCTCGGGCGCCGGGCGTTCACCCAGCTCGAGGCCGTCCAGGGGCCGGTCACGGTCGATGCGGGCTGCGTAGGCGGCGAACATGGCCACGACGATAGGCCGTGACGCGCCGTGACGTAACTGTTCGGCGGTGTGACACACGCCCCAGCCCATCGATGGGGGACGGCGCCGTTCCGCGGAGGGCCGGCCGCTCCCGTGCGGCGGAACCCTCCGCGGAGGGGCGGGGCGGGGGCGCGCGACCCGCGCACTTCCGCCCCGCCCGCCCGGTGTCAGCGCCGCGCGACGCCTTCCGCACGGGCGGCAGCGGCCACCGCGGCCGTGACGGCGGGAGCGACCCGCTCGTCGAAGGGCGACGGGATCACGTACTCCGCGGCCAGCTCGTCACCGACGACGTCCGCCAGCGCGTTCGCCGCGGCGATCTTCATTCCTTCGGTGATCCGGGAGGCCCGCACCTGAAGCGCGCCCGCGAAGATGCCGGGGAACGCCAGCACGTTGTTGATCTGGTTCGGGTAGTCGGACCGCCCGGTCGCCACCACGGCCGCGTACTTGTGCGCGACGTCGGGGTGGACCTCGGGGTTCGGGTTGGCCATGGCGAACACGAACGCGCCGGGCGCCATGGAGGCCACAGCCGGCTCGGGGACCGTACCGCCGGAGACGCCGATGAAGACGTCGGCGCCGGCCAGGGCCGTCTCCAGGGAGCCGGTGATGCCCGCCCGGTTGGTGATCTCCGCCAGCTCGCGCTTGACGTCCGTGAGGTCGTGGCGGTCGCCGCTGACGATGCCCTTGCGGTCGGCGACGGCGACATCGCCGATGCCCGCCTCCAGCAGGAACTTCGCGATGGCCACACCCGCCGCGCCGGCACCGGAGATGACGGCGCGCAGGTCACCGAGTGTCCGGCCGGACAGCTTCGCCGCGTTGCGCAGGGCCGCGAGGGTCACCACGGCCGTACCGTGCTGGTCGTCGTGGAAGACCGGGATGTCGAGACGCTCCTGGAGCTTGCGCTCGATCTCGAAACACCGGGGGGCCGAGATGTCCTCCAGGTTCACCCCGCCGAAGGACGGCGCGAGGCGCACGACGGTCTCGACGATCTCGTCCGCGTCGGTCGTGGCGAGCGCGATGGGCACCGCGTCGACCCCGCCGAACTGCTTGAAGAGGATCGCCTTGCCCTCCATCACGGGGAGGGACGCCTCGGGCCCGATGTCCCCCAGACCGAGGACGGCGGTCCCGTCCGTCACGACGGCCACGACCTGCGACTTCCAGGTGTAGTCGTGGACGAGCTCGGGATTCTCGGCGATGGCGCTGCACACCTTGGCCACGCCGGGCGTGTACGCGAGGGACAGGTCGTCCTTGTCGCGGATCGGGACGGTGGCCTGCACGGCCATCTTCCCGCCGCGGTGGAGGGCGAAGGCCGGATCGAAGGGCTCGTCCGCACTGCTGAGCCCCTCCGCACCGGCCGCGCCGTGCGTCTTGCTGTCGCTGCGAGGATTGACGATCTCCGCTGCCATTGTGTTGACCCCTTAAGTCTTCATCATTTGAGGGTGGCCACTCCTGGTTGAGGAGGGGTGGGCGGGCACCGCGTACGTTCCCGGCACTGAGCGGTCGGACCGCTCCGGCAGGGGAACAGCTACGCGCGGGCGCGCCGCACACGCGCCCTGAGCCCCGGATGAGGGGTGTAAAGGTCTTTCTTACCGGACGGACCGGGCCTCTTACGAGTCGGTATCGACTCGGTGACATGACTCATAGCCGAATATCTGGACAAGTCCACTAAGGGCTACAAAGGCCGTCCGTAGGTCGAGACGCACCGGAGATTCTCCGGAGGAGCACGCACTTACCAGCAGATGGTCCGTCCTTGCGGCACCGGCCCATTGATGTTCGGGGGTCGCCCGTTACCCGATTTTGACATGCCCGGCCCCCTGATCGGGTGAGTCCGAATGGCAAGATGCCGTAATCACACAAGGTGGCGTCACTCGAAGGTGCGTGCCAAGCCGCCCCACCAGCACCTCACCCTCACCTGCCGGAGGATCCCGACATGACCGCAAGCACCACGCGTCGTACGACCGCCAGGGCCCGGATCGCGGCGGTCGGCGCCATCGCGGTCGCCGGCACGCTGCTCCTCACCGCCTGTGGCGACCAGACCGACAAGGCCTCGAAGGAGTCCGGCTCCACGAAAACATCGGACAGTGCACCGCTCGCAGATCTGCTGCCCCAGGCCGTCAAGGACAAGGGCGTCATCAAGGTCGGTTCGGATATCGCGTACCCGCCGGTGGAGTTCAAGGACGGTTCCGGCAAGATCACCGGCATAGACCCCGACCTCGGCGCCGCCCTCGGCAAGCAGCTCGGCGTCACCTTCGAGTTCCAGAACGGAACGTTCGACACGCTCATCACGGGCCTCCGCTCGAAGCGTTACGACCTGGCGATGTCGGCGATGACCGACACCAAGGACCGCCAGGAAGGGCTCGACCCCGAGACGAAGAAGAAGGTCGGCGAAGGCGTCGACTTCATCGACTACTTCACCGCCGGCGTCTCGATCTACACCAAGAAGGGCGACGACCAGGGCATCAAGTCCTGGTCCGACCTCTGCGGCAAGAAGATCGCCCTCCAGCGCGGCACGGTCTCCCACGACCTCGCCAAGGCCGAGAGCGCGAAGTGCGGCAGCAAGGGCAAGATCTCCATCGAGCAGTTCGACAACGACCTGGAGGCCCAGACCCGGCTCCGCGCCGGAGGTGCCGACGCCGGTTCGTCCGACTTCCCGGTTGCCGCGTACGCCGTGAAGACCTCGGGCGGCGGCAAGGACTTCCAGATCGTCGGCGAGCAGGTCGAGGCGGCCCCGTACGGCATCGCCGTCGCCAAGAGCAACACCGAGCTGCGGGACGCCGTGAAGGCGGCGCTCGACGCGATCATCGAGAACGGTGAGTACGACAAGATCATCGCCAAGTGGGGAGTCAAGGACGGCGCGGTCACCGAAGCCAAGATCAACGGCGGATCGTGACCGGATCACGGCGGTGAGAGGCAACACCTGTGACTGACATCAAGAAGACGGGTCCCACCGGCACAGCCCCCACCCCGGCGGCCGGACCCGAGGCGATCACGGCCATCCCGGTCCGCCACTACGGGCGCTACGTGTCGGCGGTCATCGCCATCGGCCTGCTGGCATCCATCGTTTACGCCTTCTCCCAGGGCCAGATCAACTGGGGAGCCCTACCGGACTACTTCTTCGACTCCCGGATCATTCGGGGCGTGGGCCAGACCCTGCTGCTGACCATCCTCTCGATGGCCATCGGCATCGTCGGCGGCGTCCTGCTCGCGGTGATGCGCCTGTCGAAGAACCCGGTGACGTCGTCGATCGCGTGGTCGTACATCTGGTTCTTCCGGGGCACACCGGTCCTGGTCCAGCTCTTCGTCTGGTTCAACCTGGGCCTGGTCTTCGAGTACATCAACCTCGGACCGGTCTACAAGGACGAGTGGTCGTCCTTCATGACTCCGCTGCTCACAGCCCTCCTGGGGCTCGGCCTCAACGAGGCCGCGTACATGGCGGAGATCTGCCGCGCCGGTCTGCTGTCGGTCGACGACGGCCAGACCGAGGCGTCGCACGCGCTGGGCATGAGCCACAGCAAGACGCTGCGACGGGTGGTGATCCCGCAGGCGATGCGCGTGATCGTGCCGCCGACGGGCAACGAGGTCATCAACATGCTCAAGACGACCTCGCTGGTGGCCGCCGTGCAGTTCACCGAGCTGTTCCGGTACGCCCAGGACATCGGCCAGAACTCCGGCGCCCCCGTGGAGATGTACTTCCTCGCCGCGGCCTGGTATCTGATCATGACCTCGGCGCTGAGCGTGGGCCAGTACTACCTGGAGCGCCACTACGCCCGCGGTTCCAGCAGGAGCCTGCCGCAGACACCGATCCAGAAGATCAGGGCCAACTTGCTGTCGCTGGGCCGCCCGAAGGGAGGCACCGCATGACCGCCATGGTGAAGGCCGAGGGCGTACACAAGTCCTTCGGTCCCGCGCACATTCTCAAGGGCATCGACCTGGAGGTCGCTCCCCGTGAGGTGTTCTGCCTGATCGGCCCGTCCGGTTCCGGCAAGTCGACGTTCCTCCGGTGCATCAACCACTTGGAGAAGATCAACGCCGGCCGGCTCTCGGTCGACGGCGAGCTGGTGGGTTACCGGCAGAAGGGGAACAAGCTCTACGAGCTGAAGGACAGCGAGGTCGCCCTCAAGCGCCGTGATATCGGCATGGTGTTCCAACGCTTCAACCTGTTCCCGCACATGACGGCCCTCGAGAACGTCATGGAAGCCCCGGTACAGGTGAAGGGCGAGACGAGGGCTGTGGCGCGCGCCCGCGCAGGGAGGCTGCTGGACCGGGTGGGCCTCGCCGACAAGGCGGCGAACTACCCCTCCCAGCTCTCCGGTGGACAGCAGCAGCGGGTGGCCATCGCCCGCGCCCTGGCCATGGAGCCGAAACTGATGCTGTTCGACGAGCCGACGTCCGCGCTCGACCCCGAGCTGGTCGGCGACGTCCTGGACGTCATGCGCGGTCTGGCCGAGGACGGTATGACGATGATCGTCGTCACACACGAGATGGGCTTCGCCCGTGAGGTCGGCGACGCGCTGGTCTTCATGGACGACGGCGTCGTGGTCGAGACCGGCCACCCGCGCGACGTCCTGACGAACCCGCAGCACGACCGGACGAAGGCGTTCCTGTCCAAGGTCCTGTAGGCGGACGTGGATGCGCCCCGGACAGTCCGGCCCGGGGCGCATCGGCAGGCCCCTGCTTACCGTCCGGAGATCCAAGCGGTCATCGGGTCGGATGTACCTTGGTCTGCCCCATTGGCTCCGTCACGGATGACCGTCCAGAAGAGAAGGGTATGGCCTTCGGTGAAATCGTAATCGCACTTGGTGGGTGCGTTGTTGGCCCCATTCGCATCGTGGCATTCGCCCGAGCGCCCATAGTCCGTCGTCCACTTCAGCACGGCGCGCTTGCCGTCTGCGCGCATGTCCTGAACTGTGAAGTAGTCGCCGGTCGAGTAGAAGCATCCAAGCGCAAGAGCGTAGGGAGGCCCACAGAACTTGGTCGTCGCAGCATGAGACGGCGTGCCGACGGCCAGGACCGCAGCCAGCGAAGCAGCCGCTGTCATCGAAGCAGTGACCGCTTTTCGTATTGCCATGAGGCCTCCGTGGGAGAAATTCCGCGCGTTCGGGGTCTCTTGCGCGCAAACGACGCCACGCCGTCAGCTATTACAGCGGCAGGGGCCGAACACGTCTCGCCCTTTCTGCGCACGGGTTCGATCAAGTGGGCCACGGCATCATGTCACGCCGGTCGCAGCCGAACCACCGATAAGCGTCCCCTGTCACAAAGAGCTCGTGACACGCTCATGGCCGGGCCTTCTTGAGGCGTTCTACAGCAGATGAGGCTGCAGGCGAGGGGTACGAAGGCGTCATGGAGCTCTGTGCGGCGTTCCCGGTGGACGGCGAGGCGCTTGAAGGGGTGGAGCAGGGCGAAGGTCTGCCAGACGACGTACCGCAGCTTGCCGATGCCCTTGATGGTCGGTGATCCCTTGCGGGAGATGACGGGCAGGATTCGTCGGCGACGGAGCTCGTCGCGGTGGGCGTCGGAGTCGTAGCTCTTGTCGCCGAGTAGGGCTCAATGGTCGTGGGCGGGGCCGGCCGGGGCGTCCCGCGACGGGTGGGACGGCCGTCGACCAGGGCGAGGGTCTGCGTGACTTCGTTGACGTCGGCCGCGGTCGTGATGACCTTGAGCGGGGTACCGCGTCCGTCACAGATCAGGTGATGTTTGGTGCCCGGCTTCCGCCGGTCGACCGGCGGAAGCCGGTCTCGACGCCCACTTCTTTTGCGCGGACGCGGGAGCCGTCCACCAGGCGGTGACCAGTCGAATTCGCCGGTCGCATTCAGCTCGGCGAGCAGGATTCGGTGCAACGGCTCGAAAACTTCCGCCTGCTGCCACCGGTCCCGGCGGCGCCAGCAGGTCCGTCCCGAGCCGAACCCCAGCTCCAAGGGTGGGAGTCGCCAGGACATGTCGTTGCAGAGGACTGATGGGATGCCCTGCAAGCAGAGCCGGTCCGCCACCGGCCGCCACGGTCCCGGTGACCGCTCCGGCCACGGGGCAGCAACAGCTCGATCAGAGCCCACAACTCATCGTCACGATCTCGTGATCGAGCACCCGCACCCCCTCACGAACAGCCGAATCGTCACACCGGTTAGCCCCACCAGCACTTCAACAAGATCGTGTTACGAGCTCGAAGGGAATGGGCGGTCGACCTCCCATCGCGCCGGAGCACCCTTCTTCGGGACCACGGGAGGGACCGCTCCGCAGCGCCTGAAGGTCATACGAAGGACTGCGCGAAGCGTGGCGGCAAGGTTCGGTTCCGTACCCCATTTCGCCTCCGCCTACTTCACCGCGAGCACCATGCTGTCCGAAGGTGAGGCCCAGACCGTACGGGCCTCGCCGAAGCCGGACTCGCGGAGCGTGCGGACGTGCCAGTGGACGGACGGCATGTCGCCGTCCGCGTGCTCGCCGTAGATCGCGAACCGCTCGGCGGTGGGCGCCGCGAGGACGGGGTCCTTCGCCGCGACCGCCCACCACTCCGCCCAGTCAACGGCCCCCGCGGCCCGGGCCCGGTCCATGGCCGCGTGCCGGTGCGCACGTTCGGCGGCGTTGATGCGGGGGGTGCCGGTGTCGATCATGTGGTCCGCGTTCATGAAGAGTCCGCCGCCCCTGACCAGCCCGCCGATCTGCCCGTACAGCCCGGCGAGCGGCTCGCTGTGCAGCCAGTGGAGAGCGGTGGCGGTGAGCACGGCGTCGTACGTGGGGTGCGGGAGCCGCCGCGTCCACCCGGCGTCCTTGAGGTCGGCGGTCACGAAGGCGACCCGGTCGTCACCCTCGAAGGTGCCGCGGGCGATGGCGAGCAGGGCGGGGTCGAGGTCGACGCCGGTGCTGGTCGCTCCGGGGAACCGCTTGAGGAGCCGGTCCGTGATGCTGCCCGTACCGCACGCCAGGTCGAGCACGCGCGGTCGTGGTCCCACGATCGCCTCCACCATGTCCAGCATCACCCGGAACCGCTCCTCGCGGTCCGGCATGTACCACTCCTGCTGCCGGTCCCAGCTCTCCTGCCAGGACTGCCAGTCGGTGCCCGTCGCCGCCACTGGAGCCTCCACCTTCGTAAGACCTGTTGAGCCAGACCACCCATTACACTGTCGACACAGCGACCATAGACCGACGCCGTAAGGACTACAAGTGGAACTGGCCTATTACTCGGACTATGCCGTGCGTCTGGTCAACACCGAGGAGCCGGCCCGGGGCAGGGACTCCCTCACCACGGTCGAGTCGGTCCGGGATCTGTTCGGCGCCAACGCCCAGGCGGCCCGCCGTGCGACCGAAGCTGACGTGACCCGGTTCCGGTCGGTGCGGGCCCGGCTGCGTGCGGTGTTCGAGGCGGCCGACGACGGCGACGAGACGCTCGCGGTGGACCTGCTCAACTCCCTGCTGCTGGAATTCCCGGTGAGCCCGCAGATCTCCGGCCATGACACGCGGGACGGGGACGGCAAGCCGGACTGGCACATGCACCTGGCCGACCACCCGTCGAACGCGACGGCGGGCTTCGCGGCGATCGCCTCGATGGGTCTGGCCTTCCACCTCACCTCGCACGGCGTGGACCGGCTCGGACTGTGCGAGGCGGCGCCGTGCCGCAACGCCTACCTCGACACCTCGACCAACCGCTCGCGGCGCTACTGTTCGGACCGCTGCGCGACCCGGGCCAACGTAGCCGCCTACCGGGCCCGCAAACGCCTGGAGACGGAACGCTCCGGTGAGACGCGGCGCACCGCGGACACCACCCAGCCCAGCAGCCCGAGCACCGACCGCTGATCCTTCCGCAGCGGCCGGTAACGGGCCCGCACCCGGGCCAGCACGAGCTCGTCGGGCACCGTCCCGTAGTCCGTGCTGTCCCCGCCCGCGTACGCGTTGTCGCCCAGCACCCACCAGCCGCGGTCCCGTCGCTCGGCGGCCCGCTTGACCACCAGCAGGTCCTGCTGGAACGGGTGACGCAGGATCACCACGTCCCCGGGGCGCACCGGCGCCCCACGCTGCACCAGCAGCCAGTCCCCGTGGTAGAGGGTGGGCACCATCGACGGCCCTGTCACCTCCACCACCTGGAACGGCTTACACGCCGCCCGCCCGCTCCACGGCTCCTGCGCCGGTTCCGGCATCTGTGGCACCTCCCGGTCCATCCTCCCGTGCGCTGCAGCGCGCCGCTTCGCGTTCTCGACCCCCGGTCTCATCCTCACCCCGGACTTTTGGCCTAAGCACCAGGGGGCAGCCGGTGAAAGAGGCTTCCCACGGAGTAATGTCCCACCTGAGAAGACGATCACGAGGAAGGACAGCTCCATGCTTTCCCGCCTGTTTGCCCCCAAGGTGAAGGTCAGCGCCCACTGCGACCTGCCCTGCGGCGTGTACGACCCGGCCCAGGCCCGCATCGAGGCGGAGTCCGTCAAGGCCGTCCAGGAGAAGTACCAGGCCAATGAGGACGCGGACTTCCGCACGCGCGCCGTTCTGATCAAGGAACAGCGTGCCGAGCTCGCGAAGCACCACGTCTCGGTGCTCTGGAGCGACTACTTCAAGCCCCCGCACTTCGAGAAGTACCCGGAGCTGCACCAGCTGGTCAACGACACCCTGAAGGCGCTCTCCGCGGCCAAGGGTTCGAACGACCCGGCCACGGGCCAGAAGGCTCTGGACCTCATCGCCGAGGTCGACCGGATCTTCTGGGAGACCAAGAAGGCCTGATCTCAGGTCAGGCGGTCCGACCCGCGCTTCCACGGGCCGGACCGCCCACTGTCCGCACCCGGTCCGAGGACCGTCGGCAACGGCGTCCGTCGAGGACCGGGTGCGGTCCGCCTTCACGGCTGAGCCGGGTTCACCGGACGAACGGTGTCAGCCGACCAGTGCCTGCCAGGTCACCGGACCCGCCTCGCCGTCGGCGACCAGTCGGTTGACGCCCTGGTAGGTACGCACGGCCGTCGCCGTGACCGCGCCGAACGTACCGTCGACCGCCACGTCGGCGCTCCGCCTGTTCAGCGCGTTCTGCAGGGCCCGGACGTGGGAACCGCTGCTGCCCTGCCGCAAGGTGTGGACGAGATGCGGCCAGGTCGCCGGGCCCGCCTGACCGTCGGCCACCAGGCCCTTGGCCCGCTGGAAGCGCTTGACCGCGTCGGACGAGACCGTGCCGTACTGCCCGTCGGCGACCAGCCCGTAGCCACGCTGCGTCATGAGGTGCTGGATGACGACGACCGTCCTGCCGCTCGCGCCGGGGTCGATCCTGGGCCAGCCGCCGCCCAGGTCCACACCCCGGGCAGCCAGGAAGGTGACCGGGTTGACCGTGCTGCCCAGCCCGCCCGAGTGCGTCTCGAAGTGCAGGTGGGGGCCCGTCACATTGCCGGTGGCCCCCATGTCGGCGATGCGCTGACCGGCAGCGACCGTGGCGTTGAGCGCGACCCGGTAGGCGTTGAGGTGACCGTAGTAGGTGTACTGGCCGCCGCCGTGCGAGATGACCAGCGCGTTACCGGTCCGGCCGGTGAGGCCGCCTCCCCACGAGCGGCGGACGACCGCGCCGGCCGCTGCCGCGTAGATCCCGGTGCCTGTCGGGTTCGATACGTCCTGACCGGCGTGCGCGGCACTGCCCCGGGGAGCGCCGTAGTGGCCGCCGCCGGGGAAGCGGCCCAGTGCGGGATTGGACCATCTGCCGTTCTTCGCCGAAGCCGCCGCGGCCGTCGACGTGGCGGCCCCGAAAGCCGTGGCCTCGAAGGCCGCGGAAGCCGACCGGGCCGTGGAAGCCGTCGCGGCTCCGGCGGGCAGACCCGCCGCGGAGAGACCCAGGCCGAGTCCCAGCCCGGCGAGCAGGCCGCGACGGGACAGTCCGCCGTGCGGCTCAGCCCCTTCAGGCTTGGTCGTCTCGGCCGTTGTCGCACAGGATTCACACATGTTCGCTCCCTCAGGGCCGCTGATCGGCACGTGTAGTCGGAGTCGGGCATCCCCTCAGGAGCCGCTTTGTAATGGGCACGCCACTATCTACCCGCATAGACACTAGGGAAGGTGCGCCGATCCGGCCATAGGTCCACGGGCCCGCGCACGGGCCCAGAAACGGGCCCCGTCAGGGCCCTGTGTGTGGGCCCGGGGTATGGGCCCGGAGCCCGCGCCCGGCCCGGGCCCGCGCCCGGGCCGGGACGGCCGAGGGCCCGACCCGGTCAGGCTCCCGGAAGGAGGTGGCGGTAGCTGTCCGGGTTCTCCCGCAGGTAGGCGGCCAGGCTCTTGGCCGGGTGACCCGTGAGGGCGGGTACGGCGTTCGAGACCACTGCCAGCTCCCCCGCCGCGATGGCCTCGTACGACGTGACCCAGCCGGCCACCTCCCAGTCCGGGGCGCCGTGGTGGGCGCGGGAGGCGTAGGCCTGCTCCCTGGTCTCGGGGACGTAGCGGATGGTGCGGCCGGCGCGAAGGCTCAGCTCCTCGGCCGCCTCCGCGAGGGTGAACGCCTCGGGCCCCGTGAGGTCGTACGTCATACCGTCGTGACCGCTCCCCTCCTCCAGCAGCACGGCTGACGCAGCGTCGGCGATGTCCTCGTGCGCCACGGCGGAGACCCGCCCGTCGCCGCCCGGTCCACGCAGGACGCCGTCGGCACCCGTCATCGCGGGAAGTCCCGCCAGGTACCAGCTGTCGCGCAGGAAGGTGTGGCGCACGCCCACCATCCGCAGGTGCGCCTCGGTGTGCCAGTGGTCGCGCGCGAAGGTGAACGTCGCGTCCGGAGCAGCGCCGAGGAAGGACACGTACACGATCCGTTCGACGCCCGCGGCGACGGCCGCGTCCACCGCCGTGATGTGCTCGCGCACCCGGTCCGGGCTCTCGTGCGCCGAGACGAGGAACATGGTGTGCGCCCCGTCGAGCGCTCGGCGCATCGCCTCGCCGTCGCCGTACGGGGCGGGTGGTCCGGCGACCGCGCCTGGCAGCTCGGGCAGCCTGGAGGGGTTCCGGCCAAGAAGGCGCACGGGCACACCGGTCCGGGCCAGCCGTGCGGCCACCCGGCCGCCGACCGCCCCGCCGGCGCCCGTCACCGCCACGAGAGGACTCGTCATCCCGCCTCTCCCCCCTCATGCGCCATGTGCGCGGTCCAGGAGCGCACCTCCAGGACCGCGCTCGCCGGCAGCGGCCCGTAGATGTGCGGGAACTCCTCGCCACCGGGCTCCATGGCCTCGTACCGGACGGGTGCCTGGAGACGACCCGTGTCGATGACGAGCACCACCAGGCCGTCGTCGTCGGATCCGTACAACGCCTGTGCCACGGCGGGGAGCTGATGGGGCAGCGAGCAGTGGATGAACCCCTCTTCCCGCAGGGTGCGGCCGCGGGTGGACATCTCGTACGTACCCGCCCTTCGGGCGGCCTCCCACAGGGGCTCTTCCGTGAGGTGCAGCAGTTGTTCGGTCATCCGGCCACGCTAAGGGCTGCCTGGCGCGCCGAGAAGCTTCGCCTCCGTCTGCGCGTCGAGGCCGGGTGAGGGCCTGTCCGGCCGCTGCGGGGCCGTGCCGCCCCGCGCGCGCAGCCAGGCCCATGTGTCGGCGACGGTGTCGCCGACCGGTCTGCAGCGCAGACCGGCTGCGTGCGCCTTGGAGACGTCACCCATGTGCAGGGTGTCGTAGAGCGCTCCGGCGGGCAGCCAGACCGGCAGGTCCGTCCACGGCTCGACACCCGCGGAGAGGAGCACTTCGGGTTCGGTCCAGCGCAGTCGGGCGCGGGAACCGGTCACACGGACGCAGGCGTCCAAGAGCTCGCCCATGGTCGTGTGCCCCGGGCGGCTCACGGTGTTGTACGCGCCGGACAGGCCGTCCGACGCGGCGTCGAGGAGCCAGTTGGCCAGGTCACGGGCGTCGATGTACTGCAGCCCGGCGTCCGCCGGCCCCGGCGCGATGACGGGTCCGCCCCGGGCCGTCCGGTTCAGCCACCACGGCAGACGGCCGATGTTCTCCCCGGGGCCGAGGATCAGCCCGGCCCGGGCCAGCAGCGCGCGGTCGCCGAAGGCGTCGAGCGCCGCCAGCTCCCCACCGCGCTTGGCCTCGGCGTAAGGAGTGTCCGCTCCCGCGTCCGGGGAGGCCCCGGCCACCAGGGGCCCGTCCTCCGGGAGCCCCGCGGGGGTGGGAAAGGCGTACACGGACCTGCTGGAGACGTAGCTGAAGTGCCCCGCCCGGCCCGCCAGGAGCCGGGCCGCGTCCCGGACGGCCGAGGGCGCGCCGCTCCATGTGTCGACCACCAGGTCCCAGGTGCCGTCGGCCAGCTCCGCGAGCCCCCTCTCGCCCGTCGTCCGGTCACCGGTCAGCGTCCGGACCCCGGCCGGTGCCGCGTGGCGGCCCCGGTGGAAGACCGTGACCTCCCAACCACGCCCGAGGGCGGCGTCGGTGACCGCGCGCCCCACGAATTCCGTACCGCCGAGCATCAAGAGCTTCATACGGTGATCGTGCCCGGCGGAACAGGCCGTGGGAACAGAACCTCGCTGTCGGCAGAACGGGGAACTCTCCGGTCAGGAGGTGTACGCGAGAGGGCTGCGATGGTGCAGCAGCCACCGGTGGTACTCCTCCGCCCGCCGCGCCGCGTCGCGGTAGGCCGCCTCCAGCTCCTCGTACACGGCGTCCGTGTCCGCGCCCGGCCGCGAGACCAGCAGCAGCCGCACCGCCAGCGGGTCGCCGCGCAGGGGGCGGATCGCCATGTCGTCGCGGGGGCCCGAGGTCGGCTGGCAGGGCGCGACCGCCTCGCCGAGCACGACGAGGGAGGCCGCCGTGAGGTAGTCGCCGTGCAGGACGGGCGGATCGAGACCAGCGGCGCCGAGGACCCGCCGCACCCCGTCCCACTCCCCGTCCACGGAGGGGTCGACCATCCACCGGTCTCCCGCCAGGTCGTCGAGGTCCACGACCGGCCTTCCGGCCGCCGGATGGTCCCGGGACAGCGAGATGAACTGCGGTTCTCGTTCCACGAGTACGCGCTGGATCAGTCCGTCGGGAACGGCGAGCGGACACCCTTCCACCTCGTGCACGAAGGCCACGTCGAGCCGGCCGGCCGCCACCGCGCCCAGCAGCGCCCGGGCCGACACGTCGACCCGGAGCGAGATGTCCGTGCCGGGCAGTCTCACCCGCAGTCCGCGCAGCCAGCCGCCGATGACGCGGCTCGCGGTGGATCCGATCCGCAGGCAGGGGCCACCGGCCCGGGCGGCCTCGGCCTCCGCCGTCGCGGCGCCGACCAGGGCGGTCATGCCGTCCACCAGGGGGCGGGCGCGGCTGAGGACGGCACGCCCCAGGAGCGTCGGCAGGCACCCCGTCCTGCCCCGGCGGAACAGCTCCGCGCCCATGGTCTTCTCGATCCGCTGGAGCTGCGTCGTCAACGAGGGCTGGCTGACGCCCAGCCGCCGTGCGGCCTGGTGAAGGCTGCCCGTGTCGGCGATGGCGCAGAGCGCCCTGAGGTGTCTCACCTCGAGCTCCATGACAGCGAGCGTATGACTGTTCGTACGCCGAGCACCAGATGCCCCAACCCCCACCAACCGGCGCGATTCAGGGGGTGTCGGGGCGACCGGCACGTGCTGATCCTGTGTGCTTCCCGTCCGGGCGATAGGGCGGTGTTATCGCCGGTTGACATCATCCGCTGCGGGCCCGGCTGCCCCGACACTCTCTCCGTACCCCCCCACCCGTTCCCCGTCCGCCTTCCGGACGGGGTCCATCGGACAGGTAGGAGACACCCCCCATGAGACACCCCAGGACAGCCGTCGTGTCGGCCGTTGCCGGTCTCGGACTCGCCCTCGCCGCCGCGCTGGGCACCACCCCCGCGGTCGCCGCCGCCCCCGCGTCCACGGCCACCGCGACCTCGGCGCAGGCCGGTTACGCCGC
Source organism: Streptomyces sp. HB132 (assembly GCF_016909575.1). Lineage (GTDB taxonomy): Bacteria > Actinomycetota > Actinomycetes > Streptomycetales > Streptomycetaceae > Streptomyces. The sequence goes on along the minus strand of NZ_JAFBGA010000011.1, from coordinate 46,744 downwards.
GTACGCCGGTTCCCGCGAGAACGCCGCCGCGAACAAGGCGTTCTTCGACGCCGTCATGAAGTCGGTCGCCGAGAAGCGGGCCGCGAACCCGGGCGCCACGGCCGTCACCGTGGTCTACAGCACCACCAACGCCCCCAGCTTCCGCAGCCAGATAGCGAGCAGCACCAGCATCTGGAACAGCTCGGTCAGCAACGTGAAGCTGCAGGAGGGCTCGAACTCCGACTTCGACTACTACGAGGGCAACGACTCCCGGGGTTCGTACGCGAGCACGAACGGGCACGGCAGCGGCTACATCTTCCTCGACTACGCGCAGAACCAGCAGTACAACTCCACCCGGGTCACCGCCCACGAGACCGGGCACGTGCTGGGGCTGCCGGACCACTACACCGGTCCGTGCAGCGAGCTCATGTCGGGTGGTGGGCCCGGTACGTCCTGCACCAACGCCTATCCGAACGCGACTGAGCGCTCGAAGGTGAACAGCCTCTGGCAGAACGGCCTCGCGTCCGCTCTCGCCCGCACCACGTCCTGACAGGCAAGGCGACACCGGCACCACCGGCGCAGGGGCCGTTCCGCGTGAGCGGGGCGGCCCCACGGGCACGGCCCGGCAGGTCGGGGCGCCCCGGCAGGGCTCAGGCGAGTTCGAGCGGGAAGGCGCCCCGATGGCCCGTGCCGGCTCCGTGCGCCGGCCGCGGTTCGAACTCCCGGCAGCTCCATATCTCCTGGACGAATCCGGTGCGCCGGTCCCAGAGTCCCGCGACATCGTCCCCGCCCGCCGCGTCGCGGTACGCGTCCTTGGCGCCGCGGAAGCAGGCGAGGCCGCCGGACAGACCGCGGGCCGGGGCAGGGAAGTAGTCGGAGAACGCGCAGGCTATGCACGTCTGCAGACGCATGTCCGGCGGCAGGATCCGCTGGACCGTCGCCAGCGCCGCGGCGAAGTCCCCCTCGGCTCGGTTCGACTCGTACACCGCCCCGTCCAGATGGAGTGCGAGGTAGAGGTCCGGGTCAGCCCTGCGCAGCGACAGCAGGCAGCTGAGGGTGGCCTGGCGGACCGTCCCGGAGACGAGGACCGGGAGCGGGAGGTCCCACTCCAGGACGCAGTCGTCGAGCACCCCGTCCACCAGGTCGAACAGCCCTTCCTGGGGTGCGTCCGTCACGGGCCCCAGACCGTCGAAGCTCTCGCCCTCGAAGTCCGTGCCCCGGACGCGGATACGGAGCTGCTGTCCGTCCGTGGTGAGAATGACGGCCTCGGAACCCTGACGGTCCCGGTACCAGCCTGCCCACGACTCATCTGTCATGAGCAGGGACTGTAGTCCGTGCCCCGGGCCCGGCCCGTGGCACCCTCCCCTTCCGCGCCCCCGGAGTCCGATCCCGCTCATCCGGCGCGGAGTTCGCGACACATGGGCCACATCGAGGAGCCTCGGGAAGGTCGGCGGTCCGTCCCACGAAGCCGAACCCGAGCCTCTCGTGGAAACCGCGGCTGCGCGTCGCCCGCCTCCGGACGGGCGGGCAGCCCCACCCGGCCGCCTCCTTCCGTCCGTCACGACGTCGGCGAAGACCCGGAGGAACTTGCCGTGCACCGGACGCCGGTCTCCCTGTCGGGAAGGACCCGGCGACTCACCGGGGCGTCGTGGCAGGTTCGTTCAGGGGTTCTCACGACCTGGTCCCTGTCCCGCCGGTCCGCCTGCCGTACGCGTACGCCCGCGACCGGCCCCGCTCTCTTCGTCCCGTGACGGTCGACCCAACGGGTCCACGGGATCCTGGAGCCGGCCGTCGGGGCCGGTCACGGACAGGCCGGGTCAGTGCGTTCTACGGGTGACGAACTCGGCCAGGGCCAGCAGGTCTCCCGCACCGGCCGGCGCGGGCACCGCACGGGACAGGTGATGGACGGCACGGGCCATCCGGTCCGCAGCGGCGATCTGGGCCCAGTCCCGGCCGCCCGCCCGGTCGACCGCGTCGGCGGCGCTCCGGACCTCCGCCGGTGTGTTCATGGCACCCCGGTAGAGCGCGGCGAGTTCGGCGGCGGCCGGGGCATCCGACGTGAGCGCCGCGACCACCGGCAGGGACTTCTTGTGGGCGGTCAGGTCCGCCCCGACGGGTTTGCCCGTGCGCGCCGTGTCCCCCCAGATGCCGATCAGGTCGTCGATGAGCTGGAAGGCGAGACCCGCCTCCCGGCCGAAGCCGTCCATGGCGTCGACCGCCCGCTCCCCCGCTCCGGCGTAGAGCGCCCCGAGGGCGCAGGCACAGCCCAGGAGAGCGCCCGTCTTGGCCATGGCCATGGCCATGCACTCATCCAGCGTGACGTCGTCGGGGCCCCTCTCCTCCAGGGCGCAGTCGGCCTGCTGTCCCGCACAGAGTTCGATCACGCAGGTCGAGAGCCGCACCGCGGCCTGTCCGGACGCCGGGTGCGGGTCGTCCGCCAGCAGCCGCAGGGCGAGGGCGAGCATGGCGTCACCCGTGATGACGGCGTCCGGCACACCGAACACAGCCCAGGCCGTGGGCCGGTGCCGCCGGGTGGTGTCCTCGTCGATGACGTCGTCGTGGAGCAGGGTGAAGTTGTGCGCGAGCTCCACTGCGACGGCCGCCCGCATCGCCGCCTCGGCGTCCCCTCCCAGTGCGCGCGCGGCGGCCAGGACGAGCGCGGGCCTGATGGCCTTGCCGGCCTGGCCGGAGGCGGGCGTACCGTCGGCGTTCTGCCAGCCGAAGTGGTACATGGCGACCCGGCGTATCGCCCCGGGCAGTGTTTCGACGGCTGCGCGCAGGTGCGGGTCGACGGCGTTACGGGTGTGTTCCAGGAGCACGGCTGCCTTGTGCCCCTCCATCGCGGCATCGGTACTGGTCATGGTCACGGGTCACTCCTTCCCGGGCGCCCGGGGGCGCCTTGGTCACGGCTCGGCCTGCCGGGGCCCGGGCGGCTGCCGCCCGGGCCCCGGCGAGCGTCACCGCCAGCGGCTCACCTCCACGTTCTCCAGGACACCGAGGGCGTCCGGCACGAGGACGGCGGCGGAGTAGTAGGCCGTCACGAGGTACGAGATGATCGCCTGCTCGTCGATGCCCATGAAGCGGACCGAGAGGCTCGGCTCGATCTCGTCCGGGATACCGCTCTGCTGGAGCCCGACGACGCCCTGGTCGGCCTCGCCGGTCCTCATGCAGATGATCGATGTGGTGCGGGCGTCCGTGACCGGGATCTTGTTGCACGGGAAGATCGGCACTCCCCGCCAGGCGGGCACGTGGTGCCCCCCGACCTCGACGCTCTCGGGTACGAGGCCCCGCTTGTTGCACTCCCGTCCGAATGCCGCGATGGCGCGCGGATGGGCGAGGAACAGCTTCGACCCGCGCCTTCGTGAAAGGAGTTCGTCCATGTCGTCGGGGCCGGGCGCCCCGTCGTGCGGCTGGATCCGCTGCCCGTAGTCGCAGTTGTTGAGCAGCCCGAACTCCCGGTTGTTGATGAGCTCGTGCTCCTGGCGCTCACGCAGCGCCTCGACCGTGAGCCGCAACTGCTGCTCGGTCTGGTTCATCGGCTGGTTGTAGAGGTCGGCAACCCTGCTGTGGACCTTCAGCACGGTCTGGGCGACGCTCAGTTCGTACTCGCGGGGCGCCGACTCGTAGTCGACGAAGGTGTGCGGGACGATGCTCTCCCCCACATGTCCCGCCGAGAGGTCGATCTCCGCCTCGCCGTACTTGTTGGTGCGCTGGTGCGGAATGGCGAGCAGCCCGGCGAGATGGTCGCGCAGCGAGTCCGCGCGGGCGGCGAGGTTGAGCACGTCGGACCGGCGCAAGGTCAGGAGCGTGCAGGCGGTCACCGCACGGGCCGTGTACTCCCAGGTCGCGTCGCCGTCGAGCAGGACGTGGTCGCCGAAGTAGGCGCCGTCGGCGAGGACTCCGAGCACCGTCTCGTCGCCGTACGGCCCGGCCCCGATCTTCTCGACCTTGCCGTGGGCCAGCAGGTGGACCCGGTCGGCAGCCTCCCCTGACGCGGCGAGCACCTCTCCGGCCGCGACATCGCGCTGCTCACACCTGCGCGCCAGTTCGGCCAGTACCTCTTCGTCACCGAAATCGCGCAGGGCGGGAAGTTCACCGAGCTCGGCGGGGATGACCGTGACCCGGTCGCCCGTCTGGACGAAAGTCACCCTGCCGTCTCCGACCGAATAGCTCAGCCGGCGGTTCACCCTGTACGTGCCGCCCTGCACCTGTACCCACGGCAGCATGCGCAGCAGCCACCGCGAGGTGATCTCCTGCATCTGCGGGGCGGACTTGGTGGTCGTCGCGAGGTTCCGCGCAGCCGCTGTGCCGAGACTCTGCTGCGGCGGCTGCGTGTCGCGAACCTCTTCACCAACGGACATCCGACATCCTCTCGATCATGGACTGACCTGCGAGAAGAAGACTTGCAGCTGGAGGACACGGCACGCTATTACACAAAAGAGTGTGACTATTCGGGCCCGGGGCGGGAACGTTGCCCACGCCTGGGCGTCCGCATACGCCCCGCATCGAGCCGGGTGCAGCGGATGGCGGGCGCACTGCGAGCACGGCCCAGGTCCTAGGACTTCAGCCCGCTCCTCATCCGGGACCCGCGCCCGTTACGGCGCCTCGCGCAGGCGCCTAGCGTTCGTGCCGTGGATACGACAGGCACTCTCGACGAGGCTCTCCAGCGGCTGCACCTCTCAGGTCCCGAGCGGCTCGGGCGGCCTACAAATCACGCGCCGATGGCCGTCGAGGCCCTCGCGGCCAACGGCCGGTCGGCTGCCGTGCACCGCTGGCTCGACCTCTACGCGCCGAGGCTCGAGGAGTTCCCCGCCGGCGTGGAGGCGGTCACGGACGCCGACTGGCGGTCCGCACTCGGCGACCCGCGCCGCGCCGCCGACTGGATCGGCTACTTCGGCCGGAGGATCGCCGAGCAGCCCTGGCGCGAGGTGCTCACACTGTGGTGGCCCCGCCTCCTGCCCGGCATGTACGGCGGATCGACGCATCCGGTGATCCGCGTGGGCCACGCCGTGCGCACACTCCTGGCGGGCGAGGAGACCGGGCCGCGTCTGACCGAACTGGCCCACGGCCTCGGTTACTGGGCGGCCCGTCACCACCCCGTCGCCGGCCTCGTTCCCACACCCGGCGCCGACAGTGCCGCGGCGGCCCTCGACGCGGTGGCGCCCGTCGCGAAAGGGGAGGGCGGCTTCCCCGACCGGCTCGGCCGGGTCAGGAGCCTGCCGGTGTGGGCCGCCGGGGTGACGGATCCGGCCGAGGCGCGCCACCGGCTCACCGAACTGGTCCGGGCGGCCACCCACCGGTACGCCACCCACGGCCACGGCGACGAGACGATGCTGGTCCACGCGGCCACGGCCCCCAACGCCGTCCTGCGAACCCTCCCCGCGCTCCCTGAGGCCCTGTGGGTACCGGGCCTCAGGGCCGCCTGGACCGCGTCCGCGGCGGTGACCGCCATGTACGCGCCGGACGCCCCGGTGGCCTGCGCACCGCCTGGCCGGATCACGCCGGAAGAGGTCGTGGAACGTGCTCTGGCGCATGGCGACGAGCACGTCATCAAGCTGACCGACACGGCCATGGACTTCGGCGACGAGCAGTCGCTCGCGGCAGCCCTGCGTGCCGTCGAGCTCAGTGAACCTCTGCGATGACGGGCGCTCAGTACGCGAGCGGTGCTCCCGAAACGACGACCTTGCCCGGGTTGAGGATGCCGTGGGGGTCCAGGGCCGCCTTCACCGCTCGCTGCATGGCGAGGTTGACGGGGCCGATCTCGCGGTCCATGCCGCCCATCTTCAGCAGGCCCACGCCGTGTTCACCGGTGACCGTGCCGCCGAGGGAGATCGCGGCGTCGAGGATGTCCTCGAAGGCGAGCTGGGCGCGGGCCCTGGCCGCGTCGTCACCGGGTTCGGTGATGATCAGGGGGTGGAGGTTGCCGTCGCCTGCGTGGGCGATGTTGGCGATGAGGACATCGTGTTCGCCCGCGATCTCCTCGATACGCGCCAGCATCTGCGGCACCCGGGACCGCGGCACGACCACGTCCTCGGTGAGCACCGGCCCCAGTCGTTCCAGCGCCGGATAGGCGAGTCGGCGGGCCTGGAACAGGGCGTCCGCCTCCGCCTGGTCGGTGGAGACCTCGGCCCAGGCGGCCCCGGCCTCCGCGAAACAGGCCCTCATGGCCTCGGCCTCCGCGTCGCCCGCGGCTCCCGGGGTGTCCACGCGGCCGAGCAGGATCGCGTTCGCGTCCGCCGACAGGCCCATGTTCTTCCACTCGTCGACGGCCTTCAGGCAGTGCCGGTCGAGGAGTTCGAGCGCCGAAGGCACGACTCCCGCGGCCGTGACCCGGCTCACCGCGTCACCGGCCGCGACGACCGAGTCGAAGAAGCCGGCCACCGTACGCTCGGCCGGCCGCGCGCCGCGCAGCTTCACGGTGATCTCGGTGATCACGCCGAGCGTGCCCTCGGAGCCGACGAACAGACCGCACAGGTCGTACCCGGCGACCCCCTTCGCGGTCTGCCGGCCCACCCGCACGACCTCTCCGAGGCCGTTGACCACCTCGAGCCCGAGCACGTAGTCGCGGGTGACGCCGTACTTGACGCAGCACATGCCTCCCGCGTTGGTGGCGGTGTTGCCGCCGATGGTGGACCAGGGGGAGCTCGCCGGATCCGGCGGGTACCAGAGGCCCTGCGCGGCGCACGCGGCACGCAGATCGTCGTTGACGACGCCCGGCTGGACGACGGCGAGGCGTTCCACCGGGTCGATGCGCAGGATCCGGTTCATGTCCTCGAAGGAGAGGACGACGGCACCGTCCACCGCGTTCGCCCCGCCCGAAAGGCCCGTGCCCGCGCCGCGCGGGATCACCGGGATCCGGTGTTCGACGCAGTACGCGACGACGGCCCGCACCTCATCGGTGCCCTGGGGCCGCACGACGGCGAGGGGCAGACCCGCCGGGGCCCACTCCGCCTCGTCGCGCGCGTAACGGCCCAGGCTCTCCGGGTCGGTGATGACCTTGCTCGCCGGTATCCCGTCGGCTGCGTTCGGCTTCGGCACGGCCGCTGACCGCCTCTCCTGCTCTCGCGCGCCCCGCATCCGTCACGGGGCCGCACCTCCATGATGGCCCGCCCCCTCACGCGCAGGACCAGGGGCCTAAGTTGCATCTGTCATGCAACTTATCTACGCTGCCGCCATGCGGCTGACGCGATTCACCGATGTGGCACTCCGGGTACTGATGCTCCTCGCCGTCACGGCCGAGAGTGAGGACCCGCCGACCACCCGCGAGGTGGCAGCCGCCATGCAGGTGCCCTACACCCACGCGGCGAAGGTCGTCGCCCGCCTCCAGCACCTCGGCCTGGTCGACGCACGGCGGGGCCGCGGCGGGGGCCTCTCCCTCACGGCCGCCGGCCGGTCCGCCTCGATCGGCGCCCTGGTGAGGGAGCTGGAAGGGCCGGGCGAGGTCGTCGAGTGCGAGGGCAGCACCCCGTGCCCCCTGCGTTCCGCCTGCCGACTCCGCTCCGCACTGCGCCGGGCCGAGGAGGCGTTCCACGCCTCGCTCGACCCGCTCACCGTCAGCGATCTCACCTCCTCCCCAACCGGCCCGCTGCTGCTCGGCATCAGCCGCGGCCGCCCCGCGCCGGGCTGATGATCCGGCCACACCCCTCCCCCTGCGTACCCGCTGCGCACGGAGGGGATCGCGCTGCCCAAAAATACGCATCTCATATACCAATTACCTGTCCGGTCGTCGACACGGCCGGCTCACACCCCAGGAGTCACCCGATGCTCTCCGAGACGTCGACCGCCACCGTCCGAGCCACGCTCCCCGCCGTGGGGGCGGCCATCGGGGACATCGCGGACCTCTTCTACCGGAAGCTGTTCGACGCTCACCCCGAGCTGCTCCGGGACCTGTTCAACCGGGGCAACCAGGCGTCCGGCACACAGCGTCAGGCGCTCGCCGGATCCATCGCCGCCTTCGCCACCCGGCTCGTCGAACATCCGGACACCCGGCCCGACGTGATGCTGGGCCGCATCGCCAACAAGCACGCCTCACTGGGCATCACCGCCCCGCAGTACGAGATCGTGCACACACACCTCCTCGCCGCGATCGCCGAGGTGCTCGGCGACGCCGTCACTCCCGAGGTGGCCGCCGCCTGGGACGAGGTCTACTGGCTGATGGCCAACGCGCTGATCGCGATCGAGGAACGGCTCTACGCACAGCAGGGCGTGACGGCGGGGGACGTCTGGCGCGAGTGGACGGTGGCCTCCCGCATCGAGGACACCCCTGACGTGGCGACCTTCCGGATCACTCCCTCCGACGGCGCGCCCGCCCCCGCCTTCCGCCCGGGCCAGTACGTCTCCGTCCAGGTGGAACTCCCCGACGGCGCACGCCAGATACGCCAGTACAGCCTCACCGGGGCGTCCGGCCCCGGCCTGCGCTCCTTCTCGGTCAAGCGGGTTCGGGGCGCGGCGGGCCCGGAGGGCGAGGTCTCCACGCGACTGCACGCGCGACTGCGCGCGGGCGACCGGCTGCGCGTCTCCGCGCCGTACGGCGACCTGGTGCTCGACGGCTCCGATGCCCCCCTGCTCCTCGCCTCGGCAGGCATCGGCTGCACCCCGGTCCTGTCGATGCTCGAACAGCTGGCGGAGGAGGGGCACCGCTCACCCGTCACCGTGGTGCACGGCGACCGGTCGCCCGCCGACCACGCACTGCGCACGGACCACGCGGCGCTGACCGGCAAGCTGCCCGACGCCGTCGCCCACTTCTGGTACGAGAACCCGGAGCCCGGCCACCCGGCGGAGCGCACCGGCACGGTCGACCTGAGCGGTGTCCCTGTCGCCCCGGGCACCCACGCCTATCTCTGCGGACCGCTCCCCTTCATGCGCACCGTCCGCGCCCAGCTGCTGGACAAGGGGGTCGCGGCGGCCGACATCCATTACGAGGTGTTCGGTCCCGACCTGTGGCTCGCCCAGGGCTGAGCACACCCTCTCGGGGCACGCGCGGAACCTCAGGACGAACCGCAGGCACCGAACTGTCCGGATCAAATCGCACAGGGCGCAAACAACGCCCGAACAGGTTTGCCGGAGCCAGGTGTTCCGGTAAAAGCGCTGTACGGACACGCTCCCCCGCCAGACAAGGAGTCGGCCATGTCCTCACCCATGTCAGCCAGCAACTTCCTCAAGGCCCTGAAGAACGAGGGGCTCACCGTCGTCCAGGTGGGCGACTGGCGTACGCACAACCGCAACCACAAGGGCCCCTGGGGGCCGGTGCACGGTGTGATGCTGCACCACACCGTCACGGAGGGCACGGCCCGCACCGTCGAGATCTGCCGGGACGGGCACCCGGGGCTGCCGGGACCGCTCTGCCACGGCGTGATCGCCAAAGACGGACGGGTCCATCTGGTGGGCTACGGCCGTGCCAACCACGCCGGCCTCGGCGACGACGACGTCCTGCGCGCCGTGGTGGCCGAGAAGCGCCTGCCCTCGGACAACGAGTCCAACACCGACGGGAACCGCCACTTCTACGGCTTCGAGTGCGAGAACCTCGGCGACGGGAAGGACCCCTGGCCCGCCGTCCAGCTCGAGGCCGTCGAGAAGGCCGCAGCGGCGGTCTGCCGCTTCCACGGCTGGGACGCCCCCTCGGTCGTCGGACACCGGGAGTGGCAGCCCGGCAAGGTCGATCCGCGCGGCTTCTCCATGACGGGCATGCGCAACCGCGTCCACGACCGGCTGAAGTAGCGCGGCACCGGCCGCACACAATGGAGGCATGGACGACGAAACGCTCGGTCTCTCCCGGCTGCGGCCGGTGCTGCCCTCACCCCTGCAGCCGGTCGAGGACGAGCGGTTCGCACGGCACGGTGTGACGCTGCTGCTCAAGCGGGACGACCTGATCCACCCGGACCTGCCGGGCAATAAGTGGCGCAAACTCGCCCCCAATCTCCGGGCCGCCGCGGGCCGTACCGTACTGACCTTCGGCGGTGCCTACTCCAACCACCTCCGGGCCACGGCCGCCGCCGGGCGGCTGCTGGGCTTCCCCACCGTCGGTGTCGTGCGGGGCGGCGAGCTGGCCCACCGGCCACTGAACCCCTCCCTCGCACGTTGCGCGGCCGACGGCATGCGACTGCACTTCGTGGACCGCGCGACCTACCGCGCGAAGACCGTCCCCGCGGTCCTGGACGGCCTGCTGAGCCGCTTCGGGGAGTGCGTGGTCATCCCGGAGGGCGGCAGCAACGCGCTCGCCGCACAGGGCTGCACAGAGCTCGGTCGCGAACTGCGCGGCCGGTCCGCCACCGTGGCGGTCGCCTGCGGCACCGGCGGCACCCTGGCGGGGCTGGCCGCAGGCCTCGGCCCCCGGCAACGCGCACTCGGCGTCCCCGTCCTGCGCGGCGGCTTCCTGGGAGCGGCGGTGCTAGATCTGCAGCGCGAGGCGTTCGGCGCGCCCGTCGGGCGGTGGTCCCTGGACGACCGCTTCCACTTCGGCGGGTACGCCCGTACGACACCGGAGCTGCACGCCTTCGCCGACGACTTCGAGGACCGGCACGGCCTGCCCGTCGAACGGCTCTACATGGCGAAACTCCTGTACGGACTGACCGTGCTGGCAGGGGAGGGCGCCTTCGCCCCGGGGTCCGCGGTCACCGCTGTCGTGACCGGACGGCCCGGGACGGCCGGTGACGGTCAGCCGGTGTCCGACTCCCGGTAGGCGGCGGCCTCCTCCAGGTCCAGCCGGCGCAGCAGGGCACGCAGCATCTCGTCGTCGATCCTCCGCTCGTCCCTGAGGCGTACGAAGACCTCGCGCTCGGCGGCGATCATCTCCCTGGCCAGCCGCCGGTAGGTGTCGTCCGCCGACTCGCCGGTGGCCGGGTTCGCCGCGCCGAGCCGCTCCCAGACGGCGTTGCGGCGACGCTCCATGACGGTGCGCAGCCGCTGGGTCAGGGGGTCGGGCAGCGCGTTGACGGGGTCGGCCAGCAGCTCGTCCAGGCGCTCGTCCGCGGCCGCCGACGCCTCGCTCTGCGCCTGCGCCTCGGCCAGCGTCTCGGTGCGCACGTCGCGTCCCGGGAGCTTCAGCACACGCACCAGCAGGGGCAGGCTCAGCCCTTGGACGACCAGGGTCCCGATGACGGTGGTGAAGGTCAGGAACAGCACCAGGCTGCGCGCGGGGAAGTCCTCCCCGCCGTGCGTGACCATGGGGATGGAGAAGGCGATGGCGAGCGAGACGACACCCCGCATCCCGGCCCAGCCGACGATCAGGGGAGACGTCCAGGGCATCGGCCCCTCGCGTTCCCGGACGCGCTTGGAGAACCAGTGCGGCAGGTAGCTCGCGGGGTACACCCAGACGAAGCGCACCACCACCACGGCGACGAACACGAGGACCGCGTACCGGAAGGCGTCCATCACGCTGTAGGCGCCCAGCTCCCGCAGGACGAACGGCAGCTGCAGCCCGATGAGCGCGAAGACCGCCGACTCCAGGACGAACGCGACCATCTTCCAGACCGCCGCCTCCTGGAGCCTGGTCGCGAAGTCGACCTGCCAGGAGCGGTGCCCCAGGTAGAGCGCGACGACGACCACGGCGAGCACCCCGGAGGCGTGCACCCGCTCCGCGGCCGCGTACGCCACGAAGGGGATCAGCAACGACAGGGTGTTCTGGAGCAGCGCCTCCTTGAGGTGGGTGCGCAGCCAGTGCAGCGGAACCATCAGCAGCAGGCCGACGGCGACTCCACCGACCGACGCCAGCAGGAACTCGCCGATCCCCTCGCCCCAGCTCACGCCCTCGCCGACCGCCGCGGCGAGCACCACCTTGAAGGCGGTGATCGCGGTGGCGTCGTTCACCAGGGACTCCCCCTGGAGGATCGTGGTGACCCGGGCGGGCAGGCCCACCCGGCGGGCGATCGCCGCGGCGGTGACGGCGTCCGGCGGGGCGATGACGGCGCCGAGCACGAGCGCGGCGGTGAGCGGCAGGTCCGGCACGAGCAGGTAGGCGAGCCACCCCACCGCGACCGTCGCGAAGAGCACGTACCCGACGGAGAGCAGCGCGACCGGCCGCAGGTTGGCCCTCAGATCCAGGTACGAGCTGTCGACCGCCGCCGTGTACAGCAACGGCGGCAGCAGCAGGGGCAGCACGATGTGCGCGTCCAGGGTGTAGCTGGGCACTCCGGGCAGGTAGGAGGCCAGCAGCCCGGCCGCGACCAGCAGCAGCGGTGCGGGCACCGGTGTCCGGCGGGCCGCCCCCGCGACCACCGCGCTCACCGCGACGAGCGCAACCAGCGGCAATGCGTCCATCTCGCTGTCCTCACATCCGACGTAACGTGGCCATCATGAGTGAGTGCCTCCACGTATCCGAACTGCCGCGCCCCGAGCCGGCCCCGCTCAGCGACACCTGCCCGGAGTGTCTGGCGGCCGGCACGCATCCCGTGCAGCTGCGGCTCTGCCTGGTCTGCGGGCGCGTCGCCTGCTGTGATTCCTCGCCCCTGAAGCACGCCTCGGCCCACTTCGAGGCGACCGGCCACCCGGTGATGCGCAGCTTCGACAGTGCCGAGAGCTGGCGCTGGTGCTTCGTGGACGGTTCGATCGTCTGACGCCTGGGTACGTCAAACCGGCGCCGGTTCTTCGCAATTGACCGCCGCAGACCTCTAGCCACTGTGTGTACTCATATGCATACGATGAGTAATCACAAGGTTGCGGTCTCGGCGACACGGCATCATGGGTGGCGACAGCGTCGCCGGACCACAGAACCGACGACGGACCGTATGGCCCCGGGCACTCGTCCCGGAGCCTCGAACGAGTGTGTGCCACCTTGGAGGTGAGGGTGTCCCAGATCGCAGGCGAGCCCGGGAACCAGGACTTCGTAGAGGTCCGGCTGCCCGCTGCGGGTGCCTACCTGTCGGTGCTGCGTACGGCCACGGCCGGCCTCGCAGCGCGCTTGGACTTCACTCTCGACGAGATCGAGGATCTTCGCATCGCGGTCGACGAGGCCTGCGCGATCCTGCTCCAGCAGGCCGTGCCGGGCTCCGTCCTCAGCTGCGTCTTCCGACTCGTCGGGGATTCCCTCGAGGTGACCGTCTCGGCGCCCACGACGGACGGCCGCGCCCCTGAGCGCGACACCTTCGCCTGGACGGTGCTCTCCGCACTGGCCGGCAAGGTCGACTCCACGGTCGCCGACGACCGTACGGTCAGCATCAGCCTGTACAAACAGCGCGGCGCGGGACCCGGGCCGGCGTGAGCGACGGGAACGGGGACGGTCCTGTGCGTGACGAGACGATCCGGTCGGAAGCGGTGCGCCCGGCAGCCCTCCCGGAACAGCAGGCGCGGCCGCATCCGGAGGGCGAGGCGGACGGTGCGGACGGAGCGAAGGGCCGTCCGGTCGCGTTGGAGCAGTCGCAGGCGGAGCGGGCGGTCCAGATGAGCGAGCACGCGCACCACGATCCACGCGACCGCAGTGGGGCGCGGGCGCTCTTCATCGAGCTCCGGGAGCTTCCCGACGGCTCGGCGGAGAAGGCCGAGCTGCGCAACCGGCTGGTGCGGATGCACCTGCCGCTCGTGGAACACCTGGCCCGCAGGTTCCGCAACCGCGGCGAGCCGCTCGACGACCTGACCCAGGTCGCCACCATCGGCCTGATCAAGTCGGTGGACCGGTTCGACCCCGACCGCGGCGTCGAGTTCTCGACGTACGCGACCCCCACGGTCGTCGGCGAGATCAAGCGCCACTTCCGGGACAAGGGCTGGGCGGTGCGGGTGCCGCGGCGCCTCCAGGAGCTGCGGCTGTCGCTGACCACGGCCACCGCCGAACTCTCCCAGCAGCACGGCCGCTCCCCCACCGTGCACGAGCTGGCGGAGCGCCTGGGGATCTCCGAGGAGGAGGTCCTGGAGGGACTGGAGTCGGCCAACGCCTACAGCACGCTCTCGCTCGACGTCCCGGACACGGACGACGAGTCCCCGGCGGTCGCGGACACGCTGGGCTCCGAGGACGAGGCCCTGGAGGGTGTCGAGTACCGCGAGTCGCTCAAGCCGCTGCTTGAGGACCTCCCGCCGCGCGAGAAGCGGATCCTGCTGTTGCGTTTCTTCGGCAACATGACCCAGTCGCAGATCGCCCAGGAGGTCGGCATCTCCCAGATGCACGTGTCCCGCCTCCTGGCGCGGACGCTCGCCCAGCTGCGCGAGCGGCTGCTCGTCGAGGAGTAGCCGGCCAGGGGGCAGGGACCGCGGCGGGTCAGGCGTCGGGGGTCGTCCGCGACCCCCGGATGCCCAGCGCCTCGGTGGTCGCGGGGTTGAGCACCAGGACGAGCCCCGTCACGGCGACCACGGCGAGGACGATGCCCGCGGGGATCAGTGCGCCCTGGGACCGCAGGAGCGTCCAGGCCACCGGCAGCGCCATGAGCTGGGTGATGAGCGCTGGGCCTCGGCTCCAGCTGCGCCGCAGCAGCAGCCCACGTGCGGCGAACAACGGGATCAGGCCGAGTGCCACCAGCGTGAGCCCGCCCATCTCGGCCTGCTGGATGCTGTCGGGCCGCCCGAGGAGCCCGACGGCCAGCATGTAGATCCCGCCGATGACGAGCGCCGCGCCTTCGAGCGCGTTGACTGCGGCCAGGGCGGCGATCCGGCCCGGCTTCTCCGGGCCGGCCGAGGGCGACGGGGAGGGGGTGCTCTGCTGAGTGCTCACGCCTTTCAGATTCGCATCCCGGACCCCCGGAAGCGAAGCCGGGGCCGGGACGCCCGCGTCACCGGAAGACCGGTCACGCTGTGTCATCGGGCGTGGACCCGGCGGATCGCGACTTCGGGCGGTACGGCGCGGTAGGTACTCTGGCGGACATGCGCGCACTTCTCGTGGTCAACCCAGCTGCCACCACTACCAGTGCGCGGACCCGTGACGTACTGATCCACGCCCTCGCGAGCGAGATGAAGATCGAGGCCGTGACCACGGAGTACCGCGGCCACGCCCGGGACCTCGGGCGGCGGGCCGCCGACTCCGACGACGTGGACCTGGTGGTCGCCCTCGGCGGCGACGGCACCGTCAACGAAGTGGTCAACGGACTGCTGCACGACGGACCGGACCCCGAGAACCTGCCGAGCCTCGCCGTGGTGCCCGGCGGTTCCACCAACGTGTTCGCCCGCGCCCTGGGCATCCCCAACGACGCCGTCGAGGCGACCGGCGCCATCCTGGACGCCCTGGCCGACCGCAGCGAGCGCACGGTGGGACTCGGCCTGGCGGCCGGCACCCCGGGCACGGCCGACGAGGCAGTTCCGGGGCGCTGGTTCACCTTCTGCGCCGGACTCGGTTTCGACGCGGGCGTCATCGGCCGGGTCGAACAGAAGCGCGAGCGGGGCAAGCGGTCCACGCATGCGCTGTACGTGCGCCAGGTGCTCCGGCAGTTCGTGGAGGAGCCGCACCGGCGCGACGGCCAGATCACCCTCGACGTCCCCGGCCGGGACCCGGTCACGGACCTCGCGCTGTCGATAATCTGCAACACCGCCCCCTGGACCTACCTGGGGAACCGGCCGATATACGCGTCGCCGAAGGCCTCCTTCGACACC
Organism: Streptomyces sp. HB132; assembly: GCF_016909575.1. Taxonomy (GTDB): domain Bacteria; phylum Actinomycetota; class Actinomycetes; order Streptomycetales; family Streptomycetaceae; genus Streptomyces. The sequence continues at coordinate 31,261 of NZ_JAFBGA010000011.1, read as the reverse complement.
GCCCTGGACATCCTCGGCCTGAGGCGTCTCTCCACCCCCGCCATGACCCGGTACGCCACTCAGCTGCTCACTTCGAGCCCCGAGAAGGGCCCACACGGTAAGCACGCCGTCTCCATGCACGACCTCACCGACTTCACCTTGCATTCAAAGGCTCCACTGCCCTTCCAGATGGACGGCGACCACCTGGGACTGCGTACGAGCGTGACGTTCACAGGCGTACGCCGTGCACTGCGTGTGATTGTGTGAGTGGAAGCGGCCAAAGTCCTTTAACTCGAACGTTTGGGCTGGCCCCCACCCCTTAGAAGTACGGCTGTGACCTAGTCGACACCGAGGAATCAAAAAAAACTTTCCAGAAGGGGTTGTATCCGTCGCCGAGGTTTGCGAATCTCTACTTGGCGATCGGGACGGCCCGCAACATCGGCCTCCACTGGGAGCCAGAACCCCTCCTCACCACAACAGGACCACATCCAGCTCAACTGGGCGTAGGACCTTTGTCCGCGGGGGGATTCGTGAAAGCGTTCACATTCACAAGCATCAGCATGTAATACCAAGGAGAGGTAGCAGCCATGGACTGGCGTCACAACGCCGTTTGTCGTGAGGAAGACCCGGAGCTGTTCTTCCCCATCGGCAACACCGGTCCTGCGCTGCTGCAGATCGAGGAAGCCAAGGCCGTCTGCCGTCGCTGCCCCGTCATGGAGCAGTGCCTGCAGTGGGCGCTCGAGTCCGGCCAGGACTCCGGCGTCTGGGGTGGCCTCAGCGAGGACGAGCGCCGCGCAATGAAGCGCCGCGCCGCTCGCAACCGGGCGCGTAACGCCAGCGCCTGACCGACGCCCCCCGCACGACGAGCCTCAGCCAGGCGGCGCGTACAGAGCGTACGCACAGCCCCGCCTTCGAGTCGCAGCGCGCAGTACCCCCGAAGCGCATCGCATCGTGAGCACCACGCAGTGGGCCCGGACCGTCACCACGGTCCGGGCCCACTGCTGTGTGGCGGCGACCGCCGTCCCGTCCGGCTACTTGTCGTTCTGGACCGGGATGTCGAGCACCACCTGAGTGCCGCGCACCGGCGCCGGGACCATGCCGAACGTTCCACCCAACTCGCCCTCGACCAGTGTCCGCACGATCTGCAGCCCAAGATTGCCCGCGCGCTGGGGGTCGAACCCCTCGGGCAGCCCACGACCGTCGTCCGTCACGGTGATCAGCAGCCGGCCCTCGGCCGGAGAGCCGCCGCGCACCGCGGACACCTCCACCGTGCCGTGTTCCGCCACGGTGAACGCGTGCTCCAGTGCGTTCTGCAACACCTCGGTGAGCACCATGGAGAGCGGGGTGGCCACCTCCGCGTCGAGGATTCCGAAGCGTCCCGTGCGGCGGCAGGTCACCTTGCCCGGCGAGATTTCGGCGACCATCGCGATCACCCGGTCGGCGATCTCGTCGAACTCGACGCGCTCGTCCAGATTCTGGGACAGCGTCTCATGCACGATGGCGATCGAACCGACGCGCCGCACCGCCTCGTTGAGCGCCTCACGGCCACGCTCCGAGTCCATCCGGCGCGCCTGGAGCCGCAACAGTGCGGCCACCGTCTGGAGGTTGTTCTTGACCCGGTGATGGATCTCCCGGATGGTGGCGTCCTTCGTGATCAATTCCCGCTCGCGGCGCCGGAGTTCCGTGACGTCACGGAGCAGCACCAGCGAACCGATGCGCACCCCCTTGGGCTTGAGCGGGATCGCACGCAGCTGGATGACCCCGCCCGCGCCCTCGACCTCGAACTCCCGGGGCGCGTAGCCGCTCGCCACCTTGACCAGGGCCTCGTCCACCGGCCCGCGTGACGGCGCGAGTTCCGCGGTGGTCTCGCCGAGGTTGTGGCCGACGAGGTCCGAGGCCAGGCCGAGCCGGTGGTAGGCGGAGAGGCCGTTGGGGCTCGCGTACTGCACGACGCCGTCGGCGTCCAGCCGGATCAGCCCGTCACCGACGCGCGGCGACGCGTCCATGTCGACCTGCTGGCCGGGGAAGGGAAAGGATCCGGCGGCGATCATCTGGGCGAGGTCGGAGGCGGACTGGAGGTAGGTGAGCTCCAGCCGGGACGGCGTCCGCACGGTGAGGAGGTTCGTGTTCCGGGCGATGACGCCGAGGATCCGGCCCTCCCTCCGTACGGGGATCGACTCGACCCTGACGGGCACTTCCTCCCGCCACTCCGGATCGCCTTCACGCACGATGCGGCCCTCGTCCAGGGCGGCGTCCAGCAGCGGCCGGCGGCCGCGGGGCACGAGGTGGCCGACCATGTCGTCCTGGTAGGACGTGGGGCCGGTGTTCGGCCGCATCTGGGCCACGGACACGTAACGGGTCCCGTCGCGGGTGGGTACCCACAGGACGAGGTCGGCGAAGGACAGGTCGGAGAGCAGCTGCCACTCCGAGACCAGCAGGTGGAGCCACTCGAGGTCGGTGTCACTCAGGGCTGTGTGCTGGCGGACGAGGTCGTTCATGGAGGGCACAGGTGCGAGCGTACCCGTGGAGGCGAAGAGGTTCCGAACCGATCGGCCCGCGGATGCGTGACACTGTGAGGGAAGGATCCGGACCGGAGAATGTCCGCGCCGATGGATAGACATCGGCTATTGGTCTAGTCCACAATGCACCACGTAGGGGCATGACAGGCAGGATGCCTCCCCTGCGCGACAGACCTCCGCTCTCCCCGCACAGGAGGGCGGACCGAGGTATCCGGCGCTCTCTGCCCTGACTGCGCCGGTGCCTCCAGTGGCCGGAGGCACCGCACACCGCCGGCCAGGTAGCTCCGGGCTGCGGTGCCGGACGGGCTGAGGGTCCCGTCCCGGCGCCGCGGCCCGCGGGTGTTTCCGGGGGCTTTCACCTCGCGGACGGGACCGTCCGCCGACAGGGCGACAAGCGGTGGCGCACACGTGGACGGTTCACCTCCGTGCCGCGCCGTTCTGCTAGATTGGGGTCCAAGATTGGTCTATACCACATGACGCCACTCTCCAGATCGGCAGGCACAGCGTGGAAGTTGTCATCGTCCCGGACGCCACGGCAGGCGGCGAACTCATCGCGGAGGCCATCGCCGCCCTGCTGAGCCGCAAGCCCGACGCCCTGCTCGGCGTTGCCACCGGCTCGACCCCGCTGCCCATCTACCAGGCACTGACGGCCAAGGTCCGCTCCGGCGCCGTGGACGCGGCGCGTGCCCGCATCTGCCAGCTCGACGAGTACGTCGGGCTGCCCGCCGGCCACCCCGAGTCGTACCGCTCGGTCGTGCTGCGCGAGGTCATCGAGCCGCTCGGTCTGTCCGAGAAGTCCTTCATGGGCCCGGACGGCAGCGCCACGGACGTGCAGGCGGCCTGCGACGCCTACGACAAGGCGCTCGCCGAGGCGGGCGGCGTCGACCTCCAGTTGCTCGGCATCGGCACCGACGGACACATCGGCTTCAACGAGCCGTGCTCCTCGCTCGCCTCCCGTACCCGCATCAAGACGCTGACCGAGCAGACGCGGATCGACAACGCGCGCTTCTTCGACGACGACATCGAGCAGGTGCCGCACCACGTCATCACCCAGGGCATCGGCACGATCCTGGAGTCCCGCCACCCTGTTCTGCTGGCCACCGGCGCGGGCAAGGCCGACGCGGTGGCGCTGACCGTCGAGGGCCCCGTCGCCTCGGTCGTGCCCGCGTCGGCGCTGCAAATGCACCCGCACGCGACGGTGGTGGTCGACGAGGCGGCGGCGTCGAAGCTGAAGCTGGCGGACTACTTCCGCGCGACGTACGCGGCGAAGCCGCAGTGGCAGGGCCTGTAGGAGCCCCGGACGCGTGGGGGCCGGGTCACCCGCACGGTGACCCGGCCCTCACGCGTCGCCGCACGTCTCAGCGGGCCGCGCCCGTGATGGCCTCCGCGGCCGCGATCCCGCACACCCGTGCCGCGCCGTGCGTGGCGATGTGCAGCGCGCCCCGGGGCGGCGCCACGGGCAGGCCCATCTCGACCACGACCGTGCCGGGACGAGCGGCCACCAGGGCGTCCAGCGCCGCGCTCATCCACGCGTGCCGGTGGACGTCGCGGACGACGGCGACGATGCGCCGCTCCCCCGCCGCCCTCAGGACCTCGGCGGCCGGTGACGCGCTCCCGCTGCCGTAGGTGCCCGTCTCCGTGCCCGGCAGCGTCCGGGCCAGCTCGGCGGCCACGCCCCACGGCGTCTCGTCGCCGACCGCGATGTTGGCGACCGGGGTGAACGCGGCGACGTACGCGGGCTCCCGCAGCGGCTCGGCGGTGCCCGTCACCGTCACGGCCCGGCGGGCCGCGACCAGCCCGACGCCGGCTCCGGCGCCGGGCGCGGTCCCCTCCTGCATGTCCGCGCCCGGCTCCGAGGCAGCCCCCCTGACCCTCCGCGTCCAGGACGCGAGGGCCCGTACACGTGCGGCCGCGTCGGCCAGCCGCTCCTCGGGCAGTTCACCGCCGCGCACCGCCGTCACCAGCGCGTCGCGCAAGCGCAGCACGGTGCCCTCGTCGGCCAGGCCGCCGCCGACACAGATGGCGTCGGCGCCCGCGGCGATGGCGAGCACCGATCCGCGCTCGATGCCGTACGTGCCGGCGATGGCGTCCATCTCCATGCCGTCGGTGACGATCAACCCGTCGTAGCCCAGTTCACCGCGCAGCAGACCGGTGAGGATCTGCGGGCTCAGGGTCGCCGGCCGCGTCGGGTCGAGTGCGGGAAGCAGGATATGGGCGCTCATCACCGATTTGGAACCCGCTGCGATGGCCGCGCGGAAAGGCACCAGCTCACGGGCGTGCAGGGTGTCGAGGTCCACATCGATGCGGGGCAGCGAGTGGTGGGAGTCCACCGCCGTGTCGCCGTGACCGGGGAAGTGCTTGGTGCAGGCGGCGACACCGGCGGCCTGGAGGCCCTCGACGTAGGCGGCGGTGTGACGGGCGACGAGCCCGGTCTCGGCGCCGAACGAGCGTACGCCGATGACCGGGTTGTCCGGGTTCGAGTTGACGTCCGCGGACGGGGCCCAGTTGAGGTTGACCCCGCACTCGGCGAGCCGGCGGCCGAGCTCCCGGGCGACGGCCCTGGTCAGGTCCACGTCGTCGACGGCACCGAGGGCGAAGTTGCCGGGGAAGGACGAGCCGTTGCGGACCTCGAGCCTGGTGACGTCGCCCCCCTCCTCGTCGATCGCGACGAGTACGTCGTCCCGTTCGGCCCGCAGCCGGGCGGTGAGTTCGGCGAGCTGCTCGGGCGAGTGGATGTTGCGGCCGAACAGTCCGACGGAGGCCAGGCCTTCGCCGACCCTGCGCAGGAGCCAGTCCGGGGCGCTCGTGCCGGTGAAACCCGGCTGGAGGACGGCGAGCGCGTCGCGGGTGACGGTGTCCGTGGTGGATACGAGGGTGGTCATGGGGCTGCGTTATCCCTTCACGGCGCCGGAGGTGAGCCCCGTGGCCATCTTCCCCTGAATGATCATGAAGAAGATGACGACCGGGATGGAGATGAGCGTGGAGGCGGCCATCAGCGCGCCGTAGTCCGTACCGCGTTCCGTCGTGAAGGTCATCAGCCACACGTTGAGCGTGTACTTGGAGTTGTCGTTGATCAGGATGTACGCGAAGAGGTACTCGTTCCACGCGTTCACCAGGGCGAAGATGGACGCGGCCGCGAGACCCGGGGCGAGCAGCGGGAAGATGACCCGGCGGAAGGCCCCCATGCGCGTACAGCCGTCCACCATCGCGGACTCCTCCAGCTCCACGGGGATGTTGATCACGAACCCGCGGATCATGATGGTCGCGAACGGCAGTGTGGACACCAGGTAGACGACGATGAGACCCCAGTACTCGTCGATGCCGCCCAGGGCGTTGAGCTGGAGGTAGATCGGGATCAGCATCGCGGTCGGCGGCAGCATCTGGACCAGGATCATGATCATCATCAGCGCCTTCCGCCCGAAGAAGCGGAAGCGACCGATGGCGAGCGCGGCGAGCGTCGCGATGATCATGCCGCCGACCACCGCGGTGACCGACACGATGAGGCTCGACTGGATCGCCGTGGCGAAGTTGTCCTGCTTCACCGCGCGCGCGAAGTTGTCGAAGGTGAAGGAGGACGGCCACAGGGTCTGGTCGTAGGACCGGATCTCGTGGTTGGGGCGCAGCGAGCTGACGATCAGCCAGTAGACCGGGAAGGCCATGAGCCCGGCCGTGACCAGCGCCAGGATGTTGTAGCCGAGACGGTTCCTCTTGCGGTCGGGCCTCAGGACCTGGGCCGGCGCGTTCGTGGGCGTGGAGGCGCTCATTCGACCTCTCCCGTCTTGATCAGCTGGCGCAGGTAGTACACGGCGACGGCGGAGAGCATCAGGACGGTGATCAGTGCGATCGCGCTGCCCTGGCTGAAGGAGGTGGACTCGAACGCCTTGGAGAACGAGTAGAGGCCGAGGGTCTCGTAGTCGGGTTCGGGCTTGTTGCCGCGCAGCAGCCAGATCTGGCCGAACACGTTGAAGTCCCAGATGACCGACAGCGTGGCGACCATGGTGAAGACCGGCTTGATGACCGGCCAGGTCACGAAGCGGTAGACGCCGAACGCGGTGGCCCCGTCGAGGGAGGCCGCCTCCTCCAGTTCCTTGGGGACCTGGGTGAGGGCCGCGTACATCGTGATCACGACGAACGGGATGGCTCCCCAGACGACCAGGAGCGTGATGATGCCGAAGCCCTGCCACGGGTCGAGGAACCAGTTGTGGCCGAGCCACCGGTCCTCGTCGCCGGTGAGGTCGGCGAGCAGGGTGTTGATCAGGCCGTAGTCGGAGTCCGAGAGCCAGCGGAAGACCGAGGCGGCGACCATGAGCGGCATGGACCACGCGGCGATCAGGGCGACCGTGAGGACGAGTCGCACCCAGGTGGAGACCTTCAGCATCATCAGGGCGATCAGCAGGCCGATGCCCATGGTCAGCACGACGCAGACGGTCATGAAGACGACGGTCCTGCCGACGACCGCCCAGAACTCCGGGTCGCCGAGGATGTTGGTGAACTGCTCGAAGCCGACCCAGGGGGTCTCGCCGTTGCCCCAGAGGGCCGCCCGTCCCAGGTCCTGGAAGGACATGATCACGGTCTTGACCAGCGGGTAGACGTACACGGCGGCGATGGCCAGGATCGCCGGCAGGATCAGGAAGTAGGGAAGGAGTTCACCCTTCTTCCGCCGCTTCTTCGGGCTCGGCCCGCCGGCTTCCCGCTCGGACGGCGAGGCCCCGGTCTTCTCCGGGACACGCGGTACGGGGACCGGTGGACCGGCGGCCTTGGTGTCGGCAGCAGTCACGTGACTGACCTTCCATCGGGATCCCCGGGATCTGCACCCGGGAATCACGGCGTTTCTACCTGAGAAAAAAGGGGGGGCGGGGGCCCGGTCTTCGCCGGACCCCCACCTGGAGAGCCGAAGGCCCGGGGACTACTTGTTGATGAGCTCGTTGATCTTGTCGTCGGCCTTCTTGGCGGAGTCGGCGACCGAGGCGCCCTTGAGGATCTCCAGGAGCATGTTCTCCAGGACCTCCTCCTTCTCGATCGAGGTCCAGCCCGGCGCGATCGGCGTGAACCAGGCGTCCGGCACGGCGTTGGCGACTGCGGCCGTCTCAGGCTTCGACTTCAGCGGCTCGAGCTGCTTCTCGTTGTTCGGAAGGATGTTCTTGGAGGTGAGCACCTCCTGCGACTTCTCGCTGGTGAACATCGAGATCCACTCCTCGCCCAGGTCGGTGACCTTGGACTTGGCGGTCACCGCGAGGTCCGAACCGCCGATGAAGGACGGGAGGGCCTTGCCGTCGGGGCCGGGCATACCGGCCGTGCCGATCTTGCCCTCGAGCTTCGGGTTGCCGTTGTTGGCACCGTCGACGACGGAGCCGGCCTCCCAGCCGTTGCCGTAGATCAGGGCCGCCTTCTCGTTGGCCATCACGTTGGCGTGGTCCTGCTCGTCCTTGGTCTGGTCGGCTTTGTTGTACTTCTTGACCAGGTCGACGAAGTGCTCGATGCCCTTCTGGGACTCGGGGGCGGAGAGGTTGCCCTTCCACTCCTTCGCGCCCTCGTCGTACTCGGCGATGGAGCCACCGTAGGCCGCGACGTAGGACATGGCCGCGTACCAGTAGCGGCCCGGCAGGTAGAGGGACGAGAAGCGCTTGTCCTTCTTGCCGTACTCGGCCGAGACCTTGTCGAGTGCGGCGAGCATCTCGTCCTCGGTCTGCGGAAGGGCGTCGCTGCCGGTGCCCTTCTTGAGCATGTCCTTGTTGTAGACCGCGACACGGGCACCCGCGTAGTAGGGCACGCAGAACTGCTTGCCCTCGAAGGCGCAGGTGTCCTTGAGGCCCTTGATCCAGGTGTCCGAGTTGTCGTACTTCTTGGGGTCGATCTCGGCCAGGGCGCCGTTGAGGATGTACTGCATCGTCTCGGTGTTGCCGAGCTCGACGACATCCGGGAACTTGTCGCCGCCGAGGGATGTGTCGAGCTTCTTGGCCTTGTCCGCCCACTGCTGGTACTGGACGTTCACCTTGACCTTGGGGTACTTCTTCTTGAACTGCGCGTTGACGTCCTTGACCAGTTCCGGCCAGGTGCTCTGCGCGTCGACCATGAGCCAGACCGTCAGGCTCTCGGTGCGGTCCTTCGGGTCCTTCGAAGCGTTGTCGTCACTGTCCCCACCACACGCCGCGATTCCGGTCATCATCGCTGCGACGCCTACTGCCGCAATGAGCTTGCGCTTCATGCCACACCCTCCTCAGGGATACCAGCAACCCCCCGCCCACCGCGAAGACGTACGCCTGGCGCTACCTGTGGGTCTGGGACCTGGTCTTTAATGGTTTAGACCAGTACCGGGAGCTTGGCCTAGACCTTTAGGGGTGTCAAGGGTGTATAAGAAGTGCACTCGCGTCCGTTATCGGACCGACACCTGAGGGAGGGCGACGACCCGTGACGAGGCCGTGCCACCATGTGAGCCGCGACAGACGGAGGAGCCGGTGACGGCAGCAACGCAGCAGTCGGGAAGGCGGGCCATGGGTGCCGACGGGGGCAGCAGCACGAGCGAGACCGGTGCGGGTGCGCGTACCGCACGCGTCCCCAAGTACTACCGGCTCAAGCGCCATCTCCTCGACATGACGGACACCATGCCGCCGGGCACCCCGGTGCCGCCCGAGCGGACCCTGGCCGCGGAGTTCGACACCTCACGCACCACCGTGCGCCAGGCCCTCCAGGAGCTCGTGGTCGAAGGCCGGCTGGAACGCATCCAGGGCAAGGGCACCTTCGTCGCCAAGCCGAAGGTCTCCCAGGCGCTGCAACTCACCTCGTACACCGAGGACATGCGCGCCCAGGGCCTGGAACCCACGTCCCAGCTCCTGGACATCGGCTACGTCACGGCGGACGACACGCTCGCCGGACTGCTCGACATCACGGCGGGAGGGCGGGTACTGCGGATCGAACGGCTCAGGCTCGCCAGCGGCGAACCGATGGCCATCGAGACCACCCACCTCTCGGCGAAGCGCTTTCCCGCGCTGCGCCGTTCGCTGGTGAAGTACACCTCGCTCTACACCGCACTGGCCGAGGTGTACGACGTCCGGCTCGCCGAGGCGGAGGAGACCATCGAGACCTCGCTCGCCACGCCGCGCGAGGCGGGTCTGCTCGGCACCGACGTCGGCCTTCCGATGCTCATGCTGTCCCGCCATTCGATCGACGGTGACGGCGAACCGGTGGAGTGGGTGCGCTCGGTGTACCGGGGCGACCGGTACAAGTTCGTGGCCCGCCTGAAGCGCCCCACGGACTGAGACCGGCCCGGCCCCCGGAACGTCCGATCCCCCTGCACACGCGGGGGGATCGGACGTTCCGGGCGACACCGGACCGTTGCAGGACCGCAATGCGGACGGGGGGTGACGGTGGCCGGAACTCTCGCTTAGATTTCCTGCGCATTACACAGGTGATCAGCGAGGGGACGGAGTCGCCACATGCAAGAAGAAACCGGTGCGAAACCACCGACGGTAACACCCGCCAGGGTGGTCATCGCACTATGTCTGATCGCCCCGTTCGTGGCGCTGCTCTGGGTCAGTTCGTACGCGAAGCTCGAACCGACCTTCATCGGCATCCCGTTCTTCTACTGGTACCAGATGCTCTGGGTGCTGGTCTCGACCGTTCTGACCATGATCGCTTACAAGCTGTGGCAGCGTGACCAGCGTGCCCGCAACGGGGGTGCGTCAGCATGAAGGACGGCGTGAACGGCGTCGCACTCGCCGTATTCATCTTCTTCTTCCTGGCCGTCACGGTCATCGGATTCATGGCCTCGCGCTGGCGGAAGGCCGAGAACGAGGCCAGCCTCGACGAATGGGGCCTGGGCGGACGGTCGTTCGGCACCTGGGTCACCTGGTTCCTGCTGGGCGGCGACCTCTACACGGCGTACACCTTCGTCGCGGTGCCCGCGGCGATCTACGCGGCGGGTGCGGCCGGCTTCTTCGCCGTCCCGTACACGATCCTCGTCTATCCGCTGATCTTCACCTTCCTGCCGCGTCTGTGGTCCGTGTCGCACAAGCACGGCTACGTCACCACCTCGGACTTCGTCCGGGGCCGCTTCGGCTCGAAGGGGCTCTCGCTGGCGGTCGCCCTCACCGGCATCCTCGCGACGATGCCGTACATCGCGCTCCAGCTGGTCGGCATCCAGGCCGTGCTGGACGTCATGGGCGTCGGCGGCGGCGAGACCACACACTGGTTCATCAAGGACCTGCCGCTGCTGATCGCCTTCGCGGTCCTCGCCGCGTACACCTACTCCTCGGGACTGCGCGCGCCCGCGCTCATCGCGTTCGTCAAGGACGGCCTGATCTACCTGGTCATCGCCGTGGCGATCATCTACATCCCGATCAAGCTCGGCGGCTTCGACGAGATCTTCTCCAAGGCGGGCGAGGCGTTCGCACAGACCAACGAGGCGACGGGCCAGCCGCGCGGCGCGCTGGTGCCCGGCGACATGGGCCAGTGGGGTTACGCGACACTGGCTCTGGGCTCGGCCCTGGCCCTCTTCATGTACCCGCACTCCATCACGGCGACGCTCTCCAGCCGCAGCCGTGAGGTGATCCGGCGCAACACCACGATCCTGCCGCTGTACTCGCTGATGCTGGGTCTGCTGGCCCTGCTCGGATTCATGGCGATCGCCGCCGGGATCAAGGTGGACAACGGCCAGCTCGCGATCCCCCAGCTGTTCGAGACCATGTTCCCCGACTGGTTCGCGGGCGTGGCCTTCGCCGCGATCGGCATCGGCGCCCTGGTACCGGCCGCGATCATGTCGATCGCCGCGGCGAACCTCTTCACCCGCAACATCTACAAGGACTTCATCAAGCCCGACGCGACCCCGGCCCAGGAGACGAAGGTCTCCAAGCTGGTCTCGCTGCTGGTCAAGGTCGGCGCGCTCGCCTTCGTCCTCACCATGGACAAGACGGTCGCGATCAACTTCCAGCTGCTGGGCGGTATCTGGATCCTGCAGACCATGCCGGCCCTCGTGGGCGGCCTGTTCACCCGGTGGTTCCACCGCTGGGCCCTGCTCGCCGGCTGGGCGGTCGGCATGCTCTACGGCACGGCGGCCGCGTACGGCGTCGCCAGCCCGACCCAGAAGCACTTCGGCGGTTCCTCGAAGGAGATCCCGGGCATCGGCGAGATCGGCTACATCGGTCTCACCGCGATCGTGCTGAACATCGTCGTCGTGGTCGTGCTGACCTTCGTCCTCAACGCGCTGAAGGCACCGGCCGGTGTGGACGAGACCTCGCCGTCCGACTACACCGCGGACGTGGGCGACCCGGGCGTCAAGGCCGAGCTCCCGCCGGCCACGGCGGGCGCGCCGGGCGGTCACTGATCCCTCGGCAGTCGTCCGGCGTGACATCCGTCCGTCCCGGCAGGTCCACCTGCCGGGACGGCGTCGTACCGGGCAGGGCCCGCGAGAGCGGTGCCGCCGTCAAAACGGGGCGCGCCACGCTCCCCCTCTGCGGCAGACTGCGGCCCATGGACGCATCGATCAGGCCGGTCCGCCGGGATCAGTTCGAGGAACTCGGCGAGATCACCGCTCAGGCGTATCTCGGAGACGGTCTGCTGGACTTCGGCGCCGGCGACCCCTACCTGGAGCAGCTCCGCGCCGTGGAGCGGCGTGCGGCCGAGGCCGAGGTGCTGGTCGCGCTGGACGACGACGGCCGGCTGCTGGGTGGTGTCACCTACGTCGAGCCGGGCAGTCCGTGGGCGGACATCGCGGGGAAGGACGAGGCGGAGTTCAGGATGCTGGCCGTCTCGCCGGAGGCCCGTGGCCGGGGCGTGGGTGAGGCGCTCGTACGGGCCTGCATCGACCGGGCACGGGCTCGCGGAGGGCTGTCCGGCATCGTGCTGTCGACGCAGTCGTCCATGTCGGCCGCCCATGGGATCTACCGGCGGCTGGGCTTCGCGCGGTCCCCGGAGCGGGACTGGAGTCCGCTGCCCGGCTTCGTACTCCTGACATTCCGCCTGGAGCTCTGAACCGCGCCGCGACACTACATGTGGGGGCTGCCTCAATCAGCAGCCCCCACATGTATGCTCGACCTCGCTGTCGCCGCAGGGGAATCCGGTGCGAATCCGGAACTGTCCCGCAACGGTGTGACCGGTGTGCTTCTGTGCACCGCGATAGTCCGAAGACCTGTCGACAGCGCGTCCGGCTCGACCGAACCGGACGCAGAGACGTCCGGGCCCCGCGGAGGGCCGGTGGACGCCGTGCGCCGCGCCGCCCCTCCCCGGGTGCCTCCGTGCCCGGCTGCCCCGCTCCCGCAGGCCCCGAGCCGAGCGAGGGATAGCCCCAGTGACCATCGCGCCAGCCGACCCGGTTTCAGCCACGGAACTCGAAGGCCACACGCCCGACGCGCCCGGGACCGCACTGCTGCGGACCCTGACCGGCCTCACGGCCGATCTGCCCGACACCGACCCCGGGCGGGTCGCCGCCGCCGCGCTGCGCGGCCGCAACGCCCGGTCGGACGAGGCGGAGCTGCGGTCGCTGGCCACCGAGGCGGCCGCAGGTCTGATCTCCGAGGACCCGGCCTACTCCCGGCTCGCCGCGCGGCTGCTCACCCGGGCCGTGGCGGACGAGGCCGCCGGCCAGGGCGCTGTCTCCTTCTCGTCGTCGGTCGCCGTCGGGCATCGCGAGGGTCTGATCGCCGACCGCACGGCCGAGTTCGTCACGCTGCACGCCGCCGCTCTCGACGCCCTGGTCGACCGGGCGCTCGCCGACGGCGCCGACGACCGCTTCGGCTACTTCGGGCTGCGCACGCTGCACAGCCGGTACCTGCTGCGCCACCCGCTCACCCGCCACGTGATCGAGACCCCGCAGCACTTCATGCTGCGCGTCGCCGCGGGCCTCGCCGAGGACACCTCCGAGCGGGCCCTGGAGGAAGTGGCAGCGCTGTACGGCCTGATGAGCCGGCTGGACTACCTGCCCTCCTCCCCCACCCTCTTCAACTCCGGCACCCGCCACCCGCAGATGTCCTCCTGCTATCTGCTGGACTCGCCGCTGGACGAGCTCGACTCGATCTACGACCGCTACCACCAGGTGGCGCGCCTGTCCAAGCACGCGGGCGGCATCGGTCTCTCGTACTCCCGTGTCCGCGCCCGGGGTTCACTCATCCGGGGCACCAACGGGCACTCCAACGGCATCGTGCCGTTCCTCAAGACGCTCGACGCCTCGGTCGCCGCGGTCAACCAGGGAGGCCGGCGCAAGGGCGCCGCCGCCGTCTACCTGGAGACCTGGCACGCGGACATCGAGGAGTTCCTCGAGCTGCGCGACAACACCGGCGAGGACCAGCGGCGTACGCACAACCTCAACCTCGCGCACTGGATCCCTGACGAGTTCATGCGCCGTGTCGACGCGGACACGGAGTGGTCGCTGTTCTCTCCCGCCGACGCCCCCGAGCTGGTGGACCTGTGGGGCGACGAGTTCGACGCGGCGTACCGCTCGGCCGAGGCGAAGGGGCTGGCCCGCAGGACGATGCCGGCCCGTGAGCTGTACGGCCGCATGATGCGCACCCTCGCGCAGACCGGCCAGGGCTGGATGACGTTCAAGGACGCCTCCAACCGCACGGCGAACCAGACCGCCGAGCCGGGCCGGGTCGTGCACTCCTCGAACCTCTGCACCGAGATCCTCGAAGTCACCGACGACGGCGAGACGGCCGTCTGCAACCTCGGTTCGGTCAATCTCGGCGCGTTCGTCGCCGACGGCACCATCGACTGGGAGCGGCTGGACGCCACCGTGCGCACCGCCGTGACCTTCCTGGACCGGGTCGTGGACATCAACTTCTACCCGACCGAGCAGGCCGGCCGTTCCAACGCCCGCTGGCGGCCGGTGGGCCTGGGCGCGATGGGCCTGCAGGACGTCTTCTTCCAGCTGCGGCTGCCGTTCGACTCCCCCGGGGCCCGCGCGCTGTCGACGAGGATCTCCGAGCGGATCATGCTCGCCGCCTACGAGGCCTCCTGCGACCTCGCGGAGAGGTCCGGCCCGCTGCCCGCGTGGTCCGAGACCCGCGCCGCCCGGGGCGTACTGCACCCCGACCACTACGACACCGAGCTGAACTGGCCGGAGCGCTGGGACGCGCTGCGCGCCAGGGTCGCGAAGACCGGGATGCGCAACTCCCTGCTGCTCGCCATCGCGCCGACCGCGACGATCGCCTCGATCGCCGGGGTGTACGAGTGCATCGAGCCGCAGGTCTCCAACCTCTTCAAGCGCGAGACGCTCAGCGGTGAGTTCCTCCAGGTCAACGCCTACCTCGTGGACGAGCTGAAGAAGCTCGGCGTCTGGGACGCCCGGACCCGTGAGGCACTGCGCGAGGCGAGCGGCTCCGTTCAGGGCTTCGCCTGGATCCCCGAGGACGTACGGGCGCTGTACCGCACGGCGTGGGAGATCCCGCAGCGCGGCCTGATCGACATGGCGGCGGCCCGTACGCCGTTCCTCGACCAGAGCCAGTCGCTGAACCTTTTCCTGGAGACGCCGACGATCGGCAAGCTCTCCTCGATGTACGCGTACGCCTGGAAGCAGGGGCTGAAGACGACGTACTACCTGCGCTCGCGCCCGGCGACCCGGATCGCCCGCGCGGCATCCGGCGCGGCGTCGGCCGCCGCCCCCATTCCCGTACAGCAGGCGTCGGCTCCCGACGCGGACGCGCTCGCCTGTTCCCTCGAAAACCCCGAGTCCTGCGAGGCCTGCCAGTAATGAGCTCGACCGACAACAAGAACCTGCTCGACCCGGGCTTCGAACTGACCCTGCGTCCCATGCGGTACCCGGACTTCTACGAGCGCTACCGGGACGCGATCAAGAACACCTGGACGGTGGAGGAGGTCGACCTCCACTCCGACGTGTCCGACCTCGCGAAGCTCTCGCCCGGTGAGCAGCACATGATCGGCCGGCTGGTCGCGTTCTTCGCGACGGGTGACTCGATCGTCTCCAACAACCTGGTGCTGACGCTCTACAAGCACATCAACTCGCCCGAGGCGCGCCTCTACCTGTCGCGTCAGCTGTTCGAGGAGGCCGTGCACGTCCAGTTCTATCTGACGCTGCTCGACACCTACCTGCCGGACCCGGAGGACCGTGCCGCGGCCTTCGACGCGGTCGAGGAGATCCCGTCGATCCGTGAGAAGGCGCAGTTCTGCTTCCGGTGGATGGACTCGGTCGAGAAGATCGACCGGCTGGAGACACAGGCTGACCGCCGGCGCTTCCTGCTCAACCTGATCTGCTTCGCCGCGTGCATCGAGGGACTCTTCTTCTACGGCGCCTTCGCGTACGTCTACTGGTTCCGCTCGCGCGGGTTGCTGCACGGTCTCGCGACGGGCACCAACTGGGTGTTCCGTGACGAGACGATGCACATGAACTTCGCCTTCGAGGTCGTGGACACCGTCCGCAAGGAGGAGCCCGAGCTCTTCGACGACGAGCTCCAGCAGCAGGTCACCGACATGCTGCGGGAGGCCGTCGAGGCGGAGCTGCAGTTCGGCCGGGATCTGTGCGGCGAGGGCCTGCCGGGCATGAACACCGAGTCCATGCGCCAGTACCTGGAGTGCGTCGCCGACCAGCGGCTCACCCGGCTCGGCTTCCCCGCGCTCTACGGTTCCGAGAACCCGTTCTCGTTCATGGAGCTCCAGGGGGTGCAGGAGCTGACGAACTTCTTCGAGCGCCGTCCCTCCGCCTACCAGGTGGCGGTGGAGGGGTCCGTCGGTTTCGACGACGACTTCTAGATCCGTGCCCAGGACCTGATGTACGGGCGCCGTGTCGCCGTGACCGGCCGCACGGCGCCCGCCGTCCGCGGGGGCGCCTCCCCCATGCCCCGTCGCGCGTCCCGCAGTTCGCGGTCGATCCGGCGCTCCCGAGCGAGGCCGACGAGGGCGGGCAGCAGGACGAGGGCGAAAAGGGCGGCTATGGCCAGGTAGCTCAGGAATGTGTTCATGGCTCTACTGTCGTCCGCCCGCCACGATTTCGTCAGTGGCAGGACTGTCACACACCATCGAATTACTGCCACACTGGCGTCATGCTGAAGAACGTCGCCGCCCTACTGCTCGACGAGATCCATCCCTTCGAACTCGGCGTCATATGTGAGGTGTTCGGGCTCGACCGGTCCGAGGACGGGTTGCCTGTCCACGACTTCGCGGTCGTGTCGGCCGAGGGGCCGGTCCTCCAGACCCACGCCGGTTTCTCCATCAGCACCCCCTACGGGCTGGATCGCCTGGAGGAGGCCGATCTCATCGCCGTACCCGCCGGGAGCCACTTCATCGACCGGGAGTACCCCGAGGAGGCCCTCGACGCCCTGCGCCGGGCCGTGGATCGCGGCGCCCGGGTGCTGAGCGTCTGCTCCGGCGCCTTCGTCCTCGGTGCCGCCGGACTGCTGGACGGCCGCCGCTGCACCACCCACTGGCGGCACTCCGACGAGCTGGCCCGCCGCTTCCCCGAGGCGCACGTGGAGCCGGACGTGCTCTACGTGGACGAGGGCCCGGTCATCACCTCCGCGGGTACGGCCGCCGGAATCGACGCCGCCCTGCACCTGGTCCGCCAGGCTCACGGTCCCGCCGTCGCGAACGCCCTCGCGCGCCGCATGGTGGTCCCCCCGCACCGGGACGGCGGGCAGGCGCAGTACATCAAGCGCCCGCTGCCCCGCACCCGGTGCGACACGGTCGGCGAGACCCTCGCGTGGATGGAACGCCACCTCGACGAGGAGATGACCGTGGAGCAGTTGGCCGCCCAGACTCACATGTCGCCCCGGACCTTCGCCCGCCGTTTCCAGCAGGAGACCGGCACGACCCCGTACCGCTGGCTGCTCCGGCAGAGGGTGCTGCTCGCACAGCACCTGCTGGAGACCTCGGACGAGACCGTGGACACGATCGCCGGACAGACCGGCTTCGGGAACGCGGCGGCACTGCGCCATCAGTTCGTACGTTCGCTGGGCACGACTCCGAACGCGTACCGCCGCACCTTCCGGGGGCCGGCCGGCATGACCGAGGCGGCCTGACCGGACGGCCCCCGGAGAGCCGTCAGATCCCGCAGCCGGAGGCCGACCAGAAGTGGTTCGGCCCCTGGTTGACGTGGATGTGGTCACTGTGGCCGGCGTAACCCGGGCCGAGGATGCCGTTGAAGCCGTGGTTGCGGGCCTGCTTGGCGATCGTGCACAACGAGTGCGGTCCGGAGCCGAGGTCGACGGCGTCGCCGTACAGGTGACGGCTGTTCGTCGCTCCGCCGACCGCCGAGTTGCAGGAGGTGGACCGGAAGCCGCTGGTGACCCGGATGGACTGGTCACCGAGCGCGTGCCGCAGGGCCTCCAGCTTCCACATGCTGCTCAGGGCGTTGGCCTTGGCCGTGCCCGCGGCGACCGCTCCGCCCGCCCAGGTGCTGTTGCACTGGTTGAGCTCGGGGTAGGTGAAGTGGATCGGCGTGCAGTCGTCGTCCTGGAGCGCGTACAGCTTGGACTGGGTGGCCGGGCCGGCGACGCCGTCCGCGGCGAGTCCGTAGGCGGACTGGAAGCGCTTGACCGCAGCCGTGGTGGCGGGGCCGTAGGAGCCGTCGATGGCCAGCACCGAGTTGTACCCCGGATAGCCGGCCACCCGGATCTGGAGCTGCGTGACGTCGTTGCCCGTGGCGCCGGGTGACAGGGTGCGGGTCCAGGTGTAGCAGCCGTCGGCCTGGGCGGTACCGGCTGTGACCACGGCACCGCCGATGGCGAAGGCCATGGTCATGACAAGGCCGAGCAACAGATGTGCGGTACGTCTGAGCATGGGATCTCCCTGCACGGTGAGGCGTAGAGGTGAGGTGTGGGGACGAGCCTGTCGGACGGGTCGACGCGCGTCAACTACGCGGCGCGGAAAGCCGGTTGATCAAGGCCCGCCGAGCGTCCGCACCACCGGGGCACAGGAGAGGGGCCCCGCCGGCGGCGGGGCCCCTCTCCGTGCGTACCCAGGTCAGTCGTTCGGGACGGTCTCGTAACGGGGGGTGCCCTCCGCCATCTGCTTCAGCGCGTCCTTGCGGTCCCGCTTCGAGAGCCGGTCGATGTACAGATAGCCGTACAGGTGGTCCGTCTCGTGCTGGAGGCAACGCGCGAAGTAGCCGCTGCCGCGCACCTTCACCGCGTTGCCCCGGGCGTCCTGGCCGCGCACGACCGCGTAGTCGGGACGCGCGAGCGAGGCGTACGCCGTGGGCACGGAGAGGCAGCCCTCGTTGGAGTCGTCGAGGTTGCGCAGCTCCGGCGCGAGATCCTCCAGCACCGGGTTGCAGATCGCACCGACGTGCCGCACCCCGTCGTCGTCCGGGCAGTCGTAGACGAAGACCTTGCGGTCCACACCGATCTGGTTGGCGGCCAGGCCCACACCCTGCGCCGTCCGCTGGCTGGCGAACATGTCGTCGATCAGCTGTGCGAGCTCGTCGTCGAACTCCGTGACATCCCTGCACTCCTTGTGCAGCACCGGATTGCCGACCACCGTGACCGGGCGGGAGGTGCCGCGCTCCCGGTGCGCGGTTTCGCGCGCCTCGCAGTCCTCGGTGTCCACGAGAAAGCCCTCGTCGTCCACACCGGTCTGCTCGTCCGTCTCCTGCTGCGACATGTCCGCCGTACGCCTTCCTGCAAACCTGAACCCGTGAGTACCCGCACCGGAATCGGTGCCCGTACAGCCTACGGGCACCGCTCAGCAGACTTCTTCCAGATCCCGCCACTCACGGCTGTCCGGGCTGTCCGCCACCCAGCCGTCCAGCAGACCGCGGACCAGCCCGGCCGGGGCCGCTATGCCGCACTCACGCTCCGGTACCCACAGGTCACCGGCGGTGCGGTGCCCCAGGGGGCCGGGGTGGCCTGGCTCACTGTGGTCGTGCGGGTCCAGATGCTCGCCATCACCCTCGTCGCTCTCCATCCGGCTCTCCGAACAGGCACGGCACAGCAGCCGCACGGACGACGACCAGTCCTCGGCGGCGAAGCCGGCGTCGGAGGCGAGCTGCTCCAGCGCGTCCCGGTCCGACTCGGTGGCGGCCTCCAGGAGCACCACCCAGGTGGGGACCGGCGAGGGCGCCCACAGCTCGATCTCGTCGAAGACCGGGTACGACGGCCCCGCCGCCGTGACCCTCTCGCCGTTCGGCACCCCGTCGTGCAGGACGACCTCGCCCCAGCGCCGCCCCGAGGACGGCAGCGGGATCGACAGGACCTCCAGCCGTGCCGGATCGAGCCGCCGGCCCCACACGACCTCCGCCTCGCCCTCGGGCGAGAGCCGCACGGCCGCGCTGCCCAGCTCCATACCGGTGGGCTCACTGTTCGCCGCGGCGCCGTGCTGACCGCTGCCCGGCACCCTCAGCCCGTAGGCCTGCCAGGCCCGGCGCGCCAGCGGCCAGTCCTGCAACGCGGTCGCGGCGATCCCGACGTTCCACCAGTCCGGAGCCCCGGACTCACGGTCGAGCAGGGCCACGGCACGAAGGCCCGCGGCCCTCGCCTGCTCCCAGTCGTGCCGGAACTTGTGCAGCAGCGCGAGATTGAACCAGGACTCGGAGAGCCAGGGCTCCAGGTCCGCCGCGCGCGTCAGCAGGGCCCCCGCGTCCTCGTACCGGCCGTCGCCGATCAGCGTGAACGCGCGGTCCGTGGCCTGCCGCCAAGAGGCGGACGGCCGATGCCGTACCTTCCCGAAGATCCTCACGATTCCCGCCTGTCCCGACTGGACACCCTCGTTTTCCGCTCTCCTTCGCATCCAACCATGCCCGGCCGGACGCCCGCTCATTACCCATGGGTTACCCAGCCCCCACCGGGGCCGGACCACCCCGCGCCAGGACTCTGGCCAGCGCCTCCACCACCTGTGGCTGGTAGTCGTTGCCGGTGCCGAGCCTGAGCTGCTCCAGAGCCCCCAGAGGCCCCTTCACGCCTTCCCCGCACAGGTCGTCGTACGCGTTGACCGCACGGACGATCCTGGCGGCGGTCTGTTGGTCCCGGTACGGATCGGCCTGCTGCTCCACCACCACGGCGACCGCGGGATCCACCCCGGTCTGCCGGACCACCGCCCCGCCGAGCAGGGCGATACGCCGCTGCTCGGCCACCGGGAGGACGGCGGTGGCCCCGTCGGCCACCGGGTCGACGAGCGAGAGCTGGCCGATGTCGTGCATGAGCGCCGCGTACTCGAGCACGGTCAGCTCGGGGCCGGCCAGCCCCAGCTCCCGCCCGACGGCCGTGGAGAGCTCAGCCACCCTGCGGGCGTGCCCGTGCGGGGTGTAGCCGGCGATCTCCGTGGAGCGGGCCAGCGACGCGATGGTCTGCCGGTACGTCGTGCGGACGGCGGCGTACCGGCGGAACGACACCTGGGTGAGCAGCAGCGGAACGCACAGGACGGGCAGGGCCCACAGTCCGGCGACGGCGACCCCCAGCGCCATCACGGCGCCGGTCGCGCCGACCGCCGAGCCGATGCCGCTGAGCGCGCGGAGCTCGTCACGGAGCCGCGGCCCGAACGGACGGGAGGGGTCTGCCGTCAGGGCGGCGAGTACGGCGTCGCAGAGAGCGGTGAGCACCAGCAGTACGAGCAGGAAGAGGGCGAAGTAGGGTCCCTCCCCGAACCAGCGGTCCGACCTGCCCGCATGATGAAGGGGCTGGAAGCACACGGCGGCGAAGGCCACGGCCAGCACGCGGCGGGCCGCCTGGTCGGGCCCGGGAGCGCTGCCGCGCGCCATGTGCGGCACGGAGGCGAGCAGCTGGGCCGCGACCACGACGGTGACCACCTGGAGGACGCCGTGCGACGTGTCCTGCCCGGCGCTGCGTCCGAGCAGCGCGTACGCGAGGGCGCCGGCCGCCCCCAGCGGCGCGGGCTCCCGCTCGCCGGGCTGGGCGCCCCAGCGGGCCATCTCACCCACGGTGACCAGCACTCCGAAGGCCAGGGCGTGCCCGGGCTCGACGACGCCGTGCCACAGGGTGTACCCGAGCGCGACGGCAGCGAGGCCGAGCGCGGCCCCACGCACCGCGAGGACGGCCGGCGGCGTCCGGACGGGGGTCATCGCGGCTGCCCCGGCCGGTCCGGGGACCCGGTGGCGGGCGGCCGGGACCCCGCCCGCTGCGTCGGCAGACCCGGTCGTTCCTCGTCCGAGGTGACCATGTTGGCCGCGGCGGACCAGCCGTGGCGGTCGAGGGCGCGCGCCAGCGCTCGCACCATCCGCGGGTCGAACTGGCTTCCGGCGCAGCGCCGCAGTTCCTCCACGGCGGCGGGAACGGGCCGTCCGCGGCGGTAGGAGCGCGTCGAGGTCATCGCGTCGAAGGCGTCCGCGACGGCGACGACCCGGGCGAACTCGGGGATCCCGTCACCGGCGAGGCCGTACGGATAGCCGCTGCCGTCCAGCCGCTCGTGGTGGTGCAGGATCGCGGCGCGCGCCTCGTCCAGGAAGCCGATGCCGCGGACGATCTCGTGGCCGTACTCCGGGTGCAGTTCGATGACCCGTCGCTCCTCGGGGGTGAGGGGCCCGTCCTTGCGCAGGATCCTCGTCGGGACGCCCAGCTTGCCGACGTCGTGGAGGATGCCGGCGAAGCGGAGGGCTTCCATCCGGCTCTCCTCCATGCCGAGTTCACGTGCGATCAGCTCGGAGGCGCGGCCCACCCGCTCGCTGTGTCCACGGGTGTACCCGTCCTTGATGTCGACGGCCTGGACGAGCGCCCTGATGGTGGCGCGGTGCGCCGCGTTCCGTCGGTGGTACTGGGCGAAGACCCAGCAGGAGATGTACATCGGCAGCAGGACGACCAGCGCGGACAGCGGTCCGTAGGTACTGCGCCACAGGACGGCCATCATCAGTCCCGCGAGCGCGTGCACCAGATGCGGTCCGACGGAGCGGGCCGGCAGTCCGCGCCAGGCGTGCCTGACCGCCACCCGCTCGGCCGTGACGCGGATGCCGCCGTCCAGCGCGGCCAGCACGAGGCTGAAGACGAGCGCGGCGGCGCAGGCGGGGACCAGGGCGTACGGGAGATCGGGAACGGTGCCCCCGGAGGCGCCGCCGAGCGTGGCCGGCCCTCCCAGGATCGCGTAGGTCCATGAGGCCGCACCGACGGTCAGGGCGAGCTGGGCGGCCCGCCAGAGGCGGCGGGCCGTGACGGGCGGCCGGTCCACACGCCCGGCGAGTGCGCCGGGTACGGCGACGAGGACGGCCGCGGACGGCGGCAGCAGGAAGGCCGCGGTCAGCAGCACGGGGAAGAACGATCCGGCACCGACCGGCACGGCCCTGCCGAAGAAGCGGCAGCGGCCTGGGAGTTCACAGGCGGTGGAGAGCGCGGCCAGGAGTCCCAGGGTGCCCCAGGGGGTGCCGGCACCGGGGGACAGTGCGGGAACGGCGCAGAGCGCGGCGCAGAGCGCCGCGCACAGGATGTGGACGCGTGCCGCCCCCGGTGTGCCCCTCACCCGTACCGCCCGCCCCCGCATGGTCGATGGAGGCGCCACGCTAGCGAGCGGTGGGACGGTCAGGGCCCGAACGAGTCCGATTAGCACATTCGGGTGACATGGCCTGGGTCGGGCGGGCGGCCGGAGGGATGTCCGGCCGTCGCCCCGCCGCGGCCGGACGAGCGGCGGTTCACCCCGCCGCGGCCGGACCGTCGGCGGTCACTCAGCGGCGGCCGGACGGTCGGCGCCGCCCATGGCCACGTCCTGCTCGGGAACGGCCTGCCCCGAACGGATCAGGTCGATCCGCCCCATCACCTTCGAGCGCAGGTCGGAGGGGACGTCGTCCTGTCCGCAGCAGCGCTTGACCAGCTTCTTCACGGCCTGCTCCAGGCCGTACTTCTCCAGGCACGGGGAGCACTCCTCGAAATGCACCTCGAACTTGGTGCAGTCGCCCTCGGGCATCTCATGGTCGAGGAACTCGTAGAGATGATCGAGAACCTCTGAGCAGTCCGTCTCGTGCGGCTCTCCGCAGCTCATGAGGCCGAGCCTTTCGTTTCGTCCGACTCACCGGCTCCGGCCGGGACGAGCCCGCGCTCACGCGCGTAGTCCTCCAGCATGCCGCGCAGCTGACGGCGTCCCCGGTGCAGCCGGGA
This sequence comes from Streptomyces sp. HB132, assembly GCF_016909575.1. GTDB lineage: Bacteria > Actinomycetota > Actinomycetes > Streptomycetales > Streptomycetaceae > Streptomyces. The sequence continues at coordinate 7,791 of NZ_JAFBGA010000011.1, read as the reverse complement.
CATCACCGTACCGATGGGTGTCCCCATGATGTCCGCGATCTCCTTGTAGGCAAAGCCCTCTACATCGGCGAGATACACGGCGATGCGGAACTCCTCCGGGATCGACTGCAGCGCGGACTTCACGTCGGAGTCCGGCAGGTGGTCGAGTGCCTGGGACTCCGCCGAGCGCAGACCGGTCGACATGTGCGACTCCGCACGCGCCAACTGCCAGTCCTCGATCTCCTCGGCGGCGCTCCGCTGGGGTTCGCGCTGCTTCTTGCGGTACGAGTTGATGAAGGTATTGGTGAGGATGCGGTACATCCACGCCTTGAGGTTCGTGCCCTCACGGAACTGGTGGAAGGAGCCGTACGCCTTCGCGTAGGTCTCCTGCACCAGGTCCTCGGCGTCCGCCGGGTTGCGTGTCATGCGCAGCGCCGCGGAGTACATCTGGTCGAGATATCCCAGGGCGTCCCGCTCGAAGCGCGCGTTGCGCTCGGCGGTCGTCTCCTGCGCACGGCCGTCGTCGGTCCCTGTGTCGGTCCCAGTGACCGGACCCACCTCCTCCAACGATGTGGCGGAACCGAGACCGGACCCGCTCGCCTCGGAGAATAGTCGACCTTGCTTCTTCGCGGGCTGCCGATCGGCTTCGCCGGGGGCCCGCACCGGAGTGCTCCTGGCCGCGTGAAGCACCGTCCACTCGAGTTCTGCGGCATTCGAGCGGCTCGGGCAGATGGTCGAACCCATGCGACGGACTCCCTCTCCACGTACGACGGCGTGGTACCGACATCGGCGGTGTACCGACACCAGCCACAACAGCCGCCCCTCACGGCGCATTCCCGGTGTCCCGGCGGGCGCGGGGAGTGTGAGCGGGGCTACGTCGTCAGGAGAGTCCGTCCAGCCATCCGGCGACCGCCCCTGTGAGGAGGTCCATCGCCTGATCCTGGGTCAGCGGTGCCTTCTTCGGCACGGCGAAGCCATGATCGGCGTACGGCACCTCGACGAGTCCGTGGCCGCCGGGAGGGAATTCCTCCGGCCGTCCGAAGGGGTCGCGGCCGCCCTGCACCACGAGGGTGGGCACGCCCGTGCCGAGCAGTTCGTCGGCGCGGGACTTCTCGGGCCTGCCCGGAGGATGCAACGGAAAGCTCAGCGCCAGCACCGCGCGGGCCCCGAGTTCCGCCGCCGTGCGGCAGGCCACCCTGGCCCCCGCGCTGCGCCCTCCGGCGACTAGGGGAAGCCCCGGGGCGGTCAAGGCCGGCCACAGCCCCCGCCAGCCGGTGTCGAGGGCCTTCGGCGCCGGTGCGAGTTTCTTCCCGGCCACCCGCCACGGCTGCTCCACCAGGGCCACGGTCACCCGGCGGCCCGGCAGCACGGCGGCCAGGGCCTGGAGGTCACGGGCCTCGATGCCCCCGCCGGCCCCGTGGCCGACGGCGAGCACCAGCCGCGCGTCCTTCGCGGGGATCCAGGTGATCCTGGCCTCCCCGGCGTCCGTGCCGACGCTCTCTGTCCTCTTCGTTGTCCCCGCAGTTCGGCTCACGGAGCCATCCTGCCTGTTCAGAAGAGCGTGCCCACCTCGGGCGCGGCCAGCTCCTCCAGGAGTTCCGGGCCGTTGTTGCGGACGTTGCTGACGGCCGTCGCCACCGGATAGGCCCGCATCAGCCCGCCCGGCGGCGGCTCCAACAGCGCCCTGAGCTCGTCGATGCCGGTGCGCGACGGGTCGAGCCAGGCGTCCCAGCGGTCCGGGGTCAGCATCAGCGGCATCCGGGGGTGGATGTCGGAGAGCGAGGCGGGACCTTCGGCGGGGGCCACGGCGAGCGGGGTCGTCTCCGCCTCGGTGGTGATCACCGAGCAGGTCACCCACCATGCCTGCGGATGGTCGTCGGGCAGCGTCCGGTCGCGCCAGAACTCGTACAGGCCGGCCATGGCGAAGACCGAGCCGTCCGCGGGCGTAACGAAGTACGGCTGCTTGCGGGGCCGCTTCTTCCCCTTCTTCTCCTCCAGCTGCCGCTCGTCGGCCCCGGTGACCCACTCGTAGTAGCCGTCGGCGGGCAGGATGCAGCGCCTCGACACGAAGGGCCGGCGGAAGGACGGCTTCTCGTGGACGGTCTCCGCGCGGGCGTTGATCATGCGGGCCCCGCCCTCCGGCGATTTCGACCAGGACGGCACGAGTCCCCATTTCAGGGAGCGCAGCTGGCGAACCGGACGCTGGTCGTCCGCGTCCTTCACAGGACGGTCGAGAACCGCGTAGACGTTCTTGGTCGGCGCGACGTTCCAGTCGGGCTCCAGGGTCTCCGTGGGTTCCCACTTCTCCACGCCGAAGAGTCCGGTCAGGTCCTCCGGCCGCCGACTCGCTGCATACCGTCCGCACATAAGTGCCAGACTGCCACGACCCGCCGGCCGAGTGGGACCCGATCCCCTCAAGCACCTCAAGGAGCCGCCCGCACCATGGACAGCAGCGAACTGGGCGATCTGTGGGATCGCGTCTTCGGAACCCAGCCCGCCCCCGAGCAGTGGCTGGTGGTCGTCACGGCCACGGCTGCGCTCGTCGCCGTGGTGCCGAACCTCATATGGCGCCTCTCCCGTAACGCCATCACCATCGCGCACGAGGGCGGACACGGACTTGTCGCCCTCCTCACCGGGCGGCAGCTCTCCGGTATCCGGCTGCACTCGGACACCAGCGGCCTGACCGTCAGCCGCGGCAAGCCCACCGGCATCGGCATGATCCTCACCGCGGCGGCCGGATACACGGCACCACCGCTGCTCGGCCTGGGGGGTGCCTGGCTGCTGACCAACGGCAGGATCACGCTGCTGCTGTGGCTGGCGACCGCGCTCCTGGCGGTGATGCTGGTGATGATCCGCAACCTGTACGGGGCGCTGACGGTCATCCTCACGGGGGCGGCCTTCCTGCTGGTGTCGTGGCTGACCTCGGCCGACGTCCAGTCGGCGTTCGCGTACACCGTGGTCTGGTTCCTGCTGCTCGGCGGTGTGCGCCCGGCATTCGAGCTCCAGTCCAAGCGCCGGCACGGGGGCGCCCCGGACTCCGACGCCGACCAGCTCGCCCGGCTGACGCACGCACCTGCCGCGATCTGGCTCTTCCTCTTCCACGCGGTGTCGCTCTGCTCGCTGATCGGCGGGGGACGCTGGCTGCTCGGACTGTGAGAGACGTGCCCCGGCACGGTGAGGACGCCGACCCGGCCACGGGCGACTGCCTGCCCTTACCACCCTTGCGTTACGCCCCGGTTTCGGCCCTTATGTTCAGGATCTGGGTTTGCTGTGAGCCACTAAAGTGAGGGGCATGACCGAAAGTTCCGTGCGCCCCGCCCTCTGGCCCGCCCCCCGAGCGACCGGGGCCGTCGACGCGACCGTCACCGTGCCCGGATCCAAGTCGGTCACCAACCGCGCGCTCGTCCTCGCCTCGCTGTCCTCGGAGCCCGGCTGGCTGCGCCGCCCGCTGCGTTCCCGCGACACCCTGCTGATGGCCCAGGCGCTCCGCGCGATGGGCGTCGGCATCGAGGAGGGCGTCGGCCCGGACGGCTCGGGCGAGGCCTGGCGGGTCATCCCCGCCGGCCTGCACGGCCCTGCCCGGGTGGACGTGGGCAACGCGGGAACGGTGATGCGTTTCCTGCCGCCCGTGGCCTGCCTCGCGGACGGCCCCGTCCACTTCGACGGCGACCCGCGGTCCTACGAACGCCCGCTGCACGGCGTGATCGGCGCGCTGAAGTCCCTGGGCGCACGGATCGACGACGACGGCCGGGGGACGCTGCCGCTGACCGTGCACGGCGCGGGTGCGCTGGACGGCGGGCCCGTGGCCATCGACGCCTCCTCGTCCTCCCAGTTCGTCTCCGCCCTGCTGCTGTCCGCGCCCCGGTTCAACCAGGGGGTGGAAGTGCGCCACACCGGCTCGGCCCTGCCGTCCATGCCGCACATCCGGATGACCGTCGACATGCTGCGCTCGGTCGGCGCCCAGGTCGACGAGCCGGAGACGGGTGGCGAACCGAACGTCTGGCGCGTCTCCCCCTCCGCGCTGCTGGGCCGCGACCTGACCGTCGAGCCCGACCTCTCCAACGCCCAGCCCTTCCTGGCCGCCGCACTGGTGACCGGCGGCCGTGTCACCGTCCCCGACTGGCCGCTGCGGACCACCCAGCCGGGTGACGCGCTGCGCGAGATCTTCACCGCGATGGGTGGCACGTGCGAGTTGACCGAGCACGGACTCACCTTCACGGGCTCGGGCTCGGTCCACGGCATCGACGTGGACCTGAGCGAGGTCGGTGAGCTGACGCCCGGCATCGCGGCTCTCGCCGCCCTGGCGGACTCCCCGTCCACCCTGAGCGGCGTAGCGCACCTGCGGCTGCACGAGACGGACCGGCTGGCGGCGCTCACCAAGGAGATCAACGGTCTCGGCGGCGATGTCTCGGAGACCGCCGACGGTCTGCGGATCCGGCCCCGCCCCCTGCACGGCGGCGTCTTCCACACGTACGACGACCACCGGATGGCCACCGCGGGCGCGATCATCGGCCTCGCCGTCGCGGGCGTGGAGATCGAGAACGTCGGCACGACGGCCAAGACCCTGCCGGACTTCCCCGACATGTGGACCGCCATGCTCGGGGAGCCCTCGGGTGCCGTCGGCGTGTCGCCCGGCGCGCTCGGCGCCTCCGCGGGAAGCCGCGGGGTCTGAGGGCATGCGCCGCTACGGGAAGAACCCCGACGAGGACGACATCCGCGTCCGCCCCAACCCCAAGGGCAACAGGCCGCGGACGCACACCCGCCCCAAGCACGAGGACGCACAGGACGGCATGGTCCTCACCGTGGACCGGGGCAGGCTGACCTGTCTGGTCGACGACCGCACGGTGACGGCGATGAAGGCCCGCGAGCTGGGCCGCAAGGCCGCCGTGGTGGGCGACCGGGTCTCCCTGGTGGGCGACCTCTCCGGCGACAAGGACACGCTGGCCCGGATCGTGCGGATCGGTGCGCGTACGTCGGTGCTCCGCCGCACGGCCGACGACGACGACCCCTTCGAGCGGGTGGTCGTCGCAAACGCGGACCAGCTGGCCGTCGTCACGGCGCTGGCCGACCCCGAGCCACGTCCCCGCATGATCGACCGCTGTCTGGTGGCGGCGTACGACGGCGGGCTCACCCCGCTCCTGGTGCTGACCAAGTCGGACCTGGCCTCGGCGGACAAGCTCCTGGAGGCGTACACCCCCCTGGGTGTCCCCTACATCGTGACGAGCCGTGAGGAGCTGGAGAACGGCGACGCCGCGGACCGGGTGCGAGAGCTGCTGAACGACCGGGTGACCGCGTTCGTCGGGCACTCGGGGGTCGGTAAGACGACGCTGGTCAACGCCTTGGTGCCGAAGGACCGGCGGCGCACGACCGGGGTGGTCAACGCCGTCACGGGGCGCGGCCGGCACACCACCACGTCGGCACTCGCACTGCCGCTGCCCGACGGCCGGGGCTGGGTCGTCGACACTCCGGGCGTGCGGTCGTTCGGGCTGCACCACGTCGACCCCTCACGGGTCATCAACGCCTTCCCCGATCTCCATCCGGGCACGGAGAACTGCCCCCGCGGCTGCACCCATGACGGCCAGGAGCCGGAGTGCGCCCTGGACGCGTGGGTCACGGAGGGGCACGCCGATCCGGCGCGGCTCGACTCCCTGCGACGGCTGCTCGCGACCCGGGAACGGCGCGAGGGCGACTGAGGCGCGGCACGGCGACGGACGCCGGACTGCCCGACTCGCGCACGTTTGCGGTCTCCCACGGCTGGTAAGGGCATAATCGCGCAAGCGAGACGAAGCGTCACCTACGTGGGAGGCACCTGACGATGGCGTGGTTGCTGGTCGTGGTCGCTGGACTGCTCGAGACCGGCTTCGCCGTGTGTCTGAAGCTCTCGCACGGATTCACCCGGCTCTGGCCGACGGTCGCGTTCTGCGCGTTCGCCCTCGGCAGCTTCGGTCTGCTCACGCTCGCCCTGAAGAAGCTCGACGTCGGCCCGGCGTACGCGGTGTGGACGGGCATCGGTGCGGCCGGTACCGCGATCTACGGGATGGTCTTCCTGGACGACGTGGTCTCGGCGCTCAAGCTGGCGTCGATCTCGCTGGTGATCGTCGGCGTGATCGGTCTGCAGCTGTCCGGTTCGGCGCAATGAGCCCCGGGCCCGCCTGGAACCGCCCCCGCGGGGCCGTGTAGCCCGGGCGGGTGGCTGTGGATACTGTGACGGCATGCCCGATTACCACGATGATCTGCGCCTCGCCCACGTACTGGCGGACGCCGCCGACGCGGCGACGATGGACCGGTTCAAGGCTCTGGACCTCAAGGTCGAGACCAAGCCGGACATGACGCCGGTGAGCGAGGCCGACAAACACGCGGAGGAGCTGATCCGCGGGCACCTGCACCGGGCGCGTCCGCGTGACGCGATCCTGGGCGAGGAGTACGGCATCGAGGGCACGGGCCCGCGGCGCTGGGTCATCGATCCGATCGACGGCACCAAGAACTACGTACGGGGCGTCCCCGTCTGGGCGACGCTGATCTCCCTCATGGAAGCCGGCGAGAACGGCTTCCAGCCGGTGGTCGGCGTGGTGTCGGCACCCGCGCTGAGCCGTCGCTGGTGGGCGGCCAAGGGCGCCGGCGCCTTCTCGGGCCGCAGCCTGACCTCCGCGTCGCGGCTGCACGTGTCGAAGGTCGAGCGGATCTCGGACTCGTCGTTCGCGTACGCCTCCATGACCGGCTGGGAGGAACAGGGCCGGCTCGACGGCTTCATGGACCTCACGCGGGCCTGCTGGCGCACCCGGGGATACGGGGACTTCTGGCCGTACATGATGGTCGCCGAGGGTTCGGTGGACATCTGTGCGGAGCCTGAGCTCTCCCTGTGGGACATGGCGGCGAACGCGATCATCGTCCAGGAGGCCGGCGGCCGGTTCACCAGCCTGGACGGGGTGTCCGGCCCGGGCGGCGGCAACGCGGCGGCGTCCAACGGGCTGCTGCACCACGAGCTGCTCGGCTATCTCAACCAGCGCTACGAGTGACCCGGTCCGGGAGCTGACCGGCCGAGGGCGCCCGCCGCGGGTATTCACCGACGGCGGGCGCCCTCCCTCTTGTTGGCTCCCCTCCTGGGTGCGACTCTGGGAGTCCCCCCCACTTGTGAACTTGTGAATCGCCTCACGAAGGCGACCGCACAGCTCACTTCCCGAAGGAGGCGGCTCCCTACATGCTTGTCCGTGACGCCATGAGCACCCTGGTCCTCACCATCGGCCCGGCCCACACGCTCCGACAGGCAGCGCGGCTGATGTCGGCCCGCCGCGTCGGAGCGGCCGTCGTCCACGATCCGGACACCTGCGGCCTGGGCATCATCACCGAGCGCGACATTCTCGACGCGGTCGGCACCGGGCTGGACCCCGATGTCGAGACCGCCTCCACCCACACCACCACCGACGTGGTCTTCGCCTCCCCGGCCTGGACCCTCGAGGAGGCCGCGCAGGCCATGACGCACGGTGGCTTCCGGCATCTGATCGTGCTGGACGGCGACGGTCCGGTCGGCATCGTCTCGGTGCGCGACATCATCAGGTGCTGGGCGCCGGCCAGGAGACAGGCCGCAGGCATGCCCCTCTGATCCCCGGTCCGCTCCTCCCCGGTGCCTTCGGCCCCGCGCACGGCGGTGGGGGGGGGGGGGGGGGGGCGGGGGGGCCCCCCCCCCCCCCACCCCCCCCCCCCCGCCCCCCCCCGCCGCCCCCCCCCCCCCCCCCCCCCCCCCCCCCCCCCAACCCCCACCCCCCCCCCCCCCCCCCCCCCCCCCCCCCCCCCCCCCCCCCCCCCCCCCCCCCC
>NZ_JAFBGA010000010.1 GCF_016909575.1 Streptomyces sp. HB132 | reverse complement strand
ACCGGGTCCAGCGCGGGACGCGTCGCGTCCCCGAACGGGTCGTTGCCACGCCAGCCCACGGTCCACAGACCGAAGGTGAACCTGTCCGCAGGGGTGGGAGTGAAGCGGTCCGACATTGCACAGCCTCTTGTCGACGTCAGGCCCAGGCGGCGATGCGCCCGACCAGCCAATTTGTTTGCTTGCAGTACTAATACGCCATCCCGCTCATGGTTTCTAGACCATTTCCGTGACGTGTCGATCACGTGGCGCCAACATGGCAGATCCGATGCCGCTTCCTGTTGCTCGGCCTTCGGGGCAATCCGGAAATTCCCGTCGCCTTACCGCTCTGGCCGTCACATTTGTTTTGTGTACGATCAAAACCGAGAGGACCCGCAGCCGCGCTTGCCGCAGGCGCCCTGACGTCCCGCCCAGCACCTCCTGATCGGCTAAGGACCACCCCCATGAAGTTCACCGACGGCTTCTGGCAGATGCGCAGTGGTGTGCACGCCTCGTACGCCACGGAAGTCCGCGATGTCCGCCTCGACGACGACCGACTCGCCGCCTACGCCGCCGTCAAGCGCGTCGAGCGCCGCGGCGACACGCTGAACGCCCCGCTGATCACCGTGGAGGCCCACGCCCCCGCCGAGGGCGTCATCGCGGTGCGCCTCACCCACCACGCCGGCAAGCGTCGCAAGGGCCCCGACTTCGAACTGCCGGGTGCCGCGACGCGGTCCTCCGCCACGACCCGGACCGAGGGTGCGACCGCCGAGCTGACCAGCGGCCCGCTGACCCTGCGGCTCCCCACCGAGGGCACCTTCGGGCTGGAGTTCCTCGACGCGGACGGCCGGACCCTGACCTCCGCCGGCCGTAAGGGCAGCGCGTTCGCCACCGTCGACGACGGCAGCCACCACATGTTCGCCCAGCTCGCCCTCGGTGTCGGTGAGACCGTCCACGGCCTCGGTGAGCGGTTCACGCCGTACGTGAAGAACGGCCAGACCGTCGACATGTGGCAGGCCGACGGCGGCACCAGCAGCGAGCAGGCCTACAAGAACATCCCGTTCTACCTCTCCTCCCGCGGCTACGGTGTCTTCGTCAACCACCCCGGCAAGGTCTCCTTCGAGGTCGGCTCCGAGGCCGTCGGCCAGGTGCAGTTCAGCGTCGAGGACCAGACACTGGAGTACTTCGTCGTCGCCGGCCCCACGCCGAAGGACGTCCTCTCCCGGTACGCGGCCCTCACCGGCCTTCCCGCCCTCCCCCCGGCGTGGTCGTTCGGCCTCTGGCTCACGACCTCCTTCACCACCTCCTACGACGAGGCCACCGTCACCTCCTTCGTCGACGGCATGGCGGAGCGCGGCATCCCGCTGAGCGTCTTCCACTTCGACTGCTTCTGGATGCGCGAATACCAGTGGTGCGACTTCGAGTGGGACCCGGCCGTCTTCCCCGACCCGGAGGGCATGATCGCCCGGCTCAAGGACAAGGGCCTGAAGATCTGCGTCTGGATCAACCCGTACATCGGGCAGAAGAGCGCCCTGTACGAAGAGGGCGCGGAGAAGGGCTACTTCGTCCTGACCCCGGACGGCGACATCTGGCAGTGGGACAAGTGGCAGGCCGGCATGGCGCTGGTCGACTTCACCAACCCCGAGGCAACCGCCTGGTTCCAGGCCAAGCTGAAGGTCCTCCTCGACCAGGGCGTCGACGGCTTCAAGACCGACTTCGGCGAGCGCATCCCGACGGACGTCGTCTGGCACGACGGCTCCGACACGGAGCGCATGCACAACTACTACACGCACCTCTACAACAAGGCCGTCTTCGAGCTCCTGGAGGAGGAGCGCGGTCAGGGCGAGGCGGTGCTCTTCGCCCGCTCGGCCGCCGCCGGCGGCCAGCAGTACCCGGTCCACTGGGGCGGCGACTGCTGGTCCTCCTTCGAGGCCATGGCGGAGTCCCTGCGCGGCGGACTCTCGCTGTCCCTGTCCGGCTTCGGCTTCTGGAGTCACGACATCGGCGGCTTCGAGGGCACTCCCGACCCGGCCGTCTTCAAGCGCTGGCTCGCCTTCGGTCTGCTGTCGTCGCACAGCCGGCTGCACGGCTCGTCGTCCTACCGCGTGCCGTGGGAGTTCGGCGACGAAGCGGTCGACGTGGCACGGCAGTTCACCCGCCTCAAGCACCGCCTGATGCCGTACCTGTACGGCGTCGCGGTCGAGGCGCACCGCACGGGCGTCCCGACGATGCGTCCGCTGCTCCTGGAGTTCCCGGACGACCCGACCGCCCGCTCGGTGGACCGCGAGTACCTGCTGGGCCCGGACGTCCTGGTCGCTCCCGTCTTCACCGACGACGGCGAGGTCGAGTACTACGTGCCCGAGGGCACCTGGACCCACCTGCTGACGGGCGACACGGTCACCGGCCCCGCCTGGCGCCGCGAGACCCACGGCTTCGACAGCCTGCCCCTGCTGGTCCGCCAGGGCGCGGTCCTGCCACTGGGTGCGGACGAGTCCCGTCCGGACGGCGAGTGGCTCGACGGCCTCGAACTCCGCGTGTTCGTCCCCGCCGGCACGGGCGACTTCACCCGCACGGTGACCGTCCCCGACCGCACGGGGGCGGTGGCGGCCACGTACGAGGTGGCCTACGAGGGTGGCGAGGTCCACGTCACGACGGCCACGGACCGGCCCTACACGGTCACGGTCGTCGGCGGACCGGCCTGACGGCCGTCAGCCGCTGATCCCGCACCCGGGGCAGGCCGCCGGAGCACCCGGTCCGGCGGCCGCCCCGGGCGAGCCGTCCCGCGCCCGGCGGGACGGAATGCGATCGTGGGCCGGCAGGTTGGCACCAGTGGCACACACGTACGCATACGGCGCACAGAGCGGAAGTATCCATGGGCGAGTTGATCCTGATCCGGCACGGCGAGACCGAGTGGTCCCGGTCCGGGCAGCACACGAGCTGGACCGACCTGCCCCTGACCGAACTCGGGGAGCGTCAGGCCCGTGCCCTCGTGCCGCTCCTCGCGGAACGGGAGATCGGCCTCACCCTGGTCAGCCCCTTCCTGCGCTCCCGCCGCACCGCCGAACTCGCGGGACTGACGGCGCCCCGCGAGACACCGGATCTGCGGGAGTGGGACTACGGGGCGTACGAAGGCATCACCACGGTCGAGATCCGCCGCACCCGCCCCGACTGGAACCTCTGGACCGACGGAGTCGCCGCAGGCCCCGAGGAGCACCCGGGGGAGAGCCCGCAGGAGGTGGGGGACCGGGCGGACCGGATCCTTGCGGAGGTCCGTGCGGCGGCGTCCCGTCTCGGCGAGGCCGACATCGCGCTGGTCGCCCACTCGCACTTCCTGCGTGTGCTCACCGCACGCTACCTGCGACTCACGCCCGCGAGCGGGGCGCTCTTCCAGCTCGCCACGGGGGCGGTCTCCCGCCTCGGCACGGAACACGACAAGCCGGTCGTCACCGCGCTGAACATGGCCCTTCCGGAGAAGCTGTTCAACGCGATCGCCTGACCGGCGTCAGAGCGAGCCGGCCCTGAGGGCGTTGACGAAGTGCGCCCAGTGGACGGCACGGAAGGCGAGGGCGGGACCGTCGGGGGTCTTGCTGTCGCGTACGGGGACGAGGCCGGGGAAGCCGTCCGCGACTTCGAGGCACTCGCCGCCGTCGCCATTGCTGTAGGACGCCTTACGCCAGGCAGCTGTACTCAGTTCAGGCGTGGTGGTCATGGCGTCAAGAACTCCTTTGCCGCTGAGGCGATCCGGTCCAGGGATGCCTCCGGCGACAGAGCGGCAGCCCTGGCCAGATCGTAGGCGGAGCTGTGCTGCTCCACCAGAGCGGGTTCTTCGACGAGTTGACCGCTGTACGCAGCCTCCGTGTACACGACGGCAGGAGCCTCGGTGAACTGCATCAGGGTCATCGACGCATGCAGGAGGGGATGTGCCCCGGCGGAGAACGGGAGTACCTGGGTGATGAGCCGGGGGCGGGACGCGGTCTGTTCGGCAAGGTGGACGAGCTGCTCGGCCATCACGGCTTTCCCGCCGACGGGCACGAGCAGGGCGGCTTCGTGAATCACCAGCCAGAGCACGGGCGCGGTGGGTGAGTCCAGGAGTGACGTCCGCTCCATTCGGGTGCGGACATGCCCCTCGATGACCTCCCGGCCGGCGAACGGGTGTGCGGACCGGGTGAGTGCGCGCGCGTAGGACTCGGTCTGCAGCAGGCCCAGGACGAGCATCGAGTTGAAGCTCCCGATGGACGACGCCTGAAGCTGGAGCTCCGCAGCATCCGCGAAATATCCCGCCACCTTTGAGGTCCGCGCCAACTGGCAGAGCCGCTGGAGGTGTTCGCCGCTGCCGAGCAGTTCGTCCAGCGCGCGGGAGATGTCCACCTGTGGCCGGCGCTCGGCCGCCTCGAAGAGCCCGATGTACGCCCCCGAGCAGAAGGCCCGCTCGCCCAGCTCGTTCTGGGACAGCCCGGCGGCCTCCCTGAGGCGGCGCAGCTCCGCGCCGTAGAAGGCGCGGGGGTTGGCGTAGGGGTCCAGGTCCTTCGGCAGTGGCATGGTCCGGAAGCTAGCGGTTACCCCGCCCCCGTATGTTCCCCGGCGGTCGAAGTCACTCGGAAGAGTGTCAGAAGCCTTTCCGCGTAGGGCGTTTACATGGTTTGGGCTCGGCGCTAGCCTCCGATTATGGGAGCGCTCCCAAGCTTGCACCGCATTCGGCCCCACCCGGCGCCGCAGCGAAGGGACGTACATCGTGATCCAACTGTCCAGACACCGGTTACTGGCCGGCACCCGTCGAAGAGCCGTCCTCCTCACCCTGCTCGCACTGCTCACGACCATCCCCGCCCTCGGGCTCGTCCTCACGGCAGGGGATAGGGCCGAGGCGCACGGGACGCCCATGAAGCCGGCCAGCCGGACCTTCCTCTGCTGGCAGGACGGGCTGACCGACACGGGTGAGATCAAGCCCGTGAACCCCGCCTGCAAGTCCGCCGCGCAGGAGAGCGGGACCACTCCGTTCTACAACTGGTTCTCCGTGCTGCGCTCCGACGGCGCCGGCCGTACCCGCGGCTTCGTGCCCGACGGCGAGCTGTGCAGCGGCGGCAACACCAACTTCACCGGGTTCGACAAGCCGAGCGCGGACTGGCCGGTGACCCACCTGACCGAGGGGTCGACCATCGACTTCTCGTACAACGCCTGGGCCGCGCACCCGGGTTGGTTCCACGTCTACATCACCAAGGACGGCTACGACCCCACTCAGGCGTTGACCTGGGACGACGTGGAGGGGTCCCCCTTCCTCTCCATCGACCACCCGCCGCTGAACGGCAGCCCGGGCACGGTCGAGGCCGACTACAAGTGGACCGGCGCGCTGCCCGAGGGCAAGGAGGGCCGCCACGTGATCTACATGGTGTGGCAGCGCTCCGACAGCCAGGAGACCTTCTACTCCTGTTCCGACGTGGTGTTCGACGGTGGCAACGGAGAGGTGACCGGAGTCAAGGACGGCACCGGCACCAATCCGACCGAGCCCCCGCCCGGCACCTGCACCGCCACGCGCAGCACGACCGGAAGCTGGAGCGGTGGCTACCAGTCCGAGGTGAAGGTCACCAACTCCGGCACGGTGCCGATGCTCGGCTGGATGGTGGAGTGGACGCAGCCCACAGGGCAGAGCGTCGCCAGCCTCTGGAGCGGGGCGATGACGGCGCAGGGGCAGGAGGTGATGGTCCACAACGCGGGCTGGAACGGTTCGCTGGACCCCGGTGAATCCACGACCTTCGGTTACGTCTCCGAGGGTGGCGCCCCGGATTCCGCACTCGAGCTCGGCTGCAGGGTGGGCTGAGCGCGCGGCACGCAGCGGTCGGTACCGGCGCCCCGTGCGGGGTGCCGACCGCGATCGGATCCCGCCCGACGCGTCAGGTGAGCGGCCGCACCGGCATCCCGGTCGGCAGGTTCCGCATCCGCGCGCCCCGTGCTGCGATCCCCGACACGAGCGCGGTGATGGCCAGCAGCAGGCCGAGGAGCATCGCCAGCCCCAGTCCCGCGGGCCCGCCTCGGTCATGAAGGGCCCGGCCCAGGACGGTGGTGGACGCGACGGTTCCCGACCGGTCGTCCAGGAAGGAGCGGGAATCCCTGGCGTCGGCGCGGAAGTCGCCGAGCACGAAGAGCCGTCCCTCGGGGACCACCACGTCGTAGCCGGACGGCGTGCCGGCCGGGTCGCCGTCCTTCACGTACGTTTCGGTGAGCGGGGATCCGTTCAGCGTGACGGGTCCGCCCGGCTGTTGCGCGACCTGGTCGCCGCCCACGCCGATGACCCGTCCCAGGACCGCGAGGCCCTCGTAGCGCTCGGGCTCCCTGTACAGCACCACGTCTCCACGGCGGACCTCACTCGCGTCGATCCGCTCGAGGAGGACGCGATCGCCGACGGAGTACGTCGGCTCCATGGCGCTGCCGGACACCTTCGCCGCCGTGTAGCCGGTCCCGAACACCACCACGGGGCCCACCAGCAGCAGTGCCCCGATGGCGCCCGCGGCCCAGGCGGTCCGTCGTAGCCCTTGTCCAGTCCGTCCCATGCCCACCCCTCCGTACGTGTGTGCGAGGAGATTAGCGCACGTCACCCACGGCGGCGTCGGCGCAGCGAACGGCCGGTACCTCGCCCCCGAGGTACCGGCCGGTTCCGTGCGGCGTGCCCGGTTCAGGCCGCCTTCTTCTTGAGTGACGTGAGGTGGGCGAAGACGACGACGTTGGCCGAGTAGCCGTTCTTCTTGTCGAAGCGTCCGCCGCATGTCATGAGTCTGAGCTCCGGACGGCCGGTGGTGCCGTACACCTTGTCGTCGGGGAACTTGTCCTTCGTGTAGGTCTTCACCTCGTCGACGGTGAACACGGCGATCCGGCGGTCCGCCCGCGTGACCTTCACGGTGTCACCCCGGCGCAGGACGTTGAGGTTGAGGAAGATGGCGGGCCCCGTCGCGGTGTCCCGGTGGCCGACGAGGAGCGACGTACCCGCCTCCCCGGGGGACGGCCCCTTTCCGTACCACCCCACCAGCTTGGGCTTGCTCAGCGGCGGGGCGCCGAGCCGGCCCTTCTTGTCCAGGCTGAGGCCGGTGACCTGGGCCTCGATGTAGATCGCTGGGATGGCGACCTTCAGCGGGCGGGAGTGCACCAGCGGCGCGTGCGAGGCCGGGACCTTCTCCGGCGGCTTGTGCGGTGCCCTCCGGAACGGCGGCGACCCTCCGCCCGCGGCATCGCTGCCGCGGGCGGAGGTGACCGACGAGGCGTCCTCGGGCGAGTCCGAGCTCGCCCACACGACGCCGGTCACCAGCGAGAAGGTGACGCACAGGGTCATCGTGAGCCGGCATGCACGGCTCGGACCCCGTCGGCGCCGACGGCCGCGTGTGTCAGGCCTCGTTGCGGGCACGGCGGCGTGCGGATCGACGGACCATGATCAGCCCCGCGATGCCCGCGGCACCGGCGACCAGAGCGGCCGAGGTCCCGACGTTCGACTCACCCTCGGAGCTGACGCTCTCCATGTCCGGGACGCCGCCGCCACCCGCGGGCACGGCGCCGGACGGCTTGTCGTACTTCTTCTCGTGGTGCTTCTCCGACGACGAGGACGAGTCCCGGCCCTCACCCTCCGCGCGGTTGCCGCCCTGGCCGCGCTCGGAGCAGTCGACCTCGAAGCCCTTCGTCTTCTGGCCCGAGGGGGTGACCCACAACAGCTCGTAGGTGCCCTCCGGGAGCAGGTACTCCTGGCTGCGGGCCTTGCCCTCGACGAGGGGGAGGGTGGCCGACAGTGTGGCCGGGGGGTCGGACGGGGGCTGCTTGGTGATCGTCCAGAGGACCGAGGGGAGCGCCGAGAAGTTGTTGGCCTCGAGGGCGAACTGGCAGACCTCGACCCCGTTGCGGTCACCGCGCGAGTGCCAGCCGAGGGAGCTGATGTCGATGTCACCGCTGTCACCGGGGGCCGCGAGCGCGGCAGGGGCTCCGGCCAGGGTTACGACGCCGGCAGCGGCGACCGCAGCGGCCACGGTGGTGCCCATGCGGATGCTGCGGGAGCGGAGGGAAGCGGAACTACGCATGCTGGTCTCCTTCAAGCCGAGATGATTGTCGTACTGATCACCTGATCGCCTAAGGGATGCCATGGATCATCCGAAGAATGTGTCAGGACACCGTAAAAGGGTGCGAAAGTACCCTGATTGGCCCACACGGATCGTTGTCCTACCAGGTAGGAGCCGCCCGGAAGCCGGGCGGCGGGGGCGGACGGGCGCGGCCACGCCCCTGCCGGGCCATGGCTGACAGCGCGTCAGGGGTCCGGCGGCCGACCCGCAGCCGACGGCCCACGCACTGCCCACCAGGGCACCCGCGTTGTGCACGGCCATGCTGCGCGCGGCAGTCCTCCAGGCTCGGAGCGACCCTGTCCGATGCGGTGACGGTGGCCGGCGCGAGGGCCGTGGCGAGCCCGGTGGCCGGACTCGCCGCCAGGGCTGCCGCGCGTCCGGTGATCCGTATCCGAGGGGACATGCCGAGCACCATGCCACCGGGGGCCGGCCACCCGCGGATGCGGATGACCGGCCCCCGGCCGCGTAACTCCGGTCAGCCCGTCAGGAGATCAGCTCGATCTCCGCCAGCGTCGCCGCCTCCGTGCTCACCAGCCGGTACTTCGCGTACGCCTTCGGCGCCTGCACCGAGAACACCCGGGTCTGCTTGTCCCAGGCGAACGTCTGGCCGGACCGCTTGTCGAGGTCCTTCCAGGACTTCCCGTCCGTCGATCCCTGCAGCACCCAGCCCGTCGGGGCCTTCGCCGCGGTGGCCGAGGTCAGCGTGTACTGGACCGCCTTCGTGCCCGCGGCGGCCGGCAGCTCCACCGACTCGACCGTGGCCGAGGTCGCGGAGGAGTTGTCGTACAGCGCGCCGTCGCCCTTGAGCACGTCGCTCTTCGGGGCGGGCACCTCGTCGTCCTGGGTGATGGAGACCGGGGCCGCCTTCTTGCCCGTGCCCCACGCCGACGGCTTGGAACCCATGTCGAACTCCAGCACGCCGCCCTTGGCGAGCAGGTCGTGCGGCAGCGCGGTGGAGTTCCACTTCTTGCCGTTGACCTTCAGGCCCTGGACGTAGATGTTCGTCGCGCTGTTCTTCGGTGCCTTGACGACGAGGTCGCGGCCGTTCTCCAGGTGCACGGTCGTCTTCGTGAAGAGCGGTGAGCCGATCGCGTACTCACCGCTGCCCATGACCAGCGGGTAGAAGCCGAGCGAGGAGAAGAGGTACCAGGCCGACTGCTCGCCGTTGTCCTCGTCGCCGTGGTAGCCCTGGCCGATCTCGCTGCCGGTGTAGAGGCGGCCGAGGACCTCGCGGACCTTCTCCTGGGTCTTCCAGGGCTGCGAGGCGGCGTTGTACATGTACGTGGCGTGGTGCGCGACCTGGTTGCTGTGGCCGTACTGCCCCATCCGCACGTCGCGTGCCTCGGTCATCTCGTGGATGACGCCGCCGTACGAGCCGACGAACTCGGGTCCGGCGGTCTCCGGGGTGGAGAAGTACGTGTCCAGCTTCTTCGCCAGGCCGTCACGGCCGCCGTAGAGGTTGGCCAGGCCCCGGCTGTCCTGCGGGGCGGTGAAGGCGTAACCCCAGCCGTTGGTCTCCGTGTAGTCGTAGCCCCAGACGCGGGGGTCGTACTGGTCGGAGGGCAGACGCCAGTCGCCGTTCGCCTTCTTGCCCTGGAAGAAGCCGGCCTTGTCGTCGAAGAGCTTGACGTAGTTCTGGGCGCGGTTGAGGAAGTACTCGGACTCCTCCTTGTAGCGCGCCTTCTTCGTCTCCTTGTAGAGCGCCTGACCCATCTGCGCGATGCCGTAGTCGTTGAGGTAGCCCTCCAGCGACCAGGAGAGGCCCTCGTGCGTCGAGGTGTTGGCGTACCCGGTGAAGACCGAGGTGTCCATGCCCTTGCGGCCGACGCCCGAGGACGGCGGCGTCACCGTGGCGTTCTTGACCGCCGCGTCGTACGCCGCCTCGGCGTCGAAGTCGACACCCTTGACGTACGCGTCGGCGAAGGCCACGTCGGAGCTGGTTCCGGTCATCAGGTCGGAGTAGCCCGGGGAGGACCAACGGGAGATCCAGCCACCGTCCTTGTACTGCTGGACGAAGCCGTCGACCATCTTGCCGGCCTGCTTCGGGGTGAGGAAGGAGTACGCCGGCCAGGTCGTCCGGTAGGTGTCCCAGAAGCCGTTGTTGACGTAGACCTCACCCTTGACGATCTTCGCGCCGGTGTGGGTCGGGGTGTCCGTGCCGGTCTGCGGCGAGAAGGGGCTCGCGTAGGTGCTCCTGCCGTCGACCTGCTCGAAGCCCGAGTTCGGGTAGAGGTAGAGCCGGTACAGGCTGGAGTAGAGCGTGGTGAGCTGGTCGGCGTTCGCACCCTCGACCTCGACCTTGCCGAGGATCTTGTCCCAGGCCTTCTGCGCGTTCTTCTTCACCTTGTCGAAGGAGGTCTTCGCCGGAAGCTCCATGGCGAGGTTCTTCTTCGCCTGGTCGACGCTGATCAGCGAGGTGGCCAGACGCAGACCGACCTTGCGGTCCTTGCCCGCGTCGAAGCGGAAGAAGCCGGTGACGTCGTCACCGCCGCCGCCCTTCAGCTTGCCGCTGTCCGTGACCGGGGCGTCGAAGGAGCCGTATACGAAGAGGCGGGTGGCCCCGGTGGAGCCGCCGCTCTTCACGTCGGAGTAGCCGGTGAAGGAACCGCTCTTCGCGTCGAGGGTGAGACCGCCGTCGTTGGACACGTTGTCGAAGACGAGGCTCGCGTCGTCACCGGGGAAGGTGAACTGCATCCGCGCCGCGTGGTCGGTGGGCGTCATCTCGGCCTTGAGGCCGTTCTCGAACGTCACCCCGTAGTAGTGCGGGGTCGCCGTCTCGTTCTCGTGGCGGAACGGCAGCGCGCGGGCCTTGCGGGACGCGTCCGGGGTGCCGGACGCCGCCGACGGCATCATCTGGAAGGTCTGGCGGTCGCCCATCCAGGGGCTCGGCTCGTGGCTCGCGCTGAAGGCCTGAAGCGTGGGCAGGTTGTCGTCGTTGTTGCCGCGCGAGTAGTCGTACAGCCAGCTCGTGGAACCGGCGTTGGTGACCGGCGTCCAGAAGTTGAAGCCGTGCGGGACCGCGGTGGCGGGGAAGTTGTTGCCGCGCGAGAAGCCGCCGCTGGAGTTAGTGCCGCGCACCGTCGAAGCGTAGTCCGACAGGTGCGCCTTGCGCTTCTCCGGGGCCTTCCGCGCGATCGCGATGTCGTCGACCCACCCCTGGAACTTCGACGGGCCCTTGGGCGAGTCGTACGCCACCAGGATCCGGTCGACGGTCTTGCCCGCGGCCACCGTGCCGATGCGCGAGGCGACCTTGTTCCACTGGTTCACGTACAGCCGCTTGGCGTCCGCCTGGCCCTGCGGGGTGAGCAGCCCGCCGTGGCTGTCGGTGGCCTTCAGCTCGCTCAGGTAGGTGCCGTCGGTGAACGCCAGGTCCACCGCCACGTGCGTCGCGGGGTAGTCGAGGTCCGTCTCGTTCATCTGGGGATAGACCAGGTACGAGAGCTGCGTGTCCTTGGTGACCGCCGTGTTGACGTCGAACACCTTGTTGTACGAGTAGGCGCGGCCGTCCGGCTTGTGCGTACCCGCGTAGCGCAGGGCCTTCCTCCCGGTGAACCCGGCGCCCTGCTTGGCGGTGGGGGAGCCCGAGGGGCCCCGGTCCGCCTGGGTGCGCATGTCGTCGGGGGCCGGGGCGGAGGTGTCCCCGTCCGAGAACTGGACGTCGGCGAGCTGGAGGGCGTCGGAGGCGCCGTTGTTCTTCGTGATCTCCAGGCGGAAGTGCTGGTAGGCCGTGTCCGTGCTGAAGTCGTACGACGTGGTCTGCAGGCGCTTGGCGAAGCTCTGGTCCGTGCGGGTGTCCAGATCCGTCCAGGTCTTACCGTCGGCGGACCCCTTCAGAGTCCAGTCCTTCGGGTCCCGCTCGTCGTGGTCGTTGGCCGACGTCAAGGCGTAGGTGACCACCTTGGTGGGTGCGGCGAGGTCGAACTCGACCCAGCCCGTGGGCTTGAAGGCCAGCCACTTGCTGCCCGGTTCCAGGTCGGTCAGGTTCTCCTTGACCTCGCCACCGGCGGTGTTCTCGTCGCTGGCGCGGAGATCCGTGACCTGATCGGTGACATTGCCCGGTATTCCGGCGGCGAATCCGCCGTCGACACCCGATGCCCTCTTCTTGCCGTCGGCGCCTTCTTCGACGGTGTTGCGCCAGTCCGGTTGCTTTTCGTCGGCCTCGAACGAGGAGCTGAACGACGTTTCGCCGGACGGCTTCTGTGCGGCGCCGGCCGGCTGGGCGAGGGCTGCGGTGGGGGCTGCCAGGGCCATGACGACAGAGGCCGCCAGGACCGCGGCGGAGTGGCTGTGTCTGTGGCGCGAGCCGTGCTGAGGACCACGTAGGGGCTGCATACGGAGCCGTTCCTCCCGGGGACATGCTAGGACAACGTTGTCATTGCGGGATATGAGTTCCAGTAGGGAGGCAAGTGGCTGCGTGTGTCAAGGGTGTTGCGTGGGGTTCGCGCCGACGATTCGACCGTATTGCGGAAAACGGTGTTTCCGCGCGCGGGCGCGCGGTGCCGAGGTGTCCGTGAGGTCTCAACTCGGGAAAGACTGCCGCTCAACCATGCATTCGATCTTGCTCAGTTGGCGGCAAGTGGACTATACCTGTCGGCGTCTGCACAGCCGCTTCACAACGGCGTGCGGGCACGGGGGAGGGTGGCACGTCCGGGGGTCGCGAGAGGCGGCCTGCTGTACGGTCCCCGGAACTTCTCCACTGCATCTGGCATTCCGGCAATCTGCACGACCCAAGCGCAACTGACCGCGGTGGCGGGACCCTTCGCCTGAGGCGAATTCACGACGGGTGACCGGTACACCGCCTGAGTCCTGGAGAAGGCGAGGACTTGAGCATGGGATCCACCTCCGGCCGCACGAATGAGGGCCTTGGCCGTCGCGACCTGATCAAGCGTTCTGCCGCACTCGGCCTGATCGCCGTCCCGACGATGAGCTTCCTGTCGGCGTGCGCGAGCAGCGACAGCGGAAGTGACGAGAAGGTCGAGAAGGGCACCAAGAGCGCGAAGAACCCGCTCGGTGTCAACGAGACCGCCGCCCTCGAGGTCGTCATCTTCAACGGTGGCTTCGGTGAGCAGTACGCCATCGACGCCGAGAAGAAGTACAATGAGGCCTTCCCCAAGGCTCCGAAGGTCAAGCACGCCGCGACGGAGAAGATCCAGTCGACGCTGCAGCCGCGCTTCAACGGCGGCACCCCGCCGGACCTGATCGACAACTCGGGCGCCGAGCAGATGGACATGGGTGTCCTGGTCGGCAAGAAGCAGCTGGCCGACCTCACGCCGCTGATGGACGCCCCGTCCTACGACGACCCCGCCAAGAAGGTCCGCGACACGCTGCGCCCGGGTGTGCTGGAGATGGGCCAGTTCGACGGCGACCCGGTCTGGATCATGTACTACGCGTACACGGTCTACGGCGTCTGGTACTCCCAGACCAACCTCGAGAAGCTCGACGCGACGTACCCGGAGAACTGGGACGACATGCTCGCGCTGTGCGCGAAGGCGAAGAAGAAGGGCATCGCCGGCTGGACGTACCCCGGCAAGTACCCGTACTACCTGCCGTTCTCGCTCTACCCCTTCATCGGCAAGATCGGCGGCCGTGAGGTCCTCGACAAGATCGACAACCTGGAGCCGAACGCCTGGAAGGACCCGGCCGTCAAGGCCGCCTTCGAGGCGTACTACGAGCTCTTCAAGAAGGGCTACATCCTCAAGGGCACGCCCGGCCTGACCCACATCCAGTCGCAGACCGAGTGGACCAAGGGCAAGGCGCTCTTCATCCCGAACGGCTCGTGGGTGGAGAACGAGGCCGCCCCGACCACGCCGGACGACTTCAAGATGATGGTCGGCGCCCCGTCCAGCCTCGACTCCTCCGACAAGCTGCCCTTCGGCACCCTGTGGGCCTCCGGCGGTGAGCCGTTCGTCGTCCCCGCCAAGGCGAAGAACCCCGAGGGCGGCATGGAGCAGCTGCGCATCATGCTCAGCGAGGAGTCCTCCAAGAACTTCACGAAGTCGGTGAAGTCCCTCAGCGCCTTCAACGGCGGCACCGACGGTCTGACGCTGTCCACCGCCATGCAGTCCGGCGTCGACGTCCTGAAGAAGGCCGGCGACAACGTGGTGAACCCGCGGCTGCAGGACTGGTACGTGAAGCTGCAGAAGGAGCAGATCGGTATCGCCGGAATCGGCGA
The DNA here is from genome assembly GCF_016909575.1 of Streptomyces sp. HB132. Classification (GTDB taxonomy): domain Bacteria; phylum Actinomycetota; class Actinomycetes; order Streptomycetales; family Streptomycetaceae; genus Streptomyces. The sequence goes on along the minus strand of NZ_JAFBGA010000010.1, from coordinate 228,309 downwards.
GATGATGGCCGGCCGCGCGACCCCGGCGGAAACCATCAAGAAGATCCAGGCCTTCGCCGACGCCGCGGCCAAGGACCAGTCCATCACGCGCTACAAGCACCAGTGAGCAACCGTCACCAGCGGCGGCACCCGCTCGGAAATCGGGGTCGGTAAACGATGCAGCACGGCAAGTACCGGTTCATCGTGGGGTTCCTGGTAGCCCCACTGGCGTTGTACGCCATCTTCGTCATCTGGCCGTTCGTACAGTCCATCTACTACTCGTTCACGGACTGGACCGGACTGAGTCCCGATTTCGAGATGGTCGGCTTCGACAACTACAGCCGGATGCTCGACGACGACATCTTCTGGAAGTCACTGCAGCACAGTGTGCTGCTGGCGCTGCTGCTGCCGCTGGTGACGCTGGGCCTCGCACTCTTCTTCGCCTTCATGCTCAATGTCGGCGGCCGTCGGCGGAAGAACGCCGCGGTCGCCGGGGTGCGGGGTTCCTCGTTCTACAAGATCGCCTACTTCTTCCCCCAGGTGCTGTCGATCGTGATCGTGGCCCTGCTGTTCCAGTTCGCGTTCAACCCGACGTCCGGAATGCTGAATTCGACGCTCAAGGCCGTCGGACTCAAGAGCCTTCAGCCGGACTGGCTGGGCGATCCCGATCTGGCGCTGTACTGCGTGATGGTCGTGCTGATCTGGTCGACGGTCGGCTTCTTCGTCGTCCTGTTCTCGGCCGGTATGGCGTCCATCCCGAAGGACTTCTACGAGGCCGCGCTGCTCGACGGTGCGGACCGCATCACGACGTTCTTCAAGATCACGCTTCCGCTGCTCTGGGACACCGTGCAGTCCGGCTGGGTCTACATGGGCATCCTGGCGCTCGGCGTCGAGGCGTTCACGGCCGTACAGGTCATGACGGTGGGACCGGGCGGTCCCGACTACTCCACCACCGTCCTGCCGCTGTACGTCTACCAGACGGCCTTCCGGGACGCCCAGGCCGGCTACGCGACCACCATCGGGGTCGGGCTGCTGATCGTCACCATGCTCTTCGCGGGCATCGTGATGCGCCTCGGCCGCCGCGAGCGGCTGGAGTTCTGATGCCGGCTTCCCCGAGGTTCCGCGACCGGACGGCCGGCTGCACGCAGATCAGTTCGGTCCCGTTGGCCGGCCCGACAGTTGTACGAGGTGAGCACACGTGAAGGTCACTGAGACTCCGACCGCCGTTCCGGCCCCGCGCTCGCCGGTGACCAAGCAGGACGCCCCGGCCGCCGGGCCGGCGAAGAGCAGCGAGGGCAAGGTCCTCAACGTCTTCTCGCACGGTGTGCTCGTCATCTGGGCGGTCCTCGTCATCATGCCGCTGCTCTGGGCGGTGATGGCGTCCTTCAAGACGGACGACTCGATCCTGTCGACCCCCTGGGCGCTGCCGGACAAGCTGCACTTCGAGAACTGGTCACGTGCCTGGAACCAGGCGCACATGAGTGACTACTTCCTCAACACCATCCTGGTGGTGGGCGGCTCGCTCATCGGCACGCTGCTGCTGGGTTCGATGGCGGCGTACGTGCTGGCCCGGTTCGACTTTCCCGGGAACCGCTTCATCTACTTCCTCTTCATCGGAGGGATGAGCTTCCCGATCATCCTGGCGCTGGTCCCGCTGTTCTTCGTCATGAACAACATGGGTCTGCTGAACTCGGTGCACGGGCTGATCCTGGTCTACATCGCCTACTCGCTCCCGTTCACCGTCTTCTTCCTCACCTCGTTCTTCCGGACCCTGCCGAGCTCGATCGCGGAAGCGGCCATGCTCGACGGGGCCTCGCACACCCGGACGTTCTTCCAGGTGATGCTGCCGATGGCCAAGCCCGGTCTGATCAGCGTCGGCATCTTCAACTTCCTCGGGCAGTGGAACCAGTACATGCTGCCGACGGTGCTGAACACCGACCCGGACGGCAAGGTGCTCTCCCAGGGCCTGGTCGAACTGGCCACCAGCCAGGGCTACAAGGGGGACTGGTCGGGCCTCTTCGCGGGTCTCGTGATGGCGATGCTGCCGGTTCTCGCCGCCTACATCGTCTTCCAGCGCCAGGTCGTCGCGGGGCTGACGGCGGGAGCGCTCAAGTAGGGGAGCTCTCTCGCCCGCACTCGTCACCGCCTGCCGACCGGCAGGCGGTGACGAGGCATGCGGCGTCCCGGGCGGCGAACTGCGACAGCGGCCGGACGCCCCCTCACCTCCCCACGATGCGGTCGACCGCGGCCTCGACGAGCCGGTCGCGCTCGGCCTCCGTGAACACTCCCGGCAGCGTGAGCTGTTCGACGATGAGCCAGTTGAAGGCCAGGATGAGCAGCCGGACCGCGGTGGCGTCGCCGGGCAGGCCGGACGCCTCGTGGTAGGCCACATTGGCCTCGACATCGGAGCGGACCTGCTCGGTCAGCACCGTCCGCAGCCCGGGCCGCCGGGTGGCCTCCAGACGCAGTTCGAGCAGCGCCAGATAGCCGGTGCGGAAGCCGCTTACCCTGCCGATCAGCTCGCGCATCAGCTGGGTGTAGGTCTCCCGGTCCGGTGAGGCGTTCCGCTGCCGTTCCACCGTCGCCTCGTCGGGCTGCAGCCGTTCGTAGACCCGGCTGCCCGCCTGGGTGAGCAGGTCGTCCCGGTTGGCGAAGTAGTTGGAGGCCGTGCCGGCCGGGACACCCGCCTCCGTGTCCACCGCCCGGAAGGTGAGTCCGCGCGCACCCTCCCTTGCCAGCACCTCGATCGACGCGTCGACGAGGGCCGCCCGCCGTGCGTCGTTCCTGCGCACCATTGACACCACTCCATCCGTAGTACTACGGTCAAACCACTTCATCCAGAGTACTACGCAACGGGGTGTGCATGCGAAAGCTCGTTTACTACGTCGCCGTCTCCATCGACGGCTACATCGCGGGGCCGGGCGGGGAGTTCGACTTCTATCCGCAGGGCGACGAGGAGCAGGCGGCTGCCTACGCCTCGTGGCTCAACGCCTGCTATCCCGAGACGGTCCCCACCTCCGCCCGTGCCGGAGCGGGGCTGGAGGGCGTGCCCAACCGGCGCTTCGACACCGTGCTGATGGGGCTCGGCAGTTACCTGCCCGGCAAGGACGCGGGCTTCACCAGTCCCTACGCCCACCTGCGCCAGTACGTCGTGTCCAGCACGCTGGCGCCCGACATCGACCCGGACGTCACGGTGGTCGCCGAGGACCCGCTCGGTCTGGTGCGCGGTCTCAAGCGGGAGGAGGGCCAGGACATCTGGCTGTGCGGCGGCGGCGTCCTCGCCGGCGTGCTGCTGCCCGAGATCGACGAGATGATCGTCAAGAGCTACCCCGTGGTGGCCGGGTCCGGGATCCCCGTGATCAACGGGGAGTTCGACCCGACCCTCTTCGAGGTCGCCGACCGGGCGTTGTTCGGCAACGGCGTCGCCGTCACCCGGTTCACCCGGCGCTGACGCGTGCCGGGCTCGGTGGTGGGCCGTGCGGGTCCGTCGTGGCGCCCGGTCCGTGCCGCCCGCCCCGTTCATCCCGTATCCGTCACGTGCGGTAGTCGGTCGCTGCCTTCATCCGGGTAACACCGGGGACCGGAAACGAACAGGCCCACCGGGCCGTGAACCGCCCACGGGCGCCGACCGGTGGGCGGTTCACGTGGTTTTCCGGGCATTCTCCGCTGTCCGGATGTGGAGGCCCCATGCTCATCGGAGGCTGCGACTGCTCAAGGTCTTGACGGGGGCCACCCCAAAACGCTCATCTTAGAGTTCACATGTTGGAGAAAACGGCAGGAGTGAGTGAGTCGATGGAGACTCCGGGGTCGCAGACATCTCTGCATAGGGCCAACCTTGAACGGGTCGTGCGTGCCGTAAGGATGGCGGGGTCCCTGACCCAGGCCGAGATCGCCAGGAGCACCGGCCTCTCCGCAGCCACCGTCTCCAACATCGTCCGTGAGCTCAAGGACAGCGGCACGGTCGAGGTCACCCCCACCTCCGCGGGCGGGCGCCGTGCCAGGAGCGTCTCCCTGAGCGGGGACGCGGGCATCGTCATAGGGGTGGATTTCGGACACACCCACCTCCGGGTGGCCATCGGCAACCTGGCTCATCAGGTGCTGGCCGAGGAGTCCGAGCCGCTGGATGTGGACGCCTCGTCGGCGCACGGGTTCGGCCGGGCGGAACAGCTGGTCAACCGCCTGGTCGAGACCACCGGGATCAGCCCCGGGAAGGTGATCGGTGTGGGCCTCGGCGTGCCGGGGCCCATCGACGTCGAATCCGGCACGCTGGGTTCCACCTCGATCCTGCCGGGCTGGACGGGCATCAATCCCAGCCAGGAGCTCGCCGGGCGCCTGGGGGTGCCGGTCTACGTGGACAACGACGCGAACCTCGGGGCACTCGGAGAGCTCGTCTGGGGCGCCGGCAGGGGCGTCAGGGACCTCGCCTACATCAAGGTGGCCAGCGGTGTCGGCGCCGGTCTGGTGATCGACGGGCACATCTACCGGGGCCCGGGCGGCACGGCCGGCGAGATCGGCCACATCACCCTCGACGAATCGGGCCCCGTCTGCCGCTGCGGAAACCGTGGCTGCCTGGAGACCTTCACCGCGGCCCGGTACGTCCTGCCGCTGCTGAAGCCCAGCCACGGGGCCGATCTCACCATGGAGCGGATGGTCCAGCTGGCCCGTGAGGGCGATCCGGGCTGCCGCCGGGTCATCGGCGACGTCGGTCGGCACATCGGCAGCGGGGTGGCCAACCTGTGCAACCTGCTCAACCCGAGCCGGGTCGTGCTCGGCGGATCCCTCGCGGAAGCCGGTGAGTTGGTGCTGGGTCCCATCCGCGACTCGGTCTCGCGGTACGCCATCCCCAGTGCGGCCCGGCAGCTCTCCGTGCTCCCCGGGGCGCTCGGAGGGCGGGCCGAGGTGCTGGGTGCGCTGGCCCTCGTACTCAGCGAGATGGGGGATTCATCCCTTTTGGAGAGCACCCTCCCCGCGGCGGCCCCTGCCTTCACTTAGATAACGAATGGCACCGTTGTCATCTCGTTAAGGATTTACTCCTTGACGCTGACGTCGCGGCCGAGTTGACTTCCAGCCACCTCGGCCGCAACGTCGCGGCCTCGTCAGGGAGGTTCGAAATGAACACGCGTATGCGTCGTGCCGCCGTTGCCGTTGCCGCCACCACCATGGCTGTCTCTCTCGCCGCTTGCGGGAGCGCCAAGGAGTCCGGCGACAAGACCAGTTCCGAGTCGGCCAAGAAGGGCGACGACCTCAAGATCGGCCTGCTCCTTCCCGAGAACGTCACGGCCCGTTACGAGAAGTTCGACAAGCCGATCATCGAGGAGAAGGTCAGCGAGCTGACCGACGGCAAGGCGAAGGTCACCTACGCCAACGCCAGGCAGGACGCCACGCTGCAGGCGCAGCAGGTCGACGCGATGATCACGAGCAAGGTCGACGCGCTCATCATCGACGCGGTCGACGCCAAGGCCATCGAGAACAGCGTCAAGAAGGCCAAGGACGCGGGCATCCCCGTCGTCGCCTTCGACCGCCTCGCCGAGGGCCCGATCGACGCCTACACCTCCTTCGACAACGAAGAGGTCGGCCGCGTGCAGGGCAAGGCCCTGCTGGAGGCCCTGGGCGACGCCGCCAAGCCCACCGTCGTGATGATGAACGGCTCGATCACCGACCCGAACGCCGCGCTCTTCAAGAGGGGCGCCAAGTCGGTGCTCGACGGCAAGGTGACGTACGGCAAGGAGTACGACACCAAGGAGTGGAAGCCGGAGAACGCCAACTCCAACATGGAGGGCGCGATCACGGCCCTCGGCAAGGACAAGATCGACGGCGTCTACTCCGCCAACGACGGCATGGCCGGCGGCATCATCCAGGCCCTCAAGTCCGCCGGTATCTCCAAGCTCCCGCCGGTCACCGGCCAGGACGCCGAACTCGCGGGTGTGCAGCGCATCGTCACCGGTGAGCAGTTCATGAGCGTCTACAAGCCCTACCCGCAGGAGGGCATCGTCGCCGCGGAGATGGCCGTCGCGCTCGCCAAGGGCGAGAAGCTCGACTCCATCGCCACGTCCAAGGTCGACAACGCCGGCACGAAGGGCATCGCCACCGTCCTCGTCCCGGTCGTCTCGCTGACCAAGGACAACATCAAGGACACCGTCATCAAGGACGGCATCTACACGCTCGACGAGATCTGCACGGCCAAGTACAAGGCCGCCTGCACCTCCGCGGGCCTGAAGTAGGTCCCACCCGCCCGGACCGGCCCTCGCGGCCGGCCGGGCGGACCCGAAGCCTGTCCGGCGCCCCGCCCACCAACTGTCCCGCTACCGGGCCGGGCGCCGGACGGAACGCCTTCTCGGCGCTCTTCCCCAATTCTTCTGCTCAACCACCACGCCTCCCCCCAGGCGCGGTATCCCCGCCGGGTCAGGCGGCGAAGGAGATGGTTCACGTGTCCGCTACGCCCGTGTTGGCGTTGCGAGGGGTCTCCAAGCGATTCGGTGCCGTCCAGGCGCTCACCGACGTAGAGCTTGAGGTCCACTCCGGCGAGGTGGTCGCCCTGGTGGGTGACAACGGCGCCGGCAAATCAACGCTGGTCAAGACGATCGCCGGAGTGCATCCCATCGATGACGGTGTCATCGAGTGGGACGGCCGGACGGTCCAGATCAACAAGCCGCACGATGCCCAGAACCTGGGGATCGCGACCGTCTACCAGGACCTCGCGCTCTGCGACAACATCGACGTCGTCGGCAACCTCTACCTCGGCCGGGAACTCCGCAAGTTCGGGATCCTCGACGAGGTCGAGATGGAGCGGCGTTCGCGCGAGCTCCTCAGCACGCTGTCGATCCGCATTCCCAGCGTCCGCATCCCGATCGCGTCGCTCTCCGGCGGTCAGCGCCAGACCGTCGCCATCGCGCGTTCGATGCTGGGCGAGCCCAAGCTCGTCATCCTCGACGAGCCCACCGCCGCGCTCGGCGTCGAGCAGACCGCGCAGGTCCTCGACCTCGTCGAGCGGCTGCGCGAGCGGGGCCACGCGGTCATCCTCATCAGCCACAACATGGCCGACGTGAAGGCCGTCGCCGACAAGGTCGCGGTGCTCCGGCTGGGCCGGAACAACGGGATCTTCGACGTGAAGACCACCTCGCAGGAAGAGATCATCTCCGCCATCACGGGTGCCACGGAGAACGCCGTGACCCGTCGTGCGGCGCGCAATGCGGAGGCCCAGAAGTGACAACCGACAAGACGTCCACCGCAGTGGTCAACCCGGAGGCGGCCAAGGGCGCCGACACCGTGGTCGACCCCCGGCTCCTCGTGCGCGAGCAGGGCCTCGCCGGCTACCTCACCGAGTTCAAGCGCAAGATGCGCGGTGGTGACCTCGGCTCGATCCCCGTGATCATCGGCCTGATCATCATCTGCGTCGTCTTCCAGAGCCTGAACTCGGAGTTCCTCTCCGCGAAGAACGTCAGCGACATCGCCGTGACGATGGTGGCCACCGGCATGATGGCCGTCGGCATCATCTTCGTGCTGCTGCTCGGCGAGATCGACCTCTCGGTCGGCTCGGTCAGCGGTGTCGCGGGCGCGGTCGTCGCCGTACTGAGCGTCACGCACGGAATGAACGAGTGGCTCGCCATACTCGTCGCCATCCTCAGCGGCGCGGTCATGGGTGCCGTCCACGGCTTCTTCTTCGCGCGGATCGGCGCCCCGGCGTTCGCCGTCACCCTCGCCGGTCTGCTGTTCTGGCTGGGCTTCATGCTCCAGCTGCTCGGTGACACCGGCACGATCAACCTGGACAGCGACGGCGTCGTCGGCAGTCTGACCACGTACTACTTCTCGGACGTCGCCGCCGCCTACGGCCTCGCCGCCGTCGCGGTGATCGGCTACTTCCTCTCGGCCTTCCTCGACACCCGCCGCCGTGAGGCCGCGGGCATCCCGGCGCGGCCGCTCGTCGACATCGTGGTCCGCACCGTCGTCCTCGCGGTGTTCGCCTTCGGCGCCGCGTTCATGTTCAACCAGTACCGCGGCCTCCCGCTGGCCCTGGTCCTCTTCCTCATCGTTCTGGTCGGCACGGACTTCGTCCTGCGCCGCACCTCCTACGGGCGGAAGATCTTCGCGCTCGGCGGCAGCGTCGAGGCGTCCCGCCGCGCGGGCATCAACGTCACCGCGATCCGCGTCTCGGTCTTCTCCATCGCCGGCACCTTCGCGGCCATCGGCGGCCTGTTCTGGGCGTCCAAGATCGCGGCGGCCAACCAGGGCTCCGGGGCCGGTGACCTCCTGATGAACGTCATCGCCGCAGCCGTCATCGGCGGAACCAGCCTCTTCGGTGGCCGGGGCCGCACCTGGAACGCGCTGCTCGGTGTCATGGTGATCGTCTCGATCCAGTACGGCCTGGCCCTCGAGGGCATCGCCACGCCGATCAACTACATGATCACCGGCGCTGTACTTCTCGTCACGGTCGTCATCGACTCCATCACCCGCAAGACGCAGAAGACCGCAGGCCGCGCCTGACCGTCGTACCCGCGGACCTGCGCACATGTGCCCGGCATCCTCGCGATGCCGGGCACCCGCGCGTCCGGCGGGACCACGCGGGGCGTGGCTGAATGCGGCGCCCGATGACCCGGGCCGCCGACGGAACATTAGACTCATCGGATCGACACGCTCGACCAGCTCACAAGCAAGGAGGCACGGGTGGACCTGCTGACCCGCATCAGGGGACCGCGCGACCTGGACCGGCTCGGCCTCGAGCAGCTCGACCAGCTCGCCGGGGAGATCCGTACCTTCCTCGTCGAGGAGGTTTCCAAGACCGGCGGCCACCTCGGCCCGAACCTGGGCGTGGTCGAGCTGACCATCGCCCTGCACCGGGTGTTCGAGTCCCCGCAGGACAAAGTCCTCTTCGACACCGGCCACCAGAGCTACGTGCACAAGCTGCTCACCGGCCGGCAGGACTTCTCGAAGCTCAAGAGCAAGGGCGGACTCTCCGGATACCCCTCCCGCGCGGAGTCCGAGCACGACGTCATCGAGAACTCCCACGCCTCGACCGTCCTCGGCTGGGCCGACGGCCTGGCCAAGGCCAACGAGGTCCTGGGCAAGGACGACCACGTCGTGGCCGTCATCGGTGACGGCGCGCTCACGGGTGGAATGGCCTGGGAGGCGCTGAACAACATCGCCGCCGCCAAGGACCGCCCGCTCGTCATCGTCGTCAACGACAACGAGCGCTCCTACGCCCCGACCATCGGCGGCCTCGCGAACCACCTGGCCACCCTGCGCACGACCGACGGGTACGAGCGGTTCCTGGCCCGGGGCAAGGACCTCCTGGAGCGCACGCCCGTCGTCGGCAGGCCGCTGTACGAGACCCTCCACGGTGCCAAGAAGGGCCTCAAGGACTTCATCGCCCCCCAGGGCATGTTCGAGGACCTCGGCCTGAAGTACGTGGGACCGATCGACGGCCACGACATCGAGGCCCTGGACTCGGCGCTCCAGCGTGCCAAGCGCTTCGGCGGTCCGGTCATCGTGCACTGCCTCACCCAGAAGGGCCGCGGCTACACCCCCGCCCTCGAGGACGAGGCGGACCGCTTCCACGCGGTCGGCAAGATCCACCCGGACACCGGCCTGCCCATCTCCACCTCGGGGCTCGACTGGACCTCGGTCTTCGGCGAGGAGATGCTCAAGCTGGGTCACGAGCGCGAGGACATCGTCGCCATCACGGCGGCCATGCTCCAGCCCGTCGGCCTCGGCAGGTTCGAGGAGGCGTTCCCGGACCGGATCTACGACGTCGGGATCGCCGAGCAGCACGGCGCGGTCTCCGCCGCCGGCCTTGCCACGGGAGGGCTGCACCCCGTCTTCGCGGTCTACGCGACCTTCCTGAACCGCGCCTTCGACCAGGTACTCATGGACGTCGCCCTGCACAAGTGCGGAGTGACCTTCGTCCTGGACCGGGCGGGCGTCACGGGCACGGACGGTGCCTCGCACAACGGCATGTGGGACATGTCGATCCTCCAGTGCGTGCCGACCCTGCGCATCGCCGCCCCGCGCGACGCCGAGCAGGTCCGTGCCCAGCTGCGGGAGGCCGTCGACGTCGACGACGCACCCACCGTCGTCCGCTTCTCCAAGGGTGCCGTCGGCCCCGCGGTCCCTGCGGTCGGCACGGTGGGCGGCATGGACGTCCTGCGCTCGGCGGGCACGGACGAGCCCGACGTCCTGCTGGTCTCCGTCGGCGCTCTCGCCCCGATGTGCCTGGAGATCGCCACCCTCCTGGACGCCCAGGGCATCTCCACGACGGTCGTCGACCCGCGCTGGGTCAAGCCCGTGGACGAGGCGCTCGCCCCTCTGGCGGCGGAGCACCGCGTCGTCGTCACGGTCGAGGACAACAGCAGGGCCGGCGGTGTCGGCTCCGCCGTCGCGCAGGCACTGCGCGACGCGGACGTCGACGTGCCGCTGCGCGACTTCGGTATCCCGCCGGTGTTCCTCGACCACGCCTCGCGCGGCGAGGTCATGGCCGAGATCGGGCTGACCGCACCGGACATCGCCCGCCAGGTCACCGGGCTGGTCGCCAAGCTCGACGGCAGGTACGAGAGCCGGGTCGTGGAGCCCGTGCGCGACTGATCGGCCGCGGCTCATCCACCCGCACCGCACCGGGCCGGTCGCCCACCCCACTCGGGTGGTCCGACCGGCCCATTCGCGTGAAATAGGGGCGTACAGAGCGTGCCGGGGCGGCCGGTTCCGAATCATGGCGTGCACGACGAGTGCGTGGAGGTACGCCGGTGAGCACGCAGCAGGACACGCCCCCCAGCGGAAAAGGGCTGCTCCGGACCAAGACGGTCGAACAGTCCATCCGCGACACGGAAGAACCGGAGCACGCCCTCAAGAAGTCCCTCTCCGCGCTGGACCTCACGGTCTTCGGAGTGGGTGTCATCATCGGCACCGGCATCTTCGTCCTCACGGGCAAGGTCGCCAAGGAGACCGCGGGCCCGGCCACGGCCCTCGCCTTCGTCGCGGCGGGCGTCGTCTGCGCGCTCGCCGCCCTCTGCTACGCCGAATTCGCCTCCACCGTCCCGGTGGCCGGATCGGCGTACACCTTCTCCTACGCCTCGCTGGGCGAGCTGGTCGCCTGGATCATCGGCTGGGACCTGGTGCTGGAATTCGCCCTGGGCACCGCGGTGGTGGCGGTCGGCTGGTCCGGATACGTCCGCTCGCTGATGGACAACGTCGGCTGGACGATGCCCGAGGCGCTCTCCGGCCCCGATGTGGCGAGCGGCTTCGGGTTCGACATCCTGGCGTTCGCCCTGGTACTGATCCTGACGGTCATCCTGGTGCTCGGGATGAAGCTGTCCGCCCGCGTGACCACCGTCGTGGTCGCCATCAAGCTCGCGGTCGTGGGCATCGTGATCATCGCCGGGCTGTTCTTCATCGACACGTCCAACTACTCGCCCTTCATCCCCGAGGCCGAGAAGCAGACCGGCGGATCGGGCCTGGACGCCCCGCTGGTCCAGCTGATCTTCGGCTACGAACCGACGAACTTCGGCGTCATGGGCATCTTCACCGCCGCGTCCATCGTCTTCTTCGCCTTCATCGGCTTCGACGTCGTCGCCACCGCGGCGGAGGAGACCAAGCTCCCGCAGCGTGACATGCCGCGCGGCATCCTGGCCTCGCTGGTCATCTGCACCCTGCTCTACGTCGCCGTCTCCATCGTGGTCACCGGCATGCAGAACTACTCCGAACTCTCCGTCAGCGCCCCGCTCGCCGACGCGTTCAAAGCCGTCGGACACCCCTTCTACGCGGGAGTCATCAGCTTCGGCGCGGCGGTCGGACTCACCACGGTCTGCATGATCCTGCTGCTCGGCCAGACCCGGGTGTTCTTCGCGATGAGCCGCGACGGGCTGCTGCCGAGGTTCTTCTCGGTGACGCACCCGCGCTTCGGCACCCCGTACCGCCCGACCATCCTGCTCGGCGTGGTCATCGCGATCGTCGCCGGCTTCACCAGCATCAACGAACTGGCGACGCTGGTGAACATCGGCACGCTCTTCGCGTTCGTCGTCGTCGCGCTCGGCGTGATCGTCCTGCGCCGCACCCGTCCCGGGCTGCACCGCGCCTTCCGTACCCCCTGGGTGCCGCTGCTTCCGATCGTCTCGGTGGCGGCCTCGGTCTGGCTGATGCTCAACCTGCCGGCGGAGACATGGCTCCGGTTCGGGATCTGGATGGTGATCGGCGCGATCATCTACTTCGCGTACGGGCGGCGGAACAGCCGTATGGCGAAGACCCCCTGACCCTGTCAGGCGCCGCGTGACGGCGGCAGCGGCCGCACCGTACGAGGACCCGTGCAGCGGGCCCCGTAGGACTCGGCCCGCTGCCGCAGCCCACGGTCGGCCGTGACGACGAGGCAGGACCGTACGCCCTGGGCGGCAGCGGCCAGACCGGCGATCAGGTCGTCCCCGCTGCCCGGGGCCGCTTCCACCCGTACGCCGGGCACGGACGCGACCCCGCGCGCGGCACCCTCCACGACCAGCACGATCTCGACGGGGCCGGCGTGTCCCGGCAGCCCTTCGGCGGCGTAGGGGACCAGCGAGTCCCGCAGCCGCTCGGCCGCCCCACGCCGGTCCCGCCACCACCGGTCCGGCACCGACCCCACCACATTGGCGGAGTCGACGATCACCAGGGTCCTCAGAGGTTCCATCCCCTCAGGATGCCGGTCGTCAGCCGCCGGTGGCCGGAGACTTCTTCGCCGACTCGGGAATCGTGCCGTCCGCGCGGATCGCCTTCCAGAGACTGCCGGCCTGCGGCTCGGCGGCGACCACCCGGTTCGGGTCCTGCTTGTCGTAGGCGACCGGCAGCATGATCGTCTCCATCGAGGCGGGATCGACACCGTTCATCGAGCGGGCGAACTCACTGAGCGAGGTCAGGGAGGCGAGCCCCTCATCGGTCGTCAGTGACTTGGTCGCGGAGTTGGCGATCTTGTACGTGGTCGTCGGACTGCCCAGCAGGTCCTGCGACTTGATCTCGGTCAGCAGCGCGAGCAGGAACTGCTGCTGGAGCCCGATGCGGCCGAGGTCGCTGCCGTCCCCGACGCCGTGCCGGGTGCGGACGTAGGCGAGGGACTCGGTGCCGTTCAGCTTGTGCGTACCGGCGGTGAGGTCGAGGCCCGAGGCCTCGTCCTTGATCGGCTCCTCGACCTTGACCGTCACGCCGCCGATCGCGTCCACCAGATCCTTGAACCCGGCGAAGTTGATCTCCAGGTAGTGGTCGATCCGGACCCCGGACATCTTCTCCACGGTCTTCACCACACAGGCCGGACCGACCTGTGAGTAGACCGAGTTGAACATGACGCGCTCGGCGGACTTCATCGTCGAGCCGTCCGACTTCGTGCAGTCGGGCCTGGTCACCAGGGTGTCGCGCGGGATGGACACGGCGACGGCCTCGGTGCGGCCCTCGGGTATGTGCACCACCAGCGCGGTGTCGGACCGCGCCCCGCCGACGGCGCCACCCCCGCCCAGCTCCTGGTTCTCCGCCCCGGCGCGCGAGTCGGAGCCGAGGACGAGCAGGTTCTGGCCGGTGGTGGGGAGCTTCTCGGGACGGTCCTCACCGAGCGCCTTGTTGATGTCGACGCCCTGGATGTTGCCGTCGAGGTCCTGGTACATCCAGTACGCGGTGCCCCCGCCGGCGAGCAGGAGCACCAGGAGCACCCCGAGCGTGATCTTGAGGCCGCGGCGGCGCTTGCGTTCCTTCTTGCGGCCCCGCTTCGGTGCTTCCGCCCTGCGTGAGGCGCGTGGGCCGGGGGTGACGGCGTCGTGGGTCATCCTGCACGAGTCCCTTGGTCTGTGGCCCGTGAGGGCTGGGTGCGGAGTTGGGGACTCGGGTGGGGCCGGTCCACTCATGTGAGGGGGCTGACCGAAGAGTATAGACAAGCTTTCGAATCTTGTGTAAATCTTCGCTCTGTCTTCCGTCTTTGTGCACGCACGCCATGTTTATGGGGCGTCTCGCCGAACCATGTCAACGACGCCCACATGTGATGGGTCCTGGTGTTCGGTGATCGGGTGGAGATTCTATGATGAGTGCGTCCGGCCTGCCGGGTGCCGGGGCGCAGAAGCGGACCCGGACGGGGGCCGAGGAGCTTCGCGGAAGGACGACCTCACGCCATGCCGGTCAGATCGAGGCGCACTGTCCAGGGGAGGTCCCCTGTTCAGGGTGCCGATGAGCAGGGGACCTCGCGTCAACGGGCGCTGGGGGCCGCACGTGGGCAGTGGCTCGTGCGAGGCAAGGACGGCCGGCTCACCGCCTACGCCCTCGGGGCCGAGGGGGTGCTCCGCTGGACGGAGAACCGCCCCGGGGACACGACGTGGACAGGTCCCGAACTCCTCCCCGTGCCAGGCCTGACCGACGTGTCGGTCGTCCAGGGGCAGGACAGCTTCGTGCACCTCGTCGGCCGCCGGACCGTGCACAGGGCCGGCGGTGACGCCGTCGATCTGGTGAGCGCCACCCAGTTCCAAACGGGCCGCCCCACAACACAGTGGCACTCGCTGGGCAATCCGCACGCCGAGCAGGCGAAGGCGGCCAGGCTCGGCACCCCGACGCCTGCGGTCAGTTCCTCCGGCACGGTCCACGTCTTCGTACGCAACGCGGGCGGCAGCCTTCTGTTGCGTCGTGAGAAGGCAGGTGGCACGTGGCATGCCTGGCAGGATCTCAAGGTCAGGCCCATACTCGACGGGATCGCAGCCGTTGCCACGGAAGCCGGATGCGTCTCGATCCTGGCACCCTCCGACGGGGCGACGCTGCACCTGCGCCAGCATGAGCCCGAGGGGAGCTACCAGCGGGATCAGGACATCCCCTTCGGCCACGCCCCGGGCACCGCTGCCGGTCTGGAGACGGCGCCGGGGAGAGTGACCTACTACTGGGCCGACGATGCCACCGGCGGCATCGTGGCCTATCGCCCGGGCACGTGGGCGATCCCGCTGAGTGGCGCTTCCTCGCCCGATCCGGTCGCAGCTCTGCGAGCCCCGCTCGACGGCTACGACTGCACCGTGCTGGCCCACCGTGCCCTCGACGGTCAGGTCATGCTCACTGCGTGCGGTACCGAGAACGAAGGAGGGGGAGTGTGGTGGTCACCCACCGGCGAACACTGCGTCGGTGGCCCCGCGCTTGCCTGCGACGCCTACGGCCGGGTGGTACTCGCCCTGATCGATGAGGACGGTGCGCTGCGCATCGCACGTCAGAACCGCGAGCCCGGGCTCGCGCTGGAGCCCTCAGTCCGTGTCTGACGTGCGATGAGCTGCGGCTCGGTAACCGTCCTGAGCCGGAGACCGACGGCAGGTGTCCGTGAAGACGCTCACGACATCAGCTTCAGCCCGATCGAGAGATAGTTGCTGTCCGTGTAGTACGGGTTGTACGTCACCGACCGGCCCTCCACGGTGGTGACGCTCGGCTTCGCGTAGACGTGGACAGGCTTGCGCTGCACGATGTCGTCGCCGAAGCGGCCGAGCCTCAGCCGGTGCGACTGTCCCGAGACGGTGAGATTCTCCGGGATGCTCAAGGAGAGGTCCCAGATCGTGTCGACGTCGATCATCCGGTCGGCGTACTGCTGGAGGTCGATGGTGAAGCCGGCGCCTCCGTTCGAGAACGCGCAGGGGATGGTGAAGAAGGAGCCCGCGTTCTTGCGGCTCTGGGCGATGATCTGGGCCCCCTGGCCCGAAACGTCCACCTGGGGCCCGCCCTGGGCGGCTGTGACACCCAACGCGTAGAGCTGAACGGTCAGATGGGAGCCATTCGTCTCGACGGAGAGCACCTCCGCGTGGGCGGGGAACTCTCGGGACACGATCTGCAGGTAGCCGCCGTCCGCCGATCGCGCGAACGACCTGAAGCTCACCGGGCTCGCTTCCGCGGGAGAGGAGATGAGCGAGTTCGCCGAACTCTGGAGCTCCGTGACCTGCACGCGACGCATGACTCCGTCGTCCTCGCGGCGCAGAAGTACGTTCCAGGTGCCGCTGGTCAGGCGGAGCCTGGCCGGAACGGAGGCGTACAGGTGCCCGTTCGCCGTGTGTTCCACGGGAGCGGCCATCAGGGCCTGCCGGCCGTCCGCCGCATTGACGCACAGCACCGTGAAGCGTTCACCAGGTGCCCGCGCGGGGTCGAGGACGAACTCCAGATCCCCCGTCGACGTGGCACGACAGAAGGCCTCGGGGCGGTAGTCGCGGGCGGTCAGCAACTGCGAGAGGTAGGTCTCGTAGCTCTGGGCCTGTGACTCGTTGCTGTAGAGCCGGGACTTCTCCACGGCGTTGGCGCCGAGCTGCGCACGCAGTTCGGCGTCGCCGAGCAGCCAGTCGAGGTTCTTGGCGAAGGCGTCGACGTCACCTACCGGCGACAGAGCGCCGTCCACGCCGTCCGAGATGATCTCGGACGGGCCGTGCGGACCGGCGGTGCTGAGGACGGGCACGCCACACGTCATGGCCTCCACGATGGTCAGCCCGAATGTCTCGTCCGTCGACGTCGATGTGTGCAGGGCGGCCTTGGCCAGCTCCTCGCGGAGGTGCTTGGTGTGGCCCATGAGGAGTACGCGCTCGTTCGCGCCCAGGCTGTCGATCAGCTTGCGCAGTTTCGCCTTCTCCTCCCCGCTTCCGTAGACACGCAGTGTCCAGTCGGGGTACTTCCTGCCGAGCTGGGCGAATGCACTGACGAGAAGGTCGAACCGCTTCCAGTCGACGAGCCGGCCCGAGGCGGTGACGATGCGGGACTCGCGGACTTCCGCACGCATGAACGTGCTCGTGACGGCGTTGGGGATGGCGTGGAAGAGTGTCCCTACAGCGCCGTACGCGTCCCGGTGTGTCTGGGCGTCCTTCGCGGTGACCGTCACGAAGCCGTCCAGCTGGGGGATGGCGGCGTCCAGCATCTTCCGCGAGGAGGCGGTCTGGTGGTGGTAGTGGGTATGGGCCTGGCCAAGGGTTATGTACTGCCCCGTACCCAGTGAGGTCAGCAGCGCGATGGTGTTCGGCGCGGTGGCGATGATGACGTCCGCGTCGGTCCCCTGCAGATAGGCGGCGGCACGTTCGTCCATGAGCCGGCTGTAGCGGTTCCTGTCATCCGTCTTGAAGCCGGTGCAGTGATCGGACGGCACGGAGTGCTGCGGGTTTTCGAGGTCCGCGGAGCCGTTCCGTGTGTCCACGAGGGTGTGGAGTCCGATGCTCGGTGCGAACCGGAGCGGCGGCGCGTCGTGGTACTGGAACACACTGACCAACTCGACCTCGTGCTGCCGGGCGGCGAGGGAGTTGGCAAGGGTCTGGGTCGCGACGGACGTGCCCGCCTGCCCGTAGGCGCTGTACATCAGAAAGGCGATCTTCAAGGTGTCTCCTGGATCAGTGGCACTGCTGAGTGCGGGCTCACAGCGTCTGGTTCTCGGAGCGCGTCAGAACCTTTGAGAGGGCGGACTCGAAGGCGGACCCCGGGAGCGACATCGGGTCCTGGCGGCGTACGTCGATCACGTGACCGGTCATGCCGGAGAGGAGTACGTCCAGGGAGCTGTGCGCGACTTCCTCGGAAGTGAGCAAGGACCCCTCAGGTTCCTGGCCGAAGGCCTTCGTCCGCATCGGCGTGGCGGTCCGCTCGGGGTTCACGCAGTTGACCCTGATCCCGTCCTCGGCCCATTCGTCCGAGAGGGCCTGGGTCAGGTTCACCATGGCCGCCTTCGTGGAGGAGTACAGGCTGTACTCCGCGCGCCCTCGTGTGTAGCTGCTGGACGTGAAGAGCAGCAGCTGCCCCTTGCTCTCCGCGAGGTACCTGTAGGCCGTACGCGCGATGTTCACCGGCGCGAGGAAGTTGACCTCCATGGCCTCCTTGACGGTCGCGTTGTCCGTGGAGTCGAGCCGCCCGATTCGCAGCACGCCCGCCGTGTTGACCACGTAGTCGATACGCCCGGTCTCCGCGTAGGCGCGGGCGAACGCCTCGTCGACCTGGTCGGGCTTCTCCACGTGGGTGCCCGTGGTGGAACGTCCGAGCGCGTAGACCCGGGCTCCGTACTCCTCGGCGATCCTGGCGATGTCCGCACCGATTCCGTACGAGCCGCCGAAGACGAGCACGGTACGGCCCGACAGTCGGTCCTGGTAGAACTTCTCTGCGCTGTGCGCCGGGGCGGTGGTCGAAGCGAGCTGGAACAGCTTGTCGGCGATGAAGACGTCCACCGGCTGAGTGATCTTCATGTTGTACTCGTCGCCCGCGACCACGTGGACGGGGACATCGGGCAGGTATTTCACGACGACCGAGCAGTCGTCGGTGGCCCGGAAGAGCGGATCGGCCGCCGCCAGTTCGTACGCACGCCGGATGGTGGACAGACGGAATCCCTGAGGAGTCTGTCCGCGTCCGAGCCGGGCGCGGTCCGGCACCTCGGTGATGAACTCGCCGTCGTCACCGTGCGTCCGCGTCACGATCACCGTGTCGGCCGAAGGGATGGCCACGTCGACGGCGCGGTAGCGGTTCAGCGCCTCGACGCACTCCGAGATCACCCGCTGGGACAGCAGCGGGCGAACAGCGTCGTGGAAGAGCAGGTTGCAGTCTGGGTCCCCGCCGGGAAGGGCAGCAGCTGCCTCGATGGCCAGCGTGGTGGTCTCGCTCCGGGTCGCACCTCCCGCGATGACGTGGGAAACCTTGCGGAATCCGGCCCGGGCCACGATCCGCCGGGCCTCGGCCACGTGGTCCGGCGTCATCAGGACCAGGACGTCGTCCACGCCCGGAGCGGCCTCGAAGATCTGCAGAGTGTGCTCGAGGATCGGCTTCCCGGCGATCTTCAGAAGCTGCTTCGGTATGGACAGTCCGATGCGCTGCCCTGTACCGCCGGCGAGGACGACGGCGACGGTACGGCGGCGGGTTGTGCGGGAGGTCAAGACGTCCTGCTTCCTTCAGGAAGGGCGAAAGGGCGGTGCCGGAGGCGTGCAGGCGGTCACGCCGGCTGGCGTGGCTGCCGGCCAGGCTGGTCGGAGACCTCCGCGAACGTCGGGTACTCGATGGGGAAGTCCTCGAGCCCGCGGCGATACAGGTCGTTCGCCGCCTCAGCGAATCGCACGGTCGACGGCGGGTGGTCCGGGCCGAGCAGGTATTCCTTGAGCTGTTCCCGGTACGGGGCCATGACGTCCTGGTCACGGGAGAACATCGCCGTGAGCGCTTCCTCCAGGCCGTTGCACTCGCGGTCGAGCAGATACGAGGCGTAGGCGGTCCGCTGCTCGTTCCTGAACTCCGCGTCCGGTAGCCCTTCCAGGTTGAAGATCGCGTACGGCTTCCTCGTCGCCACGAAGTCCGAGACCACGCTCGACATGTCGCCGATCAGCAGGTCCGAGTGGTTGAAGCAGTCGTACAGGGTGGGCACCCTCTCCGTCACCACGTGGTGGGCGTCGACGGGCAGCGAGTCCCAGTAGTGCGCCCCGGCCTGATCGCGGAATTTGCGGATCCGGGCAGTCCGCTCCTCCTCGGACAGATCCGGGTACTTGGACCGGACCCCGCGCTCTTGGAGGGCGGTGAGCCGCTTGTCGATGCGCGCCAGCTTGCGGGCAGCGATCTTCGAGTCCGTGACCTTCCTGCCGAACCGGCGGGCGTTGTCCTCTCGCAGGAGAGCAATGATGCGCCGGTGCGCGGCCGCCGCGGCGGGGGAGCGGGTGCCGGTCAGCGGGTGGGGCTTGTAGATGATCCGCAGTTTGCGCTCGTGCGAGAGCAGCATGCGTATGAGGTGCTCACCGGCGGGGATGACCGAGGTGTAGCAGGCGTCGTCGGTCCAGCCCTCCCAGGTGGGGGCGTAGATGACGGTGGGTGTCTCGTGATTGACCGAGCCGGTCCACCGGCGCAGGGGCATCAGCTGAGGACGGCCGACCTCGACGATCTGGTGGGCGGAGACGGCGTGCTTGATGCGCTCGTACCGGTCGCGTCCCGCGCGGCCGGCGACCCAGATCTCGTCGAAGACCTTGCTGACACGGTTGCTGCTGGCCAGCTTGTCGCTGTCGCCGTGGCCGATGAAGACGTGCTTCACCTC
Organism: Streptomyces sp. HB132; assembly: GCF_016909575.1. GTDB lineage: Bacteria > Actinomycetota > Actinomycetes > Streptomycetales > Streptomycetaceae > Streptomyces. The sequence continues at coordinate 208,364 of NZ_JAFBGA010000010.1, read as the reverse complement.
GTGGCGCTGCAGCATGTGCACGTTCTTGCCGGCGTTGCCCGGGTAGAGCGTGACGCGCAGCTCCGGCATCTCGACCCGTGCCAGGTTCTCGGCCTTCGGGACGCAGATGACCGGCACGGAGGTGGCGTCCAGGTAGCGCAGGGTCGCGCGCTCGCGCAGGACGATGATGGGGCGCAGGTCCAGCCCCTCCAGCGACTCCAGCCACATGTTCACCTGGTACATGAAGTCCCGGGACACCGCGGCGAACGTGAAGTACAGCGCGACCTGCGGCCGGTACTGCGAGAGCTGCCAGTTGAGCTCGTCCAGGGCATGGTCGGGGCTGGGAAGGATCAGTGCGTTCTTGGCACCCGGCAGCAGAACCAGCACCGCGACGAAGGCGAACCAGACGGTCGCGATCCCACCGAAGGTCACGTAACGCCAGTCATCCGTGGCGATCGTGCCGATGGCGCCGGCGACCAGTGGGACGTCCAGGTGCAGCATCTTGCGGACGTGCTTGTCCATGAGGAACGGGTGCGGCAGGCGCCGGATGCCGAGCGCCTCGAGGTCCAGCCCGCGAGTGGTGAAGGGCAGCGCCGCACGCTCGGACCGGACCCGCTTGAGCAGGGCCCCGTAGACGAGCTGCATGACGAAGAGGAGGAGCAGTCCCACCGCCGTCATCTGCACGACGAACGAGTCGAGGTCGATCATGACGCCGCAGAGGGCCAGCAGGAGGAACTGCCGGATCAGGAACCGGATGGTCAGACCGAAGCGCGAGTCCCTGAGACGGTCCAGCGTCGAGGACTGTGCGGTGTGAAGGAGGAGGTCCGCCCCGTAGCTGACCGCTGCGGCGTAGGCGAAGACCGGGAGGGAGACCATCACGACCGCCGCCATCATGGCGACGAAACTGCCCACCAGTGCGGTCGTGATCAGAATCCCGAGCGCGGCTTGGCGCTGTGACTTGCCCATCTGGGGACAGCCCCTCCTTCAGTGATCTTGTGCGGGAGCACGGCGACGGTGCCGGCGGGAGACAGGGGTGCCGCACGTCATCACAGTGGGGGCCGATCCGCGGGGGTCTATCTGAGGGGCGGACGGTGTGTCAGGAGCTCGTGAAGCATCAGAGCGAACATTAGACAATCGTGAAAGATTTAGTGAACTTTCAAACGGCAAAAGTCGAACATTTGATGACTGGATACCGAACAGTTATGAATTGCTCGCTTCTTGTGATCGGACACATGTCGACTGTTACGCTGAGTGACGGCTGTGTCGATGGGGGCGCTCCTCGTCAAGAAGGACACGCGTAGACCGTGAGCTTCCGGCGATCGTCGGATTTCACCGAGAAGGCCACGCAGAGTCCCGGCTCGTCCCCCGGCCGGACCGCGAGTCCCTCGGGCTCCCGGAAAGGCAGGTGGGGCGCCACGGACACCTTGCGCCGCCCTGTGGCCCTCCCGCTGCGCATGTCGATGGCCGACACGTAGGTGTTCCCGCCGGACTCCGGCGGATTGTCGCCTTCCGCGTCCGTGTAGGGGGTCCCTGTGAGCTGGTAGATGTGATCCCCGTGCACGGCGCAGCCCTGGAGTGTCTCGCCGCTGCGCAGGGCGGGGTTCTGCAGGTCGAGCAACGGGCGGTACGAACCCGACAGGAAGTCGTCCAGAGCGTAGAGCGCGTAGCGGTGTGACCGGCCGGCCCGGTGGCTCACCAGGACGCGCCCGGCGGCCACGTCGACGGCCGGATGGATCCGGTGGCTGTGAGGCAGGGGCCGGTGGTGGCGTACGGAGGGTGAGGTGCTGTCCAGTACCGTGCCGTGGCGGAAGGGGATCCTGGCCACCGCGCGTCCGTAGCCGGTCCGTGTGTCGGCGTCGGCTTCCACCCAGAGCAGCGGGCCTGCGCCGGACGGCTCCACGCCCATCGAGATCCCGTGGCCGAATCCCCGCAGATACATGTGCCGCGGCGCCTCCCGGTCGCTGGAGTACGCCGTGACGCACATGTCCCCGGCCAGTCGCCGTGCCTTCCCGGACGCGGCCCGCTCCTCGTCGGGCAGCCGGATGCCGCCCTGCATGACCTGGAGCGCGTAGAGCCGGCCGCGTTCGTCGAACGCGATCGACTGCGGCCCGGTGATGTCGTGCAGCGGAGTGGGGCGCAACAGTTCGGAAGCCGCGTCGATGTCGAAGCGTCCGACGGCTCCCGGGGGTGCGGGTGTGCTCTGCTCACGCCTGCCGACCGCCACGCCGACGGCGGTGGCGGCGACCAGGGTGCCGCCGCCCGCGAGCAGCATCGCTCTCCTGCTCATCGGTCTCTCGTTGCTCGACATTCCGCCCGTGACCGTCGATTCTCTCGGGAACGGGAAGCCGTCCAAGCTATGGGGTGAGGTGCGACATTCTGTCACGAGCCCGTCGAGTCCGGGCGCCCCGGGCACGGCGAAGGGTACGACCCGTGGCCGAGCCGTACCCTTCTCCGCGCGTACTTCAGGTGTTACGCGGGGACGCTCGCCACGCCCTGCTCCAGGAACCGCTTCCCGTTGACCCGCTCGGAGACGCCCTCACGGTCCAGGTACGGCGTGATGCCGCCCAGGTGGAAGGGCCAGCCCGCGCCGGTGATCAGGCAGAGGTCGATGTCCTGGGCCTCGGCGACGACGCCCTCGTCCAGCATCAGGCCGATCTCCTGCGCGACCGCGTCCAGGACGCGGTCGCGGACCTGCTCCTCGGTCAGGACGCTGTCGCCCTGCTTGAGGAGGGCGGCCACCTCGGGGTCGAGGACCGGCGCGCCGGAGTCGTGGACGTAGAAGCCGCGCTTGCCGGCCTTCACCACGGCCGCGAGGTTCTCGGAGACCGTGAAGCGCTCCGGGAACGCGCGGTTCAGGGTCTCGGAGACGTGCAGGCCGATGGCCGGGCCGACCAGCTCCAGCAGCACCAGCGGGGACATCGGCAGGCCGAGGGGCTCGATGGCCTTCTCCGCCGTCTCGACCGGAGTGCCCTCGTCGATGATGTTCTGGATCTCGCCCATGAAGCGGGTGAGGATGCGGTTGACGACGAACGCCGGGGCGTCCTTCACCAGCACCGCGGTCTTCTTCAGCTTGCGCGCGACGCCGAAGGCCGTGGCCAGCGAGGCGTCGTCGGTCTGCTCGCCGCGGACGATCTCCAGGAGCGGAAGGATCGCCACCGGGTTGAAGAAGTGGAAGCCGACGACCCGCTCGGGGTTCTTCAGCTTCGACGCCATCTCGGTGACCGAGAGGGACGAGGTGTTCGTGGCGAGGATCGCGTGCGCCGGGGCGACCGCCTCGACCTCGGCGAACACCTTCTGCTTGACGCCGATCTCCTCGAAGACGGCCTCGATGATGAAGTCGGCGTCGGAGAAGCCCTCCGCCTTGTCCAGCACACCGGAGACCAGGGCCTTGAGGCGGTTGGCCTTGTCCTGGTTGATACGGCCCTTGCCGAGCAGCTTCTCGATCTCGGCGTGGACGTAGCCCACGCCCTTGTCGACGCGCGCCTGGTCGATGTCGGTGAGGACGACCGGGACCTCGAGGCGACGCAGGAAGAGCAGCGCGAGCTGGCTGGCCATCAGGCCCGCGCCGACGACGCCGACCTTGGTGACCGGGCGGGCCAGGGCCTTGTCCGGAGCACCGGCCGGGCGCTTGGCGCGCTTCTGGACCAGGTTGAAGGAGTAGATCCCCGAGCGGAGCTCTCCGCCCATGATCAGGTCCGCGAGGGCCTGGTCCTCGGCGTCGAAGCCGGCGCCCAGGTCGCCGCTCTTGGCCGCGGCGATGATCTCCAGAGCGCGGTACGCGGCCGGGGCGGCGCCGTGCACCTTGGAGTCGGCGATCGCCTTGCCGCGCGCGACGGCCTGGTCCCAGGCGTCACCGCGGTCGACCTCGGGACGCTCCACCGCGATCTCGCCCTTGAGGACGGCCGCGGTCCAGATCAGCGACTGCTCCAGGAAGTCCGCGCCCTCGAAGATCGCGTCGGCGATCCCGAGCTCGAAGACCTGCTTGCCCTTGAGCTGGCGGTTCTGGTTGAGCGAGTTCTCGATGATCACCGAGACGGCGCGGTCGGCGCCGATCAGGTTGGGGAGCAGCGCGCAGCCGCCCCAGCCGGGGACCAGACCGAGGAAGACCTCGGGCAGCGAGAACGCCGGCAGCGCGGAGGAGACGGTGCGGTACGAGCAGTGCAGCCCGATCTCCACACCCCCGCCCATCGCCGCGCCGTTGTAGTACGCGAACGTCGGGACCGCGAGGCCGGAGAGGCGGCGGAAGACGTCGTGGCCTCCCTTGCCGATGGCCAGCGCGTCCTTGTGCTCCTTGAGGAGCTCGACGCCCTTGAGGTCCGCGCCCACCGCGAAGATGAACGGCTTGCCGGTCACACCGACACCGGTGATCGTGCCCTCGGCCGCCTCCTTCTCGACCTGGTCGACGGCGGCGTTCAGGTTCGCCAGCGACTGCGGGCCGACGGTGGTCGGCTTGGTGTGGTCGAAGCCGTTGTCCAGCGTGATGAGGGCGAAACGGCCCGCGCCGCCCGGCAGGTCGAGGTGGCGTACGTGCGCCTGCGTGACGACCTCGCCGGGGAACAGCTCGGCCGCACCCTTCAGAAGCTCAGTGGTGGTGGTGCTCACTTGTTGCCTCCGTCGAAATTCGGGTTCTCCCAGACGACCGTCGCGCCCATGCCGAAGCCGACGCACATGGTCGTCAGGCCGTAGCGGACCTCCGGCTGCTCCTCGAACTGGCGGGCCAGCTGAGTCATCAGGCGGACGCCGGAGGACGCGAGCGGGTGGCCGTAGGCGATCGCGCCGCCGTACTGGTTGACGCGCGCGTCGTCGTCGGCGATGCCGTAGTGCTCGAGGAAGGCGAGCACCTGGACGGCGAAGGCCTCGTTGATCTCGAAGAGGCCGATGTCCTCGATGGAGAGACCTGCCTTGGCCAGGGCCTTCTCCGTCGCCGGGATCGGACCGTAGCCCATGACCTCCGGCTCGACACCCGCGAAGGCGTACGACACGAGGCGCATCTTGACCGGGAGGCCCAGCTCGCGGGCGGTCTCCTCGGACGCGAGGAGCGAGGCGGTGGCGCCGTCGTTGAGACCCGCGGCGTTGCCGGCCGTCACGCGGCCGTGGGCGCGGAACGGGGTCTTCAGGCCGGCCAGGGACTCCAGGGTGGTGCCCGGGCGCATCGGCTCGTCGGCGGTGACCAGGCCCCAGCCCGTCTCGCCGACGTCCGGGTCGGTGCGGCGCACGGAGACCGGCACCAGGTCCTGCTGGATCTTGCCGTTGGCGTACGCCTTGGCGGCCTTCTCCTGCGAGCGGACCGCGTACTCGTCGGCGCGCTGCTTGGTGATCGAGGGGTACCTGTCGTGCAGGTTCTCCGCGGTCATGCCCATGAAGAGGGCGGACTCGTCGACCAGCTTCTCCGACACGAGGCGCGGGTTCGGGTCAACGCTCTCGCCCATCGGGTGGCGGCCCATGTGCTCGACACCGCCGGCGATGACGACGTCGTAGGCGCCGAAGGCGATGGAGCCGGCCGTCGACGTGACGGCGGTCAGGGCGCCCGCGCACATGCGGTCGATGGAGTAACCGGGGACCGACTGCGGCAGACCCGCCAGGATTCCGGCGGTACGTCCGAGGGTGAGGCCCTGGTCGCCGATCTGGGTGGTCGCGGCGATGGCGACCTCGTCGATCTTCGCGGGGTCCAGGTCCGGGTTGCGGCGCAGCAGCTCCCGGATGGCCTTCACGACGAGATCGTCGGCGCGGGTCTCGTGGTAGATGCCCTTCGGGCCCGCTTTGCCGAACGGGGTGCGGACGCCGTCGACGAAGACGACGTCCCGGATGGTACGAGGCACGGTGGCTCTCCTCCAGGATGCGGGATGGCACTGCTGCGGGCGCACGCATCGGCACGCCACGCCCCTCATGCTACTTGCGGGTAACCGGACTGCCCACCCCCCATCACCGGAGCGGCGAACGTCACACACCCAGGGGCGTCGCTGGTGGCCAGGGAAGGCGGGTAACTGGCGTGAAATCGATCCTGCTGGATGAGGCGGCCCCTGGGGTGGTCCCGACACGCGCGCGCCCCCGTGCCGGATCCTTCGTCCGGCAGGGGGCGCACACGTGTCTGACGTGTCAGGCGCTCGTGTCCAGGGCCCGAAGCAGCAGGGGGCCGACCTGCTCGATCTGCCAGTGGCGCGCACCGTGTCCCGCGAGCGCGGTCTCGACCGCGTCCGGGGTCAGGGCCTTGGGCGGCTCCCAGCAGACCCGGCGCACGGTGTCCGGGGTGATCAGGTTCTCCTGCGGCATGTGGAGCCGCTCGGCGAGCTCGGTCACGGCGGTCCGGGCCGCCGACAGCCTCGCGGCGGCGGCCGGGTCCTTGTCCGCCCAGGAACGGGGCGGGGGTGGGCCCGCCGGCTGCTGGCCGGGCTGGGGCAGCTCCGACTCGGGCAGTTCCTTGGCCCGGTCGACGGCCGCCTGCCACTGCTCCAGCTGACGGCGTCCCATCCGGTGCCCGAAGCCGGGCAGTGCGGTGAGCGCCTGGACGTTGGCCGGCAGAGCCAGGGCCGCCTCGATGATCGCGGCGTCACCGAGCACCTTGCCGGGCGAGACGTCACGGCGCTGCGCCACCTGGTCACGAGCCGTCCACAGCTCACGTACGACAGCGATCTGACGGCGGCGGCGCACCTTGTGCATGCCCGAGGTGCGGCGCCACGGGTCCTTGCGCGGGGGAGCGGGCGGTGCCGAGGCGATCGCGGCGAACTCCTCCAGCGCCCACTCCAGCTTGCCCTGCCGGTCCAGTTCCTCCTCCAGGGCGTTGCGCAGATCCACCAGCAGCTCGACGTCGAGCGCGGCATAACGCAGCCAGGGCTCGGGGAGCGGGCGGGTGGACCAGTCGACCGCGGAGTGGCCCTTCTCCAGGGCATAGCCGAGGACGTTCTCGACTATGGCGCCTAGGCCGACGCGGGGGAACCCCGCCAGCCGTCCGGCGAGCTCGGTGTCGAAGAGCGAGGTCGGGGTCATGCCTATGTCGCGCAGGCAGGGGAGGTCCTGGGTCGCGGCGTGCAGGATCCACTCGGCTCCGGTGAGCGCCTGGCCGAGCCCCGACAGGTCGGGGCAGCCGACCGGGTCGATCAGGGCGCTTCCCGCACCCTCGCGGCGCAGTTGCACGAGGTAGGCGCGCTGCCCGTAGCGATAGCCCGAGGCACGCTCGGCGTCGACGGCCACGGGGCCGGTGCCGGCGGCGAAGTCGGCGATCACCCGCGCCAGCGCGTCGTCGGTCGCCACCACCGGCGGGATGCCCTCGCGCGGTTCGAGCAAGGGGATCGGCGCCGGGGCGACGTCGTCCGGGGGAGCGCCCCCGGTGGTTCGCAGTGAAGTGTCTGCTGCGGTCTCTTGGGCGTCGGTCACATGCCAAGGGTATCTGTGTATGCGCGCTGCCCGCCGACGGAACCTTCCGTCGACGGGCGGCCATGCGCGTAAACCGGCCGGATACGCATCCGTGCAGGTGCCGGTGGGAGGAGGGGTCAGTGGATGATGCCCGTGCGCAGTGCCACGGCGACCATTCCGGCGCGGTCTCCGGTGCCGAGCTTGCGGGCGATGCGGGCGAGGTGGCTCTTGACGGTGAGGGCGGAGAGGCCCATCGAGACGCCGATGGCCTTGTTGGACTGGCCTTCGGCGACCAGGCGGAGCACCTCCACCTCACGGCCGGAGAGTTCGCGGTAGCCGCCGGGGTGGCTCGGGGAGCCGGGCGGCCTGCGGTGCATGCGGGCGGCGTTGGCACCGATCGGCGCCATGCCGGGACGGGTGGGGTGACCGATGTTGGTACGGGTGCCGGTGACGACGTAGCCCTTCACCCCGCCCGCGAGGGCGTTGCGTACGGCGCCGATGTCATCGGCGGCCGAGAGGGCGAGGCCGTTCGGCCAGCCGGCGGCTCGGGTCTCGGACAGCAGGGTCAGCCCGGAACCGTCGGGCAGGTGGACGTCGGCAACGCAGATGTCGCGTGGGTTGCCGACGCGGGGGCGGGCCTCCGCGATGGACGACGCCTCGATGACGTCACGAACCCCGAGGGCCCACAGATGGCGGGTGACGGTGGAACGGACGCGCGGGTCGGCCACGACGACCATGGCCGTCGGCTTGTTCGGGCGGTAGGCGACCAGGCTTGCGGGCTGCTCGAGGAGAACGGACACCAGGCCTCCTGGGGAGTGGCGGGGACGGGCCGGCTCGGGGATGAAGCCGGGGCGAACCGTGCTTGAAGGGTCATTGACCTCTTCGGCAGCAGGTGCGTCCTCCTTTAGGGGAAGATCACGATTTAGTGAGTAACAATTCGGGCAAATAGGACGCGCGATCGATTGTACGAAAAGAGAGCCGGTCCTCGTGCGACCGGCTCTCCCGAAAGGTGACGCAGCGTTATGGGGCCTGGGGTCCGCGCCTCTGGGGCAGTGTCACCACCGCCGCCTCCGACACGCCCGACGGCGGCAGGCCGGCGAGCTGGCAGAGCAGATCGCCCCACGCGACCAGGTGCGCCCCCACGTCCGGGACCCCGCCGCGCCCCTCGCGTGGAGTCCAGGAGGCCCGGATCTCGATCTGCGTGGCCGGGCGGCGTGCGGAGAGCGTGCCGAAGTAGTGCGAACCGGCGCGGGTCACCGTGCCGCCGGCCTCCCCGTACGAAAGCCCCCGGGCGTCCAGTGCCCCCGTGAGCCAGGACCAGCACACCTCCGGCAGCAGGGGGTCGGCCGCCATCTCCGGCTCCAGTTCGGCCCGTACGAGCGTCACCAAGCGGAATGTGCCCTGCCAGGCGTCGTGCCCGGACGGATCGTGCAGGAGGACGAGGCGGCCGTCGGCCAGATCCTCCTCGCCGTCCACGACGGCGGCTTCCAGCGCGTACGCGTGCGGGGCCAGGCGCTTCGGCGGCCGCGTGGGCTCAACCTCCAGTTCGGGGCGCAGACGGGCGGAACGCAGCGCGTCGATCGCCGACCGGAACGCGAGCGGGACGGTTTCGCCGTCCGCACCCTCCTCGCTGTCAGTGCCATCGGAATGATCGGAAAATTGTCCCTGAGCCGGAGCCATGCCGGGAAGAGTAGGCGGAACCGGAGCGCCGTGCAGGGAGGGACACCCATGCGGCGTCCGGCTTATGGCCGCTCCGTGCGAAGATTCTGTGCGTGAGTGCCAACGACCTTCCCCAAGAGCTCAGCTCCGTCCGATCAGGGGAGGGCCCGTCCTCGGGCCTGCGGACGCCCCCCGCCACCCATGAATCGGCCTTCCTCAAGGCCTGCCGCCGTGAGCCGGTGCCCCACACCCCGGTCTGGTTCATGCGTCAGGCGGGACGCTCGCTGCCCGAGTACCTCAAGGTCCGCGAGGGCATCGCGATGCTCGACTCCTGCATGATGCCGGAGCTCGTCACCGAGATCACTCTGCAGCCCGTGCGCCGCCACAAGGTCGACGCCGCGATCTACTTCAGCGACATTGTCGTGCCGCTCAAGGCCATCGGCATCGACCTCGACATCAAGCCCGGTGTGGGCCCGGTGATCGCCGAGCCGATCCGCACCCGCGCCGACCTGGCACGGCTGCGCGACCTCACGCCCGAGGACGTCCAGTACGTCACCGAGGCCATCGGGATGCTCACCGCCGAACTCGGCGCCACGCCGCTGATCGGATTCGCCGGTGCGCCGTTCACGCTGGCGAGCTACCTCGTGGAGGGCGGCCCGTCCCGCAACCACGAGCGGACCAAGGCCATGATGTACGGCGACCCGGAGCTCTGGGCCGAGCTGCTCGACCGGCTCGCGGAGATCACCGGCGCGTTCCTGAAGGTCCAGATCGAGGCCGGCGCCTCCGCGGTCCAGCTTTTCGACTCCTGGGTCGGCGCCCTGGCCCCGGCCGACTACCGCCGCTCGGTGATGCCGGCCTCGGCGAAGGTCTTCGACGCCGTCGCGTCCTACGGCGTCCCCCGCATCCACTTCGGCGTCGGTACCGGCGAACTGCTCGGCCTCATGGGCGAGGCCGGGGCGGACGTCGTCGGAGTCGACTGGCGCGTCCCGATGGACGAGGGCGCCCGCCGGGTCGGCCCAGGCAAGGCGCTCCAGGGCAACCTCGACCCGGCGGTGCTGTTCGCCCCGACCGAGGCGGTGGAGGAGAAGGCCCGCGAGGTGCTCGACGCGGCCGCCGGTCTCGAGGGCCACATCTTCAACCTCGGGCACGGCGTCATGCCGACCACCGACCCCGACGCCCTCACGCGCCTGGTGGAGTACGTCCACCAGCAGACGACCGTCTGATCAGGCGTCCTCCCGGAGGCTCGCCCGCACCGCGGACACGGCCTTGCGGGCGGCCACCAGGACCGGGTCCCAGACCGGGGAGAACGGCGGGGCGTAGCCGAGGTCGAGGGCGGTCATGGCCTCCACCGTCATCCCGGCGGTGAGTGCCACCGCCGCGACGTCCACGCGCTTCGCCGCTCCCTCGCGGCCGACGATCTGTACCCCCAGGAGCCGGCCGGTGCGGTACTCCGCGAGCATCTTCACCGTCATCGGCTTCGCGCCCGGGTAGTAGCCGGCGCGGCCCGTCGACTCGATCGTCGCCGTGACGTAGCGCAGACCGACCGCACGTGCGTCCTTCTCCCGCAGCCCGGTCCTGGCGATCTCCAGGTCGCACACCTTGCTCACCGCCGTACCGACCACGCCGGGGAACGTGCCGTAGCCGCCCCCGACGTTGGACCCGATGATCTGGCCGTGCTTGTTCGCGTGGGTGCCGAGCGCGATGTGCCGGGTACGGCGCGCCACGAGGTCCATGACCTCGACGCAGTCCCCGCCCGCCCAGATGTCGTCCTGCCCCGTGACCCGCATCGACAGGTCCGTCAGAAGACCGCCGTGCGGTCCCAGCGGCAGGCCCGCCTCGCGGGCCAGGGCGGTCTCCGGCTCGACGCCGATGCCCAGCACGACGACGTCCGCGGGGTAGGTGTCCCCGTCCGTGGCGACCGCGGTGACCCGGCCGTCCGGGCCCGTCTCGATCCGGGTGACCGCCGCGCCGTTGACCGTGGTGATACCCAGGTCGTCCATCGCGTCGTGGACCAGCCGGCCCATGTCCGGATCGAGCGTCGCCATCGGCTGCGCTCCCCGGTTGAGCACCGTCACCTCGAAGCCCCGCTTGAGCATCGCCTCGGCCATCTCGACGCCGATGTAGCCCGCCCCGACGACGACCGCCCGCCTGCCCGGCGCCCGGTCCAGCGAGGCCAGCAGCGCCTGGCCGTCGCCCAGGGTCTGCACGCCGTGGACGCCCGGAGCGTCGATCCCCGGCAGGTCGGGGCGCACCGGCCGGGCGCCCGTGGCGATCACGAGCTTGTCGTAGCCCGTCCAGTACGTCTCACCGTTGCCGTGGTCCAGCGCCCGTACGCGGTGCCCGGCTACGTCGATCTCCGTCACCTCGGTGCGCGTGCGCAGATCGATGGAGCGGGACCGGTGCTCCTCGGGCGTACGCGCGATGAGGTCGTCCGGCCCCTCGACGTCGCCGCTCACCCAGTACGGGATGCCGCAGGCGGAGTACGAGGTGAACTCGCCGCGTTCGAAGGCGACGATGCTCATCGCCCCGGGCCCCTTGAGCCTGCGGGCCTGCGACGCGGCGGACATGCCCGCCGCGTCGCCTCCGACGACCACCAGTCGTTCCGTCGCCATGCCGGGTCCCTTCGCCGCCGTCGAGCAGGATCAGGGGCCCACGCTACGGCGCCTACGGGGCCGGCGGGACCTCGGACGGCTCCGTGGTCTGCCGGGGCGCCGTACGGCGCCGGGGCAGACGGCCGCGCAGCAGCCGCCACAGGGCCGACAGGACGACTGCGGCGGCCAGGAACGGAGCCGTGGCACCGATCGCCACCGCGATCCAGTGCAGCATCGTCACGAACGCGTCCCAGCCGCCGGCGAGCGCGTCCACGAAGCCCGTGCCCTCCTCCTCGGGATCCCCGGCGTTCCCCTCCGGTTCGCCGAGGTCGAGGGTGACCGTCGCCAGCGACGTGCGGTCCTTCAGTGATGCCTGCTGGGCGAGCAGGGACTCCAGGTCGGCCTGGCGGCTGCTCAGTTCACCTTCCAGCGCCACCACATCGGTGATCTTCTCGGCCCTGTCCATCAGGTCGCGGACCCGCGCGACGCTCGCCCGCTGGGTGGCGATCCGGCTCTCGACGTCGACGACCTGCCCCGTCACGTCCTTCGCCCTGGACGTCCGGGACAACAGCTTCCCGGTCCCGGCGAGGCTGCTCAGCACCTCGTCGTAACGGGCCTGGGGCACGCGCAGGACGAGGTGGGACGTGTCGTGGGTGTCGTCCACCCGTTCCGTGGTCTCCTCGGCGACGAGACCGCCGGCGTCCACCGCGACGCCGCGGGCGGCGGCGACAGCCTTCGGTACGTTCTCGACCTCGATGTACAGCGTGGCCGTCCGGATGACGTGGACCGCGGCCGTGGAGCCCGGATCCGGCGCCGACGAGGCCTTGCCCGCGGGCTTTTCGGCGGATTGCGCACCGGCACCCGCCGCGTGGTCCGCCGCCGCCTTGGCGTCGGACGCCGTACCGCCGCTGTCGGAGGAGGCGCCGCACGCGCCGGTGGTCAGCAGGACCGCGAGCAGCCCGGCGGCGACCAGCGCGCGCGGCCGACGGCGTACGGGCCGGGCCGGCGGGTGACCGTCCGTGTGTCGTTCGTATGGCATGAGAGTCCCCCCAGGGCGTGTTGTCGATGGCGCGGGTTCGACGTTCCGGTGCCGTCCGCGGGTTGCCGTCCCGAGGTTTCGAAGTGGTCACGTTCGGGACTCGGGACGGGTTTGAGAGAGTGGACCCATGCAGCGTCCTCTTCAGCGCGACACCACACGCACGGGCCATGCCGTCGTCATCGGCGGCGGCATCGCCGGACTCGCCGCCGCCCACCGGCTGTTGGCCTCCGGTCTCCGGGTCACCGTCCTGGAGGCCACCGCGCGGCTCGGCGGCAAGCTGATGACCGGCGAGATCGCGGGCACCCGGGTCGACCTTGGTGCCGAGTCGATGCTCGCGCGGCGGCCCGAAGCGGTCGCACTGGCCACCGCGGTGGGGCTCGGCGACCGGCTCGGACCGCCCGCCACCGCCACCGCGTCGGTCTGGACCCGCGACGCCCTGCGCCCCATGCCCAAGGGGCACGTGATGGGAGTGCCGGGCGACCCGTCGGCGCTCAGCGGTGTGCTCTCGCCCGAGGGCCTCGCCAGGATCGCCGAGGAGCGCGAACTCACCCCGACCGCCGTCGGCGACGACGTTTCGGTCGGCTCGTACGTCGCCGACCGTCTCGGCCGTGAGGTCGTCGACCGGCTCGTGGAGCCGTTGCTCGGCGGGGTGTACGCGGGCGACGCCTACCGGATCTCGATGCGTGCGGCCGTGCCGCAGCTCTTCGAGGCCGTGAAGGAGGGGGGCCCGCTCCTCGACGGGGTACTCCGCATCCAGGAGAGGGCCGCCGCGCGGCAGCAGACAGGACCGGTCTTCCAGGGCATCGAGGGGGGCATCGGTACCCTGCCGGGCGCCGTGGCCGACGCCGTGCGGGCCGGGGGCGCCGAGATCCTTGAGGAGACCCCGGTGCTCGGCCTGACCCGGACCGGCGAGGGCTGGGACGTGCGCACCGACGGCCGGGTGATCACCGCGGACGCCCTCGTCCTGGCCACCCCCGCCTGGTCCGCGTCCACGCTGCTCGCCGCCGAGTGCCCGGCGGCCGCCGTAGAGCTCGCCGCCGTCGAGTACGCCTCGATGGCCCTGGTGACCATGGCCTTCCGGCGCGCCGACATCGCTGGGACCGACGCACTCCGGGGGCGCTCCGGATTCCTCGTACCGCCCGTCGACGGCCGCACCATCAAGGCCGCGACCTTCTCCAGCAACAAGTGGCAGTGGGTCGCGGACGCGGCCCCCGACCTCTTCGTGCTGCGCACCTCCGTCGGACGCTACGGCGAGGAGGAGCACCTGCACCGTGAGGACTCCGAGCTCGTCGCCGCCTCCCTCGCCGACCTCGCCTCCGCGACCGGACTGACCGCCCGTCCCGTGGACACCGAGGTCACCCGGTGGATCGGCGGGCTGCCCCAGTACCCCGTCGGACACCTCACCCGGGTCGCCCGGATCCGCGACGAGGTCGCCAAGCTGCCCGGTCTGCGGGTGTGCGGTGCCGTGTACGACGGCGTCGGGATCCCGGCCTGCATCGCGAGCGCCCACCGTGCCGCGGACGAGATCGTCCAGGACCTCACGGGCGCGCACGCGGGAGAGATCGACAACACGCCGACCCGGGTTCGGGGCACGGGGAGCGAGGCGGGACAATAGCCGTATGAGTGCGCCAGAAAAGCTTCCGAACGCAGGCAAGAAGGCCAAGGACCTCAACGAGGTCATCCGCTACACCCTGTGGTCCGTCTTCAGGCTGAAGGACGTCCTTCCGCTCGACCGCGCCGGTTACGCCGACGAGGTCCAGGAGCTGTTCGACCAGCTCGCGGCCAAGGACATCACGGTCCGTGGCACCTACGACGTGTCCGGTCTGCGGGCCGACGCCGACCTCATGATCTGGTGGCACGCGGAGACCTCCGACGAGCTGCAGGAGGCGTACAACCTCTTCCGGCGCACGAAGCTGGGCCGCGCCCTGGAGCCGGTCTGGTCGAACATGGCGCTCCACCGCCCCGCCGAGTTCAACAAGTCGCACGTGCCGGCCTTCCTGGCCGACGAGACCCCGCGCGACTACATCAGCGTGTACCCCTTCGTGCGCAGCTACGACTGGTACCTGCTGCCCGACGAGGACCGCCGCCGCATGCTCGCGGACCACGGCAAGATGGCCCGTGGCTACCCCGACGTGCGCGCCAACACCGTCGCCTCCTTCTCGCTGGGAGACTACGAGTGGGTGCTCGCCTTCGAGGCCGACGAGCTGTACCGCATCGTCGACCTCATGCGTCACCTGCGGGCCTCCGAGGCGCGGCTGCACGTCCGCGAGGAGGTCCCCTTCTACACGGGCCGCAGGAAGTCCGTCGCAGAATTGGTGTCCGGACTCGCATAGCCAGCGTTTCCGGTCATCCCGACCCGGAAGATCAGTTGGCGGGCAACGGCGTGTGTGACGCCGCCCGTCGTTCCAGCGACACCGGGTCCGGTGCCGGGTACACATCGGCCGACGGCCGGCGAACGGTCGCGGACCGCGGGGGAGTCAGCCATTCCTCCCCGCGGACCGTCTCTCCTCGCCGGGTCCGGCCGATGTGTCCCGGGCCGCACAACTCGATATGACAGCACCGGGGCCGCACCCTTGTGGGCGGCCCCGGTGCCGTGCGGCCCCGGACCGACGGATCAGAATCCCGTCCGGGCCCCGCCGAGCATGGCCGCTCTCAGGTCCGGGTCCTCCAGGGCTCCTACGCCCCGTACCGCCACCGCCGCCAGAAGATCGCGGTCCGCGCCGCGCGCCGGTGCCGGCAGCGAGTCCAGCCAGTGCTGCCCCGACGGGGAGGCCCACGGGCTGTAAGGGTGGTTCTCCATCCGGGCGATGGCCAGGCAGCCCAGCGTCAGCACGAGCGGCAGCCCGAACCAGGCGGCCACCGGACCCGCGTGGCCCGCTCCCTGACCCGGCATCAGCATGGCGACGGCCGCCAGGGCCACCACCAGCACCGCTGCGCCACGCACCCCGCGTACGGCCGATTCCAGGCTCGTCCGGGTGCCGTGCGGTACGGCGAGCCCCGCCGCGACCAGACGGTCGGCCAGGGAGCGTACGGCGTCGGCCGCCGCGGCGGCGGCCCGGAGCGGGGCTATCCGGGACTGACCTTCCGGGCCGATCGCGCGGATCACGGTGCGTTCGACCTCGTCGCGCCCCTCCGGGTCGACGACCGTCGCCCAGCCCGTGTGGGCGAGCAGCAGCCGGCGCCGCAGGTGCATGGAGACGAGCGCCAGATCGGCCACCCGCTGCGGTCCGCCGGCCAGGAACGCCGTTTCGTACAGGTTGAGTTCAGGGGAGGCGGCGGCCCGGTCGGTGCCGGGTCGCCGCTGGGCGGCACCCGCGGTGACGAGGCACAGCCGGATGCAGGTGACGGCGGCCGCACCCCACGCGACCAGAAGGAGCATGACCCAGAGCATGGCCGAGTTCTATGCGAGACCGGTAGGAAAGCGCCATGCCCTGTTCACCATATGGACGCAACTCGGTCACAGGTGGTCGTCTGTGTCTGGATTCGTGAGCCCGGCAACTCCGCGCCGCTCAGGAACTGCTGCCGCAACTGGATCCGCCGCCGCAGCTCGATCCGCTGCTGCAACTGGACCCGCCCCCACCGCCACAGCTCGATCCGCTGCTGCCGCAGCTCGACCCCGAGCCGCACGTGGATCCCGTTCCCGAGTCGCCGCCTCCGCCGGTCGAGCCCCCGCAGCTCCCGCCACCGGGACTCGTCCCGGCGCACCACACGACCGGTACGAACGCGGGGCCGGTGCCCGATGCGGAGGACGGAGAGGTCGACCGGGGGCGCCCTGCGGGCCGTTGCCGGGCGGCGGCCACCAACTGTCCCTGCAACTCCGGGTCGGGGAGCGCACGCAGCCCCAGGGTGGCCACCGCGTGGGCCGGGTCGGTCAGATGCGCGCTGGCCACCCGGTAGTCGTCGGCGGCCCTGCGTCCGGCACGGGTGAGCCGCGCGTTGGCCGCCGCCGCGGTGCTCAGACCGACCACGATCCCGGTCAGGAGCGCCGGCAGCACCTTCACGATGAAGGGGAACGGGGGGTCCGTGTACCCGTCGTGCCGGACGAACTCGGAGATGGTCAGCGCGATGCCGACCGGGAAGCCCAGGAAGCATCCGATGAACAGCGTGCGCGCCCAGGCCCGCCGCCGCCGGCTCTCGCCGGGTGCGACCAGCAGGCCCCGGGCGGCGAGACCGTCGCCGATCTCCTGCACCGCCGGGTGCCGCATCACGGCCTCCCGCAGGGTGTGCAGGGCGCCGCTCGGCGCCGCGGTCAGCTCCTGGAGCACGGCGCGTTCCACCGAGTCGTGTGCCTCGTTCCGCCGGACCGCGACGATGCCGGGGCCACCGACGGCCAGCCGCCCGTCCGAGTGCAGGCGGGTGAGAGCGGTGTCCACCACCCTGGCGGGGCCGCCGCTGAGAAAAGCCTCCTCGTACAGGTCGTGCACGTATGCCGCCGAGCCGCTGCCGCGCGACCCGGCACTGCTGGTCGCGATGATCAGGAGAGTCGAGGACACGGCGACGGCGAGTGTCAGCAGGAGGGCGAGCGTGTTCATCGGGGTCCCCTTCCCAGGAGGGCGGTGCGGGTGGCGTGGACGAGACGGGCGGCGCGGCGCGGCGGACGCGGCCCAGCCCGGTCCTGCCACCAGCGGGTCAGGCGTCGCCTGGACGCCTCGTCGGCCGGCTGGCCCGAGACCAGGAGCTGCTCGGCGAAGCCGAGGGCGTCGCGGCGGTAACCGGCGGACATCGGCCAGCTCTCGGCGTACGCGAGGAACGCCTTCCGGTAGCCGGCGCCGAGGATATCGGGCAGCTCCGGTGCGACCTTGGCGACGACGTCGGCCCGTTTCCCGGCCAGGGCACGGCTCTGCACCCCGAGGCGCCGGTGGTCGAAGCCGTCCGGTACCGGGGTGCCGGCCACCAGGGCCGAGAGCAGCGCGGTCTGCGCCACGGCGGTCCGGTCGCGGGCGCCCGCGGGGCGGACGCCGGGCTCCTGCGGCCGGGCGGGCCGCCGCCGGCCCTTCGGCGGCGCGCCGGCCGCCGCGTCCAGCGTGCCGCGGATCGCGTTCAGTTCACCGGCCAGCTCCTCGGTCGGCGGGAAGTCGTCGTCGCGCTCCAGCAGGACCCCCGGCGGGTCGACGCGGGAGCGCAGCTGCGTCAGGACGTCCAGCACGGGGCGTGTCACCGGGTGGGCGTGCGTGTCGTGCCAGACGCCGTCCTTCTCGACGCCGCCCGCCACGTGGACGTACGCGATGGCCTCCACCGGCAGTTCGTCCAGCGCGGTCGCGGGGTCCTCGCCGCGGTTGACGTGGTTCGTGTGCAGGTTGGCGACATCGATCAGCAGTCGCACGCCGGTGCGTTCGACCAGCTCCGCGAGGAACTGCCCCTCGGTCATCTCCTCGCCGGGCCAGGAGATCAGCGCGGCGATGTTCTCCAGGGCCAGCGGGACGGGAAGCGAGTCCTGGGCGATCCGCACGTTCTCGCACAGTACGTCCAGGGCGTCCCAGGTCCGGGGCGCCGGCAGCAGATGGCCCGCTTCCAGCACCGGTGACGCGGTGGGCGGACCTCCCGCTCGTACGAATGCGATGTGCTCCGTCACCAAGGGCGTTCCGAGCAGCTCGGCCCGCGCCGCCAGGCCGGCGAGGCGTCCGGGATCGGGGCGGCCGGCTCCGCCCAGGCCGAGCGAGACCCCGTGCGGGACGACCGTGACCCCGCGATCCCGCAGGCGCACGAGGGACTCGGGGAGGTGGTCCGCGCAGAGGTTCTCCGCGACCGCCTCGACCCAGTCGATCCCCGGCAGCGCCTCGACGGCGTCCGCGATCTCCGGGCGCCATCCGATACCGATTCCCAGCTTCATGGTGTCCCCTCCCCGTTCCGTGCAGGGGTCATGGCCCCGTCAGGTTCCTGCGAACCCGGAAGAGGGGACGTTCAGAGCTTGATTTGAGGTTCCCGGGCGGTTCCGGGCTGGGACGTTATTCGACCGTGATGTCCCCGGCGTGCCGGTCGGCACCCCATCGACCTGCGGAGACGGGCAGGTCGCGGATATGCCGACGAGCCGGACACCCCGGATTAATTCCGCGGTCCGTTGACGGAGATCAACAGGGGTTCGCATGCTGATCGACATGCCACCCGAGGACGGCCCTGCGGCACGCTTCCGGCGGGACCCGACGAGCGCGTACCCGAACTGCCGGGTGGAGCCCCCGTGTCCGGGCGGTGCAGCGGCGGACACCCCGCCGGGCCGTCACGGACGGCTCCGTACGGCGGCGGCTCGGATCCCGTAGCCGGCGAGGTCAGTGACGTGCCGCCACCCGGCCGTCCGGCCGGCGCGCCGGCTGCGGTGGAGCGACCGGACCACCAAAACCGCGACCGTGGCCCGGCGGTCCTGCACCCTCGCCGACGGCCCTCCCTGAGGGCACCGGCTTCCCGGCGCCCGGGCCTCCCGGGCTTCCGGGCTTCCTGACGAACGAAGGAGAACGTGACTGATGACCAGCACCGAGAACGGGCCGCAGCTCGGCCGGCGGTCCCTGCTGTCCCGCGCCGCCGGAGTGGGAGCGGCGGCGGCGCTGCCCGTGGTCGCGGCGCCCGCGGCGCAGGCCTCGGCCGAGCCGGCTCCGACCGCCGCCGCTCGGGCCGCGGCGCGGCGACGCCATCCGGCGAACTGGCCGGACCCCGAGCCCTACGGTCTGGCGGACACCCGGCCGGACCTGTGGCCCCGGGAGGACAACTCCTTCGTCCTCCCGCTGGAGCTGCGCCCCCGTGACAAGGAGCGCGGAGTGGTCTGGATGCGGGACACCTACGTCAACTGCTTCGTCGTCGACGGCCGTCCGCTCTACGTCGCCACGGGCACCACCCGCGTACCCGGACTCGAAGCGGCCGGCCCGTGGAACGACGGCATCTTCGTCTGGACCGCCCGCTCCCTCAGAGGCCCGTGGAGGTTGGCCGACACGACGGGAATCCGGCCCGGGGCGGAGAAGGGCAAGGTGTGGTCGCCCGAGTTCACCGACGAGAACCGGCCCGGGCGCACGGTGGTGGCTCCGTGGCAGGAGTACTGGTACGACGAGCAGTTCGGCAAGCGCGGCCAGGCGTGGGCCCCTGAGCTGCACCGTTTCCGCGGGAAGTGGTACATCGTCGCGTGCATGGGGGACCACTCCGAGAAGGTGGGCTCGTTCATGCTCGTGAGCGAGGGCGGGGTCGAGGGCCCGTACAGGCTCGTCGAGGGGAACCTGGAGAAGCCCTTCGGGGACTCGTTCATCGGGGGGCCCAGCTTCATCAAGCCTGGCGCCTACCACCACATCGACGGCAGCCTCTACTCCGAGGGCGACGACGCGTGGCTGGTGCTGCACAACAACCTGTACGCGAAGTTCCGCGACGACATGGAGGACATCGTCCCGGCGACGAACCTCCCCGCGTTCAAGCAGACCCCGTACGCGCCGGAGCCGTATCTCGAGGGCGCGTACGTCTTCAAGCACGGAGGGAAGTACTTCCTCCTCCACGCCGCATGGGACTGGACGTCGGTCAATGCCGACGGCACCCCTCGCCAGGCCTACGACCCGGGCGGCACCGGTCGCGTGCGGTTCCAGTACGACGCGGTCGTCGCGGTCTCCGACAGCTTCGAGGGCCCGTACTCCGAGCGCTGGACGGCCGGTGTCGGCGCCGGCCACAACAACTTCTTCGAGGACTCCGACGGCAGCCTGTGGGCGACGTTCTTCCGCAACCCGAACTTCGGTTACTGGTCGAACCCGTCGCGGGTGGCCGAGTCCGCAGTGCCCGGCGTCGTACGGGTGGAATGGACCGGTCCCAAGGGCAACCGCCTGTACATCCGGCGCCGGGACCAGGACTGAGGGCTGCCCCGTGGTCCGGCAGGCGGGCACGCCGCCTGCCGGAGGGCAGTCAGGGCCGAGGCGGCGGAGCCGTGCTCGGTGGCACCGGACGCGAGGGGAAGGACCGGTCGCCCGCCGGCCGGCTCGTCCCGCACCGGGTGGATCAGCGGCGGAGGGCCGGGTGGTCGGCGACGACCGTGCAGGATCCCGGGGCGACCTCGGTGAATCCGGCGTCCCGCACCACCGGCAGACCGCTCGCGGTGAGGGCGCGCCAGTGGGCGGCGTCCGGGGTGGCGACGGCGAGCGGGAACCCTGCCTCGCGCCAGGCCTTGCGCTCCGTGTCCGACAACTCCCACCAGGCGAGCTGCGCGCCGTGACCGGCCTGGGCCATCGCCTTGCCCGCAGACATGGCGACGTCCGGGTTCATCCAGAGCACCGGACCGGCCGGATCGGGCGCGGCCGGGGCCTGCGGGTCGTCCAGGTCCGTGCCCGACACCTGGAGCTTCGCCAGCTCCTTGGGCCAGCCGTCCAGGGGAACCGGCGGGAACACCCTCACCTCGGCGTGCTCGCCCGTGACCGTGATGCCGGGCAGCGCGGACGCCTTGCGCCACTCCGCGCCGCGCGCCCGGCGCACCACCTTGCGGATGCGGGCGTCCTGCCAGTCGCGCACGGACTGCGCCCACTCGCCTTCGGTCCCACCTTCGTCCTCGCCGAGCGAGCGCGGGTCCGAGAGGATCGTGAGCACCGCACGGGCGGCGGTCACCAGGGCGTCGTTGCGCGCCGGGGGATCGGTCTTCTCGAGGTGCACCACCAGCGGCAGAACGAACTGCGGGGCTTCGTCACGGGGCGTCGGTTCCACCCGGAAGGGGCTCTCGGCGGAGGCCTCCGGCGCTGCGGGAAGGGGCTCGGGAATGCTGTCGCTGCTCACGCACCCCAGTCTGCCAGGACCTCGGACGACCCGTTCTTGGCGGAACGGAGGGCTCCGGGTGAGGATGCACGGCATGAAGAGCGACATCTTTTCCAGTGAGCACATGGCGCAGCCGGCCACCGCCCCCGGCATGACCCTGCAGAACGCCAAATCCATCAAATACGCCGTCAACGGTGAGATGCACGCGCGTCAGGGATCGATGGT
Source organism: Streptomyces sp. HB132 (assembly GCF_016909575.1). GTDB lineage: Bacteria > Actinomycetota > Actinomycetes > Streptomycetales > Streptomycetaceae > Streptomyces. The sequence goes on along the minus strand of NZ_JAFBGA010000010.1, from coordinate 186,821 downwards.
CGCCTTCCGGGGCAACCTCCAGTTCGAGCGCAAGGGCCAGGGCATCGGCGGCATGCTGAAGCGCGCGGTGACCGGCGAGGGGCTCGCCCTGATGGCGGTCACGGGCCAGGGCGAGGCGTGGTTCGCCCACGAGGCGGCCAACTGTTTCATCGTGGAGATGGAGCAGGGCGACGTCCTCACCATCAACGGCCGCAACGTCCTGTGCTTCGACGCGAGCCTGTCCTACGAGATCAAGACCGTGAAGGGGGCCGGAATGACCGGTGGCGGCCTCTTCAACAGCGTCTTCAGCGGATACGGCAAACTCGGCCTGATCTGCGACGGCCAGCCCATAGTGATCCCCGTCTCGGCCCAGCAGCCGGTGTACGTCGACACGGACGCGGTCGTCGGCTGGAGCGCCCAGCTCTCCACCACGCTGCACCGCTCGCAGAGCTTCGGTTCGATGGTGCGCGGCGGATCCGGCGAGGCGGTCCAGCTGATGCTCCAGGGCGAGGGGTTCGTGATCGTACGTCCCAGCGAACTCAAGCCGGAGAAGACCTCGTCCAGCTGATTCCGCGGGGGCGGGGCCGCCGTACGGCCTGCCGCGCCCACGGGCCCCGCGCGGGCCGGGGAGTGGTTGGCGCCGGTTCGGGGCCACCACACCTCCCCCATGCACCCTCGCGGAACCCTCCCCGGGCACCAGCCGGGAGGTCGCCGTCGCGCCGGCACTCCTCGCGGGGCCGGACTGCTCGGCCGGGGCGAGGCATGCGTGAGGCCCGGGCGAGGCACGCGTGAGGCATGGACCGGACTCGACGCAGCGGCCCGTGACGAAGAACCGGACCGCGTCGCCGCCGAGCGGATCGCCGACGGCGGTCGCCGCTCCGCGCGAGTGAGTACGCTCGTACACATGGATGATGCGTACTGCGAGACGCCCGCGCCGGCCCCCGCACCCGCGGACGCGGGTCCGCCGTATGCCGAGTGCGTGCTGTGCCGGAAGCCGACCGAGTACCCGGAGTCGACGAGGGGCAGCACGCTCTGCCCGGTCTGCGCCTGGCAGGAGGCCGGCCGCAACGCCTGTTCCGGCTGACGCGACGGGGCGTGCTCAGCCGCGCATCAGCTCGGAGACCTTGACGAAGCGGTATCCGCGCTCGCGCAGCTCCGGGACGATCCGGCGGACCGCCTCATCGGTGACGGGCGCCGCGCTGCGGGTGCAGTGCATGACCACCAGCGACCCCGGCTCCACCCCTTCCAGCACCTGTTCGGCCACCGCGTCCGCGTCCGTGGCGAAGGCGTCCCCGCTGACCACGTCCCACTGGACGGCGGTCACCCCGGCCGGGGCCAGGGCCTTCAGGGAAGCGTCGTCGTAGCAGCCGCCGGGGAAGCGGAAGTACGGCACGACATTGCGCGCCCCCGTCGCCCGGATCGCCGTGAAGGCCCGCTCCACATCGCGGCGCATGTCCGCCTTCTCGACGGCCGGCAGCCCGTAGCAGGGCGAGGAGAAGGCGTGGTGGCTGAACGAGTGGTTGCCGATCTCGAACAGGGGATCGGTGCCGATCGTGCGGGCCTGGGCCGGATACTCCTGCGCCCATCTGCCGGTCATGAAGACCGTCGACGGGACCTTCAGCCTGCGAAGCGACGCGATCAGTCCGGGATTGTCGAAGTGCTCGCCGCCGGCCGCCCTTGGCCCCTGGTCCGCCGTCATGTCCGCGTCGAAGGTGAGCGCCACGACCTTGTCGGGCCCGTCCGCCTCGTCCCGGGGACCGGAGGCGGAGCCGGTCCCGGAGCCCTCCGCCCGTCGCTCGAAGACCGGCGTGCGGCCCCCGGGGCCGGGGGCGAGCACGGGGGCTCGCTCTCGGGATTCGGCGACGGAACCCGCGACGGGGACGGCTGTCCCGTCGCGGATTCCGCAGGAGCCGTCGGAAGCGCGGCGGTCCTGGCACGGGTGGCCCCGGAGCTTCCGCAACCGACGAGCACCCCACTCAGAACAGTCAGTACGATCATCGTACAAGCGGGTTTGATCACCGAAGGACGTTAGCTGATGATCAATCAGATGATGCTCACGGCACTCCGGCCGCCCGGCGGCCGGAGTGCCGTATCACCCGCCTGCTCGTGCCCCGGTCAGCGCCAGGGGCCCGTCACCGCGAACGTCGTCCCCGGTGTGTAGCAGTTCACGAACATCGTCCCGCCGTCCGGTGAGAAGGTGACGCCGGCGAACTCGCCCCACTCCGGCTCCTCGGCCGTCCCGATGTTCTGTCGCCCGCGCGCCATCGCGTAGACCTCGCCGCGACGCGTCACCCCGAGTACGTGCTGCGCGCCGCCCCCGTCCTCACAGACCATCAGACCGCCCCCGGCGGCGAGGCAGATGTTGTCCGGGGACTCACCCGGCAACTGGATGTCGGTGTCCGGACCGAAGACGATCACCAGGGTGAGCCGTCGCCGCTTCGGTTCGTAACGCCACACCTGGCCGAAGTGGTCTGCGGCCGAGCCCTCGGCGCTGTGCGCGAAGCTGGAGACGAAATAGACCGACGAACCGCCCCAGTAGCAGCCCTCCAGCTTCTGGGCGTGCGTGATGCCCTTGGGTCCGAAGTCCTGCAGCCGGATCGGCGTCTCGGCCGCCTGAGGATCCGGGACGGGGACCCACTCGACCCGGTCGAAGCTCGCACCCGTCTCCTGGATGGCGGAAAGGTCGGGGACGCCGGGGACCCGCATGGCCTCGAGCGCGCCGCCGGCCCGCAGGGAGCCCGTCCCGCCGAGCGGCTTCTCGGGGAGGAAGCGGTAGAAGAGTCCGAACGGCCTGTCGAACGCGTCCTCGGTCTCGTACACGATGCCGTTCCGCGGGTCGACCGCGATGGCCTCGTGCTGGAAGCGGCCCATCGCGGTCAGGGGGACCGCCCCGGTGCGGCGCGGGTCGGCGCCGTCCACCTCGAAGATGAAGCCGTGGTCCTTCGTGTAGCCGTTGGTGCCGGCCTTGTCCTCGGTCTCCTCGCAGGTCAGCCACGTGTTCCACGGGGTGGGGCCACCCGCGCAGTTGACGGCCGTACCCGCGATGGCGACACGCTCGCCGCGGACGTTGCCGCGACCGTCGATCTCGAGTGACGTACACCCGCCCTTGCCCATGGGGTCGTAGGTCAGGCCCTCGACCGTGGGCACACCGATCTTTCCGGTGACGCGGTTCTCGTGGTTGCGCACGAGGTGTACCCGGCCGTTCCGCCCGGCGAAGGCGGCCATGCCGTCGTGGTTGCTGGGGACCTGGCCCTCGCCGGAGCGGAGCGGGTCGCCCTCCCGGGAGAGCACCCGGTAGCGGAAACCTTTCGGCAGATCGAGCAGGCCGTCCGGGTCCGGCACGAGGGGGCCGTAGCCGCTGTGGCCCCGGGCCTCTGCGGTGCCCGAGAAGAGTTCGGTGAAGGCCCCGGCGAAAGCGACGGAGGCCGCGGTCGCGGCGCTCCCGGCCAGGACCTGACGTCGTGTTGCGGATGACATGAGGCAACTCCCTGTTGGCGGACAGGTGAAGTGACCCGCATGTGTGTAGCACGCAACGCGCCGCGCGGGAACCATGCGAGCCACGATGCCTCCTGTGTCCCCGCTGTGTCCCCGGGGCGGAAGAGGCCCCGGGGACGGCAGGTGTCAGGCCAGCGACGCGGTGAGCGTGATGGTGGTGCCCGAGAGCGCCTGGCTGACCGGGCAGTTCGCCTTGGCGTCCTCTGCGGCCTTCACGAAGCCCGCCTCGTCCAGACCGGGTACCTCGCCCTCCACCGTGATGTGGATGCCGGTGATGCCGGTGCCGGGCTGGAAGGTGACCTCTGCCTGGGTGTTCAGCCGGGTGGGCGGGGTGCCCCCCGTGGCCAGGCCGTTGGAGAGGGCCATCGAGAAGCAGCTGGAGTGCGCTGCCGCGATGAGCTCCTCGGGGCTGGTCTTGCCGTTCGCCTTCTCCGCGCGGGACGGCCAGGAGACCGGGTACTCCCCGATTCCTGAGGAGTCGAGGGTGACGACGCCGCTGCCCTCGAGCAGGTTGCCTTCCCAGACCGTGTGCGCCTGACGCGTGGTAGCCATGATGGATCCCTTCAAACGGTGTGCGCGGTCATACGGACGTACGCGGCACCCGGAGGCACCCGCACGTCCTTCAACCCCCGAACCTACTGCGCCACCAGTCCCTTTGCGTCACGCGCCAGCGCCGTCAGCCGCGAGATGGCCCGGAAGTACTTCTTCCGGTACCCGCCGTTCAGCATCTCGTCACTGAACAGCCGGTCGAAGGGCAGGCCGGAGGCGAGCACCGGGACCTCACGGTCGTACAACCGGTCCGCCAGCACCACCAGTCGCAGCGCCGTCGACTGGTCGGGCACCGGCTGCACGTCGGTGAGGCAGACCGCCGTGAGCCCGTCCGTCAGTGCGCCGTACCGGCTCGGATGGACCCGGGCGAGATGGTCGAGCAGCGCCGGGAAGTCGTCGAGCGCGGCTCCGGGAGTCGCGTACGCCGCCCTGGTGACCTGGTCGTCGGAGTACGGCGGCGGTGCCTCGGGCAGTCCCCGGTGGCGGTAGTCCTCGCCGTCGATCCGCAGCGGCCGGAAGTGCGAGGAAAGTCCCTGGATCTCGCGGAGGAAGTCGACTGCCGCGAATCGGCCCTCACCGAGCTTGCCGGGGAGCGTGTTCGACGTGGCGGCCAGCGCGACCCCCGCTTCGACGAGCCTGCTGAGCAGCGACGACACCAGGACGGTGTCGCCCGGGTCGTCCAGCTCGAATTCATCGATGCAGAGCAGCCGGTGCCCGCTCAGGGTCCGCACGGTCTGCTGGAAGCCCAGCGCGCCGACCAGGTTCGTCAGCTCGACGAAGGTGCCGAAGGCCTTGAGCGAGCGGTCCGCGGGGGTCGCGTGCCAGAGCGAGGCCAGCAGATGGGTCTTGCCGACGCCGTAACCGCCGTCGAGATACACGCCGCGGGGCCCGGCGGGCGCCGCGGCGGGCTTCCTGCCGAACCACCTGCGCCTGCCGCCTCCCACCGCGTGCGCCCCGCCGAGCCCGGCCGCGAAGGAGCTGAGGACGTGGACCGCCTCGGTCTGACTCGGCTGGTTCGGGTCGGGGACGTACGTATCGAAGCGCACCGAGTCGAAGCGGGGCGGCGGGACCATCTCGGCGACCAGACGGTCGGCGGGGACGCGCGGCTCGAGGGCGCACAGTGACTGCGGGGCCGTTTCGGCTATGGGGCTATGCCCCGGCACGGCTGTGGAGGACGACACAACTCTCCACCTTAAGGGCCGTGCCAGACTGCTGCGCATGCGACGCCTGCTCCCTGTGACGGACCTGACAACCCCGGCCGCTGCCGCCGACCGCGAGTGGACGCTCGACGAGCTGGCGGACGCCTACGCGTATCCCGACGGCGGCCTCCCCTGGCTCCGCGCCAACATGGTCTCCACCCTGGACGGCGCCGCACAGCACGACGGCCGCTCCCAGGGCATCTCGTGCCCCGCCGACATGCGGATCTTCGGAACCCTGCGAGGCCTGGCCGACGCGGTCGTCGTCGGGGCCGAGACGGTCCGCCAGGAGGGCTACCGGCCCGCGCGGGCCCGCGAGGCCTTCGCCGCCCGGCGTGAGGCCGCCGGGCAGGGACCCGCCCCGGCCATCGCGGTGGTCAGCGCGAGCCTGGACCTGGACTTCTCCCTCCCGCTCTTCGTCTCGCCGCTGGTCCCGACGCTCGTGCTCACCGGAGCCGCGGCGCCCCCGGACCGGGTCCGGGCCGCGCGGGAGGCGGGAGCGGAGGTGCTGGTGGCCGGCGACGGCGCCGGCGTCGACCCGGCGCGCGCGGTGGGGGAACTGGCCGCCCGGGGCCTCACCCGGCTCCTCACCGAGGGCGGGCCGCGCCTGCTCGGCCAGTTCGTGGCGGCCGGCGTGCTGGACGAGCTCTGCCTGACCCTGTCCCCGCTGCTCACCGCCGGAGGCGCACAGCGCATCGCGGGCGGGCCCGCCGTCCCGGTACCGGAACGTTTCGCTCTCGTCTCGCTCCTGGAGGAGACCGGATTCCTCTTCACCCGGTACGGGAAGATCTGACACTTAGCGGAATTACCCGTTCCGGTTGGCCTCGGGTGGGCACACTTAGTCCTGCTACCCCCGTGCAATTGCGGGGAAGGATGGTTTCAGCAACAACGGCCGTCCCCACGGCCGACGAGATGAAGCGGAAGGGCGCCTGCCGTGTTCACAAGCGTTTTGATGATCGAGAAGCCCCTCACCCCCGAGGACGTGGACTTCGTCACCACCCTTCACGGTGAGGAGCGGATCTCGTTCGTCGTACTGATGCAGCCCCGCAGTGACCAGGCCGACGTACTGCTGCGCGCGATCGACGACGTCGCGATCGGTGAGCTCAGGGAAGCCGTCCGCGAGGGTGACCGGCCGGAGGGCAAGGAAGCCCGTGAGCCCGCCGAGATGGCGCTCGAGTACTCGCTCCGGGAGCTGCGCGAGGCCGGCTCAGAGGCCGTCGGCCAGGTGGTCGAGGACCATCCCCTGGACAAGCTGAAGACCGTGGTCGACGACTCCGGGGCCGACGAGGTCATCGTGCTGACCGCGCCGCACTACGTCGAGGAGTTCTTCCACCGCGACTGGGCCTCCCGGGCCCGTCACAAGGTCGGCGTACCGGTGCTCAAGCTCTTCGCGCACAGCGAATAGGCTGTGGCGGAACCAGAACCACCTCACAGCTCGGGAGAGAGACGTATGGCACCCGGTATTCCTGCCGCCCTGGAACGGCCGCACTTCATCGGCATCGGCGGCGCCGGAATGTCGGGCATCGCGAAGATCCTCGCCCAGCGCGGCGCCAAGGTGGCGGGCAGCGACGCCAAGGAGTCCGCCACCGCGGAGGCCCTGCGCGCGCTGGGAGCCACCGTCCACATCGGACATGCCGCCGGACACCTGGCCGACGACGCGACCTCGGTGGTCGTCTCCAGCGCCATCCGCGCCGACAACCCGGAGCTGGTCCGCGCCGCCGAGCTGGACATCCCCGTCGTGCACCGCTCCGACGCGCTCGCCTCCCTGATGGAGGGCCTGCGGGCCATCGCGGTCGCCGGCACGCACGGCAAGACCACCACCACGTCGATGCTCGCCGTCGCCCTGTCCGAGCTGGCGCTCGACCCCTCGTACGCCATCGGCGGCGACCTGGAGGGCCCCGGCACCAACGCCACGCACGGCGACGGTGACGTCTTCGTCGCCGAGGCCGACGAGAGCGACCGGAGCTTCCAGAAGTACGCCCCCGAGGTCGCGATCGTCCTCAACGTCGAGCTGGACCACCACGCGAACTACGCGTCGATGGACGAGATCTACGAGTCCTTCGAGACCTTCGTCGGCAAGGTCGTCCCCGGCGGCACCCTGGTCATCGCCGCCGACCAGTCCGGGGCCGTGGAGCTGACCCGCCGGGTCCGTGAACTGTCCTCCCTCACCGTCGTCACCTACGGCGAGTCCGAGGGTGCGGACGTCCGCGTCCACAAGGTCACCCCGCGCGGGCTGACCAGCGAGGTCACGGTCGTCCTCAACGGGAAGTACCTCACCTTCACGGTCTCCGTACCCGGCCGCCACTACGCGCACAACGCGGTCGCCGCGCTCGCGGCCGGTGTCGCCCTCGGTATCCCGGCGCACAACCTGGCCTCCGCCCTCGGCAAGTACACCGGGGTCAAGCGCCGCCTCCAGCTCAAGGGCGAGGCGGCCGGCGTCCAGGTCATCGACTCGTACGCGCACCACCCCACGGAGATGACCGCCGACCTGGAGGCCATGCGCGGAGCGGCGACCGGTGCCCGCCTCCTGGTGGTCTTCCAGCCCCACCTCTTCTCCCGCACCCAGGAGCTCGGCACGGAGATGGGCCAGGCACTCGCCCTCGCCGACGCCTCGCTGGTCCTGGACATCTACCCGGCCAGGGAGGACCCGGTCCCGGGCGTCACGAGCGCACTGATCATCGACGCCGCGAAGACCGCCGGCGCCGATGTGACGGCCGTCCACGACAAGGCGGACATCCCCGCTGCCGTCGCGGGAATGGCGAAGCCCGGCGATCTGGTTCTCACCATGGGAGCGGGCGACGTCACCGACCTCGGCCCGCAGATCCTGGACCACCTGTCGAGCTGAGGGAGCCACCGTGTCGTACGACGTCGAGAAGCCTGACGAGCAGTGGCGGGCGGAACTGTCGCCCGCCGAGTACGCGGTGCTGCGCAAGGCCGGCACCGAGCCCGCCTTCGTGGGTGAGTACACCGACACCAGGACGGCGGGCGTCTACTCATGCCGTGCCTGCGGTGCGGAGCTGTTCCGCTCCGACACCAAATTCGAGTCGCACTGCGGCTGGCCGTCCTTCTACGACCCGAAGGACACCGACGCGGTCGAGCTGATCGTGGACAACAGCCTCGGCATGACCCGCACCGAGGTGCGCTGCGCGCGCTGCGGCTCGCACCTGGGGCATGTCTTCGAGGGCGAGGGCTATCCCACGCCCACGGACCAGCGTTACTGCATCAACTCGATCTCGCTGACGCTGGCGCCGGACGAGAGCTGAGTACCCGGTCGGGACGTCGGCCGGGCCCGGCCCCCCGCGGACGGCCGCCCGTCAGGAGAAGCGCTCCTGACGGGCGTTCCGGGCGGGTCGGCCCCGCGCCGCCGGTGCCGCGGGCCCCGAGCCCGCGGCACCGGCGTACTCACGTCTTCACGAGCTCCGCCGGATCCCGCTGCACCGGGATCTCCCGCTGCAGCCGCTCGCCCTCGATGTCGAGGTCGGGCAGGATCCGGTCGACCGGTCGCGGCAGCCACCAGGCCGCGCGTCCAAGAAGGTGCATGACGGCCGGGACGAGGGCCATGCGGACGACGAAGGCGTCGACGAGCACGCCGATCGCCAGGGCGAATCCGATGGACTTGATGATCGGGTCGGGCATGAACACGAATCCGCCGAAGACGGCGGTCATGATCACCGCCGCGGCCGTGACCACGCGCCCGTTGTGGCCGACCCCGCTGACGACGGACTCACGGGCGTCGGCGCCGTGGACGAAGTCCTCCCGCATCCGCGAGACGAGGAAGACCTCGTAGTCCATGGCCAGCCCGAAGAGGATGCCGATCAGGAGGATGGGCAGGAAGCTGACCAGCGGCCCGGGGGTGTCGAGGCCGACCAGATCCGCCAGGTGGCCCTCCTGGAAGATGGCGACGGTGATCCCGAAGGTGGCGCCGATGGTCAGCAGGAAGCCCAGCGCAGCCTTGAGCGGCACCAGGATCGACCGGAAGACGAGCATCAGCAGCAGGACGGACAGCCCGACCACCAGCAGGAGGTAGACCGGCAGCGCGCCGGCGAGCTTCTCGGAGACGTCGATGCCGACGGCGGTGGCACCGGTCAGGGAGATGTCGGCGCCCTCGACCCCTGTCACCCGGTCGCGGATCTCGTTGACGGTGTCCTCGGTCGCCGCTGCGGTCGGCCCCGTCTCGGGGATCACCGCCAGGAGGGCGGTGGTGCCCTTCTCGTTCAGCTGCGGGGGAGCGACGGCCAGCACTCCGTCGGTGTCCATGATGAGCGCGGCCGTCTCCTTGGCCGCCGCACCGGTCGCCTGCGCGGTGTCACCGGACACGACGGCGACCAGACGGCCGTTGAAGCCCTCGCCGAACCCCTCGGTGGTCAGGTCGTAGGCCTCGCGGTTGGGTGACCCGACCGCCTCGGTGCTCGCGTCGGGCAGTGCCAGACGCATGTCCTGCACCGGCAGGGCCAGGGCGCCGAGGCCGACCACCCCGAGAATGAGGAGGGGGACGCGCAGACGTGCCACGATCCGGCCCCATCGGAAGCCGAATCCCGCCTCGGACTCCGCGGGGGCGGCAGCGGGGGCCCGGTCCTTGGTCCGCTGCTTCCGGGGCAGGACGCGGTTGCCCGCGAACCCGAGGGCGGCCGGCAGGAGTGTGAGGGACACCAGCACCGCGAGGGCGACCGTGGCCGCGGCGGCCAGGCCCATGACCGTGAGGAAGGGGACGCCGGCGACGGCGAGCCCTGCCAGCGCGATGACGACGGTGGCGCCCGCGAAGACTACGGCCGAACCGGCTGTTCCGGCCGCCCGGCCGACCGCTTCCTCCCCGTCCATGCCTTCCGAGAGATAGTGGCGGTAACGGGAGGTGATGAAGAGGGCGTAGTCGATGCCGACGGCCAGTCCCAGCATGAGCGCGAGGATGGGTGCGGTGCTGGTCAGCTCGACGGTGCTGCTGAGGGCGAACAGCCCGGCCATGCCGGCGCCCACGCCGACCAGGGCGTTCAGCAGCGTCATGCCCGCCGCCACCAGGGAACCGAAGGTGAGGACCAGGACGAGGGCGGCGACCGCGACACCGAGGATCTCGGTCGAGCCGACCTCCGGCACGCCCCGCATGATCTCGCCGCCGTGTTCGACGCGCAGGTCGGGTACGGAGGCGCCCGCCTCCGAGAACGCCTCCCGCTGCGCGTCCGTGATGCCGTCCACACCGGACTTGAACTGCACCTGGATCAGGGCGTAGCGGCCGTCCGGCGACACGGCCTTGGACACGAAGGGGTCCATGGCCGCGAGGACGCCGGGAACCTTCCCGGCCTCGGCGGTCACCGGGGCCACGGACGAGGGTGTGAGTTTCCCGCCCTCGGGCGCGGCCACGACTATGGTCCCCGTCGCGCCACTCGCCTGCGGGAACTCCCGTGCGAGCGAGTCCAGGGCTTTCTGGGACTCGGTTCCAGGGATCGAGAACTTGCTGGTGGTGGGGCCGCTGAAGGCTGCGGCGCCCCCTCCGAGCAGTGCGAGCAGCAGGAGCCAGAGGGCGAGGACGCGGCCTCGGCGGCGGAAGGACAGCCGGCCTAGCCGGTACAGCAGGATTGCCATGCGAAAGAGGCGTCTTTCTCTTCGGACCGGGCGACTTCCGTCAGCCGGTCGGACGGCCGAGGGTTCTCAGTGCTCCCTGGACCATTTCGGTACGCATCGTGCCGGGGTCGACGTCCACGTCTCCGGCGACCGTGACAGCCACGCCGCCGATCACCATCTGCGCCATGATCCGGGCCCGTGGTTCCTGCGAACGTCCGGCCAGCGCATCCGCGAGCCGGTCGATCGCCCGGGGGATGACGGCGAGTGCCGGATGACCGAGCATGTCGGGCAGTTCGGCGAAGATGATCTTCACCTCCAGGTGGAAGCGCATCGCCAGGCCGACGAAGCCGGTCACCGCCGGCTCGACGGCCTGATCGCCGTTCAGAGCCTCCAGTTCCTCGTTCATGGCGGTGAGGCTCTCCGCCGGTGGAGTCAGCAGTTCGGCGAGGATCGCGTCCTTACCGGCGAAGTGGTACAGCAGGGAGGCTTTGGAGCAGTGGGCCTCGACTGCGATGTCGTGCAGCGAGGTCCCCTTGAAGCCGTGCTCGGCGAAGAGGCGCAGTGCGGCGTCGAGGATCTGACGGCGCATCGCGGAAGGCGGACGTGGCATGGGCTCACTTTAGTTGACCGATCGGTCAGACCTGACCGATCGGTCAGGGTTCCTCCGTGACGCCCGTCACCCCCCGCCTCGCGCGGTCGCGGCCGACTCCGCTGCCCGTACGACCCACTGGCCCGGGAGAGGGGGAGGGCCGCGCCTGACATTGCCCGGTCTTTGTCGCGGAGCATGGCGGAGAGGGCCCGGCCCGGTCGTCCGGCGGGGCGGGGTGGGGCGGTGCCTGTCCCGTGCTTCCCTCGGGCGATCCGCTCGGGCTGCCCGTGCCCCTTCCGGGAGGGCTGTTCGCCGCGGATCGAGAGCCCGGGACCCGCGGGTCAGGGGGTGGAGTCGGCGCGGGCGCAGGCGGCGAGGTGGGCGGCGGTCGGGGGGTGCGCCCGCGTTGCCGACACCGATCGGCGTTCCGTCGGGCATCGCGATCGCCGCCGGCTGCGACGGTGTCGGATCAGCCTCGTCGACGGCGCCGCGCGAGGGCGCCGGCGACGACCATCGCCGCGGTGGTGCCGGCGGCGGTCCAGAACAGGAACTTGGCAGCCGGCCCGTTGGCCGTCCGCAACTCCCCGTCCGCGTGCAGGCAGAACGAGTCGGGCGGGAAGTACTGCGAGACGGGAGTACTGCGCGTGCCGTAGCAGGGCGACGTGTCGGGAAAGAGCGTCGGCTGCGCGCGCTGCGAGAGAATCAGGCCGACGGACACGGTCAGCCATCCGGCCAGCAGGAAGACGATCAGATTCCAGCCCGGGATCCTCGCGCGCCGCCCCAGCGGCCGGACGAGGGTGGCCAGCAGGGCGAAAGCGGCAAAAACGACGCAGAGTAAGAGCACGACCTTCATGATCCAATGATCACATGCCCGCCGGACAGGCCCTACTGGTCCTGGTCGGACTCCGTGCCCACCTCGGCCCGCAGCAGCGGGTGCACCACCCCGGGGAAGACCCGTGCCCGTACGACCTCCTCGGCCGCGCCGCCCTGCACCACGGTCTCGGCCACGCCCCAGGGGCGCCCTGCCAGGTGGACGGTCAGCGTGTACGACGCCGAACAGCCCATGCACTCGTAGCGGTCCGCCCAGGTCTCCACGTCCGTGACACTGCCCGGGTAGCGCTTCACGTGCCGGTGCCGGGCGTGGCAGCGGTCGCAGGTCTCGCCGGGCTCGCAGGTGCCGCCGCACGGGCAGGGCACGTCCAGCGAGTCGGCGGGCTGCCAGCGCTGGATGAGCCGGGCGTCGCGAGTGGCGCCCATGTCCTTCATCGCCTTCAGGTTCCGCGCGGCGACGTTGTAGGACTCGCCCGTCGCGGCCATCCGGTCCCGGATCACGTCCTTGCGCCCGCGGTTCGTCGTCATGTCTTCCTCCTGGGTGTACGCAGCCCGCCAGGAGGCCCACGAAATCGTCCTCCCTACGGTACCTGCCGCTTCGCACCCGCGGTCCCGGTCACCCCGCCCGCCGGAAGACCGGCTTGCCGGGACGACGGGGACGGTTCCCGGACGAGCCGCACCCCTCGGTCGGGCGGCGTCCCGGACTCCACCCGTACCCGCGGCGCCGGAGCCGGGCGTCGGGCTCCCGGAGCGGCGGCGGCCCTGGGCGTACGGAGCACGTCGCGGCGCGGCTGCGGGCGGGGCCGCCCGGATCGAGGAGGGCGGCCGACTGTCGCTGGGGGACGCAGGGCGCGCGTACGACGGGGCGGGCCGGACATCCCGGCCCGGGGACTTCCCGACCGTTACGCCCGGTCCGTGACGGGCGGAGCCGAGGGGCCGACGGACGCCGAAGCGGAAGCCGAGGTCACGGAGAACGCCGCCGCCGGTTCGGACGGCCGGACGGCGGGGCAGGACGACGAGGGACAGCCCGAGAACTGACGCAGCACCTGGGTAAAGGAGCACCACGATGGCAACGCCTCTGTCCGCCGACAAACTGCTCAAGGCCCTGCGGGACGAGGGTCTGCATGTCGTCGAGCACCGGAGCTGGCGCACGCACAACCGCAACCACAAGGGCTCGTGGGGGCCCGTGCACGGGGTGATGATCCATCACACCGTGACCTCGGGAACCCAGAGCTCCGTCGAACTCTGCTACAACGGCCACTCGAGTCTCCCGGGCCCGCTGTGCCACGGGGTGATCGCCAAGGACGGCTCGGTCCACATGGTCGGTCACGGCCGCGCCAACCACGCCGGACTCGGCGACGACGACGTCCTGCGCGCGGTGATCAACGAGACGTCCCTGCCCGCCGACAACGAGGCGAACACCGACGGAAACCGCTCCTTCTACGGCTTCGAGTGCATCAACCTCGGTGACGGCAAGGACCCCTGGCCGACAGCCCAGTTGGTGGCCATCGAGAAGGCGGCCGCGGCGATCTGCCGGGCCCACGGCTGGAACCAGCGCTCGGTGATCGGCCACAAGGAGTGGCAGCCGGGCAAGATCGACCCGCGCGGGTTCACGATGGACTCGATGCGCGGCAGGGTCAAAACACGTCTCGGAGGCGAGCCGGACGGCCCGTCGAAGCCGCCCACCCCCAAGCCCCCGGCGAAGTACGAGCCGTTCCCCGGAGCGGCGTACTTCCGGGTCGGACGACGCAGCGCCGTCATCACGGCGATGGGGAAGAGACTGGTGGCCGAAGGCTGCGGAAGGTACGAGGTCGGCCCCGGCCCGGACTGGTCCGAGGCGGACCGCAAGTCGTACGCCGCGTGGCAGCGCAAACTGGGTTACTCGGGGAGTGGCGCGGACGGCATCCCGGGCAAGGCGAGTTGGGACAGACTGAAGGTGCCCAACGTCTGAGCCGGCGGTGTGACGCCGGTGCGGCGGTCCCCGTCCCGTCCCGCGGAGGCGAGGACCGCCACCCCCGGCCGCCCCACGCTCATCCCCCGGCCGTCCACGCTCACCCCCGGCGCACCCGCCCGACGATCCTTCTGCCGAGGCGCCCGATCGAGCGTGACGGCCGGTTCCAGGCGCGGAACGCGTCGAGGGTGCGGCTGCTCCCCTCGCGCTCCACGGCCTCCTCCACCGCGGCGAGATCCTCGGCGGAGAGCACGCGCACCGCGGGACGCAGCACCTCCTCCAGCAGGCCGGTCCGGGCCGTGGTCCAGTCGCCGCCCGCGTGCGGGTGGGCGTTCCACACGATGAAGCAGTCGGCCACGTACGAGGGGTCCGCCCGCAGCAGCGCCGGGACCCCGTCGCGGCGGGCCGCCCGGCCGTACGCCGCGATCAGTTCCGCGTCCCCGCTGTGCACGAACGCGTACAGCTCCTCCCCGGGCCGGCCCGGGGCGAGGAGCCGCTCGGCCAGGGCCGCGAAGGCGTGCTCCAGGGCCGTGGGCTCGGCGGGTTCGGCACGGCTGCGCAGCGTCCTGGCACGGTCCGCCCAACCGGGTTCGGCCGTCCCGGAGCGCATCTCGCGCGCGAAGTCCAGCAACAGCAGGCAGGCGCGCACCCGGGATCCGAGCTCCTGGGGGAATGAGCGCAGCAGCTCGCGGGCGAGTTCGGGAGCGTCGTCGTCGCCGGACGGGGCGGCGAGCGCGGCATCGACCAGGTGCGCCCAGGTGCCGGCCGTCCGGTGGGCGTCGGACGTGGTCTCGCCCAGCAGCGATCGGGCCTCGCCCGCCGTCGGGGTCTCCTTCCCCCACACCAGGCCGACAGCGGTCCTCAGCACGAGGGGCTCGGCGAACGGGGACATGCCCGCCGCGCGCAGCACCGTGTTCAGGGTCCCCACCCGGTCCGCACCCCGCGCCCTGGCGCCCGGTGCCCCGGCACACATCCGCAGGTGCGGCAGGGACTGCGTCCCGGTGAACGGCAGGGCCACCCGGACCAGCAGTCCTTCCGTGTCCGCCGGGTGGTCCGGGGCGAGCCGGTCCAGCTCACCCAGGAGCGCCGTACGGATGTCGAACTGCTCGTCCAGCAGGTCCGGCAGCGCGCGGCACGCACCCGCCTCCGGGTCGTCGAGCAGCGCACGGGCCAGCCGGCCCACGACACCGGGAAGCAGTTCCGCGCAGTCCACGCCGAGGAGCCGGACGATCCGCAGCAGCTGCACGGTCCGCGCGACGCCCCGGGGCGCCCCGGAGGCGAGCTCGGCCAGCAGTTCGTCGCCGAGTTCCTCGACCAGCCCGGCCCGCGCGCGCTCCCCGTCGGCCTCCTCGAACGCCGAACGCGCCGGCGGTTCCAGGGCCACATCGCCACCCCGCACGGCCTCCGTCACCAGCAGTGCGGCCAGCGGTGCGGTGACCGAGGCGGGGCAGCGGCCGTCGAGCGCCGTCAGCAGCCGGAGCGCCGCGGCGCACTCCGCGGCCGTACGGTCGTCGGCGGGCGACGTCAGCGCGTCGGTCAGCTGCCTGGTGCGCTTCTCGTCCAGCGCGTAGGGCCGCTCGGCCGCCCAGTCGGCCGCCGCGGCCCGCCCGTCGGACCCGAGGACGATGCCGGCGCCGAGCGCGGTGACGGCGAGCGGCCCCGCGGCGAACGGCTCGCCCGGCAGTTCCGCCGCGTCCCGGAAGAGTTCGGGGGACCGGTTGCGCCAGATCCGGGCGGCGGTCCCCGCCCACGCGTCGTCCGTGGTCCCGGAGGGGCGCGGGCCGGCGGCGGCGTGCACGCGGAACCGCGGGTCACGGGCGTCCGGAGCGTCCTCGGGAAGGACGCCGACGACCTGGTGCGTGGTGCGTCCCGGATGCCGGGTGTACGTGGTGAACGTCAGACGCTCGGCGTGCTCCCGGGGCAGTACGGCGACGGCCAGCGCGACCCATCGGGCCACGTCCGCGCTCTGCCGCTCGACGAGCACCACGGTTGGCGCGGCCGGGTCCTCGCTCACGCGGCGCAGATCGCTGAGGACGGCGGCGAGCCACGGACTGCGGGACACAGCGAAGTCGCCCAGCCCTTCACGGGTGAGCCCGCGTGAGGGGCCGTGCGCGGTGCACATCGAGGTCAGGGGATCGGGCGGCGTGCGGTCCGGCGTCGTGGAGAGCCACCCCGCGGCGCCCCACGCGGCGACCGGGAGGACCCGGCCGGGTATCGGCGTACCGGGCAGGAGGTGCACGGCGTGCGCGTGGAATCCGCCCGCGCCCGTGGCCACCGTACGGCTCAGCAGGTGGCTTCCGTCGGAGAGCGCGGCGAAGCCGAACGCCACGGGCAGCGAGCGGATCCGGGCATCGGTGAGCCCCTCGGCCGTCCCCTCCGGAGCCTCGTAGGCCAGAAGAGGTGCGGCCTCCGCGCGCACCGGCCCGGCTATCGCGGGGTCCACGGCGGTGAACCGGCCGGCGGGCACCCCGTCCCCGGACGTCACGGCGGTGTAGTGCAACTGCGGGAGGCTCATGCGTAGGCCCTCATCGTCCCTGCCACGTGCGTCCCCGTCACACGCACCGGCCGCCGCTCGCCGCCCTGTCGGTGCGGCCCGGCCCGGCGGAGCGACGACCCCGGCGGGGAGCTTTCCGTAGTCGTGCGGGCGACGCTATCAAGCCCTGACGCACTGTTGGGCCGCAAGCCGTTCGGGGACGTTCTAGGTTGGCCCCATGGCCGAAGTGACGCTTTCCGCAGGAGTGGTCGAGTACGAGGACACGGGCGGCGACGGGCCCGTGGTGGTCCTTCTCCACGGGGTGGCGATGAACGGTTCGCTCTGGCGCCACGTCGTCGCCGGTCTGCGCCCCGATTTCCGCTGCGTCGTACCCACGCTCCCGCTGGGGGGCCACCGCAGACCGATGCGCCCCGACGCCGATCTGACGGTCCTCGGAGTTGCCCACCTGGTGGCGGAGTTCCTGGACGAGCTGGATCTGGAGGACGTCACCCTGGTGATGAGCGACTGGGGTGGGGCTCAGGCACTCGTCGCGGAGGGCAGGGACCGGCGGATCGGCAGGCTGGTGATCACGTCCTGCGAGGCGTTCGACAACTTCCCGCCCGGCCTGCCCGGCCGCAATCTGTACGCCGCGGCGAAGGCGCCCGGTGGACTGCGGCTCGCCTTCGCCCTGCTCAAGCTGAAGCCCGCGCGCCGACTTCCCATGACCTGGGGGTGGATGAGCAGGCGGCCCGTCCCGCACGACGTGATGGACGACTGGTTCCGTCCCCTGTGGACGTCCGCCGCCATCCGGAGGGACCTGCGGGCGTACGTGCTCGGGGTGCCGCCCCGGGACGAACTCCTGGCATGGGCACAGGCGCTGCGCACCTTCGACCGGCCCGCGCTCGTCGTCTGGGCAGCCGAGGACAAGGTCATGCCGCCCGCGCACGGCCGACGGCTCGCGGACCTGCTGCCCGAGGGCGAACTCGTGGAGGTCGCCGACAGCTACACCCTCATCCCCGAGGACCAGCCGCAACGGCTGACCGAGGCCATCCGGGGCTTCGTCCCGCTGCCGTGACGAAGCCCGGCCGACCGGTGGCGAGGAACGGCGGCCACGTCACGGCGTACGAGGAACGGGCGTACGAGGAACCGGCGTACGGGGCCGGCATCCGGAGGGGCGCCGCAGCCTGGAGGATCGTTCCGACGGGTGGTCAGCCGCGGCCGATGCGCTGGTGGGGGCGACCGCCCGAGTGAATCCGGCGTCGTACCGGCGGGCGAACCGGGTGGTATATGTGCGGTGGACAGCCCCGAGGCACCGCGCAGACGGTCGAGAGAAGGACCATGGACAAGCCGACGCACCTGATCGAGTTCGAGACGATGCTCCTCGGGCGGCACCTCCAGCCGAGCGCACCCCGCTCGAGACGGGCCGGCGGACAGCTCGACCGCAGCGCGTACACCCTGCTGAGCCGGATCCGGATGGAGGGCCCCATGTCCATCGGACAGCTCAGCGACGCCTTCGGTCTCGACGCCTCCACCCTGAACCGGCAGACCGCCGCCATGCTGCGGTCCGGTCTGGTCGAACGCATCCCGGATCCCGGCGGCGGCATCGCCCGCAAGTTCCGCATCACCGGTGCGGGCGAGAGTGGCCTCGACACGGAACGCGAACAGAACATCAGCGGTCTGGACCGGGTCATGGCCGACTGGTCACCCGACGAGGTCACCGCTTTCGCCGCGTACCTCAAGCGCCTCAACAGCGACATCGAGAACCTCGACGGAAGGCCCTGGCCCCGGCCGGCGCACGAGGCGTGACGCGAGGCAAAGGCCCGGGGCGGGCCGTGGCCTGAAGCTGATCTACGGCTGTGCTTAAGAAATCCTCGATGGACCTGGCGCCCAGGGTGCGGCACATTTCTCGGTGACGGCAGAGAGCGGTGACAGGCGGTTCGCCTGGTCCCGTCCGCCGTCTTCCCCAGAACCCCGGGCCGCAGGTCGTCCTCGGCATGCCCGGGACCGGGGCGTCCGCCACGTACCACGTACAGGGAGCCGCAGCCGTGAAGGCACTCGTGAAGCACAAGGCCGAGCCGGGACTGTGGCTGATGGACGTACCGGAGCCGGAGACCGGCCCCGGGGACGTGCTGATCAAGGTCCTGCGCACCGGGATCTGCGGCACCGACCTGCACATCCGTGACTACGACGGCTGGGCGCAGCAGGCCGTGCGCACACCGCTCGTCCTGGGCCACGAGTTCGTCGGCGAGGTCGCCGGGATCGGCGCGGACGTCGTCGACATCAAGATCGGCGACCTGGTCAGCGGCGAGGGCCACCTGGTCTGCGGCAAGTGCCGCAACTGTCTCGCGGGACGCCGCCACCTCTGCCGTTCCACGCTCGGGCTGGGCGTCGGCCGTGACGGGGCCTTCGCCGAGTACCTGGCGCTGCCCGCGTCGAACGTCTGGGTGCACCGGGACAAGGTCGACCTGGACATCGCCGCGATCTTCGACCCGTTCGGCAACGCGGTGCACACCGCGCTGTCCTTCCCGCTGGTCGGCGAGGACGTACTGATCACCGGAGCCGGCCCGATCGGCATCATGGCCGCCGCCGTCGCCCGCCACGCGGGCGCCCGCAACGTCGTCATCACCGACGTCAGCGAGGCGCGGCTGGACCTCGCCCGCAAGGTCGGTGTGGACCTCGCCCTGAACGTCGGCGCCGAGACCATCGCCGACGGCCAGCGCCACCTCGGCCTGCGCGAGGGCTTCGACATCGGTCTCGAGATGTCGGGACGCCCGGAGGCCATGCGCGACATGATCGCCAACATGACGCACGGCGGCCGGATCGCGATGCTCGGACTGCCCGCGGCCGAGTTCCCCGTCGACTGGTCCCGGGTCGTCACCTCGATGCTCACGATCAAGGGCATCTACGGCCGCGAGATGTACGAGACCTGGTACGCGATGTCCGTACTCCTCGAGGGCGGTCTCGACCTCGCCCCCGTGATCACCGGCCGGTACGGCTTCCGCGACTTCGAAGCCGCCTTCGACGACGCCGCGAGCGGTCTCGGCGGCAAGGTACTGCTCGACTGGACCGCCTGACGCTCCTCGTACGCCCCCGTATCCACCTGGGAGACACCCTTCATGTTCGATTCCGTACGCGACGACCTGCGCACCGCACTCGACGAGATCCGCGACGCCGGACTCCAGAAGCCCGAGCGGGTCATCGGCACCCCGCAGTCCGCCACCGTCGCCGTCACCGCCGGCGGCCGGGCCGGTGAGGTGCTCAACTTCTGCGCCAACAACTACCTGGGTCTGGCCGACCACCCCGAGGTCGTCGCCGCCGCCCACGAGGCGCTGGACCGCTGGGGCTACGGGCTCGCGTCCGTCCGCTTCATCTGCGGCACCCAGGAGGTCCACAAGGAGCTGGAGCACCGCCTGTCGTCCTTCCTCGGGCAGGAGGACACGATCCTCTACTCGTCCTGCTTCGACGCCAACGGCGGAGTCTTCGAGACGCTGCTGGGACCCGAGGACGCGGTGATCTCCGACGCCCTCAACCACGCCTCCATCATCGACGGCATCCGCCTCTCCAAGGCGAAGCGCTTCCGTTACGCCAACCGCGACATGGCCGACCTGGAGCAGCAACTCAAGGAGGCGTCCGGCGCCCGGCGCCGGCTCGTCGTCACCGACGGTGTCTTCTCGATGGACGGCTACGTCGCCCCGCTGGCCGAGATCTGCGACCTCGCCGACCGCTACGACGCGATGGTCATGGTCGACGACTCGCACGCCGTCGGATTCGTCGGACCCGGCGGGCGGGGCACCCCCGAGCTGCACGGGGTCATGGACCGCGTCGACATCATCACCGGGACGCTCGGCAAGGCGCTTGGCGGTGCGTCCGGCGGCTACGTCGCGGCGCGCGCCGAGATCGTCGCGCTGCTGCGCCAGCGTTCGCGCCCGTACCTCTTCTCCAACTCGCTCGCCCCGGTCATCGCCGCCGCCTCACTCAAGGTCATCGACCTGCTGGAGTCCGCGGGCGACCTGCGCGAGCGGCTGAACGCCAACACCGCGCTCTTCCGGTCCCGGATGACCGCGGAGGGCTTCGACATCCTGCCCGGAGACCACGCCATCGCACCCGTGATGATCGGGGACGCGGCGAAGGCGGGCCGGATGGCGGAGCTCCTGCTGGAGCGCGGTGTGTACGTGATCGGGTTCTCGTACCCCGTCGTCCCGCAGGGCGCCGCACGCATCCGCGTCCAGCTCTCCGCCGCGCACTCCACCGACGACGTCGACCGCGCGGTGGACGCGTTCATCGACGCGCGAGCCGCGCTGGAGGCGTAGAACCGTCCCGCGAGCTGGGACAATGAGCGCATGATCGATGCACGGCGGCTGCGCATCCTCCGTGCGGTGGCCGACCACCGCACGGTGACCGCCGCGGCCGCCGCGCTGTATCTGACCCCCTCCGCGGTCTCCCAGCAGCTCGCCGCGCTGGAGCAGGAGACCGGGCACCGGCTGGTCGAGCGCGGGGCGCGCGGCGCGCGGCTGACCGCCGCCGGGGAGATCCTGCTGACGCACGCCAACGCGGTCCTCGCCCAGCTGGAGCGGGCCGAGGCGGAACTCGCCGACTACGGCGCGGGCGTCGCGGGGACGGTCACCGTCGCCGCGTTCGCCACGGGCATCGGGCTCGTCCTCGCCCCCGCCATCGCCGAGCTCACCCGCACCGCACCGGGGATCCGGGTCAGGGTGCAGGACGCCGAGGGTGACGCCAGCGTGCCGATGGTGCTGGACCGGCAGGTCGATGTCGCCGTCGCCGTCGAATACCGTGGCGCGCCCGGTGACGACGACCGGCGGCTGACCCGGGTGCCCCTGTACAGCGAGCCCTTCGACGCGGTGCTGCCGGTCGGCCACCGTCTGGCGGGCCAGGACCACGTCGCCGTCGCCGATCTCGCCAAGGACGCGTGGATCGGCCCGTACCCCGGCAACCCCTGCCACGACGTGGTGGTCCTGGCCTGCGAGTACGCCGGCTTCGAGCCCCTGCTCGAGCACTCCTCGGACGACTTCCACGCCGTGGTCGCCCTGGCCGGGGCGGGTGCGGGGGTGGCACTGGTGCCCCGCTCGGCGCTGCGCGACACCGGGCTCGGCGGCGTCGTCGTACGGCCGGTCGAGGGAGCCGCCCCGACCCGGCGGGTCTTCGCCGCGGTGCGGCAGGGTGCCGAGGGGCACCCGCTGATCAAGCCGGTCCTGGAAGCGCTGCGCGCGGCGGCCGGGCCCGTGTGACGTCCGGGCCGGCCCTCACGCCGCCTGCAGCAGGTCCCACCGGTTGCCGTACAGGTCCTCGAAGACGGCGACGGAGCCGTACGTCTCGTGCCGGGGTTCCTCCAGGAAGCGGACGCCGGCGGCCCGCATCCGCTCGTGGTCACCCGCGAAGTCCTCCGTGTGCAGGAAGAACCCGACCCGGCCCCCCGTCTGCGCCCCGACGCTCGCGCGCTGGGCCTCGTCCTTGGCGCGCGCCAGCAGCAGGCCGGTCCCGGCCGTGCCCCGCGGCCGTACGACGATCCAACGGGAGCCGTCGCCCCGGTCCGTGTCCTCCACCAGCTCGAATCCGAGGGCGTCGGTGTAGTAGGAGAGAGCCTCGTCGTAGTCGCGGACGACCAGCGTGACCAGAGCGATGTGGGACATGGGGATCCTCGTCCTCGGCAGTTTTCCCGACAGCACGGCCCATGGGGTGGTTACGCGGACCATGGCCTAGTCATACGTAACACTAACGCGCTCCGGCCTGCCCGGTGGACAATGCGCGTCATGGACGACAGCGATCTCACCGCGCTGACCGACCGCGCCCTCCGCCTGGCGGCAGGTGGCCGGCGCCGCATCCTCGGCATCGCGGGGGCACCCGGCGCCGGGAAGTCCACGCTGGCCGCCCAGCTCGTCGAAGGGCTCCAAGGGTGCGCGGTCCTCGTCCCGATGGACGGCTTCCACCTCGCCGGGGCGGAACTGGAACGCCTCGGCCGGGCCGACCGCAAGGGCGCGCCGGACACCTTCGACGCCGCCGGATACGCCGCTCTGCTCCGGCGGCTGCGCGACCCCGGAGGTCCTGACCCGGTGTACGCGCCCGCCTTCGACCGGGCGCTGGAGGAGCCGGTCGCCGGTTCGGTGTGCGTCCCCGCGGACATCCCGCTCGTCGTGACCGAGGGCAACTACCTGCTGCTGGACGAAGGACCCTGGGCACCGGTCCGCGGACTGCTGGACGAAGCGTGGTTCCTGGACGCCGATCCCGGATCGCGGGTGAACAGACTGGTGGACCGGCACGTGCGGTTCGGCAAGTCCCGCCCGTACGCCGAGCGCTGGGTGGCCGGGTCCGACGAGCGCAACGCCCGGCTGGTCGAGCGTCACCGCGACCGCGCCGACCTCGTGGTGCGGCTCGGTTCGGCCGGGTCCGGCACGCCCTGAACCCCGCTCGCGTCCGCCCGGCCGGAGAGGCAGGATGCTGAGTGCCGCGCCGCGCCCCGCCAGGAGGACCTCATGCCCAGCAACGACCAGCCGCAGCCCTTCACCGCCGACGACTACCGGGCCA
The DNA here is from genome assembly GCF_016909575.1 of Streptomyces sp. HB132. Lineage (GTDB taxonomy): Bacteria > Actinomycetota > Actinomycetes > Streptomycetales > Streptomycetaceae > Streptomyces. Next base: position 163,665 of record NZ_JAFBGA010000010.1, on the reverse strand, counting down.
GGATGGCCCGGGCCGTCGAATCCGCCGGCGCCGCGGGTCTGGCCGGCGTCCTCGTGGCGCCGGGGCCCGACATGGTCCACCTCACCGGCTACCGGCCGACCGCGGACACCGAACGCCTCACCCTGCTCGTCCTCAGGGCGGGCCACGACCCCGTCCTCGTCGTCCCCGCCCTGGAGGCGGCGGACGCCGAGCGAGCGGCGGGCGCGCCCGCCCTCACGCTGCGGGACTGGACCGACGCCGCGAACCCGTACACCCTGACCGCCGGACTGCTCCACGCCGAGGGCCGGTTCGGGATCAGCGACAACGCCTGGGCGCTGCACCTCCTGGCTCTGCGCAAGCTTCTGCCCGACACCTCGTACGTCTCGCTCACCGATGCCCTGCCGATGCTGCGCGCGGTCAAGGACGCGGCCGAGCTGGAGAGGCTCGCCGCAGCGGGAGCCGCGGCCGACGCGACGTACGAGCAGATCCTGAAGGTCCGCTTCTCCGGCCGCCGGGAGAGCGACGTCGCCGCCGATCTGGCCGCGCTCCTCATCGAGCACGGGCACTCCCAGGTCGACTTCACCGTGGTGGGATCCGGTCCCAACGGCGCCAACCCGCACCACGAGGCGGGCGACCGCACCATCGAGCAGGGCGACATGGTGGTCCTGGACTTCGGCGGACTGAAGCACGGCTACGGATCCGACACCTCCCGTACGGTCCACGTCGGCGAACCCACCGCCGAGGAGCGGCGGGTCCACGACGTCGTCCGGGAGGCGCAGGAGGCCGGCTGCGCCGCCGTGCGGCCCGGAGCCGCCTGCCAGGACGTCGACCGGGCCGCCCGCGCCGTCATCACCGAATTCGGCTACGGCGAACGGTTCATCCACCGCACGGGCCACGGCATCGGCGTCACCACCCACGAACCGCCGTACATGATCGAGGGCGAGGAACAGCCGCTCGTGCCCGGGATGTGCTTCTCCGTGGAGCCGGGCATCTATCTCCCCGGCCGCTTCGGCGTCCGCATCGAGGACATCGTCACGGTCACGGAGACCGGGGGCAGGCGGCTGAACACCACGGCCCGCGAACTGGCGATCGTCGAATAGGACCCCCGCTCAGTCCAGCGGCTCGCGGTGCCGGAACCGGTGCAGCACGTCGTACGGATAGGGCAGCGGGCGCTCGCTCGCCCCGTCCAGCCGCGCCGTCTGCTCCGGTGTCAGCTCCCAGCCCGCGGCGCCGAGGCTGTCGGCCAGCTGCTCGGCCGTGCGCGCCCCGACGATCGGTGCCGTGACGCCGGGGCGCCCGAGCAGCCAGCGCAGGGCCACCTGCGCCGGCGTGCGCCCGGCCTCCTCGGCGACGGCGACGACAGCCTCGACGACCCGCCAGGTCTCCTCGTTGTCACGTTCCCGCCAGGCCTCGCGGCCCGACTCCTGCTCGTAGCGCGCCTCACGGGTGCCGGGCTCCGCCGCGGTCATGCCCCGCCGGTACTTGCCCGTCAGCCAGCCCCCCTGGAGCGGGCTCCAGGGAATGACGCCGACGCCCTCCGCCAGACTCACGGGGACGAGTTCCCACTCCACCTCGCGCGCCAGCAGGTTGTAGAGCGGCTGGAGGCTGACGTAGGGCTCCCAGCCGTTACGGCGCGCCAGGTCCTGGCAGCGCTGGAGTTGTGAGGCGGAGAGGTTGCTCGCGCCGAGGTAGCGGACCTTTCCGGACTTCACCAGGGTGTCCAGCGTGGCCAGCGTCTCCTCGGCGGGCGTCGTCGCGTCCCACACATGTGTCTGGTAGAGGTCGATGTGGTCCGTGCCGAGGCGCCGCAGGCTCGCCTCGACGGCCCGCACGATGTGCTTACGGCTCAGTCCGCCGGCGTTCGGCGCCTCGCCCATGGTGCCGAACACCTTGGTGGCGATGACGAGTGCGTCCCGGTCGCGGCCTTTCAGCCAGCGGCCGACGATCTCCTCCGAGACGCCGTGCTGGTAGACGTCCGCGGTGTCGACGAACGTCCCGCCCGCCTCGGTGAAGGTGTCGAGGACGCGGTGCGCGGCGCTCTCGTCGGTGTCCTGGCCGAACGTCATGGTGCCGAGGCAGAGTTCGCTCACGCGAAGTCCCGAACGGCCCAGAAATCGCTGCTTCATGGTGTCCTTCCGTTGGATTCCCGGTCCGGACCCTACGAGTTGAAGTGCACCCGAAGGCAAGGGAGTTGTTCAGTCATCGGCCAGCACCACACACGACTCCGGGGGAAGGTGCAGCAGTCCGTCCGCGCCCGGAGCGACGGCCGGCCCCCAGGCGGCCAGCACCCTGCCCCCGCCGGCCCGGTGGCGGCCGGCTCCCAGCGGGATGGCCGCGGGCTTCCCCGAGAGGTTGACCGCGATCCGCAGATCGCCCCTGCGGTAGGCGATCCAGCGGGCCTCCTCGTCGTACGCCGTCCGCACCGCCGCCAGATCCGGATCGGAGAGGTCCGGCAAGGCGTGACGCAGCGCGATCAGCTCGCGGTACCAGGCGTACAGCCGGGTGTGCGGCTCGCGCTCGGGTTCGCTCCAGTCGAGGCACGAGCGGGCCCGGGTGGCGGGGTCCTGCGGATCCGGGACGTCCTCCTCGGCCCAGCCGTGGGCCGCGAACTCGCGCCGCCTGCCGTCGCGCACCGCGCGGGCGAGCTCCGGGTCGGTGTGGTCGGTGAAGAACTGCCACGGGGTGCGGGCGCCCCATTCCTCGCCCATGAAGAGCATCGGGGTGAAGGGGCCGGTGAGCACGAGGGCGGCCGCGCACGCCTGGAGCCCCGGGGAGAGCCCGGCGGCGAGCCGGTCGCCGAGGGCGCGGTTGCCGATCTGGTCGTGCGTCTGGGCGTAGCCGACGTATCGGTGGGCGGGCGACCGGGTGACGTCGAGGGGGCGGCCGTGCACGCGGCCCCGGAAGCTGGAGTACGTCCCGTCGTGGAAGAAGGCCTTGGTCACGGTCTTCGCGAGTGCGGCCAGCGGGGCGGCCGCGAAGTCGGCGTAGTAGCCCTGGGACTCGCCGGTGAGCGCGGTGTGCAGAGCATGGTGGAAGTCGTCGTTCCACTGGGCGTGCAGCCCGATGCCGCCCTCCGTGCGCGGAGTGGTCGTACGGGGGTCGCAGAGGTCGGACTCCGCGATCAGCCCGAGCGGCCGTCCGAGCTCCGAGGCGAGCGCGTCGACGGCGGTGGAGAGCTCCTCCAGGAAGGTGAGCGCCCGGCCGTCGGCCAGCGCGTGGACGGCGTCCAGGCGCAGGCCGTCCAGGCGGTAGTCCCGCAGCCAGGCCAACGCGCTGCCCAGGAGGTAGGCGCGCACCTCGTCCGACCCCGGGGCGTCGAGGTTGACGGCCGAGCCCCAGGGGGTGTGGTGGGTGTCGGTGAAGTAAGGCCCGAAGGCCGGCAGGTGGTTGCCCGAGGGGCCCAGGTGGTTGTGGACCACGTCCAGGACGACCGCGAGACCCAGGCCGTGCGCCGTGTCGACAAAGCGCTTCAGCCCTTCCGGGCCGCCGTAGGGCTCGTGCACCGCCCAGAGCGACACCCCCTCGTACCCCCACCCGTTGGTGCCCGGGAAAGGACAGACGGGCATCAGCTCCACATGGGTGATGCCGAGGTCCACGAGATGGCCGAGCCGCTCGGCCGCGGCGTCGAAGGTGCCCGCCCGGGTGAACGTACCGACGTGCAGCTCGTACAGGACCGCGCCCGGCAGCCCGCGCCCGGCCCAGACCGTGCCCCAGGCGTACGCGTCCTGGTCGACGACCGCGCTCTCCCCGTCGGGCCCGTCCGGCTGTCGGCGGGAGCGCGGATCGGGCAGCACGGGGCCCGCGTCCAGCGAGAAGCCGTAACGGTCACCGTCCGCCGCCTCGGCCTCCGCCGTCCACCAGCCCGCGCGCAGCGGGTCGTGCTCCATCGGCCGGCGGCCGCCCGCCGTGCACAGCTCTGCCGACCCGGCCTCGGGGGCCCACACCTCGAACCGCATCCACCACTCCTCGTCCATGCATCCGGCGCCTCGCAGGAGGCCCCATGATCGACGGAATTCGCACGCACGGCCCCTGGAGACTGGAGCGAGCCCGCAACCGGCCGTTAGGGTCTGGTCCTGATCATTGCCCTACCGGGTTCTGCTCATTCGCGGTGAGCCCGGGCAGTAATACGAGGTCCCCCCTACGGCTGCTGGAGGCCGAGATGACCGTGCCGAGCTTCCCACCCGGCTTCCTGTGGGGCGCCTCCGCTTCCGCTTTCCAGACGGAGGGGGCCTTCGACACCGACGGCAAGGGGCCCTCCGGCTGGGACGCCTTCGCCGCACAGCCCGGCCGGATCAAGGACGGCACCGACACCACCCGCGGCACCGGCTTCCACGAGCACTACCGCGAGGACGTCGCCCTGCTCGCCGGACTCGGCGCGGACGCCTTCCGCTTCTCCATCAGCTGGCCCCGGGTCGTGCCCGGCGGCAGCGGCTCGCTCAACCCCGCCGGACTCGACTTCTACGACCGGCTCGTCGACGAGCTCTGCGCCCACGGCATCACCCCGGCCCCCACCCTCTACCACTGGGACACGCCGCTGCCCCTGGACGAGGCGGGCGGCTGGCTCAACCGCGACACCGCCTACCGCTTCGCCGAGTACGCGGGAATCGTCGCCGAGCGTCTCGCCGACCGGGTCCCCATGTGGATCACCATCAACGAACCGGCCGAGGTGACGCTGCTCGGCTACGCCCTCGGCGAGCACGCCCCCGGCCGCACGCTCCTCTTCGACGCCCTGCCGGCCGCCCACCACCAGCTGCTCGCGCACGGGCTGGCCGTACGGGCGCTGCGCGCCGCAGGGGCCGGCAACATCGGCATCGCGCTCTCGCACACCCCCGTCTGGACGGCGGGCGACTCCGAAGAGGACCGCACGGGAGCGGAGCTCTACGACACCCTGACCAACTGGCTGTTCGCCGACCCGGTCCTCACCGGCCGCTACCCCGACGAGGGCTTCGCCGCACTGATGCCCGGGCCCGTCGAGGACGACCTCAAAGTCATCTCCGCACCACTCGACTGGTACGGCGTCAACTACTACAACCCCACTCTCGTCGGCGCGCCCAAACCCGAAGCCCTCGACTCCTTCTCGGGCTACCCGATGCCGGCCGGGCTCCCCTTCGGCATCAGGGAGATCGAGGGATACGACACCACCGACTTCGGCTGGCCCGTCGTCCCGCAGGGGCTGGCCGAGACACTCGGGCAGCTGCGTGACCGCTTCGGTGACCGGCTGCCCCCCGTGTACATCACGGAGAACGGCTGCGCGGTCGACGAGCCCGTCGCCGACGGCCGCCGCATCGCCTTCCTGGAGGGACACCTGGAGGCGTTGCGTACGGCCATCGACGCGGGCGTCGACGTGCGCGGCTACTTCACCTGGTCACTGACCGACAACGTCGAATGGACCGAGGGCGCCAGCAAGCGGTTCGGCCTGGTCCACATCGACTACGAGACCCTGCGTAGGACCCCCAAGGAGTCCTACGCCTGGTACCGCGACGTGATCCGCGCGCAGCGCACGGGCGGCACGCACGGCTCGGCGCTCACACCAGGTGAATGCGCTCCTGGGTGACGCGGTGGCCGGCCCGGGCGAACGCGGCGGCCATCGGCACGTTGCCCCGGTCCGTCGCGCCCGCGACGGCGGTGGCACCCTCACCGGCGAGGAAGTGGGTGCTTTCGACGAGCAGGTCGTAGCCGTAGCCGTGCCCGCGCGCCTCGGGAACGACCCCGATGAAGCCGATGCACGGGCCACCCGGATTGCGGGCGGGCACATGGATGCCCACGAGCCCGCCGTCCGGTGTGTGGGCGAGCTGCCACCAGGAGCGGGGCGAGGGACACCAGTTGAAGAAGTCCAGCTCCTCCTGCGCGGCCTGCTCGAGACCGCCCGGCCCCTCGACGGCGCGCCGGGCGTGGGCATCCAGCGTCTGTGACTGGACCCGCCGCAGCACGTCCAGGATGACCGCGTCGTCGGGTTCCTGGCGGAACTCCAGCCTGCCGGGCCGCTCGGGCAGGCCGTCCGCGGGCGTCCACTCGTAGCGGTAACGCTCGACCAGCGGTTTCATCCCCGCAGCCTCGGCCGCCGCGATCCGCGCCGAAGCGGCCGCCCGCACCTCGGGGGTGTCCCGCCAGTTCGGCGGCACGATCAGCTCGTACTCGACGGACCACGGGGCGCGGCGCAGCAGTTCGGTGCCCGCGGCGTCCTCGCCCTCGGCGAAGTCGAAGTGGTTGAGCAGCACGGGCTCGGTGTCCTCTGGCCCGCCCCACCACGCCGCCCTGGCGACGACCACGCCGTCGCGCAGAGCGACCCAGGTCCATTCGGGGCGGTACTCACCACCCTCGTGCACGATGGCGTAGCGGTGGCCGAACGCGGCACGGCCGACGAGGGAGCCGCCCTGCAGGGAATCAAAGAGATGTGCGTCGCTCCGGGTGAGCGAGCGGATGACCGGAACGGTCATGTGGTGTCCTCCGGGACTCGGCGCCCCCGGTCAGACCGGGTCCGACACCGTCCTGCGGACGGAACGGGAGCGCGTGAACGTGGTGTCAGGGGTGGTGCTGAGGTGACGCACGTGTCTCGCCTCCTTCCTCGTCAGTCGTCCGGGCCGGGGTCGGCCGGGTGCCGGATGCGGACGATACGGGCCCCGGCACGCCGGGTCCACCGCTTTACGGCCCGCCCGGACGCGCGCAGGACGCCGCCGTCGGGACGTCGCCTCGGCTGATCGCCGCTCCGACGCGTTCGGCCGGACGCAGGGCGATCGGCGGGTGTCGTCGCTCCGGCTGCCACGCAGGTCAGGGAGGCCGGAAACGGGCATCGTCTGGACACCTCGGTCCTGTCGGCCCGACAATCGGTACCGTGACGTCCTCCTTCGAGCCCTACACGTATCCCGCTCGGCTGTCCGACGCCCAGCGCGACCGTGTTCTCGGCGTGCTCAGAGACGGCGCCGCGCAGGGAAAGCTCTCCCACGACACCTTCCTGCGACGCATGGAACTGGCCCTGACGGCACGGCGTCCCGAAGAGCTGGCGGCGCTCACCTCCGATCTTGATTCCGGCGGGCGCTGGTCGCGCGGCCTGTTCCGCGCCGTCGGCGGGGTCTCCGCCTTTCCGGCCAGGGTGCGCAGGGCGTGGCAGTCCGAGCGGCTGCCGAAACTCCTGCTGCCGGTGCCCGGCCCGCACCCGTTGCGCATCGGCCGCGACCCGGGCAACGGACTCCGGCTCAGCCACGAGACGGTGTCCCGGACGCACGCCGAACTGACCGCGCACGGCAGCCGGTGGATCCTGCGCGACCTGGGTTCGACGAACGGCACGTGCGTCAACGGACAGCGGGTCGTCGGATCGGTCGTGGTGAGCGACGGCGACCAGGTCAGCTTCGGCCGGATGACGTTCCGGCTCAGCGCGTCCCTCGCCGTGCCCCCGTCCTGACCCACAGTCAGGACGCCCCGCGGCGACGCCCGGGATTCCTCAGCGCCGTCCCGGCGCAGCCCTGACGAGAAGCGCCACCGGCCGGTCCGTGAAGAGCCGTGCCACGGTGACCGCAGGCCCCGTGAACTCCCCGCCGGTCGACAGGAGATCGATCCACGGACCCTCGTCCGGCAGCATCAGCTCCGTGTCGCGCCAGCCGCCCCCCTCCTCGAGCCGCAGCGACAGCCGGGTCACCGCCGTCACCACCTCACCGGACCGGCAGAAGGCCAGGCAGTGCGCCGCTGCGGGGCCCTGCGCCGTCAGCGGTGTGTAGATCCCCGCCTCGCCGAAGATCTCCGGCCGCTCCCGGCGCAGACGCAGCGCGGTCGTGGTCAGGGCCGCCTTCTCGTCGTCCTCCCCGGCGGGCCTGGTGAACGGACGCCGGTTGTCGGGGTCGACCAGCGCGATGTACTCCCGCTCCGTGCCCTGGTACAGATCGGGCACGCCGGGCATCGTCAGATGCACCAGCGCGGCACCCAGCACATTGGCCCGTGCGAAGGGGGCGAGGGCGTCCGCGAACCTCGTCATCATCGACCGTGCCTCACCCGCGTCACTTCCCGGGCCGGCCGCCACGAAGTCGGTGACCGCCCGTTCGTAGACCGGATCCCGCTCGGTCCAGCTGGTGAACAGGCCCGCCTCTCGCACGGACTTCAGCAGGGCGGGCTCCAGCCTGCCCGCCATCTCACCGGCGGGCAGGCCCGCGCAGCCGTACGCCGACTGCCAGGCCTGCCAGGCCAGCTGGGGATCCGGGGCCGGTACCGAAGCGGACCTGGACAGCTGCGCCACCAGCGAGGACCACCGCTCGGGGCACTCCGAGAGGACCGCGATCCGGGCCCGAACGTCCCCGCTGCGCTTGGTGTCGTGGGTGGTCAGCACCGTGCCGGTCGCCGGCCAGTCCCGCGCGATACGGGCACAGAACGCGTGGAACTCCTCGGGGCTCACCGCCGGCCGGCCGGGATCGCCACCCACCTCCGTCGCCGAGATCAGCGGAACGTAGCGGTAGAACGCCATGTCCTCCACCGACTTGGCGTGCAGCGCGGACGCCGTCTGCGCGAACCGGGCGCAGAACGCCGCGTGTGCCGGCCCGTCGCCGAGGCGGCCCAGCGCCAGATCCCGCACCACCTCGACGGCCTCCGACTCCTGGGCGACCGAGAACACCGCCTCGGCGTCCCGCACCGCCTCGGCCGGCAGCGTCGACTCGGCGATCTCGGTGAGCGGGCCGCCCGCCGTCACGTACGGCCGGTAGACGGGCACCCGCACCAGCAGCTCGCGCACCGCGGTGCGGAGCGCCCACGGTGCGTGGTCGTGCAGTGCGGGGTCCCCGGCACACACCTCGACGGCGAGGCGGGTCAGCCACTCCGTCTCGGCGGCCAGCTCGTGGGTGACCACGCGGTACGCCGCTCGGCGCACCGTCGCGGTCCAGTAGCCGCCCCGGTCCCCGGGAGGGCCCGCGAAGTCCCGGTACCGGCCGAGCAGGTCGGCCGCGCCCATCGGGTCGGTGAACAGACCGTCGATCCGGTGCAGCGCGTCGTACCCGGTCGTCCCCGCCACGGCCCAGCCGGCGGGAAGGGCCTCGGAGCCGGTGAGGATCTTCTCCACCACCGTCCACCGCCCGCCACTCTCGTCGCCGAGCTGTCCGAGATAGGCGGCCGGGTCGGCGAGGCCGTCCGGATGGTCGATGCGCAGCCCGTCGACGACTCCGTCGCGGACCAGTTCCAGGATCTTGCCGTGCGTGGCGGCGAAGACCTCCGGATGCTCCACCCGGACCCCGATCAGATCGGAGATGGTGAAGAAGCGCCGGTAGTTCAGCTCCGTTCTGGCCAGCCGCCACCACGCGAGCCGGTAGTGCTGGGCGGCCAGGAGTTCCGGCAGCGGCAGGTGCGCCGTGCCCTCGCGGACCGGGAACTCCAGATCGCCGTAGCGGAGCACGGCGGCGCCGTCGCCGCGGGTAGCCGGCTCGAAGCTGTCGCTCTCCTCACCGACGCGCCCCGCCAGCACGGGCAGCAGCACCTTACCGCCGCCCGCCGCCCAGTCGATGTCGAACCAGCGGGCGTAAGGGGACTCCGGGCCCTCACGCAGCACCTCCCACAGCGGCAGGTTGTGCCGAGGGGCGGCGGCCATGTGGTTCGGCACGATGTCCAGGACGATGCCGAGGCCGTGGGCGCGGGCCGTGCCGGCCAGCTCCCGCAGACCCTCCTCGCCCCCGAACTCGGCCCGCACCGCGGTGTGGTCGACGACGTCGTAGCCGTGACCCGAACCCGGCACGGCCTCCAGGACGGGGGACAGGTGCAGATGGGAGACGCCGAGGTCGGCGAGATACGGCACGGCGTCGGCGGCGGCGGCGAACGGGAAGTCCGGTTGGAGCTGGAGCCGGTACGTGGCGGTGGGCGTCATGGACTCGTACGTACCCAGCCCGGCGCCGCTCTCCCACCTTCCGGGCCACCGGGCACCGGCAGGGCGGTACCCGCCAGGTGCCCGTCACCCCTTCGGCCTATGCCGGACGCTTGAGCACGGTCAGGCTCCGCCCGACGAGCGTCACCCGCTCGCCCGCCGACACCTTGGGCCCCGCGCCCGGCGGCACCCCGTCCGGGACGGCGGTGTCCACGACGACCTGCCACTGCTTGCCGTGGTTCATGGGCACGGCGAACTCCAGGGTCTCGGCCCCCGCGTTGAACATGAGTAGGAACGAGTCGTCGGCGATCCGCTCACCGCGCGGACCCGGCTCGGAGATCGCGTGGCCGTTGAGGAAGACCGTCATGGCCTTGGCGTGCGCCGCCTGCCAGTCCCGCTGGGTCATCTCCTCGCCCCGGGGGGTGAACCACGCGATGTCGGACAGCTCGTCGTGCGTGCCCTCGACCGGACGGCCGTGGAAGAAGCGCCTGCGCCGGAAGACCGGGTGGTCCCGGCGCAGCCAGACCATGGAGCGGGTGAACTCCAGCAGGCTGGTGTCCGTGCCACCAGCGTCCTCGTCGCCGTCCTCGGCGCGCGAGGCGGCGGACGGGTCGGGCCAGTGGACCCAGGAGAGCTCGTTGTCCTGGCAGTAGCCGTTGTTGTTCCCCCGCTGCGTCCGCGCGAACTCGTCGCCGTGACTCAGCATGGGCACACCCTGGGAGAGCATCAGGGTGGCGATGAAGTTACGCATCTGACGGCTGCGCAGCTCCAGGACCTCCTTGTCCTCGGTCTCGCCCTCCGCGCCGCAGTTCCACGAGCGGTTGTGGCTCTCGCCGTCCCGGTTGCCCTCACCGTTGGCGTCGTTGCGCTTGTCGTTGTACGAGACCAGGTCGTGCAGCGTGAAACCGTCGTGGCAGGTGGTGAAGTTGATCGAGGCCAGCGGGCGTCTGCCGTCGTCCTGGTAGAGGTCGGAGGAGCCCGTGAGGCGGCCGGCGAACTCCGCGAGGGTCCGGGGCTCGCCCCGCCACAGGTCCCGCACCGTGTCCCGGTACTTTCCGTTCCACTCGGTCCACAGAGGTGGGAAGTTCCCGACCTGGTAGCCGCCTTCGCCCACGTCCCAGGGCTCCGCGATCAGCTTCACCTGGCTGACCACCGGGTCCTGCTGCACGAGGTCGAAGAAGGAGGACAGCCGGTCCACCTCGTGGAACTGGCGTGCCAGGGTCGCGGCGAGATCGAAGCGGAAGCCGTCCACGTGCATCTCGGTCACCCAGTACCGCAGCGAGTCCATGATCAGCTGCAGGACGTGCGGCGACCGCATGAGCAGCGAGTTCCCGGTGCCCGTGGTGTCCATGTAGTACTTCGGGTCGTCCGCCAGGCGGTAGTAAGAGGCGTTGTCCAGACCCCGGAAGGAGAGCGTCGGACCGAGGTGGTTGCCCTCCGCCGTGTGGTTGTAGACCACGTCGAGGATCACCTCGATGCCCGCCTGGTGCAGCGCCTTCACCGCCTGCTTGAACTCCAGGACCTGCTCGCCCCGGTCGCCCCAGGACGCGTAGGCGTTGTGCGGGGCGAAGAAGCCGATGGTGTTGTAGCCCCAGTAGTTGGCCAGGCCGGCGTCCGCGAGGCGGTGGTCCTGGACGAACTGGTGCACCGGCATCAGCTCGATCGCGGTGACACCGAGCTCCGTCAGATGGGCGATGATCTCCGGATGGGCGAGCCCCGCGTAGGTGCCGCGCAGTTCCTCGGGCAGACCGGGGTGGAGCATCGTCAGGCCCTTCACATGGGCCTCGTAGATGACCGTGCGGTGGTAGTCCGTACGCGGGCGGCGGTCGTCGCCCCAGTCGAAGTAGGGATTGACCACGACCGAGCTCATCATGTGCGGTGCCGAGTCGAGGTCGTTGCGCTCGTCCGGCTTGCCGAACGGATAGCCGTACACCGCCTCGCCCCACCGGATCTGCCCCGAGATCGCACGGGCGTACGGATCGAGGAGCAGCTTCGCCGAATTGCAGCGCTGCCCGTGCTGCGGCTCGTAGGGCCCGTGCACGCGGAAGCCGTAACGCTGACCGGGCATCACCCCGGGCAGATACGCGTGGCGGACGAAGGCGTCGGTCTCGCGGAGCTCCACCGCCGTTTCTGCACCGTCGTCGTGCAGCAGGCACAACTCGATTCGGTCGGCAGCCTCCGAGAAGACCGCGAAGTTGGTTCCGGCGCCGTCGTAGGTGGCGCCGAGCGGATACGCGTGTCCCGGCCAGACCTGCATAGATAGGACTCTTCCACTTCGGATCCGGGTGCTGGGGGGTTTTCGCCCCGATACTCCCCGAAAGACGGTCCTGTACCTAGTACGTCGGCCGGTGCGGCCGGGTCCCGTCGACACGATCTCGTCGGCTCGGTCAACCTGGGACACCTGGGTGTCGCCCGGACAGGGGGCCCGGGCCGCCGGGCGGTTCCTCCGTCCGGTTCGCGGCATGCGAAGGGGTGCGCAATCGCTATGAACCATCTCACTCCACCCGATCTCACCGCAAGGAACGGATCTGCCGATCAGGGGAGTTGAGTAAGGACCCTGTGCATCCTGCTGCAACGGCTCCCGCTACCGGAGTACCCTTCCTTGATCGTTGGTGGGGGAGTGGAAGGCGGTACACGGGTGAGCTCGGGAGGATTCGAGCTGCCCCCAGGTGACGCAGGTCACGAGGGGGAATCGATCGATGCCCCACCGGGGGCGGTCTCCCTCGCACAGCCCGTGGAGATCGGTGCTGAGCTGGACTGGGGAGCGGACTCCTGGAACGAGGTGCGCACACGGGCCCAGCGGGCGGGGCGTGCGTACATCTGGCTGAATCTGGTGGAACAGCGGCTGCGCGCCGTGGTCTCCTCCGTGATCCGGCCGATCTACGAGCCGGTGCACGGCGAGGACTGGGTGGTGGCCGCCGCGGGACCCGCGGGGCAGGAGTGGGTGCAGCGCGCCGTCGCGGTCCGGGAGGTCTCGCGCCGCAAGGGCTATCTGCTCGACCCGGCCGACGACAACGTCCTGAGCTTCCTCACGCTGCCGCAGCTGCGCGAGCTGATGGTCCAGCACTGGCCCTGCTTCGAACCGTACTTCGACGACCGCCGCGAGGTGGAGCTCGCGCTGGACGAGCTGGAGGTGGCGCGCAACGTCGTCTCCCGCAACCGCGCGCTGAACGAAGCGGTCCTCGCACAGGCGGAGAGGGCCTCCGCGCGGCTCCTGGAGATTCTCGGCAGCGGGGCCTCCGTCCCGTCGGCCGACCGGCTGCCGGTGGACGCGGTGGAGGAGCTGGTCGGCGACCGCTACGCCGACGTGGTCTCCGTCCACCCGGACCGGGTGCGGCTGCAGCGCCAGCTGCCCGCGGAGGACCTGTTCGGCGGCGCGCGCCGGTTGGACGCGATCGGTATAGGGCTCAATCTCCTCACCCAGAACTTCTCCGGGCGCCGACTGGTGCGGCTCGCCGAGTCGGGATGCCGGGTCCGGCTGCTGTTCATCAACCCGGCGAGCAGCGCCGTGAAACGCCGGGAGCGCGAACTGGGGCTCAAGAAGGGCGAGCTGAGCCGCTCGGTGGAGATGAACATCCTCCACATGCGGCGGGTCCGCTCCAAGCTCCGTGACCCGGGCGCCTTCCAGATCCACGTCTTCGACGAGACGCCGCGCTTCACGGCCTACCTGGTGGACGGTGACGGGCCCGACGCGGTCGGGGTCGTCCAGCCGTATCTGCGCCGCGCACGCGGCATGGAGGCGCCCGTACTGGTGCTGCGGGGCGGCGGGCGGGCGGTGGTCAGGGCGGGGCAGGACAGCGAGCACGGACTCTTCGAGACGTACCGCGAGGAGTTCGAGTCGGTCTGGACGGACTCGAGGCCCGTCTCCTGACGTCCCTTCCGGCGTTGTCAGTGGTGCGTGCGAAGGTGGTCGTCACTTGGGGGAACGCACCACGGAGGGAAGACACGGGATGAGCTGGATGAGCGGGCCGTTGCTGGCGTTCGACCTGGAGACCACGGGGACGGACGTCGAGACCGACCGCATCGTGACGGCGGCGGTCATCCGGCTGGAGGCCGACGGATCGGTGTCCGGGGAGCGGACGTGGCTGCTGGACCCCGGTGTGGCCATACCCGAGCAGGCGTCGGCGATCCACGGCATCTCGACGGAACGCGCCCGTGCGCACGGGGCTCCGGCCGTCTCGGCGGTCGATGAGATCGCGCGGGCCGTCGCCGACGGGCTGCGCTCGGGGACGCCGCTGGTGGTGATGAACGCACGCTACGACCTGTCCCTGCTCGACCGTGAGTGCCGCCGGTACGCGGTCGAATCGGTCAGCGAGCGACTGGGTGGCGCGCCTTCGCCCGTGATCGATCCGCTGGTGATCGACAAGCACGTGGACAAGTACCGGAAGGGGAAGCGGGCCCTGCACGCGCTGTGCGCCCACTACGGGGTGCCGCTCGACGACGCGCACGACGCGAGGGCGGACGCCGTGGCCGCTGCCCGGGTGGTGCGACGCATGGGGGAGATGCACCGGCCCGTCGGAGTGATGCCGTTGCCGGACCTGCACGGCCTTCAGGTGCACGCGGCGGCCGAGCAGTCGCTCTCCCTGCAGGCGTATCTGCGGCGCACCGCGGATCCGGCGGCGGTCGTCGAACCGGCCTGGCCGCTCATCCCCCGGAGGCGGGAGCCCGCGGGCGGCTGAGGAGGATCAGACCACGGGGGGCCGTCAGTTCGGTGCGGGTGTAGCCGTCTCGTCGGCCTTGATGTCGAAGTTGATCTGTTCTCCGTCGACCGAGGTGACGTCGACCGACACGCCCAGGGTGCTGCCGTCGTCCGCCGTGAGTTCGCAGCGGGTGGTGGTTCCTGCCTTCCCGACGAGGTCCTCGGGGCAGACGATGTCCGGCTTCGGCCGTCCCGTCGTGCGGGCGAGCTTCTCGGAGACCGTGGTGGCCAGCTTGTCCGCGGACAGTTTCGGTCCGGAGCTCCCCACATCGACCGATGCCGAGCAGCCGACGAGCAGCGTGCCGGCGGCTATGACCGAGAGGCTCCGTATGGCTGCGGACAGGCGGGCCGTGGTCATGGGGACTCCATTCCGGATGATCAAGTCAGTCGTGGGAAGCATACGGGGCGGCGGTGTCCGCGGGATCCTTCCGGAGGGCGTCGACGGGCCGGTCCTCGCACCGGGCGGGGAACACGCCGGGCCGGTCTTGTGCGGGCGGTCGCCGAGAGCGACCGGGAAGCGCCGGGCGGACGAGGTGAGTCGGCCCCTGAATGGCTCACAGCTTTCCGAAGATCACCCCGCGCCACGTCCAGCCCGATGTGAGGACGGTGTTCCGCAGGGGGCCGGTCAGCTGCGCACTGTCGAAGCCGAAGGTCTCCGTCGCTTCGAGGCGGCCGTTCTCTCCGCGCCGAAGCGACCAGCGGCGGGAGACGGTCCGGCCCGAGCCGCGCAAGTACTCCGCCGAAGCCCGGAGCCGCGGCGGATTCCCGACGCGCTCGACCTCCCACCGCTCCTCGACGGCACGCACCTCGTGCGGCTCGGCCAGACGCATCCGGATCCGGATGGCGTGCGTCAGCTGGGACCCGATGAAGAAGGTCTGCCAGGCCGGTTCGGCGATCCGCCACTCCGCCACGAGATCGGCGTCATGCGCCGCGCCGTCGCGGATGACGTAGGGGACGTCCGGCCCGTTGAGGCTGAGCAGGGCTGTCCGCAACTCCCCTGCCGCGCGTGGCCCCACTCCGGAATCGGGGTGCCTCGTTCCGGTGATCCTGTCGAGAAGTCGCATGAAGTCAACCCAGGAGGGGTCGGATCGCCGGTGCTGGATGGGGAGCCGGCCCGCCGCACGGTACCCGGCCCGTGCGTGGCGGCGGGCGTTTCAGAAGGGGTACCAGCGCACCTCGGGGTCGTCCTCCCGCAGCGACGCCACCCTGCGCCGGAACTCCTCCAGCGCCCTGGGGTTCGCCGGGGCGTGCTGCGAGACCCAGGCGCAGCTCGCCGTCTCGCGGGCGCCGCGCAGCACCGCGCACCCTTCCCAGGTGCGTACGTCCCAGCCGTACGCCTCCGTGAACGCGTCGTAGGCGGGGGCCGGGAGACCGTAGCGGTCGCGGGAGAGCGCGAGGACCACCAGGTCGTGCTCGCGCAGATCGGCGGAGAAGGTCTCCAGGTCCACCAGCACCGGTCCGTCCGGGGTGACGTGCACGTTGCGGGGGAGCGCGTCGCCGTGGACGGGGCCGGGGGCCAGGTGCGGGGCGAGGGCCGCCGCGGCCTTCGCGAAGCCGTCGCGCCGGCCGCGCAGATAGTCGGCGTCGGCCGGGTCGATCGCGTCGCCCGCGAGCCGCAGCCAGCGTTCGACGCCGCCGAGCAGCTCACGGCGGGGCAGCGTGAAGTCCTCCGGGGCGGTCAGTGCGTGCACCTGGGTGAGCAGCGGGGCAAGATCACGCGGTTCGGACGGGCGCACGGCATCGGGCAGCCGGTGCCACAGGGTGACCGGGTGGCCCTCCATCAGGCGGGCCCTGGACTCAGCGGCGCGTACGGCGGGTACGCCCGAGGCGGCGAGCCACCGCGCGACGGCCACCTCACGCTCGGCGCGCTCCCGCAGCTCGGGGTGGTGCGTGGCGTCCCGGCCGATCTTGGCCACCAGGCCGCCGACGGCGAACACCGCGTTCTCGCCCAGCGCGAGGAGTTCCGCGCCGCCGGGCAGTCCGGCGGCGGTCAGTACCTCGCGTGCGCGCATCTCGTCCATGGCCGGATTTTCTCATCCTCGCAGGCCACCTTGACGAACGGGCGGCCCGTCAGCACGATGACGGGGGCCGCCCGGGCGGCAATACGGGGATGAAACCGATCCAAGGGTAATGAAGGGGTCGAATTCATGACACTGGCGACCGCAATGACGCGGTCCGGGCGTAAGACCCCCCAGGGCGGACGGAGTGACGGCCGCCGACGGGACGGTGGCACCTGGTTCCTGGTGCTGCCCGCTCTGATCCCGATCCTGATCCTGAGCGTCGGCCCCCTGCTCTACGGCATCGCGCTGGCCTTCACCGACGCGCAGTCGGGCCGCACCCGCTCCACGCAGTGGGTCGGTCTCCTCAACTTCCAGGACCTGCTGCACGACACGCTGTTCTGGGACTCCTTCCGGATCGGCCTGCTGTGGGCGGTCGGGGTCACGGTGCCGCAGTTCGTGCTGGCGCTCGGCCTCGCCCTGCTGCTCAACGCGAACCTTCGGATGCGCTGGCTCGCCAGAGCGCTGGCGATCATCCCCTGGGCCATGCCCGAGGTCGTCGTCGGCATCATGTGGCGCCTGGTCTACAACCCCGACGCCGGCATCCTCAACGAGACCGTCCGCGATCTCGGCCTCGGTGACGGCAGGGACTGGCTGACCGGTCTCGCGACCGCGCTGCCCGCCGTGATAATCGTCGGCATCTGGGCCGGAATGCCGCAGACCACCGTGGCACTGCTGGCCGGTCTGCAGAACACTCCGCACGAACTGCACGAGGCGGCCGCGCTCGACGGAGCCGGGGCCTGGCGCCGCTTCCGCACGGTCACCTGGCCCGCCATCAGGCCGGTGGCCCTGGCCATCAGTGCGCTCAACTTCATCTGGAACTTCAACTCCTTCGCCCTGGTCTACGTCCTGACCAGCGGCGGACCGGGCGGCCGCACCCGGCTGCCCATGCTCTTCGCCTACGAAGAGGCCTTCCGCTACGGACAGTTCGGCTACGCAGCCGCGATGGGATGCGTGATGGTCGCCGTCATCTCGGTGATCCTCGCCGTCTACCTCGTCGGCCGGCTCAGGGGAGGCGAGGACGCATGAGCCTCCGTACGGGCAGAACCGCGCGCGCCGGACAGTACGCCGCGCTCCTGTGCTACCTCGCCTTCCTGGCCTTCCCGTTCTTCTGGCTGATATCGACCGCCTTCAAGCCGGCCCGTGAACTCGGCTCGCTGCACCCCACGTGGATTCCACAGGATCCGACACTGGACAATTTCCGGCAGGCCTTCGACGAACAGCCGCTGCTCCGGGCCGCGGCCAACTCGCTCACCGCCGCGCTGTGTGCGGCCCTGATCGCGGTCGTCATCGCCACGCCCATGGCCTACGTGATGGCCCGCCACCGGGGGCGGCTGGCCACCGCCGCCACCGGATGGGTCGTGGTCAGCCAGGCGTTCCCCTTCGTCCTGGTGATCATTCCGCTGTTCCTGGTCCTCAAGTACCTGCACCTGATCAACTCGCTGTGGGGGCTGATCCTGGTGTACGTCGTCTGGTCACTGCCCTTCGCCCTCTGGATGCTGGCCGGCTACGTACGGGCCGTGCCGCCCGAACTGGAGGAGGCCGCCGCCGTCGACGGGGCCGGGAAGGTGCGGATCCTCGTCTCGGTCACCGCGCCGCTGCTGGCCCCGGGGATCGTGGCTACCGCACTCTTCGCGTTCATCACCGCATGGAACGAGTTCTTCTTCGCGCTCGTCCTGCTCAAGACACCGGAGAAGCAGACCTTGCCGGTCGTACTCACCCACTTCCTGGGCGCGGAGGGCGTGGCCGACCTCGGGCCGCTCGCCGCCGCCGCGTTCCTCGCCACCCTCCCTTCGCTCGTGCTCTTCGCGATCATCCAGAAGCGCATCACCGGCGGTCTGACGGCCGGGGCGGTGAAGCACTGATGGGCCGTCGACTGCCCTTGATCGGCGCCGCGGTGACCACCGCGCTCGCCCTCCTGCTGACCGGCTGTTCGGGAGACGGCGGCCGCGGCACGGACCCCGACGGTCCGATCCGGCTCAGCTTCCAGTCGCTGGCCTGGCAGAAGGAATCCGTCGACGCCAACAAGCAGCTCGTACGTGAATGGAACGCGGCCCACCCGGACATCCAGGTGGACTACGTCCAGGGCAGCTGGGACAACGTCCACGACCAGCTGCTGACCTCCTTCGAGGGTGGTGAGGCGCCCGACATCATCCACGACGCCTCCGACGACCTCGCGGACTTCGCGTACGGCGGCTACCTCGCCGACCTGCGGACCCTGCTGCCGGACCGGCTGACCGGGGACATCCCGCAGCAGTCCTGGGCGACCACCACCTTCGGCGACGGTGTCTACGGAGTGCCGTTCCTCCAGGAGCCCAAGGTCCTGATCGCCAACAAGAAGATCCTCGAGTCCTCGGGCGTCCGGATCCCGACCCCGGAGAGGCCCTGGAGCTGGGCGGAGTTCCGTCAGGTCACCGAGGAGCTGACGGGGAAGGGGACGTACGGCGTCGCCTGGCCGCTCAAGGAGCCGGTGTCCGTCACCCTCAACCTGGGTCTCTCCTCCGGTGGGCAGCTCTTCCACCGGGGCGCGGACGGCAAGGTGGACATCCGCTTCGACGAAGGCGACCGGGTCATGCCCGGCACGGTCCAGGAGCAGGTCAACTCCGATCGCAGCGCCGCACGTTCAGCGCTCGGAATGGGCGGTTCGGACACCCTGCCCGGCTTCTTCGGCGGCAAGTACGCCATGGTCCCGCTGGGGTTCTCCTACCGCCAGCAGGTCGTCGAACAGGCCCCCGAGGGCTTCGAGTGGACGGTGCTGCCGACCCCGGCGGGCAGCGGAGGGACCGCCCAGGGGGTCAGCCCGCAGACCCTCTCGGTCGCCGAGGACAGCCCGCACAAGGAGGAGGCCGTGCAGTTCATCGACTTCCTGCTGCGTCCCGCCAACATGGTGCGGCTCGCCAAGGGGGACTGGATGCTGCCGACCGGAACCGAGGCGCTGGCCGACCCCGCGCTGCACACCGAGGAGAACGGCTGGGCGGCGGGTACCGCTCTCGCCCGGGCGCTGCGTCCCGCGCCCGCGCAGTCCGTGCGCGGCTATCCCGAGTGGAAGGACAAGGTCGCCACGCCCGCGCTCCAGGAGTACTACAGCGGGGCCATCGACACCGAGGAGCTGAAGAAACGCCTGGTCGACGACGGTAACCGGGTACTGGCCCGCTACCAGCGCTGACCGGGCCGGAGCAGGGGTCCCGAATACAACTGGACGAGACGTCTCGTCTCGCTTACCTTGGCGGCATGACAACGCCCCCGCGCGCCCACATCGCCATGTTCTCCATCGCCGCCCACGGGCACGTGAACCCGAGCCTCGAAGTGATCCGGGAGCTCGTCGTCCGTGGACACCGCGTCAGTTACGCCGTCCCGGCATCCTTCGCCGAGAAGGTCGCGGCCACCGGCGCCGAGCCGGTGATCTACACCTCGGTGCTGCCCACCGCGCCCGAGGACTGGGGCACCGAACTCATCGACCACCTCGAGCCGTTCCTGGAGGACGCCGTGCAGGCGCTCCCGCAACTGGCCGGGGCGTTCGACGGCGACGAGCCGGACCTCGTCCTGCACGACATCACCGCGTACCCCGCCCGTGTACTCGCCCACCGGTGGGGCGTGCCCGCCGTCCAGCTCTGGCCCAACCTGGTCCCCTGGGAGGGGTACGCGGAGGAGGTGGGGGAGCCCGCGGCCGCCGGACTCGAGCAGACCGAGCGGGGCCGTTCCTATCGCGCGCGCTTCGCGGACTGGCTTGCCGGGAACGGCCTGGGTGACCTCTCGTCCGACGACTTCGTGGCCCGGCCCCGCCGTGGCCTGGTGCTGATCCCGGAGGCGCTCCAGCCGAGCGCCGACCGGGTGGACCACACGCGGTTCACCTTCGTCGGCGCCTGTCAGGGCGAACGCGCGGACCAGGGCGAATGGAAGCGTCCGGCCGACGCCGAGAAGGTCCTGCTGGTCTCCCTCGGGTCGTCGTTCACCGGCGAGCCCGCGTTCTACCGGGAATGCGTGGAGGCCTTCGGCGGGCTTCAGGGCTGGCACGTGGTGCTGCAGATCGGCGCCCACGTCGATCCGGCGGACCTGGGTCACGTACCGCCGAACATCGAGGTGCACCCATGGGTCCCCCAGCTGTCCGTGCTCAAGCAGGCGGACGCCTTCATCACCCATGCGGGAGCCGGCGGCAGCCAGGAGGGGCTCGCGACCGGTACCCCGATGGTGGCGGTACCGCAGGCCGTCGACCAGTTCGGCAACGCGGACATGCTCCAGTCCCTCGGGGTCGCCCGGCACCTGCCGAAGGAGGAGGCGGACGCCGCGTCCCTGCGCGCCGCCGTCCTCGCCCTGGTCGACGACCCGGACGTGGCCGCGCGGCTGGCCCTGATCCGGGAGCGGATGGCCGAAGAGGGCGGGACCGGACGGGCAGCGGACCTCATCGAGGCCGAACTGCCCGCCTGAGCGAAGACCGGCGGGCACGTCGCGGTCAGGGCGGTCGAGCACCGTACTGCGGGGTCGATCCGCACCGTTTCGTTGTCCACGTCACCACCGCCACGACCGCGATCGAGGGGAACGGCAACACTCCTCCAGCCGGTGCGCCATTTTTTCACGGTCCCGAACTGTCAGCCGGATCGCCGACGTCGGCTCGATGCGCCTCGCGGCAGACCCGGGATCCACCGAGGTGGCGCGTTTCCGGGCCTGGGACGCCGAGCAGTGGCTCGGCCTGCGGCCCCCGGTCACGTCATCCGCTTGAGCCGGCGCTAAAGGTGCGGCGTGCCGACCGGCAGTCCTCGTCGTTGCCGTCGGCTTCCACCCAGCCGGTCGCGGACCGGGCGCTTCGGCCGGTACTGAGCCTCCGGTCCGCCGCGCCCTCCTCGGCTCCGAGTGTCCGCCTGCCCTCGGTCCGGCGGCGGAGACCCGCCGCGTGGTGTACGTGCGGGGACCGCGAGACGAGGCCGCAGGCCGATCGGGGCTCCGGCAGGGCGGCGGCCGCGTACGGGACCTGACCGGCTGACATCTCGGCATCCCCGTGTGTCGTTCAAGCGGCGGGCCATGCGTCCCTGTCCGAGGAATGCGGGTGCTGCCATCGATACACACAACCGAAACATGCCATTCCACTCTCGCGTTCCGGTGTTCCTGCTGGTGAGGCGAGGGTATTCGTGCCTGATCTGTCCAAGTTCACTCGTCCGTGAATTCTGATGCGCTCTCAGGCTGTGCAACCGCGCTGCGGTTTGTCCTGATGCGCAGAGAAGCGCGCATTTTATCTGTGTCGAAAGCTTGCCGAGTCCGTGACGGCTGCATGAAGGTCTTGATCTGCGCGCGTCAATCGAGCAGTGTTTCGAACCAGCCCCCGGAGAATTTCCGGCCGAGGGCCAATCCCCCCACAAAGAATGACGAGGAGACCCCTCTTCATGGCAATTCACAAGCGCGCTCGTTCGGTCAAGCTCACCGCCGCGATCACCGCAGTCGCTGCGGCCGCCGGTGTCACCCTGCTCTCCACCTCGTTCGCCGGAGCCGCCCCGGCGCCTGCGATGGGTACGGTCTACGGCGCGGACGCGGCGACCGCCGTCTCCGGCAGTTACATCGTGATGCTGGACCAGAAGGCCGACAAGGCCGGGCTGGCGAAGGAGTACGGCGGCAAGCTCCAGCGGAACTACAAGTCGGCCATCAACGGCTTCTCCGCCAGCGGACTTTCGGAGACCGAGGCCAAGCGGCTCGCCGCCGACCCGGCCGTCTCCAAGGTCGTCCAGAACAAGAAGTTCCACATCGACGCCACCCAGGACAACCCGCCGTCATGGGGGCTGGACCGGATCGACCAGGCCGAGACCACCGGTGACGGCGCGTACAACTACCCGGATGCCGCGGGTGGGGACGTCACGGCTTATGTCATCGACACCGGTGTCCGCGTCACCCACAAGGACTTCGAGGGCCGCGCCACTTCGGGCTTCGACGCCGTGGACAACGACGACGACGCCGACGACGGCAACGGGCACGGCACCCACGTGGCCGGGACCATAGCGGGCGCGGCCCACGGGGTGGCCAAGAAGGCGAAGATCGTGGCCGTCCGCGTCCTGGACGACGCCGGCTCGGGCACCACCGAGCAGGTCGTCGCGGGCATCGACTGGGTCACCACGAACCACGAGGGCCCGTCCGTCGCCAACATGAGCCTCGGCGGATCCGCGGACCCGGCCCTCGACGCCGCGGTGCAGAAGGCCATCGCCTCCGGCGTCACCTTCGCCGTCGCGGCGGGCAACGAGTCGAGCGACGCCGGCGAGGGCTCCCCCTCCCGCGTCCCCGAGGCCATCACGGTTGCCTCGTCCACGGTGGACGACGAGCAGTCGTCGTTCTCCAACTTCGGCTCGGTCGTGGACATCTACGCTCCCGGCTCGGACATCACGTCGGCCTGGAACGACAGCGACGACGCCACGAACACGATCTCGGGCACGTCCATGGCGACCCCGCACGTGGTCGGTGCTGCGGCCGTCTACCTCGGTGGGCACCCGGACGCCACCCCGGAGGAGGTCGCCACGGCGCTCACGGACGGAGCCACCCCGGACGCCATCTCCAACGCCACCGAGGGCACGGCGAACAAGCTCCTCAAGGTAGTGGAGTAGGACAACCAGGCCGGATAGAACAGGCACGAGGCCGCCGCGCCCTCCCCCACGGGGCGCGGCGGCCTCACGCCGTCGGAAGCTCTAGGGTGAGGTCATGAGCACGATGTACGCGGCACTGCTGCGCGGGATCAACGTGAGTGGCCACCGTCGGATCCCGATGGCGGAACTCCGCACGCTGCTCGGGGAACTGGGGCACGAGGACATCGCCACGTACCTGCAGAGCGGCAACGCCGTGTTCCGCAGCGCGTCCGGCGACGAGGACGCCCTGGCCGCCGGGCTGGAGCGGGCTATCGAGGAGCGGTTCGGCTTTCCCGTCGACTGCCTGGTCCGAACGGGCGCCTATCTCGCCGACGTGGCCGCCGCCTGCCCCTTCCCGGCCGCCGAACTCGAGGCCAGGCAACTGCACGTCACCTATTTCGACGAGCCCGTCGACGCCGCACGCTTCGCCGCGCTCGACGCCGAGGCCTTCCGCCCCGAAGAGTTCCGGCTCGGGGACCGCGCCCTCTACCTGTACGCGCCCGAAGGGCTCGGCCGCTCCAAGCTCGCGGTGGCGCTCGGGCGGCCCGTCTTCACCCGTGG
The DNA here is from genome assembly GCF_016909575.1 of Streptomyces sp. HB132. Classification (GTDB taxonomy): domain Bacteria; phylum Actinomycetota; class Actinomycetes; order Streptomycetales; family Streptomycetaceae; genus Streptomyces. The sequence goes on along the minus strand of NZ_JAFBGA010000010.1, from coordinate 139,944 downwards.
CCTCATCGCCACCAGCCGTAACTGGAACACCGTGGTCAAGCTTGTGGAGATGACGCGTGACTGAGTCCACGCCTGCCGTTGCCGAAGCCGTCGAGGGCGAGCTCCGACTCCTCGATCCCGGGGTACGGGCCTCCGCGGATGTGCTGACGACGCTGCTGCACCCCGACTTCCGGGAGATCGGCACCAGCGGCCGTCTCTGGGAGCGGGACACCATCATCGCCATGCTCACGGACCCGGACGCGCCGCATCCAGGGCCGCTCACCGCGTCACGGATGCAGGGTGACCAGCTCGCGCCGGACCTGGTGCACCTCACCTTCGACACGGAGTCCAGAGGGCTGCGTTCCCACCGCAGTTCCCTCTGGCGGCTGACCGGGAGCGGTTGGCTGCTCTATTTCCACCAGGCCACCCCCTTCATCGACGACCCCTTCGCCGAGGTCTGAGCCCCGGATTCCGCCGGCTTCCCGACACACCCCTTCCTCAGCACACTCCGGGGCGGCGCCACAAGAGTGCCGCCCCGGTCTGATCTGTGCCCGAAGTGCGGCCGGTTCCCGCCTGAAGGGTCAATTCCAGCCAACTGGAGCGCCCAGGCAAAACACTGGTAAAGCGGCTGAACGGGCGGGGTCCCGAGGAGCCCGGTCCGGGTCGCCGGCACTCCTGTGCGCCCCGTTCCCGGGCGGCTGGGGCGTGTGTGAACGCGATGCGCGTAGACAGGTTCCGACGTCCTCCGCCCGCTTCGCACTTTGCTGCAATTCGCAGGCACCATCCGTTCGGTGAGCGGACGTCGGCGTTCGGAGGGCACCCGCACGCATACCGGAGTTCACGGTCCGTTCTCCGCCACGGTCCGGAAGGGGACCTTGCCACGGGCCCAAGCGGAGTCAAGGATTCGAGTCGTGCGGTTGGCAGGTCCACGACCAGAATCCATCTGGTCGCGGACAGCCGTACGTCCTCGGCCCGCCCACCCAGCGGGCCGGACACCCCCAAAGACGGAGGATCCTGTGACCTTCAAGCGCTTCGCTCCCCTCGGCTCGATCTCCAGACGTGCTCGCCTCATCGCCGCGACCTCAGGTCTGGTCACCGCCGTGGCGCTTGCGGCACCGACCGCGGTCGCTCAGGCGGCACCGGACACCACCGTGACGAAGGCCGAGCTGGCCGACGCGAGTTCGGCCGTGCGCGGCGCCGACATCGCGGGTACCGCGTGGTACACGGAAGCGAAGACCGGCAAGGTCGTCGTGACCGTCGACAGCACGGTCTCCGCCGCCGAGATCGCCACGATCAAGAAGTCGGTCACCGACTCGGGCGCCAAGGCCGACATCAACCGTACCGAGGGCAAGTTCAACAAGCTCATCGCGGGCGGACAGGCCATCTACGCCGGCGGCGGACGCTGCTCCCTCGGCTTCAACGTCCGCAGCGGCAGCACCTACTACGCGCTGACCGCCGGGCACTGCACCGAGATAGGCAGCACCTGGTACACCAACTCCGGCCAGACCGCGGTCCTCGGCTCGCGGGCCGGCAGCAGCTTCCCGACCAACGACTACGGCCTGATCCGGCACTCCAACTCCGCCAACGCGGACGGCCGGGTCTACCTCTACAACGGCAGCTACCAGGACATCACCTCCGCCGCGAACCCCAGCGTCGGCCAGTCCGTCAAGCGCAGCGGCTCCACCACCGGCGTCCACAGCGGCACCGTCACCGGCCTCAACGCGACGGTGAACTACGGTGGCGGCGACGTCGTCTACGGCATGATCCAGACCAACGTCTGCGCCGAGCCCGGCGACAGCGGCGGCTCGCTCTTCTCCGGCTCCACCGCGCTGGGCCTCACCTCGGGCGGCAGCGGTAACTGCAGCTCGGGTGGCACCACGTTCTTCCAGCCGGTCACCGAGGCCCTGAGCGCCTACGGCGTCAGCGTCTTCTAGGACCCACCTCTCGTACGTCCTGCGGGCCGCGCTCTCCCCGAGCGCGGCCCGCAGCCGTACGTGCGGCCGGGACCCGGACGGTCCCGGCCCCCGCCCCGGTCGGTCACCGCCGCGGACCGGTCACCATCGCCGGTGCACGGTCGCCTTGCCGCCGGTCACCAGGCTTGCGGCCGGGACGTCTTCGGCCACGACCGCGCCCGCGGCGACCACGGCGTCACGGCCGATGCTGACGCCGGGCAGGATCGTGGCGCCGGCGCCGATCCACACGTTCTCCGCCACGTCGATGGGCCCGCCGCTGAGCCACCCACGTCGCTCCTCGGGATCGACCGGATGGCCGATGGTGATGAACGTGACCTTCGGGCCGACCATCACGCGCTCGCCGAGCCTGATGCCGGCGTAGTCCAGGAAGGTGCAGTTCTGGTTGATGAACACCCGCTCCGCCAGGTCCAGGTGAAGACCGTGGTCCGTGTAGAAGGGCGGGTAGACCGTGACGCCCGTCGGCAGCGGCCTGCCGAGGATCTTTTCGAACAGTTCCGCCTTGCCCACCTCGTCCTCGAAGGGCAGGACGTTCAGGCGCGAGGTGAGTTCGGTCGCCCGCAGGACCCTCTCGGCCATGGCCTGGAACTCGGGGCTACGGATGCGCATGAGGTGGTCGCTGGACATGCCGCGATCCTTCCTGTCGTACCGGTGAGGATGTGACCCGCCGGGCGCGGGTGGAGGCAGAGCGGCAGTCGGTCGGGTCACCGGTCGGCGATGATTCCACGAAGTCCTGGGCGGGGCTCCGCCGGGGCAAGGACAAGGCCGATGCCCGTCCACCCGGACGGCCCCGCCGTCGAGCAACGAGTTGTAGCGCATGCGCAGCGCCCGCCCCGAACCGGCCGGGGCGGCACCGACTCCGATCGTGATGCCGGGCCACCCCGGCACCTCGACGGGCGGGGGCGGGAGTCCCGATGCGCCTGGGCCACGGGCTCCACCGGGGGACCGGTCCGATGAGCTGTGAGGCGAGGGGCGGCAGGGCGACGACGAGCACGATCGACGAGAGGGAGCCGACCAGGCGCCGGCGCGGCGCCGTCCGCGCCCGCCCGGCGGGCTACGGCACGAGCCTCAGGCGCTCATCGCCCCGGTCGCGGGGACGCGCGCCTCGTCGTACCGGGTCAGCAGCAGCCGGGCGAGCGCCGGGGACGGGCCCAGGACGCCGGCCAGCACATCGGCCCCGGCCTCCTCGGCGCCCGTGGCGATACGGTCGGGGAGCCGGCCCGGGGCGATGACGTACGGGGCCACCGCGACCCGCTGTACGCCGTCCGCCCGCAGGCCCCGTACCACGTCCGCGGTGCGGGAGAAGCTCCCGGCACCGACAGCGGAGGCGAACGCAGGCCGCACGGCGCACCAACCGGTGTGCCGCAGCTCCCGCGCGATTTCAGCGATCACCGCGCCCGCCTCCGGGTCCGTCGAGCCCGCCGAGGCCAGCACCAGCCCCGTCGAACTCCTGTCGCCGGGTCCCAGCCCGGCCTCGTACAGCCGCTGTTCCAGCGCGGCGTTCAGCAGCGGGGACGGGCCGAGTACGCCGGCCTGGCTGATCCGCAGCCGCGGCAGCCGCGTGCGGGCCTCGCGCAGCACCGAGGGGATGTCCGACTTGGCGTGGAAGGCACGCGTCAGCAGCAGGGGAAGCGCGACGACCTCGTCCGCCCCCTCCGCGGCCAGGCGTTCCAGCACCCTGGGCACGGAAGGGGCGTTGAAGTCCAGGAACGCCGTCTCCACGCGCAGCCCCGGCCGCAGCGACCGCACCCGCGCGGTGAGCGCGTGGACGGTCGCCGCGTGCCGTGGATCGCGGCTGCCGTGGGCGATGACGAGGAGGACCGGAGCGGACACGGGGACTCAGCTCTTCACGAGGAGGCCGCGGCCGCGCAGCACCCGCCGCTCCAGCGGACTGAAGATAAGCAGGTCGATCGCGATACCGACGAACAGGATGAGCAGGATCGCGAGGAAGATCCCCGGCATGTCGAAGTTGTTGCGGCCGTTCTCCAGCAACTGGCCGAGCCCCAGGCCCAGGTCGGGCGAGGACGCGATGATCTCGGCGGCCATCAGGGAGCGCCAGGAGAACGCCCAGCCCTGCTTGAGCCCCGCCAGATAGCCGGGCAGCGCGGCCGGCAGGACGATGTGGATCGTCCCGCGCAGTCCGGTGGCACCGATGGTGCGGCCCGCCCGGAGGAACAGCGGCGGCACCTGGTCGACACCGGAGACCAGCCCGTTGGCGACGGACGGGACGGCGCCCAGCAGGATCACCGCGTACATCATCGAGTCGTTGAGCCCGAGCCAGATCACGGCCGGTGCCACCCACGCCACCGACGGCAGGGACTGCAGCCCGGACAGGATCGGGCCGATCGCCGCACGGACCACCTTCACCCGTGCCACCAGCAGACCCAGCGGCGTACCGATCGCGACGGCCATGACGAAGCCGAGCAGACCGCGCGACACACTGGTCCAGATGACCTCCAGCAGCGTGCCCTGCAGCCACATGTCGGTCAGGCTGTTCCAGACCGCGGCCGGTGGCGGCAGCTTGTAGTCGTCGGTGACCTTCGCCCAGACCAGCAACTGCCAGACCAGGACCACCAGGACGACCGCCACGGCCGGCGGCAGGACCTTGTTGAGCAGGACCTCGCGGGCCGGTGTCCTGCGTACCTGTACCGCGTCGAGCGCGTCCAGGCCCGCTTCGAGACCCGCCAGGTCGTCGGCCTTCGTATCAGTGCTGGCCATGTCGGCGGATCTCCCCACGCAGTTGTTCGGTGATCTCGACGGACAGTTCCGCCACGGCGGTGTCCTCGATGCGGCGAGGCTGCTCGATGTCCACGGTCCACTCCCGGGCGATCCTGCCGGGACGCGACGACAGCAGGATGACGCGCTGGGCGAGCCGCACCGCCTCGCGCACGTTGTGGGTGACGAAGAGGACGGAGGCGTTCGTCTCGCGCCAGATCCGGGTCAGTTCGTCGTGCAGCACGTCGCGGGTGATGGCGTCGAGTGCGGCGAACGGCTCGTCCATCAGCAGCAGTTGGCTGTCCTGGGCGAGTGCCCGGGCCATCGCCACCCGCTGGCGCATCCCGCCCGAGAGTTCGTGCACCCGCTTCCCGTAGGCCCCACCGAGGCGCACGAGCTCGAGCAGCCGTTCCGCCTCGGGCCGGCGCTCCGGCCTGGGCACCCCGCGCAGCCGCAGGGCCAGTTCGATGTTCTTGCCCGCGGTCAGCCACGGGAAGAGGGCGTGCTCCTGGAACATCAGGGCCGGACGCCCGCCGGGGGTCTCGATGGAACCCGCGGTCGGACGGTCGAGTCCGGCCACCAGGTTGAGCAGGGTCGACTTGCCGCACCCGGAGGCTCCCAGGAGGGTGACGAACTCGCCCGGAGCGACATCGAGCGTGATGTCGTCCAGGACGAGCTGCTGCCCCGTGGGTCCGGTGAAGGACTTCGAGACGTTCGCGAGACGAGCGGCGTGCTCGACCGTCGCACGGTCCTCGGCCTTGGTGAGGGTGGTGGTCGCCATGGTCGTCACCTCCTGGGAATCTTCAGGGATCCTGGTGCGGTCGGGTGGGCTACTTGGCGCCGAGACCGGCGTCGGCGACCTTGGGCTGTCCCTCGGCCTCGAGGATCTTGTTCAGGGGCTTCAGGTCGTAGATGCCCTTGAGATCGGGCTTCTCCAGCAGGCCCGCCTCGACCGCGTGGTCGGCCTGCTCCTGGAGCGTGGCGGCCAGTGGGTCGTCGGTGATCTGGATGGACTCCCACGCCGGGTCGAGGACCTCGGCGGGCAACGCCTTGCCGCTGAGCTTCTCCAGCGCCGAGTTGGCCGAGGCCTTCGCCTCGTCCGGGTTGGCGTTGATCCACTTGTTGGTCTTCACCGTGCCCCGCAGCACCGCGTCCACGACGTCGGGGTGCTCGGAGAGGAACTTCTGCGACACGATGATGTTCGTGATGACGAACTTGTCGTCCGGCCACAGCGTCGACTCGTCGAGCAGGACCTTGCCGCCCTCGGCGACCAGCTTGGAGGCGGTCGGTTCCGGGACCCAGGCACCGTCCAGGGAACCGGACTTGAAGGCGTCCGGGGTCACCTTGTTGTCCGAGCGGACCACGGAGACGTCGCCCTTGCCGCTCTGGGCGTCGACCTTCCAGCCCTTCTCGGAGATCCAGTTCAGGAACGCCACGTCCTGGGTGTTGCCGAGCTGCGGGGTGGCGATCTTCTTGCCCTTGAGGTCGTCAAGGGTCTTGATCTTCTTCGGGTCCACGACGAGCTTCACCCCGCCGGAGGCCGAGCCGCCGAGGATCCGCAGGCTCTGCCCCTGGGACTTGGCGTAGCCGTTGATCGAGGGGGAGGGGCCGATGAAGCCGATGTCGATCGAACCGGCGTTGAGCGCCTCGATCTCGGAGGGCCCGGCGTTGAACGTCGAGGGCTTGACCGTGGTGCCGCCCAGCTCCTTGGCGATGAGGCCTTCCTGGATGCCGACCAGGGCGGTGGCGTGCGTGAGGTTCGGGAAGTAACCGATCTTCACGGAGTCCGCGGAGAGCTTCTTCCCGCCGGCGGAGACGTCCGACTTCGCGGCGTCGTCGTCCTTCGACTCGGAACCGTAGCCGCAGGCGGTGGCCGCCACGGCGAGCAGCGGCAGAGCGGCGGCAGCGGCGAGGCCGCGGCGGAGAGTGGTACGGGTGGCACGCACGGGAGGCGTTCCTCTCGTCGGCCCGTGCTCACGTCCCCCTGGAGCGGGGTGGCGCGGCCGGGCGGTCGGCGGGTCTTCGTCTGAACTGGCGGTGCGGGTGGTACGAGCGGGCGCGCAGGCAGTGCGCGTACGTCATCACGCACATCGCCCGACCCCGCCCAGTCCTCCCCCGAGCTCTCGGCTTCGCTCGACCAGGGGGCACCCCCACCCGAGGGCGCCGCTGCCGACCCGGCCGCCCTCCTTCGCGAAGGTGGAGAAGAAGTCGGTGATCATCAGAAGTCCCACTCCGCGTCCTCGGCGGAGGTGTCCACGTCGGCGTCGGCCTCGGCGGCGAACGAGGCGCCGGCCATCCCGGCCGTCAGCGTCGTGCCGTCGGCGGGGTCGATCAGCAGGAACGATCCGGTGCGCCGCGAGTCCGCGTAGGCGTCGAGCGCGAGCGGCTCGGCGGTACGGACCACGACCCGGCCGATGTCGTTGGCCACCAGCTTGCCGGGAGCCGGGTGCTGGGAGAGGTCGTCCAGCGTGAGGCGCGACGGGATGTCCTTGACGATCGCCTTGACCGTGCGGGTGGTGTGCTTGAGCAGCACCCGCTGGCCCACGGTGAGCGGCTGGTCGGCCACGTGGCAGACGGTCGCCTCGACGTCCTGGGTGACGGCGGGGGCATCGTCCGCGGGGGCGATCAGGTCGCCGCGCGAGACGTCGATGTCGTCGGCGAGCCGGATCGTCACCGACTGGGGTGCCCAGGCGATGTCGACACTCTCGCCGAGCGCGTCGATCCCCTCGATCGTCGTGGTGCGTCCGGACGGGAGCACGGAGACGCTCTCGCCGACCCGGAAGACCCCGGCGGCGATCTGCCCCGCGTACCCCCGGTAGTCCGGGTGTTCCGCGCTCTGCGGGCGGATCACGTACTGCACGGGGAAACGCGCGTGGCACTCCGTCAGGTCGTGGCTGACCGGGACCGTCTCGAGGTGCTCCAGGACCGTCGGGCCGCCGTACCAGTCCATGTGGGCGGACGGCTCAACGACGTTGTCGCCGGCCAGCGCGGAGATCGGGATGGCGGTGATCTCCGGGACACCCAGCGAGGCGGCGTACGCGGTGAACTCCTTCGCTATCGCGGCGAACACCGGCTCCGCGTACTCCACCAGGTCCATCTTGTTGACGGCGAGGACGACGTGGGGGACCCGCAGAAGGGCGGCTACGGCGGCGTGCCGCCGGGTCTGCTCGACGACGCCGTTGCGGGCGTCGACGAGGACGACGGCGAGTTCGGCGGTGGAGGCGCCCGTGACCATGTTGCGGGTGTACTGCACGTGGCCGGGGGTGTCGGCGAGGATGAACCGGCGCCGGGGCGTGGCGAAGTAGCGGTACGCGACGTCGATGGTGATGCCCTGCTCGCGCTCCGCGCGCAGGCCGTCGGTCAGCAGCGCCAGGTCGGGCGCCTCCTGACCGCGGTTGGTCGAGGCCAGCGCGACGGCCTCCAGCTGGTCGGTGAGGACCGACTTGGAGTCGTGCAGGAGGCGTCCCACGAGGGTCGACTTGCCGTCGTCCACGGACCCCGCGGTGGCGAACCGCAGCAGGGTGGTGGCCGAGAGCTGCTCGGTCGTTGTGATGCTCATGTCTAGAAGTACCCCTCGCGCTTGCGGTCTTCCATCGCGGCCTCGGACATCTTGTCGTCGGCGCGGGTCGCGCCCCGCTCGGTGAGCCGGGAGGCGGCGATCTCGGTGATCACGGCGTCCAGGGTGGTGGCGTCGGAGTCGACGGCACCGGTGCAGGACATGTCGCCCACGGTGCGGTAGCGCACCTGGCGGGTCTCGGTCCTCTCGTGGTCCTTGGGGCCGCCCCATTCGCCGGCCGTGAGCCACATACCGGAGCGGCTGAACACCTCACGCTCGTGGGCGAAGTAGATCTCCGGGAGCTCGATGCCCTCGCGCTCGATGTACTGCCAGACGTCGAGCTCGGTCCAGTTGGAGATCGGGAAGACCCGGACGTGCTCGCCGGGGGCGTGGCGGCCGTTGTAGAGCTGCCAGAGCTCGGGGCGCTGGCGGCGCGGGTCCCACTGGGAGAACTCGTCGCGGAGTGAGAAGACGCGCTCCTTGGCGCGGGCCTTCTCCTCGTCGCGCCGTCCGCCGCCGAACACGGCGTCGAAGCGGTGCCGCTGGATGGCCTCGGTGAGCGGGACCGTCTGCAGCGGGTTGCGGGTGCCGTCGGGGCGCTCGCGGAGCTTGCCCGCGTCGATGTACTCCTGGACGGAGGCGACGTGCAGGCGCAGTCCGTGCTTCTCGACGGTGCGGTCGCGGTACTCGAGGACCTCGGGGAAGTTGTGCCCGGTGTCCACGTGCAGCAGCGTGAAGGGGATGGGCGCCGGTGCGAACGCCTTCAACGCGAGGTGCAGCATCAGGATCGAGTCCTTGCCGCCGGAGAAGAGGATCACCGGCCGCTCGAACTCACCTGCCACCTCACGGAAGATGTGCACCGCCTCGGACTCCAGGGAGTCCAGATGGCTCAGCGCGTACGGATTGACGGTGCCTTCCGGCACGGTGGCGACAGTGCTCACGCCAGGCCCCTCTCGGTGAGCAGCGCACGGAGCGCCGCTGCGGACTCCTGCACGGTCTGCTGGTGCGACTCGATCCGCAGGTCCGGCGACTCGGGCGCCTCGTAGGGGTCGTCGACCCCGGTGAGACCGCTGATCTCGCCCGCCGCCTGCTTGGCGTACAACCCCTTGACGTCGCGCTCCGAGCACACCTCGACCGGGGTGGCGACGTGCACCTCCAGATACGCGGTGCCCTCCTGCTGATGACGCTTGCGCACCGCGTCACGGCTGTCGGCGTACGGCGCGATGACCGGGACGAGGACCTTCACGCCGTTGGCGGCCAGCAGTTCGGCGACGAAGCCGATGCGGCCCACGTTGGTGTGCCGGTCCTCGCGGGAGAAGCCGAGGCCCGCGGAGAGGAACTCCCGGATCTCGTCACCGTCGAGCACCTCGACCCGGTGCCCGTCGCCGCGCAGCCGGCCCGCCAGTTCGTAGGCGATGGTGGTCTTGCCGGCGCTCGGCAGACCGGTGAGCCAGACGGTGGCTCCCGTCTCCGTCACGCTCATCGATATCTCCTGATCAGTCGTCATCAGCCGTGCAGCCCGCATTCGGTCTTCCCGCGTCCGGCCCAGCGGCCGGCCCGTGCGTCCTCGCCCTCCAGCACCCGCCGGGTGCAGGGCGCGCAGCCGACGGAGGCATAGCCGTCCGTCAGCAGCGGGTTGGTCAGTACGCCGTGTTCGGCGACGTAGGCGTCCACGTCGTCCTGGGTCCAGCGGGCGATGGGCGAGACCTTCACCTTGCGGCGCTTCTCGTCCCAGCCCACGACCGGGGTGTTCGCCCGGGTGGGGGACTCGTCGCGGCGCAGTCCGGTCGCCCAGGCCGCGTACGCCGTCAGTCCCTCTTCCAGGGGCTTCACCTTGCGCAGAGCACAGCACAGGTCGGGGTCGCGGTCGTGCAGCTTCGGCCCGTACTCGGCGTCCTGCTCGGCCACCGACTGACGCGGCGTCAGCGTGATGAGGTTGACGTCCATCACGGCGTCCACCGCGTCCCGGGTGCCGATGGTCTCCTCGAAGTGGTAGCCGGTGTCGAGGAAGACGACGTCCACACCGGGGAGGACCCGGGAGGCCAGGTGTGCGACGACCGCGTCCTCCATGGAGGAGGTGACGCAGAAGCGCTTGCCGAAGGTGTCGGCCGCCCACCGCAGGATGTCGCTCGCGGAGGCGTCCTCCAGCTCGCGCCCGGCCCGCACCGCCAGATCCTTCAGGGCCTCGTCCGTGAGCCCGGCCGCTTGCAGAGTGTCCGTCATGCCCCGTCCCCTTCCACGTCGTCGCGCTGGAGCCCCTGGGCCAGCAGACCCAGGAACTTCAGCTGGAACGCACGGTTGCAGGAAGCGCATTCCCAGGCGCCGTGACCGGCCTCGTGCGGTCGCAGGTCCTCGTCGCCGCAGTACGGGCAGTAGAACGGCGCGGCTCGCTCGCTCATGACAGCGACTCCGCGTCGGCGCGCGCCGCCCACGTCGCGAAACGCTCGCCGTCCTCGCGCTGCTCCTGGAAGTTGCCGAGCACGCGCTCGACGTAGTCCGGGAGTTCGGCCGAAGTGACCTTCAGGCCGCGGACCTTGCGGCCGAAGCCGGCCTCCAGGCCGAGTGCGCCGCCGAGGTGCACCTGGTAGCCCTCGACCTGGTTGCCCTCGCCGTCGAGCATGAGCTGGCCCTTGAGGCCGATGTCCGCGGTCTGGATGCGGGCGCAGGCGTTGGGGCAGCCGTTGATGTTGATGGAGAGCGGTTCGTCGAAGTCCGGCATCCGGTGCTCGAGTTCGTCGATGAGGGCGGCGCCGCGCGCCTTCGTCTCGACGATGGCCAGCTTGCAGAACTCGATGCCGGTGCAGGCCATCGTGCCGCGCCGGAAGGGGGAGGCCTTCACCTGGAAGTCCAGGGCCTCCAGCCCCGCGGACAGGGACTCGACCTGGTCCTGCTCGACGTCCAGGATCAGCATCTTCTGCTCGACGGTGGTGCGCACCCGCCCCGAGCCGTGCGCCTCGGCGAGATCGGCGATCTTGGCGAGCGTGGAGCCGTCCACCCGGCCGACCCGCGGGGCGAAGCCCACGTAGAAGCGGCCGTCCTGCTGTGCGTGCACACCGATGTGGTCGCGCCAGCGGGAGGAGGGCTGCGCGGGCGGCGGACCGTCCAGCATCGGGCGCTTGAGGTACTCGTCCTCGAGGATCCGGCGGAACTTCTCCGGTCCCCAGTCGGCCATGAGGAACTTCAGGCGGGCACGCGTACGCAGCCGGCGGTAGCCGTAGTCGCGGAAGATCCCCACGACACCGGCCCAGACGTCGGGGACCTCGTCCAGCGGCACCCAGGCGCCCAGGCGCTCCGCGAACCGCGGGTTGGTGGAGAGCCCGCCGCCGACCCACAGGTCGAAGCCCGGACCGTGCTCGGGGTGGTCGACGCCGACGAACGCGATGTCGTTGATCTCGTGCACCACGTCCTGGACCGGCGAACCCGAGATCGCGGTCTTGAACTTGCGGGGCAGGTTGGAGAACTCCTTGCTGCCGATGTAGCGCTCGTGGATCTCGTCGACCGCGGGCGTCCCGTCGATGATCTCGTCGGCGGCGATGCCGGCCACCGGCGAACCGATGATCACACGGGGGCAGTCGCCGCATGCCTCGGTGGTCGAGAGCCCGACGGCCTCGAGCTTCTCCCAGATCGCCGGGACGTCCTCGATGCGGATCCAGTGCAGCTGGACGTTCTGCCGGTCGGTGATGTCGGCGGTGCCGCGCGCGTACTCCTCGGAGATCTCACCGATGACGCGCAGCTGCGCGGTGGTCAGCCGCCCGCCGTCGATGCGCACGCGGAGCATGAAGTAGCGGTCGTCCAGTTCCTCCGGCTCCAGCACGGCGGTCTTGCCGCCGTCGATGCCCGGCCGGCGCTGGGTGTACAGACCCCACCAGCGCATGCGTCCGCGCAGGTCGTTGGGGTCGATCGAGTCGAATCCGCGCTTCGAGTAGATCGTCTCGATGCGCGTCCGCACATTGAGACTGTCGTCATCCTTCTTGAACTGCTCGTTCCCGTTCAGCGGGGTGAAGTGACCCATGGCCCACTGACCTTCACCACGGTGACGTCCGGCCTTGCGGCGGGGCGTGGCGGTAGCAGGCTTCTCGGGGATGGCGGCCATGGCTATACGTCCTTCGGGACTGCAGGAGGGCGGCTCTGAACTGCACACTCGCGTGAGGCGCGGCGGTGCGCAGGGGTGGAGCGGGCTTCAGGAAATCGCGGTGCTGGAAACTCTCAGCGGACCGGACAGATGGCGCTGGACATGCGGCCGAGGTCGACGTGCCGCCGACTCACCAAGGCAATTCCAGTTCCGGACATGGGGGAAGCGTGTCACGCGCATCTCGGGCCAGTCCACCACTATCCATAATGTGGACGAGATGGTCCCGAAATGTGGGACACTATGGGATCCGTCACGTCGGCCTGTCGACAAGGCGATACGACGGGTCGGCGGTCAGGCGTGCGCGCCGGGCCACGGACCCGGGTTCGCGACATCGGGCTCCTGCTCGGTCTTCGTGTCGAACAGCCGGAAGCCACGCCGCAGGTAGTTGTCCATCGCGTGCGGGCCGTCGTTGGAGCAGGTGTGCACCCATACCCGCTCGGTCGGGGTCCGCCGCGGGTGCCGCTCCGCGAGGTCCCAGGCGCGCGCCACACCGTACGACAGCAGGTGGCCGCCGATCCGGCGGCCCCGGAAGGCCGGGATCAGGCCGAAGTACGCGATCTCCACCGCCCCGTCGTCCTGGGCGTCGAGCTCGATGAACCCCGCCGGGGTCCCGTTCTCGTACGCCACCCAGGTCTCGGCCCCCGGGCGCTCCAGGATCTCGCGCCACTGCGCGTAGGTGAGGCCCAGCCGGTCGGTCCACCGGACGTCCCCGCCCACCGCCGTGTAGAGGAACCGGCTGAACTCCGGCAGCGGCCTCTCCGAACGCACGACCGTCACTCCGGCCGCGGGTGCGGCGGCGGGGCTCAGGTCGGCGGGCGACGTCTGTTCCAGGGACCAGACGGTCACGTCGGAGACGGCGGGTGCGGAGTGCGTGGAATGCGTGGAGTCGTTCATGGCGGTCAGAGAACCACGGCCCGCGCACCGCGCCCAAACCCGGGGCCGCTCAGCCGGTCCCGGCCGGCATCCGTGCTCTGAGTACCACCGGAGCCGTCGAGCGGGGCAGCAGATCGGCCGGCACCTCCGGGTGGACCACCTCCACCTCGACCGCCTCGCGGAAGCGGTACGGCCGGTGGGCCAGCACCTCCGCGAGACTGCGGCGCATCCGCGACACCTCGGCCCGCACCGTCACCGTCCTGGTCGCGTCACCGAAGACGTCCTCGGCCAGCTCCGCCGCGGTGCGACCCTCCCGGTGCAGGGCCAGCGCGTAGAGCAGCTCCGCGTGGCGGGGCGAGAGCCGGCGCGTCCAGCTGCCCACAGGACCCGCCACATGGACGGCGAGTCCCCTCTCCCGGCTCAGGTCGAGCACCACCCGGCGCGGTGCGCGGTCGTGCGCGCCCTCCGCGACCTGCACCAGCCAGCCGCCGGGCAGCGGCTCCACCCGGCACATCCCCAGCGAGGCCAGCCACACCGTCCCCGGCTCCAGCGACTTCGGCAGCGGAAGCCGGTCCACGGGCGGCATCCCGCTGACGGCGGCCAGCCATCCATGGGCGTCCACCACCAGCGCTCGGCCACCGAGCCGGCACAGGATCGGGGCGGACACCGAACGCAGCCGCTCGATCGCCACCAGATGCCGACCGCGCAGGTCTCCCTCCGCCAGCGCCGCCACCGAACCGACCAGCGCCAGTGTCGCGGGGTGGAAGGTGGAGGCGGGCCCGCTGATGTCGACGATGCCCATCAGCTTGCCGTCCCGCGGGTCGCGCACCGGCGCCGCCGCGCAGGTCCAGCCGTGCAGGGCGCGGACGAAGTGCTCGGCGGAGTGCACCTGCACGGGGGTGCGCGCGGCGAGCGCGGTGCCGATGGCGTTCGTACCCGTCGTGGACTCCGCCCAGGCGGCACCCTCCTCCAGGCAGATGCCCTTGGCCCGGCGCATGACGGCGGCATGACCCTGGCGCCACAGGACCCGGCCCTCGGTGTCGGTGACGACCATGATCTGCTGTGCCGCGTCCGCGATCGATGCCAGCCCCTCCCGCAGCAGGGGCATGACCTCACCGAGCGCCGTGCTCCGGCGCCGGTGTTCGATCTCGTCCGTCTCCAGCAGCCTGCTTACCGTCGACTGCTCGGGATCGATCCCGCTGCGCACCGCGCGGTCCCACGAGGCGTCGATCTCCGCGCGCGGGGCCAGTGCGCTGGGCTCGCCCGCCAACCGGGCCTCCCGCGCACGGTGGACCTGGCGTTCGGTCACCGCGGGACGCGGCTCGTTCCCCGGCCGCGCAGACGCGGCAGTGCGTGACTCCATGACGGTCCCCCCATCAAGCGTGGGCCCGGTCCGGAGAGGGGAACGAGGCCCGGAGGACACATTTTGCCGTGCAGGGGGCCCGTTGGCTCGTACTCCACGCAACGGTTGCAACCCTTTGCAACTCTGGTGAGGGGGTGCGGACCGCACAACAGTGGAGGAACACCGTGCGGGGAGTCCTCGACCCGCCGTGCGGTGGTGCACGGGCGTGGAGGGTGGTGCCGTGTCGGCGCAGCACCACCCTCCGTCGTTCGCCGCCCCGTCGCCGAGGGCTTCAGCCTTCCTGCGCCCGGGCCCGCTCCACGACCGCGGCCAGATCCAGGCTGTGCGGCAGCGTGCCGAAGGCCGAGCCCCAGTCCCCGCCCAGCCGTGAGGCGCAGAACGCGTCCGCGACCTCCGGCGGCGCCCAGCGCAGCAGCAGTGAACCCTGCAGCACCAGCGCCATCCGCTCCACCAGCCGCCTGGCACGCGCCTCCACGGAGTCCAGATCCGCCAGCTCCGTCAGCAGGTCCTTGATCGCGGCGTCGAGCCGGTGGTCCGCGCCGCGCGCCTTCCCGACCTCCTGGAGGAACGCGTTGAGCGCCTGCGGTTCACGCTGCAGCGCCCGCAGCACATCGAGCGCCTGCACGTTGCCCGAGCCCTCCCAGATCGAGTTGAGCGGCGCCTCGCGCAGCAGCCGCGGCATTCCGGACTCCTCGACGTAACCGTTGCCGCCAAGGCACTCCAGGGCCTCGCCCACCACCGGGGAGCACCGCTTCGTCACCCAGTACTTGGCGGTCGGCACCGCGATGCGGAGGAAGGCCCGCTCCTCCTCCGTGTCCGTGTCGTACGCGGCGGCCAGCCGCAGTGCGAGCGTCGTCGCCGCCTCCGACTCCAGGGCCAGGTCGGCCAGGACGTTGCGCATCAGCGGCTTGTCGATCAGCAGTCCGCCGAACGCGCTGCGGTACGCGCTGTGATGGATCGCCTGCGCGACCGCCTGCCGCATCAGCGCCGCCGAACCGACCACACAGTCCAGCCGGGTCGCCGCCACCATCTCGATGATGGTGCGCACCCCGCGCCCCTCCTCGCCGACCCGGCGGGCCCACGTCCCGTCGAACTCGACCTCGCCGGAGGCGTTGGACCTGTTGCCCAGTTTGTCCTTGAGGCGCTGGATCGCGAACGCGTTGCGCGCTCCGTCCGGGAGGACCCGCGGGACGAGGAAGCAGCTCAGCCCGCCGGGTGCCTGTGCCAGCACCAGGAAGCCGTCGGACATGGGCGCCGAACAGAACCACTTGTGGCCGGTGAGCAGGTACTCCCCGTCGCCGGCCAACGGCTCGGCCCGGGTGGTGTTGGACCGCACATCGGTGCCGCCCTGCTTCTCCGTCATGCCCATCCCGAAGAGCACACCGGCCTTGCGCGACGGGGTCCGCAGCCCCTCCTCGTACACGTGGGAGGTCAGCAGCGGCTCCCACTCCGCGGCCAGCACGGGGTCGGTCCGCAGCGCCGGGACCGCCGCGTGCGTCATCGACAGCGGGCATCCGTGGCCCGCTTCCGCCTGCGTCCAGACGAGGAAACCGGCCGCGCGCCGGACGTGGCCGCCCTGCCGGCCCCAGGCGTCCGTCAGTCCGGCGGTGACCGCGTGCCCCAGCAGCCGGTGCCAGGCCGGGTGGAACTCCACCTCGTCGATGCGGTGCCCGTAGCGGTCGTGCGTACGCAGCTTCGGCGGGTTCTCGTTGGCCTGCGCACCCCACTCCTGGGCCTGGAGAGAGCCGGCGGACCGGCCCAGCGTGCCGAGTTCCTCCCGTGCCTCGTCGATGATCGCGGGCGCCAGGTGCCGTTCGACGGCCTCCGTCAGCGCCCGGTCGCCGGCGAAGACGTCATAGCCGACCAGCGGCGGAACCTGGTTGGTCACTGTGTGGGTGCTTGCTGCCATGCCGATACGGTAAGGAGGTGCAGGCAGCAAATGAAACACCCGAACGGCCACCGGGCCGGCTCCACCGGGCGCGAGTCCTCTACCGCAACGTCTCGAAGCGGCAGATGGCGTGGCAGTTGCTCAAGGACACGGTCAACTCGTGCATCGAGTACCGCATCCTCGGGCTCGCGGCCGAGGCGGCGTTCTTCACCCTGCTGTCCCTGCCGCCGCTGCTGCTCGGTCTGATCGGGCTGCTCGGATACGTCGACGACTGGACGGCCACCACCACCGTCGCCTCCATCGAGCGGAACATCCTCGGGGCGGTCCAGACGGTGCTGTCCGAGCGGGGTGTCAACGACATCGCCAAACCCCTCATAGCCGACGTCACCACGGGTGCGCGCCCCGACGTCATCTCCCTCGGTTTCGCGATCGCCCTCTGGTCGGGCTCACGGGCCGTGAACGTCTTCATCGACACCATCACCGTGATGTACGGGCTGGACGGCCACCGCGGCATCGTCAAGACCCGGCTGCTCGCCTTCCTGCTGTACGTGGTCGCGCTGCTGCTGGGCGCGGTGGTGCTGCCACTCCTGGTGGTCGGTCCCGACCGGGTGGTGGAGTTCGTCCCGTGGGGCACCGAGGTGCTCGCGGTCATGTACTGGCCTCTGGTGATACTGCTGTCCATCGCGTTCCTGACGACGCTCTACCACGTGTCCGTCCCCGTCCGTTCGCCCTGGATAGAGGACGTCCCCGGTGCCCTCGTGGCGCTCGGGATGTGGGTGCTGGGGAGCTTCCTGCTGCGGATCTACCTCACGAGCACGGTCGAAGGTCCCACCATCTACGGCTCGTTGGCCGCACCCATCGCCGTCCTGCTGTGGATAGGGATCTCCGCCTTCGCCGTACTCGTCGGCGCCGCGGTGAACGCGGCGATCGACCGTGTCTGGCCCTCCCTCGCCACCGCCGCGGCCCGTGCCGCCAGCGACCGGCTGAAGGCCGCCCAGGCCGCGGAACTCGTGGCACGCGCCGAGGCCGCGAACTGGGACGCGTACGCCGACGACGAGGAGGACGACGACGTGTCCATGCCCTCCGAGTTCCCCGAACGCTGGTCGCGCTTCCTGCCCCCGGACGACGTGAAGTCCCGACTGCACGGCAACCGGGACAAGGACGCACCCTGAGGCAGCCCTTAGCCTGGTGCCCATGGGCGCACGGTACGAGGAGCGGGTGTCGCGCTTCGGCGGCGCGGTTCTATGGACCTGGAGCGGGCCCCGGGAACCCGCCCGGCCGGTACTGCCCGACGGCTGCATGGACCTGCTGTGGATCGGCGGGCGGCTGCTGGTGGCGGGCCCCGACAGCCACGCGTTCGCCCCCACCGAGGCGTTCTCCGGCAGCTGCGCGGGCATCCGCTTCGCTCCCGGCACGGCACCCGCGCTCCTGGGCGTACCGGCGGACGAACTACGTGACCGCCGGGTCCCGCTCGACGCCCTCTGGCCAGGGCCCGAGGTCCGAGGACTCACCGGGCGGATGGGCACGGCCGACGACCCGGCCGCCGCGCTGGAGGACATCGCCCTGCGCAGGGCGGCCGGCACCGAACCCCCGGACCCGCTCACGGCGGCTGTCGCCGCACAACTGGCGCGGGGCCGTTCCGTCGCCGCCACCGCCCACGCCGTCGGTCTCGGACCCCGGCAGCTGCACCGCCGTTCGCTGGCCGCGTTCGGCTACGGCCCGAAGACACTGGCCAGGGTCCTGAGACTGCAGCGCGCCCTGGCCCTCGTACGCGCGGGCACGCCCTACGCCGAGGCCGCGCACACCGCGGGCTGTACGGACCAGGCGCACCTGGCCCGTGAGATGAGGGACCTGGCCGGTACGACACTCGGCGGCCACCTGGCCGCGACGGGTCACGCCGGGCCGGCGGCGAACAGCGAGACCGCGCAGCCGTCGGGATCCAGGACGACCGCGTAACGCTGGCCCCAGACCGCGTCCCAGGGCTCGAGGTGTCCCTCGTATCCCGCGCCGGTCAGATCCGCGTACACGGAGTCGACCTCCGCCGGGCTGTCGCAGAGGAAGGCGAGCCCGAGGCGCTCGCCGCCCTTCGAACCGGCCCAGGAGGGGTCGAAGGAACGGACCACGTCCTCGGTGTCCCACAGCAGGCGCAGCCCGCCCGGAAGAGCCGCCTCGACATGGGGTGCCGATTCGGCTCCGGCGGGGATGTCGAGGCCGAGCCTGCGGTAGAAGGCGAGTGATGCGGCCAGGTCGGCGGTGGTGACGGAGATCGCGTCGATTCGTGGAGTCATGCAACGACCGTATGCCGGGGGCCGCGACCGGGTCTTGTACGAAACGGTCACGGCCCCCGGCGCGGTCTCCGTTACGCGCAGTCGGCCGGCGAGGTACCCGGGTCCGTCAGCGGCAGCCCCAGCTGGGCGCGTTCGGTGAGCCAGCGGGTCGGCCGGTTGCGCGGGTCGCCCGTCGTGGCGTGCAGGGACCGCTGGAGCTCCAGCATCCGCGCCGCTCCGATCCGGTCGCCCCAGGCCAGCGGCCCCACCGGGTAGCCGAGACCCGTCGTCACGGCGAGGTCGATGTCCGCCGGGGTGGCCAGCGCGCGCTCGGCGATCGACGTGGCGACCGACACCACCGAGGCGAGCAGCCGCTGGGCCACCGAACCCGCGGTGTCCCGCGCCACCGACACGGCCCACGGCTCCCCGCCGCCCGCCGCGCGGGCCAGCACCGCGCGCGCGTCCCGTGCGGCGGCCGGGTCGGCCGCCGGCGTCACCGCCAGCACCCGGCGGCGGCCGGCCGGGGGCAGCGGGTCGACGCCGAAGGTGCGCGCCGGGGGCAGCCCCAGTGCGGCGACGGAGGCCGCCACCGTCGTGCCCCACACCGGGACGAGGACCAGGGCGGTGTCGGACGGCCCGGCGCCGCTCTCGACCGACGCCCCGGCCGCGGTCAGCGCGGCCCGCAGCGCTGCCGCGTCTTCCGCGTACTCCGGGGACGCGCCACCGGCCACGAACACCGGCCGGGCGGCATCACCCGTGACCGGTGCTTCCGGGGCCGGGGCCGGCGCGTCCGGGCCGTACGCGAACCAGCCCTGCCCGGTCTTGCGGCCGTGCAGGCCCGCGGTCACCCGGTTCGGGGTGAGGAAGGAGGGGCGGAGCCGGTCCTCGTGGCGGAAGCCCTGCCAGATCGAGTCGATCACCGCCGCCGTGACGTCGAGCCCCGTGAGGTCCATCAGCTCGAACGGACCCATCCGCAGCCCCAGGACGTCCCGCGCGATCCGGTCGATCCCGGCCGGGTCCGAGACCGACTCCTCGAGCAGCGCCAGTGCCTCGGTCACCAGCCCCCGGCCGGCGTGGTTGACGAGGAATCCGGGAGTGTCGGCGACGGTGACCGCGCGGTGGCCGCAGCTCTCGACCAGTGCGGTGAGAGTCCGCGGGATCCCGGGACGGGTGGCGGCGCCCGGCACGATCTCGACGATCTTCATCAGAGGTACGGGGTTGAAGAAGTGCAGCCCGGCGAGCCGCCCCGGGTCCCGGAGCGAGGCGGCGATCCTGGTCACCGGGAGGGACGAGGTGTTGGTCGCGAAGACAGCCGAGTCCGGCAGGGCCTGCTCCAGCTTCCCGAAGACCTCGGCCTTGGTGTCCAGGTCCTCCCGCACGGCCTCGACGACCAGCTCGACCTCCGGTCCCGGCGCCCAGGGGTCGTCCAGCGGGACGATCCGTTCCAGAGCGGCGGCGGAGTCCCCGGCGGACATCCGGCCCTTGTGGACCGCGCGGTCCAGCATCGACCGCACGAAGTCCACGGCCGCTGTCACCGCCTCGGGCCGGACGTCGCAGAGCTCGACGGTGTGCCCGGCCACCGCGGCCCACTGGGCGATGCCGCGACCCATGGCTCCGGCGCCGACGATCCTGATGCGCATGACGGTGATGTCCTCTCGGCAGATGCGGTCCGTGCCAGTGAAGGTAGACGCGGTCGTGCCGGCGAAGGTAGACGGGGCCGCGCCGGCGAAGTCGGACGGGGTCGTGCGGGAGAGGCGGACGCGGCCGCGTCAGCGCAGGTAGACGCGGTCGGGGTCGACGTCCTCGCGCAGCAGCCGCAGCTCCGCCTCGGACGGCGGCGGCACGGTCTCGACGGTGTCGGCGACCCGGAGGTCCCAGCCGGTGGCCTCCCGCACCTGATGCGCCGTCACGCCCGGGTGTACGGCGACGAGCCGCAGCTCCTCCCCGACGCCGACGCGTGCCAGGATGCCCAGTTCGGTGATGACCCGGGTGACTCCCGCGCCCAGCGGCCGGATGCCCTCGGCGAGCGCGCGGTCCGGGCCCGGTGTGGTGCAGAAGTCGAGGGTCCCGGTGAAGGAGCGCGGATTGTGACGGCGCATCACCACGAAGACCTCACGGGAGTTGGCCATCACCTCGATCGCACCGCCGGAACCGGGGAGCCGCACCGTGGGGTTCTCCCAGTCCCCGATGACGGAGGTGTTGAGGTTGCCCCACCGGTCGATCTGCGCGGCACCGAGGAAACCCACGTCGATGTGGCCGCCCTGCAGCACGCAGCCGAACAGCGCCGGCATCGACAGCACGGCCTCCGCGCCGGAGACGATCACGGCGTCGGCGATGGTCTCCGGCAGATGCGAGGGATGCGCCCCGCAGACCCCTGACTCGTACACGACCTCGATCCGCGGCGCGACCGTCAGACGGGCGAGCTCGGTGGCGAGCGTCGGCAGCCCGATCCCCGCGAACACCGTGCGGCGGGACGCCAGTTCACGGGAGGCGACGACGGAAAGCAACTCGGAGGAGGTGACGGTCCCCGGTGCGGTGATGGTCATGTCCTGTTCCTTCGTCCTCGGCGCGTTCACAGCCGCCGCCCGTAGTTCACCGGTTCGCTGAGCGCCTCGCCCACGGCGAGTCCCGCCCAGAAGTCCTCGCCCAGCTTGTCGACGTACTCGGCGTGGTCGGCCGTCCCGTACACCCACTCCGCCAGCCACGCACGCAGTCGCTCCGGGTCCTTGCTGATGTGCGACCAGGCCCGGTAGAAGTCGTTGTCGCGGTCGTAGTAGCCCTGCGCGAAGGACGGGTGCGCCCCGCGCGGGCAGACGACGACGGCGTCCACGGCGTGCGACGGGACGAGCGTGCGGTTGGGGTCCGAGCGGACCACCTCGTCCTCGACGATCTCCTCGACGACGACGACGGCCTTGTCGGCCGCGTACACCGCCTCGGCCTGGATGCCGGTCAGCCCCCAGATCTGGATGTTGCCCCGGCGGTCGGCCCGCTGGGCGTGGATGATCGTCACGTCCGGGTTCACGGGCGGCACGACGTAGATCTGCTCCGGCTCCCCGTCGGGACCCGGGTAGGGCGACGTCACCTTGCGCAGATCGCTGTTGACGCCCGGCAGGTCACTGCCGCCGTAGCTGCGCAGCGGGTAGAACGGCAGCCGTTGGGACCCCGCGAGGTAGCGGCAGACCATCCCGTAGTGGCTGTACTCCTCGAAGGCCAGCGGAGCCGGGTCGGCGCGCTCGATCCTGCGCCGCAGCTCACCGAGCGAGCCTGCGGAGGAGTTCCCCACGAAGGAGGAGACCAGCCGGGAGACACAGCCCGCGGCGATCATCTGGTCCACGACGATGTCCGCCGTCATCCGTACGACGGTGAGGTCCTTGCGGCCCTGGCGGATGATCTCGTGTCCGGCGGCGGTGGGGACGAGATGGGTGAACCCTTCGATGCTGACGGTGGCTCCGTCGTGCACGAAAGCGGCGACGGCCTCCTTCATCGACATGACTTTGCTGGGCCCGTCGGCCGTATCCGTCCGCTCCACGGTGCTCCTCGGCGAGTGCGTGCTGGTCGCCCTCACCGTGTCAGCGGCCATTGATTGCTGTCCAATACCAAATTAAGGTCGGATCAAGACCCTTGGTTAATGAATGGAAGCTCCGATGGAATTGCGTCATCTGACCGCGTTCACCGCCGTCGCCGAGGAGCTGCACTTCGGCCGCGCCGCGAAGCGGCTGCAGATGGCCCAGCCGCCGCTCAGCCAGCAGATCCGCCAGCTGGAGAAGGAGCTCGGCGTCCAGCTCTTCGAGCGCAACACCCGCTCGGTGCGGCTCACCAGCGCGGGGGAGTCCTTCCTCGAACCCGTGCGGACCGTGCTCGACGACCTCGACATCGCGGTACGGGCCGCGAAGGCCGCGGGGCGCGGGGAGTACGGCCGGGTCACCATCGGCTTCGCGGGAGCCTCCAGCCACGAGACGCTGCCGCGGCTGACCCGGGCCGTGCGGGCCGCCCACCCCGGGATCGAGCTGGTCATGAAGGGCCAGACGTACGCCAACGTCGCGCTGTCCCGGGTCGCCGACGGCTCCCTCGACCTCGGGTTCGTCCGGCTTCCCGTCACCCAGCCCGGGGTGGCCCACCGGGTGATCGACGAGGAGGAGTTGCTGTGCGCTCTGCCCTCCGACCACCCGCTCGCCCGGCTGGAGAGCATTCCCATCGGGGTCCTCGCCGACGAACCCTTCGTCTCCTTCCCCGCGAACGCCGGCTCCACGGTGCGCGACGTGATGGTCCAGGCCTGCGAGGCCAACGGCTTCAACCCGCGTGTGGTGCAGGAGGCCCCCGACTCGTACACGATCCTGGCCCTCGTCGCCGCAGGTGTCGGCGTCACGCTCACGGTCTCCTCCGTCCGCCACATCCAGCAGAACGGCCTGGTCTACCGGTCCCTCGCCGGCCCGCCCATCCGGCGGCAGGCGGCACTGGCCTGGCGCACGGACAACCCCTCGGCGGCGCTCCGCGCGGTGCTCGCGGTCGCCGAGGAGGCGCTGCCGACGCCTTAGACCGTCCGATTGAGACGCGTGGCGTCTTGAATGTGAGGTAACTCGATATTGGACCGACTCAGTGGTCCAGTGCGAAGGTCGCCCCACACATCCGAATCCGCCGAGAGGTGTTCCGCCGTGCCCGACCAGACCGATGTCGTCATCTGCGAGCCGCTGCGTACACCCATCGGGCGTTTCGGAGGCGCGTTCGCCCAGCAGACCCCGGCCGCACTCGCCGCTCACGTCATCGCACAGGTCGTCGCCCGTACGGGGGTCGACCCCGACCGGGTGGACGAGGTGATCCTCGGACACGCCTACCCCTCGTCCGAGGCCCCCGCCATCGGCCGGGTCGCCGCCCTGGACGCCGGACTCCCCGACACCGTCACCGGTGTCCAGACCGACCGGCGCTGCGGATCCGGCCTGCAGGCCGTCCTCGACGCGGCCATGCAGGTCCGGGCAGGCTTCAGCGACGTCGTCATCGCGGGCGGCGTCGACGTCATGAGCGCCGCCCCCTACTACACGCACGACGGACGCTGGGGCATCAAGGGCCCCGGCCTCCAGCTCCACGACTCGCTGGCCCGCGGCCGGGTCACCGCGGGCGGCGTCCACCATCCCGTACCCGGCGGCATGATCGAGACCGCGGAGAACCTGCGCCGCGCCTACTCCGTCAGCCGCGCCGACCAGGACGCCCTCGCCCTGCGCTCGCAGGCCCGTGCCGCCCGCGCGGTGCGGGAAGGGCGTTACGACGCGGAGACCGTCCCCGTCACCGTGAAGCACCGCAAGGGTGAAACGGTCGTCACCGCCGACGAGCACCCCCGCCCCGACACCACCGCCGAACAACTCGCCGCGCTGCGCCCCATCCTGGCCAAGTCCGACCCGGAGGCCACCGTCACCGCCGGCAACGCCAGCGGCCAGAACGACGCGGCCGCGGCCTGCCTGGTGACCAGCGCCGCCACCGCCGAACGGCTCGGGCTCACCCCGCTCGTCCGTCTGGTCTCCTTCGCCCGCGCGGGTGTCCCCGCCGCGACGATGGGCATCGGTCCCGTCCCGGCCACCCACGCGGCCCTCGGCCGCGCCGGACTCACCCTCGCCGACCTCGACCTGATCGAGATCAACGAGGCGTTCGCCGCCCAGGTCCTGGCCTGCACCCGTGAGCTGGGACTCGGCGAGAAGGACCACGAGCAGCGCATCAACGTCAACGGGTCCGGTGTCTCGCTGGGCCACCCCGTGGGTGCCACCGGCGCACGCATCCTCGCCACGCTCAGCCGGGAGATGCACCGCAGCCGGGCGCGCTACGGGCTGGAGACCATGTGCATCGGCGGGGGCCAGGGCCTCGCCGCGGTCTTCGAACGCATCGCCCCCTGAACACCCCTCCCCGTCCCGCACATTCCGTCCCCTCTCCACCACGCGATCCAGGGCGTCTCGGGCGACGCCCCGGTCAGTCGTGCCCCCATCCGCTTGATCAACGATGTTCACGGGAGCCACCAATGAGTGCGACCACCGCAACCGCACGCGAGCGAACGAAAGCCGCCAACCGCGCAGGGTTCGGAGCCTTCATCGGCTCCACCATCGAGTGGTTCGACTTCTACATCTACGGAACCGCGGCAGCGCTCGTCTTCGACAAGGTGTTCTTCCCCGAACTCGAAGGCCCCATAGGCACCCTGGTCGCCTTCGCCACCTTCTGGGTCGGCTTCCTCGCCCGCCCGATCGGCGGCGTCATCTTCGGCCACTACGGCGACCGGCTCGGCCGCAAGAAGACGCTCGTCATCACCCTGCTGCTGATGGGCGTCTCGACCACCGCGATCGGCCTGCTCCCCGGCTACGCCTCCATCGGCGTCGCCGCCCCGATCCTGCTGGTCTGCATCCGCATGATCCAGGGCATCGGCCTCGGCGGGGAGTGGGGCGGCTCCGTCCTGATCGCCTCCGAGCACGCCCCCAAGGGCAAGTCGGTGCTGTACGGGGCGTTCGCCCAGCAGGGATCGCCCGTCGGCAACACCCTCTCCACCCTGAGCTTCCTCGCCATCAGCCAGCTGCCCGACGACGCGTTCGTCTCCTGGGGCTGGCGGGTGCCGTTCCTCGCCTCCGCCGCACTCGTGATGGTCGGCCTGCTGGTCCGCCTGAAGGTCGCCGAGTCCCCGGCCATGGCCAAGCTGATCGAGAAGAAGGAAGTGGCCAAGCTTCCGCTGACCGAGGTCCTGCGCAGTCACCCGATGCTGATCGTCCTCGGCATCGGCGCCTGCACGATCGGCCTGTCCGCGACGTACTTCAAGTCGACGTTCGCCCTGTCCTGGGCCACCACGTCGCTCGACTTCGACCGCAGCTCGTTCCTGACGATCATCCTCGTCGCCAACGTCACCCAGATCATCGTCCAGCCCTTCGGTGCCCTCCTGGCCACCCGGATGAAGAGCTGGTCCCGTGCGGTGACCGTGATGCTGCTGCCGGAACTGATCCTGATGCCGTTGATGTTCGTCCTCATCAGCACCGAGAACTACGGCCTCGCGATGCTCGGCGTCGCTGTCGCCACCATCCCGCACTGCCTCTACTACGCGGCCCTCGCCGGCATGCTGGCCAGCCGCTTCCCGGCCCATCTGCGCTACACCGGCATCTCGCTCTGCTACCAGCTCTGCGGCACCCTGCTCGGCGGCACGACCCCGATCATCGGCCAGTTCCTGCTCAACCGGACCGGCTCCATCACCGCCGTCATCGCCTACGCCGTCTTCCAGGTGGCGCTGACCCTGGGCTGCATGCTCCTCCTGCTCAAGCGTCCCAACCACGACGAGCTCGCCGCGGAGCCGGCCACCGCGGCGCGCACCGCGCCCGTCACCGCCTGACCACCCGCACACGCAGAACGGAGTACCGCCCATGCCTCTGACCGCGCACGGCATCCCGGAGATCCTCGCCCTCGGCGGGCGCGACCTCGGGCGCTCGGAGTGGAAGGAGGTCACCCAGGAGCTGATCGACGCCTACGCGTACGTCTCGGGGGACCACCAGTGGATCCACACCGACGTCGAACGCGCCGCCGCCGGCCCGTACGGGCGCACCATCGCGCACGGCTACATGGTGCTGAGCTGGGGCATCCCGATGTTCGGTGAACTGCTCCAGGTGAGCGGCGTGGGACGCGCGCTGAACTACGGGGTCAACCGCGTCCGCCACCCGGCACCCGTCCCCGTCGGCAGCCGGGTCCGCCTGCACGCCACCGTCACCGGGGTGAGCGAGGTCGCGCGGGGCGGCGTACAGATGACGCGGGGCTTCACCTTCGAGCTGGAGGGCTCCGAGAAGCCGGCCTGCGTCGCCGAGTCGTTGACGCACTTCTATCCCTAGGGGTGTCCAGCAGCACCCGCGCGAAGGCGCCCGCCCGGAACTCCGGGCGGGCGCCTTCGGCGTGGAGGAGTGCTATCCGACGCGGTCCGCCTTCGCCGGCTCGGCCGCCGGCTCCTGCGCGGCCAGATGGTCCTTCTGCGCGTCGGGGTCCGTCAGCCGGTTCAGCCGCGCGGGCACGTCGAAGCCGACCAGGAGCGCCACGATCACCGTCCCCGCGAACGTCAGCACCGCGAGTGCCTGTCCCAGGTCCATGCCGGACGCCAGGTGTGCTCCGAGCACCGGGGCCACGGCACCGCCGAGCGCCCCCACGTTGTAGGTGAAGCCGAGTGCGGCCCCCCGGCCGGCCGTCGGGAAGTGGCCGCCGATGTACCGGGGCAGCAGCCCGGAGATGCCGAAGCTCGTGGCCTGCAGCAGGAACAGCAGGCAGCCGAGGACCAGCAGGTTGTCCTTGACCGCGAACACCGGGTACACGAAGGCCAGCGAGGCCAGCAGCGTCAGCGCGTACGCCTTCTTCGCCCCGATCCAGTCGCCCAGGAAGCCCGCCGCCCAGCAGCCGGCCATGGTTCCGAAGCCCGCGAAGTAGAGGACGTCGGTGACCTGGTCGGTGGTGTACCCCAGCTCGGTCTTCAGATAGGTGGGCAGCAGCGCCTGGATGGGCCAGGAGTAGAGGAACGCGAAGAACAGCGTCACGATCATCGACACGTACAGCAGCCAGCCCCGGCGTCCGCCCAGCTGCACGGCGAACGCGGCGAGGGAGAGGCCCGCCACCACCGACAGCACCGGCACGAGACCCTCGCCGCCCGGCGTGAAGACCAGGAAGAGCGAGAGCGTCGCGGCCACCACCAGGACGGTGTTGACCAGGGCGAGCCGCGGGGTCCGGAACAGCGGCCGGAACGGGTTGGGCTTGGCGTCCCGCTCCGCGACGTCCGCGGTCCACTCCTCGGCCTCCGGCAGAGCCCTGCGCATCCACAGCGCGACCGCGATGGGTATCAGGCCCAGGTAGAACATCCACCGCCAGCCGAGCGAGGGGACCACCCAGTTGTAGACCTGGGCGGCGAGGACCGAGCCGACCGAGAACCCCGAGATCAGGAAGCCGCTCGCGCGGCTGCGGACCCGGGCCGGCCAGCTCTCCATGACGTACGTGGCGCTGGCGCTGTACTCACCGGCCATGCCCATGCCGATGGCCAGCCGGGCGACGAAGAGACTGTTGTAGTCCCAGGCGAACCCGCACGCGAAGGTGCCCAGGGAGTAGAGCAGGATGCTCAGCACCATCGAGATCTTGCGGCCGTACCGGTCGCCGATGGCTCCCAGGACGGCCCCGCCGAGCCATCGGGTGATGAAGGCTCCGGAGATCAGGCTGGCGGCCTGCACCGTACTCAGCCCGAAGTCGTCGCTGATCTCGGTGAGGACGAGGGTGATGAGAACGAAGTCGAAGCCGTCGAGGACGTAGCCGATCCAGGCGGCGAAGAAGGACTTCCACCGGGTACCGCTCACCTCGCGGTACCAGGGGAGCGTGGAGGGGGATTTCTGCACGGTGCGCTCCTGGTGCGGGGACGGCGTCCCGTCGCCGGGTCGCCGTCCCTAGTGGTGAGGGCTGCTCAGGGCCGGGCGAGGCCGGCGACGAAGCGGGAGGTCAAAGCGGTGGGAGCGGTGATGGCCGTACCGACCACGACGCTGTGGGCGCCGCGGGCCATGGCCTCGGCGGCCTCCTCCGGGGTATTGATACGTCCTTCGGCGACGACCGGTACAGAGACCGCGGCCGAGAGAGATGTCACAAGGTCCAGGTCGGGGCCGGTCCGCACCGGTGTCCCCGGCACGTAGCCGGACAGGGTCGTCGAGACGAGGTCCGCCCCCTGCCCGGCGGCGGCGATCCCCTCGGCGAGCGTGGAGACGTCGGCCATGACCAGGGCGCCCGCCGCGTGCACCGCGGTGACGAGCTCGGCGAACGTGGAGCCGTCGGGGCGCGGCCGGTCGGTGGCGTCCGCGGCGACGACGGCCGCACCGGCCGCGACGACCGCCAGGGCGTGCCGGACGGTCGGGGTGATGTAGACACCGGTGTCGCCGTCCTTCCACAGACCGATGACCGGCAGGTCCACGGCCTCTGCGATCGCGGCGACGACCTCCGGCTCGTTGGCCCGGATCGCGGAGCCGCCGCCGGCGACGGCGCAGAGGGCGAGGCGTACGAGAGTGGAGGTCTCCCGCATCGGGTCGCCGGGGGGCGCCTGGCAGGAGACGATCAGCCGGCCCCGGAGGGCGTCGGCCAGGTCCTGTGCGGTCATCGGAGTGCTCCCGGGTGGTGGAGGGGAAGGATGGTGGTCAGGGCGGCGGCGCCCAGTACGGCGGCGTCGTGGCCGAAGAGAGGGGGCTCCGGGACGAGACCGCGCAGCGGCGGCATCAGCTCGGAGGTGAAGGCGGCGGTCAGCGCGTCGCCGTAGAGGGCGCCGATCCGGGGGACCCCGCCGCCGACGACGACCCGGTCGGGGCCGAGAGCGTTGGCGAGCCCGCCGAGCACCCGTCCGGCCGCGGTCGCCCCCGTGGTGATGGCGTGTACGGCGGCTCGCTCACCCCGGGCGGCGCGGGCGGCGACCGCTTCGAGCCGGCCTGCCGGTGCGCCGGTGAGCCGCTCGTAGTGCGCGGTGATGCCCGGACCGGAGGCGATGACCTCCAGGTGTCCGGTGGCACCGCAGGTGCAGGGCAGCCCCGCCGCCTCCGCACTGGGCAGATGGCCCATGTGGCCGGCGATGCCGGACGCGCCGTGCAGCATCCGCCCGTCGACGGCGAGGGCACCGCCCACTCCCGTGCCCACGGCGGCGAAGAGCAGCGAACCGTGGCGGCCCGCCAGCGCGGCGAGCTCCGGCCCGGCGGTGGCGCGTACGTCGTTGTCGCAGGCCACCGGCAGCCCCGTGCGGTCCGCGAGGCCGGTGCCGAGCGCGGTGCCCGCCCAGCCGCTGATCGAGTCGGTGGCACTGGTGACCATGCCGCTGCGGGGGTCGACGACCCCTGCGGCGGCGATGCCCAGGGCGGTGGCCCGCCCGTCGGGGTCCACCTCCGCGGCCGCCGCGGCGAGCGCGTCGAGCACCGCCGCCGCGCCGTCCCTGGCCGGGGTGGGCCGGGTGTGCCGGGCCAGCACCCTGCCGTCGTCGGCGAAGAGCGCGGCGGCGATCTTCGTGCCGCCGAGGTCGAGGCCGATCACCACGGCCCCGGTCGCCGCCGCGCTCTTCGGACCGGTGCCGGTCGGAGCGGTGCCTGTCGGACGGCTGTTCATCGGACCGGCGGCAGACCGGCGCCGCGCAGTCGCTCGGCGACGAGGGCGACGGACTCGGCGGAGAGCGGGATCTGCGGGAAGGCGGTGGCACCGCTGTCGATGACACCGAGCAGCCGCAGCGCCTCCTTGAAGGAGCCGAGCGCCGAGGAGCTGCGGCCCATGTCCTGCTCCGGACCGACGTCGACCATGGCGAACAGCTCGACGAGCCGCTCCTGCTCCCGGGCGGCGAGCACCCAGTCACCGGCGCGCGCCGCGTCGTAGAGCCGGACGTAGCCGGCCGGGTCCACGTTGCCGATGCCGGGCACGACACCGTCGGCCC
Organism: Streptomyces sp. HB132; assembly: GCF_016909575.1. Lineage (GTDB taxonomy): Bacteria > Actinomycetota > Actinomycetes > Streptomycetales > Streptomycetaceae > Streptomyces. Next base: position 109,782 of record NZ_JAFBGA010000010.1, on the reverse strand, counting down.
CGGCCAGGAGCGCCGCGTCGACGGTGAGCTCGGAGCCGGTCAGCACGCTGAAGTGCGGCACGGGACCCCGGGCCCGGCCCTCGCGCCCGCCGAGCTCGACGACGAGCCTGCGCAGCCCGCCCTCGTCACCGCTGCTGTCCTTGAGGCCGGCGAGGGTGCCGTCCTCGGCGAGCTCACGCACCAGGGCGGCGGAGAGCTTGGAATGCACGGCCACCGGGATGTCGTAGGCGAACAGCGGCAGGTCGACCGCGGCGCGCAGCCGGCGGAAGTGCCCGGCGGTCTCCTTCGGGTGCGTACGGGTGTAGAACGGCGCGGTCGCCACGAGGGCGTCCGCGCCGAGCTCCGCGGCGGTCCGGGCGTGTTCGGTGACCCGGGCGGTGGTCGTGTCGATGACCCCCGCGAGGACCGGGACGCGCCCGGCGGCGGCGGTGACCACGGTCTCCAGGGCGGTGGCGCGCTGGGCGTCGGTCAGATAGGCGACCTCGCTGGTCGAACCGAGGGCGAAGAGCCCGTGCACACCGCCGTCGACGAGGTGGCCGACGAGCCGGGTGAGGGAGGCCGTGTCGACCTCCCCGCGGTCGTCGAGCGGGGTGCAGACCGGCGGTACGACGCCGTGCAGCGGTGCGGTCAGGGACATGGTGAAGAGCTCCAGCTTGATCGGTGCGCCGGTCCGTCGTCGGAAGGGAAGACAGGACAGAGACGTGAGACGTAAGATGTCCTATGTCTGGACTCACCATAAACAGATGCCCCGGCGGCCGGTCAAGAGGTGCCGGTGGCCGGCGACACCTCAGGAGGACCGCTGTGGCCCGCCCCACCATGGCTCAGGACATCGAGCGAAGAATCAAGGAACTGATCCTCGAACGCAGGCTCGGACCGGGCGACCCGCTGCCCACCGAGACCGAGCTGATGGAGCACTTCGACGCCGGACGCGTCTCGGTGCGCGAGGCGCTCAAGGCGCTCCAGGCCATGAACGTCGTCGAGATCCGGCGCGGCTACGGGACCTTCGTCGGCTCGCTCTCCCTGTCACCCTTCGCGGAGGGGCTGGCCTTCCGGGCCGCCGTGCGGCACCGGCAGGGCGAACCCGGGCTGCTGGAACTGATGAAGGTGCGTGAGGCGCTGGAGACCGGACTGGTCGGCGCCGTCACCGCAGGCGTCCCGGCGGAGGACCTGGCCGTGTTGAGGGCCCTCGTGGCGACGATGGAGGCCGAGGCCGCGCAAGGCGGCCGGGTCGCCCGGGCCACCGACCGCGCCTTCCACCTCGCGCTCTACGCCTCGCTCGACAACCACCTCCTCAGCGAGGTGCTGGACGCGTTCTGGGCAGCCATGGACCGGGTGCGCGAGGACGTCGACGACGGCCACCAGGACCCGGCCGTCACCTGCTCCCAGCACCACGAGATCGTCGAGGCGGTCGCGGCCGCCGACGGCGCGCGAGCGGTGCGCGCGATGCGCACCCACTTCGACGGCATCCGGTGCCGGCTCGAACCTCAGTCGGTGTCCGCGTAGAGGTAGCTGCTCGTGCCCGCGAGGGTGGCGCGGCACCACGCGTCCACCGAACCCTGGTCCATCGCGGTCCAGTCCGGTGCCAACTCCACCTGCGCGCGACCGAGCCTGCGGCCCAGCTCCACCAGCCTGGCCCCCTCCGGGGTCCGCTCGCGGGCGTAGCGCCGCAGCGCGTCGGCGGGTGACGCGGACGTCCGCAGCGCCTGCTCCAGACAGAGGGCGTCCTGCAGCGCCTTGACCGCCCCGCTCGCCGTGTGCGGGCGGGTGACCCCCGCGGCGTCGCCCGCGAGCAGGAACGGCGGATCCGCGGCGAGGGGCGCGTGCAGGTCGGCGACGGGATGGCAGGTCATGGCCGTGTGCTCGCCGCGAGCCACGATGTCCGCCCACTCCCGGGGGAAGTGCTCGTCCGCCAGCTGCCGTACGTACCCGGTCCCGGCGGGCGACCCGCCGGGCGGGGTCGCGTAGATCGCGTACGCGAGCAGACGTTCGTCGGGCCCGGCATGCCCGCCCTTGGGGATCAGGTAGAAGATGCCGTGCCCACCGGGGAAACCGATCGTCACCCAGGCGCTGCGCAACAGCTCCCGAGGCCGGCGGTGCTCCGCGAACACGCCCGTCGCAAGCGTGCCGCGCCACACCGTGTACCCGGCCGGGGACGGCCGCAGGTCCGGGGCCAGGACGCCGCGGGTGAGCGAACGGTGGCCGTCCGCGCCCACGACGATGTCGTACGCGTCCTCGCCCTCGGCCGTCCGGACGACGGCCCCTCCGGCGGAGTTCCGCCCTACCGAGGTGACGGGACGCCCGCGGTGGTGGCGCGCCCCGGCGGTGGCGGCACGCAGCGACCCCCACAACAGACCCCAGTTGCACGGGGTGACCGGACTGGGCTGGCGGGCGAACTCGCGTGCCGACCGCTCCCCGGGCACCCGGGTCAGCCAGACCCTGGTCGCCACGGGGGCGGTCGGCATGGCGGCGTCCAGGTAGCCCGTGTCGACCATTTGACGGTGCAGCGGGGGAGGGATGACGATCCCGAACCCCCGGTCCCGGAGTTCGCCGTCGCTGCGCTCGTAGACGGTGACCTCCGCACCCGCCCTGATGCCCGCGACCGCCATCGCGCACCCGGCGATGCTGCCGCCGACCACGCCCATCCGTGAACCCGTCGCCGCCATGCCGCTGCCGCCTGTCCGTCGTCCCGGGAGGTGCCGGCCCCCATCGTCGCAGCCGAATGCGTGCGACGAGGGGAGCAACACCTCCCTCGTGGCGGGGCGTTACGGGGTCACGGTCACCGTCCGGCTGCCGGCTGCCTGCTTGCCGTCGGCCCGGTAGGTCGCGGTGAGCTTGTGGTCGCCGGAGGCTCCGGCCGGGATCGTGACCGGGACCTTGACGTTCGCGCCCTCACCCGGCCGGAGCGCCGGGAACGCCACCTGCGAGGTCGTCCAGCCCGAGGGCACGGTCAGACCGAGCGTGCCCGCCGAGCGCTTCACGTCCATCCGGTTGACGACCCGGACCGTGACCTCCGCGCCGGCACCCGCCTTCATCGTGGCCGGCGGGGTGAGGGTGATGTCCGCGCAGGTGCCGCCGAGCCACTGGAGGTCGAAGGAGGAGTAGGTGATGTTCCTGTAGTCGTCCCGCTCGTGGAGCAGACCCAGCCGGCCGTCCGGCAGCCGCGTCAGCGTCGAGTACGCGGCGCTCCCGGGATCGACGACCTTCCGGATCGGCCAGGTCCTCCCGTTGTCGCAGGACATCTTCACCGTGAGGTTGCTCCGGGAGGAGGTGCTCTCCGTGTTGCTGAACAGCAGCCACGAGGACTTGGGGTCGGGGGCGGCGACGTCCGGGGCGTAGCGGATGACCGAGCCGTTGTTCGCCGGGTCCGGCAGGTCGGTGTCCTGGGTGAACGGCGTGTAGTTGACCCCGCCGTCGGTGGAGTAGGCGATCGTCCGGTAGGGCGCGGAGCGGTTGTTGAGCATGATCCGTCCGTCGCTCAGCTCGACCGTCTTGTTCTCGTCGCCGCCCGGGCCCACCGGGTTGCCCATGCGCCACGTGTCGCCGTGGTCGTCGCTGTACGCGCTGACCGCGTAGTTGGCGCCGCTGTTCCGGATCGCGTACTGCTGGATCAGTCTCCCCTTGTACGTGCCGTTGCGCACCTGGATGCCCTCGCCGGAGGCCGCGAACATGCCGCCCCAGGCCGGGTTCTTGATCTGCCGGGTGATGCGGCGGTGCGTCCAAGTCACCCCGTCGTCGTCCGAGTAGCTGTAGTCGGCCTGGAGGACGTTCGGGTCGGTCTCGTCGTTGCCCGTGGCCGAACCGAGGAAGCCCTGGTTCACGGAGGCGGCGTAGAAGACGAAGATCCGGCCCGTGGTGCGGTCCACCAGCAGGCTCGGGTCACCGAAGCCCTTCGGCGCGGCCTCCTTGCGGACCACCTGCTGCGCCTGCCAGGTCGCCCCGCCGTCGGTGCTGCGCCGCAGCACGACCCCCAGGTTGCCGGGCAGGTCGCCGAGCGTGGGGCGGGAGTCGTAGGCGGCCAGGAGGGTGCCCTTGACGGAGGTGGTCAGCGCGGGGATGCGGTAGTAGGGGGATCCGGCCCCCTGGGTCGCGATGTCCTGGGAGGTGAGTTCCCCGGCCCCGGCCGCGACGGTGGGGGCGCCGTGGACGGTACCGGCCGCGGTGGCCACCAGGACGGCGGCCGACAGCATGGCGAAGGTGACTCTGCGCTGCATGAACGGTCTCTCTTCTCGTGAGGGGGAGAGGTACGGAGATGGAGCGGAGCGCTCGGCGCGATCGGCCGGCGCGTCAGGGGGGGGGGGCGGGCGGGGCGCGCACCCGGCTGCGGGTGCCCAGGCGCGGAGACGTCCGCGAACAGAGCTTCCGGGGTCAGGAGGGGGCGGTACGCCCGGCCGGGAGGTCGGCGAACAGGGCGTGCACCCAGGCCAGTTGCTCCGCCCGGTGGTACGCGGTGCCGCCCTCGTGCCCGTTGAACTCGTAGACACGCAGATCTTTTGGGCCCGCGTAGTGGTTGTAGGCGGTGAAACAGGTGGAGGGCGGGCAGATCTCGTCCATCATCGCGATGGAGAACAGGGCGGGCGCGGTCGCCCGGGTGGCGTGGTGTGCCGCGTCGAAGTACGACAGGGTGCGGAAAACCGTCTCGGCGCGGTCGCGGTAGAGCCGGAGGTAGGCGGCGATCTCGGTGTACGGCGGCGCTCCGGAGATCCGTGCGCCCCGGGCGATGTTGCACAGGAACGGCACGTCCGGCATCACCCCGGCCAGCCCCTCCACCAGCCCGGACACGGCCAGCGCGATGCCGCCGCCCTGGCTCACCCCGGTCACCACCACGCGGGCCGGATCGACCTCGGGATGCTCACGCATCGCCTCCACGCACCGGACCGCGTCGGTGAACACCCGCCGGTAGTAGTACGTCTCGGGGCTCTCGACACCCCGGGTGAGGAACCCCGGCACCGCCCCGGCCGCTCCCGGATCGGTGTCCGCGGTGACGCCGCCCGCCGCCGACCACCCCTGTCCCCGGGTGTCCATCACCAGGTGCGCGTATCCGGCGCAGACCCACATCAGCTCCTCGTGCGCGAGACCCCTGCCGCGCCCGTACCCGAGGAACTCGACGACACAGCCCAGCGGTTCGGTGGCGCCGACGGGCATGTGCAGCCAGCCGCGCACCGGGCGACCGCCGTACCCCGGAACGCTCACGTCGTACGTACGGATGCGAGGCAGCCCGCAGTCGACCTCCCTGTACCGGGGCTTGCCCGCGGCGTCGCCGAGAGGGGCCTCGCCCAGAGTGCCGGACCAGAAGGCGTCGAAGCCGCCGGGCAGCGGGAGCACGGGCCGGTAGGCGCGGCATTCGTCGAGCGGGAGATCGGCCGACGGCATGGCTGTGCCCTCCTGGCGTAAGGGAAGCGGCTGGACAGCAGACGTCAGATGTCCTGCTGGCAAACTGGACCCTAGGGAGCGCTGTGGCCGGACGTCAAGGGTGTGCCGGGGGTGGCATCTCCCGCCCCGGACGCCCCGGCGGCGGGGCGGGAGGCGGGACGCGCGCGGTCAGGTCTGGCCCTCCCCGCGCGACCTGGCCTCGGCGATCCGCCGCCTGACGGGCGCGTAGTGCTCGTCGAGCGCCTTCAGGAACGCGGTGACGTCGCCCGCCCGGGCGGCGTCCACGATGTTCTGGTGGGCGGCGATCGTCGCCGTCTCGTCGGCGTGCGTGAACCCGTCCAGGTGGGGTGCGACGATCGTGTAGACGTCCCAGAAGGCCATCGAGAGCTGGCCGATCAGGTCGTTGCCCAAGGGGGCCACGAGCAGCGCGTGGAACGCGCGGTCCGCGGCGACGAAGCCGTGCCCCTCGCCCGAACCGGTGGCGCGCATGGTCGCCACCAGGTCCTCCAGGCCGTCGAGCTGCTCGGTGCTGAGCGAGTAGATGATCCTGTCGGCCATGCCGCGTTCGAACAGCTCACGCACGTCGACGAGGTCGGCCATCACCTGGAAGTCGTCGTCGGGGGAGAGCAGGCCGCGGAAGGTGAGGCTCTCCACCAGGGCGGACAGGCTCAGCCGGCCGACGTACGTCCCGTGGCCGTGCCGCACCTCGACGATGTCGAGGGCGGCGAGGATCTTGACGGCCTCCCGAACACTGGAACGGCTGGCTCCGAGCGCCTCGCACAGCGCCGGCTCCGTCGGGAGCGGGTCCCCGGGGCGCAGCCGCTCGTCGAGGATGTAGCGCTTGATGCCCTCGACCACTTCCTGCCGCAACAGGGTGCGACCGGGTCGCGTGCCGGACATATGTGAACTCCCCACCTCTTGACCCCTCTCGATTGTCAAGCTACGTTCCCACGCTATCAAGGCATCAGACATCTGACGTCTGATGCTCGATCGGTTCCCGGCATCCCGACAGCCGTCGAAAACGGTCGCTTTCCACCTGTTCCGAGACCCCAACGTCCCTTGGAGGACCCGTGCCCGAGCTGAGGCCAGCCGGCGTCGAGCGCCGCACCTTCCTGCGTTACACCAGTGCCATCGGCGCGGCCGCAGCCATCACGGCAGGTCTTTCCGCGTGCGGCGGGCCCTCCTCGACCGCGGACGGCGCGGCAGGCAAGGGTGACGGCAACGGCACCATCGAGGCCGGTCTGTCGTACCCGTTGTCGACCGGCTTCGACCCGATGATCACCTCCGGTGCCACGCCGTACGCGGCCAACATGCACATCTTCGAAGGCCTGGTCGATCTCGACCCGGCGACGCTCGTGGCGCGTCCCACCCTCGCCACCGAGATGCCGAAGAAGATCAACGCCACCACCTACCGGGCCACCCTCCGGGAGGGCGCGACCTTCCACGACGGCTCACCGGTCACCGCCGAGGACGTCGTCTTCAGCTTCGAACGCATCCTGGACCCGAAGAACTCGTCGTTGATGGCGCAGTTCGTGCCCTTCATCGACACGATCACCGCCGTCGACACCAGGACGGTCGAGTTCAAGCTCAAGTACGCCTTCGCGCTCTTCCCCTCCCGCATCGCCGTCGCGCGCATCGTGCCGAAGAAGATCGTCGAGGCCGACGTCAAGGGATTCGACGCGAAGCCCGTCGGCTCGGGGCCCTACAGGTTCGTCGAGGCCACGCGCGAGGACAAGATCGTCTTCGCGGAGTACGACAAGTACAACGGCCCCCACCCGGCCAAGGCCAAGAAGATGATCTGGCGCCTGATGTCGGACCAGTCGGCCCGCGTCAGCGCCATGGAGTCGGGCCGCGTCCAGGCCATCGAGGACGTCCCGTACATCGACGTCAAAAGGCTCTCCGCCACGACGAGGACCGAGTCCGTGCAGTCCTTCGGGCTCCTCTTCCTCATGTTCGACACCACCGACAAGAGGTTCGCCGACAAGCGGGTCCGCCAGGCACTGCACTACGCGCTGGACACCGAGAAGATCATCTCCACCGCGATGGTCGGCAACGCGGCGGCCGCGACCGGGTACGTCCCCTCGACCCACCCCGACCACCACAAGGCCGCCACCGTCTACACCTACGACGTGGCCAAGGCGAAGGAGCTGCTCACCGAAGCCGGCGTGGACAAGCTCAAGTTCACCGTCCTGACCACCGACACCGGATGGGTCAAGGACATCGCCCCGCTGCTCAAGGAGAGCTGGGCGGCCGCCGGCATCGAGGCCACCCTGAACATCGCCCAGTCCCCGGCCCAGTGGGCCAAGGTCGACGCGGGGGACTTCGAGGTCATGGTCGCCCCCGGCGACCCCTCGGTGTTCGGTAACGACGTGGACCTCCTGATGCGCTGGTTCTACTACGGCTTCTGGCCGGAGAAGCGCTACGGCTGGTCAGGGACCGCCGAGTACAAGCAGGTCAAGCAGCTCCTCGACAAGGCCGCCCAGGCCGCCGACGAGGCCACGCGCAAGCAGCTGTGGGGGCAGATCACCGACATCGTGGCGGAGGAGGCGGCGCTCTACCCGATCCTCCACCGCAAGCTGCCCACCGCCTGGAACGAGAAGGCGCTGCCCGGCTTCGAGCCGCTGCCCACCACGGGCCTGTCCTTCGTGGACGTCAGCCGCGCCTGACGACCACGCCCGGTCCGGGCCGCCCTCCGGCGGCCCGGACCAGCCGTCCGCCCAATCGCAAGGAACCCGACGATGGTTGCTTTTCTCCGGCTCGCGCTGCGCCGCGTCGCGATGATGCCGGTGATGATCCTCGGCATCGCGCTGCTGGTCTTCGTGGTGCTGCAGTTCTCGCCGGTCGACCCGGCCTTCAACGCGCTCGGGGAGAGCGCCACCCCAGAGGCCCGCGCGGCCTTCGCCGAGGCCAACGGGCTCGACGACCCGCTGCCCGTACGCTACTTCGACTTCCTCGGCCAGTTGCTCCACTTCGACCTGGGGATGACCGTCCCGCCGAGCCAGCCCGTGATCGACCGGATCACCGCGGCCTTCCCGCTCACCCTCCAGCTCACCTTCCTCGGCCTGCTCCTCGCCGTCGCCCTCGCCGTCGTCGGCGGAGTCCTCGGCGCGATGTACCGCGACCGCTGGCCCGACCAGCTGTTCCGGATCCTGTCCATGGCCGGGGTCGCCGTCCCGTCGTTCTGGCTCGGCGTCCTGCTCATCCAGCAGTTCGCCCTGAACACCCGGATCTTCCCGACCGGCGGATACACCAACCCCGCCGACTCCCTCGGCGGCTGGCTCACCACCATGGTCCTGCCGGCCGTCTCGCTCGCGGTGCCCGTCGCGGCCTCGCTGGCCCGGCTCGTCCGCACCTCCATGGTCGCCGAGCTCGACCGCGACTACGTCCGCACCGCACAGGGCAACGGCCTCCCGGTCCTCCTGGTGGTCCGCTCGGTACTGCGCAACGCGCTCGTCACCCCGCTCACCGTGCTCGGGGTCAAGGTCGGCTACCTGCTCAGCGGAGCCGTCGTCATCGAAGCGATCTTCGACCTGCCCGGCATGGGCAAACTCATCCTCGAAGGTGTCACCGGCGGCGACGTCGCCCTGGTCCAGGGCACCGTACTGACCATCGCCATCACCTTCCTGGTGGTCAACGTCATCGTCGACCTGCTCTACCTGCTGGTCAACCCGCGCATCAGGACGGTGTGACATGTTCGCCACGGGCCGTTCGGCCACCACCCTCTCCCGACCGGGCATCGCCTTCCGCGCCCTCCCGGTCACCTCCCGCATCGCCCTCGGTGTACTCGTCGTCGTCGTACTCGGCGCCGTACTCGCCCCCCTGCTCACCCAGGACCCGCTGACCACCGGCACCCCCGTCCAGGCCCCGAGCGGCGACCACTGGTTCGGCACCGACCGCGCGGGACGCGACGTCTTCGCCCGCGTGGTGCACGGCTCGCGCTACTCGCTGGTCATCGGTCTCGGCGCGACCGCCGCCGCCCTGGTCGCCGGCTCGGTCCTCGGATCCCTCGCCGCCACCACGCGCAGGCTCGGCGACGAATCCGTCATGCGCACCCTCGACATCGTCATGTCCTTCCCGCCGATCGCGCTCGCCGCCGTCCTCGTCGCCGTGTTCGGCACCAGCGTCCCGGTGATCATCTTCACCATCGCCTTCGTCTACACGCCCTCGCTCGCCCGCGTCGTACGCGCCAACGTCCTCGCCCAGTACGGGGAGGACTACGTCGCCGCCGAGAAGGTCATCGGGGCCCGCCGCGGCTACATCGTGCTCCGCCACGTCGCCGTCAACTGCATGGCCCCGGTCATGGTGTTCGCGACCGTCATGGTCGCCGAGGCCATCATCTTCGAGGCCAGCCTCTCCTTCATCGGCGCCGGAGTGCAGGACCCCGACCCCAGCTGGGGCAGCGTCCTCGCCTACGGGCGGCAGATCCTCCTCGCCGGCGGCTGGTGGGCCACCTTCTTCCCCGGCCTCGCCCTGCTGATCACCGTCCTCGCGCTCAACATCCTCTCCGAGGGCCTCACCGACGCCTCCGCCGCGCCGAAGGGCCGTAGCGCCGTCAAGGGTTCCGCCACCACCACGGCACCGGACCCGGTCGAGGCCGCCTCCACCGTCGACATCGACGCCGCCCTCGCCGAGCTCGCCCGGCACATCCACGCCACCGGCACCGTCGTCACCCCGGTACCCGAGGACGCCGACGAACTCCTCGTCGTACGCGACCTGGCCATCCGGTTCCCGGACCGCTACGGCGACATCCCCGTCGTCGACCGTCTGAACTTCACCGTCCACGAGGGAGAGACCCTCGGTCTGGTCGGCGAGTCCGGGTGCGGCAAGTCGATCACCAGCCTCGCGGTCATGGGGCTCCTCGCCCGCAACGCCGAGGTCAGCGGCGAGATCCTCTACCGCGGCCAGGACCTGCTGAAGCTCCCGCCGAAGGAACGCCGCGCTCTGATGGGGCCAGAGATCGCGATGGTCTACCAGGACGCGCTCTCCTCCCTCAACCCGTCCGTACTCGTCGGCACCCAGCTGCGGCAGCTCACCTCGCGCGGCGGCACGAAGACGCCGGCCGAACTACTCGAACTCGTCGGCCTCGCACCGGAACGCACCCTGAGGAGCTACCCGCACGAGCTCTCCGGCGGCCAGCGCCAGCGCGTCCTCATCGCCATGGCCCTGTCCCGCAGCCCCCGCCTCCTGATCGCGGACGAACCGACCACCGCCCTCGACGTCACCGTCCAGGCCCAGATCGTCGAGCTCCTCATCAGGCTCCGCGACGAACTCGGCTTCGCCATGGTGCTGGTCTCCCATGACCTCGCCCTCGTCGGTGACCTCTCGCACCGGGTCGCCGTGATGTACGCGGGCCGCCTCGCGGAGGTCGGCGACACCCGCTCGGTCCTCACCGACCCGGTCCACCACTACAGCCGGGGCCTCCTCGGCTCCGTCGTCTCGCTGGAGGCGGGCGCCGACCGGCTGCACCAGATCCGCGGAGTCGTCCCCGCACCCCAGGGCTTCGGCGAGGGATGCCGCTTCGCGGGACGCTGCGCCTTCGCGAGCGAAGTCTGCCGAGGCACGGCACCGGCGCTCACGGACCGCGGCACCACGAAGGACCACGGCTTCGCCTGCCACCACCCGGCCGGAACCTTGGCACAACAGCTGGAAGGGAGCGCCCTGTGATCAGGCTCGACGGTGTCCACGTACGCCACAAGGCACGCAGCGGAGGACTCTTCAGCCGCGACGCCGTCCACGCACTCACCGACGCGACACTCGAGGTCCGACGCGGCGAGATCGTGGGACTGGTCGGCGAGTCCGGCTGCGGCAAGTCCACGCTCGCGCGCGTGCTGACCGGTCTGCAGAAACCCACGGAGGGAGAGGTCCTCTTCCACGGCAGGGACCTCTGGGCGATGCCGGGCGCCCAGCGGCGCAACGACTTCGGATCGGCTGTGGGCGTCGTCTTCCAGGACCCCTCCACCGCCCTGAACCCGCGCCTCACGGTCCGCCAGATCCTCCGTGACCCCCTGGACGTGCACCGGCGCGGCACCCGGGAGTCCCGCGAGGCCCGCGTCGAGGAACTGCTCGGCCTGGTCGGTCTGCCCGGCCACACCCTCGCAGCCCTGCCCGGACAGCTCTCCGGCGGCCAGCGGCAGCGGGTCGCGATCGCCCGAGCCCTGGCACTCGAACCGGAACTGATCGTCGCAGACGAGCCCACCTCAGCACTCGACGTCTCCGTACGCGCCCAGGTCCTCAACCTCCTCGTCGACCTGCGTGAACGCCTGGGCCTCGGCATGGTGTTCATCTCGCACGACATCCAGACCGTGCGCTACCTGGCCGACCGCATCGCCGTCCTCTACCTCGGCCGCATCGTCGAGGAGGGCCGGGCCGCCGACGTCGCACAGGCCCCCAGGCACCCCTACACCAAGGCGCTGCTCTCCGCCACGCCCAGCCTGCTTGAGGCGACGGACCGGGTCGTGCTCACCGGCCCGGTACCCTCCGCCACCAACCCGCCGCCCGGCTGCCCCTTCACCACCCGCTGCTGGAAGGCCGGTGAGGCGTGCGCCACGGCCTTCCCGGCGGATACCTCCGGACCCGGCGGACACCGCTGGCACTGCGTCCACCCCCAACCCGCAACACCGTCGCCGGCCGGGGGCCCGATCCCCGTACAGCCCGCAAGGAGCACCGCATGACCACCTCCACCACCTACTCCGGAGTCATCCCGCCCGTAGTCACCCCCCTCACCGCGGACGGCGAACTGGACACGGCCTCCCTGGAACGGGTCGTCGGCCACCTCCTCGACGGGGGCGTCAGCGGACTCTTCGCCCTCGGCAGCTCCGGCGAGACCGCCTACCTGACGCCGGCCGAGCAGGACGAGGTCATCAAGGTGATCACCTCGGCCGCGGCGGGCCGGGTGCCGGTCCTCGTCGGCGCCATCGAGACCACCACCAACCGGGCGATCGAGCGGGCTCGCGCCGCGGCCGGTCTCGGCGCCGACGCGGTCGTCGCCACCGCCCCCTTCTACACCCGCACCCATCCCACGGAGATCGACCGCCACTTCCGGGACATCGCGGCAGCCGTGGACGTTCCGCTCCTCGCGTACGACGTGCCGGTGTGCGTCCACAGCAAGCTCGACCCGGAGATGCTGCTCGCACTGGCCGCCGACGGGGTGCTCGCCGGTGTGAAGGACTCCAGCGGGGACGACGGAGCCTTCCGCCGACTGGCCATCGGCGCGCGGGCGCTCCCGGGCTTCTCGGTCCTGACCGGTCACGAACTGGTGGTCGACGCGATGATGCTGAGCGGGGCGGACGGGTCGGTGCCCGGCCTCGGCAACGTGGACCCGCACGGCTACGTGCGGCTCCACGAGGCCGCCCTACGGGGGGACTGGGCCGCCGCGACGGCCGAACAGGACCGTCTCGTCGGGCTGTTCGACATCGTCGGAGCCGCCGCACCGGGTACCGCATCGGCGACGGCGGCGGGGCTGGGCGCCTTCAAGACTGCCCTGATGCTGCGCGGAGTCATCGCGACCAACGTGATGAGCCCGCCGATGCGCAGGCTGGACGCGGCGGAGACGAGCGCGATCGCCGCGCACCTGGACCGGGCGGGCCTGTCCCGCGCCTGACACGCTTTCCCGCACCTGCCCCGCCCACGCGGAAGGGCCGCCCCGCAGCATCTGCGCTGCGCGGCGGCCCTTGCGTACTGTGCGGAACTAGTTGCGCGAACCGCGGGTGCGGCGCATCAGCACCGCGCCCCCCAGCAGCAGCCCCGCGCTCGCACCGGCGGCCAGGCCGATGTCGGCGGCACCGGTCTGGGCCAGCTGCGTGTCAGGCGTGTTCGGGCCGGGGTTACCGGCCGGCGGCTCCTCGACGGGCGGCTTGGAGGTCGGCGGGGTGACGGTCGGCGGCTCCTCGGTGGGGGGCTCCTCGGTCGGCGGGGTGACCGTCGGCGGCTCCTCGGTGGGAGGCTTCACCGGCGGGTTGCCGTGGTCGTAACCGTCCTCGTTGGCGCAGGAGTTGCCGAACGCGGGGTTCAGTGCGCCGACGACATCGACGCTGTTGCCGCAGGCGTTCACCGGGACGTGCACCGGAGCCTGCACCAGGTTGCCGGAGAGAACGCCCGGGGAACCGACCGCCTTGCCGTCGGCGCTCGCGCCGGAGCCCTTGTGGCCCCGGCCTTCGCCGCGCTCGTCGCCGTACGCGTCGTCGTCGCCGTGCCTGTCGTTCGAGCTGACGTTGGCGCAGGCGTTGCCGAAGGCCGGGTTCAGCAGGGCGATCACGTTCACGGTGTTGCCGCAGAGGTTGACCGGGACGTGCACCGGGACCTGCACTGCGTTGCCCGAGCCGACACCGGGCGAATTGGCGGCGACCCCGTCGGCCGAGGAGTCGGCGTGCGCGTAACCGCCGGCGGCGGTCAGGATGCCCGACGCCGCCGCCATGACGATCATGCTTTTGTTCAGAACCTGTCGCATTACATGCCCTTCTCCGGGAAATTCGCGTGGGCGGTGACCCTGATGGCGGTCATTCCATCGACGCGGACGACTTCCTAACGACGCGAGGGTTGCGGGGGAAACTTGGAGATCGGTGGAAATTGTGTAACCACCCGAAAGGGTCACGTACGGGTGTTCGCCGCGAGTCGGTTGCGAGCATTCGGGTGAACGGGGGAAACCAAACGGCCGGTGCCGAGTTGATCAGGGCGCTCCGCTGCGGGGCACTCGGTACGACACTCGGTATGAGAAGGATTCATCGTGATCAAGAAGGTTCTGGCTACGGGCGCCGTCGCCGCCTCCATCCTCGGCCTCTCGGCGTCCAGCGCCATGGCGATCGGCGACGACACGGGTACGACGTCGATCAACGGCAACGGTGCCGAGGCCGCGTACGGCAACAGCTCCACCAAGGGCGACCAGAGCCCGCAGCTCAGCCTCGTGCAGGGCTCACTGAACAAGCCCTGCATCGCCCTGCCGGTCAAGGCCAACCTGGCTTCCCTCGCGCATCTGGCCAAGATCGCGGTCCAGGACGTCAACGTCCTGTCCAACCCGCAGAACCAGCAGTGCGCGGACAACTCCACCCAGGCCAAGGGTGACGAGCCGCTCTCGCACATCCTTTCGGACATTCCGGTTCTCTCCGGCAACGGTGCGGGCAACCGCTGACCGAGCCCCACCGTCCGGTCCGGGCCGCCGATACTCCTCCATCGTGCGGCCCGGACCTGCAGCATTCGGGCGGTTTTCCGGAAAACGGCTGTCAAGGTGTTCCGATGCCGCCCATGAATCGCTACGGATGACAACTCCGGAGTCACGGGCGCATTCAGACAACCGCCCGTGCGGCACGAAAGACGTGTCCGTCCAGGACTCCGCTGCAGAAAGGGACGAACGTGAAGTACACCAAGGTTGCCGCCGTCGCCGCCGGAACCCTGCTGGCGCTGGGTGCCGCTTCCCCGGCCATGGCCGACTCCGGCGCCGGTGCCGTTTCCGCCCACTCCCCGGGGTTCCTGTCCGGCAACGTCGTGCAGGCCCCGATCCACATCCCGATCAACATCTGCGGTAACACCGTGAGCATCATCGGTGCGCTCAACCCGGCGTTCGGCAACTTCTGCGTCAACCGCTGACCCCTGCCGATCGAGCCGACAGCTCGTCATGAGAAGGCCCTGGAGCCCAAGTGGCGCTCCAGGGCCTTCTTTGCCGTGCACGGGAAATCCTGTCGCTCCCAGTTTCCCCGTGCGCCGCTTGACCGTTGTCCATGGCAAAGGCGGCGGATGCCGCCGGAGAAGGGATTTGGGAAAGTGAAGTACGCGAAGACCGTAGCCCTCGTCGCAGGTTCCGTGGCCGCTCTCGGGGCGGCCGCTCCCGCTGTGGCCGCGACCACCCCGACAGCCCCCCGGATCAGTCTCACCGGGGGCGTGAACGAACTGACCTCCACGGTGCCGACGGTCCCTGACCAGGTGGTGAACCCGTTGGTGGACGCGGTCGGGGAAACCGCGGGCCAGGTCCGGGAGGACGGCACGGTCAGCAGGTCGGCGAAGACGGTCACCGGCGTCGCCGAGGGGGCCGGCCCGCTGATCGGTGGGCTGCCGCTCGGCGGCTGAACCGCGGCGCCACCCTCTCGTGTCGCGTCGATTCGCCGTGCGGAGTCCGGGTGCGGGGCGCTGATCACCGGCCCGGGGAATCGTTCGAGTGAAGTGGCGCAACCCAAACCGCCCGGACGGAGTTGTTCAGTTCGCTCCGGACAGGCGGGCAACAGAGAAATTCCAGAAGGGCACGTTCATGATGAAGAAGATTCTGGCGTCCGCGGCAGTCGCCGCCTCCGTCGCAGGTGTTTCCGCCGCCGCGGCCCCCTCGGCCATGGCGATCGGCAACGACACCGGCACGACGTCGGTCAACGGCAACGGCTCCGACCAGTACTACGGCAACAGCAGCACCCACGGCGACATGAGCCCGCAGATCGGCCTGATCCAGGGCTCCTTCAACAAGCCCTGCATCGCCCTGCCGGCGAAGGCCAACGTGGGCTCGCTCCTCGGGCTCGTCCCGGTCTCCATCCAGGACATCAACGTTCTGTCCTCCCCGCAGAACCAGCAGTGCACCGAGAACTCCACCCAGGCCAAGGGTGACGAGGCGCTGTCGCACATCCTCAACGACATCCCGCTGCTCTCCGGCAACGGCGCGGGCAACAACTGACACCACGCGACTCCGGCACCCCCTGTGCCCCTCCCGGCCAGGGTGCACCGTTGCACGCCTAGTCGTAGTTCGTGAAGACGCGTGGGGCCGCTCCGTCCGAGACGCCACCGACCGTTGGTCGGCCGCCCGGACGGGGCGGCCCCACGCGTCTGTCCGACGCGTCCGGACCTTCCGCCGGTCTGCCCGTCGGGTAGCCCGATAGTGCGGGAATTGGGCCGGTTGCCCCAGTCGCGGCCGACGCCCCGCGGGCGTCCGGGTAGGTGCGCCTCATGGACCCGTACGACAGTCATCACGCGTCCGGCCGCGACCGGTTGCCGGAGAGTTCCACGCCCATCTACGACCGGCTGCTCGCCGAATGGCGGGACGCGGAACGGCGCGACGCCGGGCCGGGCCGGACGGGCGCGTCGTCCGGCCCGCCGGCTGCCCCCGGTTCAGGGCGAGGCCGGGAAGTCGTCTTCGTCCCCGCCGCCCGCGCGGAGGCGAGCGGCGGGTAACGGCCCCGTGGTCCCGGAACCGGATCAGACTCGTTCGAGTGGTGTAGCGGAACTAAAACCTCCGCTTGAGGTTACTCAGTACGTTCCACAACGGGACGCTCCGAAAGGTGAAGCGCAATGAAGAAGATTATGGCCGGCGCCGCTGTGGCTGTGTCCCTCCTCGGTCTGTCCGCCGCCGCGGCTCCCTCGGCGATGGCGATCGGTGACGACCACGGCACCACGACCGTCAACGGCAACGGTGCCGAGTCCGAGTACGGCAACAGCTCCACCAAGGGCGACCAGAGCCCGCAGCTCAGCCTCGTGCAGGGCTCGCTGAACAAGCCCTGCATCGCTCTGCCGGTGAAGGCCAACGTCGGTTCGCTGATCGGTCTCGTTCCGATCGCGGTCCAGGACGTCAATGTCCTGTCCAACCCGCAGAACCAGCAGTGTGCGGACAACTCCACCCAGGCCAAGGGTGACGAGCCGCTCTCGCACATCCTGAGTGACATCCCGGTGCTTTCGGGCAACGGCGTCGGCAACAACTGACACCACTGAGTGCGGGCGGCCCGGGGCGTATCGCCCTGGACCGCCCGCACTCCGCTGTGAGGTCCGAGGTCCCTCGTCCCCTCGCACGGCGATGCCCACCACTCCACGGGGGTGGTGGGCATCGCCGTGCGGAAGGGGAGCGCGGGCCGGATCAGCCCAGGCTGCGCACCGGCATGAGGCAGTGGGCGGAGGTCCTGATGATCTCGGGGTCGCCAACGAAGGACCTCAGCAGCTCCTCGGAGACCGGCTGTCCGGGGACGGCCACCGGCCACGGGCGGGTGGCGAACATCCCGTGCACCTTGCCCTCCGACAGCGCCACGTCCAGCCACTCGCGCGGCACGGTGTACTGCGCCTTGAAGTGAGGCATCGTCAGGACGGCCTGTCCGGCCTGGACGAGCAGCTTGACGGGAAGGTTCGGCAGGTCCGAGGCGTCCAGCGTCTCGCCTCCCACCCGCAGTCCGCTGCGCTGCAGCGCCGTGTGCATGGCGCTCGCGCCGACCTCCGGCCCGTCCGGGCCGTCGCCGAGCGAATAGGTGAGCAGGAAGGCGGTCTCACGTCCTGTTCCGGGGTTCGACCCGCTCCAGCCGATCAGGATCTGTGTGCCCAACTGGGCCGGTGAATAAGGGGCGGTGGCGGCTTTGGGTGAGGTCATGTCCGGCACACTAACGGCCCGAGACCGGTCCTTGTGTACGCGTATCACCTGTTCGGGTATATCTCTTCCAAGTCGCCCCAATCCGCCGTGCGGGCGCCGTTTCCCGGAAAACCTGTTGACGGTCCGGGGAGCCGCCGGACTAGGGTGTGCGCAGTTCGAGGAACCAGGAGGTGAGGACATTGATGACTGTCGTTGCGGTGGGCACTGCCCACGACCCGAAGCGCATCGTTCCCACCCCTGCGGCTGCCGGCTGACCTTCATCCTTTCCCTCCGCGCCTGAACGCGCGGTGCCGGGGCCGCCCTTGTGAAGGGTTTCCCTTGTCTTTCTCCATTTCCCAGGCTTCGGCTCCGTCGCACCCGCTGGCCCTGTACGGCTGGGACGACGCGTGGGCCGCCACCTTCGCCCCGTACGCCGAGCAGGGACTCCTGCCGGGGCGCGTGGTGCGGGTGGACCGCGGTCGGTGCGACGTCGTCACCGCGGACGGCGTCGTCAGGGCGGACACGGCGTTCGTGGTGCCCCGTGACCCGATGCGGATCGTCTGTACGGGCGACTGGGTGGCCGTCGACCCCGGCGGCGACCCGCAGTTCGTCCGTACGCTCCTGCCCCGTCGCACCGCCTTCGTACGCTCGACGTCGTCGCAGCGCTCCGAGGGGCAGGTGCTCGCCACCAACATCGATCACATCGTCATCTGCGTCTCTCTCGCGGTCGAGCTGGACCTGGGGCGGCTGGAACGGTTCCTGGCGCTGGCCATGTCCAGCACCGCCGGCGCCGCCCTGCTCGGCGACGGCGCCCGGTCCGCGGGTCACGAGGCGCACCCGGTCGTGCTGCTGACCAAGTCCGACCTGGTCCCGGACGTGGCCGTCCTGTCCCACCTCGTCGAGGACATCGAGCGCAGCGCGCCCGGGGTGCAGGTGCTCCCGGTCAGCTCCGCCACGGGCGAGGGCGTCGACGTGTTCGGCGCGATCGTCGGCGGTGGTACGAGCGTGCTGCTCGGGACCTCCGGCGCCGGCAAGTCGACCCTCGCCAACGCTCTGCTCGGCGAGGACGTGATGCACGTCCAGGAAGCGCGCGAGGTGGACGGCAAGGGGCGGCACACCACCACGACGCGCAACCTCCTCGTGATGCCGGGGGGCGGTGTCCTCATCGACACCCCCGGGCTGCGGGGGGTGGGTCTCTGGGACGCGGAGGCCGGAGTCGGCCAGGTCTTCTCGGAGATCGAAGCCCTGGCGCGACAGTGCCGCTTCCACGACTGCGCCCACGAGTCCGAGCCCGGCTGTGCCGTGCTCGGCGCGATCGAGGACGGGGCGCTGTCCGAGCGGCGTCTCGACAGCTACCGCAAGCTGCTCCGCGAGAACCACCGCATCGCGGCGAAGACGGACGCCCGGCTGCGCACCGAGACCCGGCGCGAGTGGAAGCGGAGGGGAGCGGAGGGCCGGGCCGCCATGGAGATGAAGCGGGGCAGGACGCGCTGACGGGTACGGCCGGGAGGTCCCGGACGGCGGCAGCCGCCCGGGACCCTGGTCCTCAGCCCCAGATGACCGCGCCCAGCCACGCCCCGACCGCCAGAAGGCAGCAGAAGAGCTCCACGAGCACCGAGTACCCCGTCGCCCGCATCACCGACCTGAGAGAGGTCCAGCCCGCCGCGCGGCTGCCGAGACGCAGGCGTTCCGCGCCGTACACCGCGCCCACGTATCCCAGGACCCCGCCCACCACCGGCACCACGAAGAAGCCGACGATGGCCGCGATCCCGCCGGCCATGAGCGTCTTGCGCGGCGCTCCCGACTCCCGGGGGCGCCGCGAGGGCAGCACAGCCTTCAGCGCCTGGTTCAGCAGCAGCAGGCACGTCGCGCCGATCAGTACACCCCAGGCGACCGGGGTCGGGTCCGTCAGCGCCCACCACAGCACCGCGGCCCAGACGATCGCCTGCCCCGGCACACCCGGCACCAGCACGCCGACCAGGCCGAGCAGCATCACCGCCCCCACGGCAACGAGCTGCCACACACTCATTCGACCAGCGTGCAGGAGTACGCCGGGTCCCGCCCGTCAGCACGGGCCCCCCGAGCGGGCGGAGCCGCAGGCCGGAGGACAGGGAGCGGAAGGTCAGCGTGGCGCGCGGGCCACCCAGCCACGTTCGTACGCGTGCCAGCCGAGCTGTAGACGGGTGGTGACCCCGGTGAGCTCCATGAGCCCCTTCACCCGCCGCTGCACGGTCCGCAGCCCCAGGTCCAGCTGCTTCGCCACGCTCGCGTCGGTCAGACCGGCGAGCAACAGCGAGAGGATCTCCAGATCGGTCGGATCCGCACCCGGACCGCTCTCCTCGCAGATGCCGCTCCCGCCGAGCCGCAGCGGCATCGCGTCCCGCCACACCGCCTCGAAAAGGCCCATCAGGGACTCCAGCAGCCCGCTGGCGTGGATCACCAGGGCGGCAGGCTCGGCTCCCCGGCCGGTCAGCGGCACCATGGCCAGCGTGCCGTCGGCCACCACCAGCTTCGTCGGTACCCGGTCGACCACCCGGCACTGTTCGTCGCGGCTCAGCGCCGCCGACAGCTCCACGATCCCGGACGGCAGCGAGAGCACGTCGCGCTCGACCACCACGCGATAGGACACCCCCCGCATCGCCGCTCTTTCCTCGGACTCGTTCTCCATCCCCGTGACCGCGATCGGCTTGCCCGTCACCAGCGCGCAGACCTCGGACGAGGCCCCCAACTGGAGCTGATGGAACCGGTGGGCGACCGCGCTCGCGCCCGTCACCACCTCCACCAGGTCGTGCACCGCGGGTTCGGCCGCCTGGGCCCGGTACTCCTCGGCGAGCAGGGCCGAGGCCAGCTCCGCCTGTTCCAGCTCATGGCGCTGCTGGGTCAGCAGGGCGCCCAGCGCGACCCCGGGAGGCGCGGCGACCCAGCGGTCCGCCCGCGACGACGACTGGGCCACGAGCCCCTGCTGTTCCAGCAGGCGCAGAGCCCGTTCGGTGTCCGCCTCCGGCAGGGCCAGCCGACGCGCGAGTCCGGTCAGCTCCGCGGCACCCACCGCGAGCAGTGCCCGGTAGGCCGCTTCCTGTCTCTCGTCGAGACCTATCGCTGACAGCATGCTCGGCCCTCCCCGGATCGTGCTCGCGCGTTCCCGCGCCCGTCGGACGGAAATGCGCAGTGGCGGAAAACGGCCACGGCGCAAACCCGCCGGGCTCATCATGCCCCGTAGCACCCGTCTCTCTGACAATCTGTCGCCACCGCGGTAACGACCGCCCTTCGGGCGGCGGGCCGATCACACGGACCGGCCCGCCGGACGACCTTCCCGTGGGGGGTGGGGACGTCCGGCGGGTCACCCCGCGGTGCCGAATCCGGGCCACTTTGCGGATGACCCGTTTCGTACGCCCCGAGCGGTCGACACTATGTTCATGAGCCAGCAGGGGGAGAAGCCCGCCGCCCAAGAGGACCACTGGTGGCGCAGGCTGTACGACGAGACCGCGCCGGACACCGGGCCGGGCAGTGCGGCCGACAGTCTCGACGACCGCTTCGACTCGGTGTCGGACGCCGTGACCGGTCCGGACGCCGGCCGGTCGGACCCTCCGGTCGCCGTGGTGCCGCTGCCCGATCCGCGCTCCCCGGAAGCGGACCGGGCCATGAAACCGCCGCTCCCGCGTACCGTGCCGGCCGGCCGCGCCCCCTGGGAGCCCCCTGCCGGGCCCTCCCGTCCGCAGACCTTCGCGGCGCCGCCCGCCACGCCTCCACCCCCGGAGCCACCGGCCACGGCGGTCACACCCGAGCCGCCCGCGCGCCCGGTCGTCGGTCACATCGGGGACCGGCCCCCCACCTACGACGCCGATCCCGCCGCCCTGCCGGAATCCGGCCCCGACGACATCGACGGCCTCGTCCCCGACACCGTCCTCGACGGCGCCCGGTACGGGACGTACACCCTGCGGGCCGCGTCCGTGCGCGGGGACTCCGCGCGCTTCCGCGGTGAGCCGCGGCGGGACGCCCTGCTCACCGCACGCTTCGGCACCGGGGACAGCGCCCTGGTCCTGGTCGCGGTGGCCGGCGGAGCCCGGGACGCGGGACAGGCACGCCTCGCCGCCGTCGACGCCTGTCGCTGGATCGGCGGAGCCGTCGCCCGCAGCCACGCCCGGCTCTCCGACGACATACGGGAGGGCCGCAGAGGTGACCTCAGGTCCGGGCTGCACCGTCTCACCGACCGCACCTGCGGCAGGCTGCGTGCCCGCGCAGCGGAGCTCGGCCTCGAAGCGTCCGCGTACAGCACCGGGCTGCGCTGTCTGCTGCTGTCAGCCGACCCGGAGTGCCGCACCCGCGTCTTCTTCGGCGTCGGGCCGGGCGGACTCTTCCGCCTCCGTGACGGGGTCTGGCAGGACCTCGACCCCGTGCTCCCCCCGGCCGGCGGCGTCGCGGGCGAGCAGAGCCCGGACGGGGACCGCCTGACGATGGACCTGCAGATCACCACTGCGCACGCCCCGTACGCCGGGAGCGCTCCGCCCCCGCCCGCGGAGCCCTTCCGCTTCCGTGCCTCCGTCGCCCGGCCGGGGGACACGCTGCTGCTCTGCGGAAGTGGCCTGGCCGAACCGATGCGCGGTGAGCCGGAGCTCGCCGCAGAGCTCGCCCGGCGCTGGGCCGGCGGCCCGCCGGGGCTGCCCGCCTACCTGGCGGACACCCAGCTCAGGACCAGGGGGTACGCCGACGACCGTACGGGCGCCGCGGTCTGGGAGGCGTAACCCGGCACGCCGTGGGTTGATGGAGACACGGACAGCCGGAGGCAGAGAGGGTGCTCACCCATGGCCAAGCAGAACGTGTCGGAACAGTTCGTCGACATCCTCGTGCGGGCGGGGGTCAAACGGCTGTACGGCGTCGTCGGTGACAGCCTCAACCCCGTCGTCGACGCCATCCGGCGTCATGCCGCCGTCGAGTGGGTCCAGGTCAGGCACGAGGAGACCGCCGCGTTCGCGGCCGGTGCCGAGGCCCAGATCACCGGCACCCTCGCCGCCTGTGCCGGATCCTGCGGTCCCGGCAACCTGCACCTCATCAACGGCCTGTACGACGCCCACCGCTCCATGGCACCGGTGCTGGCCCTCGCCTCGCACATCCCGTCGAGCGAGATCGGCCTCGGCTACTTCCAGGAGACCCATCCCGAGCTGCTCTTCCAGGAGTGCAGCCACTACAACGAGATGATCTCCAACCCCCAGCAGATGCCGCGGCTGCTCCAGACGGCGATCCAGCACGCGATCGGCCGCGGTGGGGTCAGCGTCGTGTCGATGCCCGGTGACATCGCCTCGCAGCCGGCTCCCGAGAAGTCGATCGAGCACGCCCTGGTCACCTCGCGGCCCACGGTGAGGCCCGGCGACGAGGAGATCGACAAGCTCTGCGCCATGATCGACCAGGCCAAACGGGTGACGCTGTTCTGCGGCAGTGGAACAGCGGGCGCGCACGCCGAGGTCATGGAGTTCGCCGAGCGTGTGAAGGCCCCGGTCGGCCACGCGCTGCGCGGCAAGGAGTGGATCCAGTACGACAACCCGTACGACGTGGGAATGAGCGGGCTGCTCGGCTACGGCGCCGCCTACGAGGCCACCAACGAGTGCGACCTGCTGATCCTGCTGGGCACCGACTTCCCGTACAACGCGTTCCTCCCGACCGACGTGAAGATCGTCCAGGTCGACGTGCGCCCCGAGCGCCTGGGCCGGCGTTCCAAGCTCGATCTCGCCGTCTGGGGCGACGTGCGTGAGACGCTGCGCTGTCTGACCCCGCGGGTGAAGGTCAAGACCGACCGCAAGTTCCTCGACCGGATGCTGAAGAAGCACGCCGACGCGCTGGAGGGCGTGGTCAAGGCCTACACCCGCAAGGTCGAGAAGCACGTCCCGATCCACCCGGAGTACGTCGCCTCGGTGCTCGACGAGATCGCCGACAAGGACGCGGTGTTCACCGTCGACACCGGCATGTGCAATGTGTGGGCCGCCCGCTATCTCACGCCCAACGGCAGGCGACGGGTGATCGGTTCCTTCAGCCACGGCTCGATGGCGAACGCGCTGCCCCAGGCGATCGGGGCGCAGTTCACCGACCGGAACCGGCAGGTCGTGTCGATGTCCGGCGACGGCGGATTCACCATGCTGATGGGCGACTTCCTCACGCTCGTCCAGTACAACCTGCCGGTGAAGGTCGTGCTGTTCAACAACTCCTCCCTCGGCATGGTCGAACTGGAGATGCTGGTGGCGGGACTGCCCTCGTTCGGCACGACCAACAAGAATCCCGACTTCGCGGCGATCGCGCGGGCCGCGGGGGCCTACGGGGTCCGGGTGGAGAAGCCCAAGCAGCTGGAGGGCGCGCTCAAGGAGGCCTTCAAGCACAGGGGGCCGGCACTCGTCGATGTGGTCACCGATCCGAACGCCCTCTCCATCCCGCCGAAGATCAGCGCCGACATGGTCACCGGCTTCGCGCTCTCCGCCAGCAAGATCGTGCTGGACGGCGGAGTGGGGCGGATGCTCCAGATGGCCCGCTCCAACCTCCGTAACGTGCCGCGGCCCTGAGCGGGGCCGGCGGTGCCGGGCGGTCGTACGGGCTCACGTCAGCCGTAGCGTTCCCGGCCGGGTCCGCTCCCGGATGATCTCGACCAGCTGGTCGAAGAGCGTCGGACCGCGGCCCGCCCGGGCTTCGGCCAGTTCCCGCTCGACGCGCGCCCTGTTGGTGGGGTGCACCCGCGGGAGCAGTCGCTCCAGCCGGCGGGCTGTCTCCTCGTGGCCCAGAGCGAGGGCGGAGCGTGTGTGGTCGCGCCACTCGACGACGAAGTCGCCGTCCTCCGGGGTGCCGAAACCACCGCTGAGGCAGTCGGCGAAGGAGTCGAGGTTGCGGCCGAAGAAGCCACCGGGGCCGTTCACCGCCTCGCCGACCACATCCCAGAAGCTGTCCAGGCCGGTGATCCCGGAGCCGTCGATCACATAGGTCACGGTCATGCGTGGAGCGTACAAGCGCGTCTCTCCGAACGCCGGTCCGACGGCTTGCCCGAAGGCCGGTCCGATGGTCCGCGCCGCAGGTGGGGGACTACGGCGCGGACCGGACCGGGGGTGCGGATCAGCAGTCGTGGTCGACGAGGTCGAAGGACTCGTAGTGGTCCGCGGTGTAGTAGTCCTCCTCGGTCTCCTCACCCGTCACGATCCGACGGGCCCCGCGGTCCGAGGAGCCGGGCGTGATGACCGTGTACTCGTGGTAGTAGCCCGTGCTCCGGCTCGGCAGCAGCGCTTCCCGGTTCTGGAAGACGGTGCCGTCCTGCTCGTACGGGAACGGGCCGCCGGCATCGATGAGCTCGAGCGTGTCGTGGGCCTGCGAGGGCAGCGCCGAGTAGCAGACACTGCCGACCGCGGCGGTCGAGGGAGCCGTCGCGGCGGACGCGGTGACGGGCCCGCCGACGAAGAGGACGGACAGGAGGGCGGCGATGCCGCCGAGCGTGGTGATCCGTGGGGGGATTCGCATGCCCACCATGATGACGCGCGTAGATGGCCATTCGTCAACGCCAACACGAGTGAATTTTTTGGAAGTTAACCGTGGGTACGGAAAAGTGACGCGCCGGTCGTCCGCCCGGGGTCGTGCGCCCGCTCGTTCATATGTTGACGCCCGCGGACGCGTGACAGCTCCGCTGTGGGGGCATGCATCCCGCGAAGGTGTTCGAGACATGACGTCATGAAACGGAATCCAGGGAGGCCGATTCAGCGTGCGTGCGGGGGACATGACGAAAAGACAGGAGAGCCCGCCGGTGCGGCTGCGCCGCAGACTCGGGCACACCGATCTGTCGGGCGTGGGGGAGGTGCGCGCGGCTCTGCGGGAGTTCCTGCGCTATCGCAGACGGCCGGAGGAGACGGATGTGGCGGAGCTCCTGCTCAGCGAGTTGGTGACGAACGCCCTCATCCACACCAGGAACGGTGCTGTGGTCACGGTCACCTCCGCACCCGCGCGACTGCGGGTGGAGGTGCGCGACTTCGTGACCGGACAGGAGCCCGCGCCGTACGTACCGAACGCCGATGACGGTACGCATGGCAGGGGGCTGCTGCTCGTCCAGAGCCTGGCGGACTCCTGGGGAGTCACGATGCAGGCGCTGGGCAAGGTGGTCTGGTTCGAGCTGAACGCCGGGAGGTCCTGACGCTCAGCCGAACTGTTGCTCCAGGTCCTTCAATTTCTGTTCCAGCGAGTCGAGCCGCGGCAGGGCCTGGGCGTCGTCCTCGGCGGTGAGGTCGACGATGCCGGGATCACCGCTCATGGTCTGAGCCGGAGTGCTCCTGGGAGCCGAGCCGTTCGCTGCTTGCAGCGACGGCCGGGGTCGAAGAGGCAACTGTCCTGGTTCTGTCGTGGCGGGTTCCACGGCCGCCGGGCCGCCGACGCCGGGTGTGCGTGCAGCGATGGCCTGGGCGTCCATCTGGTGGCCGATCCGGACGCCACGCCCCCATACCCGGTTCTGCCGGTTCAGGGCCTTGATCTGGGCCCTGTCCAACTTCGCCTGGTCCCTTCGGCGATGCCTGTCCTGCTCCTTCTCCTGCCGGTCCTCGCGCACGTCGTCCACGGCCTCGTCCAGGGTGCGTACGCCCTCGAGGAGCATCAGCGACCAGGCGCCGAAGGTCTCCCTGGGGGCGCGCAGCCACCGTACGATCCGGATCTGCGGCAGCGGGCGGGGCACCAGGCCCTGCTCGCGCAGTGCCGCGCGGCGGGTCTGCTTCAAGGCGCGATCGAACAGCACAGCGGCAGAGAGCGACATCCCCGCGAAGAAGTGGGGTGCGCCCGCATGCTCGATGCCACGCGGTGCGTGCACCCAGTTGAACCAGGCGGCGGCGCAGGCGAACGTCCACACCAGCAGCCGGGATCCCAGCGCGGCGTCACCGTGGCTGGCCTCGCGCACCGCGAGCACCGAACAGAACATCGCGGCTCCGTCGAGGCCGAACGGGACGAGGTACTCCCAGCCTCCGGAGAGGTTGAGGTTCTGCCGGCCGAAGCCGACGAGCCCGTGGAAGGAGAGGGCGGCGGCGACCGCCGCGCAGCAGAACAGCAGGACGTACGAGGCGGTGGCGTAGAGAGCCTCCTTGCGCCTGCGGCGCTCCTCGCTGCGTTCCCAGTTGTCGTCGGCCGAGGCCTTCTCAGCGGCGCGTTTGCCGCGTGCGACCACCGTCACCGCCGCCAGGACCCCCACGAGCAGTACGGCGCCCGGAAGCAACCAGTCGAGCGAGATGTCGGTCAGTCTCATGCGCGGTCCCTTGCGTCACGTAGGGCATTCCGGGCGCCATTCTGGCCGAAATGCTGCCTCGCTCACGCGCTTTCGGGGTACGCAGACCCTATCGGGCGGATTGGATAACCCGTTGGGTGCAATGAGTCCGAACTCCGTCTCGGACAGGCTGAGTTGTGTTCGAATTCTGGTCGCCCGCCCGGGTGGTGTGAGCCGCCGTACGCATCAGGCGGCGGCCGCCAGCTTCCGGACGCGGTCGGCGTCGCAGGTGCGCGGACACGTGACGCACGTGTCCTCGGGCCGCAGGGTGTAGAAGAGGCAGCAGCTCGCGCGGGTGCGCGTCGGGAGCGATCCGCCGTCGGGTCCGGTCAGCTCCCGGAAGCCCGCCGTGCCCACGTACGGCTTGGTGGTGCCCGGGAGCAGCAGTTCCAGCTCCCGCATCGCGCGCGCCTCCTCGCCGAGCAGGTGGGCGATGTACCAGAGGCCCTCGACGATCTCGTCGGTCGCCATGCCCCAAAGGGCCCGCTTCCCGCGCCGCATGCGCGGCCGGAAGCCGTCCAGCACCGGGCCGATGTGCTGAGCCACGGAGTCCAGGACCTCGGCCCGCAGCGCCGACTCGTCCGGGACGACCCGGGCGCCGGGCGTACCGGCCGCCGGGTCGTCGGGCAGGCAGGCGAACTCGCGTACACGGAGGATCAGATGGCCCAGGCCCCGGTGGAAGGAGACGTCCTCGACGGGGATCCGCGGCACCCGGCGGTGCGTGAACCACGGCAGGGTCACCAGGAGGCAGGCCGGCCACGCGTAGCGGTGCAGGGCGAAGCTCGCCACCACGTCGGGGCGCGCCCGCATGCCGTAGTCCCGCAGGACCTGTGCCTCGTCCCAGGCCATGAACTCGTCCAGTGCGGCACCGCCCGCCGCGAGCTCCGCGGCGCCGACCCATCCGCTGCCCGAAGGTGCCGCGGCGTCATCGGGCAGCATCTCGGCGCGCAGTCCGGGGAAGACTTCGGCCAGCCGGGCGTACGACGTCGTCAGTGGGGACGGGGCTGTGGCGGCGAGCAGAGCGGGCACGGTCATTCAAGGACCACCGAATCACGAGCTTCTTGCAGGTAAGCCTTACCTTACCCGAAGTGATCGGTGTTTGAACTGGGGCCCGCTCCGCCTATCGTGCACGGGGGGCCGGCGCAGGCGAGTCGGCCCGCCGGTCGGAGGAGGTCCCGGTGGAGCAGGGCAGAGCGCGTGAGGACGCGCGGCCGTACACGTCCCCGGGCACCCCGCCCGACGTGCGCGTGCCCGAGCAGGCTCGCGGTGAGCACACCCACAGCGAGCCGCCCGCGCCCCGGGTCGTCCAGCGGCACTCCGTACGGGGGCAGGTCCTGGACGCCCTGCGTGCCGCGCTCGTCGGCGGCGAGCTGGCCCCCGGGCAGGTCTACAGTGCTCCCACGCTCGGCGCCCGCTTCGGTGTGTCCGCGACCCCGGTGCGCGAGGCGATGCAGCAGCTGGCCGCCGAGGGATCCGTCGAGGTCGTGCCGAACCGCGGCTTCCGGGTCAGCGAGAGGGGTCCCCGCGAGCTGGCGGAGCTGGCGGAGCTGCGCGCCCTGATCGAGGTCCCGGTCATGCTGCGTCTCGCCCGTACCGTTCCGGAGGCCGGCTGGTGCGCGCTGCGCCCGCTGGCCGACGCCACGGTCGCGGCGGCAACCGTCGGGCACCGGGCGGCCTACGCGGAGAGCGACCGGGCCTTCCACCGGGCCGTGCTGGCGCTGTCCGGCAACCAGCAGCTCGTGTCGGTCGCCGACGACCTCCACCGCCGGTCCCAGTGGCCACTGGTGAACGGCCCCGTCGACCGACGGGCCGACCTGCTCGCCGACGCCGCTGAGCACATCGCGCTGCTGGACGCCCTCATCGCACGGGACCTCGCGGTGGTGCGGTCCCTCGTCGGCGACCACTTCAGCGGATCGCAAGCCTGAGGCCGCCGGGCCCAGGAGCCGGGAAAGGCCCGCCGAACCCGCCGGGCGCGTGCCGGCACGCGCCCGGCGGCCCGCCTGACGTGTGCCCGCCCGGCGGGTCCGGCCGTGTCAGTTCGCCTCGGCGGTCTCCGGGGCCGGCGGATCCAGCCGGGGGGCGAGCCAGGTCGGCACGCCGCCCAGCAGCCGGAACAGCCGGCCCGCCTCGGCGCGCAGCCGGGCAGCCGCCTCGGGTGCCGGCTCGGCGTCCGCGAGCGAGATGAGCGCCGGGGCAGTCCCCACGAGATAGCCCAGCTCCTCCCTTATGCGCAGAGACTCCGCGAAGCCGTGCCGCGCCTCGGCGAGCTCACCCTCACGCAGGGAGATCGACGCGAGATGCCGCCAGGTGAAGGAGAGCAGGAGCTCGTCACCCCGGGCCGTGGCGCCGGCGTGCGCCCTGCGGTAGGCGGCGCGCGCCGCCTGGGGGGAGTCGGCGATGTTCTGGGCGATCAGGCCCCGGCGGAAGTCCAGCAGGGGGCGGCCGGGAGCCGCGGGGGAGAGCAGGGCCGCGGCCCTGCTGAGCGCCACGCTGGCCTCGTCGGCCCGGTCGCGCGCGCCGAGCAGGGTCGAGGCGTACGCGAGATAGCCGCGCTCGCAGGCGGCCGCCCCGCGCTCGGTGTCGTCCTGGGCGAGCGCCTCGGCTGTCCGCAGCGCGTCCTCCGCGTCGGTCCAGCCGATGCCCGCGTAGAGGCACCGCTCGATGAGCAGCGAGGTCCGCTGGAGGGCGGCGGCGGGGTCGGTGGCGGCCCGGGGTGCGAGCAGTGCGGCGGCGTCCGTCCAGCAGGCGCGTGAGCGCAGCCGCCATACCGCTGTCTGGAGCGGCGGATCGTCATCTGCTGTCGTTCCGGAACCAGACATGGCGGTATGCGCCACATTGCCCTCCCCGAGCGCGCCTTCGAGCTGTGGAGGCCGGCCGGCTGCCGCCGGTCGGCCAGGGTCTGCGCGCATCTCAGCACGGAATGGCACGCCGGGCCAAGGGGTCGGATCGATGTCAGGTGAAAGATTTCACAATCGCCGGGAGCCCGGGAGGGCTCCGGTAGCCCCGGGGAGTCAGCTCATACGCAGGGCGAGGAAGAAGTCGAGCTTGTCCTCGAGGCGCGAAAGGTCACGTCCCGTCAACTGCTCGATACGTCCGACGCGATAGCGCAGTGTGTTGACGTGAAGGTGCAGCCGGGCCGCGCAGCGGGTCCAGGATCCGTCACAGTCCAGGAACGCCTCCAGCGTCTCGATCAGCTCCGCGCGGTGCCGCCGGTCGTAGTCGCGCAGCGGGTCCAGGAGCCGGGCGGTGAAGGCGCGGCGGACGTCGTCGGGGACGAAGGGCAGCAGCAGGACGTGAGAGGCGAGTTCGTGGTGGCCCGCCGCACAGACCGGGCCCGGCCGGGCCGCCGCGACCCGGCGGGCGTGTCTGGCCTCCTCCAGCGCGCCGCGCAGCCCTTCGGCCGAATGAACGGCGGCGCTGACACCCAGTGTCAGGCGGCCGTCGTCCGCGAGGCCGGCGGAGAGCGGCGCGCGCACGGCGGAGAGCAGGGCATCGGCATGCAGCGCGGCCTCCCGCGGCTCCGGAGCGTCGGACTCCTCCCGGGCGTGCGGCCCGTCGGAGCCCCGAGGGGCGAGCGCGGTCAGCGGTACGAGGGCGATGGCCTCGTCATCCGTGTGTGCCACGGCGATCCGGTCCACCGAGTCCGGGCCGGTCACCGCCGGATCGACCAGGATCTCCTCCAGCAGGGCCTGCGCGGCCCGGCCGCCCGACAGGTGCGTACCGTCCGCCGCCCACTCGACCCGGGCGACCACGACCTGCCAGTGCGGTGCCGTGCCGAGGCCCGGCAGCAGGACCGGGGCGGCGACCCGCAGCCTGGCCGCGATCTCGGCGGGCGCGGCGCCCGCCTGGACCAGCTCCAGGACCTCCTGGGCGAGCCTGCGGCGTACCGAGCGGGCGGCGTCGCGGCGGTCCCGTTCGACCGCGATGAGCTGGGTGACACCCTGGAGCAGGTCCAGACGGGCCGCCGGCCATTCGCCGGCGTCGGCCGCCACGGCCAGCAGCCAGTCCGAGAGCACCGTCTCCCGCACATCGCGGGACGGGGCCGGCAGGGTGCTCCGCGCGGTGTCACGGACCGGGAACAGGGAGTAGGCCGTGCCGTCCACCTCCGCCCGGTGCGGCCCCGGACGGCCGGTGCGGGTCGCCGCGAGATGCCGCCCCGCCAGCTCCGCCCCGACCTGCGGGGGCAGCGGCTCGCCGGCCCCGGCGATCTGCCGGCCCGTGGGGGACAGGACCCAGGCGTGCAGGTCCAGGTCGGAGGTGAGCAGGTCGAGGACCACGTCGGGACCGCCGCCGGCCGGGCCGGACGTCATCAGCCTGCGGTGGCGGTCGACGACCGCCGCCAGGTCTCCGGCCCGCTCGCCGGAGACCTGGCGCACGACGTGCTCGGTGATCGTCGCGAACGCCACCGTCTCGTCGACGGCGAAGAGGGGGAGCCGGTGCCGCAGGCACGCCTCGACCAGATCGTCGGGCACGGCCCCGAGCTCCGCCTCGCCCGCCGCCAGACCGGCGACCCCGGCGTTCGCCAGGATCCGGACGAACGGTTCCGAGTCCGAGTCGTCCCGGCGCCAGGCCAGCCCGGTGAGGACCAGCTCCCCGCCGGAGAGATAGCGGCTCGGGTCGCGCAGGTCGGTCGTCATGACTCCCCGGACCGGCCGGTCCAGTTCGTCCTCGCCGCCGAGCAGCCGCAGCCCCATGGCCTCGGTGTCCAGCAGTGCGCGCAGCCGCATGGTCGATTGCCGCCGATCTCTTCGTGGGTGCGTGGGGGCGGCGGAGGTCACCTGTGAGTTGCGGTGAGGTCACCGGTACCCGCCATTCGTTCGAATCTACAAGACACGGATGAGGACCAGCCAGTTCCTTCATGGTTTCGGTGACTGCACCGAGTGGAGCAAGCCTTGTGTACTGGGTCACACACTGCGTCAAGAACACAGGAACGGCCCCCGTCCAAGGCGGGCAGGCCGGCGGGCCGGCCGTCCCCAGCCCCAGCCGAACGACCCGATCGAGAAGAAGAGAGCCGCTCAATGGACTTCCTTCGCCCCGCCAGCTGGGAGGAGGCGCTCGCCGCCAAGGCCGAGCACCCGACGGCTGTGCCCATCGCGGGTGGCACCGACGTGATGGTCGAGATCAACTTCGACCACCGGCGGCCCGAGCACCTCATGGACCTCAACCGCATCGGTGAGCTGTCCGAGTGGCAGGTGGGCCCGGACTCCGTACGCCTCGGAGCCTCCGTGCCGTACAGCGCCGTCATGGAGCACCTGCGGGCCGAACTGCCCGGCCTCGCCCTCGCCTCGCACACCGTCGCCTCGCCCCAGATCCGCAACCGCGGCGGCGTCGGCGGCAACCTGGGGACAGCCTCTCCCGCCGGCGACGCGCACCCGGCGCTGCTCGCCGCAGGCGCCGAGGTGGAAGCCGCGTCCGTACGGGGGACGCGGATGATCCCCATCGACGACTTCTACACGGGCGTCAAGCGCAACGCCCTCGCCCCGGACGAGCTGATCCGGGCCGTGCACATCAAGAAGGCCGACGGCCCGCAGCAGTACTCCAAGGTCGGCACGCGCAACGCGATGGTCATCGCCGTCTGCGCCTTCGGCCTCGCGCTCCACCCCGGCACCCGCACGGTCCGCACCGGCATCGGCTCCGCCGCCCCTACCCCGGTACGGGCGAAGGAGGCCGAGGACTTCCTGAACGCCGCGCTGGAGGAGGGCGGGTTCTGGGAGAGCGGGAAGATCATCACGCCGTCCGTGGCCAAGCAGTTCGCCCAGCTCGCCGCCGGCGCCTGCAACCCCATCGACGACGTACGCGGCACCGCCGCCTACCGCAGGCACGCCGTCGGCATCATGGCCCGCCGCACGCTGGGCTGGACCTGGGAGCAGTACCGCGGAGCGGGACGCACCCTCGAAGGAGCTGCTTAACCATGCGAGTGAATTTCACGGTCAACGGCCGGAAGCAGGAAGCGGACGACGTCTGGGAGGGCGAGTCCCTCCTGTACGTCCTGCGTGAGCGCATGGGGCTTCCCGGCTCCAAGAACGCCTGTGAGCAGGGTGAATGCGGCTCCTGTACGGTCCGTCTCGACGGCGTGCCCGTCTGTTCCTGTCTCGTCGCGGCCGGCCAGGCGGAAGGCCGCGAGATCGTCACCGTCGAGGGACTCGCGGATTACGCCAGGCACCGCGACGACGCCCACCCCGGCACCGGCTGCGCGGCGGGCAGCTGCGGCACCTCGATCGACGCCGCCCAGCGCTGGCAGGCCAGGCCCACCGACGGGCGGAGCGCCGAGGCGGACGAACTCTCCCCGGTCCAGCAGGCGTTCATCGACGCGGGCGCCGTGCAGTGCGGCTTCTGCACCCCCGGTCTGCTGGTCGCCGCCGACGAACTGCTGGAGAAACAGCCCTCCCCGTCTGACCAGGACATCCGCGAGGCGCTCTCCGGGAACCTCTGCCGCTGCACCGGTTACGAGAAGATCCTCGACGCGGTCCGCCTCGCGGCCGCCCGTCAGGAAGAGGCGGTCCGATAGCCATGGCGCTGCACCCACGAGCCGCGACCGTACCGGCCGGCACCCCCACCGGGATCACCCAGGGCTCCAATACCCGGGGCGGCATCGGCGAGTCCACCCTGCGCCCCGACGGCACCCTCAAGGTCACCGGCGAGTTCGCGTACTCCTCGGACATGTGGCACGAGGACATGCTGTGGGGCCACACGCTCCGCTCCACCGTCGCGCACGCCGAGATCCGCTCCATCGACATCGGCGAGGCCGTCGCCACCCCCGGTGTGTACGCCGTGCTGACCTACGACGACCTGCCCGCCGAGATGAAGCACTACGGGCTCGAGATCCAGGACACCCCCGTCCTCGCCCACGGCAAGGTCCGCCACCACGGCGAACCCGTGGCGCTCGTCGCCGCCGACCACCCCGAGACCGCACGCCGAGCAGCCGCCAAGATCCGTATCGACTACGCCGAACTGCCCGTCGTCACGGACGAGGCGTCCGCGACCGCCCCCGGCGCGGTGCTCGTCCACGAGGGCCGCGCCGACCACCACATCGGGCACGTGCCCCACCCCAACATCGTCCACCGCCAGCCCATCGTCCGGGGCGACGCCGAGGCGGCCGCCGGGCGCGCCGACGTGATCGTCACCGGCGACTACGTCTTCGGGATGCAGGACCAGGCCTTCCTCGGCCCGGAGTCCGGCCTCGCGGTGCCGTCCGAGGACGGTGGTGTCGAGCTGTACGTCGCCACCCAGTGGCTGCACTCCGACCTCCGCCAGATCGCCCCGGTACTCGGCCTCCCCGAGGACAAGGTCCGCATGACGCTCTCAGGCGTCGGCGGTGCCTTCGGCGGGCGCGAGGACCTGTCGATGCAGATCCACGCCTGCCTGCTGGCGCTGCGCACCGGCAAGCCCGTCAAGATGGTCTACAACCGCTTCGAGTCCTTCTTCGGACACGTCCACCGTCACCCCGCGAAGCTCCACTACGAGCACGGGGCGACCAAGGACGGCAAGCTCACCCACATGAAGTGCCGGATCGTGCTGGACGGCGGCGCCTACGCCTCCGCCTCCCCGGCCGTCGTCGGCAACGCCTCCTCGCTCGCCGTCGGGCCGTACGTCGTCGAGGACGTGGACATCGAGGCGATCGCCCTCTACTCCAACAACCCGCCCTGCGGCGCCATGCGCGGATTCGGCGCGGTCCAGGCGTGCTTCGCCTACGAGGCTCAGATGGACAAGCTCGCCGCGGCCCTGGACATGGACCCGGTCGAACTCCGGCAGCTGAACGCCATGGAGCAGGGCACCCTGCTCCCCACCGGGCAGCCCGTCGACTCGCCGGCCCCCGTCGCCGAACTGCTGCGCCGCGTCAAGGCGCGCCCCATGCCGCCCGAGCAGCAGTGGCTGTCGGCCGACGCGGAGGGCAGCTCCGTCGACGTACGCGCGCTGCCCGGAGGCCTGTCCAACACGACCCACGGCGAAGGCGTCGTGCGCGGTGTCGGGTACGCCGTCGGCCTGAAGAACGTCGGCTTCTCCGAGGGCTTCGACGACTACTCCACCGCCCGTGTGCGGATGGAGGTCATCAACGGCGAACCCGTGGCCACCGTGCACACCGCGATGGCGGAGGTCGGGCAGGGCGGCGTCACCGTGCACGCCCAGATCGCCCGCACCGAGCTCGGGGTCAACCAGGTCACCATCCACCCGGCGGACACCCAGGTCGGATCGGCCGGCTCCACTTCGGCCTCCCGGCAGACGTACGTCACCGGGGGTGCCGTGAAGAACTCCTGCGAGGCCGTCCGGGAACAGGTCCTGGAGATCGGCCGCCGCAAGTTCGGCACGTACCACCCCGCCTGGGCCACCGCCGAACTCCTCCTGGAGGGCGGCAAGGTCGTCACCGACGGCGGCGAGGTGCTCGCCTCGCTCGCCGACGTGCTGGAGGACGAGAGCGTCGATGTCGAGCTGGAGTGGCGCCACCGGCCCACCGAGGCGTTCGACCTGCGCACCGGACAGGGCAACGGCCACGTCCAGTACTCCTTCGCCGCGCACCGCGCGGTCGTCGAGGTCGACACCGAGCTGGGCCTGGTCAAGGTCATCGAGCTCGCGTGCGCCCAGGACGTCGGCAAGGCGCTCAACCCGCTGTCGGTCGTGGGCCAGATCCAGGGCGGCACGACCCAGGGGCTGGGTGTCGCCGTCATGGAGGAGATCATCGTCGACCCGAAGACCGCGAAGGTACGCAACCCGTCCTTCACGGACTACCTGATTCCCACCATCCTCGACACACCGACCATCCCGGTCGACGTGCTCGAACTCGCCGACGACCACGCCCCGTACGGGCTGCGCGGTATCGGCGAGGCCCCCACCCTGTCGTCCACCCCGGCCGTCCTCGCGGCGATCCGCAACGCGACGGGCCTGGAGCTCGATCGGACGCCGGTGCGCCCCGAGCACATCACCGGCACCTGACGGGACCCTCAAGACCCTCCGGGCGGTGTGCGCCTGCGGTGAACGTCACACCTCCCCGCACCGCGCGCCGTCCGGAGCCACCGCGCAACCTCTCCATCTGCACGCAGAGTTCGCCTCGGGCCGTCCCCCGGGTCGTGCGCCTCGCAGTCATCCCAAATCCCGCAATCACGACAGCTCCACGCGGGTGCCCCTGTGAACCTTGGGAGTCAGGCAACATGACCCAGCAGTCCGTGGAACCCAGGACCAGCGCGGAGGACGCGGGCCCCGGCTCGCACGTTCCCGCCGGACGGTCCTGGCTCGACCGGTACTTCCACATATCCGAACGCGGATCGACCGTCGCACGCGAAGTCCGCGGCGGCGTCACGACCTTCATGGCCATGGCGTACATCCTCCTGCTCAACCCGCTCATCCTCGGCGGCAAGGACGTCGACGGCCGGCTGCTGAGCCAGCCCGGCCTGATCACGGCCACCGCGCTCGCGGCGGCCGCCACCACCCTGCTGATGGGTTTCGTCGGCAAGGTCCCGCTCGCGCTCGCGGCGGGCCTCAGCGTCTCCGGTGTGCTCGCCTCGCAGGTCGCGCCGGCCATGACCTGGCCGCAGGCCATGGGCATGTGTGTGATCTACGGCGTGGTGATCTGCCTGCTGGTCGTCACCGGCCTCCGCGAGCTGATCATGAACGCCATCCCGCTCGCGCTGAAGCACGGCATCACCATCGGGATCGGCCTCTTCATCGCGCTCATCGGCCTCTTCAAGGCCGGCTTCGTCCACCAGGGCACCGCGACCCCGCTTTCCCTCGGCCCGACCGGTGAACTCGCCGGCTGGCCGGTGCTCATCTTCGCCGTGACGCTTCTGCTGATCTTCATGCTGCAGGCGCGCAACGTCCCCGGCGCGATCCTGATCGGCATCGTCGTCGGCACCCTGGCGGCGATCGTCGTCAACGCCGTCGGCGACATCGACCCGAAGGCATGGAGCAGCGGCCCTCCCGAACTGAGCGGCGGCGCGGTCTCCTCACCGGACTTCTCGCTCTTCGGGAACGTCGAGTTCGGCGGCTGGGGCGACGTCGGTGCCATGACCGTCGGCATGATCGTCTTCACCCTCGTGCTGGCCGGCTTCTTCGATGCCATGGCCACCATCATCGGGGTCGGCACGGAGGCGAAGCTCGCGGACGACAAGGGCCGGATGCCGGGCCTGTCCAAGGCCCTGTTCATCGACGGCGCCGGCGGTGCCATCGGCGGCGTGGCCGGGGGCTCCGGCCAGACCGTGTTCGTCGAGTCGGCGACCGGCGTCGGGGAGGGGGCCCGCACCGGGCTCGCCTCCGTCGTCACCGGGCTCTTCTTCGCGGCCTGCCTCTTCTTCACCCCGCTCACTGCGATCGTGCCCGCCGAGGTGGCCTCCGCCGCCCTGGTCGTCATCGGCGCCATGATGATGCAGAACGCCCGGCACGTGGACTGGGGCGACCGCTCCGTCGCCGTACCGGTCTTCCTCACGGTCGTCCTGATGCCGTTCACGTACACCATCACCACCGGTGTCGCCGCGGGCGTCATCTCGTACTCGGCCATCAGGCTCGCCCAGGGCAGGGCGCGCGAGGTCGGCGTCTTCATGTGGGTCCTGACGCTGGTCTTCGTCGTGTACTTCGCCCTCCACCCCATCGAGAGCTGGCTGGGCGTCAGCTGACGCACCCTCGCCCTCCGCACCTTCAGAAGGAGACACGCCATGCTGGACATCGCCGAAGAGCTTCACCGGTGGGTCGGGCAGGGACGCGCGTTCGCCGTGGCCACCGTGGTGGCCGTCGGCGGCAGCGCGCCCCGGCAGCCGGGCGCCGCCCTCGCCGTGGACAGCGACGGCACGGCCATCGGCTCGGTCTCCGGCGGATGTGTGGAGGGCGCGGTGTACGAGCTGTGCCGCCAGGCGATCGAGGACGGCACGACCGTGCGGACACGCTTCGGGTACAGCGACGACGACGCCTTCGCTGTCGGTCTGACCTGCGGCGGCGTCATCGACGTCCTGGTGACCCCGGTGCGCGCGGACGACCCCGCGCGCCGGGTGTTCGCCGCCGCGTTCGCGGCCGCCGCCGAGGGGAGCGCGGCGGCGGTCGCCCGCGTCACCGAAGGCCCGGACGAACTGCTCGGCAAGCCCCTGCTGGTGCACTCCGACGGCGCGTACGAGGGCGGGCTCGGCGGACATCCCGAGCTGGACCGTACGGCCGCGGCCGAGGCACGCGCGATGCTCGACGCGGGCCGCACCGGAGAGGTCGTCATCGGTGCCGGGGGATCCCGGTGCGGCAGTCCCCTCACCCTCCTCGTCGAATCGAGCGTCCCGCCGCCCCGGATGATCGTCTTCGGCGCCATCGACTTCGCCGCGGCTCTGACGCGGGCCGGCCGCTTCCTCGGCTACCGGGTCACCGTCTGCGACGCCCGGCCGGTCTTCGCCACGGCTGCGCGCTTCCCGGACGCCGACGAGATCGTCGTGGACTGGCCGCACCGCTATCTCGCCACCACCGACGTCGACGCGCGCACGGTGCTCTGCGTCCTCACGCACGACGCCAAGTTCGACATCCCGCTGCTGGAACTGGCCCTTCGGCTGCCGGTCGCCTACGTCGGGGCGATGGGATCGCGCCGCACCCACCTGGAGCGCAACGAGAGGCTGCGCGAGGCCGGTGTCACCGAACACCAACTGGCCGCCCTGCACTCGCCGATCGGCCTCGACCTGGGAGCCCGGACCCCGGAGGAGACCGCGCTCTCCATCGCCGCGGAGATCGTCGCGGACCGGCGCGGCGGCACCGGCCTGCCGCTGAAGGGGGCCCACACGCCGATCCACCACGACACCGGCACACCGCTGGCATCGGTGGCCTGATCCGCCCCACCGTCGGCGTCCATCCCGGGCGGGTTGCCGCCACGGCGGTTTCACGCCAGGGGTGAGGCCGTCCGCCGCACCGGATTTACCGGTAGATCAGCTGCATGACATTTTCCCTCTCCTCCGTCCCCGGCCGGGCGAGACCCGCTCGCGCGGGACGCAGGGCTCTGCTCATAGCGACCTCCGTCGCGCTCCTGAGCGGCGTCCTGCTTCCCGCGGCGGGGTCCGCCACCGCCGTCCCGAAGCCGCCGAACGCCGAGGACCGCCGAGGACCCGACGTTCGCGACTACGACATCACCCTGGTCACCGGCGACGTCGTCCACTACTCGGACGGCGCGGGCAACCAGGACACCGTCACCGTCGACCGCCCCGACGGCGCGAAAGGCGGTGTGCACGTGCAGCAGGCGGGGGAGGACATCTACGTCATCCCCGACGAGGCGAGCGCCCTCATCGCGGCGGAGAAGCTGGACCGCCGGCTGTTCAACATCTCCACGCTGGTCGACATGGGATACGACGACCGACGCTCCGGCGGCATCCCGCTGATCGCCACCTACCCTGCGAGCACGGCGCGTTCGCTGCCCGCCGCCCCGCGCGGCAGCAAGACCGTCCGCCGGCTGGAGTCGGTCGACGGCGTGGCCCTGAAGGCCGGCAAGGACGACGCCCGCGCCTTCTGGAGCGACATCTCCGGTACGCGGAAGAGCCGTTCGTTGGACAAGGGCATCTCCAAGCTGTGGCTCGACGGAAAGGTCGAGGCCGCACTCAAGGACTCCGTGCCACAGGTCAACGCCCCGCAGGCATGGGCGGAAGGCTTCGACGGCGAGGGCACGACGGTCGCCGTCCTCGACACCGGCGTCGACGCCACGCACCCGGACCTCAAGGACCGCGTCACGCAGTCCAGGAGCTTCGTCCCCGGCGAGGAGGTCGACGACAGGAACGGCCACGGCA
Source organism: Streptomyces sp. HB132 (assembly GCF_016909575.1). GTDB lineage: Bacteria > Actinomycetota > Actinomycetes > Streptomycetales > Streptomycetaceae > Streptomyces. The sequence goes on along the minus strand of NZ_JAFBGA010000010.1, from coordinate 70,133 downwards.
CGCACGTCGCGTCCACCGTCGCGGGCTCGGGCGCGGCGTCGGACGGCGCCGCCAAGGGTGTCGCTCCCGCTGCCGACCTGCTCGTCGGCAAGGTCCTCGGCGACGGGGGATCCGGTGCCGACTCCGGCATCATCGAGGCCATGGAGTGGGCGAAGGCCGAGGGCGCGGACGTCGTCTCCTTGAGCCTCGGGTCGAGCATCCCGGACGACGGGACCGATCCGATGGCGCAGGCCGTCGACGCGCTGTCCGCCGACGGCGGCCCGCTGTTCGTGATCGCCGCGGGCAACGCCTACGGCGCCGGCACCATCGGCTCGCCCGGCTCCGCCGCGAGCGCGCTGACCGTCGCAGCCGTCGACAAGCAGGACGGCCGGGCGGACTTCTCCTCCATGGGCCCGCTCGTGCGCTCCTACGGTCTGAAGCCCGACCTGTCGGCCCCCGGCGTCGACATCAACGCCGCGGCCTCCCAGTCCGTCCCGGGCGTCGAGGGCATGTACCAGCAGATGTCCGGTACGTCGATGGCGACCCCGCACGTCGCGGGTGCCGCGGCCATCCTGAAGCAGCGGCACCCCGAGTGGTCCGGTCAGCGCGTCAAGGACGCGCTGATGAGCTCCTCGAAGCGGCTGCCCGGCTACACGCCGTACGAGCAGGGAACCGGACGCCTCGACGTGAAGGCCGCCGTCGACACGACGATCGAGGCCACCGGCTCCGTCGAGGCCGCTTCGTACGACTGGCCGCACAGCGCCGACGACGCGGTCGCCGAACGGACCGTCACCTACCGCAACACGGGTGACGAGGACGTCACACTCGACCTGGCGACCGACACGGACGCGGCCGCCTACAGGCTGTCCGCGTCGGAGCTGACCGTACCGGCGGGCTCCACCGCAGAGGCGGTCCTCTCGATCGACCCGTCGAAGGTCGCCGCAGACACCCGGTTCTCCGGCCAGGTCGTCGCCACCGACGCGTCCGGTGCCACGGTGGCCCACACCGGTTTCGCCGTGAACAAGGAGCGAGAGCTCCATGACCTGACGCTCCGGCTGCGCGACCGCTCGGGCGAGCCGATGGACGGCACCGTGGTCCTCGCCGCGCTCGGTGACACCGAGCTCGGCCTCGTACAGGTCTCCGGTGAGACCACCCTGCGGCTGCCCCCGGGCAATTACACCGCCTGGACCTCGGCGGACGTCGACGGCGACCGCTCCGACTCCAAGGCCGTAGCCTTCCTCTCGGCCCCCGAGACGATCCTCGACAAGGCCACCACCGTCACCCTCGACGCCTCGAAGGCCCGCAAGGTGAGCGTGCGCACCCCGAAGGAGACCGAGACCCGGCAGCTGCGCTACGACATGGCCCGTACGTCCCCCGAGGGCGTCGTCCAGCGTGACGCCTACCAGATCCCGCCGACCTACGACCAGCTGTGGGCGAGCCCGACGAAGAAGGTCACCCAGGGCGGCTTCAGCTTCCTCACCCGCTGGCGCCAGGGCGAGGAACTGATCGACCTCACGGCCGACGGTCACGACGTCCCGGTCACGGTGCAGAACGGCTCGGTCGTCGCCGAGGACAGCGAGCAGAAGCTCACCGGGGTCTACGCCGGCAACGGTGCCGCAGCCGACTACAGGGGACGCGGCGTCAAGGGCAAGGCCGTCGTCGTCACCCGCAGCGACGCCGTCCCGCCCGCCGAACGGCTGGCCCATGCACTCGCCGCGGGCGCGAAGGCGCTCTTCGTCGTCAACGACGGCCGAGGGGTCGCGATGGAGAGCTACGCGCCGTACGGCGAGCAGACCACCATCCCGGTCGCGTCGGTGCGGAGGGTCGCCGGCGAAACACTGATCAAGGCGGCGCAGCGCGGCAAGAAGCTCTCCGTCGACCAGCGGAAGTTCGCCGGTTACGTCTACGACCTGGTGGACCGCCACGACGGCACCATCCCGGACCGCTCACTGGCCTTCGCCCCGTCGTCCCGTCAGCTCGCGAAGGTGGAGAACACCTTCTACGGCCACAAGGCGACCCTGGGCGGCGGCTACCGCTACGACATCCCGGACTACGGGCCGGGCCTCGGCTTCGAGGAGTACGAGAAGTTCCCGGGCACCCGCACCGAGTGGGTCAACCCGCTCCCGGGCGCCTCCTTCTGGTACGAGAACCACTCCGTGCTCAACGCCGACGCCACCGACACGGCGCACGAGATGCGCAGCCCCGAGCTCGACTACACGGCGGGCCGCACCTACCGCGCCGACTGGTTCGCCCCGGTCACGGGCCCCCGCCTGGGCACCGGCTACTGGGGACCGTTCCGTACGTCGTACGACGACATGCAGTTCAACATCACGCCGTGGACGGACTCGGGTGAGGGCCACACCGGCTCGATGCCCGCGGACGAGTACGACACCACGTCCTACGCCTTCTACCAGGGCGACACCCTGATCAAGAAGGGTGCGGGACGGGCCGGTCACATCGGGGACCTGCCCGCCGCGAAGGTGCCGTACCGCCTGGTGATCGACTCGGTGCGGGACGAGGCCGCCTGGAAGACCTCCACACGCACGCACACCGAGTGGAGCTACGTCTCGGGAGCCCTGCCGGACGGCACCGAGCGGGCCGACATCCCGCTGCTCCAGCTCGACTACGACGTGGACACCGATCTGGCCGGTGACGTCAGGGCCGGCGAGCCGGTGGAGGTCGGCATCGGGTCCGGCACCCAGGCGTGGCTGGACGGGGCGGTGAGGGCGGACAAGGCCTCGCTGTCCGTCAGCTACGACGAGGGCGCGACGTGGAGCGCGGTGGCGCTGCGCAAGGGCGCGCCGGGTGAGTGGACCGCGGGGCTGCGGACACCTGCCGAGGGCGCTTCCTCGGTCTCGCTCAGGGCACACGCCGAGGGTCCCGGCGGCCTGGCCGTCGACCAGGAGATCATCAAGGCCTTCGGTCTGAAGTGACCTGCTGAGCCGTCCGGCCGAGGTGGTCCCGCATCCCGCACGGGGGTGCGGGACCACTCCGTCGTACGGTACGGCCGCGCCGTTCTCACCTGCGGCGGGCCGCCTTCTCCAGGGCCTTGCGCCGCGCGACGGTGTACGTCGACCAGTCACCCCGGTGCCGGTCGCACCGCGAGGCGTCCTTCATCGCCAGACGCCGGCAGCGCGTGCCCTTCTGGGTGAGTGCTCCACATGCCGACTGCGTGCGAGCCATGTACGTCCGCCCTCCGAGTCCCGTCGGCCGGGTGCCGACGAGGCCCAGGTTGGCCCGTGGACCTGGTGCGGGGGAAGGCGCACCAGCGCTCGCCGGGTGTGCTCCGGCGCGTGCGGGCGGTGCCCCGCGCCTGCTCGCCCTCAGGTCCCGGCGTGGCGTGCGCGGGGCATGAGGTGGGGTAGGCGCGGGGGCACCGGACCACGGTGCGGCGGCGATCAGCGTCCGGACTGCAGTGCGGCCCAGGTGTCGGGGCCGACGCTGCCGTCTGCCGACAGGCCCCGTGTGCTCTGGTAGTCGCGGACGGCCTTGTCCGTGTTCGCGCCGAAGGCCCCGTCGGCGGACACGGTCCTGCCGAGCGCCGCGGTCAGCGACCGCTGCAGCCGCTTCACCGCGTCGCCCGAGGCGCCCGTCACGAGCGTCGGCGTGGTGCCGGCGGAGAGCAGAGCGGTCCAGGTCTTCGGGCCGACGGTGCCGTCGGCGGAGAGCCCACGCGCGGTCTGGAACGCCTGCACCGCGCTCCTGGTGGCGGAGCCGAACACGCCGTCCGCTGTGCCCGCTTCGTAACCCTGCTGGTTCAGCAGCGTCTGCACGGCCTTCACCTGCGGGCCCGTCGAGCCCGACTTCTGGGTCGTGTACGCCCCGAAGCTCAGGCCGTCGGCGCCGCTGGAGCCGCCGACGAGCTGCATGTAGTAGGTCCAGTTCCAGTTGGCGCCCGGGTCGGTGTGGTCGTTCCCGGGGGCCTCGCTGTGCCCGATGACGTGCGCCCGGTCCTTGGGGATGCCGTACCGGTCGCACAGGTAGGTCGTCAGTGCCGCGGAGGAGCGGTACATCGTGTCGGTGAACCACGACGGGTCGTCGACGAAGCCTTCGTGCTCGATGCCGAGCGACGAGGCGTTGGCGCTCTTGGCGTGGTACGCGGTGTCCTTGTCGCGCACCATCTGGGTGATCTGGCCGTCCGACGAACGGACCACGTAGTGGGAGCTGACCTTCGACGTCGCGTTCTGGAACCAGCTGATGGTCCCGGCGTACGAGCCCTGGGTGACGTGGATGACCACCTTGTCCACCGTGGCCGTGCGACCCGTCGCGAAGTTGGCGGAGTTGGCGGCCACCCAGAGCGCTGGTGGGTAGTCGGGGCTCTGGGCGGTGACGTCCGCCTTCGCGAGGGGGCCCTTGTCCGGGGAGACCGGGCGGGAGGTGACGGATACCCGTTCACCGCCGGCCACGGTGGCCCGCAGGCCCTGGGCGAGGAAGGTGTAGACGGTGTCGGCGTAGAGGGCGGAGACGGCACCCTCGGCTCCGCTGTAACGGGCCACGGCCGGGTACCAGGCGTTGATGTCCGAGCGCTCCGCCGTGTCCAGACCCAGGGCGTCCGCGTGGCTGCGCAGGACGGCCGCGCCGCCCAGGATGTTGGCCCCGGTGTCCTCGCGCAGATCGGCCGTGGACTCACCCGTCAGCGCGGCGGCCTTCTCCAGGGAGTGGTTGACGGGGTTGCTGACGAGGTGCATCACGCCGTAGCCGTTGTCCTGGCTGGGCCGTCCGGCGTGTCCGTTCAGGTGCGTCTCGCCGTAGCCGACGGCGGCGAGCAGGTCTCGTGGTACGCCGTACTCCTCGGCGGCCTGCTCGAAGGCCCGGTTCATGGAGTCCGTGCCGGTGGAGTCGGCGCCGGCCGGCTGGCCGGCGCCGACGAGGGCGGTGACGGTGAGAGAGGCAAGAACGGCTGCGCGGCCTCGGGTGTGGCCGGCGGGGCGTCGGGGCATACCTGCTCCAGGTCTGTGGGGGAGAGGAAGGCCGCCGGACCGGTGGGGTGGGCCGAGGGCCGCTGAGCCCGCACAGGCTATCTATCTGCACGGAGCATGACAACGACGCCGCCGTGTGTCCAAATCCCTTTCACTCCAATGGAGTTGCTCTTTCAGACATGCGCCCGACGGGCTGCCGGATGGGCCGCCACCCCGGGCAGGGGGTGACGGCGCCCGGATGGCGCTACCAGCGGTCCCGGTGGACCACGTCGGCCACCGGGCGGCGGCGGACAGGCCCGAAGTTGCCCTGCGGCCACCCCACCGGGATGGCGGCGAAGGTGTGCGTGTCCGAGGGGATCCCGAGGGCCTTCTTCCACTCCTGTTCCAGCATCAGGTGCCAGATGGTGAGGTTCGCGGCGAGCCCCAGAGCCCGCGCCGCGAGCAGGATGTTCTGGACGCCCGGATAGACGCAGGAGCCCTCCGCGAGTGCCTGGAAACGTTCCTGAGTACCCGTCATGTGCTCGAGTCCGGCAGGGCCGAGCGACGCGGCGTAGACCCCCAGGCCCTCCTCGTCGAACTGCGGCTCCGGGAACTTGTAGCAGGGGATGATCAGAGCGGGTGTGTCCGCGAAGTGGTCGCGCTGGTGCTCGATCGCCGCCACCATGCGCCCGTACGCCGCGTCGTCCATGCCCTTGGGGGCGTGCTTGCCGGTGGTCGCGAGGTAGGCGTCCACGCACCGCTTCCAGAGCGGAGCGAGTTCGGCCATGACCGCGCGGTCCGTGACGACCACGTACTCGTAGCACTGCATGTTGCCGCCGCTCGGCCCCCAGACGGCGGCCTGTATCAGCTGGTCGATCGTCTCGTCCGGGACGGCGTCCGGCTTGAGGCGGCGCATGGCGCGCATGGTGGACATGGTCGGGAAGAGGGCGGGTCCGTCGGGGGCGGGGGCGTCGGCGTACACCGTTTCGAAGGTCATGATCGCGGAGTGTACGGCTCAGAACCTGCTGCGGGGAGTCCCGTCGGCCTCCTCGGACCGTTCCCGGCACGGTGCAGGTCAGCGCCGTCGGAGCCGCCGCCGGGAGCCCTCCGCCGGCCCACGCTCCGCCCCGTCGGTTCGCACAAACCGGCCTCCCTGGGCGGTCCGTTCGGCAGACTCGGTCCGTGCCGCCGCGTCGATCCGCTCCGTCGCCGCTGAGGGCCCGTCCTCGGACGGGGCCTCATGTCCGTACGTCCGTGCCCATCGTGTCACCCGCCGTCGCGGCGCGGCGGAATCGCACACCTGGCCGTCCCCACTCCTCACGGGGGAACGGGGTCGGGAACGGCGGCCGTGAAGGCGTATAAAGGGTCCCTCCCGAGCAGCCGGCGTCCCCGATGGCCATCTCACCCCCCACGCGGCCGGCGTCACCGCGTACCGAGAGCGGAGGAGCGTCCCCATGAGCACCTCGGAAGAGATCAGCGCCTTGCTCGTCACCAGGTTCGGAACCGACCCGGACGCCATCCGGCCCGAGGTGCCGCTCCGGCACCTGCGACTGGACTCGCTCGCGCTGGAAGAGCTCCGGCTCCTCATCGAGGACCGGATGGACATCGATCTGGAGGACGTCGTCCTGTCGTCGCGCGACACCGTCGGCCGCCTGGTCGAGGCCGTGTGCAGCAAGGCCGGCGCGTGACGGGCCGGGGGCCGTTCGCACGCGTGCCCGTACGTCCGGGCATCGAGCCGTTCAGCGCGGCGGTCACCGGCATCGGTCTGGTCACCGCCGCCGGGGTGGGGGTCGACGAGGCGTGGCGCGGTGTGTGCGACACGGCGGTCGCCCCCTCCGTCCCGCACCTGCCGGAACTCGACGGGCTGCCCTGCGACTTCATGTACACCGTCGAAGGCCTCGACACGAGGGCCGTCCTGGGCGTCGCCGTGCATCGGCTGATGGACCGATTCTCCCAGCTCGCCGTGATCGCCGCCCGCGAGGCGGTCGCCGACGCCGGACTCGACCCCGCGGTCTGGGACAGCGGACGGGTCGCCGTGGTCATCGGCTCCGCCCACGGCGGCCTGCCGTTCTACGACGAACAGCACACCACCCTCAGCGAGCGCGGAGCACGGCGCGTCTCCCCGAAGCTCGCCCCGCTGAGTGTCGTCAACGGCGCCGCCAGCAGCGTCGCCATGGACCTGGGCGTCCACGGTCCGAGCCAGGCCGTCTCCACCGCGTGCTCGTCGGGCACCGTGGCCATCGGCACGGCCCACCAGATGCTCCGCGCCGGGGCCTGCGACATCGTCGTCGCGGGCGGCGCGGAATCGGTCCGCTCCCGGCTCCTGATCGCCAGCGCCTGTCAGATGCGGGCCGTCTCCACGCGCCGCGACGACCCGACGGCCGCCTGCCGCCCCTTCGACTCGCACCGCGACGGCTTCGTCGTCGGCGAGGGCGCCGGCCTCCTCGTGATGGAACGCCCCGAGCACGCACGGGCCCGCGGCGCCACGGTCCGTGCCCGGATCGCCGGCTACGGGGCCTCCAGCGACGCCCACTCCGCCGTGGCCCCCGACCCCGACGGCCTCGGCATCGAGAGGGCGCTGCGCACCGCCCTGGCCGACGCGGGCCTCGACGCCTCCGACGTCGGCCACGTCAACGCCCACGGTACGTCGACCGTCGCCAACGACCTCATCGAGGCGGTCATGCTGCGCCGCGTCCTGGGCGAGCACCCCCTCGTCACCTCGACGAAGGCCATGACCGGCCACGCCCTGGGTGCCGCCGGAGGTATCGAGGCCGCCCTGACCGTCCTCGCGCTCCAGCACCAACTTGTCCCGCCGACCGCCAACCTCGACGCACCCGACCCCGAGATCCCCGTCGAGGTGGTGAGCAAGGAGGCCCGGCACGCGGTGTTCGACTGTGCCGTCAAGACCTCGCTCGGCTTCGGTGGCCACAACGCGGCGCTCGTGCTCACCAGAGCCTGACGGGAAGCGAGGAGCAGCATGCCCGAGGAGATCATCCGTTCACTGACGGTGGACGGGGTGCGTTACGGCTATCGCGTCCTGCCCCGCGACCCGGCCGCCGGCGGAACGCCGGTGACCGAACCGGTGCTGGTGATCGGAGGTGCGCTGCAGGGCATGTTCGGCTGGCCGCAGATGGACGACCATCTGGGCCAGGTCGCCGATGTGGTGACCGCGGACCTCCCCGGCATGGGCTCGGCCGACCCCCTGCCACCCGGCCCCGCCGCCCCGGTCCTGCGCGCGGCGGTCACCGGGATCATCGACGACCTGGGCGCCTCCCGGATCAATCTCTTCGGCTTCTCCTACGGTGCGGCCGTCGCCTTCGACTGCGCCCGGCACGACCCGGGACGCGTCGCGCGGCTCGTTCTGGGCGGCGTCCCCACGCATGTCGGTGAGGACCGGCGGGCCTACTGGCGCCGGGCGACGCAGGCACTGGCGGAGGGCGACACGGAGGGCTTCGCGGCACTGGCCGCCGACGGGTTGATGTGCCTGGACCCGGACCGGCCCGTGCACCGCCGGGAGCTCGCCCGGCGCTATGTGCGGCGCTCGTTCCTGCACGCGCTCGCCCACTCCGAGCATGCCGCCGACTCGCTGCGTCGGGCCCTGGGGGACCGGCCCGACTTCTCCGGCGGACTGTCGGGCGTCCCGGCCCTCGTCTTCGCGGGGGAGCACGACACGGTGACGTCTGTGGAACTGCAGCGGGAGTTCGCCGGGACGATCGAGGGCAGCCGCTTCCTCACCTTGCCGGAATCCGACCACTGGGTCGTGCTGGAGCGGTCCGAGGAGGTCGCCGCCCTGGTGACCCGCTTCTTCACGGACCAGCCGCTCGAGCCCGCCGGGGTGCGGCTTCCGCACCAGGCGCGGGCCGGCGAGGCCACTGTGGCGCCGATCACGTCGGCTGCGCCCCCGCTCCCGGGCCGACCGGCACGGCGTACGACGTCGCCGTAAGCTGCCGCATCGTCAACGAGACGTCGTGGCAACACCGTTCGTGGCGTGACGGCGTGACGGCGTGACGGCGTGACGGCGTGACGGCGTTCCGGGTGGCGGCCCGTGCCTGGCCGCCACCCGGGTGTGTCAGTGCCGGTGGCCCCGGCCCTTCACATCGATCCGCACGATCTGCGGGTCGTGGTCGCTCGCCTGGTCGGCGAACTCCGCGTTGATGTGCACCACGTCGTAGTCGAAGCGGCTGATCGCGGGGCTGGTCAGGATGTGGTCCAGCGTCTGCGAGTTACCGTCGTAGACATAGCTGTACTGCTCACCGGCGGGCAGCGTCGTGATCAGCGGCTTGAGTACCTTGCCACTGGTCAGCGCCGTCATCGTCGGGGAGAAGGCGAAGTCGTTCAGGTCGCCGAGCGTGACGACCCGGGCCGACTTGTCCGCCTTCAGCAACGACGTGACGAAGGTGTTGACCTCCGCCGCCTGCCGCACGCGCTGGGTCTCCGAGCTGCGAACCGGCTCCTGGTAGCGGCCGTGCAGGGACTGGTCACCGCCCTTGGAGGCGAAGTGGTTGGCGATGACGAAGACCGGCTCGCCGCGGAAGCGGAACTCGCCCACCAGCGGCTTGCGGCTGTCGTCCCAGGCCGTGCTCGTGGGATTGATCCGGCCGGGCGAGACGGAGAGAGTGGCGCCCTTCTTCGTCCTCACCGCCTCCACCGCGGTGGTCGCGTCGCCGCCCGCGCGGTCCACGAAATCGACCCGGTCGGGGTTGAAGAGGAAGACGTTGCGGATGTTGCCGCCGGGCTCGCCGCCGTCCTTGCCGTCCTCGGGGGCGACGTAGCGCCAGGAGTACCGCGGTCCGCCCGCGGCGACGATCGCGTCGGTGAAGCGCTCAAGGGTCGCCTCCGACCCCACCGTGCCGTCCTTCACCGCACCGTTGTCGTCCTGGATCTCCTCCAGGGACACGACGTCCGGGGACGAGAGGCTGACCGCCACGCCCTGGGCGAGCGTGTCGAACTTGGCCTGATCGTCGGTCGCGTCCAGGTTCTCCACGTTGTACGTGGCGACGGCGAGTTCCTTGCGCTTCTGCTTCCGCGTCACCTCGCGCCGCAGGCCGTTGTCCTTCAGCGCGCCCAACTCGGTGGCCTGCACGTTGTATCCGCCGTACGACGCGTAGTCGACGACACCCGTGGTGGAGCCGGACAGCACGTCGCCGACGTTCGCGTCCGGGACCGGCTGCGCGGCGTTCAGCGACATCACCTTGAGGCGGCCGGTGTTCTGGTCCTCGTAGGAGGCGTACAGCGTGCCGCCGCGCCGGGTCGGGTTCTCCCGCGGCTTCACCGTCACCCAGACCTCGTCGTACGCGGTCGTCGCACCCGTCACCCGGGTGTCGGCCATCGTGACGCGGGTGCCTTCGAGCGACTCGTAAAGATCCAGGGCGTATGCCGCGGGGTCCAGTGCGAGGGCCTCGATCGAACCACCCCCGGCCGTCGGCACATAGGCGTCCGGCACCGAGGCGGCATCGAGGACGACCGCATCCGGCAGGGCGTTGCCCGAGGACAGGACCGTGGTCAACGGGCCGGTGATCTGGGTGAGCGACTGGGCACCGGCGGCCGGGTAGTACTCGGCGACCTTTCCGCTGACCAGGACCGAGTCGCCGACGGCGACGGTGGGTGCCGCCGAGCCGGTGTAGACGAACAGGCCCTCGCTCGTGCGGGCGTCGCCGTCCGGGGCGGTGTCCTGGATCCAGAAGCCGCGCGAACCCGACGTCCGTACGCCGGTGACGACGCCGGGGACCCCGGCGACCGACTGCCCGGCGAGCGGGGAGAGGCGGGTCGTTCCCTGGATGTCGTGGACCCGCACCGTGCCGGGCTCGGTGGGCCCGCCGGGCTCGCCCGGGCCGGAGCCGCCGGAGGTCTCGCCTGCGGCGTTGACGGGTGTCGTGGCGCCCGCGGTGAGGTCTGCGGCGTTGTCGTCCGTGTCCGCCAGGGACGTGCCGCGCGCCACGGAGGCGGTCGCGGAGGCGCCCGTCACCGGGCCGCTGCCCTCGCGCACGACTGCGGAGCCGTAGCCGACGAGATCGACGATCCGGGTGTCGGCGGCGCAGTCCGCCGCGGTCCTGCAGGTGAGCGGGGCGGTGCCGGACACGAGTGCGACCGTGCCGCTCGCCGCCGACATCGCGACCGTGCCCGTCGCGTCGGCGGCCGGCAGGGCCACCGTGCCGCCGGTGCCCGCGGCCTGCGCGACGAGGTAGCGGCCACCGGGCGCGACGGCGCCGGACAGCTCGGAGACCTGCCACAGCGATCCGGCGGAGGGGGTGCCCGGCAGGTACTGGACGCTGAAGCCGGACAGGCCGAAGGGGCTCCGGCCGGCGTTGGCCAGCTCGATGTAGTCACGGGTGAGCGTCGCGCCGGAGTTGCCCCCGCCGCCGTACACCTCGGAGATGACGGCCGACGTCGACGGTGCCGCGAAGGCGGCGGGCAGCGCGGTCACCGACAGGGTCACGGCGACGGCGGCGGCCAGCAGGGCGGAGCCGGGTCTGGCTATGTGCACGGGAACTGCCCCCAAATGTGTAGTGAGGGCCAAAAACTATGCGCGTAGACCGACCGTGGCAAGAGACCGGAGGTTAATTCCGGGCGTCATCGCCCCACGCGCGCCGCACACCTGGTGATGCGAGGTCATATCGGGTGCAGGGCGTGTGTTCCGCGGCGCGTCCCCGAGGCTGAGCTCCCCCGGGGCTCGCCGTGGCGGCCATCCACCGACCGGCGGCGCGCGGCGGGGGCGCCGCGTACTCAGCGCCAGGCGAGGTTCCGCCACGGGCTGCCCTCACTCTCCGTCAGCAGACGGTGCGCCGTGACGTTGTCCAGGTAGTAGTCGCCGTAGTCCTCGCCGTCGAACCGCAGCACACGGCCCAGTGCGTAGCCCGCCGAGAACTCCTCCCAGGAGTGGTAGGCCGATCTGCTCAGCGCACCGGCGTACACGATCGCCTGCTCCGCCTCGTGCGGCACGCAGAAACGAGCGGACAGCCCCCACCTGGCCAGGTTCACGGCGCGTCCGTAGTCGTAGGCGACCGTCGTGGTGACCCGGCCGTCCGGCGGCAGCAGCCCGTCGGCACGGAACCGCGCCTCGTACCTCACGATGCGCCGCACCAGCTCCTCGATGTCCTTGACCGTGCCGTGGCCCACCCCGATGTCCTGGGCGTGCCCGGCGGCCGTCTCGCGCCACAAGTCCGCGGAGGGCGGCTCGCCGAGCCCGCCCCTGAGCTGTTCACGCACCCGGAGCACGAAATCAGGCTCGGCCGGACTGTTCTGCGCTTCCAGCAGGAAGTCCAACTGCCTGCGCCAGCCGCTCGGTCCGGTGATGCCCCAGGAGTCGCGGAGCTGCTCCCGCTCGCACGAGTACTCCCTGTAGGCGGTGCCCACCTCGTTCCACGGGACACCGTTGCCGATCGCCAGATGCGCCCCGCACGCCAGCCCGTAGGCCAGGGGGCCGCGCAGCGCTCCGTGGCGCAACGCGATCAGCCGGTCACTCCGAGGGCGGTCGTTCTCCGCGTGGTAGCGCAGCCACATCGCGCGGTGCGGGGGCGTCGCCGGGAAGAGGATCTGGGCCGGAGTGCCCGCGTTGACGGACAACAGCTGATGGGGGTCGCTCCAGTCGGTCTCCGCGATCCACTTGAGGGAGACACCGTGGAACACCCAGTCCGGATGCCAGGGCGGCAGCATCCCCCGGGTGAGCACCGGCAGGCAGCTCCGGCCGGCCTCGTCCCGGTACGAGCGCCACCTGACCATGTCGGGAGCCGCGTCCACCTCTGCCCTCGGCGCGACGATGTAGAGCTCCTCGCCCGCCAGCACGCGCAGTTGTGCCTCCGCGTCGCCGCGCGCTCCCGCCTCGTACAGCAGATGCTCCGTCACGGACGGCGGCACCCAGGGGGCGCCATGAGGGTTGCCGGGGAAGGGGGGCAGCGAGTTCATCACCATGCGATGTTCCGGTAGGGGCTGTCGGGGGCCTGGGTCAGGATGCGGTGCTGCGCGAGCGACTGCCCGTACTTCACTCCGGACGGGTCGTCCTCGTCGAAGTGCATCACGCGGGTCAGCGAGTAGCCGAGGGAGAACTGCGCCCAGGAACCGTAGGCACGCTTGGCCAGGGCGCCGATCCGCAGCACGGCCTGTTCCGCCTCGTGCGGATCGCAGAGGCGGGCCCCCAGCGCCAGTCGTACGACGTTGACCGCACGCCCGTAGTCGAAGGCGGCCAGGGTGTCGACCCGTTCGCCCGGCCCGAGGGCACCGTCCGCACGGAACCTGTCCTCGTACGTGACGGCCAGCCGCAGCGCCTCGTGGGCCTCGGCCGTCTCGGCCGCCGTGGACTGGCGGCGCGTCATCTCGACGGTCACCGCCTCGGACCACTCGGCAACCGTCGGGGTGCGGCCCAGCCGCCCGGCGAGGGTTCGGCGGATCCCGATCACCGACTCGTGCGTACGGCCGACCAGCCGGGTCGCCAGCAGCGCTTCGAGGGTCTCCCGGTAGGCGGCGCGGTTCAGTACGCCCCAGGGACTACGGAGCCGTGCCCGGTCCGTCGTGTACCCCTCGTAGGCGGCGCCCAGGTCGTTCCAGACGAGACCGTTGTGCACCGCCAGGTGGGCGCCGAGGGCCAGTCCGTGTGCGACCGGCCCGTGCAGCGGACCGGCTCCGTGGGTCAGCAGCAGACCGCCCGGAGGCCCGCCGGACCGCGCGTGGGCCTTCAGCCACGCCCGGCGGCGTCCCGCACCGGCCTCGAGGGTGGCGGCGTACGGTGTGCCCGGATTGACCCCCAGCCACCGCACCTTGTCCGGCCACCGGCGTACGAGCTCGTCGACACCGATCGCCTCGAACACCCAGTCCGGATGCCAGGGCGGCAGCATGCCGGACGTCAGCACCGTGACACACATCCGGCCCGGATCGGCAGGATCCGGCTGTGCGGTGAGCGGGGGAGTGAAACCGGGGGTGTCCGCGTGCAGCCGGGCGACGAGTACGAAGAGCCTGCTCGTGGCCAGTACGGCCGGCAACGCCTCCCGGTCGCCCGCCGCCTCGAGCAGAAGTCGCTCCGCCCCGTTCGGCGGCGGCCCCGCCCACGCCGCCCCGGTCCCCGTCGTCGTCCCTGTCCCCGTCGTCACCCTGGGATCCTACGGAACGCCTTCCCGGGCCGAAGCGCTGGCCCGGAGGGGAACCCGCCCCTACGAGGCCGGCCCTGCCGACGACGGTGGGGCCGGATACACCGCCAGCGAGAACGAGTGCCCGGCCGGGTCGTTGTAGACCCGGACGTCACGCGGACCTCCGTTGCCGTCTCCCGTGTCAACGGGCCGGGCGCCGAGACCTATCGCCTCGCGCTCGGCCTCGTCCATGTCCTCCGGGCCCACCAGGATGCGCAGATGCGCCTGAAGGGAGTCCTCCGGGCGCGGCCAGCTCGGCGGCGCGTAACCGTGGTCGCGCCGGACAGCCAGGTGCACCCCGGTGTTTCCCACTATCTCGACGAAGTCAGGATCGCTCCCTATCCGCGCCTCCGCGTCGAGGAGGTTCGCGTAGAAGTCGGCGAGCTCGATCGGCTCGGCGCAGTCCAGGACCAGAACGCTCGTTTTGGCGACAGTCATGACCGATCGGTACCCCGGATGGGGCCGGGCACGCCGGGTCGGAACCGGCCACCGCTGACCGGGGCCCGCCACCCCGCCTACGGCGCGCCCGGGACGACGTCCGGACGGGCGCGAACTAGGGTGCGGACCATGGCAGAGAGCACGGAGCACCGGGACACGGGCATGCCCGGCCCCGGCCCCTCCGACCCCCGTCGCTGGCGTGCCCTCGCCGTCTGTCTGGTGGCGGGGTTCATGACGCTGCTGGACGTCTCCATCGTCAACGTGGCGCTGCCGTCCATCAAGGAGGGCCTCGACACCCCCGAGTCCGACCTCCAGTGGGTGCTGTCCGGCTACGCGCTCGCCTTCGGGCTCGTCCTCATCCCCGGCGGACGCCTCGGCGACGCGCGGGGCAGGCGCGCGGTGTTCATGGCGGGGCTGACCCTGTTCACGCTGGCGTCCGCCGCCTGCGGGGCCGCCCAGTCCAGCCTCTGGCTCGTCATCGCCCGGCTCCTCCAGGGGGCGGCGGGCGGACTGCTCTCGCCCCAGATCTCCGCGCTGATCCAGCAGATGTTCTCCGGACGCGAGCGCGGCCGGGCCTTCGGCATGTTCGGCACCGTGGTCGGCATCTCCACCGCCGTCGGCCCACTGCTGGGCGGTCTGCTGATCCAGGGTGCCGGCGCGCAGGAGGGCTGGCGCTGGGTGTTCTACGTCAACCTGCCGATCGGGATCGTCTGCCTCCTGCTGGCCCGGCGGCTGCTCCCCGACACCCCCTCGGCGACCCGGGTGCGCCCGCGCGACCTGGACCCGGTCGGCGTCCTGCTCCTCGGCGCGGGGGTCCTCGCCCTGCTGCTGCCGTTCGTCCAGGCCCAGCAGTGGCCGGGCAACGGCAAGTGGCTGCTCGTGGCAGTGGCCGCGGTCCTGCTCACGGCGTTCGTCGCCTGGGAGTCCCGCTGCGCGCGACGGAACATCCAGCCCGTGCTCGACCTTTCACTCTTCCGGCTCAGGTCCTTCTGGCTGGGCTGCCTGATGATCCTGCTGTACTTCGCCGGCTTCACCTCGATCTTCTTCATCAGCACGCTCTACCTCCAGTCCGGGCTGGACTACAGCGCCCTGGAGGCGGGCCTCGCGATCACCCCGTTCGCCTTGGGAGCGGGCGCCTCGGCGAGCATCGGAGGCCGGCTGGTCGGCAGGTTCGGGAGGCCCCTCATCGTCGTGGGACTCACCATGGTGGCCGTCGGACTCGGGCTCACCGCCCTGGCCGCGCACCTGGTCCCGGGCAGGGGCGCCGGGCTCGCGATGGCGGCCCCGCTGCTGCTGGCCGGCCTGGGCAGCGGGCTCGTCATCGCGCCCAACCAGACCCTCACCCTCTCCGAGGTGCCCGTCGGCAACGCGGGCAGTGCCGGGGGAACCCTCCAGACCAGCCAGCGCGTCGGCTCGGCCATCGGGATCGCCGCGGTGGGTTCGGTCTTCTTCGCCCAGCTGGGACCGGGTGACTGGGCGGCGGCCTACGACCACGGGCTCCTCGTCTCCGTCGCGTTCGTCCTCGCGGGCCTCGTCGTGGCACTGGCCGACGTCGCGGCGGGCAGGCGGGGAAGGAGACGGCCCGAGGCGTCCTCCCGGGCGCCCGAGGCCACCGACGCCCCGAAGGGAACACCATGAGCGACACCGAGGACCGGGAACCCGGCGGGAACACCTCGTACGGGCACAAGCCCTTCAAGCGCTCCCGCAGCCACTTCGCGGACCGCGTCACCGCCGACGGCCGTGACGGCTGGCCCGTCGAGGCGGGGCGCTACCGTCTCGTCGTCAGCCGGGCCTGCCCCTGGGCGAGCAGGGCCCTGGTCTCACGGCGGCTGCTCGGGCTGGAGAGCGTCCTCTCCCTGGCCGTCGCCGACCCCGTCCAGGACGACCGCAGCTGGCGCTTCACCCTCGACGAGGGCGGCAAGGACCCGGTGCTCGGCATCGGCTACCTGAGCGAGGCCTACGACGCCCGGGAACACGGCTACCCGGGCGGGGTCAGCGTGCCCGCGATCGTCGACGTGCCGACCAGGGCCCTGGTCACCAACGACTACCAGCAGATCACGCTGGACCTGGCCACCGAGTGGACGGAGCTGCACCGCCCCGGCGCCCCCGACCTCTACCCGCAGCGGCATCGCGACGAGATCGACACCGTGATGGACGGTATCTACCGCGACGTCAACAACGGCGTCTACCGGGCGGGGTTCGCCGCCGGTCAGGGTGAGTACGAAGCCGCGTACGCCGATGTGTTCCGCCGCCTGGACCTGGTCTCCGAACGCCTCGCCGGGCAGCGTTACCTGGTCGGTGACACGATCACCGAGGCCGACATCCGGCTGTTCACCACCCTGGTGCGCTTCGACGCCGTCTATCACGGGCATTTCAAGTGCAACCGCTCGAAGCTCGCCGAGGACCCCGTCCTGTGGGCGTACGCACGGGACCTCTTCCAGACCCCGGGCTTCGGCGACACCGTCGACTTCCACCACATCAAGCAGCACTACTACCGGGTGCACACCGGTATCAACCCGACCGGCATCGTGCCGCTCGGCCCCGAACTCTCGGGCTGGCCGACCCCCCACCACCGTGCGCAGCTGGGCGGCCGTCCGTTCGGCGACGGGACCCCGCCCGGGCCGGTGCCGCCCGGCGAGGAGGTTCCGGCGCGGGGGCGCCCCTGAGGGGTTCAATCCGTGCGTGGCGGGGCTGCGTTCGCCGTCGCCAAGGGGGAACGGGCGAGGACGACACAGCCGGCGGCGATCAGAGCCACCCCGGCCAGCTGGGGGAGCAGCCACCACCCGGTCCGCAGCTCCTCCCCGAACAGGGTCACGCCGTAGGCGATGCTGATCAGCGCGTCCCCGAGTGTCAGCATCGGCTGCACCGCCACCAGGGAGCCGGCCTGGAGCGCGTTCTGGAGGAGGAACAGCGCGCCCACCCCGGCCGCCGCGGTGGCGTAGAGCTGCCACGCCGTCAGCAGACCGACCACGCCGCCGGCGTCCAGCCGCGACATGGCGTCCTTCATCAGCGCGGCGGTCAGCGCGTACCCGCACGCCGCGGCCAGACCCAACAGCGCGGCCCGCGCGTTTCCGCCGATGCCGAGCGCCGTGGCGATCAGTGCGGCCTCGAAGGCCCCGGTCGCCAGAAGAGCCGGGACCCAGGCGGCCCCCTGCACGTCGTCGCTGCCGCCGACCGGCGCGGCGGCCGCCATACCGAGTGCCAGACCCAGTGTCACGGCCGCCACCCCGCACCAGACCTGCCGCGACACCCTCACCCGCATGACGAAGCCGGCGACCAGCAGGGTCGCGGGCAGCTCGATCACGAAGATGGGCTGGACCACCGCGATGGGCCCCGTGGCCAGGGCCACGGCCTGACAGACCGCGGCGACGACCACCAGAGCGATCCCGACGAGCCACACCTTCTGCCGCAGCAGACGCACGATCAGTGCCAGGCGCATCGCGTCGCTGTCGGGCACCCCGAGGGCGGCGCGGCGCTGGAGCACCGAGGCGGTGCCGTTGCTGAGAGCGGTCAGGACCGCGAACAGGACGCTGATCACCGCCCCATCATGCGGGCCGGTGCCTTCCCGCCGGTGCTTCGTGGGCCGTGCGAGTGTCGCCCGTTCCGCACCCCGCCCAAGGCCCCGCGTAGTCTGCGGACCATGGCCGCCAAGAACGCTCCCGTGCTCTCCACCCGTGCGCTCAACAGGGCAACGATGGAACGGCAGTTGCTGTTGCGCCGCACAGCCCTCCCGGTCAGGGACGCCGTCAGCCGTCTGGTCGGCCTCCAGGCGCAGAACACCCGGCCGCCGTACTTCCAGCTCTTCTCCCGGCTGGAAAACTTCGACCCGGACGCGCTCGCGGCGCTGATGGAGTCCCGCGAGGTGGTCAGGATCGTCACCCTGCGTTCCACCATCCACACCCACACCGCCGAGGACGCCCTCACACTGCGCCCCCTGGTCCAGCCCGCGCGCGACCGGGAGCTGAACATGTTCCGGAGCGGCCTCGCGGGTGTCGACCTGGACCGGCTCGCCTCACTCGCCAGGGACCTCGTGGAGGAGCGGCCGCGCACCATGCGAGAACTGCGGGAGGAACTGATCGTCCACTGGCCGCAAGCCGACCCCCGGGCACTCGCGGTCGCCGCCCGCTGCCGGCTGCCGCTGGTCCAGGTCACCCCCCGCGGGCTCTGGGGGCGCAGCGGGCAGGTCTCCCTGACGACCGCCGAGCACTGGCTGGGCAGCCCCTCGCGACCGGCGGCCTCGCCCGACGCGACCGTTCTGCGCTACCTCGGCGCCTTCGGACCCGCTTCGGTGAAGGACATGCAGACGTGGGCCGGGCTCACCCGTATGCGCGAGGTCTTCGACCGCCTGCGCCCCCGCCTGGTCACCTTCCGCGACGAGAACGGCGTCGAGCTCTTCGACCTGCCCGAGGCCCCGCGCCCCGACCCCGAGACCCCTGCCCCGGCGCGCTTCCTCCCCGAGTTCGACAACATCCTGCTCGGCCACGCCGACCGGACCCGGGTGATCCCGTCCGCGTACAGGGGGCGCAACGGAGTGGGCAACCAGTCCTACGGAACGGTCCTGGCCGACGGGTTCCTGACCGCGCTCTGGCGCCTCGACGAGGCCGAGGACACGGCGGTCGTCACCGTCCAGGCCCTGGGCGAGCTCGCCCCGGCCACCCGCGAGGAGATCACCCAGGAGGCCGTGGACCTGCTGACCGTGATGTCCCCGGCACCCGCGTACGACGTCCGGTTCGGCACGTTCGTCGACTTCGGGGACTGAGCCGCCCCGGCCGGGGTGAGCCGGCTCGCGGGGGGACCGGCTACGGCAGCAGACCCGCCCGGCGCGCCGCCACCACAGCCTCCAGCCGGGTGTGCGCCCCCAGCTTCCGCATCGCGGACCGCAGATAACTCTTCACGGTCTCCGGCCGCAGCCCCAGGCGTTCCGCCGCCGCCGAGTTCGTCGCGCCCGACGCGACGCAGGCGATCACGTCCACCTCGCGCGGCGCCAGCCGCACCCGCCCGGCCGAGGGAGCACGGTCCGCCTCCGCCGCGGACGCGAGCCGCCCGCACACGGCGAGCAGTTCGCCGCGCAGCGCCGGATCCACGATCTTCGGCGCCAGGGCGCGCAGCTCGCGATGCGCCTCGCGGACGTCCTCCCAGGTGCCGGGGCCCGTGCCCGGATCGGCGATCTGTTCCCGCGTGGCCGCCAGCAGGTGCTGCACCTCGTCCCGGACGGCCAGGGCCTGCTCCACGTCCCGGGCAGCCGAGGCCACCGCGTCGAACGTACGGTCCCCGAGCGTGAGCGGCTGGCGCAGTGCCCCGTACAGCACCCCGCGCACCGCCCGCCGCACGACGACGGGCACCGCGACGACCGAGCGCAGGCCCTCCGTCGCGACCGCGAAGTCGTACTCATGGCTGATGTGGCGCGACGAGGAGTAGTCCGTGACCGCGCACGGCCGCGACAGGGCGATCGCCTTGCCGCCGAGGCCGCTGCCCGCCGAGATGACGAGCCCGCGCAGGGCCGGGGTCTGTGCCCCGCTCAGCTCGGCGATCAGGGCGTGGCGGGCGTCGGACAGCAGCCCGCCGAAGACCACCGGCAGCCCGCTCGTCCGGCGCAGCCCCAGCAGGGCCGCGCGCAGCTCGGTCGCCTCGCCCGCTTCCGGCACGCCGATGCTCTCCGCCCTGTCGGTCCCACCCCTGTTCGGGGGTGGTGAGATCTGGGTCACTGTTCACATGATGGTAATGGACCAGTTCACGACGAGGAGGGCACATGCCGGCAACGAGTGCGACGGAGACGTTCCGGGCGGCCCGGGACTTCCTGATCGAGCACCGTGAGGACTACACCACGGCGTACGAGGGCTTCAGCTGGCCCCGGCCCGCCCACTTCAACTGGGCGCTCGACTGGTTCGACGTCATCGCCGAGGACAACGACCGCACCGCCCTGCACATCGTGGAGGAGGACGGCGGCCGCACCGAGGTGTCCTTCGCCCGGATGGCCGCCCGCTCCGACCGGGCGGCGAACTGGCTGCGGAAGCAGGGCGTGGCCGCGGGCGACCGGATCCTCGTCATGCTCGGCAACCAGGTCGAGCTGTGGGAGACGGCCCTGGCAGCGATGAAACTGCGCGCCGTCGTCATCCCCGCCACCCCCCTGCTGGGGCCGGCCGACCTGCGGGACCGGGTCGAGCGCGGCCGGGTCCGCCATGTCCTCGTACGGTCGGCGGACACCGCGAAGTTCGACGAGGTGCCCGGCGACTACACCCGGATCGCGGTCGGCGCCGACGTCGAGGGGTGGCTCTCCTACAGCGGGGCCGACGACGCGCCGGTGAGCTTCACGCCGGACCGGGAGACGGACGCCGACGAACCGCTGATGCTCTACTTCACCTCGGGGACCACGGCGAGTCCGAAGCTGGTCGAGCACACCCATGTCTCGTACCCCGTAGGCCATCTGTCGACGATGTACTGGATCGGGCTCAAGCCCGGGGACGTGCATCTGAACATCTCCTCGCCCGGCTGGGCGAAGCACGCGTGGTCGAACCTCTTCGCGCCGTGGAGCGCCGAGGCCACCGTCTTCATCTTCAACTACACCCGGTTCGACGCCGCGCGGCTGATGGCGGAGATGGACCGCTCGGCGATCACCAGCTTCTGTGCCCCGCCGACGGTCTGGCGGATGCTCATCCAGGCCGACCTCACACAGCTGAAGACACCCCCGCGCGAGGTCGTCGCGGCCGGCGAACCGCTCAACCCCGAGGTCATCGAGAGCGTCCGACGCGCCTGGGGTGTCACCATCCGGGACGGCTTCGGCCAGACCGAGACCGCCGTGCAGGTGGCCAACACACCGGGACAGCTGCTCAAGGCCGGCTCCATGGGACGCCCGAGTCCCGGGTTCAAGGTCGAGCTGCTCGACCCGGTCACCGGCGAACCGGGCTCGGCGGACGGCGAGATCTGCCTCGATCTGTCCGCGGCCCCCGTCGGCCTGATGACCGGCTACCACGGGGACCCGGAGCGCACGGCCGAGGCCATGGCGGGCGGTTACTACCGCACGGGTGACATCGGTGCACGGGACGAGGACGGCTACATCACCTACGTGGGCCGGGCCGACGACGTGTTCAAGGCCTCCGACTACAAGATCTCGCCGTTCGAGCTGGAGAGCGCCCTGCTGGAGCACGAGGCGGTCGCCGAGGCCGCGGTCGTGCCTTCGCCCGACCCGGTGCGGCTCTCCGTCCCGAAGGCGTACGTCGTGCTCGCCGAGGGCTGGGAGCCGGGGCCCGGCACCGCGAAGGTGCTGTTCGAGCACTCCCGCTCGGTCCTCGCCCCGTACAAACGCATCCGCCGCCTGGAGTTCGCCGAACTGCCCAAGACCGTCTCCGGGAAGATCCGCAGGATCGAGCTGCGCGAGCGCACGGCGCAGGGGACCGGCACCGAGTTCGACGAGGGGGACGTGCGATGAGCGGTCTCTCCTACGCGCACGGCACCGGCGACACCGCGCTGCTCGGCGACACCATCGGTCGCAACCTGGACCGGGCGATCGAGGCGTTCGGGGAGCGTGAGGCCCTGGTCGACGTCGTCTCCGGACGCCGCTGGACCTACGACGAGTTCGGCGCCGCCGTCGAGGAACTGGCCCGCGGGCTGATGGCGTCGGGGGTGGCCAAGGGCGACCGGGTCGGCATCTGGGCGGTCAACTGCCCGGAATGGGTTCTCGTGCAGTACGCCACGGCACGCATCGGTGCCGTCCTGGTCAACATCAATCCCGCCTACCGCGCGCACGAACTGGAGTACGTGCTCAAGCATGCCGGGATCTCCGTCCTGATCGCCTCGCTCGCCCACCGCACCAGCGACTACCGCGCTCTCGTCGCCCAGGTCCGCGGGAACTGTCCCGGGCTGCGGTCGGTCCACCACATCGGCGACCCGTCCTGGGACGAACTGACCGCCGCGTCAGGGGCGGTGACCGCGCGGCAGCTGGCGGCCCGCGAAGCGGAGTTGTCCTGCGACGACCCGATCAACATCCAGTACACCTCCGGGACCACGGGCTTCCCCAAGGGCGCCACGCTCTCCCACCACAGCATCCTCAACAACGGCTATTTCGTCGGGGAGTTGGTCGCTTACACCGAACAGGACCGGGTCTGTCTGCCCGTGCCGTTCTACCACTGCTTCGGCATGGTCATGGGAAACCTCGGCATCACCTCGCACGGCGCCTGCATCGTGATCCCCGCACCCGCCTTCGAGCCCGCCGCGGTGCTGGCCGCCGTCCAGCAGGAGCGGTGCACCTCGCTCTACGGCGTGCCCACGATGTTCATCGCGGAGCTCGGCCTCCCCGGCTTCGCCTCGTACGACCTCTCCTCGCTCCGCACCGGGATCATGGCCGGATCGCCCTGTCCCGTCGAGGTGATGAAGAGGGTCGTGGCGGAGATGCACATGGACGAGGTGTCCATCTGCTACGGCATGACGGAGACCTCGCCCGTCTCCACCCAGACCCGCCGGGAGGACGACCTGGAGCGCCGCACGGGAACGGTGGGCCGGGTGATGCCCCACACCGAGGTGAAGGTCGTCGACCCGGTGACCGGTGTGACCCTGCCGCGCGGCGAGGCCGGTGAACTGTGCACCCGGGGATACAGCGTGATGCTCGGCTACTGGGAACAGCCGGAGCGGACCGCCGAAGTCGTCGACGCGGGACGCTGGATGCACACGGGGGACCTCGCGGTGATGCGGGAGGACGGTTACGTCCAGATCGTCGGCCGGATCAAGGACATGATCATCCGTGGCGGCGAGAACGTGTATCCCCGTGAGATCGAGGAGTTCCTCTACGGTCACCCGAAGATCGCGGACGTCCAGGTGGTCGGGGTGCCGGACGACCGGTACGGCGAGGAGATCCTGGCCTGCGTCATTCCCCGTGACCCGGCCGATCCGCCCACGCTCGACGAGCTGGGCGCGTACTGCCGTGAACAGCTGGCGCACTACAAGATCCCGCGCGGGCTGCGGATCCTGGAGGCGTTCCCGATGACCGTCAGCGGCAAGGTCCGGAAGGTCGAACTGCGGGAGGGGTACGGCGCGTAGACCGCGCCGGGGGCCGCCGGGTCAGGCGGCCTCGATGACGCCGGAGCCTATGCCCTGGGTCGCGGCCGCCCACTCGATGAGCAACACCTCGTACTCGGCGGCCTCCACCGGAGTCCAGTCCTGACCGGCCCGCGAGTCGACGAGTGCGCGGATCGCGTCGTTGGCCTCGACGGCCGAGGGGTGGGCGGGCTGGGCCGTCAGATCGGGTGTGGGGTGGGTGATATGCCGGAGAGTTAAGAGCATGTCTTCACTCTACGTCCTCATAATGACAACAGCTCGAACATATGCGGTCGGCGGGGCACAGGTGACCGAAATCATGCGACCGGGTCCGGGTGTCACGGACCGACGCTGATCAACTCGTCGGCGGCCCCGTTCACCGGCTGCGGGGTGTTGGTGAGGTCCAGGACGAACAGCGGGACGACGAGGTTGTCGGCGCGTGAGCGGGCTTCGTCCGTATAGCCGGCCAGGGAGAACAGTACGCCTGTCACCGAGGTGTTCAGCGCGTTCAGCCAGAGGCACTCCACGTCGCGCGGGGCGGTCGGTCGCGTGGTCGCGTCGACCTGGGCGATGAGGCCGGCGGCCCTGAGGTCGATCCGGCAGCTGGGCCGGACCTCGGACCCGACCACATCGCTGAAGCCCAGCCACTTCAGGTACAGCGCCGCCGTGTTCACCGCGTCGCGGGCCGTGCGTATCACCAGGGGGCGGAACGAGGGCCTCGGGTGCGCGGCCGTGCGCGGCACCGGTATGTGCGCGGGGTCGGACGAACCCGGCGCGGCGGGCGTCGGCGTGGGGCCGTGCGCGGTCACCGGGCGCACGGGTATGCGCAGCACCGCACCGCACGGGCAGCAGAGTTCGGGGTGCGGCCACTGGTCGCGGCGCCCGCAGGAGTGGCACCGCACACTCACCCAGTCGTCGTTCCAGGTGCGGTGCGTGATGGGTACGGCCGGCGCGCCGCGCATCAGCGGCGGGGCGGTCGGGGAGCCGCACGGGCAGGGATACACCGGCGTGACGAACGCGTGCTCCCGGTGGCAGGCCGGGCAGCGCACCGGTACGGACTCCACGTGCCGCCCCTTCCTCCCGCCGCCGCGGCGGTGACTCCGTCGTGTGTCCCCATCGTCCACCAGGAGCGACGCCCGGGGGAGGGAATTGCGCACTTCGGCCCGATGGGTTCCGCCGTCTCCCCCTCCTCCCTTGACGGTCGTGGCGGCCCGCCCTAAATTGATTCCGTATAGCAGAACTAAATTTCCGTAATGCGGAATTGGTGCTCTCAGGTGGCGCGACAGAGCCCGACTCCACCAGGTCCGAGCAGGAGCACTCATGCCTCGTATGACCGCTGCCCGAGCGGCAGTTGAGATCCTCAAGCGCGAAGGCGTCAGCAACGCGTTCGGTGTGCCGGGTGCGGCGATCAACCCGTTCTACGCGGCCCTCAAGGCATCCGGCGGGGTGCAGCACACCCTCGCCCGCCACGTCGAGGGCGCCTCCCACATGGCGGAGGGCTACACCCGGGCCGCGGCCGGTAACATCGGTGTCTGCATCGGCACGTCGGGTCCCGCCGGCACCGACATGATCACCGGCCTCTACTCGGCCATCGCCGACTCGATCCCGATCCTCTGCATCACCGGCCAGGCGCCCACCGCCGTCCTCCACAAGGAGGACTTCCAGGCGGTCGACATCGCGTCGATCGCCGCGCCGGTGACGAAGGCCGCGACCACCGTCCTGGAGGCCGCGCAGGTCCCGGGGGTCTTCCAGCAGGCCTTCCACCTGATGCGCACGGGCCGACCGGGGCCTGTCCTCATCGACCTGCCGATCGACGTGCAGCTCACCGAGATCGAGTTCGACCCCGAGCTGTACGAGCCGCTGCCGGTGCACAAGCCCGCCGCGAGCCGCCGGCAGATCGAGCGGGCCGTCGAGATGCTGAACGCCTCCGAGCGCCCGCTGATCGTCGCGGGCGGCGGCATCATCAACGCCGACGCCTCCGCCCTCCTGGTGGAGTTCGCCGAGCTGACCGGCGTCCCGGTCGTCCCCACCCTGATGGGCTGGGGCATCCTCCCCGACGACCACGAGCTGAACGCGGGCATGGTCGGCCTGCAGACCTCGCACCGCTACGGCAACGCGAACTTCCTGGAGTCCGACTTCGTCCTCGGCATCGGCAACCGCTGGGCCAATCGCCACACCGGCAAGCTGGACGTCTACACCGCGGGCCGCACCTTCGTCCACGTCGACATCGAGCCCACCCAGCTGGGCAGGATCTTCGCCCCCGACCTCGGTATCGCCTCCGACGCGAAGGCGGCACTGGCGCTCTTCGTCGAGGTGGCGCGGGAACTCGTGGCGGCGGGCAAGCTGAAGGACCGCTCACGGTGGGCCGCGTCCACGCAGGAACGGCGGGCCACGCTGCAGCGCCGTACGCACTTCGACGACGTGCCGCTGAAGCCGCAGCGGGTCTACGAGGAGATGAACCGGGCGTTCGGCCCCGAGACCCGGTACGTCTCGACCATCGGCCTCTCCCAGATCGCCGGCGCGCAGATGCTGCACGTCTACCGCCCGCGCCACTGGATCAACTGCGGTCAGGCCGGGCCGCTCGGCTGGACGATCCCCGCCGCGCTGGGTGTCGCCACGGCCGACCCGGACGGTTCCGTGGTCGCCCTCTCGGGCGACTACGACTTCCAGTTCATGCTGGAGGAGCTCGCCGTCGGCGCGCAGCACCGCATCCCGTACGTGCACGTGCTGGTGAACAACTCCTACCTGGGGCTCATCCGGCAGGCGCAGCGCAACTTCGACATCGACTTCCAGGTCAACCTGGAGTTCGAGAACCTCAACTCCCCGGAGCTGGGCGTCTACGGCGTGGACCACGTCAAGGTCGTGGAGGGCCTGGGCTGCAAGGCGATCCGGGTCACGGAGCCCGACCGGCTGCTGCCGGCCTTCGAGGAGGCGAAGAAGCTCGCCGCCGAGCACCGGGTCCCGGTCGTCGTCGAGGCGATCCTGGAGCGGGTCACGAACATCTCGATGAGCGGGAGCGACATCGCGTCGGTGAACGAGTTCGAGGACGTGGCATCCGAACCGGGCCACGCGCCGACCGCGATCCGGGCGCTGACGGTGTCCTGACGCCGCAGCCGCCGCCGGAACCCCTGGGGCCCGGCCCGCCCGCTCCCTGGTCCGGGAGCCGGCCGCGGGCCGGGCCCCGGTGCGCCCGCCCGCAGCGAAGCAGGTGTGGGCGACGACAGGCCCCGCCCTGTGAGCCTCCGGAGTCCCCGTGCGCCTCACGGGGTTCCCTCCGGCCCACCGAAGGGCTCGCGCACCAACCGGTGCGGCCGGATCGCGTCCTATGCGAACCCGGAGGCCCGCCCGGATCCTTGGTCCATGGGGGACACCGAGAACACCGCGTCCTGCCCGGACCGACCCGACGGCGACTCCGACCACCTGACGGCAGCCTTCCACGCGCTCCTCGAAGGGGCCACCGCCCCACGACCACCGGCACCGCCCGAGTGCCCGTTCTGCGACCTCCCGCAGGACCGGTACGCCACCGAGTACGCCGGGCACTGGATCCTCCTGGAGCCCCGCATCCTCGTCCCGGCCCACACCGTCCCCCCTCGGCGACGATGGATCATCACCTCGGCCGGGACCGCACTGAACCTGTGGGACGCGGAGCCGCTGCCCGGCGCCAGGTGCCGTATTCCGCACCGCATCGCGTGCCCCCGTCTGGAGCCCGAGGACCACTGGCCGTGGGTCACGGCTCTGCGGCTCTTCAACGGGCAACGCTCGCAACGCCTGTTCGACCTGCCCGGCGAGGACCTCCCGGACGCGGGATGACCCCGGGTGACCTGCGGTGGAGCGGATGGGGGAGTGGCGGCACGCCACGACAGCAGGGGTGCGGTGCACGCCGAACCGGCGTACACCGCACCCCTGCTGTCGTGTGCCACGGCGACCGCGACGGCGGGCGTGGGCGGCGGGCGGCGCGGTTCCTTCAGGTCTGGAGCCGGGCCGCCCGGCCCTTCGCCACCGCACTGGCGTCGTCCGCCGCCGCGGTCCCGTCCTGCCGGTGCCGCGCGCTGTCCCTCATCCGGGTGCGCGGCACGGGCAGGGCCCTGGGAGGGAGGCTCAGTCCTCGCGCAGGGCGCGGACCGCCTCCTCCACGCGCTTGCCGTACTCGGCGTCGGCGGCGTGGAAGTGGGAGAGGTTCTTCTCGATGACGTCGTCGCGGGTGACCTGCGAGAGGCCTCCAGCGATGTTGGCGATCAGGCGGTTCCTCTCGTCCGCCGACATCAGCCGGTAGAGCTCACCCGCCTGGAAGAAGTCGTCGTCCTTCGTGTGAGCGGGCACCTCGTGCGTACCCGTCCAGCCGTGCACGGCGAGCGGGGCGGCCGGCGCCTCACCGGTCTGCGAGGGTCCGGCGTACGAGTTGGGCTCGTAGTTCTTGTCCCGGCGTGAGCCGTGACGCGTCGCGTGCAGCCCGTCGCGGCCGTAGTTGTCGACGACGGCGGCCTTCGGCGCGTTGACCGGCAGCTGGGTGTGGTTGACGCCCAGCCGGTAGCGCTGCGCGTCGGCGTACGCGAACAGCCGGCCCTGCAGCATCTTGTCCGGGGAAGGGCCGATGCCGGGGACGAAGTTGTTCGGCGAGAACGCGGCCTGCTCCACCTCGGCGAAGACGTTGTCCGGGTTGCGGTCCAGCACCAGACGGCCCACGCGCCGCAGCGGGTAGTCGGCGTGCGGCCACACCTTCGTGACGTCGAAAGGGTTGAAGCGGTAGTCGGCGGCCTCGGCGGCCGGCATCACCTGTACGTGCAGCGTCCAGGACGGGTTGACGCCCCGCTCGATGGCCTGGAGCAGGTCGGTCTGGTGCGAGTCGGCGTCCTTGCCGACCTGTTCGGCGGCCTGCTCGGCGGAGAGGGAACGCACGCCCTGGTTCGTCTTGAAGTGGTACTTCACGAAGAAGGCCTCGCCCTCCGCGTTCGTCCACTGGTAGGTGTGCGAGCCGTAGCCGTTCATGTGACGGTACGAGGCTGGGATACCCCGGTCGCCCATCAGCCACGTGATCTGATGGGTGGCCTCCGGGGAGTGTGCCCAGAAGTCCCAGACGTTGTCAGGCTCCTGGCGGCCCGTGAACGGGTCCCGCTTCTGGGAGTGGATGAAGTCGGGGAACTTGACCGGGTCCTTGACGAAGAACACCGGGGTGTTGTTGCCGACGAGATCGTAGTTGCCCTCGTTCGTATAGAACTTGAGGGCGAAGCCGCGGGGGTCGCGTACGGCGTCCGCGCCGCCGAGGGAGTCGGCGACCGTGGAGAAGCGGAGGAAGGTCTCGGTGCGGCGTCCCACTTCGGAGAGGAAGTCGGCGCGGGTGAGACCGGTGACGTCGTCGGTCACCTCGAAGTAGCCGTACGCACCGGAGCCGCGCGCGTGGACGACGCGCTCCGGGATGCGCTCACGGTTGAAACGGGCGAGCTTCTCGAGCAGGTGCTGGTCCTGGACGATGATCGGCCCGCCGGCGCCGGCCGTGGCGGAGTTCTGGTTGTCGGCGACCGGGGCGCCTGACTCGGTCGTGAGCACACGCTGGGACATGGAGGCCTTCCGTACGGGGCTGCTGACGGCTTCAGGAGCGTAGATAAGCCTGGATCGACGCGTCAACAGTTTGTTGAAATTGGAGGAAGGGGTTCCGGGCCGCGACGGCGCCTGGGCGCGACAGGACAGGTGTCAGCGCCGCCGCGACCCGGAGTTCAGGGGCCCCGGGTGGGGCCGGGATGTCAGACCTGGGAGCCGGAGAGCCGCTCGATGGAGCGCAGCAGCGCCGAGTGGTCGAGCCCGCCGTCGCCCTGGGCGCGCAGGGAGGCGACCAGCTGGGCCACGACCCCGCCGACGGGCAGTGCCGCGCCGACGTTGCGGGCGGCGTCCGTCACGATGCCCATGTCCTTGTGGTGCAGGTCGATCCGGAAGCCCGGAGCGAAGTCGCGCTTGAGGAAGTTGTCCTTCTTGCGGGTCAGGACCGTCGAGCCGGCGAGACCACCGTTCAGTACGTCGAGTGCGGCGGCCAGATCGACGCCGGACTTCTCCAGGAAGACGACGGCCTCGGCGCACGCCTGGATGTTGACCGCGACGATCAGCTGGTTGGCCGCCTTCACCGTCTGGCCGGAACCGTGGGGGCCGCACAGCACGATCGTCCTGCCCAACGCCTGGAGCAGGGGCTGGGCGGCGTCGAAGTCCGTCTGCTCGCCACCGACCATGATGGACAGGACGGCCTCGATCGCGCCTGCCTCGCCCCCGGACACGGGGGCGTCCAGTACACGGATGCCCTTGTCCTTCGCGCTCGATGCCAGGTCCACGGAGGTCTGCGGGGTGATCGACGACATGTCGATCAGCAGGGCACCCCGCCTGGCGTTCTCCAGGATGCCGTCGGGGCCGTACGCGATGGCCTCGACCTGCGGGGACGCCGGGACCATGGTGATGACGACGTCGGCGTCGCGAACCGCGTCCGCGATCGAGGCGGCCCCCGTGCCGCCCGCCGCGACGAGCCGGTCGACCTTGTCCTGCTCCAGGGTGTAGCCGGTCACCCGGTACCCGGCCTCGACCAGATTCTCGGACATGGGGGAGCCCATGATGCCGAGTCCGATCCAGGCGACCTTGGGGAGGTTGCTGCTCATGAGGGTGCCTTCCGGTAAGCGTGTGAACGTGGGGCGGGAGCCCTCAGCGGGCCGGCCGGTGCTCGGCGGCGAGCCACGCGAACGACTCGGCGCCCGTGCGGTCGCTCGGCTTGTACTCCAGGCCGACCCAGCCGTCGTAACCGGCTTCGGCCAGCTCGTCGAGGAGCCCCTCCAGCGGGAGCGAGCCGGTGCCGGGCGCGCCGCGCCCCGGGTTGTCGGCGATCTGGACGTGACCGGTCTTCGCGGCGTACGCCTTGATCACCTGGCTGAGGTCCTCGCCGTTCATCGACAGGTGGTAGAGGTCGAGCAGGAACGCGGCGTTGCCCAGGCCCGTCGCCTCGTTGACGCGGTCGACGACCTCGACGCCCGCCGGTGCGCTGACCAGGGGGTAGAGCGGCGACTCCGTGGCGTTGAGGGTCTCGATCAGGAGGGTCGCCCCGATGCGGTCGGCCGCCCTGGCGGCCAGGACCAGGTTCTCCAGGGCGAGTTCGTCCTGGGCGGCCGGGTCCACGCCCTCGACGCGGTTGCCGTAGAGAGCGTTGAGCGCCTTGCAGCCGACGGAGGCCGCGAAGTCCGCCGCCACGCCGATGTTGGCGCGGAAGCGGTCCGACTCCTCGCCGGGCAGCGAAAGCGCCCCGCGGTCCGGGCCGGGGAGCCGGCCCGCGTAGAAGTTGAGCCCCACCAGCTGTGTTCCCGCGTCGTCGAGCGCCTTTTTCAGGGCGTCGAGCTCGGCCTGCGCCGGGGCGGGGGTCTCGATCCAGGGCCACCAGAGCTCGACCGCGGTGAAGCCGGCGGCGGCGGCCGCCGCGGGACGCTCCAGGAGCGGGAGTTCGGTGAAGAGGATCGAGAGGTTCACATCGAAGCGCTGGTCCGAGTGGCCCATCATGCGCTCCTTCCGTATTGCGGAAGTTTGTTTCTGCCTAACGGAAGATTGCCTGGCTGGTGGTGAGGCTGTCAAGGGGGAGCCGGATTCCGGACGCCCGGGGGTGGGGTGGCGGCCCGCTCGCCCCCCGCTCCGAGCCCGCCCGGATGTGCCTGGTCAGGCGGCCGGCTCGAGATCCTGGGGCGCGGCGCCGGTGAGCCCCTCGGTGCGGGAGGTCCGTGCCTTAGGGTCGGGACGAGCCGTGCGAGCCGACGGACGCGGCGGGACATGAGGGAGGCACCGTGCGCTTGAGGGTGGAATTCACCACCGAGCCCTTCGATCTCGACGAGGCACCCGCTCACGCGGTCGTGGCCCGCGAGGTCATCCAGACCGCCGACCTGGACGCCGTGGACGTGGGCCCCTTCGGGAACACGGCCGAAGGGCACGCCGACCAGGTCCTCACGGCGGTGGACTCCCTGCTGCGCAAGGCCCTGGCCTCGGGGGCCACACGGGTGTCCCTCCAGCTCAACGTGATCGGGGAGGACACCCCGTGACCGGACCGGCCGACCACCCCCTGGTCCTCGCGGTGAAGCCGCTCGTCGACGCCATGGGCGCCGAACTGCTCGACCCGGGGCAGGCCACCCCTGATGACGTGGTGCTCGCCTGGGAGGGGGCGGACGTCATAGCGGTGCGGCTCCCGCAGCTCTCGGAATCGCTCGACCACATCCTGGCCGCCATGGAGCGGCGGCACGGAATGCCGCTCGCCGAACTGGACCGCAAGGCCAAGCAGGGCGTGGTGCGCAGCCTCGAGGCGCGCGGCGCCTTCTCGGTGCGGCACGGCGTCGAGACCGTCGCAGGCGCGCTCGGCGTCAGCCGCTTCACCGTCTACAACTATCTGAACCGGGACAACGCGGCCAAGGGTGAGTAGCCGATCCCAGGTGCCGATGCCGTCGTCCGGAAACTCGGGCGGCGGCATCATCTGTTCGCGGAATTTCAACAAACTGTTGACGTGGTGTTGTGAAGGGCGTTAGCTGTCCGCAGCCCGACAACGCACAGCCGAAAAGCCACGGAGGCTCCCGTGACTACGAGCTCCACACCGGGCCTCGCCCGGTTCAACACCCTGGCGGCCGAGGAGGCCGCAGCCGAGCTGCACGAGGTGTGTGCAAGCGCGGCGTGGGGCCGCACCGTCCTAGCCCGCCGGCCCTACACCGGCAAGGAAGCCCTGTTCTCCGCCAGTGACGCCGCCGTGGCCGAGCTCTCCGCGGAGGACCTGGCCGAGGCGATGGCCGGCCATCCACCGATCGGCCGCCCCAAGCCGGGGGACCCGGCCTCCGCCCGTGAGCAGCGGGGGATGGCCGGTGCGTCCGAGGAGCTCAAGGCGGAGATGCTCGAACTCAACCTGGCCTACCAGGAACGGTTCGGACACGTCTTCCTGATCTGCGCCACCGGAGCCACCGGTGAGCAGATGCGCGACGCGGTGAAGGCCCGCACCGGGAACTCGCCCGAGCAGGAGAGGGAGATCGTCCGCACCGAGCTGGGCAAGATCAACCGCATCCGGCTGACCCGCCTCGTACAGGACTCCTGAGGACCAGGACCTCGTACAGCCCTTCCGAGAACAAGGAGCGTGACGGTCTTGAGCACCGACACCACCGCTTCGGTGTCCACCCACATCCTGGACACCAGCATCGGCCGTCCCGCCGAAGCCGTCACCGTCTCCCTGGCCGCCCGCAGCGGCGGCGACGCGCAGTACGTGGCGCTCGGCGGATCCGCGACCGACGCGGACGGGCGCTGCAAAGACCTGCCGGCCCTGCCGGAAGGAACCACCCACGTGCGGCTCGTCTTCGACACCGAGTCGTACTTCACCGCGAAGAAACAAGCCGAGGCGCAGCAGGACGCCCCCCGCGTAAGGGACAGCGGCGCGTTCTTCCCGGAGGTGGTGATCGCATTCGCCGTCACTCCGGGCGAGCACTTCCACGTACCGCTGCTGCTCAACCCGTTCGGCTACTCCGTTTACCGAGGGAGCTAGCAGACAATGCCCACGATTCTCGGCCAGAACCAGTACGGCAAAGCAGAGAACCGCGTCGTCAGGATCACGCGGGACGGCGACACCCACCACATCAAGGACCTCAACGTCTCGGTCGCCCTCTCCGGCGACATGGACGACGTCCACTACTCCGGCTCCAACGCCAACGTCCTGCCGACCGACACCACCAAGAACACGGTGTTCGCCTTCGCCAAGGAGCACGGCATCGAGTCGGCCGAGCAGTTCGGCATCCACCTCGCCCGGCACTTCGTGAGTTCGCAGGAGCCGATCAAGGTGGCCAGGATCAGGATCGAGGAGTACGGCTGGGAGCGTATAGCGACCTCCGACGGCAACTCGAAGTTCATCGGTGCCGACGAGGTCAAGCACTCCTTCGTCCGCAAGGGCCAGCAGACGCGCACCACCCAGATCACCTTCGACGGTGAGAAGTGGGAGGTCGTCTCCGGCCTCAAGGACCTCACCGTGCTGAACTCCACCAACTCGGAGTTCTGGGGCTACGTCAAGGACAGGTACACGACGCTGAAGGAGGCGTACGACCGCATCCTCGCGACCGACGTCTCCGCCAGGTGGCGCTACAACTGGACCAGCGACGAAGAGCGCATGCCGAACTGGGAGAAGTCCTACGAGCAGACGCGCAAGCACATGCTCCAGGCCTTCGCGGAGACGTACTCCCTCTCGCTCCAGCAGACCCTGTACCAGATGGGTTCCCGCATCATCGACAACCGCAGCGAGATCGACGAGATCCGCTTCTCCCTGCCGAACAACCACCACTTCCTCGTGGACCTGGAGCCCTTCGGCCTCGAGAACGACAACGAGGTCTACTTCGCGGCCGACCGCCCGTACGGTCTCATCGAGGCGACGGTGCTCCGGGACGGCGTCGAGCCGAAGATCCCGGTCGACATGACCAACCTCTGACGCGGTGCTGAACCGGCCCCCGCCCCCGCGGGGCGAGGGCCGGTCATCCCGGAGGGAAATCCCATGGCACAGCCTGCAACGGGGCCGGCGAAAGGCCCGTGTACCGCCCCACCGACCGCTGCCGGAACGGCAGTGCACCCGGTGGACGAGAAGCTCCCGCCCTCGCGGCTCGTCCCCGCCGCGCTCCAGCACATCGCCGCCATGTACGCGGGCGTCGTCACCCCTCCGCTCATCATCGGGCAGGCCGTGGGACTCGACCCGGCCGGAATGACCCGGCTGATCGCGGCGAGTCTCCTGATCGCGGGGCTCGCCACCCTCGTCCAGACCCTCGGTGCCGGACGCTTCGCCGGGAACCGGCTGCCCTTCGTCAACGCGGCGTCCTCCGCCGGGATCGCGCCGATGCTCGCCATCGCGGAGACGAGTGCCCCCGGTCGTCAACTCCCCGCGATCTACGGAGCGGTGCTCGTCGCAGGCGTCTTCTGCCTGGCCGTCGGCCCGTTCTTCGGACGCCTCCTGCGCTTCTTCCCCCCGCTCGTCACCGGCGTAGTCATCACCCTCATCGGCGTCACCCTGATGCCGGTGCCCGTCGGCTGGGCCCAGGGAGGCGACGCCACCGCCGACGACTTCGGCGCCATGAAGTACCTGGCGCTCGCCGCCTTCACCCTCGTCGTCATCCTCCTGATCCAGCGCTTCGGACGTGGCTTCGTCAAGCAGGTCGCCCTGCTCGCGGGCATGTTCGTCGGAACCGTCGCGGCCGTCCCCTTCGGACTCGCCGACTTCTCCGCACTCGGGTCCGCGCCCGTCGCCGCCCTGCCCACACCCTTCGCCTTCGGCGCACCCGAATTCCGGCCCGCCGCGATCCTCTCCCTGTGCATCGTGATGCTGGTACTGATGACGGAGTCGTCAGCCGGAATGCTGGCGCTCGGCGAGATCTGCGAGCGGCGCACCGACGGCGCCACCATCACGCGGGGTCTGCGCACCGACGGCATCGCCACCCTCCTGGGCCCCGTCTTCGGAGGCTTCCCCACCAGCGCCTTCGCCCAGAACGTCGGCGTCGTCTCGCTGACCCGGGTACGCAGCCGCTACGTGGTCGCCGCGGCCGGCGGTGCGCTGCTGGTCCTGGGCGCCTTCCCCGTGCTCGGGGCGATCGTCTCACTGGTTCCGATGCCCGTGCTCGGAGGCGCCGGCATCGTCCTGTTCGGCTCGATCGCGGTCAGCGGCATCCGGACCCTGTCCGAGGCCGGACTCGACGACAGCTCCAACATCATCCTCGTGGCGGTGGCACTCGGCGCGGGCATCATCCCGCTCGCGGCGCCCGCCTTCTACGCCGGATTCCCCTCCTGGGCGCAGACCGTGCTCGGCTCAGGGATCAGCGCGGGAGCCCTCGTGGCGGTCCTGCTCAATCTGTTCTTCCATCATCTCGGCACCCACAGCCGTAACGCTGTGGCACTCAAATCCTCCTAGGGTCCTGCCGTGCCCACATCGCCAGAGACAGAAGAGGGAAGCACCATGGCAACTACGGCGGATACAAGGACCATTCAGCGCACCGTCATCGAGAACTGCTCCATCGCCACCGTCGACGCCCACGACACCGAGTACGCCTCGGGGCACATCGTCGTGGCGGACAACCGCATCGAGGCCGTCGGTGCCGGCAAGGCACCTGAGGGCCTCACCGGTGTCGTACGCCGCATCGACGGCACCGGGCACCTCGTCACGCCCGGCCTGGTCAACACCCACCACCACTTCTACCAGTGGATCACCCGGGGCCTGGCTACCGACCACAACCTCTTCGACTGGCTGGTCGCGCTGTACCCGACGTGGGCGCGCATCGACGAGCCGATGGCCCGCGCGGCCGCCCAGGGCTCGCTCGCGATGATGGCCCGCGGCGGGGTCACCACCGCCATGGACCACCACTACGTCTACCCCCGCGGTTCCGGCGACCTGTCCGGCGCGATCATCGGCGCCGCCCGCGACATGGGCGTACGCTTCACCCTCGCCCGCGGCTCCATGGACCGCAGCGAGAAGGACGGCGGACTGCCGCCGGACTTCGCGGTGGAAACCCTCGACGGAGCGCTCGCCGCCACCGAGGCGACCATCGACGAGCACCACGACACCTCGTTCGGCGCGATGACACAGATCGCGGTCGCCCCCTGCTCGCCGTTCTCGGTGTCCACCGAACTGTTGCGACAGGGAGCGGAGTTGGCGCGTCGTCGTGGCGTGAGGCTGCACACCCACGGCTCGGAGACCGTCGAGGAGGAGCAGTTCTGCAAGGAGCTGTTCGGGATGGGGCCGACCGACTACTTCGAGTCGACCGGCTGGCTCGGTGACGACGTGTGGATGGCGCACTGCGTCCACATGAACGACTCCGACATCGCCGCCTTCGCCCGCACCGGCACCGGCGTCGCGCACTGCCCGTCCTCCAACGCCCGTCTCGCCGCGGGCATCGCCCGAGTCCCCGACATGCTCGCCGCCGGTGTGCCGGTCGGGCTCGGCGTCGACGGCACCGCTTCCAACGAGTCCGGCGAACTCCACACCGAACTGCGCAACGCCCTCCTCGTCAACCGCCTCGGCGCCCACCGCGAGAAGGCGCTGAACGCCCGTCAGGCGCTGCGCCTCGGAACGTACGGCGGAGCCAGGGTGCTCGGCCGGGCCGACGAGATCGGCTCCCTGGAGCCAGGCAAGCTCGCCGACCTCGTGCTGTGGAAGATGGACACCCTCGCCCACGCCTCCATCGCGGACCCCGTGACCGCACTGGTCCTCGGTGCCGCTGCCCCCGTCACCCTCTCCCTCGTCAACGGCAGAACCGTCGTCGAGGACAACCACCTCACCACGGTGGACGAGGACGCCATCGCGCGCGCGACCCGTGACGAGGCCGGGCGACTGGCCCGGATCGCGGCCGGAGCCTGATGCTCCGCGCCCCCTGACAGGCCGGCCGAGGGGGACGGCCCTCGGCCGGCCGCCGTGGACCCAGCAGGGTCGACGGCAGCCTGTGCGGGTGCGCGTACGTCGCGTACGCGCACCCGCACAGGTGAGCTCCAAGCTGCCCGCACCAGCTGCACGACCTGCACCAACGCACCACTCCGCACCACCTCCCTGACACCCACGTCGTCCGACGTGTACCCGACCGGAGGAAGCCGTGGCAGCTACGCCCAGGTTTCGTAAGAACGCAGTCGAAGGAAGCGCGGCCGAAGGAAGCGCAGCCGAAGGAAGCGCGGCCGACGCAAGCGCAGTCGAGGAGCACGGCCGGAAGCATCCGGTCGACGAGAAGCTTCCGCCCCTGCGGATGTTCACCAGCGGTCTGCAGCACGTGGCCGCGATGTACGCGGGGGTGGTGGCCCCGCCCATGATCGTGGGGCCCGCCGTGGGTCTCAGCGCCGAGGAGACCGCCTTCCTCATGGGGGCGAGCCTCTTCACCGCGGGCATAGCCACCCTGCTCCAGACGCTCGGCTTCTGGCGAATAGGCGCCCGGCTGCCGTTCGTCAACGGCGTCTCGTTCGCCGGGGTCACCCCGATGATCGCGATAGGCAAGGACCGCGGACACGACGGCATCGCCGTCATCTTCGGCGCGATCATCGTCGCCGGCCTCCTCGGCTTCGTCCTCGCGCCGTACTTCTGCAAGCTGGTGCGGTTCTTCCCGCCCGTCGTCACCGGCACGGTCATCACCCTGATCGGGGTCTCGCTGCTGCCGGTCGCCTTCAACTGGTCGCAGGGCGGCAACGCGGCCGCCGACGACTACGGTTCGACGACGAACATCACGATGGCCGCCGTCACGCTCGTGATCGTGCTCGCCCTGCGCAAACTGCTGCGGGGCTTCCTCCAGCAGATCGCCATCCTGCTCGGCCTGGTCATCGGCACCCTGATCGCCATCCCCGCCGGCATCACCGACTTCGGGGCACTGGGCGACGCCGACGTGGTCGGCTTCCCGACGCCGTTCCACTTCGGCGCACCGCAGTTCGAGATCGCGGCCATCATCTCGATGTGCATCGTGATGCTGGTCTGCATGACCGAGTCCACCGCCGACATGCTGGCCCTCGGCAAGATCGTCGGCCGCCCCGCGGACGAGCGGACCATCGAGGGCGGACTGCGTGCCGACACCCTGGGCAGCGCCGTGAGCCCGCTCTTCAACGGCTTCATGTGCAGCGCGTTCGCCCAGAACATCGGGCTGGTCGCCATGACCAAGGTCCGCAGCAGGTTCGTCGTCGCCGCGGGCGGGGCGATCCTCGTGCTGCTCGGGCTGGTCCCCGTGGCCGCGTCCGTCATCGCCCTCGTACCGCTTCCGGTCCTCGGGGGCGCGGGCATAGTGCTCTTCGGGTCGGTGGCCGCGAGCGGTATCCAGACCCTGGCGACCGCGGCCCTGGAGAAGGGCGAGAACGCCCTGATCGTCGCGGCGGCCGTCGGTATCGGCCTCATCCCGATCGCGGCTCCGGACTTCTACCACGCCTTCCCCGAGGACCTGCTCGTCGTCCTGGACTCGGGCATCTCCACCGGCTGCGTGGTGGCGATCGTCCTGAACCTGGCCTTCAACCACTGGGGCCGGACGCCCGACGCGGAGCCGGGGACGGAAGCCGCGGACAGCGAACAGCCCAAGGATCCGATGGCCCTGCCCGTCGCCCACTGACCCCTCGGTGCGCGTACGGAGACCCACGGCAGGGATCCGTACGCGCACCCTGCGGGTGGTGTCAGCCGATGTGGAAGCTGTCGCCGTAGACCTGCCAGTCCAGCGGCGGGTCCAGATCCAGGTTGCCGTTCCGCAGGAACACCCGCTGGGCCGTGTCCACCCGGCTGGTGTCGGAGTGGGCCTCCTCCTGCTTCATCGCCCACACCCGTGCGTCGAGGAACGCGTCGAGGTAGGCCACCTCGTCACCGCCCTGCGACGGCGGGCTCGCCTCGGCCAGGGCCATCTGCCGGATGGCTCCGAAGCTGGTGCTGTCGCCGCCCCCGCCGTGCATCACGATGGCGTCGTAGTAGGCGAACTGCCCCAGCGTGCCGAGGCCGTCGGCCTTGGCCTGGCGCACGGCCGGGTCGAAGTACACCCGGTCGCGCTCGTCGTTCTGGGCCTGCCGGAACGCGTCGTCCGCCGCGGCCTCGGCCCAGTGGCCGGTGAAACCGGGGTCGAGCCCCTCGTGCGAATCGGTGCCGTTCACGTCCCGCAGGGCGGGCAGGTACGACGCCAGGACATTGCCCGGCTTCCGCTCCGTGTACAGCTCCACCAGACCGAGCATGTCGCTGGTGCCGGAGCAGAACCCTATGATCCCGGCGGTGTAGCCGCGGCCGTCGCCGATGTCCTCGATGTAGCCGTACTGGGCCTTCCAGTCCAGCGTGGAGTTCTCCGCGCTGGACACCAGCTGCATCGCGATGTCCTTCTTCGCGGGGTCGTCGAGACCGGTCGCTGCTGCCTCCAGGTGTGCGGCCGGCGGCGTGGGGGCGCCGGCGTGGGCGATGGCCGGAATCGCCGTGAAGGTCAGCCCGAGGGCCAGCACGGTGAATCCGACGGTGCGGGTGAATCGGGTGGTGCGACGTGAGGTGCTGTTGTGGGGGTGATGCACCGGTCCTCCAGCAGGAGTTCGTCGTTCCGATATTCTGTTAGTAAACTTTCCTACCAGAGGTCGGAGCGCGTCGTAACCCCCGTGCACGGACGGACCCGAGCACTTCAGCTTCCGTCGATGCGGAAGCGCTCGCCGTAGACCTTCCACACCAGGGGGGTTTCCAACTGGAGCCTCCCCTCCCTGACGAAGACGCGTTGGGCGGTCTCCACCCGGCTGGTGTCGCTGTGTGAGGGCTCCTTGCGCATCGCGGCCACCCGGGCGTCGAGGAAGGCGTTCAGATAGGCCTCCTCGTCACCTCCCCCGGACGGCGGATCGGCCTCGGCGAGGGCCTGCGCGCGCATCGTGCGGAAGCCGACCGTGCCCTCGGCGTCGGCGTACCCGTGCATCACATAGGCGTCGTAGTAGACGAACTGCCCCAGGGCGCTGAGCCCGTCGGCCTCGGCGCGCTCGACCGCCGGATCGAAGTACGAGCTGTCCCGCTCCGCGTCCTGCGCGGCCCGGAAACGCGGATCCGCCGCCGCCTCCGCCCAGGCGTGGGCGAAGGCGGCGCCGAGCCCTTCGTGCGAGTCACTGCCGTTCACCGCGCGCAGTGCCGGAAGGAAGTCCGCGAGCGCGTTGCCCGGGCGCTTCGCCGTGTAGCGCTCGACGACCTTCAGCAGGTCGCCGGTGGCGGAGCAGAACCCGATGATGCCGGCGGTGTAGCCGCGGCCGTCGCCGATGTCCTCGATGTAGCCGTACTGGGCCTTCCAGTCCAGCGTGGAGTTCTCCGCGCTGGACACCAGCCGCATGGCGATGTCCTTCTTCGCGGGGTCGTCGAGACCCGTCTCGGGGGAGGGGGAACCGGTTCCGGAACAGCCGGTCAGGACGAGGGCCGCGACGGCGGCGAGGGCGGGGCGCCTGTGTTTCACGCACCAAGCCTGCCAGGCAGGGGGCGGTCCCGACCGGGGCGGGGCGCCTGTAGCGTTCGCGATATGGAAGATCAGTCTGTTGTGGACGTCGGCGAAGTGCGGCTGGCGTATCGGACCTGGGGTGACCCCTTCGGCTCGCCCGTCGTCCTCTTGCACGGCCTCGGCGGCTCGTCCCTGAGCTGGGAGGCCGTCGGCACCCTGCTCGGCGAGGAGTGGCGGGTGTACGCCATCGACCTGCGCGGCCACGGCGAGAGCGACTGGCCCGACGAGTACGGCTTCGAGCAGATGCGGGACGACGTCCTGGAGTTCCTCGACGCCTGCGAGCTCGACCGGGTCGGCCTCGTCGGCCACTCGATGGGCGGCGTGGTCGCCTATCTGCTCGCCGAGGAGCACGCCGACCGGGTGGAGCGACTGGTGCTGGTCGAGACCCCGCCGCCGTTCCCGGGGCAGCTGGTGGCCGACAGCCGCCCCGCGGGCCCGGTGGACTACGACGAGAACGTCGTGCCGGCCGTCCGGGCCCAGGTGGCCGAGCCGGATCCCCGGTGGGAGCAGGAGCTGGGGCAGATCGTCGCCCCGACGCTGATGATCGCCGGGGGTCCGGAGAGCAGCATGCCGCAGGGGAGGCTGGCCGACATGGCCTCGCTCATCCCCGACTGCCGGCTGCTCACCCTGGGCGGCGGTCACCATGTGCACAAGAAGCACGCGGACCAGGTGGCCCAGCAGATCACCGAGTTCTTCACCAGCTGAGCAGTCCCGGACCCCTTACCGTCGGCCCCAGGTGCGACGCCACCGTCGTGCCCGAGCGCTGCGTCCTCAGTCGCCCGGCTGCCAGTCGGGCCGGCGTCCGCTCAGCGCGATCACCCGGTCGGCCAGCGGCGCGTCGGCCGGGACGGGCACCGGCGGGCCGAAGATCGCGTCCGGGCCGGACCTGTCGTCGTCCCCGGGCGCCAGCATCGCCTCCGACGAGCGCAGGCTCGCCTCGTCCGCCCGGAACGCCTGCCCCGTCGACCTGGCCAGGTCCCAGCCGTGCACCACCAACTCGTTCCGTACGACCATTCCGGCGACCTGGCCGGGCAGATCGATCCCGCCGGCCCGGGTCATGCCCTCCAGCGCGGCGGGTGAGCGCCAGGCCGCGACCAGCTCGTCCAGCAGGGGTGGCAGCGCCGTGCGCCAGTCGGCGGGCAGTACCGGCAGGGCCGCCGTCGGGGGCGTGTCGGTCGTCGGGCCGAGATTCTTTTGTGCCGCGTCGAGGAAGGCGGCGGTCAGTCCCAGGAGGTGCCCGAGCAGCTCCCGCACCGAGTAGTCGGGGCAGGGTGTCGGGCCGGACAGCTGCCGGTCCTCGATGTCACCGATCAGTTCGCGGATCTGCCGCGCCGCCGGTCCGAGATCGAGTCCGGGTGCGATTCCGTCATGCGTATCCATACCCATAAGACCCCCCTCGGGACCGGAACTCATCGCGGACATCGCGGAATGTTCCGGTCCGCCCTCTTGTCGGAGGCGGCACCCGCATGGCATATAGGTCTGGACCATTGCCGTCGGATGGAAGGCATCACCGTGCAACGCCCCCACGCACGCACCGCGTTGGCCTGCCCCGCCGCGCTGCTCCTCGCCGCTCTCGCCGCCTGTGGAGGATCCGCCGAAGCGGACTCCGAGAACCCGACGGTCCCCGAGGGGGTGACGGCCCAGGCCGGCAGCGCCACCTCCGTACACGTCATGTGGGAGCGGTCCACCGACGACAAGGGCGTCACCGGCTACGACGTCTACCGTGAGGGGAGGAAGGCGGCCTCGGTGGCCGCGGCCACGCTGATGACCGACATCGACGGGCTCACCGCGTCCACGGCCTACACCTTCACGGTCAGGGCCCGCGACGCCGCCGGAAACCACTCCGCCCCGAGCGCCGCCGCCACCGTCACCACACCCGCGACCGCCCCCGCCGACGAGGAGGCGCCGACCGGACCGTCGAAGCTACGGGGCAGGGCGGACAGCGGCCGGACGGTCACCCTGTCCTGGGGTGGCTCCACGGACGACGTCGGCGTCACCTCGTACGACGTCTACCAGGAGGATTCCAGGATCCACAGCGTCTCCGGAACGCGGACCACGGCCCGGATCACGGGGCTGCGGCCCGGCACCGTCTACACCTTCACCGTCCGCGCCCGTGACGCAGCCGACCACTCCTCGCCGGACAGCGACGCGCTCGACCTCACCACCCCGTCCGCACCCGGCGCCCCCGCGAGCACGGCGCCGACCGGGCTGCGGACGAAGGTGACGGCCCGGGCCGGGGAGTCGCTGGTCGACCTCTCCTGGGACCAGCCGGACACCGGCGGCACGATTCCCGCGTACCAGCTGTTCCTGAACGGAAAGCTGACCACCACCATCGTCTGGGGTGGCACACCGCCCTCGGGCCGCGCGACGTACAGGCTCACTCTCACCGACCCGCCGGGCACCCGCTACTCGCTCAAACTGCGGCCCAGGCTCCCCGACGGGAAGTGGGGCGACTTCTCGGCCCAGCGCACTGTGGTGCTGCCCGGCTGACGGCCGGTCGCCCGCCCCACCGTGTCCCCGTTCTTCGTGGGCCACGTGAACACCTCGTCCGGCGCGTGGGGCGACCTGCCGCGCGGCGGCGAGCGGCCT
Source organism: Streptomyces sp. HB132 (assembly GCF_016909575.1). Taxonomy (GTDB): domain Bacteria; phylum Actinomycetota; class Actinomycetes; order Streptomycetales; family Streptomycetaceae; genus Streptomyces. Next base: position 27,140 of record NZ_JAFBGA010000010.1, on the reverse strand, counting down.
TCGCGCAGCGCCGCCCGCTGGTGCCACTGACACTATGCTGTGGCCGGTACCGAGGGCTCAGGTGTCACCTGTGGCTCATGACGGCCGCGACGTCAGCGGCCGGTACGCCGCGGCGGCACGTCCGGACCAGGTGTAGGTGGGCCGGCCCCCGCAGCGGCAGTGGTGTCCCCGGGCATGGGGTCCGGGGGGTTGTTCGAGAGGCGGATTCTGATGGTCAGCGGGCGTGTGGTGCGGTTCGACAGCGCAAAGGGCTATGGATTCATCGCGCCGGAACACGGTGGCGAGGACGTCTTTCTGCATGTGAACGACCTCTGGATTCCGGAGGCGTCCGTCAGGCCCGGTCTGAGGGTCGAGTTCGAGGTCGAGCAGAGCGACCGGGGACTCAAGGCCTCGGCGGTGCGCCTCGCCACCGGCAGCGGCGGCAGTGAGCCGACCGCGGCCCCGGCGTCCGGTGCTGCGGGAGCTCTCGTGTCCCCGAGCAGGCAGACGGCGGACGGCGACGACGTGCTGTGCGACGTGCTCAGCTCGGACGAGTACGTACGGGACGTCACCGAGGTGCTGCTGGAGTCGGCACCGGCGCTCACCGCGGAGCACATCCTCCAGGTGCGCCAGGGACTGCTGCAGTTCGCCAAGAACCGCGGATGGGTCGAGGGCTGAGGCGGTCGGGGCCCTGCCGCCGGGTCGGCAGGGCCCCTTGGCTCCCGCGCCGTGGGGGTCCGGTACGGGGATCAACTCGCCTGGCAGAGCGTGTCCTTGTCGGGCATCCGGCCTTCGACGAGGTAGCGCGTGGTGATGTTCAGCGCGCAGGGGGTGTCGCCGAGGACGTAGACGCCGTGCCCGCCGTCGTCGACGCTCAGCAGTCGGGACCGGTCCGCGAATTTCTGGCGCAGCGTCTTTCCGCCGAGGTGAGGTGTGGGCGCGTCGCGCAGGTTCTGCACGCGGAGCACGTTGCGCGGTCCGTCGTCGTCGACCGCGACCGGCGGCTCTGCCGGGGTGTACGGCCAGAAGGCGCAGGGCGTGATGTTGGCTGCGGCGGCGCCGTACAGCGGGTAGCGCTCGCCGTCCTCGGCGACGGCGTGCCGGTAGGTGTCGACGCGCGGAATGGTGCGACGTCGTCACCGCGCCGCGGCTCCGTGGGGCCGTCGAGCGGCTCGGACGCGGTCCGGGCCGAGTTCGCCGAAGGCGGGCCTGGACGGTTCGCGCGGCGTCCCACGCACTGCGCTGCTCGGACAGCCATGAACTGCGGCGACTGCTCGGTGGAGACGGCCACAGCGCCGATCACGAACGCCTCCGACGGTATGACGACCGGCCGGCGTTCCTTCGCGACCCGTTTGGACAACCCGCACCGCACATTCCCGAACATCGGGTCTGTCGCGCTCCCGAATGACCATCAGTGAGACTTCCGTAGGGGTTCCGGAAGTGGCGACGTATCGGCTGGTCACCGTTTACGAAACCGTTCCCGAAATCCGCATGTCGTCGACTCGGCAGAGCGCCGCACACCGTATCCCCGCCCTGTTCACAGCTGCATCAGGCACATCGCCCCCGCACCGGTATCCGTGGCGACGATCCGTCGTCCCGCACGCGAATAGGGGGGTGGTAGGGGAAGGAGGAGGGGGAAGGGTGAATGCATTGCTGCGTTAGTTTCATGGCCCAGGTCGATTCAATTCACTCGGAGCGTGTGTAGTCAATGGGTCCTTCGCCGCAGTCATTTGAATTCCCCGCCTGGCCGCAGTACGGGGACGAGGAGCGGAGCGCACTGGTCCGCGCCCTCGACCAGGGTCAGTGGTGGCGCATCGGGGGGAGCGAGGTCGACACCTTCGAGAAGGAGTTCGCCGAATACCACGGTGCCCCGTACGCCCTCGCGGTGACCAACGGGACGCATGCGCTGGAGCTCGCCCTCCAGGTGCTCGGAGTCGGCCCCGGCTCCGAGGTCATCGTTCCCGCCTTCACTTTCATCTCCTCCTCGCAGGCCGCCCAGCGGCTGGGCGCGGTGGCCGTTCCGGTGGACGTCGACCTGGAGACGTACTGCATCGATCCGGCCGCCGTCGCCGCCGCGATGGGACCCAGGACCAAGGCCGTGATGCCGGTCCACATGGCGGGTCAGATCGCCGACATGGACGCGCTGGAGAAGCTGACCGCCGACGCGGGTGTGGCGATCCTGCAGGACGCGGCGCATGCCCACGGTGCGCAGTGGCAGGGGAAGAAGGTCGGCGAGCTCGGCTCCGTCGCCGCCTTCAGCTTCCAGAACGGCAAGCTCATGACCGCGGGCGAGGGGGGCGCGGTGACCTTCCCGACCCGTGAGCTGTACGACAGCGCGTTCCTGCGGCACAGCTGTGGTCGGCCTCCGACGGACCGCAAGTACTTCCACAACACCTCGGGCTCCAACTTCCGGATGAACGAGTTCAGCGCGTCGGTCCTGCGGGCCCAACTGGGGCGTCTGGCGGGGCAGATCGACACGCGTGAGGACCGCTGGCCGCTGCTGGCGAGCCTGCTCGCCGAGATCCCCGGTGTCGTACCCCAGACCAGGGACGAGCGCAACGACCGCAATCCGCACTACATGGCCATGTTCCGGGTCCCCGACCTCGGTGAGGAGCGTCGCAACGCGCTCGTGGACACCCTGATCGAGCGTGGGCTCCCGGCGTTCGTCGGTTTCCGCGCCATCTACCGCAGCGACGGTTTCTGGGAGTCCGCCGCTCCCGAGGAGTCCGTGGAGGACATCGCGCGCCGCTGCCCGAACTCCGAGGCGCTCACCCGGGACTCCGTCTGGTTGCACCACCGGACCCTGCTGGGCACCGAGCAGCAGATGCACGACATCGCCGCCGTCGTCGCCGAGAGCGTGGCCGGGGCGTGAACGCGCCCGTCCGTGTCGTGGTGGTCGGGATGGGATGGGCGGGCCGGGAGATCTGGCTCCCCCGGCTGACCGGGCATCCGGCCTTCGAAGTCGTGGCTGTGGTCGACCCGGTGGCAGGACCCGTGGACACGGGGGTTCCGCGGCTGGGTGACGTCGCGGAGATCGAGTCCGGGACCGTCGACCTCGCGGTCGTAGCCGTGCCCAACCACCTGCACGCCGACATCGCCGAGAAACTACTGGCCCGGGGCATACCCGTGTTCCTCGAGAAGCCGGTGTGCCTGACCTCCGCCGAGGCCGACCGGCTCGCGGAGGCGGAACGCGCCGGAGGCGCGGTGCTGCTCGCCGGCAGCGCGGCCCGGTACCGGGCCGACGTCCGGGCGTTGTACGAACGGGTGTCGGCCGTGGGACGGGTCCGGCACGTCGACGTGTCCTGGGTACGGGCGCGTGGCGTTCCGGACTCCGGGGGCTGGTTCACGCAGGCCCGGCTTGCGGGTGGCGGCGCACTGGTCGACCTCGGATGGCACCTGCTCGACTGCGTCGCGCCGGTTCTGGGACCTGCCGCGGTGACGCAGGTGGTCGGCGCGGTGTCCGACGACTTCGTCAACACGTCCGGAGCACGGGCCGGCTGGCGCGATCGTGTCCCCACTGCGGGCAAGAACGCGGCAGGCGGCGACGTCGAGGACACCGTCCGGGGCTTCCTGCTCACCGAGGACGGCGTCTCCGTGGCGCTCCGCGCGAGCTGGGCGTCGCACGAGGCGCGCGACGTCACGCGGATCACGGTCGAGGGCAGTGCGGGCGTGGCCTCGCTGCGCTGCACCTTCGGGTTCAGCCCCAACCGCGAGGGGGGCTCCAGCCTGACGTTCACCGTCGACGGTGAGACGACGCAGGTGCCGTTGGCAGCCGAGCAGATCGGTGCGGAGTACGACCGGCAGCTCGACGAACTGCCCGGGTTGCTGGGTGACCCGGGCATGACCGGGCGGGCCGTGGCGGACGCACGCCGGACCATCGGGGTCATCGAGCGTCTCTACGCCAGTGCCCGGCAGACCGTTCCGAACCACGACGCGACCAGGGAGTACCGGATGGACAGGCGCATGACGGGGCTGACGGGGGAAACGCCCGCCGTGGGTACGCTGGAGCACCCCAGAAGTGTGGTGGTGTTCGACCTCGACGGTGTACTGGTGGACAGCACCGAGGTGATGCGTGAGGCGTTCTCCATCGCCTACGCGGAGGTCGTGGGCGAAGGGCCGGCGCCGTTCGAGGAGTACAACCGGCATCTGGGCCGGTACTTCCCCGACATCATGCGCATCATGGATCTGCCGCTCGCGATGCAGGAGCCCTTCGTCAGGGAGAGCTATCGGATGGCTCACCTGGTTCCCATGTTCGACGGGGTGCCGGAGATGCTGCACACACTGCGGGAGCGGGGATTCCGGCTCGCCGTGGCCACGGGCAAGAGCGGGCCGCGGGCGCGTTCACTGCTGTCGCAGCTGGGAGTCCTGGAGCTCTTCGACCACGTGATCGGGTCGGACGAGATCGCTCACCCGAAGCCCGCTCCGGACATCGTGCTCAAGGCACTTGAACTGCTCGGAGCCGAGCCCGACAGCGCGGTGATGGTCGGGGACGCGGTCACCGACATAGAGAGCGCGCACGGGGCGGGGGTCGCCGCACTGGCGGCGCTGTGGGGGGAGACGGACGAGGCCGCGCTGCTTGCCGCGTCGCCCGACGCCGTACTCCACAAGCCGGGGGACCTGCTGGCGCTGTGGCCGGCGGGTGGAGCCGGCTGAACGTCCCCTCGGCCGGCCGTGTGCGGAACGGCCGGCTCGTCCCGCCGCCGGGTGCCTCCTCCCGGTCCCCCGACGGGACCGGGGAAGGCGCCCGCACCGGGAGAGCCGGGTCGGTTCCGGGGGGCCCGGGAGCGCCCGGAACCGGATGCCCTGCCCGGTTCCGGGGAAACCGGAACCCCGCGGAGTTAGGGATGCCCTAGGGGGCCGCTAGGGGTACGGCGGGGGACAGGCCCCGCCCGACACTGGGCACTGACTCGCCCACTGCCGTGGGTGGCAACGGATACCGGCCGTGCGAGGTGCCTCGCCGACCGACGGAGTGGTGAGATGCTGCGTACCGAACTGATACGGCCGCTGCCCGAACTCCTCAAGGCGCACGCCGACCGGTTCGGGGACAAGGTGGCCTTCCGGGACGCCCGCCGTAGCGTGACCTACGCCGAGCTGGAGCGCCGCTCGGGAAGGATCGCCGGTCACCTCGCACGGATGAGGCTGCAGCCGGGCGACTGCGTGGCGATCCTCCTCGGCAACTGTGTCGAAGTCATCGAGAGCTACATGGCCGTCGTCAGGGCCAGTGCCATCGGATCGCCGTTCAATCCCCGTGCCACCGACGCCGAACTCGCGTATCTGCTCGAGGACAGCAACGCGCGCGTGGTCATCACCGATCCGGCCCACGCCGATCAGCTGGGGCGGGTCCTGGCGGACCGGAGCGACGTGCGGGTCGTCGTCACGGGCGACGCGCCCGCGGGGACGCTGAGCTTCGAGACGCTCGCGGGTACGGAACCGGCCGTCGGGCCGCGGGACGACCTGGGACTGGACGACCTCGCGTGGATGCTCTACACCTCGGGGACCACGGGCCGGCCCAAGGGCGTCCTGTCCACCCAGCGCAACTGCCTCTGGTCGGTGGCGGCCTGCTACGCACCCGTACCGGGACTGAACTCCGAGGACCGGGTGGTGTGGCCCCTGCCGCTGTTCCACAGCCTGTCCCACATCGCGTGCGTGCTGGGCGTCACCGCGGTCGGCGCGACGGCCCGGATCGTGGACGGCTTCGAGGCCGAGGAGGTCCTGGACGCCCTGCGCGAGGACTCGGCGACCTTCCTGGCCGGCGTGCCCACCATGTACCACTACCTGGTGCGGGCAGCGCGCCGCCAGGGATTCAAGGCGCCCCACCTGCGGATGTGCCTCGTCGGCGGCGCCATCACCACGGCTTCGCTGCGCCGCTCCTTCGAAGAGGCCTTCGGCGCGCCGCTGCTCGACGCGTACGGATCCACCGAGACCTGCGGCTCCATCACGATCAACTGGCCGACCGGCGCCCGGGTCGAGGGTTCCTGCGGACTTCCGGTGCCCGGTCTCGGAGTACGGCTCGTCGACCCGGAGACCGGCGAGGACGTCCCCGCGGGACGCGAGGGCGAGGTCTGGGTGAGCGGGCCCAGTGTGATGGCCGGCTACCACAACCAGCCCGAGGCCACCGCCGAAGCGATCCGGCACGGCTGGTACCGCACCGGCGACCTGGCCCGGCGCGACGCGGCCGGCTACTTCACGGTGACCGGCCGCATCAAGGAACTCATCATCCGCGGCGGGGAGAACATCCACCCCGGCGAGATCGAGGAGGTCCTGCGAGGGGTCCCCGGCGTGGCGGACGTGGCCGTCGTCGGCCGACCGCACGAGACGCTCGGTGAGGTGCCGGTCGCCTGCCTGGTCCCCGGGCCCGAAGGGCTGGACCCGCAGGCTCTGTTCGCGGCGTGCCGCAAGGAACTCTCGTACTACAAGGTGCCCGAGGAGCTCTACGAGATCGCCCGGGTGCCCCGTACGGCGTCCGGCAAGATCACCCGGCACGTCCTGCTCGAACAGCCCGCGCGACTGCGCGCGGCCGGTGCCAGCCACTACGAGTCGTTGTTCCGGCTGGACTGGATCCCGCTGCCCTCGGTACCGCCGCCGCCCGTGGTCCCCTGCCGGTGGGCGCTGGTCGGCCCGGGTACGGAGGAGCTGACCGCGGGACTGATCGACCAGGGCATGCTGGTGTCGCAGCACTCCGGTCCGACGGCCCTGCTGGACGCCCCGTCCGCCACCGGTGAAGCGGCCCCGGACGTCACGGTGCTCGCCCCCGTCGCGGGATCCGCCGACGACGTCGGCGTGGTGCGTGAGCTGACGGACCACATCGACGCCTGGCTGGCCGACGACCGGTTCAGCGGTGGCCGGCTGCTGCTCGCGACCGGGCGGGCGGTCGCCACCGCGTCCGACGAGGACATCCCCGACCTGTGGCAGGCAGCGCTGTGGGGCCGGCTGCGTGACATCCAGAGGCAGCATCCCGGGCGCATCGTCCTCGCCGACCTGGACGTCTTCGACGCGCGGTCCGGTGCGGTGCTGCCCACTCTGCTGTCCGGCGCGGAACCGCAGTTCGCGGTGCGTTCCGGCATCGCTCTGCTGCCCAGGCTCACCCGTGCCGCCGCCCCCGCACCCGGCGAACGGGAACCTGCGCCGGACCCCCGGCGCACGGTGCTGATCACCGGTGCGGACGGGACCGCAGCGGCGGAGGCCGCACGGCACCTGGTGATCGGGCACGGCGTCCGCCACGTCCTGCTGATCAGCGAACAGGGCCCGCGCGACCGTGGCGCGGTCGAGCTCGAGGCCGAGCTGACCCGGGCCGGGGCCCGGGTCGTGCTGGCGGCCTGTGACCTCACGGAGCGCGCGGCGCTCGCCGACGTACTGACCCGGATCAAGCGCCCCCTCACCGCTGTGGTGCACACCCCGGGAGCAGGTGCGGGAACCGGGGACGACCCCCTGCGCACGGCGGCACTCCAAGCCCTGAACCTGCACGAACTGACCCTCGACGCTAACCTCGACGCCTTCGTCCTCCACTCCTCGGCGGCCGGTCTCCTCGGTGCGGCCGACTCACCCGGACACGGCGCTGTCGCCGCCTTCCTCGACGGACTGGCACAGAACCGCCGTGCCGCCGGACACGCCGCGCTGTCCCTGGCCTGGGGGCCCTCCGAGGCGTACGACGGAGACACGGGGACGGCGACGCCCGCCGGCGTCGGCCGTCTGACCGCGCACGACTGCCGCGCCATGTTCGACGCCGCCCGGACCGTGGACCACGCGGTCCTGGTGCCGATGCGGCTGGACTCCGCGACGCTGCACACCGACGAGGTCCCCGCGCCACTGCGGGGCGTCATCGAGTTGACCCCGCGTGCGCCCGCCCCGGACGAGGCCGGCAGCGCGGCACTGCGGGAACAACTGCTGGCCGTCGCGGACAACGAGCGGGAACGGGTGCTCCTGGAGCTCGTGCGCGCCCACGCGGCCCGCGTGCTGGACCTGCCGGAGGGCGCAACCGTCGGTGCGGACAGGGCGTTCAAGGAACTCGGCTTCACCTCCGTCGCGGCCGTCGCGCTGCGGGGCGCACTGACCGGGGCCACCGGCCTGCGCCTGTCGGCGACCGTCGCCTTCGATCATCCGACTCCGGTGGCCCTCGCCCGCCACCTGCGTTCACTGCTGCTCGGCGACGCCCCGGCCGTCACCTCGCCGACGCCCTCCGCAGTGGCGTCCGACGAACCGGTCGCCATCGTCGCCATGGGCTGCCGGCTGCCCGGTGGAATCACCTCCCCCGAGGAGCTGTGGCAGCTCGTCGAGCTCGGCCTGGACGGTGTCACGGCGTTCCCCGACGACCGTGGCTGGGACGTCGCGGCCCTCTACGACCCCGACCCGGACCGGCATGGCACCACCTACGTCCGCGAGGGTGGTTTCCTCCCCGACGCGGGTGACTTCGACGCGGACTTCTTCGGGATCTCGCCGCGCGAGGCACTGTCGATGGACCCGCAGCAACGCCTCATCCTCGAGACGTCGTGGGAGGTCTTCGAGCGGGCGGGGATCGATCCGACATCGCTGCGCGGCGAGAACGTCGGCGTGTTCTCCGGGCTCATGCACCACGACTACGGCACCGACGCCCCCGAGGGCGTCGAGGGCTACATCGGCACGGGCACCGCGGGCAGCGTCGTCTCCGGCCGGGTCGCGTACACCCTGGGGCTCGAAGGCCCCGCGATCACGGTGGACACCGCGTGCTCCTCCTCGCTGGTGGCGATGCACCTGGCGGCGCAGGCACTGCGGTCCGGCGAATGCTCGATGGCGCTGGCCGGAGGCGCGGCGGTCATGGCCACGCCCGGCTCCTTCATCGAGTTCTCCCGCCAGCGCGCCCTGGCACCGGACAGCAGGTGCAAGGCATTCGCGGCGGCCGCGGACGGCACCTCCTGGTCCGAGGGCGTGGGTGTCCTGCTCCTCGAACGCCTCTCGGACGCGCAGCGCAACGGGCACCGCGTGCTCGCACTGCTGCGTGGATCGGCGATCAACCAGGACGGCGCGAGCAACGGCCTGACCGCTCCCAGCGGACCCGCGCAGCGCAGGGTCATCCGCCAGGCGCTGGCCAACGCCCGCCTGGAAGGCCACGAGGTGGACGCCGTCGAGGCGCACGGGACGGGCACCACCCTGGGCGACCCCATCGAGGCGCAGGCACTGCTGGCGACCTACGGGCAGGACCGGTCCGCGGACCGCCCGTTGTGGCTGGGCTCCCTGAAGTCGAACATCGGGCACGCCCAGGCCGCCGCAGGGGTGGCGGGCGTGATCAAGATGGTGATGGCGATGCGGCACGGCGTGCTGCCGAGGACCCTGCACGTCGATGCGCCCTCCCCCCACGTCGACTGGACCTCGGGCGCGGTGGAACTGCTGACCGAGGCCCGCGACTGGCCCGAGACGGGACGCCCCCGGCGGTCGGCGGTGTCCTCGTTCGGGGTGAGTGGCACCAACGCCCACGTCATCCTGGAGCACGTTCCCGAGACCGTCCGGGGGAGCGAACGTGACAAGGGCGGGGGCGAGGGACACGGCCCCCTGCCGCTCCTGGTCTCCGGGCGCGGGGGACAGGCCCTCGCCGCCCAGGCCGTGCGCCTCGGCGAGCACCTCGCGACCCGTCCGCGACTCGGACTCGGCGAGGTCGCCCACGCGCTGGCGACCACCCGGGCCGCGCTCGAACAGCGCGCAGTCGTGGTGGCCGACGACCTCGACGAGGCGCGCTCCGCGCTGGACGCCGTGGCCGCCGGGCGCCCCACCAAGTCTGTCGTCGCGGGCACCGCCGACACCGAGGGCAAGGTGGTGTTCGTCCTGCCGGGCCAGGGCTCCCAGTGGGCCGGGATGGGCGCCGAACTCCTCGACGTGTCGACGGTGTTCGCGCAGCACATGGCACTGTGCGCGGAAGCGCTCGCACCGCACGTCGACTGGTCCCTGTCCGACGTGGTCCGGCAGGTTCCCGGAGCACCCACCCTCGACCGGGTCGACGTCGTACAGCCCGTGTCGTTCGCCGTCATGGTCTCGCTCGCACAGGTGTGGCGGTCCCATGGTGTCGAGCCCGACGGGGTCGTCGGCCATTCGCAGGGCGAGATCGCGGCGGCCTGCATCGCCGGGGCGCTCTCCCTGCCGGACGCGGCACGGGTCGTGGCGTTGCGCAGTCGCGCCATCGCCCAACATCTCGCCGGGAGGGGCGGCATGATGTCGGTCGCCCTGTCCGCCGAGGAGGCGGGCAGGTGGCTGGACGGCGCCCCGTACGGGGCACGGCTGTCCCTCGCAGCGGTCAACGGGCCGTCGTCCGTCGTCGTCGCGGGAGCACCCGAGGCACTGGACGCCATGGCCGGAGACCTGACGGCCGAGGGTGTCAGGGTGCGCAGGATCCCCGTGGACTACGCCTCCCACTCCGCCCAGGTCGAGCGCATCGAGGCCGACCTCGCGAGCGCACTGGCGCCGATCGGCCCCCGCCGCTCGGACATCCCGTTCTACTCCACCGTCCACAACCGCTGGATGGACACGCGCGAGCTGGACGCCGACTACTGGTACCGCAACCTCCGCGGGACCGTGAGGATGGAAGAGGCGATCCGCGCCCTCCTGGCACAGGGCTTCGGGTTCTTCGTGGAGGTCAGCTCACACCCCGTCCTGGTACCGGCGGTGCAGGCCACCGCCGAGGACGCGGGCGGCGGCGCCGTCACCGTCGTCGGCACCCTGCGCAGGGACGACGGCGGCACCCGGCGGCTGCTGACCTCGCTCGCCGGGGTCTGGGTGCGCGGCCTGGCCGTCAACTGGCCGACCACGTCGTCGGGTCCGGGCGTCGACCTTCCCACGTACGCGTTCCGGCGCCGCCGCTTCTGGCTGCAGGGGTCGTCGGACCGGAGCACCCACGCCTCCGAAACGCCGGTGGACCCCCTGGAGGCGTCGTTCTGGAAGGCCGTCGACAGCGAGGACCTGGAGGCCCTGGCCGCTTCCCTGGCAGCGGGCGGCCAGGACGACGCCGACGGGCTCGGCGCGGTCACCGACGCGCTGCCGGTGCTCGCCGCATGGCGTCGGCAGCACCGGGAGAGGTCCGCCGGCGAAGCATGGCGCTACCGGGTGACCTGGAAGCGCCTGCCCGGCTCCGCCCGTGACGAACTGCCCGGCAGGTGGCTGGTGATGACACCCACCGCCTCGAACGGTCCCGACGAACGCACCAACGGTGTCCTCGACGGGCTGCGCACCCGTGGTTCCGTATGCGTGCGGATGGAGGTGAACGCCCCGGACACCGACGCGGGCGAGCTCGCCGCGCGCATCCGGGAGGAAGCCGCACAGCCCGGCGGAATCAGTGGAGTGCTCTCCCTGCTGGCCTTCGACGAACGGGCCGTGGCCGGATCCCCGGCACACACCGCCGGCCTGGCCGCCACGGTCGCGCTCGTGGCGGCCCTCGGGACGAGCGGTGTCGACGCCCCGCTCTGGGCGCTCACGTGCGGGGCGGTCGCGACGGGTCCCGACAACCCGGAGACCAGCCCGGCGCAGGCGATGGTGTGGGGACTCGGCAGAGTCGTGGCACTGGAACATCCGCACCGCTGGGGCGGATTGGTGGACCTGCCCCATACCCTCGACGAACGGGCGCTGCGCCGGCTGGCCGGCGCCCTGAGCGGCACGGACGGTGAGGACCAGCTGGCCGTCCGCCCGACCGGGGTCTTCGCCCGACGCCTCACGCCCGCGCCCACGGGCGGCGCTCCCGCCGTCCGCCCGTGGAACCCCCGCGGCACCGTCCTGGTGACCGGCGGAACCGGAGGCGTCGGCGCGGAGGTCGCCCGCAGGCTCGCGTCCGACGGCGCCGCTCACCTGGTCCTGACCGGCCGGCGCGGCCCGCAGGCACCAGGGGCGGAGCGACTGGCCGACGAGATACGCGCCTCGGGGGCGCAGGTGACCCTCAGCGCGTGCGACGTCGCCGACCGGGACTCGGTGCGCCTCCTCCTCGAGTCGTTGCCGGGGGAGCTCACCGCGGTGGTGCACGCCGCGGGCGTGGGACAGAACAGCCTGCTCGCGGACACCACACCCGAGGAGTTCGCCGGCGTCCTCGCGGGCAAGGCGGCCGGTGCCGCGCACCTGGACGAGCTCCTCGGGGACGCCGCACTGGACGCGTTCGTCCTGATGTCGTCCAACTCCGGTGTCTGGGGCGGCGGCGGCCAGAGCGCGTATGCCGCGGCCAACGCCTTCCTGGACGCCCTCGCCGAGCGGCGCCGAGCCCAGGGGCGCACGGCGACCTCGGTCGCCTGGGGCGCCTGGGGCGGCGGCATCGGGCTCGGAGCGCGCGACGGGGCCTCCGAACGGCTCCGCCGGGCGGGTGTCCGCGAGATGGAACCCGCCACCGCCGTCTCGGCGCTGATACGCGCCGTCGAGAACGACGACACCTGCGTGTCCGTGACGCACATGGACTGGCAGCGCTTCGGCGCCGCGTTCACCATGTCCCGTCCCAGCCCGCTGATCGCCGATGTGCCGGGGGTGCGGGGCACGAGGACGGACGAGAAGGAGCAGCACGACACACCGAGGCCGGCCGGGACCCTCGCCGGACTCACCGGCCCCGGGAGCGACAGGCTGGTGCTCGACCTCGTGCGGGCCCAGTCCGCCGCCGTGCTCGGTCACTCCGGAGCTGCCGCCGTGGACGCGACCCGCGCCTTCCGCGACCAGGGTTTCGACTCCATGACCGCACTCGACCTGCGCAACCGCCTGGCTGCCGAGGCGGGCCTCGCCCTGCCGTCCACGATCGTCTTCGACCACCCTAGCCCCACCGCCCTGGCCGCCCATCTGCGCGGCCTGCTGCTCGGGGAACAGGCCGTCACGGCGCAGGCCGCCCCCGGCGGGGCGCGCGACGACGACCCGATCGTGATCGTCGCCATGAGCGCCCGGCTGCCGGGCGGCATCGCCTCGCCCGAGGACCTGTGGGAGCTCGTCGAGGGCGGCGGCGACGCCGTGTCCGACTTCCCCACCGATCGTGGCTGGGACGTCGAGAACCTCTTCGACCCGGATCCGGAGCGGACCGGCAAGTCCTACGTGCGGCACGGCAGCTTCCTGTACGGGGCCGGGGACTTCGACGCCGCCTTCTTCGGCATCTCGCCGCGCGAGGCGCTGGCCATGGACCCGCAGCAGCGCGTCCTGCTGGAGACGGCCTGGGAGGTCGTGGAGCGGGCCGGCATCGACCCCGCGGCCCTGCACGGCAGCCGTACAGGGGTCTTCGTCGGCGCCATGCACCAGGACTACGGCACGGGGCAGAGCCCGGCCCGGCGCGGAGCCGAGGGGTACTTCGTCACCGGCAACGCGGCCAGTGTGCTGTCCGGCCGGGTCGCCTACACCCTCGGCCTCGAAGGCCCCGCCGTCACGGTGGACACCGCCTGCTCCTCCTCCCTGGTCGCCCTACACATGGCCGCCCAGGCGCTGCGCTCGGGCGAATGCGACCTGGCGATGGCGGGCGGGGTGACCGTCATGGCCACCCCCGACGGTTTCGTCGAGTTCTCCCGCCAACGCGGGCTCTCCACGGACGGCAGATGCCGTGCCTTCGCCGCCTCCGCCGACGGCACCGGCTGGTCCGAGGGCGCCGGGCTCCTGCTCGTCGAGAGACTGTCCGACGCCCGCCGCAAGGGGCACCCCGTCCTGGCCGTGGTGCGCGGCACGGCGATCAACCAGGACGGCGCGAGCAACGGACTGACCGCGCCCAACGGGACGTCCCAGCAGCGTGTCATCCGCCAGGCGCTGGCCGATGCGGGCCTCACCGCGCCGGAAGTGGACGTCGTGGAGGCCCACGGCACGGGTACGACGCTGGGCGACCCGATCGAAGCACACGCGGTGCTGGCGGCCTACGGCCAGGACCGGCCCGAGGGCCGGCCGCTGTGGCTGGGCTCCCTCAAGTCCAACATCGGTCACACACAGGCCGCAGCCGGTGTGGCCGGTGTGATCAAGATGGTGATGGCGATGCGCCACGGCGTACTGCCCCGGACCCTGCACGTCGACGAACCCTCTCCGCACATCGACTGGGCCTCGGGCGCGGTGGAGCTCCTGACCGAGGCACGGGACTGGCCCGACCTGAACCGGCCCCGGCGGGCCGGGGTGTCCTCCTTCGGGATCAGTGGCACCAACGGGCACGTGATCCTGGAGCAGCCACCCGTCGGCGGACCGGCCGCCCCCGAGGCGCGCAGGCCCCTGCCGGCCGTCCCGTGGCTGCTCGCCGCACGTACCCCGGAGGCTCTGTCCGCACAGGCCGCACGCCTGGTGGCCGTACTGGAGCGGCCCGACGCTCCCGAACCCGCCGACGTCGCCTACTCCCTCACCCCACGCTCGCACCTGGAACACCGCGCGGTCCTCGTGGCCGGCGACGGTGAGGACCCGCTGCCCGGGCTGCGCGCGCTGGCGCACGGCCGAAGCGCCGCACCCCTCGTGCAGGGCACGCACGCGGGTGGCCTGACCGCCGTCCTGTTCACCGGCCAGGGCGCGCAGCGTCTCGGCATGGGGCGCGAACTGTACGACGCCTACCCCGCTTTCGCCGAGGCTTTCGACACGGTGTGCGCGGAGCTCGACCCCCGTTCGGAACGGCCACTGCACAGCGTCCTCCTGGGAAGCGACCCCGCGCCGCTGGAACAGACGGCGACGGCCCAAGCGGCCCTGTTCACCGTCGAAGTGGCCCTGTTCCGCCTGATGGAGTCCTGGGGTGTGCGGCCCGACGCCGTCGCCGGACACTCGGTCGGTGAGATCGCCGCCGCACACGTCGCCGGCGTCCTGTCGCTGGCCGACGCCTGCGCGCTGGTCGCCGCCCGCGGGGCACTCATGCAGTCCCTGCCCGCAGGTGGCTCCATGATCGCTGTGGCCGCGTCCGAGGACGAGGTGCTGCCCCTGCTCGCGGGTCTGGAGGACCGGGCGGGCATCGCGGCGGTCAACGGGCCGTCCGCCGTGGTGCTCTCAGGTGACGAGCAGGCTGTTCAGGAGCTGGCGGCGCAGTTCACCGCGCGCGGTACCGAGACCCGGAGGCTCCGGGTCAGCCACGCCTTCCACTCGCCGCTGATGGACCCGATGCTCGACCCGTTCCGCGCGGTGGTGGAGAAGCTCCGCTTCGAGGCGCCCCGCATCCCCGTCGTGTCGACCAGCACCCCGGAAGCGACCGGCTCCGACGTCCTGTGCGACCCGGACCACTGGATCGACCAGGTGCGGCGGCCGGTGCGGTTCCACGACGCGGTACGCACCCTGCACAGCCAGGGCGTCGACACCTTCCTGGAGCTCGGCCCGGGCGGCGTCCTCACCGCGATGGTCCAGGACTGCCTCAGCGACGTCAGCGACACAGTCGCCGCCGTCCCGACCCTGCGACGCGACAGGCCCGAACCGCAAGCGGTCGTCTCCGCCCTCGCGCAGCTCCACGTCCGGGGCGTGCCGGTGGACTGGGCGGCCCTGTTCGAGGGCAGCGGATCACGCAGGGTCGACCTGCCCACGTACGCCTTCCAGCACCGGCGCTACTGGCTGAACCCGGCCGGTGCCACACCGGACGCGGCGGCGGCCGGCCTCACCGACGCCGGCCACCCGCTGCTCCGCGGCACCGTCACGCTGCCGGACAGCGACGGGGTGCTCGCCACCGGCAGGCTGTCCGTGTCCACCCATGGCTGGCTAGCCGACCACCAGGTGGGCGGACAGGTCCTGGTGCCCGGCACCGCGCTGGTGGAGGCGGCCGTGCGGGCGGGCGACGAGGCCGGGTACCCGGTGCTCGAAGAGCTCGTCATCGAAACCCCCCTCGTGCTGCCCGACCACGCCGCCGTGCAGCTGCAGGTCGCGGTGTCCGCACCGGACGCGACCGGCCGCCGTCCCGTGGGCGTCCATTCCCGTCCCGCCGACGCGGACCCCGACGCCCCCTGGACCAGACACGCGGGCGGCCTGCTGGCCGAGGACGTCACGGAACCGCTGCCCCTCTCCGCCGAGTGGCCGCCCCGGGGCGCCGGGCTCGTCGACTCCCAGCACTTCTACCCCTCCATGGCGGAGGCGGGCTACGTCTACGGGCCGGCCTTCAGGGGCCTGCGGTCCGTGTGGACCCGTGGCGAGGAGATCTTCGCCGAGGTCGCCCTGCCCAAGGACCACGAGGACGACGCACGGCAGTTCGGCCTCCACCCCGCGCTGCTCGACGCGGCGCTGCACGCCGCGAGCTTCGGCGCACTGGCCGGCATGGGACAGGGCACGCTCCTCCTGCCGTTCGCGTGGACCGGTGTCACCCTGCACGCCTCGGGCGCCTGCGCCCTGCGCGTCAAGGTGACCCCTGCGGGTCCGGACGCCTTCGCCCTGGAGGCCACCGACGCGGACGGCCTGCCGGTGCTGTCCGTCGAGTCCCTTGTCTTCCGCCCGGTGTCCGCCGACCGGACGCACACGGGGCCGTCGACGTACGACCGGCTGTTCCACCTCGACTGGCCGTCCGTGCCGGTGCCCGAACACTCCGATCCGTCACAGCGCCTGGAGTACGTCGACCTCACGGACACGCCGGCCGGAGAAGGCCCTGGCAGGGTCCGGGACCTGCTGGGGCGGGCTCTGCACGCCGTACGGTCCTGGCTGGACGAGGAGCGGCCCGCATCCGAACGGCTGGTGGTGCTCACCCGTGACGCGTGCCTGCCCGGCACCGACCCGGCCGCCGCCGCCGTGTGGGGCCTGGTGCGTGCCGCCCAGTCGGAGAACCCGGACCGCATCGTCCTCGCCGACATCGACGCCGAGGTCTGTTCGAGAAGTGCCCTGCCGCGAGCCGTCGCCTCGGGGGAGGCGCAGTTCGCAGTCCGGGCCGGTGAGGCACGGGTGCCCAGGCTGGCACGCGTCCCCGCCGAGACACCGGCCGAGGGACGGCCGCTGGACCCGGAAGGAACCGTCCTGATCACCGGCGGCACCGGAACCCTGGGCGCACTGGTCGCCCGGCACCTGGTCGCCGAACACGGTGTTCGCAGCCTCGTGCTGGTCAGCCGCAGTGGCGGGGACAGCACCGGGGCCCGCGCCCTGGACGCCGAACTCACCGCACTGGGCGCCCACGTGACGTTCGCCGCCTGCGACGTCGCCGACCGCGAGGCACTCGCGGCCGTCCTCGCGGCGATCCCCGCCGAACGGCCCCTCACCGGTGTCGTACACGCCGCGGGTGTGCTGGACGACGGGGTGCTCACGGCGCTCACCCCCGAGCGTCTGGACACCGTGCTGCGGCCCAAGGCCGACGCGGCATGGCACCTGCACGACCTGACCCGGGACACCGGACCGGCCGTCTTCCTGCTGTTCTCCTCGGCGTCCGGCCTCCTCGGCACACCCGGCCAGGCCAACTACGCCGCGTCCAACGCCTACCTGGACGCCCTGGCCCAGTACCGGCACACCCAGGGGCTGCCCGCGACGTCCCTCGCCTGGGGACTGTGGGCCGAGGCCTCCACCATGACCGGCACCCTCGGCACTGCGGAACTGGAACGTGGCCGGCGCGGCGGCATGGACGCCCTGACCTCACGGGAGGGCATGGCGCTGCTGGACACCTCACTGCGCCTGGGACACGCGAAGCTGATGCCCGCCAAGCTCGACCTACGGGCGTACGGCACGGAAGCCGACGCCGTACCGCCGCTGCTGCGCGGCCTGACGCGCGCCACCCGTAAGAGCTCACGCGGTGGCGCCTTCGACGCGGCACGCGTCCGGACGGAGGAACTGACCGGCCTGGACGCGGCGGATCTGGAGTCCGCGCTGCTGGAGCTGGTACGCGCCGAGGCGGCGACCGTGCTCGGTCACGGTTCCACCGGGACCATCGACTCCGACCAGGCGTTCAAGGACGTCGGATTCGACTCCCTGACGGCGGTGGAGCTCCGCAACCGGCTCGTCGGCGCCACCGGGGTCCGGCTGCCGGCGACCTTGGTCTTCGACTACCCGACCCCCCTCGCGCTGGCCCGGTGCCTGACCGAGCGGCTCCGCCCGGAACGGCCCGCCACGCCGGCCGCCGGTGCGCAGCCGCTGATGCTGGCCGACGAACTGGACCGGCTGGAAGCGGCGTTCGCACACGCGGACCCCGATGAGGAGCTGCGGACCGAGCTCATGGCGCGGCTGTCGCGGCTGGAAGCGCTGACCTCCACCTGGGGGCCCGCGGGCCGCATCGACGACGAGGACGACGCGTTCGACTTCGACACGGCCTCCGACGACGAGATCTTCGGGCTCATCGACAAGGAACTGGGGTCGTCCTGAACACCGTTTCGGGTCCCCGCTGCAGCGTTCAGGGAGATACAGACGTGGTGAACTCCGATGTGCTGATCGTCGGATACGGGCCGGTGGGCCAGCTGGCGGCGATCCTGCTCGCCCAGTACGGCCGCACGGTCACCGTGGTCGAGCGGTGGCCGGAGCCCTATCCGATGCCCCGCGCCGTCGCGTACGACGGCGAGGCGGCCCGCATCCTCGCCTCCGTGGGTGTCGCCGACCGCCTCGACTGCGTCCGGGAACCCACCGGCGAGTACGTGTGGCAGAACGCCCGCGGCCAGACGCTGATCCACATGGAGGTGCCCGGGAAGAGCCCGTCGGGCTGGCCCGAGTCCACGTCGATGTACCAGCCCGGGCTGGAGGCCGCCCTCGCCGCACGCGGCGCCGAACTCCCCGGTGTCACCGTCCACCGCGGACGGACCGCGGTCGAACTGACCGGCCACGAGGACCACGTGGAGGTCGTCGCGGAGGACGCCGACGGCAACCGGCACACGTACGGGGCCCGTTGGGTCATCGGCTGCGACGGCGCAAACAGCTTCGTCGGCAGGCACATCGAGACGACGGTCACCGACTACGGGTTCTCTCACGACTGGCTCATCTGCGACGTCGTCACCCACGACAAACGCGAGTACACGCCCAACAACCTCCAGATCTGCGACCCCGCACGGCCCAGGACCGCGGTCTCCGCAGGTCCCGGCCACCGACGCTGGGAGTTCATGCGGATGCCCGGCGAGACGGTCGAGGAACTCGGGCGGGTGACGACCGTGTGGCAGCTGCTGGGGCTGTTCGGCCTCACTCCGGACAACGCCACCCTCGAGAGGCACGCCGTCTACACCACCCAGGGCACCTGTGCCGACCAGTGGCGCTCCGGAAGGCTGCTGGTCGCCGGCGACGCCGCACACGTCATGCCGCCCTTCGTCGGGCAGGGCATGTGCTCGGGCTTCCGCGACGCCGCCAACCTGGCGTGGAAGCTGGACCTCGTCCTGGACGGCCGTGCCGACGACGAACTGCTCGACACCTACACCGTCGAACGCAGCGCACACGTACGGCCCGCCATCGAGACGTCGATCGCGCTGGGCAACGTCATCTGCCAGACCGACCGCGCCGCCGCGGCGGGGCGTGACGCCTTCATGCTCGCCGCGCGTATGCGCGCCCGCGGCGGCCGGGCCCAGGCCGCCCCTGACGGGCCCTCGCTGGCCGACTCCCTCAGCGGCGGTTTCCTGCGCACCGGGGCCCCCACCGCCGAGGGGGCCCCACGATCGGCCGGCCCGCTCGTCCCGCAGGCGGAGGTGGCACGCGGCGGCTCCCGGGGGCTCCTCGACGACGTCGTCGGCACCGGCTTCGTCCTGCTCTGCACCGAGGACCCGCGCCTGCTCCTCGGCACCGCCGACCTGGCCCTCCTCGACACCCTCGACTGCCACCTCGTACAGGTCCTGCCCGCAGGGACCGCGCCCGAGAAGGCGGGGGAACACGCGGTCGTCGACACCGAGGACCTCTATCTGCCCTACCTGGCCGGGCTGCCCGGCCCGGGAACGGGCGGTGCGATCGGCATGCTCGTACGCCCGGACTTCTACCTCTTCGGCGCCGCCCACAGCCCCGACGACCTGGTCGAGCTCATCGCCGACCTGCGCGCCCGTCTCGGCCGGACCACCACCTGAACCTCCCCACCCACCCCACGAAAGGCAGTACCTCCATGTTGGAAGCGGCCAAGCAGTTCGGGAAGCTCATCCAGATGATCTCGACGGGTGACCCCGTCAAGCGGACCCGGCGCCTCTACCAGTTCATGCCGCCCAGTTTCGAGTTCGTGGACCGCACCACCACGTACTGCAACTTCGGCTACTGGAACGACGGATGCGTCAGCCTCGACGATGCCGCGGAGGAACTCGCCACCCGGCTGGGCGACGCCGCCGGCATAGAGGCCGGCGACACCGTGCTCGACCTCGGATTCGGCTACGGAGACCAGGACTTCTCCTGGGTCCGCAACAGGCAGCCCAAGAAGATCCACGGCCTGAACATCACCCCGCACCAGATAGAGGCCGCCCGAGCCCGTGCCAAGGCGGAGGGACTCGAGGACCGACTCGAATTCCAGCAGGGATCCGCCACCGACATCCCCTTCCCGGACAACACGTTCGACAAGGTGGTCGCCCTCGAATCCGCATTTCACTTCTACCCGCGCAGCGCGTTCTTCGAAGAAGCCTTCCGGGTCCTGCGGCCCGGCGGCGTACTCGCCGTCGCCGACGTCCTTCCGACACACGACGCGGTCGTACGCAAGGAACTCAAGTCCCGTGCGCTCAGCTGGATTCTCCTCAGTTACGACGAGGAGAACTGGTACACCTCCGGGGTCTACGCCGAGAAGCTGGCGAAGGCCGGCTTCGAGGAGAACCGCGTCGACTCGATCCGGGACCGGGTCTGGGAGCAGTACCGCACGTTCATGGTGAACAAGATCGAGAGTCCGGAATACAAGAACCTGGTCACGCCCACCCAGTACAAGGGAATCAGCCAGAACTGGAGTGACCAGGAACTGCTGAAGAAGGAGCTGGCCACCATCGACTACGTGATCGCGGTCGCCCGGAAACCGACGATCTGAGTACGCCCCGGACGAGGGGCCGTGCTGGGACAGCAACAGCGTGCAAGGGCAGGGGTCGAAGGGTGCATCTGGTCGAGCGTGACGAGCATGTGCGGTATCTGGACGGGCTGCTGGACGAGTGCCGCGGAAGACGGGGGCACGTCGTCGTGCTCGACGGGCCGGTCACCACGGGCAAGACCGAACTGCTGCGGGTGTTCACCGAGCGCGCGTCGAGTGACGTCGTCGTGCTCCGCGCGACGTGCTCGCGCGCTGAGCGCACCCTGCCCTTCGGTGTCCTGACCCAACTGCTGCACAGCGCCAGCCTGCCCCTGGACATCGCGGACCGCGCCTCACAGCTGCTGAAGGAGGGGGCGGCTTCGGACGCACTGTCGCGAACCCACCACGACACCGTCGAACCGGAAGCCGTCCAGATCTTCCAGGGCCTCGGCGTCGTACTGCTCGACCTGGCCGCGGAATCCCCGGTACTGATCGCGGTCGACGACGTCCAGCACGCCGACGAGTCATCCCTGCACTGCCTGCTCCACATCGTCCGCAGGATCGGATCGGCGCGAATCCTGGCCGTCCTGACCGAGGACGCGGAACTCGGGGCACAGCACAGCCCGTTCCGCGCCGAACTCCGACGCCAGTCGCAGTTCCACCGGCTGCGCCTGGCACCGCTCACCCGGGCAGGCGTGGCCGAGGTGCTCCGGGGCCGGCCCGCCGGCCGTTCCTTCGAGCTGGAGGACAAGGCCCCGCCGCAGCCCCCGGGGGACGGTACGGACCCGTGGGACGCGGACGACTTCTTCCGGATCAGCGGCGGCAACCCCCTGCTCCTGCACGCCCTCATCGAGGACCATCACATCGCGGGTGAGGCACGTGCCCAGGGTTATGGGCTGGCCCTGCTCAACTGCCTGTACCGGGACAAGCCCGCGATCGCGCACGTGGCTCGCGCCGTCGCGGTCCTCGACGAGGAGGGGACCGTCAAGGAGCTGGCCCAACTGGCCGGAGCCGACACGGAGGCGGTCGGCCGCGCCCTCCACCACATGGACGCGGCCGGTCTGACCGACAACGGTGTGTTCCGCCACCCGGTGGCCCGCTCGACCATCCTCGACGGCCTGCAGGCCCCGGACCGGGCGGCTCTGCACCGCCGGGCCGCACAGCTCATGCACGCACGGGGAGCGTCGGCCATGACCGTCGCCCACCACCTCGTGGAGTCCAGGCACACCCAGGGCCCCTGGGCGGTCCGGGTACTGCTGGAGGCCGCCGATCAGGCACTGCTCGGGGGCAGGGCCCGGCTCGCGACGGACTGCCTCGCACTCGCCCACAGATCCTGCGGCGACGAGCAGGAGCGGCCGGGCATCAGAGCACGACTGGCCCAGGCCGAATGGGAACTCAACCCCGCGGCGGCCGCGCGTCATCTCACCCCGCTGACCGCGGCGGCGGGCACCGGCCAACTGGGCCACTGCGACCTGCTGGTCCTGCTCCGGCACCTGCTCTGGCACGGACGCAGGGGCGAGGCCGAGACCGTTCTCGAACGGATCCGCGGAGCCCGGCCCGACACGGACCGGACGCCGCAGACCGCACCGAAGCGGAACACCGAACTGTGGCTGGCCGCCACCCATCCCCAGCTCGCCCGCAGACACCAGGGGCCCGTCCCTGCCGATGACGGGACCCCCACCTTCGCCGACCCCCGCGGCGATCCGTGGCTGCGGTCGGCCGCCGAACTGGCAGGCCTGCTGACCCACGGGCCCGGTGAGCCGACCGCGGACCGCGCCGAACGGGTCCTGGACGGCCTCGGCCTGGGCCTGGGCCGTACCTCGCCCTGGACCGAGGAAGCCGTACAGCTGGCCCTGCTCGTCCTGATCTGTGCGGGACGCCTGCGCAGCGCGGCCGAACAGTGCGAGAACCTGCTGGCCGAGGCGGGGTCACGGGAGGCCCCCGTCTGGGTGGCGATGGCCTACGCGACACGTGCCGAGATCGACGTCAGGCAGGGCGACCTGGCAGCGGGGGCCGAGCACGCGCGACAGGCTCTGACCCAGCTTCCGCCCCAGGCGTGGGGCGTCGCGATCGGCTTCCCGCTGGGCAGCCTCGTCCTCGCCCTGACAAGGATGGGCCACTACGAGGAAGCCGCGAAGCACCTCACCTTCTCCGCGACCGACGCCATGTTCCAGAGCCGCTACGGGCTGCACTACCTCCACGCCCGCGGCCACTACTACCTCGCCACCGATCACCCGCACGCCGCGCTCGCCGACTTCATCTCCTGCGGCGAACTCCTGCGCACATGGGGCCTCGACGCCGCGGCCCTCATACCGTGGCGAACCGGCGCGGCGGAGGCATGGCTCCGCCTCGGCAACCGGGACCAGGCCAGGCGGCTCCTCCACGACCAGCTGGCCGGGGCGGGCACGGACAGACCGCGCGCCCGTGGCTCCGCCCTGCGGCTCCTCGCGGCGACGAGCCCCGCCGCCAGACGTCCCGAACTGCTCACGGAGGCGCTCGATCTGCTGGAGGACTGCGGCGACCGCTACGAGCAGGCCAGAGCCCTCGTCGACCTCAGTCGCAGCCACCACGAGCTCGAGGAGTACCGGCGGGCCCGCATGGTCTCCCGGCGGGCCTGGCACGTGGCCAACCTGTGCGACGCCCGTCCACTGACGAAGGAACTCCTCGCGACCACGGGCGACCTGAACGGCCCCGACACGGCTTCCGCCGGCATCGACGGGATCCCCTCACTCACCGGCTCGGAACGGCGCGTCGCCTCGCTGGCCGTCATGGGCTGCACCAACCGCGAGATCGCGAGCAAGCTCCACATCACCGCGAGCACGGTCGAGCAACACCTCACCCGCGTCTACCGCAAGCTCAAGGTGAAACGCCGAAAGGACCTGCCTGTGGATCTCCGCAGTGATGTGGTCAAGACTGAACGAGTCCAACTCGACTGCGGCTGAAGTCCATTCCCCTTCTCCGCACGCCCCACCCGAACCCCCTGCAGAGGTAGTGAGATGTCCCAGACAGAGGCGAACGCCCTGACCGTGCCGGCCCCCGGCACGTACACCATCGACCCCGGCCGCAGCAGCATCGCCTTCCGTACCCGACATGTCTTCGGCCTCGCGGGCGTCGACGGTTCCTTCTCCGTCCTCAGCGGCCAGATCCGGGTCGCGGACGAAGCCGCGGAATCCGGCGCGACGGCCGTCATCGACGCCAACAGCTTCACCACGGGCAACGGAACACGGGACGACGTCGTACGCTCGGACAAGTACCTGGCCACCGCGACGCACCCCCACATCACGTTCACCTCCGACGCGGTACGCGAGGCCCAGGGCTCGTACACCCTGCACGGCGAACTGACCGTCCGCGCCACGACCCGGCCGGTGGAACTCCTCATCGAGCAGTCCCGGAGCGGGCCGGACGGGATCAGCTTCCGCGCCACGACGAAGATCGACCGGTACGCCTTCGGTATCACCGCCGACAAGGGCATGACCGCCCGCTACCTGATCCTCACCCTCGACGTCGTCGCCTCGCCGGCGTGACCGTTCTCGGAATCGACGTCGGGGGCACCAAGGTCGCCCTGCGGACCGACGGGGGGACAACCGCTCGCAGCGCGGTGTTCCCCTGGCCCCCGACGAGCAGTGTCGCGGACGACCTGGAAGCTCTCACCAGGAACGTCCGCGCGCTGCTCGACGACGCTCCGCAGCCCGTCGAGGCCGTCGGCGTCGCCATGCCGGCGACCGTCGGCCCGGACGGCCTGGTGACCACCTGGCCGGGCCGCCCCAGCTGGACGGGACTGGACCTTCGCGCCGCGCTCCATTCGCTCTTCCCTCGAAGTGCCGTGCTCTGGGCGGACGACGGAGACCTCGCCGCCCTCGCGGAGGCGGACGAAGCTGACTGCCAGGACGTCGTCTACGTCGGTGTCGGGACCGGCATCGGTGGCGGGATCGTCCTTGACGGACGCCTCTGCCCCGGAACCTCCAGAGGCTCCTGCGAGGTCGGCCACGTGATCGTCGACCCCAAGGGACCGAGGTGCGGCTGCGGACGCCGCGGGTGCGTACAGGCCGTCGCCTCCGGACCGGCCACCCTGAGCCGGGCCGGCCACCTGCGTGGTGAGCCCGTCGGCTTCGCCGAGCTCGCCGAAGGACTGCGGCACGAGCGGGACTGGGCCGTCACGGCGATCGGAGAGAGCTGCGACGCCCTCGCCGTGGCGATCGTCAACCTCAACGAGCTCATACGTCCCTCACTGGCCGTGATCGGCGGCGGCTTCGCCGACGGACTGCCCGGCTTCGCCGACACCGTGGCCGAACGAGCGCACGCACTCGCCCGGCCGGGCCACCCTGTCGCCCAGGTACGCGCCGCCGCGCTCGGCGGCCTGTCGTCCCTACGCGGTGCCGTTCTCCTCGCCCGTGGCGCGCATTCCGGGTAGGGGGACTTCGGGGTAGGGGGCTGAGCCAACCCCCTAGGGGTTGTCCGGTTCTACGGAGCCCCCGTAGATTCCCCGAGTAAGGGGAACAATTCGAGTGCTGCGGAGTGCTTCGGATGAGCGGCACCGCGAAACAACCGTAAGGAAATCGCGCTGACGCTGAGCCGATTTCCGTGTTGACGGACCTTTGACGGTGGGTCGAAATTCACCTGCTGGCCGCCGCGACGGGTTGGGTTGAGTGGACAACGAAGAGAAGCTCCGTGAGTACCTGAAGCGTACGACCGCAGACCTGCGCCGTACGCGACAGCGCCTCCGCGACATCGAGGCCCAGGATCAGCAGCCCATTGCGATTGTGGGAATGAGCTGTCGGTATCCGGGTGGAGTGGCGAGCCCCGAGGACCTGTGGCAACTCGTCGCCACCGGCGCCGACAGTATCTCCGCATTCCCGGACGACCGCGGCTGGAATCTCGGCAATCTTTATGAGCCCGACTCCGGTCAGGACGGGAAATCCGCCACGGAGGAAGGCGGATTCCTTCACGATGCGGGTGAATTCGACGCCGGATTCTTCGGGATCTCGCCGCGCGAGGCGCTCGCGATGGACCCCCAGCAGCGGCTGCTCCTCGAAACCTCCTGGGAGGCGTTCGAGCGGGCCGGCATCGACCCGGCCACCCTGCGCGGCAGCCGTACGGGCGTGTTCGCCGGGCTGATGTACCACGACTACGCGGCCCGTCTCGCGGCAGTGCCCGAGGGCGTGGAAGCCTTCCTGGGCATCGGGAACTCGGGCAGCGTCGTCTCGGGCCGAGTCGCGTACACCTTCGGTCTCGAAGGCCCCGCCGTCACCGTCGACACGGCGTGTTCCTCGTCGCTGGTCGCCCTGCACCTGGCGGTGCAGTCGCTGCGCAAGGGCGAGTGCACGATGGCGTTGGCGGGCGGCGTGACGGTCATGGCGACGCCCGGCACCTTCGTGGACTTCAGTCGTCAACGCGCCCTCGCAGGCGACGGGCGGTGCAAGTCGTTCTCGTCGACCGCCGACGGTACCGGCTGGTCGGAGGGTGTCGGCGTCCTGGTGGTGGAGCGGCTGGCGGACGCGCGGCGCAACGGTCACGAGGTCCTGGCGGTCGTCCGGGGCTCTGCGGTGAACCAGGACGGTGCGTCGAACGGTCTGACGGCACCGAACGGGCCTTCGCAGCAGCGTGTCATCCGGCAGGGCCTGACGAGCGCGGGCCTCAACGCCTCGCAGGTCGACGCGGTGGAGGCGCACGGCACGGGGACGAAGCTGGGCGACCCGATCGAGGCGCACGCCCTGCTGGAGACCTACGGGCAGGAGCGTCCGGAGGGCCGGCCCCTGTGGCTCGGTTCGATCAAGTCGAACCTCGGCCACACCCAGGCAGCCGCTGGTGTGGCCGGGGTGATCAAGATGGTGATGGCGATGCGGCACGGTGTGCTGCCGCAGACGCTGCACGTGGACGAGCCGACGCCTCAGGTGGACTGGGAATCCGGCGACGTCCGGCTGCTGACGGAGTCGGTGGCGTGGCCGGAGACGGGGGAGCGCCGACGGGCGGGCGTGTCGTCGTTCGGTGTGAGTGGCACGAACGCGCACGTGATCCTTGAGCAGGCTCCTGAGGCGGAGACGGCGGACGTGGCAGGTACCTCGTCGTTGCCGGTGGTGCCGTGGGTGGTGTCGGCGAAGTCCGAGGCGGGTCTTTCGGCGCAGGTGGAGCGCTTGTCGGCGTTCGCCGCGGATCGGAACCCGGTGGACGTCGGGTTCTCGCTGGTCACGACGCGTGCGGTGATGAATCACCGTGGGGTGGTCATCGGGGACCGGGTGGTGCTTGGTTCTACCGCGCCCGGTGGTCTGGCGGTGTTGTTCTCGGGTCAGGGTGCGCAGCGCTCGGGTATGGGCCGTGAGCTGTACGGGGCGTATCCGGTGTTCGCGGACGCCTTCGACGCTGTGTGTGCGGAGCTGGACCGTCATCTGGACCGGCCGCTTCGCGAGGTGGTGTTCGAGGGTGGTGA
>NZ_JAFBGA010000009.1 GCF_016909575.1 Streptomyces sp. HB132 | reverse complement strand
CCCGTTTCACCGGGGCCCTCCGGGCGCTTCCCTTCGTTCTTGCGTTTCCGACTCTATCAGACTCTTTCGTGTCCGATTCCCGGCCGAAGCGGGATACTGCTTTTTCGCTTTCCAGTTCTTCGCTTTCGCGTTTCCCTTTCCGGCGAGTCCGACTCTATCAGGCCTTTTCCCATTCCCTGACCGGGGTCTCGCGAACATGCGAGAGCACAGTCAGAGTTACAGTCTGGGCTTGGGAGTCGCTGCCGATCCCGGACTCGAAGGTCGCGTTGGGGTCAGGCAGGGGTACGACAGTACAGGCCCTTGTGAGGCGAGGCAAATCGTTTCCGGTGCACCCCTAGGTCGGCCAACCGGTAGCTCTCGGGCGGAACCGGGACTTCATATGACTTACGCTGCTGATCAGTACGCCGCCCTCCGTCAGCCATGGCGGTGACATGCGGATCCCCACCCCTGGGAGGCTTTCCATGACCACAGTGACGTCCCCTCTTGACGGTCGCGCCATCGGACTCACCGCGGTTCCCGACCCCGTCTTCTCCGGAGCGATGGTCGGCCCGGGTACCGCCATCGACCCCGTGCGCGAGCCTTCCGAGGCCGTCTCACCGGTCGACGGGATCGTCGTCTCCCTCCACCCGCACGCCTTCGTCGTCGTCGACGACCAGGGACACGGAGTGCTGACGCACCTCGGGATCGACACCGTGCAACTCAACGGCGAGGGCTTCGAACTGCTCGTCAACAAGGGGGACACGGTGGCCCGCGGTCAGGGCATCGTCCGATGGGACCCCTCGGCCGTCGAAGCGGCCGGGAAGTCGGCGATCTGCCCCGTCGTGGCCCTGGAGGCCACCGCCGAGTCCCTCTCCGACGTCCGCGAGGACGGCGACGTGAAGGTCGGCGAGACGCTCTTCGGCTGGCAGTGACACCCTCGGCGCAGTGAAGAGCCAGTTGGGCATCCACCGCGGTGACGCAGTCGCCGCACAATCGGAGACGGGTGAAATGGAGACAACGCTGCGAGGCGTCGGTGTGAGCCACGGTGTGGCGATCGGCGAAGTTCGGCACATGGGCACGGCGGTGCTCGAGCCGCCGGCCAAACAGATTCCCGCGGAGGAGGCCGAGCGCGAGCAGGGGCGTGCCCGCCAGGCCGTGGAAGCTGTTGCGGCCGACCTGATTGCGCGCGGCAATCTGGCGGGGGGCGAGGCACAGCATGTGCTGGAGGCCCAGGCCATGATGGCGCAGGACCCCGAGCTCATCGCCGATGTCGAGCGTCGTATCGCGGTCGGCAGCACCGCCGAGCGCGGTGTGTACGACGCGTTCGCCGCGTACCGGGCTCTGCTGGCCAACGCCGGGGAGTACCTGGCGGGACGCGTGGCGGACCTCGACGACGTACGGAACCGCATCGTTGCGCGGCTGCTCGGCGTGCCGATGCCGGGTGTCCCGGACAGCGACGAGCCGTATGTACTGATCGCGCGTGACCTGGCTCCCGCCGACACCGCCCTGCTCGACCCGACGCTGGTGCTCGGCTTCGTCACGGAGGAGGGCGGGCCCACCAGCCACAGTGCGATCCTCGCGCGTGCGCTCGGAGTTCCGGCCGTCGTGGCTCTCCCCGGCGCGGGTGAGATCGCCGAGGGCACGGTCGTGGCGGTGGACGGCAGCACCGGTGAGATCTTCGTCGAGCCCGGTCAGGAGAAGCGGGCCGAGATGGAGAGTGCCTCGGCGGCCCGCAAGGCGGCGCTGACGGCAGTGACCGGGCCCGGAGCCACCTCCGACGGTCACAAGGTGCCGCTGCTCGCCAATGTCGGCGGTCCCGCCGACGTGCCGGCCGCCCTGGAGGCCGGTGCCGAGGGCGTGGGTCTGTTCCGTACGGAGTTCCTCTTCCTGGACGACAGCAAGCAGGCGCCGTCCGAGGAGAAGCAGATCGCCGCCTACCGCGCGGTACTGGAGGCGTTCCCCGAGGGGCGTGTCGTCGTGCGGGTGCTGGACGCCGGCGCCGACAAACCGCTGGACTTCCTGACACCGGCGGACGAGCCGAACCCCGCGCTGGGTGTGCGTGGCCTGCGCAGTCTTCTGGACCACCCCGATGTACTGCGGACTCAGCTGACGGCGCTGTCCAGGGCGTCCGAGGGTCTGCCGGTGTACCTCGAGGTCATGGCCCCGATGGTGGCCGACCGCGCCGACGCGAAGGCGTTCGCCGACGCCTGCCGTGAGGCGGGGCTGCAGGCGAAGTTCGGTGCGATGGTGGAGATTCCGTCCGCCGCGCTCCGGGCCCGCTCGATCCTGCAGGAGGTGGAGTTCCTGTCGCTGGGCACCAACGACCTGGCGCAGTACACCTTCGCGGCCGACCGTCAGGTGGGGGCCGTCTCCAGGCTGCAGGACCCGTGGCAGCCCGCGCTGCTCGACCTGGTCGCGCTCTCGGCCGAGGCCGCGAGGGCCGAGGGCAAGAGTTGTGGTGTCTGCGGTGAGGCCGCTTCGGATCCGCTGCTGGCGTGTGTGCTGACCGGTCTGGGTGTCACCTCGCTGTCGATGGGTGCGGCGTCCATCCCCTACGTGCGGGCGACGCTGGCGAAGCACACGCTCGCGCAGTGCGAGCGCGCGGCCTCCGCCGCGCGTGCGGCGGACTCGGCCGACGAGGCACGCCTCGCGGCGCAGGCGGTGCTGTCCGGCGAGTGACGCCGCCCGCTGTCAGCAGTCGGGTGTGATGGGGGTTCCCGCCGGTTCCGGCGGGAACCCCCATCGGCTTTCTCAGCGGTGGGCCTCCGGTTCGTCGGCACCGAGGTCGAACCCCGCGCAGTACTCGACGCCGGACTCCGGCGAGACGGGTTGGCCCGTGTCCGCATCGGTGCAGTAGGCGCTGAAGACCTCCCCCGCCGTGAGCGGGAGGAGGCTGCCCCGGTGCAGACGCCAGCCGTGCACCCGGTCCGGGGCGTCGGGCGTCGTGGTGCGCAGGACGACGCCTCCCCGGGTCTCCAGCGCGACACCCACGGCGAGCACGGTGGCGAACTCCGCCCCTTCCGACGACTCGAGACGGACCGGGCCGTCCGCGTCCCGGGCGGTGTGGAGGACGGCCAGAAGCTGTTCGGCCTCCGTGGGCATGCTGCACACGACGTGGTGGGTGCCCGGCCCCGCGGTGTCGAGCAGACGCGTCAGCAGATGGGACGCCCGGTCGAAGGCCGCTCCGCCGATGTCCTGCCCGCAGTCCGCACAGTCGCCGAGGCCGGCCAGGAGCATGGTGGCGTACTCCCATGTCGCGCGGCGGACGGCTCGTGAGACGAGGAGCGGGACCAGTGTGTCGATGGGTTGGCCGGTGTACGCCACGGTGGCGCCGGCAGCCGCGATCTCGGCGGTGAACCGGCTGCGGCTCGCCCGCTCGTCGGGATCGAGACCGGACTCCGTGCAGAACTCCGCGTAGTCGTCCGGGTCGAAGAGGGCGACTGTGGTGTGCATCCCCTGGGCGGCGCGTGTGCGCAGCAGGCCGTCGACCTGCCGCAGGTATTCGGTGTGGTCCTCGAAGACGAAGCTCCGGTAGTGGCGCATGGCCGCGAAGTCCTCGGAGTCGACCAGGAGCCCGACGGTGCTGGGTGCTTCGCGGCGCAGTGCGCGTCGCATGGATGGTGCGGAGCGCGTTCGGCTGCGCTTGTCGGTCTGCTTGATGTGCGCCATGAGTCCCCCTGTGCGCTGTCGATCGATGCTCACTCAGCGTAACCAGGGGGACTGACAACGGCCTGCACGGCGGTCGGATCAGCGGCGTTCGCGGCCCAGGTCCTCGTAGAAGCGGAGGAGTTCGAGGTTGTCGACCGAGCCCGGGTTGACCGCCTTCGAAAGGGCTGTTCCCTGGAGGAGACGCTTGACCGGAACCTCGATCCGCTTGCCTGTGAGGGTGTGCGGGATACCGGGGACCGCGATGACCTCATCCGGTACATGACGGGGTGAGAGGTTCTCGCGGATGGTGCGTTTGATGCCGTCGCGAAGCTCGTCGTCGAGTGTGGCGCCCTCGGCGAGGTGGACGAACAGGGGCATCCAGTAGCCGCCGTCCGGTTCCTCGAGGCCGATGACGAGGGACTCGTGGATCTCGGGGAGCCTCTCGACCGCCTCGTAGATGTCGGCGGACCCCATGCGGACACCCTGCCTGTTGAGGGTGGAGTCGGAACGGCCGTGGATGACGACCGAACCGCGGTCGGTGAGGGTGATCCAGTCCCCGTGGCGCCAGACGCCGGGGTACGTGTCGAAGTAACTGTCGTGGTAGCGGCTGCCGTCGGGGTCGTTCCAGAAGCGGACCGGCATGGAGGGCATGGGTGCTGTCACGACGAGCTCGCCGACCTCACCGGTGAGCGGCTTGCCGGCGGGGTCCCAGGACTGGAGGTCGGTGCCGAGACAGGGGGCCTGGAGTTCGCCGATGTGGACCGGCAGGGTGGGTACCGCGCCGGCGAAGCAGCTGCAGACGTCCGTGCCGCCGCTCACCGACGCGATCCACAGGTCCTCGGCGACCTCGTCGTGGAGCCAGCGGAAGCCGTCGGGCGGGAGCGGGGAGCCGGTGGTGGCGACGCACTGGACCCGGCTGAGGTCGTGGTCACGGCCCGGGTGGACGTCCGCTTTCCGGCAGGCCATCACGTAGGCGGCCGATGTGCCGAAGAGCGTCGCTCCGGTCTGTTCGGCCACACGCCACTGGGCGCTGACGTCCGGGTAGCCGGGGCTGCCGTCGTACAGTACGACGGTGGTGCCGGTGAGCAGGCCGGAGACGAGGAAGTTCCACATCATCCAGCCGGTGGAGGTGTACCAGAAGAAGCGGTCGTCGGGGCCGAGGTCGCAGTGCAGCCCGATCTGCTTGAAGTGTTCGAGGAGGATCCCCCCCTGGGACTGGACGATCGCCTTCGGAAGTCCGGTCGTGCCGGAGGAGTACAGCACCCACAGGGGGTGCTCGAAGGGAATCTGTTCGAAGACCGGCTCGATGTCGGAGGCGGTGAGTGCCGACCATTCGAGGGCGCCCTCGGGTGCGTCCGTGCCGAGGAGCGGGATGTGGACGACCGCGCGCAGCGTCGGGAGTTCGCGTCGGAGTTCGGCCACGGCAGCGGTGCGGTCGTGCTCCTTTCCGCCGTAGCGGTAGCCGTCGACCGTGAACAGGACGACGGGTTCGACCTGCTGGAAGCGGTCCAGGACACTGCGGGCGCCGAAGTCGGGGGCGCAGGAGGTCCAGACCCCGCCGACCGCGGCGGTGGCGAGGAACGCGACGACGGCCTGCGGGATGTTGGGCAGGTAGCCGCTGACCCGGTCGCCGGGCCTGACACCGAGGGCGCGTAGTTCCGCTGTCAGTGAGCCCACCTGGCGCCGGAGTTCGCTCCAGCTGACGGAGAGCTGGGTGTGGGTCTCGTCGACGTACAGCAGGGCGGGGGCGTCCGCGCGGAGCGGGTCGTCGGCCGTGCGCAGGGCGTGCTCGGCGTAGTTGAGGGTGGCGCCGGGGAACCACTGGGCGCCGGGCATCGTGCGGTTCCTGATGACGGTCTCGTACGGGGTGGAGAAGCGTACGTCGAACCAGTCGGCGACTGCCTGCCAGAAGGTGTCGAGCTCGTCGACCGACCAGCGCTGCAGGGCCGCGTAGCCGCCGTCGGCCGGCGCTCCGTGGCGCTCGGCGGCCCATCGCTGGAAGCGGGTCACGGCTGCGGCCTCGACGCGCTCGGGTCCGGGCTGCCAGAGGGGGGCTTCGCCGGCTGCTGAGGTCATGGAGGCTCCCTGGCCCTTCGGGGTGTACGCGGTGTGTGCGTGCGTCGCGCGCACCGCTGGGATGCGCGCGTTAACGGTCGTTACGGACGATGCCATGTGATCGTCCTGCGCACCAGGGTCCCCCGGCCATGGTCGTGTGTCCGACTGTGTGGCGGAGCCACAGGTGAACGGAAGCTGAACGGACCGCGTTTCCGTCACGGCGAATGGCAGGGTGGTCCGCATGGATGGTCGTGACCTGGTGCGCTCGGTGAAATCGGTTGGTTCTGTGCAGGGGATGCGGGCGGTGAGGTCGGCGTGGCGGAACCGGCGTGCGGATGCGCGGGCGCTGGCACCGCGCGGTCCCGAGCGGGCGCGTGTGCCGGGCCTCCTGGTCGGTGCGGAGCCGGAGCCGGGCGGTGGAGTGGTGCGGTTCGCCCGCTCGCAGCTCCGGATCCGGGTGGCGGCGGGCGGTGCGGTGTTCTGGTCCTGGGACGCCGCCGGGCCGCTGCCTTCGTACGCCCTTGCGGGAGCTGAGCCGGAGCCGGATCCGCGGGCGCGCCTGGAGCCGGACACGAACGGCGGCTGGATGGTGGTGTCGGAGCGGCTGACGGTCGTCGTGTCGCGGCACGGGGCGGTGGAGCTGCGTACGCCCGGCGGGGTGCTGCTGCGCCGCGAGCTGCCGCCGCGCTGGTGGGAACCGGTGGAGGGGGGCGCGGCGCGATGGGTGCAACGGTCCGAGGTACCGGCCGACGCACGCTTCTTCGGACTCGGCGGGCGCTCGGGCGGTCCGAGGCTGAGGGAGGGCACGTACCGGCTGTGGAACACCGATCCGGGCGGGCGTTTCGGTCCGGCGGACGATCCGCTGTACCTGACGATGCCGGTGCAGATGGTGGTCTCCGATGCCGGGACCCATCTGGCGTTCCACGACAACACGTGGTCGGGCGGGGTGACGCTTCGGGAGGGTGAGGAGGGTGCCGGCTCGGGGCATGACCGGCTCGGTACCTGTGAGGTGCGGATGGAGGGTGGTCCGCTCCGCTGCTGGGTGGTCGTGGGTACGCCTGCCAGGGTGCTGCGGGGATGGACGGCGCTGACGGGGGCGCCCGCGCTGCCGCCGGCGTGGGCGCTGGGGCCGCAGCACGCCCGCTGGGGGTTCGGCAGCGAGCGGGAGGTGCGGCGGGTCGTGAAGGGGTACCGGGATCGGGGGCTGCCCCTGTCCGTGCTGCATCTGGACATCGACCACTACGACGCGCATCAGGTGTTCACGGTCGATCCCGAGCGGTTCCCCGATCTTCCCGGACTGGCGAAGGAGCTGCGGGAGGAGGGCGTCCGGCTGGTGTCGATCGTCGATCCGGCGGTGCGGGCGTCTGCGGGCAACGCGGTGTTCGAGAGCGGCCTCGAGGTCGGTGCCGAGGGTGCGTTCGTCCGGGATCCACAGGGTTCTCCCGTGCTCGGTGAGGTGTGGCCGGGTGAGTGCGTCTATCCGGACTTCACCGATCCGATGGTGCGGGACTGGTGGGGCGCGCTGTACGAGGAGCGGCTGGGGCAGGGGTTCTCCGGTGTGTGGCACGACATGAACGAGCCGGTGTCGTTCTCGGCGTTCGGCGATCCGTCTCTGCCTCGGTCGTCGCGGCACGCGCTGGAGGGCCGTGGCGGGGACCACCGGGAGGCCCACAACGTGTACGCCCTGGCGATGGCGAGGGCCGGTTACGAGGGGCTGCGCCGGCTGCGGCCCGACGAGCGGCCGTTCCTGTTCTCCCGTTCGGGCTGGGCGGGGATGCAGCGGTACGGCGGGACCTGGTCCGGCGACGTGGCGACGGGGTGGCCGGGGCTGCGGGTCTCGCTGGCCCTGGTGCTGGGGCTCGGGCTCTGCGGGGTGCCGTACTCGGGGCCCGATGTCGGCGGGTTCGACGGGTCGCCGTCGCCGGAGCTTTATCTGCGCTGGTTCCAGTTGGGTGCGTACATGCCGTTGTTCCGGACGCATGCGGCCATCGGGGCGGGGCGCCGGGAGCCGTGGGAGTTCGGCCCGGAGGTCCTCGCGCGTGCCGGGGAGATCCTGGCGGAGCGGGAGCGGTTGCTGCCGTACTTCGTGACGCTTGCGCACCTGGCGCGGCTCACCGGTGCTCCGTATGTGCGGCCGGTGTGGTGGGGCGCGTCGGGGGACCGGGAGCTGCGGGACTGCGAGGACGCGTTCCTGCTGGGCGACTCGCTGCTGGTCGCTCCCGTGCTGGAGGAGGGGGCGGACCGCAGGCAGGTGCGGTTGCCGCGGGGGCGGTGGTACGACACGGCGACCGGGAAGGCGTACGAGGGGCCGGGCCAGGTGGTGGTGGACGCGCCGCTGTCACGGATTCCGGTGCTGGCCCGGGCCGGTGCGGTGATCCCGGTGCGGGGCCCGGGCGGAGGCCTGGAACTGGAGGTGTGGGCTCCGCCCGCCGGGCGCACCGGGGGCGGGCTGGTCGTGCGGGACGCGGGCGACGGGTGGGAGCGGGCCGAGGTGGAGCGCTACACGTCGCGCCTCGGTGCGGGGCGCGTGGTCGTCGAGCGGGACGGTACGCAGGAGCTGGTTCCGTATCCGGTCCGGGTGCGGGGGCGGTCGGGCCCGGCTCAGCCGTAGGCGCCGGCGAACCAGGCGCGTACGGCTCGGGTGTGCAGGGGAAAGGCGAGTTCGTCCGGGGTGCGCAGCACGTCGTATCCCGAGGTCTCGTCCGTGGGTGCGGAGGGCGGGAGTTCCGCGGCGGCTCGCGGCGGGAGCAGTCCGAAGAGGAGCAGGTGGCCGTCCGGGGAGCTGAGGGCGTCGGCGAGCCGTACGTCCGTCTCGTCCGCCCGGATGCCGGTCTCTTCGCGCAGTTCGCGGGCGACGGCGTGGCGCCAGTCCTCGGTCCGGTCGATGTAGCCGCCGGGCAGCGCCGTCCCGCCGGTGTGCGGAGGGATGGTCCGGGTGATGACGACGAGTCCGGTGCCGTGCGGTCCGGTGACCGGCAGCAGGGCGACGGCTACGGGCAGCGGGTTGCGATAGGCGGTGTGACCGCAGGCCGTACAGGTGCGCGGCCAGATGTCGGCGGCGTACGGGGTCCCGCAGCTGCCGCAGTGGGAGTCCTTCACGGGCGGACTGTATCCGATCACTCTTCTCCTGCGGCTCGGAAGCTGATAGACGGTGTGCCCATGACAGGAATTGCTCGTACTCTCCGCGCTCTGGCCGCAGCCGGCGCCGCTCTGCTCGCCGTGACCGCCGCCGCCCCGGTGGCCGCGGCCAGGCCCGAACCCAAGGCTCCGCCGGAGTTCGTCGATCTCCGTTCCGTCGATCCGACGATCCTCACGGAGATGCGCTACACCACCGCGCACAACTTCATGGGGGAGCCGGTGGACGGCTACCGGCAGCCCGTCTGCATCCTGACCCGGCCCGCCGCCCTCGCGCTGCGCACGGCCCAGCGGAGCCTCCTGCGTCAGGGGTACTCGCTCAAGGTGTACGACTGCTACCGGCCGCAGCGCGCCGTGGACCACTTCGTGCGCTGGGCGGAGGATCTCGACGACCAGGCCATGAAGGGTGAGTTCTATCCGGAGGTCGACAAGACGCGGCTGTTCGAGGACGGTTACATCGCGGAGAAATCCGGTCACAGCCGGGGCAGCACGGTCGACCTCACCCTGGTGAAGCTGCCGGCCCTGCCGACGAGGCCGTACGAGCCGGGCGAGGAACTCACCGCCTGCTCCGCGCCGCAGGACGCGCGCTTCCCCGACAACTCGGTGGACATGGGCACCGGGTACGACTGCTTCGACACGCTGTCGCACACGGACGACCCGCGGGTGCGGGGAGCACAGCGCGCCCACCGGCAGTTCCTCAAGGGGACGCTCACCGGCCTGGGGTTCGTGAACCTGGCGGAGGAGTGGTGGCACTTCACCTACAAGCCCGAACTCTTCCCGGACACCTACTTCGACTTCCCGGTGGCCAGGCGCTCCGTCGCGGGGCACTGACGGCGCGGGCACCGAACGGGCGGCCGGGGCCACCCCCGTGTGCTCCGGCCGCCCGTTCTCCCTTTCGGACGCGGAACTGCCGTGTCCGGTTGCCGGTTCGGCCGTTACGGTGCCCTCATGTCACAGCAGACGTTCGATTCGTATGAAGAGTTCTGGCCCTACTACGTGGCCATGCACTCCAGGGCGGCTACCCGGTGGGTCCACCTGACCGGCACACTGACCGGTCTGGCGGTCACCGCGTACGGTCTGGCACGGGGACGCAGGCGCTATGCCCTGGCGTTGCCCCTGATCGGATACGGCAGCGCGTGGCCGGCGCACTTCCTCATCGAGAAGAACAATCCGGCGACGTTCGGCCATCCCGCGTGGTCGCTGCGCGGCGATGTGCAGATGATCCGGATGATGCTCGCCGGACGGGACGGGGAACTGGCCGGGATCGCGGCAGAGTGGCTCGCGGAGAACCCGGCACCCCCGGGACGCGCGCAGGGTTGACGGCCCGTCACCGCGGGTGAAGACTCCTTCCACGCCCGCTGCCCCCGCACCGTACGCGCGGTCCGTACCCCGGTCGGCGGGGGTACGGGCCGCGTCACGGGCGGCCCTCAGGCCTTGGCGGGTTCGCGGAGCCGGTCGGCACGCACCATGGCGTACTCCACGACCGCGACGAGCACATCGCGGACGGACGCCCGGTCGCGTGCGTCGCAGAGCAGCACCGGCACCTCGGGGTCGAGGTCGAGTGCCGCCTGTACCGTTTCGGTGGGGAACTGCTCCGCGCCTTCGAAGAGGTTGACGGCGACCGTGAAGGGGATCCCCCGGCGTTCGAAGTAGTCGACCGCCGCGAAGCAGTCCTCCAGCCGCCGGGTGTCGGCGAGGACGACCGCGCCCAGGGCGCCCTGGGCAAGCTCGTCCCAGAGGAACCAGAAGCGGTCCTGCCCGGGGGTCCCGAACAGATAGAGGACCAGGTCCTCGCGCAGGGTGATCCGGCCGAAGTCCATGGCCACCGTGGTGGTGCTCTTGGACTCGACCCCCGCCACGTCGTCGACGGGGCGGCCCGCCTCGCTCAGCCTCTCCTCCGTGCGCAGCGGTCTGATCTCGCTGACCGCACCCACCATGGTCGTCTTGCCCACGCCGAACCCGCCTGCCACCAGGATTTTGAGGGTGACGGGCTCGACGTGCCGCTTTCTGCGGCTAGAGCGCCCGAAGGCCATTGATCACCTCGCGGAGAAGGCTCTCGTCCGGCAGCTCGGCCGGCGGAACGGGACGGGTGACGTGCACCAGTTCGTCCTCGACGAGGTCACCGACCAGGACACGGACCACCCCGACGGGGAGATCCAGCCCGGAGGCGAGTTCGGCGATCGACTGGGGCATGTCGCTGCACAGTTCGACGATCTCCACGTGCTCCGGGGAGAGCGTCTGATCCCGGCCGGGATCGTCGGCCGCAGGTTCGGGGATGACGATCGCGATCAGGTCGAGACGATGACGGGAGGCGCTGCTGGTTCGTCCGCGGGTCATCGCGTAGGGCCGGACCACCGGCCCCGCTTCGGCGTCGTACCAGCGGGAGGAGCCCGCTCCGTCGGGAGCGAACGGTGATCCGGGCGCGGTGTCCCGGACGGAGTCTGCGCTCATCCCCCCGCCTCACCCTCCGGCGGGCAGACCGGTGGTACGGGGGGCATTGGCCAGGTGCGCCCCCACGCGCTTGACCATCAGGGTCATCTCGTACGCCACCTGCCCGACGTCCGAGTCGGAGTCGGCCAGGACGGCGAGGCAGCTGCCGTCACCGGCCGCCGTGACGAACAGGAAGGCCTCGTCGAGCTCGACCACCGTCTGCCGGACCCGGCCGGCGTCGAAGTGCCGGCCCACGCCCTTGGCGAGGCTGTGGAAACCGGAGGCCACGGCTGCCAGGTGTTCGCTGTCCTCGCGCGTCAGGTCCTGGGACGTGCCCGTCGCGAGGCCGTCGCTGGAGAGCACCAGCGCCTTCCGGATGCTCGCGACACGCTCGACCAGTTCGTCGAGGAGCCAATTGAGTTCGCCCGATCCCTGGCGTGTGGTGTTGTGTGCTGCGGCGTTCGGTGCGGTCATCGACCGTCCCCTCCCGGAGTGGTTCCTGGTGCTGTCTCGCCGGGGCCGGTCCCGTCCTCGGCGTTCTGCCGACGGCCGCGCTGCCAGCCACGTTGAAGCGAAGCCATGCGATTGCGTACTTCGTCCGCGTCACGTTCGAGGTCGTCGTCGGTGGCGGCGGGGGCGTGCCCGGAAGGCCGCCCTGCGGATTCCTCCCGGAGCTGTGGGGCGAGGCTGGCCTGCCGGACCCTGCGCGGGAGGCCGCCCACGGTGTCCGGAGTGGTCGGCCGGGATCCGGGTCGCACCGGGGCCTCAGCTGCCGGGGAACTGCCGGGGCCGGACTCCGCGGTGGCCGTCTCGGAGCCGCCTGCGGACGCGAGGCGGTCGGGTGTGCCGGGACGGGAACGGCCGCCGTCCCCGATCCGTCGGCCGTGCTCGGCGACGAGGGTCGGCGTCTTGCGGCGCGGCAGCGGGACGGGCCCCGCGGGGCGCATCGGCCGGACGTCCGCGGAGCGGCCGTCCGACGCGTCGAAGGCCTGCTGGTGCTGCTCCCGGTCGTCCTGCCTGCGCAGATCGCGGGCTCGGAAGATGCCGCCGCGCTCGCTCTCGGTGTCCTCGAGGTCGGACACGCCGTCGAGGACGGGGCCGAGCGCCGGATCGAGCTCCCGGTCGAGTGCCGGGTCGGTGAACCCGAGTGTGCCCACCGGGCCTTCGAGTTCGACGGGTCCGTCGAGCACGGACGGGTCGGTGAGGCCCGTCGGCACCGGGGCGAGCCCGGGCGGCCTGCCCGGGATACCGGCGTCCGCCGCCCCGTCCCTGCGGGCCTTGGCGCTGTCGGGCGTGTCCCTGCCCGGCCGGCCGCCGCCGATCGCCTTCTCGGCCCGGCGGTCGAGGCGGAAGCCGGTGCCGTGGGTCTCGGGGGCGTCGGTGAGCAGCTGCGCCGGGATGAAGACGACCGCGGTCGTCCCTCCGTACGGTGAGGTCTGCAGGGACACCCTGACGTTCTGCCGCTGGGCGAGCCGGCTGACGACGAAGAGGCCGAGCCGGTCGGTGTCGGAGAGCTCGAAGTCGGGCGTCTCGGCGAGCCTCAGGTTCGCGTCCAGGAGGACTTCCGGCACCATGCCGAGGCCACGGTCGTGGATCTCCAGGGTGAAGCCGTTGGCCACGCGTTCGCCGTGCACCTGGACCGCGGTGTGCGGGGGCGAGAACACCGTGGCGTTCTCGAGCAGTTCCGCGATCAGGTGGGTGAGGTCCGCGACGGCCGGGCCGCCCACGCCGATGCGGGGCAGACGCCGGACCTCGATCCGCTCGTAGTCCTCCACCTCCGCCACCGCCGCCCGCACCACGTCCATCAGCTGGATCGGCTTGCGCCACTGCCGGGACGGGGCCGCTCCGGAGAGAATCACGAGGCCCTCCGCGTGGCGGCGCATGCGGGTGGTGAGGTGGTCGAGGCGGAAGAGGTCGGCCAGTTCGTCGCTGTTCTCCGTACGCCGCTCCATGGTGTCCAGGAGCGTCAGCTGGCGGTGCAGGAGCACCTGGTTGCGGCGTGCGAGGTTGACGAAGACCTCGGAGACGCCGCGCCGCATGTCCGCCTGCTTGACGGCGGCCTCGACGGCGGCCCGTTGAAGGGTGTTGAGCGCCTGCCCGACCTGGCCTATCTCGTCGCGCTCGTAGCTGAGGTGGGGCGCCTCGGTCTCCACGTCGACCTGCTCGCCCGCGGCCAGTCGGCGCATCACGCTCGGCAGCCGGACCCCGGACACCTCGTGTGCGTCCTTGCGCAGCCGGGAGAGGTCGCGGACGAGTTCGCGTCCCACGCGTACGGAGACGAAGACGGACACCAGCAGGGCGGCGAAGCCCAGGACGCCGGCGACGCCCGCGCGGATCAGCACGCGGTAGCCGGCGGGTTCCGCGCGGTCCTGGAAGCGGTTGGCCATCTCGGTGCCGTCGTTGGCCAGGTGTTCCAGGACGGGCGGGGCCACTTCCTCCCAGCGCGCGGCGTCGACGGTGCCCGGCTTCGTGATGGGCCCGGCGGCGATGAGCTTCTGCTCGGCCGTGCGGAGGGGCTCGGTGTCGGGGCTGCGCCAGAACTGCTCCATGCGCCCGCGCTCGCTCCCCGGCAGGAGCTCGAGGTTGACCTCGTACAGGAGCGTGCGCCTGGCGGCGAGGTCGGAGACGACGCGGAGTTCGGGGGCGCCGAGTCGTCCCGCGATGAGGCCCGAAGCGATCAGGGCGTCCTCACGCGAGAGCATCTCGCGGGCCCGGGAGATGCCGACGAGGGCCCGGACCTGCTTGTCCATCGATACGTTCTCCATCGTGTGGAGACCGTTCAGGAAGCGGTAGCAGGGGTCGACGAGACCGTTGTAGAAGTCGAGGGCCCTGGTCCGGTCGACGGTCCGCTTCTCGACGGAGGCACGCAGTGCGTCCAGGCCGTCGACCTCGCTGAGGATGGAGTCGAGCAGGGCCTCCGACTCCGGGCTGAGCCTGTCCCGGATGTCCTTGCTCTTCGCGCTCTGCCTGACGTCGGCCACGACCCGGTCGGTCGCGGCGCGCTGGCGGCGCAGGAGGGGAAGGGCGTCCGATGCCCGGGGGTCGGCGAGGAAGACGAGTGTCTGACGGCGTTCGCCCTGGACGGCGCGGATCGTGTCTTCCAGCGGATGGCCGACCTGCTCCACGATGGCGCTCGCGCCCATCAGCTCGGTGGCTTCACGGCCGGTGACGTAGGTGGCGAACACCCAAAGGCCCGTAAGTGAGGCGAGCGGCACCAGGAGCAACGCCACGATCTTCCTGCGGATGGACTTCCCGCGAAAGCGCATGGCCTCCCCCAGCTCGGCCCCGCACCGCGGGGTGATTGTGCCGGCGTTCCCGGTCGTTCCGGTTGCCCGGCCTTCCTGATCGTTCGGGTGTCCGGGCGGCGGTCCGAGGGCGTCGGCCGGACTTCCGTCAACAAACGGCGCGAGCCTACTACTGACCCACCGGTAACTCGAAGACATGTCCGGACTGTTTCCGGCCGCCCCGCCTTGAGTTGCTCACCAGTTGTCCGGGTATTCCCGGCGAAGAAGTTCGCGAAAGCGACAGAGATCCCCTGGCCGACCACGAGGTATTCTCACAGGGCAGTTGGCTGGAACTTGACGTTCCGTGACCTTTCGGGGCCGGTTGGGGCCCTCGGACGGGAATCTTCGTGACCTGGCGTTCGTCCAGACGTACGGGGCAGAAGAACCTCGCGGGGTATGTGCGACAGGCGGGCGGCTCCGTTCGCGTAGAACGGCGGCCGGCCGGGCAGCCATGCCACCCTGGGGTCGGACAGTGGTGGGGAGTTGAGGTTCTTGGACACGGATGAGCGCCGGGGCGCGGCGTCGTCGTCGCCCGCCGGTGCGTCGACGGCGGGCACACGGGCGGCCGGTCCTTCACCGGAAGGCGCGTCGGCCGCGGGCGCCCGGATTCCGCGGCAGCTGTGGGTGGAGGAACCCACGACACGGCGGCGGATGCCTGACCCGGTGCGGACGGCCGCCGTGCGCGCGGTGATCATCATGTCGCTCACCATCATTCAGGCCGTGGTGGCCTTCCTGTGCACGCTGGCCGGTTCCTGGCTCGCCTTCCCGATGGTGCTGGGCGGGGTGGCGGGCACGGTGGTGGCGACGTGGTCGGTGCTGGACGTCTGGGTGACCCGGCAGGTGTGGAACCAGCGCCATGGCGTGGTGTCCGTGCCGAGCAGCACGGCACGCCGCATGCGGCGTGAGCGGCGGGTGGCCAGGCGTGCCGCCCGGTCCCGGGCACGGGGGGAATCCCGGATACGACGCCGGAGCGAAGGCCGGCTCTCGCGGGCCTGAGCGCTATCGCTTCTCCGAGGACCGTGCCGGCTCCGCGGTCGTGTCCGTCATCTCTCCACGCATCTCCGGGACCGCCGCACCGCCGCGCGTCTCGTCGGTCCGCCTGAACATGCGGGTGGCGGTGATCTCGCCATGGACGGTCGCGCCCTCGGGGTCCTGCTGCGGCAGCCCCGGCCTGAGGTGCTCCTCCACGCTGATGTACTTCAGCCCAGCCCGAAGGTCCGCGTCGTTGCGCAGGCGGATGACGAGCGGGAACTCGGCGAGCGCCGTGGTGTCGAACAGCCCCGTGGTGTACAGCAGTTGGACCCCCAACGCGTCGGAGACCGCGCGCTGGAGCTCCAACAGGTACGTGGCGTTGGCACGCCCGATGGGGTTGTCGAGGAAGAGTGTGCCCGCGTGCCGGTGCCGGTCCCGGCCCCTGTCGTTGCTGCGCAGGGCCGCCATCGTGCAGTACAGCGCGATCGCGGCGGTGAGCAGCTGGCCACCGGAGAAGACGTCGCCCATCTGTCCGACCGGGACGCGCTCCGCTCGGAGCACCGCGTCCGGCTTGAGGATCTCCACGGCGATGCCCTTGGGCTGCAG
Organism: Streptomyces sp. HB132; assembly: GCF_016909575.1. Classification (GTDB taxonomy): domain Bacteria; phylum Actinomycetota; class Actinomycetes; order Streptomycetales; family Streptomycetaceae; genus Streptomyces. The sequence continues at coordinate 309,804 of NZ_JAFBGA010000009.1, read as the reverse complement.
CGCCGCCTGTACACCGCGCAGCAGCAGGGACATGCCGTCTCTGCGCAGGTCGGAGTTCTTCTTGAGGGCCGCGTGCGTGGCCTCGTCGATGACCTCACCGAGCCTCTCGGTGAGCGTGGCCTGGTCGGGTTCCTCGAAGCGGATCCGGAGGAACTCCTGGCCGGACCACTCCCCCAGCCCTTCGGGCAGCTGGGAGAGACGCTGCGCGGAGCGGAGCGTCGTGAGGGCCGACTCCACGAGGCCGCGGAGCCGGTCGACGATGGAGTCGCGGTTGCGCTCCAGCTGCGCGAGCTCGTCGGTGAGCACGCGCAGCCTGGGCGCGAAGGCCGCGGCCCATTTCTCCGCGTGGTCGGGCAGGGCCGCTGCCGGCAGTTCCCTGATCTGCTGCCGGGCCGGGGTGCGGACCTGTTCGTAGCGGGTGGCGTTGGCGTGCCGTACGAGGACGTCGCTCGCCTCCCGCACGGAACCCTCCGCGGCCGACAGGTCGGTGACGCAGCCGCGCAGCGAACGGCGTGCCTCGGCGGCGGACTGCCTGGCCTCCTCCAGGGTGCCCGGGTACGGGTCGGGGCTGTCGGCCTCGTCCTCCGGGCCGTGTTCCCTGAGCAGATCGCGCAGGAGGGCGGCGGTCTCGTCGAAACCGCCCGCGGAGTCCTCGGCGGTGCGGTGCGCGCGCAGCAGTTCGGCGTGGGCGGCGCGTGCGGTGTCCAGTGCCGCGGTGGCGGCGGCCAGTTCGGCCGTGGCGGTCCGCAGGAGGGTCTGAGCCTGGTCTGCGTCGGCCGGCGCCAGGTCGTCGGGGAGGTCGGTGTGGTGGGGTGCGTCGTCCTCGGGGGCGAGGCGTTCGGCTTCGCCGCGCAGCCGGCCCAGCTGTTCGCTGGCCGTGGACGCCCGGGTCTCCAGGAGCTGTACGTGGGATTCGGCGCGGGCGGCGGCCGCCTGACGCGAGGGCCCGTCGGCTCCGTCGGTGCCCTCGAGGAGCTGGGCGGCACGGGTGCGGACCTTGTTGGTGAGGCGGTCGAGTTCGGCCAGGGCGGCGCTCTCGTCGCTTTCGGCGCGTGCCTGTTCGGCGCGGAGGTCGGCGCCGACGCCGACCTTCTCGTAGAGCCGGGAGGCCGCCCGGTATGCCTCGCGCAGTGCGGGCAGGGAGGTGCGCGCGGTGGAGGCTTCGGGCTCCGGGAGGGTTTCGGGGGCCCCGGCGATCTCGGCGCGCTCGGCGCGCAGGGCACGGGCGGTGCGGTGGGCGTCGTCCGCGGCACGCTGGGCGGCCCGGCGGTCCTCGTCGGCGGCGCGTGCCCGCTCCAGGCATTCCGTGGCGCGGGCCTCGGACTCGGCTGCCTCGTCGGTGAGTTCACGCAGCCGCGCCTGCCAGCCAGCCCGGTCCCGGAGGCGGTGGGCGAGTCCGGCGAGCGCGTCCGCCGCACGGCGGGCGCGCTGCGCCGCCTCCTGCCGGTCGTCACGGACACGCGAGGCGTCGGAGGCCGCCTCGTCGGCCTCCGCGCGCGCGGTGCGGGCCTCGGCGAGTGCGGCCTCCGCCGTTTCCGCGGCGGCTCGGGCGGTGCGGGCGGCCTCACCGAGCTCGGCGAGCATCCCGGGCGGGCAGTCGGCGCGCCAGGACCCGATGCGGGCGGCGAGGGAGCGGTCGGCGGTGAGCCGGGCGGCGAGCGACCTGATGTCCTCGTCGCGTGCCGCGGCGCGGGCCCTGAGTGCCTGGCGCTCCTCGTCGGCGGCGTGTTCGTCGTGCATCGCGGGGTTCGGCGGGACGAGGAAGACGTCCTCGGCGCCCGTGCCGCCCGGCGCCGGTACCGGGGCGAGAAGGGCCGCGGTGGTACCGACGGCCACGGCCGAGCGGGGCAGCAGTGCCGCGGCGGCCAGGACCTCACGGGCGCGGGTGTGCGCGTCGGGGTCCGTGATGACGACACCGTCGACGAGCTCGGGCCGTGCGGCCAGGACCGCCGCGTGGTCGGCGGGGTCCACCGCCTGGGCGAGGTAGCGCCAGCCGGGCAGGGCGGGGATGCCGTGCTCTCCGAGGTACTCGACGGTGGCGAGGACGTCGGGGCCCGGAGGCAGCAGTCCGCCGTCCCCGAGGGCGCCGAGGATGCGGGAGTCGTCGGCGGCGGCGGTGCGCAGGTCGAAGAGCCTGCGTTCGGCGGCGGCGACCCCTTGGTCGAGGAGCTCGCGCAGTTCGTCGGCGCTGTTGTCGAACTCCTCGGCGGTGAGGGACTGCGCGTCGCCTGCGACCGGTTCGTTCGCGCCGGTCCCGTCCGTCCCGGTGCCGGCGCGGCGGGGGCGTGGGACACCTGCCGCCGCGGGAAGGCCCAGCAGGTCGGCGAGGCGGTGTTCGGCGGCGATCGACTCGGCGGCCCTGCGCTCGGCCTCGTAGGACTGTTCCGCGGCCTGGGCACCGTCGGCGGCGCGCGCCGCGGCGAGCTCGGTGCGGCTCTCCGCGGCCGCGGCTTCCCTGGCCTGGTCCGCGGTGGTCCGGGCGGCCTCCCGCGCGGTGTCCCAGGCGGCGACCGCGGTCTTCTCCGCGTCGTTCGCGGCGAGGGCCGCGCGGGCCGGGTCGGCGTCCGGCGCGGTGTCGTCGAGCCACCCGGCCCGTACGGCTTCGGCGGTCTCCTGCTCGACCTCGGCGAGGCGCTGGCGCAGGTGGCCCGCCTCGCTCCGGGCGCGCTGGGCCTCGGTCGCCGCGGTGGTGGCGTCCCGGTGTGCCGTCTCCCCGGTGGACTGCAGGGTCGCGGAGCGCTCCTCCTCCTCGTCCGCCACCCGCTCCCCCGCCTCGGCGGCGGTGTGCAGGGCGCGTACGAGGTCGGCGGCGGCCGTGGCGCGTGCGGCGAGGGCGGGGGCGGCGTCCCGCTCGGCCTCCCGGATGGCGACGGCGACGCGTGCGGAGCGGTCGGCGGCGGCCCGGTGCCGGAGGACCGCTTCGGCGGCCTGCCAGGCGGAGTGCAGGGTGCGCGCCTCGACCAGCTCGCGACGCTGGGCAGCCGCGCTCTTCTCGGCGGCGGTCAGGGCCAGGGAGGCGTGCCGGTAGGCCAGTTCGGCCGCGATCAGGTCCCGGTCGCCCCGGGTGGCCTCGGCCTCGGTGACGGTGTGGGCGGCGGCCGTGACCTGCTGGGCGAGTGCACCGGTCCGGCCGCGCTCCTCGGCGGCCCGCCCGGAGAGCCGGCGTGCGAGGGTGCGGGTGCGCCGCTCGGCACCGGCGTGGACGTCACGGCTGCGGGCCCTGGTCGTGGTCGCTTCGACGATCCGGCCCAGCAGGTCGACGGAGCCGGCGGTGAAGTCGCGTTCGGCGGTGAGCTCGGCGCGGCGTCCGAGCTTGTTGCCGAAGCCGCTGACGAGGTCGGCGAGGCCGTCCGTGTCGCGGGTGTCGGTGACGGCCCGCAGCAGCAGGTCGGTGAAGTCGGAGTCCTTCTTGACGGCGAAGAGTCCGGCTGCCTCGCCCTCGTCGGCGTTCATCTCCCGCTGGTAGCGGAAGAGTTCGGGGTCGAGCCCGAGGTCACCGAGGTGTTCGTTCCAGCGGTCGTGGATCTCTTCCCAGTGCACGTCGAGGTGCGGGTAGAACTTGCCGGCGTCCGTGAGGGCGTCGCGGAAGCCCTTCATGGTGCGGCGCCGGCCCCGGGCGCCCGATACGCCTTCGACGGGGCGGCCCACCGTGGTCGCCTCCGCGACGGGCAGGCTGTCGAGGCTGAGACCGGGTCCCGGGCGGAAGGAGTACCAGGCCTCGGCGAACTTGCGTGGGTCGTTGGAGACCTGGCGGCCACGCCATTCGCTGACCTTGCCGACGACGACGCATTCGCCGGTGAGCGTGTGCTGCCACTCCAGGGCGACGTGTCCGCAGTCGTCGGCGAGCAGGAACTTGCGCAGCACACCGGAGCTGGCGCCGCCCAGGGTGTTGCGGTGTCCGGGCAGCATCACCGAGAAGATCAGCTTGAGCAGGACCGACTTGCCACCGCCGTTCTCCAGGAACAGCACGCCTGCGGGCGCCGGGCGGCGTGGGGGACCGACCGGCTCGTCCTCGAAGAACTCCGCCTGGGCCGGCGCGGGCCTGGGGACGGGTTTGCCGACTCCACGCAGGTCGAGCACGGTGTCGGCGTAGCGCGCACCGGCGGGCCCGATGGAGTAGAGGCGGACCCGGGACAACTCGTACATGGCGGCGGACTCTCGTCGTTCAAGGGGCGGGTGGGGCGGGCGGTTCAGGAGTGGAAGGGCAGGCCCGCGTCGGCGGCCAGCTCAAGCCCTTCGGTGTCCGGCGGGGGCAGCAGGGTGGCCGAGCCGTCCGTGACGGGGACGACGCCGAGTTCCAGCAGCTCCGCCAGGGCGGCGCTGCCCGCCATGTCACGTACCTGGAGCTGGTAGCGGGCCGTGGTGCGGTAGGCGCCGCCCGCGTCGTCCCCGGTTCGCTGGAGGAAGCCGGAGTCGGTGAGGAAGGCGACGGCCTTGCCGATGATGCCGGTGGTGGATCCGGCGAGCCTGCGGGCGTCCTTGGTGGCTCCGGTCGAGCTGCGGCGGGCGTAGACGCGCCAGCCCGATTCCAGGCCGGGGGTGTCGGTCGCGGGGTCGGTGTTGTCGCCCTGCTCGTCGGCACGCTCCTCCAGGCGCAGGCAGGCCTGACGGACGAACGCGTCGACTCCGTTGACCGTGATGCGGCCGATGTAGGAGTCGTCGGCGAGGTCCTCGGGCCGGGGGAAGGCCATGGCGGCCACGGCGAGGTGGGCGAGTCCGTGCAGGAAGCGGTCGGCGGCGTCGGTGGACGCGCGGCGGGCGTAGTCACCCATGCGTACGGCGAAGACCGAGTCCTCGCCGGCGGTCACGGCCATCCCCGCGCGGGTGGAGACCTCCAGGACGACGAGTCCGAGGCCGGTGGCCACGGCGTCGGCGAGCCGGGCGAAGGCGGGCTCCTCCCGGTAGCGGCGGAGCAGTTCGGTGTACTCGGCGTCGCGGGCGGGCATCAGCTTCGGCTGCAGCCCGAAGGAGACCAGCCGGGCCGCGTCGGCCGCGTCGGCGGGAGTGACGGCGGCGGGAGCGGCCGGCCGGGCGGCGTCGGCCGCGTGCGTGAGGGACCGGTCGCCCCACGCGTCGGTGTGCTCGGCGTGCTGCTCGCTCAACTCGGTGACTCCTCGGTACGGGTGCCGCTCTCGCGCGGCAGCGGGTGGGTGGCCGGCCCGGCAGGGCTCACGAGGCGTCCTTGCGGTCCGCGGCCATGCCTGCGGCGTCCAGCAGGGCCATGCCCACTATCAGGTCGGCTCCGCCGAACTCGTGGTCCTCGAGCGGGGTGCCGTCGTCGACGGCGAACAGCAGTCGGCGCTCGCCCTGGCGGTAGGCCGTGCCGACCGGGGGGCTCGCCGCGTGGACGGCGAGCAGGGCGACCAGGTAGGGCAGCTCGGGATCGCGCAGCCGGGCCTCGGCGAGGAGTCCGGAGAGCCGTCGCGGGGCGTCGTGCTCCAGGTCGAGCAGCTCCATGGCGTGTCCGAGCTGCTCCTCGCTGAACCGGCTGTCGTCCGGGGTGGCGATGAGGTCCGGCTCGGGCATCTCGGCGCCCAGGTGCTCGCGCTCCACCGGGGGCATCAGCAGCAGGTCGACGAGGTCGCCGACCCGGACCGAGGTGGGGGTGCGCAGGCCGGTGCCGTGGGCGAAGAACGCGTCGGTGGGCCGGGTGGCCTGTTCCACGGGAAGCGGCAGCAGGGGGACGACGAGCTGGCCGTACAGGTCGAGGCCCGACCTCGCGGTGGGCGTGGCGAAGGCCTGCCGGTCCTGCTCGGCGCGGAAGAGGGGGCCCGCCTCCAGCAGCCTGGACTGGAGCTGGGTGTGGCGGCGGATGCAGTCCTTGACGATGTCGACGAGTTCGGCGGCGCGGCGCTTGTGCTCGGGTTCCTCCGCCTCGTCCCTGGCCTTGCGGATGTTGGTGAGGATGGCGTTCTCGTGGCGGTAGCGGTCGGCGACGTGGTCGAGCGCTTCGGTGATCATGTCGGGGACGGCGTTGAGCCAGTCGACGGCGCGGACGTTGCGGCGGGTCGCCTCCAGCGTCCGGCGGAGCGTCTCGGCGTACTGCACGGTGCGGTAGCGGGCGTGTTCGGCGGCGAGCTGCGCGTCCGCGAGGCGGCCCCTGCTGATGAGGACCTCCAGCTTCACCTCGGCGGCGATCTGGGCGCTGGTGACGTCCGTGTCCAGGGCGCCGACCAGGACGTTGACCGCCTCGTCGGTGGCGCGGAGGTAGACGGTGCCGCCGTGGCCGGGGACTTCCTCGATGAGCTTGAAGTCGTAGTCCCTGCGGACGTAGACGCCGTCGGGCCCGAAGGTGCCGTACACGGCGCGGAAACCGCGGTCCACGCTCCCGACGTTGATCAGGTTCTCCAGGACCCAGCGCGCGACCCGTTCGTGCTCGGTGACGGGCCGGCGCGGCGCCTGGGCGGCGACCCGCGGGAGGAGTCTGGCCACTATCTGGTCGTGGTCGGCACCGGTGTCGAAGTCCATGTTGAGCGTGACCAGGTCGATCGCGGCGAGGGCGACTTCGGCCATGGCGTAGACCGTGTACTCGCCGGCCAGATTGGCCTTGCGTACGTCCAGGTCGTGCAGCGGGGCGGTGCAGGCGAGCGCGCGCAGCCGACGCGAGAGCCCCTCGTCGGCGGCGGGTCCCGGAGCGGGCCTCGGTCCCGCGCTGAGCTGGGGCGCAGCGGTCTGGATGTCGGCGGTCGAAGTCACGGTGCACAGATTAGGTCCTCGCACCGACATCGGTCGAAACGGCGCAGAAGCGACCGGTCACGGCTGCCCGTAACCGCCCCCTCCCGGGGTGCGCAGCACCAGGACGTCCCCGGCGTCCAGCTCGGCGGTGTCACAGCCCCGGAGCGGGGTCACCGACGATCCACGCGCCCGTTCGACGTATTGCTCGCCGAGTGCTCCGGGACCGCCTCCCGCCATGCCGTAAGGAGGCACCCGGCGGTGTCCCGACAGGAGGGCCACGGTGACGGGTTCGAGGAAGCGGATCCTGCGTTCCAGCCCGCGGCCCCCGTGCCACCGGCCCGGGCCTCCGCTGCCCTCGCGCACGCCGAAGCTCTCCAGAAGCACCGGGTAGCGCCATTCGAGGATCTCGGGGTCGGTGAGCCGGGAGTTGGTCATGTGGGTCTGCACCGCGTCCGCCCCGTCGAAGCCGTCACCCGCGCCGGAGCCGCTCGCGACGGTCTCGTAGTACTGGACGTGGTCGTTGCCGAAGGTGAGGTTGTTCATGGTGCCGGATCCCTCGGCCTGGACGCCCAGGGCCGCGTAGAGGGCGCCCGTGACGGCCTGGGAGGTCTCGACGTTGCCGGCGACGGTGGCCGCCGGGTGGGCGGGGGCCAGCATCGACCCGTCCGGGACGCGGATGTCCAGGGGTTTCAGACAACCGCTGTTGAGCGGGATGTCGTCCTCGACGAGTGTCCGGAACACATAGAGGACGGCGGCCATGACCACGGACTTGGGGGCGTTGAAGTTGCCGGTCTGCTGCGGGGAGGTGCCCTCGAAGTCGAGGACGGCCCTGCGGGCGTCGCGGTCCACGGTCACGGTCACCTCGATGACGGCGCCGTTGTCCGTCTCGTAGCGGCAGGAGCCGTCACGGAGCCCGGTCACGATCCGGCGGACGGACTCCTCGGCGTTGTCCTGGACGTGCCCCATGTACGCCTCGACGACGTCCCGTCCGAACTCGCTCGTCATGCGGCGCAGTTCCGCGATGCCCTTCTCGTTGGCGGCGATCTGGGCGCGCAGGTCGGCGAGGTTGGTGTCCGGATCACGCGAGGGGTGGGCGGCGGCGGTGAGCAGGTTCCTGGTCTCCGCCTCGCGGAGCGTTCCGTCGCGCACCAGCAGCCAGTTGTCGAACAGGACGCCCTCCTCGTCGACCGTACGGCTGAAGGCGGGCATGGAGCCCGGGGTGATGCCACCGATCTCCGCGTGGTGGCCGCGGGACGCCACCAGGAAGCGCAGTCGGCCCTGTTCCCCGTCCGCGGGCTCGTCGAACACCGGCGTCACGACGGTCACATCCGGCAGGTGTGTACCGCCGTGGTACGGATCGTTGATGGCATACACGTCACCGGGCCGCAGGGAGCCCTCGTTGCGGCGCAGCACCTCTTTGATGGACTCCCCCATGGAACCCAGGTGGACGGGGATGTGGGGGGCGTTGGCCACGAGACCGCCGTCGGCGTCGAACAGTGCGCACGAGAAGTCCAGCCGTTCCTTGATGTTGACGGAGTGCGCCGTGTTCTGCAGCCGTACGCCCATCTGTTCGGCGATCGACATGAACAGGTTGTTGAACACTTCGAGCATGACGGGATCCACCCGGGTGCCGACGGCGGTGCGCCCGGGTCGCGGCTCGGCCCTGCACAGCACGAGGTGTCCGGACGCTTCCGCCGTGGCCTGCCAGCCGGGGTCGACGACGGTGGTGGCGTCGTCCTCGGCGACGACGGCCGGGCCGGTCACGGTGTCCCCCGCGCGCAGCGTCCCGCGGCGGTACAGCGCTGCGTCCCGCCATGTGCCCCCGGCGAACATCCGCACGGCTCCCGGTGGCCGCGGTGGCCCTTGTCCCGCACGCGCACCGGTGCGGGGCAGGGTGTGCGGGCCGGCGGCTCCGGTGGCCTCCACGGAGACGGCCTCGACGACCAGGGGCTTGTCCATGGCGAACCCGTACCGCGCCCGGTGGACGCCGGTGAACTCGTCCGTCATGTCGGTGACCGTCCCGTGGGCGACGGGCAGGGCGGCGTCCGTCCCGGAGTAGCGCAGGAGGATCCGCGCCCGGGTGCCGATGGCGCTGTCGGGGACGCCGTCGGCCCGGAGTTCGGCACGGGTGCGTTCCGCCAGGTCCTCGCAGAGACCGCGCACCCTGTCCCCGGTCTCCTCGTCCAGTGCGGCCTCGACGGACTGTTCGCGCATCGCGGTGGCGTCGGCCAGACCGATCCCGTACGCGGAGAGGACCCCGGCGAGCGGTGGTACGAGGACGGTGTCGATGCCCAGGGCGTCGGCGACGGCGCAGACGTGCTGGCCTCCGGCGCCGCCGAAGCCGGTGAGCGCGTAGCGGGTGATGTCGTGGCCGCGCTGGACGGAGATCTTCTTGACGGCGTTCGCCATGTTCAGCACGGCGATCTCCAGGAACCCCGCGGCCACCTGCGCGGGCGTGCGCCCGCTTCCCGTGGCGGTCGACACCTCCTCGGCCAGTGCCCCGAAGCGCTCCTTCACCAGACCGGCGTCCAGCGGCTGGTCGCCCGCCGGGCCGAAGACGGAGGGGAAGTGCTCCGGAAGGACGCGGCCGAGCATCACGTTGGCGTCGGTGACGGTGAGCGGCCCGCCCCGGCGGTAGCAGGCGGGGCCGGGGTCCGCTCCGGCCGAGTCGGGGCCGACCCGGTAGCGCCGCCCGTCGAAGTGCAGGACGGACCCCCCGCCGGCGGCGACGGTGTGGATGCTCATCATGGGCGCGCTCATCCGTACCCCCGCCACCTGGGTGCCCAGCTCACGTTCGAACTCGCCCGCGTAGTGGGAGACATCGGTGGAGGTGCCCCCCATGTCGAACCCGATGACCCGGTCGTGGCCGGCCTGCCCGGACGTACGCACCATGCCGACGACGCCTCCCGCGGGACCGGAGAGCACCGCGTCCTTGCCCCGGAAGTGCGCGGCCTCGCGCAGCCCACCGTTGGACTGCATGAACATGAGGCGGATCCCGGCGAGTTCACCGGCCACCTCCTCGACGTACCGGCGCAGGATCGGCGAGAGGTAGGCGTCGACGACGGTCGTGTCGCCGCGCGGCACGAGCTTGATGAGCGGGCTGACCTCGTGCGAGCAGCTGACCTGGGTGAAGCCCGCCTCCCCTGCTTCCTCGGCGACGGCTCGCTCGTGGTCCGGATGGCGGTAGCCGTGCATGAGGACGACTGCGGCGCTGCGGATCCCGTCCTCCGCGGCCGCCCTCAGCCGCTCCGACACCACGGTGCGGTCGAGGGGTTTCACGACCTCTCCCCTGGCGTCCGTACGTTCGGGAACCTCGATGACCCGGTCGTAGACGGCCTCGGGAAGCAGGATGCGGCGGTCGAAGAGGCGCGGCCGGTTCTGGTAGGCGATCCGCAGGGCGTCCCGGAAGCCTTCGGTGATGACCAGCACGGTCGGCTCTCCCCGACGCTCCAGGAGGGCGTTGGTGGCGACGGTGGTGCCCATCTTGACGCCCGCGACGCGGTCGGCGGGGACCGGGTCGTCGGGGCCGAGACCGAGCAGCAGCCGGATGCCGGCGACGGCCGCGTCGCGGTAGCGGCCGGGGTCGTGCGACAGCAGTTTGCGGGAGATCAGCCGGCCGTCGGGGTCACGCCCCACCACGTCCGTGAAGGTGCCGCCGCGGTCGATCCAGAACTCCCAGCGTCCGGTCATCCCTCCATTCTGGCGCGGGGGACGAACCCTCGCAGAGAGGGCGTACGGCGCGGATCCGCCGGCGGCCGCTCGGCCCGCGCGTCGAGCCGACCGCCCGTGCCGCGACCGCGAGGGCCGGCAGCCGGGGCAGGGGATCCCTGCGCGTCGTCCGCGCGCCGGTTCACAGGGCGGTCGCGTCCGGCCCGATCCTGCTGCGTACGGCGGTCTGGACCTCGGCCTCCTCGGCCGGGTCGGCGGCGAGCCGCCTCAGCCGTTCGGCGACCCGGATGTCCCCGGTCTCGGCGTGGTGTGCGGCGAGCTCCCGGGTGGTCTCCTCGCAGTCCCAGAGGCATTCGACGGCGAATCCGCTGGCGAAGGACGGATCGGTGGCGGCCAGCGCCCGGGCGGCTCTGCCCCGCAGGTGCGAGGAGGACGTCTCGCGGTACACGTGGCGCAGCACGGGTGCGGCGCAGGCGATGCCGAGGCGGCCCGCGCCGTCGACGAGGGCCCACAGGCGCTGGGCGTCGGGCCCCTCGCCTCTGACCGCCTCGCGCAGCGCGGCGAGTACGAGCGGGGCGTCCTGTACGTCGCCGCGGCAGGCCAGGACTCCGGCGGCCGAGGCTCCGAGGGCGTCGGGCCGGTGCGCCCAACCCCGGGCCCGCTCGACCGCCGCTTCGCCGCACATGCGCTCGAAGGCGGCCACGGCCGCCTCGGCGACGGTGCGGGACGGGCCGACGGCGGCCCGCTCGACGAGGTCGAGCACGGCAGGATCCCGCGCCTCGGCCAGGTAGTGGAGTGCGGCACAGCGCGCACCGTCGGAGCCGCCGCGGGCGGCCTCGACGATCAGGGGACGGTCCCCGGCCCCGGCGACGGCGGAGAGGCAGCGGGCCGCGGGGACGTGGAGCGCGCTGCCGCGTTCCAGTCCTTCCTGCGCCCAGTCGAAGACGGCCTGGACGCTCCAGCCGGGTCGCGGACCGCCGGGCCTCATCTGTCGCTGCCACCGGTCGAAGGAACCCTGCTCACCGGCCGCCCTGACCCGGGCGCCGACCGCTTCGCGCGGGTCGTCGGCCCAGAGCCGCCATGGTCGGGGCTCGAAGGCGTCCCGGACGGCGGCGGCCAGACCGGCGGCGCCGTCCGGGGTGGCGGGGAACCGGCCGAGCACGGCCTCGGCGAGGGACCGCAGTCCGGCGTCGTCGTCGCGCAGGGCCAGTTCGTCCAGCGCCCAGGCCCAGTTGGCCCCGGTCGCGGCGTAGCGGCGCAGGAGCACGAGGGCGTCGTCGCGTCCGTAGGAGGCGAGGTGCCCGAGCACGGAGAGCGCGAGACCCGTGCGGGAGTCGTCGGTGTCGAGGTGGTCCTCCGCGTCCCACAGGTGCCGCTCGATCTCCTCGGTGCCGCCGTCGAGATCGAGGTAGAGGCGCGCGTAGTAGAGGGAGCGGTTCTCGACCTGCCAGTCGTGACGTGGATCGCTCAGGACGCAGTGGTTGAGGGCCGCGAGGGCCTCGGGGCGGGGGGCGGCGAGCGCGTGGAGCGTGCCGTCGCCGCGGCCCCTCTGCAGCAGGCCGAGCAGGGTGCCGCTCGGCGCTATGAACGGATCGAACATGGGGAAAGCCTCACATCAAGCTGTCGACGCAACCGGGACTGTGCTGTGGGGTGTGCCGGGGTGACATCCCCTAGGCCACGCAGCAACATGATCGGCCGACCGCCGCCTTTTGCCTGGTGCTCATCTTCCTCTGCCTCTCGTCGGTGGCCCGAAACGGACCCGCGCCGTCATGATGGCCCACCCATATCGCCGACGCGACCACATTTACGGCGCACCGGCCGGCCGGTGGTCCGGGCGGTGCCTCAGCGCGCACCGAAGAGTTCCAGCAGGTCGTCCTTGCCGAACATGCGTGCCGTGTCCACGGCGGAGGGTGTTCCGGCGGCCGGATCGGCTCCCGCGACGAGCAGGGCGTCGATCACTTCGCGCTCGCCCTTGAAGACGGCTCCCGCCAAGGGCGTCTGGCCCCGGTCGTTGGCCCGGCCCGGGTCGGCACCGCGGGCCGCGAGCGCGACGACGGCGGGGGCGTGCCCGTGGTAGGCGGCGAGCATGAGCAGGGAGTCACCCCGGTCGTTGGTGAGGTTCGCGGGGACGCCCGCGTCGACGTAGGCGGCGAGCGCGTCCGCCTCGCCCCGGCGGGCCAGGTCGAAGACCTTGGTCGCCAGCTCGATCACCTCGGGATCAGGTGTTTCGCTCATCGGACGGACCGCCTTTCGTTGCCTCTGTCGCCGCTGCCGACCTGGTGGGGAGTACGGCGGGGGACCGTACGAGTGAATCGACAGGGTACTGCTCCGGGGCATTCGTCAGCCTGCCCCCGGAACGGCGGAAGATCACGGCGGGGCCTCGCATTCGGGCGGAGGGCTTGACCCGTCCGGCTCCCGGAGCGCCTGGTTGACCACTTCTGAGCCACCGGTCGAGTGAAATCAAGCGATTTTCACTCATTTGCACCTTTTATCGTATAGATACATCTTGTGATCCTGGAAGTACTCATGGTGACTGTCCCCCTCAACCAGGAGAACCGCTCATGATCCTCTCCATCTCGGGCGTGGTACTGCTCGGCATCATCGTCTTCCTGTTCTTCAAGAAGGACGGGCTCAAGGCCTCCCACGCCCTCATCTGCGCCCTGTTCGGCTTCTACCTGGCCGGCACGGCCATCGCCCCGAGCATCACCGCCGGCGGGGCGAGCCTCGCCAGCATGCTGGGCGGGATCAAGTTCTGACGCCCCGAGAACCGCTCCCACCTCCACAGGAGACCGACGTGGCCCGGCGACCACTCCCCCGCATCCTTCAGAGCGGCAGCGCTTCGATCACCCGCAGTCGCGAGATCGCGCGCACGGCCGCCGACAACGCCACCGATGTCCTCCATCCGCTGATCACGGTCACCCGCGGGTTGCGGCTGCTGGCGGGAGCGGGGCGGCAGAAGTGGGCCGCGACGCCCAGGGACCGGCGCGGACACGTGCTGTTCCTCGTCGCGGCCTGCGTACTGGTGGTGGCGCTCATCCCCTACGGGCCCCTGCTGGCCCTGATCTCGGTGATGGGCGCTGCCGCATGGCGGGGGCGCGACAGCACTCCCTCGACGGCCGGCCCGGACGAGGCCGAGACCGCACGGCTCCAGGCGCTCTACGAGGCGCTGGTGCCGCACTTCTCGGTGGCCGACGACCCCGGTCCGCTGTTCTCCCACGGCGGCGACTGGGAGAAGGCCTTCGGTACGTCGTACGCCTTCGACGGCAACGGGCGCCTCACCCGCCTCCAGGTGCAGTACCCGGCGTACTTCACCGACGGCGACCCCGCGTCCCGCGCGCGGGTCGAGCAGGTGCTCCACGCCAAGTCGGGCCGGGGCCGCGAATACCACTTCACCTGGGACGAGGAGAGCAACCACCTCCTGATGACCGTCCTCGCGGCACTCCCCACCACCATCGCCGCCCAGCGGTTCGTCACCTCCCCGGGCGAGACCGTGCTGGGTTTCACGGACGCCGACGCCGTCCCGCGCACCGTGCCGGTCGAGGACGGCGACGGGACGCGGGACGCCTCTCCGGTGATCTGGCGGACCGGCGCCCGTTCGACGGAACCCCATCTGCTGATCGCCGGGCACCCCGGCAGTGGCGGCACGACCCTGATGCGTTCTCTCGCCCTCCAGGCCCTCCAGCACGGTGACGTCCTCGTCGTGGACGGCGCGGGCACCGGCGAGTACGGCTTCCTGACCGGCCGGGACGGCGTGCTGGCGGTGGAGTGCGGTCTGGGCGGCGCCCTGGCGACACTCGAATGGGCGGCGCACGAGACCGAGCGACGGCTCATCGCCGCCAACCGGGCCCGCCAGGCCGGACACCCCGAGCCCGAGGACGTCAGGCGCCCCCTCTGGATCCTGCTGGACCGCCCGAGCGCCCTGGGGCACCTGGCCGCCGCCGACGGCAGGCAGGATCCCCAGGAGCTGCTGCGGGTTCCGTTGCGGCACGGCCGCGCGGCCGGGGTGACGGTGGTCGTCGCGGACCAGCTCGACAGCCTGGACGCGCTCACCGAGACCGTACGGACCCACACCAGGGCCCGCGCCGTTCTGGGCCCGGCGGACCACGAACAGGTCGAGGCGGTCCTGGGCACCCGGCCGCACACCACACCCACCCCCGACGTCCCGCCGGGCCGCGGCTACGCCAGGCTGGGCACCGGACCGGTCCTGCGTCTCCAGGTACCGGCCACCCCGGACCCGTACGACGACGCCACGAGCGAATCGCACCGTCAGGCCGTGCTCGACCTGCTGCCGGGTGGAGCGCCCGCTGTGGAGCAGGCGGCTCCGGAGGCGGCCGCCGCGCCCGTCTCCGCGCACTCGGAGCAGTTGATCGGGACGCCGGCCGTCGCGGAGGGGTGAGGTGCCCGGACCCCGGGGCCCGAGCACCTCGAACCGCGGAGGTCCGGGGCGCCTCAGGCCACGAAGGTCCGGGGCGCCTCTCCCCCGCCCGCGCCGGACCCGACCAGCCCGGCGGCCGCTGCGAGCCGGAGAGCCGCCTCGTCCGCCAGCGGGCCGCCCACGGTGAACGGCAGCCGGACGTAGCCCTCGAAGGCCCCGTCCACGCCGAATCTGGGCCCCGACGGGACGCGGACGCCGACCCTCTCCCCGGCCACGGCCAGCCGCGAGCCGGAGAGCCCGCCGGTGCGCACCCACAGGGTGAGTCCGCCCCTCGGCACCTCGAACTCCCACTCCGGGAGCTCCCGGCGCAGCGCCCGCACCAGGTCGTCCCTGTTCTCCCGGGCCTGTTCACGCCGGACGGCCACGGCCTGCTCCCAGCCGCCGCTCCGCAGCAGCCAGTTGATGGCGAGTTGTTCCAGCACCGGCGTGCCCATGTCCGCGTAGGCGCGTGCCGCGACCAGACTGCGGATGACGTCCGGAGCCGCCCGCACCCAGCCGATCCGCATGCCCGCCCAGAATGCCTTGCTCGCCGATCCGACGGTCAGGACGGTGCTGCCCGCGGGATCGAACGCGCAGACCCTGCGCGGCATCTCGACGTCCGCGTCCAGACGCAGCTCGTGCATGGTCTCGTCGACGACCAGGACCGTACCCGCCGAGCGGGCCGCCTCGACCAGGGCGCGGCGCTGCTGTTCGTCGGCCAGGGCCCCGGTGGGGTTGTGGAAGTCGGCGACGACGTAGGCAAGCCTCGGTGCGGCATCCCGCAGGACCTGACGCCAGCGGTTCATGTCCCAGCCGCCGAGGCCGTCCTCCATCGCGACGGGCACCAGCCTGGCACCCGCCTCCCGCATCAGCTGGAGGATGTTGGCGTAGCTCGGGGACTCCACGGCGATGCGCTCACCGCGACCGGCGAAGAGATGGCAGATGGCGTCGATGGCACCCATCGCCCCCGTGGTGACCATGATCTGTTCGGGCATCGTGGGAATGCCGCAGCCGGTGTAGCGGTCGGCGATCATCTGCCGAAGCGCGGGAAGGCCGGCCGGGTAGTCGCCGTGCGTGTGGGCGTAGGGCGGCAGTTCCTCCAGCGCGCCCTGGACGGCCCGCGTCAGCCACGGTTCCGGGGCGGGCAGCGAGGCGCATCCCAGGTCGATCATCGAACCGAGCGACTCCGGAGGCAGCGGTTCCAGTCCGCGGGCCGGCAGCGGATTGCCCGCCGGGACCGCGGTCCAGCTCCCCGCTCCGCGGCGCGACTCCAGGAAGCCCTCCGCCCGCAGCGCCTCGTAGGCGGCGGCGACGGTGGTCCTGCTGAGGGACAGGGCGAGCGCGAGTTCGCGTTCGGCGGGGAGCCGTGCGGCGACCGGGACCCGTCCCTCCAGCACGAGCAGGCGCACACCGTCGGCGAGGGCACGGTAGGCGGGCGGCTTACGGGCGCCGGGCGCCAGGGGGCGCGCCTGCTGGCCCTGGAGCTGACGGGCGAGCTGGGCCGCCCCGACGGTCGAAGTCCACTGCGCCATGGAAATCAGTCCACCTTCCTGCGATTGGCCGTAGTTGGCAGCCAATCCCCTGCCACAGAGTGACATGAAGCAGTCCACCGCTACCACTCAGGGGGCACCACTTGTCCGATTCCACCGCCCGGAGCAGCATCCGGCTCACCCGGCGGCTGATCCATCTCTACGTGGGCCTGGCGCTGTACGGGGCGAGCTCGGCACTCCTGGTCCGCGCCGGGCTCGGACTCGAGCCGTGGGGGGTGCTGCACCAGGGGCTCGCCGAGCGGACCGGCATCTCCATCGGAGTCGTCTCGATCATCGTCGGAGCGGTCGTCCTGCTCCTGTGGATCCCGATCAGACAGCGCCCGGGCCTCGGCACCGTCTCCAACGTCTTCGCCGTCGGGATCGCCATGGACGGCACGCTCGCCCTCGTACCGGACGTGCACGGCCTCGGGGCGCAGATCCCCGTGATGGCCGCCGGTATCGTGCTCAACGGCGCCGCGACGGGCCTGTACATCTCCGCGCGCTTCGGCCCGGGGCCGCGCGACGGTCTGATGACGGGGCTGAACCGGCTCACGGGCCGTTCCATCAGGCTGGTGCGTACCGCGATCGAGGTGGCCGTGGTCATCACAGGCTTCCTGCTCGGCGGGGCCCTCGGCGCCGGCACGGTCCTGTACGCCCTGGCCATCGGCCCCCTCGCCCAGCTCTTCCTGCGACTGTGCGACCTGTCGGCGCCGGACCCACGCACCGTGGCCGTTTCGGGCCGGACACCGCCGGAGGCGATACTTCCGCGGTGACCGCAGCGAATTCGGGGCGCCACCCCTACCTGGACCATCCTTCGACGATTCCCTTCGCCCATCGCGGCGGGGCGGCGGACGGCGTGGAGAACACCGCGGCCGCGTTCCGGCGTGCGGCCGGAACCGGCTACCGCTACTTCGAGACCGATGTGCACGCCACGGCGGACGGCCGACTGGTCGCCTTCCACGACGCGACCCTGGACCGGGTGACGGACTCCCACGGGCGGATAGCGAAGCTGCCCTGGAGCGAGGTGCGCCGGGCGAGGGTGGCGGGCAGCGAGCCGCTGCCGCTGTTCGAGGAGCTGCTGGAGGAGTTCCCGGACGCCCGCTGGAACGTGGACCTCAAGGCGGAGCCCGCCCTCGTCCCGCTCGTCGACCTGATCCGCAGGACCGACGCCTGGGACCGGGTCTGCGTGGGGTCGTTCTCGGAGGCGCGCGTGGCCAGGGCGCACCGCCTGGCGGGCCCCCGCCTGGCCACCTCGTACGGGGTGCGAGGGGTGCTCGGCCTGCGGCTGCGCTCGTACGGCATCCCGGCGGCTCTCCGGGCCGGCGCGGTCTGCGCGCAGGTCCCGGAGAGCCAGAACGGCATCCGCCTCGTCGACCGGCGCTTCGTCCGTACGGCGCACGCACGCGGACTGCAGGTCCATGTCTGGACGGTCAACGAACCCGAACGGATGGCGGCGCTCCTGGACCTCGGGGTGGATGGCATCATGACCGATCACATCGAGACGCTGCGCACGGTGCTGAGCGAGCGGGGGGCCTGGGCCTGACGCCGGGGCCCGCCGCGTCCGCACGGGACGAACGAGGGGGCGCGGCGTGAGCACCGGTACCGCAGGAACGGCGGATCCGTCCGGAGAGCCGACCGAGGCCGCCGGCCGCAGACGGGAGCAACGCGGCTGGTACTTCTACGACTTCGCCTGCTCCGTGTATTCCACCAGTGTCGTGACGGTCTTCCTCGGCCCCTATCTGACGTCGATAGCCAAGGCCGCCGCCGACGCGGAAGGGTACGTGCACCCGCTGGGCATACCCGTGCGGGCAGGCTCGCTGTTCGCGTACACCGTGTCGGTGTCCATCATCGTGGCCGTGCTCGTGATGCCGGTCGTCGGTGCCGCGGCGGACCGCACAGGACGCAAGAAGCCGCTGCTCGCGGCGGCCGCCTACACGGGCGCGACGGCGACCGCCTGCATGTTCTTCCTGGAGGGCCACCGCTATCTGCTGGGGGCCTTCCTGCTGATCGTGGCGAACGCGTCGATCTCCGTGTCGATGGCCCTGTACAACGCGTACCTGCCCCAGATCGCGACCCCCGAGGAGCGTGACGCCGTCTCCTCGCGCGGCTGGGCCTTCGGGTACACCTCGGGCGCGCTCGTCCTGGTCCTGAACCTGGTCCTCTACACGGGCCACGACTCCTTCGGGCTGTCCGAGTCCGACGCGGTGCGGATCTGCATCGCCTCGGCCGGCGTGTGGTGGGGCGCCTTCGCCCTGGTGCCGTTGCGGCGGCTGCGGGACCGCCGGGTGGCACCGGGCGGCGACGGCTCGGTCGGCTCCGGCTGGCGGCAGCTGCGGGCGACGCTGCGCGACATGCGCCGCCACCCGCTCACGCTCTCCTTCCTGCTGGCCTACCTGATCTACAACGACGGCATCCAGACGGTGATCTCCCAGGCCTCGCTGTACGGCTCCGAGGAGCTGGGCCTCGACCAGACGACCCTGATCACCGCGGTGCTGCTCGTGCAGGTCCTCGCGGTGGCGGGGGCGCTGGGGATGGGCCGGCTCGCCCGGGTGTACGGGGCGAAGCGCACGATTCTCGGCTCCCTGGCGGTCTGGACGCTGATCCTCGCCGCGGCGTACGTGCTGCCCGCCGGCGCGCCGGTGTTCTTCTACTCCCTGGCGGCGGCGATCGGACTGGTGATGGGCGGCAGCCAGGCCCTCTCGCGGTCCCTGTTCTCGCACCTCGTACCGCGGGGCAAGGAGGCGGAGTACTTCTCCGCCTACGAGATGAGCGACCGGGGACTCAGCTGGCTGGGACCCCTGGTCTTCGGTCTCGGGTACCAGCTCACCGGCAGCTACCGGGATGCGATCCTGTCCCTGGTGCTCTTCTTCGCGCTCGGCTCGGTGCTCCTGGCGAGGGTTCCCGTACGGGCCGCGGTGGCCGCCGCGGGCAACGCCGTGCCGGAGCGGATTTAGACGTTGAAGTCAAAGGCCGGTAGTGTACGCCTTTGGTCTGCCCGGAGGACCGTTACTGCCAGTGGAAGAAGCCGAACCGTTGGGTGACAACTTCGACCAGAGGTGACAAACCGGGCACCGGTGGGTAGGAAACCCAGACCAAGCAGCGGCACGACGGGCGACGCATGACCGGCAACGGGAATCTTTGCCGCCGACCGGACGTTGACCGGATGACGACGACAGCGACACCTGTCCTGTGGGCGACAAGCCCGGGAGGCACGATTCATGAGTGAGCGAGCTCTCCGCGGTACGCGACTCGTGGTTACCAGCTACGAGACGGACCGCGGCATCGATCTGGCCCCGCGCCAGGCGGTGGAGTACGCATGCCCGAACGGACATCGATTTGAGATGCCGTTCTCGGTAGAGGCGGAAATTCCGGCGGAGTGGGAGTGCAAGGCGTGCGGCGCCACGGCACTCCTGGTGGACGGGGACGGCCCCGAGGAGAAGAAGGGCAAGCCCGCGCGTACGCACTGGGACATGCTCATGGAGCGGCGTACCCGCGAGGAGCTGGAGGAAGTGCTGGCCGAGAGGCTGGCGGTCCTGCGCTCCGGTGCCATGAACATCGCCGTGCACCCGCGGGACAGCAGGAAGTCTGCCTGACCGCGGATCAGCGCACCGAACAAGAGCCGCGGGCCGCGACACAGAACATGTGTCGCGGCCCGCGGCTCTTTGTCGTGTGCGCGTCGTCCCCGCGCTCACGGACGGAAACTAGGGGATCAGCGGCGGGCGGTCCGCGCCCGGGCCGTCGTCGGGGCGGGGGCGCGTGGGTGTGCCGTCCTCCCGGATGACCTCTCCCTGGACCACCTTGCCGTCGGGCCGGTGGATACGGGCCTGCTGGAAGGCGCCCGAGAGGCCTCCCGGTGCCGCCGCCCTCATCCGGCGGTCGAGGGAGCGTTCCGCGTGGCGTCCGAGCACGGAGCGGACCGGAGGCAGCAGGAGCAGCAGTCCCGCCGCGTCGGAGATCAGGCCGGGGATCAGCAGAAGCAGGCCGCCGAGCATCAGGAGGCCGTTGCCCTTGCTGCCGCTCCGGGGCTCGGCCGGGGTGGCGGGAGCGCCGGGCTGCCCAGGCATCTGCTGGAGGGTCTCGGTGAGGTTGCGGAAGGCCCGCCGGCCCGCCCGCTTGATCACCGCGGCACCGAGCACGGCGCCGGCGACCAGGATCAGCAGCACGGTGAAGCCGTTCGCCGCACCGGCCACGACGGTCAGCAGCCAGATCTCCAGCACCAGCCAGGCGGCGATGCCCAGCGGCAGGAGGGTACGGGCGCGTGAGCGCCTTGGACGGGTCGGAGGCGGTGTGCCGGTCGTCATGCCCCCAGTGTGCCTGTACCGGCGTGCAGGCGGCGTAAGGGGGTGATCATGAGGCCGCGGACGGGACCGGTCAGGGACTCTTGCGTCCCAGCACCTTGTTGGCCCGGCCGGTGATGCCCCAGCCGGTGACCCGCCACAGCGCCTCGACGAGGATGTCGCGGCTCATCTTGGAGTCACCGATCTCCCGCTCCATGAAGGTGATCGGCACCTCGACGACGTGATAGCCCGCCTCGACGGCCCGCCGGGCGAGGTCGACCTGGAAGCAGTAACCCTGCGAGGCGACCTCGTCGAGACCGAGTCCGTCCAGGGTCCCGGTGCGGAAGGCCCGGTAACCGCCGGTGACGTCGCGCACCGAGAGGCCCAGCAGCATCCGGGAGTAGAGACTGCCGCCGCGCGAGATCATCTCGCGGTGCCGGGGCCAGTTGACCACCCGGCCGCCGGGGACCCAACGCGAGCCCAGGACCAGGTCGGCGCCCTTCAGCGCGGTGAGGAGGCGGGGCAGTTCCTCGGGCTGGTGCGAGCCGTCCGCGTCCATCTCGACCAGGACGCCGTAACCGTGCTCGGAGCCCCAGCGGAACCCGGCCAGATAGGCGGCGCCGAGCCCTTCCTTGCCCTTGCGGTGAAGGACGTGCACCTGGCTGTCGCCGGCCGCGAGCTCGTCGGCCACCTTGCCGGTGCCGTCGGGGCTGTTGTCGTCGGCGACGAGGATGTCCGCTTCCGGAACGGCGGCGCGCACCCGGGCGACGATCAGCTTGACGTTCTCGGCCTCGTTGTAGGTCGGAATGATCACCAAGACTGTGCCGAGCGGGCCGAACTGCCTCTGACCGCCGTCGTTCACTACTGCCCCTTAAAGTCCGTACGCAGGTGCACACCATATCCAGCAGGCCGCACCCTGACTCCGCCGTGGTCACGAGGTGGCGTGTGCCCCGGGGACAGAAGCATGGAACTGCGGACAGAAGGAAGCACTGCGGGATGGGGGCCCGGCGTCCTTCGGGCCGACCTGGGATCCGCTGGCTGCGGGTCGACCGAGAGCCGTTGTCTACTGAACCTCCGGGCCCCACCCGGGTCGCACCTGCCGTCCGGACGAAACCTTCCCTCGCCACCGAGGCGCCGGCGCTGAACCTGGCTGTCAGTGGTGGTGCGCCGGTGCGGCACACCGCCTCATGACCCAGCGGCGTTCGACGACTGCGTGGAGGTTTGACCGGTCGGACGTCCAGTGGTGGACCCGGCCGAACCTACCGGCCCACGGGCGCTTTCTGTCAATAGCCGCTCTACCTGCCGTTTCTCCCGAAAGCGCCTGGTCAGTGCGGAGGACTCGCAGGTCGCGGGAAAGCCCTCGCGCCTTCGATCGGCGGTACGAAATGTGCCGACGTCACTCGTTCGGCCGTGCGTAGACAGTTTGTCCGAAGACAACCGTGCGCAGACAGACCGGAAGCTCCGCACCCGGAGAGAGATCGGGCAGGCCAGGGGTACCGGAGCGCGGATCGGTCGACCAGCGCGCCACCCGGTCGTCGGGGGTCTGGACCAGTAGTTCGCCGCTACGCCAGACTGCGTAGTCGGCCGGCGCTCCCGGTACCAGAACGCCTCCGTCGTCCCGCCCCACGGCCCGCCAGCCGCCCCGTGTGTGGGCGGCGAAACCGGCCCGTACGGAGACGCGGTGCTCAGGCGTGCGGTGATGGGCCGCGGCCCGCACGGTCCCCCAGGGGTCCAGCGGGGTGACCGGGCTGTCCGAGCCGAAGGCGAGGGGCACTCCCGCGCGCAGCAGGGCCGCGTACGGGTTGAGGGTCGCCGCGCGCTCCGCGCCCAGACGCCGGGCGTACATGCCGTCGAGCCCGCCCCAGGCCGCGTCGAAGGCCGGCTGGACGGATGCGGTGAGGCCGAGTTCGGCGAAGCCGGCCACGGTCTCGGGCGTGAGCATCTCGGCGTGTTCCACCCGGTGCCTGGCGGCCCGGATCCGGGCGAGTCCGAGGGACTCCGCGGCGGTCCGGACGCCCGCCACCACGGCGGAGACCGCCGCGTCGCCGATGGCGTGGAAACCGGCCTGGAGTCCCGCCTCGGTGCACGCCGTCACGTGTGCGGCGATCCGCGCGGCGTCGAGCCGCGCGCTGCCGGTGTGCGGGGCGTCCGCGTAGGGCTCGTGCAGGAGGGCCGTGTGCGAGCCCAGGGAGCCGTCGACGAAGAGGTCACCGGCCGCGCCGAGGGCACCGAGCTCGCGGATCCGACGAGCCCCCTCCGCGTCCTCGACGGGCTCGGCCCAGTAGCCGAAGACCCGGGGGCCGGGCTGCTCGGAGGCAAGCTCCAGAAGCCCGGTGAAGTCCTCCTCGTCCGAGATCTCGGGGCCCGCGCACTCGTGCACGGTCCCGATTCCGAGCGAGGCGGCGTGCGCCAGTGCGGCGCGCTGGGCCGCCGCCCGCTGCCGCGGCGTCACGGCACCGTGGGCCGCCGAGCGCACCGCGTGGTGGGCCTCACCGGTCAGGGGGGCGTCGGGGTGGTAGCCGGACAGCTGGGTCACGCCCGGGACGAGGTCGAGGAGCGCGGTGGTCACGACGGCGGAGTGGACGTCCACACGCGGCAGGTAGACGGCCCTGCCTCCGGCGGCCTCGTCGAGCTCCCGGCGCGAGGGGGGCCGCTGCTCGGGCCAGCGAGCCGCGTCCCAGCCGTGTCCGAGGATCACCCCGCCCTCCGCGTGACCGTCGGCGAACGCGCGTACGAGTCCGAGGGCTTCGGCGAGTGTGCGCGCACCGGAGAGGTCCAGTCCCGTGAGGGCGAGGCCGGTCGATGTGGTGTGGACGTGCGAGTCGGTGAACGCGGGGGTGACCAGGGCCCCTTCCAGGTCGATCACCTCGTCGACGCCGCCGGCGAAGGCGTCGGCGGCCCCCTCCGACCCCACCCAGGCGACATGGCCGCGTTCGACGACCATCGCGGTGGCGAACGGATCGGCGGGACTGTGGACGTCGCCACCGCGCAGCAGCACGGTGCGGTGTTCGCTCTGGGGGGCGGTGCTCTCGGTCATGGGACCAGTCTCGCGCCTGCCCGGACCGGACCCTCCCCCGGCCCCACCGCAGCGTCGGACGGAAGACCTCAGACGCGCGGCGGCCGTGCCTCGTAGGGCGTGGAGAGAACGACGGTGGTCCGGGTGGACACGCCGGCCAGCGTGCGGATCCGGGTGAGCAGGTGCTCGAGCTCGAGCGGGCTGGCGACCCGCACCTTCAGGATGTAGTTCTCGTCGCCCGCGACGCTGTGGCAGGCCTCCAGCTCCGGCACACCGGCGAGCCGCTCCGCGATGTCGTCGGGCGCGCTCGGATCGAAGGGTTTCACCGAGATGAACGCGGTGAGGGGCAGGCCCACGGCCTCGGGATCGACGACCGCGGCGTAGCCCCGGATCACCCCGCGCTGCTCCAGCCGGCGGACACGCTGATGAACGGCCGAGGTGGACAGGCCGGTGGCCTTGCCCAGGTCGGTGTAGCTCATCCGCCCGTCCTTGACGAGCAACTCCACAATCTGACGGTCCAGCTCCTCCATGCGGATCAACCTATGCCCCGGCTCCCTCCAGGCACAGCCGCGGGAGCTCAGGAAGGGCACGATCAGGTGGCATGTGACGAATGCCACAGGTTTACGGGTGGGTAGCCGGCGGCCTCGCGGTTACGGCCGACTTCCGACGGGAAGTGCTTGCTGTGGCCGAGGCCGTGGCGCCTGGCCGGCCCACCCGAGGGGGGAAAGACCCATGCAGAGCTTGAAGCTCACAGGACGTACCGAACCGGAAACCGACGCGAACCTCGCGTACTCCGCTCCGGACGAGGACGCCGTCCTCGACGCGTACGACACGTTCGAGATGTACCGGGTGATCTGCCCGGACTGCGCACAGCCGATCGCCCTGCTGGCGGACGAGGACGTGCTTCCCGAGCACGCGCTGTGTCCCTCGCCGTGGAATCCGTTCGTCCTCACCGTCTGCCCCGGCACGAACCGCGACGCCTCGCGGGCCCGCCCCGCCGACGAGTCACTGGAGGTCCAGGAGCAGGAGACGGCACTGCTGCTGACGCTTCCTCAGGGGCTCGACTGGCGGATGCAGCCCTTCTCGCACGCCGGCGGCCCGGGTTCACGCCCGCTTCGGTACGCCTCCCGGACGCGGCGCACCGCCGCCTGACGCCCGCGCGCCCCGAGGGCGCGTACCTGCGCGCACCACGACGGCCGGGCCGGCGTGGTGCGGACGGTCCACCGGACGGCCGGTGGCCGCGGCACCCGAGGAACGGGCGCGCGAATCGGCCGGACAGTGACCCCGGACCCCGTGGCGGCGTTGGTTCTGTATGACCACGCTCCATTCAGCGGCCGGCCCCGCCCGCCGCCGGCTCGCCGCACCGACGCCCGGAGAATCGGTTTCCCTGCCCGGACCGTCGCCCCGGGAGCCCGCACGGCAGTCCGTGCCGCACAGCACCGACCCGCCCATCTACCGGGCCATGCTGCGCCATTGGGAGAGCGCGGGGCGGACCCTGCCGGGCCGTCACGACCAGGAGTGGAACCGGATCATGACGACACCGGTCTGGTCCGACCGGCCGGTCCGGGTCAGCGCGTTTCGGGACCCGCGAGGTGACGGGCGATGACCATGCGCTGGATCTGATTGGTGCCCTCGACGATCTGGAGCACCTTGGCCTCGCGCATCATCCGCTCGACCGGGAAGTCGAGGGTGTAGCCGTATCCTCCGAGCACCTGGACCGCGTCGGTGGTCACCCGCATGGCCGCGTCGGTGCAGAAGAGCTTCGCCATCGCCGCCTGCCGCGAGAAGGGCAGGCCCGCGTCGCGGAGCCGAGCAGCCTCCAGGTAGAGCGCCCGGCCGGCCTCGATCTGGGTCGCCATGTCGGCGAGCATGAAGCGCAACCCCTGGAAGTCCGCGACGGGCCGGCCGAACTGGCGCCGGTCGGTGGCGTACCGGACCGCCTCGTCCAGAGCGGCCTGCGCGACGCCGACGGCGCAGGCGGCGATCCCCAGCCGCCCCGAGTCGAGAGCGGACAGGGCGATGGCGAAGCCCTGGCCCTCCTCGCCGATACGGCGGTCGCCGGAGATCCGTACGCCGTCGAAGTGCAGCTGGGCGGTGGGTGAGCCCTTCATGCCCATCTTCTTCTCGGGCAGTGCCGCGTGGAGACCCTCGGCGTCTCCGGGGACGAGGAAGGCGGTGATCCCACGGGGGCCGTCCTCCCCGGTGCGGGCCAGGACCGTGCAGAAGTCGGCGATGCCGCCGTGGGTGATCCACGCCTTGGTCCCGGTGAGCACCCAGTCCTCACCGTCCTTGACGGCCTTCGTGCGGAGTGAGGCCGCGTCGGAGCCCGAGGACGGCTCGGAGAGGCAGTACGCGCCGAGCAGGCCGCCCGAGAGCATCGCCGGGAGGTGTGCGGCCCGTTGCTCCTCGGTGCCGTAGCCGGCGAGGGCGTGACAGGCGAGCGAGTGCACGCTGACGCCGAGGCCGACGGTGAGGCGGGCGGCCGCCAGCTCCTCGAGGACCTGGAGGTAGACCTCGTACGGCTGGTCACCGCCGCCGTACGCGGAGTCGTACGGCAGTCCGAGCAGGCCGGCTTCGGAGAGCAGGGTGAAGACCGGGCGCGGGAAGAGGCCCGCTTCCTCCTCCTCCGCGGCCCGGGGGGCGATTTCCTTCGACACGATGTCGCGTACGAGCTCGACGAGCTGCCGGGACTCCTCGGTGGGCAGACGGCGTTCCACCGGCTGCGGGGCACGGTCGGACATGACGGCGCTCTCCTCCCTGTCGGGCGTGACGACG
Source organism: Streptomyces sp. HB132 (assembly GCF_016909575.1). Lineage (GTDB taxonomy): Bacteria > Actinomycetota > Actinomycetes > Streptomycetales > Streptomycetaceae > Streptomyces. The sequence continues at coordinate 283,449 of NZ_JAFBGA010000009.1, read as the reverse complement.
GACGCGCGCGGGGTGTGCGGCACCGCCGGGTGGTCCCGGGCGGTGCCCGGAAATCTACGGCTCCCCAGCCGATCCTGCCTTCCCGGATCACGGGAGGCGCTGGCCAGCGGCTGTGGCGCGTTGAGTATGCCCGATCGGAGCCCGGGCGTCACCGGTCAGTCTGGGCCCCGGTCGGCGAAATTGGTCCGAACCATTGACCCCACTGGTCTAGTCCTTCTACGGTTCCCCCCAACGCCTCATCGCGTCCATGCCAATTCGGACGGCCGGGGGCGCACACCCCCCACACCCAAGCCCTCCCCCACGAGGAGCCACAATGACCGGACTTCACCGTCCTCGCGCCCGCCTCAGGGCGCTCGTCGCCACTGCCTGTACCGCCGCGCTCGGAGCCGCCCTTCTCGGCGTCGCGGGTACGTCCTCAGCGGGCGCGGCCTCCGCCGCTCCCGAGGCCGCCGCACCGGCGGCCGCCCCCACCGCGGCCGGCGACAAGGTGGTCGGATACTTCACCAACTGGGGTGTCTACGACCGCGATTACCACGTCAAGAACATCGAGACGTCGGGCTCGGCCGACAAGCTGACGCACATCAATTACGCCTTCGGGAACGTCCAGGGCGGCAAGTGCACCATCGGGGACAGCTACGCCGACCACGAGAAGGCGTACACGGCCGACCAGTCGGTGGACGGCGTCGCGGACACCTGGGACCAGGAACTGCGCGGCAACTTCAACCAGTTGCGCAAGCTGAAGAAGCTGCACCCGGACCTGAAGGTCCTCTGGTCCTTCGGCGGCTGGAGCTGGTCCGGCGGCTTCGCCGAGGCCGCACAAAACCCCGCCGCCTTCGCCGAGTCCTGCTACGGCCTGGTCGAGGACCCGCGCTGGGCCGATGTCTTCGACGGCATCGACATCGACTGGGAGTACCCGAACGCCTGCGGCCTGACCTGCGACACCAGCGGCCGCGATGCCTACGGCGGCCTCCTGTCGGCCCTGCGGTCGAAGTTCGGCACGGACAACCTGATCACCTCGGCGATCACGGCGGACGGGTCCGACGGCGGCAAGATCGACGCGGTGGACTACGCGGGGGCGGCGCAGTACCTGGACTGGTACAACCCGATGACGTACGACTTCTTCGGCGCGTTCGCGGCGCAGGGCCCGACGGCTCCGCACTCGCCTCTGACCTCCTACCCGGGTATCCCGACGGAGGGCTTCAACAGCGACGCGGCGATCTCCAAGCTCCAGGGCCTGGGCATCCCCTCGGAGAAGCTCCTGCTGGGCATCGGCTTCTACGGCCGCGGCTGGACCGGCGTCACCCAGGCGGAGCCGGGCGGCACGGCGACCGGGGCGGCCGCGGGGACGTACGAGGCCGGCATCGAGGACTACAAGGCCCTCAAGGGCAGCTGCCCGGCCACCGGCACGGTCGCCGGCACCGCGTACGCCCACTGCGGCACCAACTGGTGGAGCTACGACACCCCGGCCACCATCGCCACGAAGATGGACTACAAGAACGAGCAGGGCCTGGGCGGCACCTTCTTCTGGGAGCTCAGCGGCGACACCGCGAACGGTGAGCTCATCAAGGCCATCAACTAGCCCCGGCGGGGTACACGCACCGCAGGGCGGGTCAGGGGTGGGGTGCCGGGCGGGCGCCCCACCTCACCCGTCCACGGGAATGACGGCATGTCAGGGCAGTCCCGCCCGGGTGACGAACACGGCGAGGACGACGAGCGTCCGGCCCGGAACGCGCTCCGGGATCTTCGGCCCGTCGTCCGGGCCGCCGGCGCGGTCGCGGGTCCGGTTCGCGGATGTGGTGATCACGGCATCGCGCTCGGCCGTTCGGCGACGGGCGTCCCCTCACATCATCCGACCGGAGTGCCACCGGCTACGGCCGGCGCGGTAGAGATCCGGTTCGCAGCCGCCCGACGACCGACGCTCGATCCCCCTCCCCCGGCACACGGACGCCACCGGCTCATGGACGCACGGGGGCGGCGTCGGCCGTGGCGGACACCACGTGGTCGCGCGGCTGCGGGGGCGGGTGGCCCTGGACCCGCTCCGCCGTGGGAGCCGCGGGCCGGACGGCACCGGAGGCTCGTCGTGAGCTCCCCGCGCCGTCCGGCCGATGCCACACCGGATGGATGCCCCCGGCGACGGACCGACGCCGACGAGCGGTCGTAGCAGCCCCCTGGACGCATGGCGGATCACCCACGCACGCACGCCCCCGCCGCCGAGGCCGGTGGCTCGGGAACGCGGCCGCGGGGCCGGAACGTGGCTCGCCGTGATGCCGCCGGACTACGCCTCCCGCGGCTCGAGGCCGGGACATGGGCGCGGACAGGCACGGGGCAAGCGCTATGCCCGCACGCCGCGCGACCTGATCGCCGGTGACGAGACCCGACCGGCCCTCCCCGTCCCGCACGAACTCCCGCTCGACCCGTCGCGACCGGAGGCAGAGGAGCGGCCCCGGTCCACGCGGGCACGGTCCCGGGGTGAGGGTGCCGGCCGGGGGCACCGAGGGGCTCCTGCTCGAGCCGGCCGCCCGCAGGGGCCAGGCAACTTCTACAAGTGAGTAGAAGCATAGAGTTGCCCCTGCGGGCCGGGGCGCGCCCCGAGAAGCCCGCACGCACAGGTCGGAATCAAGCTCCTGAGCCGATCCCGGGGCCACGTCCGCGGTCACCTCCTGAACGCCTGCCGGTGCCGGACGGGCGGTATGCCTCTGTCGGACGGTGCGCTCGGTGGCCGGGAACGCGATTCCGGTCAGAATCGTTTTGCGTATGCACACCTAGTTGAGGAGCTCTCGCTTGTCCGCCAGATCGACGGACCCTTCCGAATACAGTCCCCGGCCATCCCGCCCAGCGCTTACCGCGCACGGCACCCGGCGGGGTGGTGTCGGATGAGTGCCGCACAGGCCTGGCTCGGCGTGCTGTCCGTTTTCGTGCTGACCGCGGGAACGGGCTACTTCGTCGCCCAGGAGTTCGCCTACGTCTCCGCCGACCGGCTCGCCCTCGCCCGTCAGGCCGAGGCCGGTGACAGGAAGGCCGCCCGCGCACTGACCGTGCTGGGGCGGTTGTCGTTCATGCTTTCGGGCGCCCAGCTCGGCATCACCGTGACCGGTCTGGTCGTGGGCTTCATCGCCGAGCCGTCCGTCTCGGCCATCCTGCGGCCGGTCCTGTCCGGCCTCGGCATTCCCGACGGCGCCGTGACCGGCATCTCCGTCGTACTCGCCTTCGTGCTCGCCACCGCGGTGCAGATGGTGCTGGGCGAACTGGCCCCGAAGAACCTGGCCATCGCCGTCCCGGAGCGGCTGGCGAAGGCGCTGGCCGGCTCCACACTCGCGTACCTCAAGGTCGTCGGACCCGTGGTGCGGATCTTCGACGGGGCGGCCAACAAGCTGCTGCGCAGGATCGGCATCGAACCGGTCGAGGAGCTGCACCACGGTGCCACCCTGGAGGAGCTCGGCCACCTGATCGGCGAGTCCCACGAGCAGGGGCAGTTGCCGCGCGGCACGGCCGAACTGCTCGACCACGCACTGGAGTTCTCCGAGCGGACACTGCACGCAGTGATGGTGCCGCGTGCCGACGCGGTCTTCGTACGCAAGGACGCCACGGCCGCCGAGGCGATCGGCCTCATCGGCAAGCACGGCCACTCCAACTACCCGGTGCTCGGCGACCACCCCGACGACATCGCGGGCGTGCTGGGTGTGCGGGAGCTCATGGGGCTGCCCGCCGAGCGGCTCACCGGCGCCACCGCCGGCGCCGTGGCACGCGGGGCACTCCTGCTGCCGGACACGCTGCCCCTGCCGGGTGCCGTCGAGCGCATGCGGGAGCGGGACGACGAGTTCGCCGTGGTCCTGGACGAACACGGTGGCGTGGCCGGTGTCGTCACCTACGAGGACATCGCCGAGGAGCTGGTGGGTGACATCGCCGACGAGTCGGACACGGTCACCGCGGTGGCCGTCGCGGACGGCGACGGCTGGATCGTGGACGCCGGGCGCCGCCTGGACGAGGTGGCCGAGACCACCGGGATCGAACTGCCCGCCGACGAGGACTACGACACGGTGGCCGGCCTGATCATCGACCGGCTCGGACGCTTCCCGGCCATCGGCGACCGTCTCACGGTGCGGCTGCCGCACGACGCTGTCGCTGTGATCGACGTGCGTGCCCTCGACCGGCACGTGCCGGAACGCATCCGTATCGAGCGTCTGGCCGACGAGCCGGAGGAGCGGGCATGAGTTTCCCGATGGCGGTCTTCGTCACCGTGCTGCTGCTGGTCGGCAGCGGCTTCTTCGTCGCGGCCGAGTTCGCGCTGGTCGCCGCCAAGCGGCACCGGATGGAAAGGGCCGTGGCCGAGGGGCAGCGGGGCGCCAAGGCGGCGTTGGCCGGCATGCGTGAGCTGTCACTGATGCTGGCCGGCGCCCAGCTCGGCATCACGGTGTGCACGCTGGGCCTGGGGTCGGTGTCGAAGCCGGCGATCTCCCACGAGCTGGACCCGCTGCTGCACGAGCTGGGGCTTCCCAGCGCGCTCAGCTACGGTGTCGCGTTCGCCGTGGCGATGGTCGTGGTGGTGTTCCTGCACATGGTGCTCGGCGAGATGGCCCCCAAGTCCTGGGCCATCGCCCACCCCGAGCGCTCCGCGATGCTGCTCTCCCCGCCCTTCCGGAGCGTCGTGAAGACCGTGCGCCCCCTGATCTGGGTCCTCAACAGGATCAGCAACGGCCTGGTGCGGTTGTGCCGGGTCGCCCCGCGCCACGAGCTGACCTCCGTCCACAACCGCGAGCAGCTCACGCACCTGGTGGAGGAGTCGGAGCGGCTCGGTCTGATCAGTGAGACCGACTCCGAACTGCTGACGCGCTCGCTGACCGAGCCGGAGACGCCGGTTCGCGACCTGCAGATCCCGGCCGCCGACATCTCCGCCGTGGACGGCGAGGCGGACGCGGAGCAGATCCTGCGTCTGGCCGCCGGCACCGACCGCACCCGGCTACTGGTCCGCGGCCAGGGGACCGTCCTCGGGTCGGTGCACGCCCGTGACGTCCTCGTCGCGCGTGCCCAGGGAAGGGACACCGTCGCGCGTGAACTGGCCCGACCCGTGCCGGAACTGACGGAGGACGCCACGGTCGCCGAGGCGATCGAACTCCTGCGCAGGCGCCGGGCATCGCTCGCCGTCGTCCGGGACGCATCGGGCGTACTCACCGGCATGGTCAGCCTGGACGATCTGCTGGCCCGTTTCCTTCAGCCTCAGAAGGCGTAACAGGCGTCGACGTGCGAGCGCCCCGGCACGCGCCGGGGCGCTCGCACGCGTGGTACCGGCGTGATGCCGACCGGCGCCGTGGAATGTTCGGACGCGACACCTCACCGGTCGGGCCAGCCGTCCGCATCCGGATCCCGGAGACCTGCCGGCGGCCGGAGCAGCCGGCAGCCGCCGAGGGCGGCGTCACGCGACACCATCTGGCGCCACTCTGGCACCAGCCAATGCCACCTCACCCTCCCAGGAGCATCCACACCAGACCGGTGCCACGATTTCATGGAAATGCATCACCACATTTGCGCAGGTCAAAGCGGTAGCGTCAGCGATCGGACAGAAGAACGCCGCACTTCCGCTTGCGCATGGCACCACAGTGGTGCCACTATGGCGCCATGGACCTCACGCCGTATGTCGACACCCTGCGCCGCGAACTCGCGGTGGCCGCCGAAGCCGGCGGCGAAGAAGCCCGCGCCCTCGCAGAGAGGCTCACCGCCCCCCTGGAGTCGGCGACCCGGCTGACCATGCTCAACGTGCTCTCCGCCGCGACGGACGAGATCACCCGTGAACTCGCCCCCGGCTCGGTCGACGTACGGCTGCGCGGGCTCGACCCCGACTTCGTGGTGACACTGCCGCCCGCCGGCGGAGGCGCACTTCCGGAAGCGGCCACACCAGGCGAGGCGCTCACGAACCCGGCCCCGGCCGACGGGGAAGAGGGTGGCACCGCCCGCGTCAATCTGCGCCTGCCCGCCCACCTCAAGGCCCGCGCCGAGGAGGCCGCAACCCGCGAGGGCCTGTCGGTCAACGCTTGGCTGGTGCGGGCCGTGTCGGCAGCGGTCGACGGCGGGACGCGACCGCGTACGACGGAGAAGGCACAGACCGTCGGACAGAGCTTCACGGGCTGGGTGCGCTAGCCGCACCTCCGCCCACGCCACTTCACCCACACCACCCCCCACCAGCGGGGACGACCTGAAGACCCAAGAGGACGGGACAGCCATGCCTTCTTTCGACACTCCCCAAGCAATCTCGGCCACGGCGCACGTGGAGGCCGGTTCCATCCAGTTCACCGCGGGCGACCGCCTCGACACCGTGGTCGAGGTGCGGCCCCGCGACCCGAAGAAGGACCTGGACGTGCGGACCGCGGACCAGACCGAGGTCACGTACGCGAACGGCGCCCTGACCGTCCGGACACCCAAGTCCAACCTGTTCGGCCGGACCGGCACCGTCGACGTGACGGTCGAACTGCCCACGGGTTCACGCATCGACATGACGGGCTCCTGGGCCCAGGTACTCGGCGAGGGCAGGCTCGGCGAGGTCCGGGCGAAGGTCTCGTCCGGTGACGTCCGCCTCGACACGACCGGCCCTCTGCATCTCAAGGCGTCCCACGGATCGATCACAGTGGACCGGGTCGAGGGCATGGCCGAGATCACCACCAGCTCCGGCAGCCTGCGCGTCGGCCTCGTCGACGGCCCCGCCGTCCTGAAGAACTCGCACGGCACCACGACCGTCGGCGCCGCGACCGGAGAACTGCGGGTGAGCGGCGCCAACGGCGACATCGAGATCCGGCGAGCCGATGGCCCGGTGACCGCCACCACCGCCCACGGCACCCTGCGCGTGGACGGAGTGACACGCGGCACCGTCCAGTTGGAGACCGCGTACGGCGCCATCGACGTCGGCGTCCGTGAAGGCACGGCCGCCTGGCTCGACGTACACGCGGGCTCCGGACAGGTGCGCAACACGCTCACCGCGTCCGAGGCACCTGAGCCGTCCGCGGAGACCGTCAAGATCCGCGCCCGCACCCGGCACGGCAACATCGACATCCGACGCACCAAGGCCTGACCCCCGACGGATCCGTCTCGACTCCACCGCCCGTCGATCCACCCAAGCCCGTTACCGGGAGGACCACATGCCTTCTTCTGTCATGCCCACATCCAGTCGCGGTGGGGCTCCGCAGTCGCCCCCTGCCGTCTCCGCCATAGGTCTGCGCAAGTCCTACGGCGACAGGACCGTCCTCGACGGGATCGACCTGTACATCCCGGCCGGGTCCGTGTTCGCACTGCTGGGTCCGAACGGCGCCGGAAAAACCACCGCCGTGAAGATCCTCTCCACGCTCGTCCCGGCCGACGGCGGGCAGGCCCAGGTCGGCGGTCACGACATCGCCACCGCCCCGCAGTCCGTGCGCGCCACGATCGGTGTCACCGGGCAGTTCTCCGCCGTGGACGGACTGATCACCGGCGAGGAGAACATGCTCCTCATGGCGGACCTGCACCACCTGCCCAGGAGCGAGGGCCGAAGGACCGCCACCCGGCTCCTGGAACGCTTCGACCTGGTGGACGCCGCGAGGAAACCCGCCCAGAGCTACTCCGGCGGCATGAAACGCCGCCTCGACATCGCCATGACCCTCGTCGGCAGCCCGCGCATCATCTTCCTCGACGAACCCACCACCGGGCTCGACCCCCGCTCCCGCCACACCATGTGGAAAATCATCCGCGAACTCGTCACCGACGGCGTCACCGTCTTCCTCACCACCCAGTACCTCGAGGAAGCCGACGAACTCGCCGACCGCATCGCCGTCCTCGACAACGGCAGGATCGCCGCCGAAGGAAGCGCCGACGAACTCAAACGACTCGTCCCCGGCGGACACGTCCGCCTCCGCTTCACCGACCCGGCCACCTACCACCACGCCGCAACCGCACTGCGGGAAACCACCAGGGACGACGACGCACTGTCCCTCCACATCCCCAGCGACGGCAGCCAACGCGAACTGCGCTCCCTCCTGGACCGACTCGACTCCGCCGGCATCGACGCCGACGAACTCACCGTCCACACACCCGACCTCGACGACGTCTTCTTCGCCCTGACCGGCGACACCGACCTCCCCCACCAGACCCACCCGATCCACCGGACCGAGCGGACCGACCAGACCAAGGAGGACGTCCGATGAGCTCCCTCCCCCTCGCCGTACGCGACTCGACCACCATGCTGCGCCGCAACCTCCTGCACGCCCGGCGCTACCCCTCCATGACCCTCAACCTGCTGCTCACCCCGGTCATGCTGCTCCTGCTCTTCGTCTACGTCTTCGGCGAGGTCATGAGCGCCGGCATCGGGGACGGCGGGGCCGACCGGTCCGACTACATCGCGTATCTCATCCCGGGCATCCTGCTGATGACCATCGGCGGTACCACGATCGGCACCGCGGTGTCCGTCTCCATGGATATGACCGAGGGGATCGTCGCCCGCTTCCGCACGATGGCCGTCAGCCGCGGATCCGTCCTCATCGGGCACGTCGTCGGCAGCGTGCTGCAGTGCGTGGCGAGCGTGGTCCTCGTCGGCGCCGTCGGGGTGGCCATCGGGTTCCGTTCCACGGACGCCACAGCCCTGGAGTGGTTGGCGGCACTCGGGCTGCTCGTACTGTTCTCCCTGGCACTCACCTGGATCGCGGTCGGTATGGGTCTGTCCGGTCCGAACCCCGAGGCCGCCAGCAACAACGCCGTGCCGCTCATCTTCCTGCCGCTCGTCTCCAGCGCCTTCGTCCCGGTCGACGCGATGCCGGGATGGTTCCAGCCGGTCGCCGAGTACCAGCCGTTCACCCCGGCCATCGAGACCCTCCGGGGACTGCTGCTGGGCAGCGAGATCGGCCACAACGGCTGGCTTGCCGTCGCCTGGTGCCTGGTGCTTGTCGTCCTCGGTTACTTCTGGTCCCGGTCGTTGTTCGGCCGCGACCCCCGGTAGGGCGAGGCCGGTCAGCATTCCGCCCCGCTCCAGGGCGGCGGACTCCGACACCCGTCGGCGTCCGCCGCCCTGTCGCGTCTCCGGCCGTCTCCGCCCTGATGGGGCAGTCCCCGGGCCTCGAGCGCGGGTGGCGCATCTCCGCTCTTCCGGACAGGACGGGGCAGGCGCCGCCGCGGCGCGTGGTGACGCGGACGCCCGACTCCCTGACCGCGTCGGCGGGTGGGGCCACCGACCAGTCACCGCCGGACCGGGCTGCCGCGGCTCGTGATGGTGTCGCCCTCCCCCCTTACGCGGGGCCGCGACCGGCCGGCCCACCCGGGGCGAGCACGGCGTGCACGCGGGCTCGGTTCAGGAGCCGAGCTTCCTCAGTTCCGCGGCGAGCGAGCTGACGGCTGCGGGGTTACGCGGGCTTTCGACGAGGTCCACGTAGTCGAGGACGACGATCCGGTCGTTCTTGACGGCGGACACGTTCGCGAGTGGCTTGTAGGACGTGAGGAACTCGCGCTTCTGCTCCGCCGTCGTGTCACCGTAGTTGTTGATCACGATGACCTCGGGGTCACGGGCGACGACCGTCTCCCAACCCACTGTGGTCCAGCTGTCCTTGAGGTCCTTCATGATGTGGTCGCCACCGGCCTTGGTGATGATGTCGTGCGGTCCGGCGTAGGCACCGGATGTCAGGGGCTTGTCCTGCCCGTCGTCGTAGAGGAAGACGCGCGGCCGGTCAGCGCCCTTCGGCGCCTTCTCCTTGGCTTCGGACACCTGCTTCCGGAACGAGGTGATGAGCGTTTCGGCCCTTTCCTCGACATCGAACATCCTGCCCAGGTTCCGCAGGTCGGTGTACAGCGCGTCGAGCGGCGCCATCACCCCCCGCGCCTTCCCCTGCCCGTTCCGGCAGGACTCACTGAGCAGATACGAGTCGATGCCCACACGTTCCAGCTCGGCGGGGGTGAAGCCTTCGCCCTCGTTGAAGCCGTAGTTCCATCCCGCGAACACCAGATCGGCGTCGGCGTCCAGGACCAGTTCCTTGTTGATCCGCTCCTTCGACAGCCATTCGGTCTTCGTGTAGCCGTCCTTCCAGGGCACGGACGTGAGGTCCCCCTTGTCGTCCGGCATGACGTACCCCGCCATGTGGTCCTCGAGTCCGAGCGCGAACATGATCTCGGTGATGCCGACGTCGTTGGTGACCACGCGCTGCGGGGCCTTGGCGTACGTCTTCTTCTCACCGCAGTTCTCGACCGTCACCGGATAGGGGCCGTCGGCGGCCCGGGCCCCGTCCTCCTTTTCTTCCCGGGAGGTGACCTCCGCCCCGCAGCCGGTGAGGGCGACGGCGGCGAGGACGAGGGCGAGCGCGGCAGGTCGTGCGGAGGCGGGCATGACGGCGGGAACTCCTTGGAGACGGGTACGGGGAGGGACTACGCGGAGGGAAGACGGTCGAAGAGGAGCTGTGTCGCGCCCGTCTCGGGGTGCGGTACGCGGTGCGCCCGGACCCCGAAGACGCCGGCCAGCAACGTGGGCGTGAGCACCTCGTGCGGCGCGCCGGAGGCGACGATCCGCCCCCCGTCGATGACGTGGATGAGGTCGCAGTGCTGCGCCGCGAGGTTGAGGTCGTGCAGCGCGGTGAGCACGGTCAGTCCGCTGCCCCTCACCAGCGCGAGGACCTCCAACTGCTGTGCGATGTCGAGATGGTTGGTGGGCTCGTCGAGTACCAGCACCTGGGGTTGCTGAGCGAGCGCGCGGGCGATCAGGACCCGTTGCCGCTCACCACCGGAGAGGGTGAGAAGACCACGGTCGGCCAGATGCGCGGCCCCTACGTGCGCCAGCGCCGCCTCACACGTCCGCCGGTCCTCCTCGGTGGCCCGGGCCACCGGCCCCTGGTGCGGGAGACGGCCCATGGCCACGACCTCGGCCACAGTGAAGTCGAACTCCGCCACCGCTTCCTGCGGAAGGGCGGCCAGTCGGCGCGCACTCTCTCGCGCGCCCAGACCGAGAAGATCATCGCCACCGACCCGGACAGCACCGGCCGTGGGACGCAGGGCCCGGTACACGCAGCGCAACAGCGTCGACTTCCCGCTGCCGTTGGGGCCGACGAGACCGACGACCTCTCCGCTGCCCGCACGCAGGGTGGCGTCCTCCACCAGCCGCGCACCGGCGATCTCGACCGTGAGTGCCTCGATGTCGACCCGCATCACACGCCTCCGAAGGTGTAGGTCCGGCGGCGCATGAGCAGCACGAAGCAGGGTACGCCGACGGCCGCCGTCAGTACGCCCACGGGCAGTTCGGCGGGCGCCAGCACGACCCGCGACAGGACGTCCACCCAGATCAGCAGGACGGCACCTGCCAGGGGGGCGACGGCCAGCAGTCGCCGGTGGTCCGCGCCGACCAGCATCCGGGCGGCGTGCGGGACCATCAGGCCCACGAAGCCGATCGCGCCGCTGACCGCGACGACGGCCCCGGTGACCGCCGCGGAGACGAGGAAGAGTTCCTTGCGCAGCCTCCCCGGGTCCACCCCCAGTGCGGCAGCGGTCTCGTCGCCCATCGCCAGGGCGTTCAGGCGACGCGCCGAGCAGCCGAGGTGGACGAGGCCGGCGAGCACGGTGCCGGCGGCGATCGGCACGGAGGACCAGTTGGCCCCGCCCAGGCTGCCGAGCAGCCACATCATCGCGGACCGGGCCGCCTCGCCGCGCTCGGCGGCGAACACCATGAACGTGGTCACGGCCGAGAAACCGTAGTACATCGCGGTACCGGTCAGCACGAGCCGGAGCGGCGTCAGGCCCCGGGCGGTCCGGGCGATCGTGTACACCAGCACCATGGCGAGCAGGGCGGAGAGGAACGCCGCCGTCGACAGTGCCCACACACCGAGTGCGCCGAAGGCTCCGAAGATGAGCACGGCGTTGGCGCCGACGGCCGCACCCGAGGAGATGCCGAGGACGAACGGGTCGGCGAGCGCGTTGCGCACCATTGCCTGCACGGCGACGCCGACCGCCGCCAGCCCGGCCCCGACGACCGCGGCCAGCACGGCGCGCGGAAAGCGGAGTTCCCAGACGATGGTGTACGAGGAGACCTCGTCCGGCGCGATCGTCCCGCCGGTCAGCCCTGCCCACAGACAGTGCAGCGCCTCGCTCCATGAGAGCCCCGAGGCCCCGATTCCCGTCCCGCAGGCAAGGGACAGGGGGAGCGCGACGCACAAGCCGGTCACGAGCAGGGGCAAGGAGAGGCGTGCGGGCGGTGCTGGCCCCCTGCCGGTGCGCGCACCGCGCACCGGCGGAGGAGGTATTCGGTCACGGAGCTTGGCCACGGGCGCATCGCCTTCGCCTCGGGCCGTGCACCTACGTGATCCAAGGAGCGGCTCCGGACGCCAGGCGCCGTGCGCAGCACCTCTCGCAGTCCACGGCGATCGACAGGAGCTTCACCACCGCGGGTAATCGGGCTCACGGAACCGAATGCACAAGTTCCGCCTACCGTTGCGGGTCAGCGCCGGATTTCGACCGGACTTCCCCCACGAGGCGCTTGCAGCTTAGCGGGTACTCCGCGGCTTCTGACGGTCGGAGCCGGGATGCGACGGACCAGGGGAGCGGACAAGCCCCGGCGGCCGGCGGTACGGCACGAAGGCAACCCGGCAGGGCATCATCCCGTGCCGGAGCCACGACCGCCGCGACCGTGGCCGGACGTCCCCGAGACATCGCTGCCGATGGTCGTGACCACCCTTGCATCCCCGGGCCGTCCCCACTGCTCCGGTGCGAACGCCACCCCCCGCCGACGGGCGTGCTTACGAACTAGCCGAAGGGGGAGCTGCGCCACCTCACGGCGTGTAGACGGCGTCGCTGCCGTACAGCTGCCTGGTGAACGCGGACACGTCGGCGCTGCGATCGGAGCCGTCGAGGTTGTACGTCAGATAGACGCCGTACCCGTCGCTGACGGTGCGGCGGGCGAGGTCGGCGACCGTACTCTGCGGGGTCCGGCCGATCTCGACGGCCGCCGGCGACAACTTCGACTTGGGCAGTGCCAGGCCGGGTACCTGCCAGGTGCCGTAGTACGGGTTCCAGGCGTAGTCGAAGGTGGAGGAGACGTCGACACCGCCGTAGGACAGGCGCGACGCGGACGGGCCGATGTTGTAGAGACTGATGATCTTGTCCGGCATGTCCGCGCGCAGTGCCGTCACCAGGTGCACGAACGAGCTGTCGTTGGGCTGGCCGGTGCCGTTGTTGCCGTAACCGGCGTATTCGTCGTCGAAGTCGATGCCGTCGAGGCCGTACGTGGCCACGGTGTCCGACAACTGTTCGGCGAACGCCGAAGCCGCCTGCTGGTTCGGGAAGTTGGCGAAGCCCGCGCCCTGGTGGTTGCCGAGCACCGAGAGGACGACCTTGATGCCCTTCTGCTGCAACGGCCGTATCTCCGTGGCGGCGTTGTCGAGGACGCGCTGCACGTTCTCGTTGAAGGACAGATACGCCGCCTTCGCGCCCGTGTCGTAGTTGATGTTCGCTGCGAAGATCACGGCGACGTCGAAGACGTTGCCCCCACCGCCGGCGAGGGTGTACTTGCCCACGTTGAGCACGCTGTTGTTGTTCACCTCGACGTACGCCACCGAGGTGGGCCCCTGTTTCGCGGGAACGGGGGCCGCTGCCGCGCCGGTCGTGGCGGTCGCGCCGGAGGCGAGGACAGCGACGGCCGAGAGCGCGAGCGCGGCCGCCCTCACTCTGCTCCGTACCGGAGTGGGCATCGTCGATCGGCCTCCCATCGCATGGTCGGCGCCCGACCTGTTCGGAAAGCGCCGAGTGAGCCCTCCGAGCCTTCCGCCCCCATGAGCGAATCACGAGAATTTCGTCCGAACTCTCACGACTCCCACGCATGTTCCACGTCAACCCAAGACCTCTGCGCAGGAATTGAGGTGCACAGTCCCCCGACCGGCCAGCTCCTGGGGGAGATGGGCGGGTTCGCGGGGGTTCGGATCGTGGCAGCTGTCCCTGCTCACGCCCGGGACGGTCTCCTCGCCCGGCCCTCCCGAAGCCGTCGAGTGGGGACGCACCGCGGAGCGGGCCGGACGGAGTCAAATTTCCGCGACGAGATCCGAGCGTTCGACCGGCCGGTCAAAACGCCGAGTCAGAGGGCGCCGTGCGCGGTTCGCGCATCGGGCCGCGTACGTTCTCGGGACACCCGAGCGCTGGTCAGGCAGGGTACGAAGCGGTAACTCCGAACCTTGGTCCGGGCTCTGGAGAGTGCGCGGTCTGAGCGGTTGCGACCGGGTGGGACCGCCCTTGTGTAATCAGTGCGCATATTTTTTCGCAGTGATACGGGTCCGTAGCCGCGTGCAACGTCATAAGATCATGCCGCCACAGGGGGCCGCTTACGTCAAGCAGCGCTGTCCCCCGCACGATTCGCCCCATCCGCGCCGTCCGCTCCACCTCGACGGCCGTGCCCTGCCCCGACGTCCCCACCGACACCCCTACCGACGCCCCCCACAACCCGTTAACAGGTATCTGCGTGTCACCGATACTCAGCGCCGGTTCCGGCAACGGAGCCGCGAAGTGAAAATCAATCGTCGCCTCGTCCTCCTCGTGACCGCGCCTCTCACCGTGGCCATCACCTTCTCGGTCCTGGCCCTCGCACCCGCCACCAACCAGGCGCTCCAGGCCAACCGGCTGACGTCGATGGTCGATGCCGCCACCGGCGCGGGGGAGTTGACCCACCAATTACAGCGTGAGCGGGCAGCGGCCACCGCCCTGGTCTCCGGGCAGGACAGCGCGGACGCGTTCCGGGTCCGTGCCGACGCGACCGATGCGAGCATCGCGAGATTCCGGGACCGGACCGGGCACCTCTCCGGGGTGCCCGGCAACGCACAGGACGCCCTGGACCGCATCGACCGCTTCATCGACGAGATGCCCGCGCTCCGCGCGCAGGTGCGCTCGGGCAGCAGCACCATCTCGGCGCTCGCGTTCGGCTACCGGATCGTGATCGCCGACCTCAACGGCTACCGTGACGGAATCGCCCAGGCGGACGGCGTCGACGCCGACATCGCGGACCGGATCCGCGCCGCCGCCGCGCTGTCCGAGGCGTCGGAGCACACGGCCCAGCAGCAGGTCACCGTGATGAGGGCGCAGGCCGCGGGCGGTTTCACCACCGCCTCCCAGCGGACGTTCGACGCGAGTCGGCTGGGCTACACCGAGTCGATCGGCGTCATGTTCGACCTCGGCCCCGGCCAGTGGCGGACCTGGCTGGAGCGCACGCTCTCCGGAGCGAAGGCGCTGGAGGCCCGGCGACTCGAGGACGAGATCGGGCGCGCGGCGACCGGCACGGACCTCACGGTCACTCCGCAGGAGTGGCAGAAGGCCTCCAACGACCGGCAGGACCTGTTGCGTTCGGTGGAGGAACGGATCGACGAGTCCGTCTTCGCCCTGGTCTCCGACACGCGCACCACGCTCATGTGGACGGCCGGTGCCGAGGTCGCCCTGGTCGTACTGACCCTGGTCGGCGCCGTCGTCGTCGCGATCCGCCTGGGTCGCGTCATGATCCGGCGGCTGCACGACCTGCGCAACGCCGCTCACGAGGTCGCCCATACCGGACTGCCCGCCGTGATGAGTGAGCTGTCCCAGCCGGGCGCACTGAGCGGGGCGACGCCCGAACAGGTGGCCCGGCGGACGGGTGACCCGGTCACGACGACGGGCGAGGACGAGATCGGCGAGGTCGGCGACGCGTTCAACGCCGTCCACCACGAAGCCGTCCGCCTGGCCGCTCAACAGGCTCTGATTCACGAGCAGTTCGCCGAAACACTGGTCGGCGTGGCCCGCAGGGGTGCGCAGTTGACCGCCGTCATGGTGTCCGAGCTGGACACGGTACAGCGCGACGAGGCCGACCCCGTGCGGATGAGAACCCTCTTCGCTCTGGACCACCTCGCTGTCCGCATGGAGCGCAACACCAACAACCTCCTGGTACTCGGCGGTTACGGGAACGCCCGGGTACGCGCTGCCGATGTCGGCTGCTCCACCGTCATCGTGGCCGCCGCTCAGCAGATCGAGCGATTCGAGCGCGTGTCCCTCGGGGCGATCGAAGCAGGAATCGGCATCACCGCCCGCGCCGTGCACGACGTCGCGCACATCCTTGCGGAACTCCTCGACAACGCCACCCGGTTCTCGCCGCCTGACAAGCAGGTCGGGGTCGCCGTATGGCGGCTGTGGGACCGGGCCGTCGTGCAGATCGTCGACGAAGGTGTGGGTATGACGGCGGACCGCCGCGCGGCCCACAACGCCGCGCTGCTGGAACCGCGGGCGGGCATCGGCGACGTACGGTCCATGGGGCTGCACGTGGTGGCACGGCTGGCCGCCCGCCACGGCATCGTCGTCGAACTGCGCGACTCGTCCGGCCCCGGCACCATCGCCGAGGTCACGCTGCCCGCGAAGGTGCTGTCCCGGGACCCGCAGGAAACAGCGCCCCCTCAGCAGGGCACGCTCGGCTCGGCCCCCGGCGGCGATCGTGGCAACGATGTCAGCTACGAGGCGCCCCGTCCGATCACACCGCCTGGACAGGCCGGTCGCCGGCAGCCGGCCGCGACAGGTGCGTGGCCCCACCGCAACGGCGCCTCCGTCGGCGCGGGTGCGGGCGCCGTCGAAGACCGTGCGCGGCTCGGGGACGACCACGCATCGGGCCGGACCGTCGTGGCCGCGGGCGCGGGCCAGGACGGCCGCGACCACGGCACGACGCCGCCCGGCCAGGACGAGCCGACTTCGCGCATTGCCGGAGTCAGCTCCTCAGGACTGCCCCTGCGGCAGCGCAAGACGACGCAGCAGTGGCCCACCCTGGGTAAACGGGACGGCGCCGAACAGCGTTCCGGCGCCACCGCGCCGAGGCCGTCGCCCCGTCGCCGGGACTCCCGGCAGGTCTCCGACGTCCTGGCGGCCTATGCCCAGGGGATCAACAGGAGCACGAACCCCCGTGGGCGCTCCGCTACCGACGACGACACCGAACGGACCAAGAAATGACCTCTTCCACCGACCTGAGCTGGATCCTGAGCGATTTCGCCGGACGCATCCCGGAAGTCACCCAGGCGATAGCCGTGTCCGTGGACGGACTGGCGCTTGCCTACGCGGGCGTGGAGCGTGACGACGCCGAGCGGCTGGCCGCCATCGCGTCCGGCGTCGTCAACCTGCTGTCCGGTGCCGCCCAGTTGATGAACACCGATCCCGTCGAGCACAGCCTCACCGCGATGGACGGCGGCTACATGTTCTCGATGGCCGTCTCCAGCGGCGCCTCGCTGCTGGTGAGCACGACCAGGGACGCGGACATCGGTGAGGTCAGCTACATGATGTCCGAACTGATCAACCAGGTCGGTGACGCACTGTCGCCCCAGGTCCGCGATGCGAGCCTGCCGCCGTTCCGCTGACCGCCGGGCAGGTTCCGTACGGCCGCACCACCCGCTCCCCCGCAAGTCCCGTCCGTCTCGCTCGACACTTCTGATGAGAGCCCCCTCATGTTCTTCGACACACCCCGTTCCCGCCGCCGTGGATTCCGGCCGGCCGGCGCCGCCGCCCTCGCCTTCGGTCTGGCAGCCGTCACCGGCTGCAGCAGCGGCAGCGGCTCCGACGACGAGACCGTGAAGGTGGGCCTGGTGGCCTCCCTGTCCGGCACCTACGAACCGGTCGGCACCGACCTCCGCGCCGGCTTCGAGCTGTACCTCAACACCCACGACAACAAGCTGGGCGGACGCAAGGTCGAGCTCATCGTGGCGGACGAGGGCGACGGTCCGCCGACCGCTGTCCCCGCGGCCACCAAGCTGGTCAAGAAGGACAAGGTCGATGTGCTGACGGGCTTCGTCAGCGGCGGCTCGGTCAACGCGGTGCTGCCGCTGGTCAACCAGGCCAAGATCCCCTTCCTGGGGTCGAACGCCCGGCCGCCCGTGAAGGACCTCGAATACGTGTGGACGACGAGCTTCCTGTCCGACGAACCGGGCAAGGCCATCGCCCCGTACGTCAAGGAGAAGGTCGACGGGCCGGTCTACGCGATAGGTCCCGACTACCAGGGCGGCTACGACGAACTGCGCGGCTTCACCGACGAGTTCAAGCGCGTCAAGGGAAAGCTGGCCAACCCTGACGGCAAGACCACCTGGACGCCGTTCCCGAAGACCACCAACTTCATGCCGTACTTCGCGGAGATCGCCAAGACGGACGCCAAGGCGGTGTACTGCTTCTACGCCGGTAAGGCAGCAATCGATTTCGCGAAGCAGTACGCCCAGTCCGACATCGCCGATCTGCCGCTGTACACGGCCTTCGTCACCGAGGGCAGCGTGCTCCCGGCCCAGGGCGCCGCGGCCAAGGGCATCTACTCCGTCCTGAACTACGCGGCCGACCTCGACAACGAGGCCAACCGCACGTTCGCCGCGGACTGGACCGCCGAGCACGACACGCAGCCCACCACGTACGCGATGTCGTCGTACGACGCGGCCGCCGTGCTGGACAAGGCCGTCGCCGACGCGGCGAAGGACGGCGAGGTGACACCGCGGACGATCAACGAGGCCATCGCGGACCTGGGTCAGATCGACAGCCCACGCGGCGCCTGGGAGTTCGGCGACAAGGCACACTCGCCGGTGCAGACCTGGTACCTGCGCCAGGTGCGGCCGGACGGTGGCCAGCTCGCCAACGTCATGGTCCAGGACCTGGCGACGCTCGGCAGCTGACATGGATCTCCTCGACGCCCACCTCGTACCGGCGGTGGACGGGGTGGCCTACGGGCTGTTGCTTTTCGTGGTCGCCGCCGGTCTGAGCCTCGCCTTCGGCACCGCCGGCGTACTGAATCTGTCGCACGGCACGCTCTACGCGATCGGCGCCTACACGGGAGCCGAACTGAGTGACGGGACCTGGGGCGGCCTCGTTGTCGGACTGGCCGCCGGGACCGCCGCGGCATGCGTCGCCGGGGCGGGTCTCTCCGCCGCGACGGCTCCGCTGGCCCGTCGTGGGCATCTCGCGCAGGCGCTGCTGACGTTCGGGCTGGCCCTGGTCGGCGGAGACCTGCTCATCCAGGTCTTCGGAGCGAACGATCTCCCCGTACGCGTCCCCGAGGCGCTCGATTCCTCGGTGACGCTGCTGGGCCACCGGTATCCCGCGTACCGTCTCGGATTCATCGTGATGGCGGTGCTGCTGGCGGCCTTCGGCACCTGGGTGCTGACCCGGACCCGGATGGGCGCGGCGGTTCGCGCCGCCGCCGACGATCCGCAGATGCTCGCGACCACCGGTCACAACCCCCGGGCCGTGCACACCGGCGTGCTCGCGGCGGCAGGCGCGCTGGCCGGGGCCGCGGGTGTGCTCGGGGCGCCGATCATCGGTCCCGGACCAGGCACGTCCGAGACGGTGCTGATGCTGTCCCTCGTGGTGGTCGTCCTCGGCGGACTGCGCTCGCTGTGGGCGACGCTCGCAGCGGCGGTCGCCGTCGGCGAGGTCCAGACGCTCGGCGTCTCCCTGGCACCGGACCTGGCACCGTACCTGCTCTTCGCCGCGATGGCGGCGGTGTTGGTGCTGCGCTCCCGCTTCGCGGAACCGACGGCCGCGCACGACTCCCACGGCCCGTCCCCGGACCCGGTGGACCGGCTCCGCCGCCGCCTCGTCGCACGTCTGCGGCCCCGTACCACGCGCGGGACGGCCGAAACGGGCCCGCACGACGCTACGGACGCCGCGAAACCCCTTATGGGGGCGCCGGGCTCACCGGCACCGGCGGGCGCACTCGCCAGGGTCGGGGGGCTTGCGCGCGGGGCCGCATGGCGGCAGGCCGCTCCGCTGCTCGTCCTGCTCCTGGTACTGATCGCGCTGCCGGGACTGCTCGATTCGTACAGCATCTCGCTGGCCGGTTCCGCCCTGGCTCTGGGGCTGCTCGCGGTCAGTGTCACCATCCTCACCGGCTACGCCGGACTGCCCACGCTCGGGCAGACCGCGCCGTTCGCCGTGGGCGCGTACGCCACCGCGAACCTCGCGGACGCCGGGTGGACCGCGGGACCCGTACAGATCGTCCTCTCGGCACTAGCCGCCGCCGTCTTCTCCGCGGTGGTCGGACCCGCCGTGATCCGGGCCCGCGGCACCACCGTGCTGATGATCACGCTCGCGGTCGGTGAGCTGACCGGTGCGGTCATCAATCAGCTCAAGTCCGTCACCGGAGGCGCCGACGGTCTCGTCGGCTTCCCGGCCACGCAGGCACTGTGGGGCGGGGAAGGGATGACCGAGGAGAACGAGCTCTACACCTACGCCCTCGTCGTCGCCGCCGTCGCCGTGACCGTCACCCTTCTCGTGCTGCGCTCCCCGGCCGGGAAGCTGATGACCGGAACCCGGAGCGCCGAAGCCCGCATGCGCGCCTCAGGACACCCGGTGGGCCGCTACCTGCTGGTGGCGCACATCTGCGCCGGTGCGCTGGCCGGCGTGGGGGGCTCGCTGATGGTCACCGTCCAGCAGTACCTCTCCCCCGCCGACGTCGGCTTCGAGATCGCCGCTTTCGCCTTGCTGGCGGCCGTCATCGGCGGCACGACGTCCGTGATCGGCGCTCTGATGGGCGCAGGGCTCATCGTCATCACCCGCGACTGGGTCGCCGGGGCTTGGCCCGGCCACGGACCGCTGCTGCTCGGCACGCTGTTCGTCGCCGCCGTCTACCTGCTGCCCCGCGGTCTGGCCGGCCTGCGGGGCGGATCCGGCCGGAGCGGACCGGCTTCCGAGGGTGCGCCACCCGACGAGCGGCCCCCGGCCGCCCCCGCCCCGACCCCCACCGGGAAGGTCTCGCCATGACGCCCGCACCGCACGCCGCCTCGGCGCCTCCGGTCCTCGACCTCGTCCGGCTCACCCGCAGGTACGGCAGTCTCACCGCTGTCGACGACATCAGCCTGCGGCTCCCCGCGGGCGCCCGGCACGCGGTCATCGGCCCCAACGGCGCCGGCAAGACCACCCTGCTCAACCTCATCGCGGGCACCGACCGGCCCGACCACGGCACGATCGCCCTGGACGGCACGGACATCACCCGCACGGCCACTGCCAGACGCAGCCGCCTCGGCATCGCCCGAAGCTTCCAGCAGCCTTCGGTGATAGGTGAGCTGTCCGTGCTGGACAACGTCGTCCTGGCAGGCTGGCCTCACCACCCCAAGCGCCGCGGCGCTTGGCGCAGCCCGTCCCGCTACCGGCAGCACACCGAGTCCGCCGGCCGCCATCTGGAGGCCGTCGGCCTCGCGGACGTCGCCCACCGGCCGGCCTCCACGCTCTCCCACGGCGGGCGCCGCATGCTCGACCTCGCCGCCGCGCTGGCGGGCGAACCGCGCCTGCTGCTGCTGGACGAGCCGGCAGCGGGGCTGACCGACGGCGACATCGGCCGGCTCCTCGGCATCCTCGGCGGTCTGCCGGAGAGCGTCGCCATCATCCTGGTCGAGCACCATGTCGACGTGGTCGTGCAACTCGCCTCATCCGTCAGCGTGCTGGCAGCGGGACGGGTTCTGGTCACGGGGCCGACCCGGGAAGCGCTCGCGCACCCGGAGGTCCGCGACGCGTACCACACCACCGGAACGACGCTTTCCGCCTCCACAGCCTCCACCGGCGAAGCGAAAGGATGACCGCCTCCCGATGCTCGAACTCACCGGACTGACCGCGGGCTACCACGGCGGCACCGTCCTGCACGGCCTGGACCTGTCGGTGCCCGCCGGCACGGTCCACGCCGTCGTCGGCCACAACGGCGCCGGCAAGACCACCCTCGTCCACACCGTCGCCGGACTGATGCGTCCGAGCGCCGGGATCGTACGCCTGGACGGCCGGGACGTGACGGGGCAGCCCGCGCACCGGATCGCCCGTGCCGGGATCGGGCTCGTACCGCAGGGCCGCCGTGTGTTCGCCGGGCTCACCGTCGCCGAGCACCTGCGGCTCTCCTACCGTCCGCCGCGCGGCGGCGACACCACGCGCCCCGGCGTGTGGACGCCCGCCCGCGTCCTGGAACTGCTGCCCCGGCTGGGTGAGCGCCGCGGCAACCGGGGCACGGATCTGTCCGGCGGCGAACAGCAGATGCTGGCGCTGGCCCGCGCGCTTCTCGGCTCGCCGCGTGTCCTGCTGCTCGACGAACCGACCGAAGGCCTGGCACCCGTGCTCGTCCGGCAGGTCTACGAGTTGGTCACCACGCTGGCGGACGAGGGCATCGCCGTGCTGCTGGTGTCCCCCAGCCCCGCCCAGGCCGCCGAGTGCGCCAGTACGCTCACGGTTCTCACGTCGGGACGGATGACGCTGCGCGTGGACGGCGAGGACGCCCGCGCCGACGGCACCGCGCTGCACGCCGCGCTCGAACTGGCGCCGACGTCGGCCTGAGACGCGAGCGGCACGGGCGGGCAGGCGGGGGCGGTGGCCGGCACACGGCCGCCGCCCCCGTCGCGCTCCGCGTCTACCCGGCCTTGATGCTGTGTCCGCCGAAGCCGCTGCGCCGGTCGGAGCCCTTGTTCTGGTCCTGCCACCACACGTCGAACTCCGGCTGGCCCATGGCCGACCAGTCGGGGGTGTTCTCGACCTGCGCGCTGCCCATCCGGCGTGCCAGTGCGACCATCCCCGCCCCGACGGGGCCGCGGCCTGCGTCGTAGCTCGCAAGGACCTCCTCCCAGCTGTCCCCGGCCACCCAGGCGGCTTCCAGCGCGGTTGCGTCCTGGAGCGCCTTCACACTGCCGCCACCGATGTGCGGCCGCGCGACACTGGCGGCGTCACCGACGAGCGCCATCCGGCCCGCGGTGTAGTGCGGCACCTCCAGGTCGTAGATGGGCTGGATGAAGGTGGTCTCGGCGGGTGTACGGAGCACCCTGGCCGCCCAGTACGGCGGGAAGTTGTCTGCGACCAGGGCCCGCAGGTGCGCGGTCAGCTCCGAGTTGAGCCGACCCGGCGGCAGGGATGTCGGGGTCCGCAGGTCGGGGTGGAGCCCGTCGGTCTGCGGGGGCACGGTGTAGAGGACCCAGTTGAGCAGGTGCCCGCCGACGCCGTCCGGGATGCGGTAGATCATGCAGTGGCCGCCGGGGAAGACGATGTTGTGCGCGTCGTAGCCGTCCGAGGGGAGATCCGCGACGTCCGACGACGTGCCCCGCCAGCCTATGTATCCGGCGTATGTCGCGTCGGCGCCGGAGAACATGGCCTCCCGGACGACGGAACGGTAGCCGTCGGCACCGATCACGACGTCGAAGCGCTCCTGGTGTCCGTCGGCGAGCCGGAGCGTCACCCCGTCGGCGTCCGGCTCCACGCCGGTGACCACCGAGCCGGACCGGTAGGAGACCTCCTCCGGTACCCGGCGGCGCAGTTCACTCCAGAGGGAGCCCCAGCTGTAGGCGCGGAAGGGAAACGGCTGCTCGCCGATGACCCGCCCGTGGTCCGCTTCGCCGTCGCGCGCGCTCCATACGCGCCGGGTCAGGGGCGCCCAGGGCATCTCGGGAGCCACGTACCCGGCGTCCCTCAGCTCGTCGTACCGGTCGCTGTGCAGAGCGATGCCCACTCCTCTGTCACGAAGCCGGGCGTCGGCGCGCTCGAAGACGGTGATCTTCTCGGCTCCGCCGCGCGACGCGGCCAGAGCCGCGGCGCACCCCGCTATGCTGCCGCCGACCACGGCGATGCTGCCTCCACGCATGACTGGCACTCCACTCACTCGGTGTTGCGGGCGCCGTTCCGGGTGCTGGCTCCGCAACGGCGCGTCCGGCCGTAAATCGCCTTCTGTCGGCGGTTGTTGGCCCGTGTCCCCCGAGGGCGGGGGCCGCACGGAATCCTATCGAGGAGCGCCTGGCACCGTCCGCGCGCACTTGCCGCAGGTCGTCGTCGCAAGCTGCGAGGCGCCGCCTGACGCGGGACGGCCGAGAACGCTGCCGTCCCGCGTCAGGCGGCCGTAGGGCCGCACAGGCTCAGGCCAGGCCGAGCGACCGCAGGACTCGGCGCTGACTCGGTGCCGGGTCGGTCGGCCAGTAGACGTAACAGACCCCGCCCGTACCGCCCCTGACCGCGCCGTTCGCGTCGTAGCGCTTCGTGCGCAACCAGATGTTCTCCCACTCGCGCCGCTGGTAGACGCGGCGCACCGCGTCGTTGGACGGGGACGCCGGGTCGTTGGCGATCACGTCGCCGTCCGCCGTGAAGCCGATGACGGTCATCAGGTGGCCTGATGTTCCGTAACCCGCCCCCGTCAGCTCACCCTTCAGGAACGACTGGGACGTTATGACCGGGATGCCCGCGGCGATCAGCTTCTCCAGGTCGTCGAGCGATCCGAGCCGGGTGACCACCGCGTTCATGTCCTTGTACGTCGCGGCGTAGGCGGCGTTGAAGGGCCAGTTGCCGCATCCGTCGTACTGGTAGTCGAACGTGTAGCGGGCCGCGTGGCAGACCTGCGGGTCGGCGAGATCCGGCTTGACCCAGGCCAGGTCCTCGGCGGTGGGCCCGCGGCCCCAGTACTCGACGATCATCTGCGAGGAGGTGGGGCTGCACCAGGCCTCGCCCCCGTTGTCGTACTCCGGGTACTCCCCCACATGCACGTTCTGCGAGTAGCGGGGCACCGCCAGCTCCCGGGTGGTACCGGGTGCGGTGGCGGGGACGGTGAAGCGGTCGGGGACGTCCGATGCCATGGCGCCGATCCGGTGGACCGTGGGCGTGAGGCGGGTGCCGGGCGTCCGGTACAGGGTGAGCCGCAGCCGGTACGACACCAGCCGGAGCCCGCTCGCCGCGTCGTCGAGCGAGAAGGTGTCGGTCCAGACGGTGCTCTTCCCGTCCGTCTGGTCGTCGACGGAGGTCCGCCGGATGTCCGTGTCGGCCGAGGCCCAGCTGCCCATCACGTACCAGGGCGTGTCCGTCCCGTCCGAGTATCTGCCGCGCAGCTCGATCCGGATCCAGGTGCCCTTCGGCGTGTGGGCGTTCCAGGAGGCGATGACCTCGGTGGCGGGGACGGAGGAACGGTGGACCGGGGAGGTCCAGGTCGCGTACTCCCAGCTGCCGCTCGTGCCGGTGTGCGGGTCGGTGTAGTCGGTGCTTCCGACGGGGGTGGAGATCACCAGGCCGGGGCGGCGTCCGGCGACGGCGCGGGTCCCGGCCGAGGCGCCGCAGCGCCAGTCGGTGTACGTGTTCCAGAAACGGTTGTCCACGAGCGAGGCCGCCGCCGGGGATGAGGAGGTGCGGGAGGGGGCGGCGCTCGCCGGGCCGGCCGAGGCCGCGGTGCCCGCGCCGGCCGCTGCCGCGAGCGCGGCGGTGAGCACGGTTCTGCGTGAAGTCGGTCTTGTCATGGGCGGGACCCCCGGTCAATGAGCGGATTGGGGCTGCGGATGCCGAACGGTGCGCCAACTATCGCGGGTCGGGGCCGGATCCGGCCAGTGATTCGACTCGCGGCGCGACACAAATATTGGTCTGGTCCACTGGCGTGACCTGCGCAGAGCCCGGAGGCGGGCCCGCAGAACCTCGTAAGGTGGAGACATGGACGACCTGGCGGACCACGCGCGACGGCTGCGCTCCCTGCCCCCGTCGTGCGGGCCGGTTCGGCTGATCGCGGTCGACGGCCACGCGGGGTCGGGCAAGAGCACCTTCTCCGGCCGTCTGGCCGCGGCCCTCGGTGGCGCCCCCGTGCTCCGTCTGGACGACCTGGCCACCCACGAGGAGCTCTTCGCCTGGACGGACAGGCTCCGGGCGCAGGTCCTGGCCCCCCTCTCGCGGGGCGAGCCCGCGCGATACGCCCCGTACGACTGGACGGCCCGGCATTTCGGGCCGCCGCGGACGCTGGAACCCGCCCCCGTGGTACTGATCGAGGGAGTGGGGGCGGGACGCACCGCTGTGCGGCCGTTTCTCGCGGGACTGTTGTGGATCGAGGGGGACAGCGAGGCGTCCTGGGAGCGGGGCAGGCACCGCGACGGCCCCGGACTCTCGGAGTTCTGGGACGGCTGGACCGCCGCGGAACAGCGGCATTTCGCCGCCGACCCCTCCTACCTCTTCGCCGATGCGGTGATACGGCGGATGCCCTTGGGATACGTGTGGCTGAAAGGGCCTCGCCCGACAGCGGTGGCGAGTCGAATCATCACGGACAGTGAAGCCTGAGGATCGCCCTGCCGCCAGGCGGGAGAAAGCCCGGCAGTCACCCCAACTCGGCTTGACCGAGGGGCCGTACAGGTCTTACGTTCTCAATGTGCGGCTTTTCGGAGCCCCCGCAGACGCGAAGCCCCCGGTTGTTCCCCCGTGACCGGGGGCTTCGTCCTGCCCTCCTGTCCGGGTCCGCGGGACCCCTCGATCACCCTCGGTCACTGCCCCCGAAGCGCCGGTATCGCACCTGACCGCTCACTCCCTGTGCAGGTACGATGCCTCTCGGGTGCGGTCAATTCCCTTCCTTGGCACGGTGATTAGGTGCGCCGCGGTGGGCATGCTGTGCGGGCGGGACATTCCGGGGGCACGCTTCGTGGGGGACCTGATGGACATCGGCACGCCGGGCATGCAGGCCCCGGCCGACCTGGCCTGGCTGCGCGGGGTGGACGCCTACACCATGGGCGCGTACCCGCAGGCCGAGGAGGAGTTCAGAAGCGCGGTCCGTCTCGACCCCGGCATGGCGGACGGCTGGCTGGGCCTGCACGCACTGCGGATCGACACCACCACGGCGCTGCTGCGCATGTACAGCCACCGCGACCGCTTCGGCGAGCAGCGCACCCGTCATCGCCGCACCCTCAACTCGTGGTACTGGCTGGGGTGGTGGGTGCAGCCGGTGCTGGAGAGCCCGCGCGACCTGCTCCTGGCGCATGCCTCGCACTGGCTGGACGGCCGCCATGTCCCTGAACTCGACCGGGCGTTGGCGGGCCTGCCACCCGTCGACACCGACGTCCAGGTGCGCTTCCTGCACGCCTGCCGCTCCTATCTGGTCAAGGACTGGGAGCAGTTGGTGCGCACCACGGAGCGACTCGTCGAGGATCCGCTGCTCGGCATCGAGGCGGGCCTCTTCGGCGGCATGGCGCGGGTGCGTCTGGAGATGTACGGGCAGGCGGAGCCCCTGCTGTCCGCCGCGCTGATGCGCTGTCGCAGCGAGCAGCCGCAGCGCAAGGAACTGCGCTACTGGCTGGCGCGGGCCCACGAGGGCACCGGCCGCAGCGCCGCGGCCCTGCCGCTGTACCGGGCGGTGCACCGTGTGGACCCGGCGTTCATGGACACCTCGGCCAGGCTCGCGGCGATCTCCGAGGGGGACGGCTACGACGAGGCCGTCGATCTCGCCTCCGTCTCGCTGGCCGGTCCCGGTTCGGACGGCACGGGTGTGGAGGCCCGGACGGACGGGGAGACGGCGCTCGGCACCGACCTTGTGGACGGTCCTGAGCCCTGGCTCGGTGGGGCCCCGCCGAGCCTGTCCGGAGCCGGGACGCCACCGTCCGGGCAGGGCGGTGCCGGGGCGCGGAGGAAGCCGGGTGCGCCGCCGTCCGCGGTCTTCCCAGCGGGTCCGAGCGACCCCGTGATGCTTGCGGAGGCCCTGGCCAAGCTGGAGCGCATGGTCGGGCTCGAACCCGTGAAACGCCAGGTCAAAGCACTGTCCGCCCAGCTGAACATGGCGCGGCTGCGGGCGGAGCAGGGGCTGCCGGTACAGCCGCCGAAGCGCCACTTCGTCTTCTCGGGCCCGTCGGGGACGGGCAAGACCACGGTCGCCCGCATCCTGGGCCGGGTGTTCTACGCTCTCGGACTCCTGGGCGGCGACCACCTGGTCGAGGCCCAACGCTCCGACCTGGTGGGCGAGTTCCTCGGACAGACCGCGGTGAAGGCCAACGAGCTGATCGATTCGGCGCTCGGCGGGGTGCTGTTCGTCGACGAGGCGTACAGCCTCTCCAACTCCGGTTACAGCAAGGGTGACGCGTACGGCGACGAGGCCCTGCAGGTGCTCCTCAAGCGGGCCGAGGACAACAGGGACCACCTGGTCGTCATCCTCGCCGGCTACCCGGAGGGCATGGACCGGCTCCTCTCCACCAACCCGGGACTCTCCTCACGCTTCACCACGCGGGTCGACTTCCCCAGCTACCGCCCCCTCGAACTCACCGCGATCGGCGGGGTACTGGCCTCCGACAACGGCGACGTGTGGGACGAGGAGTCCCACGACGAACTGCGCAGCATCAGCGGCCACGTGGTCGAGCAGGGCTGGATCGACGAGCTGGGCAACGGCCGTTTCCTGCGCACCCTGTACGAGAAGAGCTGCGCCTACCGTGATCTGCGGCTGTCCGGTTACACCGCGGCGCCGACCCGGGACGATCTGGCCACCCTGCGGCTGCCGGACCTGATGCAGGCGTACGGCGAGGTGCTGTCGGGGCGCGGTCCGGCGGACCGGGGGAGGCAGGAGCCCGGGGCCCTGTGAAAGCGCCGTCGGGCGGCCCCGGTGGGACCGCCCGACGGCGGAGGAGATCACCCGGGCGGAGTCACCCCGAGGGGGCCATCGCCTTCGGCACCTCCACCGTGCGGCGGGGCACCGAGACGCGGTGGGCCGGGTCACGGACCTCGCCCACGAGCATCTCAAGGACGTCCTCCATGGCGACCAGGCCGAGCACCTTGCCCGACGCGTCGGCGACCTGAGCGAGGTGTGTGGCCGCGCGCCGCATGACCGTGAGGGCGTCGTCCAGGGGGAGTTCCGCCCGCACGGTGGCCATCGGGCGCCAGATCTGCTGGGGAACGGCCCGCTCGCCGTCCTCCAGCTCCAGGACGTCCTTGACGTGCAGATAACCCATGAACGGGCCGCCGCCCTCCGCACGGACGGGAAAGCGTGAGTAGCCGGTCCGTACGGTCAGCTCCTCCACGCGGCGCGGGGTCACGGACGGGTCCACCGTCACCAGGGACGCCCGGTCGAGCAGCACGTCGGTCACCGGCCTGCTGCCCAGCTCGAGGGCGTCCCCGAGCCGTTCCTGTGCCTCCGGCTCCAGCAGGCCGGCCATGCCCGCGTCCTCCACCAGCCGGTTGAGCTGCTCACTGGTGAAGACGGCCTCGACCTCGTCCTTCGGCTCCACCTTGAAGAGCCGCAGAACGAGCCTGGCGCACGCTCCGAGTGCGGAGGTGACGGGCCTGCAGAGCCGGGCGAACCCGACCAGGCCGGGGCTGAGCCACATCGCGGTCTTCTCGGGGGCGGCCATCGCCAGGTTCTTCGGGACCATCTCGCCGATGACGAGATGGAGGAAGACCACGGAGACCAGGGCGACCGCGAAGCCGAGCGGGTGGACGAGCCCTTCGGGCACGTGCGCCGCGTGGAAGACCGGTTCCAGGAGATGGGCGACGGTCGGCTCGGCGACCGCGCCGAGCGTGAGGGAGCAGATGGTGATGCCGAACTGTGCGGCGGCCATCATCTGCGGCAGGTTCTCCAGGCCGTGCAGGACCTGTCTGGCCCGGCTCGACCCTCCTGCCGCGAGGGGTTCGACCTGACTGCGCCGTACGGAGACGAGCGCGAACTCGGCGCCGACGAAGAAGCCGTTCGCCAGCACGAGGAGACCGGCGAGAACCAGCTGTACGAGGCTCATCGCACTGCCTCCAGCAGGTCCTGGGTGAGCCGCTCCGGCCGCTCCGGCTCGTCCGGCCGTTCAGCCGGGGATCCCGGTATGCCGGTGAGCCGGACGAAGCGGACCTGTTCGGCGCGGTAGTGGCCGACCTGGCGGACGGAGACCCGCCAGCCGGGGAGCTCGGCGCGGTCACCGGGTGCGGGGATGCGTCCCAGCAGGTCGGCGACCAGCCCCGCCACGGTCTCGTACGGCCCCTCGGGTACGTCCAGGCCTATCCTCCGCAGGGTCAGCACCCGGGTGCTGCCCTCCACGTCCCATCCGGCCCGTCCGTCGTCGGCGACGACGGGCGTCAGCTCGGGGCGGTCCGCGCCCTCGGCGTCGTGCTCGTCCCTGACCTCGCCGACGAGCTCCTCGATGATGTCCTCGAGGGTGACGACACCGGCGGTACCGCCGTACTCGTCGACCACGACGGCGATCGGCTGCTCGCTGCGCAGCCGCTTGAGCAGCTGCTCGACGGGCAGGCTCTCCGGCACCAGGAGCGGCGCCACGGCGATACGGCTCACCGGGGTGCGCAGCCGGTCCTGGGAGGGAACGGCCAGGGCGTTCTTGAGGTGGACCATGCCGACGACCTCGTCGATGCGGTCCCGGTAGACGGGGAAGCGGGACAGACCGGTGGCCCTCGTGAGGTTGAGGACGTCCGCCGCGGTCGCCGACGCCTGCAGTGCGCTGACCTTCACCCGCGGGGTCATGACGTGCTGCGCGGTGAGTCCGGCGAGGGACAGGGTCCGCACGAAGAGATCGGCGGTGTCCTGTTCCAGGGTGCCGGCCTCGGCGGAGTGCCGGGCCAGGGAGACGAGTTCGCCCGGGGTCCTGGCGGAGGCCAGTTCGGCGGTGGGTTCGACACCCAGCAGCCTCACCAGCCGGTTGGCCACGGTGTTCAGGGCGGTGATCACCGGCCGGAAGAGGGCGGAGAAACGGTGCTGGGGCCCGGCGACGAACCGGGCGACCTGGAGCGGCCGCGAGACCGCCCAGTTCTTCGGTACCAGCTCGCCGATCACCATCTGCACGGCGGAGGCGAAGAGCATGCCGATCACGACACTCACCCCGGGAACGGCCCCCGAGGGCAGTCCGGTGGCGGTGAGCGGTCCTGCGAGCAGCTGGGCGAGCGCCGGTTCGGCGAGCATGCCGACGACCAGCGAGGTGATGGTGATGCCGAGCTGGGTGCCGGAGAGCTGGAAGGAGAGTTCGCGCAGGGCGGCGACGACGGTGCGCGCCCGGCGGTCGCCTTCGGCGGCGGCGCGTTCGGCGTCCGGCCGTTCCACCGTGACGAGCCCGAATTCGGCTGCCACGAAGAATCCGTTGGCGAGGATGAGAAGGAATGCCGCGAGGAGCAGCAACAGGGGGGTGGTCATGCCGCCGCCTCCGGGGAGAGGGCGGCGCAGGTACTACCGGACGATCCGTCCATTGCTGGAGGGAGTCACTCCTTGGGTCGCAGGAATGTGCCCCGCGGGCCTCGAGGGCCTTCTGGTGCGGGGCGGGGCGCACCGGGTGCGCCACCGGTCCCAGAATAATCGGGATCGGGCCGTACTGGGCAGGGGGCTCAGCTGTTCTCCGTCACGTCGTTCACTCCGCTGCCGTGGAACTCGGTGAGGGCGCGGAGTGTCCGGGCGTCCCGGACGGCCCGTTCCTTGGCGATTCCGGGCTGGATGCCGAGTGCGGGCATGCTGGTGCCGTCGCTGAGGTCGAGGAAGACCCACGGGTCACCGGCGCGCAGGTTGACGCGGAGGATCTCCGCCCAGGCGAGCCGGCGGGTACGGGTGATGTTGACCACCGTGATGCCCCGCTCGTCGGCTGTGATGCGGGGCCGACTGAGCAGGGCGAGGACGCCGAAGAAGAGCAGGGCGACGAAGACGAAGCTGGTCCGCTCCCCCGCGCCGAGGTTCTCCAGGATCATCGCGACCGCGGTGATCACGACGAACATCGCCGCCCCCACGGCCAGCAGGACCACCCGGGTGAGGGTGGGCCGGAAGGTGACCGGGAGGTCGGGGAGTCCGGGCGGCGGGGGCGCGGGGGCGGACATGGCGCTGTCGTCCTCAGGTTCTCGGGTGGGTCCGGCCGTCAGAGGCGGCAGGCGTGGATGGCCGTCGTGAGGATGGCGCGCGCACCCAGCTCGTACAGGTCGTCCATGATCCGCTGGGCCTCCTTCGAGGCGACCATGGAGCGGACGGCGACCCAGCCCTCGTGGTGCAGGGGGGAGATGGTCGGCGACTCCAGGCCGGGAGTGAGGGCGACGGCGCGCTCCAGGTGCTCGACCCGGCAGTCGTAGTCCATCATCACGTAGCTGCGGGCCACCAGGACGCCCTGCAGGCGCCGCAGGAACTGCCGCACCTTGGGGTCCTCGGTGTCGGCGCCCTTGCGGCGGATCACGACGGCTTCCGAGGACATGATCGGTTCGCCGATGACCTCGAGTCCGGCGTTGCGCAGGCTGGTGCCGGTCTCGACGACGTCGGCGATGATCTGCGCCACTCCGAGCTCGATGGCGGTCTCGACAGCGCCGTCGAGGTGGACCACGGAGGCGTTGACGCCCTCTTCGGCGAGGTGCTTCGCCACGATGCCCTCGTAGGACGTGGCGATCGTCATGCCGTCGAAGTCCTTGGGACCGGCGGCCGTGCCGGGCTTGGTGGCATAGCGGAAGGTGGAGCGCGCGAAGCCGAGCTGGAGGATCTCCTCGGCCTCGGCCCCGGAGTCCAGCAGCAGGTCACGGCCGGTGATGCCGATGTCCAGCCGGCCGGAGCTGACGTAGATCGCGATGTCGCGCGGCCTCAGGTAGAAGAACTCGACCTCGTTCGTGGGGTCGACGAGGACCAGTTCCTTGGACTCCTTGCGCTGCCGGTAGCCCGCCTCATGGAGCATCGCCATCGCAGGCCCGGAGATTGCACCCTTGTTGGGGACGGCGATGCGCAGCATGAGGTCAGGTTTCCTTTGTGCGGAGGGAGTTCCGGGACGTGCGGGCGGTGCTCAGAGGTGGGCGTAGACGTCGTCGAGGGAGATCCCTCGGGCGACCATCATCACCTGGACGTGGTAGAGCAGCTGCGAGATCTCCTCGGCGGCGGCTTCCTTGCCCTCGTACTCGGCGGCCATCCAGACCTCGGCGGCCTCCTCGACGACCTTCTTGCCGATGGCATGCACACCCTTGTCCACCAGTTCGGCGGTGCGGGAGGTGGAGGGGTCGCCGTCGGCGGCCTTGAGCTGCAGCTCGGCGAAGAGTTCTTCGAAGGTTTTGTTGGCCATGATGGTCCTTAGAATACGGGGTCCCGGAGGACTGCTCAGCGCCAGGGTTCGCTGACGGTACGCAGCGTGGCGGCGGTGGCCACGGCGGCGGTCACCGCTTCGTGTCCCTTGTCCTCGTTGGATCCCTCGAGTCCGGCACGGTCCAGCGCCTGCTCCTCGTTGTCACAGGTGAGCACCCCGAAGCCGACGGGGACCCCGGTGTCGACCGTGACCTGGGTGAGGCCGTTGGTGACGCCCTGGGACACGTATTCGAAGTGCGGGGTACCCCCGCGGATGATCACTCCGAGGGCGACGATCGCGTCGTAGCCGCGGCCGGCGAGCACCTTGGCCACCACCGGGAGCTCGAAGCTGCCGGGGACGCGGAGCAGGGTCGGCTCGTCGATCCCGAGGTCGTGCAGGGCACGCAGGGCCCCGTCGACGAGTCCGTCCATGACCTTCTCGTGCCACTGGGCCGCGATCACCGCCACCCGGAGGTCTCCGCAGTTGCGTACGGACAGTTCGGGTGCGCCCTTGCCGCTCATGTCTCTCCTGTGTGTTCGTCGGTGCTTACCGGCTGCCGCAGGCAGCGCGGCTCACTGGGTGCCGCGGGTCGGCACAGATCACTGGTTTGCGCAGGCCGACGCGGAGGCGTCGAGCCAGGGCAGGTCGTGCCCCATACGGTCCCGCTTGGTGCGCAGGTACCGCAGGTTGTGCTCGCCGGCCTGGACGGGCATGGGTTCACGCCCGGTGATCTCGAGGCCGTGCCGCACGAGCGCGGCTGTCTTGTCCGGGTTGTTGGTCATCAGCCGCAGGCTGCGTACGCCGAGGTCGCTCAGGATCTGGGCGCCCGCCGCGTAGTCCCGGGCGTCGGCCGGCAGTCCGAGTTCGAGGTTGGCGTCGAGGGTGTCGGAGCCCCGCTCCTGGAGTTCGTAGGCGCGCAGCTTGGACAGCAGTCCGATGCCCCGGCCCTCGTGCCCGCGCAGGTAGACGACGACGCCCCTGCCCTCGGCCGTGATGCGCTCCATCGAGGTGTGCAGCTGGGGCCCGCAGTCGCAGCGCTGGGACTGGAAGATGTCACCGGTGAGGCATTCGGAGTGGACCCGGACGAGGACGTCCCGGCCGTCGCCGATGTCGCCGTGGACGAGAGCGACGTGCTCGACGCCGTCGACGACGGAGCGGTAGCCGTACGCGGTGAACGCGCCGAAGCTCGTGGGCAGCCGGACCTCGGCCTCGCGGCGCACCGTGGGCTCGGAACTGCGGCGGTAGGCGATCAGGTCCTCGATGGAGATGATCGTGAGGCCGTGCTTGCGGGCGAACGGGAGGAGCTCGGGCAGCCGCAGCATCGCTCCGTCCTCACCGGCGATCTCGACGATGGCACCGGCGGGGCGCAGTCCGGCGAGCCTGGCCAGGTCGACGGCGGCCTCGGTGTGGCCGTTGCGCACGAGGACACCACCGGAGCGGGCCCGGAGCGGGAAGACGTGGCCGGGGCGTACGAAGTCGCCGGGGCCCGCCGTGCCGCCCGCCAGCATCCGGAGCGTGGTGGCCCGGTCGGCCGCGGAGATGCCGGTGGTCACCCCGTGCTCGGCGGAGGCGTCCACGGAGACGGTGAAGGCGGTCTTCATCGACTCGGTGTTGTGCGTGACCATCTGCGGGAGTTCGAGGCGTTCGAGCTCGTCGTCCTCCATGGGCGCGCAGATCAGTCCGCGGCACTCGCTCATCATGAACGCGATGACCTCGGGGGTCGCCTTCTCGGCGGCGATGACGAGATCGCCCTCGTTCTCCCTGTCCTCGTCGTCGACGACCACGACGGGCCGTCCGGCGGCGATGTCGCGGATCGCCTGTTCGACGGGGTCGAGCGAGAGGTCTTCGAGGGTGCGGTCGTGCAACCAGGCGGGCTGGGCAGTCATACCGTGGCTCCCTTCAGAGCGGGTGTCCGCGTACGCAGCCACCAGTCGCGCATGCCCCACAGGACGAGGGCGCCGTAGACGACGTAGATGAGACCGGAGAAGGCGAGTCCGCTGTGGAAGTTGAGCGGTACGCCGACGAGGTCGACGAGGAGCCAGGCGAACCAGAACTCGACCATGCCGCGCGCCTGGGCGATCATCGCCACGAGGGTCCCGGCGAAGATGTAGGCGTCGGCCCACGGGCTCCAGGAGAGCGACGGGAAGACGGTGAACAGCCCGCCGACCGCGAGCGTGCCG
Source organism: Streptomyces sp. HB132 (assembly GCF_016909575.1). Lineage (GTDB taxonomy): Bacteria > Actinomycetota > Actinomycetes > Streptomycetales > Streptomycetaceae > Streptomyces. The sequence goes on along the minus strand of NZ_JAFBGA010000009.1, from coordinate 248,606 downwards.
AGCGCGGCGCCGCCCACCAGGTATCCGCGCTCGCGCCAGGTGGCGAAGCGCACGGCGATGGACCCGTCCTGCGCCCTCTTCCTGCCTCGGGTCCACTGCTGCCAGCCCCAGACGGCGACGGCGACGACGATCAGCTGCTTGCCGACGCTGCCCGCCTGCTGCACGGAGACGTTGGCGGCGACCAGGACGACGCCGGACAGGAGCTGCGCGGGCCAGGTCCAGACGGACCGGAGCCAGCCGAGGGCCAGGGCGATCAGACCGATCGTGTTGCCGATCATGTCGGACCAGATGATGTGCTGCCCGAAGGCGGTGAACGCCTCCGAGTTCAGCCAGTCCACGGCGCTCATGCGACCGGCTCCCCGGCTTCCGGCGCGGCACCGTGGCCGAGCAGTCGTTCGACGTACTTGGCCAGTACGTCCACCTCGAGGTTGACCGGGTCGCCCGGCTCCTTGATGCCGAGCGTGGTCAGCGCGAGGGTGGTGGGGATGAGGCTGATCGTGAAGAAGTCGGGTCCCGCGTCGACGACGGTCAGGCTCACACCGTCGACGGTGATCGAGCCCTTCTCCACCACGTAGCGGGACAGTCCGTCGGGCAGGGAGATCTTGACGATCTCCCAGTTCTCGGAGACCCGGCGCTCGACGATGCGGCCCGTGCCGTCCACGTGTCCCTGGACGATGTGGCCGCCGAGGCGGCCGCCGAGGGCCATCGGACGCTCCAGGTTGACGCGGGAGCCGGCCTCCAGCGCGCCGAGGCTGGATCGGTCCAGCGTCTCTGCCATGACGTCGGCGGTGAACTCGCTCTCCCCGAGGTCCACGACGGTGAGGCAGACTCCGTTGACCGCGATGGAGTCGCCGTGCTTGGCGCCCTCCGTCACGACAGGGCCGCGCAGTCGGAAGCGGGAGGCGTCGTCGAGCTTCTCGACGGCGGTGACCTCGCCCAGTTCTTCGACGATTCCGGTGAACACTCAGTTTCCCTTCCGAGCAGGAACGGGGACGGCGGTGATGCGCAGATCGGGGCCGATACGGACGGTCTCGGTCACATCGAGGCGCAACGCCTGGGAGATGGTGGAGATTCCGGCGTCGGCGAGGGCCGGGGGGCCCGCGCCGAGGAGAACCGGGGCGAGATAGCCGACGACGGTGTCGACCGCTCCCGCGGCGACGAAGGCGCCGGCCAGGACGGGCCCGCCTTCGAGGAGTACGGAACGGATGCCACGGCCGTGGAGGGCGGCGAGCAGCGCGCCGATGTCCAGGCCCTGCCCGTCGGCGGCGCGCGGCAGGCGCAGCACCGACTCGGCCGGGAGGTGCCCGGCCTCGGCGCCGTCGGCGACGGCGACGAGGGTCGGCGCGGTTCCGTCGAGGACCCTGGCTCCGGGCCGCACCGCGGTGGCGTCGGTGTCGACGACCACCCGGAGCGGCTGGGTGACGCCCTCGACGCCGCGTACGCCCAGCTGCGGGTCGTCGGCGCGGGCGGTGCCGGAACCGACCACCACCGCGTCCGCCTCGGCGCGCAGACGGTGGACGTCGGCGCGGGCCTCCGGGGAGGTGATCCAGCGGCTGGTGGCGTCGGCGGCGGCGATCCGGCCGTCGAGGGTCGCCGCGTACTTCCAGAGGACGTACGGGCGGCCGAGGCGGACCGAGGTGAGCCACGCCGTGTTGCCGGCCTCCGCCTCGTCTGCGAGGAGGCCCTGCTCCACCTGGACGCCTGCGGCACGCAGGGTGTCCGCGCCTCCTGTGGCCTGCGGGTTCGGGTCGCTCACCGCGTATACGACACGGCGGACGCCGGCCTCGGTGAGAGCCTGGGCGCACGGGCCGGTGCGGCCGGTGTGGTTACAGGGTTCGAGGGTGACGAAGGCGGTGCCGCCGCGGGCCCTCTCGCCGGCCTCGCGCAGGGCGTGGATCTCGGCGTGCGGCCCGCCGGCGCGCTGGTGGAAGCCTTCGCCGGCCACTTCCCCGGAGGCGTCGAGAATGACGCATCCGACGACCGGATTCGGGCTGGTGGCGCCGAGTCCGCGGGCTGCGAGCGTGATCGCCCGCCGCATGACGGCTGTTTCGGCTGCGGTGGCCACCGGGTCCTCCTGCCTCTTCGGGCACGGACTCCGGGGCCTGTCGATGACGACAGATGAAGCGGAACGCAACAGGGGGACGCCGAACCGAAGACACGGATGCGCCCGCCCCGGAACATTCCGGAACGCCCGGGATCTCCCGGAAAACATCCGCCTACGGCGGCGTACCTGTGACGGCCCGCCGCGCACTGCCTCCCATCCGGACTTTCACCGTCGGTCCAGGAATCTCACCTGGTCAACCGGCCGCTGGATGCGGACGGGTCGCGGACTATAACCGCCGGTTCGGAATTACACCGACCCCGGAGTGCGCTGCTGCTGGTACAGGATCATTGTGCCACGGCGGGCAGGGATCCGAACGGGTGGTGCCTGTGGAGCGACTCACAGTTGCGGCTGCGGCTGCGGCTGCGGCTGCGGCTGCGGCTGCGGCTGCGGCTGCGGCTGCGGCTGCGGCTGCGAGGACAGTGCTCGGGGCCAGGTCCACGCCCCCACCGCACCGGCGTCGGCCGTGTCCGGACGCACGGTAGCGCCCGGACACGGAGAATGACGGCGGTCAGACATCCGGTCACAGGCGCAGGGCGTCCCAACAGAAGGCATCCCCTCGGCGCCCGCCCGCCCCGAGGGGATGCCTACAGCCGCTTCCTGAGCGGCACCACGTCTCCGACCTGCTCAGTTGACGATCAACGTGCCCGAAGACCGCATCGCGGCGCGCTCTGAGTCCCGTCCTGCCCTACGCCCTCGTCCGAGGCGCCACGCACGTGCGGTCGGTGAAGATCCACACGTCCTTCGCGCACGTGGCGCCCAGTACGCGCCCCTTTTCGCGGAGCCAGGGATACCGCCCTTGCAGTTCGACGAAATTGTCGTTGGTCACGATCATCGCCCCCGACTCGTCCGCGATGGCTGCCACCAGGGCGTCTCCCTTGCCCTCCGTTCCTGCGGGCGGCTGGATCACATCACCTTTGCTGATTGCGGCAGTCACCGTCTGGCGCTCGCTCTCCGCAACCTTGTGGCGCAGACTGGCGTCGACCACGACGTGGATCTCCGCTGAGGGGTACTTCTTGGCCAGCGCTGCGCGTGCGGCCTGAAGCTGCCCGAAGCTTGGCCGGTCGTCCTCCTCGGACACACCAGACCGGCGGGGCGAACGGCCGATCCACGCGAGGTTGGAGCCGTCGACGACAAGGGTGTGCGGGCTGTCTCCTGCGGCCGGCTGCCCGCTCGGAGGCGTGGGTACCGGACGGGGATGCGCAGGTGCGGCCATCGGTGCCGCAGGCGTCGGGTTCGTCTGCAGCAAGTCGTCGAGTTCTCTGCGCACCTCTGGTGTGGGTCCGCCGGAACCGAAGCTCTTCACCTCTTCGTCGAGAACCACCTCCCCGGTGTGCTCCAGCACGGCCTTGACGTGCAACAGACCGTTCGAGTCGTACATGTACTCCAGGCCGAAGCTGGCCTCGTCACGAGCCCTCGGAGTGGGATACGTCAGGCTGAGCTCGGTGAGCTGCACGTTGTCCGGATGGGTGAGTTCCTTGTCCGGGTCACCTTCCCAGATCTCGACGGACAGCTTCCGCGCGTGGTCTCGCTGAGGCGTGTAACTCTTTCGCTCCTTCCAGGGCAGCGGCGAGTTCCTGGGGATGATCTCGCTGAACTTCTTGCGTCCGCTGGAGTCCTTGACCACGGTGCCGAGTGCGTGGCTGGTGGCGACCTGGATCACCCCCTCGGTCTCACCGGCCAGGACTGCGGCAGCGATGGACGCCCCTCGCGCCACGGCGGTCATCGGATCGCACAGCTCTGTCGGCACAGGCTCCATCTGCAGTGCTTCGGCAACCGCCGCCCGGACGCTCGGGATCTGGCTGGTGCCGCCGATCATGAGGATGTCGTCCACGTCCAGGGGCGCCATGTGCAGGTCGTCGAGGCACTGCTCCACCGGCGCGAGCGCACGGTCGACGAGGTCGGCGATGGCGTCTTCCAGCTCGGCCTGATGAATCTCGACGGCGATGCCGTCCGGAGTGATCACGTGCACGGACGGCTGAGTGGACAGCAAGATCTTGCTTCGCTCCACGTCAAGACGGAACTGACGCTTCTGGGCAGCAATGCGGTGCGCCACGGTCACGTGTCCGGCCGCGATTTCCGACTCCGCCTCTCCGCCGAGGGCACGGCCATCCGCATCGAGGTCACCGACACCCGGGGCGAACGCCTCCCCGCTCCCACCGGCCCGGCGTCGCCCGATCAGGAGGGCGGCCGCGGCCTCCTGTTGGTCGCCGCCCTGGCCGACCGCTGGGGCTGGTACCCCTGCGTGGACGGGCCGGGCAAGACGGTGTGGGCGGTCCTGGAAGTCTCCCCGTGCCCGAAGCAGCAGGATTCCAGCCAGTAGGCGATTTCACGTTGCACTCGAAAATCCGTGCGTGTGATGATCCTTCGCATGACCACGGGTGGGGACGGGATACCGGAGCAGCAGCGCAGGCGGTCACGGCTGGCGGACCTGGATGATCTTTCGGGTCCGCCTCCCGAGCGGACACCCGCCGCGACGTCGGCGGAGGCTGAACAGGTTCAGTTGCGTACGGCCCGCCGAGAGTTTGCAGTGTTGCTGGGTGAGTTCCGACGTAGGGCGGTGCTGGTGCCACTGGATGCGGCCGGTGACCTGTGGTCGGCGGAGCAGAACGGCGTGCGCTGGATCTGTGCCTTCTCGGACGAGGATGCGTTGGCCCGGTTCGCACAAGCCCGTGGGGATGCCGGTCGGGAGTGGACGTATCAGGCCGTTCTGGGTGCGCGGTTGCTTGACGTGATGGTGCCTATGCTGCCGGGCCCTGCGGGAGTGGCGCTGGATGCGGGCAGTACGGACGGGATGTTGTTCCCGCCGGTGGCGGGCATCGTGCCGGACGCGGTCGCGGTTGATCTCGGGGGGATGCAGTGAGCGGAGAGAACGCGGATCTTCAGGTGCCGCCGGGGGCGTTGGCGGAGATCGCGAAGGGGATCAATCTGGCGCATGCGGAGTTGAAGGAGCTCGGTTTCATCGGTGAGGCGTCGGTGGGCCGGGGGTTTTCGGATCTGGCTTTGTCGGGGCTGGAGTTGGGGCACGGCGGGCTTACTTCGGAGTTCAAGACATTCTGCAACCGCTGGGAGTGGGGCGTCCGGGCCCTGACTCAGAAGGGGAACGGGTTCGCGCTGGGGGTGGGGTTGTCGGCGGGTTCCTTCGCGGAGCAGGAGCAGTACGTCAAGGACTCGATCAAGATCGGTGTGAATTCCGTAAACGGGAATCCGCATGCGTCCGAGGACGAGGTCAAGGGCATGAGCTGGGACACGGTCAGCACCCAGTCCGCCTATGACAACCCGGACTACAGCCGCGAGTCATGGGATGCGGCCCACGCCGAGGTGAAACAGACCTGGAAGGACACCGCCTACGACGTGGAGGACGCCGCGCTCGACTCGATGGAGCGCAACGGGCTGATGGACCCGGAGGTACGGGACGCGGCGGACGAGCGGCTGAGGGATCAGCTGGATCCGTCGCAGGAGACGATCGATCAGGCTGAGCAGCCGCGGTGGGGGGAGAGTCGCTGATGGTGGACTGGGGGAAGTGGGGCGACGCCCTCTACGACGGTGCGGGCAACCTGGTCGACAAGGGCAAGGAGGTCGTCGGCACCGGGATCGACAAGGGCACCGATGTGCTCGGCTCGGGCCTGGAGAAGGTCGGTGCCGATGAGTGGGCAGACACTGTCGAGGACTGGGGCGATGAGACCGCCTCCTCCTTGGGCGCGGACGTCAGGGAGCAGCAGCTCGGTCAGACCGAGGAGGCCGATGAGCTGATCCATGGCAGGCCGGAGAAGATCAGCGCGGCGGTGAAGAACCTCCGGGATTTCCAGAAGGCGTTCGATCTCGTCGGCGGCGGGATGAAGAAGCTGGATTCCGGTCACTGGAGGGGCGAGGCCGCAGACGCCTTCCGTGCCAAGTTCCAGACGCTGCCCACCGACTGGCTGCGTGTGGCGGACGCGTTCGAGGACGCGGCCAAGGCGCTGGAGACGTTCGCCGGGACGGTCACCAGCGCGCAGGCCAAGGCCGGTGAGGCGATCGCCCTGTACAAGGAGGGCAAGCAGGACTACGAGACAGCGGCGGCCGCTTTCAAGGAGAAGGCGGAGGCGTACAACGCGGTCCGCAACACCGACCATCCCCTCCCGCATCCGGGGACCTTCTCCGACCCGGGCGCGGCCAAGCGGCAGCAAGCGCAAGAGATCCTGCAGCGCGCCCGGCAGGCACGTAACGACGCGGGCGAAGCCGCCAAGGGTGCGATCACCGCAGCGATGGCACACGCCCCGAAGGAACCCACCGGACTGGACCGGGCCAAGCAGGAGCTCATCGACTACGGAGTCGGCCAGGGCATGGAGCTGGCGCACTTCGGCGGTGGTGTCATCAAGGGCACCGCGGGGCTGGTGAACTTCGTACGGTCGGTCAATCCCCAAGACCCGTACAACCTGACGCACCCGGCCGAGTACTACAAGGGCGTCAACATGACGCTCGCCGGCCTCACCTCCACCGCCGCCAACCCCGACCGCGCGCTGAAGAACGCCTGGGACGCGGCCAAGGGTGACCCCTCCGAATTTCTCGGCAGGCTCGTCCCCGAACTGATCGGCACCAAGGGCGGAGGCCTGATCAAGGGCCTCGCTCGGCATGGGCTGAAGGACGGGGTGGAGAGCGCTGCCCGCAAAGGTGTTGATGATCCAGCGAAGGCGTCGAAGCCTGACAAGGGTGTAGAGAAGGACCCCACGGACCCAGTCGATCTAGCCACCGGGGCGATGTACCTGCCGCAGACGGATATCGCTCTGCCGGGAATCCTTCCGCTGATCTTCCGCCGCCGGGTCGCCTCCAACTACCGTGCGGGCCGTTGGTTCGGACCCTCCTGGTCCTCCACGGCCGACCAGCGGTTGGAGATCGACTCCCAGGGCATCGTCTTCGTTTGCGAGGACGGCCTGCTGCTCTCCTACCCACACCCCGCGCCGGGTGTGCCGGTCTTGCCGAGCCACGGTCCGCGCTGGCCCCTCGATGTGGACGCTTCGGGGGACTACGCAATCACTGATCCTGACAGCGGCCGAGTACGGCATTTCAGTTCGCGCTCTGCTGGGGACGTCGCACCCCTGGTGCAGATCGACGACCGCAACGGCAACTGGATCCAGTTCGAGTACGACGAGACCGGAGCGCCGGCCGGAATCGTCCATGGTGCCGGCTACCACCTGAAGCTCACCACGAGCGAAGGCCGGATCACCGCACTCCACCTCGCAAAAGCGGCCCCGGACGGTTCGGACCAGGAGATTCTTCGCTACGGCTACACCGATGGGCACCTCACCGAAGTCATCAACTCCTCCGGGCTCCCGCTCCGGTTCGCCTACGACGATCGTGGCCGGGTCACCTCTTGGACAGACACCAACGACAGCCGGTACGAGTACGCCTATGACGACCAGGACCGGTGCATAGCGGAGGGCGGCGCTGCAGGGCATATGGCCCTACGGCTGGACTACGACGGCACGGATCCCGGGAGCGGAATGCGTGTCACGACCGTCACCAGCAGCAGCGGAGCCGTCCACCGCTACGTCGTCAACGACGACCACCATGTGGTCGCCGAGATCGACCCTCTGGGCGCGGTCACCCGCTTCGAGCACGACCGCTACAACCACGTCCTGTTGCGCACGGACCCGCTCGGCCGCACCACCCGTTTCGCGTACGACGAGTCAGGACAGCTGACCTGTGCGGTCCGTCCGGACGGCCGCGAATTGTCCGCAGAGTACAACCATCTTCGACTCCCGGTCCGCATCACCAACCCGGACCGGACCGTGGCCCGCCAGGACTACGACGAGCGCGGCAATTGCCTCACCGTCACCGATCCGTCCGGTGCCGTGACACGCACGACATACAACGAGGCCGGCCACGCGACCTCCGTGACAGACGCACTGGGCAACACGACCCACATCCGTAGCGACCAGGCCGGTCTGCCCCTCAGCGTGACCGACCCGCTCGGCGCCACCACCCAAGTCGCCCGGGACGCGTTCGGTCGTCCGGTCGCCCTCACCGACCCCCTCGGAGCCGTCACCCTCCTCGAATGGACCGTCGAGGGCAAACTGTCCCGCCGTACCGATGCGGACGGCACCACGCAGGTGTGGACATACGACGGCGAGGGAAACTGTCTCACCCACACCGATGCCATGGGCGCCGTCGCCCGCTTCGAGTACACCCACTTCGACCTCCTGACCGCACGTACTGGACCCGATGGCGTGCGCTACGAGTTCGCCTACGACCATGAACTCCGGCTCACCCAGGTCCTCAATCCCCAGGGACTGACCTGGAACTACGACTATGACGCTGCCGGCCACCTGATTTCCGAAACGGACTTTGACGACCGCACTCTCAACTACGAACGCGATGCGGCAGGCCGCTTGACCGCCCGCACCGACGCCCTGGGCCAGACCATCCGCTACGAGCGGGATGAGCTGGATCGGATCGTCTCCAAGAATTCCGCAGGCGCTGTCAGCACCTTCGCCTACGACTTCTCCGACCAGCTCGCGGAGGCCGTCAACGCCGACACCACAATCACTTACCTCCGAGACCGCTATGGACGACTCCGATCCGAAACCGTCAACGGTCGGACGATGACGTACGAGTACGACCAGCTCGGACGCCGCACCGGACGCACCACACCCAGCGCTGTCACGAGCACCTGGACCTACGATGCCGCAGGTCGCCGCGTCTCACTCACCGCATCTGGGCGCATCATCTCCTTCGAGCACGACGCAGGCGGGCACGAGATCGCGCGTCAGCTGGGCGACTCCGTGACCCTCACCAGCCAGTACGATCTGCTGGGCCGTCTCACTGGACAACAGGTCACCGGGATAGCGGGATACAGCATCCAACGGCGCGACTACACCTACCGCTCCGACGGCAATCTTGTGGTCCTCGCCGATCAGCTCAGGGGAACCCGAAGCTTCGACCTCGACCCAAACGGACGGGTTACAGCTGTTCACGCCTCGAACTGGACCGAGCGCTACGCCTACGACTCAGCAGGTAACCAAACCGACGCCTCCTGGCCCACAGCCCACCCCGGCCAAGAGGCAATCGGTGCTCGAGAATACGCTGGCACAGCAATAATTCGCGCGGGTAAAGTCCGCTATGAAAATGACCCGCTGGGCCGCGTCACCCTTCGCCAGAAAACCCGCCTCTCACGCAAGCCTCAATCCTGGCGCTACGAGTGGGACCCCGAGGACCGTCTCCGCTCGGTCATCACTCCGGACGGTACAGTGTGGCGCTATGAATACGACGCACTCGGCAGACGTACAGAAAAGCAGCGGCTAGCAGAAGACGGCGTGACGATCCTCGAGCGTGTGACTTTCTCTTGGGATGGAACAATTCTGTGTGAAGAAGTCTCGGAGCTTGATGTGCGCCAGACTCAAGTTGCTCTCACCTGGGAACACCAGGGCCTGCATCCTCTCAGTCAAACAGAGCGCGTACTCCTGCCCGACCTGACACAGAAGGTCGTTGACGAACGCTTTTTTTCGATCATTACGGATCTTGTCGGCTCACCCACGGAACTTGTCGACGAGACTGGAGAAATTGCATGGAATACGCGCAGCACTCTCTGGGGAATGACAACGTGGACGGCGGATAGCAGCGCATTCACTCCCCTGCGCCATCCAGGTCAATACTTCGATTCCGAAACGCATCTCCACTACAATTATCATCGATACTACGACTCCGAAACAGCTCGCTATCTGACTCCAGATCCTCTCGGCCTCGCCCCATCACTTAATAGCGCGACCTACGTCGATAACCCAAACCGGGAAGTCGACCCCTGGGGTCTATTCTCCTGCCCGCCTGAAGAGAAGACGATCAGAACACCCGAGGTAAAAGATCCGAAGCCTCGGAAACCGCAACACGCCATGGCGGAATGGGAAGAGTTCCTCGGCGAGGGCCCTTACACGAACATTCACCCCCGAACAGGACTACCTGACCCTGATCGACTAGTATCAGCCGATGGGACACGTAGCATCCGACTCGGAGATCATGAAATGAATAGCAAGCCCACGAGGTTCCACTTCCACAAGGAGACATGGACCTTCATATCGCCTACAAACACTTGGATCATCGACAATACGATGGTTCGAGTACCCCTTGGATTGAAATAATGGATATCAAAGTCGAAGAACTAATTAACACGGCCGAGACGCTTGTGTCGTTCACCTGTCCGCTCGGCGCAGCATGGGGTAGGTGGCGGGGAAAGTCCGTTCCTACCACAGGAATCCATCTGGTCGAGTTCGATATCCCAGGAGATATCGAATCCCTATCCAAAGCAGAGGGGGACGCTGCGATCATCGGCAACTATCAGAGTGGTTCGATCCTCATCCGCGGCGAGTTGGAATCTCTGGATGAAGACGGCGTTGCCGGAATCCGCATCGCAACAGATATCATGTTGATCGATGCCCCGTCGAGCGCGAATCACCTTCAGGTCGGAGCACTTGTAGAGTTCATTGTCGACGGCATAGACATCTATCCCTACAGTGTCTGAACGTGGCATCCACCCTGTGGTGCTCGGGAATTCCTTGCAGCAGTCGAGACGCGGCCGACCGCTCCTCCTCCGGTGACCGAAAAGTGACGCTCCCCCACTCGCTCCCCCGACTTCGCTGGACTCGAGATCGCCGCACGGAGAGACTTGGCCCCACCACGTCGGGTCCAAGCGCCAACACGCGTCGGCCCCAGCACACGCACACACGGGGGCAAGGTGCCGGAACAGCCGATCGCCGGGCGGTACGAGCTCCTGGAGGAGCTCAACAGCGGCGGCATGGGTGACGTGTGGCGTGGTTACGACGCCGTGCTGGACCGTCCGGTCGCCGTGAAGGTGGTCCGGCGGCAGGCCGTCGCCGGCTCACCGCAGCTGGCCGAGGAGTTCGCCAAGCGGTTCAAGCGCGAGGCCCGCATCACCGCGCGCATCCAGCACCCCGGCGTGCCCCAGGTGTTCGACGCGGTGCTCGATGACGCCTACGAACGGCTGTTCCTCGTCATGGAGCTGGTCGACGGCGTCCCCCTGTCGGTGTACGTCCATCCCGATCACCCGCTGCCCGTCAGCTGGGCCGTGGCCGTCGCCGCGCAGGCCGCCACCGTGCTGTCGCACGCCCACGACGTGCCCGTGATCCACCGCGACCTCAAACCCTCCAACATCCTGATCGCCCGGGACGGGACGGTGAAAATCCTCGACTTCGGAATCGCGGCGATCCTGCGCACGGACGTCACCAAGCTCACCGCGACCGGCAGCCCCATCGGCACCTACCAGTACATGGCACCGGAGCAGGTCCGCGGCGGGCGCACCAGTCCTCAGACCGATCTGTACGCGCTGGGTTGCGTGTTGCACGAACTACTCAGTGGACGGCCCCTGTTCACCGCCGACAGCGAATACCTGGTGATGTACCAGCATGTGAACGCCGCTCCGACCCCGTTGCGCCTGCTGCGACCGGATGTGCCGGAGCCTCTGGAGGCGCTGGTCCTGCACCTGCTGCTCAAGGCTCCGGAGGCGCGGCCCGCCGATGTGCAGGAGGTGTACGAGCGGCTTCGGCACTTCCTGCCCGCGCCCGGCACGGGGCCCGCTCCCGGTGAGGCAGGGCCACAGGGAGCGCCGGATCCGACCGCGATCTTCCGTCAGCCGTACGCGCCACGTGCCCGCGCCGGTGCAGGACGGCCCGTGTCCACCACGGTCGATCCGGCCGCCGCACAGCCGGACCCCGTCGCCGTGCCCGCGCAGTTGCGCGAGGAGATCGCGGAGGCGTACGCGCACTCCGACGCGCTGCTGGACGAGGAGCGGTTCGCCCAGGCCGCCGAGGTGCTGAGCGAGATCATCGAGCCGGCCGCACGCGCCCTCGGCGCCGAGAACAGGAAGGTCCTGGAGCTCCGCACGCAGCGCGCCGCGATCCAGCTGCTCGGCGGGGACTACAGGGCGGCCCTGCCCGAGTTCGACGCCTTGGCCGACGCGTACGCGCGAACCGGTGGTCCCAGCAGTACGCAGGCCCGCGCGTGCCGGGCCCAGGCCGCGCGGTGCCGCGCCGAACTGGGCCAGGCCACCGACGCGCTGGTGGCGCTGCGGGCTGTCCTGGACGTCGTCCGTGCGGTGGACGGCGACGTGAGTGAGGAGGCGGTCGAGCTGCGCCGGGACATCGGCATGCTGTTGCTGGCCCAGGGGGAGTCTCCTGAGGCGCAGTTGATCCTCGCACCCCTCCACGACGACCTGTGCCTGGTCTACGGCCCCACGGACGACCTGTCGGAGGAGGTCGCCGAGGCACTGGCCCTGATCCAGCTCGATCTCGACGGGCCGGCTGCCTGACCCGCCAACACCTCCGACGTCAGCCGCTCTCCCGGAGAGTCCGCCCGCGCCCCACCTCGCGTACGACATCGGCTTCTGCGCACAGCTCAGCAAGCTCCAGGGAAGCGTCAAACAGGGGCTGTTCGACGCCTGGGAGAAGTTCGAGCGTCTCACCCTGGACCAGCTCTTCAAGGACCAGGGACTGAATCTGGAAACGCTCAAACGGGCCCGCGACCCTCACATCAGGACCATTCGCATCGATCAGAGCACGCGTGGCGTCGTCCTCGCGCCGGACAGCGGGGACACCTTCGTACTGCTGCGGGTGATGCCGCACGACAAGGCGATCGCGTGGGCGATCAAGCAGATGGCCGGCATCAACACGGTCACCCGATCCGTCGAGATCAGGGACATCGCGATGCTCGACGAACTGACGCCGGCGTACGAACGCATCGCCCCGGCCCCCCATCAGCGCCTGTTCGCGCACGTGTCCGACGGGGACATGACCGCGCTTGGCATCGACGGGACCACTCTGCGCCAGGCCCGCGCGCTCACCGACGCGGAACAACTGGAAGTCTTCGCCCCGTACTTCCCGCAGGACCAGCGAGAGGTCCTGGAATACCTGGCGGCGGGCTTCAGCGTGGAGGAGGTGTGGCGCGACGTGGTGTCCGTCAGCATGTCCACCGTCTCCGCAGGCGACCCACCCATGGACACCGAGGACTTCGCGACCGCCATTCGGCGCACCCGGGCGCGTATCGCTCTCGTCACCGCCTCCGAGGAACCCCGCGACATCCTCGCCAAGCCGTTCGCCGCCTGGCGGGTCTTCCTCCACCCGTCACAGCACAGGGCCGCCTACCGGCCCTCGTACTCAGGCCCCGCCCAGGTCACCGGGGGGCCCGGCACCGGCAAGACAGTCGTCGCCCTGCACCGGGCACACCACCTGCTGGGGCATCTGCGCGACGGGGACCGGATTCTGCTCACGACGTACACCAACACACTCGTGGCCGCCCTGCGCACCGGACTGGCGGCACTGGTCGAGGACGAAGTGCTGCGTGACCGCGTCGACATCATGACCGTCGACGCGTTCGCGGGAAGGGTCGTGTCGACGTCGCGGCGGCCGTTGCGGGGCGGTGAGGAGGAAGCCCGGTGGGAGCAGGCGGCACGGGCCACCGGTTTCACCGGCACCGCGCAGTTCCTCGCCCAGGAGTACAAGCACGTGGTCCTCGCACAGAATCTCCGGACACTGGAGGAGGTACGAGGGCTGCGAGCGGCGCGGGCGGGGCAGCGCGCTGCCCACGTCCTCCCGTGGGCTCGTCTGGCGCACGATCGAGGAGTTCACCGAACGGCTCACCACGGACGGGCTGCGCACCTACCTGGGCACCTGCGCGGAGGCCGCTGATCTGCTGGAGAGCGCCGGCCCCGCTTCCGGCATGTGGTCGTCGACGAGGCACAGGACCTGCACCCCGCCCAGTGGCGGCTGCTGCGCGCAGCGGCTCCGGCCCGGCCGGACGACCTCTTCATCGCGGGCGACCCCCACCAGCGCATCTACGACACGAAGGTGTCCCTGAAGGCGGTCGGCGTCCGGGTCTCCGGGCGTTCCACCAGGATGCGCAAGAACTACCGGTCCACCCACGAGATCCTCCGCTGGTCGACCGCGCTCCTCGTCGGCCGCCCTTTCGAGCAGCTCGCGGACGACGCCCGCAACGAGACGCTCCTCGGTTACCGGTCGGCCCTGCACGGCAGCGGACCCGAAGTGTTCGGCGGGAGCTCGGAATCCGCCGAACTCGACGCCCTCGTCACGCGGGTACGCGCGTGGCTCGACAGCGGGATCGAGCCGGGTGACATCGGGATCGGCTCCCGTTTCAACAAGAGTTGCGGCAAGGCGGTCGAACGCCTGACAGCGGCGGGGATCCGCGCCGCGCGTCTGCGGGGTGATGCCGTCTCCGACCCGGCCGCCGTCCAGGTCGGCACCATGCACGCGTTCAAGGGGCTGGAGTTCCGGTGCGTTTGCCGTCGTGGGGGTGAGCAGCGGCGCCCTGCCGTATCCGAAAGCCGTAGCCTCGGCAGACGTCGACCGGCTTCAGCACGAGGCCGACCTTCTGGCTGAACGCTGTCTGCTGTTCGTCGCCTGCACCCGCGCGGGGGACAGCCTGTACGTGTCATGGTGGGGCGAGCCGAGCCAGTTCCTGGTGAGACGGGGGCCGTCGGGCACCGGAGCTGAGGAGCCGTCCCGGGCCTGACCGGAACGGCTCGCCCACCCGGCCAGGCCCCTCCCTCATCTCCCCGCGCCGAAGAGGACGTCCTGCGCCGCCTCGCGGGCCGCGAACAGAGCGCCGTCCAGGACCGCGCCGCCTCCCAGCGTCCCTGCCCTGACCTCCGTACGCAGTGGAGACATCCGCGCCAGTCGCTCCGCCACCCGCGCGGCGAGCGCGTCGCCGCCGGCGCGGCCGACCTCGCCTGCCAGGATCAGGCAGCCGGGGTCGAGGACGGAGACGACGGAGGCGGCTCCCAGCGCCAGGCGGTCGGCCAGTTCGGAGAGGAAGGCCTCACCGGCCGTGCTGCCGGCCCGCAGTGCGGCGCGTACGGCGAACGCGGCGGCCGGGTCCTGCTCCTGCGCCCCGTCGTCCGAGGTGTCCCACGTCCTGATGCCGTGTTCCGCGGCCAGTGCGCAGACGGCGGCGGAACCGGCCAACGAGTGGAACCCTCCTTCGCAGTTGACCGCCGAGGGGACTCCCGAGGTGCCGGGCACCGGCAGGAAGCCGATCTCCCCGGCTCCGCCCGAGGCGCCCCGGCGAAGTTTCCCGTCGAGCATGACGGCGGCGCCGATGCCGTGGCCGAGCCAGAGCAGCACGAAGGTGTCGCGGTCCTGGGCGGCCCCGATGCGGTGTTCCGCCACTGCGGCGAGGTTGGTCTCGTTCTCCACGAGGACGGTGGCGGAGAGGCGCTGCTGGAGCTCCCTGACCAGGCCCCCGTGCCAGGCGGGGAGACCGGCGGTGTCCCTGAGTTCGCCGGTGACGGGGTCGATCAGGCCGGGGGCACCGATGCCGACGCTGTGCAACGGGGCGGTGCCCGCGGTGCGGGCCGTGCGTTCCAGTGTCGCCACGGCCTTCTCGACGGCGGGCCGCGTACCGGTGTCGCTGCCGATCGGCAGGCTGGCCTCGGCGAGGGTGACGCCGAGCAGGTCCGCCACGACCACGGCGACGCTGTCCGTACGTACGTCGAGGGCGGCCAGATGGGCGCGGTCGGCGACGATCCCGTACAGCCGGGCGTTGGGCCCACGGCGGTCCGAGCCGCTCTCACCGACGACCCGGACCAGGCCGGCGTCCTGCAGGCGGTCGACGAGGTCGGCGACCGTGGGACGGGACAGGCCTGTCAGGGCCTTCAGCTGAGTGGCCGTCAGCGGACCGTCCTGCTGGAGGTGCCGCAGGGCGAGCCGGTCGTTGATGGCCCGGGCGGTGCTCGGGGATGCGGGCATGCCGGGATCCTTCCAGATCTCTGACGGTCCGCCGTCGTGGGGTTATTTATCAGGCAGGGTTCCTGATAGTTTACGGCCCGCACCGCACGACAGGCACCGGGCAACCCGGTCTGCCGCAATTCTTCAGGGGAGGGCACGGCGTATGACCAAGGACTCGACGGTCCCGGTCTTCGGCACGGAGCAGATCAGGCGGGCCAGGTACGCGGTCGCCTCGGTCTTCGCCGTGCACGGGGCGGTGACCGGCAGCTTCGCCACCCGGGTCCCCTGGATCCAGGACCACGCCTCGGTCAGCGCGGGTCAGCTCGGTCTCGCGCTGGCCTTCCCCGCGATCGGCGCCTCGCTGGCCATGCCGATGGCGGGCAGTGTCAGCCACAGGTTCGGCGCCCGGACCGCCCTGCGCGGGCTGCTCGCACTCTGGACCCTGGCACTGGTCCTCCCGGCGCTGGCCCCGAATCTGCTCACGCTCTGCCTCGCGCTGTTCGTCTACGGGGCGACAGCGGGGATGTCGGACGTGGCGATGAACGCCCTGGGCGTCGAGGTGGAGAACCGGCTCGACAGGTCGATCATGTCCGGGCTCCACGGCATGTGGAGCGTGGGCGCCCTCGTCGGTTCGGCGGCGGGCACGGTCGCGGCGCACATGGGTGCCGACGCACGGCTGCACCACACGCTGGCCGCGCTGATACTGACCGTCCTCGGGCTGGCCGCCTGCCAGGGTGTCCTGGACCTGCGGAGCGAGCCGGACGAGGAGCCGCCGCCGCGGTTCACCCTGCCGCCGAAGTCCGCGCTGGCCATCGGGGCGGTGGGCTTCTGCGCGGTGTTCGCCGAAGGGGCGAGCCTGGACTGGTCGGCGGTCTACCTCCGGGACGTCATGGGCAGCTCCGCCGGGCTCGCCGCGGCGTCGACCACCGCGTTCGCCCTCATGATGGCCATCGCCCGGATCGCCGGCGACAGGGTCGTCGACCGCTTCGGCGCGGTGCGGACCGCACGGGTCGGCGGCGTCCTGGCGACGGCCGGCGGACTGCTCGTGGTCCTGTCGTCCGGCCCCGCTCTCGCGCTCTGCGGCTTCGGGCTGCTGGGCCTCGGCGTGGCGGTCGTCGTCCCGCTGGCCTTCGCCGCCGCCGGGCGCAGCGGCTCGAACCCGAGCCGGGCCATCGCGGGCGTCGCCACCATCACGTACACCTCCGGGCTCATCGCACCGTCGGCGATCGGTTCACTGGCTGAGGCGACCTCGCTGCTCGTGTCGTTCGGTCTGGTGACGGTGCTGGCGTTCGGGCTGGTCCTGGGGGCGGGTGTGCTGCGGGCGGGTGACCGCAAGGTCGCCGAGGGCGGGATGCCGAGGCCTGCGCCGACGAGGAGCCCGGCGGACGGCTGACCGGCACGGCCGCGTGGCTCCGGGCCGCCGGACCGGCGCGGATTCTGATGGAACGTCCGCTGCCGATGGGGGCGTCGTCCCTACGGCCCCGAATTCCGCTTTACACCCCTGCGTGACATTCCGCTGCAGCGCCCAGGCGGGCGAGAGCGGCTCCGCTCAGCCGAAGACCCACATCCTTGTCACCACACCCTGCAGCAGGGACTGCACCGCCGCCCCACCGATTCCGGTGGACCGGTCGCTGTACACCCAGATGCCCGCGTTGAAGGTGTACCCGCGGCCCGGCTGGAGCGTGAACTGGAGTTCCGGCCCGGTGATCAGGAACGGGCCCTGGCCTCCGGACGAGGACTCGCCGGCGCTGATCCTCGCGCGCCACAGTTTGCGGCCGACGGCGGCCAGCAGCCGCCCGTCCTCGAACACGGTGAGCTCGAACCCGCCCTCGGACGTCGCGTTGCTGCCCACACCGACCGCCTTCATCACATGGCTGAAGCGACCGGGGTTGAGAACGGCGTGGGGGAACCTCTGCCCCGGGGTGTCGGACCTGAGGAACACCCCGAAACCGGCGTGCGCGTTGACGAACCCGGACGCCCCTCCGGCCACCAAACCCGACCGGGCGTCCAGACCGACATCGCCGGTGCTCCGATCCAGGATCCGGCTGAACGGCGGGTGCCCGTTACCGTCGTGCCAGGCCCAGCTGAAGTCGTACGGCGGGACGAACCCGAGGGAACGCAGCTCCGCACCGTGCGGTCTCATGGGCGCGGTGTCGAAGGCCGAGGCGGACACACCGCCGTCGCCGAGTGCGGCGGCCGCGTCGGGGCGCACGAGTTCCTGGGAGCGCAGGCGCTCGAGCGCCCTGACCGCGGAGGGATCCCCCTCGATCAGCTTCATGAGGGGTGCGTCCAGTGGAGCCGTCAGCTCCGCCATTTCGGCTTCCGAGGCCCGCTCACGCGCGACCGCCGAGGCGGACCGCTCGACGAGCGCCGCGACGGAACGCTCCGCGTTCTCCCGATCGGCCTGGGTCGCGTCGTCGCGAATGGAGATCTCAAGATCCATCGGCGACGCGTCCGGGCCCGCGTACTTCTCCGTGTCGGTCATCTCGCGCTTCCCTCTCTTCCGGCATGTGCGACTGACGGGCTCCCGCCCGGGTCCCCGTTCACGAGCCGTAGCGGGCAGCGAGACTCACCTGGGTGTCGGCCCCGGCGCCGTTCAGCGTCCACTGGATGTAGTGGTTGCCGCCCGTGACATCCACCGACAGCCAGTGCCCCGGCAGGACAACGCCTTCCCAGAACTCGATCCAGAGGCAGGTGGGTCCGCCGATACAGAAAGGCGTGGTGCACGCGCATTTCCAGTAGTACGAAGTGAACTTCGCGTTGACAGTTCCTTCGCTTCCCACCATGCAGATTCCGGTGCCGTTGCCCAGCTTCCATTTGGACGTGGCGAGCGCCCAGTCCCAGCCCTGGACACAGCTCTGCGCGCCGTTGCAGAAGGTCTGCTTGAACCAGGCCTGCTCGTCGGCGTCCCTCGTCACGACCTGACGGCCTTCTCCTGCGCGGTCCTGACCGACCTCGGGCGGCTTGCCCCCCTGCTCCTGCGTGATCGGGGTGTCCGCCATCACACGGCCGGACTGAATGACTCCTGTCATTCCCGGCTCGAATTCAACGAACTGGAATCCGCGCCCCTCTCCCAGTGAGAAGGTGGCGTGGACCGTCGCGGGCGCTACCGGAGGCAGCCTCTTCGGCGGTGATTGTTCGGTGTGCTTTTCCATCGTCGGTATCCCTTCGCTCGGCGCGACTTGCGCCGATTCGAATATCACACGGGCACTCCGGACGGTCCTGCCGAAAAATCCGTAGGGGTGGCCGGGCGGACCTTCCCCATGACAGGTCGCACAGCCGGTCGTCGAGCCGTTCCCCCTGAACGCCTCGACGGGATGCGGGACGCACACCGCGGCATCTCCGTGGACCGCCGCTGACCCGTCGGAGCGATGCCGGCCCCCGGCCTGAGGCGCGGGCGGCCGGAGCGTCCTGTTCCGCCTGTGCCGGGGCCGAGCGCGGGGTCACGGCGCTGCGGCACTACCATGGCTCTGATCTTTTCCGCGGGTGGACCCCCAGGGCGCACCGCTACACACCAATCAGGGAGCGACCATGGGCCTCGGCGTGCGCTGGACCTTGCACGGCGACGGGAAGACCCCCGCACCGGGGGCCGTGGTGCGTCCCGACGAACGGCTCTCCTGGCCGCGTACGTTCGGTCTCGGCGCCCAGCACGTGGTGGCCATGTTCGGCGCGTCCTTCGTGGCGCCCGTCCTGATGGGCCTCGACCCGAACCTCGCCATCATGATGTCCGGCGTCGCCACTGCCATCTTCCTGCTGGCGACGAAGGGCAGGGTGCCCAGCTACCTGGGGTGCTCGCTCTCCTTCGTGGGGGTGGCCGCCACGATCCGGGCCAGTGGCGGCAGCAGTGCCACCGTCACGGGCGCGGTCCTGGTGGTCGGTGCCGTGCTGTTCCTGGTGGGGCTCATCGTGCAGCGCTTCGGCGCGCGGATCATCCACGCGGCCATGCCTCCCGTCGTGACCGGGGCCGTCGTGATGCTCATCGGCTTCAACCTGGCACCCGTCACCGCGTCGACGTACTGGCCCCAGGACCAGTGGACGGCCCTGCTGGTGATGCTCTTCACCGGGCTGGCGGTCGTCTGCCTGCGCGGCTTCTTCTCCCGTATCGCGATCTTCCTCGGGCTCGTCTTCGGTTATGTCCTGTCCTGGGTACTCGACCTGGTCTTCGGGAAGATCCATTCCCCGGCCGGCGGCGCCGAGGCGGTCGACCACTGGCGGCTGGACCTGTCGGCCGTGGCGGACGCGGACTGGATCGGCCTGCCGTCCTTCCACGCGCCGAGCTTCGAATGGTCGGCCGTCCTGGTCGCCCTGCCCGTCGTCATCGCCCTGATCGCCGAGAACGCCGGGCATGTGAAGGCCGTCGGCGAGATGACCGGTGACTCGCTCGACGACAAGCTGGGCACCGCCATCGCCGCGGACGGCGCCGCCTCGATGCTCTCCACGGCCGTCGGCGGTCCGCCCAACACCACCTACTCCGAGAACATCGGCGTGATGGCCGCGACCCGGGTCTACTCCACCGCCGCCTACTGGGCGGCCGCCTGCTTCGCGCTGCTCTTCGGCCTCTGCCCCAAGTTCGGTGCGGTCGTCGCCGCGATCCCGGGCGGGGTGCTCGGCGGCATCACCGTCATCCTGTACGGCATGATCGGCCTGCTGGGCGCCCAGATCTGGCTGAACGCCGGGGTCGACCTCCGCAACCCCCTCAATCTCGTGCCGGCCGCCGCGGGCATCATCATCGGGATCGGCGGGGTGAGCCTGAAGATCACCGACAACTTCGAGCTGAGCGGTATCGCGCTCGGCACGCTCGTGGTGATCACCGGCTACCACGCGCTGCGGGCGTTCGCCCCCGCACACCTCAAGACCCAGGAGCCCCTGCTGGACTCGGGCACGTCCCAGTACGACGAGAAGCCTCCGTCGGAAAGCTCCTGAGCACGCCGGGCAGGGGCCGGACGGCCGCCGAACCGGCCGTACCGCCCGGCCCGTGGCCAGGTCGTAGGCGCGTAGTCCGGGGGTGAACGGTCCGGCCACCCCGTCGCCGTTGCGGCTGTGTGGGTACCGCCCCTGGCCGAGGAGTTCAGGGCGCGGATGGATGCCGGAGCCGGGCTGGTGGGGCGCTTTCTGCCCACTCCGTGCCGCCGAGGCGACGCGCCGCCGTTCCTCAGCCCTCGGGCAGTTCGACCGGCGCGATCTCGTCGAAGACGTCGCCCGGCCCGGGGTTCGTCGGATCGGTGGCCCCGCCGAACTGCGCCATCACGCCCCACACGGCGTTCAGAGCGGTCTGTACGGCTCCCTCGGCCCAGCCCGCCGTCCACGAGATGTCGTCGCCGGCGAGGAACAGGCTCCGCTTGTCGGCGGGCAGCCGGTCCTGCATGAAGTGGGTGAACAGACGTCGCTGGTAGCGGTAGTGACCGGGCAGGTTGGCCTTGAAGGCGCCCATGAAGTACGGCTCGTTCTCCCAGGAGACGGTGACCGGGTTGCCGATGACGTGCTTGCGGATGTCGACGCCCGGATAGATCTCGCCGAGTGACTTGAGCATGACGTCCATGCGCTCCTTCGGGGAGAGCGGCAGCCATTTCAGACTGTCGTCGCACCAGGTGTAGGACAGGCAGATGACGGCCGGCTTGTCAGGCCCGTCGTCCAGGAGGTATGTCCCCCGGGTCATCCGGTCGGTGAGGGTCATGGACATCGTGTCGCGGCCGGTGGTCTCGTCCTTGTCGAGCCAGAACGGCCGGTCGACCGGCACGAACAGCTTGGACGACTCCATGTAGTGGGTGCGCTCCATCGCCGTCCAGTGGTCGATCGGGAAGAGCGCGTCGTCGCAGGCGATCTTGGAGAGGAGCAGCCAGGACTGACCGGTGAAGACCGCGGCACGGTAGGTGCGGATGTCGCCGGTGGCGTCGGTGACGGTGATCCGGTTCCCCGCTGTGCGGTCGAGCCTCGTCACGGCGGTGCGCGGCTGCCCGTCGTGCAGGGAGGACAGCGACGTGCCGGCCGGCCAGTGCACGAGCTTCTGCGGCTCGCGCTCCCACAGGCGCAGCGGCAGCTGCTGGCTGCCGCCGACGATCCCCCGGTGGTGGTCGTCGGCCTCGGTGTAGACGACGCGGAGGATCTCCAGGATCGAGTTGGGGAAGTCGGTGTCCCAGCCGCCCGTGCCGAAGCCGACCTGCCCGAAGATCTCGCGGTGCCGGAAGGAGGCGAAGGCCTCGGAGCCGCAGAGGAAGCCGTAGAAGGTCTGGTCGTCGAGCTTCTCCACGAGCTTCGCCCAGATCTCGCGGATGCGTGGTACGTCGCGCTCGCGCATCGCGCGGTTCATGTCGGAGAAGTCGGCGCCCTCCTCCAGGCAGGAGTTCCAGGCGTCCATCACCTCGCGGTACACCTGGGGCAGGTCGTCGATGGTCCGCGCGTAGTGGGACTCGCCCTTGAGGTCGACGACGGTCGACGGGGTGGCCGGGGAGAGGGGGTTGGGGAACGGTTTCGTCTCCAGCCCCACCAGGTCGATGTAGTGCTGCAGCGCCGTGGACGACGGCGGGAAGCGCATCGCGCCCATCTCGGCGGTCAGCGAGGGGTCGCAGCCGTCGAAGCCGACGGTGCGCAGCCGGCCCCCGATCCGGTCCGCCTCGTAGACGACGGGCTTCAGGCCCATCTTCATGAGTTCGTACGCGGTGATGATCCCGGAGAGCCCACCACCGATGACGGCGACCTCGCTGCCGTGCTCGGTCGCCGGTATCTGCCCGATGCCCGCCGGGTGGGCGAGGAAGTCGTCGTAGGCGTAGGGGAAGTCCGGCCCGAACATGGTGATCGGCGGCTGCGCGTCGGTGTGCTGGACGGCGTTGGGCACCGTGGACGTCATGGGGTACGGACTCCTTGCGGGGTAAGCGCGGAACAGGGAGGGGGTGCTCAGACCAGGGAGCGGTACAGGCCCGGGACGCGGTCCTGGAGATACGGGTTGGCGGCGCGGGACCCGGCGAGCAGTCCGGGGTCGACCTCGCCGAGGACGAGCTCCTCGCCTCGTCCGGCGCGGGCGCGGACCGTGCCGTCGGGGCCGGCCAGGCAGCTCAGCCCGGTGAAGTCGAACTCGCCCTCCTTCCCTGCCCTGTTGACGTACGCGATGTAGAGCTGGCTTTCGAAGGCGCGGACCGGCACGACGGCCTCGGCCACGAACGGGAAGGGGTGCATCAGCGCGGTCGGGACCAGCAGCAGCTCGGTCCCGGCCAGGGCGTGCGCTCGTACGTTCTCCGGGAACTCGACGTCGTAGCAGATCAGCAGCCCGACCCGTACGCCGTCCAGGTCGGCCTGCACCACGGGGTGCTCGCCGGGGGTGAACCACTGTTCCTCGAAGCCGCCGAAGAGGTGGGTCTTGCGGTAGTTGGCGAGCGGCGTCCCGGCGGGGCCGATGAGCTGCGCGGCGTTGAAGACCGCTTCGCCGGCCCGCTCCGGGTATCCGTAGTGGACGGCGAGGCCGTGGCGTACGCAGATGTCGGCGACCGCCCGTGCGGCGGGACCGTCCGCGGGCTCGGCCAGCTCGGGGACCGCTTCGCCGATGGCGTATCCGGTGAGGAACAGCTCCGGGCAGACCAGCAGGCGCGCGCCCGCGGCGGCGGCCCGCTCGGCGGCCTCGTCGAGCGCGGCGAGGTTGGCGTCCACGGAGCCGACTCGTCCGGAGCTCTGGAGCAGGGCGGTGCGCAGCGGCGGCATGACTGACCTCGGGCGGGACGGGCGGGGTGGGGAGACCTCTTGAAGGTACGGGGCGCGGATCACGGCCGACAAGGCGCGAATGTTGCGCGTCCACCGTCGATCCGTTGCGCGTGGATCGGCTCGACCGGCGATTCGTTGCGCGGGGCGTCTTCGCAGGTCGGAGGAGTGATTTCGGTCTCGCGGGACGGCTGCGGGCACCTGTTCTCCCGGATGCCCCGGCTCGGTCCGCCGGGACGGGCTAACACCGCCCGGCCCGGGCATCGGCAGCCCTGGCGCCGCCGTTCATGGCGCCGGTCGTCAGGCGGGCGGGCCGGACGAGTACCGCCGCAGCAGCGGGGAGAGCACCAGGACCGACTTCGTCCGCTCGACGTACGGCTCACCGGCGATGCGCTCCAGCACCTGCTCGAAGTGCCGCATGTCGGCGGCGAAGACCTGGACGATCGCGTCGGCGTCGCCTGTCACGGTGGACGCGGACGCGACCTCCGGATACGCGGACAGGCCCCTCTTGATCGCTTCGGGGGCGGTGTTGCGGCTGCAGTAGATCTCGATGAACCCCTCGGTCTCCCAGCCGAGCGCCGCCGGGTCGACACGCACGGTGAAGCCCGTGATGGCACCTTCGGCGCGCAGCCTGTCCACCCGGCGCTTGACCGCGGGTGCGGAGAGGCCGATGAGGGCGCCGATGTCCGCGTAGGAGCGACGGGCGTCTTCGGCGAGGGCGTGGACGATGCGTTCGTCGAGGTCGTTAAGGCGCACGTCGGGCGGATCACTTTTCTGCGGCGGAGGGCTTCGGGGACGGCTCGGGGCCGCCCCCGAAGTAGACCACGCGCGCCCCGCACGGGGCGCGCCCACCGCGGGTGCCGGCCGGTCAGAAGGGGAACTGCGAGCGGCCGTACTGGACCGAGATCCACTTCTGGGTGGTGAAGGCCTCGAGCATGGACTCGCCGTTCAGCCGCCCGAGGCCCGAGTTCTTCTCCCCTCCGAAGGGGACGATGGGCTCGTCATGGACCGTGCCGTCGTTGATGTGGATCATGCCGGTGCGGATCCGCTGTCCCACCCGTACGCCGCGCTCGACGTTGCCGGTGTGGACCGCGCCGCTCAGGCCGTACGGGGTGTCGTTCGCGAGGCGTACGGCCTCGTCCTCACCGTCGAACGGGACGAGCAGTGCCACCGGCCCGAATATCTCCTGCCGCAGCACGGGCGAATCGGCGGCGATGCCGGTCAGCACCGACGGGCTCACCACATTCCCCTCGGCCCGGCCGTGCAGCAGTGCCGTGGCACCCGCCTCCACCGTCTCGTCGACCAGCTTGGACACCGCGTCGGCCTGCGAGGAACTGATCAGCGGGCCGATGTGGGTGGTGGGGTCGGCCGGGTCGCCGACGCGCAGGGTGGCGACCTTCGCGACGAACTTCTCGGTGAACTCCTTCTCCACCGAGCGGTCCACCAGGATGCGGTTGGCGGCCATGCAGACCTGGCCCTGGTGGATGTAGCGGCTGAAGACCGCCGCGTCGACGGCGTAGTCGACGTCGGCGTCGTCCAGGACGATCAGAGCGCTGTTGCCACCGAGTTCGAGTACCGCGCGCTTGAGGTTGGCCGCGCAGACCGTCGCGACGTGGCGGCCGATCCTGTCCGACCCCGTGAAGGAGATGACCTGCGGTACGGGGTGCTCCAGCAGGCTGTCGCCGATCTCCGCGATGTCGGTGACCACGACGTTCAGCAGCCCGGCGGGCAGGCCCGCCTCCTCGAACACCTTGGCGATCAGGGTGCCGCCGCAGACCGGGGTGTTCTGGTGCGGCTTGAGGACCACGGCGTTGCCGAGGGCGAGGGCGGGCGCGACCGACTTGAGCGACAGGAGGAAGGGGAAGTTGAAGGGGCTGATGACACCCACGACGCCGACGGGCAGCCGGTAGACGCGGTTCTCCTTGCCCTCGGTCGGCGAGGGGAGTATCTGCCCCGTGGACCGCAGCGTGAGCTGGACCGCCTCGCGCAGGAACTCCTTGGCCAGGTGCAGCTCGAAGCCCGCCTTGAGCCGGGTGCCGCCGAGCTCCGCGACGATCGCCTCACCGATCTCCGCCTCACGCTCCTCGACGACACGCAGCGCCTTCTCCAGCACCGTCCGCCTGGCGTAGGGGTTCGTGTCCGCCCATTCCGGCTGGGCCCGCTCGGCGGCCCGGTAGGCCTGGTCGACCTCGTCGGCCGTCGCGACGGTGATCGAGGCGAGCTTCTCCCCGCTGTACGGGTTGAAGTCGATGATGTCCCAGGACCCCTTACCCGGCCTCCACTCGCCGTCGATGTACTGCTGGGCCAGGTCGGTGAAGTAGGAAGTCATGAGGTCCCTTACCGCAGAGGGGCGGGCAGCTGATTCCGGCTCATATTACTTATCCTTCAACCACATTGAGGGCGAGTCGGGAGTGCCCGCATCGGTGATGCGTCCGGGAGCGGTCAGCCGTCGACGCACGCGGCCGCGCACACGAAAGGTGCCCCTCCCCGGCGCGAACGCCGGGGAGGGGCACCTCTGTTGCGGGCCGCGGGCCCCGCGGCCTCAGTTCCAGCTGGCGTGCAGCGGCTTGCCCTCCGCGTAGCCGGCGGCGCTCTGCACGCCCACGATCGCCTTCTCGGCGAACTCCTCGAGCGAGGATGCTCCCGCGTAGGTGCAGGAGGAGCGGACACCGGCGATGATCGAGTCGATCAGGTCCTCCACACCGGGGCGGGTGGGGTCGAGGAACATCCGCGAGGTGGAGATGCCCTCCTCGAACAGACCCTTGCGGGCACGGTCGTAGGCGGACTCCTCCGAGGTGCGGTTCTTGACCGCGCGCGCCGAGGCCATCCCGAACGACTCCTTGTAGTACCGGCCGTCGGCGGACTGCTGGAGGTCGCCGGGCGATTCGTACGTGCCGGCGAACCAGGAGCCGATCATGACGTTGGACGCGCCCGCGGCGAGCGCCATCGCCACATCGCGCGGGTGGCGGACGCCCCCGTCCGCCCAGACGTGCTTGCCGTGCTTCTTCGCCTCGGCGGCGCACTCCAGTACGGCGGAGAACTGCGGCCGCCCGACGCCGGTCATCATCCGGGTGGTGCACATCGCGCCGGGGCCCACACCGACCTTGATGATGTCGGCGCCCGCCTCGATCAGGTCGCGCACACCCTCGGCGGCCACGACGTTGCCCGCGACGATCGGCACGTCCGGGTCGAGTGCCCGGACGGCGGCGACGGCGCTGATCATGGATTCCTGGTGGCCGTGCGCGGTGTCCACGACGAGGGTGTCCACGCCCGCGTCGAGAAGCTGCTTGGCCTTGCCCGCCACGTCGCCGTTGATGCCGACGGCCGCCGCGATCCGCAGCTTGCCGTCCGCGTCCGTGGCGGGGGTGTAGAGCGTCGCACGCAGCGCGGCCTTGCGGGTGAGGATGCCGACGAGCCGGCCCTCCGCGTCGACCGCCGGAGCGAGCTTGCGGTTGGCGCCGTCGAGCTTGGTGAAGGCCTCGCGCGGGTCGATCCCGGCGTCCAGCACGACCAGGTCCTTGGACATGACCTCGGACAGCTGGGTGAAGCGGTCCACGCCGGCCAGGTCGTGGTCGGTGACGACTCCCACGGGCCGGTACCCGGCGTCCACGACGACGCCGGCCCCGTGGGCCCGCTTGTGCAGGAGGGACAGCGCGTCGGCGACGGTCTGACCGGGGGCCAGCACGATCGGTGTGTCGAGGACGAGGTGACGCGTCTTGACCCAGCCGATGACCTCGGTGACGACCTCGATCGGGATGTCCTGGGGGATCACGACCAGGCCGCCGCGACGGGCGATGGTTTCAGCCATCCGGCGGCCCGCGATGGCGGTCATGTTCGCGACGACGAGCGGAATGGTGGTGCCGCTGCCGTCCGGCGAGGAGAGATCCACGGCCTGCCGGGACCCGACCGCGGAACGGCCGGGAACCATGAAGACATCGTCGTACGTGAGGTCGTAGGGGACCGAGGGAGAGGCCGTGTAACGACCGGTGCCGGGCTCAAGAAAACGCATAACACCCATTTTTTCATACGAAACGGTGCAGGTCGTTTCCACGAAGACACAGCAATGAGCCCCCGCGTTCGTCAGTTCCTCCAAGGAGGCTGCCCGGGGGCCGGGCAAGTGGAACCTGCCTTACCCATGGACCTTACCCGAACAGGATTCGCTCCTTCGTGATCACGATCCCTGGACCGGGTGACGAGGGGTCAGGTAGCTTCCAACCCGCAGGTCCTCGCGGTAGGCGCGACGCCGCCCACGAGCCCGGAACACCTGTCACGCGTTCGGCCGGAGAGGATGGGGATCCGCCTGTGGAAAGCGAACTGCCCGACATCTACTGCCCGTTCACCCAGCGGAGCAATCCGCACGTGGAGCACACCCGTGAGCACCTCGGCGCGTGGACCCGGCGCACCGGCCTGATCCATCGGGAATCAGCCAGGCAGCGCTTCCAGCAGGCCGACTTCGCCGCCTTCGTGGGCATGGTCCACCCGACGGCGAACAGCGAGCACCTGGACCTGGCCGCCGACTGGTTCGTCTGGCTCTTCCTCGTCGACGACCAGCTGGACGACGGGCACCTGGGCCGCAGCCCCGAGCGTGTGCGGGACGTGGTGGAACGGATGCGTTCCGTGGTCGGGAGCACCAACGCCGGCCCCAGGCCGGAGGCGGACGCCCCCGCCGCGCTCGTCGCCCTGGCAGATCTGTGGGAACGTACGATTCCGCGCGCCTCCCCCCACTGGCGGGCCCGTTTCAGCTGGCACCTCATGACGTACCTGACGACCGCCACCGGATGGGAGGCGGGAAACCGAGCCGAGGGGGTCGTGCCGTCCGAGGCGACGTACATCGCCAAGCGCCGGCACACCGGGGCGATCCACGTGTGCATGGACCTCATAGAGATCGTGGCCGGAGTGGAGGCGCCCGAATCGGTGCACAACGACGCCCGGTTCATCACGGCGCTGGAGGCGTCCTGCAACGTCGTCTGCTGGGCGAACGACGTCTACTCCTACGAGAAGGAGCAGGTTCTGGGCGAGATCCACAATCTCGTCCACCTGGTCCGTCACCACCGCGGCTACGGGAAGCACCAGGCACTCGAACACGTCTGCGCGGAGATAGCCACCGAGACGAGGCGCTTCCTCACCGCCGAGGCCGAGCTGCTCGGTCTGTACCCGGAGCTGGCGGGGCTGCTCGTGCCCTATCTCGACGGGATGCGGAGCTGGATGCGCGGAAATCTCGACTGGTCGCGCCAGACACCCCGCTACAACCCGGCGGACGTCAGCCAGTACGCGGAGCCCGGAGCTTATCTGGAGGAGTCCGTTCTGGGCGTGGCCGCGGGCAACACGGGACTGCACGCGGGCGACGGTCGCTGAAACCGGGTACGACGAAGGCCGGGCACCTTGCGGTGCCCGGCCTCGGTCGTGATCGGCGTCAGCCCTGATCGGCGTCACGCGTCCGGGTCGGCCCGCTCCAGCGCGGGCCGCTGTCCCGCCGCGGACTCCGTCAGGAGGTAGTCGGCCGCGGCCGTGTCCGTGACGAGGCTGGTGACCAGCCCCGAGCGCAGCACCGCGCCGATCGCCGCCGCCTTGCGCTGCCCTCCCGCGATGGCCACCACCTCGGGGATCCGGCGCAGCCGGTCGGCCTCCACCGTGATGCACCGTTCGCCGAGATCGCGCCCGACCCGGCGCCCGTTCGCGTCGAAGAGGTGTGCGGACATCTCTGCGGCGACGCCGAGCGAGGCGTAGTGGGCGCGCTCCTCGTCCGAGAGCATGTCGTGGACCGTGGAGATGCCGGGCTCCCAGGAACCGATGGAGACCGCGGCGACCGTCACCTTGTCGAAGTACTCGAAAGCTCGGGCGATCCCCGTCTGGTGACGCAGAGCGGCTGCCGTCGCCGGATCGGGCAGCAGCATCGGAGCGTAGATCGGGTGCGCCTCGCCGCCGGACACCTGGGCGGCGCGGCGGACGGCCTCGACGGAGCCGCGCTCGGCCGTTCCCGCGTCGTAGACACCGGTCAGCTGCACGACCGTGCACGGGGGCAGCCGGTCGAGGGCCGCCGCCATGTGGATGGTGGAGCGGCCCCAGGCCAGCCCCAGGACGTCCCCCTCGTTCACCAGCTCGCCGAGCAGTTCGGCCGCCACCTCGCCCAGGTTCTCCGGATCGGCGGCGTCGTCCTGCTCCTCCGCCGGGGATTCGACCACGACGGCGTGCCGCAGACCGTAGCGGGCCCGGAGCGCGTCCGAGCGCTCCGCGTCCAGCTCCGCCGGTACCCGGATCTCGATCCTCACGAGATCACGTTCGAGGGCCGTCTCCAGGACCCGGGCCACCTTGAAGCGGCTGACGCCGAACTCCTCGGCGATCTGGATCTTTGACTTTCCCTCGAGGTAGAACCGGCGGGCCATGGCCGCCGCCTGGACCAGCTCCGCGGGTCCCATCCGCATGGCTGACCGACCCGCCGAGATGCCAGACACCGCGATCTCCTCACTGCTGTTCACACTCTCGATTCGCCTTCATCCTGTCAGATCAGGCGATCCTTGATCAGGCCCGTCGGGCCGCGTTCATCAGGACTTGGTTCAGTGGCCGCACGCCCAGGGTGCGGAAGCGGTGGCCGCGTCCGCCTGCGCGCGCAGCGCCCGCACCGCCTCGGCCGGGTCCTCGGCCCCGTACACCGCGGAGCCCGCGACGAACACGTCGGCACCGGCCTCGGCGCATCGCTCGATGGTGGTGGCGGAGACCCCGCCGTCGACCTGCAGCCACAGCTCGAGACCGTGCTTCGAGATCAGCTCACGGGTGCGGCGGATCTTCGGCAGCATGATGTCAAGGAACGCCTGGCCCCCGAAGCCCGGCTCCACCGTCATGATCAGCAGCATGTCGAGCTCGGGGAGGAGGTCCTCGTACGGCTCGATGGGCGTCGCCGGCTTGAGGGCCATGGAGGCGCGGGCGCCCTTCGCCCTGATCTCCCTCGCCAGCCGGACGGGCGCGGCCGCGGCCTCCGCGTGGAAGGTGACCGAGCCCGCACCGGCCTCGACGTACTGGGGCGCCCAGCGGTCCGCGTCCTCGATCATGAGGTGGCAGTCCAGCGGGGTGCCGGTCGCCTTGCTCAGCGCCTCCACGATCGGCACGCCGAGCGTCAGGTTCGGCACGAAATGGTTGTCCATGACATCGACATGGAGCCAGTCGGCGCCTTCCACCGCCTTCGCCTCCTCGGCGAGACGGGCGAAGTCGGCGGACAGGATGCTGGGGTTGATCTGGGCCATGCACCCAAGCCTGCCATGCTCGGAGCCACTTCCTTGCCCCGGTGTGCTCCAAAGCCTCACGGGATCATTACGGTTCGCTCGATACCCGGTCTTTTCCCGCCCGCCATTCCGTTCGCGGCGGCCCGGCCGCCCCAGCGGGCTCCGACGGCACGTACACCCCGTCGCGCTACCACCGCCCCTGGTCCGTCACCGCCTCCGGCCCGCCGAGGAGCGGCGCGGCGGCCGACGGGTGGCATGCGGACCCGATGGGCCCGCTCCGGTCCGTACCAGGGCGCGGACAGCCCCTGGTGCCCGCCATGAGGCTGTGTTAGAAACTCCCCGTGACCAGCGACCAGTTCCTGAAGGAGCGCCTCAGCATCGATCTCTGCCGTGTGACCGGCTGCTCCTGTTGAGCCTGGCCCGGCAGCGCTGAGCGCTACCAGAACTGTGCGGCGTCGTCCGCCCGCCCTCCGGCCGCCCCTCGGGTGAGCAGGGCGGTCTCCCCCCGGAACCCTGTCCGCGAGCCCGGACCGGACGCCTGCCGTCCGCGTACGTCGCACGGGCCTCTCACGTTCCGCGTGGGCCCGTCCGGGAGCGGGAAGAGCACCTTGCTGCGGCTGATCGCCGGCTTCGAGCACGCCTCCTGTGGCGAGGTCGCCGTGCATGGCGGGACACCGGAGCCGGGGCGTCAGGCGGGAGTCGTATTCCAACAGCCGAGGCCGTTCCCCTGGCGCACGGTCGGAGAGAACATCTCCCTCGCGCTGCGCTACGCGGGAGTCCCCGGGGCGAAACGCCCCGCGCGCGTGGAGGAGCGGGTCGGGCTGGCCGGCACCGCACGACGCAGGACCTGGCAGATCTCGGGGGGGGCCAGCAGCAGCGGGTGGCCATCGCCCGGGCCCTGGCCGGCGGCAGGGACCTGCTGCTGCTCGACGAGCCGTTCGCCGCCCTGGACGCGCTCACCCGTGAGCGGCTCCAGGAGGATCTGCGCACCGTCAGCTCCCGTACGGGGATCACCTCGGTCTTCGTCACGCACAGCGTGGACGAGGCCGTATTTCTCGGAACCCGCGCGGTGGTCCTGGGCGCCGGGCCGGGTACCGTCGCTCTGGACGTCCCAATTCCCCTGCCCCGTACCGGGAATGACGACCCGGACGGGCTGCGGGGGCTGCCCGAGTACGCCGCGTTGCGCGCCGAGATCGGATCGGCGGTACGCGACGACGCCGCCCGCTGAACCGACCGAGGCCGCCCGCCCCGCGCGAGCGGCCTGCGCACACCCCACGCAGACAGGAGCCCCCATGTCCCTCACCGCGTCCATCGGTTCCGGCCCCGCGCTACGCGTCTCCCCGCTGCCTCCGGACGGGCTGTACGAAGGCCCACGCGAGCTGCGCAGGCTGGCGCCGGGGCAGCCCGACCGGCCCTACACGCTGTTCGACGTGGCTCCGCTCGGTGCGGTCATCGGGGCCGAGATCAGCGGTGTGGACCTGACCCGTCCGCTCACGCCCGCCGTGCGCGAGGAGCTCGACCGGGCGCTGCTGGAGTGGAAGGTCCTCTTCTTCCGCGGGCAGCACCCCAGCTCGGCCGAACAGCGTGCCTTCGCCCTCAACTGGGGCGAACTGGAGACCAACCCCCTGCTGGCCGCCGGGGACGATCCGCAGGTGGCACGCTTCGACCGCTCGTCCACCCCGAGCTTCGAGAACGTCTGGCACACCGATGTGACGTTCCGGGAGCGGCCCGCGCTCGGTGCGGTCCTCCACCTGCGCGAGGTGCCTCCGTACGGCGGCGACACGATGTGGGCCGACATGGCGGCCGCGTACGACAACCTTGCGCCGGAGGTGAAGGCGCGCCTCGAGGGCGCGCGTGCGGTGCACGACTTCGTACCGGGTTTCGCACGGTTCACCCCGCGGGAGCGGCTTGTCCCCTTCCAGGACCGCTTCCCGCCGGTCGAGCACCCGGTGGTGCGGACGCATCCCGCGACGGGCCGCCGGATGCTCTTCGTCAACACCTCGTTCACGACCCGGATCGTGGGCTGGGACCGGGGGGAGAGCGACAGGATGCTGCGCCTGCTCTTCCAGCAGGCGCATGTGCCCGAGTTCCAGGTGCGCTTCACCTGGAGCGCGGGCGACGTCGCGTTCTGGGACAACCGGGCGACGCAGCACTACGCGGTGAACGACTACGCTCCGCACCGCAGGGTGGCCGAGCGTGTCGCCGTCGCGGGCGACCGTCCGTACTGACGGCCGCCCCCGCCGGCCACTCGGGCTGCGCCGCCGGGTCAGCCCGTGCGGCGCAGCAGGGCGAGGTACATCGCGTCCGTGCCGTGCAGATGCGGCCACAGCTGCACGTCCGGCCCGTCGCCGAGCGCGGGCACACCCGGGAGCAGCGGCCGGGCGTCGATCCACTCCGCCTCGGGGGCGGCTCCGCCGCGTCCCTTGAGCACGTCCTCGACGACGACCCTGGTCTCCGCGAGGTGCGGCGAGCAGGTCGCGTAGCCGACGACCCCGCCGACGCGTACGGCCTTCAACGCCTCGCGCAGCAGACCCCGTTGCAGGGGTGCGAAGCTCTCCAGGTCCTCCGCGCGGCGCCGCCAGCGGGCCTCCGGACGCCTGCGCAGCGCGCCGAGGCCGGAGCAGGGCACGTCCATGAGGACCCGGTCGAAGGAGCCGGGCTGCCACGGCGGCCGGGTCCCGTCGGCGGTGATCACCTGGTACGGCCCCGGGTTGCCGGCCAGCGCCCGCTCGACGAGCCGGGCGCGGTGCGGCTGCTTCTCCGCGGCGAGCAGCGTCGCGCCGCGTCCGGCGGCGAGTGCGGCGAGCAGCGCGGCCTTGCCGCCGGGGCCCGCGCAGCCGTCGAGCCACCGGGTGTCCTCGCCCTCGACCGGTGCGGCGGCCAGGGCGGCGGCGACGAGCTGGCTGCCCTCGTCCTGCACACCGGCGCTGCCGTCCCGCACGGCGGCCAGGGCGCCGGGCTCGCCGCCCTCGGCCATCCGCACGGCGTACGGCGACCAGCGGCCGGGAAGGCCGCTCTCCTCGCCGAGGGCGTCCAGCAGTTCATCGGTGGTCGAGCGGCCGGGGCGGGCGACCAACGTCACCTCGGGGCGCTCGTTGTCCGCCTCCAGCAGGTCCTCGATCCCCGCGCGTCCGCCGCCCAGGGCGTCCCAGAGCGCCGAGACGATCCAGCGGGGGTGGGAGTGGACGACGGAGAGGTGCTGCTCGGCGTCGTCGTCGTACGACGGTGCGACGCGCTCCACCCATGCGTCGAGGTCGTGCGCGGTGACCTTGCGCAGCACCGCGTTGACGAACTTCGCGCGGCCCTCGCCCAGCACCACCCGCGCCAGTTCCACGCTGGCCGAGACGGCCGCGTGCGTCGGGATGCGGGTGCCGAGCAGTTGGTGGACACCCATGTTGAGCACGTCGAGCACCGGCGGGTCGACCTCGCGCAGCGGCCGGTCGATGCAGGCGGCGACGATCGCGTCGTAGGTGCCCTGACGGCGGAGGGTCCCGTAGACCAGCTCGGTCGCCAGCGCCGCGTCCCTGCCGTCGAAGTCGCCCTTGGCGCGTGCCTTCTTCAGCAACGGAGGGAGGACGAGGTTGGCGTAGGCGTCGCGCTCGTCGACGGCCCTGAGCACCTCGAAGGCGAGGAAGCGGACCGGGTCCTTCTGAGGACGGCGGTGCGGCTTGGCGGGACGGCGACGCTGCTGGTCGTTCACGTGAAAGGTGCTCCGCTGATGGTGAGGGGGGCGAACCCGTCCAGCGTACGTCGCGCGGCACGGCCCCGGCCCCGGGGCCGTGCGCGCGGCCTCAGAGGCCCAGCAGCTCCCCGTGGACGATGCGCACGCCGCGGGCCCAGTCGGCGGCCCGCATCGGCTTCTTGCCCTGGGGCTGGACCCAGAGCAGCTCGACGGCGTGCGAGCCGGTGCCCGCGTACACGTTGTTCTTGCCCACGGCCAGCTCGCCGGGGGCCAGATCGGTGCGGTCCAGGACGGGCACGGCCTGGACCAGCTTGAGGCGCTCGCCGCGGAAGAGGGTCCACGCGCCCGGGGCGGGGGTGCAGCCGCGCACCACACGGTCGACCCGCAGGGCGGGCGCGGACCACTGCACCTGGGCGTCCTCGACGGAGATCTTGGGCGCGAGGGTGACGCCCTCGGCGGGCTGCGGGACGGCGTGCAGGGTGCCGTCCTCGATGCCGTCCATGGTCGCCGCGAGCAGTCCGGCACCGGCGAAGGCGAGCCGGGTGAGCAGGTCACCGCTGGTGTCGGTGGGCCGGATTTCCTCGGTCAGGACGCCGTACACAGGTCCGGAATCCAGCCCCTCCTCGATCAGGAAGGTCGACGCGCCGGTGACCTCGTCCCCGGCCATCACCGCGTGCTGCACGGGCGCGGCCCCCCGCCAGGCGGGCAGCAGCGAGAAGTGCAGGTTGACCCAGCCCCGCGCGGGGACCGCGAGCGCCACCTTGGGCAGCAGCGCGCCGTACGCGACGACGGGGCAGCAGTCCGGCGCGATCTCCCGCAGCCGCGCCAGGAATTCCTCGTCACGCGGCCGGGCGGGCTTGAGCACCTCGATGCCGGCCTCCTCGGCGCGCTCGGCCACGGGACTCGCGATGAGCCGCCGTCCGCGCCCGGCCGGCGCGTCGGGGCGGGTCACCACGGCGGCCACCTCGTGGCGGTCGGAGGCGATCAGGGCGTCCAGAGCGGGAACGGCGACCTCGGGGGTGCCTGCGAAGACGAGCTTCATGGGTGGCGGACTGCCTCTCGGGCCGGTACGTACGTGGCGAGCAGCACACCAGTCTAGGGGGTGGCCCCCACGGCCGCCCCACGGCCGGGGCACGCGGAGAACGGGGGCGTACGCACGCTCGCGCGCCCCCGCGCACGTGCGCGTACGCCCCCCGTAGCGTGACCAGATGGCCGGGTGACGCGTTGGTCAAGTGAAATTGACCGAAGTGGACCGCCCCACGCGGTCCGGATCCCTGTCAACGCCGGTTCGAGAGGCTTGTTCATGGCCGACCACGCAACCCACGACGCTCAAGCACGCGCCAGTCTGCACCTGTTGGTGCGGGACATCGAGCGGGTCAGGCGGCAGGTGGACGCGCTACGTACCCTCACTGCGCAGCTGGGCAACGTCTACCGTCCGCGCCGCTCCGGCCCGTCCGCGGGCTTCGTCGTCTACGGCAGGGCTCCGGCCCCGACGGTACGGCTCGCCCAGGAACTGCGGGACAGCGTGGAGACGCTGGTGACCGCGGCGGTGGACTTCGACCGCTCGCTGGGCTTCTCGTGGGACGCGGTGGGCTCCGCCCTCGGGGTCACCAAGCAGGCGGTGCACCGCCGCTACGGCGCACGCCGCTCCACCCCGCAGCCGGGGGCGCCGGAGACCGCTCCGGAGAACGCCAACCATGCGGTGGCCGCCGAGCCGAGCCCCTCCCCCGCGCTTCCCGCCGTGCCCGCGGCCCGGTCCATGCCGCCGCAGCCGTCGGAGCGCCCCGGCGCCTTCCCCGGCCCGCGCAACGGCTGACGCCGAGCGCGCGGAGGGCCGCCGGGCGGCGTGAACCCCCGCTGACACCGTGTGCCCGCGCGGGCCGTCTCAGCCGATGTCCGGCGGATCGATCCTGATCCGTACGGGATCCCCGGTGCCCCTGGCCGTCCGTGCGGCCTGCGCCGTCTTCAGTGCGGCCGCGAGGGCCGCTCCCCGCCCGGGCGGGACCCTGACCAGCGCCCGCTCCCAGCTCTCCCCGGGCGGTGCGTCCCCCTGTCTGCGGGGTCGGCCGGGAGCGCTTCCCGGCGCCGGGACCGGGCCGAGGACCTCCGCCTCGGGCGGGAGCTCCGCACCGGCGAGGAAGGCGGCCACCGCCTCCGGGGGGCCGGTCACCGAAGCCATCCGGGACACCGGCGGGAAACCGAGCTCCGCGCGTTCCGCGAGCTCGCGGCGGGCGTGGCCGACCGGGTCCCAGCGGACGAGTGCCTGCACGGGGCGCAGCGTCGGCTCGGCCACGATCACCACCGTGCCGCCCTCCGGCTGCCCCCGCACCAGCGCCGCGGCGGCCGTCCAGCGCCGCAGCGCCTCCTCGCCCGCCCGCAGGTCGGGTCGGCCGACCATCGCCCAGCCGTCCAGCAGCAGCGCCGCCGCGTAACCCCCCTCGGCCACGGGCTCGGCCCCGGGGGTGCTGACGACGAGCGCGGGCTGGTCCGGCACGGAGTCCAGCACGTGGTCCCGGCCCGACGTCCGCACGGGGACGGCGGGAAACGCCCGGCCCAGCTCCTCGGCGGTCCGGCGGGCGCCGACGATCCGGGCCCGCAGCCGCATCCCGCCGCAGGCGGCGCAGCTCCAGGCCGTCTCGGCCCTGCCGCACCACGCGCAGTTGAGATCCCGCTGGTCCGGTGCCTCCAGCGGCCCCGCGCAGTGCCGGCACCGCGCGGGCTCCCTGCAGCGCTCGCAGGCAAGCCTCGGCGCGTAGCCCCGGCGCGGCACCTGCACGAGCACGGGCCCGCTGCGCAGGCCGTCCCGCACGGTCTGCCAGGCGAGGCTGGGCAGGCGCGCCGAGCGGGCGGCCCCGTCCCGCGCGAGCTCTCCGTCTCCGACGGTGCGCACGAGGGGTGCCGCGGTGCGCAGCTGTTCACGGTCCGCGCGCAGGGACAGGGCCCAGCCGTTCTCGACCAGCTGGGCGGCTTCCACCGTGCAGTTCGTCCCGCCGAGCAGGAACGCGCATCGGCCGTGCGCCGCACGCAGTTCCAGGACCTCCCTGACGTGTGGGAAGGGGGCGTTGTCGTCGCTGTGGCTGGAGTCCCCGTCGTCCCAGACGGCCACCAGGCCGAGGTCGGCGACCGGCGCGAACATCGCGGCCCTGGTCCCGACCACCGCGCGCACGGAGCCGCGGCTGACCGCCAGCCACTGCCGGTAGCGCTTCTCGGGTCCGGAGTCGGCGGTCAGCAGCGCGTGGCGCCCCTCCCCCAGCACCGCGCTCAGCGCGGCGTCGATCCGCCCCGCGCTCCGTCCGTCCGGTACGACGACGAGCGCGCCGCGGCCGGACGCCAGGGTCGCGGCCATCGCGCGGGCGATCTCCTCGGGCCAGTGCGGTCCGGGCAGCGCGGTCCACACGGCCCGGGGCGCGCCGCCTTCCGCCAGCGCCCGCAGGAATCCGGGGCCCTGGGCATACCGCTCCCAGGTGCCGGGCGACGGTGCGGGGGGTGGTGGCAGGGGCGCGGGCGACGGCTTGCCCTCGGCGCGGCCGTTCCTCGGCGGCACGGCGAGCTGCAGCACGTCCGCGAGGCTCCCTGCGTAACGGTCGGCCACGGCCCTCGAGAGCTCCAGCAGTTCCGGGCCGAGCACCGGCTCGGGTGACACGACGTAGGCGAGTGCCGCCAGGGCTCCCTGGTAGTCCGACGACTCCCGCCGCTCGATCAGGAAGCCGTCGATCAGCCCGCCGCCCTCACGCCTGCCGCCGCGGACCTGACGCCCTCCGGCCCCGAACCGCACCCGGACCCGGACACCGGGCTGCGCCTGGGCGTCGAGCTCCTCGGGTACGGCGTAGTCGAAGTACTGGTCGAGGTGGAGCGCGCCCTTGTTCACCAGGACGCGGGCCACCGGCAGCTCCTCGGCGAGCGCGGCGCCCCGCCAGGTCCGCGGCTTGGCGCGCGGCACCTTGGCCCGGCGCACCGTCTCCCGGATGAGCGCAAGCTGCTCCGGTGCCCCTGCCCCGGGCTCCTCGGACCGCTCGTCGTCGCTGCTCACAGCCACCTTCCTACCAGACACCACTGACACTCCCCGGCCTCCTCGGGCCCCGGCCCACCTGGCCGCACGCACCGGGGCCCGGACACCTCGTGCGGTGTCCGGGCCCCGGTGTGAAGGACTGCCCGTGTGCTACAGCCCCGCCGCCTCGCGGAGCGCGTCCACGCGGTCGGTGCGCTCCCAGGTGAAGTCGGGGAGCTCGCGGCCGAAGTGGCCGTACGCCGCCGTCTGGGCGTAGATCGGGCGGAGCAGGTCGAGGTCGCGGATGATCGCGGCCGGGCGGAGGTCGAAGACCTCGCCGATGGCGTGCTCGATCTTCTCCGTGTCCACCGCGGCGGTGCCGAAGGTCTCGACGAACAGGCCCACCGGCTCGGCCTTGCCGATCGCGTAGGCGACCTGGACCTCGCAGCGGGCGGCGAGCCCTGCCGCGACGACGTTCTTCGCGACCCAGCGCATGGCGTAGGCGGCCGAGCGGTCGACCTTGGACGGGTCCTTGCCGGAGAAGGCGCCGCCGCCGTGACGGGCCATGCCGCCGTAGGTGTCGATGATGATCTTGCGGCCGGTGAGGCCGGCGTCGCCCATCGGGCCGCCGATCTCGAAGCGGCCGGTCGGGTTCACCAGCAGGCGGTAGCCCTCGGTGTCCAGCTTGATGCCGTCCTCGATGAGCTGGTTCAGGACGTGCTCGACGACGAACTCGCGGATGTCGGGTGCGAGCAGCGAGTCCAGGTCGATGTCGGAGGCATGCTGCGAGGAGACCACGACCGTGTCGAGACGGACGGCCTTGTCACCGTCGTACTCGATGGTGACCTGGGTCTTCCCGTCCGGGCGCAGGTACGGGATGGTGCCGTTCTTGCGGACCTCGGACAGCCGGCGGGAGAGCCGGTGCGCCAGGTAGATCGGCAGCGGCATCAGCTCGGGCGTCTCGTCGCAGGCGTAGCCGAACATCAGCCCCTGGTCGCCCGCGCCCTGCTTGTCGAGCTCGTCCTCATCGCCCTCGACCCGCTTCTCGTACGCGGTGTCGACGCCCTGGGCGATGTCGGGGGACTGCGCCCCGATGGACACCGAGACCCCGCAGGAGGCTCCGTCGAAGCCCTTCTTGGAGGAGTCGTAGCCGATCTCCAGCACCTTGTTGCGCACGAGGTTGGGGATGTCGGCGTAGGCCTTGGTCGTGACCTCACCCGCGACATGCACCAGACCAGTGGTGATCAGGGTCTCCACGGCGACGCGCGAGGAGGGGTCCTCACGCAGGAGCGCGTCGAGAATCGTGTCGCTGATCTGGTCAGCGATCTTGTCGGGGTGGCCCTCGGTAACGGACTCCGAGGTGAAGAGACGGCGGGACACATCGCTCCCTGGGGTTGCAGCGGCTGCTGGCTGATCATTGATGGAACTCCGGGAGCTGCGCCCGGCACATTCCGTCGACCAGTTTATCGGTCAGTTCCGGTGAATGGGTCACGTGTCTCGCCCCTTGGGAGGTCTGTGACCTGCGGCACTGTTGACGTCAGTACGACAATCCCCCCATTTCCGGTAGTGAGACATGGCCGGTCGTCGTGGGATCTTCCCGTCGGAGCGGCGCCTACGCAATCTAACGGAAACGTGCCGACACCAGGTCCCATACGGTGTCGGCGAGTGCTTCCTTGGGTCCGTACGGCACAGCGGTCTCGCTGCCGTCGGCCCCGAGCACGACCGCCTCGTTCTCCTCGGACCCGAAGGTCTTGCGCTCCCCGACCTCGTTCACGACGAGAAGATCACAGCCCTTGCGGCGCAGCTTCTCCCGGCCGTTGACCAGGACGTCGTCGGTCTCGGCCGCGAATCCGACGACGAGCTGTCCCTGTCGGGCCCGGTCGGCGGCGACCTCGGCGAGGATGTCGGGATTACGGACGAGCTCGACGGGGGCGGGCTCCTGGCCGTCCTTCTTCTTGATCTTCCCCGTCGCGTAGGCGGCCGGCCGGAAGTCGGCGACCGCCGCCGCCATCACCACCACATCGGCGTCGGCCGCCGCCTCCAGCACGGCCTCGCGCAGCTGGAGGGCGGTCCCGGCACGCACGACGTCGGCGCCCGCGGGGGCGGGCAGCCCCGTGTCGGTCTCGATCAGCGTCACCCGGGCACCGCGTGCGACGGCGGTGCGGGCGAGGGCGTACCCCTGCTTGCCCGACGACCGGTTGCCCAGGTAGCGCACGGGGTCGAGCGGTTCACGGGTGCCGCCCGCGGTGATGACCACGTGACGGCCGGCGAGGTCGGGGACACCGGGGCCGCGGGTCAGCACGCGCCGGCAGACCTCGAAGATCTCCCCCGGGTCCGGCAGCCTGCCCTTGCCCGTGTCCACACCGGTGAGCCTGCCGACGGCGGGCTCGATGACGACGGCGCCACGACGGCGAAGGGTGGCCACGTTCTCCTGGGTGGCCGGGTGCTCCCACATCTCGGTGTGCATCGCGGGCGCGAAGACGACCGGACAGCGTGCGGTGAGCAGAGTGTTGGTCAGGAGGTCGTCGGCGAGGCCGTGGGCCGCCTTGGCGAGCATGTCGGCCGTGGCGGGGGCGACGACGACGAGATCGGCCGCCTGGCCGATCCGGACGTGCGGCACCTCGTGCACGCCCTCCCACACCTCGGTGGACACGGGGTTCCCCGAGAGGGCCGACCAGGTGGCCGCCCCGACGAAGTTCAGCGACGCGTCGGTCGGTACGACCCGTACGTCATGGCCGGACTCGGTCAGCCTGCGCAGCAGCTCACACGCCTTGTACGCGGCGATGCCCCCGCTGACCCCCAGGACGACCCTCGGCTTCTTCACTGCGTCTCCCCGCACTCGTGTCCCTGCGCACTCGCGTGCGGCCTCGTGACGTACGCCTCCCATGCTGCCTCACCGTCCCGGATGCGCTCCGGCGGGTCCGGGGCCGAGCACGCCACAGGCCCGGCGGACAACGACCGCCGGGCCTGTGGTGAAGGTGCATCTCCTGCTTACTGCGCGGGGCCCTCGATGGCCTCGGAGGTCAGCAGGCCCGCGTTGATCTCGCGGAGCGCGATCGAGAGCGGCTTCTCGTGCACGTGGGTGTCGACGAGCGGACCGACGTACTCGAGGAGGCCTTCACCGAGCTGCGAGTAGTACGCGTTGATCTGGCGCGCGCGCTTGGCGGCGTAGATCACAAGGCTGTACTTCGAGTCGGTGGCCTCGAGGAGCTCATCAATCGGCGGGTTGATGATGCCCTCGGGCGTGGTGATGGAAGAGGACACTCTCTGCCTTCCGAAGGGGATAGAGATCAAAGAGATCTTTGATCGTGCTGGTTCCGCAGTGGTGATGCTCTGCGTCCGCGGAAACGTGGGGACCGTGGTCAGTCGTCGGTGCCGCGGAGGCCGGAAGCCTGCAGCATCAACGTTAGCAGCTCGCGGGCCACGTCCTCGACGGAGGTGTTGACGAGCGTGGTGTCGAACTCGGACTCGGCGGCCAGCTCGACCTTCGCCGCCGCGAGCCGGCGCTCGATCACGTCGGGCGACTCCGTTCCGCGTCCGGTGAGTCGGCGCACCAGTTCGTCCCAGCCCGGCGGCGCGAGGAAGACGAGCTGCGCCTCGGGCATCGACTGGCGGACCAGCCGGGCACCCTGCAGGTCGATCTCCAGCAGCACCGGCTCGCCCGCCTCCAGGCGGTCGAGCACGGCCCGGCGGGGCGTGCCGTAGCGGTTGCCCGCGAACTCCGCCCACTCCAGCAGCTCGCCGTTGGCGATCAGCTTGTCGAACTCCTCGTCGTCCACGAAGAAGTAGTGGACGCCGTTGCGCTCGCCGGGGCGGGGCTTACGGGTCGTGGCGGACACCGAGAGCCACACCTCGGGGTGAACCTTGCGCATATGAGCGACGACCGTGCTCTTGCCGACCCCTGAGGGGCCGGAGAGCACGGTCAGCCGCGGACGTACGTCCGGGGGTACGGGGGACGTCCCCCGGGATGTTGCAGCCATGGGGCGATTATCCAGGTTCTCAGGAGTGCCTGAGAACCTCAGGCGGCGCTGCCGCCGAACTCACGCTCCAGGGATGCGATCTGGTTGGAGCCAAGACCCCGGACCCGGCGGCTCTCGGAGATGCCGAGCCGCTCCATGATCTGCTTGGCGCGGACCTTGCCCACGCCCGGCAGGGACTCCAGGAGGGCGGAGACCTTCATCTTGCCGATGACGTC
Organism: Streptomyces sp. HB132; assembly: GCF_016909575.1. Taxonomy (GTDB): domain Bacteria; phylum Actinomycetota; class Actinomycetes; order Streptomycetales; family Streptomycetaceae; genus Streptomyces. The sequence continues at coordinate 206,013 of NZ_JAFBGA010000009.1, read as the reverse complement.
GTTCTCCTGGCCCGACTTGATGACCTCATGGAGGGAGGCGCCGGAGTGCTTGAGTCGATTCTTGACCTCGGCCCGCTCCCGGCGAGCCGCGGCGGCCTTTTCGAGCGCGGCTGCGCGCTGTTCAGGGGTAAGGGGCGGAAGAGCCACGCCTACGTCACCTCGGATGTCGATCTGTCGGATACGGACCGGTGCGGAACCTGGTGGCCCCACACCTGGTGAGCAACGAACAACCTGTGCTCGTTGCTCTCGACGGAGACTAGCGGCCAAGGCCGCCTGAGTCAGCGAGAACAGCGGAAAAGTCCTGGTCAGCCTCAACCGACCCGGACATTTAGGCCATAACAACCCGGATTTTTGCTCAGGATTACGTCGACAGGCTGTTACGTGGCATCGTCAGCTTTCCGAGACGGCCGTACGGACTTCGTCCGCGAACCGTCCGGCGGCTTCGCGCAGCCCTGACGCGTCCGGTCCGTGCCGAAGCACGCCCCGGCTCACGCTCGGCACGACGTTGCCCACAGCGGCCCCGAAGACACGGGGCAGATCCGCCGGGGTGGCGCCCTGGGCACCGATGCCGGGAGCGAGCAGCGGTCCGTTGACCGCCAGGTCGACCCCGGCGTCCCCGAGCGTGGCGCCGACCACGGCGCCGACGGAGCCGAGCGGTGTCGCGCCCGCGTTCTCCGCGGCCATGTGGTCGAGCATCACCTGGGCCAGCGACCGGCCGTCCGCGGCGGTGGCGCGCTGGACCTCCGCGCCCTCCGGGTTGGATGTGAGGGCGAGCACGAAGACGCCCGAGCCGGAGACCGCGGCCGCGTCGAGCGCCGGGCGCAGCGAGCCGAAGCCGAGGTACGGCGAGACGGTGACCGCGTCGGAGAACAGCGGCGAGTCCTCGTCCAGGTAGGTGGCGGCGTAAGCGCCCATCGTGGAGCCGATGTCGCCGCGCTTGGCGTCCATGAGGACGAGCGCGCCGGCGGCACGCGCCTCCGCGACGGCCGTCTCCAGGACAGCGACGCCGCGCGAGCCGAAGCGCTCGAAGAACGCGGACTGCGGCTTGAGCACGGCGACCCGGTCGGCCAGCGCCTCGACGACCGTGCGGGTGAAGCGCTCCAGCCCGGCGATGTCGTCGTTCAGGCCCCAGGAGGTGAGCAGCGAGGCGTGCGGGTCGATGCCGACGCAGAGCGGCCCGCGGGTGTCCATGGCGTGGCGCAGACGTGCGCCGAAGGGTTCGGGGGTCACCGCACGGCCTTCCGGGTCTCGGCGCCGACGGCTTCGGCGAGGGTGGCGTACGGGGAGGCGGCCAGGCGGGCGGCCAGGCCCTTATGGATCGCCCGGGCGTAGAACGGGCCCTCGTAGATGAAGGCGCTGTAGCCCTGGACGAGCGTGGCCCCCGCCAGGATGCGCTGCCAGGCGTCCTCGGCGTTCTCGATGCCACCGACACCCACCAGGGTGATCCGGGTCCCCACGCGGGCGTACAGGCGGCTCAGGACCTCCAGGGAGCGCTCCTTGAGGGGCGCTCCGGAGAGCCCGCCGGTCTCCTGGACCAGGGTGGCGTGGGACTTCAGGCCGAGGCTGTCACGGGCGATGGTGGTGTTGGTGGCGATGATGCCGTCCAGGCCGAGTTCGACGGCGAGGTCGGCGACCGCGTCGACGTCCTCGTCCGCGAGGTCCGGGGCGATCTTGACCAGCAGCGGGACCCGCCGGTCGGTGACGGTGCGGTCCGCGGCCTCGCGCACCGCGCCGAGCAGCGGGCGCAGCGCCTCGGTCGCCTGGAGGTTGCGCAGGCCGGGCGTGTTGGGCGAGGAGACGTTCACCACGAGGTAGTCGGCATGGGCGGCGAGCCGCTCGGTGGACTTCACGTAGTCGCCCACGGCCTCGTCCTCGGGGACTGCCTTGGTCTTGCCGATGTTGACGCCGACGGTCGTGCGGAAGACGGGGGTGCGGGCGGCGAGGCGTTCGGCGACGGCCGCGGAGCCCTCGTTGTTGAAGCCCATGCGGTTGATCAGCGCCCGGTCCGCGACGAGGCGGAACAGCCGCTTCTTCGGGTTTCCGGGCTGCGGCTCGCCGGTGACCGTGCCGATCTCGATGTGGTCGAAGCCGAGCATGGACATGCCGTCGATCGCGAGGGCGTTCTTGTCGAAACCGGCGGCGAGCCCGAAGGGACCGTGCATCCGCAGGCCGAGGGCCTCGGTGCGCAGTTCCTCGTGGCGGGGGGCGAGCGCGGCGGCGACGAAGGTGCGCAGTACGGGGGTGCGGGCCGCCAGGCGGATCCAACGGAACGCCAGGTAGTGGGCCTGCTCCGGGTCCATCCGCTTGAAGACCAGCTGGAAGAAGAGTTTGTACATCACGGTGTCCTGGTGTCCTCATGAAGAGGGGGACACCGTTTCCGGTGTCCCCCTGTGAGCGTCCTAGTCGCGGGCCGCGGTGAGATGTTCGGCGTGTTCCTGGAGGGAACGTACGCCGACGTCGCCGTGGTTGAGCGCGTCGATGCCCTGGACGGCGGCGGCGAGCGCCTGGACCGTCGTCAGGCACGGCACGGCCCTGGCCACGGCGGCGGTACGGATCTCGTAGCCGTCGAGCCGGCCGCCCGTGCCGTACGGGGTGTTGACGATGAGGTCGACCGCGCCCTCGTGGATCAGCTGGACGATGGTCTTCTCACCTGCGGGGCCCTCCCCCTCGGACAGCTTGCGCACGACCGTGGCGTTGATGCCGTTGCGCTTGAGGACCTCGGCGGTACCGGAGGTGGCGAGCAGCTCGAAGCCGTGGGCGACGAGTTCGCGCGCGGGGAAGATCATCGAGCGCTTGTCGCGGTTGGCGACGGAGATGAAGGCGCGGCCCTTGGTCGGCAGCGGACCGTAGGCGCCCGCCTGCGACTTGGCGTACGCGGTTCCGAACACCGAGTCGATGCCCATGACTTCACCGGTGGAGCGCATCTCCGGACCGAGGACGGTGTCGACGCCGCGGCCGTGGATGTCGCGGAAGCGCGACCACGGCATCACGGCCTCCTTGACGGAGATCGGCGCGTCGAGCGGCAGCGTGCCGCCGTCCCCCCGCTTCGGCAGCAGTCCCTCCGTGCGGAGTTCGGCGATGGTCGCGCCCAGCGAGATGCGTGCGGCGGCCTTCGCGAGCGGCACCGCGGTCGCCTTGGAGGTGAAGGGGACGGTCCGCGAGGCGCGGGGGTTGGCCTCGAGGACGTAGAGGATGTCGCCGGAGAGCGCGAACTGGATGTTGATGAGTCCGCGCACGCCGACGCCCTTGGCGATGCCCTCGGTCGAGGCCCGCAGCCGCTTGATGTCGAAGCCGCCGAGGGTGATCGGGGGCAGTGCGCAGGCGGAGTCGCCGGAGTGGATGCCCGCCTCCTCGATGTGCTCCATGACGCCGCCGAGGTAGAGCTCGGTGCCGTCGTAGAGCGCGTCGACGTCGATCTCGATCGCGTCGTCGAGGAAGCGGTCGACCAGGACCGGCCGGGTGGGGCTGATCTCGGTGGACTCGGCGATGTACGAGGAGAGGCGGGTCTCGTCGTAGACGATCTCCATGCCGCGTCCGCCGAGCACGTAGCTGGGTCGCACGAGGACGGGGTAGCCGATCTCGTCCGCGATGGCCTTGGCCTCGTCGAACGTGGTCGCGGTGCCGTGCTTGGGGGCCGGCAGTCCGGCCTCGGCGAGCACCCGGCCGAAGGCGCCGCGGTCCTCGGCGGCGTGGATCGCCTCCGGGGAGGTGCCGACGACCGGCACGCCGTTGTCCTTGAGTGCCTGGGAGAGGCCGAGCGGGGTCTGCCCGCCGAGCTGGACGATGACGCCGGCCACCGGGCCCGCGAGGGTCTCCGCGTGCACGATCTCCAGCACGTCCTCGAGCGTGAGCGGCTCGAAGTACAGGCGGTCGGAGGTGTCGTAGTCGGTGGAGACGGTCTCCGGGTTGCAGTTGACCATCACGGTCTCGTAACCGGCGTCGCTGAGCGCGAAGGAGGCGTGGACACAGGAGTAGTCGAACTCGATGCCCTGGCCGATGCGGTTCGGGCCGGAGCCGAGGATGATCACCGCGGGCCTGGTCCGGGGGGCGACCTCGGTCTCCTCGTCGTAACTGGAGTAGAAGTACGGCGTCCTCGCGGCGAACTCCGCCGCGCAGGTGTCCACCGTCTTGTAGACCGGGCGGATCCCGAGCGCGTGCCGGACCTCGCGCACGACGTCCTCACGCAGGCCGCGGATCTCGCCGATCTGGGCGTCGGAGAAGCCGTGCCGCTTGGCCTCGGCGAGCAGGTCGGTGTCGAGCCGCTCGGCGGCGGCCAGCTCGTCGGCGATCTCCTTGATCAGGAAGAGCTGGTCGACGAACCAGGGGTCTATCTTCGTGGCGTCGAAGACCTCTTCCTGGGTGGCGCCGGCACGGATCGCCTGCATCACGGTGTTGATGCGGCCGTCCGTGGGGCGGACGGCCTCGGCCAGCAGCTCGTCCTTGTCGCCGGTCTCGCCGGTGAAGGCGAACTGCGAGCCCTTCTTCTCCAGGGAGCGCAGGGCCTTCTGCAGGGCCTCGGTGAAGTTGCGGCCGATCGCCATGGCCTCGCCCACCGACTTCATGGTGGTGGTGAGGGTGGAGTCGGCGGACGGGAACTTCTCGAAGGCGAAGCGCGGCGCCTTGACGACGACGTAGTCGAGCGTCGGCTCGAAGGAGGCCGGCGTCTTCTCGGTGATGTCGTTCGGGATCTCGTCGAGCGTGTAGCCGACGGCCAGCTTGGCGGCGATCTTCGCGATCGGGAATCCGGTGGCCTTCGAGGCGAGCGCCGAGGAGCGGGAGACGCGCGGGTTCATCTCGATCACGATGATGCGGCCGTCGGCCGGATCGATCGCGAACTGGATGTTGCAGCCGCCGGTGTCGACGCCGACCTCACGGATGATCGCGATGCCGATGTCACGCAGCCGCTGGTACTCACGGTCGGTGAGCGTCATGGACGGGGCGACCGTGATGGAGTCGCCGGTGTGGACGCCCATCGGGTCGAAGTTCTCGATGGAGCAGACGACCACGACGTTGTCGTTCCTGTCGCGCATCAGCTCCAGCTCGTACTCCTTCCAGCCGAGGATGGACTCCTCCAGGAGCACCTCGGTGGTGGGCGAGAGCGTGAGGCCCTGTCCGGCGATACGGCGCAGCTCCTCCTCGTCGTGGGCGAAGCCGGAACCGGCACCGCCCATGGTGAAGGAGGGGCGGACGACGACGGGGTAGCCGCCGAGGGTGTCGACGCCGGCGATGACGTCGTCCATGGTGTGGCAGATGACGGAGCGGGCGGACTCGCCGTGCCCGATCTTCGCCTTGACCGCCTCGACGACTCCCTTGAAGAGGTCGCGGTCCTCACCCTTGTTGATGGCCTCGACGTTGGCGCCGATGAGCTCGACGCCGTACTTCTCCAGGACACCGTTCTCGTGCATGGAGATCGCGGTGTTGAGCGCGGTCTGGCCGCCCAGGGTCGGGAGCAGGGCGTCGGGGCGCTCCTTGGCGATGATCTTCTCGACGAACTCGGGGGTGATCGGCTCGACGTACGTGGCGTCGGCGATCTCCGGGTCGGTCATGATCGTCGCCGGGTTGGAGTTCACCAGGATGACGCGCAGGCCCTCGGCCTTGAGCACGCGGCATGCCTGGGTGCCGGAGTAGTCGAACTCTGCGGCCTGCCCGATGACGATCGGGCCGGAGCCGATGACCAGGACGGACTGGATATCGGAGCGCTTAGGCACGCTGGCCCTCCATCAGGGTGACGAAACGGTCGAAGAGGTACGCGGCGTCGTGCGGGCCCGCGGCTGCTTCGGGATGGTACTGGACGCTGAACGCCGGCTGGTCGAGCAACTGGAGCCCCTCGACAACCTGATCGTTCAGGCATACGTGGGAGACCTCGGCGCGGCCGAACGCGGTGTCGGAGACCTTGTCGAGCGGGGCGTCGACGGCGAAGCCGTGGTTGTGCGCGGTGACCTCGACCTTGCCGGTCGTGCGGTCCTGCACGGGCTGGTTGATGCCCCGGTGGCCGTACTTCAGCTTGTAGGTGCCGAAGCCGAGCGAGCGGCCGAGGATCTGGTTGCCGAAGCAGATGCCGAAGAGCGGGGTCCTGCGCTCCAGGACACCCTTCATGAGGGCGACGGGGTGGTCGGCGGTGGACGGGTCGCCGGGGCCGTTGGAGAAGAACACGCCGTCGGGCTCCACCGCGTACACCTCCTCCAGGGTGGCGGTCGCGGGCAGCACGTGCACCTCGATGCCGCGCTCGGCCATGCGGTGCGGGGTCATGCCCTTGATGCCGAGGTCGATCGCCGCGACGGTGAACCTCCTGGTGCCGACCGCGGGGACGACGTACGTCTCCTTGGTGGCGACCTCGGCAGCGAGGTCGGCACCGGCCATCTCGGGGGTCTGGCGCACCTTGGCGAGCAGTACGCCCTCGTCCTCGAGGGCGTTCCCGGAGAAGATGCCGACGCGCATCGCGCCTCGCTCGCGCAGGTGGCGGGTGAGCGCGCGGGTGTCGATGCCGCTGATGCCGACGACGCCCTGGCTCGCGAGCTCCTCGTCCAGCGAGCGGCGGGAGCGCCAGTTGGAGGGAACCCGGGCGGGGTCGCGCACGACGTAGCCGGAGACCCAGATCCGCTTCGACTCGGGGTCCTCGTCGTTCACGCCGGTGTTCCCGACGTGCGGGGCGGTCATCACGACGACCTGGCGGTGGTACGAGGGGTCGGTGAGCGTTTCCTGGTAGCCGGTCATACCGGTGGAGAAGACCGCCTCGCCGAAGGTCTCCCCCACGGCGCCGTAGGCGCGGCCGCGGAAGGAGCGGCCGTCCTCCAGGACGAGTACGGCGGGAGACGCCCCTTTCCTCTTCGAGGCGTGCCCCGGATTGGAGATCGTCATCGTGCGGTGCCTTCCGTCGTGCTGGTGGTGGTGCTGGTGAGGTGGTCCTCGGCGGCGCCGGTGAGCCGGTTGACGGCGTCGACCCACGCCTGGTGCTCGGCGGCGTGGTCGGAGCGGAATCCCGAGTCGATCAGCGTCTCCCCGTGCGCCCAGGTGATGACCAGCAGGCCGCCCTCGGGCAGGACCTTGCCGGCGAGCGCCTTGTCGAGCCTGGCCTCGCGCAGCGCGGCGGCCGGTACGAAGAAGTCGGCCGCCCCGGGGCGTACGACGTCGAGGCCCTGCTCGGTGAGGGTCAGCTCGACGCGGCTGCGGGTGCCGAGGCCGTGGGCGACGATCCGGTCGAGCCACTGCCCGGCCGTGGTCGAGGCGTGGTAGCGGCCGGTCAGTGTGAGCAGGGTCTCGCCGTCCGTGAACCCCTCCGGGGTGGCGGGGAGCTCAGGGAGCCCGGACTGGAGGCTTCCGCGCCACTTCCATCCCTGGCGCATCAGCCAGTAGACGAAGGCGATGAAGACGAGCAGTCCGACGACCCAGCTGATGCGGGCGGACCAGTCCGTCACGTCGGCCGACTTCTGCTCGGCGGCCAGTAGGTACAGGGAGTTGAGAGTTGTCACGCGAGCTTCCCGTCGACGACCGTGGCACGGCCCCGCAGGAAGGTGTGGGTCACTCGGCCCGGCAGCTCGCGACCCTCGTAGGGGGTGTTGCGGCTGCGGGAGGCGAAGCCCGCGGGGTCCACGGCTCCACGGTATGCCGGATCGACCAGTGTGAGGTTGGCGGGCTCACCGGCCGAGACGGGGCGGCCGTGTCCTTCGAGCCTGCCGATGGCCGCGGGGCGCAGCGACATGCGGTCGGCGACGCCCGCCCAGTCGAGGAGCCCGGTGTCCACCATCGTCTGCTGGACCACGGAGAGCGCGGTCTCCAGGCCCACCATGCCCATGGCGGCGGCGGCCCACTCGCAGTCCTTGTCCTCGTGCGGGTGCGGGGCGTGGTCGGTCGCCACGCAGTCGATGGTCCCGTCGGCGAGGGCCTCGCGCAGGGCCAGGACGTCGGCCTCGGTGCGCAGCGGCGGGTTCACCTTGTAGACGGGGTTGTAGGTCCGTACGAGCTCGTCGGTGAGCAGGAGGTGGTGCGGGGTGACCTCGGCGGTGACGTTCCAGCCCTTGGACTTGGCCCAGCGCACGATCTCCACGGAGCCGGCCGTCGACAGGTGGCAGATGTGCACCCGTGAGCCGACGTGTGCGGCGAGCAGGACGTCCCGGGCGATGATCGACTCCTCGGCCACGGCGGGCCAGCCGCCGAGGCCCAGCTCGGCCGAGACGGCGCCCTCGTTCATCTGGGCGCCCTCGGTGAGACGGGGCTCCTGGGCGTGCTGGGCGACGACACCGTCGAAGGCCTTCACGTACTCCAACGCGCGGCGCATGATCACGGCGTCGTCGACGCACTTGCCGTCGTCGGAGAAGACCTTCACCCCTGCGGCGGAGTCGTGCATGGCACCGAGCTCGGCGAGCTGCTTGCCCTCCAGGCCGACGGTGACGGCGCCGACGGGCTGCACGTCGCAGTAGCCGGACTCCTTGCCGAGCCGCCAGACCTGCTCGACGACGCCGGCGGTGTCGGCGACGGGGAAGGTGTTGGCCATGGCGTGGACGGCGGTGAAGCCGCCGACCGCGGCTGCCTTGGTCCCGGTGAGGACGGTCTCGGAGTCCTCACGTCCGGGCTCGCGCAGGTGGGTGTGCAGGTCGACGAGGCCGGGCAGCAGGATCTGGCCGGCCGCGTCGATCACGGTGGCGTCGCCCGCCTCGATGCCGGTGCCGACCTCGGCCACGGTCTCGCCGTCGATGAGGACGTCCCTCGGCTCGCCGCCGAGGATCTTCGCACCGCGGATCAGGATCTTGCTCATGGTTACTTGTTCTCCTCGGTACGGGCGGCGGCGGACGGCAGGGCGGTCTCGGAACCGCCCAGCAGCAGGTACAGGACGGCCATGCGGGTGGAGACGCCGTTCGCGACCTGTTCGACGGCGGTGCAGCGGTCGGAGTCCGCGACCTCGGCCGTGATCTCCATGCCGCGGACCATCGGGCCGGGGTGCATCACGATGGCGTGTTCCGGCATCCGGGCCATGCGTTCGCCGTCCAGGCCGTAGCGGCGGGAGTACTCACGCTCGGTCGGGAAGTAGGCGGCGTTCATCCGCTCTCGCTGCACACGGAGCATCATGACCGCGTCCGACGTGGGCAGCACGTCGTCGAGGCGGTAGCTGACGTCGCAGGGCCACTGCTCGACCCCTACCGGGACCAGGGTCGGCGGGGCCACCAGGGTGACGTGCGCACCGAGTGTGTGCAGCAGGTGGACGTTGGAGCGGGCCACCCGGCTGTGCAGGATGTCGCCGACGATCGTGATCCGGCGGCCTTCGAGGTCGCGGCCGATCCCCGCGTCGGGCCCGACGAGCCGGCGGCGCATCGTGAACGCGTCGAGCAGCGCCTGGGTGGGGTGCTCGTGCGTGCCGTCACCGGCGTTGACGACGGCGCTGTCGATCCAGCCCGACGTCGCGAGCCGGTACGGGGCACCGGAGGCGCCGTGCCGGATGACGACGGCGTCGGCGCCCATGGCCTCCAGGGTGAGGGCGGTGTCCTTGAGTGACTCGCCCTTGGAGACCGACGAGCCCTTCGCGGAGAAGTTGATGACGTCGGCGGAGAGCCGCTTGGCGGCGGCCTCGAACGAGATCCGGGTCCGGGTCGAGTCCTCGAAGAAAAGGTTGACGACCGTTCGTCCACGAAGGGTGGGAAGCTTCTTGATCGGCCGGTCCGCGACCCGCGCCATCTCCTCGGCGGTGTCGAGGATCAGTACGGCGTCGTCGCGGGTGAGGTCTGCGGCCGAGATGAGGTGACGGGGTGTCCGGGGGGTGTCCCCGTGAGGGCGCAGCATCTGGGGGTCTCCGTGAAGGGTGGAGGGATCAGGCAGGCGGGCGTGCGGAAGCAGCCGTGCGGCCGGTGTGGCGCACGGGACGGGACTCGGCTACTGCTCGCCTGCCGGGACGGTCTGCTTGACACCGAGCAGCACGGCGTCGCGGCCGTCCTCCTCGGCGAGCTGGACCCTGACCGTCTCCCGCAGCGACGTGGGGAGGTTCTTGCCGACGTAGTCGGCGCGGATCGGGAGTTCGCGGTGGCCGCGGTCGACGAGGACCGCGAGCTGCACGGCGCGGGGCCGGCCGATGTCGCCGAGCGCGTCGAGTGCGGCGCGGATCGTGCGGCCGGAGAAGAGGACGTCGTCCACCAGCACGACGAGACGGCCTTCGATGCCCTCACCGGGGATGTCGGTGCGTCCGATGGCACGCGCGGGGCGCATCCGCAGATCGTCGCGGTACATCGTGATGTCGAGTGACCCGACCGGCGTCTTCCGGCCGGTGATCTCTTCGAGCTTTCCGGCGAGCCGATCCGCGAGGAAGACTCCTCGCGTCGGGATGCCGAGGAGCACCACGTCGTCCGCGCCCTTGGCGCGTTCGACGATCTCGTGGGCGATTCGGGTCAGTACCCGGGCGATGTCGGGAGCCTCGAGAACGGGGCGTGCCGCATTGCCGGTGTGGTCATGCTGTGCGTCCATAAGAAACGGACCTCCTTCTCCGCCTCACCGGACGGACGTTAAAGGACGTCGAAATTGCGTCATCCACGTTACCAGGGCTTGCGCGAGGCCCTGGCCCCGCCCCCAGGAGGTGGCAGCCCGGACCTTTCGGCTTGACGCAGCCAAGTAACGCTGCGTAACCTCACAGTGAGTTACCAGCCACGCGGCCCAGCCGCAGAATGTTCCAGCGTCCGGGGAGCCTTATGTCCAGCGAATACGCAAAGCAGCTCGGGGCCAAGCTCCGCGCCATCCGCACCCAGCAGGGCCTCTCCCTCCACGGCGTGGAGGAGAAGTCGCAGGGTCGCTGGAAGGCCGTCGTGGTCGGTTCCTACGAGCGCGGCGACCGCGCCGTCACCGTGCAGCGCCTTGCCGAGCTGGCCGACTTCTACGGCGTTCCGGTCCAGGAGCTCCTGCCCGGCACGACCCCCGGCGGCGCCGCCGAGCCGCCGCCCAAGCTGGTCCTCGACCTCGAGCGCCTCGCCCACGTGCCGCCGGAGAAGGCCGGACCGCTGCAGCGTTACGCGGCGACGATCCAGAGCCAGCGCGGCGACTACAACGGCAAGGTGCTGTCGATCCGCCAGGACGACCTGCGCACCCTGGCCGTGATCTACGACCAGTCGCCGTCCGTGCTCACGGAGCAGCTGATCAGCTGGGGTGTGCTGGACGCCGACGCTCGTCGCGCGGTGGCACACGACGAGGGCTGACCGGCCCCGCCTAGAGACGTAACGCCGGGCCGGCGGGGGCATCGACGCCCCCGCCGGCCCGGCGTTTTCACGCACCGGCCGCCTTCCGGAGGCCAGGTACACCGAAGGGCCCACGGTCGCCTCGACCGTGGGCCCTTCGTTCGGCTCAACGCCACCGGAGGCTGTTCACTGCTCCCGGCGGAGGTTCGGCTTGAGGTCCTTGAACCGGGCCAGCAGGCCGTTCACGAAGGCCGGGGAGTCGTCCGTGGAGAACTCCTTGGCGAGCTGGACCGCCTCGTCGATCACCACGGCGTCCGGAGTCGAATCCATCCAGATCAGCTCGTACGCGCCGAGCCGCAGGATGTTCCGGTCGACGACCGGCATGCGGTCGATCTCCCAGTCCACGGCATAGGTGACGATGAGGTCGTCGATACGGTCCGCGTACTGCGCGTACCCCTCGACCAGCTCCATCGTGAACTCACCGACCGGCGGCTGACGGTCGTCGGTCCGCGAGAGCCGAACCCAGTCCGCGAGGACCGTCTGCACGGACTGACCGCGCTGGTCGGCCTCGAAGAGGATCTGGAAGGCGCGCTTGCGGGCCTTGTTCCGGGCAGCCACGGTTAGCTGTTCACCCGGCCGAGGTAGTCGCCCGTCCGGGTGTCGACCTTGATCTTCTCGCCGGTGGTGATGAAGAGCGGGACGCCGATCTCGTAACCGGTCTCCAGGGTGGCGGGCTTGCTGCCACCGGTGGAGCGGTCGCCCTGCACACCCGGGTCGGTGTGCTGGATGGTCAGCTCGACCGCGGCGGGCAGCTCGACGTAGAGCACCTCGCCCTCGTGCTGGGCGACGGAGGCGGTGAAGCCCTCGATCAGGAAGTTGGCGGCGTTGCCGACGGCCTTGCGGTCGACCATGAGCTGGTCGTACGTGTTCATGTCCATGAAGACGAAGTACTCGCCGTCCATGTACGAGAACTGCATGTCGCGGCGGTCGATGGTGGCCGTCTCGACCTTCACACCGGCGTTGAACGTCTTGTCGACGACCTTGCCGGAGAGCACGTTCTTGAGCTTGGTGCGCACGAAGGCGGGGCCCTTGCCGGGCTTGACGTGCTGGAACTCGACGACGGACCAGAGCTGGCCTCCGTCGAGCTTGAGCACCAGGCCGTTCTTGAGGTCGTTCGTGGAAGCCACGGTTGCGGAATCTCCTGGACTGAAGCTGGTGGACGACCGAGGATGCGCGCCGGAGTCCCCGCGAGGAGTTCCCCTAGAGCGCGAGCAGCTCCTTGGTCGTAATGGTGAGTAGCTCGGGTCCGCCGTCCGCCTCGGGGCGCACGACGAGCGTGTCATCGATCCGGACACCGCCCCGGCCCGGGAGGTGGACCCCCGGTTCGACGGTGACCGGCACGCAAGCGTCCAGTTTACCCATGGCTGTCGGTGCCAACTGCGGGTGCTCGTCGATTTCGAGTCCGACCCCGTGCCCGGTGCTGGGCTGGAGGCCCTCCGAATGCCCCGCCGAGTCCAGGAGATGGCGGGCCGCGCGGTCCACTTCGCGGTAGGCGGCGCCGGGGAGGAGAGCCTCCCGTCCGGCCCGCTGAGCGGCGAAAACGAGGTCGTAGAGCTCGATCTGCCAGTCCGCGGGGCTCGTCCCGATGACGAACGTCCGGCCGATCTCGCAGCGGTACCCGCGGTAGTTCGCCCCCAGGCAGACGGAAAGGAAATCACCTTCCTCGACCCTGCGGTCGGTGGGCCTGTGGCGGCCCCGGCCCGAATTGGGGCCCGTTCCCACGGATGTGGCGAAGGCCGGACCGTCCGCACCGTGGTCCACCAGCCGGCGCTCCAGCTCCAGGGCCAGATGGCGTTCGGTGCGGCCCACGAGGATGGATTCGAGGAGTTCGCCGAGCGCCTGGTCGGTGATCTCGGCGGCGATCCGCAGACAGGCGATCTCCTCCTCGTCCTTCACCAGGCGGAGCTGCTCCACGGTGCTGCCGAGGTCACGCAGGCGCACGCGCGGGGCCACGGAGCTCATGGCCCGGTGGCGGGAGACGGTCAGATCGTGCTCCTCGACCGCCAGGGATTCGGCGCGCAGCCCGCCGGCGAGTCCGGCCGCGGCCACGACCGGGTCGCCGTCGGCGTCGGGAAGGACGGTCAGCCGAAGCTGGTCGTCGGGGCGCCCGTGGGCGGGGTCCCCGGTCGGTGCGCGGGGGCAGAGCAGGACGTCCTCACCGGGGCCGAGCAGCAGCACGGCACCCGGCGGGGCACCGCCCGCGAGATAGCGGACGTTGGCGGGGCGGGAGACCAGGGCGGCCGCGGATCCGGCGGCGGCGTACCGGTCACGCAGCAGCCCGCGTCGGACGGCGTACACCTCTGACATGCCCCGAGCCTACGAGCGCGGGCCGGGCCCCGCCCGGTCAGCGCACCCGGCCGGGAACCGTACGGGGCGCTACCAGGCCGGGGGGCTGGCTATGGAGCGGGCCAGGACGTCGTCCAGGACGCGCGCGGTCGTCTCCACGTCGTAGGTGGAGTTGTCGATGATCGGCAGGCCGGAGCCGTACCAGCCGGCCATCCGGCCGTGGATCCGGGCGACCTCCTCGTCGGAGAGCCTGCGGTTCCCGCTGCGTGCGGCGTTGCGCTCCAGGACGACCTCCAGACCGGGCAGGAGGACCACGGGCAGCAGCCCCGGTCCCACATGCCGCTTCCAGCCCCCGAGGCCGACGACGGGGCGGTCGGGGAAGACCGCGTCGTCGAGGATGCAGGAGATGCCGTTGGCCAGGAAGTTACGGGCGGCGAAGCCGCAGGTGCGCCGGGCGAGGCGGTACTGGGCTTCGGAGTGGTCGTTCCATCCGGCCTGCGGGTCGGCGAAGCCGGAGCAGACCCACTCGCGCACGTCGTCCAGGGACACATGCGCGGTGGGAACCCTGCGGCGGCCGGCCCAGAGCTTGGCCACCGTGGTCTTGCCCGCTCCGGCGGGGCCGATCAGCAGCACGGCCAGGGTCGCCGCGCCGGTGCCCGGTTCGGCGTGCGGCGCGGGCAGCGGGACCGGACCGCCGGGCGGGAGCTGGATGTGCCCGGTCGTCTCCCGGGAGGGCGGGACGGGCGCCTGCTGGGGCGCGGGGGGCTGGGGCTGCGGCGTCCGGGACCCGGGCGACGTGGGCACGGGAGGCGGCCCCGCCTGGCCGGGGTGGCCTGAGTGCTGGGCCTGGTGCGTCCACGGTCCGTCTCCTGGACCCTGGGGCGGCGGCAGCGGGGCCCCCACTGCGTGCTGCATCCGGTGGCACTCCGTCTCGTACAGGCAACTGACGCTGGTCGACGGCAACCGTACCTTCCCCGGCCGCCATGCGGTGAACGGGCGGGGAAGGTCCGAAGTGCCCGGTGTCAGTCCGTCAGTTCGTCGGCCAGAGCACGCAGGGCGAGCCGGTAGGAGCCGATCCCGAAGCCCGCCACCGTGCCGGTGGCCACCGGGGCGACCACCGAGGTGTGACGGAACTCCTCCCGTGCGTACGGGTTCGAGATGTGCACCTCGATCAGCGGGGCGGTTCGCTGGGCTGCCGCGTCCCGCATTCCGTACGAATAGTGCGTGAAGGCACCCGGGTTGAGAACGACCGGCACCGAACCGTCCGCAGCCTCGTGGAGCCAGCGGATCAGCTCGCCCTCGTCGTTGGTCTCGCGGACCTCGACGTCGAAACCGAGTTCCTTGCCGAGGGCCTGACAGGCGTCGACGAGGCCGGCGTAGGACGTGGCCCCGTACACATCGGGCTCGCGGGACCCGAGCCGTCCGAGGTTGGGTCCGTTGAGCACGAGGACCCTGCGGGCCGTCACGCGGAGACCTCCCCGAAGGCGGCGAGCAGGACGGCCGGGTCGGGGCCCTCCAGCACGGTGGGCCTGCCGATGCCGTCCAGGACGATGAAGCGCAGCAGGTCGCCGCGGGACTTCTTGTCGACCTTCATGTTCTCCAGGAGCTTGGGCCACTGGTCGCCGCGGTAGGTGAGCGGCAGCCCCACGGACTCCAGGACGGCGCGGTGCCGGTCGGCGGTGGCGTCGTCGAGGCGGCCTGCGAGGCGGCCCAGCTCGGCGGCGAAGACCATACCGACCGAGACGGCGGCGCCGTGGCGCCACTTGTAGCGCTCGTTCTTCTCGATGGCGTGCGCCAGGGTGTGCCCGTAGTTGAGGATCTCCCTCAGGCCGGACTCCTTGAGGTCGCTGCCCACGACCTCGGCCTTGACCCGGATGGAGCGCTCGATCAGCTCCGCGGTGTGCGGTCCGGCGGGCGTGCGAGCGCCCTGGGGGTCGGCCTCTACGAGGTCGAGGATGACCGGGTCGGCGATGAAGCCGGCCTTGATGATCTCGGCCATGCCGGAGACGTAGTCGTGGACCGGCAGCGAGTCGAGCGCGGCGAGGTCGCAGAGCACACCGGTCGGCGGGTGGAAGGCCCCGACGAGGTTCTTGCCCTCCGCGGTGTTGATGCCGGTCTTGCCTCCGACCGCCGCGTCGACCATGGCGAGCACGGTCGTCGGTACGGCGATCCAGCGCACCCCGCGCAGCCAGGACGCGGCGACGAATCCCGCGACGTCGGTCGTGGCGCCACCGCCGACACCGACGATGACGTCGGTGCGGGTGAACCCCGTCTGACCGAGCGCCTTCCAGCAGTAGGCGGCGACCTCGACGGTCTTGGCCTCCTCGGCGTTCGGCAGCTGGATCGCGATGGCCTCGTACCCCTGGGCGGCGAGGTCCTCACGGACGGCCTCACCGGTCTCGGCGAGGGCCTCGGGGTGCAGGACGGCGACCCGCTTGGCGCCGTCACCGATGAGGTTCGGCAGCTCACCGAGGAGCTGGCGGCCGACGAGCACCTCGTACGGGGCGGTGCCCGCCGTGCCGGGGATCTGGATGCGCGTGGTGCCCTGCTCGGTCATGCGTGTGTTCTCCCGGCCGGGCGACGCGGCCTCGACCGCGCGCTCCGGCAGTTCCGTTGCGTCGAGGATCGCCCGGGCGACCTCTTCGGGGGTGCGTGCGTCGGTGGCGACCGTGACGGTGGCCACCTCTTCGTAGAGCGAGCGCCGGGCGTCCATGAGCTCGCGCCACTGCCGTCGCGGGTTGACCGCCAGGAGGGGGCGGGCCGTGTTGAGACCGACCCTCCGGACCGCCTCGTCCACGTCCATGGAGAGGTAGACGACCGGCCGGCCGGCGAGCAGGGCGCGGGTGTCCGCGTCGAGCACGGCGCCGCCACCGAGGGCGAGGACGCCCGTGTGCCCGGCGATCGCGTCCCGCACCGCCTGCCGTTCGAGGGCGCGGAAGCGTTCCTCGCCCTCGTCGAAGAAGATCTCGGGGATCGCCTTGCCCGCCGCGGCCACGACGTCGGTGTCGGTGTCCCGGTAGGAGCTGCCCAGACGCTCGGCGAGCAGCTCACCCACCGTGGACTTGCCCACCCCCATCGGGCCGACCAGGACGATCAGGGGGCCGCTCACCGGATCTGGAGGTGGGAGAGGTACGACTGAACGTTGCGGTGGGTCTCGGCGACGCTGTCGCCGCCGAACTTCTCCGCGACCGCGTCGGCCAGCACCAGGGCGACCATCGCCTCGGCGACGATCCCGGCGGCCGGGACGGCGCACACGTCGGAACGCTGGTGGTGGGCCTTGGCCGCCTCACCGGTGACGACGTCGACCGTGGCGAGCGCGCGGGGCACCGTGGCGATCGGCTTCATCGCGGCCCGGACGCGCAGCAGCTCACCGGTGGTCAGTCCGCCCTCGGTGCCTCCGGCGCGGCCGGAGGTGCGGCGGATCCCGTCCTCGGTGGCCACGATCTCGTCGTGGGCCTTGGAGCCGGGCACCCGGGCGAGGTCGAAGCCGTCCCCGACCTCGACGCCCTTGATGGCCTGGATGCCCATCAGTGCGGCGGCGAGCCGGGCGTCGAGCCTGCGGTCCCAGTGCACGTGCGAACCGAGTCCGACCGGCACCCCGTACGCCAGCACCTCGACGACCCCGCCGAGGGTGTCGCCGTCCTTGTGGGCCTGGTCGATCTCCGCGACCATCGCCTTCGACGCGTCGGTGTCCAGGCAGCGCACGGGGTCGGCGTCGAGCCTCTCCACGTCGGAGGGCTTCGGGTGGACACCGTAGGGCGCCTTGGCCGAGGCGAGCTCGACGACGTGGGAGACGATCTCGATGCCCGCGGTCTCCTTGAGGTAGGAGCGGGCGACGGCACCGAGGGCCACCCGGGCCGCGGTCTCCCGGGCGCTGGCGCGCTCCAGGACGGGCCTGGCCTCGTCGAAGCCGTACTTCTGCATCCCGGCAAGGTCGGCGTGTCCCGGCCGGGGGCGGGTCAGCGGGGCGTTACGGGCCTGCGCGTCCAGCACCTCGGGGTCGACCGGGTCGGCCGACATGACCTGCTCCCACTTGGGCCATTCGGTGTTGCCGACCATGACCGCCACGGGCGAGCCCATGGTCAGGCCGTGCCGGACGCCGCCGAGGAAGGTGACCTCGTCCCTCTCGAACTTCATCCGGGCGCCGCGCCCGTAACCGAGCCGTCGCCTGGCGAGCGCGTCCGCCACCATCTCCGTGGTGACGGGGATACCGGCGGGAAGACCCTCCAGCGTCGCCACCAGTGCGGGGCCGTGCGACTCTCCGGCGGTCAGCCAGCGCAACCTGCTCAACGGTGCTCCTCATGCTCGCGCCTGTAACTCGACGGCGCGACCGGGTGCGCGGCCCTGGCCCGCCACCCCCGATCCTCCCACGATCAGGAGGACGGACCTGCCGCCGGTCCAGCAGACGGACGGTTCACGGTCCGTGTCCGACCGGGCCTAGTGACGTTCCCGCGCCGCGAGAGCCAGCTCGCCCGCCGCCCGCATGACGGCGAGCGGGCCAGGGCTGCGTCCGGTCATCTGCTCGGCCTGGAGGACCGCCTGGTGGACGAGTAGATCGAGCCCACCGACGACTATTCCGTCCCTCGCCGCCCAGCGTGCCGCAAGCACGGTCGGCCAGGGCTCGTACAGCACGTCGAACAGGGTGCCGGGTGCCGCGGGGACGGCGTCGGCGAGGGCGTCCGTGGTGCCGGCCGGCGTGGTGGCGATCACCAGGGGGGCGTGCAGAGCCTCGTCGGCCGTGGACCAGTCCGCGATCCTGACGTCGACGCCGAGGCGCTCGCCCCACCCCCACATCTCGTCCGCCCGTGCCTCGCTGCGCACGTAGGCGGTGACCGGGCCGGTGCAGATCTCGGCGAGGGCCGCCAGCGCCGAGGACGCGGTCGCACCGGCGCCCAGGACGGCGGCGGACTCGACCTTCTCGACTCCGCGTTCGGACAGGGCTGCGATCATGCCGGGGATGTCCGTGTTGTCGCCCAGCAGTCGGCCGTCCTCGGTGCGGACGACCGTGTTGACCGTCTCGACCGCCGCCGCCGTGTCGCTGATCCCGTCCAGCAGCGGGATGACCGCCCGCTTGAGCGGCATCGTCAGGGAAAGCCCGGCCCAGGAGGAGTCCAGGCCCTCGATGAAGTCGGGCAGGGCTGCCTCGTCCACGTCGAACCGGTCGTAGGACCAGTCGTCCAGGCCGAGCTCCGCGTACGCGGCTCGGTGCAGGACCGGGGAGAGGGAGTGCGCGATGGGGGAACCGAGGACGGCCGCCCGGTGAGCCTCAGTCGAGGGCATCGAACTTTTCCTTGAGCCTCAGGAACTCGTCGTAGTCCTTGGCGAACTCGGTCTTGTGCTGTCCGTCGGTCGCCACGAAGTAGAGCCAGCCGTCCGTGGTCGGGTTCAGCGCCGCCGCGAGCGCTTCGGCGCCCGGGTTGCTGATGGGTCCGGGCGTCAGGCCCCGCTGCGTATAGGTGTTGTACGGGTCCTTGTTCTTGTGGATCTCGGCCACACCGATATTGATCTTGCTCTGCTTCTTGAGGTAATTGAACGACGAGTCGAATTGGAGCAACTGATTCGTCTGGGTATTGGTGGGCTTGAGCCGGTTGTATACGACTTCGCTCATCTTCCGGAAGTCGTCATGTGTCTTTCCTTCGGCCTGGACGAGACTCGCGACGGTGAGGACCTGCCAAGGGCCGTCCAGGTCGTACGTCTTGGCGGCCTTCTCCAGGTCGAGCTTCCCGTACTCGGAGTTGGCCCGCGAGACCATGCTCTTCAGGACCGTCTCCGGCTTCGCGCCCTTCGACACCGGGTAGGCGGCCGGATAGAGGAATCCTTCCATCGGATCCTTGACGAGGGGGTCCTCGACCGCCCATTCGGGCAGGCCGAGACTGCCCGACTTGGTCTTGGCGACCTCGGCGGTCGTGCCGGCCTCGAGGCCCAGTTTTTCGTCGATCTTCTCGTAGACCAGGATGTTGCGCATTCCCTCGGGAATGACCAACGAGTTCTGGCTCTTCGGGTCGAGCATCATTTCGAGGGCACTGTCGCCGGACATCTCCTTCTTCAGGAGATAGACACCGGCCTGAATGGACTTGCCCTTGGGGTTTGCGTTCTGGGCGGAAAGGAAGGCGCCGGACGACTTGACGACGCCGGCCTTCTTCAGAATGCTCGCGATCTCGTTCCCGAAGGCACCTTCGGGGATCTCCACCTCGACCGTGCCCGTGCCGTCACCGGCGAAGTCTGGGGCTTCGCCGAACTGGCTCTGGTAGTACGAGTAGCCGAGGTAGCCCACCCCGCCGAGGCCGCCGACGAGGACCGCCGCGACGCCCAGGCACGCGCAGCCGTTGCGGCTCTTCTTCTTGCCCTTGCCGCGGCGCTCGCCGCCACCGGCACCGCGGCGGGACTCACGCGGGTCGTCGTCGTGCTCGTCGTCCTCGTGGGACCGGGGGGAGTCTCGGCCGTCGGCCGGCTCGTCCGCACCCGTGAAGAAGGGATGCGTCTCCTCCTGCGGCGCGTCCGGCTCCCAGTCCGGGCCCTGCTGCCGCTCGGATTCCTCGCGACGCCCCGGGGGCTGCGGCGGAGGGTACGCCTCGGGGGTGCCGTAGTAGTCGGACTGTTCGCCGTAGCCGCCGGGGTCGCTGCCGTACGGGGGCTGCTGGGCCGCGTACGGCAGCGCCGCCTGCTGGCCGGTGTCCCAGCCGCCGTCGTACTGGGGCTGCTGGGGCTGCTGGGGCTGCTGGCCGTACGGGGCCTGCTGGGAGCCGTACGGCTGCTGGTACTGCTGCTGTGCGTACGGGTCGTGCTGCTGCGGCTGCTGTTGCGCGTAAGGGTCCTGCTGGTAGCCCTGCTGGGCGTAGGGGTCCTGCGCGTAGGGCTGCTGCTGGCCGTCGTACTGGCCCTGGCCGTGGGTGGCCTGGTGGCCTTCCCATCCCTGGTCCCCGTACAAGGGGTCCTCGGGATGCCACGGTTCGGAGCCGGAGCCCCGGCCATACTCAGTCATCGATCCCCTTGAGCCGCGAGACGACGCTCCGTCTCTTCGCTTTGCTGTGCGGTGTCTGTTCGAACACCGGCGCATCGCGCGGAACGTTACCGTATCGCGATCAGACAACCACTTCGACGCCCTCGCCCGGAGCAGCGCCGGACGCCCGTTCGGACTCCAGAGCGTTCTGGAGGATCACCACAGCGGCAGCCTGGTCGATGACAGAACGGCCCTTCTTGGACTTCACGCCCGAAGCACGCAGTCCTTGAGTGGCCGTCACTGTGGTCATCCTCTCGTCCACGAGACGCACCGGGACCGGTGCGATCGCGCGGGCGAACACCTGGGCGAAGGCGCGGACCTTCGCGGCCGCAGGTCCCTCACCGCCGCCCAGGGATCGGGGCAGCCCGACGATGACCTCGATCGGCTCGTACTCCTCGACGATGCGGCCGAGCCGCCGGTGGGCGGCCGGGACGTCACGTCCCGGCACGGTCTCCACCGGCGTGGCGAGGATCCCGTCGGGGTCGCACGAGGCGACCCCGATCCGGGCGTCGCCGACGTCGACGGCGAGTCGGCGTCCCCGACGCATCTGCGGCATGTCCGGCGTCACGCCGTCTCGGTGACGAGGCGCTCGACGGCGGCGACGGCGTCGCCGATGGCGTCCGGGTTCTGGCCGCCGCCCTGGGCGACGTCCGGCTTGCCGCCGCCCCCGCCGCCGAGGGTCTTGGCGGCGGTGCGGACCAGGTCACCGGCCTTGAGACCGCGCTCGCGTGCGGCCTCGTTGGTGGCGATGACGGTGAGCGGGCGCCCGTTGGCCGTGGTGAACAGGGCCACGACGGCCGGCCGGCCGCCCTGGATGCGTCCGCGCACGTCGAGGACCAGCTTGCGCAGGTCGTCGGCCGAGGTGCCGTCCGGCACCTGCCCGGTGACCAGGGCGACGCCCCGTACGTCCTTGGCCGAGTCGACCAGTCCGGCGGCGGCCGCCAGGACCTTCTCCGCGCGGAACTTCTCGATCTCCTTCTCGGCGTCCTTCAGCTTGCCGAGCATGCCGGAGATCTTCTCGGGGAGCTCCTCCGGACGGCCCTTGAGCAGTTCCTGGAGCTGGGCGACGACCGTGTGTTCCTTGGCGAGGAAGTTGTACGCGTCCACACCGACGAGCGCCTCGACGCGGCGGACACCGGAGCCGATCGACGACTCACCGAGCAGCTTCACCAGGCCGAGTTGGGAGGTGTTGCGGACGTGCGTGCCGCCACACAGCTCCTTGGAGAAGTCGCCGATGGTGACGACGCGGACCCGCTCGCCGTACTTCTCGCCGAACTCGGCGATGGCGCCCTGCTTCTTGGCGTCGTCGATGGACATGACCTCGGCCTGGACGTCGAGCTCCCGGGCGAGGACCTCGTTGATCTTCTGTTCGACGTCGGTCAGGACCGTGCCGGGTACGGCGGCGGGCGAGCCGAAGTCGAAGCGGAAGCGTCCGGGCGAGTTCTCCGAGCCGGCCTGGGCGGCCGTCGGGCCGAGCGCGTCGCGCAGCGCCTGGTGTGTGAGGTGCGTGGCGCTGTGGGCGCGGGCGATGGCGCGGCGGCGGGTGTTGTCGATGGCGGCGTAGGCGGAAGCGCCGAGCGTCACCTCGCCCACCTGGACCGAGCCCTTGTGTACCGAGACACCGGGGACCGGCTGCTGTACGTCGCGGACCTGGATGACGGCGCCGCTGTCGAGCCGGATCCGGCCCTGGTCGGCGAGCTGGCCGCCGCCCTCGGCGTAGAACGGGGTGCGGTCGAGGACGACCTCGACCTCGTCGCCCTCGGAGGCGGCGGGCGAGGAGACCCCGTCGACGAGCAGCCCGACGATCTTCGACTCGCCCTCGTTGCTGGTGTACCCGATGAACTCGGTGACGCCGGAGTTGTCGGCGACCTCGCGGTAGGCGGACAGGTCCGCGTGACCGGTCTTCTTGGCCTTGGCGTCGGCCTTGGCCCGGTCCCGCTGTTCCTTCATCAGTCGGCGGAAGCCGTCCTCGTCGACCGCGAGGCCCTGTTCGGCGGCCATCTCCAGCGTGAGGTCGATCGGGAAGCCCCACGTGTCGTGGAGCAGGAACGCCTTGTCGCCGGCCAGGACCTTGCCACCGGCGGCCTTGGTCTCGGTGACGGCGGTGTCGAGGATGTTCGTGCCGCCCTTGAGGGCCTTGAGGAAGGCGGCCTCCTCGGCGAGGGCGACGGTCTCGATGCGCTTGCGGTCGGTGACCAGCTCCGGGTACTGCTGCCCCATCGTGTCGACGACGACGTCGACGAGCTCGCGGACGACCGGCCCGGTGGCACCCATCAGGCGCATGTTGCGGATGGCGCGGCGCATGATGCGGCGCAGGACGTAGCCACGGCCCTCGTTGCCCGGGGTGACACCGTCGCCGATGAGCATCACCGACGTACGGATGTGGTCGGCGACGACCCGGAGGGAGACGTCGGAGCCCTGCTCGGCGCCGTAGCGCACGCCGGTGAGCTCGGTGGCCTTGTCCATGACGACGCGCAGGGTGTCGGTCTCGTACATGTTCTGTACGCCCTGCAGGATCATGGCGAGGCGCTCGAGGCCGAGTCCCGTGTCGATGTTCTGCGACGGCAGGTCGCCGAGGATCGGGAAGTCCTCCTTGCCGTCGCCGGCGCCGCGCTCGTACTGCATGAAGACCAGGTTCCAGATCTCCACGTACCGCTCGTCGTTCACGGCGGGGCCGCCCTCGACACCGAACTCGGGGCCGCGGTCGTAGTTGATCTCGGAGCAGGGTCCGCAGGGGCCGGGGACGCCCATGGACCAGAAGTTGTCCTTCTTGCCCAGGCGCTGGATGCGCTCGGCGGGGACGCCGATCTTCTCGCGCCAGATCTGCTCGGCCTCGTCGTCGTCCAGGTAGACGGTGATCCACAGACGCTCGGGGTCGAGGCCGAAGCCGCCGTCCGCCACGGAGTTCGTGAGGGCCTCCCAGGCGAACTGGATGGCGCCTTCCTTGAAGTAGTCCCCGAAGGAGAAGTTGCCGCACATCTGGAAGAACGTGCCGTGCCGGGTGGTCTTGCCGACCTCTTCGATGTCCGGCGTGCGGACGCACTTCTGCACACTGGTGACGCGCGGGGCGGGCGGCTTGACCTCGCCGAGGAAGTACGGCTTGAAGGGGACCATGCCCGCGGGGACCAGCAGCAGAGTCGGGTCGTCCGCGATGAGCGACGCCGAAGGCACGACGGTGTGACCGCGCTCCTCGAAGAAGCTCAGCCAGCGGCGGCGAATTTCAGCCGACTCCATCAGTGGTCCTCATTCCGGTTGTTCGAGTTGTGGGGAAGTGTGCGGTGAGCGATGAGCTCGGGGTCGGCCGGTGCCTCGATACCGAGCGCCCCGCCCAGCTCCGCCTCGCGCCTGACCATGCCCTCGCGCACGTCCAGGGCGAAGCCCTTCAGCTTGTGACCCGCCTCGAGTGCCTTGTCGGCGGCCTGCGCCGCGAGGCTCTCGGGAGTCAGCTGCTTGATCTTGCGGTTGACCTTGGTGGTGGCCCAGACACCGGCGGCTGCGCCGGCGGTGAACCAGAACGTACGGCGGAACATCGCTGCGTCAGTCCTTCTGTCCGCGGGGGCTTCGGCCGTTCCGCCTCTTACGGGCGGACGGCACGGTACGGCCGACAACGACGGTGCGGCGGGCGGGCCTGGGGGCCGGCTCCGGTTCGGGAGCGGTCCGGCGGCCCAGCGCCTGCCGCACTCCGTAGCCGAACGCGGCGACCTTCACGAGCGGGCCGCCGAACGTCGACGCGACGGTGGTGGAGAGCGCTGAGGCGTTGGACGTGACTTCCTGGACGTCGCTCGCGATGGCATCGACCTTGTCGAGCTGGGTCTGCGCGGAGCGCAGCGTGGCCGAGGCGTCGGCGAGCAGCGGGACAGCCTGCTCCGTCACGTCCGCCACCAGTGCGGTGGTCGCCTTGAGCGTCTGGGCCAGCCTCACCAGTACCACGGCGAGGAAGGAAACCAGGATCGCCCAGAAGACAGCCACCAGGATGCCGGCCACCTCTCCACCGGACACAGTGCACCGCTCTCTGCTCGTCGCCCGCATCGGCCGGAACCTCTCCCGGCCGGTGTCTGCCTGTCACCGCTCGGCCGGCGCGTTCCCGCCACCACTGCCGATCGTCGTCCCCCGAGCCTATCGCGCCGGGCATGACGCGCCGTACCGGATTACGGCCCGGCGGAACGGGCTCCGGACGCGAGGAGATTGTACGGAGAGCTTATGTGCCAGTACTCTGCGTGTTTCATGCGACGCCCTCAGCGCTCCTGCCCCACGCCCGACGACGCGGAGCCCGCCCCCGTGCGCGGGAATCTCCCGGCGGAGCTGAACGCCTTCGTGGGACGCGAAGACGAACTGGCGGCACTGGATACGCTCCTGGGTGAGTCGAGGCTCGTCACCGTCGCCGGGGTCGCCGGGGTCGGCAAGACCCGCTTCGTCACCCGGTTCGCGGCCCTCATGGAGAAACGGTACTGCGACGGTGTGTGGTTCGCTGAGCTGTCGGACGTGCACGACCCCGGGCTCCTGGAGCACGCGTTGGCCGACGCGCTGGGGCTCACCGACCACACCAGCAGGCCGCCCCGGGCCGTACTGGTCGAGCACTGCGCGGAGCGCCGGCTCCTGCTCGTGATCGACGGCTTCGAGCATCTCGCCGGTCCGTGCGCCGGACTCGTACGGGAACTGCTGCGCCGGGCGCCGCGTCTCCATGTGCTCGCGGCCGGCCGGTGTCCGCTGCGGGTCGACGGTGAACTCGCCTTCCCGCTGATGCCGATGAGCGAGGACGACGGCCTGGAGCTCTTCACCCGGCGCGCCACCGCGGTGCGCCCGGGGTTCCGGCTGACGGACGACGACCGGGAGACGGCACGGGAGCTCTGCCGCCGGCTCGACGGCATCCCGCTCGCACTGGAGCTCGCCGCGGGACGGTTGCGGGCCCTGACGACGGAGCAGGTGCTGCAGCGCCTCGACGACCGTTTCCGCCTGCTGACCGGCGGCAGCCCGAGCGCGCTCCCCCGCCACCAGACCCTGCGTACGGCTGTCGGCTGGAGCCACGAGCTGTGCGCTCCCGAGCAGCGGCTGTTGTGGGCACGGCTCTCGGTGTTCGCCGGACAGTTCGATCTGGAGGCCGTCGAGTACATCTGCAGCGGCCCCGGCCTCCCGGCCGGGGCCGTCCTGGACGTGCTGGACGAACTGCTGGCGCAGTCCGTGGTGTTGCGCGAGGACTCGGCCTCCGGCAGCCGCTACCGGCTGCTGGACACCCTGCGGGAGTACGGCGCCGAGTGGCTGCGGGCGACCGGGGACGCCGAGCGGCTGAGCCGCCGGCACCGGGACTGGTACCTGGGGCTCGCGACGTGGTGCGAGCTCGACTGGTTCAGTCCGCGGCAGGCGGAGGCCGCGGCCCGGATCGACAGTGAACTGCCCAATCTCCGCCGCGCGATGGAGTGCTCGCTGGAGAATCCGGAGGAGGTCCATCTCGCGCAGTATCTGGCGGGCACGCTCTGGTTCTACTGGGCGGGCTGCGGACGCCTCTCGGAGGGCCGCCACTGGCTGGACCACGTCCTGGAGGAGGAGTCCCCCTACGACCACTCGCGGCTCAAGGCCCTGTGGGTGCTCGGCTACGTCGCGGTGCTGCAGGGGGATCCGGCCGGCGCGATGTCGGCCCTGCAGGAGTGCAGGGAGGAGGGTGAGCGCTCGGGGGACGCCACAGCCGTGGCCTACGCCGTGCACCGCACGGGCTGTCTCTCGATCGTCACGGACGACCCGGCCCGCGCCGAGGAACTGCTCCGCGAGGCGCTCGGCCGCTACCGGGAGATCGGCGAGCTGAACAGCAACGTGCTGATGGCCCAGGTCGAACTGGGCATGGCCGTGGCGTTCCGGGGGGATCTCGACGCAGCCTCGGCGATCTGCGAGGAGGTCCTGGAGATCTGCGAGGACCACGGTGAGCGGTGGGCGCTGGCCTACGCGCAGTACGTCCTGGGCTACGCGGCACTGCGGTCCGGGCTGACCCGGCGGGCGCGCCGGATGCTCGTGGAGTCGCTGTCCGTCGCGCATGCCTTCCACGATCTGCTCGGCACGGCCCTCTCCCTCGAGCTGCTGGCGCTCCTCGCGGTGACCGAGGGCGACGCGACGGAGGCGGCGGTGCTGCAGGGAGCGGCGGACCGGATCTGGCCCTCGGTGGGCCTGCCCCTGTTCGGCTCCGTCCACTACGGCAGGCCCCGGGCCGAGTGCGAGGAGCGGGCCAGGGCGGCACTCGGCGACGCCCGCTACGAAGCGGAGCGGCGGGCGAGCCGTCGGCTGGACCCGAGGGCCGCGGTGGCACGGGCGCTCCGTGCCGCTGAGGACGGCGCGGCGGCGGGGCGGGGAACCGGGGACGGGACGTCCGGCGGGCCGGCGGCCGCCGGGGGAACGCGAAGGCCCGCCGCCTCCCGTACGACGGGGAGCGGCGGGCCCGAGCTCGGTTGAGAGCTACGCCGGGATCAGCGGGCGTAGTACTCGACGACGAGCTGCTCGTCGCAGATGACCGGGATTTCCTTGCGGTTCGGGTCACGGTCCAGGCGGAAGGCCAGGGCCTTCAGGTTCACCTGGAGGTAGCGCGGGGTCTCGCCGTCCGTGTCGTAGCCACCCTCACGGGCAACCTGGAAGGGGACCTTGGTGCGGCTGCGCTCGCGGACCTGCACGACGTCGTCGGGGCGCACGCGGAAGGAAGGCTTGTCGACCTTGCCACCGTTGACCTCGATGTGGCCGTGGACGACCATCTGACGGGCCTGGTAGATGGTGCGGGCGATGCCCGAACGCAGGACCAGGGCGTCGAGGCGGCGCTCGAGCTCGACGACCAGCGCCTCGCCCGTCTTGCCCTCGGCCTTACGGGCACGGTCGTAGGCACGCGCCATCTGGCGCTCGCTGATGTCGTACTGCGCACGCAGACGCTGCTTCTCGAGCAGACGGACCTTGTAGTCCGAGTTCTGCTTGCGGCCACGGCCGTGCTCGCCCGGCGGGTAGGGGCGGGCTTCGAAGTACTTGACAGCCTTCGGCGTCAGGGCGATGCCGAGGGCACGCGACTTCTTGACCTTGGGACGCGACTGGTTAGGCACGTTCTCCAGACCTCCGTTGTAGGTTAGGTTAGGCTTACCTTACTCAAGGAGATCGCATGTCTCGCCCTGGGAACACCACACACGTCACGGACAGCACAGACAGCGACGGCGCGCATGAAGGCGCCGTAACGACGGAAGGCCGATCTGATCGTGGTCAGCCGCGTCCCAGCGGGCTTGAAAACACTCGGATGCCGTCAGCAGCCGAGCGCACACGAACTCTCGTACAGAGTACCTGCTCCGCGGCGCTGCTCGTACCCGGGCTGTCGGTGCCCCACCCGGACCAGCTGATGCCCGACAGCAGGAGCATGGGTCCCGAGGGGGACGTCTTCCTCGGCCTCCCCGCCGATTCCCCGGTCGTACGGGCCGCGACGCACGCCCGGGGCGACGAGCTGACCGCTGTGCTGGAGATCACCGATGTCGCTCCGGTCTCCGTCCCGCACCGGATCCGCGGCCGCGCCCGGATCGCCGGCCCGCTCACCGTCGTGCCGGGGCTCGCGGAGCCCGGCCGGACCATGCTCAGGCTGGAGACCTGCGAGGCGTCGGTCGACGATCTGTGGGGATTCGAGGAGGTGGAGCCGGAGGCCTTGTGCGACGCGGTCGCCGATCCGCTGGTCGCCCATGAGGCCGAGTTGCTCCAGCATCTGCACGCCGCCCACAGCGAGCGGATGGCCACACTGTCCGCACTGCTCGGTGACCGGGGTGAGTGCGGCTGTGCCGGGCACCGGCTCGACGCGGTACCCGTCGCCCTCGACCGCTTCGGCCTGCGGGTCAGGTTCCTCGAGGACGGCAGCGCCTGCTTCGACGCCCGGTTCGAGTTCCCCGATCCCGTACGCGATGTCGGCGAGCTGCGCCGCGCGATGCACACCCTCTTCGAAGCCGCGTCCTGCTGAGCCGCGGTCACGAGGACGCGGGGCCACCCTGCTCACTGCGGCCGAGCCGTTCGCGGACCCGGTCCGCCACGTCGGCGTAGCGCGCCTCCGCGCCGTACCGCGTGGGCTCGTAGTAACGCCTGCCGCGGACGGCGTCCGGTGCGTACTCCTGGGCGGCGATCCCGCCGGGCACGTCGTGCGGGTAGACGTAGCCCTGGGCGTGGCCCAGCTTGGCGGCGCCCTTGTAGTGACCGTCCCGCAGATGGGCCGGCACCGGGCCCGCGAGGCCCCGGCGCACGTCCTCCTGCGCCGCGGAGATCGCCAGCGTCGCCGCGTTCGACTTGGGGGCGAGCGCCAGCGCGATCGTGGCGTGGCTGAGGGTGAGCGCCGCCTCCGGGAAGCCGATCATGGCGACCGCCTGGGCCGCCGCCACAGCCGTGGGCAGCGCCGTCGGATCGGCGAGCCCGATGTCCTCACTGGCGGAGATCATCAGCCGCCGGGCGATGAAGCGCGGGTCCTCCCCCGCCTCGATCATCCGGGCCAGGTAGTGCAGGGCGGCGTCCACGTCGGAGCCGCGGATCGACTTGATCAGCGCGCTCGCGACGTCGTAGTGCTGGTCGCCGTCGCGGTCGTACTTCACGGCGGCACGGTCGACGGTCTCCTCGAGCGTCGTGAGCGTGATCTCCGCCTCATGAGTGGTGAGGGCTGCTCCGGCCGCCGCCTCCAGGGCGGTCAGCGCACGCCGCGCGTCACCACCGGCGATGCGCAGCAGGTGCGCCTCGGCGTCCTCGGGCAGGGTCACAGCCCCGCCCAGTCCCCGCTCGTCGGTCAGCGCCCGGCGCAGGAGCGCGCGCAGGTCGTCGTCGGTGAGCGGCTCCAGGGTGAGCAGCAGGGAGCGCGACAGCAGCGGGGAGATGATCGAGAAGTACGGGTTCTCGGTCGTGGCCGCGATCAGGGTGACCCAGCGGTTCTCCACAGCGGGGAGCAGCGAGTCCTGCTGTGCCTTGGAGAAGCGGTGGATCTCGTCGAGGAAGAGGACGGTCTCCTTGCCGAAACCACCGGTGGCCCGGCGCGCGCCCTCGATGACGGCCCGGACCTCCTTGACGCCCGCGGTGATGGCGGAGAGCTCGACGAAGCGCTTGTTGGTGGCCTTGCTGACCACGTACGCCAGGGTCGTCTTCCCCGTGCCGGGCGGGCCCCAGAGGATCACCGACGAGGGCCCCGCGGGGCCTCCCCCGCCCTCGCCGACGAGGCGGCGCAGTGGCGAGCCCGGCTTGAGCAGATGCTGCTGGCCGACCACCTCGTCCAGCGTACGAGGGCGCATCCGCACAGCGAGGGGGCTGCTGGACGGGTCCTTCTCCTGGCGGGCTTCGGCTGCTGCGGTAAAGAGGTCGGGCTCCACACGGGAAAGCCTATGTCACCCCACCGACAGGGCCGCCCGGCGCGTCAGCTGGTCCAGAAGTCCCACCAGCGGGTCAGGATCAGCATGCCGATGATCCCGATCCAGAGCACCGGCGGCACCCAGTGGAACTCGGTGAGGGCGTTCCGCAGCCAGGCGGGCGCGGGCAGGATGCCGTGCTTGATGTTGTGCGTGGTGACGTAGCAGAACATGAAGATGGTGGCGACCCACGCCAGGCAGCACCACAGGCAGAGCGAGTTGATGCTGTACAGCGACTGGTACTGCAGCCAGGTGCAGAAACCGACGCCGAACAGCGTCCCCGCGTTGAGGCCCAGCCAGTACCAGGCGCGGAAACGGGCACCGGCGAGGAGTGCCATCCCGATGCCGACGACCACCGAGTAGGTGGCGATGCCGAGCATCGGGTTGGGGAAGCCGAAGGCGGCCGCCTGCTCGCTCTTCATGATGTTGCCGCACGCGACCACCGGGTTCAGGCTGCAGCCCGGGACGAAGCCCGGATCCTCCAGCAGCTTGAACTTGTCGATGGTGATCACCCAGGCGGCGAGCAGCCCGGCCGCTCCCGTGATCACCAGCAGCAGCGCGAGGGCGCGACTTCCGCCGAAGGTCCTCGCGCCGTTGTCCTCGTCCTGCCGGGAGGAGGGGTGGTCTACCGCTGCCATCGTCATATCGCCGTTCCATCACTGAGTAGTCAGCCGGGCAAGGTCATTGTGCCGCACCACCGACACGGCCATCCGTTCGATGGACATAAAGGTGTTCCGGGCCTGAGCACGGAGGACGGAGGTCCGGGGGCCCCTTCCGTGCGACGGGAACGGCGGCCGTGGTGCCGGGACTTCGTGAGCGGTACAGCGGGCCCGACCACCGGTGCGTGGCTCGACCTGCGGATCCGTGTCTGAGAGGTGGTCGGTGCCCCGGCGTCGAAGGGGGCTGTGAGGGGCGTGGACGTGTGGATCCCGCGGCGGCGCCGTCGCCGCCCCGGGGTGGGGCGGCCACCACCGACCACCGGCGGCGTTCCAGGATCGGGACCTCCGTCAGGATGAATCGGCTTTCGTCGAGTTGACGGTGCGGGCCACGCCGGGCACTTCGCGCCGCCGTCTCCCGGAGGAGAAGGGGGCCGGCGCCGGGACGCACCTGTGCCCGCCCGGAGTACCGGACGGGCACAGGTGGTGGACGACTGCCTCGGCTCAGGCCGACCTGGCCTTGATCACGGCCACCAGGTCGCCGAGCGCCACGGGCTCCTGGTCACCCGACTCCATGTCCTTGAGCTGGACGTTGCCCTCGGCGAGGTCGCGCTCACCGGCCACGACGGTGTAGCGGGCGCCCGAGCGGTTCGCGCTCTTCATCGCGCCCTTGAGCCCACGGCCGCCGAACGCGAAGTCCGTGGCGACGCCGGCCTTGCGCAGCTCCGTGACCAGGCCGAACAGCACCCGTCGCGCCTCCTCGCCGAGCGGCACCGCGTAGACGCTGGTGGTGGCCGGGATGTCGAGCTCGATTCCCTCGGCCTCCAGCGCCAGCACCGTGCGGTCCACGCCGAGCGCCCAGCCGACGGACGGCAGCGCGGGGCCGCCGATCATCTCGGACAGCCCGTCGTACCGGCCGCCGCCGCCCACCGCGGACTGGGACCCCAGGCCGTCGTGGACGAACTCGAAGGTGGTGCGCGTGTAGTAGTCGAGCCCGCGGACCAGCTTCTCGTCGTCCTCGTAGACCACACCGGCCGCCGTCAGCAGGTCACGGACCTCCTCGTGGTACGCCTTGCAGGCGTCGCAGAGGAAGTCGCGCAGCATCGGGGCGCCGGTCAGCTGGTTCTGGACGTCGGGCCGCTTGTCGTCGAGAACCCGCAGCGGGTTGATCTCGATGCGGCGGCGGGTCTCCTCGTCGAGCTCCAGGTCCCGCAGGAACGTCTGGAGCGCCTCCCGGTAGACGGGACGGCACTCCTTGTCGCCCAGCGAGTTCAGCAGGATGCGGAACTGCGTGAGGCCGAGCGACCGGTACGCCTGGTCGGCGAGGATGATCAGTTCGGCGTCGAGCGCGGGGTCCTCGGTACCGATGGCCTCGGCACCCACCTGGGAGAAGTGGCGGTAACGGCCCTTCTGCGGGCGCTCGTAGCGGTAGTACGAGCCGGAGTACCAGAGCTTGACGGGGAGGTTGCCCGCCTTGTGCAGGTTGGCCTCCAGCGCCGCGCGCAGCACGGAGGCGGTGCCCTCGGGGCGCAGCGCGAGCTTGTCGCCGCCCTTGGTCTCGAAGGCGTACATCTCCTTGGACACGATGTCGGTGGACTCACCGACGCCCCGGGCGAAGAGGGCGACGTCCTCGAAGCCGGGGGTCTCGATGTATCCGTAGCCGGAGTTCTTCAGCGGCTCGGCGAGCGCCGCACGCACCGCGAGGTACGTCGCGGAGTCCGGCGGGATCAGGTCGTACGTGCCCTTGGGGGCCTGGAAGGTGCTCACAGCTTTTTTCTCTCGTCACATTCCTCGGCGGGGCGCGTCCAGTCCGTGCAGATACGGGTTGGAGGCGCGCTCGCGGCCGATGGTCGTCTGGGGGCCGTGGCCGGACAGCACCACGGTCGAGTCGTCGAGCGGCAGGCACACGCGGGCCAGCGACTCGAGCAGCTCGGCGTGGTCGCCGCCGGGCAGGTCGGTGCGTCCGACGGAGCCGGCGAAGAGCAGGTCGCCCGAGAAGAGGACCTGCGGCACGTCCGCGGCCTCGGGCATCCTGAACGTCACCGACCCCTTGGTATGGCCGGGTGCGTGCGCGACGCCGAACTCCATGCCGGCCAGCTTCAGCGCGGCGCCGTCGGTCAGCTCCCGGACGTCGTCCGGCTCGCCCACGGTGAGCTCGCCCATCAGCGGCATCCCGATGGAACGGCCGAGCGCCTTCTCCGGGTCGCTCATCATGAAGCGGTCGTCGGGGTGGATCCAGGCGGGGACGTCATGGGCGCCGCACACGGGGACGACC
The DNA here is from genome assembly GCF_016909575.1 of Streptomyces sp. HB132. Classification (GTDB taxonomy): domain Bacteria; phylum Actinomycetota; class Actinomycetes; order Streptomycetales; family Streptomycetaceae; genus Streptomyces. The sequence goes on along the minus strand of NZ_JAFBGA010000009.1, from coordinate 173,218 downwards.
GAGGCGACGTGGTCGATGTGACCATGGGTGAGGACGACGGCGACGGGCTTGAGCCGATGCTTCTTGAGCGTTTCCTCGACGCCCTGGGCGGCCTGGTGGCCCGGGTCGATGATCACGCACTCCTCACCGGCGGCGGGGGCGACCAGGTAGCAATTGGTCCCCCAGGCCCCGGCGGGGAACCCGGCAATGAGCACGATCGTCCTTAGTGTTCGTCCGACGAGGAGGGCCGCGGAGGGAAATGCGGCAGATCAGAGACTACCGGCGCTCCTCATTCCACAGCCAACCCATATACCGTACGGGCATTCCAGGCCCGATCACACGACGTACAAGGAGACCATCCGGTGGTCAGCAGCGATCAGCGGCGGCGGCAGCTCGCCCGGGAGAAGTTCGAGCGGCAGCAGCAGCGCCGGGAGGAAGCGCGCCGGAGGACCAGGCGCCTCGCGGTGATCATCGCCTCGTCGGTGGCCGTGGTGGCGGTCATCGGTGCGGGCGCCTACGTCTCGCTCGGCGACGACGACCCGAAGACCGACGCGGCCGCGGACGCGAGCCCCTCTCCCTCGGCGAGCGAGAGCAGTGTTCCCGAGCCCGCGATGAAGATCGACAAGAAGTCGAAGTACGCGATGTCGCTCAGGACGAGCCAGGGCGACATCGGCATCGCGATGGACGCCGCGAAGACCCCGCACACCACGAACTCGTTCAAGGCCCTCGCGGACAAGGGCTACTTCGACAGCACGAAGTGCCACCGCCTGACCACACAGGGCATCTTCGTCCTGCAGTGCGGCGACCCGAAGGGCGACGGCTCGGGCGGCCCCGGTTACACGATCCCGGACGAGAATCTGACATCGCTGGGCAAGCCGAACGACAAGGGGTCGGTGACGTATCCGGCGGGCACCGTCGCGATGGCGAACACCGGTCAGCCGGGTACGGGCGGAAGCCAGTTCTTCCTGGTCTACAAGGACACCGAACTGCCGCCCAGCTACACGCCGTTCGGCACCATGGACGATGCGGGCCTGAAGGCTGTCAAGAAGATCGCCGAGGCGGGCGTCGCCGAGGGCGCTGGAGACGGTGCGCCGAAGAAGACCGTCACGGTCGAGAAGGCGACGGTCGACAAGGCCTGACCCCCCGGCCCACGGGCCTGGACCCGGCCGCCCGGCCGGACCGGAGAATTTCAGCCGCGCTGAGTGCGGACAGCCGGGTGGCCGGTCGCCTAGATTGGCGTTGTGCAGGGCGGGCGCGGCCCGCCCCAGGAAACTGTGGACGATGCACGGGGGGCGAACCCCCTCGATGCATCAGGTGGAGGAGGCGCTGTGAGCAGCGACCCGTGGGGCCGTGTCGACGAGACGGGCACCGTGTACGTGCGTACGGCCGAGGGCGAGCAGGTCGTCGGATCGTGGCAGGCCGGTTCCCCCGAGGAGGCCCTGGCTTATTTCGAGCGCAAGTACGACGGCCTGAAGGTCGAGATCGGCCTTCTCGAGCGGCGGGTGAAGACCACCGACCTGTCGGCGAAGGACGCCACGGCGGCGATCGAGCACCTGCGCCAGCAGGTCGACGAGCATCACGCCGTCGGTGACCTGGCCGCGCTCGGCAAGCGGCTGGACACGCTCGTCGCGACGGTCGACTCGCGCCGCGAGGAGCGCAAGGTCCAGAAGGCGAAGCAGACCGACGAGGCCCGTCAGGCCAAGGAGGCGCTCGTCGTCGAGGCCGAGGAGCTGGCGCAGAGCGAGCAGTGGCGGTCGGCGGGTGAGCGTCTGAGGGCGCTCGTCGACACGTGGAAGGAGCTGCCCCGTCTGGACCGCAAGTCCGACGACGAGCTGTGGCACCGCTTCTCGCATGCCCGTTCCGCCTTCTCCAAGCGCCGCAAGGCCCACTTCGCCGCGCTGGACGCCCAGCGCGAGGACGCCCGCAAGGTCAAGGAGCGGCTGGTCGCCGAGGCCGAGTCGCTCTCCGGCTCGACCGACTGGGGCGCGACAGCCGCGCGTTACCGCGACCTGATGACGGAGTGGAAGGCGGCGGGACGCGCCCAGCGCGAGGCGGAGGACGACCTGTGGAACCGCTTCCGCGGCGCACAGGACGTGTTCTTCGCGGCCCGCAGCGGTGTCTTCGCCGAGCGGGACGCGGAGCAGGGCGAGAACCTCAAGCTCAAGGAGGAGCTCGCCGCCGAGGCCGAGAAGCTGCTCCCGGTGACGGACCTGAAGGCGGCCAGAGCCGCGTTCCGCTCCGTCAACGAGCGCTGGGAGGCCATCGGCCACGTCCCGCGTGACGCCCGTCCGAAGGTGGAGGGCCGGGTCCAGGCGGTGGAGCGTGCGCTCCAGGAGGCCGAGGAGTCCGAGTGGCGCCGGACGAACCCGGAGGCGCGGGCCCGCGCCGAGGGTCTGACCGGCCAGCTCCAGGCGGCGGTCGACAAGCTGCGCAAGCAGATCGACACGGCGCGCGCCTCGGGCAACAACGCGAGGGCCGACAAGCTCTCCCGCGAGCTCGAGGGCCGTCAGGCGCTGCTGGACCAGGCGTTGAAGGGTCTGGAGGAGTTCGGCGGCTGACGGTTCCCGCCGGCCGCGTCAGGAGGGGCTTTCGTACGCGTCGCGTACGCGAGCCCCTCCCGTGTGTGGACGGTCGGTGTCCGCCCGCGTATGCCGTGCCCCGGGTCCGACGCGTGCGCACGGCAGCGAAGCGGCGCCATGACTGCCGGGATCGCGCAGTGAACCCGGGCCTGCCGGAGCGCGAGGATCTTCGGACCGGCAGGAAGCCGTGCGACTGCCGGTTCCCTGGAACCCGGATCGCCCGGAACCACTACGTCCTCGAGGCAGGCCAACCCGTGAGACCGACCCGTGCCGTTCTGACCGTCGCAGCCACCGCCCTGTTCCCCGCCCTCGTTCTCGCCGGACCGGCGTTCGCCGCCGGCCCCGCGTCCTCGCCGCCGCCCGCCGCGACGGCGAGGACGGTCTTCGACGGCCCCACCACACCGGTGGGCGAGATGTCCGACGACGACCTCCGTGTCGCGATCCTGCGCATCCTGGCTGACGAGGACAGCGGCACGAGAGTCGTCCGGGAGGCGAACGAAGCCCTCGACAACGGCACCACGGAGGCCATGCGGCAGTGGCTGGAGACCGGCTACCCGCTCGCACAGGCCGAGGACGACCACGTCGTGCTCTTCCGCATACTCGGCGACCCCGACTCCGGGAAGCGGGTCGTCAAGGAGGTCACCGCGCTGCTCGACAGCGGTGGCCCGCAGGACATCCGCCAGTGGCTGGAGACCGGCTACCGGCTCGCACAGGCCGAGGACGACCGTGTCGCCCTCGTGCGGATCCTCGCCCGTCCGGACATCAGCGACGCGCTCCGCGCGGCGGTCGGCGAGGCGATCGACGGCACGCCGGAGGAGATGCGGTACTTCCTGGAGTACGGGCAGTACGAGATCGACGGCTGACGGCCGCCCGCACCCCGGAGCGCCGCCAGGACGCCCCTGAGAGACGTCCTGGCGGCATCGTCAGGGCCGGCGCGCCGAGGTGACCCGGTAGACGTCGTAGACGCCCTCGACGCCGCGTACGGCCTTCAGGACGTGTCCCAGGTGCTTCGGGTCACCCATCTCGAAGGTGAACCGCGAGGTGGCCACCCGGTCCCGGGAGGTCTGCACGGCCGCCGAGAGGATGTTCACGTGCTGGTCCGACAGGACGCGCGTGACGTCGGAGAGCAGCCGCGACCGGTCCAGCGCCTCGACCTGGATGGCGACGAGGAAGACGGACGACTGGGTGGGCGCCCACTCGACGTCGAGGATCCGTTCCGGCTGCTGCGAGAGCGAGTCGACGTTGACGCAGTCCGCACGGTGTACGGAGACGCCGCTGCCCCGGGTGACGAAACCGATGATCGGGTCACCGGGCACGGGGGTGCAGCACCGGGCCAGCTTGACCCAGACGTCCTCGACGCCCTTGACGACCACCCCCGGATCCGCGTTGGCACGGCGCTTGCTGCGGCCGTGGGAGGGCGGGGTGCTCTCGGCCAGGTCTTCGTTGGCCTCGTCGTGGCCGCCGAGGGCCTGGACCAGCTTCTGGACGACGCCCGCCGCGGCGACGTGACCCTCGCCGATCGCCGCGTAGAGCGACGAGATGTCGGGGTAGCGCATCTCGTGGGCGAGAGTGACCAGGGAGTCGCCGGTGAGGATCCGCTGGATCGGCAGGTTCTGCTTGCGCATGGCCCGCGCGATGGAGTCCTTGCCCTGCTCGATCGCCTCGTCGCGCCGCTCCTTGGAGAACCAGGCACGGATCTTGTTGCGTGCCCGGGGCGACTTGACGAACTGCAGCCAGTCACGGGAGGGCCCGGCACCGGCCGCCTTGGAGGTGAAGACCTCCACCAGGTCACCGTTGTCGAGCGTCGACTCGAGCGGCACGAGCCGGCCGTTGACCCGTGCTCCTATGGTCCGGTGGCCGACCTCCGTGTGGACGGCGTAGGCGAAGTCGACCGGCGTCGCGCCGGCGGGCAGCGCTATCACGTCGCCCTTCGGGGTGAAGACGAAGACCTCGTTGCGCGACAGGTCGAAGCGCAGGGACTCCAGGAACTCGCTGGGGTCCTCGGTCTCCTTCTGCCAGTCCAGGAGCTGGCGCAGCCAGGCCATGTCGTTGACCGTGTCCTGGCCTCGGCCTCCGCCCGTGTTCCTGGGAACGTCCGTACGCACCTTGGAGGCGCCGGCGACGGCCTCCTGCTTGTACTTCCAGTGCGCGGCGATGCCGTACTCGGCGCGGCGGTGCATGTCGAACGTGCGGATCTGGAGCTCGACGGGCTTGCCGCTGGGACCGATCACCGTGGTGTGCAGTGACTGGTACATGTTGAACTTGGGCATCGCGATGTAGTCCTTGAACCGCCCGGGCACCGGGTTCCACCGGGCGTGGACGGTGCCGAGCGCCGCGTAGCAGTCGCGGACGGTGTCGACGAGGACGCGGATGCCCACCAGGTCGTAGATCTCTGCGAAGTCGCGGCCCCGCACGATCATCTTCTGGTAGACGCTGTAGTAGTGCTTCGGCCGTCCGGTGACGGTGGCCTTGATCCTCGCGGCGCGCAGATCGGCCTGGACCTCGTCGGTCACTATGGCGAGGTACTCGTCACGCTTGGGCGCGCGCTCGGCGACGAGGCGGACGATCTCGTCGTACATCTTGGGGTAGAGGATCGCGAAGGCGAGGTCCTCCAGCTCCCACTTGATGGTGTTCATGCCCAGGCGGTGGGCCAGCGGCGCGTAGATCTCCAGGGTCTCGCGGGCCTTCTTCTCCTGCTTCTCCCGCTTGAGGTAGCGCATGGTGCGCATGTTGTGCAGCCGGTCGGCGAGCTTGATGACGAGGACCCTGGGGTCCTTGGCCATGGCGACGACCATCTTGCGTACGGTCTCCGCCTGGGCGGCCTCGCCGAACTTGACCTTGTCCAGTTTGGTGACGCCGTCGACGAGCAGGGCGACCTGGTCGCCGAAGTCCTTGCGCAGGGTGTCGAGGCCGTACTCGGTGTCCTCGACCGTGTCGTGCAGCAGTCCCGCCATCAGCGTCGCCGGGTCCATGCCGAGCTCGGCGAGGATCGTGGTGACGGCGAGCGGGTGGGTGATGTAGGGGTCGCCACTCTTGCGCTTCTGGCCCCGGTGCCAGCGCTCGGCGACCTGGTAGGCCTTCTCGATCTGGCGCAGCGTGGCGGACTCGATCTTGGGATCGTTGCCGCGGACCGTGCGCAGGAGCGGTTCGAGGACCGGGTTGTACGGGCTGGAGCGCTGGACGCCCAGCCGGGCGAGGCGGGCCCGGACACGGTTGGAGGAGCCGCCGGAGCGCGCGGTAGCGGCCGGTGACGCGGCGGCGGGCCGGGCCGGGGGCTTCGCCGCGGGAGCGGGCGCCGGGGGCTTCGGCTCCGCGGATCGGGCCGCGGGCTGCTCCGGGGCCGTCGGCTTCGTCCCCGAGGACGGGGCGGCCTTCGTGCCGGGAGGAGGCGTCGGCTTCGCCTCCGTGGGCGGCGCCGGCTTCGCCGGGGCGGTGGGCGTCTGGGGGGCCGGAGCCTGGTCGGGGCCCTGCGTGGGCTCGCCTGCGGGCCCGGACTCGCCCGCCCCGTCGGGCTGCGCCTTCCCGGGCGTGGCGGAGGCCGCCGCGGGCCTTTCGGGCTGCGGGGCGGCGACTGGCTGGGCCTCGTCTGGCAAGAGCGCTCCTCGTGCGGATCCGGGCTACCGGAAAGCCCATGGTATCGACCCTCGGGCAGGTCCTCGCCCGGGGAGTGCCGAACCCTCCACAACGCGGGACGGGCACCCGGATGTTCCCGGGTACCCGTCCTGTGCGTCCCTACGCGCGCTACGGCCGCGCTGTGCAGGTCAGAGAGTGATCAGAGCCTCCAGCGGGGCGTTCCGCAGCCCTGCCTCCAGCCGGGCGCGGCCGGAGAGGAAGCCGAGCTCCATGAGGACCGACACCCCCGCGACCTGCGCACCGGCCCGCCGGATGAGCTCCAGCGACGCCTCGGCGGTGCCGCCGGTGGCCAGGACGTCGTCGATGACCATGACGCGGTCGCCGGCCGACAGGTCCTCGGCGTGGATCTCGATCTCCGCCGTCCCGTACTCCAGCTCGTACGCCTGCCCCAGCGTGGCACCGGGCAGCTTCCCCGCCTTGCGCACGGGTACGAAACCGAGCCCGGCCCGGACCGCGACCGGCGCGGCCAGGATGAAGCCGCGCGCCTCGAGACCGACGATCTTCGTGGCCCCGTGCCGTACGCACAGCTCCGCGAGGAAGTCGGTGAGCGCGGTGAAGGCGACCGGGTCCGCGAGCAGCGGGGTGATGTCCTTGAACAGCACTCCGGGCTTCGGGTAGTCCGGCACGTCACGGATCCGGCTGAGCAGGAGCTCGCGGGTGGAGTCGGTGATGCTCGCGCTGGTCATCGGCGGTTCCTCGGAGTCCGGCCGTGGCCTCCGGTCTGCCGGCGCTGCCCGACGACGGCCCCGGCGTGCTCGGTGTCCTCGTCGTACGCGCCGTCCTGGCCGTCGTGCTCGTCCTCGGCGGACTCGCCCTTGGCCGCCGCGGCGGCACGCTTGGCGAGGATCCGCTTCTTCAGTGCCTTTATCTGCGGCTCGCGCTCCTTGAGGTCTGCGACCAGCGGGGTGGCGATGAAGATCGAGGAGTACGCGCCGGCGGCGAGGCCGACGAAGAGCGACAGCGAGATGTCGTTCAGCATGCCGGCACCGAGGACACCGCCACCGATGAACAGCAGACCGGCGACCGGGAGCAGGGCGACGACGGTGGTGTTGATGGAGCGCACCAGCGTGCCGTTGATGGACCGGTTGGCGATCTCGCTGTAGGTCCAGCGGGTCTGCTTGGTGATCCCCGCCGTGCCCTCCTTGAGGCTGTCGAAGACGACGACCGTGTCGTAGAGGGAGTAACCGAGGATGGTCAGCAGACCGATCACCGTGCCGGGCGTGACCTCGAAACCGACGAGGGCGTAGACACCGACGGTGATGGTGATGTCGTGGATCAGCGCGATGAGCGCCGCGATGGCCATCCGCCACTCGAAGGCGATGGCCAGGTAGACCACCACGAGGACCATGAAGATGCCGAGGCCGGCCCAGGCCTTGTTGGCGATCTGCTCACCCCAGCTGGGGCCGACGAGGTCCGCGTTGATCTTCGCCTCGGGGATGCCGAGGTCCTCGGAGAGCTGGGCCTTGATCTGGTCGGCCTTCTGGGTGTCGACCTCGGTGATCTGGATCCGGAGCCCGCCGTTGCCGAGCTCCTGGACGATCGCCTCGTGACCGGAGGCCGCGACCGCGTCCTCGTGGGCCTGGGAGACGGACACCTTGGCCTTGGTGTCCGTCGTGAAGACGGCACCGCCCTTGAACTCGATGCCCATGTTCAGGCTGCTGACCGCCAGGCCGACGATGGCCGTGATGGTGATCAGGATCGAGACGCCGTACCAGATCTTGCGGTTGCCGATGAAGTCGTAACCGACCTCGCCACGGTAGAGCCGGGCGCCGAGATTGCCGAGTCGCGACATCTCACGCCTCCTTCGGGTGGTCGGTACGGGCGGTGACACGGCGGGAGCGGCGCAGCGGCGGCTTGGCGCCGAGACGCTTCGGGTCCAGGCCGGACCACGGGTGACCGCTGCCGAAGAACTTCGTGCGGGCCATCAGCGTCATGACGGGCTTGGTGAAGAGGAACACCACGACGACGTCGAGCAGGGTCGTGAGACCCAGCGTGAAGGCGAAGCCCTGGACCTTGCCGACCGTGACGAGGAAGAGCACGGCCGCGGCGAGGAACGAGACGAAGTCGGATACGAGGATGGTGCGGCGGGCCCTGGGCCAGGCACGCTCGACGGCCGGACGGAGCGTGCGGCCCTCGCGGATCTCGTCCCGGATGCGTTCGAAGTAGACGATGAACGAGTCCGCCGTGATACCGATCGCGACAATGGCTCCACAGACGGCCGGGAGGTTCAGCGCGAAGCCGATGGCCGGGCCGAGCAGGGCCATGATCGTGTAGGTCAGGACGCCGGAGGCCAGGAGGCTGAGAAGCGCGATGAGAGCCAGGCCGCGGTAGTAGGCCACCAGGTAGATGACGACCAGGGCGAGGCCGATGGCGCCGGCGATGAGCCCGGCCTCCAGCTGTTCGCCGCCGAGCGCGGCGGTGACGGTGGTGACGGTGTCCTCGCTGAAGGACAGCGGCAGCGCACCGTAGGAGAGGACGTTGGCGAGGTCCTCGGCCGACTGCTGGGTGAAGCTGCCGGAGATCTCGGCGCTGCCGCTGAGGGTCTCGTTCACCTGGGGCGCGGAGACGACCTCACCGTCGAGGGAGATCGCGAACTGGTTCTGCGGGGACTGCTGAGCCGACAGCTTCTTCGTGATCGTCTGGAACTTCTTGGAGCCCTTGTCGGTGAACTCCATCGAGACGAGCCAGATGCCGCGCTGCTGGTCGAACTGGGCCTTCGCGTCGTCGACGTCCGTACCGGAGACCTCGGCCGGGCCGAGGAGGTACTTGGCGTCACCCTCCGAGCTGCACGCGACCGTAGGCTGCTCCGGCTTGACGCCGTCGCCGGCCTTGGCGCGGGCGGCGGGGTCGGTGCAGTCCAGCGCGGTGAACTTCTTCTCGAGCGCGGCGGTGGCGGGGTCCGGCGTCCCCGTCGCCGCGGGGGCGTCCGAGGAGTCCGCGGCACCTGAGGTGCTGGCGGAAGGGGCCGGCGTCTCGTCCTTCTTCAGGCCGCCGGTGACGGCACGGCCCTGCGTGGTGGCGTCGGCTGAGGGCGTCTTCGGGTCGGAGGCGGTTTCCGGGTCGGTCGCCTTCGCACTGGGCGTGGCGCTCGCCTTTCCGGAACCGCTCGCGGACGGACTGGCCGAACCCTTGGGCGTCGGTTCGCCGCCGGTGACCGTCAGCACGGGCCGGAAGTAGAGCTGGGCGGTCGTGCCGACCTGCTCCCGGGCCTGCTTCGAGTTCGTCCCCTTGGGGATGTTGACGATGATGTTCGATGCGCCCTGGGTCTGAACCTCGGCCTCGGAGACGCCCAGACCATTGACACGGCGTTCGATGATGTTGACCGCGGTGTTCATGTTGGTCTCGTTGATCGCGTCAGGCTTGCCGGGCTGGCTCTTCGCCTTGAGCGTGATCGACGTACCACCGGCGAGGTCGATCCCGAGCCGGGGCGTGGTGTGCCCGGACAGGAACATCCCACCGGTCAGGGCGACCATGGCGATGAGGATCAGAGCCAGGGCACGGCCCGGCCTGCCCTGTCCACCGGTTGAGCCCCGGCCTTTCTTCGGTGCTGCCACCTTTTCGTTTCTCCCTGTCCAACCGCCCCGCGCCGGGTACGCGCCCGAGCGGCCACGAAGTGTTGTGGGGACCCGCCCCCGCAGAAGACCGCACGGCCCGTGAGACGCCGGACACCCGTGGGTGTCCGGCGTCTCTGGGTCGTGGAACTACTTCGCGTCGCCCTCGCCGTCGGCCTTGGCGTCCTTGACCTCGGCGCCCTTGGCCTCGGTGTCCTTCGCCACGGCCTCGTCCTCGGGCTTCTTGCCCAGGTCGATCTTCGCGACCTCGTCGTCCGCGGACTCGCCGGCGGTCAGCGAGGAGGCGTCGTCGGGCACGACCGTGCCCTCGGTCTCCAGCTCGTCGTCACCGTGGACGATGCGGTTGTACTCCGCGTCGTCGAGCACGGCGCCGATGGAGTTCTTCGCGTAGACGGCGTGGACGCCGGGCGCGACCTCGAGGAGAACCGTGTCGTCCTGGATCTCCTTGACGGTGGCGTACATGCCCCCGATCGTCCGGACGCCGGTACCGGGCTGCATGTCGTTGCGCATCTGCGCAGCCGCCTGCTGCTTCTTCTTGGCGGACCGGGTCATCAGGAACATGGCCCCGATGAGCACGATGAAGGGGAGGAGGGTCACGAGACTCACGGGACGGAACTTCCTTCGCACGACCACGCTGATGTCCGCGCGGCCTGGTCTACGGGGGTGGGTACACCGACCCTTTAAGGGCGGCATCGGCGGAGTCTAAGCGAGTCCGCATCATTGGAACAACGTCCAGCATGGCACCGTGGTTCCCCTGCTGGCCAACCCGTCCTGTGTCACGCCCCGAACAGGCCCTGTTGTCCCTTTGCGCCGTGCTGCGGAGGCACGAGTCCGAGATGCGCCCACGCCGCGGGGGTGGCGACCCTCCCCCGCGGGGTCCTCGCGAGCAGTCCCTCCCTCACGAGGAAGGGCTCGGCGACCTCCTCGACCGTCTCGCGCTCCTCCCCCACGGCCACCGCGAGGGTGGAGAGCCCGACGGGACCTCCGCCGAAGAGCTTCAGCAGGGCGCCGAGCACTGCGCGGTCGAGCCGGTCGAGACCGCGGGCGTCGACCTCGTACACCCGCAGGGCGGCGGCGGCGATGTCCCGGTCGATCCGCCCTTCCGCCTTGACCTGGGCGTAGTCCCGGACGCGGCGCAGCAGGCGGTTGGCGATACGGGGCGTGCCGCGGGAGCGTCCGGCGATCTCGGCGGCACCCGCCGTGTCTATGGCGACGTCGAGCAGGCCGGCGGAGCGGTGGATGACCCGCTCCAGCTCGGTGGGGGCGTAGAACTCCATGTGGCCGGTGAAGCCGAAGCGGTCGCGGAGCGGAGGCGGCAGCAGCCCGGCCCGGGTGGTGGCGCCCACGAGGGTGAACGGCGGAAGCTCCAGCGGGATGGCGGTGGCGCCGGGGCCCTTGCCCACGATGACGTCGACCCGGAAGTCCTCCATCGCCATGTAGAGCATCTCCTCGGCGGGACGCGACATGCGGTGGATCTCGTCGAGGAAGAGGACCTCACCCTCCTGGAGGGAGGAGAGGATGGCGGCGAGGTCTCCGGCGTGCTGGATCGCGGGGCCGGAGGTGATCCGGATCGGGGCCTCCATCTCAGCCGCGATGATCATGGAGAGGGTGGTCTTGCCCAGGCCGGGGGCCCCGGAGAGCAGCACGTGGTCGGCGGTGGCACCCCGGGCGCGGGCGGCCTTGAGGACCAGGTCGAGCTGTTCGCGCACCTTTTCCTGGCCGACGAACTCGTGAAGGTCCTTCGGGCGCAGCGCGGCCTCGACCGCGGTGTCCTCGCCGTCCGCCCCGGCGTCGACCAGGCGGTCGTCCAGTCGCTCGTCGTCAAGGTCGCCGGTGTCGGGCCCGGTCTCGTCCCAGTTCATCTCGTCAGTCCCGCCTCGGGTGTTTCGGTGCCGGTCCGTGCCCCGGCCGGCGTGCGGGGCGCGTGGCCCCCGGGGTCAGCGTGCGCGGTTGAGTGTCTGCAGGGCGGCGCGCAGCAGCTGGGGCACGGGGGCGTGGCCGCCCTCGGCGATCGCGGCCTCGGCCTGAGGTGCCACTGCGGTCACCGCCTCTTCGGCCTCGCGGGTGGCGTAGCCGAGGCCGATCAACGCGGCCTGCAGCTGGTCGCGCCAGGCGCTGCTGACGGGGGCGCCGATGCCCTGTTGCCCGATGTGCGCGCCGACCGGTTCGCCGAGCCGGTCCTTGAGCTCGAGGAGGAGCTTCTGTGCGCCCTTCTTGCCGATGCCGGACACCGCGGTGAGCGCCTTCTCGTCACCCGTGGCCACGGCGACGCGCAGGGCGTCGGGGCTGTGGGTGGCGAGCATCGCCTGGGCGAGCCGGGGGCCCACACCACTGGCGGTCTGGAGAAGCTCGAAGACCTGCCGCTCGTCGTCGTCGGCGAAGCCGTAGAGGGTGAGCGAGTCCTCACGGACGACCAGGGAGGTGGCCAGCCTGGCCTCCTTGCCGATCCGCAGGCCGGCGAGGGTGTCGGGGGTGCACTGGACGGCCATGCCGATGCCGCCGACCTCGATCACGGCCGTGGTCGGGGCGAGGGCGGCCACCGGGCCGGAGACGAAGGCGATCATGCGGTGCGGCCTTTCAGCGTGCGGTGGGCGGCGACGGCCTGTTGCAGTCGGTTCTGCGCGGGCGCGCGCCAGATGTGGCAGATGGCGAGGGCGAGGGCGTCGGCGGCGTCGGCCGGCTTCGGCGGCGCGTCGAGGCGCAGCAGCCGGGTCACCATGGCCCCGACCTGGGCCTTGTCGGCGCGTCCCGATCCGGTGACGGCGGCCTTGACCTCGCTGGGGGTGTGCAGGGCGACGGGGATTCCGCGGCGGGACGCGCAGAGCATGGCGACCGCACTGGCCTGCGCGGTGCCCATCACCGTGCGGACGTTGTGCTGACTGAACACCCGCTCCACGGCGACGAATTCGGGCCGGTGCTCGTCGAGCCACCGCTCGATGCCCTGCTCGATGGCGACGAGCCGGTGGCCGAGATCCGCGTCGGGCGGGGTCCGCACGACGCCGACGCCGACCATGGTGAGCGGGCGGCCGGCGACTCCCTCGACGACTCCGACGCCGCACCGGGTCAGCCCCGGGTCCACACCCAACACCCGCATGAATGGGCCCCTTCGCCGCTCGGTCATCTGTTCCCGCAGGCTATCGGCTGCCGCTGACAGTGCGACGGGCCGACGGGGGTGTGTCCCGTCGGCCCGTCGCGGTCGTGCCGCCTCAGGCGTCGACCTTCTCCATGACCTCGTCGGAGACGTCGAAGTTGGCGAAGACGTTCTGCACGTCGTCGCTGTCCTCCAGCGCGTCGATCAGCTTGAAGATCTTGCGCGCGCCCTCTTCCTCGAGCTCGACCTGCATGGTCGGGACGAAGTTGGCCTCGGCCGAGTCGTAGTCGATGCCGGCGTCCTGGAGCGCGGTGCGGACCGCCACCATGTCGGTGGCCTCGCTGAGCACCTCGAAGGTGTCACCGAGGTCGTTGACCTCCTCGGCACCCGCGTCGAGCACGGCGCCGAGCACGTCGTCCTCGGACAGTTCGCCCTTGGGGACGATCACGACGCCCTTACGGTTGAACAGGTACGAGACCGAGCCCGGGTCGGCCATCGATCCGCCGTTGCGGGTCATGGCGACCCGGACGTCGGACGCGGCACGGTTGCGGTTGTCGGTGAGGCACTCGATGAGCACCGCGACGCCGTTCGGGCCGTAGCCCTCGTACATGATCGTCTCGTAGTCGGCGCCACCGGCCTCGAGACCGGCACCGCGCTTGACCGCCGAGTCGATGTTCTTGTTCGGGACCGAGCTCTTCTTGGCCTTCTGGATGGCGTCGAAGAGGGTCGGGTTGCCGGACACGTCGGCGCCGCCCGTGCGGGCCGCGACCTCGATGTTTTTGATCATCTTCGCGAAGAGCTTGCCGCGCTTGGCGTCGATCACGGCCTTCTTGTGCTTCGTCGTAGCCCATTTAGAGTGGCCGGACATCTGCCTTCTCCTTCGCGTCACCAAAATCGATCCGAACCCGAGAGATCCTACCGGGATCGGATCAGCCCACGGCGCGCACCATGTCGGTGAAGAGCGCGTGCACACGGTGGTCGCCCGTCAGCTCCGGGTGGAACGACGTGGCCATGGCGTTTCCCTGGCGTACGGCCACGATGTGCCCGCCGTACACCGCGAGGACCTCCGCGCGGGCGCCGACCGACTCGACCCAGGGCGCCCTGATGAAGACGCCGTCGACGGGTCCGCCGGGCACCCCGTCGAACTCGACGGCGGCCTCGAAGGACTCGTTCTGCCGCCCGAAGGCGTTACGCCGCACGATCATGTCGATGCCGCCGACCGTCTCCTGGCCGGGCGTGGGGTCTCCCTTGCTCGAACCGGGTCGAGAGCTCGGGGAAGGGTTGAGGATCTTGTCGGCGAGCAGGATCATGCCGGCGCAGGTGCCGTAGACCGGCATCCCGGTGGCGACCCGCTCGCGCAGCGGTTCCAGCATGCCGAAGAGGACCGCCAGCTTGGACATGGTGGTGGACTCGCCACCCGGCAGGACGAGCCCGTCGACCTCTGCGAGCTCCTCGGGCCGCCGGACCGGCCTGGCCACGGCGTCCGCCGAGGCCAGGGCGATCAGGTGTTCCCGTACGTCGCCCTGGAGAGCCAGGACTCCGATGACAGGGGTGTCGTTCATCAGTGGTTACCAGCCGCGGTTGGCATAGCGCTCGCCCTCGGGGAGCGTGTCGCAGTTGATGCCGACCATGGCCTCACCGAGGTTGCGGGAGGCGTCAGCGATGATCTTCGGGTCGTCGTAGAAGGTGGTGGCCTTCACGATGGCGGCGGCACGCTTGGCCGGGTCGCCGGACTTGAAGATGCCGGAGCCCACGAAGACGCCCTCGGCGCCGAGCTGACGCATCAGGGCCGCGTCCGCGGGGGTGGCCACACCACCGGCCGAGAACAGGACCACGGGCAGCCGGCCGAGCTCGGAGACCTCCTTGACCAGCTCGTACGGGGCGCGGAGCTCCTTGGCGGCGGCGTACAGCTCGTTGTTGTCGTAGCCGCGCAGCCGGGCGATCTCGTTCTTGATCTGGCGCAGGTGCCGGACGGCCTCGACGACGTTGCCGGTGCCCGCCTCGCCCTTCGAGCGGATCATCGCGGCGCCCTCGGCGATGCGGCGCAGGGCCTCACCCAGATTGGTGGCACCGCAGACGAAGGGGGTGGTGAAGGCGAACTTGTCGCTGTGGTTGACCTCGTCGGCCGGGGTGAGGACCTCGGACTCGTCGATGTAGTCCACGCCGAGGGACTGGAGCACCTGGGCCTCGACGAAGTGGCCGATGCGGGACTTGGCCATGACGGGGATGGAGACGGCCTCGATGATCTCCTCGATCATGTTCGGGTCCGACATCCGGGCCACCCCGCCGTCCTTGCGGATGTCGGCCGGCACCCGCTCCAGGGCCATGACGGCCACGGCGCCCGCGTCCTCGGCGATCTTCGCCTGCTCGGCGTCGACGACGTCCATGATCACGCCGCCCTTGAGCTGCTCGGCCATCCCGCGCTTGACGCGGGCGGTGCCGGTGGCCGGGGTCTCGGTGGACTGCGGGGTGCTGGGGAGCGTGGACACGGATCGACCTCACTGGGGTGGAAAGACGCTGGATGGTGCAGCCCCGAGCAAACGCCCCGGAAGCAGTCCACAGCAAGGGCCAATGAACACCCTGTGGATCGTTTCCGTGCCCCTCCGGGCTCGCGCCCGTCAGCCCTCAGCTGCCGGGGCGGTCCGCCAGGGCGACCGGCGGCGCGTCGTCCATCTCGAACGCGAGCGGGAACGGGGCGTGGCCCGCGAGCCGGAACAGCCGGACCGTCCGGTGCCTGCGCAGCGCGCGGGCGGCGCGCACCGCGTCGTTGTGGAAACGGCGCGCCATCGGGACCCGGCGTACGGCGGCGGCCAGTTCCCTGGCAGTGTCCTCGCCGCCGGGGACCTCCTTCACCGCCTCGACCTGCGCCGTCTCGCCGAACACGGCCCGCAGGGCGGTGCTGAGCTCGCTCTCGGCGACCTCGCGCTGCTCCTCCTCGGCCTGCCGCGCCGCGTGCGCCGCCTCGTACAGCACGATCGACGCGGCGGGGTCCAGGAGGCCTGACGTGGCCAGTTCCTGGGTGACCGAGGCGCGGCGCAGCAGCTGTGCGTCCAGCGCCGCGCGGGCCGCGTCGATACGGGCGTGGAGCCGGTCGAGCCGGCCCGCGGTCCAGCTGAGGTACAGGCCGATCGCGAACAGCGCGACGACGGTCCAGACGAGGATTTCGATCACGGGCGGAAGGCTACCGTCGGAGGGAGGGGGCGGGCCCCGCCGGTGTCGGCCTTCACGGCTTCACTGCGCGGTTCAGTCCCGGGCGAGGCCGAAGCGCGCGCGGAGCCCCGTGCGCTCGTCGGTGTCGACGGCCGCCGCCCCGTCCGTCACCGTCTCGTACACCGACAGGACGTCCGCGCCGACCGTCGTCCAGTCGAAGCGGCGCACATGCGCGCTGCCCCGCTGCCGCAGCCCCGCACGCCGCTCCGGGTCGCCCAGCAGCCGGATCGCGGCCGAGGCCAGCGCGTCGGCGTCCTCGTTGGCGAACAGGTCGCCGGCCGACCCCTGGTCGAGCACCTGCGCGAAGGCGTCCAGGTCGCTGGCGAGGACGGGCGCTCCCGCCGAAAGGGCCTCGACGAGGATGATGCCGAAGCTCTCGCCGCCCGTGTTCGGTGCGACGTAGACATCGACACTGCGCAGCAGCCGTGCCTTGTCCTCGTCGCTGACCATGCCGAGGAACTCGACGCGCGAGCGCATCTCCTGCGGCAGCGAGGCGACGGCCTCCTCCTCGTCGCCGCGCCCCGCGACCAGCAGTCGGGTCTCCGGGCGGGCGGCGAGGATCGCGGGGAGCGCCTTCATCAGGACGGGCAGCCCCTTGCGCGGCTCGTCGATGCGCCCCATGAAGCCGAGTGTGCCGCCCTGCCACTCGGCCTTCGGCTCGGCCCGGGCGAAGAAGTCCACGTCGACACCGTTGGGGATGACCACGGCGTCCCCGCCGAGGTGCTCGACCAGGGTCCGCCGCGCGTACTCGCTGACCGCGATCCGCGCGCTGATCTTCTCCAGCGCCGGCTGGAGGATCGGGTAGGCGGCGATCATGGCCCTGGAGCGTGGATTCGACGTGTGGAAGGTCGCCACGATCGGCCCCTGCGCCGCCCAGCAGGTGAGCAGGCCCAGCGAGGGCGCGGTGGGCTCGTGGATGTGAATGACGTCGAAGGTGCCGTCGTTCAGCCAGCGCCGGACGCGCGCCGCGGACAGGAATCCGAAGTTCAGCCGGGCGACCGAGCCGTTGTACGGGACGGGCACGGCCCGGCCGGCGGACACGACGTACGGCGGGAGCGGCGTCTCGTCGTCGGCGGGGGCGAGCACCGAGACGTCGTGGCCGAGGCGGATCAGGTGCTCGGCCAGGTCGCGGATGTGGAACTGCACCCCGCCCGGAACGTCCCAGGAGTACGGGCAGACGATGCCGATCTTCACGGAGCTTCCCCCTGGGGGTCCAGATCGGAGATCCAGAGCCGCTGGAGCATGTGCCAGTCCTCCGGATGCTCGACGATCCCGGTGGCGAAGGCATCGGCCAGCGCCTGCGTCATGGAGGACGTCTTCTCGGCGCGTGTACCTGTCTCCGGTACGGCGACGGGAGGATGGACCCGCGCACCCATCACGGGCGTACCGTCGTACCAGAGGGTGACGGGCAGCAGCAGCGCACCGGTCTGCTGGGCCAGCAGGGCCGGCCCGGCGGGCATCCGCGCGGTGTCCCCGAAGAAGTCCACCTCGACCCCGGAGGCCGACAGGTCACGGTCGGCGACCAGGCAGACGAGGCCGCCCGCGCGCAGCCGCCGGGCCAGCGTCCCGAACGCGGCCCCGCCGCTGTGCGGGAGGACCTCCATGCCGAGGCCCTGGCGGTAGGCCACGAACCGGTCGTACAGGGTTTCGGGCTTGAGCCGCTCGGCGACCGTCGTGAACGGGACCTTCAGATCCGTGGTGACCCAGGCGCCCGCCAGGTCCCAGTTCCCGAGGTGCGGCAGCGCGAGGACGACTCCCTGGCCCGCGTCCAGCCCCTCGGTGAGCCGGTGCGCGTCGCGGACGTCGATGGACGCCTTGATCCGCTCCGGACTCCAGGTCGGCAGCCGGAAGGACTCCATCCAGTAGCGCATGTACGAGCGCATGCCGGCCTTCGACAGTTCGGCGAGCCGGGCGCCGTCCGCGTGGGGCACCACCCGGGCGAGGTTCGACTCGAGCCGCAGCACGGACTTCCCGCGCCGCTTCCACACCTGGTCGGCCAGGGTGCGGAAGAGCGCCGCCGCGGCCGGCTCGGGAAGCTTCTTGACGGCTCCCCAGCCGAGGCCGTAGAGCCCGTCCGTCAGTCGTTCCCGCAGGTCGGATCGGGTGCCGCTCACTGTGCGGACCCGCTCCCGCCCGGGCCGGCGGCCGCGGCGGCGTCGGCCTCGGCCGACTCCCTGCGCACGGTGACCACCCGCTGGATCAGCGTCACCAGGCTGCCGACGGCGACGATCCACAGCGCGATCGGCAGGAGGATCTGGATGCCGGGTACGCCGAAGCCGTGCAGCCCCGCGAGGCCCGCCGCGACCAGCGAGATCACGAGCCGCTCGGCGCGCTCCACCAGTCCGTTCACGGCGACCGGCAGGCCGATCGACTCGCCCCTGGCCTTCGTGTACGAGACCACCTGACCGCTGGCCAGACAGAAGATCGCGACCGCGCACAGCATGTTGTCGTCGCCGCTGCCCGCGTACCAGAGCGCGAATCCGGCGAAGATCGCCCCGTCCGCGACCCGGTCGAGCGTCGAGTCCAGGAAGGCGCCCCACCTGCTGGAGACGCCGGCCTGCCGGGCCATGTTGCCGTCGACCAGGTCCGAGAAGACGAAGACCGTGATCACGATCGTGCCCCAGAAGAACTCCCCCATCGGGAAGAAGACCAGCGCACCTGCCATCACTCCGGCCGTACCGACGAGAGTGACCGCGTCGGGGCTGACCCCGAGACGGAGCAGCAGAGCGGCGAACGGTGTGAGGACACGCGTAAAAAATGCACGCGCGTACTTGTTCAGCATGGCCTTCCCGAGGTTCGGTGGGCGCCGTGCGGCCACTTCGGCCACCGGCTGGCCCATCGTAGTCACGAGCCGTGCCGGGCAACGGCGGGGCACCCCGTCCCGCGGGGTCTCCGGGAAGTCACGCTCCGCCGTGTGCGACGGATGGACGGCGTGCGGTACTGGTGAAAAGCTCGAATGACCGCGGGCGTCGCAGAAGCCGCCGCGGCGGCTCCCGCCCTGCCCGTGCATCCACTCCCCCAGCTCCTGCGGCACCGACCGGGAGGCACGATCATGGGCGACAGGACACATACGCACACCGGAGCCGCCGGCAGGGCGGCGACGGCCGACCGGCCCGCTTCCGTACGGAACGTGGTGCTGGTCGGCCACAGCGGCTCAGGCAAGACCACGCTGGTCGAGGCACTCGCGCTGACCGCCGGGGCCCTGAACCGGGCCGGCCGGGTCGAGGACGGCTCCACCGTCTCCGACCACGACGAGATCGAACGGCGCCGGCATCGCTCCGTACAGCTCTCGCTGGTCCCCGTCGATTGGGACGGCTACAGGATCAATCTGCTGGACACCCCCGGCTACGCGGACTTCGTCGGGGAACTCAGGGCCGGTCTGCGCGCGGCGGACGCGGCCCTCTTCGTCGTCTCGGCCGCCCAGGAGGCCGATGCCGTGGCGGGCACCACCCGCGCCGTGTGGGAGGAGTGCGCGGCCGTCGGAATGCCCCGGGCCATCGTCGTCACGCACCTGGACACCTCGCGCACGTCCTTCGACGAGATGACCCGGATCTGCGGCCGGATCTTCGGGCACGACGACCCCGACGCCGTGCTTCCCCTGTATCTGCCGGTACAGGGCCCCGAGGGTCCGGACGGACATGCCCCGCTCACCGGGCTCACCGGACTCCTCACCCAGCGGGTGTTCGACTACTCGTCGGGTACCCGGCAGGAGGCACCGCCCGCCGGTGACCGGCGGGGCCCGCTTCGGGAGGCCCGTGACCGGCTCATCGAGGGGATCATCGCCGAGAGCGAGGACGAGACCCTGATGGACCGCTACCTCCAAGGCGGCGAGGTCGACGTCACGACACTCGTCGAGGACCTGGAACGCGCCGTCGCACACGGTTCCTTCCACCCGGTGCTCACCGCCGCACCCGCCGCCGAGGGGGCACGCCAGGGCATCGGCACCGTGGAACTCCTCGACCTGGTCACCCGCGGTTTCCCCTCCCCCGGGGAGCGCGCGCTGCCCGCCGTCACCACCCCGGACGGCGCCCCGCGCCCCGCACCGGTGTGCGACCCGGCGGCGCCCCTCGTCGCCGAGGTCGTGAAGACCTCGTCCGACCCGTACGTGGGGCGGGTCTCGCTCGTCCGCGTCTTCGCCGGCACCCTGCGCCCCGATGACACCGTGCACGTGTGCGGCCGCGGGCTGACCGCGCCCGGCGGCGGGACACACGCCTGCCACGAGAACGATGTCCGCGTGGGCGCCCTGTCCGCCCCCTTCGGCGGACAGCAGCGCCCCTTGGACAGCTGTGCCGCGGGAGACCTGGCCTGTGTCTCCAAGCTGGGCGGGGCGGAGACCGGGGACACCCTCTCGGGTGGGGTCGAGCCGCTCCTGATGGAGCCCTGGGCCATGCCCGACCCCCTGCTCCCGCTGGCGGTACGCGCCCACGGCAAGGCCGACGAGGACAAGCTCTCGCAGGGCCTGGCACGTCTGGTCGCCGAGGACCCCACGATGCGTCTGGAGCAGAACCAGGACACCCGCCAGGTCGTCCTGTGGTGCATGGGCGAGGCGCACACGGACGTCGCCCTGGAGCGTCTGCGCAGCCGCTACGGCGTGCAGGTCGACGCCGAACCCCACCGCGTACCGCTGCGCGAGACGTTCGCCTCGCGGGCCGTCGGCCGGGGCCGCCACGTCAAGCAGTCGGGCGGCCACGGGCAGTACGCGATCTGTGAGATCGAGGTGGAGCCGCTGTCGCCCGGTGCGGGGCTGGAGTTCGTCGACGAGGTGGCCGGCGGCTCGGTGCCGCGGCAGTTCGTCGCGTCGGTGGAGAAGGGCGTACGCGCCCAGGCCGCCCGCGGTGTCGCGGCCGGACACCCTCTCGTCGACGTACGCGTCACCCTGGTCGACGGGAAGTCGCACTCGGTCGACTCCTCCGACGCCGCCTTCCAGACCGCGGGCGCGCTGGCGCTGCGCGAGGCCGCGGCAGGCACCCGCGTCCAGCTCCTCGAACCCGTCGCGGAGGTCGGCGTGCTGGTTCCCGACGACTTCGTGGGGGCGGTGATGAGCGACCTCGCGGGGCGGCGCGGCCGGGTCGTCGGAACCGAACAGACGGAGGACGAGCGCACACTCGTGCGCGCCGAGGTGCCGGAGATCGAGATCGGCAGGTACACCGTCGATCTGCGCTCCCTGACGCACGGCACCGGACGGTTCGACCGGGCGTACGCCCGGCACGAGCCGATGCCCCGGCAACTCGCCGAACGCATCCGCGAAGAGGCGGAAAACAGCACAAATGTAGGCTAGCTGACTGGATATGACGCCTCGTGCCTGCTCCGGGTCTCAAGGACGGGCGGCCGGGCGGTCCGGGCGATACGCTGTGGGCCCAGCTCAGAAGGTGTGCGACGTACGGTAGTTGGGAACAGCCGCAGGAGCAGACCGTGCGGGCGAGTGGGGGCGACAGTGGCCAACAACGGATTCGATTTCTCTCCCGGAGCGCAGATCCCGCTCCAGGGTTCGGGAGGGCAGGCGGTGGCGACCAACGCCCTCGCCTCCGCCGCGTACCGCGACAGCGATGTGACGGAGATCCTCAAAGCCAACTCCGAGTGGCACAAGTCCGAGGTGAAACCGGGCGAGTCCAAGCTGTTCAAGTCCGACTACTTCAAGCCGAATCTGGGCGAGGCGTTCTCCCGCGCGGTGCAGGAACGCATGCTGGGCGGCGACCGGAAGGCGCTCATCCAGTCCTTCGGCACCGACCCGCAGACCGTCGTCGAGCACTGCCTCTCCGCGACCAACCTGCGCAAGGCGCGTGACACGAAGCTCACCCTGGTCACCGCCGTCTTCGGTTTCGCCTTCCTGCCCGGACTGGTCCTGTGGATCCTCGCCTTCCGGCTGCGCGACTTCCTCAACAAGTCCAAGGACAAGTTCTTCCAGGCGCTGGGCGGTGTACTGCTCGTCGCGCTCGGCGGCGCCGCCGCGTTCTTCCTGATCACCATGCCGCTCACCGGTTTCCTGGCCCTCTACCTGCGCGCCGCCGCCGTCGCGCCGCTGATCGGCTGGCTGCTCGCCAAACGGATCGCGGAATCCTCGGTCAAGGACCTGCGCGCCCGCTGGGACGGGCTCCTCTCCGGCACCGGGGTCAGCGCGAAGATCCCCGAGGCCGTGCCGAAGAATCCCAACGAGACCGCCCGAGAGGCCCTGCGCCAGGGGCTGGAGAAGCTCTCCGCCGAGCAGCAGTCCAACGCCGTCTTCTACGCGGGCCCCAAGGGCATCCTGGGTATGGGCACCCGCTGGGGCAGCTGGCAGCTCGCCGAGGAGCTCACGCCGGAGGACCCCACGAAGGAGATCCACCAGTTCCGCAGCTGGGACGTCGTACGGGCCATCCACGACCAGCTGAAGATGCTGGAGCGCGGCCCCCTGAACACCGGTGGCTTCCCCACCCCGTCCGTCAAGCACTGGATCGTCGCTCCCGTCGGCGAGGGCGCGGACTCCGTCTCCCGGCCCGAGGGCGAGGACGTCGCCACCTTCCAGATCAAGCCCCACGAGATACAGCGCATCTGCAACCACCAGCAGTTCGGCAGCGGCAACCGCCACTACCTGGGCGTGCAGTTCACCCTCTGGGACGGTCAACTGGTGATCACGATGCTGATCACCGTCACCGTGCTCCACGAGACGCTGCGGATCGAGGTCACCGGCCACGCCCTGGGCCCCGTGCACTCCCTCTTCCTCACGAAGCCGGAGGCGGCGACCAAGACGGTCAAGAAGGCGGTCAGGTTCTGGGAGACCCGCAAGATCACGCTCCCCATCGTCAAGGCGAGCGAGGTCGTCAGGCTCGCCCTGCGTGCCCCCTTCACCTGGTATCCGCCGCTCCTGGACTACCTGGGCGGCAAGATCGTCCTGCCCGAGCCCTTCGGCCTGCGCCATGCCTGGGCGGCCAAGCCGTGGGGCCACCGCTTCATGGCGGACGACGCCATGCGGACGGCCACCCCGGTCCTGCGCGTCGTCCACTCCGCCACGATGCGGGTCCTGAAGGAGCACGGCGCCGACATCGAGCGCTTCGACAACCGCTCGATGATCCTCAGCGGTTTGGTCCAGGACCCCGCCCCGAGGAAGGCCGACGTCTACGACGCGTGAGCCCGTCGGCCCGCGGCCCGGACCCGTGAGCGGGCCCCGGTCCCGTCGGGGCCCTCCGCGTCGGCGGTCCGGCACCGGAGGACGACGCCGGCCGTGCCCGCCACGGCGATCTCTTCAGCGGGCCACCCGAAGGCGGGATCGACGCCGGTGGACTGCGAGTCCTCGACGATGTACGCGCCGCCGTGGAGGCCCCCCGTCACGGCGGCGGGGCGCTCCGGGACGGATGCGCCGCTGCCGTGCCGGGCAAGGGGCGTCAGCTCCGGTCGATCGTGCGCATGAAGTGCGCGGGGTAGCGCAGTCCCGCGGTGGCACCGGCGGGGAAGAGGCCGGAGAGCCGGGCGACCTCGTCGCCGGTCAGCCGCACGTCGACCGCCGAGGCGTTCTGCTCCAGGTGGGAGACGCGCCGCGTGCCGGGGATCGGCACGACGTCGCCGCCCTGGGCCAGCACCCACGCCAGGGCGAGCTGGGTGAGGCTGAGGCCCTTATCGGCGGCGAGCTCCTCGACCGTGCGCACCAGATCGCGGTTGTGGTCGAAGTTCTCGCTCTGGAACCTCGGGTGGTTGCGGCGCTGGTCGCCCTCGTCCAGGTCCTCCGCGCTGTCGAAGGCACCGGTGAGGAAGCCGCGGCCGAGCGGGCTGTAGGCCACGAAGCCGATGCCGAGTTCACGGCAGGTGGGCAGGATCTCCTCCTCCACGTGCCGCTCCCACAGCGAGTACTCGGTCTGGAGGGCCGCGATCGGGTGGACCGCGTTCGCCCGGCGCAGGGTGCGCGCGGAGACCTCGCAGAGTCCGATGTGCCGCACCTTTCCCTCGGCGACGAGCTCGCCGAGCGCTCCGACGGTCTCCTCGACGTCGACCTTCGGGTCCAGCCGGGCGAGGTGGTACAGGTCGATGTGGTCCAGGCCCATGCGCCGGAGCGAGGACTCACAGGCCTCCCGGACGTACGCGGGGCTTCCGTCGACGTGGGGCGGTCCGGCCGCCGGACGCCGCATACCGAACTTCGTGGCGACCACGGCCTCGTCCCGGCGGCCCTCGACCGCCCGGGCGACGATCTTCTCGGCGGTGCCCGGACCGTAGAAGTCAGCCGTGTCGATCAGAGTGACCCCGAGGTCCAGCGCCCGGCGGATCGTGGCGACCGCCTCGTCCGTGTCCGCTGCGCCGTAGGCGCCGGCCATGCCCATGCAGCCGAGGCCGAGAGCCGAGACGTCGAGGCCAGCGGCGCCGAGCTTCCTGTTCTCCATGAATGCCTTTCCGTAGCCGCCGGCCCGGGCGAGCGGGCGGCGCGAGGGGGATCCGACGCCGAATGCGCCGCGAGAGCGGCGAGTTCGCGCTCACGTCGTCAAAATGTAGCCGACTAACTAATAAAGTTCAGGCGTCCGGCCAATGCTCGGAAAGGCGATCGCGCGGTGCGGCCGGTGCTGCCCCGGGTGTGGATCGGTGTCCGTCCGCCGGGCAGCGCCGCCACCCGCCGGCCCCGGGATCTTCACAGGGAGGCAGCAGATGTGCGCGACCGGTCGTGGGTCCGCCCGTCGTCGAGTACCCGCTTCCGCCGTGCGGGGAAGTGCGAGATCTCGCCCCGGAGTCGGGCGTTGTCGGGCGGGGCCGACCGGAGAGGTGCGGTGCCGGTGCACGGCACCGCGCTTCCCCGCCGCAGGGACCGCCGGCGTGCGCGGTCTCCCTGGAGGGCGGCCGGAGGCCCGCCGTGACGCGGGGCGCTCAGTCGGTGCCTGTTCCGTCCGCCGGGAGGGACGTCTCGTACAACCGCAGCAGGAGCGACATGAACTGCTCCCGCTCCTGCGGTGAGAACGGCGCCAGCAGTTCCCGCTCCAGCTCCGCGAGCGCGGCGGCGACCCGCGGCCAGGTGCTCCTGCCGAGCGGAGTCAGCCATACCCGGCTGCGCCGGGCGTCCTGCTCGTCCGGGGTGCGGTGCACCATCCCGGCCGCTTCCATCCGCTTCACTGCCTGGGTGGCGGTGGGTGCCTCGACCCGGACCCGTCGGGCGAGATCTCCGACCGTGCTCCCGTCCGCTTCCCAGAGGCAGCGCATGAAGAACTGCTGACCGACATGGAGCCCGAAGTCGGCGAGCAGTCGTTCGGAGCGAAGACGTGTGGACCGCCCGGCCAGGGCGAACAGGGTGCTGAAGTCCCCCAGGGACACGGCGGGCTGGGCGGCCATGCAGGTGTGACCTTCGCGGTTTGCGGGCGGCGTGCCGGGCGTGCCCACGACACGACGTCCGGGCGCTGCCGGTCATGATACGCGGCCCGGCCCCGGCTCCACCGGGCGGTGGATCGCCGCGTCAAGAAGCCGGTCCGATGGACAGCGCACGGCGTGCGGCGGGTGGCCGCAGGGCGGCGTGGCCGGCCGACGCCCCGGGCCCACAGCGGTGATCTGCGTCGGACGACTCGGCCGGTCCCGAGCCGGCGTGCCCCGGGGTGGCGTCGAGCGCCGCACCGGGGGACGCGGAAGGGCTCAGACCGACGGCAGCACGGCCGGCCACACACCGGCCAGCATCGTCCGGGTGTCCCCCAGCAGCTGCGGGAGCACCTTCGTGTGTCCGACGACCGGCATGAAGTTGGTGTCCCCGCCCCAGCGCGGCACCACGTGCTGGTGGAGGTGGGCGGCGATGCCGGCACCGGCCTCCGCGCCCTGGTTCATCCCGATGTTGAAGCCGTGCGCACCGGAGGCGGCCCGCAGCGCGACCATGGCCCGCTTGGTGAAGTCGGCCAGCTCCGCGGTCTCCGGGCCGTCGAGCTCCGTGTAGTCGGCGACGTGCCGGTACGGCACCACCATCAGGTGTCCGCCGTTGTACGGGTACAGGTTGAGCACCGCGTAGACCTTCTCGCCGCGCGCGATGACCAGGCCGTCCTCGTCCGACTTCGACGGGATCTCGCAGAACGGACAGCCGTCCCCGGCTCCCGGGCCGCTCGGCTTGCTCTCACCCTGGATGTAGGCCATCCGGTGGGGTGTCCACAGGCGCTGGAACGCGTCGGGCGTCCCCACTCCGATCTGCTGCTCCGGCTCACTCGTCATGCCCGTCAGCATATTGCGTCACTCCCGCCGCGCGTGTCGCCGGGGCCGACCCCGCAGGTCCAGGGCGATGCTGGCGCCATGAGCGACCGCGCCACGGCCCCCGACCCCGACCGGCTGCAGGAATGGGAGCAGCGCACCGAGGTCCCGCTCTTCGTCGCGTCCACGGTCTTCCTCACCGGATACGCGGTCCGCGTCCTGGCCCCCCTCGGCGCCCAGCCCTGGCGCGACATCGCCCTCGCCCTCGTCGCCGCCACCTGGTTGCTCTTCGCCGTGGACTACGGGGTACGGCTCCGGCTCAGCGGCCAGGGCCGGCGCTTCCTGCGCACCCACCGGCTGGACACGGTCGTCCTCCTGCTGCCGCTGCTGCGCCCGCTGCGCGTGGTCCAGATCTACCAGGTGGTCCAGAAGCGCAGGGAGCGGCCACGGCTGAGCCTGTACGCCCGGGTCATGGCGTACGCGGGCCTCACGACCCTGCTCCTCGGCTTCGCCGCCTCCCTCGCGGTGTACCAACAGGAGCGGGGGGCGCCCGGCTCCACGATCCGTACGTTCGGGGACGCGGTGTGGTGGGCGTGCACGACGCTCACGACGGTGGGCTACGGGGACGCCGTACCGGTCACCCCGGGCGGGCGGATCATCGCGGGGGGGCTGATGGTCTGCGGGCTGGCGCTGCTCGGGGCCGTGACGGGGTCCTTCTCGTCGTGGCTGCTCCAGGTGTTCACCCGCGAGGACGAGAAGGGGCCCACGGAGGGCGCGTAGCTCTCCGGGGCCCCTTTCGCGGACGGCAGGATCACACCTGCGCGCGGCGCTCCACCACGTCGGCGAGCTTGGCGATCGCCTCGTCACGGGCGATGCCGTTCTCCTGCGAGCCGTCCCGGTGGCGGAAGGAGACCGTTCCCGCGTTCATGTCGTCGTCACCGACGATGATCATGAAGGGGACCTTGGCCTTCTGGTGGTTCCTGATCTTCTTCTGCATCCGGTCCGAGGAGGCGTCCACCTCGACCCGAAGCCCCCTCTTCCGGGCCTCCGCGGCGAACTCCTGGAGGTACGGGATGTGGGTGTCGCCGATCGGGATGCCGACCGCCTGCACCGGGGCGAGCCAGACCGGGAACGCGCCCGCGTAGTGCTCCAGGAGCACCGCGAAGAAGCGCTCGATGGAGCCGAACAGCGCGCGGTGGATCATGACCGGGCGCTGCTTGGTGCCGTCCGGGCCGGTGTACTCCAGGTCGAAGCGCTCCGGAAGGTTGAAGTCGAGCTGGACGGTCGACATCTGCCAGGTGCGGCCGATGGCGTCCTTGCACTGGACGGAGATCTTCGGACCGTAGAAGGCGGCGCCGCCCGGGTCGGGAACCAGCGGAAGCCCCTGCTTCTCGGCGACCTGACGCAGCGTCTCGGTCGCCTCGTCCCAGGTCTCGTCCGAGCCGACGTACTTCTCCGGGTCCTTGGTGGAGAGCTCCAGGTAGAAGTCGGTCAGCCCGTAGTCCCGCAGGAGGTTCAGGACGAACGTGAGCGTCCGGTCCAGCTCCTCCGCCATCTGCTCCCGGGTGCAGTAGATGTGCGCGTCGTCCTGGGTGAAGCCGCGCGAGCGGGTGAGGCCGTGGACCACGCCCGACTTCTCGTAGCGGTACACCGTGCCGAACTCGAAGAGCCGCAGGGGCAGTTCACGGTACGAACGTCCGCGCGCGTCGAAGATGAGGTTGTGCATCGGGCAGTTCATCGGCTTGAGGTAGTAGTCCACCCCGTCGTCGAGCTGCATGGGCGGGTACATGCCGTCGGCGTACCAGTCCAGGTGGCCGGACTTCTCGAAGAGCTTGCCCTTGGTGGCGTGGGGGCTGTAGACGAACTCGTAGCCCTCCTCCTCGTGGCGGCGCCGCGAGTAGTCCTCCATGGCCCGGCGGATGACGCCGCCCTTGGGGTGGAAGACCGCGAGACCGGGGCCGATCTCGTCGGGGAAGGAGAAGAGGTCGAGCTCGTTGCCGAGGCGGCGGTGGTCGCGCTTGGCCGCCTCCTCCAGGAACTCCAGGTGCGCCTTGAGCTCGTCCTTGGTCGGCCACGCGGTGCCGTAGATGCGCTGGAGCATCGGGTTCTTCTCGCTGCCCCGCCAGTACGCAGCCGCGTTCCGCATCAGCTTGAACGCGGGGATGAAGCGGGTGGTGGGCAGGTGCGGACCCCGGCAGAGGTCCTTCCAGCACAGGTCGCCGGTCTTCGGGTCGAGGTTGTCGTAGATGGTCAGCTCGCCGCCGCCCACCTCGACGTCCGCGCCGTCGTCCGTGGACGCCGAACCCTTGATGCCGATGAGCTCCAGCTTGTACGGCTCGTCGGCGAGCTCCTCCCGGGCCGCCTCGTCGGAGACCACCCGGCGGGAGAACCTCTGTCCCCGCTTCTGGATCTCCTGCATCTTCTTCTCGATGGCCTTGAGGTCCTCGGGCGTGAACGGCTTCTCGACGTCGAAGTCGTAGTAGAAGCCGTCCTTGACCGGCGGGCCGATGCCCAGCTTGGCCTCGGGGTGGAGCTCCTGCACGGCCTGGGCCATGACATGTGCGGTGGAGTGCCGCAGGATGTTCAGGCCGTCCTCGGAGGAGATCTCGACGGGCTCGACGACCTCGCCGTCCTCGAGCTCGTACGCGAGGTCCCGCAGCTCGCCCTCGACCCGTGCGGCGACGACGGTGCGCTGCCCGGGGAAGAGCTCGGCGGCCGTCGTGCCCGTCGTCACCACGCGCTCTTCCCGCTCGGAATCGCGTTGGATGATCACACGGACGTCTGACACCGGTCTCTCCTGACTGAGGGGGTGCGTCGCATTCCTCCTGCGCGCGCAAGAGGAATCGTACCGAGCCCGGGGCCCTCGACGCGAAAGGGATACCCGCGCTACCCATCCTCCCCCGTGCAGGCCTCCTCGAAGAAGTCCACGTTCTCGTGGAGCGACTTCATCAGCCGGTCCCGCTCGGCCTCGTCGACCTGGACCGGCGCGACCTGCGAGGCGCCGCTGAGCCGCCGGAAGCCGCCCCGGCCCTCCAGCCGTCCCTCGACCCGCAGCGGGAGCCCGACCAGATGGGCGTGCCCGGCGATCCGGTAGGCCTCCTCGTCCAGCTCGATCCGCACGTGCGCGACCTCCGCGCCGGCCAGCACCCGCAGCCGGACGACGCCGGGACCGCGCGGCCCGGAGCGGCGCAGCCGGACGACGGCTCCGGTGATCCTGACGGGGACGGAGGGCTCGTCCTGCAGGTAGCGGACTGCCGCCAGCCGGAGTGCGGGGAGGTCGCCGGGCGAGAACTCCACGGGCTCGGGGCTCGTGGGGCACCCTTCGGGTGTTCCGGCCGCGGGCGCCCAGGCCAGGGTGATCCTGGTGCCTTCCGAGCCCCGGACGAGGGCGACGACCGCCTCGGTCAGTTCCCGGCTGACCCCTGCGGCGACCGCGGCGTCGAACGCCTCCATGCCGCCGGTGGCGCGCTGGTAGTCGACGGCTTCCCGGGCCGCGTGCAGCGCCGAGTAGAGCTGTACGGCCACGGCTCGTCCCGTGGCGACCGGGAGGAACGCGGTGAGGCCGCGGCCGTCGGCCGCGGGCCCGACGAGGGTGCCGTCCAGGGCGCCCCGGGCCTTCCTCCGGTGCCGGGCGCCGTGGTGGCCGGCCCGGCCGCGTGCGGCGAGGGATCCGGCGAGGAGGATCTGCCGGGCGGCCGTACGCAGCTGGTCCGCACCGGCCCAGTCGGCGGCTCCCGAGGTGCTCCCGGGCACGTCACGCCACCAGCGGATCTCGTCGCTGGGCACGGTGAGGGCGACGAGGACGTCCCGGGCCGACGGAACGGCGCTGCGGGCGAGCGCGGCGAGGGCTTCGGCGACCAGGTCCTCGCTGTCGGGGAAGGCGGTGGTGTCCGGCACGAGCAGGCTGGTGCCGGACGTGAGGGGGCCGGGCGGGATCCAGCGGCTGTAGTGCCCCCGCGGGCCGCCGCGCCGGTGCCAGCCGTGGCGGCGCAGCAGCGCGCCGAGAACGGCGGGGTCGAGGCCTGCGGCATCGGGCACCGCCCCGGGGTCCGCGGCGTCGGCGTACGGGTGCGCCCGGCAATCCGCCGGGACCGCTCCTCCGCCGGGCTCGTCCGTCGACCGGTGCATCAGGGTCTCCCTCCCGCCCCGACTCGGGCCATGATGTCGCAGAGTGCGCGGTCGTCGAAGATCCGCGAGGTCGGGATCCGCACGGTGGTCCGGTGCCTGCCGGTCACCGGGTGGCCGGCCAGATTCGTCCAGTAGCAGCAGTGGCGCAGGTCCAGCCCGTCGTGTCCGGCCCGCAGCCAGTCGTCCTGGCTGCGGGGCACGAGCATCACGACCAGGATCTTGTGCACCGACACGGGAGTTCTCGCGAGCTTCACCAGATGGGCGTTGTCGAGGGTGAAGGAGAAGGAGGCGCCGGGTGGGTGCGGGGGGATCTGGTAAGTGCATTTGAGCTGCACCTTGACGGTCACCTCGTCGTCGACGGTGTGGTCGGGGGCTCCGTGGCTGACGTGCCAGTCGATGCCGTTGTCGGGAAAGGGCTGCGAGAGTGAGCAGCCCGCAGCGGCTGCCACCGCGTGGAGGTATCCCACCTGGAGGGTCTCCATGCAGGCGGTGGTGGCGAGTGTGCCGCGCAGCGGTGGCGTGTTCCGCTGCTGCGGCGGCTTTCCCCCGTGGCCCTCGGTGCGGGCGGGACTCCCTGGGGTCGGCTGCGCGAGCGCCATGGCTCCGTGCCTTCCGGGCTGTGCCGACCGGTTGCCCGGTCTCCGCTGGCGGGCTGGTCAACTTGCGTGCCCGTCACCTGTGTTGTCACCGCAGGAGCCGGGCCGTAAACGGCGTATCAGGCATAGGGTGCGGGTATCACCGAACCGGGCAGAGGAATCTGGCCATCTGCCGCGCAGGCGCGAGGAGTTCGGGGATGACGCATTGGTTCGAAGGGCCGTTGGCTGCTTTTGACACCGAGACGACAGGCGTGGACGTCGAGGAGGACCGGATCGTATCGGCCGCTCTCGTCGTCCAGGACGCGGCGGGCGGACGGCTCCGCGTCACCCGCTGGCTGGTCAATCCGGGGATCCCGGTGCCTCTCGGCGCCACCGAGATCCACGGTCTGACCGACGACCATCTACAGCGCAACGGCCGGTGGCCCGCTCCGGTCGTCGAGGAGATAGCCCGGGCGCTGGCGGAGCAGTGCGCCACGGGACGGCCCCTGGTCGTGATGAACGCCCCGTTCGATCTGACGCTCCTGGACCGGGAGCTCAGGCGCCACCGGGCGTCGTCCCTGGCCGGCTACCTCGGCAGCAAGCCGCTGTGCGTGCTGGATCCGCGGGTGCTGGACAAGCACCTGGACCGCTACCGCAAGGGCCGTCGCACCCTGACGGACCTGTGCGAGCTGTACGGGGTGCCGCTGGACGGCGCCCACGACGCCGCCGCGGACGCCGCGGCGTCGTTGGAACTGGTCCGGGCGGTGGGCCGGCGGTTCTCCACCCGCCTGGAGCGGCTGTCACCGGCGGAGGTGCACTCGCTGCAGGCGGTCTGGCACGCGGCCCAGGCGCGCGGGCTGCAGGCGTGGTTCGAGAAGAACGGTGCGCCGGAGGCGGTCGATCCGGCGTGGCCGCTGCGTCCGGAGCTGCCGGCGGCGGCCTGAGCGGCGACCGGTCACGCGAAAGCCGGTCCGTCGATTACTCCGACGGACCGGCTTTTCCCGGGTGGGCGATACTGGGTTCGAACCAGTGACCTCTTCGGTGTGAACGAAGCGCTCTCCCACTGAGCTAATCGCCCGGGAACGGGTTGAACCATACAGGGCTCGACGGCCCCTGTTCAAACCGCTTGGAGCCATGCTCTCAGCCCGCGTCGTCCGGCGCGCATCATCAGCGCGTGGTTGGCACGGAAGACGAGACGCCCGGGCACGGCGAGCCGGCGCAGCACCGTCCTGCGTACGTCGGATTCCTGCTCGTAGACGATGCGGCTGCCGCCGTGGTGCGGGGCGACGGTCCAGCGGGCCCATCCTTCGAGGTCGCCGCTCATCACCGCTTCGAGTGTCCGTGCGACGGGGTCGCCGCGGCGCTGCCGCAGTGTCATGACGAGGTCGTACGGGAGGAACGAGCGGATGCGCGCCGTGGCGGCGGTGTCGTCGACGCGGTCGACCGCACGGACCTGGGGCCACCATCGCGGGTAGTCCTCGGCGCGCTCCAGAGCGGCGTACACGGTGTCCGGCGGCGCGGGCAGCTCCCACACGTTCCTGAAGCGGTAGTGGTTCCAGTCCATGGATCCAGTCTGCGCGCAGGGGACCTACTCAGCCACGGAACTGAGTATCCCGACGCATGCACGGCAGGTGTGGCCACCGCCACACTTCCGTACATGAGACATGTGCCGCCGCCCGCAGAGGAGTTGGCCCTCCTCGATCACGAACTGGCCCGGCTGGACGCCCGCCGGGCGCAGCTGCTGACCCGTCGCGCTTGGCTGCTGAACGTGCTGCGCACGCCGGCCGCGCCGTCGCGTCCCCCGGCGCATGCCGTCCCGCCCGCCGCCCGGGCGTACGCCCACGCCGGCCCGTCCGCCGTCCGGCCGTTCACTCCCGCCCCCTCCCCCGCGCACGGCACGCAGAACGTGCTGCTGGTCCTCGGTGGGTTGCTGCTCACGGTCGCGGCGATCGCGTTCACTCTCTTCAGCTGGGGCGAGATGGGCATCGCGGGCCGCTCGGCGGTGCTGGCGGCGGTGACCGTGGGTGCTCTGGTGGCGCCCGCACTGCTGCTGGGCCGGTCGCTGCCCTCGACGGCTGAGGCGGTGGCGGCTCTCGCGCTGGTGCTGACGGTGCTGGACGCCTTCGCGCTGCACGCGGTCGTGGCGCCGGATACGGACGGGCGTGCCTTCGCGGCGCTCGCATCGGCCGTGCTGGCGGCGGCGTGGACCCTGTACGGGCTGCTGTTCGGCCGGCTGCGGGTGCCGTTGCCCGCGGCCGTGGTGGTGGGCCAGCTGCCGCTGGTGTTCGCCGCCTGGGCCATGGGGGCGTCCGGGACGGGCTTCGGCTGGGCGCTCATGGTGACGGCGGCGGCGGACGTCGCGGTGGCGTCCTTTGGCCGGGGGCTCGCGGTACGGATCACGGCGTTCGCCGGCGCGGTGCTGACCGGGCTGATCTCGCTGGCCCTGGCTCTGGGCCTGTCCCTGTCGGCCGACAGTGTGTACGGGGCCGTGGGGCCGGGCGCGCTGCTGCTGGCCGGAGCGGTCGTGGCGGTGGCCGGGGCCTGGCGGGCGCCCAAGGAGTCGGCGGTCCTCGGGGGTGTCGTGGGGGGCCTCGCGGCGGTTGCCGCGGTGGGCGGTGTGCCGGGTGCCGGGCTGCCGTGGGACAGGGCGGTCGTGGTGTATCTCCTGTGCGGAGCGGCCCTGTCGCTAGTACTGCGGTTGCGGGGGGTCCCGCGCCCGGTCGTGTGGGGTGTCCTGGCCGCGTCGGCCTCGGTCGTGGCGGGCGCGGTGCTGTGGGCGGCGCCCGTGGTGGCCGCGGTGCTGCTGGGTCCGGTGTCCGTGACGGCGGGTGTGTGGTCCGGGGCGCCGGACGGGTTCCAGGAGGCGCTGGGGCTCACGGTGCCGTGGTCGGAGTCGGCTTCCTCCCCCGTGGTGCTGGTCGTGGTCGCGGGGCTGTCGGCCGCACTGCACGTCAGGTGGCCGCGGGGGCTCCCGGAGAAGGGGCGGCGCGTGACGGCGGCGGCGTGCGCGGCGGTTCTGGGCTGGTGTGCGGTCCTGGCGCTGCTCGCGGTGGCGGACGCGCCGTACGCGGTGGCCCTGGGCGTGGAGCTGCTGCTGGTAGCGGCTCTGCTGGCTCCCGCGGTGCGCCGTGCGGCCGACGCGATCGCGGTGACCTGCCTGGTGTGCGCGCTGGTGGGAGCCGGCAGCGTGGGGCTGCTCGGGCTGGCCGCCGAGCCCGCGACGTACGCGGTGTCCGGGGCGCTGGTGGTCCTGTTCGCGGCCTCCGCGGCCGGCTCCCGGGTGCCGGCCGTGCGGGCGGTGCTCGCCTGCGCCTCGGTGCTGTGCGCGATCGCCGTCACGGGCGCCGTGGGCGCGTCGCTGGGGTGGAGCGCCCCGCACACCGCCCCGCTGGTGCTGGTGGTGACGGCGGCGACGGTGCTGCTCGGGGCCCGGCTGGAGACGTCTGTCGTCGCGGCCTCGGTGGAACTCGTGGGCGCGTTCGCCGCGGTGGTCGCCGTGGCTCTGGCTGTGACGGACCCGCCGTTCCTGGCACTGGTGCTGGGGTTGTGCGGGGTGCTGGCCGCGGCCACCGCGTCGCGGCCGGAGCGTCGGCGCGTGGCGGGGTATCCGGCGGCGGCCCTGTTCGTGGCGGCGGCATGGGTGCGGCTGATGGCTTCGGGGGTGACGGATCCCGAGGCGTACACGCTGCCGGTGTCCGTGGCCGCTTTCGCCGTGGGCTTCGTGCGTCGCCGCAGGGAACCGGCCGCCTCCTCGTGGGTGACGTACGGCCCCGCTCTGTCCATGACGATGGTGCCGAGCCTCGTGGTCGCCTGGGGCGATCCGCACTGGCTGCGGCCTCTGCTGCTGGGTGTCGCCGCACTGGTGGTCACGCTGGTGGGCGCCCGGCTGCGGCTCCAGGCGCCCCTGGTGCTGGGCGGCTCGGTCCTGGCGCTGGACGGGCTGCACGAACTGACCCCCCATGTGGTCCAGGTCTTCGACGCCCTCCCCCGCTGGGCGCCCCCGGCGCTCGCCGGGCTGCTGCTCCTCGCGGTCGGTGCGACCTACGAGCAGCGGCTGCGCGACGCGCGCCGGGTGCGGGAGAGCTTCGGCCGGATGCGTTAGTGGTTCTCGTCCGGATCAGTCCCGCGTGATCCGGACGGGAGGCCCTACGGCATCCAGTCGCCGACGAGCGCGAGGTTCTGGATGGCCGCCAGGCCGTACAGGGCGGTGGTGTTGGTGCTGACCCAGGCCGCCTCACTGCCCGGTACGGGCCCGGTGGGCCCTTCGATCTTCCTGGTGCTCCAGTCGGTGCTCTCCTTGTAGTCCCAGGTGTCGGCGCTGCTGTAGAACTGCTTCCACGCCCGGGTGGCCAGGGTGACGTCGCCGGTCCGTACGGCGGCGTAGGCGTCCTGGCGCGAGTGGCCCTGGAACAGCAGGAGGGTGCCGAAGTCGCTGCCGTAGCGGGCGGCCTGCTCGGCCTTGGTGGCGTTGAAGTAGCGGCAGTAGTCGACCCAGGCGGCTTCGAACGCGGGCATGTCGATCATGTCGATGAGCTCGGCGTTGAGCTCGACCAGGCCGAACATGGCCGACAGGTGCGAGACGCCGACCGCAGGCTTGTCGGCGATCGCGAACTTCCCGGTGTCCAGGTCGTAGAGGCCGACGCCCTGCACGAAGCCGTTGGGCTGGGCGGCGATGGTCTCCATGGTGGACAGGACGCGGGCCCTGGCCTTCTCCCACTTGGGCCCACGCCGTTCCCACTCGGTGAGCCAGGCGGAGACGAGGCCGCTCCAGTCGGTGCCGAAGCCGATGGACAGCGCGTGGCGGTCGGGGGTGTAGGGCTCGGTGCGGATCTTGCGGATCGGGTCGAGGGCGAGGAAGGTCTCGTCGGAGTCGACGTTGGCGTGCATGAGGTCACCGACGCGTTCGTCGGCGGTGAGGAAGTAGAACATGCGCCGGTAGGTGGTGTTGGCGATGCGCTGCTGCTTGGCGCTGTCGGCGAAGTGCTGGACACCGTGGCGGGTGCCGAGCCCCGCCCATTTGCCGAGGTGGTAGACGTCGACCTCCCCGGTGTGCCGGGTCATGGCCTCGGCGAAGCGGTAGATGTCGGCGCGGCCGGAGCGCATGTAGGCGTACCAGAGCCAGAGGTCGGGCGACAGTTCGGAGTTGTCCCAGGCGTAGCCGCCGACGTCGTAGCACCACTGGTGGCGGGTCGGGTCGTAGGTGTGCATGATGTCGCCGTAGTCCCAGAAGCCGTACCAACGGCGCATCTCCACCTGGTCCTTGTAGTACGTGAAGAGGAAGTCCAGGTGGTCCTCGATCTTCGACTTCGCGCCGGTGGAGCGGTCGGGTTCGGCGAAGAGGCCGCCGAAGACCTTCGCCTTCACGAGCTGGTTGGGCGGGGCGGCCAGCTGGGGCGGTGTGCGTACGGCGTCGACCTGCTGGGCGAGTGTCTCGGGCGCCGGGGTGGATTCGTTCGCCCAGAACAGGAGTTCGCTGGTCCGCGCGATGCCGTACGGGGTGCCGAAGCCCGGTTCGTAGTCCTCGTACGTGATGTTGAGGCCTTCGAGCTGCTCCGGGTAGGTCTCCTGTCCCATGCCGTCGTGGTAGAAGCGCAGGTCCATGGGCTGGGCCTCGGGCGACCAGAGCCAGAGGGTGACCTCCGCCTCGTCGGTGTGCGCGTCACGGATGTCGAGCTGGGCGGGGTGCTTCTCCCAGAAGTCGCGGAGCCCGAAGGAGAACCCCCCGCTGGGGCCTCCGACGTACCCGAAGCCCGATGCCCTCCGTCCGC
This sequence comes from Streptomyces sp. HB132, assembly GCF_016909575.1. Lineage (GTDB taxonomy): Bacteria > Actinomycetota > Actinomycetes > Streptomycetales > Streptomycetaceae > Streptomyces. Next base: position 136,573 of record NZ_JAFBGA010000009.1, on the reverse strand, counting down.
CGCCGGCACCGATCCAGCCGTGCCCCTTCTTCGTGCGCTTGCGCAGGCCGAAGCCGTCGGCGGACAGCTGGGAGAGCGTGTAGTCGCCCCATTCGGGGATGTACTGGAGCCGGGTGGTGACCCGCTGGTCCCAGGTGGCGGGGTCGGGGAGCTTCTGACCGGCGAACTGCGCCTCGCGCACGGCCGCCCCCGGGTCGCGGCGCAGCCCGGTGATGCCCTTGACGGCTTCCCGCAGGAGTCCGGTGCCGTCAGCGCCGATGCGGATGTGGCGGTCGTAGGCCGCGTCACGCATGGGCACGGTGAAGCGGACGCCGAGGCCGCGCACGAAGTCGCCGCTCGCCTTGCCGGGCTCGAGGGTGCCGTCGTACGTGATGGTGTGCACCATCCGGAAGGAGTCGGCACCGGCGTAGAAGTAGAGGCGTACGGAGAACGGCATCCAGGATCGTGAACCCTTGCGGTGCCTGCCATCGATGCGGACCACGGCCCGGACCGGTCCGTCCTGTTCGACCACGGCCTCCTCGACGACGCTCTCGAAGCGTTCGTACTTCTCGCTGCCCTGGTCGCCGTCCTCGATCTCCCCCTGGCGCACGAGGACGAGCCGGCCGTCGCGGGCTATCTCGGTGGAGCCGCGCGTGACGGTCTTGACGAGGGCGGAACCGTTCGTCCCGAGCCTCGCTGTGATCACCCCCGTGGAGACGGTGATGGTGCCGCCCTTGCGGACCGCCGTGACCTTCTTCGACGGGGCCGCCGGGGCGCCGGCGCGGAGGGAGAACTTCTTGGCGGTGACCTCGGGGCCCACCGCGTGCGCGGTCCACTTGAGCGAACCGTCGGGCCAGTAGCCGATGGGCCAGGTCTGGACGGGGACGTCCTTGCCGTCCTCGGTGGACAGGGCGAACGTCTGGTCCTTGGTGTGCCGCCCCTTGGGCCAGGGCACCCCGAGCGTGGATCCGGGGGCCGCACCGAGGCCGCCGGACTCCAGCCAGGTCAGGAAGACGGGTTCGTCCGGGTGCTCCGGTTCGTCCGGGTGCTCCGCGCTCCCGGCCGCGGAGGCGGGAGTGGCGCCGAGGGACCAGCTGAACCGTGCGGCCGCTCCGGCCGCTGCCGCGGCCTTCAGGAGCGCTCTGCGGGGCATCCTGGACATGGTTGTGCCTCTCTCCGTGCGGATTCGGGACAGGGAACGAACAGGAACGGGTCAGCGGGAGAGCCGGCGCTCTCGCACCGCGGTGGCCGCGGCCGCGACGGCCCCGAGGACGGGAACGGCCAGCGGCAGCACCAGAGCGCCGGACAGCACGACGACGGCCATCCCGCAGACGAGGAGGAGGGAGCCGGCCGGGTCGCGCACCGTGGTGCGGCCTGCCTCGGCGAGGAGGGTGCGCCAGAGCGCGCCGGGCTCCCAGGCCGAAGCGGCGCGCAGGACGGCGACCAGGAGACCGATCATGGCGAGGATGCCGACGGCGCCCACGAAGGAGCCGCCCGGCAGCCCGGCCCGGACGGCGGCCATGTCGAGCAGGAGCAGGGCCGCGGCGGCCCATACGGCCGCGCCGACGATCCACCCGCCGCGGACCGCGGTCCGGACGTCGCCGGCGAACTCGCGCAGGCCGCCGTGCTCACCGGCGAGGTAGCGGCGCAGGTGCCGGGTCCCGGCGGCGAAGGCCGCGGGGAAGGTGACCAGGGGCAGGGCGGCCGCGGCGATCCAGACGCCGACGAGCAGGCATTCGGAGAACAGGGCGAAACGGTCCATGACGCGCGAACGCCCGGCCGGTGTACGGGTCTTCGTCGCCACGCCGCGTCAGCCCTTCAGGCCCGAGGTGGCCATGCCGTCGATCAGGTACCGCTGGAATGCCACGAAGAAGGCCAGGACCGGGAGCAGGGCCACCAGCGACATGGCGATCATGCCGCCGTAGTCCGCCACCGCGTCCTGGTCGATGAACATCTTCAGCCCCATCGAGACGGTGTACTTGTCCGGCTCGTTGAGGTAGAGCAGGGGGCCCATGAAGTCGTTCCAGGCATTGATGAACGTGAAGATCGCGCTGGTGACGAGCGCCGGCCGGCAGAGCGGCATGACGATGGACCAGTAGGTCCTCAGGTGCCCGCAGCCGTCCAGCCGCGCCGCCTCGTCGAGCTCCTTGGGCAGCCCGCGCATGAACTGCACCATCAGGAAGACGAAGAAGGCGTCGGTGGCCAGGTACTTGCCGATCAGCAGCGGCGTGAAGGTGTTGATCAGCTCCAGCTTCTGGAAGAGGACGTACTGCGGGATGATCAGTACGTGGTACGGCAGCAGGAGCGTGCCGATCATGATGGCGAACATGGCGTTGCGGCCGGCGAACCGCACCTTGGCGAAGGCGTAGGCGGTCAGCGAGCAGGACAGCACCACGCCGATCACGGAACCGACGGCTATGTACGTCGAGTTCAGGAAGAACGTCGAGATCGGGATGTCCGCGATGCCCTCGGTGAGGCGGGTGTAGTTGTCGCCGATCGGGTCGGCCGGCAACAGGTCCAGGGCGCCGATGATCTCGGCACTGGGCTTGAAGGAGGCCCCGATCGTCCACACCACCGGGTAGAGGACCACGGCGAGGATGACGAGCGCACCGAGGTGCCAGGCGAGTGCGCCGGGACCCCGGCGCCGTAGGGCTGCTGTCAGGGGACTCATCGGCCGCCCTCCTCGTAGTGCACCCAGCGCTTCTGGGACCGGAACAGGACGGCCGTGACCAGACCGACCGCGAGCAGCAGCAGCCATCCCATGGCCGAGGCGAATCCCATGCGGCTGTTCACGAAGCCTTGTTCGTACAGGTAGCAGGTGTAGACGAGCGTGGCGTCGGCCGGTCCGCAGCTGCCGTTGCTGACGATGTAGGCCGAGCCGAAGATCTGGAAGGAGTGGATGGTCTCCAGCAGGACGTTGAAGAACAGCACGGGCGAGATCATCGGCAGGGTGATGTGGAAGAACCTGCGCCAGGGGCCGGCTCCGTCCACCTCGGCCGCCTCGTAGAGCTCGCGAGGCACCTGCTTGAGGCCGGCCAGGAAGATGACCATCGGCGCGCCGAACTGCCAGACGGTGAGGGCGATGAGCGCGTAGATGATCATCGAGGGGTCGCCGATCCAGCCGCCGACCTCGACGCCGAACACCTTCTGCGTACGGTCGACGATCGCGTCGTCCGAGAACAGCGCGCGCCAGACGATGGCCGCCGAGACGCTCGCCCCGATCAGGGACGGGGCGTAGAACGCCGCCCGGTAGAAGGACTGGCCCCACCGCTTCTGCGCGAGCAGCATGGCGACGGCGAGCGCGGCGGCCAGCTTGACCGGGGTGCCGATCAGCACGTACCAGGAGGTGACCTTCACCGACTGGCGCCAGCGGGGGTCGGCGAACATGTCGGTGAAGTTCTGCAGGCCGATCCAGCGCGGCGCTTCGAACAGGTTGTACTCGGTGAACGACAGGTACAGCGAGAACACCATGGGGCCGGCGATCAGGAACAGGAAGCCCGCGATCCAGGGCGACATGAACAGGTAGCCGGCCAGGTTCTCGGCGCGGTCCCACCGCTTCGGGGCGGTGGGCGGCGCTTCTCCTCGGGGACCGTTCCGCTTGGCGGCGGAGCGGTCGTCCCGGGCGGCGAGTGCGCCCGGGGAGGGGTGGGTGTGAGTCACCACGGTCCTCTCAGTTCGAGGCGAGGGCGGTCTTCGCCTCGGAGAAGAACTGCTCCACAGAGTCCTTCGGCGAGGTCTTGCCCAGCGCCAGGTCTGCGCCGATGCGGAGGAAGGCCGCCTCGATGACGTCCGCGCCCGCCGGGTGCGGGGTGATCGGCTCGAGAACGCCCGCGTCCGCGATGGCGGTCTCGTACGCGGCGATCGCCTTGCTCGGGGCGTCGGTGGGCTGGAATGCCTCGAACTGCGCGGTGGTGGCGGGCACGCCGCGGTCGTATCCCATGATCCGGGCGACCTCGGGGTCGTGGGTCATGAAGCTGATGAAGGTGGCCACCTCGGCAGGGTGCTTGGTACGCGCCGTGCCGCTCAGCATCAGCGACCCCAGATACTGGCCGGTCTTCTTGCCGTCGGTGCTCGGGATGGGCGCGAGGCCGTAACTGCTCCCGCCCTCCGCGCTGTAGCGGACGGAGAAGTTGTCCCAGGTGAACTCGCCGGCGGACAGGCCCTTGGCTGTCGCCGAGGCGGGCTTGATCTGCTCGACCTTGTTCGGGTCGGCGTAGAGCCCCGCCTCGACCCGCTCGAGGGCCTCCGTCCAGTACGGCAGCAGCTCGGCCTCGCCGAAGCCCATGCCGTCCTCGGTGAAGAAGGCCTTGCCGTTCTGGCGCAGGATCAGGTCGTAGAGGTACATCACACCGTGCGGTCCGGCGTCACCGGCGACCTTCTGCCCGCTCCTGATCTTCTGGAGACCGGCGTACCAGTCGTCCCACGTCCAGCCGATCCGGGGCGCGATGCCCGCCTTGTCGTACACCTTCTCGTCGATGACCAGAGCCATCGAGTTGCTTCCGACCGGCACACCGAGCAGCTTGCCGTCGATCTCGGCGAACTTCTCCAGCCCGGAGCGGAAGCCGCCGAGGTCGAGGTTGCCCTTCTCCACCTGGGGGCTGAGGTCGAGCAGAACGTTCTTCGCCTCGTACTTGCGCAGGAAGGTCACGGCGTTCTGGATGACGTCCGGGGGGTTGCCGCCGGCAGCCTGGGTGTTGAACTTCTTCCAGAAGTCCGGGTACTGCTGGAAGTCCGTCTTCACCTTGATCTTCGGGTGCTTCTTCTCGAAGATCCCGACACACTGCTGGACCTTCTTGGCACGGTCGTCCGCGCCCCACCACGAGTGCCGGATGGTGACCGGACCACCGGAACCACTGCCGCCCGAGCCGCAGCCGGCCGCGGTGAGCCCGAGACCGGCTGCCGAGAGGCCGGCCAGCTTCAGCAGCTGCCGCCTGTCCATGCCGTTGTTACGAGACATAGCTCGCCCCCACCGTTCGCATTGAATCGTTTTAGAAAGCGCTTGCTGGGTCAAAGTAAGGAGCGGCAACGGGTGCGTCAACGGTTAGGACGAAATTTCGGTGGCGTGACGACGGGCCGAACAGACGGCACAGGTCGCGGCACAGGGCACACACGGAAACGCCGATGGCCCGGAAGCTTCTCTGAAGCTTCCGGGCCATCGGTCCGGGGTGGGCGATACTGGGTTCGAACCAGTGACCTCTTCGGTGTGAACGAAGCGCTCTCCCACTGAGCTAATCGCCCCGGCGGCAGGGCAAACATTACCCCATGTCAGCGGTACCCCCGGACCACCTCCGGGTCACTCCTCGATCTTCCACGGCATCGCTATGCCGAACTTCCAGACGTAGATCCCGACCAGCACCGCGATGATCACGAGCCCCACCGCGGTGAGGATGACGTTGCGCCGCCGGACCCTGGGATCAAGGGCACGCTGGGCGGCTTCGGTGACCTTGCGCCGGGTCCAGCGCAGGACGAGCTGCGCCCAGACGAACTCGGTCGCCCAGATCGCCATGCCACCGAAGATCACCAGCCATCCGGGGCCGGGCAACGGCAGCATCACGACGCCGGCCCCGACCACGGCGAGTCCGACCACGAAGATCCCGACCTGCCAGCTCAGGTGCAGCACCCTCGATCCCTTGATGAACCCGGGCGCCCGCGAGCCCAGCTCACGCTCCGCCGTCCGTCCGTCCCCCGCAGCGGAACCAGGGGCCACCGTGGCGGCGACCTCTTTCCGCTCGTCACTCTCCGCGTTCATGAAGCCCAACCTACCGGACCGGCGATCGTCACCGGAATGGACGCATGACGCAAAGTTACACACCGCTGTACGAGCGACCCGAAGCACGACAAATAGGTCAGAGGGGTTTACAACGCCACCGTAGGTGGCATGTCGATTTCGCCGACGTGCGAATCCCCGAGCGCACACTGAGCGAAAGGCCCTGGCGCTTATGAACACCACGGTCAGCTGCGAGCTGCACCTGCGCCTCGTTGTGTCGAGCGAGTCGTCACTGCCTGTACCCGCGGGCCTGCGGTATGACACGGCCGATCCCTATGCCGTGCACGCCACCTTCCACACCGGAGCGGAGGAGACGGTCGAATGGGTTTTCGCCCGTGACCTCCTTGCCGAGGGGCTGCACCGGCCCACCGGCACCGGAGACGTCCGCGTCTGGCCATCACGGAGTCACGGTCAAGGCGTCGTCTGCATCGCACTGAGCTCCCCGGAGGGCGAAGCCCTGCTGGAAGCCCCGGCGAGGGCTCTGGAATCGTTCCTGAAGAGGACCGACGCCGCAGTCCCACCGGGCACCGAGCATCGTCACTTCGACCTCGATACGGAGCTCTCGCACATCCTGGCCGAGAGCTGAGCCAGGCAGAGAGCTGCGGGACGCCGTCCGACTCGGGGCGACGGCGTCACGCGGACAACCTCATAGGGCAGGCACCGGCGCCGTCGCCGCGGAACCCACCGCGGCGGCGGCGCCGCTGTGCGGGCCCTTGCCACCGCACCCGCGACGGCAGCACCTGTACACCTGCCGCCGTCCGGACCGGCAGCAGCGCCACCGGCACCTGACACCTCCCCACCATCGCCGGAGCCGCCCCCGAGGCCTCCAGAAGGCCGCCACAGGCTCCGACGGCGTACGGGACCGGGAAAAGGGGCCCACCCCGCCCCCTCGGGCCGCACCGGGCCCTGAGTGCCTTCGCCGAGACAGTAGAGTCAGCCGCCATCGGCGGACGCCCGTCCGCCGGAGGCCAGGGAGCGAAGCGTGCTGATCCCCCACGACACCCGGATCGCCCTCGAAACGGTGGTCGATCTGGTGAACACCGCACCGGAGAGCGACACGGGCGACGGGCTCGCCGAGCTCCCAGCGCTCTACGCCTTCGCGGAGCGCCACGACATCAGCGGTGTCGGAACCCTCGGCGAGAAGGACCTGCGCGCCGTGCAGGACGTCCGCGACCGGTTCGCCGACATATTCGCGGCACCCGACGCCCGCACCGCGGCGGACCTGGTCAACGGCCTGGTGGCCGCGGCCGGCACCACGCCGCAGCTCACGAATCACGACGGCTACGACTGGCACGTCCACTACTTCGCGCCGGACGCCTCCGTCGCGGACCACCTCGCCGCCGACTGCGGCATGGCGCTGGCCTTCATCGTCGTGGCCGGCGAGCAGGATCGGCTGCGGCGCTGCGAGGCCCCGGACTGCCGGGACGCCTTCGTCGACCTGTCGCGCAACCGTTCCCGCCGCTACTGCTCGAGCCGCACCTGCGGCAACCGGCTCCATGTCGCCGCCTACCGGGCCCGGCGCCGGGAAGCGGCGCGCTGACGGCCCTCACGCCCGTCGAACCCCGTCGAACCCCGTCGAACGGCCACCGGCCGGGAGGCGGCCGGCCCTCCGGCGTGACGGGCGTCCAGGTGGACCGGCCGTTCACAGGAAGAAGAGATCGTGCAGGGCCGCCGTCAGCAGCAGGCCGCCGACGACCGTCAGGAAGATCATCAACGGGGGCTGGGAAAGGGCGAAGAGGCAGCCACGCGGCTCTTCGGCAGGGGGTGCGGGGGCATCGCCCCGGGAGGTGTCCACCATCTCGTAGCGATCATGACGCAGAGCAGCCGCGTTGGCGATCAACAGATGCTTCAGCAGGGCTGGTTCACCCACTCCGGGATGAACGCGATTCGCTCCCGCGTCCGAGGACCCGGCGCGCGTTCGCATCCAGCCCCGGGAGCGACGGCAGGGACGGCGGGGAACGGCTGGCCCGATCAGAGGGGGCCGTCGCGTGGCCCGCCCTCCAGGTCAGCGCGGGACGGCGCTGGACGCACGGACGACGAGTTCCGGCTGGAGCACCACGCTTCGGTGCCGGTGGCCACCGTCCGCGTCGTGCGCCTCCTCCAGGAGGAGTTCCGCCGCCATCCTGCCCATCACCACGGCGGGCTGCCGGACCGAGGTGAGGGGCACGGCGGCGGCCGCGGCGAACTCGATGTCGTCGTAGCCGACGATGGCGACGTCCTGCGGGACCCGCACGCCGGCGGCGTACAGGGACTGCAGGACCCCGAGCGCCAGCAGATCGTTGGCGCAGAACACGGCGGTCGGCCTGGGCACGAGGCCGAGCAGCCTGGCGCCGGCGTCGCGGCCCGCCGCCACGTCCAGGCGGTCGGAGGGGATCTCGACGAGTGCCTCGGGACCGAGCCCCGCCTCGGCGAGCGCCGCGAGGGCACCCTCCCGGCGGTCCCTGATCTGGTGCAGATCGCCGGGACCGCTCACATAGGCCACGGAGCGATGCCCCGCCGAGACGAGATGCCCGACGGCGAGCATGCCCCCGCGCACGTCGTCCACGGAGACGGCACAGCTGTCGCCGGAGGCCGCCACCCTGTCGACCAGCACATAGGGGATCCGGTGGCGGGCGAAGGCCTCGAGATTGCCGCCGGTGGCGTCCGCGGGGGTCACCAGTACGCCGCAGACCCGCTGCTCGGCGAAGAGCCCGAGGTATTCGGCCTCCTCCTCCTGGCTCTGGCCGCTGTTGCAGACCATCACGCCGAGGCCGGCCGCCCGTGCCGCGCGCTCCGCGCCACGTGCGATGTCGACGAAGAAGGGGTTGCCCATGTCCAGCACGAGCAGGGCCATGATCCGGCTGCGGCCCGCCCTGAGCTGCCTGGCCGACTCGCTGCGCACGTATCCGAGTTCCTCGATCGCCGCCAGCACACGGGCCCTGGTGTCGGGAAGCACCGCCTCGGGACGGTTGATCACGTTGGAGACCGTGCCCACCGAGACTCCGGCCTGCCGGGCCACGTCCTTGATCCCTGCCACACGCCCCACTTGTCCTGCCCCACTGATGCGTTCGGCGCCGCACCTCGGCGCCGGTCCCTGAATCCACCGACGGACGTACCGCGTGTCCCGTCGCGCCGTCGCCCCCGCCCGCATTGAATTGTTTCAATCCGTTCGGGACGCTAACCGCATGCGCGGGATACCGTCAAGATCAGGGCAACGCGACTCGCAATATACCGAGGGGTGGGACAGCGGCAGACCCTCCGGAGCCCCCGACCCTGGATGAATCGATTCACACCCTCGAGACCGCTCCGCTCCCGCAGGGCCGACCTTCGCGGGGCGGGTCGTCAGATCCCGTGCTTCTTGAGGATGGCCTCGATATCGCTGAAGTCGTCACCGGGCGCGGCCGCCTGCTGGGGCTTCTTCCGCCCGCCGTCCTTCGCCTGCGGCGCGCTCGCCCCGGCCCCGGACGTCAGCGAGGGCGAGGACGCGGCCGGCGCGACGGCGCCGCGCTCCGCGGCCCGCGCGGCCTTGCGCTCCTTGCGCGTCGAGCCGCTCCGGCGTTCGACCGCACGCGTGGTCATGAAGAGCAGCCAGGCCACCGCCAGCAGGCCGAAGCCGATCCAGACGCCCGGCTTGAACACGATGCCCGACACCCACTCGACGACACCGGTCATCACCAGGCCCACGGGCACCAGTGAGTAGGCGGCGATCCGGGTGGCCGTGAGGAACCGCTTTCGGTACGCGGTGATGGCGGCGATGCCCAAACCCGCCGCCGACACCGCGGAACAGATGGTCTCGGCAAGCATCGGGGCCTCCAGCAGTCGGGTCTCGTCCCTTCCATCCTGCACCGGCGGCCGCCGTGGTGGCCACGGTCAGGGACCGCATCAGGGACATTTCAGGGCCGCACTCCTCCCCAGGTCCCGATTGGGAAGCGCCCGTCCGGCCTGAAAGACTGACTTCCATGAGCGATTCCCCCTCCGCAGCGCCGATCGTCCTGGACCTCTGGTGCGAGCTCGAGTGCCCCGACTGCCACCGGGCCCTCTCCGACGTCCACGCCCTCCGAGCCCGGTACGGCGACCGGCTGGAGGTCAGGCTGCGCCACTTCCCGCTGGAGAAGCACAAGCACGCGTATGCCGCGGCGCAGGCCGCCGAGGAGGCGGCCGACCAGGGCAAGGGGTGGCCGTACATCGAGGCCGTACTGGCCCGCACCGCGGACCTCGCCCGCGCGGGTGAGCCCCTCCTCCTCGAAGTGGCCGGCGAACTGGGCCTGGACGCCGAGGAGTTCGACACGGCGCTGATCGACGGGCGACACCTGCTGATCGTGGACGCGGACCAGGCCGAGGGCAGGGCGATCGGCGTCACCGGGACTCCGACCTATGTGATCGGCGACGAGCGGCTGGACGGTGGCAAGAGCCAGGAGGGTCTGCGCGCACGCATCGAGGAGATCGCCGACCGCCTGCTCGCGGGCCAGGGCTGACGGGCCGGCCGGCCCGGACGGCGTTTTGACGGCTACAGCGCCTTGGCCAGGTTGTACTGCGTCACCTCGTAGCCGAGCGACTCGTACAGCCGCAGGGCGGGCGTGTTGGTGGTGAAGACGTGCAGGCCGAGGAGGCCGAGGCCGGCGTCGAGCGTGACGTCCTCCGCGAGGTGCATCAGCGCCCGCCCGTAGCCACGCCCCCTGCACTCCTCGCGTACCTCGACGTCGAACACGTAACCCAGGTCATCGCCGTCCGGCATGTCACGCCGGGCCACCCAGACGTGGCCGACGACGGCTCCGTCGTGGACGAGGACGTGGAAGTACATGCCGGGGGTGGCCAGGCCGTCCGGCAGGTTCGTGGCGTGGTCGGTCTCGGCCTTGCGCCGGGCCTGCTCCTCCGGCACGCCGCGTTCCACCCATTCCCTCGCGTACGTCTCGGCGCTGGTGGCCGCCCACTCGGCGTACTCCCGCTCCGTCATGGGCCGTCCGGTGACCCCGGCGGGCAGCGCGGGGGCGGTGCGCCGCAGACGCTTCAGCATGTTCCGGCTGCGCTCGGTGTAGCCGAGCACGGCCGCCAGTGCCTGTGCGGCCTGGTTGTCGGCGGCGGCCACCAGGCGCACCTGGGCGCAGCCCCAGCCGCGCAGCACCTCCTCGGCGGCGAGCGCGGCGATGGTCCCGCGGCCGCGCCTGCGGTGCGCTTCGTCGATGCCGACGGACCGGAGGATGCCCGCCGAGGGACCGAACACCGGGTCGGTGGAGATGTCGACGGCGCCCACGGGCCGCCCGTTGTCGCACACGTCGTACGTGCGTGCCCGTGCGCCGTCGGCGCCCTGCTGGACCGGCCCGGCCGGCCGGATGGTCGTGGTCATCAGGGTGTTCTATCCGCTGGGCGGCGGGCCGTCACCCCCTTTGCGGATTCCGGCAGCCGGCCACGGGGCTTCGAAGGCCTGGGTTCACGGATCGAGATCGTCCGCCGCGCGCTCGTCGAAGACCCGCATGGCCTTCGCCGTCACGGGCCCGGGGGCGCCGGGCAGTTGTCGGCCGTCGACCCGGTGGACGGCCTGGATGTCGCGGAGTGTGGAGGTCAGGAAGATCTCGTCGGCCCGCTCGAGCACGTCCAGCGGGAGATCGGTCTCCTGCGCGCCGGTCCACTCCACACACAGGGCGCGTGTGATCCCCGCCAGGCATCCCGAGGCGACGGGCGGCGTGTGGATCCGCCCGCCGAGGACGACGAAGACGTTGGAGCCGGTGCCCTCGCAGAGCTGTCCGACCGTGTTGGGGAAGAGCGCCTCCGACGCTCCGTGCTCGTGGGCACGCGCGAGTGCGACGACGTTCTCGGCGTAGGAGGTGGTCTTGAGTCCCGTCACTGCGCCGCGTTCGTTACGCGTCCAGGGGACGGTGACCACGGCCGTGCTGTCGGGGCGGCGCGCGGCCTCACCCAGGGCGACGACCAGGCTGGGCCCGGCGTCGCCACGGTCGGAGCCGAGCGGTGAGAGACCACCGGTGTACGTGATCCGGAGTCGGCCGAGCTCCACGGGGTTGGCCTCGATGACGGCCGCGACCGCGCGACGGACCTCGTCGTGGTCGGGGTCGGCCAGGCCCAGACCCCGCGCCGAGCGCGTCAGCCGGCCGAGGTGCCGGGTGAGGGCGAAGGGACGGCCCCCGGCGACCCGGACCGTCTCGAAGACGCCGTCGCCCACGGTCAGCCCGTGGTCGAGCACGGACAGCCGGGCGTCGTCGGCGTCCCGCAGTCCGTCGTTGACCCAGATCCTCATGTCGCTGTCCTTCCTGTCTGCTCGTACGCGCCCGACGCTACAGCGAGCAGCCGGGATGCCTTGAGTTCGGTCTCCGCCCATTCGCGCGCCGGATCGGAGCCCCAGGTGATACCGGCTCCGGTGCCGAAGCGGAGGAGGGGCGCGGGCCCGGTGCGGTCGATCCAGAAGGTCCGTATGCCGACGGCCAGCTCCGCGGTGCCCCGGTCGGCGTCGACCCAGCCGACCGCTCCGCAGTACGGTCCCCGCGGTGCCGTCTCCAGGGTCTCGATGATCCTCAGCGCGCTCGACTTGGGCGCGCCGGTGACGGACCCGGGCGGGAAGGCCGCGGTGAGCAGCTCGGGCCAGCCGGCACCGTCGGCCAGACGTCCGCGCACGGTGGAGACGAGGTGGACGAGTCCCGGGTGCTTCTCCAGGACGCAGAGATCGGGAACACTCACACTGCCGGGCACGCAGACACGGCCGAGGTCGTTGCGGACCAGGTCCACGATCATCACGTTCTCCGCGTGATCCTTCTCCAGCAGGTCGTCCTCGGTGCGCCCGGTGCCCTTGATCGGGCCGGACCGGACGGTCCGGTCATGGCGTGCGAGGAAGAGCTCGGGGGACGCGGTGGCTATCTCCACCCCGTGCCCGGGAAGCCGGATCGTCCCCGCGTACGGCGCCGGGTTGCCCCGGGCGAGCAGGGCGGTGAGCGCGTCCACGTCGGCGTGCGGGCCGGGCAGGGGCGCGGACAGGACGCGGCAGAGGTTGGCCTGGTAGACCTCGCCGGCCGCGATGTGTTCCCGGATCCTTCGCACGCCCGCCGTGTAGGCGTCCTCGTCGAGTGAGGACGTCCAGTCCTCCGGGGCGGGCCCGTGCCAGGCCCCGGGGACGGGGAGGGGCACTTCCTCGGACCGCACGTCGGCGAAGCGGGCACAGACCAGTCGGCCCTCGAAGTCGGCGCATACCGCCCAGAAGCCGGATGATCCGAGAGCCGCGGGGTCGCTGGTGACATCCCGCAGGCCGGAGGCGACGAGGCCACCGAAGCGGGCGAGAGGGGTGAGGTGGCGCACGGATACGAGTCTAGGACGGTGTGCGATGACCTGCGGCGGGCGGCGTCGGCGCAGCACGCTGCGCAAACGCGTTTTTGTACTGGCCCGGGAATCCGCTAGAGTTCAACACGTCGCCGGGACGCGTGAGCGGGCCGGGAAAGACAAGCGGACGTAGCTCAGTTGGTAGAGCGCAACCTTGCCAAGGTTGAGGTCGCCAGTTCGAACCTGGTCGTCCGCTCGCAGAAGGTGGGGGATTCTTCCCGAACCCCCATCCCTGGTGGAGTGGCCGAGAGGCGAGGCAACGGCCTGCAAAGCCGTCTACACGGGTTCAAATCCCGTCTCCACCTCCAAGGACGATTAGCTCAGCGGGAGAGCACTTCCCTGACACGGAAGGGGTCACTGGTTCAATCCCAGTATCGTCCACCGGTCCGCAAGGATCCCCGCGCGATTAGCTCAGCGGGAGAGCGCTTCCCTGACACGGAAGAGGTCACTGGTTCAATCCCAGTATCGCGCACGCAGTACACGCAGGGTCACCTGCGCGATTAGCTCAGCGGGAGAGCGCTTCCCTGACACGGAAGAGGTCACTGGTTCAATCCCAGTATCGCGCACCGCCCGAAAGCCCCGGTCGTCTCGACGACCGGGGCTTTCGTCATGGGCGGTGGGGGTCAGCCGGTGAAGAGCTGGGTGGCCTTGCGTACGAGCTCGTACAGCCCGTAGGCGAACGGGACGGCGACCCAGAGCCAGACGAACGTCATGAGGGGCTTACGACTGCTGGTGGACACGGGGGCTCCCTTCCGGTGCCTCGTGGAAGCGTGCGTGGACCGGGCGTATGCACTCGTTGGCGACGAAGCCGATGACCAGCAGCCCGATCATGATCGTGAGGGAGGTCGTGTAGAGACTGGGGCCGCTGTGGCCCGCGCTCTCCCCCGCGTCCGCGACACGGTTGACGATCAGCGGGCCGAGCACCCCCGCCGTGGACCAGGCGGTGAGCAGGCGGCCGTGGATGGCTCCCACCTGGTAGGTGCCGAAGAGGTCCCGCAGGTAGGCGGGAGCGGTCGCGAAGCCTCCGCCGTAGAAGGAGAGGATCACCAGCGCGCAGCAGATGAAGAGCGGCTTGGAGTCGTTGCCCAGCTGGGCGATGACCACGTACATGAGGGCGCCGACGCCGAGGTAGACCCGGTACATGTTCTTGCGGCCGATCAGGTCCGAGGTGGAGGACCACAGGAGGCGGCCTCCCATGTTGGCCAGGGAGAGCAGGGCGACGAAGCCCGCCGCCGCGGAGACCGAGACCGGGGTGGAGGTGTCCGCGAAGAAGTCCTGGATCATGGGGACGGCCTTCTCGAGGATGCCGATGCCCGCGGTGACGTTCATGCAGAGGACGACCCACAGGCACCAGAACTGCGGTGTGCGCAGCGCGTTGCGGGCGGAGACCTGGGCGTTCGTGACGAGCCTGCGGGTCTCCCGCTTGGGCTCCCAGCCGTCGGGGAGCCAGCCGTCGGCCGGCACGCGCACGAGGAAGACACCGAGCGCCATGAAGGCGGCGTAGACGACACCGTGGACCAGGAAGGCCGTGGCGATGCCGGAGCGGTCCGTCCCGAAGCTCTCCAGCATCCCGGTGGACCAGGGCGAGGCGATGAGGGCTCCGCCGCCGAATCCCATGATGGCGATGCCGGTCGCCATGCCGGGGCGGTCGGGGAACCACTTGATCAGGGTGGAGACCGGAGAGATGTAGCCGATGCCGAGGCCGATGCCGCCGATGAATCCGTAGCCGAGGACGACGAGCCAGTACTGGCCGGTGGCGGCGCCGAGCGCGGCGACGAGGAAACCGGAGGAGAAGCAGACGAGCGAGACGAACATCGCCCATCGGGGACCGTTGCGTTCGACGAGGGTGCCGCCGAACGCGGCGGAGAGGCCGAGCATGACGATGCCCAGCTGGAAGGGGAGAGCACTTGCGGTGCCCGAGAGATCGAGGGCGGATTCGAGCGGGGGCTTGAACACGCTCCAGGCGTAGGCCTGTCCGATGGAGAGGTGCACGGCGAGCGCGGCGGGTGGCACGAGCCAGCGGCTCCACCCCGGGGGCGCGACAGTTCGGGACCTGTCGAGGAAGTTCATGGACCCGAACTCTAGGTATCAGTCCCGGTCATTACTAGATCATGAACGGAACTCCGTCGACCGTATGCAATGCGGGTCCGGGCACCCGGCCCGGACCCGCCCTGCGGTACTACCCGACGCGGAGGCGGGTCAGGAGCTGAACAGCATCCGGCCGAAGCTCTTCTGACGGTGGTGGCCGCCGTAGTGACCGCCCTGGTGCGGCGCTCCCCAGGCCGGGGCAGGTGCGGCGGGGTAGGCCTGCGGGGCGGCCGGTGCCGCGGGGTAGCCCTGCGGGGCGGGCGGCGCGGGCGGGGCCTGCTGCGCCCACTGCGCCTCCAGGCGGGTCAGGGACTCCAGCTCGCCGTAGTCGAGGAATATCCCCCGGCAGCCGCTGCACTGCTCGATCTGGACGCCATTGCGGTTGTACGTGTTCATCTGAGCATGACACTTGGGGCACTGGATCATCGAGTCGGCTCCTCAGGTCGTGACGACGTCGCCGGAATGCATGCCCGGCGGCGATCGCTTCACCCTACGACGCGCGGCCGGACACCAACTCGGGCGGGAGGGTGGCAATTCGGGCACTTGCGTCGATCATCAACTGTTCCACCTCATCCGGACTGCGCTCCTCCGCCGCGGACTTGGCCAGAGCGAGAGCCGCTGTCTGCACGGTGAGGGCCCGGGCCGGGACGTCCAGCTCGGGCCACGGGTCCCCCTCGGCGCGCACGGCCGGGCCGCCTGCCGCCCTGTAGGCGTCGAGGAAGCGCAGCCAGATCGCGGGCGGCAGCAGCCCGGCCGCGTACCAGGCGGCGGGCCGTGCGAGGTCCCAGGCGGGATCGCCGAGGCCGGCGTCGTCGACGTCGATCAGGAGCCAGGGGCCGCGGTTCGCGGGGTGCCGCACGAGCTGGCCGAGGTGCAGGTCGCCGTGGCAGAGGAAGCCGCCCCGGTGCTCGGGCTCCGGCGTCTGGGCGCGGGCCCAGCCGGGCAGCCCCCGCCAGGCGGCCAGCACGGGGCCCACCGCCGGGTCGCCGGGTCGCGCCGCGCACATGCGCGCGACGGCCCGGGCCGCCTTGAGCGGTCCGCGCATCGGCGGGAGCGGGTGGGGTGGCGGGGTGCGGTGCAGCCGGGCCAGGAGCTCCGCGGCCTCCTCCCAGGGGGCGGCGTCGGGGTCCGAGGGGTCGACGGGCACGCCGTACGGCCAGAGGCTCACGGCGCGGCCCTCGGCGGTGGAGGGCGGCCCGGCCGGGGCGGGGAGCGGCGGGAGGAGGGTCCCGGCGAGCCGCGGCGAGGCGGCCAGGGACAGGCGCGCCACCAGGGCGCGGGCCTCCGAGTCGGGGGCGTGGGCCTTGGCGACGACCGGGCCGCGGCGGACGACCGTGCCGTCGGGCCGGTCCGCGAGCACCTGGGGCGGGGGGCATGCGCACGCCGTCGTGCCGGGGTGCGCACCGGCGTGCGCGAGGTCGCCGAGGGCGCGTACGACGGGGGTGGTGGTCATCGGCTCTGCTCCCGCGGGGTGATCGGGCGGCCCTCGGCCGGCCCGCGCGGCGATCCTACGCGGCGGCTCCGGAAGGGCCCGGACAGCGCGATGTCCGGCCAGCTCCCCAGCTGGCCGGACAAACGCTGCCGTCCGCCGCACCCCCGTCCCCACGGGGCTGTTGGCCGGATGTCCCGGTCCGGACCGCTCTGCCGGACCCGGGGCGCCGCTCAGCGCCCCATCATCACGCCCACGGACGACGCCTGTGTGACCACTGCGTCCCAGCCGCCGAAGACGACCACGAGCAGGGCCGCCAGAGGAAGAACCATGGCCGTCGCCACCAGCGGGTGCCGCGTGCCGGACGGGCGTGTGCCGAACGAGGCGTACGCCCTGCGTCCTTGCGTGCGGATCATGCTCCGCGCGGCGGTGTCCGCCATGGTTCCTCTCCTGACCTGTTCCGGAGCGGCGAGCGTGTGGCCTCGGGGGACGAGTTGCACGCCCGCCGCTTGACTTCAACATTAGGGAGGCGGAAGCCACCCGGCGTCATGCCCGCGTACCGATTGCCGGGCCTCCCGGAGGATGAGCCGACCGCCTCCGGTGTACTCCTCTGGGTGGAGAAGAGGTGCTGGTCGGCGTACCCGACCCCTAGGGTGCGGCGCGCGGCTCCTGGAGGCATGTACGCCGGATGCGGCCCGGAGGAGACCTCAGGAGCCGACGGCGCCCGCACCGGGACGCTCTGAGGCGTCCTCACGCGGGACCGGCTGTTCGACCAGCGCGAGCACCCTGGTCGCCATGAAGCGGGCGGTACGGACAACTGATCCAATGGGGGTACCACCCATGCCTTCAAGGCTATGGGGAGGGTGACTTCACTCACTTCCACCACACCTCGGCGGACCGCTGCCTCCACCCTGCGGCCTGCCCTGGAGGCCACCACCTCGTACGTCCTCGTCGTGTCACCCGCGTCCACGACTGTTTCCACACGATCGCCCTTCATTGATCCAATCCCCCTTCTGCGAGAGTCCGTTGTGATCTCGCACGCGTCACAGAACCTGGATCCCCGGTTCCCTGACCACTCTTCAGTTCTCCCACCCGGCACTGACAATCGATCGGACGACGAGGGCGCGGCCTCTGAGCGCGCCGCGCCGCGGGTACGTAAGCTGTGCCTCGTCAGGCGGACCGGCAGCGGGAATGGGCAGACGATGGCGATGATGCGGCTCCGGCGCGAGGACCCGCGTGTCGTCGGCTCGTTCAGGCTGCACCGGCGGCTCGGCGCGGGTGGCATGGGCGTCGTCTATCTGGGTTCCGACCGCCGGGGCCAGCGGGTGGCGCTCAAGGTGATCCGGCCGGATCTGGCGGAGGACCAGGAGTTCCGCTCGCGCTTCGCGCGCGAGGTGTCCGCCGCCCGGCGGATCCGCGGCGGCTGCACGGCCCGGCTGGTGGCCGCCGATCTGGAGGCGGACCGCCCGTGGTTCGCGACGCAGTACGTTCCCGGCCCCTCGCTGCACGACAAGGTCATCGAGGAGGGGCCTCTGCCGGCCGCCGAGGTCGCGTCGATCGGGGCGGCGCTGTCGGAGGGCCTGGTGGCGGTGCACGAGGCAGGTGTCGTCCACCGTGACCTGAAGCCGTCCAACATC
The DNA here is from genome assembly GCF_016909575.1 of Streptomyces sp. HB132. Lineage (GTDB taxonomy): Bacteria > Actinomycetota > Actinomycetes > Streptomycetales > Streptomycetaceae > Streptomyces. The sequence continues at coordinate 118,374 of NZ_JAFBGA010000009.1, read as the reverse complement.
CTCCTCTCCCCCAAGGGCCCCCGGATCATCGACTTCGGTATCGCCTGGGCGACCGGGGCCAGCACGCTCACCCACGTCGGTACGGCCGTCGGCTCCCCCGGCTTCCTCGCGCCGGAGCAGGTGCGCGGTGCGGCGGTGACGCCCGCGACGGACGTGTTCTCGCTGGGCGCCACCCTGGCCTACGCGGCGATGGCCGATTCACCCTTCGGGCACGGCAGTTCCGAGGTGATGCTCTACCGCGTGGTCCACGAGGAACCGCATCTGCTCGATGTGCACGATGCGCTCGCGCCCCTGGTACGGGCGTGTCTGGCGAAGGATCCCGAGGAGCGGCCGAGCACGCTGCAGCTCTCGATGCGGCTCAAGGAGATCGCCGCCCGCGAGGCCCAGGGACTGCACGAGCGCCGGCCGCCCGCCCAGCGGGGCGAGCAGGAGCTGGACCGTCCGACCGGCCGGATGGAGGGCCCCTACACCGAGCAGTCGACCCGGCGCGCGGCCGGAGGTTCCGCCCCGGCGTCGCGTACCGCGGGGCGCCGCCCGGCGTCGTCCCGCCTGGTGCCCCCTCGCACCGGCGGTTCCCGGTCCCGGACCGGGCAGGGCGGCTCGCGCCCCGGTCAGCAGTCACACGGACAGAAGGGCACGAACGGCAGGCAGGCGTCACGGCCCGGTGTCCGGACGACCTCGGCCGGACGGAACGGCAAGAAGCGCGGGCCGGCCAATCCGCGGCTGCTGCGCCAGCGGCTCGTCGTCTTCGTCGTGGTGACACTGCTGGTCGCGCTGGGGATCGCCGCCGCCCAGGGCTGCCAGGGCCCCGCACGCGGGCTGGGTGACACACCCTCACAGACGCACGACGGGGCCGCCGCCCACCCGACGCGGGCCGTCGGGGGCTGAGGGCGGCAGGGCTCGGTCAGGCGGACCCGACCCGGGTCGCGTAGAAGGCGACGGCGGAGGCCGCAGCGACGTTGAGCGAGTCGACTCCGGCGTCCATCGGGATGCGTACATGGGCGTCGGCCGCGTCGAGTGCCCCGGTGGTGAGGCCGTCGCCCTCCGTGCCGAAGACGAGCGCCAGCCTCTCGTGCCGCCGTGCGACGAGTTCGTCCAGGGTGATCGACCTGTCGCTGAGGCAGAGCGCCGCGGTGGTGAAGCCGGCTTCACGCAGCAGACCGATGTCCTCGGGCCAGGACGTCAGGCGGGTCCACGGCACGTGGAAGACGGACCCCATCGAGACCTTGACCGCCCGCCGGTAGAGCGGGTCGGCGCAGCGGGGGGTGAGCAGGACGGCGTCGACGCCGAGTGCGGCCGCGTTACGGAAGGCCGCTCCGAGGTTCGCGTGGTCGACGATGTCCTCGAAGACGGCCACCCGCCGTACGCTCCCACCCCCCGGGGACAGCAGCGTGCCGGGGTCGGGGAGCGGCTTGCGCTGCATGGAGGCCAGGGCCCCGCGGTGCACGTGGTAGCCGGTGACACGCTCGGCGAGAGCGGGTGTGACCGCGTAGACCGGTGCGGTGGCCTCCTCGATCACATCGCGCATGACGTCGATCCACTTGGCGGAGAGCAGCATGGAGCGCATCTCGTACCCGGCGTTCCCCGCACGCCGGATGACCTTCTCGCCCTCGGCGATGAAGAGCCCCTCGGCGGGTTCCCGCCGACGCCGGAGCTCGACGTCGGTCAGGCCGGTGTAGTCGCCCAGCCTCGGGTCGTCCGGGTCGTCGACGGTGATGAGTTCAGCCACGGGGCGCCACTGCCTTGTCGGGTGGGGACGGGGGACGACGGTGCATCGGCGGGTCAGCCCTCGAGCGGCCCGGCCGGTTCCGGGCCGACGGCGACGACGTCGCCGATGACGATGACGGCCGGCGGCCGCACCTCTTCCGCGACGACCCGCTCACCGACGTCGGCGAGGGTGGCGTCGACCCTGCGCTGGGCCGCGGTGGTGCCCTCCTGGACCAGGGCCACCGGGGTGTCGGGGGACTTCCCGTGGGCGATGAGGGCCTGCGAGATGGCGCCGATCTTGTCGACGGCCATCAGCAGGACCAGGGTTCCGCGCAACTGCGCGAGCGCCTTCCAGTCGACCAGGGAACGCGGGTCGTCGGGCGCCACATGGCCGCTGACCACGGTGAACTCGTGCGCGACGCCTCGGTGGGTGACGGGGATGCCGGCCGCTCCCGGCACGGAGATCGAGCTGGAGATCCCGGGGACGATCGTGCAGGCGATGCCCTCGGCGGCCAGGGCCTGCGCCTCCTCCATGCCACGGCCGAAGACGAAGGGGTCGCCGCCCTTGAGGCGGACCACGGATCTGCCTGCCTTGGCGTGGTCGATCAGTGCCTGGTTGATCGCCTCCTGCGCCATGTAGCGGCCGTACGGGATCTTCGCGGCATCGATCACCTCGACGTGCGGCGGGAGCTCGTCGAGCAGGTCACGCGGGCCGAGCCGGTCGGCGATGACCACGTCGGCCTCGGCAAGGAGACGACGCCCCCTGACCGTGATGAGGTCGGGGTCGCCGGGGCCTCCGCCGACCAGCGCGACGCCGGGGGCGTGGGTGCGGTGGTGCGGGGCGGCGAGGGTGCCGTCGCGCAGGCCCTCCACGATGGCGTCGCGGACCGCGGCGGAGTGCCGGGGGTCCCGCCCCTGCGAGGTGGTGGTGAGGACGGCCACCGTGATGCCTTCGCTGCGACCGGTGGCCGGCGTCCAGGCGGTGGCGGCCTCCGCGTCGTCGCTGCGCACACACCAGGTACGGGTGCGCTCCGCCTCGGCGGACGCGGCGTCGTTGGCGGCGGCGTCGGACGACGCGACGAGGGCGTACCAGGTGTCGGTGAGGTCACCGTCCTGGTACCTGCGGCGCTCCCATCGGATCTCACCGGTGTCGGCCATCGCCTCGACGGAGGCGGTCGCCGACGGGGAGACGAGAGTGATGTCGGCCCCGGCAGCTATGAGGGCGGGCAGCCTGCGCTGCGCGACCTGGCCACCGCCGACGACGACGACGCGGCGCCCGTTCAGGCGCAGTCCGACGGGGTAGGCAGGGTGATCGTCATACTCGGCCATGGTCGTGCGGGCTCCTCGTGCAGGGTGCGGTGTGCTGCGGGCCGCTGCGGCGGTGGAGCGGCGGTGACGTGCGCGGGGTGAGGCGGTGACGCGTGGGACCACGATACGGGGTGGTGCGGGCGGGGGCCGGGGCGGTTCGGCGGGCTCACGGCCTGCCGTGGAGGGCCTCCTCAGCCGTTCTCCGGCCGTGCGCCGGACCCCGGACCTGCAGGGCGAGCCGGTCACCGCCGGGTGGGGCGGAAGGGCGTCCGGGAGGCCCTGCCGACAGGGCGTGCGTGCGAGGCCGGGCAGTGCCCGGACGGGCCGGTCGGCGCGTCCGGGCACAGCGGTGGCTACTTCTCGGTGACACCCGCGGAGTCGAACGTCGCCACGTCGTGCATCGCGCGGGCCGCGCTCTGCACGATGGGGAGCGCGAGCAGTGCGCCCGTGCCCTCACCGAGGCGGAGGTCCAGGTCGACCAGCGGGCGCAGGCCCAGCTTGTTGAGGGCGGCGACGTGACCGGGCTCCGCGCTGCGGTGGCCGGCGATGCACGCGGCGAGCGCCTCGGGGGCGATCGCCCGGGCGACGAGCGCCGCCGCGCCGGCACTCACGCCGTCCAGGATCACCGGAGTACGGAGCGAGGCGCCGCCCAGCAGGAAACCGGCCATGGCCGCGTGCTCCAGGCCGCCGACCGCGGCGAGCACCCCGATCGGGTCGGCCGGGTCGGGCTGGTGCAACTCCAGGGCACGGCGGACCACATCGACCTTGCGGGCGTGCATCTCGTCGTTGATCCCGGTGCCGCGTCCGGTCACCTCCGCGGGATCCATGCCGGTGTAGACGCAGATCAACGCGGCGGACGCCGTGGTGTTGGCGATGCCCATCTCGCCGGTGAGCAGGCCCTTGTTGCCTGCCGCCACCAGATCGCGCGCGGTCTCGATGCCCACCTCGATCGCGGCGAACACCTCTTCGCGGGTGAGGGCGGGGCCGGTGGTGAAGTCGGCGGTGCCCGGACGCACCTTCCTGGGCAGCAGACCTGGTGTCGCGGGGAGTTCGGCCGCCACACCGACGTCGACGACGCAGACCTCGGCACCCACCTGGGCGGCGAAGGCGTTGCAGACGGCGCCGCCACCGAGGAAGTTGGCGACCATCTGGGCGGTGACCTCCTGCGGCCACGCCGTGACGCCCTGGGCGTGGACCCCGTGGTCACCGGCGAAGATCGCGACGGCGGCGGGCTCCGGGACGGGCGGAGGGCACAGCCGGGACAGCCCGGACAGCTGGGCGGAGATGATCTCCAGCATGCCGAGCGCGCCGGCGGGCTTCGTCATCCGCTTCTGGCGTTCCCATGCCTCTCCGAGCGCCTTGGCGTCCAGCGGTCGGATACCGGAGATGGTCTCCTGGAGGAGGTTGTGCGGCTCCTCGCCCGGCAGGGCGCGCCGGCCGTACGTCTCCTCGTGGACGACCCAGGACAGCGGGCGGCGCTTGGACCAGCCCGCCTGCATGAGTTCGGGCTCCTCGGGGAATTCGTCGACGTATCCGACGCAGAGGTAGGCGACGACCTCGAGGTGCTCGGGCAGACCGAGCGCACGGACCATCTCCCGTTCGTCGAAGAAGCTGACCCAGCCGACACCGAGGCCCTCGGCGCGGGCGGCGAGCCACAGGTTCTCCACGGCGAGTGCCGAGGAGTACGGGGCCATCTGCGGCTGGGTGTGCCGGCCGAGGGTGTGGCGGCCGCCGCGGGTGGGATCGGCGGTGACGACGATGTTCACCGGCGTGTCGAGGATGGCCTCGATCTTCATTTCCTTGAACTGCCTGGCCCGGGCCTTGGGCAGCGACTTCGCGTACGCCTCGCGTTGGCGCTGCGCCAGTTCGTGCATCGAGCGGCGCGTCTCCGCGGAACGGATGACGACGAAGTCCCAGGGCTGCGAGTGACCGACGCTCGGCGCGGTGTGCGCCGCCTCCAGGACACGGAGGAGTACCTCGTGCGGGATGGGGTCGCTGCGGAAGCCGTTGCGGATGTCGCGCCGCTCCCGCATCACCCGCAGGACGGCTTCACGCTCGGCGTCGTCGTAGCCGGGGGCGGGCGCGGATGCTTCGGCTTCGGCTTCTGCTTCGGCGGGGGTCGCGGCCTCGGCTTCGGTCTGGGCCGGGGGTGCCTCGGCTTCGGCTTCGGCCGGCGTCGCAGCCGCGGCTTCGGCGGGAGGTGTTTCGGCTTCGGCCGGCGTCGCGGATTCGGCTTCGGCGGGCCTGCCTTCGGGCTCGTCCGCCGCCTCACCGATCGGCGCCTCTGCGGGAGAGTCCTCGCCGGATGCCGACACCTCGACCGCCGGGTGCTCCACGGCCGGCGCCTCTTCCGGGGGCTGGACCTCCGCAGGCACGGCTTCCGGCATCACGGGCTCCGGCGACCCGGCCGCCGGGGTATCGATGACCTCGGGTCCGGTACCCGGCTCCGAGGCCATGGGCTCCGGCTCAGGCTCCGGCTCCGGCTCCGGCTCCGGCTGGGCAAGGAGCTGGGGGCCCGCCTGCGGGACCGCGACCGGCTCGGCCATGGGTGCGGCGACGGCTTCGGGACCCGGCTCAGGCTCGACGACGGGCTCGGGCTCGGGCTGGACCTCGGGCTGCTGGACGGCGGCCGGTGCCGGCACCTCCAGTGCCTCGGGCGTGGAAGGCGCGGGCTCCGTCACGTCGGGCTCGGCAGCCTGCTCGGGCTCGGGCGCGGGCTCGGCAGCCTGCTCCGGCGCGGGCTCGACGGCGGGCTCAGGCTCGACGGTCTGCTCCGGCTCGGGCGCGGGCTCGGCAGCCTGCTCCGGCTCAGGCTCGACGGTCTGCTCCGGCTCGGGCGCGGGCTCGGCAGCCTGCTCCGGCTCAGGCTCGACGGTCTGCTCCGGCTCGGGCTCGGCGGCGGGCGCGGGCTCGACGGCCTGCTCGCGCTCGGTGACGGGCGCGACCGGCTCGGCCATGGGCACCGGTGCGGGCAACGGAGCCGCCGGGACCGAACCGTCCGCGGGGACGAGCTGTCCCGCCGGCTCGATCGGGGCGACCGCCTCGACGGGCAGTTCGGCGGGTACCTCGGCGGGAGCTTCGACCGGTACGGCTGCCAGGGCCTCGGCCTCCGCGGGATACTCCCCGGCGGTCTCCGCCACCGGTTCGACGGGAGCCTCCGGCATCACGGCGGCCACCGACTCCGGAGCGACCGTTTCTGCGGCCTCGACGGGAGCGACCGGTGCGACGGGCTCGACCGCGACGGCGGACGCCTCGGCCACGATCGGCTCAGCAGGCTGCGCCGGCACGACGGGCTCGACGGGAGCGGCAGGCTCGACGGCTGACTCAGGCACCGCCGCCGGCTCGGGCGCGACGGCCGGCTCCGGTGCTCCCCAGGCGGGCGCGCCCTGGGGCGGGATCTCGCCCAGCTGCGGGCCCGGCAGCATGGCCGCGTCCTCCGCCGGGACGTCGAAGTACTCAGGGCCGGTGGTCGGCGGTCCCGGGTGCCGGACGGGCATCGGGTTCTGCGGGCCGGCCGGTCCCCTGTCGGCGAGCGACCGGACCACTCCGCCGGTGGGCGAGCCTCCGTAGGAGGGCGCCTCGGTGGACGCGGGGCCGCGGTGGAGCGGGCGCCGGGCGGGCGCGGCGGCCACCGGGACCTGCACCGGCGTGTGTGCCGGGATCCGTACGCCGTTGACGTCGGCCACCCCGCGCCCGTGCGTGCCGTTCACGGCCTGGGCATGCGCGGGGAACTGCTCGGGCAGGCCCGTGGGCGCTGCCGGAGCGTCGCTCCACGCGCCCTGGGCCGCGGGCATCAGAAGGAGGTCGTCGTCCTCGGCGGTGTGCTCGGAGGGTTCGAGGTAGGTGTAGGCGTCCGGGGCGGGGACGCCCGGCTGCTCCACCATGCCTGCGTTCTCCGGCAGTCCCTCGCCCGGGATCTGGCCGGTGTCAGTCATGCGTACCCCTCGCCCATCGTCAGTGCTCCTTCGCCCTTCGCCCGGTATGCCCGAACCACGGGACGCCGGTGCTCGTCAACAAGAACGAGCGGGCTCCCCGCGCGGCACGAAACGCGCGCGGAGGTATACATTCTCGCGGCCGTTCGCCGCCGCGGCAGACAGTTCTGCCCCGGCTCGCTGTGGACTGCGCCACGTTGCGCGTCCCCCGGTTGTGCCGTACCACATCGCGGACCAAAACGGTCCACTTTTCCGGACATTGACGAACGAACCGCCGAACAGCCGGGCGCGGTACAACAATCGGTCAGCTTACCTCGCGCCCCCCGCGAAGGGTTCAGGGGGCGAGGTCCGAACGCACCGCGGAGAGCAGGAACACGACGGAGCGCTCGCGCTCCGCCCAGACCGCGGTGTCCAGTTCCACGGACTGGAGCAGCGCGCACTCGACCTTGTATCCGTTCTCCAGGAGCGCCGCGCCCAGCGCCTCCGCCTCGTCACGGTTCGAGGCATGGGTGACGATGCGTTCCGGCCGCCGGTCGGCGACCGCCGTGACCACGCGGACCCCGCCCCCGCCGATCCGCACGACATCGGGCTCGGGCAGGCGTTCCAGAACGTGCGGCGCCGTACCCCTGACGACCTGGACGCCCACCTGGAAGGTGCGGGCGGCGGCCGTCGTGCGCGCGCAGGCGTCGGGGTCGCTGTCCACGGCGAGCACCGCGGCACCGAAGCGGGCCGCCTCCACTGCGAGTGCGCCGCTGCCGCAGCCGATGTCCCAGACCAGGTCACCGGTACGGGGCCCCAGCCGGGCCAGTTGCGCGGCGCGCAGGCCGGGCGACTCCCCTTCGCCGCCCTCACCCGCGCCGCCGTACGACCCGGCGGGCAGGGCCCAGCCGCGGACGCCTTCGGGGTGAGCGGGGCGGCGGCCCGAGATCCAGGCACCGTTGCCGGAGGTCTCGGGGCCTCCGCCGATGACGATGACGACATTGGGGTCGCGCCAGGTGTGGTCGGCCGTCTTGTCGGAGGTGAGGACGGTGACCCGCTCGCGTACGGTGCCGAGCTCCTCGCAGATCACGAAGGTGCGGTGGACGCCTTCGAGCAGCAGGGCGAGCTCGGCGGGGCCCGCTCCGGGGGAGGTGAGTACGGCCACCTTGTGGTGGGCGCGGATGGCGTTGACGGCGCGGCGCAGGGTGCGTGGCTGGGCAACGACGACCTGCGCGTCGTCCCACGGCATCCCGGCGCGCGCGAAGGCGGTGGCGACGGACGAAACAGCGGGTACGACCTCGACCTCGAGACCGTGTTCGGGCTTGTGCAGGGTGCGCACGACGCCGAAGAAGCCGGGGTCGCCGTCCGCGAGGACGACGGCGCTCCCGCGGTGGCCGGCGATCCTGCGGGCGGCCAGGTCGACGCTGCCGAGGCGGATGCGCTCGGCGCGCTCGGGCACTTCGGGGAGCTCGAGGTGGTGTGCGGCACCGGCGACGAGCGTGGCGGCCGAGAGCGCGGCCGTGGCCGCCCTGGTCAGTGGCGAGCCGTCCCAGCCGATCACCGTGACCCGGTCGGCCATCTCGTCAGTCTCCTGGTGTGTGAGCAGGCGGGGCCTCCGCGCGAGGGGGCGGAGCAAGGGTGAGCGTATCCGGTCCGTACCAACGCACCGCCGGGGGCTCCCGCAGCGTGGCGTGGAGGGTCAGTTCCAGTCGTTGTACGTGCCGTAGCCGCCCGCGTCGGCCAGTTGCTCGGCGACGCCCTCCAGGTCCTCGGGAAGGAGCCCCCACACGATGAGGTCGGTCCGGATGTCGGTCCAGCCTCCGTCCTCGGTGGCGGTCCTGGCTATGCGGGCGTTGCGCAGGACCCCTTCACTGATGCAGCCCAGCTTCTGGGCGACCTGCTGCGAGGCGGTGTTCCCCGCGGGGGTGCGCAGTTCGATCCGCTCGAAGCCCTGGTCCCGGAAGAGCCACTCGGCGAGTGCCAGCACGCACTCGGTGGCGTATCCCTCCCCCCGTGCCCAGGGCGCGGTGATGTAGCGGACCTCGGTGGCCAGGGTGCGCCGGTCGGTGTTGAGGAGCCGCACCGAACCGACGAGGCGCTGGGTGAGGAACTCGGTGACGGCGAAGACGATGCCGTTGCCCTGGGAGCGTTCGGCGGGCGCGATCCTGCGGACCCACCGTTCGGCGTCGACCTGGGTGTAGGGATGTGGCGCGTCGGTCCAGGCGGTGACCAGCTCGTCGTTCATCATCTCGATGTACGCCGGTACGTCCGCCATGTCGAAGGGGCGCAGCACCAACCTGTCCGTGCTGATGGAGATGGACGGGAAGGTGGTAGTCATGCGCAGCTCCATGCCGAAGACCGTGTAAAGCCACCAGCATGCAGCATCGGACGGTGGACGCGCATGGCCGGGTCCGCACGGCGGAGCCCCGCACACCCTGGTGCGGGTGTGCGGGGCTCGTGCGGCAACTGGTGCGCGGGGGTCAGGACTTGGCGGGCTCCCCGAAGGCGGGGATGATCGAGCCCTTGTAGGTGTCCTCGATGAACTTCTTGACCTCGTCGGAGTTCAGGAGCTTCGCGAGCTTCTGGACCCGGGGGTCGTCCTCGTTGCCGTCCTTGACGGCCAGGAAGTTGGCGTACGGGTTGCCGTCGGCCTTCTCCAGCACCAGGGAGTCCTGGCCCGGCTTCAGGTCGGCCTCGATGGCGTAGTTGCCGTTGATGACCGCGGCGTCGACGTCGTCCAGGGCGCGGGGCACGGTGGCGGCCTCGATCTCCTTGAACTCCAGGCCCTTCTTGTCCGTGATGTCGCTGAGCTTGGCGTTGGTGCCGACGCCGTCCTTGACGGTGATCAGCCCGTTCTCGGCGAGCAGCTGGAGCGCACGGCCCTCGTTGGTGGTGTCGTTCGGGACGGCGACCGTCTGGCCGGCCTTGATGTCCTTGACGTCCTTGATCTTCTTGGAGTAGAGGCCGAGGGGCTCGAGGTGTACGTCGACCACCGGGACGATGTGGGTCTTGTTCTTCTTGTTGAAGTCGTCCAGGTAGGGCTTGTGCTGGAAGAAGTTGGCGTCGACCTGGCCGTTCTCGGTGGCGGTGTTCGGCAGGACGTAGTCCGTGAACTCCTTGACCTCCAGCTTGAGGCCGGCCTTCTCCGCCAGGTTCTTCTTGACGAAGTTCAGGATGTCGGCGTGCGGCGTCGGGGACGCGGCGACGACGAGCGCCTTGGAGGTGTCCGCCTCGGCGCCGGTCTCACCCTTGGAGGCCGGGTCGGAGTCCGTACCGCAGGCGCTGAGCCCGATGGCGAGCGCGGCGGTGGCTGCGGCGACGGCGGTGATCTTGATGTTCCTACGCACGAAGAGTGCCTCTTTCCGGTGGTGAAGGTGGTGCGCCCGGACAAGGAGTTCGGGCTTCGGGGGGAGGGAAGGTCAGGAGGTGGTGCGGCCCCGGCGGGCGAGCAGGCGCACGGCCCCGTCACCTATCAGCTGGACCACGGTCACGATGACGATGAGCAGCACGACGGTGATGAGCATGAACTGGTTGTCGAAGCGCTGGAATCCGTAGGTGACGGCCTTGGAGCCGAGCCCTTCGCCGCCGACCGCGCCGGCCATCGCGGAGTAGCCGATGAGCACGATGACGGTGGTGGTCACGCCGGAGACGAGCGAGGGAAGCGCCTGCGGCAGCAGGACCTTGCGGACGATCGTCGGGATCGATCCGCCCATGGACTGGACGGCCTCGACGAGCCCGTGGTCGACCTCGCGCACCGCTGTCTCGACGAGCCGCGCGAAGAAGGGGATGGCACCGATGGCGAGCGGGACGATCATCGCGGACGGGCCGATGAAGGTGCCGACGACCCAGGTGGTGAAGGGGATCAGGGCGATCAGCAGGATGATGAACGGCAGGGAGCGGCCGATGTTCACGATGACGCCGATGACCTTGTTCACCACCGTGTTCTGCAGCAGTCCGCCCTTGTCGGTGAGGACGAGCAGAATGCCGAGCGGCAGCCCGCCGACGACGGTGACGAGGGTGGACCAGAGCACCATGTAGAGGGTGTCGATGGTTCCCTGCGAGAGCAGTGGCTGCATTTCGGACCAGGTCACTTCGCCACCTCCTTGGTGATCGTGGCGGGGGTCTGGGAGGGGATGCCGGCGGTGCTGTCGGTGCTGTCGGTGCTGTCGGTGCTGTCGGTGCTGTCGGTCACGGTCTCGGCCTGGAGTCCCTGCTCGCGCAGGAAGCCGATCGGTACGACGTTCTCCTCGAAGCCGCCGGGCAGCTCGATGCGCATGCGGCCGATCTGCTTGCCGCCGACGGTGTCCATCGCGGCACCGAGGATCGAGATGTCGATGTTGTACGTCCGGGAGAGCTGCGAGATCACCGGCTGGGCCGCGGCCTCGCCGTGGAACGTGACGTCGACGACGGTGGAGCCGGGGCCGGAGGCGGTCCCGCCGACCGGGAACAGTTCGTGGGCGAGTTCGGAGCCGGGTGTGGCCAGCAGCGAGCCGACGGTGCCCGACTCGACGATGCGCCCCTTCTTCATCAGCGCCGCGGAGTCGCAGACGGTCTTGACGACGTCCATCTCGTGCGTGATGAGCAGGACGGTGAGGCCGAGCTCCTGGTTGAGGTCGCGCAGCAGTTGCAGGATGGAGCGGGTGGTCTCGGGGTCGAGCGCGGAGGTCGCCTCGTCGGAGAGGAGCACCTCCGGGTCGCCGGCAAGGGCGCGGGCGATGCCGACGCGCTGCTTCTGGCCTCCGGACAGCTGACCCGGGTACGCCTTCGCCTTGTCGGAGAGACCCACGAGGTCGAGGAGTTCGAGCGCCTTGCGGGTGCGCGCCTGTCCGGAGAGCCCGAGGATCTCCAGGGGAAGTTCGACGTTGTCCCGTACGGTGCGCGAGTCCAGCAGGTTGAAGTGCTGGAAGACCATGCCGATACGGCTGCGCGCCCGGCGGAGGTCCTTGCCGGCGCGGCGGCCCCGGCCGGCGAGGGCCGTGAGGTCCTGGCCGGCCACCGTCACGGTGCCCGAGGTGGGGCGTTCGAGGAGGTTGACGCAGCGGATGAGGGAGGACTTGCCGGCGCCGCTCTGTCCGACGACGCCGTAGACCTCGCCCTCGCGGACGTGCAGGTCCACGCCGTCCAGGGCGGTGACCTCACGGCCGCGTGACTGGTAGACCTTCGTGAGGCCCGAAGTGGTGATCACAGGGTTTCCGTCACTGTCGAGTGCACGGCGCGGTGTCCGCCGGGCACGGGGCATTCGGCTGGTGAGACTTCTGCCGGTGGCTGACCGGTGGGAGTCTCGGCATGGACCGGCCCTCGGCGGAACCGTTGGGCGGGGCATGGCCGGGGCCGGCTCGGTCCGCCGGGTGCGGACGGCGCGGGCTCGGTCTCGCTTCGGGGCGCGAGGCTCGGGCGGGGCCCTCAGAAGGCGCGCATTCGACACATACAACGAGCACCGGGCGTCGTGATCGCCTCGGTCGCAGGGCTGCGGTAGCTCGTCGTGGTCATGGGCCAAGTAAAACAGACGTAACGTTCCCGCGACCCACCGCGTCCGTATAGCGGACAGTCGTGGACGCGCCTTGCCGGGAGTCCCCGCCCCTACGCACACCACTTTGACCTGCGAAGACGCGACCCGGTCCGAGCACCGCACCACCGGCGGCCCGATCATGCTGTGCTCGCCCTGTGGCAAAGGCCACGATCCCTGGCCGCCCTCCCGCGCCCACCCGTCGCCCGGGGCCGCACGCGGCGGAGCCGCCGGCCCGTAATACCCTCGCCTCATGCTTGATGCCCTGACGATCGCGGTCGCCGTGACCGCGCTCGCCCTCGCCGCCTGGTGCGGAATCGCCGCCTACCGGGACCAGCCCACCAAGGACTGGCACTTCATCGGCATGGCGGTCGTCTCCGTGCTGGCCCTGGCGCAGCTGCTCGTGGGAATCGTTCAGCTGGCGCGCGGCGAACGGCCCGACCAGGGCATGACGATCTTCATCGCCTATCTGATCGGCGCCTTCGCGTCGGTGCCCGCGGCGGGCTTCCTGTCACTGTCGGAGCGGACCCGCTGGGGTTCGGTGACGGTGTCGGCCGGCGCGGTCGTGCTCGCCGTGCTCGAAGTGCGGCTCTACGACATCTGGGGAGACTGACCTTGAGCGACACCGACCGCACGGAGACCCACGCCTCCCCGGCCCCCGAGCACGACGCCCCGCGACAGACCCGGCGGTTCGAACTCGGCACCGGGCCGGGCCGGGTACTGGTCTGGTTCTACGGGGTGTTCACCGTGGCCGCCGCGTCCCGCTCGATCGTCGAGATGGTCATGGACTTCGGCAAGGCGCCACTGGCGTACGTCCTCTCGGCCGTCGCCGCCGTCGTGTACGGCTTCATCACGTACTCGCTGGTGCGGGGCGGGGAGAAGGCGCGCAGGGCGGCTCTGGTGTGCTGTGCCGCCGAGCTCGCGGGGGTGCTGGTCGTCGGCACCTGGACGCGACTGGAGCCGTCCGCCTTCCCGGACAGCACGGTGTGGTCGGGGTTCGGCATGGGCTACCTGTTCATCCCGGTGATCCTTCCGGTCACCGGGATGATCTGGCTGCGCCGCGCACGGAACGCCTGACACCGGGCGTCGCGGGAGTCGTTCAGGCGCTCGCCGCGTAGGCCGACGCGGTGGCGTCCTTCTCGAGCAGGACCAGCCGCACACCGTCGTCTCCGGTGGCGTCGCCCACCCGGGCGTAGCCGGCCTTGCGGTAGAGCCGCAGATTGCCTTCGCTGCGCTCCCCCGTGTGCAGCCGGAATCGGGTGGCCGAACGCCCGTCCGCCAGCCCGGATTCCGCGGCGCGCAGGAGACGCGTGCCCAGGCCGTGGTTGCGGAGCCGGGGGTGGACGCAGAGCTTGCCGATCCGGCCGGTGCCGTCCGTGTCGGTGAAGCCGCGTACCGAGCCGACGACTTCGTCGCCGAGCCGCGCCACGAACACCAGGTCCGTGCCGACTTCGTCCCGTACGGAGTCGAGGGTCTGGACGAGCGGGCCGATCCGGTAGTTGCCGTAGAGCTCCGCCTCACTCTGGAAACAGAGGTACTGGAGTCTGAAGATCTGCTCGACGTCCTGTGCCGTCGCCGCCGAGATGGTCACACTCATGCCCATGTGTGCATGCCTCCCGCTCACCTGATCCGCCGGTTGTCTACCGCTCCATTCCCCACGGTTCAGGAGCTACAACCTCCGCCGCGAGCATTCTGCGCAGACATCCGAGGCATCGGGAACGCATGGGGCCCAAACTGCCCTGTGACATACCCAACTCCCCCGCGATCTCACGGTATGTCGGATCGTGGGCGGCCAGCATCGCCTCGAGTAACCGTGGGCATCTCCCGGGCAGCCGGCCCACCGCGGCCCGCAGCGCCCGGCGTTCGTCGGCTCCCACCGTGATCCGTTCGGGGCAGCCGGCCCAGTCCCCCGGGGGCTCACCGCCGGCGTAGGCACGCTCGCGCCGGGTCCTCCGGCGGGCCACGCGCGCCTCCGCCCGCACGGCCGCGCGGACCCAGCGGGCAGGATCAGGGGGCGTCTCCGGGCCGGTCCGGCGCTCCAGCAGCCGCAGCCACACCGCTTGTTCGAGGTCCGCGGCTTCGACCCCGGCTGCCTGTGCCTCGGCCGCCGCCTCCGCGCGCACCAGCGCGTACAGGGCGTGGACGATCTCGCGTCCCCTGCCGCCCTCCCCGTCGGCCCGGGCCGCGGGGACATGATCAAGAAGAGTCATGCCCCGTCAACGCTCCCTGCGTGCGGCGGGTTGCCGCACACAGGGAGCTCCACCCGACCGGGGCATGCGGACCGGAACGCTGACGCTCCCGGTCCGGGGCGAGCCCCCGGCCTCGCCCGCGTGAGGGGACCTCGGCCCCGGAGAGCCGGTCCCTATGCCTCAGCTCCTGGCGAAGTCGGCGGCGGCGAGCAGCGCGGTGTCGGGGTTGTCGGAGAAGATCCCGTCGATGCCCGCCTCGAAGTACACCCGGAGAGCGCCGAACACGTCGCCGTACGCGTTGGGGTCCGTGCCGCGCCGGAAGTCCGCGGGCAGGAAGGTGTTCTCGTTGCGCATCGTGTAGGGGTGCAGGACCAGGCCCCGTGCGTGCGCGTCCGCGACCAGGGCCGTCGGGGTGGTCAGCCGGCCGGCGCCGTCCCTGGGGATGACCAGGTCCAGCGTGGGGCCGATGCCCTGGGCGAAGGACGCGATCCACTTCAGCCCTGCGGGCTCGACCAGGTCGGCGACGGTGCGGGGGTCACCGGACTCCACGAAGTCCCAGGGCCGTTCCTTCGGTCCGGACAGCAGGACGACACGGGGGGTGGCGACGAGTTTCGACAGTCGCTGCATCGAGGTCGGCTCGAAGGACTGGAGGATGAGCGCGGAGTCCGCCCGGTGCCGGCCGTGGCGGCGCAGCAGCTTGGCGAGCGGCTCCTCCAGGCCGAGTCCGAGGCCCCTGAAGTAGGAGGGGTGCTTGGTCTCGACGTACAGCCATACGGGCCTGCCGCGCCTGCGGCCCTCCTTCTCCGCCCAGCGCAGGACCTCCTCGAAGGTGGGGATCTCCCAGCGGCCGTCGTACAGCGTGTTCTCCTGGCGGTTGCCGGGGATGCGCTCCTTCGCCCGGAGGGTCTTCAGCTCGGCGAGGGTGAAGTCCTCGGTGAACCAGCCCGTGAGCGAGACCCCGTCCACCTTCTTCGTGGTCCGGCGGCTCGCGAACTCGGGGTGCTCGGCGACGTCGGTGGTGCCGGTGATGTCGTTCTCGTGACGGCAGACCAGGTGGCCGTCCTTGGTGGGCACGAGGTCCTGCTCGACGATGTGCGCACCCATGTCCAGGGCGAGCTGGTAGGAGCCGAGGGTGTGCTCGGGGCGGTAACCGCTGGCGCCCCGGTGGCCGATGACGGTGGGCACGGGCAGGTCCCGGTACGAGCCGTGCCCGCCGCTGCGCGCGTCGGGCGCGCCACGCCCGGCGGCTTCGGCCGTGCCGGACAGTCCGAGGGCGGCCGTGCCGAGGACGGCCGCCCCCAGGAGGGTCCGCCGACCGGGTGCAGTCTGCGCGCGCTCTGTCATGAATGCTCCTCGCATGTGATGTCCGGCACCTTCGGGGGAGGCTTGATCGTAGGCAGCTACGCCATCGGTGGGGCAGCCCGTGGACGAACATGGCGGAAACACACGTCAACACTGCGTATCCGCTCGGTGAACCCGATGTGCGCGGAGGCGGTACCCGCGAGTATCGTCCTCACCTGCACAGACCCTCGCGATTTCCCGCCACGGCCGCCCGGCCACGACACCGGAGGATGCGTTGTCCCGACTCACGGTCATCAAGGCAGTGCTCGGACCGATCCTGCGCCTGCTCTTCCGGCCCCAGGTGGAAGGCGTCGAGAACATCCCGGGGACCGGTCCGGTGATCCTCGCGGGCAACCACCTGACGTTCATCGACTCGATGATCATGCCGATCTGCTGCGACCGGCCCGTCTTCTACATCGGCAAGGACGAGTACGTCACCGGCAAGGGCCTCAAGGGCCGGCTGATGGCCTGGTTCTTCACCGGCTGCGGGATGATCCCGGTGGACCGGGACGGTGGCCGCGGCGGCGTCGCGGCGCTGATGACGGGCCGTCGGGTGCTGGAGGAGGGCAACGCCTTCGCCATCTACCCCGAGGGCACCCGCTCCCCCGACGGCCGCCTCTACCGCGGGCGGACGGGTATCGCGCGGCTCACCCTGATGACCGGCGCTCCGGTCGTGCCCTTCGCGATGATCGGCACGGACAAGCTGCAGCCGGGTGGCGCCGGCCTGCCCCGCCCGGGCAAGGTCACGGTCCGCTTCGGCGAGCCGATGGAGTTCTCCCGCTACGAGGGCATGGACCGCGACCGCTACGTCCTGCGGGCGGTGACGGACTCCGTCATGGCCGAGGTGATGCGGCTCTCCGGCCAGGAGTACGTCGACATGTACGCCACGAAGGCGAAGGCGGCCTGAGCCCGGACGGGTGGAGCCGGGTGCGGCGCGCCCTTCGCCGCACCACTCACTCGTCGGGGATGATCCCCTCCTCCAGCTTCTGGTCACGCAGCAGGAACCACGCGGCGAACGCGGTCGCGAGCAGCACGACGGCGCCGACCGCGGCCGAGACCCGCAGCCCGTTGACGAATGCCTCCTGGGCGGCGGTGACCAGTTCGTCCGCCTGCTGCGCCGGGAGGTGCGCGGCCGTCTCCACGGCTCCCCCCAGCGACTCGTGGGCAGCCGTCTCGGCCGCGGCCGGGATGCCCTCGGGGGTCCCGAAGCCCTTGTAGACACCGGTGACGATGGACCCGAGCAGCGCGATGCCGAGGGCGGCGCCGAGCTCGTACGCCGTCTCGGACACCGCTGACGCCGAGCCCGCCTGTTCCTTCGGGACGCTGGAGAGGATGACGTCGGAGGTGACGGTGAAGGCGAATCCCGCGCCGACGCCCACCACCAGGAGCAGCACCCCGATCAGCGGGTAGGCGGTCTCCTTGTGGATCACCGTGACCACGGCGAGCGACACACCGATGGCTCCGAGCCCGACGGCGACCACGGAGCGCACGGAGTAGCGGCGCGCCACCCTTCCCGCCAGGAGCCCGGCCGTCACCGCGCCGACGGCCGCGGGCAGTTCGGCGAGGCCGGCCTCGAGCGGGCCACGCCCCTGGACCAGTTGCAGGAACTGGGAGAGGAAGAAGACGATCCCGGACAGGCCGAGGATGGTCAGCAGGTCGGCGAGGACCGCGCCGGAGAAGCCCCGGTGGTGGAAGAGCCGCATGTCCAGCAGTGGTGCGGGAAGCTTCAGCTGACGGCGCACGAACCAGGTGAGCGCCAGCACGCCGCCTAGGGCAGCCGCACCGTTCTCCCAGCTCAGGCCATGTGAGGCCGCCTCCTTGATCGCGTACACGATGCCGATCATGCCGATCAGCGAGAGCCCCACACTGAGCAGGTCCCAGGGGCCCGGTGCCGGGTTCTTCGATTCCGGGATCATCTTGATCCCCACGACGACGAGGACCGCCATCACGGGCAGGTTGATCAGGAAGACCGAGCCCCACCAGAAGTGCTCCAGCAGGAGCCCGCCGACGACCGGGCCGACGGCGGCTCCCGCCGCTGCCATCGCGCCCCAGATGCCGACGGCGAGGCTGCGTTCACGCGGGTCGTGGAAGAGGTTGCGGATCAGGGCGAGCGTGGACGGCATCAGGGTGGCACCGGCGACACCGAGCAGGGCCCGGGCCACGATCATCATCTCGGGGCTCGACGCGTAGGCGTTCAGCACGGAGACCGCCCCGAAGGCCGAGGCGCCGGTGAGCAGCAGCTTCTTGCGTCCGATGCGGTCGCCGAGGCTGCCCATGGAGACCAGGAGGCCGGCGATGACGAACGAGTAGACGTCGCCGATCCAGAGCAGCTGGGTGCCGGTCGGTTCGAGATCCTCACTGAGGAACGGGGTGGCCAGGCCGAGGACGGTGGCGTCCACGGCGACCAGCAGCACGGCCAGGACAAGGACGGTGAGGGCGACCCACCGGCCCGGATGGTGCTGTTCGCCCGTGACGCCCGCCCTCGAAAAGGTGCTACTCATTTCTCCACGCTCCGGCGTGCTCCGCCCAGGAGCAACTCGACGATCATGTACGGGAAGTCCTGCGAAGCGACCCGGCCCGCCTGCACGGACCAGGCGCAGCTGCCGATCAGGCCGTACAGGGCCTCGGTCAGCCAGGCCGGGGTGAGGTCGATCCGGAACTCTCCGCGCTCCTGGCCGCGACGGAAGAAGGCCGACACCCGGGCGTCGAGACGGCTCCAGCCCTCGTTGACGTGGTCGCCCTCGAACAGCTGGTTCTCGGTGACGAGGAAGGACAGCAGTCCCGCACCGGGCTGAACGGCCGTGATCAGCCGCCGCAGCCCCTCCTCGGCGCCGCCCTCCTCGAGTCGGGCCGCGTCCAGAGCGGCTTCGAACTCCTGGATGCCGAGGTTCTCCAGCGCCCCGACCAGGGCATCGCGCCCCGCGAAGTGCCGGTGCAGGGTGGCGCGGCCGATGCCGGCCGCTCGTGCGACCTCGTCCATGGTCGCCGTGGACTTGCGGGTCAGCAGGGCGGCGGCGCTCCGCAGCACCTGCTCACGATCAAGAGTCATGAGACGAAACTAGCCCATTTGAGACATGAACGTATCATTGCGCAGGCCGTGTCCAGCCGCTTCGAGCTCGGACGCGTCGGCCGCCGCGTCCGCGGCCGGTGCGTCGTCGCGCGGGTCGCCAGGGGTCCGGCGGGGCACCATGGCGCCATGAAGCCGCTGCTGCTGATCGACATCGACGGTCCGCTCAACCCCTATGCGGCGCTGTCCCTCCCCACCGCCCCCGAGGGCTACACGCGCCACCTGATGCGGCCGACGGGGTGGACGACCGGGGTGCCCCTGCCCGTACTGCTCAGCCCGGGCCACGGCGGTGAGTTGCTGGCTCTCGCCGACCGGTACGAACTCGTCTGGGCGACCACCTGGAAGGACGAGGCGAACGAGTGGGTCGGCCCCCGCATCGGGCTGCCCCCGCTGCCGTACATCGACTGGCCCGCGATGCACGCGGTGACGGTGGACGGGACGTACTGGAAGACGCGGTACGTCGTCGACTACGCGGACGGACGTCCGTTCGCCTGGGTGGACGACGAGATCACGGACCTCGACACGGCCTGGGTCGCCGCCCACCACCCGGGGCGGGCCCTGCTGAGGCGGATCGACCCTTGGGTGGGGCTGGTGCGGGCGGACTTCGAGGTGCTCGCCGACTGGGCGTGAGCGGACGGAGCAGTCCGGCGGCTCGAGCGTGAACGGGCGCAGCCGGGCGGGCGGGCAGGTGCGGCGGCTCGGGCCTGGGCGGGCGCCCGGGTCCCGCCCCGCGCGGGCCTGCCGGCTCAGGTCCAGGGCAGCGAGGCGCGGTGGCGCCAGTAGGCCTCCGGCTCCTCCACCAGGGCGGCGAGCCTGTCCAGCCGGTCCGGGTCCAGGTCGAGCAGCGGCGCGTGCAGATTGGCCGCCAGCTGGGTGACGGTGACCGCGCCGGACAGGACGACTCCGGCCCACGGCTGGTGGAGCACCAGCGCCAGGGCGACGGCGTCCGCGTCCAGCCCGGCGTCGGCGCCGATCTCCCGTACGACTGCGGGCGCCTCGGTCCCGGCGAGCCGCCCGTTGGCCATGACCTCCTTCACGATCACGGTGAGTCCCGCGTCGTGCGCCTCGGCGAGTGCCGCTCCGGCGGAGGTCTCCAGGGCGTTGTAGGTGGCCTGGACGGTCCGGAAGAGGGGCTCACCGTCCACGGTCACGGCGAGGGCTGCCCGGATGGCGTCGGCCTGTCCGGGGCCGCTCGCGGAGAAGCCGACCGTGGTGCCTCCGGCCGCCAGCTCGGCGAGGCGCGCGTGCAGGCCCTTGTCGGTCAGCGCGGGGCTGTCGGCGGTCACCGAATGGATCTGGTAGAGATCGAGCCGGTCGCCGAGCAGTGCGGCCGTCTCGTCGCGCTGCCGTTCGAAGGCGGCGAGTCCGTGGTCCTTCACCTCGTGCGTCTCGGCGTCCACGCGCCAGTCGCCGGTGTAGGTGTAGCCCCACTTGCTCCCGATGACCACATCCGTGACGTCGGGACGGATGGTCAGCCACTCGGCGAGGAACTCCTCGGCGCGACCGTAGGAGCGCGCGGCGTCGAAATAGCGCACGCCCTGGGCGTAGGCGGCGTCCAGGAGTTCGTGGGTGCGGGCGCGAAGCACGTCGACGCCGCGGTCGCCGGGCAGATCGCGGTCACGGTGCGGGGTGATGTAACCGGGCCTGCCGACGGCGGCCAGGCCGAGCCCGATGTGGGAGGTCGGGGTGGTCGCTCGGTTCAGGCGGGCGAAGGGCATCGCGGGCTCCTCTGGGTCGGTTCCGAACGCCTTCCCGTCAACGTAGCCCGCGATGCGTGCGAATCATCCGCGCGCGGTGGCCCAGGCGTGCTGTGTCACCAGGTCGGCCTTCACCTCGGCCAGCTGCACGGCGACGGCCGAGGGTGCCGTCCCACCGCGCCCGTCACGGGAGGCGAGTGCGCCGGGCACGTTCAGGACGGTGCGCACCTCCGGGGTGAGGTGCTCGGAGATCTTCGCGAACTGCTCGTCCGTCAGCTCGTCGAGCTCGATGCCCTGCTGTTCGCAGACCTTCACGCACTCGCCCGCGACCTCGTGCGCCACCCGGAAGGGGACGCCCTGCTTGACGAGCCACTCGGCGATGTCCGTGGCGAGCGAGAAGCCGGCCGGGGCCAGTTCCTCCATGCGCTCCCGGTTGACGGTGAGCGTGGCCATCATGCCGGTGAAGGCGGGGAGCAGGACCTCGAGCTGGTCGCAGGAGTCGAAGACCGGCTCCTTGTCCTCCTGGAGGTCGCGGTTGTACGCGAGCGGAAGGGCCTTCAGGGTCGCCATCAACCCTGTCAGGTTGCCGATGAGGCGGCCCGACTTGCCCCGGGCGAGCTCGGCGATGTCGGGGTTCTTCTTCTGCGGCATGATCGACGAGCCGGTGGAGAAGGCGTCGTGGAGGGTGACGAAGGAGAACTCCTTCGTGTTCCAGATGATGATCTCCTCGGCGATCCGGGAGAGGTTGACGCCGATCATCGCGGTGATGAACGCGAACTCGGCGACGAAGTCCCGGGACGCGGTGCCGTCGATGGAGTTGGCTACGGAGCCGTGCTCGAAGCCGAGGTCGGACGCGACGGCCTCCGGATCGAGCCCGAGGGAGGACCCGGCCAGCGCACCGGAGCCGTACGGGGACACCGCGGTCCGCTCGTCCCACTGCCGCAGTCGCTCGGCGTCCCGGATCAGGGGCTGCACATGGGCCAGGAGGTGGTGGGCGAGGAGTACGGGCTGCGCGTGCTGGAGGTGCGTACGGCCGGGCATGGCAACGTCCTGGTGCGCCTCGGCCAGCCCCACCAGGGCGTCCTGGAGTTCGGCGATCAGGCCGCCGATGATCCGGGCGTGGTCGCGCAGGTACATGCGGAAGAGCGTGGCGACCTGGTCGTTACGGGACCGGCCCGCGCGCAGCTTCCCGCCGAGGTCCGGGCCCAGGCGCTCCAGGAGCCCGCGTTCCAGGGCGGTGTGGACGTCCTCGTCCGCGATGGTGCCGGTGAACGAGCCGTCGGCGACGGCGGCTTCGAGCGAGTCGAGGCCCTCGGCCATCCGGGTCAGCTCGTCCTCGGTGAGCAGCCCCGCCTTGTTGAGCACCCGCGCGTGGGCGCGGGAGCCCGCGATGTCGTACGGCGCGAGCCGCCAGTCGAAGTGGACGGAGGCGGACAGCTTGGCCAGCGCCTCGGCGGGGCCGTCGGCGAAACGGCCGCCCCAGAGGCGTACGTCGCTGTTGCCGGTGCCGTTGCTCACTGCGTGCTCCTCGGTGGTGCAAGGGGTGGGTGTGCGACCGCCGCCCCGCGCGCACGGTGGGGAGGCGGTGGTGCCGCCGTGGATCGGACGAGGCCGCGCGCCAGGCCGCGCCCTCGAGGACAGAGCATAACTATGCAATGCTCCGTATGCTTTGTCAAAGCTGCTGGTGGGAGGTACGAACGATCCCTATGCTGCGCTCATGCGGCACCTGATTCCCCTGTCCGCCACGCGGTACCTCACGCCGGCGGACCGGCTTCTGCTCGGCAAGCCCCTGGCACAGGCCATGGACACCGCCGATCCGCAGGCGTGGGACGGCCTCGACCGGGAGATGGCGTCGGCGACCGCGCGCCGGGGGCGCGTCCGGCCTCCGCTCCACGAGCGACGTACGGGCCGTCGCGGATCCGTCGACCGGGCCGCCGCACCCCAATGGGACGAGGAGGCCCACGACGTCACCTGGTCACGGTTCCCGCCCGGCGAGGCGGAGACCGTGATCGCGCTGTGCAGCTACCGGTGGCAGGTGCGCGGGGCCGCGCTGGCCTTCGCCGCCGGGAGGCCCGCACTGCTGCCCCTGCTCCTGGTCCGCTGCGCCGACCGTCACATACGGGTACGGGAACGGGCCCGCCGCATCGTGGACGCGGCCCTGCGCACGCAGGAGGCGGATCCCTCGGCTCTGCTGCCCCTGGCCCTGCGCATGAGCCTGCGCCCGCACGGCGGCTGGGCCCTGGAACGGGTTCTGGCCGCCGCCGGGCCCCGGCCGGCCGGACTGGCGGGCCGGCTCCGCGCGAGCCATGTGCCCCGCGTCCGGATCCTCGGCACGCAGATGTCCCTGGAGCAGGGACTGCTCACGCCCGCCGGACTCACGGAACTCGTCCTCACCGCTCCGGACCGGGACGTCCGGCACCTGTGCGCCGGCGCCCTGCTGGCCCGGGTCACCGCAGGTGACCCGGAGCGTCTCCTCGATCCGCTGCTCACCGCTTCCTCCGCCGTGGCGCGGTCCTCCGCGGTGACGGCACTGCACCGGGCGGGCCGTGGCCCGGAGGCTGTCCCCCGCCTGGCCGATCCGTCGGCCCGCGTGCGCTCCGCCGCCCGTCTGGTCCTGCGACTGGAGGGCCGGGACCCGCAGGAGATCTACCGCGCGCTGTGCGCCGACCCCACCGCGCCCGGCCTGTCTCCGGGAGCGCTGTTCGGCCTGACCGAGTCCGGAGCCTCCGACGCGACGGCCCTGCTGCGGCCGCTGACGGCCCATCCGGAGGGCCGGGTGCGCGCAGCGGCTCTCGCCTCGCTGCTCATGCTGGGCGCGGTCTCCCCCGACGAGCTGATGGCCGTCATGAACGACCCGCATCCGCCGGTGGTGCGCACCGCCCGGAAGGCGCTCGTCCCGTACGTCCTGCTGGTCCCCGAGGCGTGGCTGGCCGATCTGTTGGCCCCCGGCCGCCCCCGGCACGTGCGGCGGTCCGGCCTCCGCCTGCTCTGCGCCCACAGCCTCGCTCTGCGTAAGCGCGTGCTGGCCACGCTGGAGGACGACGACGACCCCGAGGTCGCCCACGAGGCACAGCGCGCCCGGTACGAGCCGCTGCCACCCTCGGGTGGTTGAAACCGCTGCCCCCAGGGCGCGGGGAGGCAGATAATCCGACCCATGGGAAAAACGCATGATCGCATCGAGGGACGGCTGCGCACCTTCATCGAGGAGCAGCACATCTTCTTCACCGCCACCTCGCCCCTGGACGGCGACGGCACGGTCAACCTGTCGCCCAAGGGCATGAGCGGGTCGTTCGCCGTCGTGGACGAACAGACGGTGGCTTACCTCGACTTCGCCGGCAGTACCGCCGAGACCATCGCGCACCTGCGGGAGAACGGGCGCATCACGCTGATGTGGTGCGCCTTCCAGGGCCCTCCGAACATCGTCCGCGTCCACGGGCGCGGGGAGCCGGTCTTCCGTGACGACCCACGCTTCCCCGCCCTGCTCGCCCATTTCCCCGGGATCGACCCGACCCCCCACGGTCTGCGCGCGGTCATCGTGGTGACGGCCGAACTCATCCGGGACAGCTGCGGCTACGCGGTGCCCTTCATGTCGTACGACGAGGACCGCTCCCTGCACGCCGACCGTTTCCGGCGCGAGGACGACGAGAGCCTGAGCCGGTACTTCGAGAAGAAGCAGGACATCGCCACCAGCATCGACGGACTGCCGGGACTCCCCCTGCCGCTGCCCGTGATGCCCGCGCCCGCCGCGGGGTGAGTCACTGAGCCGTACGGAGCAGGCGCGGTGGGGCCGGGCCGCCATGAGCCGTACGGTCCGGAGCATGCGCAGACTCGTGGTGACCGCGTCGGTCCTCCTGGCCCTGGCCGGCTCGCTCGCGGCGCTCCCCGCCGGGCCACCGCCCCTGCCGGAGCGGCTGGCGGACACGGGCGGGGGTACGCAGCTGATCACCGCCGAGGCCGCCGGCACCGACTCCACGACGGGCACGGTCACCTGGTGGGACCGGCGCGGGCGCGGCTGGGTGGCGGCCGGTTCGGCGCCCGGCCGTTTCGGGGCGAACGGCCTGGCCGACGGCGCCACCCGTACCCAGGGCACGAACACCACGCCCACCGGTCTGTACGACCTGCCGTACGCCTTCGGTACCGGGGCCGCCCCGCCCGGGACCCGGTACCCGTACCGCCGGGTCGCCGAGAGCTCGTGGTGGTGCCAGGACAACGCGTCCCGGTCCTACAACCGCTGGGTGGACCCGCGGCCCGAGGACTGCCGCGCGGAGGAGGCCGAACACCTCGTCGGCTACCCCACCCAGTACGCCCGTGCGCTCGTCATCGGCTTCAACTACCACCGGCCGGTACGGGGCAGGGGCGCCGGGATCTTCCTCCACGTCGACGGGAAGGGTGCGACCGCCGGCTGCGTGTCCGTGCCGGCGGCCGCCATGGACCGGATCCTGGCCTGGGCCGACCCGGTCCGCCGGCCGCACATCGCGGTCGGGACGGCGTCCGGACCGACCGCGATCACCCGCTACTGACGGCCGCTCAGCGGTCGTTCTGGGCGAGCCGCAGGAGGTGGTCGGCCAGCGCCTGGCCACCCTTCGGGTCACGGCTGATCAGCATCAGCGTGTCGTCCCCGGCGATCGTGCCGAGGATCGCCTGGAGCTCGGCCTGGTCGATGGCCGAGGCGAGGAACTGCGCGGCGCCCGGAGGCGTGCGCAGCACCACGAGGTTGGCCGAGGCCTCCGCCGAGATGAGCAGCTCGGCCGAGAGCCTGCGCATCCGCTCCTCCTTGGCGGACCCGCCGAGCGGCGCCTGCGGGGTGCGGAAACCGCCCTCGCTCGGCACCGCGTAGATCAGCTCGCCGCCGGTGTTGCGGATCTTCACCGCGCCCAGCTCGTCCAGGTCGCGGGAGAGCGTCGCCTGGGTGACGCTCAGCCCGTCGTCGGACAGCAGCCTGGCCAGCTGGCTCTGGGAGCGCACCGGCTGGCGGTTCAGGATGTCCACGATCCTGCGGTGGCGTGCCGTGCGGGTCTGCGGCACCGACGGCCCGCCGTGGTCGGTTTCCTGCGCCTCGGTCATCGTCGTCGCCTCATTCTCCGGATCGTCACTCCCCGGATCGTCCGTCCCCGTAAGCCGCGTCGAGAGCGCCCGGCAGAATCCGCAGGAACGCGTCCACCTCGGCGTCACCGATGATCAGCGGCGGCATGAGCCGTACGACGTCGGGGGCGGGTGCGTTCACCAGGAGTCCGGCTCCCTGGGCCGCCTGCTGCACCTTCGGTGCGAGGGGCCCGGTGAGCACGATACCCAGCAGCAGTCCCGAGCCGCGGACGTGGGAGACCAACGGGTGCCCGAGACCCTCGACGCCCTCCCGGATCCGCTCACCGAGCCGCTTCACCTCGTCCAGCGCACCGTCGGCCGCCAGGGTGTCCAGCACGGCGAGGCCGGCTGCGCAGGCGACGGGGTTGCCGCCGAACGTCGTGCCGTGCTGACCTGGCTTCAGGAGGTCGGCCGCGTCCCCGAAGGCGACGGCGGCTCCGATCGGCAGTCCGCCTCCGAGCCCCTTGGCCAGGGTGACCACGTCGGGCTCGACGCCCTGGTGTGCCTGGTGCTCGAACCAGTGGCCGCAGCGGCCGATCCCGGTCTGCACCTCGTCCAGGACGAGCAGCGTGCCGGTGGCACGCGTGATCTCCCTCGCCGCCTCCAGATAGCCCTTGGGCGGCACGACCACGCCGTTCTCTCCCTGGACGGGCTCGACGACCAGCAGGGCCGTGTCGGTCGTCACCGCGGCCCGGAGGGCCTCGACATCGCCGTACGGCACGTGTGTGACGTCGCCGGGCAGCGGCAGGAAGGGCGCGCGCTTCCCGGGCTGGCCGGTCAGGGCGAGGCTGCCCATGGTCCGGCCGTGGAAGCCGCCGTCGGTGGCCACCATGTGCGTGCGCCCGGTCAGCCGGCCGATCTTGAAGGCCGCTTCGTTGGCCTCCGCGCCGGAGTTGCAGAAGAAGACCCTGCCCGTGCGGCCGAAGAGCTGCAGCAGCCGCTCGGCGAGCGCGATGGGGGGCTCGGCGGTGTAGAGGTTGGAGACGTGGCCGAGGGACGCGATCTGGGTGGAGACGGCCGCGACCACCGCGGGATGGGCGTGACCGAGCGCGTTGACCGCGATCCCTCCGACGAAGTCGAGGTACTCGTTCCCGTCCGCGTCCCACACCAGGGCGCCCGCGCCGCGCACCAGGGGCAGCTGCGGGGTTCCGTAGTTGTCCATCAGCGCGCCCTGCCAGCGCTGTGCGAACTCCTCGTTGCTCATGACTCCCCCTCTGCGTCGGGCTGTGCGACGGAGACCGCGTCGGGCACGACCATCGTGCCGATCCCCTCGTCGGTGAAGATCTCCAGCAGGATCGAGTGCTGGACCCGGCCGTCGATGACACGGGCGGTCTCGACACCGTTGCGTACGGCGTGGAGGCAGCCCTGCATCTTGGGCACCATGCCGCTGGAGAGGTCGGGCAGCAGCTTCTCCAGCTCGGTGGCGGTGAGACGGCTGATGACGTCGTCGCTGTGCGGCCAGTCCTCGTAGAGGCCCTCGACGTCGGTGAGGACCATCAGCGTCTCGGCGTTCAGCGCGGCGGCGAGTGCGGCGGCCGCGGTGTCGGCGTTGACGTTGTAGACGTGGTTGTCCTCCGCCGAGCGCGCGATGGAGGAGATGACCGGGATCCGGCCGTCGTCCAGCAGTGCCTGGATCGCTCCGGTGTCGATGGCGGTGATCTCACCGACCCGGCCGATGTCGACGGCCTCGCCGTCGATCATGGGGCGGTGCCGGGTGGCGGTGATCGTGTGGGCGTCCTCGCCGGTCATGCCGACGGCGAGCGGGCCGTGCTGGTTCAGCAGCCCGACGAGCTCACGCTGGACCTGCCCGGCCAGCACCATGCGCACGACGTCCATGGCCTCGGGCGTGGTGACGCGCAGCCCGGCCTTGAACTCGCTGACCAGGCCCTGCTTGTCGAGCTGTGCGCTGATCTGCGGGCCGCCGCCGTGCACCACGACGGGCTTGAGACCTGCGTGCCGCAGGAACACGACGTCCTGGGCGAAGGCGGCCTTGAGATCCTCGTCGATCATGGCGTTGCCGCCGAACTTGATGACGACGGTCTTGCCGTTGTGCCGGGTGAGCCAGGGCAGTGCCTCGATGAGGATCTGCGCCTTGGGCAGCGCGGTGTGCTTCCTCGCGGCGCTCATGAGCTGTACGCGCTGTTCTCGTGGACGTACTCGGCGGTCAGGTCGTTGGCCCAGATGACGGCGGACTCGTCCCCCGCCGCGAGGTCCGCGGTGATCCTGACCTCCCGGTAGCGCATGTCGACCAGGTCGCGGTCCTCGCCGACGCTGCCGTTCCTGCACACCCAGACGTCGTTGATCGCGACGTTCAGCCGGTCGGGCTCGAAGGCGGCCTTCGTGGTGCCGATCGCGGAGAGGACGCGGCCCCAGTTGGGGTCCTCGCCGTGGATGGCGCACTTGAGGAGGTTGTTACGGGCGATGCTGCGGCCCACCTCGACCGCGTCGTCCTCGGTGGCCGCGTTGACCACCTCGATCCGGATGTCCTTGGAGGCGCCCTCGGCGTCGCCGATCAACTGCCGGGCCAGGTCGGCGCAGACACTCTGCACGGCCTGGTCGAACTCGGCCCCCTCGGGGGTGACTCCGCTCGCCCCGGAGGCGAGCAGCAGCACGGTGTCGTTGGTCGACATGCAGCCGTCGGAGTCGACCCGGTCGAAGGTGGTGCGGGTGGCGGCGCGCAGCGACGTGTCGAGCGCGGACGCTTCGACGTCGGCGTCGGTGGTGAGGACGACCAGCATGGTGGCGAGTCCGGGGGCGAGCATCCCCGCGCCCTTGGCCATGCCGCCGACGGTCCAGCCCTCGCCGCCCGCGACGGCGGTCTTGTGGACCGTGTCCGTGGTCTTGATGGCGATGGCGGCCTTCTCGCCACCGTGATCGCTGAGGGCGGCGGCCGCCGTCCCGATACCGGGCAGCAGTTTGTCCATCGGGAGTGTCAGGCCGATGAGCCCGGTCGACGCGACCGCGATCTCGCCCGCGCTGTGGCCACCGAGGACCTCGGCGGCCTTCTCCGCGGTGGCGTGGGTGTCCTGGAAGCCCTGGGGGCCCGTACAGGCGTTGGCACCACCGGAGTTGAGGACGACGGCGGTCACTTCGCCGCCCCTGAGGACCTGTTCCGACCAGAGGACGGGGGCGGCCTTGACGCGGTTGGAGGTGAAGACGCCCGCGGCGGCGCGGCGGGGGCCGTTGTTGACCACGAGGGCCAGGTCCGGTCCGCCGCTCTCCTTGATTCCGGCGGCGATGCCCGCCGCCGTGAATCCCTTGGCTGCCGTGACGCTCACTGCATCTCCTCGTTCGTTTCTCCGCACGCACGGCAGAGCCGCACGGCATTCCTCATGGCCCGCGGCCCGACGGCCGCATGGGCGTCGCTCACGGTGCGACGCCGATCGTGGAAAGACCTGTGTCCTCGGGAATCCCGAGAGCGATGTTCATGCTCTGCAGGGCGCCTCCGGCGGTGCCCTTCGCAAGGTTGTCGATGGCGCTGATCACGATGATCCGGCCGGCCGCCTCGTCGTGCGCGACCTGGATCTGCGCCGCGTTCGATCCGTACACGGCCGCGGTGGCCGGCCACTGCCCCTCGGGCAGCAGGTCGACGAACGGCTCGTCGGCGAAGGCCTTCTCGTACGCCGCGCGCAGCGACTCGGCGCTCACCCCGGGCTTCGCCTTGGCGCTGCACGTGGCGAGGATGCCCCGCGGCATGGGCGCGAGGGTCGGTGTGAAGGACACGGTGACCGGCTCGCCCGCCGCGGCGCCGAGGTTCTGGATCATCTCGGGGGTGTGCCGGTGGACGCCGCCGACGCCGTACGGGGTCATGTTGCCCATCACCTCGGAGCCGAGCAGGTGCGGCTTAGCCGCCTTGCCCGCGCCGGAGGTTCCGGATGCCGCGACGACCACGGCCTCGGGCTCGGCGAGGCCGGCCTCGTACGCCGGGAAGAGAGCGAGGGAGACGGCCGTCGGGTAGCAGCCGGGGACGGCGATGCGCTTGGTCCCCGCCAGTGCGGCGCGGGCCCCGGGCAGTTCGGGCAGGCCGTAGGGCCACGTGCCGGCGTGCGGCGATCCGTAGAACTTCTCCCAGTCGGCGGGGTCTTCGAGCCGGAAGTCGGCACCCATGTCGACCACGAGCACCTCGTCACCGAGCTGTTCGGCCACCGCGGCGGACTGGCCGTGCGGGAGGGCCAGGAAGACGACGTCGTGTCCACTGAGCACCTCGGCCGTGGTCGGCCGGAGGACGCGGTCCGCGAGCGGCCTCAGGTGCGGCTGCAGAGCGCCGAGCCGCTCCCCTGCGTTGGAGTGGGCGGTGAGGGCCCCGATCTCGACCTGTGGGTGGGTGAGGAGCAGGCGGAGCAGTTCCCCGCCGGCGTATCCGCTCGCCCCAGCCACTGCCGCACGTACCACCATCGGAATTCCTCCTCATCGATGGCATGACTATACGCAAGCCTGCACTTTTATGCAAAAGTGTTTAGGGGTAGCGTCGGGCTGCCGATCAGCTATACCTTCGAACGCATGGCTGACGAGATCTTCGAGCATCCGCGACTGGCAGCGATCTACGACCCGCTCGATCCGGACCGCAGCGACCTCGACGCCTACCTGGACATCGCCCGGCGTCTCGACGCGAGGCGCGTTCTGGACATCGGCTGTGGCACCGGCGTCTTCGCACTCCTCCTGGCCGATCGCGGGATCGAGGTCGTCGGCGTCGATCCCGCCCGGGCCTCCATCGAGGTGGCCCGCGGCAAGCCGGGCAGTGACCGGGTCCGCTGGATCTGCGGGGACGCGACAGCTCTTCCGCCCATGCGGGTCGACCTGGTCACCATGACGGCGAACGTCGCCCAGGAGATCGCCGCTCCGCGTACGTGGCGGCAAACGCTCCAGGGGGCTCACGACGCCCTGCGACCCGGCGGGCGGCTGGTGTTCGAGACCCGCGACCCGGCCGGGCGGGCCTGGGAGACGTGGAACCGCGCCGCGTCGCACAGGGTCACGGAGATCCAGGGCGTCGGCGCGGTCGAGAGCTGGGTCGAGTTGGTCGAGGTGGACGGGCCCCTGGTGACCTTTCGCTGGACCTACGTGTTCGCCGCGGACGGGCAGCGGTTCACGTCCGATTCGACCCTGCGATTCCGGGAGCGCCGGGAGATCGGGACGGACCTGGTCGCGCAGGGATTCGTGCTGGAGGAGGTCCGGGACGCACCCGACCGCCCGGGCAAGGAGTGGGTATTCGTCGCCCGCCGGCCTGACCGCCGTGACGCTGCCGCCGTCCGCTGAGCGCGGCACGGCATTCACCGCTCGTCACTCCCGGCAGCCGAGAGGAACCCGCTTGCTCCGGCCGGGCCGGCGTCTGCTGCCGCTCAGCCGGAACGCGGAGGCGGGCGCCCTGTCCCGTCGTCCGGCCAGATACCGATGTGGTCGGGTTCCAGCTCCAGCATCACCCGTTCACGCATGCCCAGGGCGTCGGTGTACTCCGCGGGCAGCTGGAGGCGGCCCGCGCGGTCCAGCATCGCGTACTCCCTGGCCACCACCGATTCCTGGCCCGTCGCCGCGTCGATCTCCGTACGCTTCAGGGTTTCCGTGGAGGTGCGGCCGTCGCGGATGGCCACCGTGCGGCGGACCTCGTCGGCCACCGACTGGTCGTGGGTGACGATGAGGGTCGTCGTGCCGAGTTCCTCGTTCGCCGTACGCAGCGCGGCGAAGACCTGCTCCGCCGTCCGGGAGTCCAGCTCGCCCGTCGGCTCGTCGGCGAGCAGCACCGACGGCTCGTTGGCCAGCGCCACCGCGATGGCCACGCGCTGCTGCTGACCGCCGGACATCTGGTCGGGGCGGCGGTCGCGGCAGTCGGCGACGTCCAGCAGGGAGAGCAGCGACTCGGCCCGCTCGGCCTTCTTCTTCGTACGGCCGCGCAGCTGCATGGGCAGCGTCACGTTCTGCACTGCGCTCAGATACGGCAGCAGGTTGCGCGCCGTCTGCTGCCAGACGAAGCCCACCACCTCGCGCCGGTAGCGCAGCCGGTCCTTCGCTCCCATGGTCAGCAGATCGCAGCCGGCCACCTTCGCGGCGCCGGCCGTCGGTTCGTCCAGGCCCGCCAGGATGTTCATCAGGGTCGACTTGCCGCTGCCCGACGCTCCGACCAGGGCCATCAGCTCACCCTCGCGGACCAGCAGATCGAGCCCCTGCAGCGCTTGCACCTCGACTCCGTCCGCCGAGAAGATGCGGACCAGACGGTCGCAGCTGATCAGCGCGTCGTGGCCGTACTCGGGCCGGTCGCGCCGGGCAGCGGCCCGGCGCTCCAGCTCGCCGAGGGTGATCCCCGCGGACGGCTCGGTCGTGGAGGACTCGGTCATCGCATGTCTCCTGCCCTGAGTTCGGTCGTTGCCGTACGCCGGGTGGCCACCCGGGCCTGTGCCGCGGCCACCGCCGACGCGATCACCACCACGGCAAGCGAAGGCAGCAGCAGACTCACCGGGTCGGCACGCAGCTGTACGGGGCCGAGCGAGGTGGATCCTCCCTGCGTGGCCAGTGCGAGGTGGCCGAGATCGATTCCGGGAGCGAGCAGCCGGATCGCCGTCCAGCCGACCAGGGCACCACCCACGGCGGCCAGCAGCGCCTGCGGAAGGTTCTCCAGGATCAGCAGGCGGCGCCCCTGGCGGCGGGTCAGACCCATCGTGCGCAGCCGGCTCAGCAGCGCGGACCGCTCGGGGGCGGTCCGGAGCAGTGAGAGCAACAGCGCGAGGACGGCGTATCCGGCGCCTGCCACCGCGGCCACCACGTAGATCCGTTCGGCGCCGCTCTGCACGGGCGACTCCGTGAAGCCGTCCCGTTCGGCGGAACGCAGCGTCACGGTGGCGGAGCCCGCCGTGCGGGTGGCTGCCTCGAGACCGGCGCCGGCGACCGAAGGGCCGGAGATCAGCAGTGTGGTGGCGCGGTGGCTGCCCGGCAGGCCTCCAGCGTCGACCACCAGGAAGTCGCCTTCGGCCACGGCAGGGGTGGCGCTGCGCACGACGTCGACGCGGACCGTGAAGAGGCCGCCCGCCGGCCCGATCGCGTTCGTCCGGCCACGCAGCCGCTCGGCGACGGCCGGGGAGGCGAGCGCGGGCAGCACTCCGGAGGACTTCCGCAGTTCGTCGGCCCGGAAGGCGCCGAGGCCGGTGCTGCGGGCGAGACGCGCATACGAGTCGGGGTCGACGGCGAGCAGCGTGACGCTCTCGGTGCGGGCGTCCCGCAGGTCCAGGTCGTACTCGCTCCGGACGGGCACGACATCGCGCACCCCGGCCACCTTCCGTATCTTCCCGGCCAGCGTGTCCGGCAGCGCCCCGGCCGAATCGATCCGGGCATCGGCGCCCACCGCGGCCAGGGACGCCCGGTCCCGGGCGTCGGCGACACCGGCGAGTACCGAGCCGCCGAACGCCGCGGTCGTCAGGGCGACGAGCAGCGCCAGCAGCGGAAGCGCGGTGGCGGCGGGAGAACGGCCGGCACGGGCCAGTGACAGGAAGCCGATCGCACCGCGCCGTCGTACGACCGGCAGCGCCGCGAGCCGCAGTGGCAGCGGATACAGCCGTACGAGCACCAGTGCGGCGATCACACTGACTAGTACCGGTGCGGCGCTGACCAGTTCGTCCACGTCGCCGTCCGAGGTACCCCGGCGGCGCAGTGCGGCGACCGCTGCCACGGTCAGCACCAGCAGCGTCAGTTCGGCCACGGTCCGGCGGCGCGACGGTCTGGCCCGTACGACGTCGTCCCGTTCTCCGTGCAGCCGGGGCCGCCGGTGCAGGAACACGACCCTCAGCGGCAGTGCGGCACAGGCGACCAGTGCGACCGCCGCCGAGGCGAGCAGCGACGGCGGCATCCGGCCCTCGGGAACGACGACGAGCGCGAGAGCGCAGCCGACGGCCGCGGCGGGCAGAACGGGAACGGCGACCTCGGCGAGCAGTCTCCCCGCTGTGCCGCGGACCGATCCGCCGCGCGAGCGCAGCAGGGACAGCTCGGCGTGCCTCCGCGCGGCGGCCAGACCGCCGGCCATCAGCAGGACGACACCGGCGACGCTGCCGACACCGAAGGCCGCGACCGCGACCACCGGGCCGATGGCGGAGAGGATGACGTCGAAGTCGACGAGGACGCCGTCCAGGCCGGACTCCGTCTGCAGCTGGGGCGAGACCGCGGTGCGCAACGTGCTCTGCAGCGGGCCGTGTTCGAGGGAGGCGATCGCTTGCGTGATTCGGGGCAGATCAGCGATGCCGACCCCGGCCGGGTCGGGAGCGATGCGCCAGTATGCCTCGGTCTCCGCGGCCACCGACAGCAGAGCCGGTGCCGCTTCGGGTGCCAGCAGCAGTGCGCCGTGCCAGTACGGCTGAGGAATGGTCTGCGCCGTGTAGAGCCGCGTCGGTGTACGCAGGACGGGTTCGACGGACCAGTAGCTCAGCGTCGGCCGGAGAGGTTCGACGACGCCGGTGACGCGCACGGCGAGGGCCGCGCCGTCGGGGCGCGGCACATGAATGGTCGAACCGACCTTTATGTGCAGGGACTTGGCAGTGGCCGAGGTGACCGCGGCCTCCACGGCATCGGCGTCCGGGATGGCGGAGCCCGCGGGGGCTCCGGGCAGCCGCCCCGAAGCGAGTGTGGAGTGCTCGGCGATTCCGGCCTGGGCGACGAGCGTGAACACCGTTTCCCCGCCGTCCAGTCGGGGCAGCCATTCGTCGGTGGCCGCCACCGGCTTGAGGATGCGTGCTCCGTAGGCGGACTGTCCGGTGTCGGCGCGCAGCGGTTTCGGCAGGGCGGCCAGGATCTCGCGGTGGTGCTCGGTCAGCTGACGGGACTGCAGAGAATCGGCCCAGTCGCGCGGGCCGCTGTCCTCGTGCTGCATCGGCTGGTCGGTCAGCTGGATGGCGCTTCGCTCCGGCGAGGCGCTGCTGATCTCATGGCGCAGGCCCTGGCCCTCGTACGTGTCCACCGCGCGCGGGAAGGCCGCGGCGAGGAACGAGGTGACCAGGACGAGCAGCGACAGCGCGACGGCGGACCCGGGCGCTGTGCGAAGCCGGGTGCGGACCCAGGGGGCGGCGGCCTTCATGTCACTCTCCTCCCTGGACGCGCAGCGCCGTCGCGGGATCGCCGCGGCGCAGTGCCAGCGCCGCCACGATGAGGAGGGGCGCGGCGGCGACTCCGGCGACCAGCAGGGCGACACGGCCGGCCGGCAGCTCTACCAGCACGCTTGGAACGGGCTGTGTTGCCTGTCCGGTCAGCACGATCAGCGGTACGACGGCACGGGTGAGCACCGCGCCGAGGGCGATCCCGATCAGCAGCGCCAGCCCGATCAGCAGCGACTGCTCGGCGGCAAGCAGCCGGGCCGGCCGGCGCCGCGGGGCACCGAGCGCCCGGAGCACCGCGAACTCCGCCGAGCGTTCCCGCAGGGCTCCCACCGTGCCCACCGCGAAGCCGACCGCGGCCAGCGCCGCGGCGACGAGAGCCACCGCGAGCAGCACCGACTGCGGGCCCGCGCCGAGCGGATCGTCGTGCAGGTCCTGGGCGATCTCGTCACGCACCTGGATCTGGCTCGGGTCGATCTCGGCCCTGTCCCGCAGGGTGGCCGCGACCCGGTCCGCCGTGCCGGGCTCGGTGAACAGCCACCATTCGGTGGGCGGGAACGCCGAGTCGGGACGGGCGGCGAGCACCCGGTTGACGGCCCGCAGATCGAGCAGCAGCGCGCCGCCGTCGGTCGCGGGGTCGGCGGCCGCATCGGGGCCGCCCGCACCGGGCCCGGTGGTCGGGATGCCACGGAGAACTCCCGCGATCTTCACCTTGACGGGTCCGCCGGGCATCGGGATCTCGATCACCGATCCGGGCTTCGCCGCGCTGGACTCGAGGAACCGATCGGTGGCCAGCGCGGCCGGCACGGCGGCTTCGGCACGACGGACCACGGCCCGGACACCGACCGTGCGCTCGGCACCCCACTCGTCGTCGAGCGCTCTTCCCGTGTGGTACGAGAGGTCGAGCGGCGTCCGGACCGACGAGTCCACGGTGATGATCGCGGGCGGACGCTCGTTCAAGGACGGGTTGGGCTCGGGGCTCACCGTTGCCTCCGCCTCCCAGACCAGCCCCTCCGCCGCGGTGACCACCCGGGTGGCGCCATCGGCGGTGATCGAGCGCATCCCGCCTATCGTGAGCCGCTTGGACGCGATCCGGTCCGGGTGGCCCACCTCGTCGAATTCCAGCGCGGTCAGCGCGAGAGGACCCGCCGGCCTCCCCGCAGGGGCGTCGGCCGCCCGGGCGAGGTCCACAGTTGTTGCATGCGGCTTGCCGTCCGGCTTGAGTGTGTCCAACTCCAGCCGGTAGGGCACTCCGTAGCGGTCCTCGACCGTCAGGGTGATGATCGTGCCCGCTTCGTCGTGCGGGCCGTCCTCGGCGGCGCGGAGGGTGAGGTCGAGAACAAGACGCGCGGTGTCGTCGGGCAGCAGAACCCCGGTGCGTGCGGTCCTGCGTGGGTGCAGGGCCTCCAGCAGCCCCTCGGGGCCGGCGTCCGCCAGATCGTCCCTCAGCCGCAGTTCCGTGCCGGCGAGTTCGGTGTCGAGCGCCAGCACGGTGGCCTGGCGTCCGCCCGAGAGACCGAGACCGGTACGGCCGGCCGGTACCGCTGCCCGTACGTCCGGCATCCCGTCGTACACCCCGCCCTGTCCGAACTGGACGGTGCCGCTGCCCAGTACGCGTACCGGGGCACCGGCGTGGAAGTCCGCCTGGTCGTCCTGCGAGTGGTCCCAGGACGCGCCCTGGCCGATCGCCAGCACGCCCATCGCGACCGCGAGCACCAGCAGCAGCACCGGGCCCGCGCCGCGCAGAGGTCTGCGGCTGAGCTGCCAGCCGACGAGCGAGGCGCTCAGACCCCGGCCGGCGGACGCGCGCCTCTCGGCGAGCTTCGCGGCCGGCGGCAGCAGCCGCAGGGTGAGTACGGTCCCGGCCAGCAGCGCCAGCGCGGGCGCCACGACGAGCAGCGGATCGATGCCCAGCTGACCTTCGCGGTCACCGCTGAGCGCACCGCTGCCCGAAGTGCGCCGGTCCAGCTGCCAGTACGCG
Organism: Streptomyces sp. HB132; assembly: GCF_016909575.1. GTDB lineage: Bacteria > Actinomycetota > Actinomycetes > Streptomycetales > Streptomycetaceae > Streptomyces. Next base: position 81,523 of record NZ_JAFBGA010000009.1, on the reverse strand, counting down.
ACCGCGGCGACGACGAGGAGTCCGACATCGGCGCCGGCCCGCAGCGGGGCGGGCAGCGCACGGGCGCGGCCGCGTGCCGCCGTGCCCGCGGTGAGCGCCGGGGCCGCCACGGCGGCGGCGCAGGCCAGCGCCGCCGCCGCGCCGACCAGCCAGACCTCCGCGGTCGGACCGGTGTCGATGTGCAGCCCGATCCTGGCCAGCGGTCCCTGCCCGGCCAGCAGCCGGGTGAGCGGACCGGCGAGCAGCGGTGCGCACACGGCGGCAGGCAACGCGAGCAGCAGCGCCTCCGTGGCGGAGAGCGCGGCGAGACGGCCACGCGAGGCGCCGCGGGCCAGCAGCACCCGGGTCTCGCGCGCGCGTTCCGTGCTCAGCAGCCGGGCCACCAGCAGCAGCGCGTACGCCGCGAGCAGCACCAGTTGCAACGAGACGATCAGCAGCGTCGCTCCGGACACCAGCAGCGCCCGCTCCAACTGGCCGAGGACATCGGGCAGCGAGGTGCGGGCCATGACGCCGCCCTTCAGCCCGGGCTGCGCGGCGAGGAATTTCTGGCTGTTCTTCGCGGCCGTGCGCAGAGGCTCGATCCGGTCGGCGCCGAACGAGCTGAAGTCGGCGGTCGCCAGCCACGACGGGCCGTCCTGGGTGATACGGCCGGACCCGAGGGCCGCGGTGTCGGTGAGCAGCGGCCCGTACGTCGTGAACGAGTCCTTGCGCACACCGCGCCCGCCCAGCTCGTCCAACTGCCAGTACGGATCGTTCCGGTCGACGGGCCGGTAGGTGCCGGTGACGCGTATCCGCACCGCGGGTCCGCCGAGCCGGTCGGTGAGAGTCAGCACCCGCGGACCCGGGACGAGCTTCAGCTGTTTCGCGGCGGCCTCGGGAACGGCGACCCCGATCACGTCGTCCGGTCCTGCCGCGGGCCAGCCGCCCTTCGACAGGCGGACGCGTGAACGGTCCGCCACGGCGAACTCGGTGAGGTCCGGAACGCCCTTGCGGGCTGCCGGTGGCTGCAGACCGCGCGGCAGCGCGTACGGACCCGAGTGGTCGAACTGCCGCAGAGTCACCGGCAGTCCGTCGAAGGACTGCTCAGCACCGCGCCTGGCGGCCCGCAGTGCCCCGGCACGGTCCGCGCCGGGACCTTCCGCGGTGATGACCAGCGAGGCGGCAGCCGCGTCCCGTGTCTGCAGAGCGTGGCGCAGCGCGGCGTCCCCCACGGAGCCCGCGAAGGCGGCGAGGGTGGTCAGTACGGCGGTGGTCAGCAGGACGGCGAGCAGTGCGGCCGTGAGCAGCAACCGGTGCCCGCGCGCACGGAGGAACACGAAGCCCGTCACCGGTCTCCCCCCGAAGCACCCTGTGTGTACGTCCCCCTGAAAGCCTTTCGGCACGGATGCTTTCAGAGGCGGCGCACGGAAACACCGTTCTCACAGAGGACTTGATCGGATCGTGACCGGAATCCGGCACGCCAACACCGGAATGCGGCCCTTTGGCCGGTGGGTCAGACCTGTTCGACGATGCGACCGTCATTGAGTTCGAGAACCCGGTCGGCCAGGTCCAGCAGCTGGGCGTCGTGTGTGGCGACCAGTGCTGTCACACCCTCGCCCCGCACCACGGCGCGCAGGAGCTCCATCACCGCGAGCCCGGTCTCCGCGTCCAGCTGGCCCGTCGGTTCGTCGGCGATCAGCAGGGCGGGCCGGTTGGCGAGCGCGCGGGCTATGGCGACACGCTGCTGCTGGCCGCCGGAGAGCTCACCCGGCCGTTGCGCCGCGTGGTCGGCGAGTCCGACCATGGCGAGGAGCAGCTCGACCCGCTTCTCGCGCTCCTTCGGGTCGGTTCTGCGCAGGCGCATCGGCACGCCGACGTTCTCCGCGGCCGTCAGGATCGGGATCAGACCGAAGGACTGGAAGATGAAGCCGATCCGGTCGCGACGCAGCTCCAGCAGGCCGTCCTCGCCGAGGCCGGCCAGATCGGTGCCGCCGACGGTGACGCGGCCCTCGTCGGGGGAGTCGAGCCCGCCGACCAGGTTGAGCAGTGTCGTCTTCCCGGAGCCCGATCTGCCCTTGAGGGCGACCAGTTCACCGTGCGGGACGTCCAAGGAGACGCCGCGCAGCGCGTGGACGGCGGCGGCCCCGGAACCGTAGGAACGGTGCAGGTTCTCCACCCGCACCATCGGTTCCCCGTCCCGGTTTGCCGCGACGGTCGTGCCGGAGTGCGAGCTGATGCTCTCGGTCATGAAGAGTCCCCCGTACGGAATCGGTCCGGCTCAGTATGTGCAGGGGCCCGCGGCCGGGCAATGGCCGGTCGCCGGGAGTCCCGTGCCGGGCGTGGGCGGGGCGGGGAGGGATTCATGGCGGTCCGGCGGACACGGCGCTAGCGTGGGGCCCCATGATCGTATGGCTCAACGGCACGCACGGCGCAGGCAAGACGACCACCGGTGCACTCGTGCAGCAGCTGATCCCGGATTCACGGGTGTTCGACGCCGAGAAGGTCGGCGAGACGCTCATGGACGTCAAGCCGGGGCTGCCCTGGACGGGCAATTTCCAGGACTGGGCGCCTTGGCGGCCGCTCGTGGTCGAGACCGCCCGCCACATCCTCGGCTTCACCGGCGGCACTCTGGTGATGCCCATGACCGTCCTGGTCGAGCAGTACTGGCGCGAGATCAGCGCTGGCCTCGCGCACCACGACATTCCGGTCAGGCACTTCGTCCTCCACGCCGACCAGGACACCCTCCGCGGGCGCATCGAGGGGGACACCGTCCTCGGTCCCTCCGCCTTCCGCCGCGCCCACCTCGAGCCCTACGCCGAGGCGGTCCGCACGTGGCTGCACGCCGAGGCAGAGGTCGTCGACACCACACACCTCACGCCCGACCAGGCCGCCCGGCGGATCGCGGAGGCCGTCAAGGGTTGAGTCGCGCGGCGCCCGCACAGGCGGGTGCGGCGGATATTCGGTTACATGGCCTGGAGGGCCGACGAAATGCGGCGCGAGCGCGGACACGCGGAAGTGGGATGAGCGGGCATGAGCGAGATCATCGAGGAGATCGGCCGGGTGCACCGGGAGGTCGGCACGCGCCGGGTGGCGACCGAGGACGCCGGCACGGTGCTGTTGCGTCGCACCTTCGACGCCGGTGCCGCCGAGGTCTGGAGCGCGGTGACCTCGCCGGAACGGATCGCCCGGTGGTTCCTCCCGGTGACCGGCGACTTCCGGGCCGGCGGGAATTACCAGCTGGAGGGGAACGCCGGGGGCGAGATCCTGGAGTGCGTGCCCGCGGAGCGGCTCCGTGTGTCCTGGCTGGCCGGGCCCGACCCCGGCTTCAGCGAGGTCGAGGTGCGGCTCGCACCGGAGGCCACCGGCGGGACGGTGTTCGAGCTCGAGCACGTGTCCGTGGTTCCGGAGGAGTTCCGGAGCCAGTACGGTCCGGGCGCGGTCGGAATCGGCTGGGACCTGGCGCTGCTGGGGCTCGGCTGGCACCTGACGGGCGGCGGGATCAGCCCGGGGGACGCCGTGGAGTGGCAGACCTCCCCCGAGGCGAAGGCCTTCGTGGCACGCTCGGGAGAGGAGTGGGGACGCGCGTTCGCCGCTTCCGGCGCGGACCCGGAGACCGTGACCGCTACGACGGTGGCGACGATCGCGTTCTACACGGGCGAATAGAGCGGCCGTCACCGGTCGCCCGCCCGGTTCCGTCCGAGCACCACCGGGTCCTTCTCCCCGGAGGCCCGGGAAGGAAGATCTCCAGCGCCCGCCGCTCGTGCGGCCAGGCCCCGGCGAACGCAGCCGGAGCCGATCGCCCTCAGCAGCGTCGTGGGCCCCGTCGGGCAACCTGCGGCGGTACGGAGTGGCTCCCGCGGCCCCCAGGGCCGCTGCCACGGGTACGCCGTACGAGGCGACGGCCGCGCAGAGCACCGGCGGTCCGTCCTCGCCGGGTGTGCCCGGATCGGCGCCGGTGGCCAAAAGCGCCTCCACCGCCCGGGGCCGCCCCCGCTGCCACTGCGAACCGGCCGTCGCCGGCGGGCACGTCAGTCGCGGTCGGTCCGCTCGGCGGCCCGGGCCGCGTCGCGCTCCTTGATGCGCACCGCTTCCTTGCGGACCTCGGCCTGGGTGGCACGCTCCTTCTGCAGCCACTCGGGGGCGTCCTGCTTCAGGGCGTCGATCTGCTCGGTGGTGAGGGCATCCGTGACACCGCCGCGCGCGAGACCGGCGATGGAGACGCCCAGCTTCGAGGCGACCACCGGCCGGGGGTGCGGGCCGTTGCGGCGCAGCTCCTGCAGCCACTCGGGCGGGTCGGTCTGCAGCGCGTTCAGCTCGGCGCGCGAGACGACGCCCTCCTGGAACTCGGCGGGGGTGGCTTCGAGGTACACACCCAGCTTCTTCGCCGCGGTGGCGGGCTTCATCGTCTGGGTGGTCTGGTGCGACGTCATGGTGTCCAGGGTATCGAGCATGTGCGGCGCCTCCGACCACGGCCGGTAACCTGGCGGGGTGACAGGCTCGGAAGTACCCCCTGCGTTCCGGCTCGCCTACGTCCCGGGCGTGACCCCGACCAAGTGGGTGCGGATCTGGAACGAGCGGCTGCCCGGCACCCCGCTGACCCTCGTCGGCGTACCCGCGGCCGACGCGGCCGCTCTGCTGCGCGACGGTGGTGCGGACGCCGGTTTCGTACGGCTGCCCGTCGACCGCACGGACCTCAGCGCGATCCCTCTCTACACGGAGACGACGGTCGTCGTGATCCCCAAGGACCACGCCGCGGTCGCCGTCGAGGAGATGTCGGTGGAGGATCTCGCCGACGAGATCGTGCTGCATCCCCTCGACGACACCCTCGATTGGGAACGTCCGCCGGGCCGTCCCGCCTTCGAGCGGCCCGCGACGACCGAGGACGCCGTCGAACTGGTGGCGGCAGGGGTGGGGCTGCTCGTCGTCCCGCAGTCGCTGGCCCGCCTGTACCACCGCAAGGACCTCACCTACCGCCCGCTGACCGGCGTCCCCGAGTCGCGGATCGCCCTGTCGTGGCCGGAGGAGGAGACCACCGACCTGGTGGAGGAGTTCATCGGGATCGTCCGCGGGCGGACGGTCAACAGCACCCGCGGCCGTCCGCCGACGCCGCCGCAGCCCAAGGCGAAGCGCACCGACGGGAAGAGCGGTGCCCCGCGCAAGCCCGCGGCGGGCAAGACGTCCCGGGGCGGCTCCGGCGGTTCGGGCGGCGCGAAGAACCCCAAGGGCGGCGCCAAGCGCGGAAAGCCCCGCCGCCGGCCGTAGCGGGCCGGGGCCGCCCCTACCCGTAGTACTTCGGAGCTACGCGCCAGGTGCACTCCTGAGCGGGACGCCGACCGAACCACCGTTCTGACAGCTCGGCTGGTACGTGCCACCTATCCACCGCACGTCGCGGGCTGGTTCAGTCGTTCCCCTCGTCGTCCTCGACGGGATCCGGGCACCGGGAAGTGCTCAGTCCCTGACCGGGTCCGCCGGCCTTGATCTCGAACAGGTAGCGGCCAGAAAGTTGATCTGGCGGTCCTTCAGTGGGGAGAGGTGGGCGACGTCCTCTTCCCTGATGTCGTGGCCCTCGGCGTGGAGCTGAGTGACGCCCGCCGGGCGGGGCTGATCACCTGGAGCGGCTGCGCACACCGCCGGTGAAGACGACGGAGACAGAGATGGTGCGGTCAAGGGAGCGGGTCGAGGGCCCGCGCCACCGCCTTGTGTCTGGCGCCGCTCGGCCGCCGTACGGGCGTCCGCCTTCTTGTTTACCCCGCCTGGCGCGCCCAAGCCCGCAGACGTCCGGCAGCACTCAGGCGGCGTGACTGTCCTGACCCCACCGTGTAGTGCCGCTAAGAGATCGTCAATAATCGAACTCTGTACGACTGTCGCATTCGTCACCACGATCGCTGGGGGGGGACATGTCTTTCGAAGAGGAGTGGGCCGGTCTCAAGGCGGAGGCCGCCACACGAATGCAGCTCAACGGTGCGCCGACGAGGGATCCGGACGCGTCGCCCACCGGCGCGGATCTCGTCGTCCACGACGACGAACTGGGGAAAATCGGCCATTTCGCGTACCGGCTGCACAGCAACCTGAAAGCTGACGGCAAGCACGCCCGGACCACAAGCAAGGCCGCGGGCACGAGTCTGACGTCGGACGGGTTCGAGATGGGCAAGGCGCTGACTTCCGCATCCACGGCGTGGGCGAAACAGGTGGGAGCGCTCGTCGATGCCTGCGCACACATCTCCAATCATCTCGACTACACCAAGGCGTCGAAGAAGAAGGACGACGAGTGGGTCGCCACCCAGGTCAGCGCATCAAAGATCTCCGACTACTACGACGTTCCCGACGAGAGCTCAAGGCCTTCGGTGCCGGGGCCACAGGGCCCGGTCATGTGATCTGTTCCTGTCCTCCTTCTTCTTCATCCAGGCGAGGTGCCCGATGCTGGTTTTCCAGCATCTTCTGAATCTGCGAACGAAGCCGCTCGACTCGGCGATCGACGACTGGGTCGTCATGTCCAAGAAGCTGCGGGAACTCGCCAAGGACGCGGGGGACATGAGCGCCTATGCGCAAGGGACGGCCTGGAAGGGCGAGAACGCCGGCGTCACCAAGCCGTTCGTCACGAGGACAGCGGGCGAGTTCCAAGATGCGGTGCCCCAGGCCGAAAGCATCACCAACCTGCTCAAGGACGCCTGCAGCGAGTTGGCCAGGGCCAAGGCCGAGCTCGTCGAAATTTACGAGAACCCGCCCTACGGCCTCAAAATCGACCCGTACGGGGTCGTCATCCATCTGGAGAGCTCCGATCCCGGCAGAAGCGACGTCGACACACTCGTCAAACGGATGGAGGCCATACTCCAGCGCGCGGCGGACGCGGATGCCCTCTGCACCGGAGGGCTCGCGGCCCTCACCCAGGACCCGCACCAGTTCAGCTCCGTGCACTACGGCTCCTTGAAGGACGCGAAGACGCTCGAGGAGCAGGCCGCCCAGACGAAACTGGACGTAGCCGAGTATGTGCCCCCCGAAAAATGGGGCAGCGGCACCGTGAAGCCCGTCGCTGAATTTCTCAGCTACCGCTCCTGGATGGGCGGCGAGGCGCTCCTACGCGGAGACCTCAACGGCGCTGTACAGGGATTCCTCGGCGGCACACCCGCCTACGCTGCCGGTGAGGCAAGCAAGCACCTGGAGAAGGGTTCGCTGCTGAGTGACGTCAGGGGCAAGCACCACCGGCCCACAGCGCTGAACACGGTCGGCAGGTTCGGAGGGAAGATCTTCGGCGCGCCCGTCGCCGTGGTGGCGACAGTGGTCGACTTCGCCTACACCCCGTCGAAGAAGGGCCCTGAAGACACGTATGTGGATGCTCCTGCAGCACTGGGAAAGGTGAGGTATCGATGAAGAACCTTCCGGGCACACCGCCCTCCGGCCGCCGTCGCGCAGGTCCGCCGCAGCCCGGACGCCGACGTCCGAGCGCGGGACACCTGCTGCGCCCCCGGAGTTCGCGGGCGTTCGTCCTCGGTCTGTGCATGTCGGTCGGCGGGCTCGGCGGCGGAGTGCGTGCTGCGCTGGACGGGAAGGGGATCGGGACGACTCTCGGTATCTTCGGCATCGGGATTCTCGGGCTCGCTCTCGCCGTCGCGTGGGTCGTGACCTACGCGCGGGAGCACTGAGAATCACAGGACGCCTCCGCCGCCGAACTCGCACAGGCCGTGCGGGTGGTGGCGGCCTGTGACGCCCTGCTCGCCCCGAACATCACCAAGCGCCTGAAAGCCGAGTTCTCCCGGGTCAGCTCCGGTCCCCGCGCACCCGGCAGGGCGCGGACGGGCGATCTGACGGAACGCGAGACCGAAGTGCTCTCGCTGATCGCGCAGGGCCTGTCGAACGCGGAGATCGCGGACCGTCTGGTGGTGGCGGAGCAGACCGTGAAGACCCATGTGAGCCGGATTCTGGTGAAGCTGGGCCTGCGGGACCGGACCCAGGCAGCGGTGTACGCGTACGAGTCGGGTCTCGTGCGCCCGACCGGTTACTGAGCCGCCGGGAGAGCCCCGTACACCGCGTCGACCAGCGCCATCTTGCGTGGGTCGTCGGCGATGTCCGGGCCCATGCGGTTCATGACGTAGCCGAGCGCGATCCCGGCCTCCGGGTCCGCGAGGCCGCAGGAGCCGCCCGCCCCGTCGTGGCCGACGGCACGCGGGTTGGGGCCGTACGAGCCGTTCGCGCCGCTCAGCCAGAGGCCGAGACCCAGCTCGGTCTCATGGGCGAAGCCCGCTCCCAGTACCAGGTCGCGGCAGCTGCCCTGCCCCTCGCGGACCCGCTCGGCCGCCTCCTCGGACAGGATCCGCCTGCCGTCGAGCATGCCGCGCCCGGCGAGGATGCCGTACAGGGCGGCGACCGCGCGGGCGGTGCCGTGGCCGTTGGCGGCGGGGATCTCGGCGGCCCGCCATTCCGGGGTGTTCGCGGCGGCCGTGCCCGTGCCGGGGTTGAGCAGCGAGGCGATGGCCACCGGTTCCATCAGGGCGAAGAGCGCTGCCTGCTCGCGGGAGACGTCCTTCGGCTGGACGAGCTCGGCGACCCGGTCCACGTCCTTCTCCGGGAGGCCCACGCTGAAGTCGATGCCGAGCGGCCCGGTGATCTCCCGGCGAAGGAACTCCCCGGGCAGCAGGCCGGTGATCCGGCGGACGACCTCGCCGACCAGGAAGCCGTACGAGATCGCGTGGTAGCCGGAGCGGGTGCCCGGCTCCCACCAGGGCTCGGTGGCGGCGAGGCGGGCCGTGGTCACCTCCCAGTCGTAGAGTTCGGCCAGGGTGTGCGGATCGCGCAGGCCCGCGACTCCCGAGCGGTGCGAGAGCAGATGACGTACGCGCACGGACTCCTTGCCCGCCGCGGCGAATTCGGGCCAGTACGCCGCCACCGGGGCGTCGAGGTCCAGGAGGCCGCGGTCGACCAGGATGTGGGCGCAGAGGGCGGTGGGGCCCTTCGTCGTGGACCACACGTTGACCACGGTGTCCCGCTCCCAGGGCCGGGTCCGCTCCCCGTCGGCCCAGCCGCCCCAGAGATCCACCACGGGGCGGCCGTCGAGCAGGACAGTGACCGCCGCGCCCAGCTCGTCGCGCTCGGCGAAGTTCGCCGCGAACGCGTCGCGTACCGCGGCGAACCGGTCGTCACAGTGGCCTTGGATCTGCGGCACGGATCTCTCCTCGTCTCGGTGCCACGCACCATACCGACTGGTCGGACCGGCGGGAAGACGCTGTACGGCCCGTTCCTTCGACCGGGTGACCCCGTCAGTGCGGAGCGGATTCGAGGCTGACGCTCCACCGGCCGGGCCGGCCCGTGATCGTCACGGTGGACAGCGGGCGGACGTCGACGTTCCAGTACGACGACGGCGGGGCCTTGAGTGCGTACACCAGGGCCGCGCGGACGACCGCGGGTTCGGCGACGGCGACGACCGCGCCCTCACGGACCGGTCGGGTGTCGAGCCAGCCTCCCACCCGGGATATGAAGGCGAGCAGGGACTCGCCGCCGTGCGGCGCGGAGCGCGGATCGGCGAGCCAGGCGTCGACACCGGCCGGATCGCGGGCGGCGACCTCGGACAGGGTCAGCCCCCGCCAGCGGCCCATGTCGCAGTCCCGCAGGGCGAGCTGGACGAGCGGGGCGAAGCCGAGGGCGTCGCCCGTGGCGCGGCTGCGCGGCGTGGGCGAGCAGTAGCGCAGCTCGGCGGCGCCGAGCCGCACCAGGGCGTGGGAGGCGAGCTGGACCTCGCGCCGGCCGGCGTGGTCGAGCGGCCGGTCGTCGTCGAAACGCTCGGCGAGGAGGGCGGAGCTTCGTGCTGTGGCGACGAGAGACACCCGAACACTCATGCGCGCGATCGTGGGGCAGGGCGCCGCGCCGGTCAAGAGGGCGCCCGCCGGCCTCAGCCCTTCTGGAGGACCATCCACATGTCCGGTTCGGCGAGCGGGGTGAATCCGAGCTTCGCGTACACCCCGTGGGCGTCCTTGGTGGCGAGCAGGAACCTGCGGACGCCCAGCGGGGCCAGTTCGTCACGTACGGCCGTGACGAGCCGGGTGCCGAGGCCCTGCCCGCGGGCGGCCCGGTCGATGTAGACGTCGCACACCCACGCGAAGGTGGCCCGGTCGGTGACCACGCGCGCGTAGCCGGCCTGTTCACCCGAAACCACGTCGTAGGCGGCGAAGTTGTGTGAGCCCGCCATCGCCCGGTCCTGCTGTTCGCGGGTGCGCCCAAGGGCCCAGTAGGCGTCCGTGGACAGCCAGCGGTGAATGCGGGCCGCATCGAGCCGCGAGGGGTCGTCGGAGATCTCGTAGCGCTGCGCTTCGGTGTCGTTCGGGCTCATTCGGGGAGGCTAGCCGGGCGTCCGCAGCTCGTCGACCGCGATACGCAGCCTGCGCACCCCCTCAGCGATCTCGGCGGGGCCCGAGACGGCGGCGAAGCTCAACCGGACGTGTCCGGCGGGCGGTTCGGCGCAGTGGTAGGGACGGCCGGGTGCGACGGCCACGCCGGCGCGCAGTGCGGCGGACACGAGGACGGGCTCGTCCGCCCCCGGGCCGGGGAGCCGGAGCCAGATGCTTCCGCCGCCCGACGGCACGTGGGGCAGGGCGAGTTCGGGCAGCCGGTCGCGCACCGCCGCCGTCATGGCGGTGCGGCGGCCGCCGAGTTCGGCGGCCACGGTACGGAGGTGGCGTTCCCAGGCCGGGGAACCGACGAGTTCGAGGGCGGCCTCCTGGATCGGGCGGGGAACGAAGAAGCTGTCGACGACCTGGATGGCACGCAGCCGTTCCAGGACGGGTCCGCGTGCGGCCAGCGCGCCGACACGGAGGCTGGGTGAGGTGATCTTGGTGAGGGAGCGCACGTGGACGACGACACCGTCCGGGTCGTGGGCCGCGAGGGGTTCGGGCAACGGGCCGGCGTCCGCGTGGACGAGGCGGCGGGCGAAGTCGTCCTCGACGACGAAGGCGCCCGCCTGCCGGGCGGCGCGCACGATCCGTTCACGCCGGTCCTGGGCGAGGATCACGCCCGTCGGATTCTGGAAGAGCGGCTGGCAGACGAAGACCCTGGCCCCGGTGGCGCGGAAGGCGGCTTCCAGCAGGTCGGGCCGGACCCCGTCGGTGTCCACCGGTACGGGTACCGGTCGCAGGCCGGTGGCGCGGGCGGCGGCCAGCATGCCCGGGTAGGTGGGTGATTCGACGAGGACGGGGGCTCCCGGCGGGGCGAGCGCCCGCAGGGCGGTGGCCAGGGCGCTCTGCCCTCCCGCGGTGATCAGGACGTCGGAGCCGGTGAGCGTGCCGCCGATCTCGTGGGCGAACCAGGCGCGCAGCTCGGACAGCCCGTCGGTGGGCGGCCTGCCCCAGGCCCCCGGCCGGCGTCCGGCCCGTGCCAGGGCGGCGGCCATGGCGCGCTCGGGCTGGAGAGCGGGGTGGAGGTAGCCGCCGTTGAATTCGATCACCCCGGACGGCGGCGCGGCGAGCGTGACGAGGACGCCTGAGGCGTCGACGGTGCGCGGCACGACCTCGGGCCCGCCGTCCCCGCTGAGCGAGACCTCCTGCCAGGAGGTGTCGCCGGGAGCGGGAGCGGCGACGCGGGTCTCGGCCCGGAAGGCTCCGGCGCCGGGGCGGGTGACGACCAGGCCTTCGGCGGCGAGCTGCGCGACCGCCCGGGAGACGGTCACCGGACTGACCTTGAAACGCTCGACGAGTGCCCGACTGGACGGCAGCTTTCCACCCGGCGAGTAGCGGTTGAGCTCACCCCGCAGAGAATTCACCAGCTCGGACACACTGCTACGCTCATGCATGACAGCAGACAATAGCGCTACCGGACAGATGGCGATAGCGGTCGACCTCCACCGGCCCGTGGTACGCCGTGGCCCGTCCAGCGGGGTCGTGCTCGCCGGGCTCGGCGTCCTCGCCTTCTCGCTGACCTTTCCCTCGACGGTGTGGGGCCTGGAGAGCTTCGGCCCCTGGTCCCTGGTCGCGCTGCGGAGTCTCCTCGCGGCGCTGATCGCGGGATGCGCACTGCTGGCGGGCCGGGTCCCGGTGCCCGAGCGGCGCCACTGGGCCGGTCTCGCCGTGGTGGCGGGCGGCGTGGTGGTGGGATTCCCCCTGCTGACCTCACTGGCGCTCCAGACCTCCACGAGCTCGCACGCGGCCGTCGTGGTGGGACTGCTGCCGCTGACGACCGCGCTCCTCTCCGCCCTGCGCACCGGCTCCCGCCCACCCCGCGCCTTCTGGATCGCGGCGCTGACCGGGGCGGCCGTGGTCATCGTCTTCACCGTCCAGCAGAGCGGCGGACATCTCTCGGGCGGCGACCTGTACCTGTTCGGGGCCCTGGTGGTCTGCGCGGCGGGATACACCGAGGGCGGCAGGCTGGCCGGAGTGATGCCGGGCTGGCAGGTGATCGGCTGGGCCCTCGTCCTCACGCTGCCGCTCGCGGTGGCCGGCGCGGCGGCGGCCCTGCCCTTCGAACCGGTGCACCTCACGGCACGCGGGGTCGTCGGCCTGGTCTGGGTGGCCGTCGGCTCGACCTTCCTGGGGCTGTACGTGTGGTACCGGGGCATGGCTGAGATCGGGGTTCCGCGAGCAAGCCAGCTCCAGCTGGCCCAGCCGCTGCTGACCCTGGTCTGGTCGTTCCTCGCGCTCGGCGAGGAGGTGTCCGCCGCCGCCCCGGTGGCGGCGGTGGCCGTACTGGTGTGCATCGCCGTCACCCAGCGGGCCGGGCGGGGCGCGGGCCGCCGCACGGGAGCCGCCACGCCGGTCCGGTCATAGACTTGTCGACATGGACGCCATCCGTGAGGAGGTCACCCCGATGGAGGCACACACGGGCGACCGGCTGCTGACACACGGCAGGACCGTGGGACAGCACGACCGGGTAGCAGAGATCATCGAGGTGCTCGGCGACGGGGGCAGTCCCCCGTACCGTCTGCGCTTCGAGGACGGACACGAGTCGATCAGGTCGCCGGGCCCCGACAGCGTCGTCCAGCACACGGCCCCCGTGGACCGTGACCGCTAGAGCGCGTGTGCGCCGGGGGCACGAGTGGCCCCCGGCGCACACCTCCGGACGGCACGGAGGCGGAGGCCCGTGACCGGCGCGGGAAGGAGCGGTCAGCGGGGGGTGCGCGCCCGGACCTGATAGTGGTCGGCGACCACCCGCGCCATGGCTCCGACGGGGTCCGCCTTCACCTGTTTCGCCGAGAAGTAGACGTGTCCGCCCACCTCCGGGTGCCCGGCGGCGAAGTCGAGGTGCCGGGAGAGTTCGGCCGGGTCCTGCCAGGCTGCGGGCTGAGCCGGGTCTCCCGCCTTGTAGAGCGCCTCCCCGACGTACAGGCCGACACCGGTGCCCCGGACCGTCTCGGCCCACCACGGCAGCAGCTTCGCGTAGTCGGCGGCGGAGAAGCCGATGTTCCAGTAGATCTGCGGACAGATGTAGTCGATCCAGCCCTCCTTCACCCACTTCCGGGTGTCCGCGTGCAGGTCGTCGTACGTCTCCACGCCGGCCGCGGTGTCGGACCCCAGCGGATCGGTCGTGGCGTTGCGCCACACCGCGAAGGGGCTGATCCCGAAGCGGACGCCGCTGCGGACCTCCTTGATCCGCTCGGCCGTCTCACGGACCAGCCGGTCGGTGTTGTCGCGGCGCCAGGCCGCCTTGGTCGCGAAGTCCTCGCCGTAGCGCTCGTACGCCGCGTCGTCGTCGAAGACCTGGCCCGCCACCGGGTACGGGTAGAAGTAGTCGTCCCAGTGCACCGCGTCGACGGCGTAGCGGCTCACCGCGTCGAGCATCGCGTCCTGGACGAACTCCCTGACCTCGGGCAGACCGGGGTTGTAGTAGAGCTTCCCGCCGTACGGCAGTACCCATTCCGGGTGCTGCCGGGCGGGGTGGGAGGCGACGAGGCGTGAGGGGTCCGTGTGGTTCGCGACCCGGTACGGGTTGAACCACGCGTGCAGTTCCAGTCCACGGGCGTGCGCCTCCCGCACCGCCGTACCCAGCGGGTCCCATCCCGGGTCCTTGCCCTGCACGCCGGTCAGGCACTGGGCCCACGGCTCGTACGACGAGGGCCACAGGGCGTCGGCGCTCGGCCGGACCTGGAGGATCACGGCGTTCAGCCGCAGGGCGACCGCACGGTCGAGATGGGCGATCAGTTCCGCCTCCTGGGCCGCGGCGCTCAGTCCCGCCTTCGACGGCCAGTCCAGGTTGGCGACCGTGGCGATCCACACCCCGCGCAGTTCGCCCTTGTCAGCTCTGCGGCCCCGGTGACGACGGGGCTCCGGCCGGCGCGCGGCGACGGCGTCACCCGCTGTCATCAGGGCGGCCACCGTGCTCGCCGCTCCCATCACCAATGACCTCCGGCCCATACGACGCATCTGTGCACCTTTCGTTTTCCTGTTCCCGTTGTGTCACGTCGACAGTGCGTGACACAGATCATGCCCGCGCCCGGACCTTCCGACCCGCGGCTCACCGGAACCGGATCGCGGAGTAACGTCGGGGGGTCGAGGCGGGCACCGGAATCAAACGGGAACTGCCGCACGAGGATCAGCGAAAGGCACGAGGTGACGGACTCTATGGCCGACATTGCACGCGTCGGAGTGGTGGGCTGTGGCCAAATGGGCGCAGGTATCGCGGAGGTGTGCGCCCGCAGCGGCCTCGAGGTCAAGGTGGCCGAGACCACCGGCGAGGCACTGGAGATAGGGCGTACCCGGCTGCACAACTCCCTGTCCAAGGCCGCCGAACGCGGCAAGATCACCGCGGAGGAGCGCGACGAGACCCTCGCCCGCCTCAGCTTCACCACCGACCTCGGTGAGTTCGCCGACCGTGACCTCGTGATCGAGGCCGTCGTGGAGAACGAGCAGGTCAAGACCGAGATCTTCCAGGTGCTCGACCAGGTGGTGACCCGGCCGGACGCGATCCTCGCCTCGAACACCTCCTCCATCCCGCTGGTGAAGCTGGCCGTGGCGACGTCCCGGCCGGACCAGGTCATCGGCATCCACTTCTTCAATCCGGCCCCGGTGCAGCGGCTCGTCGAGCTGATCCCCGCGCTCACGACGTCCGACGAGACCATAAAGCGTGCCGAGGCCGTCGTGCAGAACGTGCTGGACAAGCACGCGATCCGCGCCCAGGACCGCTCGGGCTTCGTCGTCAACGCCCTGCTGATCCCGTACCTGCTCTCGGCGATCCGGATGTTCGAGTCGGGCATCGCCAGCCGCGAGGACATCGACAACGGCATGGAGATGGGCTGCGCCCACCCGATGGGTCCGCTCAAGCTCGCCGACCTGATCGGCCTGGACACCGTGGCATCGGTGGCCGATTCCATGTACGCGGAGTACAAGGAGCCCCTGTACGCCGCTCCCCCGCTGCTCCAGCGCATGGTCGACGCGGGGCGGCTGGGCCGGAAGACGGGCTCGGGCTTCTACCCGTACGGCTGACGCGCGACTGTGGGCCGTGAGCGGGCAGTTCAGCTCAGGGTCCACAGTTCCTGACCGGCCTGTGGCGCGTTCTCGTGCGGAAGTGGTCTCCGGAGAAGCGATTCCTCGGCGCGGACTTCCACTCCCACGGGTGAAGAATCCCCGTGCCGGGTGGGCCCGGCCCGCCCGGCACGGGGACATGGGCTGTCAGCCAAGCCGCATGTGATGGAGCATCAGCAGTCCGGCCGCCATGTTCGCCGCCGGTATCTCACCGCGCGCGACCATGTCCGGCACGAGCTTGAGCGGGACCCACTCGCGGCGCGAGGACTCGAAGCCGTCCGCCGGGGCACCGGTGTACGTCGCCTCCCCCGACCAGAAGAGATGGTGCCGGGCGTCGACGAGGCCGTTGGCCGGTTCCACGGTCATGAACGGGCGTAGCTCGCCGGGGCGCCAGCCGGTCTCCTCCTCCATCTCCCGGGCCGCCGCGGCGGCGATGTCCTCGCCGTCCTCGACCACCCCGGCCGCGAGCTCCCAGCCCCAACTGTCGGTGATGAACCGGTGCCGCCACAGGAGCAGGACCTCGTTGGCCTCGTTGACGACGGTCGCCGCGGCGACGGCCCGGAGCCGGATGAGGAAGTGGTCCAGGTGTCGGCCGTCGGGGAGAACGACATCCGCCAGGTTGACCCGGAACCAGCGATTCTCGTACACGGTCTGTTCGTTCAAGTTCGTCCACTGCACAGTTCTGCCACCTTCCGACTGGGCGATGGCAATATCGGAGCAGGGTCCGCTTCGCTGGGGAACGCGTGAACGCTCCTCGCGCGGGGCTCACAGGGGCACGCGCAGCGCCCCGTCGATGAGGCCCGCGGCCGCTCGGGCATCGGTGCTGCCGCTCACGGCCAGGTGCTCCCGTACGGAGCGCAGGCGTTCCCGGAGCCGCTGGGATTCCATGCCCCGAGCGCGTTCCGCCATCTCCGAGGCCGTGCGGGCGGCTCTGTCGGCCTCCCCCTGGAGCAGTTCGAGATGGGTGAGCATGGCGAGCCGGTGCACGGTCCCGCGATCGTGCGCCGGGGAGCGTACGGCCACCGCCGCGTGCTCCCGGGCACCGGGCAGATCCCCGAGACACAGCAGAGCCTCCGCCACCTGGACGTTGACGAGGCCAGGCTGCACATACCCCGTCTCGTCCGGTTCGCCGCCGCTCCGGATACGGCCGCCCTCGGCCTCGGCACGGCGGATGCACACCAGGGCGCTGCGGTGGTCACGGAGCCGGGCGTAGGCCTTGGCCTGCATCGCGTGCAGATCGGCCGCCAGCGCCGGGGTGATGTGCGGGCCCGCCGCGCGCAGTGCGGCCTCGGCGAAGGCGACGGAGCGCCTGTATTCGGCCAGGTACAGCGACTGGTTCACCAGCAGCGCGATCACGTATCCGCCGAGGCCCCGGTCCCCGCTGGCCTTGGCCAGGCGCAGGGCCTGGTGGAAGTAGCGCTGGGCGAGTCCGTGGGCGTCGGAGTCGTAGGCGCAGATCCCCGCGACTGCCACCAGCCCGGCGGCCGCACGGTGGAGGCGGCGGCCCGTGGCGTCGCTGTACCCGCCGCGCAGCAGCGGCGCGGTCTCGGCGTTGAGGAAGCCGACGATGCGGGATCTTGTCGCGATACCGCCCGCCTTGCGGTACATCTGCTCGTAGTGCGCGCGGGCCGCCCGGAGCATCGCTATGTCCGCCATGCTCACGCGGGACGGGCCGGGGCGGGAGACATCGGCGTCCTCGGGTGGGTTCTCCCACTCCCAGACCGGCATCACGGCTGTCGTGCCCGTGACGGCGGGCGCGGTGGCGAGGTGCGGGCGCTGCTGTTCGTCGGAGCGCCACAGGGCGGTCGCGTGCTCGACGAACCCGGAGAGGCCGGCACCCCGGGCGGCGGCCGGGTGCATCCCCTGGATCCCCATGCCGATGTCGTCGAGCGTGACGGGCCGGTCCAGGCGGCCCGCGAGGACCTCGCAGATCAGGTCGGGGACCTGCCCGCGCGGACGCTGGCCCTTGAGCCAGCGGCTGACCGCCGTGTGTTCGTAGCGCAGGCACAGCCCGCGGGCACGACCGGCCTGGTTGACATGACCGGCGAGCCCGGCGCGGGACACACCCGCCTCGTCGATCAGGGATTCGAGCAGGACGTTGGGCTCCATTGCCCCCCCATGTACGCGTCGCGATGAGCCTAGTGGAGCACGATTCACACGGGGTGTGAACGGAATGCCCGAACCGTCCTGCTGTGCGCTCTGCCGCGCCCGTGCGCCGCTCGCTTGAATGAGTGCCTCGCAAGAGGCGGCCGGGTCGTCGGCTCCCCCTCGTACAGTTCGACGACCCGCCCCGCGCCGTTCGTCCTGCCGGCCTGCCCGACACTCCGTGGCAGGGCGGGCGGCGCCGGACCGTACAGCCCGCTGTCCCGATGGCAGCAGGCCCGGTTGCGGCCCCAGGGCCGTCCGGCGAGACAGAAGGGGCGTATCCGTTCACCGGATACGCCCCTTCTCACCGCTTGTGCCGACTAAGCGCCGCGCAGCACCGCGCCCGTGCGCCCGGTGGCCAGAGCGACCGCGGTGTCGCGGGCGGCCGAGGCCTCCTCGACGGTCAGCGTGCGGTCCGGGGCGCGGAACCGCAGCGCGTAGGCCAGGGACTTCTTGCCCTCACCGATCTGCTCGCCGGTGAAGACGTCGAACAGCCGCAGCGATTCGAGCAGCTCGCCGGCCCCTTCGCGGAGCGCCTTCTCCACCGCGTCGGCGGGCACGTCCGAGTCGACGACGAGGGCGACGTCCTGGGTCGCCACCGGGTAGGTGGAGATCCGGGGCGCCTGGAGCGCACCGTCGACAGCCTGCTCCAGGACGTCGAGCTCGACCTCCATGGCGCAGCTGCGCTCCGGCAGGTGGAGGTCCTTGATGACGCGCGGGTGCAGCTCACCCGCGTGTCCGAAGAGGATCTCCTCGCCGTTCACCGTGACGTACAGCGCGGCGCAGCGGCCGGGGTGCCACGGCGCGTGCCGGTCGGCGCGGACCGTGACCTCGACGCCCGCCTCACGGGCGATGGCACGCGCCGCCTCGACGGAGTCCGCCCAGTCGGCTGGGCGGCCCTTGCCCCACCAGCCGGCCTGTTCGCGGGCGCCCGCGAGGACGACAGCGGCACGGCGCGGCTGACGCGGGAGCGCGGCGTCCAGACCGGCGATCTCCTCGTCGGTGGGACGGCGGTCGACGGGCAGCCGCACCGCCCTGGTCTCCTCACCGGTCGGCCGGAAGACGAGGCCGGTCTCGAAGAGCGCGAGGTCGTGGCTGCCGCGGCCGTCGTTGCGCCGCAGTGCGCCGAGCAGGCCCGGCAGCAGCGTGGTGCGCAGCGCGGGCTCCTCGTCGGAGAGCGGGTTGACGAGCTTCACCGTACGGCGGCGTGCGTCGTCCGCGTCCAGGCCGAGCTGGTCCAGGACGGCGTCGCCGATGAACGGGTAGCTGAGTGCCTCGACGTATCCGGCGCCGGCGAGTGCCCGGCCGATGCGGCGGTGCAGCCGCTGGCGGTCGGTGAGCCCGCGGCCGGACGGGGGCGTCGGCAGGGTGGAGGGGAGGTTCTCGTACCCCTCCAGCCGGATGACCTCCTCGGCCAGGTCGTTCGGCGCGGCGAGGTCCGGGCGCCAGGACGGCACCGTGACGATCAGCTCGTCCTGCCCGTAGACGTCGCAGCCGACCTGCTGGAGCCGGCGTACGACGGTCTCGCGTCCGTAGGAGACACCGGCCACCTTGTCCGGGTGGTCCGCGGGCATCGCGATGGTGTGGGGCGCGGACGGGGCGCTGAACTCGGTGACGCCCGCCTCCGCCGTGCCGCCCGCGAGGAGGACCAGCAGGTCGACGGTCCGCTGCGCGGCCGCGGCTGCGGCCTGCGGGTCGACGCCGCGCTCGAAGCGCCTGGACGCCTCGGAGGACAGCTTGTGGCGGCGTGCCGTCCGGGCGATCGAGATCGCGTCGAAGTGCGCGGCCTCGATGACGACCTCGGTGGTCCCGGCGTCCTCGGCCACGTCGGCGATCTCGGTGTGGGCACCGCCCATGACGCCCGCGAGGCCGATCGGCCCGCGGTCGTCGGTGATGACCAGGTCCTGAGCGTCCAGGACGCGCTTGACGCCGTCGAGCGTGACGAGCTTCTCGCCCTGCTCGGCGCGGCGCACCCCGATCGGCCCGTCGATCCGGGTGCGGTCGTAGGCGTGGAGCGGCTGGCCGAGCTCCAGCATCACGTAGTTGGTGATGTCGACGGCGAGCGAGACCGTGCGCATCCCGGCCTTCTGCAGCCTGCGCTGCATCCAGATCGGGGAGCGGGCCTCGGGCCGCAGGCCGGTGACGGTACGCGCGGTGAAGTTGCCGCATCCGACCGGGTCGGACACCTTCACCGGGTAGCCGTACGCGTTGGGTGCGGGCACGTCCAGGAGCGCCGGGTCGCGCAGGGGCAGACCGTAGGCGACGGCGGTCTCACGGGCGACCCCGCGCATCGACAGGGCGTAGCCGCGGTCCGGGGTGACGGCGATGTCGAGGACCTCGTCGACGAGTTCCAGGAGCTCGATCGCGTCGGTGCCGGGCTCGTACTCGGGCGGCAGCACGATGATGCCGTGCGTGCCGTCGTCGCCCATGCCGAGCTCGTCGGTGGAGCAGATCATGCCGTGCGAGGTCTTGCCGTACGTCTTGCGCGCGGCGATCGCGAAGTCACCGGGCAGGACGGCACCCGGGAGGACCACGACGACCTTGTCGCCGACGGAGAAGTTGCGGGCACCGCAGACGATCTCCTGCGGTTCGCCGGTGCCGTTGGCGGTGCCGACGTCGACCGTGCAGAAGCGGATGGGCTTCTTGAAGCCCTCCAGCTCCTCGATGGTCAGGACCTGTCCGACGGCCAGGGGGCCCTTGAGGCCGGCGCCGGTCTGCTCGACGGTCTCGACCTCGAGACCCACGGCGACAAGCTTGGCCTGTACGTCACGGCCGGTCTCCGTCGCCGGCAGGTCGACGTACTCCCGCAGCCAGGAAAGCGGGACGCGCATCAGATCTCCATCCCGAACGGCCGGGTGAACCGGACGTCACCCTCGACCATGTCTCGCATGTCTTCGACGTTGTGGCGGAACATCAGCATCCGCTCGATGCCGAACCCGAAGGCGAATCCGCTGTACTTCTCGGGGTCGACACCGCAGGCGACGAGCACCTTGGGGTTGACCATGCCGCAGCCGCCGAGCTCGATCCAGCCCTCGCTGCCGCAGGTGCGGCAGGGGCGGTCGGGGTTGCCGACGGACTCGCCGCGGCAGACGTAGCAGACCATGTCCATCTCGGCGGACGGCTCGGTGAACGGGAAGAAGTTCGGCCGGAGCCGGGTCTTCATGTCCGGGCCGAAGAGCGCCTGGACCATGTGGTCCAGGGTGCCCTTGAGGTCGGCCATGGTGAGGCCCTCGTCGACGGCGAGCAGCTCGATCTGGTGGAAGACCGGGGTGTGCGTGGCGTCGAGCTCGTCGGTGCGGTAGACCCGGCCGGGGCAGACCACGTAGACGGGGGGCTTGCGGCTGAGCAGGGAGCGGGCCTGGACCGGCGAGGTGTGCGTACGCAGCACGATGCCCGACTCGTCGCCTGTGGTGGGCTTCCCGTCGGGCGCGGTGCCCTGGACGAAGAAGGTGTCCTGCATCTGCCGCGCCGGGTGGTCGGGCACGAAGTTCAGGGCGTCGAAGTTGAACCACTCCGCCTCGGCCTCGGGGCCCTCGGCGATCTCGTAGCCCATGGCCACGAAGACGTCGGCGACGCGCTCCATGATGGTCGTCAGGGGGTGGCGCGCACCGGCCGGGGTGCGGTCGTAGGGCAGGGTGACGTCCACCGCCTCCTCGACCAGCACCTGGGCGTCACGCTCGGCCTCCAGCTCGGTCTGGCGTGCGGCCAGCGCCTTGGAGACGGCGCCGCGGGCCTGGCCCACGCGCTTGCCCGCCTCGGCCTTGGCCTGCGGCGGCAGGGCGCCGATCTCGCGGTTGGCGAGCGACAGGGGCGAGGTACCACCGGTGTGCGCGGTCTTCGCCTGGGCGAGCGCGTCGAGGTCGCCCGCGGCGGCGAAGGCGGCGAACGCCTCGTCCCGCAGGCGCTCGATCTCTTCCGGTTTCAGTGCCTCGACCTCGACTGGGTCGTACGACTTGTTCGGTGCCGACATCTCTTCCCGTGCTTCCGATTGGCTGGTGGCGACCCTGGTTGGACGACTGAGGACGCAAAGGTGCCAAAAGCCGAGTCTACGGGCCGCCGGGGGGCGAAGAAGCCCGTGGGCCGCTCAGGCCAGGTAGGCCGGCGCGCTCACGGGCAGGATAAATCGGAATTCCGCGCCGCCGCCGGGTGCGCGGTCGACCGTGATGGTGCCGCCGTGCGCCTCGACGATGCCCTTGACGATGTAAAGGCCCAGGCCGGTCCCCCCGCGCTTGCTGCCCCGCCAGAAGCGGGTGAAGACGCGGCGCATCGACTCCTCGGGGATGCCGGGACCTTCGTCGCTCACGGTGACTGCCGTTCCGTTCTCGTCGCTCTTCGCCGGTGCGGGCGCAGGGGCGATCTCGATTGTGACGGTTCCCTCGCCGTGGCGCACCGCGTTTTCGAGAAGGTTGCCGAGCACCTGGTCGACCTTGTCGGGGTCGGCCCAGAGCGCGGGCAGCGGCTGCCGGGTGTGCACCAGGAAGCGGCCGGGTGCCTGGCCGGTCGCGATGAGCGCCTGGACGTGGCGTTCGACGGCCGCGGAGACGTCCACGGGCTGGCGGCGCAGTTCCAGCCGCCCTGAGTCGATCCGGGAGATGTCGAGCAGCTCGGCGATGAGCCGGGTGACACGGTTGGCGTCCGCGTCGACGGTCTCCAGCATCAGCCGCTTCTGGTCGTCGGTGAACCGCTCCCATTTGGCCAGCAGCGTGGCGGTGAAGCCCTTGACGGAGGTCAGCGGCGAGCGCAGCTCGTGGGCGACCGTGGCGATCAGCTCGGCGTGACTGAGCTCGGTGCGCCGTCGCGCCTCGGTGCCGCGCAGCGACACGACGAGGCGGCGGACCGGCCCGGTCGGCGTCCCGCGTACGTACCGCGCGGAGACCAGGACCTCGCGGCCGCCGGGGAGCAGGAGATTGCGCTCGGGCTGGCCGACCCTGGTGGCGAGACCGCCGTACGGGTCGGTCAGGTCCCACCAGCGTCGTCCCTTGAGGTCCTCCAGTGGCAGGGCCTGGTCCAGGGGGAGGCCGAGCGCGGTGGCCGCGGGCGTGGCGGTGATCCTGGCAGCGGCCTCGTTGAAGCAGACGACCCTGCCGTTCTCGTCGGCGACGACGAGACCGTCGGGCAGGTCGTCCGGGTCGACGCCCGTCGCGGGGCCTTCGACGGCCTGGCTTCCTCCGGCCTCGTCGGGGAGGGCGCGCACGGCGGCCGTGTGTGTCACTCGCGGCCCGCTCATGCCGACAGCCATCTTCCCGTACCCCACCTCTCGAACCGGCGCAGTGGGCCCCCGAGTTCGTCACCCTACTAGGCGTCAGCGGCAGAGCGACACCCTCCGGATGGTCACCGGCGGGGTGTGGCCCGTATCGATCGGTGGGGCGCGGATGGGATCAGTCCGTGCGCCGGGGGCGCTGCGCCCGCGCGGAGGCGTAGAGGCACACGGCGGCGGCGGTGGCGAGGTTGAGGCTCTCGGCCTTTCCGTGGATCGGCACCCGGATCACGGCGTCGGCCAGGGCGCGCGTCTCCTCCGGGAGGCCCCATGCCTCGTTGCCGAACACCCAGGCGGTGGGCCCGCCCATGGTGCCCGCGTCGAGTTCGTCGTCGAGGTCGTCCTCACCGGCGCCGTCGGCGGCCAGGATGCGCACGCCGGCGTCCCGGAGTCCCCGCACGGCCTGCTCCACGGGTACGCCGACGGCCACCGGCAGGTGGAAGAGCGACCCGACGGAGGCACGGACCGACTTGGGGTTGTAGAGGTCCACGGAGGCGTCGGTGAGCACGACCGCGTCCGCGCCCGCGGCGTCCGCGCAGCGCAGCACCGTGCCCGCGTTACCGGGGTCGCGCACGTGGGCGAGGACCGCGACCAGCGTGGGCCTCGCCGCGAGGACGTCCTCGAAGGGCGAGTCCAGGAAACGGCAGACGCCGATCAGGCCCTGCGGGGTGACGGTCTGCGAGACGTCGGCGAGCACGTCGCCGTCCGCGAGGTGCACACGGGCGCCGGCGGCACGGGCGGCGTCGATGATGTCGGCGTACCGGTCGGCCGCCTCGACGGTGGCGAAGAGCTCGGTCAGCGTGGGTTCGCCGTCGCCGCCCCGGTGCGCGGCGGCCTCCCGCACGGCCTGCGGCCCCTCGGCGATGAACCTGCGCTCCTTGCCGCGGAAATTACGCCTGGCCAGCCGTCGTGCGGCGGCTACTCGCGGCGATCGCGCGGAGATCAGTTCGGGGGTGCCCATGGTCGGCGGCGAGCCTCTCTGCGTAAGTCAGCTTCTCTGCGTACGTTTCTCCGCGTACGGCTGACTGGGTACGCGACACGTGCTGCAACGCACCGGACCCGCAGACGGCGCGCGTCTGCGGGTCCGGCTCAAACGCTGGGACGACGGAAGTACTGCCTGGATCAGGCGGCCTTCGGGGCGTTGACGTCGCTCGGGAGGGCCTTCTGGGCAACCTCGACGAGGGCGGCGAACGCGTTGGCGTCGTTGACCGCGAGCTCGGCCAGGATCTTGCGGTCCACCTCGATGTTGGCGGCCTTCAGACCCTGGATGAGGCGGTTGTACGTCATGCCGTTCTGGCGCGCGGCCGCGTTGATGCGCTGGATCCAGAGCTGACGGAAGTCGCCCTTGCGCTTCTTGCGGTCGTTGTAGTTGTAGACCAGGGAGTGGGTGACCTGCTCCTTGGCCTTGCGGTACAGGCGCGAACGCTGACCGCGGTAACCGCTGGCGGCCTCGAGGATCGCCCGGCGCTTCTTGTGGGCGTTTACTGCCCGCTTGACGCGTGCCACTTTTAACTCCTTGCAGCGGGGTCAGGTGGTCTCTGTGCAGACCCACCCGACCCGGAAACGAATTGGTCCCGGTCGGATCGAGGTCGCGCCTCCGGGCTCACCGGAGGCCGCGCCTCACTTGCCGAGAAGCTTCTTGACCTTCTTGGCGTCGGCCGGAGCCACGACGACCGTGCCGGTCAGCGAGCGGGTCTTCTTCGACGACTTGTGCTCGAGCAGGTGGCGCTTGCCGGCCTTCTCGCGCAGCACCTTGCCGGAGCCCGTGATCTTGAAGCGCTTGCTGGCACCGCTGTGCGTCTTGTTCTTCGGCATCGCGCCGTTATCTCCTCGTCAGTGGCGCCCCTCTCGGTGCGGGCACCGGACTGCAGGGGCGTCAGATCTTTGGGTGGTTTCCGAGGGACCCGGGGGCGCCTGGGTGGCGGCCCCCGGAGGTCACGCCTCGGAAGGTGTCTCGGCCGGAGCCTCGGCCGCTGCGGCCGGGGCCTCAGCGGTGTCACCCTCGGACTCGGCGTCGGGGGTGACTCCCTGACGCTCCGCCTTGCGGGCGGCCTGGGCCTCACGGGCTTCGGCCATGGCTTCGGTCTTCTTCTTGTGCGGGCCCAGAACCATGATCATGTTCCGGCCGTCCTGCTTCGGGTTCGACTCGATGAAGCCGAGGTCCTCGACGTCCGAAGCGAGACGCTGGAGCAGTCGGAAACCCAGCTCCGGACGGGACTGCTCACGACCACGGAACATGATCGTGATCTTGACCTTGTCCCCCTGCTTGAGGAACCGGACGACGTGACCCTTCTTGGTGTCGTAGTCGTGCGGGTCGATCTTCGGCCGGAGCTTCATCTCCTTGATGACCGTGTGCGCCTGGTTCTTGCGCGCCTCACGGGCCTTCATGGCCGACTCGTACTTGAACTTCCCGTAGTCCATGAGCTTGCACACGGGGGGACGGGCTGTCGCCGCCACCTCGACCAGGTCGAGGTCGTACTCCTGTGCGAGCTCCAGGGCCTTGGCAAGCGGAACAATCCCGACCTGCTCGCCGCTGGGACCGACCAGTCGCACCTCGGGAACGCGAATCCGGTCGTTGATGCGGGGCTCGGCGCTGATGGATCCTCCTCGGTAGCACCACGCGACCGCCTGGCGGACAGCCGCGTAACGTCTTCTGTAAGACCAACCGACCCGGGAAAGCAGAAATGCCCCGGACGGGACACAGGCGGGGCTCCTGGAACTACCGGAACACCGTCGCGTGCAACCGCGGGGCGCAATCGGGCGGCCCCATCGTCCGTACGGAACGATGGCTGCCACCTGACCGGTGACCCGCCGTCCCGGAGGACGGTCAGGTGGGAGATCGGAGCCTCCACTTGTGGGCCGAGCACATAGGTGTCCGGCCGGTCGTTACACAAGGTTAGCAGCTCCCCGGGGGTACGGCGAACCCGCTGCCCGGGCGGCTCCCGCAGCAGGAGCCGCACCCGCGTGGCCTTATCGTGTGAGCATGAGCGACACGACCACTCCCAGCACCGAGAACCCCGGCTTCGACGACATGGCCCGCGACATCGCGGAGGTTCCCGCCGTCGAGGTGATCGTGACCGTCGCCGTCAATCTGATGAGCGCGGCGGCCGTGAAGCTCGGCCTGACCGAGGAGGGCGAGCAGCACAAGGACCTGGACGAGGCCCGCAAGCTGGTCCAGGCGCTGGCGGGGCTGCTCGACGCGAGCGCCACCGAGATCAGCACCTTCCACGCCTCGCCGCTGCGCGACGGCCTGAAGTCGCTCCAGCTCGCCTTCCGTGAGGCCTCGCTCGTGCCTGACGAGCCCGGCCAGGGCCCGGGCGAGAAGTACACCGGCCCGGTCTACGGCTGACCCTCCGGCCGGAACCACGGCCCGACGAGCCCGCCGCCTGTGACAGGTGGCGGGCTCGTGCGCGTCAGCGGCTGAAGAGGGGAGTGCCCGGAGCCTCGGAACCGGCCGGCAGCAGCGCCAGGTCGATCCCGCGGACCAGCCGGGCACGCAGCACCGCGCTGGCCGAGAGCGCGTCGGCGACCCTGCGTGCGGCCTCCGCGATCACGGCGTCCGGCGCGAGGACCAGCGCGAGGGTGCCGTCGGCCGTGCCGGGACCGAGGTGGGCACGCAGCACCGCGGGCTCGGCGGCGACCGCCTCCCGCACCGCGGCGACGACGGCTGGGTCGTCGAGAGGGTCGGCACTGTCGCGGTTCTCGGCGAGGGCCAGCAGCGCCGGGCCGGTCAGCTCGAAGGCGACGGGCCCGGCCAGGTCGAGCACCACCGTGTCCGCCTTCTCGTGCGCGGCGGCCTGCAGCGCCTGGTGCAGGGGTACGGCGACGGGGCGCGCCTGCGGGTCCCAGCGGGCCAGCGAGGCGGTGGAGGTGAAGGCGGGCAGGGCACGCCGGTCGCCGGCCTGGAGCGTCGGCACGGCCATGTCGCTGGTCTTCTCGCGGCGCAGCCCGCCCCCCCGTCGCCCGCCGGCACCGCTCCCAGGAGCTTCGCGCCCCTCCTCGACCTCGCCCAGCACGGCGACGACCGGCACGAGCAGCCGGGCGTCGCGCAGTGCCGCGAGGACGGGTCCGACGGCCGTCCGGTCCTCGGCCCAGGCGGCGAGGGCCGCCGTCAGTTCGGGCGAGGCGGTGCCGTCGTCGTCGGAGAAACCGGGGTCCGGGATGTTCTTGAGCGCCACAGGACGAGCGTAGTGGGTCGGTTCTCTCACCTGGGCGACAGGTCTGGCACAGGCTGCTGCCGGCCACGCTGCTCGGCCTCCGGACCATGCCCCGTCACAGAACGCGCGGGCCGGCGCTGTCCGGCCTCGTGACCGCCGCCGTCGTCCTGCCGGCCGGTTCCGCCGCGGGAGGTGCGTACCTGGTGGGTCGTCCGCCGGATGACGCGTCCGCGGCGGTCGCCGCCGTATCCTCCGCGTCGAGCCCGCCGGCCGAGGCGGGCCGGAGCGAGGAGCCCGAGGTGGATCTCGACGCGGAACTGGCCGACGCGCTGGCGCCCCTGGCGGACGGCGCCGACGTCTCGGTGGCCGTGCTGGACACCGGGAGCGGCGCGGGTGCCGCGTACGGCGACGGGTCGTACGACACGGCAAGCATCGTCAAGGTCGACATCCTGGCGGCGCTGCTGCTCCAGGCGCAGGACGAGGGCCGGGAGCTGAACGGCGCGGAGCACGCGTACGCGGAGGCCATGATCCGGCGCAGCGACAACACCTCCGCCACCGAGCTGCTCAAGGTGATCGGAGGGGAGGAAGGGCTCGACTCGGCCAACGAACGGCTCGGGCTGACCGCGACGGAGGCCGCGCGCGCATGGGGGCTGACCCGGACCACGGCGTCCGACCAGGTGCGGCTGCTGGAGGCGGTGTTCCGGGCGGACTCGGTGCTGTCGGCGGCCTCCCGCGCCTACGTGACGGAGCTGATGGGCCAGGTCGACGCGGACCAGCGGTGGGGGGTGTCCGCCGCGGGCGCCGACGCCGTGCTGAAGAACGGCTGGATGCCCCGGACGACGACGGGGCTGTGGGACGTCAACAGCATCGGGCGGGTGGAGAGCGGCGGGCGCACCCTGCTGGTTGCGGTGCTGTCGCGCGGTCACGCGACGAAGGAGGCGGGCGTCTCGCTCGTGGAGTCCGTCGCGAAGGCGGCCGTCGGCGTGGGCGGTGCGGCGGGCGCGTCGGGCTGAGGCGGGCCGGACGGCCGGTCAGCGGAGGGGGCCGGTGGGGAACGGGCTGTTGTAGCCGGGTACGGCGGTGTTCCTGCCGCCTGTGTTCCCGCCACCGCTGTTCCTGCCGCGCCACAGCACCACGGCCAGCGCGAGCAGCACGGCTCCGAGGCCGCCCGCCGAGGGGGCCAGCCAGCCGGCCGGGTCCCCGTCGTCCCCCTTCGGGGCCGGGCCCGAGCCGAAGTACTCGTCGCTGTGGCCCGCCTCGGCGGACCGCTCCCTCAGGTCGTCGGGACGCAGCTTCGCCCCGGCCTCGATCGCGGCGGCGGGGTCGACCAGTCCGTAGCCCCTGGCGTCGTCGCGGCCGCCCGAGGGGGCGTCGCGGGCGGTGTCCGCGAGCAGGGTCTTGATCTGCGCGGGCGAGAGTCCCGGGTGCGCGGCGCGCACGAGGGCGACGGCCCCGGAGACGAACGCGGACGCGGCGGAGGTGCCCCACTCGATGTAGTAGTGCCGGTCGGGGTTGGCCACCACGACGTCGACGCCGGGAGCACTGACGGTGGCGTACCAGCGGCGCGTCGAGAACGCCGCGTGGGTGCCGTACTTGTCGACCGCGGCGGCGGCGATCACGCCGGGGTAGGCGGCCGGGTAGGAGGTCCGGTCGCCCTTGTCGCCGCTGTTGCCCGCGGAGGCGACGACGGCGACGCCCTTTCCGAGGGCGTACTGCACGGCGGCGTCCTCGCCGGGTTCCGGGTGGGCCGACTCGCTGTCGTCGCCGAGGGAGAGGTTGATGACGTCGGCACCGTGGTCGGCCGCCCAGCGGATTCCGTCGGCGAGTGCGGTCCCACGGGACTCGCGGGCCTTGCTGCGCGACGGGTCACCGGACTCGAGGATCACCCGCACGGGAAGGATCTTCGCCTCGGGGGCGACACCGAGCACACCGTCCGCCCGGCCCGGCCCGTTTCCGCGGCCGGCGATGATCCCGGCCATCGCCGTGCCGTGCAGGGCCCAGGAGCGGTCGCCGCGTCCGGCGCCGAAGCCGATGAGGTCCTTGCCCGGGAGCACCTGGCCGGCGAGGTCGGGGTGTTCGTCGTCGACCCCGGTGTCCAGGACGGCGACCGTGATGCCCTTGCCCTTCGTGGTCTGCCACGCGGTGTCGGTGTGCAGGGCCTCCAGGCCCCACTGCTGGTCCCGGATGGCGTCCGCGTGCGCGGGCACGGCGGGCAGCAGCGCGAAGGCGGTGGCCGTGGCCACGGCCACGGGCGCCCGGAGCCGGCGGGGACGGGTCATTCCGGCGTCTCCGTGAGGTCGGTGACGGTCCTGCGCAGGGTGCGCTCCACCCGGTCGGCGACGCCTTTCGCCTCGTGCCCGAGTCCCGCCTGCGCGGTGGCCGTCGTGGCGCCGTCAGACATGGCCTCGGCCGCGGGCTGCGGCTCGGCGACGGTGCGGCCGTCGGCGAAGCCGGAGACGGAGAACACGACCACGGGAACCTCGGTCAGGACGTGCACCGTCCAGCTGGCGCGCTGTCGCTCGCCGAAGCCGGCGGCGACGGTGCCCTTGACCGGGTAGGTGCGGGGCATCAGGTCGGAGCGGGCGGCCAGGCGCTGGGTGGTGAAGCGGGTGCTGAGGGCGCTCATCCCCTCGGCGCCGGCCTCGGTGACGACCATGCCGACGGTGGTGACGCTGCTTCGGGTGGCATCGGTGTAGGTCGCGCGCAGCAGGCGTTCGCAGCCGACCGGGCGGAGCGTCTCGACCAGCAGGGGGTCCAGACCGGCCGCGCAGCCGCTGTCGCTCGCGACGGCGACCCTGGTCCAGCGCCGGTCGGTGGCTCCCGGGCCCGCGCCGTCGCCCTTGAGGGTGCGCGGGAAGAGGGTGTCGACGGGCACGCTGTGCCAGACGGAACGGCTCACCGTGTACGCGCTGTCGGCGTGGGGCTCGGCGGCGGAGTCGCCGGTGAGCCAGCTGCCGGTGACCGCTCCCCCGATGAGTCCGAGGCCGAGCACGGCACAGACGGCGGCCGCCGCGGTCCTCACGTGGCTCCGGGCCTTGACGGGTCGCAGCCGGGTGGTGGTCTCGGCGGGCGTCTCGGCGTACGCGTAGTAGGCGCCGGGCGGGGCCGGTGTGGCACCGGGGCGCGGGGTGAGGTCGACGGCGCCGACGGGCCTGCGCCTGGTCGCGGCGGGCGGTGGCGGCGGACCGGGCCGGGCCGGGGGCGCGGGGGGTACGGGGCGGAGCCGGGTGGTCGTCTCCACGGGCGGCGCGGGCTCGGCACCCGGGCCGGGCGGCGCGGGTGCGGAGCGAGGGGCCGGGGGCGCGGGATCGGCACGCGGTACGGGTGGGGCGGGGACGGCCGGTGGGGTGGTCGGGCGGGGCGGCACTGGAGCGCGCTGCGCCTCGGTACTCATCCGTCCCCCTGGTCCACGTCCCCGCACCGCCGACGGACCGCCGTACCGCACGAGCCCGCTGGTCGATCGTGTACCGGTCACTCTACGGGGTGGAGGGCGGCCCGTGGGAACGGGACAGGGGGTGCGGGATGATCTGCACCGAACGTCCCCTACCCCCGTCGTCCGGCTGTCTGGCAAGCTGCGGCCATGACTGTCCGCGCCACTGACCGGAGCCGTTACGACACGGCCACCGCCCATCTCGACGCGCCCGTCGCCGTCGTCGACCTGGAGGCCTTCGACGCCAACGCCGACGACCTGGTGCGCCGGGCGGGCGGGAAGCCGGTCCGGGTGGCCAGCAAGTCGGTGCGCTGCCGCGCGTTGCTCGAACGGGTGCTGGCGCGCCCCGGTTTCGCCGGGATCATGTCGTACACGCTGGCGGAGTCGCTCTGGCTGGCCCGCGCCGGATTCGACGACGTCCTGGTCGCCTATCCGTCGGCCGACCGGTCCTCGTACGCCGAACTGGCCGCCGATCCCGAGCTCGCGGCGGCCGTGACGGTGATGGTGGACGATCCCGCGCAACTGGAGCTGATCGACGCGGCGCGAGGCGGCGGCACCGAGGAGATCCGGGTCTGCCTGGAGCTGGACACCTCACTCCGGTTGCTGGGCGGCCGGGTCAGGATCGGCGCCCTGCGCTCCCCGCTCCGCTCCGCCGCCCAACTCGCCGAGCTGGCCCGCTCGGTGGAGCGCAGGCCGGGCTTCCGGCTGGTGGGGCTGATGGCGTACGAGGGGCACGTCGCCGGTGTGGGCGACTCCGTGGCCGGGCAGCCGTTCAGGTCCCGCGCGGTCCGGCTGATGCAGGCGGCGGCCCGCAGGGAACTGGCGGTCCGGCGCGCCGAGGTGGTGCGGGCGGTCCGCGCGGTGGCACCCGGCCTGGAGTTCGTGAACGGGGGCGGCACCGGCAGTGTGCAGCACACCGCAGCCGAGTCCGCGGTGACGGAGATCGCCGCGGGGTCCGGGCTCTACGTACCGAGGCTGTTCGACAACTACACCTCCTTCACGGGGCGTCCGGCGGCGCTCTTCGCCCAGCCCGTGGTGCGGCGGCCGGGTGTGGGTGTGGTGACGGTGCTCGGCGGGGGCTACCCGGCCTCCGGGGCGGCGGGCGCGGACCGGCTGCCGGTGCCGTATCTGCCCGAAGGGCTGCGCTACGACCCGCAGGAGGGCCCCGGCGAGGTCCAGACGCCGCTGCTCGGGGCCCCCGCGGACGACCTGCTGATCGGCGACAAGGTGTGGTTCCGGCACGCCAAGGCCGGTGAGCTCTGCGAACGCTTCGACGAACTGCGGCTGATCGAGGGTGAGCGGATCACCGCCACCGTGCCGACGTACCGCGGCGAGGGCCTCACCTTCCTCTAGGGCACCGGCGGGCGTCAGTCGAGCGGGGTCACGTACGCACCCGAGATCCCTCCGTCGACGAGGAAGTCGGTGGCGTTGACGAACGAGGAGTCGTCGCTCGCCAGGAAGGCGACCGCCGCCGCGATCTCCGTCGCCTCGGCGAACCGGCCGAGTGGGATGTGCACCAGCCTGCGGGCGGCACGCTCCGGGTCCGTGGCGAACAGCTCCCGGAGCAGCGGGGTGTTGACCGGCCCGGGGCACAGGGCGTTGACCCGGATCCCCTCGCGGGCGAACTGCACCCCGAGTTCGCGGGACAGGGCGAGGACCCCGCCCTTGGACGCGGTGTACGAGATCTGGGAGGTCGCGGCGCCCATCCGCGCCACGAAGGACGCGGTGTTGATGATCGAGCCGCGGCCCTGGCGCCGCATGTAGGGGAGGGCTGCCTTGCAGCAGAGGTAGACGGAGGTGAGGTTGACGTCCTGGACGCGCTTCCACGCCTCCAGCCCGGTCGTGAGGATGGAGTCGTCGTCGGGCGGTGAGATACCGGCGTTGTTGAAGGCGATGTCGACGGAGCCGTAGGTGTCGTCCGCCGCCGCGAAGAGGGCTTCGACCTGGTCGGGGTCGGTGACGTCGACGGGGACGAAGGTCCCTCGCACCTCCTCGGCGGCGGCCCTGCCGGCGGTCTCGTCGATGTCGCCGCAGACGACGTGGGCTCCTTCCGATGCCAGCCGGCGTGCGGCGGCGAGGCCGATGCCGCTGCCGGCGCCGGTGACGACGGCGGTACGGCCGGTCAGGCGGCGGCAGATGTTCTCGGAGTCGGTCATGTGCGCTCAGGCCTCCGTGCCGATGAAGACGTTCTTGGTTTCGGTGAAGGCCGCGAGGGCGTCGGGCCCCAGTTCACGGCCGAACCCGGACTGTTTGTACCCACCGAAAGGGGTCCAGTAGCGGACGGCGGAGTGGGAGTTGACGGAGAGGTTCCCGGCCCGCACCGCCTGGGAGACACGCAGGGCGCGGCCCACGTCGCGCGTCCAGATCGAGCCGGCCAGGCCGTGGTCGGTGGCGTCGGCCAGCCGGACGGCGTCGGCCTCGTCCTCGAAGGGCAGGACGACGGCGACGGGGCCGAAGACCTCCTCGGTGGCGACGGGTGCGTCGGGAGCGATGCCGGTGAGGACGGTCGGGGGGAACCAGAAGCCGGGGCCCGTGGGGGCACCGCCCCGGATGCCGTCCGCGCTCTCGGGGACGTATCCGCGGACGCGCTCCAGTTGCGCCCGGGAGATCAGCGGGCCCATCTGCGTCTTCTCGTCCGACGGGTCCCCCACGACGACGGAGGTGACGGCGGGGACGAGGAGTTCGAGGAAGCGCTCGTACACGGAGCGCTGGACCAGGATGCGGGTGCGGGCGCAGCAGTCCTGTCCGGCGTTGTCCAGGAAGGACATGGGGGCGGCTGCCGCAGCGGCCTCCACGTCGGCGTCGGCGAAGACGATGTTGGGGCTCTTGCCGCCGAGTTCGAGGGTGAGCCGCTTCACCCGGTCCGCGCACCTGGCCATGATCTGCTTGCCGACGCGGGTCGAACCGGTGAAGACGATCTTGGCCACGCCCGGGTGTTCGACGACCGCGGTGCCCGCCACGTCCCCAGCGCCGGGCAGCACCTGGAAGAGGTGCTGGGGGAGGCCTGCGTCGAGAGCGAGCCGGGCCAGGTACTGGGCGGTGAGCGGCGTGGTCTCGGCCGGTTTGAGGAGGACGGCGTTCCCGGCGGCGAGGGCGGGTGCGGTGCCCCAGGCGGCGATCGGCATGGGGAAGTTCCACGGGGCGATCACTCCGACGACGCCCAGCGGTTCGAGGAAGGTGAGGTCGATCCCGCCCGGTACGGGGATCTGGCGCCCCGTGAGTCGCTCCACTCCCCCGGCGGCGTAGTCCAGCAGGTCCCGGACGTTGGCCGCCTCCCAGCGGGCGTTGCCGAGGGTGTGTCCCGCCTCGGTGACCTCCAGCAGGGCCAGCCGCTCGGCGTGTTCGTCGACGAGGACGGCGAAGCGGCGCAGCAGCCGGGCGCGGTCGGCGGGGGCCAGGGCGGCCCAGGTGCGCTGCGCGGCCGTGGCTCGGGTGACGGCGGTGTCGACCTCGGCGGCGGTGGTGGCGGGGACGGTGGCGACCAGTTCTTCGGTCGCCGGGTTCAGCACGCGGTGTTCGTGGATCACGGGGCTCCTCACAGGCGTTCGAAGGATCGGCGGAGCTCCCAGTCGGTCACCGCGGCGTCGAAGGCCTCCAGTTCGACGCGCGCCGTGTTGCGGTAGTGCGCGACGACGTCGTCGCCGAAGGCGTTCCGGGCCACTTCGCTGTTCTCCCAGAGGTCGGCGGCTTCGCGGAGGGTGGTCGGGACCCTGTCGTATCCGGCGGTGTAGGCGTTGCCCTCGCAGGCGTCGGGGAGTTCCAGTTCGTTCTCGATGCCGTGCAGTCCGGCGGCGACGAGGCCGGCGACAGCGAGGTAGGGGTTGACGTCCCCGCCGGGCAGCCGGTTCTCGAAGCGCATCGAGCGGCCGTGGCCGACGACGCGCAGGGCGCAGGTGCGGTTGTCGTGCCCCCAGGCGACGGCGGTCGGGGCGAAGGAGCCGGGCTGAAACCTCTTGTAGGAGTTGATGTTCGGCGCGTAGAGCAGGGAGAAGTCGCGCAGGGCGGCGAGCTGGCCCGCGAGGAAGTGCCGCATCACGGGGGACATCGTGCCGTCCTCGCCCGCCATGACGCTGTGCCCGTCGGCGTCCTGGAGCGAGAGGTGTATGTGGCAGGAGTTGCCCTCGCGCTCGTTGAACTTGGCCATGAAGGTGAGCGCGACGCCTTCCTGGGCGGCGATCTCCTTGGACCCGGTCTTGTACACGGCGTGCTGGTCGCAGGTGACGAGCGCCTCGTCGTAGCGGAATACGATCTCGTGCTGACCCGGGTTGCACTCGCCCTTGGCCGACTCGACGGTGAGCCCGGCGGCCGCCATCTCGTTGCGGATGCGCCGCAGCAGGGGCTCGATGCGCCCGGTGCCGAGGACCGAGTAGTCGATGTTGTACTGGTTCGCCGGGGTGAGGCCCCTGTAGTTGCGGTCCCAGGCCTGCTCGTAGGTGTCCTTGAAGACGATGAACTCGAGCTCCGTGCCGACGTGCGCGGTCAGCCCGTGTGCGGCGAGCCGCTCCAGCTGCCGCCGGAGGATCTGGCGGGGCGCGGCGGCGACCGGTGCGCCGTCGTCCCAGGCGAGATCGGCCATGACCAGCGCCGTGCCCTCGTGCCAGGGGATGCGGCGCAGGGTCGTGAGGTCGGGGCGCATCGCGAAGTCGCCGTAGCCGTTGGACCAGGAGGACATGGCGAACCCGTCGACGGTGTTCATGTCGGTGTCGACGGCGAGCAGGTAGTTGCAGCCCTCCGTTCCGTGTTCCAGCACCTCGTCGAGGAAGAAGGACGCCGCGAACCGCTTGCCCTGCAGTCTGCCCTGCATGTCGGGGAAGGCCAGGACCACGGTGTCGATCTCACCGCTCTCCACGAGCGCGCGCAGCTCGTCGGTCCCCAGTGGGGGTGTTCGGTCTGCCACGGGATACTCCTCGTTCGGTCAGGCGGTCTAAGGTATGGGAGAAAACCATTGGGGGGAAGGGAATCGGGACGTGGCGGAAGAGACCGGGGAACCCGGGGCCTTCGACCGGCTCGTGCCCGCGCTGCGGCCGGTCCGCGCGGGCAACGGCTTCGAGGAGGCGCTGGAGCAGATCCTCCAGGTGGTCCGGCTCGGCCTGGTGCCCGGCGGAGGCCGGCTGCCGGCCGAGCGCGAACTGGCCGCGCTCCTGGGGATCAGCCGCGTCACCCTGCGCGAGGTGCTGAAGGTCCTCCAGGACCAGGACCTGATCGAGGCGAGGCGCGGCCGGTACGGCGGCACGTTCGTGCTCCCCCGCACCGGTCCGGCCGACGGTGACGAGCTGCGCCGCCGGATGGCGGACGTCGACATCGAGGACATCCTGCTGTTCCGCGAGGTCCTGGAGTCGGGGGCCGCCGGACTCTGCGCGTCGCGCGGCCTCGGCGACGAGGACGCGGAGCGGCTGCGGACGGCTCTGGCGGCGACACACGAGGCACCTCTGCCCGACTACCGCAGGATCGACACCCTTTTCCATCTGACGCTCGCCGAGCTCTCCGGCTCCCCTTCCCTCGCGGCCCGGTACGCGGCCGTGCGGGCGGACGTGAACGACCTCCTGGACTGCATCCCCCTGCTGGTGCGGAACCTGGAACATTCGCAGCTTCAGCACACGGCCCTCGTCGAAGCGGTGTTCGACGGCGACGAGGAGCGGGCGCGGGCGGTGGTGCGCGAGCACTGCGCGGGGACCGGCGCGCTGCTCCGGGGCTTCCTGGCTTGATCCGGCCTTTCCGGATCACTCCTCTTGCGCGGCGGGCCCGCACGAACAAAGGTATGACGCAACACCATTGCACCGGGCCGGCCCGCAGACCGGCCGCCGGAAGGACCGCACCATGCACGAACCGCTCATCGGCGTCACGACCTATCTGGAGCCGGCGGCTCGCTGGGGCGTCTGGGAACTCCCCGCGGCGGTCCTCCCCTCCGCCTACCCCCGGCTGGTCCAGCGGTCCGGCGGACTGGCCTCGCTGCTGCCTCCCGACGACCCGGCGAAGGCGGCGGCCGTCGTGGCGCGGGTGGACGGCCTGGTGATCGCGGGCGGCGCCGACGTCGACCCCGGGCTGTACGGAGCGGAGCGCGACTTCCGGACGGGCCCGCCGGCGCACGAGCGCGACACCTGGGAGGTGGCCCTGCTGCGCGCGGCGAGGGCCGCGGGCACCCCGGTGCTCGGGATCTGCCGCGGTATGCAGCTGCTCAACGTGGCGCTGGGCGGCACGCTGACCCAGCATCTGGACGGCCACGCCGGACCGTTCGGGAAGGCCGGGGTGCTCGGCGAGCACACGGTGACGCCGGTGCCGGAGACGCTGTACGCCTCGCTCGTGCCCGAGGAGGCGTCCGTACCCACCTACCACCACCAGGCCGTGGACCGGCTGGCGCCGGGCCTGGTGGCCTCCGCGTACGCGGCGGACGGCACCGTGGAGGCCGTCGAACTGCCGGGCCCCCCGTGGGTGCTCGGGGTCCAGTGGCACCCGGAGATGGGCGACGACCTCCGCATCATGCGGGCCCTGGTGGCGGCGGCCCGGGCCCGGGCGGCCGTGCCCTCGGCCTGAGGACTGCCCTGTGGCGGTGGGCCGGGGTGCGCGGGCCCGGCCCACCGCCCGGCCTCAGGACGCTTGCGGCTGCTGGGCGGTGAGGGAGAGCAGGTCACGGGCCGGCCCCGTGGGCCGGTGGCCGGCGGGCCAGACCGCGCGCAGCTGGCGGCGCAGCCGGACGCCCGCCACCGGGACCTTGACCAGGCGCCGCGCGGAGAGCTCCTCGCCGAGCGCCAGCTCGCTCAGCACACAGGGTCCGGCGCCGCTCTCCGCGGCGCCCTTCACCGCAGTGGTCGAGGAGAGTTCGAGCAGGGGGCGGGCCAGCCCGCCGTGCACGGCGAGCGCGGCGTCCAGCACCTGGCGGGTGCCTGAGCCGTGTTCCCGCAGGATCAGGGGCGTAGCGGCGAGTTCACCCGGGGTCAGCCGCCTCCGGCGCGCCCACGGGTGGGAGGGTGCGACCACGACGACGAGCCGGTCGTGCGCGATGACGGTGCCGTCGAGGCCCTCCGGTACGAAGAGGCCCTCGACGAACCCCAGATCCGCCTCCCCGGCCAGCAGCCGCAGGGCGACCGCCGCCGAGTTGCCCGCGAGCAGGGACACGGCGGTTCCCGGCCGGTCGGCCCGCAGGGCGATCAGCCAGCCCGGCAGCAGGTACTCCGCGATGGTCATGCTCGCGGCGACCCGCAGCCGGGAGTCGCGCCGGTCCCGCAACGCCTGGGCTCCCGCGTCGAACGCCTCGGCCGCATCGACGACCCTGCGCGCCCAGTCGGTGACGAGGGCGCCCGCGTCGGTCAGCCGGGAGCCGCGCGGCGAGCGGTCCACGAGCGCGACGCCCAACTGCCGCTCCATCGACCGGATGCGGCCGGAGGCCGCGGGCTGGCTGATGCCGACCTCCCGCGCCGCCCTGCCGAGGCTCCCGTGCCGGGCGACGGCGAGCAGCAGCACCATGGCTCCCAGGTCGGGAACGCGGTGGGACAGAGTGGCGGGCGGGGGCACCGTGCTGGACATAAGCCCAGCCTATGACCTCATAGCTCCGCGCTCCCTGGTGGACGGCCATCCGCCCCCCGAGAATCGTGGCATGGCCATCTTTCCCCGGACCAAGACAGTGTGGAGCAGGACCGGCCGGGCCGGTACCGCGGTCCCCGCCCCGCCCACCGGCACCCTCCGCCTCCCGTCGCTGCGGCACTTCGGCCCCAACTGGTACGCGACGGTGATGGGCACCGCCGTCGTCGCGACCGCG
The DNA here is from genome assembly GCF_016909575.1 of Streptomyces sp. HB132. GTDB lineage: Bacteria > Actinomycetota > Actinomycetes > Streptomycetales > Streptomycetaceae > Streptomyces. The sequence goes on along the minus strand of NZ_JAFBGA010000009.1, from coordinate 43,368 downwards.
GGTGCCGCACTGCCCGTGGACGTGCCGGGCCTGCGGGCCGCCTGCGTCGTGGTCTGGGCCCTGTCCGCCGCACTGCTGGCCGCCGTGCTCACGGCCCGCGCGGGACACTGGGTCCTGCACCGGGACCAGGCCCGTACGCACCTCATGGATCCTGCTGTCGCCCCCTTCCACGGCTGCCTGTCCATGGCGCTGCTCGCCGTCGGCGCGGGCACCATGGTGGTCGGCCGGGACGCCATAGGGCATCCGGCCGCCGTGGCCGTGGACACGCTGCTGTTCACGGCCGGCACGGTCACCGGCCTCGTGGCGGCCGTGGCGATCCCGTACCTCATGGTCGTACGGCACCGGCCCGCCCCGGGCACCGCGTCGCCGGTCTGGCTGCTGCCGCTGGTGGCCCCGATGGTCTCGGCCGCGGTCGGACCGCTGCTGGTGCCCGAGCTGCCTCCCGGCCAGGGACGGGAGGCGCTCCTGCTCGCCTGCTACGCGTTGTTCGGGCTGTCCCTGCTGGCGACCCTGGTGATCGTGCCGCTGATCTTCGCGCGACTGGTCCACGGAGGCCCTCTGCCGCTCGCACTGACCCCGACGCTGTTCCTGGTGCTCGGGCCGCTGGGCCAGTCCACGACCGCCGTCAACCAGCTGGCCGACGTGGCGCCCGGCGCGATCGCGGCGCCGTACGCATCGGCCTTCGGCGCCTTCGCCGTCCTCTACGGGGTGCCGGTGATGGGGTTCGCCCTGCTGTGGCTGGCCCTGTCCGCCGCGATGGTGGTGCGTGCCGTGCGGCGCGGTATGCGGTTCACGATGACGTGGTGGGGGTTCACCTTCCCCGTCGGTACGTGTGTGACCGGCGCGGCGGGGCTGGCCCGGCACACGGGGCTGGACGCCTTCACCTGGCTGGCCGTGGCGCTCTACGCGCTGCTCGTGACCGCGTGGGCGGTCGCCGGGGTACGGACACTGGGCGGGCTGATCAGCGGAGTGCTGCTCGCAGCGCCCCGGCCGCTTCGGCCAGTGACGGTCCGTACCACGTGAGGTGACGCCCGTCGACGAACACGGCGGGCAGTCCGGGGAAGGCCTCGGGGCCGTCGTCGGCGGTGAAGCGGTACGGCTCGTCCGGAAGCACGACCAGCTCGGCTCCGGACGCGTTCAGCTCGGCCAGGGGGACGCGGGGGTAGCGGTCGCGGTGCCCGGCGTACACGTTCCGTATCCCCAGGCGGGCCAGCAGGTCACCGGCGAAGGTGTCGCGGCCCAGCACCATCCAGGGCCTGCGCCAGACCGGGACGACCGCGGGGCGCCCGGCGGGGACGGGCGGCAGCCCCGCCCAGGCCGACCGGGACTCCTCCAGCCAGGGCGGCGGGCCCTGCCCGCACGCGGCGAGGACGCGCTCCAGTTCGGCGAAGGCCTGGTCGAGGGTGCGGATCTCGGTGACCAGGACGTCCGTTCCGGCGTCCCGCAGAACGGCCAGGTCCGCCTCGCGGTTCTCCTCCTCGTTCGCGACGACGAGATCCGGTCGCAGGGACAGGACCGCGGCGGTGTCCGGGTTCTTCGTGCCACCGATCCGGGCGGCGGTGAGTCCGGCGGGACGGGTGCACCAGTCGGTGACACCGACGAGCAGACCGGGGTCGGTGACGGCGACCGCCTCGGTGAGTGACGGGACGAGGGAGACGACGCGCACCGGGCCGTCAGCGGCGCGAGTCGTAGGTCGCGTCGATGTGCTCGGCGACGGAGACGACCAGCAGACGGGTGCCCGGCACGGTCGCCCGCCACCGGTGCCTCACCCCGCCGGAGAGGAAGAGGGTGTCGCCCCGCCCCAGCCGGTGGGCCTGCCCTTCGGCCTCGACCTCCACGGCACCCTCCACGACGTACATCACCTCGTCGTTCCGGTGCTGGAACTCGCGTCCGAGGTCCGTCTCGCCGATGAACTCGAGCGCGCTGAGCTGGTGCCGCCCGCGCACCAGCCTGCGCACACCGTCCTCGCCGTCCGCCCGTACGACGTCCACGGCGCGTGCCGAGTCCGCCGCGGCGCGCAGGCGCTCGGTCGTGGTCTCCAGTGCCTCGGCCACCCGGTCCAGGGACCGGGGGCTGGGTCTGGCCCGTTCGTTCTCGATCTGGCTGAGGAACGGTACGGACAGGCCGCTGCGTCCGGCCACCGCGGCCAGGGTGAGTCCGAGGGTCCTGCGGCGTCGGCGAACCGCGGCCCCCACTCGAAGGGCTTCCTTCTCGTCCATGTCCGGCTCCCTCCCCGGATCGCCATCCTCCCGGTTGCCAGCACCATACGCATGTCGTCTGCGTGATGGAGCGGAAGCGGACAGGCGGGAAACCCTCGGGGACTCCTCAGACCAGCCTGAAGGGGACGGCCCCGGTTCGCTACCGGGACCGCCCCCTTCGGTGGTGACGGGATCGTGGATCAGCTGATCAGCTGCCGACGGGCGTCAGCTTCGCCACCACGTCCGGGTTGGCGTCCATCCAGCGGCGGGCGGACTCCTTCTCCTCGCCGGCGCCGCCCTTCTGGATCTCCACCTCGAGCGAGGCCAGCTGCGCCTCGCTGAGCTTGAAGTCCTTCAGCCAGCCGGTCAGCTCCGGGAAGTCCTTGGCGAAGTCCTTCTTGGCGACCGTGTGGATCTGCTCGCCCTCGCCCCAGGCACCCTTCGGGTCCTTGAGCTTCTTCAGGTCGTGCTGACCGTAGGCCCAGTGCGGCGACCACAGGGTCACCACGACCGGCTCCTTCTTCTTGATCGACCGGTTCAGCTCGGCCAGCATCGAGGAGGTGCTGGAGGAGACCACCTCGTACTCGCCCTCCAGGCCGTACTCCTTGAGCACCTTCTTGTTCAGCGTGCCCATCATCCCGGCGCTGGACTCGATGCCGATGATCTTGCCGTCGAACTTCTTGCCCTGGCCCTTGAGGTCCTCGAGCGAGTCGATGCCCTTGACGTACGAAGGAACCGTCAGCTCCAGCGACGTCGGCCCGTACCACGAGCCGAGATCGGTGAGGTTGTCCTTGTACCGGTTCCAGTAGTCCTTGTGCGTGGTGGGCAGCCAGGAGTCGAACTGGACGTCCAGCTGGCCCTGGGCGAGACCCGTGTAGAGGGGGCCCGGGTCGAGCTGCTTGACCGTGGTGCTGTAGCCGCGGTCCTCCAGCATGTTCTGCCAGAGGTAGGTGCTGGCGATGGCCTCGTCCCACGGGAAGTACCCCATGTTGACGGTCTTCCCGGCGTCCTTGCCCTGCTGGGAGCCGCCCGCGCCGCCCGGCACCGGGGCCAGCTTGTCGACGACACCGGAGTTCTTCTTCAGCCAGTTGCGGACGCCGTCCTGCTCCTTGCCCTGGCCGGCGTTCTGGATCTCGTTCTCGAGGCTCGTGAGCTGCTTCTCGGTGAGCTTGAAGTCCTTGAGCCACTTGGCGACGGCGGGGGCCTTCTTCGCGAAGCCCTTGTGGGCGACGGTGTGGACCTCTTCGCCCTTGCCCCAGGCACCCTTGGGGTCCTTGAGCTTCTTCAGGTCGTGCTTGCCGTAGGCCCAGTGCGGCGACCACAGGGTCACCACGACCGGCTCCTTCTTCTTGATCGACCGGTTCAGCTCGGCCAGCATCGAGGAGGTGCTGGAGGAGACCACCTCGTACTCGCCCTCCAGGCCGTACTCCTTGAGCACCTTCTTGTTCAGCGTGCCCATCATCCCGGCGCTGGACTCGATGCCGATGATCTTGCCGTTGAACTTCTTGCCCTGGCCCTTGAGGTCCTCGAGCGAGTCGATGCCCTTGACGTACGAAGGAACCGTCAGCTCCAGCGACGTCGGCCCGTACCACGAGCCCAGGTCGTCCAGCTGGTCGCTGTACTTGTCCCAGTAGTCCTTGTGCGTGGTGGGCAGCCAGGAGTCCGTCTGGAAGTCGATGTCGCCGCGGGCGACGCCGGAGTAGAGCGGACCGGCGTCGAGCTGGGTGATCCCGGTCTCGTAGCCGCGCTGCTCCAGGATCTCCTTCCACAGGTAGGTGGAGGCGATGCCCTCGTCCCAGGGGATGTACCCCAGGTTGATCTTCTGGCCCTTGCCGACGTCGGCGCTGCCGGCCTGGTCGGCCTTGGAGTCGGTGGAGCCGGCGATGTTGAGTCCGCCCGCGATGAGCGCGAGCACGACCACACCGGTCATCGCGACGGCGGTTCCCGGCTTGTAGTGGGCGAACTTGAGCCGCCGCGCACCGGCGGCGACCTTGGCGGCCGCCCGGCGGCCGAGCGGGGAGACCCGCTCGTTGAGCGCGCCGGTCATCCGGTCCAGGTACATGGCGAGGATGACGACGGCGATCCCGCTCTCGGCGGCGAGGCCGACCTGGAGCTGGGTGATCGCGGCGTACACCTTCTCGCCGAGGCCGCCGGCGCCGGCCATGCCGCCGATGACGACCATCGACAGGGCCAGCATGATGACCTGGTTGATTCCGGCCATGATCGTCGGCAGGGCGAGCGGCAGCTGCACCCGGGTGAGGGTGTGCTTGGGCGAGGTGCCGAAGGCCTCGGCGGCCTCGACCAGTTCGCTGTCGACCTGACGGATACCGAGCTCGGTCATCCGGACGCCGGGCGGCATCGCGAAGACGATGGTGGCGATCACGCCGGGGGTGACACCGACGCCGAAGAACATGACGCCGGGGATCAGGTAGACGAAGGCCGGCATCGTCTGCATGACGTCGAGCACCGGTCGCAGCGCGGCGCTGACCCTGCTGTTACGGGCCGCCCAGATACCCATGGGCACGGCGATCACGATCGTGATGACGGCTGCCACGACGACCAGCGAGAGGGTCGCCATCGCCTCGTCCCAGAGGGCGAGGGAGTCGATGAGCGCGAAGCCCGCGAAGGTGGCGACGGCGGGGATCACCCCGCGCAGCCAGAACGCGATGACGGCGAAGATCCCGGCCATCAGCAGGGGCTCACCACCGCCCAGCACGGCGTTGACGCCGTCGTACATGCCGCCGAGGACGGTCTTGATGAAATCGAAGATCCAGGTGAGGTTCGACTGGAGCCAGTCGACCGCGTCCTCGACCCAGCTGCCGAAGGAGAGCCTAGGCACCGGCGATCACCTTCTTGGCCTCGTCCCGGGGAGCCGGCACCTGAGTGTCGGCCCGGGGCTCCACCTGGGGTTCCTCGCCGAGCGCGGCGAGCAGCCTCTCGCGCGGGACGACGCCTATGACGTCGCCCTCCTCACCGGTGACGGCGACGGCCGCCCCGCTGGTGGAGAAGGGGACGAAGAGCTCGGCTATGGGAGTCTCCGACTTCACCGTCGCGGGTGCCTCGGCCAGCAGCTCCTTGTGGGAGCGGCCCGCCTCGGGCGCCTCCATGATCGAACCCGCCGTCAGCACCCGGGAGCGGTCGACGTCCTGGATGAAGGACGCGACGTAGTCGTTGGAGGGCCGGACGAGGATGTCCTCGGCGGTGCCCTGCTGGACGATCTCGCCGTCCCGCATCACTGCGATGCGGTCACCGAGGCGCATGGCCTCGTTGAGGTCGTGGGTGATGAAGACGATCGTCTTCTTCAGACGCTTCTGCAGTTCGAGCAGCTGGTCCTGCATGTCGCGGCGGATCAGCGGGTCGAGCGCGCTGAAGGACTCGTCCATCAGCAGGAGATCGGCGTCGGTGGCGAGCGCGCGGGCCAGGCCCACACGCTGCTGCATGCCTCCGGACAGCTCGTCGGGCCAGGACTTCTCCCAGCCGGCGAGACCGGTCAGCTCAAGTGCCTGGGCGGCACGTGCCTCCCGTGCGGCCCGCGGGACGCCCTGGACCTCCAGGCCGTACGCGGCGTTCTCCAGCACGCTCCGGTGAGGGAAGAGCGCGAAGTGCTGGAAGACCATGCTGATCTTGGTGGAGCGGACCGAGCGCAGGTCACGGGGGCTGAGCGCGGTCAGGTCCTGACCGTCGAACAGCACCCGGCCGGCGGTGGGCTCCAGCAGACCGTTGAGCATCCGCAGCAATGTGGACTTCCCTGAGCCGGAAAGCCCCATGACGACGAAGATCTGGCCCGGCTCCACGGTGAAGGAGGCGTCGATCACCGCTGCGGTCGTTCCGTCGGCGCGCAGCTCGTCGCGGTGGGTACCGCCTTCGAGCTTCTGCACGGCTTGATCTGGTCGTCTGCCGAACACCTTGTACAGGTGCTCCGCTTGCAGCCTTGACACATACACCTCACGCGTTGAACCGAATCGGTCTGCCACCCCCTCCGGCAGACCGTGGAGCGGTGCGGGTCGGTCCGCAGAGCACGGGCACTTGTTGAAAAATGGACGTGGTCCGCTCCGATGCCGCGCCTGCCCGCGCTTACGCGAACCAAACACTTGTGTGACCCAGTTCACTTCGGAGGTCGGGGATCGCGGGAACCGCACGCCCACCCGGCCCGCCGTGTCGGTGGGGTGCGGCATGATCGGTGGTGTGACGCGACGCCTGATGCTCCTCGACACCGCCTCCCTCTACTTCCGCGCGTATTTCGGCGTCCCGGACTCGGTGCGCGCACCGGACGGAACCCCGGTGAACGCCGTGCGCGGCCTGCTCGACTTCATCGCCCGTCTCGTGCAGGACCACCGGCCGGACGACCTGGTGGCCTGCATGGACGCCGACTGGCGCCCGCAGTGGCGGGTCGACCTGATCCCGACCTACAAGGCCCACCGGGTGGCCGCCGAGACCACCGCGGGCCTTCCCGACGAGGAGGAGGTCCCCGACACCCTCTCCCCGCAGGTCCCGGTCATCGAGGCCGTGCTGGACGCGCTGGGCATCGCCCGGGTGGGCGTCAGCGCGTACGAGGCCGACGACGTGATCGGCACACTGGCCGGCCGCGCCACCGGTCCCGTGGACATCGTGACCGGTGACCGCGACCTCTACCAGCTGGTCGACGACGCCCGACAGGTGCGGGTGCTCTACCCGCTGAAGGGCGTGGGGACGCTCCAGGTCACGGACGAGGCCTGGCTGCGCGGGAAGTACGGCGTGGACGGCGCCGGGTACGTCGACCTGGCCCTGCTCCGCGGCGATCCGAGCGACGGGCTGCCGGGCGTACCCGGTATCGGCGAGAAGACGGCGGCGAAACTGCTGGACGCCTTCGGCGACCTGGCCGGCATCATGGCCGCGGTGGACGATCCCGCGGCACGGCTCACCCCCTCGCAGCGCAAGCGGCTCGACGAGGCCCGGGACTACGTGGCGGTCGCCCCGAAGGTCGTCCGTGTCGCGGGCGACGTCCCCCTGCCCGCATTCGATCCCGCACTCCCCCGGGAACCGCGCGACCCGGCGGCCCTGGAGGCACTCGCGGCGCGGTGGGGTCTGGGGAACGCCCTGCAGCGCCTGCTTCTCACGCTCCAGGCGTAGAGTGCTAGCTTAGGCAAGCCTAACTACGTAGAACCTCGTATGTCGCCCAGAGCAGGGAGAACCTCGTGGCAGAGCGGCCGCAACGCCGGACACCGAAGGCGCAGGGGGCGCAGGTTCTGCGCACCGAGCAGATCACCCCGCACATGGTGCGTGTGGTCCTCGGTGGCGAAGGCCTGGCCGATTTCGCCCTGGCGGGCTTCACCGACCACTACATCAAGCTGTGCTTCGCACCCGAGGGCGCGGACTACGCCCACCCCTTCGACATGGCCGCGATCCGGGAGGGCTACCCGCGCGAGCTGTGGCCGACGACCCGGACGTACACGGTGCGCTCCTGGGACCCCGTCGCCCGGGAGATGGCGGTCGACTTCGTGGTGCACGGCGACGAGGGCCTCGCGGGCCCCTGGGCGGCCCGGGCACTCCCCGGCGACCAGGTGACCTTCCTGGGACCCGGCGGCGGTTACGTCCCGAAGGCCACGGCCGACTGGCACCTGCTGGTGGGCGACGAGAGCGCCCTGCCCGCGATCGCCGCGGCACTGGAGCACATGCCCGAGGGCGCGTCGGTCCACGCGTTCGTGGAGGTGGCGGACCCCTCGGAGGAGCAGAAGCTCGCGGCGCCCGAGGGCGTCTCGGTCACCTGGCTGCACCGCGGCGGCCGCCCGGTCGGAGAGGCGCTCGTCGCGGCGGTGAGGGGTCTGGAGTTCCCCGACGGCGAGGTGCAGGCGTTCGTCCACGGCGAGGCGGGCTTCGTGAAGGAGATCCGGCGACACCTCCGCCTGGAGCGGGGCATCCCGCTCGGACAGCTGTCGATCTCGGGATACTGGCGCCTCGGCCAGAACGACGACGCGTGGCGTGCGGTCAAGCGCGAGTGGAACGAGCAGGTGGAGCGCGAGCAGGAGAACGCCGCCTGAGGGTCCTCCCCCTTCGTCGCGAGCCCGGTCGCCGTCCCGACGGCGACCGGGCTCCGCGCGTTTCCGGGGCGACCGGGGCCACCGGGGCGACCGGGGCGACCGCCCACGCTCGTCCCCCGTTCGGGCGGGGCAGCGCAACCCGTTGCCGTACGCGTGTTCGAGGGCGAGGCGTGCGAAGATGTCCGACCGCGCACCAATCCGCAGGGCCGCCGGCTCCGAATCACCCAGGAAACCGATGCGTGCTCCGGGAGGAACGTCCGCGTGAGAGAAGCCGTACACATCAGCGGGATCCCCTCAGCAGGGCCCGACCTTCAGGAGCTGCTCGTCCAGGTCGCCCGGGGTGACCAGGATGCCTTCACCCGGGTGTACGACCAGGTCAGCGGCCCGGTTCTCGGCCTGGTACGGAGTGTTCTCCGCGATCCGGCCCAGTCGGAGGAGGTGGCGCAGGAAGTGCTCGTCGAGGTCTGGCGCACCGCTCCCCGCTTCCAGCCGTCCCGCGGCAGCGCCATGAACTGGGTACTGACGCTCGCCCATCACCGGGCCGTGGACCGGGTCCGTTCCGCCGAGGCGACGTCCGCGCGGGAGCACAAGGCCGCGTTGCTCGACCGCACGCCGGAGTTCGACGAGGTGTCCGAGCAGGTCGAGAGCCGGCTGGAGAGGGAACAGGTCCGGCGCTGCCTGCGGACGCTGTCCGAGCTGCAGCGGGAGTCGGTGACGCTGGCGTACTACCGCGGACTCACCTACCGCGAGGTCGGCGAGCTGCTGTCCGTTCCGCTGGGAACCATCAAGACACGCCTGCGCGACGGGCTCATCCGCCTGCGCGACTGCCTGGGGGTGAGCGCATGAGCACGGCCGAGCTCCACACACTGACCGGGGCCTACGCCCTGCACGCGCTGCCGGAGGACGAACGCCTCGCGTTCGAGCGGCATCTGGGTGCCTGCGAGGCCTGCGCCCAGGAGGTGCGCGAGCTGTCCGCCACCGCTGCCCGGCTCGGGCTCGCGGTCTCGGCGGTCCCGCCGCCCGCTCTCCGGGACCGGGTGCTGCGGGAGATCACGACCGTGCGGCAGGAGGCGCCCTCCCACCCGCGGGGTTCCCGCGCCGCGGCGTCCCGCGGACGCGCCGGCCGCTGGTCGACGTATGCGCTGGCCGCCTGTGTCGCCGCCGCCGCCGCTTTCGGCGGGGTCGCCGTGTGGCAGAACCAGGTCGCCCAGGACGCCCGGCAGGAGGCGGCCCGGGCCCAGCTGCACAACGAGCGGGTGGCCCAGGTGCTGACGGCGTCGGACGCCACGACCAGCGCGTCGGACCTGGCGGGCGGGGCCCGGGGCACGGTCGTGGTCTCGAAGAGCGTGAACAGGGCGGTGTTCCTGGCCTCGGACATGGCGCCTCCGCCCGGCGGCAAGGTGTACCAGCTGTGGTTCGACGACGAGGGCACCATGCGCTCCGCTGGTCTGATGAACCCGTCGGCCTCGGACGACACGGTGCTGCTGGACGGGCCGGTGGACGGTGCGTCCGGCATGGGCATCACGGTCGAACCGACGGGCGGATCCGAACAGCCGACCTCTGATCCGGTCGCGCTGATGGACTTCCAGGACGCCTGAGCGGCCCCCGGAGACGGGTGTGCCCCCGGCCTCGTGTTCGAGGCCGGGGGCACACCCGTCTCCGGCTTGGTTCAGCTCCGGCGGAGCGTGCCGGGCGGCAGGGGGAAGAAGCCGCTGGTGCGGGCGACGTACTCCGCGTACCCGGGCCGTCCCTCCATGTGCCGCTCCAGCAGGGCCTTGCCGCTGCCCATCGTGAGCAGGAGGCTCATGACGACGGGCGAGACGAGGGTGGCGGCCGCCACCACGGGGTCGGCGCAGACGACGAGGAAGAGCCCCCACCAGACGCAGAAGTCACCGAAGTAGTTCGGGTGCCGGGTCCAGGACCACAGCCCCCGGTCCATGATCCGGCCCTTGTTCGCCGGGTCCCGCTTGAACCGGGCCAGCTGGGCGTCGCCCACCGCCTCGAATCCGAGCCCCACGGCCCACAGCGCCGCGCCCGCCCAGGCCCATCCGTCCAGCGGCCCCGGCAGGTAGTGACCCGCCTGCACGGGAAGGGAGATGAGCCAGACCAGCGCGCCCTGCAGCAGGTACACCTTGCGCAGGGCGTACAGGTCCGGATCGCCCGGTGCCTTCGCGAGCATGGCCTCGTAGCGCGGGTCCTCCCCGTGGCCGCGGCCCCGCCGGCCGATGTGCACGGCCAGCCGCAGTCCCCAGGCGGCGGTGAGCGCGGTCATCAGGAGCCGTCGTCCGTCGTCCCCGTCACCGGCCGACGTCGCGTACGAGGCGAGGGCGACGGCCGCGAAGCCGAGGCCCCACGCCACGTCGACGATCCGGTGCATGCGCTTGCGCAGGGCGATCACGAACGTGACGAGCATGACGGCGAGGGCGGCGCCCGCGGCCGCCGCCAGGTTCAGCGCGAACGCGTGCCAGGCGAAGCCGTTCACCGGACGGCCCCCGGACGCTGCCCGGCCATCGCCGGTTCGGCGGGGCCCTGACCGGCTACGGCGCCGAGTCCCGCGTACCAGCCGTGCCGGGTGGCGGGCATATCCACCGCCCCCGTCTCGTCGGGCCGCACCGAGAGGATCTGGTCGACGCCCATACGCCGCTCCTCGAAGGCGAGGGCGCCGCCCACCAGGTAGAGGCGCCACACCCGGGCGGTCTCCTCACCGACCAGGGCGACGAACTCGGACCAGCGCTCCTCCAGGGTCCGGTGCCAGGCCTCGACGGTCAGTACGTAGTGCTCGCGCATCGACTCCACGTCACGGACCTCCAGCCCCGCCCCTTCGAGGAGCCCGACGGTCTCACCGAGCGGGCGCATGTGCATGTCCGGCGCGATGTACGACTCGATGAAGGCTCCGCCGCCGGGGGCGGTCGAGCCGCGCGACATCTGCTGGACCAGGGCCCGCCCCCGCGGCCGGAGCACGGAGTGGAGCAGCGCCGTGAAGGCCGGGTACTCGGCGTCCCCGACGTGCTCCCCCATCTCGACGGTGGAGACCGCGTCGTACGCGCCCTGGAAGCCGGGCAGGCCGGCGACGTCGCGGTAGTCGCAGGTGTGCACCTCGACGAGATCCTGCAGACCGCGCTCCTCCACCTGTGCGCGTACGTACGCCGCCTGCTCCTTGGCCAGGGTGACGGCGGTGACGCGGACGCCGTGCCTGCCCGCCGCGTGGAGGGTCAGGGACCCCCAGCCGCAGCCGATGTCGAGCAGTCGCGCGCCGGCCGTCAGCCCGAGCTTGCGGCAGATCAGTTCGAGCTTGTCCCGCTGGGCGTCGGCCGGCCCGTAACCGGGGCCGAAACCGGTCCAGTAACCGCAGGAGTAGGCCATGGTCTCGTCGAGCAGCAGGGAGTAGAAGGCGTTGGACAGGTCGTAGTGGTGACTGATGGCGGCCCGGTCACGAGCCTTGCTGTGGAGCGCCCCGCTGAGCCCGGCGCGGGCGGCGGGGACGGGCGGGCGCGGGCCGACCGCTCCCAGGCGCAGGGCGGTGCCGGCCGCCCGGAGACGGTCGGCGAGCCCGGGGCGGGGAAGTCCCAGCCCCTGCTCCCGTGACGCGCGGCGCATCGCCCGCAGTCCGTCCGGGAGGTCGTCGGCGATGTCGATGTCACCGGTGATGTACGCCTCGGCCAGGCCGAGTTCGCCCGGCTGCCAGAGAAGTCGGCGCAGCGCCCGGCGGTTACGGATGTGCACCGTGGGAGCGTCCTTCGGGCCGGTCTCGCTTCCGTCCCACATCCTGAGCCGGACCGGCGGCGGACCGCCGAGGAACTGCTCGATGACCGGCGCGATCCGCTGCGCGGCTCCGGTGCCCGGGGTGTCGGTAAGGGTGTTCACGCGGTGTCCTCATGGGTCAGGAGCATCTGCTGCACATCGAGATAGCCGGACCGGAAGCCGGCCTCGGAATAGGCGAGGTAGAAGGTCCACATACGGCGGAACGTCGCGTCGAAGCCGAGGGCGTCGACCTGGCCGGCCCGCTGCTCGAAGCGTTCCCGCCACAGCCTCAGGGTCTCGGCGTAGTGCATGCCGTACGTGCTGCGCTGTCTCATCCGCAGGCCGGTGTGCGCGGTGGTGACGCGCTCGACGGCCTCGGTGGAGGGGAGGATCCCGCCCGGGAAGATGTACTTCTGGATCCAGGTGTAGGTGCTGCGGCTGGCCAGCATCCGGTCGTCCGGCATGGTGATCGCCTGGAGCGCGATCCGGCCGCCGGGGGCGAGGCAGCGCTCCAGCGTCCTGAAGTACACCGGCCAGAAGTCCACACCGACCGCTTCGATCATCTCGACGCTGATGACCGCGTCGTATGTCCCGGTGACGTCCCGGTAGTCGCAGAGCCGCACGTCGACCCGGTCCTCGTGCCCGGCCTCGCGGATCCGGCCCCTTGCCAGCTCCTGCTGCTCCCTGGAGAGGGTGAGGGTGGTGACCCGGGCGCCCCGCGCGGCGGCGCGCAGCGCCAGTTCGCCCCAGCCCGTGCCGATCTCCAGCAGTTCGGTGCCGTGGCCCACGCCGGCCAGGTCGAGCAGGCGGTCGATCTTGCGGTGCTGGGCGGCGGGCAGCAGTTCCTGCTCGGCCGGGAACCCCCGGAAGACGGCGGACGAGTACGTCAGCGTGTCGTCGAGGAAGAGGGCGAAGAGGTCGTTCGACAGGTCGTAGTGGTGACTGATGTTGTCGCGGGAGCCCTCGGGGGTGTTGGCCTGCGCGGCGGGCTGCCGCAGCGCCCACAGGCTCCGCAGCCTCTGCAGCGGTGCGGGGACGAGCTCGGCCGCGTTCCCGGCGAGGACGGAAAGGACGCCGACGAGGTCGGGTGACTCCCACTCGCCGGCCATGTAGGACTCGCCGAAGCCGATGAGCCCGCTCGCGCCGATCCGCCGGAAGAACGCGTCGGGCCGGCGGATCTCCATGAGCGGTCCGCCCAGCCCGATGCTGTCGCGGCCGGCGAGCCGGGCGCGCAGCGGAAGCCTGGAGAGTGCGTTCCGGACGAGCCGTTCGGCCACGGCGGTCCTGAGCCCGGAGGCACGTGGCTGGGCGGCGACATCGGGCCACCGGCCCGGGTCCACGCCTCGGGATGGAGCTGCGACGGCCCGGGTCTGGGCCGGGACGGTGCCGCGACGGGCCCGGGCCACCGCCGAGGTGGGCGAGGTGGGAGGGGTGGGAGAGGTGGGCGAGGTGGGCACCTTCACTGCATGCCTTCCTGGGTGCGATGACGGGGACGGGGCTGCACGGGCAGCCGGCGGAGGAACAGCCGGATGCCGTGCAGCCGGATGGCGGCGGATACGACCGCGGTGGAGAAGGGGTGGCGCAGGAACAGCCGGAGGAGTTGGGCGGGCGTACCGGGACGCCTGGTGCCGCGTACGGTCGCGGTGAACGGGCGGGCGCCCTCGCGCTCCAGGTGGACCGTCAGGTCCAGCCGCGGACCGGGCTCGGGGAGCCGCATCCGGTAGCGGCCGTCCACCGGGAAGAACGGCGAGACGTAGAAGTCCTTCTCCGTCGTCGCACGCCCCGCCTCGTCCGTCCGCAGCAGGTAGCAGTGCCGCTCCCCGTACGTGTTGTGCACCTCGGCGACCACACAGAGCGGGCTGCCGTCCAACTTGCGGCACCAGTAGACGGTCAGGGGATTGAAGACGTGGCCGAGCACCCGGGCCTGGGTCAGCATGGTGACCGAGCCGCCGGCGAGATCGACGTCCCGGGTGCGCAGGAACTGTTCGAGTCCGGCACGCACGGTGGGCGCCGTACCGCCGAAGTGGTCGCGTGCGTCGAAGCCGGCCAGCGGACGCAGCGGGGCCGGGAGCCGCGGCGGGTCGTCCGGGTCCACGAGCCACAGGTAGGTGCGGTGCCTCAGGCCGTATCTGCGGGGCGCGGTCCGCACGTGGGTGATGGTGCACGGGTAGAGGGCGCTGCTCACCAGGCCACCCCCAGCGCGGCGGCGGCCTCGACCCCCGAACGGCAGCCGTCCTCGTGGAACCCCCAGCCGTGGTACGCCCCCGCGAACGCGGTGACCGGGCCCGAGAGAGCGGGCAGCCGTTTCTGGGCGGCGACCGATTCCGGAGTGAAGACGGGGTGTTCGTACACCATGCGGGCCCGCACGAGGCCGGGGTCGACGCGGTCGGCCCCGTTCAGCGTGACGACGAACCGCTCGGGGGCGTCGAGCCGCTGGAGTCTGTTCATGTCGTAGCTGACGGTGACCCGGTCGGCGTCGGCGGCGCAGGAGGGCATCAGGTAGTTCCAGGACGCGGCGGCCCCCCGGCTGCGCGGCAGCAGCGTGGTGTCGGTGTGCAGCAGCGTGGGGTTGTGGGAGTAGCGGAACGCCCCGAGGGTGCGCCTCTCCTCGTCGGTGGGGTCGGCGAGGAGCCGGAGCGCCTGGTCGGGGTGGGTGGCGACGACGACCGCGTCGTACTCCTCGGTGGTGCCGTCCTCGGTGACTATCTCCACGCCGTCGCTGTGCCGGCGCACCGTCCTGACCGGGGTGGCCGTCCGCACGGAGTGCACCTGCTTGGCGATGCGCTCGACGTAGGAGCGTGATCCACCGGTGACGGTCCGCCAGACCGGCGAGTCGCCGATCGAGAGCATCCCGTGGTGCTCCAGGAAGCGGAAGAGGTAGCGGGCCGGATAACGCAGGGCGGTCACCGGGTCGCAGGACCAGACCGCGGAGACCACGGGGGTCAGGAAGTGCGCGCGGAAGTACGGGGAGAAGCCGCCGCGCTCCGCGAACTCGCCCAGGGTCATCACCCCGGTGCCCTCGGGCATGGCGAGCAGTGCCCTGGCCGCGCGGTGGAACCGCACCACCTCGGTCAGCATGCGCAGGTACGGGCCCCGGAGCACGGACCCGGGCCGGGCGAACAGCCCGGCGGCGCCGCGCGCTCCCGCGTACTCGAGACCGCACCCCTCACAACGCACGGACATGCTCATCTCGGATTCCCGTGTGGCCACTTCGAGCTCGTCGAAGAGCCGCAGGAGATGCGGGTACGTCCGCCGGTTGTGCACGATGAACCCCGAGTCGACGCGGTGTGTCCGGCCGTCCGTCGAGCTCAGGTCGTGGGTGTGGGCGTGCCCACCGGCACGCGGGTCCGCTTCGAAGAGCGTCACGTCGTGCGCCCTTCCCAGGACGTACGCGGAGGTCAGTCCCGCCACCCCGCTGCCCACTACGGCTGTGCGCCGCCGCTCCCCTGCCATTCGCTTCCCTCCGGTGTCACCTGCCTGGCCGGGGCCCTACGGGAGTGCCCCTCAGAGGTCATTCGAGACAGAGACCGCCGCGGATTGGCCGATGATCGGACTTCCTTCTATCGAGTGAAGGACCAATCCGCCGGGAGATCAGCGTCGAACCCCCGGTGTGAGAACAGACCGAGACGTTTCGCAGAAGCAACGGGCCTCCGGGGCCCGGCGCTCCCGCTGGGCACGCGCCGCGTTCGCCGCGCTCAGCGGTCTGATCGCCGGGTTCACGGCCCTGTGCGTCGCCGAACTGGTCGCCGCCGCCGTACGTCCTGAGGCGGGTCCGGTCACGGCCGTGGGCGGGGCGGTCATCGACCGCACTCCCGCGGCCGTCAAGGACTTCGCCGTACGGAACTTCGGCACGGACGACAAGCTGGTGCTGCAGCTCGGGATCCTCGTCCTCCTGGCGCTCTTCGCCATGGCGGTGGGAATCCTCGCGCTGCGGCACCGGTGGACCGGCGCTGCGGCCGTACTGGTCTTCGGCGTGGTCGGGGCAGTGTCCGCGGCCGGGCGGCCCGAGGGCCGGCCGGGCGACGTACTGCCTTCGGTCGTGGGCGCGCTGGTGGCCGCGGGAGTGCTGTATCTCCTGGCAGGACGCCTCGCCCCGGTCCCCGTCCCGCCTCCCGCGGCTGGGGAGACGGACAGCGGGGAACGGGGCACCTTCGACCGCCGCGGCTTCGTCGTCGCGGCGACCGCCGCCGCGGCGGCCTCGGCCGGTGCGGGACTCCTGGGCCGCAGGCTCCAGGCGTCCCGACTGGCCGGGGTCTCCGCCTCACGCGGCGACGTCGTGCTCCCGGCTCCGGCGTCGCCCGCGCCCGCGATCCCGGGCGGAGCGGATCTGGGCATCCGGGGTCTGAGTTCCTTCACCACCCCGAACAAGGACTTCTACCGGGTGGACACCGCTCTCGTGGTCCCGCGCGTCGATGCGGACAAGTGGCGGCTGCGGATCCACGGCAAGGGGGTGGCGCGACCCGTCACCCTCAGCTTCCAGGACCTCCTGGGGCGCGAGCTCGTGGAGCGCGACATCACGCTGACCTGCGTGTCCAACCAGGTGGGTGGTCCCTACGCCGGCACAGCCCGGTGGATCGGCGTACGTCTGGCGGATCTGCTGAGCGAGGCCGGGGTGAAGCCCCCGTCGAAGGGCGGGCCCGCGGACCAGATCGTGGCGCGTTCCGTGGACGGGATGACGATCGGCACTCCGGTCGAGGAGGCCATGGACGGCCGCGACGCACTGCTCGCGGTGGGCATGAACGGCGAACCGCTGCCGTTCGACCACGGCTTCCCTGTCCGGATGGTCGTCCCCGGCCTGTACGGCTACGTCTCGGCGTGCAAGTGGATCCAGGACATCGAGCTCACGACCTTCGACGCGTACGACGCCTACTGGGTCAAGCGCGACTGGTCGCGGGAGGCGCCGATCAAGACCCAGTCGCGCATCGACACGCCCCGCCCCTTCGCCGCACCGCGAGCCGGGACGATACCCGTCGCCGGGGTCGCATGGGCCCAGCACCGGGGCATCGCCCGGGTCGAGGTCCGGGTCGACGGCGGCGAGTGGCACACCGCGCGACTGGCCGCGGAGGCCGGGCGCGACACCTGGCGCCAGTGGGTGTGGGAATGGCCGGCCACGACCGGCAACCACACCCTGGAGGTCCGTGCGACGGACCGCACCGGCGCCACACAGACCAGCGAACGGGTCGGCACCGTACCCGACGGTGCGACCGGGTGGCACTCGGTGGTGGTCGACGTGACCTGACTCCGCCCCGCCCGCCCAGTCCTCTCTTCCCTTTCCACAGTTGATCAACGATTCATTCAGGAGAACACCATGAACAACCGTCACCTTCGCCGCATCGCCGTCACCGCCGCCGCCGCCGCCATGCTGCCGCTCGCGCTGACCGCCTGCTCCAGCGACTCCGACAAGGCCTCGTCCGACTCCGGCGCGGACAAGGCGGCGTCGAGCGCGCCGGCCAAGGAGACCGAGAGCGCCGCGACCATGGACGAGCCGTTCGGACCGGGCTGTGCGTCGGTCCCGGCCGAGGGCGCCGGATCGTTCGACGGCATGGCCCAGGACCCGGTCGCCACGGCCGCCTCGAACAACAAGGACCTGTCCACCCTGGTCGCCGCGGTCAAGCAGGCCGGTCTTGTCGACACCCTGAACAGCGCCGAGAACATCACGGTGTTCGCCCCCACCAACGACGCCTTCGCCAAGATCCCGAAGGCCGACCTGGACAAGCTGCTCGCGGACAAGGCCGAGCTCACCAAGGTGCTCACCGCGCACGTGGTCGGCGAGAAGCTGACTCCGGCCCAGCTGGAGAAGGGCTCCTTCGACACCCTGGCCAAGACCAAGCTGACGACGGCGGGTTCGGGCGAGGAGTACACCGTGAACGACTCCTCGAAGGTCGTCTGCGGCAACGTCCCGACCGCCAACGCCACCGTCTACATCGTCGACACCGTTCTGATGCCGGCGAGCTGACCCACGGCCCGTCAGTGCGCTGACGGTCTGCCGGCGACGAGCCCCGAGGCCCCGTCCTCCGACCCCACGGTCGGAGGACGCGGGCCTCGGGGCTCGTGACGTCGTCGGGTGGCCGGCGCACGGACCGGCCGGAGACGGGGCGTACACCTTCTGCGCACCTCGACGAAAACGCAGGAATCCGCCACCGAGAAAACTACACATAAGGGGCACATAAGAGCACACTTGTCACGAGAGCACAGGGCCGCGTTCCTGACAGCGGTCGCTCCAGCAAGTGCGAAGGAGACCATCCTCATGAGTAACCTCTCACACACCGGAAGGGATGTGTCCGGTCGATCGGACACCGCCGGAAGGGACATCTCCAGGCACCCCGACGCGGATGAGATGCGGGCGCGCCACGACCGTGTGATGGGCGGCGGACGCACCACCGCGATGGCGGACGCACCGGTGTTCCTGCTCGGTCTGTACTGCGCGGTCTCGCCGTGGGTACTTCACTTCACCGCGAGCCAGCCCTCCCTGGTCACCCACAACCTCGTCATCGGTATCGCGATAGCCGTACTGGCACTCTGCTTCACCGCGATGCCCGAGCGGATGACCGGCATGGGCCTGGCCATCTGCGCGCTGGGCGCCTGGCTCATCGTGTCGGCCTGGGTCGTGGGCTCGAGCCCCGACATGGGCGTGATCCTCAACAACGTCATCGTCGGCGGACTGGCGGTCGTGCTGGGGGCTGTATGCGCGGGAGTCGCCGTGAAGAACAAGAAAACCTGAGGGGGTTCACGCACGAGCGGCCACAGGCGGAGAGGTCATCCGCCCGCGGCCGCTCATTCACGCTCAGGTCGACTCCGGTGCGCAGGACCACTCACCCCACGGAGCTGTAAGCCACCACACCCCGCAGCACCGCGTCGACGGCCTTGTGCGCGTTCTTCGCGACCGAACTCCCGTCACGGGGCGCGGCGGCCGCGATCTGGCCGAGTACGTCGATGACCTGCTTGCACCACCGCACGAAGTCACCGGCCGGCATCTCCGCCTCGCGGAGGACCTCGTCCAGCGTCCGCCCGGAGGCCCACATGTAGACCGCCCAGGCGAAACCGAGGTCGGGTTCGCGCTGGCCGACCCCTTCCGTCTGGCTGATCTTGAAGTCCTCCTCCAGGGCGTCGAGCCGGCCCCAGATGCGGATCATCTCGCCCATCGCGGCCTTGGCCGGTCCGGACGGCAGCTTGGGCGCGACCGCGTCGTCCGCCTGGCGCGCCTCGTAGACCAGCGCCGAGACGCACGCGGCGAGTTCGGCGGGGTTGAGCCCCTCCCAGACACCGTCCCGAAGGCACTCGCTGGCCAGCAGGTCGAGTTCGCCGTAGAGCCGGGCCAGTCGTCGGCCATTGTCGGTGACCTCGCTGCCCCGCAGATAGTCGAGCTCGGTCAGGAGCGCGACGATGCGGTCGAAGGTCCGGGCGATGGTGTTCGTCCGGCCCTCGATGCGGTGTTCCAACTGCCGCGTGTCGCGCTGCAGCCGGTGATAGCGCTCGGCCCAGCGGGCGTGGTCCTCACGCTCGTCGCACCCGTGGCAGGGGTGTGCGCGCAGCTCCGTGCGCAGCCGCGCGATCTCCCGGTCGTCGGCCGCGGCGGCCCGCTGCTTGCGGTGCCGTCCCGGGTCGATGTGGCCCGCCTTGCTGCGCAGAGCGGAGGCCAGGTCTCGGCGGGACTGCGGTGAGCGCGGATTGAACGACTTGGGCACCCTCATCCGCTCCAGCGCCTCGACCGGCACGGGAAAGTCGATGTGGGCCAGCCGCTTGACCTGCCGCTCGGCGGTGAGCACCAGGGGACGCGGTCCGTCGTTGTACTCCAGCCCGCGATGGCCGTTGGTCCGTCCGGCGGGCAGTCCCGGGTCGAGGACCAGGGCGAGTCCGGCGAACTTGCCGGTCGGGACGTGGATGACGTCTCCCGGCTTCAGCTTCTCCAGGGACGAGGCGGCGGCGGCTCGCCGCTGGGCCGCACCCTGCTTGGCCAGATCCGTCTCGCGGTCCTTGAGGTCACGGCGCAGCCGCGCGTACTCCTCGAAGTCTCCGAGGTGGCAGGTCATGCCCTCCTTGTAGCCCTCGAGGCCCTCCTCGTTGCGCTGGACCTGCCGGGAGATCCCGACGACGGACCGGTCGGCCTGGAACTGCGCGAACGAGGTCTCGAGCAGCTCGCGAGAGCGGTGCCGCCCGAACTGCTGCACGAGGTTGACGGCCATGTTGTACGAGGGCCGGAAGCTGGAGCGCAGCGGATACGTCCGTGTGCCGGCGAGGCCGGCGAGCGCGCCGGGGTCCATGCCCCGCTGCCACAGCACCACCGCGTGGCCCTCGACGTCGATGCCGCGACGCCCGGCGCGCCCGGTGAGCTGGGTGTACTCCCCGGGGGTGATGTCGGCGTGCTGCTCGCCGTTCCACTTCACCAGCTTCTCGAGCACCACGGAACGCGCGGGCATGTTGATGCCGAGTGCGAGCGTCTCCGTCGCGAAGACCGCCTTGACCAGGCCGCGGACGAACAGCTCCTCCACGACCTCCTTGAAGGTCGGCAGCATTCCGGCGTGGTGCGAGGCGATGCCCCGCTCCAGGCCCTCGAGCCACTCGTAGTAACCGAGGACGTGCAGGTCCTCGCCGGGGATGGACGCGGTCCGCTCCTCGACGATCTCCCGCACCAGCTGACGCTTGCTCTCGTCGTTGAGCCGGAGCCCCGCCTGCAGGCACTGCTGCACGGCCGCCTGGCAGCCCGCCCGGCTGAAGATGAAGGTGATCGCGGGCAGCAGCCCCTCGGCGTCCAGCCGGTCGATGACCTCGGGCCTGGACGGCGTCCAGATGCGGCTGCGCTGACGGCGCTCGCGTTCGCGGTCGGCCTCGCGCACCATCTTGCCGCGCCGGCGCTCGCGCGGGTTGTACCCCCGCTGGTTCTCCATCCGGGCGAGACGGACGAGGTCGGGGCTGACCTCGCGCCGTCCGGTGCCCCGGCCGCCGTGGTCGGTCTCCTCCTCGAAGAGGTCGTACATCCTGCGCCCGGCCATGACGTGCTGCCACAGCGGCACGGGCCGGTGTTCGGAGACGATCACCTGCGTGTCGCCGCGGACGGTGTCCAGCCAGTCGCCGAACTCCTCGGCGTTGGACACGGTCGCAGACAGGGACACCAGGGTCACGGACTCCGGCAGGTGGATGATCACTTCCTCCCACACGGCGCCCCGGAAGCGGTCGGAGAGGTAGTGCACCTCGTCCATGACCACGTAGCCGAGGCCGGTGAGCGCCTGGGAGCCCGCGTACAGCATGTTGCGCAGGACCTCGGTCGTCATGACGACCACGGGTGCGTCCGCGTTGACGCTGTTGTCACCGGTCAGCAGACCGACCTTGTCCGCGCCGTAGCGCCGGGCGAGATCGGTGAACTTCTGGTTGGACAGGGCTTTGATCGGCGTGGTGTAGAAGCACTTGCGGCCCTGCAGCAGGGCCAGGTGAACGGCGAATTCACCGACGATCGTCTTGCCCGACCCGGTGGGGGCCGCGACCAGCACCCCCTTGCCGGCCTCGAGGGCCTGGCATGCCTCGATCTGGAACGGGTCCAGTCCGAATTCGTACATCTCGCGGAAGGGCCCGAGGGCGGTGGCCTGCTCGGCCGCACGGACCCGGGACGCCTGGTATCGCTCAGCTGGTGAGAGGTCCTCTGTCATCTTGATACGAGCCTACCCGCCCCGTATGACAGTCAGCCCGATCTTTGTTTCACGGTGCGAGGACCCTGACCGCACCGGGTACGCAGGTCGCCCTGAGCGGCAGCGCGCCCAGCGGCTCGCCGTCCGCGTACGCCGTGACACCGGCCGAGGCCAGCTCTATCGAGGAGACCCGGTGCACGGTGACCTTCGGGTGTCCGAGGTGCGTCCCCCTGTACACCTTCGGGAACACCTTGAGCAGGGTGGTCCGGCTGCAGTCACCGACCACGGTCACGTCGAAGAGCCCGTCGTCCATGACGGCGTCGGCGCAGATCCGCATGCCGCCGCCGTACGTGCTCCCGTTGCCCACCGCGATCAGAGTCGCCTCGACCTCGGTCTCCGGGCCGCCGTCCAGCCTGACGCGGTAGGGGATCGGGCGGAAGGCCGCCAGCTCGGCGAGGATCGCCAGGTCGTACTTGAAGCGCCCGCCGGCCCAGCGCATCCGGTTCCCCCGGTCGTTGACCCGTGAGTCGAAGCCCGAGGCGAGCACGGAGCCGAACCAGCGTTCACCGACACGGCCCAGGTCGATCGTGCGCATCGTCCCGGCCTTGAGCGCCTCGGCGGCCAGCCGGCCGGCGGCGGCCGGATCGCGGACCGGCAGCCCGAGGGCGCGGGCGAAGTCGTTGCCGGTGCCCACGGCCACGGCGCCGAGCGGCGTCGTGGTGCCGGCGACGGCCTGCAGGGCGAGGGACATCATGCCGTCCCCGCCCACGGCTATCAGCGCTCCGGTCCCGAGTGCCACGGCCTCACGGGCCCGCCGCAGCGCGTCGTCGGCGTCCTCGCCGAGAACCGTCCGCACGGAGAAGCCCGCGTCCCGCAGAGCCGAAGCGGCCGGCTGCGCGGCACGCGCGCCCCGGCCGCTTCCCGCGGTGGGATTGACGAAGAGGGTGATCTCGCTGGTCACCCGCGGGACCTTACAAGGTCAGGTGATGTCGTCGTAACCGTTGAGCCTGCGGGACCGGCCACCGTCGGCTTCACCGTCGGCCTGCTCGGGCAGGGCGGCACGGGTGGACACGGGCTCGATCGCGCCGACGGCCTCGGGGGTGAGGTCCAGCGTCGACGCCTCGTCGTCGTCGAGCTCGGCGTCGGGGTTGTTGCGGCGCTTGCGCTTGTCGTTGAGGAGGGAGAACCCTGTGGCCATGAAGTAGAAGGCTGCGAGCGGCCCCGCCAGGATGAGCATGGACAGCGGCTCACCACCGGGCGTCGCGATCGCCGCGAACGCGGTGAGACCGACGATCATGCCTCGCCACCAGCCCAGCATCCTCTTGCCCGACACGACACCGGTCAGGTTCAGCGCGACGAGGAGCAGCGGCAGCTCGAAGGCGAGACCGAAGACGATGACCATCCTGGTCAGCAGGTCGAGGTAGCTGTCGAGGGCGATCTGGTTCTGGACGTTCGCCGGGCTGAACCCGAGCATGATCTCCGCGGTCTGCGGAAGGATCGCGTAGGCGAGGTACCCGCCCGACAGGAACAGCGGAGCGCCGAGTACCACGAAGCCGTACGCGTAGCGCTTCTCGCTTTTGTGCAGCCCGGGCGCCACGAAGGCCCAGAGCTGGAAGAGCCATACCGGGGAGGCGAGCAGCACACCCGACATGAGGCCGACCTTGAGGGCGTTCGTGAAGGGGCCCATGAGGGTGTCCGTCTTCACGACGGCGCAGGGCTTGCCGTCCACGGCCACGACCACGCCGTCCTCGCAGCCCACCGAGGTGAGAAGCGGGCTCAGAAGGAAGTCGTAGATCTCCTTCTGGTAGAAGGCGGCGACGATCGTCACCACGCCGATGGCCAGGACCGACTTCAGCAGCCGGTTGCGCAGCTCACGCAGGTGATCGAGGAGGGGCATCCGCCCCTCGTCGTCCTTCTCCTGCTTGCGGGCAGACTTGAGCAACCCACTTCCCTCGTCTCGATCGGCAGCTGCCGGATTTGCGGAGCTGTCAGCTCTGGGTGGTGGGCTTGGGCTCGCTGACCGGACGGGCGCTGGTGACGTCTCCCGGAGCGGCCTGGATCGTGCGCGCGGTGGCCGCGGGCGGGGTGGTGTCCGCAACGGTCTCGGTGGTGGGCGCCGCCGGCTCCGTGTCGTCCTTCTTCATGGCCTTGGCCTCGCTCTTGAGGATGCGGGCCGACTTGCCGAGCGAACGCGCCATGTCGGGAAGCTTCTTGGC
Organism: Streptomyces sp. HB132; assembly: GCF_016909575.1. Classification (GTDB taxonomy): domain Bacteria; phylum Actinomycetota; class Actinomycetes; order Streptomycetales; family Streptomycetaceae; genus Streptomyces. The sequence continues at coordinate 19,576 of NZ_JAFBGA010000009.1, read as the reverse complement.
GCCGAAGAGCAGCAGGATGACAGCGATGATCAGAATGATCTCGAGGGGCTTCAGATTCCCGATCGACATGTGCGCTTCCTTCTCACTGAGGCGTCTGGAGGGTGGGCTCGCCACCCGTTCGACCGGACGCATGTCCGGTTCGCGCTGGCAGCGATCGTAACCCGCAGGGGTAAACGCGAGGCAATGCCCGTGCGTACTCCCGCTTGCGGCCCACACCTCCCTGCCTGAGCCGCTCCAGCAGCGTACCCCCCGAACCGGTGAATCAGGAGGCCGCGCCCGTCGTCACAGGGCCTCTCCAGTATCGGCGAGCGTGCCGGCCGCTCGTTCGAGATCCTCCGCCGCCCGGTTGATCCGCCGCGTGGTCTCGGCGACCTGTCCGGCCAGCCGCTGTGCCTCGACGAAGACCTTGACGGCCAGCACGCCGAGCACGGCCAGACCGGCGAATCCCAGGGCGATGGCGAGCATGGGCCAGAACATGGGTGGATCTCCGGTGTCTCTCGTTACCGCAGGGCGGTGTGCAGGCGCAGCGTCCGCACCCCGCCGCCGCTGAGCAGCTCGATGATGCGCTCTCCGGCGGGCTTGCGGACCGCGGAACCGCACGCGGGGCAGGTGAAGGAGTAGAAGGTCGTACGGCGGCTGGCGCCTATCGCCAGCCGCAGCGCTCCCGCCCCGAGCTCGAACCGTTCACGGCAGTCCGGGCAGGCCGCCCGGAAGCGCATGGCGTCGTGCACCGGGAGCGGAACCGGTCCGGTCCGCGTGCTCGGTATCGGGGTCATACGGTTTCTTCCTCCTCGCTGCACCGGTGGCCGCCGCTCAGAGCGCGCCGTCGTAGGCGGCCAGCGCCTCACGCGCCGCCAGCCGGGCACTCTCGGCCAGGTCCGGGGGCGATGTGATGCGTCCCTCCCCGCCCAGCCGCAGGGCGAGTCTGCGCAGGGAGGCCGGATCGGGGGTGCGGAGCGTGATCCGCAGACCGCCGTCGGGCAGTTCCTCCGCGCTGTCGTGGGGGTAGTACTCGGCGACCCACCGGCCGCCGGGGCCGACCTCGATCACGACCTCCGGATCCTCGGCGGCGGGCTGCACCAGCCCCTCGGAGAGGTCACGCAGCTCCAGCTCCGGCGGGGCGGAGGGGGCGTCGAGGAGCCTGATCTCGGCGACCCGGTCGAGCCGGAACGTGCGCCGGGCCTCGGTGAGCCGGCACCAGCCCTCCATGTAGGTGCGGCCGACGGCGAACAGCCGGATCGGGTCCACCTCGCGCTCGGTCAGCTCGTCGCGCGCGGGCGAGTAGTAGCGCAGCCAGAGCCTGCGCCGCTCGGAGATCGCCCGGTCCACGTCTGCGAAGACGCCGCCCTCGGACTCGAAGGTGACCGAGAGCCTGGAGCTGGCCGCCCCCACCTCACCGGCCGCCGTCTCCAGTTTCGCGGTCGCGCGCACCAGCGCCTGCCGGTCGCTCTCCCGCAGGCCGGGGAGCGTGGCGACTGCACGGGCCGCGACGAGCAGGGCGGTCGCCTCGTCGGCGGCCAGCCGCAGCGGCTCGGCGACGTCGTCCGGGTTGTGCCACCAGATCCGGTCGCCGTCGGTGTCGATGTCCAGCAGGTCGCCCCCGCGGAAGCTGGTCCCGCACATGGGAAGCACGTCGAGGTCGGAGATCAGCTCGTCCTCGGTGATCCCGAAGGCCCGTGCCACGTCCTGGACGTGCGCGCCGGGGCGCTCGCGCAGGTAGGTGACGAGGGAGAGCATCCGCCGGGTCTGGTCGATCGCGTTCGTGGCCACGAGTACGGGTCCCCCTCAGTCCTTGGCCACGGCGCGCAGCCGGTCCATCACGTCGGCCCGCAGATCGTCGGGTCGGCTCACGATCACGTCGGGCCCGAACTCCACGAGCCAGGCATCCAGCCCGTGTCCGTACGGAATCTCCAACTCGTCCCAGCCGTCACCGAGTTCCCGTACGGATATGGCGCGGGAGCGCAGCGGATAGCCGGACCCGGCGCGCAGCCTGATCCGGGCGGTCCGGGTGGCGGTCTCCCCGGCCCAGCTCTCCACGGTCTCGCGGACGGTGACGGCGTCGGGGACCGGGGCGGTGAAGGCGGCGGCGCGGGAGCGGACCCGGCCCGAGATCCGGGACAGCCTGAAGACCCGCTCGGCGCCCCGGTCACGGTCCCAGCCGGCCAGGTACCAGTGGCCGCGCCAGCACTCGAGCGTCCAGGGCTCGACCTGGCGCTGCTCGGGACGGGCGGCGTTGCCCTTGCGGTAGTCGAAGGTGACCGGGCGGCGGTCACGGCAGGCGAGCATCAGCGGCTCGAAGGCGGCCTCGTGAACCGGGATACGGGGCTCGAGGGCGCTGTGCACCTCGTAGGTGTCCTCGGCCTCCGGCATGCCGGCGGCCCGCAGCTTCTGCAGGGCGCCGCTGGCGGCGCCGGCGAGGCGGGCCTGCTGCCACACCTTGGCCGCGAGCCCGAGGGCCGCGGCCTCCTCGGCGTCCAGGGTGATGGGGGGCAGCCGGTTGCTGTCGCGGCGCGCGAGATATCCGGTGTCGCCGTCCAGGTTCTCGACGGTCTCGATGATCAGGCCGAGTTCGCGGAGGTCGTCCTTGTCCCGCTCGAACATCCGGTTGAAGGACTCGTCGGAGCCCGCCTCCAGGTAGGCCTCGATGGACCCGCGGAGCTCACGCTTGCTGAGCGGACGCCGGGTACCCAGCAGACACAGTGCCAGGTTCATCAGCCGTTCGGCTTTGGCAATCGCCATCGACGCCCTTTCTCGACGTGCTCTCCGACCGTCGACCGTACCGCCCCGGGGTGTCCGGGCCAAAGCGAGGGCCCGTGCCTCGCGGCACGGGCCCTGACTGCTGTGGACGGACGGATCAGACGCCGACGAGGTCGCAGACGAAGATCAGCGTCTCGCCCGGGGCGATGGCGCCGCCACCCGCGCCGCGGTCGCCGTAGGCGAGGTGCGCGGGGATGGTCAGCTGGCGACGGCCGCCGACCTTCATGCCCTGGACACCCTTGTCCCAGCCGGCGATGACCTGGCCGGCACCGAGCTGGAACTGAAGCGGCGTGCCGCGGTTCCACGAGGCGTCGAACTCCTCGCCGGTGGAGAAGGCCACACCGACGTAGTGCACGGAGACGGTCTGACCCGCCTGGGCCACAGGTCCGTCGCCCTCCCAGATCTCCTTGATCTCGAGGTCGGCCGGCGGCTCGCCACCCGGGAAGTCGATCTCGGGCTTCTCGATGCTCACTGAATCGCTCCTAAAAAAATCTTGGGGACAACCGCACGAGTCTCGCACGGCTCACGCCACCGCTCAGACAGCGCCGAGGATGTCGACGACGAAGACCAGGTTGTTCTTGGCCAGCTCGTTCGACGGATCGGCACCGTAGGCCTGGCCCGGCGGAATGGTCAGCAGGACGCGGTCGCCGACGTGCTTGCCGACCAGTCCCTTGTCCCAGCCGGAGATGACTCCGCCGACGCCGATCGGGAAGGCGCTCGCGCCACCGTGGTCCCAGGAGGAGTCGAACTTCTTGCCGTCCTCCCACTTCACACCCGTGTACTGGACGACCAGGCCCTGTCCGGCCTTGACCTCGGCGCCGTCGCCCTTGATCAGCACCTGCTCCTGAAGGTCCTTCGGCGCCTTCTCACCCTTGGGAACGGTGATCGTCGCGGCCTTCTGCGGCTGGGCCTTCACCTCGGGCGTGCCGGGCTCGCTCGCGGCCTGCGTGCCCTTCGCCTCGGCCTTCTTGTCGACCTTCTTGGCGTTCACGATGTCGACGACCCAGATCAGCGGATCGGTGGGCTTGATCCCGGACTGCGGGTTCAGCTGGTCGCCGACGATCGTCTCGGCCGTGCCCTCGACCTGGACACGGCTGCCGACCTTGTGGCCGGTCAACGCGTCAGCGACCTTGGTCGGCAGCATCTGCCCCTGCTGGCCGATCTCCTGCACGACCTGCGCACGGGGGGCCTTCGGGTCGGCGCCCTGACGCTCGGCCCAGGTGGAACCGAGCGCCTCGATGTTGCCGGCGAAGTCCAGGCGGACGATGTCGCCCTTCTTCACCTCGGCACCGTCACCTGCGGAGACGTCGTCCACGGCGACCTTGTCGGACACCTTGGCGCCCTTGGGCACCTCGATCTTGGGCTCGGCGCCGAACTTCCCGGACACCTTGGCGACGGTCCCCGACTTCGGTGCGTCGTCGTCCTTGGCGTCGGACCCGCAGGCGGCGGTGAACAGCAGAGCGGGCACAACCAGTACGGCGGCGGCTCGCCGGGCAGTTTTCGTGGGGTTCATCAGTCCAACTCGCGAGTAGGGGGCTCCGGGCACTCCCGCCACTCTACGACTTCGTCCCAGCGGCATCACGAGTACCGACACAGCTGTACGCCGGGACAGGTTCACCCCGGCGTACAGTGAGCCCCTTTTCGCAGGCGGGCCCGCTTCCCTCAGTGGCCGCACCAGGAGTCGGGAGATCGAAAGGACACCGTTTCGGCCCCCTCGGCGGAAATCGGCTGCCGAGGTGGCTTCCCGGCACTCACATGCCCGCGATCAGCTTCTCCACCCGCTCGTCCACGGAACGGAAGGGGTCCTTGCAGAGCACGGTGCGCTGCGCCTGGTCGTTGAGCTTGAGGTGGACCCAGTCGACGGTGAAGTCCCGCCGCTGTTCCTGCGCCCGGCGGATGAAATCGCCGCGCAGCCGCGCCCTGGTCGTCTGCGGGGGCACCGATTTGCCCTCGAAGATCTTGAGGTCGTTGCAGATGCGGGCGGCCTGCCCCTTGCGCTCCAGGAGGTAGTAGAGCCCGCGGCGCCGGTGGATGTCGTGGTAGGCGAGGTCTATCTGGGCGACTCGCGGATTCGACATGGTCATGTTGTTCTTGGCCCGGTACCGCTCGATGAGCTTGTACTTCATGACCCAGTCGATCTCGGTGCCGATGCGGTCGAGGTCCTCGGCCTCGATCGCGTCCAGCGTGCGGCCCCACAGCTCGAGGACCTGGTCGACGGTGCCGGTGCGGATGCCACGGCGCTCGACGAAGTCGACGGCCTTCTCGTAGTACTCGCGCTGCACCTCGATGGCCGATGCCTCACGGCCGCTGGCCAGACGCACCTTCCGCTGTCCGGTGATGTCGTGGCTGACCTCGCGGATGGCCCGGATCGGGTTCTCCAGGGTCAGGTCGCGCATCACCGTGCCCGCCTCGATCATGCGCAGCACGAGGTCGGTGGCGCCGACCTTGAGGAGCATGGTCGTCTCGGACATGTTGGAGTCACCGACGATGACGTGGAGCCGGCGGTACCGCTCCGCGTCGGCGTGCGGTTCGTCCCGGGTGTTGATGATCGGACGCGAGCGCGTCGTCGCGGAACTGACGCCCTCCCAGATGTGTTCGGCCCGCTGGCTCACGCAGTAGACGGCTCCGCGCGGCGTCTGCAGCACCTTGCCGGCACCGCAGATCAGCTGACGGGTGACGAGGAACGGAATGAGGATGTCCGCGAGCCGGGAGAATTCTCCGTGCCGGGCCACGAGGTAGTTCTCGTGACATCCGTAGGAGTTTCCAGCCGAGTCGGTGTTGTTCTTGAAGAGATAGACGTCGCCTGCGATTCCCTCCTCGTGCAGGCGGCGTTCGGCGTCGACGAGCAGGCCTTCGAGAATGCGCTCGCCCGCCTTGTCGTGCGTGACCAGTTCGGTCACGTTGTCGCATTCGGGTGTCGCGTATTCCGGATGCGATCCCACGTCGAGGTAGAGGCGGGCGCCGTTCCGCAGGAAGACATTGCTGCTGCGGCCCCATGACACAACACGGCGGAAGAGGTAGCGCGCCACTTCGTCAGGTGACAGTCGGCGCTGTCCCCTGAACGTGCACGTGACGCCGTACTCGTTCTCCAGCCCGAAAATGCGGCGGTCCATGACTGAACATTACGCCTTATGGCCTGAGCTGAAACCGGGTTCGGCAGCACCGTTTCGATCATTTTCAAAACCGGCCACAACTGCGGGCGTACGCCCGGGAGCTGCGAGGACCCTTCCGGTGGCCAGCAGGACCAGCAACGCGGCCACTCCCCCGGCCCCGGCGACGGCGAAACTCCACGCCGTGCCGCCGATCTCGACGGCCGGGCCCGCCACCGCCGTTCCTGCCGCCGCACCCACCCCGAAGGTCGTCACGAGCCAGGAGAACGCCTCGGTCACCGTGCCCCGCGGCGCGTGCCGGTCCACGACGATGAACGAGCAGGCGATCGCCGGTGCCAGGAACACTCCGGCCAGTGCCGCCAGCGCGGTCATCGCGGGCACACCGGGCGTCAGCATCAGCGGCAGGTAGCCCAGGGCCAGCAGGGCGACGATGACCCGCAGCCTGCGCTCGGGTGCCCCGGCCCACTCCCGTGCGCCGTACACCCCGCCGCCGATGAGTGCGCCGAGTCCGAGGGCGGCCATCAGCCAGCCGTACACGGACTCCTGACCGTGGTCGTCGGCGTACGCCACACCGGCCACGGTGATCGAGCCGAGCGCGAGCCCGACGAAGAAGAAGGCGCCGAGCAGCGCGAGCAGCCCCGGGGAGCGCAGGGCGCCGAGCCAGTGGGCTTCACGGGGCGCCGAACGCCACGCCCTGGAGGGCTCGGACAGGACGACGGACAGGGCTCCCAGGACGCCGATGGCGTTGATGACCAGGAGGGCGGCGGCCGGCGACCGGAGCGACACCAGGACCGTCACCAGGAGCGGCCCCACCGTGAACATGATCTCCTGGGCCACCGCGTCCATGGCGTACGCCCGGTGCACCCGGTCCTCCCGGCCGAGGACCGTCGGCCACAGGGCACGCAGACCACCCTCCAGCGGGGGCGTGGACACGCCTGCCACGACGACCGCCGCGTACGCGACCGGGAGCGAACCGAGGCCCGCCAGGGCGAGTGCGGCCATGCCCAGCGCGGACACGACCGCCGCGGGGAGTTGGACACGCGGCTGCCCGTACAGGTCCACGGCCCGGCCCAGCAGCGGCTGTCCCACCGCCGTGGCGAGGCCGTAGGCCGCCGCGAGGGCACCGGCCAGCGTGTAGCTGCCGCCCTCCGCCCGGGTGAACAGGACGATCGCGATGTGGGCGGTTCCGTTCGGCAGTCGCCCCACCAGTGTTCCCGCCAGCAGCCGGGCGGCATGCCGCGCCCGGAGGATGTCCATATATCCCGCGGCCATGTCCGCCCCTCTCCCCCGACGGTGCAGCAGTCCCGGGGTTTTACGTATAACGTCAGTGTTCATACGTACCATGTGGGCATCCCGGCAGTCCATCCCGCCGCGTCCGACCGGTCCAGCAACGGAGGCACGAGTGAGCAGCGCCCGGCAGCCCGCCCCACCCCGGCCCACCAGCCGTGACGTGGCACGGTCCGCGGGCGTGTCGCAGGCCACGGTGTCGCTCGTGCTCGGCGACAAATGGCGTGGGCGGGTGTCGGCGGGGACCGCCGAGCGGGTCCGTGACAGCGCCCGTGACCTCGGCTACCGGCCGAATCTCGCCGCCCGCAGTCTCCGGCTGGGCCGCACCCGCACCGCCCTGCTCGTCGTCCCCGCGCTCACCAACGAGTTCTTCGCCCGCGTGTACACGGGCGCCGCGGCCGTCGCCGCCGAGCACGACTTCGGAGTGGTCCTCTACCCCTCCCCCGACGGCACCGGCCCCGCGAGGGACCCGTTCGCCTCGGCACGCGCGGCGCTCGACGGCGTCATCGCCTCGTCGATGGCGGCGGACGCCCTGGGCGCGCTGCGGGGCGCGGACCTGCCACTGGTGATGCTGGACAGCGACCCCGAGGGCCACGGGGCCGCGGCACGCGTGAACCTCGACATCGCGGACGGCATGCGCCAGGTTACGGACCATCTGCTGGGCCTTGGCCATCGCCGGATCGTGCACCTCGCGTCCGCCGTGGACACCTGGACCTTCGCGGTGCGCGCCCGGGCTCTGCGGGAGGCCGTACGGGACGTCCCCGGCACCGCCCTGCGCACCGTGAGGGCCCCGCTGGACGTGCGGGCCGGGCGCGAGGCGGCGGAGAAGGCCCTCGCCTCGGGCCCACCGCCCACGGCCATCGTCTGTGACGACGACATCCTGGCAGCCGGTGCCTGCAAGGCGGTGCGCAGGCGGGGTCTCCGGGTTCCCGACGACATCTCCGTGACGGGCTTCGACGACCTGGCGCTCGCCACGGCGGTGGAACCGGAACTGACCACGGTGCGGCTCCCGGCCGAACAGGTCGGCGAGAGGGGCATGGCGGCCCTGCTCGACGTCCTGGAGGGCCGCCCCGCCGAGCACCCCGATCTCCCCGTCCACCTGGTGGTGCGGGGTTCCACCGCGCCCCCGCCCACCGCATGAGGGTGCCCCCGGCCGCTTGGCCGGGGGCACCCTGACAGCACTGCCGGAGTCCGCTACTCCTTCGTTGCCCCGCCCGCGCCCTCGTCAGGAGCGTCGGCATCCTTCGCGGGCGTATCGGTACCGGCGGCCGGCTTGCTGCCGCCTTCGGGCTCCTCGGCGTCGGAGGGAGCGTCCGTCGGGGTCGCCCCGGCGCCGTCCGCGTCCAGCAGCCTGCTCAGCTGCCGGCCGACGATCCGCTTGAACTTGCGCTGCTGCGGCCTCGTCCGGTCGAGGACCGCGACCTCGAGCCGCTCGGCGGGGATCTCCCGCTCGTTTCCGTTGGCCTCGCGGGACAGCGCCTGTACAGCCAGCTTCAGCGCCTCGGCGAGCGACATCCCGTCACGGTGGCGCTGGTCCAGGAAGGTGCTGATCTGCTCGGCGTTCCCGCCGACCGCGACCGAGCCGTGCTCGTCCACGATCGACCCGTCGTGCGGCAGCCGGTAGATCTGGTCGCCCTCGGGCCCGGCGCCGACCTCGGCCACCACCAGCTCCACCTCGTACGGCTTCTCGGCCGCGCTGGAGAAGATGGTGCCCAGCGTCTGCGCGTAGACGTTGGCCAGCCCACGTGCCGTCACATCGTCACGGTCGTAGGTGTATCCACGCAGATCCGCGTAGCGGACACCGCCGATGCGGAGGTTCTCGTACTCGTTGTACTTGCCGGCGGCGGCGAAGCCGATCCGGTCGTAGATCTCGCTGAACTTGTGCAGCGCACGGGACGGGTTCTCGCCGACGAACACAATGCCGTCGGCGAACTGCAGCACAACCAGGCTGCGACCACGGGCGATGCCCTTCCGGGCGTATTCCGCCCGGTCGGCCATGGCCTGCTGAGGTGAGACATAGAACGGCGTCGACACCGGCTATCCGTCCCTTTCTGTCAGTGACGAGTGCATCGGAGAAGCATCGGGCCGGTCAGAGCAGCGCGGCGCGGGGGCCGTCGGGCTGCTCGAGCCGGCGCTCCAGGATCGCGCGTGCGATCTCCGAGGATTCCGTGTCGTCCAGCTTGCGGAAGCCCTCATCGGTGATGACGGTGACGATCGGATAGATCCGGCGGGCCACGTCCGGGCCACCGGTCGCCGAGTCGTCGTCCGCCGCGTCGTACAGCGCCTGCACGACCAGGGTGAGTGTCTGCTCCTCCGTCAGGTCGCCGCGGTACAGCTTCTTCATCGACCCCCGCGCGAAGACGGAGCCCGAGCCGGTGGCCGCGTAACCGTGTTCCTCGGAACGCCCGCCCGTGACGTCGTAGGAGAAGATCCGGCCCTTCTCGCGGTCGACGTCGTACCCGGCGAAGAGCGGGACGACCGCCAGACCCTGCATGGCCATCGCCAGGTTGCTGCGGATCATCGTCGAGAGCCGGTTGGCCTTGCCCTCCAGGGAGAGCGTGGCACCCTCGACCTTCTCGAAGTGCTCCAGCTCGAGCTGGAACAGCTTGACCATCTCCACGGCGAGCCCCGCCGTGCCGGCGATCCCCACGGCCGAGTACTCGTCGGCCGGGAACACCTTCTCGATGTCGCGCTGCGCGATCATGTTTCCCATGGTCGCCCGCCGGTCACCGGCGAGCACGACCCCGCCGGGGAACGAGGCCGCGACGATCGTGGTGCCGTGCGGCGCCTCGATGGCGCCCTGCAACGGCGGCAGGCTGCGGTTGCCGGGAAGGATCTCGGGTGAGTGGTCGGACAGGAAGTCCATGAACGATGACGAACCCGGCGTCAGGAAAGCAGCTGGTAGACGCCCGGTGCTACGAGTGTTGGCTTCCACGCGTTTCCCTCCAGGTATGCGATGGCCCTGCGCAAGGAGTCAGGATCATCCCCAACTTGCCGATGGCCGAATTGCAGTTGAAGCACTACGCCACGGACCCTACCCGCACTGTGACGGTGATCAACATGATCCCGGCTGCGGAAGCGCCCTCCGCGGGACGCCCGTGTACGGACGAAGGCATCCCCCGGAGGGCGCCGACCGACGGCACCGGCCGACGGCCGGCGGTCCCGGTCGCCGACCGCTACTCGCCACCCTTTTGGACGAACGAGCGTACGAAATCCTCGGCATTGGACTCGAGTACGTCGTCGATCTCGTCGAGGACGTCGTCGACGTCGTCGCTGAGCTTCTCCTGCCGCTCCTGCAGGTCCTCGGACGCCTGCGCGTCCTGCGCCTGCTCCTCGGTCTCCTCGGTGGAGCGTGTCGCCTTCTGCTGTCCGCCGCCGGTGTCCTTGGTCGCCATCTAGCTCACCCCGCTCGGTTCGAAGCACTTGATCAGACCCTACCCACGGGGTCCGACATTGGCCCGGTACTTTCCTCAACGTCCGGAGGTCATCTGATTGATTCCCAGCCGGGGCCCCTTTCAGGCCCCCGTGAGCGTCCGGACCAGCTCTTCCGCCGTGCGGCAGCGGTCCAGGAGCTCCTTGACGTGAGCGCGTGTGCCCCGCAGCGGTTCCATGGTGGGCACCCGCTGCAGGGAGTCACGGTCGGGCAGGTCGAAGATGACCGAGTCCCAGGAGGCCGCGGCGACGTCGTCCGCGTACTGCTCCAGGCAGCGGCCCCGGAAATAGGCCCTGGTGTCCTCCGGAGGCTTCGTGCGGGCCCGCTCGACGTCGGCCTCGTCCAGCAGCCGCTTGATCTTCCCGCGGGCTGCCAGCCGGTTGTACAGGCCCTTGTCGGCCCGGACGTCTGCGTACTGGAGGTCCACCAGGTGCAGGCGCGGGGCGTCCCAGTCCAGGTTGTCGCGGCGCCGGTAGCCCTCCATGAGCTCCCGCTTGGCGATCCAGTCCAGCTCGCCCGAAAGGCTCATCGGGTCGCTCTCCAGGCGGTTCAGGGTGTCCTCCCAGCGGGCCAGGACATCCTTGGTCTGCTCGTCGGCGTCCGCCCCGTACCGCTCCTCGACGTATTTGCGGCCCAGCTCGAAGTACTCCATCTGGAGCTGCACAGCGGTGAGTGTCCGACCGCTGCGGAGCGTGACGAGCTGCTTGAGCGTCGGGTCGTGCGAGACCTGGTGCAGGGTGCGGACCGGCTGGTCCACCGCCAGGTCGACGTTGATGAAGCCGTCCTCGATCATCGCGAGGACCAGCGAGGTGGTGCCGAGCTTCAGATAGGTCGAGATCTCGGAAAGGTTGGCGTCACCGATGATCACGTGCAGCCGGCGGTACTTCTCCGCGTCGGAGTGTGGTTCGTCGCGGGTGTTGATGATGGGGCGCTTGAGCGTGGTCTCGAGGCCGACCTCGACCTCGAAGTAGTCGGCGCGCTGACTGATCTGGAAGCCGTGCTCGTGGCCGTCCTGGCCGATCCCGACCCGGCCCGCGCCGGTGACGACCTGCCGGGAGACGAAGAACGGCGTCAGATGGCGCACGATGTCCGAGAAGGGGGTTTCCCTCTTCATCAGGTAGTTCTCGTGTGTGCCGTAGGACGCGCCCTTGTTGTCGGTGTTGTTCTTGTAGAGGTGGATCGGCTGGGCCCCGGGGATCGCGGCGGCCCGCTCGGCCGCTTCCGCCATCACCCGCTCCCCGGCCTTGTCCCAGAGCACCGCGTCCAGCGGATTGGTGATCTCGGGTGAGCTGTACTCAGGGTGCGCGTGGTCGACGTACAGCCGCGCACCGTTGGTGAGGATGACATTGGCCAGGCCGATGTCCTCGTCGGTGAGCTGACTGGAGTCGGCGGTCTCACGGGCGAGGTCGAAGCCTCGCGCGTCGCGCAGCGGATTCTCCTCCTCGAAATCCCAGCGGGCGCGGCGCGCCCGGTGCATCGCCGCCGCGTAGGCGTTGACGATCTGGGACGAGGTGAGCATGGCATTGGCGTTGGGCTGACCGGGGACGGAGATCCCGTACTCCGTCTCGATGCCCATCACTCGCCGTACGGTCATGCGGCCCTCCTTGCCCGGCGGCGCTCCCCTCCGGGAGCGGCGCTCAAGTACCGCTGCTGGTCCGCGGTGCCCGTCCCCGCACTGCGCGACTCGGCGGTAATGCAGAGCCTAGAGCGCCGCTGCGCCGGTGGGGAGATCAATTGCGTCATTGTTCGGGTGTGGCCGGACCTGCCGGGGAAAACGGCCGGCTGCGGATACCCTGCCGGGCATCCGCAGCCGGTCTGCGTTTTACAGGTACTGTCCGGTATTTGCCACCGTGTCGATGGACCGACCGGTGTCTGCGCCCTGCTTTCCGGTGACGAGTGTGCGGATGAACACGATCCGCTCACCCTTCTTCCCGGAAATCCTGGCCCAGTCGTCCGGGTTGGTGGTGTTGGGCAGGTCCTCGTTCTCCTTGAACTCGTCCACGCAGGCCTGGAGGAGGTGGGAGACGCGCAGGCCCTTCTGGCCCTGCTCGAGGAATGCCTTGATGGCCATTTTCTTTGCCCGGTCCACGATGTTCTGAATCATCGCTCCGGAGTTGAAGTCCTTGAAGTACAGGACTTCCTTGTCGCCGTTCGCGTAGGTGACCTCGAGGAAGCGGTTCTCCTCGGATTCCGTGTACATCCGCTCCACGACGGACTGGATCATCGCGTGGGCGGCGGCCTCCTTCGAGCCGGTGTGCTCGGCCAGGTCGTCCGAGTGCAGCGGCAGCGACGGCGTGAGGTACTTCGCGAAGATGTCCTTCGCGGCCTCCGCGTCCGGACGCTCGATCTTGATCTTCACGTCGAGACGGCCGGGTCGCAGGATCGCGGGGTCGATCATGTCCTCACGGTTGGAGGCACCGATGACGATGACGTTCTCCAGCCCCTCCACGCCGTCGATCTCGGCGAGCAGCTGCGGAACGATGGTGTTCTCCACGTCCGAGCTGACACCGGAACCACGGGTGCGGAAGAGGGATTCCATCTCGTCGAAGAAGACGATGACGGGGGTACCCTCGCTCGCCTTCTCCCGGGCGCGCTGGAAGACGAGGCGGATGTGCCGCTCGGTCTCACCGACGTACTTGTTGAGGAGCTCGGGACCCTTGATGTTGAGGAAGTAGCTCTTCCCCGCGGGCTGCCCGGTGACCTCGGCGACCTTCTTGGCGAGCGAGTTGGCGACGGCCTTGGCGATGAGTGTCTTGCCGCAGCCCGGAGGGCCGTAGAGCAGGATGCCCTTAGGTGGCCGGAGTTCGTGTTCCCTGAAGAGGTCCGGGTGGAGGTACGGGAGCTCGACCGCGTCGCGGATCAGTTCGATCTGGTCGCCCAGACCACCGATCTTGTTGTAGTCGATGTCCGGGACCTCTTCGAGGACGAGCTCCTCGACCTCGCTCTTGGGAACCACTTCGTAGACGTAGCCGGACCTGGGTTCCAGCAGCAGGGCGTCGCCGGGACGGATGGTGATGTCCAGCAGGGGCTCGGCGAGCCTCACCACCCGTTCCTCGTCGGTGTGCCCGACGACCAGGGCGCGCTCGCCGTCCTCGAGGATCTCCTTGAGGGTGACGATGTCCCCGGCCCGCTCGAATTCCATGGCCTCGACCACGTTGAGCGCTTCGTTGAGCATGACTTCCTGGCCTCGCCGCAGGCCTTCGAGCTCGACGCTGGGGCTGACGTTCACCCGGAGCTTGCGGCCCCCGGTGAAGATGTCACAGGTGTCGTCCTCGTTCGCCTGCAGGAAGACTCCGAAGCCTGCCGGTGGCTGGGCCAGCCGGTCGACCTCCTCCTTGAGGGCCACGATCTGGTCGCGGGCCTCGCGGAGTGTGTTGGCGAGCCGCTCGTTCTGTGCGGACACACCTGCCAGGTTGGTCTGCAACTCGACGATCCGCTCTTCGAGAATCCTCGAATGGCGCGGAGAGTCGGCGAGCTTACGTCGCAGGACGGCGATTTCCTGCTCGAGATAGGCGACCTGGCCGGCTGGGTCTTCTGACCCCCGCCCGGGCCGGTTGCCGCGGTTGATGTCGTCGTCGTGGGCTGCCACGGTCCTCACCTCCTCCAAGGGGAGCTGGACGCTTCCTGACCCTACCTGGGTGGGTGATGATTGAAACCCCTAGATCACAAAGACCCGGGAGTCTGTCCGATCTTCACCCTTGCGCTCTCCCTCACGCCAAAGGAATACCCACCCTTCGGCACCGGAAAGCAGCCGGTTGTATCGTCGAAGTGTTCAACACCCGTCAGGGCTGGCTTCAATTGGTGCAGATACGCAGGGAACGGCAGGACACATGACCGTGCAGCAGGACGCTCCGGGCGACCGTGACACGCAGGATCTCGAGGTCTGGATCGACCAGGACCTCTGTACGGGCGACGGCATCTGCGTGCAGTACGCACCCGAGGTGTTCGAGCTGGACATCGACGGTCTCGCCTACGTGAAGAGCGACGAGGACGAGCTCCTCCAGGACAAGGGCGCCACCACCCCGGTGCCGCTGCCCCTGCTCCAGGACGTCGTGGACTCGGCCAAGGAGTGCCCGGGCGACTGTATTCACGTACGTCGCGTCTCGGACAACGTGGAGGTCTTCGGGCCGGACGCGGAGTAACGGCTCAGGCGTCCCGGGCGGTGCTCCCGGCGGGGCCGGCGGACTTGATGAACGCGTTGCCCCTCCACTCCCAGGTGGCGCTCTCCTGCTCGTCGGGGCAGCAGCGCGGCACGTCCGCGGAGGAGTAGCCGAGCAGGGTGGCCGAGATCCGGCCGTCGCGTACGCCGAAGTCGGTGACGTTGAGCTTCTGAGCGGGGTCCACCAGGGTCGCCACGACCCGGGGCGCGGCCCCGCTCGGCTGTGTCAGGACGTAGATGCCGCTGGGCGGGGTGCCGGAGCCGGCGGCACAGCGGACGACGGCCACGGTCTCCGGCCCGCCGTCCCCGTCCAGGTCCCCGGCCGCGCTGTCCGCCACCGCCTGCCCGGCTGCGCCGCAGTCGAGCGGGAAGGCGACTCCGGCCGGGTCGGGCGCCTTGGCGGCGGGCGCGCTGCCGTGTTGTGCGGTGACGCGGTGTTCGGACGCCGAGGCGGTGGCGGTGGTCGCCTCGGGCTGGAGCAGTCCCGCGGCGGCGACGACCGCGGCCATCGCGGTCGCCGTGGCGAGCCAGTGCACCGGTTTGGCGTCGGTGTGCGCGAGGTCCGGGAGCGCGGAGGTCTGCACGCGGTATGTCTCCTGTGGTTCCTGGTGGCCTGGATAGGCGGTGCCGAACGGACGTCGGCGGGCGGGGGTGGCCAGCATCGTGCCACACCTCACACCGGAGGGGAACGGCGGGGTCGTGGCCACCGACGGAGAAGGCGCCGCCGCCGGGCCCGGGTCGGTCCGGGAACTCGGCGGCGGCGCCTGCGCGTTGTGCGGGGTCAGTCGCGGCCGGCGGAGCCGCTCCGGCTGCCGGGGCCGCTGTAGTCCTCGCCGTAGGCGCCCTTGGAGGGGCGACGGCGTCGCAGCGGCGGCTCGACGCCGTCCGCGAGACGGCGGGCGGTGACGAGGAAGCCGGTGTGGCCGATCATCCGGTGGTCGGGCCGGACGGCCAGGCCCTCGACGTGCCAGTTGCGGATCATCGACTCCCAGGGCTGCGGTTCGGCGAAGCAGCCGATCTCGCGGATGGACTCGACGGTCCGCGAGAGCTGGGTCGTGGTCGCCACGTACGCGCAGAGGATGCCGCCGGGCACCAGGGCCTTGGAGACGGCCTCGAGGCACTCCCACGGGGCGAGCATGTCGAGGACGACGCGGTCGACGTCGGTGTCCGAGAGGTTGTCCTGGAGGTCGCCCACGGTGAGCTGCCAGGCCGGGTGCGGGGAGCCGAAGTAGCGCTCGACGTTCTGCTGGGCGATCTCGGCGAAGTCCTCGCGGCGCTCGTAGGAGTGCAGCATGCCCTGCTCGCCGATGGCGCGCAGCAGGAAGGTGCTGAGCGCACCCGAGCCGACGCCGGCTTCGACGACGCGCGCGCCGGGGAAGATGTCGCCGAAGGCGAGGATCTGGCCCGCGTCCTTCGGATAGACCACGGCGGCACCGCGGGGCATGGACAGGACGTAGTCGGGGAGCAGGGGGCGCAGCGCGAGATAGGCGACGTTTCCCGTGGTACGGACAACACTGCCCTCGGGAGCACCGATCAGCTCGTCGTGCGGGAAAGAACCCTTGTGGGTGTGGAAGTTCTTTCCGGCCTCGAGCGTGAAGGTGTAGTGGCGTCCCTTGGGGTCGGTGAGCTGGACCTGGTCCCCGACTTTGAATGGGCCGCGACGGCGGGCGGCACCGGTCGGTTCGGACATGTGACCAGCCTACCGGTGTTTCGGGGGGCCTCTTCCCGGGGCGTCAGCCCGAGGGGCGGGCCATGGCCTTGACGAAGGCGCGCTCGACGTCGGCGGTGGAGAGGACGCCGTAGATCTCGCCGGTGTCCTCGACGACCAGGTACTCGGTGGCCGGGGTGGCCTTCAGGCGGTCCAGGAGGGCCTCACCCGCGAGTTCGGCGGGGATCTTCATGCCGTCGGTGAGGTCCTGGGCGAGGCCGCTGACGGCGACCCAGGGGCGGCGGTGTTCGGGGACGCCCGCGATGGCGGCCTCCCGGACGACGCCCTTGGGGCTGCCCTGCCCGTCTACGACGACCAGGGCCCGGGCGCCGGCCTCGTTGGCGCGGCGGAGTGCCTCCGAGAGCGGGGTCGCGGACTCGACGGGCACGGCGCGCCGGGTGAGGGTGCGGGCCCGCAGGTCGGGGAGGTGTTCGCGGAGGCGGGCCACGCGCAGGCTGTTGCCGGCGCCGGTCCAGATGATGCCGGCGAGGATCGCGGCCAGGAGTGCGTCGGTGACGGTCTCCATGCCGCTGATCTCGCTGGTGGCGTTGCCGAGGGCCCCGGTGTGGGTGAGGAGGGGCAGGCCGATGAGGACGGTCACGGCCAGGCCCCGGCCGACCCACGCCGCGGCGACGGTGCCGCTCATCGGCTTGCCCGTGATCTTCCAGACGACGGCCCGGAGCATGCGTCCGCCGTCCAGGGGCAGGCCGGGCAGCAGGTTGAACGCGGCGACGATGAGGTTGGAGATCATGAGCCCGGCGAGCAGCACACTGGGCACGGTGCCCGCTTCGACGAACTGGAGCGGGACGTAGAACACCCCGCCGAGGACGAGGGAGAGCAGGGGCCCCACGAAGGCGAGGACGAACTCGCGCCCCGGGGTCTCCGTCTCCTTCTCGATCTCGGAGACGCCGCCGAAGAACTGGAGCTGGATGCGGCGCACCGGCAGCTTGTAGCTCAGGGCGACGACGGTGTGGGCGAGCTCGTGGACGAGCACGGAGGCGTAGAACGCGATCGCGAAGAAGAGCGCGACCAGGTAGCGGGCTCCGCCGAGTTCCGGCAGGACGCGGTCGAGCTGGCCGCCGAAGACCCAGGTGATCAGGGCCGCGACGACGAACCAGCTGGGGGCCACGTACACCGGCACGCCGAAGGGACGGCCCATCAGGAGGCCGCCGCCCGGTTCTGCCGGACGCCGCGGCCTGCCCTTGTCCGGTCCGGTGCCGGGGCTGTCGCCCCCTGCGCCGGGCTGGGGGCGCCCGCCGTCGCCGCTCTCGTCCACGGGGTCCCTTCGGTCGGTGGCTTGTACCACGATCATGCTGTGTGCGAGCTCTGCCTCGATGGTATGCCGCCGGGTGTCGGTGGCGGGCCGTAGGGTCTGCGACATGACGTCCGTACCGCGCCCGCCTCAGCCACCCTCGTCCCTGTCGCCGTCGCGCGCGAGCGATTTCATGCAGTGCCCCCTGCTGTATCGCTTCCGGGTCATCGACAAGCTGCCGGAGAAGCCCAGTGAGGCGGCTACCCGGGGCACGCTGGTGCATGCGGTGCTGGAGCGCCTGTTCGACGCCCCGGCGGTGGACCGGACGCCACCGCGGGCCAAGGCACTGATCCCCGGCCAGTGGGACCGGCTGCTGGAGTCGAAGCCCGAGCTGACCGAGCTGTTCGAGGGGGATCCGGGTGGAGAGCGCCTCGCGGGGTGGCTGGGCGAGGCGGAGCGGCTCGTCGAACGGTGGTTCTCGCTGGAGGACCCGACCCGGCTGGAGCCCGCCGAGCGGGAGCTGTTCGTCGAGACGGAGCTGGAGTCGGGGCTGCGTCTGCGCGGGGTGATCGACCGCGTCGACGTGACCCCGACGGGCGATGTGCGCATCGTGGACTACAAGACCGGCAAGGCTCCGCGGCCGGAGTACGCGGAGGGCGCGCTGTTCCAGATGAAGTTCTACGCCTTGGTGGTGTGGCGCCTGAGGAACGTGGTGCCCCGGCGGCTTCAGCTGGTCTATCTGGGCAGCGGCGACGTGCTGACGTACGACCCCGTCGTCGCCGACCTCGAGCGGGTGGAGCGCAAGCTGCTGGCACTGTGGGAGGCGATCCGGCTGGCCACCGAGACGGGCGAGTGGCGGCCGAGGCCGACGAAGCTGTGCGGCTGGTGCGACCACCGGGCGGTCTGCCCGGAATTCGGAGGGACTCCCCCGGTCTATCCGCTGTCCGTGCGCCCGCCCGGAGCGGTGGAGGCTGTGCAGGGCAGAATGGAGCCGGTCCGGCCCGGGACCGGTCAGCCCGTGGCCCTCGAAGGCCCTTGAAGGAGATTACGTGGCGATCCGCGTCCTGCTCGTCGATGATCAACCCCTGCTGCGCACCGGTTTCCGGATGATCCTGGAGGCGGAGGGCGATCTGGCGGTGGTCGGTGAGGCCGGGGACGGCCTGCAGGCCATCGATCAGGTGCGGGCGTTGCAGCCCGACGTCGTGCTCATGGACATCCGGATGCCGCGGATGGACGGGGTCGAGGCGACCCGCCAGATCACGGGCCCCGGGCGGGACGGCCCGGCGAAGGTCCTGGTGCTGACGACGTTCGATCTCGACGAGTACGTGGTGGAGGCGCTGCGCGCGGGCGCCAGCGGGTTCCTGCTGAAGGACGCACCGGCCAACGAGCTGGTGCAGGCCATCCGGGTGGTGGCCTCGGGAGAGGCGATGCTGGCTCCGAGCATCACCCGTCGGCTGCTCGACAAGTACGCCGACCATCTGCCCTCGGGCGAGGAACCCGTCCCGGACGCCCTGCACACCCTCACCGAGCGTGAGGTGGAGGTGCTGAAGCTGGTGGCGCGCGGTCTGTCCAACGCGGAGATCGCCGCCGACCTGTTCGTGAGCGAGACGACGGTCAAGACGCACGTGGGCCACGTGCTGACGAAACTGAGCCTGCGCGACCGCGTGCAGGCCGCCGTCTACGCGTACGAGAGCGGCCTGGTGCGTCCCGGCGCCCAGTGAGACGGGGCCGGACGTGAGACCGGCGTGGGGGGGGGGGGGGGGGGCCCCGCCCCCCCCCCCCCCCCCCCCCGGGGGCCCGGCGGGCCCCCCGGCCCCCCCCCCCCCCCCCCGCCCGCCCCCCCCCGGCCCCCCCCCCCCCCCCCCCCCCC
>NZ_JAFBGA010000008.1 GCF_016909575.1 Streptomyces sp. HB132 | reverse complement strand
GGAACTCCTTGGGATACGGCTTGGGCACTGCGACATCCTTCCAGGCCGCCTCTCAGCAAGCCAGGTCAGGTGTCACCTATTCGTGCAGCAGTCCCGTTACCCGGACGAGCTCCAGCGGTGTCAGTCCACCGGGCTCCAGCGCTTTGACGGCGTGAAGTGATCCGTAGGTGGTGAGTTTCAGCCCATCCGGATCAAAGATCAGCTTGCCAGCGACGGCTTCTGCCTGCCGTCCGGGCAGCCACCACGTGCCTTCGGCATCGAAAAAGTCCATGCCCCATGTTCCACCCGAGGAGGAGCCTTAGCCAGGCTCTGGTAGCGCTCCTGACAACGGCTACTTGCCCATGTGGAACCGTCCACATGCCGTAAGGGCCGATGGACAGCGGCCCCGAGCCGCCGCACCGCGCGAGTGAGCGCGTACGCAAGCGGCGAGCGAGGCACTCGTTCAGGTGAAGTGCAGATAAGCACCGACTGCTGGCGCGCCTCGAACGAAGGCGACGAGCAGGACAAGGCCGCCTGGCTCAAGGCGAAGCGCGCCGAGGAGCAGACGGCGTCCGAAGCCTGGTCCGAGCAGTACCGGATGCCTCCCCTGGAGGGGACCGAGCAGGCCGTTCCCTGGGGCGTGCGCTGTCGTCACCAGATCCTGACCAACGCCTACACCGCACTGGTCACCGAAGGCTTCTCTGTCAAGTTCAGCGTGTTGAGCTGAACTGGGGCAGAGGGTTCAGTTGCCTCCGCCTTGAGCCTGTGTGAGAAGCCGCAGCCGCCAAGCGCGATACTCCAGTGCGCTTGGCGGCTCCATTAGGCCGTATGACCGGTGGTCAGCGGTCGTCGTCGAGTTCTTGGTGCATCTGAGGCTGGTCGTCCTGGTCGTGGGTGAGTGCGTACTGCTCGATCTCGTTGAACGCCTTCGAGGCGACTCCCAGGAGGTCCTTGTATGGGTTGACGCCGACGGTCCGCTGGGCGGCTCCTCCGAAGAGGCCGCCGGCCGTTCCGCTGACGAGGCCGTGGCCCGCAGCGAGCGGCTTGCCCGCGAGGTCGAGGGGGCTCTTGGGCAAGTCGGCCATGTCCGCGTACTTGTCGGTGAGCGCAACGCGGGTCAGCGCAATGTAGGCGTCACTGGCTCCGGGCTTCAGGAGATCGCGGTAGAACTTGATGGCCTGGGCGGTCATGAAGACACCGTCGTCGGTCTTCTTCCACTCCGTCTCCCGCTCCTGGTTCCACAGCCGCTCGGCCTCGTCGGCGTCCTTGGGCAGCTGCCACTTCTCCGGCGTGCCGAGGTAGTGGTTGACGTAGTGCCAGGCGCACATGAAGCCGCGGGCGTCGTCGGCGGAGACATCGATGCCGAGGTTCCTCATGCCCTGCAGGATCTGGGTGCTGAAGATACAGGCTGCGCCGGTGGTGTACTTCTGGGAGACCGGCTCGCCCCACTTGTCGTAGTCCCACTGGCCGCTCTGCTTGTGCAGTTGCCGTACCGAGGCGTGCACGAGGCGCACCTTCGTGGCCATGGCTGCCAGGGTTCCGTCGCGCATGGCGTTCTTGTTGCCCATGTCGATGAACAGGCGAGAGGACTGCGACAGCCTTCGGCCCGGTCCCTCGACACCTCCGAGGCGGCCGGTGGAGCGCAGGGTGAATGCCCCAGTGGGTGCGAGGTAGGTGCCGATGAGGCCGACGATGCCCTGCAGCATCGAGGCGGTGCCGTGGTGGTGGCCGAAGAAGCCCTCGGCGGCCTTGACGTCTGCCTCGCTCCAATCCGGCGGCGGGGTAGCTGCCTCCCGCAGGAACTGGGCCAGCCGATCGGGAAGCCGTGACATATCCGTGTCGGGCTTGAGCGTTCCGATCGTCCGGAACAGGGCGTTGATCCCGTCGACCTCCCTGTTCTCGAGGAGGTCGGTCACCAGCGTGTCAGCCGCGGGATCCCCGACCTTGCTCGCAGCCTCCAACTCAGCCGCAACCGCTGCCGATGTCAACGCCATATCAATACTCCACGGTATTCGGCCAATTGACCATGCAATGGGTGACCTGCGCACAGACGCGCTCCCGCCCAGGGGGCGCCCCTTCGTGCTGCGCGAGAAGACCCTGGACTGCCGCTCTCGCAGAGGGAGGCCCATCGTGCGGGCTGCTCGATGGGCATGAATGAGAAGAACTCGTGCGGCAAGATCACTTCACTTCGATCTTGCCGCAATCGTCACCGCGAACTGGTCACCCAAAAGGAGTAAGGGGGCGTGCGCCCCGCGTGAATCAGAGAGTGCGCGGAGACTGTCGCTTCGGTCGGTGGCGTGTTGTGCTGCCCGTGTTAATAGGCCGCAGCCGGGCGACTGCCGGGTTGACGAAGCCCCTTCATCTGGTGGCGTCCATATGTCTTCTTCCAGGCCGCGGTGGCATCCTGCTTGTCAGGTTGGGCGAGTATCAGCACTCCGTCCGTCGTGGAGAGTTCCGAGCCGGACAGCGGCTCCGGTCCACCCCGGGTAGCTGGCACTCCTCGATCGGGTGGTCATCTCCCGAAAAAACGGTTTGTCACAAATCTGGCCCGCCAAGATCGCCCGTATGACTATCCGTCGCTGGGCCGCTGCCGCGGCCGCCATCTTTTCCGTCGCAGTCCTGACAGGGTCCGCGCAAGCCGCACCTACCGCCGCCCCCGTCCCCTCGGGGCCTGTCGTCATCACCAACGACGCCCACACCAACTACCTGGTCCCTGACGACACGGTCGGCAACGCCGGCACCTTCCTTCAGGTCTACTACCGGCAAGACCATCCCTTCCCGCGCACATTCCAGTTCGAGCAGGTGAACGGGCGTCCCGGAATCTTCCACTGGAAGAGCGCCCGAACCGGGAACTGCGCCGATGCCAGGGCCGGAGAGCCGGGGGGCTCGGTGTACCTGGCTGCGTGCACGACGAACAAGTCCCAATGGTGGATCCTCCGGTCCACCGACGAGAGCCCTGCACGGTGGGTTCTGTCGCCCTTCCTGAACGAGGACGTCGCTGTAACCGGCCTGTTCGGGGACGACAACTACGCACCGCTGCGTGAACTGCCCAACCCGAACTCTCCGACTACTTCGCAGATGTGGCACTTCACCCGGCAGTGATTGCGCTGTCCTTCGGTGCTGCGTTCCGCGCAGGGCTCCGTCCCGCCCTACGGCAGGGTCCTGCGCGGGAAGCTGGTGGCGGAGCGGCACGGTGATCGGCTGCCGGATGTGAGCCGCCGGCGGCACGTGGAAATGGGTCCTGACCTCGAAGTTTCGTGACGGTCCACCGACAGGGTCGGTGGACCGATTTCGTGCTGTGGGCCGAGGCTGCACAGGCCGATGGCCCGATTGTCGTCCCGAGGTGCAAGCCCCTGCTCCAGCCGAGGCGGTCCCCCTTCGCCACGTAGCTAAGTCGCAGAAGCGACGAGGCCGCTGTTGCGACAGGCCCAACGCACGGGCCCGTAAGTTCGGGCGGAGCCGACCTTCGGTCGGAACGGGGGTGATGCCGAAGGTAGTCCAGAGTTGTTGCGGCTCGCCCACCGGGGCGTGGGCGGTCTCTTCGTCGGTGGCGGTGATGTCAAGCAGGACGAGCCGAGGCCGGCCGCTGAGCCGCCGGGGACTGAGGGGGAAGGTCTCGTCCGTGACGCAAAACAGATTAATGATCTACTCGTCGTGACTGGGTGGAAGGGGCTTCGCTGGTGGCCCCTGTAGAGGGTGTGGTGATTTCAGTGGGGCGGGGCTTGCGAGTCGCGGTGCTGGGTGGTGGCGTGGCCGGGTTGACGGCGGCGATGGAGCTGGCGGAGCGCGGCTTCGAGGTGACGGTGGTGGAGCTGGCCGGTTGGGGTGGCAAAGCCCGCAGTGCGTGGGTGCCGGGGACCGGCCGAGGCGGGCGGTTGGACCTGCCCAGTGAGCACGGGTTTAGGTTCTTCCCCGGGTTCTACCGGAGTCTGCCGGACACTTTGCGCCGTATCCCGGTCGACGGCAGCACGGAGGGGGTGGCGGGGAATCTGCGGGAGGCGACACAGATGCTTTCCGCGCGCTCGGGCCGGGTGGGTGAGCGGGTCACGGATGTGTCCGTGGCTGCGGGGTCTCGGACTCCGATGGAGTTCCTGCGTGCTGTCGGGTTGGAGGCGGGTGGCAGGGGGCTGACGAGCGAGGAACTGCTGTACTTCGCGAACCGAATGCTCGTCTACATGACGAGCAGTGATGAGCGGCGGCTGGGCCAGTGGGAGTCGACCTCGTGGTGGGACTTCGCCGCGGCCGAGGGCGCCTCCGAGGAGTACGTCAAGGCGTGTGTGGTGGGGGCGACCCGTACGGTGGTCGCGGCACGGGCCGAGGTCTGCAGTGCGCATACGGTCGGTGGGTTCCTGGAGGCTTTCAGTTACGGGTTCCTCGGCCGGGGCGAGGAACTGCAGCCGGCGGACCGGGTGCTCAACGGCCCCACCAGCACTGCCTGGATCGACCCGTGGATCCGTCATCTGGCTTCCCTGGGGGTGCGGCTGGAACTCGGATGGGCGGTCGAGCAGCTGGCCCTGAGCGGTCGCCGTGTCACCGGGGTCCAACTGCGTGGTCCGGCCGGCCGGCTGCGGGAGCTGGAAGCTGACTGGTTTGTCTGCGCGCTGCCGGTCCATCGCGTCGGCGCGCTGCTGGACCGCGGGCTTGCGGAGGCCGACGTTGAGCTCAAGAGTGTGACGGGCCTGCACACGGACTGGATGGTCGGCATGCAGTTCTACCTGACCCAGCCGGTGCCCGTCACTCACGGCCATGTCCTGTTCCTGGACTCTCCCTGGGCGCTCACTTCGATCAGCCAGGCCCAGTTCTGGGACTGCGACTTCCCGGCCACCTATGGCGACGGGACTGTGGCCGACTGCCTGTCGGTGGACATCTCCTCCTGGGACACCCCGGGCATCCTGTACGGCAGGCCGGCCCGGGAGTGCAGCCGGGCGGAGATCGCGGCCGAGGTCTGGGCGCAACTGTGCGACGGGCTCAACGGAGCTGGTCGAACCCGCCTGCACGAGGGGTTGCTGCACTCGTGGGAGCTGGATCCGGCGGTGCGGAACCTGAACGGGCCGGGGCTGGCGGTCAACGACGAGCCGCTGCTGATCAACACCACCGGTTCCTGGGCGGCGCGCCCGCGAGCGGTTACGGCGGCAGCGAACCTGTTCATGGCCGGGGACTACGTGCGCTCCCCCGTGAACCTGGCGACGATGGAGGGCGCGAACCAGGCCGCCCGCCTCGCCGTGAACGCCCTGCTGGAGGCAGCCGGTGTCACCGGGGTTCCCGCGGCCGTGCACGCCCTGCACCAGCCCGCGGAACTGCGCAGGCTCAAGGAGGTGGACGCCGAGCTGTTCGGTCAGGGCCGCGCGCACATCATGGACGGACCGTCGCCCTGGAAGGTCAGTGCACGCGTCTGATCACGACCGTGCAGAGCGCTCCGAGGTCTTCGAGAGCCTCGGGTAGTGCTGTGAGGCGGTGCAGCCGGTCGCGTGCGGCTGTCGCGTGCTGGGCGGCGCGGTCGCTGGTCCAGGCCCGGCCACCCGCCTCCTCGACCAGGCGGGCGAGGCCGGCGGTATCGCCCCCGGGCTGCGAGTAGAGGCGGGCGAGTTCGTCGCCGGCAGGGGTCTTGGACATCAGCGCCGCAACCACGGGCACCGACATCTTGCGGTTCTTCAGGTCGTTGAAGACGGGCTTTCCGGTCACCGCCGGGTCGCCCCAAATACCGAGCAGGTCGTCCACGAGCTGGAAGGCCATGCCGAGGTCATGCCCGAACTCTGCCCACTGGGCGCAGACGGCCGGGTCGGCGCCTCCGTAGAGGGCACCCAGCCGGCAAGCGCAGGCGAACAGCGAGGCGGTCTTGCCCGAGACCATCTCCAGACACTCCGCCAAGGTCACCTCACTCCGGCCTTCGAAGACCAGGTCCAGGCTCTCGCCGACCGCCAGTTGGATCAGTACATCCACTAGGGCGGCCGACGCCTCACCAGCCAACGGCCCGTCCGGCCCGTCGGCTTCCGACAGGACGTCGAACGCGGTCAGCATCATCGCGTCCGCTGACCGGGCTGTGGATGACGGGCCGAAAACCTGCCACGCGGCCGCCCGGTGGCGCCGCACCGTGTCACCGTCCAACACATCGTCGTAGAGAAGCGACAGGTTGTGCACCATCTCCACCGCCGCTGCCGCCGGCACCGCCTGCCGGTCCGCACCTCCGACCGCACGCGCACACGCCAGAGTCAGGGCAGCACGCACGTACTTACCGCCTTGACGTGCACCCTCCCCCGACCAGCCGAACTGATAGGCAGCCACCTCAGCAGCGGGCCCCTGAAGTGACCCCACCCACCCCCGCAGCTGCCTCTCGCAAGCATCGCCTGCGCTCCGCAGCACCTCATCGACCGTGCCCACCGTCAAGCCCCCCCTACCGTCAGCTCTTCATGCAACGTGCGCCTCTCTGCCCCGGCTATCGGCGGGCAGGATTCCTCCAAGGCCCCATCATGGTGGGCCCGGCCGGGACATAACTTCGCCGCTGCCCCGGCAGTGCGGTCGAACGGGCACGAGAAGCGTCAGAAATACTGCTGCACATGAATGAACCCTGACCCACCAGCACGTCCGGCAAGCTCGGTCTGTCGCGACGGCTGGTCCCAATGACCGGCCGTGACCCGGAAGAGCACGGACGGACGGCCTCGCCGTTGGAGCTACTTTTCGACCTGACCTTCGTGGTCGCCGTCGGCACGGCGGCGTTCCAGTTCGCTGAGATGGTCGCTGAAGGGCATGCAGGTCAGGCGGTCATCGCGTTCGTCCTGGCGATGTTCGCGATCAGCGTCGCCTGGATCAGCTTCAACTGGTTCGCTTCCGCGTTCGCCACCGACGACTGGCTCTACCGGGTCGTGACGATGCTGCAGATGGCCGGCGTCGTCGTGTTCTCGCTCGGCCTGCCCGCGATGTTCCACTCCGTCGAGGAGGGCGGCCACCTCGAACTGCGGGCCATGGTCATCGGCTACGTCGTGATGCGGATCCCGATAGTGTTCCAGTGGTGGCGCGCCGCCCGGGAGGCACCATCATTCCACGGTGCCTGCATGGCCAACATCCGCTGGACGCTGATCGTCCAGGCAGGGTGGATCATAGTGGCCTTCGTCCACATGCCGATCGCCGTCGTCTTCGTTGCGTTTGCCGTCCTGGGCGCCCTCGAAATCGCCCTGCCGGTGCTTGCGCAGGGCTCCGCGGGTGACACGCCCTGGCACCCGCACCACGTCGCCGAACGGTACGGACTCTTCGCGATCATCGTCTTGGGCGAGGGCGTCGTCGGTACCGTCGCTTCCTCCGGCGACCTCCTGGGCGGCGGGGCGGCACGCACTGGACCTGGAACGCCATCGCCGTCGTCATTGCCGGTGTGGGCCTGACCTTCGGAATGTGGTGGATGTACTTCCTGACGCCGTTAGGCGACATCCTGGCGCACCGCCGCGGCCGCGGATACCTCTTCGGCTACGGCCACATCCCCCTGTTCATCGGCGTCGCCGGAGCCGGCGCCGGGCTGCACGTGGCAGGCCTGTACATGGAACACCACGCCAAGATCTCCGGCACCGCCGTCGTCCTCGCCCTCGCTCTCCCCGTCGGCCTCTACATGCTGATGATCTACCTCCTGCACACCCTGCTGCTGTCCACGGCCGACCGCTTCCACATCCTTCTGATCGCCCTCACCATCGCCGAACTGCTCACGGCCGTCCTCCTGGCCGCCGCTGGCGTGGCCATCGCGGTGTGCCTGCTCGTGGTAAATGCTCGCGCCCTTCGTCACCGTGATCGGCTACGAGACGATCGGCCACCGCCACCAACAGCAGATGCTCGACGAGCTCGGTAGGCAGTAGACGCCGGCGGGGACCTCGATTGGTTCAGGTGACCGGTGGTACGGGCCGCCGTCGTGGCTCGGCCCTCCCCGGGCCCGCTCGCTGAGCCGGACGCCGGGTACCCGACAGGCGCTCCTCGAAGCCCACCTCCACGAGCGCATCTGAGCCGTGTCCTTGCCGCGCCTGTACGCGTTGAGGGCGTGACGCACGCACAGGGCTGGACCCCCACGTTGGGTCCTGTGCGGTTCGCGGCTCCGATTCCTGCGCGGCGTCGGAGACGCGCCATTTCCCCCGAGGCGAAGGCCCCTGGCCTCCCGAGCGGTCGGGGCCCTTCGTACTCATGGCGCTGTGGGGGTGTCGGCCGGGAGTGGTGGGGGCTGCCGGATCGGGGCCCAACCACGGTGACGATCCGGCAACCGGGAAGCGCGGCAACAATGCCGCGGCGGAGTCTCGGGGTGGGTCAGAGGTAGCGGCGGGCAAGGATCGTCCACCCCTCATCCGTCGGCCCGCCACCAGGTGCCCGGCCGTCTCCCCCTGCTCGACGCGAGCTCGCTGAAGATCGATTCCAGTGGAGCTGTCCTGGCCAGAGGTATTCACGCTGCACGCCCACACCGGTATTGCTGTGGGCGTGCAGGTCCCAGGCCGTACTCATAGCCGTCAGGCGGCGACTTTCCCGAACAGGTGGTTGGCAGGGGCGTTCGGGTTGTTGCCGTAGAAGAACTCGGTGAGCGCCTGGTGGAATTCCGCCCGGTCCAGTGCGCCGGAGCCGTCTCGGTCCAAGGCGGCGAAGACCGCGGCGCAGTCCTCGCCGGGCACGCCGGCGACCGCGTCGAACATCTGCCGGAACTCCGCCTGGTCGATCTTGCCGTCTCCGTTGAGGTCGACGAGGTCGAAGAAGCAGTTGGTGACCGGCTCGATCTGTTCCGGGTAGAGGGCGGGGTCGGTCAGGACCCGCTTGAACCCTTCGGTCATTTCCCGCAGATCGACCTTCCCGTCACCGTCCTGGTCCATGGGGGCGATCACCTTCGTCCAGAACCCGTCCATCCCCTGGGTGAGCAGGTGGGCGGCCGGAGAGTCCGGCGTGGTGCGACGGGCGGCGACGTAGCGTTCGCTCATCATGCGGACGTCCTGCTGAGTGATAAATCCGTCGCCGTCGACGTCGGCGCCCCTGAACCACTGGCCGTACTTGAGGTCTTGAAGTGCAGTCACAAATGCGCACAGTATTCATGCCGTTACGCAAGCGCAAACGGCAAGCCGAGAGCCTCTCGACGGGACACGGGCAGCCTGTGCTGCACACGCCACGATGCAGGGACGAAACCAGCCCGAAGAGAGGCCGAAAGGTTTCGTGTCAGTGTTCGAGATCGGGGGGTGTGAAGGCGAGCACCTCGGGAGGGGGATCGCCGTACAGCTCGACGTCGACCAGTGCGCTGAGGGCACTCGGCCCTTGGGACAGGCGCGAGCACGGTCGATCCGCCGTGAGGACGTTCGGATTGCCGTGGCGGTCCAAGGTTCCGCTCAGGCCCGGCTGGACCGGATCCCACCACGCTCCGGTGGACAGTTGTACGACGCCTGGCATGACGTCGTCCGATATCACCGCGCCCGCGAGACAGCTCCCCCGGTCGTTGTAGACCCGTACGATCATGCCGTTTTCGATGCCGCGCGACGCCGCGTCCGCCGCATTGAGCGTCACGGGCTCACGCCCTCGAATTTTTGAGCTGAGGCTGCGGCCGCCGTTGTCGTACTGACTGTGCAGGCGTGAGGCGGGCTGATTCGAGATCAAGTGCAGCGGGAATCGGTCCGCCAGATCAGCGTGAAGCCACTCCGTCGGTTCGACCCACGTCGGATGCCCGGCGCAGTCGTCGTAGCCAAACGAGTCGATCTCCTCGGAGAAGATCTCGATCCGGCCCGACGGCGTCGGCAAAGGGAAACGCTGTGGATCTGAGCGGAGCGCCTCGAAGCTCCCGGGAAATGGTCCCGCCAGCGCCGGCAGCTCAGCAGTGGAGCTGCGCCAGAAGTCCTCGAAGCTTGGCAAGGCGGCCTCGTCGCCGAGCCCTGTCTTCGTCTGCTCGTAAAGGTGACGAACCCATTCGATCTCGGAACGCGACTGGGTGAACTCCTCCTCGTATCCGAGCCGGGCGGCCAAGGCGGCGAAGATGTGGTGGTCGGTGCGCGACTCGCCTTCCGGTTCACGGACCTTCGGCATCGCGACGAGGTGGGGGTCAGAGAAGCCGGCTGCGAAGTCGTCGCGTTCCAGGCCGGTAGCGACAGGTAGGACGATGTCCGCGAACTTAGCCGTGGTGTTCCACCAGGCTTCGTGAACGACCACCGTGTCGGGCCTCTGCCAGGCGCGGGTCAACCGGTGCAGGTCCTGGTGGTGGTGGAACGGGTTTCCTCCACACCAATACACGAGGCGCAGCTCGGGCAAGGTGAGCCGCTGTCCGTCGTAGTCGATGGTCTTCCCCGGATGCAGCAGGGTGTCGGCGATCCTCGCGACCGGGATGAAGTCCGCAACGGGGTTGGACACCGCCGGTATCGTCGCCACCGAGGGGCGGCCAGGGGCGACGCCGGTCGCGTCCATCGTCGCGTAACCCGCGCCCCAGCCGCCGCCAGGCTGGCCCATCGAGCCCGCCATGGCGGCCAGCACGACGGACATCCAGATCGGTTGTTCGCCGTGGTCTGCCCGCTGCACCGCGTAGTTGACCATGATGAGCGAGCGCTGGGTGGTCAGACGCCGAGCGAGGTCGATGATCGCGTCACGGCTGATGCCCGTGATCTCCGCCGCCCAGGCCGCGTCCTTGGGGGTGCCGTCGAGCTCGCCGAGCAGGTAGGAGGCGAAGCGGTCGAACCCGGTGCAGCACCGGCGGAGGAAGTCCTCGTCGTGCCAGCCGTTGACCAGCATCGTGTGGGCGATGCCGAGCATCGCTGCGGTGTCGGTGTTGGGGACGACGGGCAGCCACTCGGCGTCGAGGAAGCCGGCGACATCGCTGCGGATGGGACTGACGTTCACGAACCGCACCCCTGCCTCACGGCACCGGCGCTGCAGGTCCTGCGTCTGGTGCCTGGCCAGCCCACCAGGGTTGATCTGGCTGTTCTTCAGGGCCAGCCCGCCGAACGCGACCACGAGCTCGCAGTTCTCGGCGATCTCGTCCCACATCGGCATCCGCGACTGGTAGCTCCACGGATGCCCGCCGATCACATGCGGGAGGATGACCTCCAAAGCCGCAGTGCTGTACGTGTTGCGGGAGTCGGTGTATCCACCGCCCAACGCCAGGAACCGGTGGAGTTGCCCCTGCGCGTTGTGGAAGGCGCCCGCGCTGGCCCAGCCGTAGGACCCGCCGAACACCGCGCTGTCCCCGTGCTGCGAACGCACCCGAGACAGTTCATCACTGACCAAGGTGAGAGCGTCGTCCCAGCTCACCTCCACGAAGCCGTCCGCGCCTCTGGCCGTGTCGTGGGCGCGCGGCAGGCCGTTCAACCAGCCTTTGCGCACCGCGGGGCGCAACACGCGAGCGTGGTCATCGGCGGCTGTCACCATTCCGGGGCCGATGGGCGACGGCGCCGGGTCATCGCCCCTCGGCTCGATGCGCACCAGCCGCCCGGAGTCGACCACCGCGACAAAACTGCCCCAGTGGGTCGCAACCGACATGCGTCGTTCCACCATGCATCGACTCCGTCCCTGAAGCTTTCCCTGCATTCGGGCAGCGTTGCCTACGGCGCAGGGGCCCCACTGCAGTGGAGCTCCGCGGGGCAGAGACTTCCCTTGCGGTCTGCTGCCCAACCCCCGGGGTGCTCTTCGGCAGCACCCCCTTCGACGCAACGACCAGCGAAGCGGACTGGGCGGAGATCGAGGAGAACGCTCGTACGGTGACCCGCGCCGGGTGGTGGATAGACCAGAGGTCGTCCGAGCCCGAAGACCTCACCGAACTGCTCCGAGCCGCCACCGGGGCCGACCGGCCGACAGAGAATCCCTTCTTCTGACCGACCGGGTGCCCTGCTGCGGCGGGGCACCCGGCTGACCGCCACCGTGCGGCCTCTACCAGCGATTCTCGGCCGGACCAAACCCCGGAATTGCCGGATGCTCTGCCCACTGGCCCACCTCCAACGGGTCCTTCGCTCCCTCTGCCCCGGAGACTTCCGTGCCTACCTCGATCACCATCACGTCCGAGTTCAGCGGCAGCGTCGTTGCCAAGGGCGCTACTGATGACCTCTCCGCGCAGCTCCTCCGTCACGCCGGTTTCAAGCAGATCGACGACTGGCACGGCCGACGCCATCGCCTGCCCACCACCACTCCGCTCGCCGACCAGGTCGCCATCGCCAGCCATGCGGCCGAGATGCTTCGAGCCGCTCGCTATGACGTCACCCTCCCGCCGTCTCTCGATACGGCCCGGCTGAGCCCTCCGGTGCATGCGCTGGGGCCCTACGCCGCCGGAGCCGAACTTCTCAGCATCACGGACCAGATCCGTGCGGCCGAAGACGGAGCCAGCCTTCAGCGGGCAGTCGACCACCTCCTTCACCCCGAGCACGGTGCGCTGGAGCGTGTCAGGGAGGCACTGGAAGCAGCGGGAGAACAGGCCAACGACCTGGACGAGGACGCGTATGCGCTCGCCGACCGGTTCGGCTTCGCCTCGGAGTTCATCAGCTCGACCCAGTCCGAACTCGTCGATTCCGAGGCCGAGCTACGCCGCGTCGGCGCCGCTTCGACGAGCTACTCCGCAGCACGGACCGTCCGTGATCACCGTGATGCCGCTCTGGCCACTTCTCCTGCGGCGAACCAGGCCAAGGTCTCCTCGGCGTCCAGTTCCCAGACGGCGCCGCTCACTACGACCCGCCGCGCGCCGCGACGCCCCGACGGTGACCCCGGCGGCTCTCTTCGCCGTCGGCCACCAGTACGTCGCGCGTCCCCGCTCGACTCACCTGTCAAAGACCACTCACCCGAAGAGGCAAACGTGCCCGAGTACTACTCCAGCATCGGCGAGGCCGTCGGTGCGGCCATGCAGCACAACATCCGGCTCGCTCCGGCGGGCGACTCGACCCGCCCGCCCTGTGCGTCCTCGACGAGGCGGCGAACGTGTGCCGCATCTCGGACCTCCCTGATCTCTACAGCCACCTGGGCAGCCGAGGCGTCATCCCGATGACGATCCTGCAGTCCTACCGTCAGGGCCAGCGGTGCTGGGGCGAGGCCGGTATGGACGCCCTGTACTCCGCCGCCACCATCAAGATCATCGGATCTGGCATCGACGACGCCGACTTCGCCGACCGACTCAGCCGTCAGGTGGGCGACCACGACGTCCAGACCACCTCGGTGTCGACCAGCGAGGGCGGCAAGTCCACCTCGGTGAGCATGCGCACGGAGCGGATCCTGCCGCCGGACGCCATCCGCCTGCCCAAGGGCAAGGTGCTGCTACTGGCCACCGGCATCCGGGTCGCCATGCTCAACCTCAAGCCCTGGTACAAGGAGCCCTCCGCCAAGGTGGTCGGCCCGGCTTCCGCTCGCGCCACGAAGGCGATCACCGAGCGTGCCCTCGCGAAGAACATCGGCCAGGACGATCTTGGACTGTCAGCATGAGCGCGCCCACACCACAGCAGGGGCGGTTGGCCCACACTCCGGTCGTTCTGCGCGGTGGCCGGTGGTGGCTTGACGGCGGGGCCGGCTCGATCCCCGCCTCCGACCCTGCCTTCACCGCCGCCCTGGACGACTTCGCCCTGTCGATGGCCGCTGCCGACCAGGCAGTCGCCAACCTCCATATCCGGCAGGACGAGACGCCCTCCGCTGATCCCGGCGGCCGACGGTGAACCCGCTGATGAGTGCCGAGCAGGCGGTCCTCGGCGCCGCACTCCTCGACCCCGAGCAGCTCACGCACCTGGAGTGGCTCGCTGCGGACCACTTCTATCGGCCCGTCCACCAGGCACTGTTCGCCGCCCTCCGCAAGCTGCGCAACGACGGGCATCCCGCGCTCTCGGCCGCTGGTCCGTTGCCGCTGTCGTGGGTGACCGACGCGGTCGAGGAGGCCGGACAGCACGTGCGCGGGCTGACCGCGGCGTACGCCCACACCCTGATCCAGGCGTGTCCCCGAACCGAACATGCTCCGGTGTACGGACGCATGGTGCTGGAGGGGGCGATTCACCGCACCGTCGCCCAGCACGCGATCCGTCTCCACCAAGCGGCTCGGGCCGACGCCGTCCAGGGCGAGGTCGAGGGAGCCTTGCGCACGGCGGACGTCCTGACCGGCCTACTCACCGACCTTGCACGACGCTGGGGAACCGACCCTCGACCGGTTCGTAGTTGTACCGCCGGTTGATCAGCCGGTACGTCACTTCCTCGACCCACTCGCTCGCCTTGGCCGCGCCGAGGTCGTCGATGATCAGCAGCGGGCAGCGGCTGACCGGGTCATCAAGGACATCAACCCACAACGGGACCGTGGCCTGTTGCGCTGGATTGCCGCCGTGGTGTTGGGCACTGCCGCAACCGTGGGTATCACCCTGCTCAACCTCCCGTCGTCCATCGAGGGATCCATCATCGGCGGCAGTGTCGTGCTTGTCGTTGGGATCATCTCCGGGCCGTCCACCCGCCACGCCCTTGACGTCGTCGGGACCATCCGAGGCAGCGGCGCGCCCTGATGTCGCGCGCGCGTGGGTGACTGCTGGGACAGGCTGTCGCGAGGTGAGTTCCGGCTTCCCAGCCGCGCGTGAACAAGGCGCACGGGGTACTTCGAGTTGGGGCTCCGAGGCCATGAGGAGCGGGCGGCCCGGAGGCATCGAAGCTGGCCTCGGGACGCCCGAGACCGTGCCCGCCCGGCATTGGGCCCCGTGCGGCGGATCATGAGGCCATAGGGTCTGACCATGATTAACCTCCAGGTCCGAGGCGAGAAAGGCACGATAGAGGCCCGCGCGGAGCACGGTGTGGTCTGGGGTTCTGAGCTGGCTGGTCTTGATCAGTCAGCGTTTCCGATGCTGGGGCACCTGCTGCCGTACGCGGACACCGTTTTCAACCACCGGCAGGTGTCGACCCTGTTGGCGGAGGTACCGCGACTGCCTGCGGGCGTGGTGACTGATGCGGTCGTGCGCGAGTTGGTCGAGCTGGGGCGGATGGTTCTCGACGGCCGGGGCCTGTACCTGTGGTTCCTGGGGGACTGAGAGTCAGCCGGCTCAGCCCCAGGAGCCATAGCCGGACAGCCGCGGTGGTGACGGTGCTGTGGGAGACCTAGGCCCGCTTGTCTTAGCGGGTGGCGACGGCCCGGGAGTTCTTGAGCCGGTTGATCGTTCGCCCGACTTCGTTGCGGCGTTTGCAGATCTCGTTTTCGAAGCCAGTGGGCCGGCCGCCCCCACTACCGCGACGTTTGCGGTTGGCCCGCTGGTCCTTCGGCTCGGGGGCGGTGTGTTCGATCGGGCGTCTTCGCAGGTGGCGCCGGTTCCGACGCGAGCTGTATGCCTTGTCGTCGCCCAAGTGGTCCGGCCGGGTGCGGGGGCGTCCGCCCTGGGGGCGGGGAACGCGGACCCTGCCGAGGACCTCGACCATCTGCGGTGCATCACCCCACCGGCCGGGAGTGAGCAGGAAGACCACTGGCCGGCAGCCGCCTTCACCCGCGAGCCCGCTTCCGGCCTCAAGATCAACAGCTCGGTGACCAAGCCTCGTGAGCGATTCGGTCGGTCGGTGAGACCGGCACAAACCTCAGGCGAAGCCGGGCCGCACCCGCACGGGGGCGGTCCGGCTGGAGGGTCCGGCCGGCGTACGCGGCACAACGTACCGACAGGTGTGTCGGCAACATCGGATAAGATACCGACGCTCACGTCGTCAAGTTTAAGCAAAGCTACGGCGTGTCCGGCTCGTCGTGTCCTCATCCCCTTCATCGCTCGGAGAGCTCCGTGTTCCTTGCCCTACGCGATCTGCGCTTCGCCCGCGGTCGCTTCGCCCTGATGGGTGCGGTGGTCGCGCTCATCGCCGTGCTCGGTGTCCTTCTGTCCGGGCTTGCCTCCGGTCTGGCGGACGCCGGCATATCCGGGCTGCGCGCGCTGCCCGTGACCCACATGGCCTTCGACGAGAAGGCGACCAGCGAGCAGTTCTCCCGCTCGACCGTGGAGCAGGAGGACTGGCAGGCGTGGTCCGAGGCCCCAGGAGTGGAGCAGGCAGAGCCGTTCGGGAACACCCTGGCCAATGCCCAGGTGACCCAGGGTGCCAAGAAGGGCGAGCAGGTCAACCTCGCCGTCTTCGGCATGGCACCGGAATCCCCCC
Organism: Streptomyces sp. HB132; assembly: GCF_016909575.1. GTDB lineage: Bacteria > Actinomycetota > Actinomycetes > Streptomycetales > Streptomycetaceae > Streptomyces. The sequence goes on along the minus strand of NZ_JAFBGA010000008.1, from coordinate 391,113 downwards.
TGGCACCCAGCCCCAGCAAGGGTGAGGGCCTGAAGGAGGGCGGCGCAGGCATCGTGATCACCCGGGAGATCGCCGACCTGGGCGTGGAGATCGGCGATGTGCTCATCGCGGACCGGAGCGGGGTGCGGCTGACGGTCGTGGGACTGGTCGATGAGACCGTCTCCTACGGCCACATCGGCGTCGTCTACGCGGACCTCGGCACGTGGCGGCATCTGCACTTCGGCCTGCCCGGCGACCTGCCCGAGGCCGCGAGCCGGCAGGCCACAGCCGTCGCCTTGACCCTGACGCCGGGCGCCGACGTCGTGGCGGTGGAAAAGGCAACCGGGACCCTCGCCGAGACCAAGGAGGCCACGTTCGACGCGTCCCCCGGCTACGAGGCCGAGTCGAGCACCATGGCCCTGATCAAGGGATTCCTGTACGTCATCTCCGCCTTGGTCGTCGGCGCGTTCTTCACCGTCTGGACCGTCCAGCGCAAGCCCGAGATCGCTCTGATGAAGGCACTGGGCGCCCCCACCGGATACATCCTGCGCGACGCGCTCGCCCAGGTCGTCGCCGTGCTCGTCGGAGCCACGGCCCTCGGCACCGCCGTCGGCCTGGCCCTGGGCAGCGCGATGATCGGCAAGGCCCCCTTCTCCCTCTCCGCCCCGGCCATCGCCACCTCCTCGGGCCTCCTCATCGGCCTAGGGACCGTGGGCGCCGTCGTTGCCGTCCGCCGCATCACCGCCGTCGACCCCCTGACCGCTCTGGGAGCCACCCGATGACCACACCCGCCACCGACCACCAGGCCGCCGCGAACACCGCGGGCTCCGGTGGGCTGCGCCTGGACGACGTCACCCTCACCCTCGGTGACGGCGATACTGCCGTCACCGCCCTCGATCACGTCGGCCTGACCGTCGCCCCTGGCGAGTTCGTCGCCGTCGTCGGCCCCTCCGGGTCCGGCAAGTCCAGCCTCCTCGCCGTCGCCGGCGGCCTCCAGCGGCCCACCTCGGGCACCGTGCACATCGCCGGCACCGAGCTGACCGCTCTGTCGGACAAGGCACGCACCGCAGCCCGTCTTCGGCACATCGGCTTCGTCTTCCAGCAGTCGAACCTGCTGGCCTCCCTCACCGTGAGGGAACAGCTCCTGCTGCCCGTGCACATCGACGGCCGCCTCGACACCACTGCCCGGGCCCGCGCGGACGAACTCATCGAAGCCGTCGGACTGACCCACCGCGCCGGGTCCCGTCCGCACCAGCTGTCGGGCGGCGAGCGTCAGCGCGCGGGGCTGGCCCGCGCTCTGATGACCTCCCCCGCCGTCCTGCTGGTGGACGAACCCACCTCGGCACTGGACCGGGTACGGTCCGCCGAGGCGGTGCGGCTGATCGCCGAACAGACTCACGAGCGCGGAACGGCCACGGTCATGGTCACCCACGATACGGCGATAATGGACGCTGCCGACCGGGTCCAGGAGATGGTCGACGGCCGCCTGTCCTGACGGGGGCCGCCAACCGGCACCGCGTTCCCGGCCCTGTCCACCCCTTCAGGAGTCCGCCCCGCATGCCGAAGATCAACGCCTCCACCGTCGCCGAGCACCGCGCCCAGCAACGCGAGGCGCTGATCGGGGCGGCGATCGACATCCTGGTCAACGAGGGCGCCGCCGCCGTCACACCGGCGGCGGTCGGCGCCCGCGCGGGCCTGGCCCGCTCCAGCGTCTACCAGTACTTCGACTCCTCGGCAGCCCTCCTGGCCACCATCACGGAGGAAGCCTTCCGGCGCTCGAACGAGGCACTCACCCGCGCCGTAGCCGCCGCGAGCGGCCCACTGGAACGCGTCGAGGCGTTCTTCGGGGAAAGCCTCCGCCTGGGCGCCGAAGGCGCACACCGGCCCGCCGTCGCCCTCATGAACGCCGGCCTTCCTCCGGCCTGCCGGCAGCGGCTGATGGAACTCCACCTGGAGCAGGTCGAACCGTTCCGCGCCGCTGTCCGGGAGCTCGGCGCTCCTGAGCCCGCGCTCACGGCTGACCTGATCGCCGGAATGCTGCACACCGCCTTGGCCGCCGTCGAGAACGGCACCCCCCTCGATACGGTCACGCAGCGCACCCTCGCACTCGTGCGCCGCTGCCTCACTCCGGCCGGCAGCACCGCCCGCGCACAGGAGGAAGGGGCCTGAAGCCCTCGTACCGCCGAAGGATCTCGGCCGACCGGCCTGCACTCGTGGAGTGGGTCACCATGCTGATCATCACCCGTGAGGGAGACCGGCGATCGGCAGGTCGAGTGCGGCAGGATGGATGACCAACGAGGCCCCCGAGCCATGTGATCGAGACGTCAGACATCTCGATCACCAGCCCCGGGGCCTCACTTGTTGCGCTTCACGGCCCATCACTCGGTCGTGGCCGACTCGAAGAGGTTCACTGCGGTCTTTCAGCGCCTCGGGATCACCGCGCATCCGAGTCCGGCTACTGAGGTTCGCGAGGCGGGGTCGATGGGGTGATGGCCAGTTCTGTTGCGGTGGGGCAGCCATCGATGAGACGGGGCCGGAGCTGACTTCTGCTCAGCTCACTGCGGAACTTGCGGTCGAGGTCGTCGGGTGTGGTGAGGAGGTTGTCGGCCATGGCTCTGCGCACGAGTGACCAGACAGCTTCGACGGGATTCAGGTCGGGTGCTGCGGCGGAAGCCGGCGGTGGTGAGCCAGCCGTGTTCGTCCTCGTGCCGCTTCAGCCCGCCGGCATACGGGTGTTGAGGTTCTCCCAGACCACCACGATCGGTTCGTCGAGCTGAATGTGCGCCCCGCACCAGGAGGTCTCGGCAGTCCTGCCAGGAGCAGCTCTTGCGGCCGCCCTTGAGTAGACGCAGGCCCTTCATGCCGCCCTCACGCCAGGCACGGCGCCAGCGTTCCACCGACCGCACACCCACTCGCGAGCCCTCAGCGATCGCCGAGGCCTTCGCACCCGCAGAGAACCGCTGACCGGCCTGAAGCCGGACCTCGTCACGAAACGCCCGACGCTCAACGGTCAGGCCCCCGCCCTCCGAATAGCTCACCCCACTGGCGTACCGCAGAAATCATAAACCGTCACCACCCGACGACGACCCGAAAGCCCCAGTGGGCGGCCCTGTTCCCATTCGTAGATCATTTACGGGAAAGCCCTTAGTCAGGCTCGGAGATCGTTACACTCCACTCCGTGAATACCTGCGACATGTACACGCACATGCCCGACATGTGCGTGGAAAACCCATAACCGCAAAGATAACCAGGGATGAGCGACATGGCACCCCATCAGGAATCCTCCGCTCCGCATCCTGGAATCACAGGCGCAGCAAGTGGACCAGAGCCACCGCGAACGTTCTTCAAGGAAACGGAAAGGGCATGAAAGGCCCCCGCGAACGCCCACACCTGAACAGCGCCCATTTCTTCATTCTGGAGGCGTAGCACCAGTGCCCCTGCGATCGCGCTGGGCCTTCCGAGTCGGAAAGACTGCAGCGCTGCACTGACGCGGAGATCGATCGCACCCACGTCCTCAGCCTCGTCCAGCAAACACCATCCACGGCGCAGAAGGGAACAACTTCCCGTGACTGCTCAGCCCCAACTTCCGCCAGTGGCCCCCGGGGGGCTACCGTTCCTCGGACACGCTCTGTCCCTCGCGGGCGGAAGCTCCCGCCTCCACTTCCTACAAGGGCTGCGCCATATCGGACCCATGGTGCGGATATCTGTGGGACCGAGGCCCTTGATGGTGATCAACGACCCAGACCTCATTCATGAATTGCTCACCGGGCACCTGCCGAAACACCTCGACAAGGGCATCCTCTTTGCGAAACTGAAACTCTTCGGCAAGGATGCCCTGCCCGTGGCGGAAGGCGCAAGACATCTGCAGCGGCGGCGGCTGGTGCAACCCTCCTTGCATCACAAGCAGGTCAGCGGCTATGTCGACTCGATGGTGAAGACCATCGAGCAGACCATTGCGCCCTGGCGTGATGGCGCGACACTGGACCTCAAAACAGAGATGCAGTTGATCACGCAGTCGGTGATCACTGAGACGCTGTTTTCCTCGCACCCGCCACGCGACGCGGCGGGCAAGATCCTCAGGAGCGTCGACACGGTCTTCATGGCCGCCCTCCAGCGTGCTTTCCTTCCTCTGCGACTGCTGGAACGCCTACCGACACCCGGCAACCGCCGGCTCAAGGAGGCCGGCGACATTCTGCGGCGGACGGTAGAAGACATCATCAGTGCACACAGGAGCAGGCCTGACGCCTTCGACGACGTCGTGTCACTGCTCCTGAACCTCACTGATGAAAATGGAGCGCCCCTGGAGGAAGACGACGTCCTGTCCGAGATCACCGGGTTGCTGGCTGCGGGATCCGAGACGACTGCCGTCGTCATGGCGTGGCTGTTCTACGAACTGGCGCGCAACCCCGACCTCGAGAAACGGATGCACAGCGAGATCGACTCCGTACTCAACGGTGCTCCACTCACAGCCGAGCACATACCCCGACTCGCCTTCACCGGGCGACTCGTCACGGAGACTCTGCGTCTGTACTCCCCCGCATGGCTCGTGACTCGGCGGACCACCTCGGATGTGGAGCTGGGCGGCTTCGACCTGCCCGCAGGAACGGACTTGATTTTCAGCCCCTACACACTGCACCGGGATCCCTCCCTGTATCCCGACCCGCAGCTCTTCGACCCCGACCGGTGGCTTCCGGAGCGCGTCCAACCGCCGCCGAACGCCTTCATCCCCTTTGGCGCCGGTAAACGAATGTGCATGGGTGACAGATTCGCGGTGACCGAGGCGATCTCCATCGCCGCAATCGTCGGCTCGCGTTGGCGGCTTCGGCTGGCCCAGGGGCCCGTCGTACGACCAGTTGGAGCCATCACCACTCACCCCTCATGGCTACGTATGGTCGCCGAGACGAGGCGACCGGACGCGTCAGGACTCTGAACCAGAGCCGGCGCGCAGAGCGCGATGCCGCACCCCCTCCCTCCGAGGGTTCCACGACGACGCCACCCGACGCTGCCACTCCCACCTCGGGCGACGATCACCGAGGACGCCATTCACCTCACTTCGGCCCGGGGAGGAGAGGTCGGCGCTGCCCTTGACGAACAGGACGGCGGGGTCGACGGGTACATGCGGCCGACTGCGACGTAGTCGCCGATCGTCAACCGCAGCAGGCCCTGCTCGACCAAGGAGCCGTGCTCGCCTACCAGCTCTTCGAAGCCGTGGGCCGTCACAAATTCCTCGGGGCAGGAGGGCGAGCACGCAGCACGCCCTGACAGCATCGGGGGCAGTTGGGCTCCTCGGCGGTAGCGGTAGTCGTCCCGATGGGGATGTGGCCCACCGGGCGACCGTGCGCGGCGCGGTCAGCGTCCCTTCGCGGCGCGGTCAACGTCCCTTTGCAGAGGGACACGGCTTCGTACGGAACAGACAGCGGGCACTGCTTCCTACGGAGCGGGCTCGTCGCGCCAGGCGCTCAGGGCAAGCCTGGGCCGCGGTCCGCACCTCGACCGAAGCACCTGCCGTCAGGGAGAGGGTCAGCCCCGCTGTCGGACGAAGTGGTCCTCCGCGTCTTCCATCTCACTGCTCATCAGGCTCATCAATGCCTCATGTTTCTCACGCCCGAGGTAGTACGCCCCCGTGTGGTGCGAAAAGAAGAATCGCCCGTTGTCGTCCACGAGTACGGTGGACCCGTCATACGTGTCATACCCCACTGGGAAAAGCCGCCCACCGAGGCTTACGGCGAGTTCGGAGATTTCCTCGGCATCCCCCTTGAATACGAGATGCGGCGTGAAGATCACGAGGTTTTCCGGTGCGGTGTCAATGACGGCGCGGAGGAACGCGTGCTCCCGGATGAAGGCGAGAGCAGACACAGAAGGTTCGATTTCCACACCACAGGAACGATAGCGCTCAACAACGGTGGAAATCACCCTTGCTGACGCCCCTTCCCCGACATCGCGGCCCGGGCACCACCCGGCTTCCGCCAGCCACGCGTCCACTTCTTCGGCCGTGGAAAGAATCGGCACCTGTCCTCGCCTGCCTGCGCCGCACCATCGATCAACGGAAGCGGCGCGACCTGACGCCTCGTCGTGCGCGGGTGTCCCCCGCTACGATCTGTGGCGTGTCCGCCCCTCATCATCCACCTCTGCCGCAGCCGGACGAGCCGGCGCGTGACGGCGATCGCGCAGATTCGGCTCCTGAGCAGCGGGAAAGGCGGTGAGGACTCGAATGAACAGTCTCGTTCATGAAAACGAGGGTGAACAGCCCAAGCCACCACTTCCGCTGGCCGTCGCCCTCGGCATAGTCGCTCTGGTGTTCTGCAGCGCCGCCGCCGCGGTGGTCGGCGCGGTATGGTGGATGGCCGACCGCGCGGAGTCGGATCTGCTCGACCAGGAGATGAACTGCTGCTGGGAAGAGGGAGCGACCCCGGCCTGGATGGGCGGACAGATGGGTATCCGCTTCCCGGAACACGCCTCGGACCGGCGCGCGGGCTACAAGGTCGGGCAGCGCTACGACACGGGACTGCTCTCCTTCGTCCTGCCGAGCGAAGAAGCTCAGACCTATGCGGACCGACTCGTCCCGGACGGCATAGAAATGTTGGGAAACACCCTCGTCGAGGAGAAGGACTACCGTCCGGCTGCCACGTTCACCCATCTCGGGCTGCCGGAGCCGGAGACGTTCTCCCACGATCTGCGGAAGACCGGCCTCTGCCCCGAGGGGCTCGACACCCCCGAAGGCGCACAGCTTCAGCGCTGCATCGACCTGTTCATGCACGAGTTCGAGCCCGGCACGACACGGCTATACATCCGGTCGACCATCGAGCCGTCCGTGACACCGCCGCCGGCGGTCGCCGAGCCGTAGGTCTGCACGACACCCGCCCATCGTGCCCCGCTCCTCGCCCCCACCGGGTCCGACGGCAGGACGTGGGTCACCACGCGAACGGCGCCGACGCGTCGCGAACCGGGTCCTCGGTTCGAGGGTTCTCCCACATCGGCTGCGCGCCAGCCCTGCTGCCGCGCGGAGCCGGTCTACGATCGCGGCGTGCCGACGGCTATCGAGATCGTCAAGCGTCTGGTCATCGGGCGTGCCCGGCGGAGTGAGGAACTGGGTGAGACGCTGCTGCCCAAGCGGCTCGCCCTGCCGATCTTCGCGTCCGACCCGCTGTCCTCCGTGGCCTACGCCACCCAGGAGATCCTGTTGGTCCTCACCCTGGGTGGACTGGCCTACCTGCATTTCACCCCGTGGATCGGGGCCGCCGTCGTCGCGCTGATGACGGTGGTGGTGCTCTCCTACCGGCAGGTCGTCCACGCCTACCCGAGCGGGGGCGGATCGTACGCGGTCGCCTCGGCCAACCTGGGCCCCTCCGCCGGTCTGGTCGTCGGGGCCTCGCTGCTGGTCGACTACGTGATGACCGTGGCGGTCTCCGTCGCCTCCGGGGTGGACAACATCATCTCCGCGCTGCCTTCCCTGGCGGAGTACCGCGTGCTGATGGCGCTCGGCTTCGTGGCCCTGCTCACCGCGCTGAACCTTCGGGGCCTGCGGGAGTCGGGCCGGCTGTTCGCCGCTCCCACCTACCTTTTCATCGGCGGTGTGCTGATCATGATCGGCACCGGGCTGCTGCGTTACGTCCTGGGGGACGCCCCGGTCGCTGAGAGCGCGCGGTACGGCATCACCCCGCAGGCGGGCGACCAGGGTTTGGCGGGGCTCGCGCTGGTGATGCTGGTGCTCCGCGCCTTCTCCAGCGGCTGCACGGCGCTGACGGGCGTGGAGGCGATCTCCAACGGGGTGTCCGCGTTCCGGAAGCCCAAGGCGCGCAACGCCGCCAACACGCTCGCCGCCATGGGTGTCATCGCTGTGGTCCTGTTCGCGGGCGTGACCACACTCGCGATCATCACCGACGTGCACATCGCCGACGACGCGTGCCGGCTGACCGGACTGACCGACTGCGCCGGCCACACCCAGCGCACCGTCATCGCACAGCTCGCCGCGGCCGTGTTCGGCGGTTCGACCACCTTCGGTTTCTACTACATCCAGGCGGTCACGGCCCTGATCCTGATCCTCGCGGCGAACACCGCCTTCAACGGCTTCCCCCTGCTCGCCTCGATCCTCGCCCAGGACAGTTATCTTCCGCGTCAGCTGCACAACCGCGGCGACCGGCTCGTCTTCTCCAACGGCATCATCGCCCTGGCAGTCGTCGCCGGGCTCCTGCTGTACGGCTTCCGGGCCGACGTCTCCAGCCTGATCCACCTCTACATCCTCGGCGTCTTCACCTCCTTCACCCTCTCCCAGACCGGGATGGTCCGGCACTGGAACCGCGGACTGCTCACCGAGACCGACCACGTGCAGCGCCGTCGGCATCACCTGGCGCGGGCGGTCAACTCCACCGGGGCCCTCGTCACCGGGCTGGTTCTGGTCATCGTGCTGGCCACCAAGTTCACCGAGGGGGCGTGGCTGGCCGTCGTCGCCGCGACCGTCCTGTGGCTGATGATGCGGGGCATCCGCCGGCAGTACGACAGGACCTCCGCGGAACTCGCCGTGACCGATCCGCGGCAGGACAGCGTCCCGCCCACGCGGGTCCTGGCCGTCGTGCTCGTCGTCAGGCTCGACCGGCCGACCCTCAGAGCCCTCGCCTACGCCCGCGCCTTCCGGCCCGACCACCTCGAAGCGCTCACCGTCGCGGTCGACCAGGAGTCCCTGGCCGCTCTGCGCAGGCAGTGGAACGAGTTCGACATCCAGGTGCCTCTCCGGGTGCTTCGCTCGCCGTACCGGGAGATCACCAGACCGGCGGTCGAGTACGTGCGCTCGGTCCGCCGTGACGGACCTCATGACGTGATCGCCGTCTTCATCCCGGAGTACGTCGCCGGCCACTGGTGGGAGAACCTCCTCCACAACCAGACCGCCTTCTGGCTCAAGAGCCGTCTGCTCTTCACTCCAGGTGTCACCGTGACCAGCGTCCCCTGGCAGCTCTCCTCCGCAACCGGCACTCGTCGGCCCATCGCCCGTGCCCCCGGCTCGGTCCGCCGCGGAGAGCCTCCGAACGAGGCCGGGCACACCACGGCACACACCTCGTCACGAGGTCCGGGCGCGAAATGAAAGACCCCGGGAGCCCGTCGGCCTCCGGGCGGCGGATTCGTCCACGGAGGTCGGGCGCCGTAACGCGTATGGAGCAGAACACGGAGCGCGCCCCGTCGAGCTGGGAAAAAATTGGACCATGGCAAACGCCCCGATAGTCATCCACTCACCGAGCCCGTCCGGGGGACGGCTCGTCACGGTGCACATCAACGGTCGCGAAGAACGCCTCGGGATCGCGCACAGCGACCAGGAACTCATCGCCTTCCTCGCCGACGCCGGACTCGAGGACCCCGAGCGGGTCCTCGACAGCCGGGCCCTCATCACCTGGGAAGGCACCGCGGCCCACCGGTACACAGCGGCCTGAGCCGACCGGTCCGCAGGAGAGGAGATCAAGGAGGTCGGACGCGCTGACGGTCGGCCCCATGCCGTCCCGGGGCCGACCGTGCGTGCGGGCCGGGCGGGGCGGGCGCGGTCGACACGACGTCGACGGCAGCCGCGGGGCGGGCCGCGGCGAAAAGTGCGCCGGGCTCCCTCGCGAAGCGGACCCGCGATATTGCTCGCGTCGTGGATGACCACCCCGGAGGGTTCGATCCGCGCGCAGCGCGTACTCCCGCCCCGCCGACCGGAACACCATGCCCCACGGAGCCGCACGTCCTGGACGGACGCGCCCTCTACCGGGGCCGGGCGCCTGCGACGTCCGTCGCGGCAGGCACCGGATCGCCGTTGGAGTGGTGACCCCCGGCCACTGAAAATCGGCGCTCCACGAGGCTCGGATCCGATGCCACGGCACCGCCCTCGGCCGTTTCGCCACATACGTCAGCGCCGAAGCCGAGAACGCGCAGGGCCCGTGGCCGGCGCGGGCACGGCCCAACTGCGCCGCCCGCCGGTCCCTTCCCCGGCCCTCCGCGGCTACGGGTGCGTCGGAGCCGGTCCCCGCCCCCGGCGTCCGGCCTGCGCACCACCCGCTGTCACGAGGAACAGTGTCGGGTCCGCTGGAGTGGCCGGGTCCCGGTAGTGCGGAGGCGCCGATCGTGACCATCACCGACGCCGCAGTCGGTGCGGTTCCGCGATGCGCGCGAGCACGCCGAAAGGGTGCACCAGAGGCGAACGGACTCACGCAATTCACCACGTAGTGCACGAGTTCCGCCCCCGCGATGGACGGCACTGCCGCACCGCAGCCGAATGCTTGATTTTGTTCGTAACACCGTTCTTTCGAGCATCTATTGACATGCAACTGGCGTCACGGCCAGAGTCGTCCCCGCCAGTGCTGCCGGTCACGTATCGAGGAGTGTCTCGCCATGCCCGAAATTCCTGCCCTCTCACGCCGTTCGATGCTCGGAGGGACGCTGGCCACAGGAGCCGTCGCGGCCGGCCTCGGCTCGGCCACCGGTGCGGCCGCGGCCACGAGCGGCTCACCGTCGGCAGCGGGGGCGGAAACCGCGGCCCCGGGCCGCCGTCCCGGCCAGAAGTCGATGATCAACGTGCCGTTCGAGGAGTACAGGACCGTCCGGGTCGGTGTGATCGGGCTCGGCAACCGGGGTTCCGGCATGACAACGGGCTGGTCCGTCATCCCCGGCTGCGTCGTCACTGCCGTCTGCGACATCCGCGCCGACCGCGCCAAGCGCACGGCAGACGGCCTGGTGGGCGACGGCAAACCCCGCCCCGCGGAGTACGGCGGATCGGCGGACGCGTACGCCAAGATGCTGCGACGCGACGACATCGACCTCGTCTACATCGCCACGCCCTGGGAGTTCCACTACGAACAGGGCAAGGCCGCACTCCTGTCCGGGAAGCACGTCGTCGTCGAGCTGCCCATCGCGACCGAGGTCGGCGAACTGTGGGATCTCGTGGACACCTCGGAGCGCACCCGCAGGAACCTGATGCTGTCGGAGAACTGCAGCTACGGCCGTAACGAGCTGGCCATGCTCAAGATGGCGCACGAGGGCCTGTTCGGTGACGTCACCAACGGACACGGCGGCTATCTGCACGACCTGCGTGAACTGCTCTTCTCCGACACGTACTACACCGACGCGTGGCGCCGGCGCTGGCACACCCGCAGCACCGCCTCCTTCTACGCCATGCACGGCCTCGCGCCGATCGCCGCCGCCATGGACATCAACCGCGGCGACCGCATGACGACGCTGAAGGCCACCGCGACCGCGCCCAAGGGGCTCGCCGACTACCGGGAACGCTTCGTCCCCAAGTCGCACCCCTCGTGGCGCGAGACCTACATCAACGGCGACCTGGTCAGCTGCGCGATAGAGACGGCCAAGGGCAGGACCATCAGGGCCGAGCACGACGTGAGCTCGCCCCGCCCCTACAGCCGCATCAACTCGCTCGCCGGCAGCCGCGGCATCTTCGAGGACTACGCGGGTACGTCGGCGACCGGTGGACGCATATACGTCGAGCCCGACCACGGTGGCCACTCCTGGCGGGACTTCGACGCGTACCGCAAGGAGTTCGACCACTGGCTGTGGAAGGAGCTCGGCGACGAAGCCGAGAACGGCGGCCACGGCGGCATGGACTACATCCTGCAGTGGCGGACGGTGCAGCTGATGCGCGCGGGGCTGGTCCCCGACATCGACGTGTACGACTCGGCCTCCTGGTGCGCACCGGTCCCCCTGAGTGTCATGTCCCTGAAAAAGGAAGGCCGTCCGGTCTCCGTCCCGGACTTCACCCGGGGCAGCTGGGTCAACCTCCGCTCCGGCCTCGACTCCCGCAGCACGGACATGCCGCCGGTCTCCTGACCCGGCGGCCCGGACCGCCGGTCGCTCAGTCACTCAGTCGCTTTGTCACCCGAAGGAGCAACCAATGAGACCAGCACGACGCATCGGCCGGCTCAGATCCCTGGCGGTGGCGGTCACGGCGGCCGGGGCGACCGCCCTCCTCCCCGTCCAGGCGACGGCCGCCCCCGCCGCGACCACGACCGAGGCCGCCGCACCCGAGGTGAGCATCTCCCCCGTGGACCTCGACGGGCCCGCCATCTCCACCGTGAAGGTCACCGTCAAGAACGCCGGTCCCCAGCGGCTCCGTTCACTCCAGGTCGCGTTCGCCGGGCCGACGGGCTGGGCCGTCCAGCCGGCCGTGCTCAGCGTGGACGGCTCATTCGCGAGCGGCGCCTCGGCCGACGTGTCGTTCCGGATCCAGGTCCCGGAGAAGCGCCCCGGCTTCGTCCTCCGTACGTTCACGGCCACCGCGACCTACAAGGGCGGGGACGGCCGGGGCACGGCAACCGGCACCCGCACCGAACGCGCCGGGGCACCGCAGGCGAGCCTGGCGGCGGCGTACAACAACGTGGCCGTCACCGATGAATCCGACACCGGGCCGGGCGACTACGACGGTGAGGGCAACAGCTTCTCGGCGCAGAAGCTGGCGGCGGTCGGCCTGGCCCGCGGGACGAAGGTCGAAGCCCTGGGAGCCGAGCTGACCTGGCCCGACGTGGCGGCCGGCACCAAGGACAACGTGGCAGCCTCGGGACAGGCGGTGAAGCTCGCGGGGAAGGGCAGCTCACTCGTCTTCCTCGGCTCGGGCGTCACGAGCGGTGCGACGGGCAACGCCAGCGTCTACTACACCGACGGGTCGTCCAGCACCGGGACGTTCGGCTTTCCCAACTGGTCCTTCGACCCGGCGGACGCACACGGAGCGACGCTGGTGAAGTCGACCGACGGGCGCAACCGCCCGGACGGATACGGCAACGCCACGGTGAAGTACCGGGTCTTCGCGAACTCGATCCCGCTGGATCCGGACAGGACGGTCGACTTCGTGGTCCTGCCGGCGAACGCCCACATCCACGTCTTCGACATGGCGACGGCACCGTGACGGCGTAGCTGTCTTGACCCGCTGCGGCGGTGCGGCGCAGTCAGCCGCACCGCCGCAGCGGCTACGGTCGCCGGACCCTCCCCGTCCCTGTGTCCGACATGGTGTACCCATGGACGGTGCCGGGGTAGATCTCGGATGTGTGGTCGACACCGACGGCGCCCAGGGCCCGGTCGAACTCTCTGGGCGGAATCGGACGTCATTTCGCCCTCAGCGAGGCCGAGGTGCGCGACCGGGAGCCGCCTGCGAAAGCCATCGACCGTAGTCCGGTCAAGACGCCCGCCTTGGTGAACACGGCCTCACGCGGCTGTCACGGATGGAAATCAACTACAGCCGCCCGGCACCTCATCATCGTCAGCCTCGGCATGATGTTCTGGGGATGCGAGTCGTAGCGCTTAGCGCTCTACTTGAATTAGCCAAGCGCTAGCAGTCATCGCTTCTGGCATCGAACTCCTCATGGATGGGGCCGACTTCTCCTCACCCTTGCCCATCACGCTTCAACGCTTAGACATTCGAAGTGTTTCCCATGAGGATTTCAATCTCCGAGAACTCTGGAAAGGAAGTGCGTGATGGCTTCAATCAATGGCACCGCGACAGACGCAGGAACGCCCGGCGTCAGAGGCGACAGCGAACAGTGGAATGGTGTTCTCGGGGAAAGCAGAGCCCCGGGCCAGGCAGGTGTCGCGGGCGTGAACAGCCAACTGGGTAATGGCATCTACGGTCGGTCGACAGGCACAGGTGTCTGGGGGCACGGTGAAGCGGGTGTGGACGCCGTCGGGGTCACCGGCGTAAGTGACCACAACGATGGCGTCAGGGGCTGGTCGTCCGAGACCGGAAAATCCGGCATTGCCGGTACTCACACAGGGCAAGGAGGTCACGGCGTATGGGGGGTTGCCGACAAGGGGCGAGGCGTCGTCGGACTGAGCAAGACCAGCACCGGCGTGTACGGCCGATCGGAGGCGGACGAGGGAGTTCGTGGCGAGTCCCTGAATTCCAACCACGGTGGAGTGGTGGGTGTCAGCTTTTCCGTTGGAGGCCACGGCGTTTATGGTACCTGCGACGACGGGACCGGGGTAGTCGCAACGGTCAAGAAGGGTACCGGCTTGTACGCGCACGCGGACAACGGACGAGCTGCACTGCTCGACGGTCACGTCGAAGTCAACGGCAAGCTGAACGTCGCCGGGACGGATGTACTCGACACCCTGCATCAAATGGCAGGCCTCCAGCAGGCAGTATCTGGTCTCCAGCAGCAGATATCGGGCATGCAGCAACAGCTGACCGCTCTACAGAGCAAGCACACAACCGATGTCGAGGGGATCGCTACCAGCTTGATCACCCTCGCGCAGCGGGTCAGTGCTCTCGGCGGCTGACCGGACTCGGTACGGTCGGGGGCCGGCGCGGTAGCTGACGCTCCGTCTACAGCCCCCGACCTCTACAGCGCGACTCTGTCGGGCATCGGAAGATTCGTGGTGCGGCATCAGGGTCAGCGGGCGTGTCCGGGTAGAACCTACCCGGCGTCCGGTCCAGTCGAAGGTCATTCCCCTCGCGGGGACACTTTCGCGCCGGCCTCAGGAACCCAGAACACGCCCGAGCGCGTCCACCGTGGCCTCGATCTCCGCCGCGTGGAACGCGCCCATGTGGCCGATGCGCACCGTGCTCTCCTTCCACTCGCTGCGCCCCGAGGCGACGAGGATCCCGTGGTCCCGCTCCAACGCCCGCCGCACGCAGGACGCCCGTACGCCGTCGGGCAGGTGCACGGCCGTGACCGTGGGGGACGCGCACCAGGCATCGGCGGCCGGTGTCATTCCGCGCTCGAGGAGCGACTGCCGCAAGGTAACGGCTGCGGCACGGTGCCGGTCGAAGACGCGCTCCGGGCCTTCCGCGCTCAGCATGCCGACCGCCGCCCGGAGGCCCTGAAGCACCGTCACCGCCGGTGTGTAGGTGGTCGTACCCTCCTCCACGGCCGCCGCCATGCGCGGGAAGTCGAAGTAGTAGCGTGGCTGTCCGCCCCCGTGGGCGACTCGCAGCGCCCTGTGGCTCGTCGCGATCAGGCTGAGGCCGGGCTGCGCCATCAGCGCCTTCTGGGTGACGGTGACAGCGACGTCGACACCCCAGTCGTCCATGTCGAAGCGCGCCGCGCCGACACTGGAGACGCCGTCGACGAGAATCAGCGCGTCGCTCGACTCCCTTACGGCGAGGCACAGTTCACGCAGGGGAGCGAGAACTCCGGTCGACGTCTCGTTGTGGGTGAGCAGGACCGCCCGCACCGGGCCGGCCGCGCGCAGCGCTCCCACGACGTCCGCCGCCGTCGGAGCGGTGCCCCAGGGGACCTGGTGAACGATGACGTCGGCGCCGTAGCACCGGGCGATCTCGGCGAACCGGTCCCCGAAGTGGCCGGCCGACACGGCCAGCACGCGGTCGCCGGGGGCCACGCAGTTGACGACGGCCGCCTCCATCCCCCCGGTGCCCGAGCAGGTGAACGGCAGAATGGGCGCACCGGTGCCGAAGAACGGGCGCAGCCCGTCCAGTACTTCGGGCAGCAGCGCCCGGAACGCGTCGGAGCGATGGCTGATGACCCCGTGGGCCGAGGCCTCGGTGACTTGCGGCGGCACCGGCAGGGGGCCACTCGTGCGTACGTTGTTCACAGCGGCAGACTCCGCTTCCGCGCGGTTCACAGGTGGGCGGCCAAGTAGTCGGGAGCGTCGGCAGGGACCTGGACGGGCGTGTTGGAGGACCTGGAGGACGACATGGCCTCCTGGAACAGGACGGGGACGTCGGCCCGCCGGACGCCGTAGGCCCCGAGCGTGTCGGGGAAGCCCGCGGCGGTGATCAGCGACCGCAGTGCCTGCCCCAACCGGTCAGGTGAGTCGACCCCGAGGAAACCGGCCATCCTCCGCAGTCGTGCGCGCACGAACGGAGCGCCTCGCGGGTCCTGGCACGCCGGCGGATCGGCCAGCGCGGACTCGCTCAGCGGGAACAGCCACGACAGGCTCAGCACACAGGCAAGCCCGTGGGGGACGCCGAAGCGGACCGTCAGCGGGTAGGCGAAAGCATGCCCCACGGTGGTGCGCGTGAGGTCGATGGCCTGCCCCGCCCTGGTCGACAGACTGCTCAGTACCTGCCGGTCGGATTCGCTGAAGCCGCCCTCGGCACGGCTCAGCACCTCGGCGATGCCCACGGCCGCGGTCGCGGCCAGCTCACGTGACCGCGGTGTCGACCGGATCGACCAGTACGACTCCAGCGCATGCGCGAGGGCATCGAACGCACAGCTCGCGCTCACCTCCCACGGGCAGGAGTGCGAGAGCACCGGGTCGACGAGGGCGACCGTCGCGCGCGCGGCCGCCAGGTCGAGCGATTGCTTGAGACCGTCGACGAAGACCGTCGCGAACTGGGTGACCTCGCTGCCGGTGCCCGCCGTCGTGGGGATGAGCACCAGCGGCGTGCGGGCCGCGGCCCGGCCGGGCGCGGGGGCGGCCAGCACGGACCGTGCCCGGGCGGGGTCGGCGGGCAGCAGCCGGACCATCTTGGCGACGTCCATGGCCGAACCGCCGCCGATCCCGACGATCAGCCCCGGCTGCTGCGCATCACGCACCGCACACCCCTCGAGCACGTCGTCGAGGTTCGGGTTCGGGCTGAACCCGGTGAACACACGCACGTCCGGCGCGTCGACGCGGCTGAGGAACGACGTGCGGCGCAGGGCTCCGGCGCTCGCGACGACGAGCACCCGGCGAGCACCGAACGCCCTCAGTTCACGTTCGAAGGCATCGGCGGAACCCGGCCCCGTGACCAGCCGGGTGGGCGGGGTGTCGCATTCCTTGTCGAGGGTCAGCAGGTCAACGGCCATACGAGCTCCGCTTGAGGGTGAGTGATTCGCTGAACGTGCAACGCAGCTCGAAGGGAGAGTGTCCGGACGTCACCCGGGGCGGGGTCTGGCCCGGACCGTCCAGGCCGATGCGCGCCACCACCAGGTGGGGGCCGGCGGTGTCCGCGATGTCCCGCATCGCGACGTCGAGCCCGTCGGCCGTGTTCACGGTGCGCGCCGTGCGGTAACCCACGGAGCGGCCGAAGGCGTCCCAGTCCACCGTCGCCATGGTTCTCTGGGCGCCGGTGGACTCGTACGCCCCGTTGTCGAGGACGACGTGCGTCAGATTGGGCGGTGCGGCCGCGCCCGCCACGGCGGAGGAGCCCAGGTGCATGAGGGCCGCCCCGTCCCCGTCGACGACGACGGTACGCAGCTTCGGGTCGGCCAGGGCGCTGCCGACGCCGAGGCTCAGCGCGTGCCCCATCGAACCCTGCATGTAGAAGTTGTCCGGCCGGTGCGCGACCGCGTACAACTCGCGGCTGATGAACCCGGTCGTCGCGTACACGGCCGCGTCACCGAGGTGCGGGGCGAGCGTCGCGAGCGCCTGCCTGCGGCCGAACGAGGCGGCGGTCGGGGGCACCGTGCCGTCGTCCACCCCCACGGTGTTCTTGGGCACGAGGACGAAGGCCGGACGCCCCTCGGCACGGCTGTGCTCCACCTGGTCGAGGACGTCCACGAGACCGTCGGGGCTGGGCGGGAGCGTCCACCGGTCGATGCCGAGGGCATCGAGCAGGCCGTGCTGGGACGCCCCCATCACGGCGTGCTGCGGCTCGTCGGCCGCCGGATCGGGCCACCCGCGCAGGCTCATGAAGACCAGCGCGGGCACGCGGAAGGTCATGACGAGGGAGGTGAGCGGGTTGAGCAGATTACCGAACCCGGAGTTCTGCAACATGACGGCCGACCGCGTGCCCGCCAGCTCGGCGCCGGTGGCCATGGCGAGCGCGGCCCCCTCGTTGGCGGCGGCCACGTAACGGCCGCGGCCGCCCTGCCCCAGCAGGCTGATGGGCCCCTGGAAGAAGGAGCACGGCACACCCGTGTAGAACTCCACGGACCGGCGCGCCAGTTCGTCGCAGAAGAAGGTCGGTTCGATCATGATTCGAGCGCGTTCCACGTGTCGACGTCCGTGAGCCGGAAGATCTCCTTCACCGGGGCGATGACGTCCTCGCTCGACGCCGAGTCCCCCGTCAGCCGGATCTCCAGCAGTACGTCCCGGACCGCCTGGACCGCGGCCCGCAGCCCCTGGTTGGCGTAGATGACCAGCGACGCACCGGCCCGCGAAGCCTCCTCCGTCTTCCACCGGAAATACGTCGTGGGCACCACGACCACCGGTGTCCGCCGCTGCCAGTGCTCCAGGAACTCCTTTATCTCGTGCGGCTCCTGGGACTTGGAGTGGATCAGGATCGCGTCGGCACCCGCGTCCGCGTACAGGTGGGCGCGGGTCAGCGCGTCCTCCATGCCCGTACCGGCGATGAGGGCCTCGACCCGCGCCACGATCACGAACTCCGGGTCGCGCTGTGCCTCCTTGGCGACACGGATGCGGGCGGCGAACTCCGCCGGGTCCTCGAGCGTCTGGCCGACTGCCAGGAAGCTGTTCTTCTTGGGGAAGACCTTGTCCTCCAGGCAGATACCGGCGACACCGGCAGCCTCGTACCGCTGCACCGTGTACGCGATGTTCAGCCGGTTGCCGAACCCGGTGTCGCAGTCGGCCAGCACGGGCAGTGACGTCGACTGCACCATCCAGGCGGCTGCCTGGAGGTAGTCGGTCATCGTCAGCAGGCTCATGTCGGGCAGCGCCCGGCTGGCCGAGGTCTCGAAGCTCGACGCCCAGACGACGTCGTACCCGGCCTCCTCCACCAGCCGGGCGGTCAGCCCGTCGTGCGCGCCGGCGGCCCTCGCCGCCTGCGGCGCTGCCAGGAGTTCCCTCAGGCGTGCGGATGTTGTGGTCATTCCAGTCCTCCGATGGACTCCAGGGGCGGCATATCCAGGGACGCGGCGATGTCGCCGAGGTCCGCCACGACGGCGGGGCGCAGCGGAATGCCGTGGGCCCGCCGCTCGTCGGCCCGCTCGTATTCCTTCTCGCCCGGGATGAAGATGCGGTCCTGGCCCTCTGCCTTCTTCGCGTCGCGCAGTTCGTCGAACATGGCTGCGGTCTCGGCGCGGAAGGAGTCGAGGTCGATGAAGGCCGCGGCCCGGGCGCAGATCACCATGTGGCCGAGACCCGCCCCGTCGGGCCCGTACACGTGCCGGCCCCAACTGGCCCCGGCCAGGGGGCCGCACAGGAGGTCGGCGAGGAGACCCAGGCCGTAGCCCTTGTGCCCGCCGTGGTCCTCCCCGGCGCCGCCCAGCGGCAGCAGGGCGTATCCCTCCCGTGCCTTGAGCCCCTTGACCAGGCTGGGGATGTCCGTCTCGGTACGGCCCTGGGGGTCGACGGCCCACCCCGGCAGCATCGGCCGCTCCTCGCGCTCCAGACGTTCCAGCTTTCCCCGCGGGACCGCGCTGGTCGCCGCGTCGTACAGGTACGGCCGGGTCGGGTGCGTGGGCAGCGCGAAGGCGAGCGGATTCGTCCCGAACATGGGCTCCGCGCCGTGCGTCGGCGCGACCTGCGGGGAGGCGTTGGTCGTGACGATGGTGAGCATGCCCTGCCGGGCCCCCTGCGCCGCGTAGTGGCCCGCGATGCCGAAGTGGTTGGAGCGCCGGACCGTGACCATCGCTATGGCGGTGTCCTGTGCCTTGCGCACCGCGAGGTCGAGGGCGTGCAGCATCGCGGGCTGTCCCAGCCCGTTGCCCGCGTCGACGACCGCTCCGGCCGGGAAGTCGGACACCACTGTGGGTGTCGCGTCCGCCGCGATGGTGCCCTTGCGGATGCCCTCGACGTACCGGCGCAGCCGGGCCACGCCGTGACTGTCGACCCCGTTCAGGTCGGCGGCGACCAGCACGCGCGCGACCTGGTCGGCGTCCTCGGGGCGGGCCCCGGCACGGCACATCGCCTCACGGACGAAATCGTGCAGACTCTCGTGGCTTGTCCTCATCAATTCACCTCACGGCTTCGCGTCTGGTGCGGGATCGCGGCTCGGCCGGCGTCTGCGAGCGCGAGTGCGGTGGTTTCGGGCCGGTCCGGCGCGCATTCAGGGGGCAGCACCAGGCAGCGCGTGCCGGCCGGGAGTTCTTCGGGGGCGAGCAGGGTGCTGCCGGTGACCACCACGCACGGGACGCCGTGCCGGGCCGCGAGCCGGGAGACGGCCAACGGCAGCTTGCCGTCCAGCGATCCGGCGTCGACCCGGCCCTCGGCCGTGATGACGAAGTCCGCATCCGCGATCAGTTCCGGTACGCCGGCCAGCTCGAGCAGCCGGTCGCTGCCGGACTCCGCGCGGGCCCCGAAGACGCTGAGCCCGGCCGGGGTACCGCCCCCGGCTCCGTACCACGGCAGGTCCAGCAGCTCCGGCCGGTCGGGGCGGACGGCTCGGGCCAAGCGGCCGAGCATCTCGCCGAACGCACCGACCTCCTGGGCGGCGATGCCCTTCTGCGGGCCGAAGCGCACCACGTTCTCCCGCAACGGGGTGTGCACATCGCTCAGCACCCGCAGCCGCGCGCCGCGCAGCAGCGGATCGGCGTGGCGGGTGTCGGCGCCGACGACGTGCCGCAGCGCATCGGGGTACGCGTCGAGCACACGGCCGTCGTCGGCGTGGAATTCCACCCCGAGCGCGCTGAGCGCCCCGGCCCCCATGTCGAGGGTGGCGCTGCCGCCCGCACCGACGATCACCGTACGGGCTCCGGCGTGCAGTGCATGGCGGATCAGCTGGCCCGTACCGCGGGTGGTGGCCCGCAGCGGGTCACGTCGTGCGTCGGGGACGTGGCGCAACCCGCTGGCCTCGGCCATCTCGATGAACGCGGTGCCGTCCGCGCCCAGTGCGTAGGTGGCACGAACCGTGCCACCCAGCGGTCCTGCGACGTCGACAGGGACCTCCCGGCTCACGGAGTGCCGCAGCCAGTGCCCGAGGCTGCCGTCGCCACCGTCGGCCGCGGGCAGGACGTCGAGCGTCGCGGACGGGTGGGCGGCACGCACGCCGCGCGCCAGTGCGTCGGCGACCGTGGCGGCCGTGAGGCTGCCACGCAGACAGTTGGGGACGATGAGAACGCGCACGGTCTCGCTCTTTCAGATTCGCCGGAAGGTGACGGGGGTGCTCAGGCCGGTCGGCGGATCCAGGTGCGGAACAGCAGACGGGACCGGTCGCCGTCGCCGTGGTCGGTGAACTCGGTGCGGCCGTGCAGAAGCCGCTTGTTGTTGAACACGGCCAGTTCACCGGGCTGTTGACGGTCCTGGCTGATCAGGGCCGGGTCTGCGAGCAACGCGTCGAGCGCGTCGAGGGCGGCGACCTGAGCCGCGGTGAGGTCGGGGACATCGGGGCGGGCGTGACCGACCTCGATGTACTGCCGGAGGTAGGTGACACCGAGCGGGTCTCCCGGCATGTCCCCGTCCGCGAACAGGACGGGCTTGAGTGTGGTGGGCGGCTCGCCCGGCGCCTCGTCCCCGCGGCGGTCGAAGTGGAAGGGCTGCCGCAGCACGTCCAGCACCTCGGGCCGGTCCTTCAGCTCGCGTACGACATCGCGTACGTGAACGAGCTGGAGCGCCCCGCCCAGAGCGGCCTGGTGCACGCACAGGAGCGTGAAGTAGTCCGGCACGGGGAGGGGCGCCTCGGCGCCGTCCGTGTGGAGGCTGCCCCCGAAGCGGGAGTCGGAGTAGCGGGTCGTGCGGCCCTCACCGATGCGTGTGCCCCGGTCCCGCACCTCGCGGAGCAGTTCGCCCGAGGCGTTCTGCGGCATGAGCTCACCGAACAGGCGGGATCCGGTCAGGAAGGCGCGGCGCAGGGCCTCCTCGTCGTCCGCGAGGCACTCGAAGCCACCGAGCACCAGGATGCCGGGACCGTCGCGCACATCGCGGACGACGGCCTCCGCCACCTCTTCGCGCAGCTCGTCGGAGAGGTGGTTCGGACCCCGGTCCTCGGGGCGGGCGAGCAGACGGACGGATTCTTCACTCAGCTCGATCTTCACGCGGTCGAACGGGCGCAACGGGGTCTTCCCTTCATCATCGGCCTCGAGGAGTCGGGCCGGTCGGGCCGGCCTGGCGAGGACTCACTCGGCGGCCAGGGTGGACAGCACCGTGTCGCGCACGGATTCATCGAGCATGTCGACGTTGGCGCGGAAGCATCGGGCACCGCCCACCAGGCTCGTGGCCTGTCCGCGCATGTGCTCGTAGGTGCGGGTGTAGCGGTCCAGGTCGTTGCCGCAGTGCGTGTACAGGTCGTCCTTGAGGCCGTACATCGTGACCGCGGAGGAGAACTGTTCCAGGAACGCGGTCGCGGCCGCATCCGAGACGGGTTCCAGGCCCTGCGGGCGCCGGGGGTCGAAGTCCGCGATCACGATGTTGCGGATCGTGGCCCGCTTCACCGTGCGGCCGTCGAAGAGCTCGTAGGGACTGGCGACGTAGTCACCGCTCTCGATGTGCGGCGTCAGGTTCCGCCGCTCGATGACGTCGCGGAAGCAGTCGTCGGAGCGGACCCGCATCGCGGAGTGCACGCCGTGGGCGACACCGTCCTTGACGAGGGTGTGGGTGTTCGCGAGGAAGCTCGCGCCGCCGGCGCACGCCTGTGCCAGGAAGACCGTCTTGCCGCCTCCCTGACGGCCCAGCAGCAGGGTTCCCGTGCCGTCCTCGTGGGCGAAACCGGCTGCCTTGAGGTGCACGAAACCGTGGTCGGCGGCGTGCATCGTGAGGATGTGCTTCACGAAGTACGGCCAGACGGTCTTCTCCAGGCGACGGCCGAACACGTGGAAGCGGTTGCCGCGCGTGATCAGGTAGGCGGGGTCCCCGAAGAAGTGCACGAGGTAGAACCCGGTTTTGAACCGCTTAGACCGGAAGGTCCGGTCGGCCTCGGCCGCGAGGAGGGACACGTCGTAGGCGTCCCGGTCCAGATCCACGCAGACGATCTCGTAGTCGGCCGCGGCGTCCGCCTCCGCGAAGTCGGCGAAGTACGAGAAGCCAGGGAAGTCCTCCATGTTGCTCATCAGACGGACCCGGACCGCGTTGAGGTCCAGTACGGCCGACGAGCGGACGGTGACGTCCCGGCCCGCGAACGCGTCGGCCGGCACGACCGATTCGGCGACCGTGACCGTGGGCGTGCCCATCAGGCCTCCTTGCGCAGGGCGATCCGGGTGCGCTTCAGGGCACCCGGCCACTCGCCCTCGGGGCGCGTCAGATGTCTCAGGTCGGCCAGTCCGGGGTCACCGCGCATGATGAAGCACTCGGCTCCCTGGCGGGCGCACGCGACGAGCGCGTCGAGCTTGCCCTGCATCGCGCCGGAGGCGTCCCACTCGCTCTCCTTCCACACGTACCGGTAGGCGTCTTCCGGGTGGTGCGCGTCGATGAGTTCCAGTACGTCGTCGCTGCCGGGGCCGCCGGTCAGCACCCCCGGGACGTCGGTGAGCGTGACGACGCGGGGAGCGGTGCCGAGCGCCCGGACCAGTACCTCCGGGGTCCGGTCGCTGGAGAACGCCTCCAGCGACCCGTCCGGACGCAGCAGGCAGTCACCGGACAGGACCGGCAGCACACCGGCGGCCAGCAGCGCCTTGAGGGGCTCCTCGGCGACCGCGACGCCGTGCGGGTGCGTGGGGTCGACCGTGCTGAACGCCCCGAGTTGCAGCGGCAGTGCGCGCACCCCCATGTCGGTCAGCGCGCTCACCCACCGCCAGCGGACGCCCGCGGTGGCCTGCACGAACGGCAGCGGCGCGAAGGGGTCATCCGGGTCGAGTCCGCGCAGCGCCCCGTGGCCGAACGCTCCTCCACCGGTGACCAGGACGATCCGGCCGGGGTAGGCACGGGCCAGGTCGGCGACGAGCGCGGCGTACGAGGCGAAGACCTTCTCGTCGAGGCTGCCGGGGCGGCTCTTGTCCGAGAAGAGGCTGCCGCCGATCTTCAGTACGAGGCTGCCGGGAGGCTGGGCGGTGCGCGTCAAGAGATGTTCCTTCCCCTTCGGGGCTTGCACGGGGGTCCGGTCGGCGGGGGTCATACCAGTTCCAGCGTGCCGAGCCGTCGGCTCAGCCGTTCGGAGCGGGTGAGCACCACCAGGGCGATGCCGAAGTACACGGCAGCCAGCACGAGTTCGGCGCCCGCCGACTGCACCGGCGAGTACGGGCGCCCGGCCACGGCGTCCTGTGCCATGGCGATGGCGTGTGCCATCGGGACCACCTGGGACAGGCCCTGCACCCAGCCGGGCAGCAGGGTGAGCGGGATCGCCGCACCGGTGGCGATGAGCAGGACCAGGTGCGCGGCGTTGGTGACGAAGTACATGTCGCGGAAGCGGAGTCCGAGGGCGCCGATGATCAGCCCCAGACCCGCGCAGGACGTCGACGCGCACACGGCCGCCACACCGATGGGCAACAGGATCGAGGGAGTGAGCGACAGGCCCAGGAAAGCCCAGCCGCCGAACACGCCGAGGACCGCGACCAGGACTCCGTTGAGCGAGGTGGGGATCAGCCGTCCCAGCATGATCCAGAAGCGGCCCGCGGGGGTGATCAGGAGATGGGCCAGCGTCCCGAAGGCCCGCTCGTTGGCGACCGCCTGCGATGCGCCGTAGATACCGGCCATCGCGGATGCCTGGATCGCCGTGCCCACGACGTAGAAGTCCGGGTCCTGGGCGCCGCTGTAGCGGCCGAGCAGGGAGAACGTCACGATCTGGAAGAAGGGTGACGCGATCATCATCACGAAGAACAACGGGGGCGACAGGAAGGTGATCAGGGCACGGTAGGAGAGGGCACCCCCCACCACTGTGACCCGCAGGCCGGCGACGAGCCTGCGCGCGGCGCTCATGCGGACGCTCCTCATATCAGGTTCAGGGTGGCGCGTCGGCGCACGGCGTCGTGCACCGTACGCAGGAAGAACAGGGCGAGCCCCAGGCAGGCCAGGCCGGTCACCGCGCACCACAG
This sequence comes from Streptomyces sp. HB132, assembly GCF_016909575.1. GTDB lineage: Bacteria > Actinomycetota > Actinomycetes > Streptomycetales > Streptomycetaceae > Streptomyces. Next base: position 366,424 of record NZ_JAFBGA010000008.1, on the reverse strand, counting down.
GATCTCCCGGCCCGGCGCTCCGGTCCCCGACATCGCGTGCCCGAGGGCCCGGCCCGCCCATGTCAACGACAGGCCCTCGCTGAGCGGCCGGCACCACTGCGGCAGGAAGGCCACGGGAACCATCAGGCCGGAGAGGACCCAGACGGGGTACTCGAGCAGGTTCGTCAGGACCAGTGAGTTGCGGTACAGGATGAACGCGTTGGCCATGAGGAAGCCGAGACATGCGTTGGCCAGTACGGCCACGACCAGGGCGGCGGCGAAGACGCCGGGCCGCGCGGGCACCATCGGGGTGTCGAACACGAGCCCGCCCAGGAGGAGCGTCACCGCCATGGAGATGACACCCATGAGGGCGGTGGCCAGGCTGATGGCCAGGATGTTGACGGCCAGCGGTGTCGGCGCGACCACCACGGGCTCCAGGGTGCCGAAGCGGCGTTCCCGGCTCAGCCCACCGCCGGAGCCGAAGAGAGTGGACGTCCACATCCCCATCAGACCGGCCTGCACGGCCACGCCGGCCAGGGCGTCCGCGTCCTGGCGGTGCCCGACCATGACGAACTGGATCAGGGCGAAGGCCAGCGGCTGGACGAACACCGCGATGACGTAGAACTTGTACTGGAGGAGCATGCGCAGCTGAAAGACTCCGCAGACCAGCAGAGTTCGCAGGTACAGAGTGCGGGCGCGTGTCCCGGTCCCTGTCACCGGGGGGCTCCGGCGGTGTCCGACGGCTGGGACACGAGTGCGACGTAGGCGTCCTCGAGGGTCGGCTCGCGGGTGTCGACCCGCGTGATGAACCCGGGGCCGAGGATGCGCAGGAGATCCGGGACCAGGGAGGCGGTGTCCTCGCACTGGACCTCGAGGACGTGCGAGGTGGGCGTGGACGTCACGGTGAGGTCGAGCACGCCGGGCCGGGCCCGTACCTCGTCGAGTGCGGCCGCGGGGACGTCACGGACCTCGACGGTCGCCACCGTGCGGTCGCCGACGCCCTTCTTGAGGGCGCCCGGGGTGTCGAGTGCGACGAGCCGCCCCTGCGCGATGACCGCGATGCGGTCGCACAACTCGTCGGCCTCGTACATGTAGTGCGTGGTGAGCAGGACGGTCGTGCCCTGGCCGGTCAGAGTCCCGATGGTGCTGCGCAGATCCCTGGACGCCTCGGGATCCAGCCCGATGGTCGGTTCGTCCAGGAAGAGCACGCTCGGTTCGTTCAGCAGGCCCCGGGCGATGTGCAGCCGCTGGCGCATGCCGCGCGAGAACCCTTCCACGCGGTCATCTGCCCGGTCGGCCAGGTCGACGGTCTCCAGGAGCTGGGCGAGGCGGAGGCGTTGGGCACGCCCGGTGATGCCGTGGAGTTCGGCGAAGTAGCGCAGGTTGTCGCGGGCGGAGAGCCGTTCGTACAGACCCTTGTCCCCGCCGGCCACGTAGCCGATCCGTCGGCGGATCTCCGTGGGGTGGCTGACGACGTCGTGGCCCAGGACGGTGGCCCGCCCGCTGGTCGGGAGCAGCAGAGTCGAGAGGATCTTGATCGTCGTGGACTTCCCGGCCCCGTTGGGACCCAGCAGTCCGAAGAGCTCACCCTCGCCGATGTCGAACGAAACGCCTTTCACAGCCTGACGGTCGGTTCTTCCGTTCCGCCGGAAACGAAATTTCGAGGCGCCGGTGGTATAGGTGCGTGTGAGGTCTTCCACCTCTACTGCGGCCACAATACCTCCATTCGAATCGCTCTCCTGCCTTCCGCCACGACCATCGTGAACAAAAGGCGGTGGTGCCCGGCCTGCAGAGAACTGCGGCCGGGCACACCGTTACTTGGTGCAGCTGCTTCAGCCGGCCTTCACGGTCTTGACCGTGGACGACTTGACGATGATCTTGAACATTTTCAGCACCCCCCTCCCATGTGCGACGGGTTACTCGGAAATCCCGTCGAATGCGCCTTGCGACACATCACGACGGAAACCTGTGCAGGCAGCCGCTAATGATGAATGAGGCCCTGGCCGTCGAACTGCTCGATGGCGTCGAGGATCTGCTGCGAAGTTTCCTCGTCGACGGGTGAGCCGACCGCTTTGGCGAACGCGTTCACCACGGCGTCGGGGCTCCTTCCGTCGAGCAGGAACCACAGCCGCAGGGCGTCTTCCGATACGTCGAAAGCCGAGTTCTGAATCGTCAGACCACATCCGTCCGCATAGCGGACCGGGACGTGGAAAGGGCTGCGCACCGGGCCGTGGCCGTCGATGCCGGAAAGCGTGACCTTTTCGGCCGGCTCGTGCTCCCAGAAATCCAGGAAGCAGGCACATCCGATCGCGTTGATCAGCCACAGGCGGGAGTGGACCGTCCGGACGATGCGGTCGGGGTCCATGTCCGGCGGCAGGCCGTTGTACTGGAGGTCCCAGTAGATACGGGTGAACTCCCTGAGCCTCGGCTCCCGGACGAGCTTGCGCAGGCGCAGCTTGTCGGAGACGTACACGTCACCGCATGCGGCCAGCAGGGCGTCGGCGGCCATGTCGAGCGCGATCCCCGAAGCGCAGACGGCGGTGGGTATATCCCCCACCTCGATCGCACCGAGGACGTCCTCGACGTAGGCGCCGAGCAGGGCCATCGAGCGGGCCATCAACACCTGTCGCAGCACCCCGGGGTCGAGGTTCTGCCTGATCTCCTGGACGAAGGCGTCCGGTTTCAGGACGGCGCCCAGACGCGTACGCACCGCGAGCTTCAGTGCGCTCTCGTCCATGTGCGTCTGTGAGCGCTCTTCCCCGATTGACGTGAAAGCCTTGAACTTCTCGCTCAGTTGCCGGATTTCGCCGATCGCGATCTGCTCGACATCCACTCGGATGCCGTCCCGCACGGGGTGGGACCTGCCTTTGGAAACCTCGTCGACGAACACGTACACATCGACGTCCGATGTCGAGGTCCCCAGCCCGACCGAAAGACTTCCCGCCATCACCGCACCATGGCAGGAATCCCACAATCCATGCTCGCGGACCGCCGATTCGGCGGCATCGAAATGCGTCTTGTCGAATCCGACCGGACCGACGTCCAGGCGGGCGATGGAGTTCACAGCATCGTCGTCGGCAACATTACTGGTGAACGAGACAGGCAAACCAGACATGACCCCCCCTTTCGCACCGCCTTCGGCGGGTGCCCACCGAGATTCCTTATCAGGATTCCGACCCCTCCGGCTGTCTCGGTGGTCACGATCTAAACACCAACCCCAGGCGTCGTCAACAGATCACTAACAGTTGTCTCGGTGCTTGGTCCTACGCCCCGTCACCAGCACCATATTGATCCGAAACGCTTTGATTTCAGGCTCGTTGACGGTGTGTGCGTGAGTTGGAGGGGGATGCACGGACCTGGTCCCCGGACGCACAGAGACCGCCCGGTTGTCCACCCCTTTGCAGGGAGGGAAGGCCGGTACCAATGGAGGCATCCGCTCCGTTGCAAGGCATCGCCCGGAGCGCGCGTGACCGACGGGTGGAACTGCGGAGGCCGACGGCCTGGGTGCGCCGTCGTCCCGTCCGGCCGGCGACCTGGAGCGCTTACGGCCCTGGCCGAGGTCACGGTCGGGCAGCCGCCGGGACGGGCGCACAAGGGGCCGGCGGCCGCTTCGCCGGCGAACGGGCCGCCGCAGTGACGAACTCGGCGCCGGAACGGGCGGGTTCGCCACCGGCGGGGGCGTCGGCATCGGCCCCACGTCATCGCCGTCCGATTCGGGGACCACACTCGCCCGCCCGCGTCCTCGATGAGTGAACCCGATGATTCCTGGTCGATAGTGTGCCCGTTGCAACGACCAGGAGGGCAGGAACAGCCATGCGAAACGTGACTGTGGTGACCGGGGCCGGCGGAGGGATCGGGGCGGCCGTCTCCGAGCGCCTGGCACAGGAAGGGCACCTCATCGGTGTCGCTTTCCGTGAATCGGGTGATGCCGCGCAAGCGGTTCTGGAACGCGTGCGGCAAGCGGGTTCCGACGGGTTCGCGGTGCGCGCGGACATCACGTCCGAGGACGATGTGGAGCGGCTCTTCGATGAGGTCGCCGCTGAACTGGGATCCGTGACCGGTCTCGTCAACAATGCAGGGATCACCGGCAAGTTGAGCCCATTCGAGTCCACCTCCGTCGACGCGTTCCGCGAGGTGCTGGACACCAACGTCCTCGGCACCCTGCTGTGCTGCCGAAAGGCGGCCCGGGTGATGACCATGACCGGCGGCGGATCCATCGTCAACGTGTCGTCCGCCGCGGCGACCCTGGGCTCGGCCGGCGAGTACGTGCACTACGCGGCCAGCAAGGCGGCCGTGGACGCCCTCACGATCGGCCTGTCCAAGGAACTCGCCACGAACGGCATCCGGGTCAACTCGGTGCAGCCCGGCACGGTGACGACCGGCATCCACGCCGCCATGGGCGACCCCGACCGCCCTCGACGCACCGCGGTCCGCGTCCCGATGAAGCGCCCGGGCCGGCCCGACGAGATCGCGGAGGCCATCGCCTGGCTCCTCTCCGACAAGGCCTCCTTCACCACGGGGGCCGTGCTCCGGGTGGCCGGCGGAATCTAGCGCCGCGTACCGCAGGCTCTCCCCGTCGTGGGACGGACCGGGCGCGTCCCGACGGGCGCGCCCGGTCGTCTGCCCGGCCGGACCCGAGTAACGCCGCACCCCGCGGCGCCGGTTCGGCCGGGAAAGTCGTGTCACCACTCTTGACCCGCGATCCCGACGCGCGCACAGTACTCGTCAATGCGCATCAGTAATACGCATTAGCACCTGGAGGGGCAGCGGTGGAGGAACCCACGAATCGGGTCAGGCGGGGCCGGGCACCCGCACCGGCCGGTCGCACCGGGCGTCCGCGTCAGGCAGAGGTCGCCCGGCTCGCGGGGGTCTCGCAGGCGACGGTCTCCCTGGTGCTGGCCGGGAAGAAGCAGGGCCCCGTCATCTCTCAGGAGACCCGGCAGAACGTGCTCGACGCGGCCCGCAGCCTCGGTTACGTACCGGACCCCGCGGCGCGGCGGCTGGCCGCCGCCCGCAACGACCTCCTCGGGGTCTTCAGCTTCACGGCGACCTTCCCCACCGACGTGCAGCACTCGTACTACCCCTTCCTGGTCGGCGTGGAGCGGGAGGCCGCCGCGCGCGGATACGACCTGGTGCTCTTCACCGGGTCCAGCACCGGCGGCGCGGGAGCCGACGGCCCCCACGCGCTGAACCGTGCGCGGCTCGCCGACGGCTGTCTCCTGCTCGGACGCCATGCGCCGGTGGACGAGCTGCGCAGGCTCGTGGACGACGGCTTCCCCGTGGTGCACCTGGGCCGCAGGGACGAACCGGAGGGCCTCGCCTGGGTCGGTGCCGACTACGTCAGCGCCAGCCGTGAGGTCGTCCGGCAACTCGCCTCGTTCGGGCACCGCCGCATCGTCCTGGTGCGCGAGGACGACGAGGCTCCCGCCTCCACCGACCGTGAACAGGGCTTCCTGGAGGGGCTGCGGGCGGCGGGGCTGCCCGCGGGGGCCGAGGCGGTGCTCCGCAGCGCGGACCCCGCACGTGCGCTCACCCCGGAGCGTCTGCGGAGGTGGGTGGCCGACGGCGTCACCGCGTTCGTGGCCGAGGAGACCGACAGCGGCGCCGCCTGGCGGGCGTTGAGCACGGCTGCCCACGAGGCCGGCCTGGACTGCCCCCGCGACGTGTCGCTGGCGGTCCTCGGCAGTCCGCCGCCCGACCTCTCCCCCGCTCCGGCACCCACGGGATTCGACATCCCCCGGGCGCAACTGGGCGCGGAGGCCGTCCGACTGCTCGCCGCACTCGTCGCCGGGGAGGACGTCCCCGAACGGCCGGTGACCCTGGTGGCCTGCTCCTACCGGCCCGGCGCCACGGCGGGGCCACCGCCCGGCGGGCTTCCGGCCCCCGACTGACCTCCCGGGCCGTGCGCACCGCACCACCGGGCCGCGTGGTCCCGCGGCGACCACGCTCCCGGCCCACCGGGCCGTCCACAGCACCACCGCACAGCACGTCCCCGTACCGCACAAGGAGAATCGTGATCCCCGAACCGGACATCCTCATCGTCGGCGCCGGCCTGGGCGGCGTGGCCGCCGCGCTGGCCGCCTGCCGGGCCGGCCGGACCGTCGTCCTCACCGAGGAGACCGACTGGATCGGTGGACAGCTCACCGCACAGGCCGTTCCGCCGGACGAGCACCCCTGGGTGGAGCAGTTCGGCACGACGGCCACCTACCGCGCGCTGCGCGAGGGCATCCGCGACTACTACCGCCGGTGGTACCCGATGCGTTCGGAGGCGCTCGCGCTGACGGGTCTCAACCCGGGGGCCGGCCGGGTCAGCAAGCTCTGCCACGAGCCGCGTGTCGCTCTCGCCGTCCTGGAGGGCATGATCGCTCCCCACCGGGCGTCGGGCCGGCTGACGCTGCTGACCGAGCACCGGGCGGTATCCGTCGAGCCGGACAACGATGTCATCGGCCCGGTCACGCTGGAGAGCCTGCGCGACGGCACCCGGACGACGATCCGGGCGCAGTACGTCATCGACGCCACGGAGACCGGTGAACTCCTCGAACTCGGCGGCGTGGAACACGCGATCGGCGCCGAGTCGCACGCCGAGTTCGGGGAGCCGCACGCCCCCGAGGAGGCGCAGCCCCTCAACCAGCAGGGCATCACCGTCTGCTTCGCGCTCTCCCACCACGAGGGCGAGAACCATGTCATCGAGCGGCCCGCCGACTACGGCTTCTGGCGCTCCTACCGGCCGGACTTCTGGCCGGGCCCGCTCCTCGGTTTCCTCGCCCCGGACCCGCGTTCGCTCGAAGCCGTGCCGCGTACGTTCGTGCCGAACCCGGAGATCGACCCGCTCGCCGTCAACGCCGACCAGAGCGCCGACGCGGGTGACAAGGAACTGTGGGGCTTCCGCCGCATCCTCGCCCGCGGGCTGCACCGCCCCGGTGCCTTCGACTCCGACGTCACCCTGGTCAACTGGCCGCTCAACGACTACTGGTTGAAGCCGCTTGTCGGCGGCGGCCCGGAGACCTCGGCACAGGCACTGTCGGAGGCGCGGCAGCTGTCGCTCTCGGTCCTCCACTGGCTCCAGACCGAAGCGCCTCGCGAGGACGGCGGGGCCGGCTTCCCCGGTCTGCGGCTGCGCCCCGACATCACGGGCACGGCCGACGGCCTCGCCAAGGCGCCGTACGTCCGGGAGTCGCGGCGGATCAAGGCCGTCACCACCGTCACCGAGCAGGACGTGGCGATCGACGTCGTCGGCCCCTACGGACGGACCGCGTACCGGGACTCCGTGGGGGTCGGCAACTACCGCATCGACCTGCACCCCTCGACGGGTGGCGACAACTACATCGACATCGGCTCGGTGCCGTTCGAGATCCCTCTCGGCGCGCTCGTGCCGCGCCGGGTCCGCAATCTCCTCCCCGCGGGCAAGAACATCGGCACGACGCACATCACCAACGGCTGCTACCGGCTCCACCCGGTGGAATGGAACATCGGCGAGGTCGCCGGAGCGCTGGCCGCGCACTGCGTCTCCGAGAAGGTCGAACCCCACCAGGTCCAGGCCGAGGACAAGCGGTTCGAGGAGTTCGCCCTGCTGCTCGACCGGGACGGGGTGCAGCGCCACTGGCCTGACGTACGCGGCTACTGAGAGCGGTTCGGGAACGGGCGGGCCGCCCGTGACGAGCCGTGCACGACGCCCCACACGCCCCACCACGCTCCATCTCGCGGAGATGCCGGGCGGGACAGCTGCAACTGCCCCACCCGGCCCGCCCGCGCACCGCCGATCCGCACAAGGAGGTGCCCAACCATGACCACTCACCGCATACGCGTCGGCATCGACGTGGGCGGAACCTTCACCGACGCCGTGGCGGTCGACGCCACGACCCTGGAACTCCTGGGACAGGTGAAGGTCCCCACCAGCCACCATCACGAAGACGGTGTGGCCCACGGCATCGTGGAAGCACTCGACCGTCTGCTGGCAGAGACCGGCCGCGCGCCCGAGGACGTCGCTTTCCTCGCGCACGGCACGACCCAGGCTACCAACGCCCTGCTGGAGGGCGATGTCGCCACCGTCGGGCTGATCGGGATCGGCGGCGGCCCGGCCGCCGTCCTCACCCGCCGGCTCGCCGCGCTCGGCAAGCTCGAACTCACCCCGAGCAAGACGCTTCCCCTCGTCTACGCCCATGTCGTCGACCCGGATGACAGGGTGTCCGTCCGGCGCGCCGCCGACACCCTGGCCAGGGACGGCGCCGAGGTGATCGTCGCCACCGAGCCGTTCGGGGTCGACCGGCCGGAGGGCGAACAGGCCGTCGTCGAGGCCGCCCGCCACACCGGGCTGCCGTTGACCGCCGCGCACGAGATCACCTCCCTGTACGGGCTGCACAAGCGCACCCGTACCGCCGTGGTCAACGCGGCGATCCTGCCGCGCATGCTCGCCACCGCCGATCTCGTCGACGCCTCCATCACCAAGGCGGGCGTCAGCTCCCCGCTGATGGTGATGCGCTGCGACGGCGGGGTGATGTCGCTGGACGAGATGCGGCGCCGGCCCCTGCTGACGGTCCTGTCGGGCCCGGCGGCCGGTGTCGCGGGCGCGCTGATGCAGGAACGGATCAGCGAGGGGGTGTTCCTGGAGACCGGCGGCACGTCCACCGACATCAGCGTCGTGCGACGGGGCAAGGTGGCCGTCCGGCACGCCACGATCCTCGGCCGGAAGTCCTACCTCAACGCGCTGGACGTGCGCACGGTCGGTGTCGGCGGCGGTTCCATGGCGCGGATCGGCGGTGGCAAGGTCACCGGGGTCGGACCGCGCAGCGCCCATATCGCCGGCCTGCCCTACGCGTGTTTCGCCTCGGCGGAGGAGCTGCGGGACGCGACGCTCACCACGGTCCGGCCGATGGCGGGCGACCCGGACGACTACGCGGTCATCGACGCGGCGGGCGGACGCTTCGCGATCACCATGACGTGTGCGGCCAATGCCCTGGGCCGGGTGCCCGAGGGCGACTTCGCCCGCTGTGACCAGGAGGTCGCCGCGGCGGCCCTCGCGCCGCTCGCCGCGGCCCTCGGCGTGGACACCGCCACTGCCGCGACCCGGCTGCTCGACGCCGGGACGGCCCAGGTCAGGACGGTCGTCAACGCGATGATCCGGGACTACCGCCTGGACAAGGACACCGCCCTGCTCGTCGGTGGCGGTGGCGGCGCCGCGTCCGTCACCCCGCACCTCGCCGAGGTGAGCGGCCTGGAGGGGCGCATCGCCCGGCACAGCGAGGTGATCAGTCCCATCGGTGTCGCGCTCGCCCTGGTGCGGGAGCAGATCGAGCGGATCATCCCGGGCGCGGGGCAGGAACAGATACTCGCCGTACGGGCCGAGGCGGAGGCCGCCGTCCTCGCGCAGGGAGCCGCGGCCGACGGGGTCGAGGTCGAGGTCACCGTCGACCCGCAGACGAGCACCGTACGGGCCGTGGCCACCGGTGCCACCGAACTGCGCACCCGGGACCGGGCGCACCGGGCGGACGGGGCGGAGCGGTTGCGCACCGCGGCGGCCAGTCTCCGGACCGACCCGTCGCGGGTCACGGTCCTCGCCGGGACCTCCGCCCACACGGTGTACGGGACCGAGGTCCGGCGCCGCCTGCGCACCACCCGGCACCCGGTGCGGATCGTCGACGCCGACGGGGTGATCCGTCTGCACGTCTCCGACGCGCGGGTGGAGACCACCCGGGTCGCCGAGGCACCCGAGGTGCTGGCCCGGCTGGTGCGCGAGACCACGTCGTACGGCGACGGCGGGGTCCGGGCCCCGGCCGTGCGGCTGCTGCTGGGTTCCCGGATCGCGGACCTGTCGGGCGTGCTCGACCCGCAGCCGCTGCTCGCGCTCGCCCGCAGCGAGCTGAACTCCCGCGGCGCCGACGAGCCGGTCGTCGCCGTGCTGGAGGTACGGGCGTGAGCCGCGCCGGGAGCACGGACCCGAGGACGCCGCCCGCGGCGGCCCCGTGGGAGGCCGACGACGACCTCGGCCTCGCGGTGCGACTGCTGGCCTCGACCCCGACCCACGAGGGCCGCGATCCGGAACTGCTGCGCCACTGGGCGCGTACGGCCGAGGCGTTCGGAGCGGCGCTGGCACCCGTGCCGTGCCGGGCCAGGATCACCGAGCGCGCCGACGGACTGGAACGCGGCCTGCTGGCCCGCTACACCTCGCGGCCCGCACCGGCCGTGGAGCTCTACACCGACACGCTCGCGGCGGCCGAGGCGCTGATCGACGCGCGGGGCTGGCGTCACTGGTACCCGCGCGGTTCGGTGCGCGAGGCGGCACTCGCCCACGAGGCCGTGCACGAACAGCTCCACCACGGTCCGGCGAAGGCCGCGCTGAAGCACGCCCTGGGCCATGTGGTCCTGCGCGCCGGCCGGTTCCGGTTGCACGGGCACGTGGCGGGCGCGGAGGAGATCGCCGCCCACGCCTACGCCCGTACCGTCTGCGGGCTCGGCCGCAGTCCCCTGCACCTCACGGCCGCGCTCGCCGACGCCGTGACCCAGAGAGAGAAGTAGCGCCATGGGCGTTGTCATCCTGATCGTCATGGCGGCCGGTGTCGCCGCCATGCTCACCCGTAAACTCCCCACCGCCTTCGCCCTCGTGCTGCTGGGCGTCGTCATCGCGTTCGTCGCCGGGGCGCCGCCGGCCGGCGAGGAGAGCGTCCTGGACACGGTCCTCCAGGAGGGTGCTCCGATGCTCGCCTCCACGATGATCGCGGTGCTGCTCGGATCGTGGCTCGGCAAACTCCTCGACGAGACCGGCATCGCCGGCACCATCGTCCGGAAGATCGTGGAGTTCGGCGGCGACCGGCCGACGGTCGTGGCGCTCGGCGTCCTCGCGGTGTCCGCGCTGATCGGCACGGTGACGGGCTCGGCACCGGCCGCGATGCTCGCCGGCATCATCGGTATCCCGGCGATGGTGGCCGTGGGCATCCCGAAGGTGACGGCGGCGGGCACCATCCTGATGGGCATCGCCGTGGGCGTCCCGTTCGAACTGCCCATCTGGCAGTTCTTCTCCACGGCCCTGGACCTGCCGGTGGAGACCGTGCGCGGCTTCATGGTGAAGCTGTTCCCCCTGGCTCTGGTCGCTGCCGTCGCCTTCGTGCTGATCGAGTCCCGCCGTCGGGGCGTCGAGCACGCCTGGTCGCTGAGGACGGCAGGCGAGAGGCCGGGTTCGCGGCGTGCGCGGCTCGGCGACGCCCCCTGGTACGCCCTGGTCACCCCGGTCGTGCCGCTGGTCCTGGCCCTCGGTCTCGAGGTCGCCATCATCCCCTCCCTGCTGGCCGGCGTGCTCTACGCCCTGGTCACCACGACCCGGCCGCGCGAGATGAACAAGCGTCTGCTGCGCACCCTGTACGGCGGGTTCGAGGTGGCGGCGCCGCCCATCGCGCTGTTCGTCGCCATCGGCATCCTGCTCGCCGCGGTGAAACTGCCCGGCGCGATCGCCGCACTGGAACCGCTGGTGAAGGCCGTCAGCCCGCAGAACCCGGTGCTGTTCGTGCTCGTCTTCACCGCGCTGGTCCCGCTGTGCCTCTACCGCGGTCCCCTCAACGTGTACGGCCTCGGCGCGGGCATCGCCGGAGTCCTCATCGCGGCCGGCATCTACCCCGCCGTCGCCGTGCTCGGCCTCGCCGCCTCGTACAACCAGGTCTTCGGCGTGTCCGACCCGACCAGCACCCAGACCGTGTGGAGCGCCCAGTACGCGGGCGTCGGCCCGCAGCAGGTCATGGTGCGCACCCTTCCCTACGTGTGGGCGGTCGCCCTCGGCGGGTTCTGCGTCACCGCCGCCACACATCTCTGACATCCACCTTCCGGGACGGAGTACAGACATGAACGAGCCGCACGACACACCCCAGCACGGTCCCGACCACTCCGCTCACCTCTCGCGCCGCGTCTTCCTCCGCGGTGCGGCGGCCACCGGCACGGTCCTCGCGGTCGGCGCAGGCACGGCGGGGGCCGCCGCGGCAGCGCCCGGCGGCTTCCCCGACTACGCGTACGTCAGGACGCTGCTGAAGCCGTCGGACCTCGCGTACAACCCGACCGGCGAGATCATCTTCCCCTGTGTCCGGGGCACGGTGGGCCGGGTGAGCGGCGCACTCGGACGGTTCCACCTCTACTACGCGCCGCACGACGCGCCCGGCGGCATCTGCCTGGCGTACGGCGACTCGCTGGAGGGTCCGTTCACCGAGTACCCGGACAATCCCGTCGTCGCCAACGACTGGCAGCCGCACTACAAGGTCAGTCACGTCTCCTCGCCGCACGTCCTGTGGAACGAGGACGCCGAGGAGATGTGGCTGTACTTCCACGGCGAGAACACCACCACCCGTCTGGCCCGTTCCAAGGACGGCATCCACTTCACGTACGACAAGGTGGTGCTCTCCACCTCGATGATGCCCACCGGCACGACCGAGACGTCGTACGCCCGGGTGTTCCGTCATGACCTGCCCTCGCGCGGTGCGAGGTACGTGATGCTGTTCATGCTCAACAACACGACCAACCACCGTGACATCGCCTGGGGCTGGTCGGCCGACGGCCGCAGCTGGACCTTCGACCAGAAGCCGCTGGTCAAGCACTCGGACGTGGGCGCGGTGAACGTCGGCGGGCCGCACCTGCTCACCCGTGGCGGCAGCGCGTACGTCGTCTACAACACGGACAGGGGAAGCGGCGGCGACGTGCTGATCACCGAGGTCGGCAAGGACTTCTCCCGCCGCGACCACCTGGGCGTCTTCCACGACTCGATGAGCGGTGCCCCGGACAACGGGCGTACGGCGTCGCCGAGTTTCGGCACGGAGAACGGCGTGCCGTACATGATCTACGAAGCCGGTGAGCGGCTCCAGGGCGCGATCGCCCTGGCGCGGGCAAAGCAGTGAGTCCGCACGGCTGACACCAGGGCCCCCGTCCGGGCCCGGACGGGGGCGGCAGCGTTCCTGTGGCCGGATGTCCGGCGCCCCTCCCCGTGTCGCGGAGCCGGTCCGGTAACTTCTCAGGACATCGGGGGGACCAACTGGTTCACGTCACGGATCGACGTTCCGGATCGCACCACGGTGACCGCGCGTGTGCCCGCGTGCCGGACGTGGACGGACACGGATCGTCGCCATGAGACAGCTGGAGACAGAGTGATCGAGCACATACTGCCTGCCGGGGTGCGGTTCGCCGAGGCCTTCGACGACGATCTGGATCCCGGGCTGTTCCCCGAGGAGGAGGCGCTGGTGGCTCGTGCCGTCCAGAAGCGCCGTTCCGAGTTCGGCACGGTCCGGCGCTGCGCCCGCGCGGCGCTGGCCACGCTCGGGATCCCTTCCGCCCCTCTGCTGCCGGGCCGGCGTGGTGAGCCGCGCTGGCCCGTGGGCATCGTGGGAAGCATGACGCACTGCGTCGGTTACCGGGGCGCGGTCGTCGCACCGTCGGCGGAGTTCGTCTCCCTGGGGATCGACGCGGAACCCGACGAGCAACTGCCCCCGGACGTACTGTCCGTGGTGTCGCTCCCCGAGGAACGGGACCGCATTGACCGGCAGGCCCGGGCCGGCGAAGGCACCGCGGTCCATGCGGACAGGCTGCTGTTCAGCGCGAAGGAGGCCGTGTTCAAGGCGTGGTACCCGCTGACACGGCAGGAGCTGGACTTCACCGAGGCTTCGATCTCCTTCGCCTATGCCACGGCCCGCTCGGGCACCTTCGACGCCCGGCTGCTCGTGCCCGGCCCCGAGCTGGAGGGCCGCAGACTGGACGGCTTCACGGGACGCTGGGCGGCCGCCCGGGGGCTGGTGCTGACGGCGATCGCGGTGTCCACCGGGGACACGGCCTCCCGGGGCCCCGGGGACCCGGGAGGCCTTGCCGTTGTCTGACCGTCCGCCCGCACGCCCGCGCACGGTCGGCTACGGCATGGCCCGCGCCTCCCGCGGAGCGGGCAGGAAGCCCGTTCCGTGGAAGTAGGTCAGGTAGCGGGCCAGCGTCTCGTCGGTCAGGGGCGGCAGGTGCACTCCGAGGACCGCCGCGGCCTTGGCGGTCCGGCTGGAGTCGAAGCCGCGGTGGCCCGTCGCCACGTGCCGGGGCCGCCCCTCGCCGCCGAGGAACAGCTGCGCCGCGTTGTCGTGCTGCGCCGCGACGCGGGCCTGCCACCGGGGTGCCGGGACGGTGCGCAGTTCGTGGCCCAGCCGGGCGGCCGCTTCGAAGACCCGGTCCAGTCCCGGTGCGTCCGGGTTGGTGAGGTGATAGGTCTCGTCGCCGGTCGTGCCGGACGCGGAGAGAGCCACGACCGCCGCGCTGACGTGGTCCACGGGCACCCAGTCGGTCGACCCGTGCTCCAGGTCCGGCACGGCGCCCGCCTGGAGGCACCCCTTGATGAGCTGCCACAGCAGGTCACGGTCCTGGCAGGCGCCCGTGGTGGTGTCGCCGCTGATGCGGCCGGGCCGGTAGACGGTGACCGGCAGGCCGCGTTCGCGGGCCAGGCCGACGAGTTGCTCGGCGACCCACTTGCTCCGGGCGTATCCGTCGGGCAGGCCGGACGGCGGGCCGGCCGGGGTCGATTCCGTGATGACGGCGGCGCCCGGACCGGGCACCGGGGCGTAGACGCCGGTGGTCGAGACGTAGTGCATGCCGGGTGAGGCGGAGTCGGCGACCAGCCGCAGCAGTTCCTCGGTGCCGCCCACGTTGGGGGCGCGCAGATCGTCGTACGCCGCGGCGAAGTTGACGCGTGCGCCGTTGTGGATGACGGGGCCGAGGCGGCGGACCAGGGCGGTACGGTCCTCGGGTGACAGACCCAGGCCGGGGGCTGCGAGGTCTCCGGGCACAGGGCTGATCAGTGCTGCGTACCGGGGGCGCCACAGGCCGTAGTGCTCCAGGTTGGCGCGCAGCCGGTGTGCGGCGTGCCGCTCGTCCTCGGCCCGTACGAGGCAGTCGACCGGGCCGTCGGTCGTCTCCATGAGGTCGCGCAGGAGGAAGGCGCCGAGAAAGCCGGATGCACCGGTCAGGAGGGGCCGGGCGGATGGGCGGGAGGCCCTGGGGGCGGGCACCGGAGCCGCGGACCGGCGCGTGATGTCCGCCGCCAGGCGGACCTCGGCGCAGAGGTCGGGGACGGCGGCCTCCGCCTGGTCCTCCTCCCCCTCCTCGCTCTCCAGGAAGCGCGCGACGCCCTCGACGGTGGGTGCCGCGAACAGGGCACGCAGGGAGGGCCGTCGGCCGCACCGCTCCTCGATCCGCCGGGCGAGGGTGACGGCGAGCAGCGAGTGGCCGCCCAGGGCGAAGAAGTCGTCCGTGACGCCCACGTCGGGTACACCGAGCGTCTCCGCGAAGGCCTCGCACAGGGCCCGTTCGCGGGCGGTGCCGGGCGCGCGGCCCCGGGCCGGCACCGCCTGGCCGGGGGCGGGCAGGGCGCTCCGGTCGGTCTTGCCGTTGGGGGTGACGGGCAGGGCGGCGAGCCGTACGTGGGCCGAGGGGACCATGTGGTCCGGCAGTGTGGCGGCGAGGTGCGCGCGCACCTCGGACCCGTCCGGGCCCTCCACCCCGTCGGCGGGCACGGTGTAGGCGACCAGCCGCCGGTCACCGGGCCGGTCCTCGCGGACGACGACGCAGGCGGCGGCGACGCCGGGCAGGGCGGTGAGCGTGGCCTCGATCTCGCCGAGTTCGATGCGGAAGCCGCGGAGTTTGACCTGGTCGTCGACGCGGGAGACGTAGACGAGCTCCCCGTCTGCGGTCCAGCGCACCAGGTCTCCGGTGCGGTACATGCGGCCCCCCGCGCGGTCGAACGGGTCGGCCACGAAGCGGGACGCGGTCAGGGCGGCCCGGCCGTGGTACCCACGGGCCACTCCCTCGCCGGAGACGTAGAGTTCACCCACGACGCCGGGCGGCACGGGGGACAGCCCGTGGTCCAGGACGTGGACGCGGGTGCCGTCGACGGGTACGCCGATGGGCACCGTACGGTCGGGGGCGAGCGGACCGTCCGCGTGCTGGAAGGCGCTCATGGTCGCGCAGACGGTGGTCTCGGTGGGTCCGTAGGCGTTGACGAGGAACCGGTCCCCCGCCCAGGCGTGCACCAGAGCCGGCGTGCACGCCTCGCCGGCGAGGACCATCGTCGTCCCTGCGGGCAGGGAGTCCGGCTGCATCACCGCCAGGGCGGCGGGCGGCAGGGTGAGGTGGGTGATTCCCCGCTCGCGGACCAGGGCGGCGAGCGCGGGGCCGGGCAGCAGGGCGTCGCGCTCGTCGATCTCCAGGCAGGCACCGGAGAGCAGCCCCATGCAGAGTTCCCAGAACGCGGCGTCGAAGCTGACGGACGCCATGTGCAGCACCCGGCTTCCCGGGGTGACGCGCAGCCGTTCGCGCTGGGTCCTGGCCATGGCTCCGGCGCCGCGGTGGGTGACCACGACTCCCTTGGGGCGGCCGGTCGAGCCGGACGTGTAGATGACGTACGCCGGGTGCGCCGGGAGCAGGACCGGGGCGGGGCCCGCGGTGTGTGGGGGCGCCGGTGCGTCGGGACCGAGGTCGTCGGTGTACAGGCAGGGCACCGGGGACTCCGGGAGGCGGCCGCGGATGGCGGGTGTGGTGAGGAGCAGGCTCGGCCGGGAGTCGTCGAGCATGTGGGACAGGCGTCGGGCCGGGTAGTCCGGGTCGAGCGGTACGTACGCCGCCCCTGCCCTGAGGACGCCGAGGAGGGCGACGACGAGGTCGTGGGTGCGGGGCAGGGCGACGGCCACCCGGTCCTCGGGGCCGATGCCGCGCGCCACGAGGTGCCGGGCGAGGTGGCCGGCGCGGGCGTCGAGTTCGCCGTAGGTGAGGGTGGTGGCCGCGTCGCGGACCGCCGGGGCGTCCGGGTCCCGCCGGGCCCACTGCGCGAAGAGCGCCGGGACGGTCGCCGCCGGCCGGTCCTCCACGGGCCCGGTGCCCCAGGCGGCGAGGCGGGTGCGCTCGGCGGCGGTGAGCACGTCGTACCTGCTCAAGGGGCGTTCGGGGTCGGTCGTCACGGCGTCGAGCAGCAGGACGAGCCGTTCGGCGAGGGCGCCGACCGTGGCCTCGTCGAAGAGTTCCGTCGCATAGTCGACGGCGGCCCGCATACCGCTGGGCACGCCGCTGTCGTCGTAGGTCTCGGTGAAGGTGAAGGACAGGTCGAACTTGCTGACACCGGGGTCGACGGCCACACCGCCGGTGGTGAGGCCCGGCAGGTCCACGGGAGCCGCGGGGGTGTGGTTCTGGAGGACGAGCATCGTCTGGAACAGCGGGTGGTGGTTCTGCGAGCGTACGGGGTTGATCAGTTCCACCAGGCGCTCGAAGGGAACGTCCTGATGGGCGTACGCGGAGAGGTCGAACTCCTTCACCCTGTGCAGGAGTTCGAGGAACGTGGGGTCGCCCGTCAGGTCCGCGCGCAGCACGAGTGTGTTGACGAAGAAGCCGACCAGGTCCGCGGCCGCCTCGTCGGTGCGTCCGGCCACGGCCGTGCCCAGCGGGATGTCGTCGCCCGCGCCGTGCCGGGAGAGGACGGCCGACAGGGCGGCCTGGAGCACCATGAAGACGCTGCATCCGCCGGTGCGGGCGAGGTCCGCGATCCGCCGGGCGGTGGCGGGGTCGAGCGCGAAGTCGTGGGTGGCGCCGGTGTGCCGGGGCACTGCGGGGCGCGAGCGGTCCCAGGGCAGGTCGACCATCCCGGGCAGCCCGTCCAGAGCGGCTCTCCAGTAGGCCAGTTGCCGCGTGACGAGGCTCTCGGGGTCGTGCTCGTCACCGAGCAGGCGGCGCTGCCAGAGGGTGTGGTCGGCGTAGTCGACGGGGAGCTCTCTCCACGCCGGTGCCTCGGCACGGAGACGGGCACCGTAGGCGACACCGAGGTCACGGGCGAGGGGTGCCAGGGACGAGCCGTCGGCGGCGATGTGGTGGATCACGAGGACGAGGACGTGGGCGTCGTCGGCCAGGCGCAGCAGGGTCGCACGGAGCGGGAGCCGGTGCTCGACGTCGATCGGCGTGGCCGCGACGGCCCTGATCCGGCCTGCGAGCCGGTCCTCGTCGACGGCTTCGACCGCGAACGGGAGCCGGATGTCGGCCGGGGCGACGATGTGCTGGTGCGGCCGGCTGTCGTGCTCGGGGAAGACGGTGCGCAGGGCCGCGTGCCGGTCGACGACGTCGCGGAGTGCCCGGCACAGGGTTTCCGTGTCGAGCGGTCCGTCGATGCGGAGGGCGAAGGGGATGTTGTAGGTGGCACTGGGGCCTTCGAGGCGGTGGAGGAACCACAGGCGCTGCTGGGCGTAGGACAGCGGGAGCACGGGTGGGCGTTCCTGCGGCACGAGGGCGGAGCGGGCGGGACGGTCCGCGCCCTGGAGGGCGGCGGCGAGCGTGGCGACGGTGGGGTTCTCGAAGAGCGTGCGGATCTCGGTCTCGGTCTCCAGCGCGGTGCGGACGCGGCCGACGAGGCGGGTGGCGAGCAGGCTGTGGCCGCCCAGAGCGAAGAAGTCGTCGTCCACGCCGACGCGGGCGACGCCCAGGACATCGGCGAACAGGCCGGCGAGGATCTCCTCGTGGGCGCCCCGTGGCGGGCGGGTCCCGGTGCCGGGCCGGGCGGCGGGAGCGGGCAGGGCGGCACGGTCGAGCTTGCCGTTGGTCGTCAGTGGCAGCTCGCCGAGCGGCTGGATGACGGCCGGCACCATGTAGGCGGGAAGCCGGCGTCCGAGGTGCGCGGCCAGCAGCTCCGGGTCCGGGGTGTGCCCGGGTGACGGGACGACGTACGCGGTCAGGGTGCGGTCGCCGGGCAGGTCCTCACGGACCAGTACGCAGGCGGCGCGCACGGACACGTCCGCGCGGAGCGCCGCCTCGATCTCGGCCGGTTCGATGCGGTGGCCGCGGAGCTTGATCTGCTGGTCGGCGCGGGCCACGTAGTGCAGGGTGCCGTCGGTGTCCCGGCGCACGAGGTCGCCGGTGCGGTACATCCGTGCCCCGGTGCCGGCGAACGGGTCGGCGACGAACCGGCCGGCGGTGAGGCCGGGGCGTCCCAGGTAGCCGCGGGCGACCCCGGGGCCCGCGACGTACAACTCGCCCTCGGCGCCGGGCGGTACGGGCCGCATCGCCGCGTCCAGGGCGTAGCCGCGCATCCCGTCGAGCGGTCGGCCGATCGGGGGCACACCGCTGCTGGGGTCGCCGGGACGTACGCGATGGAGCGTGGCGAACGTGGTGCTCTCGGTGGGCCCGTAGACGTTCAGGTACGTGGTGCCGGGGTGGGCGGCGGCGAGGCCCTGGAGGACCCCGGGCGCGGCCGCCTCCCCTCCGGAGGCGACCAGGCGGAGCAGGCCGAGGGCGTCCGGGTCGGTCTCGGCGACGACGTCGAGGAGGGCCGTCGTCAGGAACGCCGCCGTCGCGCCGTACCGGGCGACGAGGTCGCGGAGCACGGCGGGCTGGAGGGCGCCCTCTGGTGCCACGACGACGCGCCCCCCGTTGAGGAGAGGGGCCCAGATCTCGAAGGTGGAGGCGTCGAAGACGTACGCGGAGTGCAGCAGCACGGCGTCGGCCGCGCCGTCGCCCCACGTCCGGTCCGACGCGAGGGCGGTGATGTCGGCGTGGGTGACGCCGACCCCCTTGGGCAGGCCGGTGGAACCGGAGGTGAACATCACGTACGCGAGTCCCGCGCCGCCCGGGTCGGCGGGAATGCCTCCGGGGACGGCGGGCCCTCCCTCCCTGACGCGTCCCGCGCCGTCGACGGCCAGCACGCGCACATCGGGTCCGAGCCGTCGTACCCACGGGTGCGCGCGGGTGGTCCCGTCGACTACCAGGACGCGCAGGGCGGCCACCTCGGCGACGCGGGTGAGCCGTTCGGCGGGCCAGTCCGGATCGAGCGGCACGTAGGCGGCGCCCGCGCGCAGGACGGCCAGGGACGCGGTGACCGTGGCGGCCGAGCGGCCCAGGAGGATGCCGACCCCGTCCTCGGGGCCGGTTCCCAGTCCCGTCAGAGCCCCGGCCAGGGCGTCCGCGTGTGCCTGGAGGCGCTCGTAGGTCAGCTGCTCGCCGACGCCGGACACGGCAACCGCGTCCGGGTGCCGGGCGGCCTGCCGGGCCACCGCCTGCGCCACACCCGTATCCCCTGTCCCGGGCGGGAGTTCGGCGCCGCACGCGTGGGCGAGCAGCGCCTCGCGCTCACCGTCCAGGAGGACGGGCACGGCATCGGCGGGGCGGTCGAGACCCTCCGCCATGGCGGTCAGCAGACGCCGGACGCGGGCGACCGTGCGGGCCACCTCGTCACGGTCTAGGACGGCGGTCCGGTAGCCGAAGGTGATCCGCAGGGCGTCGCCGGGAGCGACGGTGAGGGTGAGGGGATAGTGGGCCGCGTCCGTGCCGCTGAAGCCGGTGACGGCGAGTCCGGGCAGCGCCTGCTGCGCGGTGCGCAGGGCCTCGGCGTCCATCGGGTAGTTCTCGAACACGGCGAGTGTGTCGAAGAGTTCGTCCAGTTCCGTGACGCCGCGTATCTCGGTCAGACCCACGTACTGGTGGCCGAGGAGGCGGCTCTGTTCCTCCTGGAGGCGGGTCAGGAGCGCGGCGAGCGTCTCGCCGTGTGCCGGGCGGAGCCGGACCGGCACGGTGTTGATGAACAGGCCGACCATCGACTCGATACCGGGGATCTCCGGCGGGCGGCCGGACACGGTGGTGCCGAACACGACGTCCCGGCGCCCGGTGCGGTAGGCGAGGACCAGACCCCACGCACCCTGGACCAGGGTGTTGAGGGTGAGCCGGTGGGTGCGGGCCGTCTCGCGCAACCGGTGCGTCGTGGCCGTGTCCAGATCGAGGACCAGGGTGCCGGGCAGCTCGGCGGAGGCCGGCACGTCCGCACCACCGGGTCCGGCGATCAGGGTGGGCGCCTCGATCCCGGACAGGGCGGTGCGCCAGGCGTCCAGGGCGGCAGCGCGGTCCTGCCGGGCCAGCCAGGCGAGGTAGGTGCGGTAGGGGACGACGCGCGGCAGGGTGCTGTCGTCGCCCCCGTGTGCGTAGAGCTCGAACAGCTCACGCACGAGCAGGGGCATCGACCATCCGTCGAGCAGGATGTGATGGGCCGTCATGACGAGCCGGTGGCGCTCCGGAGCGGTACGCACGAGTGTGAACCGCATCAGCGGCGGGGTGGTGAGGTCGAAGCGACGGGTCCGGTCGGCGGCGAGGAACGCGGCGAGGCGCTCCCGTACCGTGCCCGTACCGTCCGCCCCGGACAGGTCCAGCTCCTCCAGGGGCACGGGCACCTCGGCGGCGACGGCCTGCACGGGTTCGTCCAGGTCCTCGTGGAGGAAGCCCACCCGGAGGTTGGCGTGCCGGCGCAGCAGGCCGCCGACGGCGGCGTGCAGGGCCGGGAGACCGACGGGGCCTTCGAGGTCGAAGACGAACTGCGCGGTGTAGACGTCCACGGCGCGGGAGTCGTACAGCGCGTGGAAGAGCATGCCTGCCTGCAACGGCGTCAGCGGCAGTACGTCCTCCAGTCGGAAGCCGGTCACTTGCGTCCACCCCATCTGTTCTGAAGTCGGTCGATCTGGGCCTGGTCGAGTGAGACCAGGGGAAGGTCGGACGGCGTGCAGCCGCCCGCGTCGGGTCGTTCGGCGTGCTCGGCGACGGCGCGCAGTGCCCGGGTGAAGGCGGCGGACAGCGACTCCATGTCCTCCTCTTTGAGAAGGTCGCTGGGCCAGGTCCAGCGGGTCACCAGACGCGGGCCGTCCGGCAGGTCCTCGGTGTGCGCGTTGATGTCGAGCACGTGGTGGACGGGCATGTCGGGGTCCTGGCTGCGCGGACCGCCACCGTCGAGGACGACGTCCCAGTCGGCGCCGTCGCCCCCGTCCGCCGTCCCGGACGCGGCGTAGCGGCCCAGGTAGTTGAAGCCGATCTGGGGGGCGGGTGCGGTGGCCAGCAGAGGACGGGTGGCCGGGTTGAGACGGCGCAGCATCCCGTAGCCGACTCCGTGGTCGCGGACGGCACGCAGCTGCTCCTTGACGCGCTTGAGGGCGCGTTCGACCAGCGCGGCGTCGAAGCGCCCGGGGTCGCGGGCGTCGACCGGCCCGGGGTCGAGCCGGACCGGGTAGAGGCTGGTGAACCACCCGACCGTGCGGGAGAGGTCGAGGTGGTCGGCGATCTGCTCGCGACCGTGGCCCTCCAGGTCGAGGAGGACTGCGGTGCCGGCCTGCCGGGGTCCGCCGAGGGCCGCGGACCGTTCCGCGCGCCAGGAGCAGACGGCGAGGGCGAGACCCGTGAGCAGGACGTCGTCCACTCCGGCGCGGTAGGCGGCGGGCGCGGTGGTGAGCAGTGACCTGGTCCATGTGGCGGGCAGGTGGGTGACGAGGGTCCGCGTCCGGTCGGCGGTGTCCAGGTCGGCGTCGAGCGGCCGGTATCCCAGCTGAGGATCGGGTGTACTCAAAACCGCCTGCCAAGACGGGAGTTCCGCCTCACGTGCCGGCTCCTGCGCCTGGGCCGCCAGCAGCTGTGCCCATTGCCGGTAGGACGTGGTGGCCGGAGGCGGAGCCGTCGGCCGTTCGCCGGAGGCCGCCGCCGTGATGACGCTCTGCCAGGCGGTGGCCACGTCGGTGGCGAGGATGCGCCAGGAGACCGCGTCCACTGCCAGGTGGTGCACGACCAGCAGAAGTCGTCCTCGGGTGCGGGGCCCGGCGTCGCACCAGACGGCCTCGATCACCTCCCCCCGCGCGGGCCGCAGCCTTCTGCGGGCCTGCTCGCCCGCCTCGGTGACGGCGGCGCGTACGGCGTCGGCGTCGAGCCCCGCGACGTCGATCCGGGTGAAGCGGCGCCCCGCCGGCACGGCACCGGGCGGCAGGGCCTCGAGGGCGGGTGTGCCGTCGGCCGACCGGGTGGTCCGCAGGCGGAGCATGTCGTGCTGGTCGATGAGGAGTTGGAGAGTGGCGACCAGGGACTCCCGGTCGGCTCCCGCGGGCGTGCGCAGCACCCCGGACTGGTTGTACCCGTCGGTGGTGCCGGGCCGTTCGAGGAACCAGGCGGCGATGGGCGTCGTCGGCATCTCGCCGGTGCCCTGCCCGGCCGGCGCGGAGGTCTTTCCGCCGAGCGCGGTGGCGACGGCCGCGATGGCCCCGGGTGTGCGGTGGACGAACACGTCGCGCGGGGTGACGCCCAGCCCTGCCTCGCGGGCGCGGCTGACGAGCTGGATGGAGAGGATGCTGTCGCCGCCGAGCGCGAAGAAGTCGTCGTCGGCCCGTACGGCGGGAGTACGCAGGACGGAGGCGAACACCTCGCACAGCACGCCTTCCCGCGGGGTGCGCGGCTCTCCCCCCGGCCGGGCCGCGGCGGGACGCGCCGGGGCGGGCATGGCGTTCCGGTCGGTCTTGCCGTTGGGCAGCAGCGGCAGCGCGTCGAGGGTGACGAAGACCGCGGGGACCATGTACGGCGGCAGGGCCGACATCATCCGGGCGCGCAGCTCGCCCTCGGCGAGGGCCGCGGCACCACCGGCCGTGTCGGCGACGGTGTAGGCGACCAGTCTCCGCTCGCCGGGCCGGTCCTCGCGTACGAGGACGCAGGCGGCGGCGATGCCGTCCAGGGCGGTGAGAGCGCCCTCGATCTCGCCGGGTTCGATGCGGAACCCGTGCAGCTTGACCTGGTCGTCCGCGCGGGAGACGTAGGTGAGCAGACCGTCGGCGTCTCTGCGGACGAGGTCACCGGTGCGGTACATACGGCTGCCGCGGGGACCGTACGGATCGGCGACGAAACGCGCGGCGGTCAGGCCGGGGCGGCCGAGGTAGCCGCGCGCGAGGCCGTCGCCCGCGACGTGGAGCTCGCCGGTCACGCCCGGCGGCACCGGCCGCAGAGCGCTGTCCAGGACGTACGCGCGGGTGTTGTCGACGGGACGGCCGAGCGGCACGGTCCCCTCCCCCGCCGGGAGGTCCGCCTCCCCGCGCCGGTGGTGGTGGGCGGTGGCGTCGATCGTCGCCTCGGTGGGCCCGTACAGGTTGTGGACCTCGGCCTGCCAGGCCCGTGCGACGCGCTCGGCCAGGGACCGGGGCAGGGGTTCACCACCGCACAGCACGGCCCGCAGCGTGGCGGGGGCCTCTTCGGGGTCGGTCTCGGTGAGGACGGCCGTCAGGTGCGACGGCACGAACTGGGCGAGGGTCACGCCCGCGTCGCGCATGCGGGCCAGCAGCCCCGCCGGGTCGTGGTTGAGGAGGGGCGGCACGGGGCAGGTGGAGCCGCCGTGCAGGAGCGGCAGCCAGGTCTCCCAGACCGAGGCGTCGAAGCTCGGCGAGGTACGGGCGATGACCCTGTCCTCGTCGGTGAGGCCGAGGTGGTCCGCCATCCACGCCATGTGGTTGGTCAGGGAGGCGTGGGTGACGACGACGCCCTTGGGGCGTCCGGTGGAGCCCGAGGTGTAGATGACGTAGGCCGCGTCGCGCGGATCCGGCGCGGCGGCCGGCGGGGCCGCGTGCCCGGTCGGCCGGACGGTTCGGTCGTCGAGGGCGAGGCAGGGTACGGACGCGGTGTACCGCGCGGCGCGTGCGGTGCCGTGGGTGAGGAGCAGTGCCGGCCGGGCGTCGTCGAGCATGTGGGCGACACGCGCCTCCGGGTACTCCAGGTCGACCGGCAGGTAGGCGGCCCCGGCCTTGACCACCGCCAGCATCGCGACGACTTGGTCGGCGGTGCCTTCCAGGGCGAGGGCGACGAGATCGCCGCGGCCGATACCCCTGCCGTGCAGATGGTGCGCCAGATCGTCGGAGAGCGCGTCGAGTTCGCCGAACGTGAGACGGCGGGTGCCGTCCAGCACGGCGGTCGCCTCGGGGGTCCGGGCGCACTGGGCCCGGAATCCCTCGGGCGCCGTACGTGCCGCCACCGGACGTACGCGGCCGTGCGCGGCACGGTCGAGCCCCAGCCGCTCGGCCGTGTCCAGGACGTCGACGGTGTGCACGCGCCGGCCGGGGTCGGCCGCGAGCGAGGCGAGCAGGCGGGTGAGCCTGGCGGCCAGGGCGTGCGCGGTGGCGTGGGCGAAGAGCTCGGTGGAGAACTCCAGTACGCCGTCGAGACCCGCCGGCCTCCCTGTGCCGTCGTGCTTCTCGGTGAAGGTGAAGGTCAGGTCGAACTTGCTGATGCCGGTGCGCACGGGCTGCCCCGTGACCGTGAGACCCGGCAGGTCGACCACCGCGTCCGCGTGGTTCTGGAGGACGAGCATGGTCTGGAACAGCGGGTGGTGGTTCTGGGCCCGGACCGGGTCGAGGGCATCCACCAGCCGCTCGAAGGGCACGTCCTGGTGGGCGTACGCCGCCAGGTCGAACTCCCGCACCCGGTCGAGCACTTCGTGGAAGGAAGGGTCCCCGCTCAGGTCGGTGCGCAGGACGAGGGTGTTGACGAAGAAACCCACGAGGTCGTCGAGGGCTTCGTCGGTGCGTCCGGCCACGGCGGTGCCGAGGGGGACGTCCTCACCCGCACCGTGCCGGGAGAGGAGTACCGACAGCGCCGCCTGGAGCACCATGAAGAGGCTGCAGCCGCGGGCGCGGGCGAGTCCCGCCAGCGCCTGGTGGGTGTCCGCGTCGACGGGGAAGGCGAACGCGTCACCGCGGTGCGCCGTCACGGCGGGCCGGGGGTGGTCGTAGGGCAGGTCGAGCAGGTCGGGGGCGCCCGCGAGCGCGGTGCGCCAGAAGTCCAGCTGGCGGGCCGCCTGCCCGTCCGGGTCGTCCTCGTCGCCGAGCAGCGCGCGCTGCCAGAGCGTGTAGTCGGCGTACTGGAAGCCGAGTTCCGTCCAGGGGGGCTCCACGCCCTCGGTGCGGGCCCGGTACGCCGTGCCCAGGTCGCGGGCGAGTGGGGCGAGGGACCAGCCGTCGCCCGCGATGTGGTGGACGACCAGCACGAGGACGTGGTCGTCGGCGCCGAGTCGCAGGAGCCGGGCCCGTACGGGCATGTCCGTGCTCACGTCGAAGGCGTGCGCCACCTCGGTGCCGAGGACCTCGTCGAGACGGTCGGGAGGGGTGACGCGAGGTGTCAGGTCGAGGTCCGCGCCGTCGGCGCCGAGGACGAGCTGACGCGCCACGCCGTCGGTCTCGGGGAAGACGGTGCGCAGGCTCTCATGGCGTCCGACGACGTCCGCGAGGGCGCTCTCCAGGGCGTCCGCGTCGAGTGCTCCGTGCAGACGGAGCACGAGCGGCACGTTGTACGTGGCACTGGGTCCCTCGAACCGGTTGAGGAACCAGAGGCGTTGCTGCGCGAAGGACAGCGGCATCGGATCGGGGCGGGTCCCGGTGCGCTCCAGAGGGCTCCTGGCCGCTTCGGCGCTGTCCAGTGCGGCGGCCAGCCCCGCCGGCGTGGGGTGTTCGAAGAGGGCCTTGACCTGTACCTCCGCTCCGAGCGCGGTGCGGATGCGCGCGGCGAGGCGGGTGGCGAGCAGCGAGTGTCCGCCCAGAGCGAAGAAGTCGTCGTCCGCGCCCGCCCCGTCAAGACCGAGCACGTCCGCGAAGAGTCCGCGGAGGATCTCCTCACGGACGGAACGCGCGGACCGTCCGCGGCCAGGGGCCTGGTGCTCGGGGGCGGGGAGAGCGCCCCGGTCCACCTTGCCGTTGAGGGTCAGAGGCAGCGCGTCGAGCAGGACGAACGCGGAGGGCACCATGTAGGCGGGCAGGGACCGGCCGACGGCGCGGGCGAGGTCGCCGGGTTCGGGGCGCGTGCCGCCGGCGGGCACCACGTAGGAGACCAGCCGCCGGTCGCCGGGGGTGTCCTCGCGGACGACGGCGAAGGAGTCGGCCACGCCCTCGCAGCAGGCGAGTACGCCCTCGATCTCGCCGAGTTCGATGCGGTAGCCGCGCAGTTTCACCTGCCCGTCGGCCCGGTTCACATAGGCGATCCGCCCGTCACCGGTCCATCGGACGAGGTCGCCGGTGCGGTACATGCGCCCGCCCGCCGGGTCGAACGGGTCGGCCACGAAGCGCGTGGCGGTCAGGCCCGGCAGCCCGGTGTACCCGCGTGCCACACCGGGCCCGGCCAAATACAGCTCGCCCACGACTCCCGGTGGTACGGCGCCCAGGGCTCCGTCGAGGACGTATCCGCGCATGCCGTCCAGGGGGCGGCCGATGGGCGGGGGGCCCAACGGCAGGCCGGCCGTGACGTCGTACCGGGTGGCGAAGGTGGTGGTCTCGGTGGGCCCGTACACGTGGAGGACCCGTACGCCCGGCGCGGTGCCGGCGACCCTCTGCATCGCGTCCGGCGAGGCCAGTTCCCCGCCCGCGCAGACGAGCCGGAGGCCGGTGAAGGCGCCCGGGTCGGTCTCGGCGATCACGTTGAACAGGGCCGTCGTGAGGAACACGGCGGTCACTCCGTGCTCCTGGACGACGTCGCCGAGGACGCGGGCCTCGAGGACGCCCTCGGGTGCGACGACGATCCGGCCGCCGTGCAGGAGCGGCGCCCACATCTCGAACGTGGAGGCGTCGAAGACGTACGCCGAGTGCATCAGGACCGCGTCGGCCGCGCCGCCGCTCCAGGCGGAGTCGGCAGCGAGCGCGGCCACGTCGGCGTGGGTGACGCCGACGCCCTTGGGCAGACCGGTCGAGCCGGAGGTGAACATCACGTAGGCGAGCGCGTCCGGGCCAGGCACGGCGGCGGGGCGGCACGGCCGCTCGGGTGCGCCCCGCAGTATGCGGCCGGCCCGGTCCACGACCACGACGGGCAACCGTCGGGCCCTCTCGGTCACCCAGGGGGAGGAGAATGCCTCCTCGTCGACGACGAGGAGGCGCACGGCCGCCACCCCGGCCGCCTGGTCGAGCCGTTCCCGGGGCCAGCGCGCGTCCAGCGGGACGTAGGCGCCGGCCGCGCGGACCGCTCCCAGGGACACCGCCACGACGGCTGGTGCCCGGGTGAGTAGCACGCCGATCCCGGCCTCGGGGCCCACGCCGAGACCCGCCAGGGCGTGGGCGAGACGGTCGGAGACCTCGTCCAGTTCGGCGTAGGTGAGAGTGGCGTCGTCGCTCGTCACGGCGACGGCGCCCGGTGTGCGGCGCGCCCGGGCGGCGAAGCGTGCGGGCAGAGTGGCGTCCGCGGTGTCCGCGGGCAGGCCGAGGCCGGTGCCCCAGCGCGTGACACGGGCCTGCTCGTCCGGCGTCATCAGGCCGTAGCCCGCGAGCGGCAGGCCGGGGTCGGCGGCCACCTGTTCCAGGAGGCGGACCAGGCGGGTGGCGAGGGTTTCGACGGTGGCCCGGTCGAAGAGGGCGGTGGCGTACTCGATCCCGGCGCCGAGGCCGCCCGCGGCCCGTTCCTCGGTGAAGGCGAAGGTGAGGTCGAACTTGCTCAGGCCGTTGTGGACGAGCCGGTCCTCGACGGTGAGTGCCGGCAGGTCGGGGCGGTCGGTCTCCTGGTTCTGAAGGACCAGCATGGTCTGGAAGAGCGGGTGGTGGTTGCGCGCCCGGACGGGGTTGACACTCTCGACGAGCCGCTCGAAGGGCACGTCCTGGTGTGCGTAGGCGGCCAGGTCGAACTCGCGTACCCGCACCAGGAGTTCCCGGAAGGTCGGGTGGCCGGACAGGTCCGTGCGCAGGACGAGCGTGTTGACGAAGAACCCGACCAGGTCCTCGAGCGCCTCGTCCGTGCGGCCTGCGACGGGCGAGCCGAGCGGGATGTCGTCTCCCGCGCCGTGCCGGTGCAGCAGGGTGGCGACCGCCGCCTGGAGCACCATGAACAGACTGCTGCCCGACTCGGCCGCCAGCCGCAGGAGTCGAGCGTGTACGGGCGGCGGCACCTCGAAGGTGTGGACGGCCCCTCTCGGGTCGGTGGTGACCGGCCGCGGCCGGTCCAGCGGCAGGTCGATCAGGCCGGGCAGACCCGCCAGGGCGGTGTGCCAGTGGTCGAGTTGCCGCCGCAGCAGGCTCTCCGGCGCGTCACCGTCGCCGAGGACCGCGTGCTGCCAGAGGGCGTAGTCGGCGTACTGGAGCGGGTCACCGTCCGAGGTTCCGGGGTCCCGGCCCTCGAGCCTGGCCCGGTAGGCGTCGCCGAGATGACGGGCGAGCGGGGCGAGGGACCAGCCGTCGCCCGCGATGTGGTGCAGGACGAGCACGAGGACGTGGTGGCCGGGCGCGGAGCGCAGCAGCCGGGCGCGCAGCGGTGGGTCCACGACGACGTCGAACGGCTCGCGCACCGCGGCCAGGACGGCTTCCTCGACGTCCCCGGGGGCCATGGCCACGACGGGCAGGCCGGGCACGGCTGTGTCGACCGGGAGAATCAACTGATGTGGTACGCCGTCCTGTTCGGGGAAAAGCGTGCGCAACGCCTCGTGACGCCGCACGACGTCGCGCAGGGCGGCCCGCAGGGCGTCGGTGTCCAGGGGGCCGTCGAGTTCGAGGACGAGCGGGATGTTGTAGGCGGAGCTGGGGCCTTCGAGCCGGTTGAGGAACCACAGGCGCTGCTGTGCGAAGGACAGCGGCAGCGGATCGGGCCGCTGCGCCACGGGTACCACGGGCGGGCGGGCGCTTCCCTGCGTGTCGACGACCCGGGCCAGGCCCGCGACGGTCGGGTGCTCGAAGAGGGTGCGTACGGCGATCTCGGCGCCCAGGACGGCGCGGACACGGCTGACGACTCGCATCGCGAGGAGCGAGTGCCCCCCGAGGTCGAAGAAACTGTCGTGCGGGGCGACGTGGGGCCGTTGCAGGACGTCGGCGAAGATTCCGGCGAGCAGATCCTCCGGGAGGGTGCGACGCCCCGGTCCGGCCGGGGCGTCGCCACCCGGCCCGGGCTCGGGCAGGGCACGCCGGTCCACCTTGCCGTTGGGCAGGAGGGGGAGGTCGTCCAGCAGGACCACGGCACCGGGCACCATGTAGTGCGGAAGGGTCTCGGCGAGGGCGTCGCGCAGGACTGCGGGGCGCGTGGCCGGGTCGCCGGAGACCGCGTAGGCGACGAGCCGGCGCCGGCCGGGAACGTCCTCGCGGATCACGGCGCAGGCGGCCGTGATGCCGGGTCCGGCCAGGAGTGCGGCCTCGACCTCCCCCAGCTCGATGCGGAAGCCGCGGAGTTTGACCTGGTCGTCGGCGCGGGCGACGTAGTCGAGCAGACCGTGCCGGTTCCACCGCACGAGGTCGCCCGTCCGGTACATGCGGGCGCCGGTGGCGTCGAAGGGGTCGGCCACGAAGCGTGCGGCGGTCGGGCCCGGGCGGTTCAGGTAGCCGCGGGCGAGGTTGGGGCCCGACAGGTACAGCTCCCCGGTGACGCCTGGAGGCACGGGCCGCAGTCGGCCGTCGAGGACGTAGGCCCGCATCGTGTCGACGGGAAGGCCGATCGGCACGGTCTCGGACGGCGGACGGCCGTCTTCCCGTCCGTCGGCGTGAGGGCCGACGACGCGGTGGGCGGTCGCGTCGATGGTGGCCTCGGTGGGGCCGTAGAGGTTGTGCACGTCGGCCTGCCACAGCTCGGCGACGTCGCGGGCGAGGGCGCGCGGCAGCGGTTCGCCACCGCACAGGACGGCGCGCAGGGCGGGGAGCGGCGCGGCCTGTGCCGCCTCGGTGAGGACGAGGGCAAGGTGCGAGGGGACGAACTGGCAGACGGTGACGCCGAATCGGCTCATCCAGGAGACGAGGGTGCCCGGTTCCCGGTTGGCTTCGTGCGGCAGCACACAGACTTCGGCGCCGTTCATCAGCGGGAGCCACAGCTCCCACCCGGAGGCGTCGAAGCTGCTCGAGGTGCGGGCGAGGACGCGGTCGTCCGGTGTGACGGACAGGTACCGCGCCATCCAGGCCATGTGGCCGGCCAGCGCCCCGTGCGTCACGACCACGCCCTTGGGGCGGCCGGTGGACCCGGAGGTGTGGATGGCGTAGGCCGGGTCAGCCGGGTGCGGGGCGTCCGGCACGGCCGTGGTGTCCCCCGTGGGCCGGGCGGCCGGGCCGTCGAGGGCGAGCCACGGTACGTCGCAAGCGGGCAGGTCCGCGTGGACGTCGGTGGTGGTGAGGAGGAGCACGGGCCGGGCGTCGTCGAGCATGTGCCGGATGCGGGCGGGCGGATACTGCGGGTCCACGGGCAGGTAGGCGGCACCGGCCCGCAGTACGGCCAGCATGGCGACGACCGTGTCCACGGACGGCGGCGCGGCGAGCGCCACCCGGTGCTCACGGCCCACGCCCCTGTCGCGCAGGACCTGGGCGAGGGCGTCGGCGCGGGAGTCGAGCTCGGCGTAGGTGAGGCTCGTGTGCGCGTCCCGCACGGCGACGGCGCGGGGGGTGCGCGCGGCCCACTCCCGGACCGCTCCGGGAACGGTGGGGGCGGGCAGTGGGAGCTCGGCACCGCGCCCCCGGCCAAGGACGCGGTCCCGCTCGGCCGGCGTGAGGGGGTCGAGGTCGCCGACCGTGCGGTCGGGGTCGGTCACGGCCTGGGTGAGGACGCGCGCGAAGCGCGCGCACAGGGCCCGGGCCGTGTCGGCCTCGAAGAGGTCGGTGGCGTACTCCAGGTATCCCCCGATGCCGCCGGGGGCTTCGAGGCCCGCGCGGACCGGGGTGCTCCCGGGGGCTTCGGCGGATGCGGTGCGTTCGGTCAGCGAGAACGTCAGGTCGAACTTGCTGACCCCGGTGTGCCGGGAACGGTCGCGTGCGATGACGCCGGGGAGATCGAGCTCCGCCCGCTCCTGGTTCTGGAGGACCAGCATGGTCTGGAACAGCGGGTGGTGGTCGCCGGACCGCTCGGGGTTGACCGCCTCCACGATCCGTTCGAAGGGGACGTCGCCGTGGCTGAAAGCGGCGATGTCGAACTCCCTGACTCTTCGCAGCAGTTCGCGGAAGGTCGGGTCGCCGGACACGTCCGTGCGCAGGACGACGGTGTTGACGAAGAACCCGACCAGGTCGTCGAGCGCCTCGTCGGCGCGCCCGGCCACCGCGGCACCCAGCGTGATGTCGGTGCCGGCACCATGGGCGTGCAGCGTCACGGCCAGGGCGGCCTGGAGCACCATGAACGGGGTGCATCCGGTGGCACGGGCGAGCCGGACGAGCTCGGCGTGGGCGGACTCGGGCAACTCGAAGGGCACCGCGTCGCCCCGGTGACCGGCCACTGCCGGGCGGGGACGGTCGAGAGGCAGGTCGAGCAGGTCGGGGGCGCCGCGCAGCGCCTCCTGCCAGAAGGCGAGCTGGCGTGCGGCCAGGCTGTCCGGGTCGTCGGCGTCGCCGAGCAGCCGGCGCTGCCAGAGCGTGTAGTCGGCGTACTGAACGCTCAGTTCGGGCCAGTCGGGCGTGCCCGTGCCGGAGACCCTGGCGCGGTAGGCGGCGCCGAGGTCGCGGCTGAGCGGAGCGAGCGACCAGCCGTCGGCGACGACGTGGTGGAGGACGAGCAGCAGGACGTGGTGGTCGGGGCCCAGGCTGAGCAGATGGGCGCGGACACCGAGGTCGCCCGTGAGGTCGAAGGGCGCCGCGGACAGGCGGCGCACGGCCGCCTCGGCCCAGACCTCGGCACTCTCCCCGGCCGGCGGGTGCTCCACACCGAGGGGGACGAGGACCTCGGCGTCGGATGCGTCGAGCACGTCCTGGCGGGCCACCCCGTCTTGCTCGGCGAAGACGGTGCGCAGGCTCTCGTGCCGGACGACGACGTCGGCCACAGCGCCACGGAGGGCGTCCTTGTCCAGGACGCCGTCGAGTTCGAGGACGAACGGGATCGTGTAGGTGTCGCCGGGGCCCTCGGCGCGATTGAGGAACCAGAGGCGCTGCTGCGCGTAGGAGAGCGGTACAGCCTCGGGCCGTTGCTGCGGGGTGAGGGCCGGCCGGGCCGTGGCGGCGGTGTCGAGAGCGGCGGCGAGGGCGGCCACCGTGGGGTGGTCGAAGAGGGTCCGCATGCCGACCTCCGCGCCCAGGGCGGCCCGCACCCTTCCGGTGAGGCGGGTGGCGAGCAGGGAATGGCCGCCCAGGGAGAAGAAGTTGTCGTCGATACCGACGGCCGCGACTCCCAGGACGTCGGCGAACAGGCCGGCCAGGACTTCTTCGTAGGCCGTGCGAGGTGCCCGGCCGGTGGTGGTGGCGGCGCGAGGGGCGGGCAGCGCGCGGCGGTCGACCTTGCCGTTGGGGTTCAGTGGCAGCGCGTCGAGCTGCACGAACACGGAGGGCACCATGTAGGCGGGCAGAGCGCGCCCTGTACGGCGGGCCAGGGCGGCGCCGTCCGGACGGGCGCCGGGTGTCCCCACGACATAGGCGACGAGACGCCGGTCGCCTGGTATGTCCTCACGGACCAGGACGCAGGCGGCCCGTACGTCCGGGTCGGCGAGCAGGGTGTTCTCGATCTCGGCGGGTTCGATGCGGAATCCGCGGAGCTTGACCTGCCCGTCCGCGCGTCCGACGTACTCGACGTCACCGCGCGCGGTCCAGCGCACGAGGTCACCGGTGCGGTACATGCGGCCACCGCGGGCGTCGTACGGGTCTGCGACGAACCGGGTGGCGGTCAGCGCCGGCCGGCCCTGGTAGCCGCGGGCGACGCCGTCCCCGCTCACGTACAGCTCGCCCACGACGCCGGCCGGCACCAGAGCGAGTTCGGCGTCGAGCACGTGGAGGCGCATCCCGTCGAGGGCCCGGCCGATGGGCGGCACGCCCGGCCTGCCGGCGACGACCCGGTGGCGGGTGGCGAAGGTCGTGGTCTCCGTCGGCCCGTACACGTGCAGGACGCGGGCGTGCGGCGCAGCCGCGGCCACCCGCTGCATCAGGTCCGGGGTCGCGGACTCGCCGCCCGCAGCGACCAGGCGCAGCCCGGCGAACGCGGCGGGGTCGGCCTCGGCCACCACGTTGAACAGAGCCGTCGTCAGGAACAGCGCCGTCACACCGTGCCGGTCCACCACGTACCCAAGGGTTGGCGCCTCCAGTACGCCGCCCGGCGCGACGACCACCCGGCCTCCGTTCAGGAGCGGCACCCAGATCTCGAAGGTGGCGGCGTCGAACACGTAGGCCGAGTGGAGCAGCACCGCCTCGCACGCCCCGTCGGACCAGGTGGTGTCGGCGGCGAGTGCGAGGACGTCGGCGTGCGTGACGCCGACGCCCTTGGGCAGACCGGTGGAGCCGGAGGTGAACATCACGTAGGCGAGCCGGTCGGTGCGGGTCACACCCGTCGGCCGTCCACGCCGTTGCGGAGCGCCGCGCACGACGGTGCCGCGACCGTCCAGGACGATCACCGGCAGGGCCGCCGCGGCCGCCGCCTCCACCCAGGGCCGGCCGGCGCCGGCCTCGTCCACCACCAGGGCACGGACGCGGGCCACTTCGGCGACGCGGTCGAGCCGCTCAACGGGCCAGGCCGCGTCCATGGGTACGTACGCGGCCCCCGAACCGACCGTGCCGAGCGTGGCGGACACCAGGGCCGCCGAGCGGCCCATGAGGACACCGACGCCGTCCTCGGCCCCGATCCCCCAGCCGGCCAGGGCACCGGCGAGATCGTCCGCCGTCCGCTCCAGATCCCGGTACGAGAGCGTGACGGCACCCTCCACCACCGCCGGGGCTCCGGGGGTCTGGCGGGCCCGAGCACCGAACGCCTCCGGCAGGCCGGAGCCGGTGGTGTGCTTCGGCAGGACGGCTCCACGCCCCCGGGCGAGCAGCGCCCGCGCGGCGGTGTCGTCGAGGAAGGGCAGGTCGCGGAGGGGTGTGCCCGCGTCCGCACCGGCCAGAGCCGTCAGGAAGGGGACGAGGGCCTGCTGGAGCAGCCGTACGTCGTCAGGGTGGTAGAGCTCCGGGTTGGCGTCGAATCCGATCAAGGGGCCACTCTCCTCGGCCCGTTCGGAGACGAAGAGGGAGACGTCGTCGACCGGGCCGATGGACAGCACGCGGGAGGCGGCGGGACTGCCGGCGAAGTCGAGGTCGTATTCGTAGCCCATGATGTTGACGACGACGTCGGTCAGATGTGCCGCGTCGTCGGCCATGTTCAGTTCGCGGGCCAACTGCTCACGGGAGAAACGGCGGTGGCGCAGGGCGCCGCCCATCTCCGCGGCAACGGCCCGCACGAGGGCGCCGACCGTCATGTCGGCGGTGACACCGATGCGCAGCGGCAGGATGTTGGCGGTCATCCCGACGATGTGGCGCAGGCCGCCGTGACGGCCGTTGGAGGCGAGGCCGACCGTGATGTCCCGGGCCCCGGTGACCCGGCCGACGTAGGCGGCGACCGCGCTCACGAGTACGGCGGTCCACCTGGTGCGGTTCTCGGCGGCGAGTCCGCGCAGATCGTCGAGGACGGAGACGGGCAGGGTCTCCCCGCTGTGCATCCGGACGTCCGCGCCGGCAGGCACGGTCGGCGCCGCCGCGTCGGTGCGCCGGCGGACGAGCGCCGCGCCGCCCCGCGCGTACGCGTCGTCCCCGGCCCCGGCAAAGGCCCCCGCACCTTCGGACGCCCGGTCGGCGAACCTGTCCTTCCAGTAGGCGCGGTCGGCCTCGAAACGGTCCGAATCCCGATAGGCCGCCTCGTCCGCCATGAGGTCACGCAGGGGCGCGGCGGGCAGTGCGGCCGTGGCGAGGTCCTCGCCACGCACGGCGCGCCCGTAGAGTTCGGCCACGGTGCGGCCGAACACCGCGCCGCCGAGGCCGTCGACGGCGATGTGGTGGAAGCGGACGTACCAGTAGTGCAGCCGCGGCCCCAGGCGCAGCAGGGCGAAGTGGTGGCGCGGGGCGTCGAGCCGGTCGACGGTCGACATGTCGTCGGCCATGTAACGCTCGGCCGCGGCCGCGGGATCGTCGGCGCCGGACAGATCGGCCAGGCGGAGCCGGCTGGTTTCTTCCGCCGGGCGGTGAGCGACGTACTGGTACACCGTCTCACCGCGGGTGACGAACTCGAGGCGGAGGCTGTCGCACAGCGCGACGGCCCGGTTCAGGGCCGCGTCGAACAATTCCTCGTCGAGGCCGCCGTGGATCTCGAAGCATTCCCCGATGTTGTATTTGGGACTGTCCGGGTCGACGAGTTGCCCGTACCAGACGCCCTGCTGGGCCGCACTCAGTTCGAGGAACTCCTGCGCGGGCGCGTGCGCCTGAAGGGGCGGAAGAGAACGGTTTTCCTGCATGCCGGTCCACACCTTTGGGGAGAGATTTCGGGGACGGTGAAGAGGGCCGGGTGAATCCGGCCACACCAGTGCACCGATCGTCGGTGCCGGGGCAGACGAAAGCCGCGCGGGGAACTTCACGGCACTCATGGGTTCAGGTGCGATCAGGCACCGTACGGGAACATGCCTTCTCGGCAGGAGCCGCATTGCCTTCGCACATCAAAGGCGGCCAGGAGTAAGCCCGTCGACGGTTCATGAGTTCCGCAGGAAAGCAGAATGAGCAAGGTCGATCGAGCCACGACAGTTACCGTGCACACCTGATCGATTCCGCTCGGACCCGAACGAAATCGATCAGGCGGGAGCGCCGGTCCGGCGCTCGACCTGGGAAGCGTCCTCGACGACCCGCCGCCGGCCTAACCGGCGTCGGCCTCCATCGCCCGCACCAGACCGGCGGGCCGCATATCGGTCCAGGCACCCTCGATCACGTCGAGACACTCCTGACGCGACCCTTCCGGCCCGTCGGCGCGCCAGCCGCCCGGAACGTCGATATGCGCGGGCCACAAGGAGTACTGGCCCTCGTCGTTCACCAACGCCACGAACCGCCCCGACTCGTCATCGAAAGGATTGGTCACGTCCGTCCCCCCACTTGTTCTCACTCTTTCCACGACACGTTCATCAGGCATGTCCGGGCGCGCCGCTTCGGTCCATTCCGCGGCACACCACCCAGCCCCGGCCCCCGCGACGCGGTCAACCGGTCGCATGGAACGGAGATACGTTACGTCTCCATACCGCCGACATACCTGTACCTGATCCGGGGTCAACCCGACGTCACCCGTTCACGTCAATCACATTAGAGGACCCGCGGCCACGAACGGCGCGTATTCGCCTGATTACTTACAAGCACTCGAGTGGGCGCCACGGAGTGCGCCGGCCTGCGGAATATGCCAACCGCAGCTGTTCGAAGAAATTCAGCCACCCCATGTCCTTATGGTGCTGGTAGAACTTGATATGAACCAGACATTTTCGGATAGCCGCCGGCGTGCGCCCGCGCGCCTTCGCACTTTGTGGAGGTCACGCCAAGCTCCCGTGCGCCGGTTACGCGCCCCTGTCGTCCGCAAGCCATGGGCGTTGTAGAACATTCCGAGGCGGAACTCCTGGCCGCGGTCGCCCGCCGCGTGATCGAGCCCATCAACGCCGCGCAGTGCGCCGGGCTCGACCGACTGCTCGCCGGCACCTCGGACCCCGCGGTCACCGAACTGGTGGAGGCAGTCGCGGGGCCGCTGTTCGACGAGATGCCGCCGGTGACGAGGGCGGTGCCCGGACATGCAGGCTCATCTTGACGATCCTCAGCGACCCGGCCGAGGAGGGGCGCGGCTGGACCGGTCCGGCCGAGGACACGGTCCGTGAGCGCTACCTGGCGGCCTTCGGGCGCGCACTGCGCGACCTTTCCCCGGTGGAGTTGCGGTTCCGGATGCGGGAAATCCTCGCCGTGCCTGCCGTGGACCGAGTCGAGGTCTACCAGCAGCACGCCCCGGCCTGCCTGTCCCCGGTAGCCGGCGAGGCAGGCCGGCACTGGGCGATCACGTTCCTGACAGCAGCGATGAGCGCACCACCGACAGGGACCTGACCACTCGCGTCGACCAGGAGGCGGGCCCGGTCAGGTCCGAAGGCCGCTCGCGGCTCTTCGGGCCCTCGAACGATTCCCTTCGGCGGGCAGGGGTTTCACAGCAGGAGGTCTCGCTGGTACCAGGTGCCCGGCTCGCCGCCGAGATCGGCCGGGTCGGCCGGGCCGGCCGGGGCGAACCCGGTGTTGGTCAGGACCTTCCGGGACGCGGCGTTGTCGTGGGAGGCGGCCGCCCGCAGTGTGCGCAGGCCGTGCGTCGATGTAGCCGTCCGGCACAACTCCCGGACGGTGGCGGTCGCCACGCCGCGGCCGGCGACCCGCTCCGCGACCCGGTAGCCGAGTCTGGCCGTGCCGTCCTCCAGGTCGTACAGGTTGAACCTGCCGAGTACCGAGCCGTCCTCGGCTACGAGCACGTAGAAGGCGCAGACGCCGGCCTCCTGCTCGGCCAACGAGGCGCTGTACCGGGCGGTGAACCGGTCGAAGAAGTCGTCGCCGCGGTCGGAGACCGCGGCAGCGAAGTAGGCGCGGTTCGCCAGCTCGAAGGCCAGGACCGCAGGGGCGTGGTCGGCGTGCAACCGCTTCAGCTCGGGCATTGCGCGACTCTACCCAGCTCGTGCGCTGAGGCCACCTGAGTTTCCCGCCCCTGGCGGACAGTCCCAGGACCAGGGCAAGCAGCGTTCCAGGGCCGGAGCACCGGTGCCACGCGCGCTCTCGATCAGCAGGTCGATCGCTTCCACGTGCGGACCTGACTCCTCCGGTCCGTGCGGGTCCGCGTTCCCGTGTCCAGGAAAAGCTTCGGTGGAGGGGCCAACCTGGCTGACGGCTACACGGGCTGCTGGGCCGCCGCACAGGCATCGGCCCGGCAGGCTGCCACCGCAGCTCGACCGCCGTGGCACGGTCCTGCTCGCGAAGGGGCACGGTCATCGTCGGCAGCGGCACATCGGCCTCCTCGTGCACGCACCGCCGGGCGCCACACGGAGCTTCGTCGGACCGTCCGTCGAGCCGCCCGTGCCCCCTCATCTCATCCAGCAGCCATCAGGATCCCGTCAGCAGCGCCTCCAGTGCCACCGCCGTATCGGGGTGGCGGCCGACGAGGACCGCGCCCGCCGGCGCGGACACCTCCGTCTCCCAGGTGCCCTCCCAGCCCAGCAGCTCCGCCACGCTGTCGCACGTCTCCGGGTGAGCGGCGAGCAGTGCGGCACGACCGGCCGTGTCGCCCCCGGCAGCCGCCGTGACGGGCTCTTCCGGGGCGGCCTGCCACGGTGCGACCCACGCGTCCAGCGCCGCCAGGCGACCGGGGAAGACGCGTCCGGCCTCACGGATCAGCAGCGGAGCCAGGTCGGCGCCCTCCGAGCGCAGAGTGGTGATCAGCGTCGGCAGCCAGGGCAGCAGCACCGGGTCCGGCAGCCGTGCGAAGGCCTTCGAGACCGCCTCCACGACGAAGTCGGCGAGTTGCGGGACCGGTTCCAGCGCATGCAGGAATCCGCTGAGATAGCGCGGATAGGCGGGCACCACCAGCGGGTCGGCCAGCAGTTCGTCGCACCGCTGCCGCAACTCGCCGCAGGACAGCTGTCCGAGATGTACCTGAGCCGCCCACAGCAGGGCCACCCTGGACGGCTCCTGCGGGTGCGACTGGGCGAAGGCGAGCTCCAGCTGGGTCCGGTCGCAGCCGAGCGACAGGGCCAGGCTCTCCATGCTGAAGAGGAATCCCAGCATCGCGGCGACCTGGCGTACGGTCGCGTCCTCGTCGGTGAAGGCCGTCGGCAGGAGAGTGCAGTAGTGCGCGTACCCCGTCTTGGCGAAGGACTCGATCCACGACGGCAGCACCGGTCGGCTGATCCGGTAGTACGCCAGGAGCCGGCGCACCCTGCGCAGGACCTCCGGCGCCCCGTCGACGCTGCGCTCGGTGGCCAGCACCTCGAGGGCGCGGATGCCGAGCTCGTCGGCGAGGCGGCCGCTGCGCAGATGCAGCACGGCGTCCTCGACGGCCGCGAGGACCTGCGCGGTGGTGGCGTTCGGGGCGTACGCGGCGCGCCGCAGGCGCTGCTCCAGGACCTGCTCGATGCTGACGCCCTCGTAACCGAGCTCGATGAGCGCGCGCTGATGCGTGCCCAGCGCCAGGTCCCACGACTCCTGCACCGACTGCTTGCCGAGCTCCCTCTCGCCCATGATCGGCCGTGCGGCGCCGTGCGGCATCAGGTGGCGCAGCATCCACAGCACGTCGGAGCACTGCCGCAGTTCAGGCTGGGACGTCATGTCGAGCAGGGCCCGCTGCATACCGCGCTGCTGCAGCTTGAGATTCAGCGGGGCCAGGCGGTCGTGCACGTCGCGGGCCAGGGGCGGCAGCGCGTCGTAACCGACCCGGCCGATCCGGTCGCCCCCCATCAGGATCTCCACGAGGCGGCGGACGTCGCGCCTGCCGGGCACGGTCTCCTTCTCGATGCAGGTGACCGCCGCGTCCTGGAAGTCGTACGGGGTGGGCCTGGCCCGGTCCCGCATACCGGCCAGCAGGATCGACGTCTCGAAGACGGCGATGGCGTCGGCGGTGGAGGCGAGGTAGCCGTTCCGGCGGGCGGAGCGCACGATCTCCACGGACCAGCCGAGGAGTTCGGCCTCGTCCAGCCGGTCCAGTGCAGGTGGGCTCTGCAGGAAGCCGGAAAGCTTGTCGGAGGGGGCCATCGCGGCCACGGGGGCGGCCGCCGCGGCGGCCTTCCTCGGTTTCGCCGCCTTCTTCGCGCCATCCTGGCCCGCCAGCCGGAACGGCCGCACCCGGGTGCGCTCGATGTTCTTGGACCACTGCGTGGCGGCGATCGACACGGAGCCGGCTGCCAGTCCGAACTGCGCCTCGATCGCCGCGTGGCTGGACGGGATCAGGCCGTACTGCCAGGTGCTCTCGCTCGGCGGGCTGATCTCGAAGGTGTCGCTGCCGTGGACACCGAACTCCTCGACCCGGCTCGACGCGTGGAACGCGCCGCAGACATAGAGGCAGTCCTCGGGGTCGGTGCCGGTCGCGGCGAGGTGCTCACGCATCCGGGTCCACATGTAGCGCTCACGGTCCTCGTCCACCCGGACCCGGCCCGTGTCCCCCGGGGCCAGGCGGCGGAAGAGGCTGCCGATGAGGAGCATGACCTGGCGGTAGGTGTCGTGGTCGCTGTCACCGAGGGGCAGCTCGACGTACTGGTGCCACCACTCCGACCAGTGCCGCACGCGGCCGTGGTGCAGGAGGTGCTCCTCGAGTTCGGCGAAACGTGGCCGCAGGTCGCCGATCTCCACCCCGACGGCGTCGCCGTGCAGCGCCGCCCCCTCCTCGGCGGGCCGGTCGTCCGCACCGGCGGGATCCGTCTCGCCCGCCTGCCACTGGAACACGTGGTCGGAGGACCGGTCCACGAGGACCAGTTCGACGCCCGGGGTGTCCAACGCGTAGGAGATGGCCTGGTATTCGGCGGAGGCCTCGGTGATCGGGGCCACGACCGACAGGGGTGCCCAGTCAGCCGGGAAGCCCTTGACCTCGCTCGCGAAGGCCTGGACGGCCACCGGCAGCCGGCAGTTGCGGAGCTCCGACAGCAGGGGCGCCATGTCCTCGCACAGCTCCAGATACACCACCTTCGGCTGCTTCTCCCGCAGCCGCCGTGCCATGGCGACCGCTGACGCGGGCGAGTGGTGGCATACGGGGAAGATCTCCAGGGGCTCGCGTACGGCGCGGTCGACATCGTCGACCATGCCGAGGAGGATGCCCTGCAGCGCGTCCGGGCCGTCGGCGAACTCTGCTGCCGCGTCCTGCAGTTGTCCCCGCAGGGCATCGAAGGGCGTCCCCTCGCTCCGGGCACTCATGACAGGGTGGCGATCGCGTCGCGGCCGCCCTCCAGGAACTCCGGCCAGCTGCCGCCCTCCTCCTTGCTGCGCGGCTCGACGACGCCGTGCAGGTACTTGTTGAGGATGGCGAGGTCCTCGGGTTCGCGTCGCGCCAGAGATCCGACGAGCGAGGAGGCGAGGGTGCGGGCGGTCAGCGCGCGCTCGCCGAAGAAGTTGCTGTGCAGGATCGCGTCCTCCAGTACACCGATCTGCTCGGCGCTCGACAGCGCGGACTCCAGCTTCTCGTCGTCGCTGCCCGCCGCGGCGGCGGAGGCCCGCAGGTCGGCGAAGCTCTGCAGCAGTACGTCGAGGAGGGTCGGCGGCACGTCCAGCTCGATCTGATGGCGGCGCAGCAGTTCCTCGGTGCGGAAGCGGACGATCTCCGCCTCGCTCTTCTTGTTCGTCACGACCGGGATGCGGACGAAGTTGAAGCGGCGCTTGAGTGCGGAGGACAGGTCGTTGACACCGCGGTCGCGGCTGTTGGCCGTCGCGATGACGGAGAAGCCGGGCTTGGCGAAGACGATGTTGTCGCTGTCCATCTCCGGGACCGAGATGTACTTCTCCGACAGGATCGAGATCAGTGCGTCCTGGACGTCGCTGGTGGAACGGGTGAGCTCCTCGAAACGGCCGATCGCCCCCGTCTCCATCGCGGTCATGATCGGTGAGGGGATCATCGACTCCCGCGACTGGCCCTTGGAGATCACCATGGACACGTTCCACGAGTACTTGATGTGGTCCTCGGTGGTGCCGGCCGTGCCCTGCACCACGAGCGTGGAGTTACGGGAGATGGCGGCGGACAGCAGCTCCGCCAGCCAGCTCTTGCCCGTGCCGGGGTCCCCGATGAGCAGCAGGCCCCGGTCGGAGGCCAGTGTGACGATGGAGCGCTCGACGAAGCTGCGGTCGCCGTACCACTTCTGGGAGATCTCCCGATCGAGGCCGTCGGAGCGCTCGGATCCGAGGATGAACAGGCGGACCATCTTCGGCGACAGCCGCCAGGAGAACGGCTTGGGGCCGTCGTCGACCGACTCCAGCCAGTCGAGCTCCTCGGCGTACTTGATCTCGGCGGGGGCGCGCAACAGGTCGGACATGTGTGGGGCCTTTCTGAGGGTTCGGGTTCGACTGCACCGGGGCCGAGAGGCTTCAGGTGAGGAAGGTCTTGAGCTCGTGGACGAGCTTGCGGATGTGGCCGGACAGCACCGGCGTCCCCTGGTCCTTGAAACGCTCCCGGAACCACGGGTTGACGCTGGCGCGGCCGGAGCTGGTCACGGAGCCGACCGGGATGAACTTGGCGCCGGAGCGGTGGATGGCGGCCATGCTCTCGAACAGGGGCTCGGTCTGCCATTCGTAGAAGTCCGAGATCCACACCACGACCGTGTTGCGCGGCTCGGCGATCTTCGGCTGGGCCAGTGCCATGGCGACGGTGCCGTCGGTGCCGCCCCCCAGGTTGGTGCGCAGCAGGGTCTCGAACGGATCGTGCACCCACGGGGTGAGGTCGAGGGCCTGGGTGTCGTACGCGATGAGGTGGACGTCCACCTTGGGCAGGCCCGCGAAGATCGAGGCGAGGATGGTGCAGTTGACCATCGAGTCCACCATCGAGCCCGACTGGTCGACGACGACGATCAGCCGCTGCGGCGTCGTCCTGCGCGCGGTGTGGCGGTAGAACAGCCGGTCGACGTAGAGGCGTTCCTCTTCTGGGCTCCAGTTGGTGAGGTTCTTCCAGATCGTGCGGTCGAGGTCCAGGTTGCGGAACACCCGCTTCGGCGGGACCGAACGGTCCAGTGCGCCGACGGTCGACTTCTCCACCTGCGTACGCAGTACCTCGGCGACCTCGTCGACGAAGCGGCGGATCAGGGACTTGGCGTTGGCCAGAGCCACCCCGGACAGGTTGTCCTTGTCGCGCAGCAGCTGCTCGATCAACGACATGCTCGGGGTCAGCCGGCCGGCCAGCTGGGGATCGGCGAGCACTTCGCGCAGCCTCATCCGCTTGACGAGGCCGGCCTCGATGGAGCCGAGCCCGATCTCCGGGATGAGACGGCTGAGGTCGGGGGTCCTGCCGCCGCCGCCCGTGCCGGTCGGGCTGACGCCCGTGCCTCCGGCGCGTCCGCCGCGCAGCTCGCCGGGCCGGCAGCCGAGCGCGCGCTCCAGCCAGCCCGCGTCGGACTGCCACCGGGACAGCTGCCCTGCGGTGACGGTGCCGGGCGGGGAGTGGAAGACGTTCAGCAGGACCTTCGACACGAGTGCGGCGCGCCGCACCTCGGCGGCCCGGTCGCGGGCGTCGCCCGCCACGCCCTCCTCGGCGGCGTCGTCCTCCGGCACCATCAGACCGTCGAACTCGGCGGCCAGTTCGGGGTGGCGCTGCACCACGGAGTCGACCGACGCCTGCGGATCCAGCAGCTTGGCCGGCAGGCCGATGTCCTCGACCACCGCGAGGCTCGCGGATTCCAGGGCCGCCTGCTCCTCGTGGTCGAAGAGCCGGGCGAGGAGGCGCCAGTACATGACCTGGCGGCGGTTGTCGTGCGAGGTCTCTCCGGTCACCTCTGGACTCTGCTGTCCGGTCATTTCCGCAGCAGCCTTCCCGCGCGCTCGTTCAGCACCTTGGCGGCGTCGGTCGCGGCCTTCTCCGCCTTGACGCCGGCCTTGTCCGTCGTCCCCCCTGCCCACGCCCCGGCGTGCAGGGAGGTCACCTTCTTCCGCACCGTGGTCTCCACGGCCAGGGGCTGCACGCCGAACGCACCGGCGTCCCACCGGATCAGCGCGATGCACGCGCCGGACCTGGCGACGGCCTCGGGGGTGAGGGGCCCGGCAGCCGGTATGCGGTCGGTGTCCACGGCCAGGTCGAAGCCGGCGACGGTGAAGGTCACTCGGCCGTCGTCATCCGTCCGGACGGTGTAGCCCTCCAGGAAGACGGGCACGGCGATGCGCGCCGGATGCCGGTCCAGGGGTGCGGTGAGCGGGGCGGTCGCGGTGGGCAGGGCCACACGGGCGGTGGCGAACGCCTCGGCCGGCTCTCCGGCTCGTGCGTGCTCGTCGCTCCAGACGAGGTCGCCCTCGGCGGTGACCGGCATACCGGTGAGCTCCATGGAGCGGCCCTCACCGGCTGCCGCGAGGAGCGACATGTGCGGGCGCATCAGCTGCCAGATCCCGGCCCCGACGACCGTGTCGGGCTTGGGCACCGACACACTGGCGCGCACGATCCGGGACGCTGAGCCGTCCGCGGGCTCGAACACCGCGTGGACCTGTGCCTGTGCGGCGGTCGCGTGCTCGGTCACGTCGATGCCGAGGGGCAGCAGACGCCCGTCGGCGGTACCGACGGCCGGCGTGGCTGCCGCACCGGGCACCGTCAGCAGCATTCCGCGCGACCAGAGATCGGCCCAGCGGCGCAGTGGGAAACGCTCCAGCGACGCACCGGGACAGGACGCGGCGAGTTCGGCGGCGAAGCCGTCGAGGAGGGCCGCGAGGCGTCGCAGGGACGGGTCGGGGAGCATCGCGGAGACGACCTCGGCGGCCCCGGACACCACCTCGACGTCGAGTCCCTGCCATCCGCAGCGCGCCAGGTCGGACAGCCATGCTCGGGCGGCCGCCAGCAGATTGGCCGTCGGCTGT
Source organism: Streptomyces sp. HB132 (assembly GCF_016909575.1). Classification (GTDB taxonomy): domain Bacteria; phylum Actinomycetota; class Actinomycetes; order Streptomycetales; family Streptomycetaceae; genus Streptomyces. The sequence goes on along the minus strand of NZ_JAFBGA010000008.1, from coordinate 321,491 downwards.
CCGGCGGCCACGGGGACGGGGCCCTCCCCGCGCCGACGGCCGGCCGCTTCGTCGACACGGTCCAGCAGGGCGTCGTGGACCGAGCCGAGCAGCGCCGTCCGTGCGGCGGCGAGGGCCAGGAAGTGGTCCTCGCCCGCTGCTCCGGCCGCCGCCTTCGCGGCCGCCTCAAAGACCCTGGCTGCCAGGGGGGTCCCCGTCACGGCGTCGGCGAGCCGTGTCGGGCCGGCGGCTTCGGCGGGCCGGGGTCGGAGCAGGCCGGCGACGAGGGACTGGTCGAAGGCGTCGACGGCGGCCAGGGCTTCGTCCAGACCGTCGACGGGCCCGGCGAGGAGATCGGCGCGCATCACGCCACCGCCCGGGTCGGCGGGAAGAACTGCATCTCGGGCAACGGCATTGTGGCCGGGGCGTGTTCGAGATAGGCCAGGTGACGCAGGAACCGGCTGAAGACGGACGCGGCGGCCTTCGTCGTGTCCATCTGCGGACGGGTGCTCCTCATGGCCGAGGCCAGTGCGGCACCGTCCGTGTCGCCCTCGGGGACGTCGGCCTTCAGATACCGGACGACACGTCGGGCGCCGTACTGCAGGACCGCCTCGTTGATCAGGGCGCCTATGTGGTTGCAGAACGATCCGCGAGCACCGCCGCAGGGCCGGTTGTTGTTGGTGCTGCAGGCGAACGCGAAGCTGCCCGTGGCGACGGACGACACGTAGACACGTCCGATGTCCGATCCGCTGGACACCACACCCTGCAGGCGTCCGTCCGCAAGCTCGACGAACGGAACCTTGGCGAGCTTGCGCGGCCGCGCGGGTGGTACCACCCGTGCCGTGCTCGACCTCTCCCAATCGGACAACGCGCCATCTCCCATGCACAACTAAGTGGTCGTTCCCGCCGGATCGGCGGAACACGACTGAACCTACTGGCCGGCACTGACAGCGAACCGGGCGCAGCGGGAATGTGGAGGGGCGGCCGGCCGCGGCTACGCGAGCCCGGTGACCCGCATCGTGATGTTCAGCCGCCCGGAGTTCAGCCCGGTGTCCGGATCACCGGTGCCCTCCCGGACTTTGGGCACCCCGTGGTAGGCGAAGCGTGAGGGGCCGCCGAGGACGAACAGGTCTCCCGAGAGCAGTTCGACGTCGGTGTACGGCCTGGTTCGGGTCTCCGTGTTGCCGACACGGAAGACGCAGGCGTCGCCGATGGACAGGGAGACCACCGGGGCGGACGACCGCTCGTCCTTGTCCTGGTGCATGCCCATCCGGGCCTGCCCGTCGTAGAAGTTGATGAGCGCGGTGTCCGGGGTGTACTCCCGTGCGGCCTCCTCGTCGCCGTACGCCTCCAGGACGGCTCGGCGTCCGAGCCGAAGCATCCAGTCCGGGAACGCGGCGACCCTGCGGCCGTTCACGTCGTCCGCCGTGCGGGTGTACGCATACGGCTGCCAGTGCCATCCGACGCACACGGTCTGTACGGACATGACGCCGCCGCGCGGCAGGCGGGTGTGCCGGATCGGGACGGGCCCGGTGGCCCAGGCACGGCAGGCGGTCACGAGCCCGCGCTGCTCGGCGGGGGTGAGCCAGCCGGGTACGTGCCAGGCTCCCGGGGCGACTTCCACGGCGGGGCGGGGGATCAGGGCGTCCATCGCGAGGCGTGGTCGGTTGAGGTGGTCATGGGGTGGCTCTCCTGGGAGACGGGGCGGGTCGCCGGACGTCCCGGCGGTCACGTCGCACGGCGCGGTCAGGCCTTCGGGCGGCGTCTCTCCAACTCCAGCAATTCCCGCTTGCGGTCGAGACCGCCCGCGTAGCCGGACAGTGCACCGCTCGCGCCGATCACACGGTGGCACGGGCGCACGATCAGCAGCGGGTTGGCACCGATCGCGGTGCCCACCGAGCGCACCGCGGCGCGCGACGCGCCGATCCGCGCGGCGATCTCGCCGTAGCTGAGCGTGGTGCCGTACGGAACGGCCTCCAGGGCAGCCCACACCCGACGCTGGAAGTCGGTGCCGCGCCCGGCGGCGTACTCGATGCCGAACTCGGTCCGGCTGCCGTTGAAGTAAGCGCGCAGTTCGGCGGCGATCACGGCGAACGCGTCCGTGCTTTTCGTCCAGTCGTCCCGGACCGTCGCGCCGCCCTTCTGGCCTGGCACGGACAGCGATGCCAGGGCGGTGCCGCCCGGCGCGGTGGCCGACTCCTCGCCGACCAGCAGGAGTTCGCCCAGCGGACTGTCCATCGTGGTGTGGAGCGTCATCGTTCCGGTCCCTTCCGACGTCATCGTTCAGATCCGTCCCGCCGAAGCGGTGCGACGGCGGTCGGCCGCCGCGTTCCAGAAGTAGTGCATGGCGTAGGTGCGCCAGGGCCGCCATGCCTCGGCGTCCACCGCCTCGGCACCCGCGTGCCGCATCCCCGCGCGGACCGCCGCATCGCCGGTCAGCAGGACGTCCGGGTCGCCGAGCGCCCGCATCCGGACGTATCCGGCCGTCCAGGACCCGACGCCCCGCAGACCGAGCAGCTCCTTCTCGGCCCGGTCCCGGTCCGCGCCCGGGTCGAGGCGGATCCGGCCCTCGGCGAGGGCCGCGGCGACGCCGCGCAGGACGGCCCGCCGCGAATCCGGCATCCCCAGTTCGTCCAGCCCCGCCTCGGCCAGGGCGCCGGCTGCGGGGAACGTACGGGTGAGGCCGCCGCTGGGCACCCGGAGCGGTGCGCCGTACGCGGCCACCAGCGCGCTGCCGAGCCGGCGCCCGGCCGCTACGGAGACCTGCCCGCCGAGGACCGCCCTGAGGGTCAGTTCGTGGACGTCGGCGGCACCGGGTGCCCTCAGCCCCGGCGTACGGGCGACGAGCGGGGCCAGTGCGGGATCGGCGCCGAGGCGCTCCGCGACTGCGTGGGGGTCGGCGTCGAGGTCGAAGAGGCGGCGCATCCGCTGGGTGGCGGTCGTCAGGTCGCTCAGGTCGCTCAGATGCAGCCTGCATTCCAGCCAGCCCCCGCCGGTGCTCCCGCCGGTGCTCTCGCGCACCTCGGCGATGCCTGTGCCGTGGGGCAGGCGCAGGGTCCGCCGGTAGGTGCGGTCGCCCCTCTCGCCGGCCATCTCCTCGATGCCGTCGAGGGCGCGGGCCGCCAGGTGGTCGAAGACCTCGCCGGCGGCGTACGGCCCCCGGTGGGCGAGCCGCAGCGGCACTCCCCCGGCTCCGTCCGCGATGCCGACGGAGCCGAAGCGGGAGGCGCGGCCGGGGCGGGTGGCGCGCAGCTCCCCGGGGGTGAGCGCGTAGATCTCCCGCACCGTGTCGTTGAACTGCCGCACGCTCGCGAAGCCGGCGGCGAACGCGATCTCGGCGGCCCGCAGGGTGGTGGTCTGCAGCAGGACCCGCGCCGTGTGGGCCCGCTGGGCGCGGGCGAGCGCGATGGGCCCCGCGCCGACCTCGGCGTTCAGCTGGCGCTGCACCTGACGGGCGCTGTATCCGAGACGCGCGGCCAGCCCGGCGACGCCTTCGCGGTCGACGACCCCGTCGCCGATCAGCCGCATCGCCCGGCCCACCAGGTCCGCGCGCACGTTCCAGCCGGCGGAGCCGGGGACCGCGTCGGGGCGGCAGCGCCGGCAGGCACGGAATCCGCCGCTCTGGGCGGCGGCCGCGGTCGGGAAGAACGTCACGTTCCGTCGGTGGGGCGTGGTGGCGGGGCAGCTCGGACGGCAGTAGATGCCAGTCGTGGACACGGCGAAGAAGAACTCTCCGTCGAACCGGGCATCGCGGCTGGTCACCGCCTCGTACCTGCTGTCGTCGCTGGTCATGCCTCCAGGGTGCGGCATCGCGCCCAGCGGTGCTGGCGGGTATCGGACAGCACGCTGCGCAGATTTGATCGATCACAGTTCTCTTATGTGTCTTTGATTGGAATCATTCCAGAAAAGTGGTTGACTGCGTGTGTGATCGAAACCGAGGCCAGGACGCTCCTGCGCGGAGCGTCATTGCGAGTGACCCGCCCCAGGGTCGCCGTGCTCTCGGCGGTCCACGAGGCCCCGCACTCCGATGTCAGTACCCTCCTCACCCTGGTACGAACACGCATCGGCACGGTCTCGACCCAAGCCGTCTACGACGTGCTCAAGACGCTCGTCGACGCCGGACTGGCCCGGCGGATCGACCTGCCGAATTCCCCGGCACGGTACGAGGGACAGTCCGGGGACGACCATCAGCACGTGGTCTGCCGCGCCTGCGGCACGATCGCCGACGTCGATGTCCCGCCGGGCGCTCCGCGTCTCGAGGCGCCCCAGGATCACGGGTTCACCGTCGACCACGTAGAGGTGACGTACTGGGGCCTGTGCCCCGGATGTCGGACCGAGCGCGGTCAGCGGGACCCGGAGTCGGTGCACCGAAGTTTCCACAAAGAGGAGCAGGAAAATTACTGACAACACGAAGCCGCTGACCACCGCCGCCGGCGCACCGGTCGCGAACAACGAGAACGCCGTCACGGCCGGCCCCCGCGGCCCGATGCTGCTCCAGGACGTCTGGTTCCTCGAGAAGCTGGCCCACTTCAGCCGTGAGGTCATCCCGGAGCGTCGTATGCACGCCAAGGGGTCGGGCGCCTTCGGCACCTTCAAGGTGACGCAGGACATCACCCGGTACTCCAGGGCCGCACTGTTCTCCGAGGTCGGCAAGGAGACCGAGCTCTTCGCCCGGTTCTCGACCGTCGCGGGTGAGCGCGGCGCGGCCGACGCGGAGCGCGACATCCGCGGTTTCGCCCTCCGCTTCTACACCGAGGAGGGCAACTGGGACGTCGTCGGCAACAACACGCCGGTCTTCTTCCACCGCGACCCCCACCACTTCCCCGACCTCAACCGCGCCGTGAAGCGCGACCCGCGCACCAACCTGCGCTCGGCGGAGAACAACTGGGACTTCTGGACCAACCTCCCCGAGGCCCTGCACCAGATCACCATCGTGATGTCGGACCGCGGTATCCCCGACGGCTACCGCCACATGCACGGATTCGGTTCGCACACCTACTCGTTCGTCAACGAGAGCAACGAGCGCTTCTGGGTGAAGTTCCACTTCCGTACGCAGCAGGGCATCAAGAACCTGACCGACGAGGAGGCCGCCGCGGTTGTCGCCGCCGACCGCGAGTCCTCCCAGGTGGACCTGTTCGACGCCATCGAGCGCGGCGACCACCCGAAGTGGACCTTCTACATCCAGGTCATGCCGGAGGCGGACGCCGCGACGTACCGCTACCACCCGTTCGACCTCACCAAGGTCTGGTCCAAGAAGGACTACCCGCTCATCGAGGTCGGCGAGTTCGAGCTCAACCGCAACCCGGAGAACTACTTCGCCGACGTGGAGCAGGCCGCCTTCACCCCGGCCAACCTCGTTCCCGGCGTGGGCGCTTCGCCCGACCGCATGCTGCAGGGCCGGCTGTTCTCGTACGGCGACGCCGCGCGCTACCGCGTCGGTGTCAACCACCACCAGATCCCGGTGAACCAGCCCCGCGGCGCGAAAAACGTCAACACCTACCACCGCGACGGCCAGCTGCGCGTGGACGGCAACCAGGGTGCGGTGCCCGGCTACACGCCGAACAGCTACGGCCGCTGGGCGGAGCAGCCGCAGTTCGCCGAGCCGGGCCTGGCCCTCGACGGTGCCGCCGCCGACCGGTTCGACTACCGCGAGGACGACGACAACTACTTCGAGCAGCCGGGGAACCTGTTCCGGGCGATGACGCCGGAGGAGCAGGACGCGCTGTTCGGCAACACCGCCCGGGCCATCGACGGCGCTTCGAAGGCCACGATCGAGCGTCACATCGGTCACTGCACGCAGGCCGACCCGGCCTACGGCGAGGGTGTGCGCAAGGCCATCGAGGCCCTGCAGGCCGCCAAGTAGTCCTGGCCGAAGGCCGTACGTGAGGGGCTCCGGGCAACGCGACGTCGCCCGGGGCCCCTTGTGCTGCGATGAGACCCGCGCAGCTACTCCAGCAGCGCCGTCCTCCCGAACATCTCGGCCGTGGCCCGTGCACTGGGTGTCCCAGCGTCGAGGTCCGCGCCCGCGGCGATCAGCACCGCGACGATCGCGTCCTCGCCCTTGAACAGGGCCCCCGCGACAGGCGACTGGTCCCGGCCGTTGCGCCGGTCGACATCGGCGCCGCGTCCGACGAGCGCCCGCACCGTCTCCGTCCGCCCGTGGTATGCGGCGAGCATGAGGGCCGTGTTGCCCTCCTGGTCCTGGACGTCGACCGGCAGCCCGTGGTCGAAGAACTCCAGCAGCTCCTGCGTACGGCCCTGCCTGGCCAGATCCATCACGATCGCGACGAGCCGGCGGGTCTGTTCCTCGGAAAGCGGTTCCATGCCCTCAGGCTAAGTGGTTGGCTCCGGAAGTCCTTCGGGGGTTGACGCTGCGGTTGACTTCGTGGCCGAGGTGCGCAGGCGTGCCGACCGCTGGTGGGACGCGATCATCACGGTCCTTGAGCAGCCTCACGGCCCTCACCCAGTCCCTCTCCACCATCACCAACCAACGATCACCACCCAGGTGCAACCCTTGGGTTGCGCCTAGGCGGTCGAAGTGCAACCCTGGGGTTGCATCCGATGGTGACGGCGAAGGAGTCCCCCATGAGCGAGGACCGGATCGAACGCGAAACCCTGATCACAGCACCCCTGGAGCGGGTCTGGTCGCTGGTGGCCCAACCCGGGTTCTGGGTGGCCGACAAGGCGAGCCTGCCCGGCACCGTGGCCAAGGAAGGCGAGTCGATGATGGCGAAGAACGCCGAGCACGGCGACTTCCCGGTGCGTGTGGAGAAGGCCGAGCCGCCCACGTACCTGGCGTACCGCTGGACCAGCGCGTTCCCCGGAGAGGAGCTGCGCGAGGACAACAGCACGCTCGTGGAGTTCACGTTGACCCCGGAAGGCGAGCAGACGCGGCTGCGCGTCGTCGAGAGCGGGTTCGCGGCGCTGGCCGGGTCCGAGGAGCTGCGCAGTCAGAACCTGAAGGACCACACGGAAGGCTGGCCCCTGGAGCTCGACGCGCTCAAGACACGCGCCGAACAGCCCTCCACGTGACGGAAGAACGTCCCGGCGCCGCCGAGGTCGTCGACAGCGTCCTCGGTGCGCTGGCCGGCCCGACGCGACGTCAACTGCGCGACCTGCTCGCCGCACCGGGCGAGGCCACTGCCACGACGCTCGCCGAACGACTTCCCGTCGGCGGTCAAGCGCCTCGCCGTCCTGGAGGCCGGACACGACGGCACGGTGGATGGCCTCGCTCGCGGCCTACTGGGACCGGCGGTTGGCGAACATCAAACGCGTCGCTGAGGCAGCAGAGCGGGATTCGAGTTCGACACGCCCCGAATGAAGGAAGCATGCTATGGACACGACAGTACTTCGAAGCGCCTACGACAGGTTGCTCGATGCGGCGGCCATCCCCGACCTCGGCGACGCGGACGATGGAGGATGGAACGCCGACCAGATACTGGCCCATCTCCTCAGCGTCGACGCCTCGATCGCAGCGGTTGCTCTGGGCGTCGTCGCCGGCTCACGGCCCACCTTCGACAACCGGATCTCCCTCGACACCTGGAATCTTGACCGGATCATCACCGAGCACTCAGGTCGTGCGGACCTGATTGATCACGTCCGGAGCCAGGCCACCGTCCTGTGCGACATCGCCGATCGACTCAACGAGGAAGCCGCCTCGGTTCTGGTGCCGTCGCTCCTCCTTTCCAATGACGCACTCGTGCTGGACCAGCCGATTCCACTGACAAGCCTCATAGATGGCCTCGCCGAAGACCATGTGCCCGTGCATACCCGACAGCTCCTCGATCTTCGCGTCGCCGCCCCTGGGCACGCCTGAAGGCGGCGCCTGAGTCGAACATCGGACACCCGGTCCCCCGGTCTCCTCTTGAGGACCGACTGCGTGGACCGGGCCGCTCCGCCGGCGCACGGCGCCCTGCACGCACATGTCGACGCATATGCCTCGCAGAAATAAGCAGTTCTGCCAGGCCACGACCAGCGGTCGAGAGGTGTCCGTGCCCGTTGCCACCGCATGCCCGACAGCCCTGGCTGCCAGCGAGCGGCACCGGCTGAAGAAGATGGCCTGGGGCCACAGGACCGAGTACCAGCTACACCTCCGCGCCCAAATCGTCCTGCACGCGGCACGCGGGCCGGCCAACGCTCGAATAGCGGAGCGGGTCGGTGTGCACGTAGACACCGTGCGCAGGTGGCAGGGCCCGCTTCGCTGAGAAGAGGCTGCCCGGTCCGGCGGACCGCAAGGCACCGGCCGCCCGCCCTCCTTCACCGCACTGCAGGCGGCTCAGGTCGCGGCAATGGCCTGCCAGTTGCCCGCCGAGACCGGCGTGCCGCTGTCCCGCTGGTCGTGCCCGGAGCTGGCCCGCGAGGCGGTCGAGCGCAGCATCGCGCCTTTCCTGTCGGCCTCCACCGTGCGCCGCCGGCTGACGCGGGACGCCCTCAAGCCCCGGCAGCACCGCTCCTGGATCTTCATCACCGACTCCGGCTTCCGGGCCAAGGCCGAGCGCGTGCTGAACCTGTACGCCGACACCTGGAACGGCACACCGGTCGGCGCGGACGAGTACGTCATCAGCGCCGACGAGAAGACCTCCATCCAGGCCCGCTGCCGCTGCCACCCCATCCTCGCCGCCTACGACGTCCACCGCGCCCGCGTGTTCGGCCGTACCGAAGCGCCCACCGGCATCGACCCGTTCATGAACCTGGTCACCCAGGTGATGAGCGAGGAGCCGTACGCCAGCGCCAAGCGCGTGTTCTGGATCGTCGACAACGGCTCCTCCCACCGTGGCAAGAAGGCCGCCGACCGGCTGGCCGAGGCCCACCCGAACGCGGTCACGGTCCGCACCCCGGTGCACGCCTCCTGGTTGAACCAGGTGGAGATCTACTTCTCCGTCGTGCAGCGCAAGGTCGTCTCGCCCAACGACTTCCCCGACCCGGCCCAGGTCGGGGACCGGCTCCGAGCATTCGAAGACCGCTACAACGCCACGGCACAGCCGTTCCAGTGGAGGTTCACCATCTCAGACCTGGACGATCTGCTGGCCAGGCCCGACCGGCACACCACCGATCACCACCAAGAATCCTCGGCCGCACTGGCAGAGTGATCAACCCCCGAAGGACTTCCGGAGCCGACCGCTAAGGGCACCCCCTGCGGGCACCCGTCCGGCGCGACGCGGATCACAGCGTCCGCAGTGTCTGAACTTCACGAGAACTCCAGCGAAATGGCACGTGTGTGGATATCGTGCACGAGCGAGGGCGCATCCGTCAGTCCATGGGATCGGCGGATGCGCCCCGTTTGTGGGGATGCAACTGTGGCTGGGGGGTTCATGGGGCATGTCGAAATACCTGAATCGGATATATCCGGGCCTGTCGGGCTCGCGGGTGCACCACGACCGCGTACCGCCGGGTCCCGGAACCGCACGATGGCTCCGGAGCGTGTGTGGAGACCACCGACGACCGTTGAGCGCGACCACGCGGAGCGACCGCGGGCGAGGAACAAGCCCGATCCGCGTGTGCCGTTCCTCGTCCTGACGGACCTGCTGGGACTGGGGGTTCCCGCCTGGCTCGTGCTACGGGCCGGCGCTCAGCCGGGGCCGTGGGCCGCCGCGGCGTCCGCGGCGCTGGTGTGGACCTGCGTTCGCGCGGCACGCGGACGGTACGCGCGTCAGCTGCCCGCGGAAGGCGCGGGGGCGGCGGCGTATGCCCCCGTCGGCGACTGGCTCGTCCTCGTCGGAGTGCTGGCGGTGCTGCTGGCCGCGACGGGTGGGGGCCTCGACCCGGCGACCGCCGTCACAGCCCTGCTCCCCGGCCTGGCCCTGGCCGTCCTCGCGGGAGCCGCGGGCCGGCTGCTGCGGACCGCGGGGCGGCGGGGATCCCGCCGGGTCCTCGTGGTCGGCGAGGCTGCGGGCCTGAACCGGGCGGTGAAGCTGCTCAACTCCCGTAAGGACCAGCCATACTCCGCCGTGGCCGTGGTCCCGGTGGGCCCGGTGGCACCTGACTGCGGGACGCCGGTGCCGGGACGGCTGGCGCCCGAACCCGCCGACGACGACGTGACCACGGTGCTCGGCGGCGCCTTCGCCCACGACGCGGACCTGGTCCTCGTCGCGCCCGGCCCGCAGCTCGGCGAGGACCGGCTGCGCCGGCTGGCGTGGGGACTGCACGACGGCGGGCTGGCCCTCTGCGTGCTCTCGGACCTGTCGGGGGTCGCCGCACCCAGGGTGCGGCCGGTCTCCGCGGCCGGCCTGACGCTGCTGCACGTCGCACCACCGCTGCGGCGCGGCCCGCAGGCCGTGCTCAAGACCGTCGTGGACCGGGCCGGTGCCGCTCTCGGGCTGCTGGCCCTCTCCCCCTTGTTCTTCGGGGTGGCCCTCGCGGTGCGGCTCTCGTCGCCCGGCCCGGTGTTCCACCGCCAGACCCGTCACGGCCGGCACAACAGGCCGTTCGTGATGTGGAAGTTCCGCACGATGGTGGCGGACGCGGAGTCCCTCAAGGAGCAGCTCGTGGCGGCGAACGAGAGCGAGGGCCCGATGTTCAAGATGCGCCGCGATCCCCGGGTGACCCGGATCGGCCACGCCCTGCGCCGGACGTCAGTGGACGAGCTCCCCCAACTCCTCAACGTGCTGCGGGGTGACATGTCCCTGGTAGGACCGCGTCCACCGCTTCCGGAGGAGGTCTCGCGCTACGACGAGAGGGAGCTGCGGCGACTGGCGGTGCGGCCGGGCCTCACCGGCCTGTGGCAGGTCAGCGGCCGCTCGGACCTGTCCTGGCAGGAGACGGTGTCGCTGGACCTCTGGTACGTCGACAACTGGTCGGTGGTCGGCGACATGGGGCTGCTGGCCCGGACGGTGCGCGCGGTCACCGACGGCCGCGGGGCGTACTGAGACGTGGTGGGGGGACACGTGGGGGGTCGCGTGCACGGGTTCAGGACGTACCGCGGCCGTCCGGCCGCAGGGTCAGCTCCGGGAGGTCCGGCTTCCGAGCCACCACGCGTACGTGCGGGCGATGCCGTCCCGCAGGGCGATCTGCGGCTTGAAGCCGAGGGAGGAGAGCCGGGACACGTCGAGGAGCTTGCGCGGAGTGCCGTCGGGCTTCGAGGTGTCCCAGACGACGGATCCCTGGTACTCCGTCACGTCCCTGACGGTCTCGGCCAGTTCACGGATCGTCAGGTCTTCGCCGCACCCGACGTTGACGGGTTCGTCCCCGTCGTAGGTCTCCAGCAGCCGCACACAGGCGGCGGCGAGATCGTCGACGTGGAGGAACTCGCGGCGGGGGCTGCCGGATCCCCACAGGGTGACCTCGTGGGCCCCGTCCAGCTTCGCCTCGTGGAAGCGGCGGATCAGGGCGGGCAGCACGTGCGAGGTCTCCAGGTCGAAGTTGTCCCCGGGGCCGTAGAGGTTGGTGGGCATGGCACTGATGTACGCGGCGCCGTACTGCCGGCGGTAGGACTGGATCTGTACGATCCCGGCGATCTTGGCCAGCGCGTAGGCCTCGTTGGTCGGCTCCAGCGGGCCCGTGAGCAGGGCGTCCTCACGGATCGGCTGCGGGGCGTGCTTGGGGTAGATGCACGACGAGCCGAGGAAGAGCAGTCGCTGGACGCCGGCGGCGTGCGCGCCGGCGATCACGGAGAGCTGGATGCGGAGGTTGTCCTCCAGGAACTCCACCGGACGCGTGCTGTTGGCCATGATCCCGCCCACCTTGGCGGCGGCCAGCACGACGGCGTCCGGGCGGGCTTCGCGCAGGAACGCCTCGGTCGGCGCCGCCTCGCGCAGATCGAGTTCGTCACGGCCGCGGGTGATCACCTCGTGCCCGTCGGCGGTGAGGCGGCGCACCAGGGCCGAACCGACGAGACCTCGGTGGCCCGCGACGAATATGCGGGCTCCCGGGCGCAGCAGGGGGTGGGCGGATTCCCGGGCCGGGCCGGGGGTTTCAGTCGTCATGGCTCGGATTCTGCCAGCCGCCCGGTGCCCGGGTGACTCTTTGCCCCATTCCACTCAGATCATGAAATTTCGGTGACACAAACCGCCCCAAGGGCGACCACAGAAGGGGGGAGTCATGGCAAAGACCGCACTCATCACCGGCGTGACCGGCCAGGACGGTTCGTACCTGTCGGAGCTGCTGCTCGAGAAGGGGTACACGGTCCACGGGCTGATCCGGCGTTCGTCGAGCTTCAACACGGAGCGGATCGACCACATCTACCAGGGGCCCGAGGAGGCGAACCGGTCCTTCGTCCTCCACCACGCCGATCTCTCCGACGGTGTGGCGCTGGTGAACCTGCTGCGCGACATACAGCCGGACGAGGTCTACAACCTGGGCGCCCAGTCCCATGTCCGGGTGTCCTTCGACGCACCGCTGTACACCGGTGACGTCACCGGCCTGGGCACCGTCCGGCTGCTGGAGGCGGTCCGCGCCAGCGGGATCGACACCCGCGTCTACCAGGCCTCGTCCTCCGAGATGTTCGGCGCGAGCCCGCCCCCGCAGAACGAGAAGACCCCGTTCCACCCGCGCAGCCCGTACAGCGTGGCCAAGGTCTACTCGTACTGGGCGACGGTCAACTACCGTGAGGCATATGGGATGTTCGCGACCAACGGCATCCTGTTCAACCACGAGTCCCCGCGCCGGGGCGAGACCTTCGTGACCCGCAAGATCACCCGCGGGGTGGCGAGGATCAAGGCCGGCCTCCAGGACCGGCTGCACCTGGGCAACCTCGACGCCGTACGCGACTGGGGGTACGCCCCCGAGTACGTGGAGGCGATGTGGCGGATGCTCCAGTGCGACACCCCCGACGACTACGTGGTGGCCACGGGCGAAGGGGTCAGCGTGCGGCAGTTCCTCGAGTACGCCTTCGAGCACGCGGGCCTCGACTGGGCGGAGCACGTCCGCTACGACCCGAAGTACGAGCGCCCCAGCGAGGTCGACGCGCTGATCGGTGACGCGTCGAAGGCCGAGGAACTCCTCGGCTGGAAGCCGGAGGTGAAGTCGCGGGAGCTCGCCCGGATCATGGTGGACGCGGACATCAGGCTGCTGAGCGACCAGCTCACGGGATCCGCGGTCCGGGTGGACCGGTGAGCGGGCCAGGACGTCTCAGACGCACCCGGGGCGGCGTATTCGCATCGGTCCTCACGCCGGCCGCGGGGACGCTCGGCGCCGCCTCGGTCACCGCTCCCCCGGCCGCCGCGCTCACCCCTCCGGTCGGCTTCACCGCCGACGCCCTGTCCACGTACCGGGCCAACGGCATCGTCCGGGCGCTCGCCGGGGCGAACGGGGTGGTCCACGCCGGCGGCACCTTCACGGCCATCCGGCCTGCCGGATCGCCCGCCGGGAGCGACGCGACCGCCTGCCGGCCGCGTACGGGCTTCTCGCCGCGGTCCGGTGCGACGGTGCGCGCCCTCGACGTCGCGGCGGACGGCACCGCCCGCGCGCTGCCGTCGGCTCCGGTGGGCCGGGCGCTCAGGAACGCGCGGCTCACCTTCCGTACCTCGTCGGACTCGACGGCGGGTTCGGCCGACAGCCACAGCAGCGTGCCGGTCACCGGCGAGAGGACCGAGTCGGCGGTCACCCACAACACCCGGCCGACGCTCTCCACGTCCGTGCTGGGGACCATCACCGGCGCGTCCGAGGTCTCCACCGACCACTCGGCGGACCTCGCCGCGACGGCTCTGGACGGGGCCCTCGGCTCCGTCACCTCACTCGCCCTGACCAGCAGCGGAACGGACAGTCTCCGCATCTGGTCGAGCGAGGCAACCGCGGCCTGCCGGCCGCAGCTCGTCCTCACCTTCGGAGATGAATGATGAACGGAAGCACGGGGCGGAGACATGGGGGGAGCGGCCGTGTGCGGGCCGCGTCCGCCGCGCTCTGCCTGTTCGCCGGAGCCCTGACCGCGACAGCGGCCGGGACCTCCCCGGCGGCGGCGCTCACACCGCCGGTGTCCATCACAGCGGACGACCTCACCACCTGGCAGACCAACGGCATCGTCTGGTCCATGGCCGCGACGGACGGGGTCGTCTACGCCGGCGGCACCTTCTCCACCGTCCGTCCGCCGGACGCGCCGGCGGGCACCTCGGAACAGCCCGCGGCCAACTTCGCGGCCTTCGACGCGGCGACGGGCGCGCCGACGGGGTGCAGCCTGGCGTTCACGCTGTCCTCGGGGACCGCGACCGTACGGGCCCTCGCGCTCTCCCCGGACGGCGGGACCCTTTACGCCGGCGGACAGTTCGGCGCGGTGAACGGGGTGGGCGTCAGCAACATCGTGGCCGTCGACACGGCGACCTGCACGCCGCGCCAGGACTTCAAGATCGCCGTCTCGGCGACGGTACGGGCCCTGGACGTCACGGCGGACACCGTCTACCTGGCCGGCGACTTCAACAGCGTGGGCGGCCAGACCCGGAACAAGTTCGCGGCGGTCACCACGGCCGCCGGTCTGCTGCCGTGGACCGCGAACGCGGACGAGGTGGCGCGGGCGGTCCAGGTGACCCCGGACGGGCGGCACGTGGCCCTCGGCGGGGACTTCTTCACCGTCAACGGCACCAACTCACACGCCCTGGCCGTGGTCGACGCCACCACGGGCGCGCTCACCAAGGGCTTCCCGGGCTTCATCCCCAACACCTCGACGGTGCAGGACCTCACGACGGACGCGACCGGCCTGTACACCGCCAACGAGGGCACCGGCGGCGGGGTGTTCGACGGCCGGATCGCCATCGACCTCGACGACTACCAGCAGCGCTGGCGGGACACCTGCCTGGGCGCCACCCAGGCCGTCCTGGTGCACTCGGGCGTGCTGTACAGCGGTAGCCACGCCCACGACTGCGCCAGCATGGGAGGGTTCCCCGACCAGCCGCGCAGGCACCTGCTGGCCCAGTCCGTGGAAGACCCGACGCTCCTGCCCTGGTTCCCCGACACGAACGACGGCATCGGAGAGCCGGTCGGGCCGCGGGTCATGACGCAGACCGACAAGGGCGGCCGCCACTACCTGTGGGTCGGCGGCGAGTTCACCACCGTCAACGGCTCCGGCCAGCAGGGGCTGACCCGGTTCGCCGACGGCCCGGACACCGGGGCGCCGTGGGTGCCCAACGTCAGCCTGTCCACGGTCGCCCCGGGGCGGATCGACGTCAACTGGCAGACCAGCTTCGACACCGACGACGGGGAGCTGACCTACCGGATCTACAAGGACGGTGCGAGCACGCCCGTGCACACCGTCACGGGCTACTCGCTCTTCTGGAACCGTCCGCAGCTGAAGTGGACCGACACCGACGTGTCGGTGGGCGAGACGCACTCGTACCGCATCACCGCGAGCGACGGCACCAACACCAGCGCCAAGTCCCCCGCGCAGTCGGCGACCGTGGCGGCCTCCACACAGCCCTATCCGGCGCGGGTGCTGTCCGACGGCGCCTCGCTCTACTGGCGTTACGACGAGGGCACCTCCACCTTCGCGGCGGACACCACGAGCGCGTCGAACAACGGCTTCCTGCGCAACGCGCCCTCCTACCGGCAGACCCCCGCCGCGATCGCGGGCGACTCGACGGCCATCGGTTTCGACGGC
Source organism: Streptomyces sp. HB132 (assembly GCF_016909575.1). Taxonomy (GTDB): domain Bacteria; phylum Actinomycetota; class Actinomycetes; order Streptomycetales; family Streptomycetaceae; genus Streptomyces. The sequence goes on along the minus strand of NZ_JAFBGA010000008.1, from coordinate 305,992 downwards.
GCCGCCGAATACGCGTACAGCAACAAGCTGCACGCGTCGCCCACCCGCTTCTCCGTGGAGACCTGGATCAAGACCACCACCACCCGTGGCGGCAAGGTCATCGGGTTCGGCAATCTGACCATGCAGAACAGCACCCGCTACGACAAGCAGGTCTACATGGCCAACAACGGGCGTCTCGTGTTCGGTGTCTACAGCGGCGGTTACCGCACCGTCACCACGACGGGGGCCTACAACGACGGCAACTGGCACCACGTCGTCGCCACGCAGGGCACCGGAGGCATGGCGCTGTACGTGGACGGGCAGCTCCGGGCCTCCAACTTCTTCTACACGGGCAACGAGAGCTACCCCGGCTACTGGAGGGTGGGCGGGGACAGCCTCGCCAGCTGGCCGAACCGCCCGACCAGCAACTTCTTCGCCGGCCAGATCGACGAGACCGCCGTGTACCCGACCGCCCTGAGCGCTTCCCAGGTCAGCGCTCACTACGCCCTGAGGACCGGTGCATGAGATACCCGTTCCTGGCCAGCGCCGCCGTCGCCCTCGCGACGGCGGTGCTGGCCGCCTGCGGCTCGTCCGGCGGGTCCGGCGACGGGGGCGGGGAGGCCGGGGCGGGTGGCAAGCCGTCCGTCGCGGCCTCCCCCACGCCCTCCGTCGCACCTCCGGCGGCCCGGACGACGACGCCGAGCCCCCGGAAGTCCACCGGCACACCGAAGGCGCCCGCCGGGGACATCACCCCGGCCACGGGCTCCCTCACCAAGAAGCAGAAGGAGTATCTGACCGACCGCGTACCCGAGGGGATGGACCCGGCCGCGGTACTCCAGACGGGGCAGGAGACCTGTGACCGGCTCCGCTACCTGGTCAAGGCGGACCGCGACATCGCCGTCGGCGCGATCGTCTCCGGCGAGATCACGGACGCGAAGCCGGCCGTGGCCCATCTCTGCCCCCGGCACCAGGACCTCCTCGACGAGGCGGCACTCGGCTACGCCGACGGCACCCACAAGGGCGCGAAGATCCGGCCGGGACGGTACACGGCCCCCTCCCCCACCAAGGCGTGCAACTGGCAGCTGACCGGAGCCGGCGGCAAGGAACTCGACTCGGGTTCCTCCGCCGACGGCAAGCGGGTGGAGGTCACCGTCCCGGAGTCCGCCCGCGCCTTCACCTCCACAGGCTGCTACGCCTGGCTGCCTCAAGGAGACAATGGATGAGCAAGCTCCCCATCGCCGTCGCGATCCCCACCAAGAACGAGGGACTGAACATCGCCGAGGCGGTGAAGTCGGTCCTCGGCCACTTCGAGGCGGTCGTCGTGGTGGACTCCCACAGCACCGACGACACAGCGAAGATCGCCGAGGAGTGCGGGGCCGAAGTGGTCACGTACACCTGGGACGGAGGACATCCGCGCAAGAAGCAGTGGTGCCTGGAGAACGTCCGCACGGATCTGGACTGGATCCTGCTGCTCGACGGGGACGAGCGGCTCAGTCCGGGGCTGCTGGCGGAGCTGCGGCGGATCTTCGCCGACACGGACAGCCCGAAGCCGGCCGCGTACGACATACCGCTTGGCTACTGGTTCTCCGGGAAGCGGCTGCGGCACGGCTACACGATCCGCAAGCGGTCCCTGACCGACCGGACCCGGTGCCACTACCCGGAGGTCGGCGACCTCGCGGCACCGGGCATCGGTGAGGTGGAGGGGCACTACCAGCCGGTCGCGGCGACGGCCTCGGCGCTGAGCAACCCCATCGAGCACCAGGACCTGGACCCGGTCACCGCCTGGTTCGAACGGCACAACCGCTACTCGGACTGGGAGGCGTGGCTGGAGCACCACCCCGAGGTCAAGGAGCAGGTGCGGAAGGTGAAGTCCCGTCAGGGGCAGCTCTTCCACAAGGCGCCGTTCAAGCCGCTGGTGTCCTTCGCCTACATGTACGTCTACCGGCGGGGATTCCTCGACGGGCGTGCGGGCCTGGACTTCGCCCTCGCGATGAGCTTCTACCGCTGGCAGATCGCCCTCAAGTCCCGCGAGGGAAAGACAGGTTGAGGCTCACCGCCTCCGGCGGACCACATCCTCGTAGGTCCGCCGGAGGGTGGCGGTGACGGCCTCGATGGTGAACCGGTCGTTGACCAGCTGCCAGGCCGCCTTGCCCGCCTGCTCGGCGGCCTCCGGCTCCAGCAGCTCCAGGATCGCGTCGGCGACCTTGCGGGCGTTGGCCGCGTCCTCGCCGACCCGGCTGTCGATGACCCGGCCCGCACCGGCCCCCGACACATCGGGGCCCTGCCCGCAGGTGCGGGTGATGACGACCGGAGTGCCGACCGACATCGCCTCCAGGACCGAGACCGGGAACGGCTCCTCGATCGCCGGGAGCACGTACACATCGGCCTCGCGTCCGGCGGCGAGGACCTCGTCGTGCTCCAGCGGGCCCACATGGTCGAGTGAGTCCGTGACACCCAGCTCCCGGGCGAGGGCCAGGGTGCCGGCCAGCGCGCCGGTGTCCGGGCCGGCCAGCACGAAGCGGGCGTCCGGGTGGCGGGCGAGGACGTGCGGCATCGCGGCGATGAAGTCCTCGGGCCGCTTTCGCTCCTGGATGCGGGCGAGGTACAGCACCGTCGGCGGGCGGCCGGGGTCGCGGGCGGGCTTGCGCTCCTGCGGGCGGACGCCGTTGACCAGCCGCACGGTGCGGGTGAGCGGTACGGGAGCCGCGACGGCGTTCACATCGACCCGCTCCATCTCGGTGAGGTGCAGGACGGCGTCGGCCTCGCGCAGCACCTTGCGGACCCCGAGGACGTCGGTGAGCTGGGCGACCTTCTTCTCGGTGGGGTCGATCATGCCGTGTGTCTGGACGACCAGGGGTGTGCGGGTCGCGAGCGCGAGGAGCGCCGCCGGCAGGGTCACCAGGTCCCGCATCAGATGGACGTGCACGAGGTCGGCGCCACGCATCATGCGGCGCGCGGTGCGCAGCAGCGCGGCGGAGGTGATGCCGCTGACCTCGAACATCGGGAGCAGGTGCCGTGCCTGGAAGAGGTGGACGGGAACTCCCTCCACGTGGCTGGGCAGTTCGCCGTCGGGGAAGCCGTCGCCGAGGGCCATGACGCGCGCGTCATGGCCGTTCGCCCGCTGGACCTTGGAGAGGTTGAACGCCACCCGGGTCGGCCCGCCGAAGGCATGGTCCGGAGTGTGGAGCGTGACAACGTGCAGGACTTTCACCAGAGTTCCCCTCGACTGCGGCCAATAATTCACAGGGTAGTCATCGCGCCCCCTCAAGTGGGCTGATTCGTTAGAGTGTTCAGCGGTTCACTGATCCCGGGGGGGGCGCATGACGTCGGTGCACACGTCGGCGCAGGAGCAGGCCGCCCGCGCGGTCGCGCGTCCGGAGTGGGCATGGGCCCCGGGCGGCGTCCCGGAGCCGCCCGAGCAGCCCATCGCCTGGTCGATGCTGTCGCGGGCCCTGTCCGTGCCGCTCATCCTGGGGCTGGTCTGCTTCCTGCCCGCGGTGATCGCCGCCCAGCCCGGCAGCGAGGTCCGGGACACGGCGTACTGGCTCCAGCTTGTCCTGACCTGCTACGCCGGGGCGCGGCTGGCGACGATGATCCTCTCCACCCGGCGGCGGCTGCTCCAGGGCGTCTTCTGGATGTTCGTGTACATCGCGATGGGCGTGGCCCCGTTCGCCCAGGTGGTGATCGGGCAGACGCCGACGCCGATGGTGGGACCGCGCCAGGACCTGGTCACGGCCATCGCGATGGTTCTGGTGGGGTGTGCCGCCTACGACCTGGGGGCGCTGCTGGCCTCGCGGCGCCCGCTGCGACGCCGTACGGTCTCGGTGCGGAGCTGGGGTCCCGCTCTCGCGCATCCCGTGCGGCTGCGGCTGCTGGTGCTGGTGGCATTCGCGGCGAGCGCGTTCTACATGCTGAAGCTGGGCGGGCCCGCGGTCTTCTTCTCCAGCCGGCAGGAGATCAACGAGACCGTCGCGGCGACCGGGGTCGCGGCGGAGGGGTCCAATGTCGGCTCGGCGTTCCTCAAGGGCTTCGGCCAGGTCCCGGCGCTGCTGGCACTGCTCCTCTACACCCGCCGTCTGGCGACCTCCTACCGGGCCCGGCGCACCCCGTCCACGGTGCTGGTGTGGGTGGCGCTCGGAGCACTGAACCTCGTGGTGAACAACCCGATATCCAACGCCCGTTACTGGTTCCTGACGGTGCTGATGGCGTTCGTGTTCACCGCGCTCCCGAGCAGTGCGGCGGTCTACCGCACCGTGCTGGCGACGGGGGTGGTGGGGGCACTGGTGGTGTTCCCGTACGCGGACAAGTTCCGGTACGACGACGAAGCACAGCGGTCCGCGCAGTCGGCCTCGGTCTTCGAGCCGCTGGTGACCAAGGACTACGACCAGATGGTGATGTTCGCCAACACCATCTCTTGGGTCGACACCAGGGAGCACACCTACGGCCGCCAACTCGCCGGCTCCGCACTGTTCTTCGTGCCGCGCGCGGTGTGGAGCGGGAAGCCTGAGGACACCGGGGTAAGGGTCGGGCAGTGGATGGGGCTGCGTATGACCAACCTCTCGGCCCCTCTGTGGACCGAGTTCTGGGTCGATTTCGGCGCGACCGGGATGATCGGCGGCCTGGCCCTGATCGGTTACGCCGCGGCCCGTACCGACCGCAGGTACGCGCTGGCCGTCACCCGGGCGGGTCCGGGCCCGGGCAGTGTGCTGGCGATCGCGGCACCTCTCATCGCCGGGTACACCTTCATCCTGTTGCGTGGTCCGCTGCTCCAGGCGGCGGGGAAGCTGGCGATCGCCGCCCTGTGCCTGCTGCTGATCACCACGTTCAGGGAGCGGAGGGCAGCGCGTCGGCGCTGACGGTCCTTTCCGCGCCCTGTGCCCCGCGGCGCAGCCGGGCGACCCTGGTCCAGGTGGCGGCGGCCTTGCAGAGCGATCCGAGGCACAGCCCCCAGGCCGCCCCGGGGACGCCGCCGAGGACGTATCCGCCGGCCATCAGGGCCACGGCGGTGAGCGAGAAGACCACCTGGATGCTCAGCGTCGTGCGCGGGTCCAGCATGCGCAGGGCGAGCAGTCCGCAGGTGCCTGCCGCCATCGCCGCGTACTGGCTGCCGGTCGCCGGAAGCAGGGCGGCGGCCGCCGGCCAGGTGTCACCGAGGAGTTCGTGCCCCGCCCGCTCGGGCAGCAGGGCCAGCGCGGTGGCCCAGAGGGCGGCGGTGGCGGCGAGGACGGCGGCGAGTCCCGCGGTGGCCCTGACAAGGCGCCGTTCGTCACCGATGCGGCCGAGCAGGGGCGGGCCGAAGGACGTGGCGGAGGTGAACAGCACGTTGAGCGGCCCGAACAGGGTGGTGGCCCCACGCAGGGCGCCGACAAGGAGTGGGTTGCCGACGGCCCCGAGACCGAGGACGGCGAGCTGGCTGGTCGCGTTGCCGACACCGAATTCGACGACGAAGCGCCGCCCGAGGTGCCCCCGCATGAGCATCGGGCGCAGCAGCAGCCCGGTCCCGGCGGTCGAGCGGTGCAGCAGTGCGGCGGACAGCACGAGGGCCGGCAAGGCGGACAGTCCCCAGACCAGGACCAGCCGGGCAGGGGTGGCCCCGTAGCCCTGGACGGACAGCGCGCCCAGCACACAGGCGAGCCTCAGCAGGTCCCCGCACAGGGCGAGATGGGGTTGCTGCAGGGTGGAGAAGGCGTAGCGCAGGGCGTCCTGCCCCAGCACCACCGGCAGGACGAGGCCCAGCATCACCAACGCGCGGGCGGTGTCCCCCGGGACTAACAGGCAGACGGCGGCGAGCAGGCCGCCCAGAGCGGCCGCGGCCACCACGGTGAACACGACGGCAGAGCGGCAGGCACCCCGGACGTCCTCACCGGCGCCGCGCCGCAGGACCAGGGGCTGCCCGGTGTACGCGCCGGAGACGCCCAGCAGCACCGTGAAGACGAGGTAGACGGCGGAGAAGCGGGCGAAGTCGGCCACGGTGGAGAGGCGGGCCGCGGCCACGAGCACCAGGATGTTGGTGAGCGCCGCCACGCCCTGGTCCGCGACCGAGCAGAGGATCGCGGTGCGGGCTCTCACCGGCGCGCCCCCGGGAGGGTGAAGGAGCGCAGCCCCATGGTCTCGTCCGGATTCCCGGTGATCTCCGGCGCGTCCGCCTCGAGGGCCGGGACGCCCGGACCACCGCCACCGCGGCGCCGGCCGGACCTGGCCCGGCGTTCCACGCGGCCCGGCCCGCCCCGGCCGGTGTGGAGCAGTGCGCCGAGCACCTGGCCGCCGGAGGCTCCGATGATCTCCCGGATGCGTTCCAGGTCGCTGCGGTGCGTCTCGCGCGGGTCGCAGACGATCATGACGCCCTCGACCCGGTCGACGAGCGCGACCGCGTCGGCGTACGACAGCACCGGTGGGGCGAGGACGATGACCACGGCGCCGGGGCGGTCGGCCTCGGCCACGATCCGCGCGACGGACGCGGCGGTCAGGGCGCGCGGCACGTTGTCCGCGGTGGTCCCGGCCACGAGGGCGAACGCCCCGGAGCCCGGCACGTCCACGTTGCAGCGGCCGCCCGCCGGCCAGCTGCGGTCGCCCTCCTCGGCTGCCCACCTCGGCGGCCGGACCTCATGGGCCGCCGGCCCCAGGTCGCGGGCCAGCGAGGGGGTGCGCAGGTCGGCCTCGACGAGCAGGACGTCGCGGCCCATCTCGGCGAAGGCGGCGGCCAGGTTGACCGCCGCGGCGGACGCCGCGGCGTTGTCCCCCCGCGGCGCGGTGACCAGGAGCCGGCGGCTGTCCGCGAACGACGGGTCGTAGGCGAGCCGGAAGGCGACCGCGCGGTACTCCTCGGCGAGCCGCGAACCGCTGCGTCCGATCGCGAGCAGGGTTCCGTTGGCGGCGCGTTCCCTGGGCAGGGTCCCGAGCAGCGGGGCCCCGAGGGAGCGTACGAGTTCGCGGGGGGAGCGCACGGCGGGGTCGAAGACGAGACGCACCCAGGACAGCAGCAGTCCGAGGGCCAGACCGACGACCGCACCGAGCCCGAGGAGCAGCGGGAGACCGGCTCCGGCGGGCTCGGTGGGGGCGACCGGCTTCTTGTTGAGGTAGCCGGGAGTGGTGTCGAGGGCCTTGAGTTCGGAGATCTTCCGGCTCAGTTCGGAGATGGAGACGATGATGTTCGCGCGTGCGCTGCTGACGTCGTCCGCGGCGTCGACCCCGGTGCGCTCCTCCAGCAGGTCGCGCTTCTCCTCGAGCGGTTCGAGCTGGGCGCGGTAGCCGTTCGCCATGTTGTCGATGCTCTCCTGGGTGCGCGCCTTGCGGTGCGCCAGGTAGGCGTTGGCCAGCGCTTCGGCGCGGTCGCGGGCCTGCTCGGGGGAGGCACCGGTGTAGGAGAAGCGGAGAGTCAGGGTGTTGGGCGGGTTGGTGACCTGGAGGCCGGTGAGCAGCTTGCGGGCGGTGACGTCGTCGCCCTTCTTGAGCAGGGCCCCGGCGGCCAGGTCGCCCACGGTGTCACTGACCGCGGTCTGCCGTTCGGAGCCGATGTTGATGCCCTTGTCGGCGGAGGCTCCGGTGGAGAAGGGGTCGGCGGTCGCGGACCGCACCTGCACCTCCCCGGTGGCCGTGTAGGTGTCGTCGCCGCTCAGGGCGAGGAACCCTCCGCCGAGAAGGCCCGCGACGACGCCTCCGGCGAGCAGCGCCCGGTAGCGCAGGAGCTGGCGGAACTGGTCGCGCAGCAGGGCCGGTTCGTCCTGGTCGTCCAGGGGTCGGATCTGGTGCGTCATCGGCGTGCTCCCCCTCGTGTGTGCCCGGTTCGCGTGTCCCCGGTTCGTGCGTCCGCGAGTGCCTCGGACAGCAGGGCGTCGAAGCGGGCGAGGCCCGCCTCCCTGCTCAGGTGCTGTGCGACGTACCGCGGGCCGTGCGCGCCCAGGGCCTCTGCCGCCGTGGGGTCGGCGGCCAGCCGGCGTACGGAGGCGAGGAGCGCTGCGGGGTCCTCGGGTGGCACGAGAACCCCCGCGCCCGAGCGGCGCACCTCGTCGGCGGTGCCGCCCTCGTCGGCCACGGAGGCGACGACGGGGCGTCCGGAGACGAAGTACGAGGTGAGTTTGGACGGGACGCTCATGTCGAGCACGGATGCCCGCTGGGTGACAGCGAGCACATCGGCGGCGGCGAGCACGTCGGTGAAGTCGTCGGCGCCCGCCGGCGGGAGGAAGTCGACATTGGGCAGGCCCCTGGCCCGCTCGCGCAGCCGTTCGCGCTGGTTGCCGTCGCCCATCAGGACGACCCGGACGTCCGGGGCCAGCCGCGCCAGAGCGACCAGGACGTCGAGCCCCTGTTTGAGGCCCATGTTCCCGGAGTGCAGGAGCACGGGGGTGCCCTCGGCCCAGCCGAGCCTGGCACGGGTGGCGGCGCGGTCGGCCGAAGGGGGCCGCACGTGGGTCCAGTTGGGCACGACCCGGATGCGTCCAGGGTCCACACCGAGCGCGGTGACGCCTTCCACGAAGCTCTCGTGGATGACGCCGACGAGTGCCGCGCCACGCAGCGCGTGACGTTCGGCCTTCGCGGCGACGACCGCCGCCCTGTCTCCCCCTCGGATGCCGCTCTGCGCGGCGGCGGCGCCCATCAGGTCCTGGACGACGGGTATGTGGGGGACGCGGTGGCGGCGCGCCAGCCGGGCGGCGATCACGCCGCCCGCGAGGCTCGGCATCTGGGAGATCACCGCGTCGGGTCGGCCGGGTGGCGGGGCGAGGATTCCGTGGACGAGGAAGGACGCCTCGAACGCGGCACGGCGAAGAGCCGTCTGGCGGGGGGGTACGTAATGTCGGCGCCGGTGCACGCGCACCCCTTCCCGGCTCTCCCGCGTACGCCACACTCCGCGGTACCGCTCGTCCACGCTCCAGGCGGGGTAGTGCGGCATGCCGGTCAGGACCTCGGTCCTGGCCCCGGACGCGGCCCAGTGCTCGGCGAGCTGCGTGGCGTACGGGCCTATGCCCGTCAGCTCGGGGGCGTAGTTGGTGGAGACCACGAGAAGTCTGCGGTTTTCGAACGGCCTCTGATGCTCAGCAGCGGACAACGGATGATCGCCTTCCCCCCGGAACAGCCTCTCCTGCGAGCTTATCCGTTCACGGGATGCACAAGTGTTCTTCACAGTAAGGTCGTTGCACCAGTTCCACCGTGGGGGGAGAGAACGGATGGTGCAGCACAGGGTCGGCTACGCGCCGGGGGTGTACGACCTGTTCCACGTCGGACACCTGAACATCCTGCGGCACGCCCGCAGTCAGTGCGACTACCTGGTGGCCGGAGTCGTGTCCGACGAGATGGCCGCACTGGCCAAGGGGCACACACCCGTCATCCCGCTGCCCGAGCGGCTGGAGATCGTGCGCAGTGTGCGTCACGTGGACGCCGCGTTCGTGGAGACCGTTCCGGACAAGGTCGAGACCTGGCAGCAGGTCCGCTTCGACGTGATCTTCAAGGGCGACGACTGGCGGGGCACGGAGAAGGGTGAACGCCTGGAGCGGGACTTCGCCGCGGTCGGGGTGGAGGTCGTCTACTTCCCGTACACGGTGCACACGTCCAGCACCCAGCTGCGCCGGGCGCTGGACGTGCTGGTCAGTCGGGACGGAGCGCTTTCAGCTCCCTGAACCACTTGACGAGGAACGCCGCGAGGAACAGGGCGTGCACCGCCGCGAGCGCGGCGTACCCGGCCCGGAAGGCCCACGGTGCGCCGAGCAGCAGGAAGACCAGGCAGAAGACCCCGTAGTCCGCGGGGAGCAGCGCCACGGCCCGCACCCGGGAAACCGTGGCGGCGGGGCCTGGGGCAGCCGGTGCGGTGCGGGCCGCCGCCTTGCCGAGCTGCTCCCGCAGCAGCCCCGCGCAGAAGGTGAGCACGGCGACGAAGAGGAAGCCGAGCGGCAGCAGGAGCCAGCCCTCGCCGGGCAGTTGGTCGAAGCGGTGGAACGAGATCAGCACTGCGGTGTGCACCAGGATCATCTTCGCGCAGTCCACGACGTGGTCGAGCCACTCACCGTCCGGCCCGCCCCGCCCGGTCAGCCGGGCGAGCTGCCCGTCGGCCGAGTCGAAGGCGAAGCCCACGGCCAGACCTGCGCAGACGGCCGCACCCAGCCACCACGACGGCTCCACGAGCGCGACCGCCGCGATCGAGGTGAACGTGAAAAAAGCGCTCGCCGCCGTTACTTGATTGGGCGTCAGCCCCACTCGGTACGCACCCGCGGCGAGCAGGCGCCCGGCCGGCCTGTTCACGTACCGCGAGTAGAGCGAGACACCCTTGGACGACTTCTGTGCACCGCGCAATTCACGCAGCACCGTACCCGTGCTCGACATACGCCCCCCAGCGCCCGGTGGTTCCCCGCCGCATCATCGCAGAAATAGTGTGGGAGGCGTGGAGATACCCAGACGCATCACGTTCGACAGGCTGCACAACTTCCGTGATCTGGGCGGTCACCGGTCCGCGGACGGCCGCCCGGTCCGCCGCGGGCTGCTGTACCGCTCGGACTCCCTCGCCAAGCTCGAAGGGCGCGACTGGGACCGCTTCCTCGCCCTCGGTGTGCGGACCGTCATCGACCTGCGCTACCCGTGGGAGATCGCGGCCAGGGGCAGGGTCCCCGTCAGCGAGCAGTTCACCTACCTCAACCTGAGCATCGAGCACCGCCCGTACGACCAGGCGGCGATCGACCCGGCGGTCGATCCGTGGCGCTACCTCGCCGACCGCTACGCGGAGGTCGCCGAGGACGGGACGGTGGAACTGCGGCAGGCACTGGAGGCCGTCGCCGGAAGCGCGGGGCCCCTCGTCTTCCACTGCGCGTCGGGCAAGGACCGCACCGGTCTGCTGGCCGCACTGGTCCTGTCGCTGCTCGGAGTCGACGAGGACGGTGTGGCCGAGGACTTCGCCCTCACCGAGGCGGCCACCGACCTGCTGATCGCCGACTGGGCGGCGCTCCACGGCGGCCGCACGCCGCTCTGGCCCGGATACGGGCGGGCACCGGAGGAGGTCATCCGGCTGTTCCTCGCCGACCTGAGGGCCGAGCACGGTTCGGTGCACGGGTACGTCACCGGGCGGCTCGGTGTCACCGACGCCGCGGTCGGCGCACTCCGCGCACGGCTGCTCGAGGACTGACTGTCAGCTCCGCCCCGTACCGCTGTCCGGCCGCTCGGCCTCCTGCCCGGGCTCGGTGAGCTGCGCGTCCAGGTCGTCGAACAACAGCTCACCGCGCTCGATCTGCCCCGTCCGGTACGCCGACCGCGCCACCAGATGGGCCGCGACCGGGCCCGTCATGAGCTGGAAGAAGCCGATGAGGGCCAGCGTCGCCAGGTCCATCCCGCTGCGCAGCCGCAGCGCGACCCCGGCCAGCACCAGCAGCAGCCCGAGTGTCTGCGGTTTGGTCGCCGCGTGACTGCGCGACAGGACGTCGGGCAGCTTCACCATGCCGATCACCCCGAGGAGGCAGATGGCCGCGCCGAGGAAGACCAGCACCGCGCCGGCGGTGTCCGTGATCTGGAGCCAGACGTTCATTTCCGCCCCTTCTTCCCTGCGGGCCCGCGCCGCGGCAGCGGCTTGTCGCGTACGGCGATGAACCGGGCGATGCCCACCGATCCGGTGAAGCCGAGGAACGCGAGCACCAGCATGATCGGGAAGTAGAACGAGTCACGGGCGAACGCCGACTTGGCGCCCAGGCCCGCGATGATCAAAGCGGCGAGCACGTCGAGGGCGATGGCCCGGTCCAGCATCGAGGGACCGCGGCTGATCCGGAAGAGCAGCAGTGCTCCGGCCACGACGACGAATCCGACGGCGGCGGTGATCAGTACTCGGTCGACGGTCTCGGGACCACTCATGCCTCCTCCTCTCCACTGTCGCCACCGGGGACGGGTGATGGTGGCTCGGACACCCGGTTGATCTCGTCGGGGGTGCCGAACGCCCGGACCGTCAGCTCCTCCAGTTTCCAGACGGAGCGGCGGGCCGCATCCAGTTCCGCCGGCCGGTCGGCGTCCAGGACGTGCAGGAAGAGCGTGGCCGTGGCCCTGCGCACCTCGACAACGGAGCCGCCCGGCATGTTGGACACGCTGACGGCGGTCGCGGCGAGCATCAGGTCGCTGCGGCAGCGCAGGGGTACGGCGATGACGGCCGGGCGGTGCGGGTGGCCGGCGAAGATCTGCCGGGTGACCTTCACACCCGAGGTGTACATGTCGTAGAGCAGATAGGCGGCGAGCCGCACGATGCCCCACGGGTGCAGCCGCAGCCCCAGATCGACCTGCGGCAGTGGGAACGCCAGGCAGACGGCGACCGCGACGACCACTCCGGTGACGACGTTGGCCCAGGTCAGGGTGGACCACAACAGGACCCAGATCAGAGTGAGCCAGGAGATCAGCGGGAGGTCGAGGACGCGGCGTCGGCGGCCCGCGAACTCGACGCTGAACGGCGGCAGGTCGGGATTGCGGTACGACAGGGTGATCAGGCGCCTCACCGGCCGAGCACCTCCTCCACATAGGGCCGGCGCGCGATGAGTTCGGCTGCCGAGCGGTCGGTGAAGGCCGTCAGTGGACCGGCCAGGACGGTGAAGGCGAGGCCGAGCAGGACGGTGCCCGCGGTGGCGGCCGTCATGGCCCGGGGCGGCCGGATCGTGGTGGTGACGGCCCGCCCCTGGAGGGTGGCGGCCACGACCTGGCCGGCCGGGGCCGGCCCCACCCCCTCGTCGCCCGTGCCGGGGATGCGGTCGGGCCCGGCATCGGGGTCGTCGTCGTCGCTGTCGTCGGCGGTCTCCAGGATGGTGCCGTAGGCGGCCTGGCCCGGTGGCTCGGTGCGCCAGAAGGCCAGGTTCCAGATCTTGGCCATCACGTACAGGGTGAGCAGGCTCGTCACGGTCGCGCCGGCGACGAGCACCCAGGCCCAGACACTGCCGTCCGCGACGCCCGCGCGCATGAGTCCGAGTTTCCCGATGAAGCCGGAGAGCGGTGGGATCCCCGCGAAGTTCATCGCGGGGACGAAGAAGAGGAGCGCGAGCAGCGGAGCCGCCTTGGCCATTCCGCCGAGCCGGGTGAGCTCGTTGGTGCCGCCCCGGCGTTCGATGAGCCCCGCGACGAGGAAGAGGCTCGTCTGGACGGTGATGTGGTGGGCCACGTAGAAGATCGCGCCTCCGTACGCCTCACGAGTGGCGAGACCGATTCCGAAGACCATGTAGCCGATGTGGCTGATGAGGGTGAAGGAGAACAGCCGCTTCAGGTCGGTCTGGGCGACCGCCCCGAGAATGCCCACGATCATCGAGGCGAGGGCCACGGCCATCAGCAGGTCACCGAGCCGGTTCCCCGGGAACAGGAGCGTCTCCACCCGCAGCATGCAGTAGATGCCGACCTTCGTCAGCAGGCCCGCGAACACGGCGGTGACGGGCGCGGGCGCGGTCGGGTAGGAGTCGGGGAGCCAGGCGGCGAGGGGGAAGACGGCGGCCTTGATGGCGAAGACGGTGAGCAGCATGGCCTGGACCAGGGTCTGCACGCCGAGGGGGAGATCGGGCAGCCGGACGGCGAGCTGGGCGAAGTTGGCCGTGCCGGCGGCGGCATAGGTCATGGCGATCGCCGTGAGGAACAGCATCGAGGAGAACAGCGAAATGATCACGTACGTGGAGCCCGCCCGGATCCGGGGGCCGGTTCCGCCGAGCGTGAGCAGCACGAAGCTGGCGACCAGCATGATCTCGAAGCCGACGTAGAGGTTGACGAGGTCGCCCGCGATGAAGGTGAGGGAGACCCCGGCGACCAGGATGAGGTAGGCGGGGTGGAAGACGGCGACCGGGGTCTCCTTGTCCCGGTCCGCCATGCCCTGGCCGAGCGAGTAGACCAGCACGGCGAGGGTGACCGCCGAGGAGACGGTCAGCATCAGGCCGGACAGCCGGTCGGCGACCAGCGTGATGCCGAGCGGCGGGGCGAAGTCGCCGAGGTGTACGGAGAGCGGCCCCTGCCGGTCGGCGGCGATCATCAGGGTCACCGAGAGGCAGAGCACGGCGCTGAGCACGGCGACGCTGATGAAGCGCTGGAAGCGGGCGAGCCTGGTGCCGAAGGCGAGGCTCAGCCCGGTGGCGCAGAGCGGCAGCAGGACCGGCAGCGGAACGAGCGCGTTCATCCGGCGGCTCCTCGGTCGGCGTCCTTGTCGTTCACGTAGTCCTCCGGGTCGGCTCCGAGCACGTCGTGCCACAGGTCGCCACCGGCGTCCCGGCCCCGGGCCTGCAGGGCGCGGTCGGCACGCAGCCTGGCGCGCAGCCGGTGGCGTTCCTGGCGGTAGCGTGTGCGGTCCTTCCTCGATCGTCCGGGCTCGGCCCGGTACTCCTGACGGAGTTCGGCGCGCTCCCCCAGTACCTCGGCGCGCAGGAAGATGCGCCGGTCCTCCAGGTCGTCGTGGACCTCGTCCGTGCCGGTCAGCTGGTAGCTGCGGTAGGCCATCGCGAGCAGGAAGGCCGTGGTGGCGAGCGTGATGACGATCGCGGTGAGGGCAACGGCCTGGGGCAGCGGGTCGGTGACCCGGCGCAGCGGCACGCCGTAGAGCAGGGGAGCCGCGCCTGCCGAGCCGGTCGACGAGAGGACCAGCAGGTTGATGCCGTTGCTCGCGATCACCGCGCCGAGCAGGATGCGGGTGAGCGGCCGGGTGAGCATGAGGATGCCGCCGACGGCGCAGAGGACGACGGCCGTCGCGAGGAGCGAGAGGCTCATGGTCATCGGTTCGGCTCCCCCGTCCCGGTGTCCGGCGCGGGTGTCAGTGCGCCCGCCGCCCGCTCGATCTGCCGGTCGACCTTGGCACCCAGAGCCCGCACGATGTCCAGGACCACGCCGAGCACCAGCAGGTAGACACCGAAGTCGAAGACGAGCGACGTGCTCAGGTGGTAGTCCCCGAACACGGGCAGATGCCCGTGGTAGGTCCAGGCGTGCAGCACGGTCCCCTCCGCGAGGCCGCCCAGCGCGACCGCCGTCGACAGGAACAGTCCGAGCCCGGTGAAGAGGCCCGGCTGCAGCGGCGCGGCCTCGGCGAGCTCGAACCTGCCGCCGGCGAGGTAACGGGTGATGAGTCCGAGTCCCGCGACGAGTCCGGCGACGAAGCCGCCGCCCGGCATGTTCTCCGCGCAGAACAGCAGGTACAGGGAGAGCACCAGGATGGGGTGGAAGAGCAGTCGGCCCACCACCTCGAAGACGACGGACCGGTGTTCGGGCGCCAGGGTGGATCCGGCTGCCAGCCAACTGCGTTCGGGCGCCGTGTCGTCGCCCCGCGGGAGTCCGGTCAGCTGTCGGCGCTGCAGCGTCCATGCGGTCTCGCCCCGCAGTTCCTCCCTGTTCATCGAGGTCTCGCCGCGGCGGTGCAGGTAGATGAGGCTGGTCACCCCGATCGCCGCAGCCGCGAGGACGGCCGACTCCCCCATCGTGTCCCAGGCCCGCAGGTCGACCAGGATGGTGGCCACCACGTCCTTGAGGCCGTGGTGGGCGACCTCCTCGACCATGGCGGCGCCCGCGGGCTCGGCCACGCGTGCGGCGCCCGCCACCCAGACGGCCACGCCTACCGTCGCCGCGGCGCCCAGCGCCACGGGGATCCGCAGCGCCCTCCGCCAGGTGCCGATGGACTCCTCGAAGCGCACCGGCATCCGGCGCAGGACGAGCACGAACACGATCATCGACACGGTCTCGACGCAGAACTGGGTGAGCGCCAGATCGGGCGCGCCCTGCACGACGAAGAGCAGCGCCGCCCCGTAACCCGTCAGTCCGGCCAGGACGACGGCCTTCATCCGGCGGCTGACGGTCAGACAGGAGAGCGCGGCAGCGCAGGTCAGCAGGGCCACCGCGCCCTGGAGCGGGGCATCCCACACCCGGGGGGCGACCGCTCCCTCCCAGGGGCGGTCCGTGACGAGGACCGCCAGCTGGCCGGCCAGCATCACCATCAGGGTGATGGCCAGGTAACCGGACAGGGAACCGCGCTGGACGAATCCGGTGATCTGGAGGGCGACCCGTTCCAGGCCGAGCAGGAGGTGCCCGAAGACGCTGTCCGCGGTCGGCCAGGCGACGCGCCTGGAGAACCGGGTGATCCTCGACCGTCCCGCGAAGAGCACCGCGCCCCCCGCCCACGTGAGGGCGGACAGCAGCAGGACGAGGCCGAAGCCGTGCCACAGCGCGAGGTGGTAGGGGTGGGCGGGTGCCGGATAGACGTCGGCGTAGGCGGCGAAGAGGTGGTCCGTCCATCCGACGCCGGGACCGAGCACCAGCCCGGCGACGGCGAGCACGGCGGGCGGGGCCAGGAGGGCGGCGCCAACGCGGTGGACGGGAGTGTCGGCGACGTCCGGCTTGCGGGCGAACGCTCCCCACACGAAGCGGAGGGTGTAGGCGACGGTCAGCGCCGAGCCCGCGACGATGACGGCAAGAGTCCAGCGATCGGCCGTGTCACCGCGGAGCAACGCGTCGAGGGCCGCCTCCTTGGCCGCGAATCCGAGGAACGGCGGCAGGGCGGCCATGGACGCGGCGGCGAGCACCGCGGTCGTGCAGACGTACGGCATGGAGCGGCCGAGGCCGGACAGCTTGCGCAGGTCACGGGTTCCCGTCGCGTGGTCCACGATGCCGGTGACGAGGAACAGCGCGGCCTTGAAGAGTGCGTGCGCGAGGATCATCGCCACGGCGGCGAGCGCGGCGTTCCGGTTGCCCGCTCCGGCGAGCACGGTGAGGAAGCCGAGCTGGCTGACGGTGCCGTAGGCGAGGACGAGCTTCAGGTCGTTCAGGCGCAGGGCGCGCCAGCCGCCGAGGAGCATGGTCGCTCCCCCCAGCACCAGGACGACCGGCCGCCAGACCGGGACGTCGGCGAAGGCGGGAGCGAGCCGCGCCACCAGGTAGACACCGGCCTTGACCATGGCCGCGGCGTGCAGGTAGGCGCTGACGGGGGTGGGCGCGGCCATGGCGTTCGGCAGCCAGAGGCTGAAGGGCCAGATCGCCGACTTGGACAGGGCTCCGCACAGTACGAGGACGACGGCCACGGACACCGCGAGCGTCGTCTCCGGGGGGTCGGCCACGATCGCGGAGATCCGGTAGGTGCCCGCCGCCTCACCGAGGATCAGGAAGCCGACCAGCATGGCGAGGCCGCCGAGCGTGGTGACCGTGAGCGCCTGGAGCGCGGAGCGCCGGTTCTTCTTGAGTTCGCTGCCGTGCCCGATCAGCAGGTAGGAGAAGACCGTGGTCAGTTCCCAGAACACGTAGAGGGAGATCAGGTCGTCGGCGAGGACGAGGGCGAGCATGGCGCCGGCGAAGGCCAGCAGGTTCCCGGCGAAGGGGGCCAGCCGAGGCGAGTCGTCGGTGAAGTAGGAGGCGCAGTACAGCAGGACGAGCATGCCCACACCGGCCGCGAGCAGCACCATCAACTCGGCGAGCGCGTCCAGGCGCAGGGTGACCGACACGTCGTACGTGGCGATCCACTGCCACGACCAGGTGACCGCCCGGCCGGCCTCCGTTCCGCTCCACTCGGTGAACGCCCACACCGTGGTGGCCGCGGGAGGGAGCGCGAGGACGACGAAGGCGTGCCTGCCGAGCCGCCGCACCAGCGGCACCGCGCACGCCGCGAGCACGAAATGGCAGACGATGAGTACGATCACGACGGGTGTTCCGGAACAAAGGCCACCGAATAGTGATATATCGCCTGACTCGGTTCACCCGTCCGGCGCGCCGCGCGGTGGGCGGCCCGCTGGTTCCGGTTCGCGGTGGTCATGATCGGCACTCGTCCCGCTGTGGTCACAGAACGGCGCCTGCCCTGTTCGCCCGCGGTCACACGGCATGACATGGGGGCTTTCCGGCGGGGCCGCCCCGTGCCGCCCTCCCCTCCGCAGCACCCGGTCGGCGTTCAGGGGCAGATGCAGCGGTTCGTCCGGCAGTTCGTCGGGCAGCCCGCGGACGCCTTCGCCGGCGCGCGGGTGACCGCACGCCTCATCACGCACCGTGAAGCCCTCCCCGTCGGGCGAGGTGTCCACGACGCGCGGAGGCGGTCCACCTGCCATGCTTTCGCCTCCCTGCGTGCGTGCCTGCGGTCCATGCTCAGGGCCGGGACACATCCCTGCACCTTCAGCCTCACTCCGCAGCGTGCACGCCGCTACCCGGGCAGGACAGGCATCTCCGGCACTTCGGCGGCCGGGTGTGCGCACCGGGTGTGACGGAGGGGCCGTGTCAGTCCAGGACGGCGATGCCGTCGAGCTCGACCATGGCCTGTTCGTCCCAGAGCCTGACGGCCCCGACGACGGCCATGGCCGGGTACTCACGTCCCGCCATCCTCCGCCAGACGGCGCCGAGTTCGGAGGCGTGCGCACGGTAGTCGGCCACATCGGTGGCGTACACGGTGACCCTTGCCAGGGCCGTCGGGGCGCCTCCCGCCGCGCGCAGGGCCGTGAGCAGGTTGCCCAGGGCCGTCTCGAACTGCTCCGGCAGGGTGTCACCGACGACTTTCCCGTCGCCGTCCAGCGCGGTCTGGCCGGCGAGGAAGACCAGTCGGCCGCCGGCGGCCGTGACGGCGTGCGAGAAGCCGGTGGGCGGGGCGAGTTCGGCGGGGTTGATCCGGGTGATCGGATTCATGCGGACGTCTCCTGTGTCGCGTACAGCTCCTTGGCGATGATGGTGCGCTGCACCTCGGTGGCGCCCTCGTAGATCCGGGGCGCGCGGACCTCCCGGTAGAGGTGTTCGAGCAGATGCCCCCGCTCCAGGGCCCGGGCGCCGTGCAACTGGACGGCCGCGTCGACGACGTACTGCGCGGTCTCGGTGGCGTACAGCTTGGCCATGGCGGCGCGCCGGGGCACGCCCGGCTCACCCGCGTCGTGGGCGGCGGCGGCCGCGTACACGAGGAGCCGGGCGGCCTCGGTGCGGGTGGCCATCTCGGCCACCTGGTGCGAGACGGCCTGCAGGTCCTTGAGCGGGGACCCGAAGGCGGTGCGGTGCGCCGTGTGCTCGAGGGTGGCGTCGAGCGCGGCGCGCGCCATGCCGACGGCGAACGCTCCGACGCTGGGCCGGAAGAGGTTCAGGGTGTCCATGGCGACCCGGAACCCCCGGCCGGGTTCGCCGAGCACGTCCTCGGCGGTCACCGGCACCTCGTCGAAGTCGAGCGCGCCGACGGGGTGCGGGGAGAGCATCTCCAGCGCCGTTCCGGTGAGCCCCGGACGGTCGGCGGGGACGAGGAACGCGGTGACGCCGCGGGCGCCGGCGTCTTCGCCCGTCCGGGCGAAGACGGTGTAGAAGTCGGCTTCCGGGGCGTTGGAGATCCAGCACTTCTCCCCCGAGAGCCGCCAGCCGTCCCCGTCGGGCGCGGGCCGTGCGGCGAGGGCGAGCGCGGCCGCGTCGGATCCGGCGCCCGGCTCGCTGAGCGCGAAGGCGGCGACCGCCCGCCCCGCGCGCACCTCGGGGAGCCAGCGTGCGCGCTGGGCGTCGGTGCCGACCCGGCGGACCGGACCGGCACCGAGGCCCTGGAGTGCGAGTGCGGTCTCCGCCTCGGTGCAGCCGCGCGCCAGCGATTCGCGCAGCAGGCAGAGATCGAGCGCACCCGATCCGAAGAGCCGGTCCAGGAGCCCCAGCCCGCCGAGGGCGGCGACGAGAGGGCGGTTGACGCGGCCGGGCTCGCCCTTCTCCGCGAGGGGGCGCAGCTCGTCGCGGGCGAGGTTGTACAGCTCGTCGCACCAGGCGGTTCGACCGGGATCGAGGGAGAATGCCGTCATACCGGCGCCTCTCTTGTCACGACTTATCGCGGACCGTTGACTACCGTCACCCAAACGATACGCTCCAAGGGCGACAAGGGGGCGATGCTTCATGAAGCCGTCAGATACCGCGAGCGCGCACACCGACACCTTCGCGCACGACCATCTCCCGCCCGCCGAGGACCGGCCCGAGCTGGTCTTCGACCTCCCCGAACTGGCCTACCCGCACCGGCTGAACTGCGGATACGAGCTGCTCGACCGCACCGCCGACCGCCTCGGCCCGGACCGTCCCGCGTTCCTCAGCGGCGACGGCGGCGTGTGGAGCTACGGGGAGCTCCGGGACCGGGTGGACCGGATCGCCCAGGTGCTGACACACGATCTGGGCGTCGTCCCCGGCAACCGCGTGCTGCTGCGCGGCCCCACCACGCCCTGGCTCGCGGCCTGCTGGCTCGCCGTCATGAAGGCCGGCGCGATCGCCGTGACGGTCCTGGACCGGCAGCGGGCGTCGGAGCTCGCCACGATCTGTTCCATCGCCCGCGTCGGCCACGCCCTGTGCGACGTCAGGTCGGCCGACGACCTGGCCGGGGCCCAGGTGCCCGGGCTGCGCGTCACGACGTACGGGGGCGACTCCGACGACGACCTGACGGTACGGGCAGCCGCCCGGCCGGGTCCCTACCCGACGGTGGACACCGCCGCCGACGACATCGCCCTGATCGCGTTCACCTCGGGCACCACCGGCCGGCCCAAGGGCTGCATGCACGCCCACCGGGATGTGCTGGCCGTCGCCGACACCTTCGCCCGGCACGTCCTGCGGCCGGGCCCCGACGACGTGTTCACGGGCAGTCCGCCGCTCGGATTCACGTTCGGGCTCGGCGGGCTGGTGATCTTCCCACTGCGGGCCGGTGCCTCCGCCCTGCTGCTGGAACAGGCCGGCCCCAAGCAACTGCTGCCCGCACTCGCCGCCCACCGGGTCTCCGTCCTGTTCACCGCGCCGACCGCGTACCGCGTGATGCTCGACGCGCTCGACGGCCACGACCTGTCCGCGCTGCGGCGCTGCGTCTCGGCCGGGGAGAACCTGCCCGCCGCGACCTGGCGGTCCTGGTACGAGCGGACGGGGCTGCGCATCATCAACGGCATCGGGGCCACCGAACTGCTGCACATCTTCATCTCCGCCGCCGACGAGGCCGTCCGCCCCGGCACCACCGGCGTCCCGGTGCCCGGCTGGCAGGCGCGTGTGGTGGACGCGGAGGGCGAGGAACTCCCCGACGGCGAACCCGGGCTGCTGGCCGTGCGGGGCCCGGTCGGCTGCCGGTATCTCGCCGACGAACGGCAGCGGGTGTACGTACGCCACGGCTGGAACATCACCGGCGACACCTACGTCCGTGAGCCCGACGGTTACTTCCGCTACGTCGCCCGCGCCGACGACATGATCATCTCCGCCGGGTACAACATCGCGGGCCCGGAGGTCGAGGAGGCACTTCTGCGCCACCCCGACGTGGCCGAGGCCGCCGTGGTGGGCCGGGCGGACGATCTGCGCGGACAGATCGTCGTCGCGTACGTCGTGCCGCGCGAGGACGCACTGCCGTCTGCCGACGACCTGCGGACGCACATGAAGGCGGAGCTGACACCGCACAAGTGCCCGCGCGTCTTCGAGTTCCTGCCCGCGCTCCCGAGGACCGCGACGGGAAAGCTCCAGCGCTTCCTGCTGCGGGACCCCGGCGCCTTAGAGTGATCACGTGGCCGAGCACACCCCGCGTTCCCTGATCGTCAGCCTCTACGGCGCCTACGGCCGTCAGCCCGGCAACGCCCCGCTGGCGGTCTCCGAGCTGATCCGGCTGCTGCACGCGGTGGGGGTCGACGCCCCGTCCGTGCGCTCGTCCGTCTCCCGCCTCAAGCGCCGTGGGCTGCTCGTCCCCGCCCGTACCGCGGACGGGGCGGCCGGGTACGCCCTGTCGTCCGACGCCCGTCAGCTGCTGGACGACGGCGACCGGCGGATCTACCGGCGTCCGGCGCCCCGGATCGGCGACGGCTGGGTGCTCGCCGTCTTCTCCGTACCCGAGGCCGAGCGCCACAAGCGTCACCTGCTGCGCTCACGCCTTGGCCGGCTCGGATTCGGCACGGCGGCGCCCGGTGTGTGGATCGCCCCCGCCGGGCTGTACGAGGAGACGCGGCACACTCTGGAGCGCCTCGGACTCGCCCCGTACGTCGACCTGTTCCGTGGTGAGCACCTCGGCTTCGCCGCGACGGCGGAGGCCGTGGCGCGCTGGTGGGACCTGGACGCGATCGCCCGGCTCCACCTCGATTTCCTGGATCAGCAGGAGCCGGTCCTGCGGACCTGGGAGGCACGGGCGGGCGCGGGCGCGCCGGACCCGGAGGACGCCTACCGGGACTACCTCCGCGCGCTCGACTCCTGGCGGCAACTGCCGTACGCCGACCCGGGGCTGCCCGGCGAGCTGCTGCCGAAGGACTGGCCGGGCGGGCGCTCGGCGGAGGTGTTCGGGCTGCTGCACGGCCGGCTGCGGGACGTGGGGGCCGACTTCGTCCGGGCCGGCGCCTGAGTCGGCCTCCTCCTCCATCCCGTGCCGGTCCCGCTGCCGCGACTGTCTGACGTTCAGTCCAGGGTGAGCCGGGGCTTCGGCCCGTCGGTGCGGCCCGTCGGCGGAGTGCGGCTGCCCGCGCGGTACGCAAGCGGCCAGGAGACTCCGGGCCCCGCGTAGCCCTGCTCGGCCGCCGCGTGCAGCGTCCAGTGCGGGTCGTAGAGGTGCGGGCGGGCCAGTGCGCAGAGGTCGGCACGGCCTGCGAGCAGCAGCGAGTTGACGTCGTCCCAGGAGGAGATGGCGCCGACGGCGATGACGGGCACGTCCAGCGCGTTGCGGATCCGGTCGGCGTACGGGGTCTGGTACGAGCGGCCGTACTCGGGGCGTTCCTCCGCGACGACCTGACCGGTGGAGACGTCGATGGCGTCCGCACCGTGGGCGGCGAAGGCACGGGCGACCGCCACGGCGTCCTCGTCGCTCGTGCCGCCCCGTGTCCAGTCCGTGGCGGAGATCCGTACGGTCATGGGCCGGCCCTCGGGCCATGCGGCGCGGACCGCGTCGAAGACCTCCAGGGGGAAGCGGAGCCGGTTCTCCAAGGACCCGCCGTAGTCGTCCGTGCGCAGGTTGGTGAGCGGGGAGAGGAAGCCGGAGAGCAGATAGCCGTGGGCGCAGTGCAGTTCGAGGAGGTCGAATCCGCAGTGTGCGGCCCGGCGGGCCGCCTCGGTGAACCGGTCCCGGACCCTGTCCATCCCGGCTCTGTCCAGCTCCTGCGGGATCTGGTTGACCCCGCGCGCGTAAGGGAGGGGGGAGGCTGCGCTGACCGGCCAGTTGCCGTCGTCCAGCGGCTGGTCGATGCCCTCCCACATGAGCCGGGTCGAGCCCTTGCGGCCGGAGTGGCCGAGCTGGACGCCGATCGCGGCGCCGGGGGCGGCCTCGTGGACGAAGCGCGTGATCCTCGTCCACGCCTCGGCCTGTCCACCGGTCCACAGTCCTGTGCAGCCGGGGGTGATGCGGCCCTCGGGGCTGACGCAGACCATCTCGGTCATCACGAGACCGGCTCCGCCGAGCGCGCGGGCGCCGAGGTGGACGAGGTGGAAGTCGCCGGGCACGCCGTCGACGGCGGAGTACATGTCCATGGGCGAGACGACGACACGGTTGCGGAGTTCGAGGCCGCGCAGACGCAGCGGGGTGAACATCGGCGGGGTGCCGGGCGGGCACCCGAACTCCTCCTCGACCGCCCCGGTGAAGCCGGGATCGCGCATCCGCAGGTTGTCGTGGGTGACGCGGCGGCTGCGGGTGAGGAGGTTGAAGGCGAACCGCCGGGGTGGCTGGTCGACGTAGGTCGGGAGTTCCTCGAACCAGCGCAGGCTGGCCGCGGCGGCGCGCTGGGTGGACAGGACGACGGGACGGCGCTCGGCCTCGTAGGCGGCGAGGGCGGTGTGCAGGTCAGGCTGCTCCTCGACGCAGGCCGCCAGCGCCAGGGCATCCTCGACGGCGAGCTTGGTGCCCGAGCCGATGGAGAAGTGGGCGGTGTGGGCGGCGTCGCCGATGAGGACCGTGCCGCCGTGCGACCAGTGCGCGTTGCTCACGGTGGCGAAGGTGAGCCAGGAGGACTTGTTGGAGCGCAGCGGCCGGCCGCCCAGGGCCTCGGTGAAGACCTTGGCGCAGCGCTCGGCGGACTCCGCGGTCTCGCAGGTATCGAGGCCGGCCGCCCGCCAGACCTCTTCGCGCATCTCGACGATGACGGTGGAGGCGCCGGCCGCGTAGGGATAGGCGTGCAACTGCATCACGCCGTACTCGGTCTCGGCGATCTCGAAGCGGAAGGCGTCGAAAGCGAAGTCGGCGGCGAGCCAGATGTAACGGTTGCGGTGGTCGGTGACCGTGGGGCGGAAGTGTCGGGCGTGGGCTTCGCGGGTGGCGCTGTGCACTCCGTCGGCGGCGATGACCAGGTCGTGGTGGGCGGCGAGTTCCGCAGCCGGCGGCGCCTCGGCCCGGAAGTTGAGCCGCACGCCGAGGGATGCGCAGCGTTCGTGCAGGATCCGGAGCAGCGTACGGCGGCCCAGCGCGGCGAAGCCGTGGCCGCCGGAGGTCTGGGTCGCCCCCCGGTGCACGACGTCGATGGTGTCCCATCGGACGAACGCGTCGCTCAGGGCCCGGTACACGACGGGGTCGGCGTGCTCGATGCCGCCGAGCGTCTCGTCGGAGAGGACCACGCCGAAGCCGAAGGTGTCGTCGGGGGCGTTGCGCTCCCACACGGTGATCTCGCGGCCGGGGCCCAGCCGCTTCAGGAGGGCGGCGGCGTACAGCCCGCCGGGTCCTCCGCCGATGACCGCGATCCGCCCCGTGTCCGCGGAAGGCATCGCGCTACCTGCCCCGCCACTTCGGCGGGCGCTTCTCGGTGAAGGCGGCGTGGAACTCGGCGTAGTCCTCGCCGTTCATCAGGAGTGCCTGGGTGGCGGCGTCCATCTCCACGGACGCGGCGAGAGGCATGTCGAGCTCGGCGGTGAGCAGCGCCTTCGTCTGTGCGAGGGCGAGGGCGGGTCCGTCGGCGAGCCGTTGGGCCAGTGCGGCGGAGCGGGTGCCGGTCTCCCCCTCACCGGTCAGCTCGCTGATCAGTCCGATGCGCTCGGCCTCGGGGGCACGGACGGGTTCGCCGAGCATGAGGATGCGGGTGGCGTGGCCGAGGCCGACGACGCGGGGCAGGAGATAGGCGGCACCCATGTCACCGCCGGACAGGCCGACCGCGGTGAAGAGGAAGGCGAAGCGGGCGGAGGGGGCGGCGACCCGGAAGTCCGCGGCCAGCGCGAGGACCGCCCCGGCGCCCGCGGCCACTCCGTGGACGGCGGCGATCACGGGGAAGGGGCACTCCCGCAGGGCCCGTACGACCTGTCCGGTCATCCGGTTGAAGTCCAGGAGCTGCGCGGTGTCCATCGCGAGCGTGGCGCCGATGATCTCGTCGACATCGCCACCGGAGCAGAACCCCCGCCCCTCACCGGCGAGCACGAGCGCCCGCACTGAGCGTTCGCGGGACAGCTCGGCGAGAAGGTCGCGCAGGTCGGCGTAGGCGCCGAAGGTGAGTGCGTTGAGCTTGTCGGGGCGGGCGAGCGTGACGGTCGCCACGCCCTCGTCGATGGTCAGACGCAGATGCTCCCAGCGCTCCGTGCGCGGGGCGGAGCCGGTGAACGGGCTCATGGAAGGGTCCCCTCCAGCCGTCGGGCTGCTGCTGATGCACTCCGAAGCTATCACCGATCTGTGACTTCCGTCATGAATACGCTACAGCGCGCCGGGCTCGTGTGGCGAAGGTCCCCTTCGTGCCGGTCGGTCGCCTCTATGTCTGGGGCGTCGCGCTTCGTATGGTTGAGCGCAGGAAGTCCTGGTACGGACCCCGTACCCTCCGGTGACGGAGGAAGCGGTCCCGGGCAGCCGCCCGGGACGAAGGCCCTCCGCAGGATGTCTCGCTCCCGAACGGAAACCGCCGCCTTGCCGTCCGACGTCCCCGCGCCCCCACCCTCGCCCTGGCGTGTCGCCCTGCCGCACTCGACTGCCGCGGTGCCGATCGCCCGCGCCCTCATCCGCACGGCGCTGGCGGATCTCGACGCCCCCGCGGACAGCGACACCGCCGAGTTGCTGACCGCCGAACTGGTGGCCAACGCCGTGGAGCACACCGACGGCGCGGGGCCCATCGAGCTGGTGGTCGAGCTTCTGGCGTCGGGCTGTCAGGTGGAGGTCCACGACCACGACCCGGGGCCGCCCGGCGATCTGTCCCGCCTGCTCCCCGGCAGCGCGGCGGACCCCTGGCAGGAACACGGCCGGGGGCTGCTCCTGATCCGCGCCCTCAGCTCCGCCTGCGGCCACCGCCCCACCGCTCACGGCAAGGCGGTCTGGTTCACCCTTCGGTCGAACCGGACGACGCCCGGTCCCGCGGGCTGACGAGCCGGGAGCGGCTGCGGCCGTATCCCGCGTACACCAGGGCTCCCACCGCCAGGAAGACCAGGAACTGCACCCAGGTCGTCCACCCGGTCCCGTACATCAGGTAGAGGCAGAAGCCGACGCCCAGGAGCGGGCTGACGGGGTACAGCGGCACCCGGAAGGAGCGCTTCAGTTCCGGATTGCGGCGGCGCAGTGCGATCACCGCAACGTTGACCACCGCCATGATGGCGAGCGTGCCGATGGTCGTCAGGTTCACGACGACGTCCAGGGACGAGAACGCGGCGGGCACGGCGAAGACGACGGCCACGATCCACGTGTTGGCGACAGGCGTCCGGGTCTTCGGCGAAACCCGCTCGAAGACCCGGGGGATCAGCCCGTCCCGGGACATGGACATCAGGATCCGGGTCTGGCCGTACATCACCGCGAGGACGACGGACGCGATGGCGACGACCGCGCCGAAGGCGATGATCCCGCCGCCGACGCTCGATCCGGTGACCTGGTCGACGACGAGCGAGAGCGCGGCCGGCTTGTCCCCCACGGCGTCCGCGCCCAGCGCGCCGATGGCGCCGAGAGCGACCGCGCAGTAGAGCAGCGTGACCACGCCGATGCAGATCATGATGGCGATCGGGATGTTCCGGCGGGGGTTCTTGACCTCCTCGCCCGCGGTGGTGATGGCGTCGAAGCCGATGTACGAGAAGAACGCCACCGACGCACCGGCGGTGACCCCGGCCATGCCGTGGGAGGCGAACGGGGAGAGGCGCCCGTCCTCGAACGCGGTGAAGGCGATCGCGCAGAAGGCGATGAGGATGCCGATCTTCAGCACTGCCATCGCGGCGGTGGCCCGCGCACTCTCCCTGATGCCGCGCACCAGCAGGGTGGCCGCCATCATGACCACGACGACTGCGGGCAGGTTGATCACACCGCCGTCCCCAGGTCCGGCGGAGAGCGCCGTCGGCAGGCTCCAGCCGACGAGGCTGTCAAGGAGTTCGTTGACGTACTGGCTCCAGCCGACCGCGACGGCGGAGACCGAGACGCCGTACTCGAGGAGCAGGCACCAGCCGACGAGGAACGCGACCCGCTCCCCCAGCGTGGCGTAGGCGAAGGAGTAGGAGCTGCCGGAGACCGGGATGGCACCGCCGAGCTCGGCGAAGGAGAAGGCGGTGAAGATGCAGGTGACGGCTGCCAGAACGAACGAGACCACCACGGCGGGGCCCGCCTCGGCGACGCTGTCGGACAGCCCGACGAAGATTCCGGTGCCGACGATCGCCCCGACTCCGAAGCACACGAGCTGGAACAGCCCCATGGTGCGCCTGAGGCCGTGCCCCTCCAGGTCGGCTCCGGACTCGGCGAGCAGCAGGTCGGGGCTCTTGATGCGCGCCCCGGTCCTGCGTGAGGGGCTCGGCGGGGTGGCGGTACTACTCATGGGGGGACGGGTTCTCTTCTCTGGCGGTGCGGAGGGGATGAGCCTGTGGGGGCTCGCATCCGGTCATGCGCTGCGGACCGCTGCACATGAAAAGGGGTTCGGGCGTGCGAGCCCGAACCCCACCAAGTCGCACCATCGTAGCGAATTGTCGTATGTTCACCCAATCGGGCGCATGTTCATGCGGCCGACGCGTCGCCGGCCAGCGTCGCGACGAGGACCGCCTTGATCGTGTGCATCCGGTTCTCGGCCTCGTCGAAGACGACGGAGTGCGAGGACTCGAAGACCTCGTCGGTGACCTCCAGCGACGACAGGCCGTGCCGCTCGTGGATCTCCCTGGCCACCTTCGTACCGAGGTCGTGGAAGGCCGGGAGGCAGTGAAGGAACTTCACGTCGCCGTTGCCGGTGGCGCGCAGGACGTCCATGGTCACGGCGTACGGCGCGAGGGAGGCGATGCGCTCGTCCCACACCTCCTTGGGCTCGCCCATCGAGACCCAGACGTCGGTGACGACGAAGTCGGCGCCCCGCACACCTTCGGCCACGTCCTCGGTGAGGGTGATGCGGGCACCGCTGGACTCGGCGAGCTCCCGCGCCCGGTCCACGACCTCCTGCGCCGGCCAGTAGGCGGTGGGCGCGACGATCCGCACGTCCATGCCCAGCAGGGCTCCGGTGACCAGGTAGGAGTTGCCCATGTTGAAGCGGGCGTCGCCCAGGTAGGCGAAGGTGATCTCGGGCAGGGGCTTGGCACTGTGCTCGGTCATCGTGAGGACGTCGGCGAGCATCTGGGTGGGGTGCCAGTCATCGGTGAGTCCGTTGTAGACGGGCACACCACCGCACGCGGCCATCTCCTCGACGGCCTGCTGACTGTCGCCCCGGTACTCGATGGCGTCGAACATGCGGCCGAGCACCCGGGCGGTGTCCGTCACCGACTCCTTGTGTCCGATCTGGGAGCCGGAGGGGTCGAGGTACGTCGTGGAGGCGCCCTGGTCGGCGGCGGCCACCTCGAAGGCGCAACGCGTGCGCGTCGAGGTCTTCTCGAAGATCAGCGCGATGTTCCTGCCGCGCAGCCGCTGTACCTCGGCACCGGCCTTCTTGGCGGCCTTGAGCTCGGCGGACAGGGCGACCAGGCCGCGGAACTCCTCGGCCGTGAAGTCCAGCTCCTTGAGGAAATGGCGGCCTGTGAGGTCTATGGCCATGGTGACTTCTCCTGGGTCGAGCTGAGGGCGTACGGACAATTATCCTGGAAGTCTATACGAGGCTCCGTATTGCTATACAGAGCATGTGCGGACGGGAGCGCAGGTCAGAACAGATGAGGGCTCTGTGCTCAGCCGGAGCGGCCGAGATTCGCGCGGAGGAGGTCCAGCAGGTTGCGACCCAGGATCTTGAGGACCGCGTCCTCGGGCACGCCCCGCTCCGTGAGGGAGCGGGTGATCAGGGGCAGGCCGCCGGGGCCTTCGAGTCCGGGCAGGGCGAGCTCGTCCGCATCCGCCGGACCCTCGCAGCAGCGACGGACGAGGTCCTGGTCGACCTCCTTGATGAAGTCGGGGCCGAGGCCCACACGGTCGATGCCGATGACGTCGGCGATGTGCAGGATGTGGTCGACGACGCGGTCGACGGTGCGCTCGGCGGGGTCGGCGGACAGGAACTCGGGATAGAAGTTCACACAGACCGTGCCGCCGGTCGCGGCGATCGCACGGAGCTGGTCGTCGGTGAGGTTGCGGTGGTGGTCGCACAGGGCCCGCGCTCCGGAGTGCGTGGCAAGCACCGGGCGGGTGGCAATCTCCAGTACGTGCGCCACTCCCGCGGCACCCAGGTGGGAGACGTCGAAGAGGACACCGAGCCGTTCCATCTCGGCCAGCGCCTCCACTCCCGCCGCGGTGAGCCGGCTGCCTGCGGCGTCCTCGGCGCTGCCGTCAGCCAGCTGTGTGCGGCCCAGGTGGGCGATGGACGCGATCCGCACGCCGAGGCGGTGCACCGTCGCGAGAGTTCGACGTCCGCGTCGAGCCCCGGCGCGCTCTCCAGGGCAAGGACCAGCGCGATCCGCCCGTCACCCAGAGCCGCGTCGATGTCCGTGCCGTCGAGGCAGAGGCGCACTTGATCACTGTTGTGTTCGGCGAGTGTGTGGGCGCACTCGATCATGCGGAGTGTCTGCCTCAGCGCGCCGTCGGGACGGTACTCGTCGTCGATGAAGACCGGGAGCACCTGGAGACCGACGCCGCCCTCGCGGAGCTGAGGAAGCCATCGCTCGCGGAAGAAGGCCCCCCAGTGCCGGGGCGGCCGCGCGGCCACCGCCATCAGGAGGTCGTTGTGGGCGTCGGCCACGAGGGCGCGGCGGTGCAGCTCGATGGACATACGAGGGCCTTTCCGATCACTTCCCCCTCATGCTCTCAGGTGGCACGAGCGGCTCGGCAGACCGCAGTCTCGTCTCTCCCGGCAGCCGTCCTCCCCGCCTCACACCGCATCACGCACCACGGGGCAGCTCATGCAGCGCGGACCGCCCCGGCCCCGGCCCAGCTCGCTGCCCCTGATCTCGATGACCTCGATGCCCTCTTCACGCAGGTATGTGTTGGTCGTGGCGTTGCGCTCGTACGCGACGACCACACCGGGCTCCACGGCCAGCACGTTGCAGCCGTCGTCCCACTGTTCCCGCTCGGCGGCGTGCACGTCCTGGGTGGCGGTGAGCACCCGGATCGTGTCGAGGCCGAGCGCGGCGGCGATGGCCCGGTGCATGTGCTCGGGCGGATGGTCGGTGACCTTCAGCTCGCGTGGGCCGGCACCGGGCTCGATCGTGTAGGAGCGGAGCATTCCGAGTCCGCCGTACTTGGTGAACGTGTCCCCGTCGATCATCGTCATCACGGTGTCGAGGTGCATGAAGGCCCGGCGCTTGGGCATGTCGAGCGCCACGATCGTCCGGGCCGACCCGGCGTCGAAGAGCCCTCGGGCCAGCATCTCCACGGCCTGAGGGGTGGTGCGTTCACTCATCCCGATCAGCACGGCACCCCGGCCGATGACGAGGACGTCGCCCCCCTCGATGGTGGACGGATAGTCGTCCTGGCCCTCCGACCAGTGGTGGAAGACACCCGCCTCGGGCCCGGTGAAGAGCGGGTGGTGCCGGTAGATCGCCTCGAAGTGCACGGTCTCGCGCTGCCTGGCCGGCCAGCGCATCGCGTTGATGGACACACCGTCGTAGATCCAGGCGGAGGTGTCGCGGGTGAAGATGTGGTTGGGCAGGGGGCTGAGCAGGAAGTCGTCCAGATCCATCACATGGAAACGGACGGAGGTCGGCTCGGCGTGGCGTTCCAGGAACTCCCGCTTCGTCATCCCGCCGACCAGGGCCTCGGCGAGCTCCCCGGCGGGCAGCTCCTCGAAGGCGGCGCGCAGATGCTCGGTGGCGAGGGGGCCGTACTCCTTCTCGTCGAAGACCCGGTCGAGGACGAGCCGCCTCGCCACCGGGATGTCGAGGGACTCCCGGAGCAGCTCGCCGAAGAGGTGCACCTCCACACCGCGGTCACGGAGCACGTCGGCGAAACCGTCGTGCTCCTCCCTCGCGCGGCGCACCCACAGGACGTCGTCGAACAGCAGCGCGTCCTTGTTGCTGGGTGTGAGCCGCTTCAGCTCCAGATCGGGGCGGTGCAGGATGACGCGGCGCAGCCGCCCGGCCTCGGAATCGACATGGAATCCCATGTCCTCATCCTCACCACGCGGAGCACCGTTCACCCTGCGAACCGCCACCTGATTCGGGCCGGGGCCGGGCGGGGCCCCGCAAACCCCCCTACAGCCGGGGGTCGACCGGCTCCGACTCCAGGGCCAGCACCGCGAATACCGCCTCGTGGATCCGCCATAGCGGCTCCCCGTCGGCCAGCCGGTCCAGCGCCTCCAGGCCGAGGGCGTACTCCCTCAGGGCCAGCGACCGTTTGTGGCCGAGGGACCGGGAACGCAGCCGCTCCAGATTGTCCGGCCGCGTGTACTCGGGACCGTAGATGATCCGCAGGTACTCCCGGCCGCGCACCTTGATGCCCGGCTGGACGAGCCCGCCCTTCCCGTCCCTGACGAGGGCGTCCAGCGGCTTGACGACCATGCCCTCGCCACCGCGGCCGGTCATCTCCAGCCACCAGTCGGTGCCGGCGCCCACGGAGGCCTCGTCACCCGTGTCGACGACCAGGCGCCGGGTGACCTGGAGCAGCCCGGTCGGGTCGTGCTCGACGAGGCGGTCGAGCCATGCCAGCTGCTCGTCGTGCGGTACGGAGACGAGGGAGCGGCCCTGCACCGCGAGGATCTGGAACGGTGCCATCCGGACGCCGTCGAGCCCTTCGGTGCTCCAGCAGTACCGGCGGTACGCCTCCGTGAAGGCGGCCGCGTCGGCGGCGCGTTCCCGCTGGCGGCCGGCCAGGGCGCCGACGTCGACGCCGCGGGCCACTGCGGCGGCCAGGGCCTCGTCGGCCACGGGCAGGACCGCACCGGCGGCCGCGCCCACCGCCGCGTACTGCGAGCGCAGCAGACCGGCGGCCTTGAGGGACCAGGGCATCAGCTCGGCGTCGAGCACCACCCAGTCGGTGTTCCACTCCTCCCAGAGCCCGGCGGCGGTGACGGCGGCGCGCAGCCGGCCGAGGACGAGCTCGGTGAGCGCCGCGTCGTCCAGGAACGGCCGCCCGGTGCGCGTGTACAGGGCTCCGGTGGGCCCTCCCCCACGGCCGGAGTCGTCAAATGTGTCCCCGGCACCGAAGCGCTCGCGGGCGGTGCCGGCGTCGCGGCAGACCAGCGCCACGGCGCGCGAGCCCATGTGCTTCTCCTCGCAGACGACTCTGGCGACGCCGTCCGCGCGGTACTGCGCGAAGGCCTCGGCAGGATGCTCCAGGAAGCCCGCCCTCCGGGAGGTCGCGGTCGGAGCCATGGTCGGCGGGAGGTAGGTCAGCAGCCTGGGGTCGACGGCGAAGCGGCTCATGACTTCGAGCGCGGCCGCCGCGTTCTCCTCGCGCACCGCGATGCGGCCCATGTGGCGGGTCTCCACGATGCGGCGGCCCTGGACATCGGCGAGGTCGAGCGGCCGGCCCTCCCGGCCCCCGGGGGCTTCGGTGGTCAGCGGCTTCACCGGCTCGTACCAGACACGCTCGGCCGGTACGTCGACGATCTCGCGCTCCGGCCAGCGCAGCGCCGTCATCTTCCCGCCGAAGACGGCCCCGGTGTCCAGGCAGAGCGTGTTGTTCACCCACGAGGCGACGGGTACCGGCGTGTGGCCGTAGACCACCGCGGCACTGCCCCGGTACTCCTCGGCCCACGGGTAGCGGACGGGCAGCCCGAACTCGTCGGTCTCCCCGGTCGTGTCCCCGTACAGCGCGTGCGAACGGACCCGCCCCGAGGTGCGCCCGTGGTACTTCTCGGGCAGCCCCGCGTGGCAGACGACCAGCCTGCCCTCGTCCAGGACGTAGTGGCTGACCAGTCCGTCGATGAACTCCGCGACCTCCTTGCGGAACTCGGGGTGCTCCGCGTCCTCCCGCTCCAGCTGCTCCACGGTCTCGGCGAGGCCGTGGCTGTGCTGGACCTTGCGTCCCTTGAGATAACGGCCGAGCTTGTTCTCGTGGTTGCCGGGTACGCACAGCGCGTCGCCCGAGGCCACCATCGACATGACGCGGCGCAGCACACCGGGGCTGTCGGGACCGCGGTCGACGAGGTCACCCACGAACACGGCGGTACGGCCTTCGGGGTGGGCGCCGCCCTCGTACCCCAGCTTGCCGAGCAGGGTGTCCAGCTCGGCACTGCAGCCGTGGATGTCGCCGATGATGTCGAAGGGGCCGGTGAGGTGGCGGAGGTCGTTGTAGCGGCGCTCCAGCACGACCTCTGCGGTGTCGGCCTCCTCCTCGGTGCGCAGGATGTGCACCTTACGGAAGCCCTCGCGCTCCAGCCCGCGCAGCGATCGGCGCAGCTCCCGGCGATGACGCCCCACGACATGGCGGGGCATCCCGGCGCGGTCGGGCCGGGTGGCGTTGCGCGCCTGACAGAGCTCCTCCGGCAGGTCCAGCACGATGGCGATGGGCAGCACGTCGTGCTGCCGGGCCAGCTGGACGAGCTGCTTGCGGCTCTCCGGCTGCACGTTCGTCGCGTCGACCACGGTGAGCCGGCCGGCGGCGAGGCGCTTGCCCGCGATGTAGTGGAGGACGTCGAAGGCGTCCCGGCTGGCGCTCTGGTCGTTCTCGTCGTCGGCGACGAGGCCCCGGCAGAAGTCGGAGGAGACGATCTCGGTCGGCTTGAAGTGCCTGCGGGCGAAGGTGGACTTGCCCGATCCGCTGGCTCCGATGAGCACGACGAGGGACAGGTCGGTCACGGGCAGTGTACGAGAGGTACCGGTCATGCGGCCTTCACCCCTTTCGTGGCCTCGCGGGACGTCGTCCCGTCGGCCGTGGTCATCGTGAACACGGCCATCTGTGTGGGAGGCCCCACCTCGGGGTCCTCCGGTCCCACGGGCACGAACCGCACCGTGTAGCCGTGGCGTTCGGCCACCTGCCCCGCCCAGTCCTGGAATTCCTCCCTGGTCCACTCGAAGCGGTGGTCCGCGTGGCGCACCTGTCCGGCGGGGAGGGTCTCCCAGCGGACGTTGTACTCGACGTTGGGCGTCGTCACCAGCACGGTCCGCGGTCGCGCGGAGCCGAACACCGCGTACTCCAGGGCCGGTAGACGCGGCAGGTCGAGGTGCTCGATCACCTCGCTCAGCACCGCGGCGTCATACCCCTTCAGCTGCTTGTCGGTATAGGTGAGCGCGCCCTGGCGAAGGGTGACCCGCCCGGCCTGCCGCTCGCCCATCCGGTCCAGCTTCAGCCGGCGAGCCGCGACGGCCAGGGCGCGCATCGACACGTCGACCCCGACGATCTCCGTGAACCGCACGTCTCTCAACAGGGCCTGTACCAACTGGCCCTGTCCGCATCCGAGATCGAGGACCCGGCTCGCACCGGCCGTCACCAGTGCCTCCAGGATCGCCGCGCGGCGCCGCTCCGCGAGCGGCACCGGCTTCTCCTCCGTGTCGGTGGTCTCGTCCACCGCGTTGTCGACGCTCTCCACCTCGAGGTCGTCCGACTCCGCCAGCCGCACCAGCTCGAGCCGTTCCATCGCCTGTCGCGTGAGACTCCAGCGACGGGAGAGATAGCGGCTGGTGATCAGCTTCTGCTCGGGGTGCCGCGCAAGCCAGCCCTCGCCCGCCCGGAGCAGTTTGTCCACCTCGTCGGGTGCGACCCAGTAGTGCTTGGCGTCGTCGAGCACCGGCAGCAGCACGTACAGCTCGCGCAAGGCGTCCGCGAGCCTCAGCTCCCCCTCGAGCACCAGCCGTACGTAGCGTGAGTCGCCCCACTCCGGGAACTGCTCGTCCAGCCGCACGGCCACGGCGTCCACCCGCGTCCAGCCGAGCGGCGCGAAGAGTGCACGCACCAGCTCCGCCCCACCGCGTGCGGGCAGCGCGGGCACCTCGATCCGCAGCGGCATCGTCTCCTGGGCCCGCTCGGGCATGGCCCGGCACACCCCGTTCAGCGCCGACTTGAACACCGTCGTCATCGCGACGGAGAGCAGCGACGACGCCGCGTACGGCCGGTCGTTGACGTACTGCGCGAGCGCCGCGTCGGGGGCTCCACCCCGGCCCTTGCCCTTGCCGCGCCTCACCAACGCCACCGGATCCACCTCCAGCAGCAGAGCTGCGGTGCAGCGCTCCGCGGACGCTTCGGGGTAGAAGACATGCGCGGTGCCGTGCGAGGTCGAGAACGTCTGCGCCTTGTCGGGATGCTTGTGCAGCAGGTAGCCGAGATCGGTGGCGGGACGCTCCGGGGTGCCGGTCGTGCTGATAGTCAGGAACACGTGTCCGAGTATGGTCCGGTGATCTGTCTCCCACCAGGCATTTTCACGCCCCGGACGACCGCAGTCGGTCTGCCAGCGCCGCGATGCCGGACGGGCCGACGCGGCAGCAGCCGCCGACCAGCCGAGCGCCGGCCCGCTGCCAGTCCCGTACCCTGCCCGGTTCGAATGTGGCTCTCCCGGTCCAGTCGCGGCTGTCGGCGTCCCACTCCTCCCCACTGTTCGGGTACACGACGACGGGCTTGCCGGTGGCCGCGGACGCCATCTCCACCGCACGGTCCGCATCGTCGGGGTCACAGCAGTTGACCCCGACGGCCACGACCTGGTCGATGCCGGCGACGAGCCCGAAGGCCTCCGTCAGGGGCTGTCCGGCCCTGGTCCGGTCGCCCGCCACGCTGTACGAGAGCCAGACCGGCACTCCGAGGTCCTGGACCACCCGGAGCAGGGCCTCGGCCTCGTCGATGTCCGGCACGGTCTCCAGGGCCAGTACGTCAGGGCCCGCCGCCGCCAGTGTCTCGGCCCTGGGCCGGTGGAAGCGCATCAGCTCCCGGACGGTCAGCCCGTACCGGCCCCGGTACTCGCTGCCGTCCGCGAGCATCGCCCCGTACGGTCCGACCGAGGCGGCGACCCAGCTCTCGCGCCCCGTCACCGCGCCCGCCCTGCGCGCCGCCGCCACACTGCCGGCCATCAGCTCGGCGGCCCGGCCCTTCCCGATGCCGCGCCGCGCGAACCCCTCGAAGGTCGCCTGGTAGCTCGCGGTGATGAGGACCTGCGCACCCGCCCGCGCGTACGCGGCGTGAGCGGCCTCGATCTGCTGGGGCGCATCGCTCAGCAGTCGGGCCGACCACAGGGCGTCGGACAGATCGCAGCCCTGCGCCTCCAGCTGGTTGGAGAGACCACCGTCCAGCAGGACGGTCCCCTCGGCGAGCGCGTCGCCGAGCGTTCGGCCGGGCGATGGGTCGGGCGATGGGTCGGAGGTCCGGGCGGTGTGCACGATTACTCCTTGCTGTCGACTGCATACGGTTGCCGGGCGATTCCGGCCGGTCCCGGCCCCCGCCGGGTCCCGGCGGTCCCGCCCGGTGCCACGTCCCGTCCGCGGCGGGACTCGCGGTCGCACCTGGTGCCGCAGCCCGGACGCAGGGACCCTCACGGTCCGCCCGGTGTCACACCCGGTCCCGCATCGGTCCTCGCGGTCCCGCCCTGCCGGAGCCGCGCCGCGTGGGGTCCACACCTGCCGGCCGGTCTCTTCCCGTCAGCCCAGCTGCGCCTGGACCTGCGACGAGATCAGCTCCAGATGCCCCAGGTCGTGCAGGTCCAGAACCTGGAGGTAGACACGTGAGGAGCCGATGGCGGCATAGCGGCCGATCTTGTCGACCACCTCGTCGGGCGAGCCCGCCAGCCCGTTGGCCTTGATCTCCTCCACCTCCCGTCCGATGGCGGAAGCGCGCCTGGCCACCTCCGCGTCGTTCTTCCCGACGCACACCACCAGGGCGTTGGAATACACCAGGTCGTCCGGGGCCCGACCGGCCGCCACGGCCGCTTCCCTGACCCGGCCGAACTGCTTCTCGCTGTCCTCGATCGACGCGAACGGGATGTTGAACTCGTCCGCGTACCGCGCGGCCAGACGTGGCGTGCGGACCGCGCCGTGACCGCCGATCAGGACCGGCACCTTCGCCTGAGCGGGCTTCGGCAGCGCCGGTGAGTCGGTGAGCTGGTAATACGTCCCGTCGTAGCTGAACGTCTTGCCGGTCTCCGTCTCCCACAGACCCGTGACGATCGCCAGCTGCTCCTCGAGCCGGCCGAACTTCTCCTTCGGGAACGGGATCCCGTACGCCTTGTGCTCCTCCTCGAACCAGCCGGCCCCCAGACCGAGCTCGACGCGGCCACCGGACATCTGGTCGACCTGGGCTACCTGGATGGCCAGCACCCCTGGCAGGCGGAAGGTGCCCGCCGTCATCAGCGTGCCGAGGCGGATCCGCTTGGTCTCGCGGGCCAGCCCGGCCAGAGTGATCCAGGCGTCGGTCGGGCCCGGCAGGCCGTCCCCGGAGCCCATACGCAGATAGTGGTCCGACCGGTAGAAGGCATCGAAGCCGAGGTCCTCGGCGGCCTTGGCGACGGTCAGCAGGGTGTCGTAGCTCGCCCCTTGCTGGGGCTCGGTGAAGATTCGAAGATCCATGTCTCCATCCTGCACCTTCGAACCGCCGCGCCCGTCTCCCCTGCGCTTCGGCCCCACACCCTCCTGCCCCGTCGAACACGCTCGGCACGCCCCCGGCCGCCCGACTCACGGCCGTCCCGCTCACGGCTGGTGGGCCACCGAATCCGCCGGTCCGTGGACCACTGATCCATGAACCACCGGTTCGTGACCGGGTCCGAACGGGCCGTCGCGCTCACGGTCCGGTTCCTGCCCGCTCTCCCGGTCCCTCTCCTGCTCGGCGAGCCGTCGCAGCATGCCGTGGACCCGGTCCACGGACTCGTCGACGGCGTCTATCGCCTCGATGCACTGCCAGTAGAGCCCTTCCTCCTCCGTGCCGCAGGCGACACCCACCAGAGCGATACCCGCTTCGCCCAGCAGCAGCACCAGTGCGGCCAACGCCCCTGAGAGCCGGGTCACTTCGGTGAGCTGCGACGCCCGCACACCCCCGGCCGGAACCATCGGGTGGTCGAGCACGGCGCTGCCCAGCGCGCAGGTCTCGCTGAGCCCCCGCGCGTCCGTCCGTAACTCCGCCGGCCCATACCTGGCCAGGTGTCCGCCGACCGCCCGGGCGAGGGCCTGGGCCTGCCACGCCTCCGCCATGACGGCCGGCACCCCCCGGCTGCCCGCCAGCGCGCTCCGGCCCGCCGCGATCAGTCGCTCCGCTTCCATGCGATTCCCCCGTCGCCGAGACCGCCCGTAGAAAAAACCCGCTCACCCCTTCATTACCCACAGTGAGGGTGGTGGCACACGAAAGCCAGAGGAAATCGGAAATCTGTGGACAGGAAGCCGATTGTGGATAAGTCGATTACTCCGAAGAGTGACGTTCGGTCGGTTCAACACCGCTCGGCACAGGAAAACGCTTCTCATTCCGGTCGATCTTCGCCGCCAGCGCGGCCAGTACGTCGATGCCGAGGACCTCACAGAACTGCAGCAGGTACGCCAGGACGTCCGCGACCTCGTCCGTGACGCGGAACGCCGTGTCGGTGTCCTCCATCACCCTCGCCGACTGCTCCGGCGTGAGCCACTGGAAGATCTCCAGGAGTTCGGAGGCCTCCACGCTCAGCGCGGCCGAGAGGTTCTTGGGGGTGTGGTAAGGCTCCCATGCCCGGGACGCCGCGAAGTCGGCCAGCCGACGCTGCAGTTGTGCTACATCCAGATCCGTCACGGGGTCAGGTCTACCACCGCCGCGCCCTCGACCCCGCGGGCCGCAGCCGCGGCAGCCTCCCCGACCGTCCCCAGCAGGCGCATGCGCCCGTCCGCGCAGACCGACGCCGCCAGCGCCAGCAGCTGCGCGGTCTGCCGCACGTCCAGGCTCCGGTCGAGTCCGTCCGCGAGGACGGTGAGGGCCTGCATGGCCGAGGGCACTTCAGCCGCCGGGTCCACCACCAGGGCATGGGGCCCGGTCAACAGCACGAGCGCGAAGGCCAGGTACCTCAGTTCGCCGTCCCCGAGGCGGCCGACAGGGGTGCTGCGGTCCGCTCCCCGGCTGGTCAGGGCCTGCACGGTCCCGTCCGCCAGACGCTCGACGGTCAGCCCCGTCACCCGGCCCGAGCACCCGGCGTCCGCAACGGCGACCAACCGCGCGTGCCGCTGGGCGCATCGGCTGTGGGTGCGGTGGAGGACATCGGCGAGGTTGTCGCAGGACGAGGTGAGCCTCCCCTCCCCGACGGGCACGGCGGCACACATCCGCCGCGGTCGAGGATCGCAGACGAAGGCCGACCGCAGTGCCACCACCACCTGTTCGGCGGCCGCCAGCACCCGGAGCTGCCCGTCGGTCGTCCCCGCCACCCGCAACGGCAGCAGCGCCGTGCCGAGTCGGTCGTCGGGGAAGGGTGCGCGCGTCACCGGCACCGAACCGGCGGTGTGCCAGGCAGCCTGGACGTGGGAACGCCGGGGATCCCGCAGTGCCGTGCTCAGCAGGGTCTCGCCGCAGTCGGCCAGCCGCTCCCCGACGATACGGAGCTCGGGATCGGCCTGCACGGCGAGATCCAGTCTCACCGGGCCGGCCGGGCCCTCCACCGTGCAGCCGAGCCTGAATCCGCGCCGCCCCTGCTCGTCGGCGCCGGCCCGTTCCGGGACCCAGGCCACCGGGTCGGGGAAGACCTCCTCCAGCGGATCACCCGCAGCCAGCCGCGCAAGGGCGTCGTAGGCACGAAGGGCGGTCGACTTCCCACTCCCGCTGGCCCCCGCGAGGAGCGTGAGCGGACCGAGCGGGATGACGGTCCGGCGGTGTGAGGCGAAGGCGTCGAGCCGGAGTTCGCCGACGAAGGGGCGTGCGGGCCGGGCCGCGCCTGACGGCGACGGAACCGTCCGCCCCGAGGAGATCACAGTCATGAGCGGACCGTACGCACGCCGGTGAGCGGCGAACCGTTCCGCCCGCACGACCTTCCTACGATTGAGGTACTCCCGCGGCGGTGACCCCCTCGACCTCCATGCCGACCGGAGCGAGCAGGAAGACGTTGCGGTCCACCCGGTGCATCCCGCTGCCCAGCCCGAAGACCACGCCGCTGCTGAAGTCGAGGATCCGTTTGGCCACGTCGTTCTCGGCGCCGGTCAGGTCCAGCAGGACCGGGATCTGTGCCACGAGGTATTCGGCCACCTCACGCGCGTCCGCGAACACCTGCACCCGCAGGACGACCAGACGCCGCTGCTCGACCGACTCCTGCCGATCGGGGACCGTCCTGTGATCGACCCGCGAAGGCCATTCGTTACGGCCCCTCAGGGGTACGACCTGGGCGAGCCCTTCCCACTGTTCGTCGGTGGCGTCGTACCTGTCGTACCTGTCGTACCTGCTCACAGAGCCACCCCGTCCCTGTGCCGGTTGGCTGTGCGCCGGCTGCGCTCGCTGTTCATCGGGCAATTCTCTCGTCCCTCACCCGTTCGGCGTACCACCGACACGGTTCGGGGCGTGATCGGCGGAGTCCGGAGCTTCCGCAGCATCCGGTTCGACGCGAGCGTCGTCCCGTTCGACGAGCGCGTCGTCAGGTCCCGCGAACGCGTCCTCCGGGTCCACGAACGCGTCGAGCGGGGTGAATCGCACGGGGAGATGGGCGAGCGCGCGGTGGAAGGGGCCCGGCCGCCAGACCAGCGCGCCGGGTTCGACCGCCAGTTCCAGGTCACAGAGCTGGCTGGTGATCTGTTCGATCGCCGTCGTCGCCATCAGCAGGGCGGACGGCTTGGCCGGGCAGCGGTGCGGGCCCGTCGACCACGCGAGGTGACCACCGTCACCGGACCGCACCGCGGTGCGCGGGACGGCCGGCGTCGACTGCGTGTTGGCGGCGGCGAACGAGACCAGTACGAGCTGCCCGGCGCGCAGCGGGACGCCGTGGAACTCGGTGTCGTACCGCGGGAAGTGAGCCCCCAGGTTGGCCAGGGGCGGGTCGCGCCAGAGCACGTCGTCGACCGCTTCGCGCGCGGTTGTGGCGCCGCCGTGCAGGGAGCCCCCGTACCCGGTGTCGCTGAGCATGCGCAGCAGCGCGTTGCCGATCAGGTTGGTCGTGGGGTCGTGGCCCACGCTCATGATGAGCGTGATCTGACGCACCGCCTCGTTGTCGTCGAGACCTGCCGGGTGGGCGAGCAGATACGTGGTGAGGTCACGGCCCGGTCTGCGCCGCCGTTCGGAGACCAGAGCGGAGACGACTGCCACGAGGTCCTCGTATGCCTCGGTCGCGTCCGCCCCGGAGTCCATCATTCCGGCCGTTCCTCGGACCACCCGCCGGACGTCCTCCGTGGCCACGCCGAAGGCGGCCGTGAAGACGTGCAGGGGGAGCCTGCGGGCGTACTGGGCGATGAGGTCACCGGTGCCGGTGGCCGAGAACTCGGCGATGAGCCGCTGGGAGACCCGGACGACCTCCGCGCGCAGCAGATGGGGTTCGATCAGGGCGAGGGTGTCGTTGATGGCGTCGCGGTAGCGGGCGTGGACGGCACCGTCGGTGAAGAGGGCGGTGGGCCGGTGGCCCAGCACCGGCAGGACCGGTGAGTCGGCCGGTACGCCCGCCTGCCAGGCGCGGGGATCCTTGGTGAAGGTCTCGGTGTCCCGCAGCAGGTCGGCGGCCGCGTGGTAGTCGGTGACCAGCATCGCGTCGATGTCCGGGGCGATGCGCACCCTGGCAAGCGGGCCCTGGGCACGCAGCCTGCGGTAGTGGCCGTGCGGATCGGCGGCGAAGCCGTCCCCGTACAGCGCGAGCGGTTCCAGGGGCGAGGGTGCGTTGCCCGGTGAAGTGCCTTTCGTGGAGGGGGTCATGGCGAATCCTGGGACGTGGGC
This sequence comes from Streptomyces sp. HB132, assembly GCF_016909575.1. Lineage (GTDB taxonomy): Bacteria > Actinomycetota > Actinomycetes > Streptomycetales > Streptomycetaceae > Streptomyces. The sequence goes on along the minus strand of NZ_JAFBGA010000008.1, from coordinate 264,177 downwards.
AGAGAGGTCAGCGCGTGCTCGGCGAGGGCGATCAGGGCGTCGATGCCGCCACGGCGTTCGCGGGCGTCGCACTGCACGAGCGGGGTGCGGGGGTCGAGGTCGAGGTGCTTGCGCAGGACCTCGTCCGCGTGGGCGGGGGCGTCGGGGAAGCGGTTCACGGCGACGGCGTAGGGGAGCCCCTGCTCCTCCACCATGTCCATGACGGCGAAGGAGTCCTCGAGTCGACGGGTGTCGATCATGACGAGGGCGCCGAGCGCACCGCGCGCTATGTCCTCCCAGAGGGGGAGGAACCGGTCCTGGCCCGGGGTCCCGAACATGTAGAGGACCAGGTCGTCCTGGACGGTGAGCCTGCCGAAGTCGACGGCGACCGTGGTCGTGTTCTTCTCCGGGAGTCCGGCGGTGTCGTCGAGTCCGGCGCTGGACTGCGTCATCACCTCTTCCGTGTGCAGGGTCGGGATCTCCGACAGGGTGCGGATCAGGGTCGTCTTGCCCACGCCGAAGGGACCCGTGACGACGAGTTTCATCAGGGTCTCGGCGGCACTCGGCAGATAGCCGATGCCGCCCCGGTCAGTGGAGGGAGCGGAGTCCAACGAGGAGCCTCTCGACGAGCGACCGGTCGATCTCACCGGCGCTGGGGATCGGTGGTCGAGCGTGCAGATGTCCTGCGGCCACGAGGTCCGTGGTGAGGAAGACAGTGGCGCTGACCGGCAGGTCCAGATGGGCGGCGCATTCGACGACGGTGAGGGCTCCCGGCTCCAGGAGCTCACACAGTCTGCGCTGCTCGGAACCGCTTTCCGGCGGCAGGGCCGAGTCCGTGCGGATGAGCACGGCGAGCCGGTCGAGCGCGGGGCCGGTGGGAGTGGAACGGCCACCGGTGACCAGGTAGGCGGGAATCAGGCGGCGCCCTGGGCCGGAGGTCATGGCCGGGTGACGGAGTCCGGTTGGCGGGTGGGGGCGTGCATGGCCCGGGTCAGCGCGGTGACCTGCACCTGCATCTGGTACGCGATGTTCCCCAGGTGCGCGTCGGGGGCCGCGAACAGGGCCAGAGTGGTGTTCCGGCCGGCCGGTACGACGACTGCGAAGCCCAGGTCGGACTCCACGACCGTCTGGGCCAGGCGCGGCGACTCGGCCTCCGTGAAGGCGGTGGTGAAGGCACGGGACGCCGCGTGAAGGGTTGCCGTCATGGCGGCGACGCGTTCGGCGGACGCACGGTCCAGCCCGGGCGAAGCGCCCTCGACGAGCCCGTCGCCGGTGGCGACCACGGCGTGCTGCACTCCGGGCAGCTCCAGAAGGGGGGTCAGCACCCAGGCGAGATCACCGGCGGTGGGGGTCGTGCTCACGTCTCGTCGTCTCCTTGGTCGTCCGATGGGGATGCTGAGGGGGCCGGCGCCGTGGGTGCGGGCGCCTGCCTGCCGCTGAGGGTGCCCGCCTGCAGGGCGGCCCAGGCCGATCCGGCCTGCTCGGGCGTACGGAGCGGGGGCTCTTCGACCGCCTGCCGCTTTGCCGTCGGCTCCGTCGGGGAGCCCGACCTGCGTGCTTTGCGGCGCCGGGTGGGCAGTCCTGCCGGACGCACCGGCCCCTCGTCGGCGGACGCGGGTTCGGATGCGGGCGAGGGCGCGTCGGCTCCGGCGGGTGCGGAGGACACGGCGGGTGCCGCGGGTTCGGACGAAGCGGGTTCGGACGAAGCGGGTTCGGACGAAGCGGGTTCGGACGAATCCGGCCCGGGCGGGGCTCCCACGGCCTCGGGTGACCCGCCGGGCGGGGAATCCTCGGCCGCGGCGCCGGACCCCCGCCCGAGCACCGGCTTCGGCGCGAGCACGGACAGGGTGCGGTCGTCGTGAATCACCGTCAGCAGGTGGGCAGGGATGCGCAGCATCGTGCGCATCCCCCCGTACGGCGACGACTCGATGTGGCAGCTGAAGCCGTACCGCGCGATGAGCCGACCCACCACGGCGAAGCCGGTCTGCGGCGGGTCACCGAGCTCGGTGAGCAGCACCTCGGAGGGGCCTGACAGCAGCGAGCGGGCCCGCTTCAGCGCGTCGTCGTCCATGCCGATACCGGCGTCGTCCACCAGGATCATGGCCCCCCGCCCCGCGGTCTGCTGGACCGTGACGGGTACCTCGGTGTCCGGGTGCGAGTACGCCGTGGCGTTGGCCAGCAGCTCGGCGAGCGCGATCGCGAGGGGTTCGGCGGCCCGGGCGACCAGCGCGAGCCGCTCCTGGCGCAGGTGGTTGGCCACCTTGATCCGCTCGTAGCCCGCGACCCGGGACTGGGCACCGAGCACGACCTCGACGAGCGAGGAGTTCTGCCGGGCGAGTCCCGGCCAGGCGTCGCAGAGCACGGCCGTGGCCTGGGTGCGGCGCATCGCGAGTTCGTTGCGGAAGTCCAGCTGGAGGATCCGCGGGTCGTCGTACTCGTGCTGGAGCTCGTGCAGCAGGTGCTGCGACTGGTTGAGCAGCGACTGGATCTTCGCGGAGCTGCCGCGCATGGCCGAGCGCGCTGCCGCGTCGACACGTCCGCGTTCCTCCAGGACCGCCGTGCGCGCGGCCTCCACGGCCTCGGCCAGCAGGCGAGCCGCGTCACCGTCGATCCCGGCGGCCTCCTTGAGTCCGGGAACCGGTGCGGCCCGGTGGGAGAGTGCCGTGGCCACGGCGGGTATCCGCACCCGGGCGAGCTGGCGGATCTCCTCGGTGAGGGCGAGCATGCGGGCCTTGGCCGCCTTGGCCTGACGTTCGGCCAGCTCGGTGCGGGCGGACGCGCCGTACGCCTCCCGTTCGGCCTGAAAGGTGCGGGCGGACGACCACACAGCCACGACGACGGCGATCAGCGCCACGATCCATGCCATCTCGATTCACCGCGTCTCTGTTGTCGGGAACGGTCGTCGGCCCACCGCGCGACGGGATGTCCGGCACCGGCGGGACGCCCGGCCGCCGCCTCGGTGGGCTGTCACGCCGGCCCGCCGGCACAAGACGCGTCGGTCTCGTGGGCGACCGCGGCCACGTCGGCCATCACCTCCAGGACACCGGGGAGTCCGGAGCCGTCGAGATGTCGGTATTCGCTTCCGATGGTCACCACGAGCCGCTCCGGCAGGCCGAGAGCCGGGTAACGGGCCTCACCGATCACCCGGCGGGCCGCCTCGACGGCGGGTACCCCCGCCGCGTGCAGGGCGTGGGCCCGTTCGCGTACGTACGCGAGGTAGCCCATGTGCTCCCGCACTCCGGCCGGGTCGAGCACCGGTCCGTGCCCTGGCACGATCACCTCGGCTCCGGTGGCCAGGACGCGTTCGCATGCCTCGATGACGTTGCTCAGGGGGCCCGCCCAGTGCACCGGGTGGTCACCGGGCTGCTGAGGGGTGGAGGAGAAGATGACGTCCCCGCTGAACACCGCGCGTTGAGCGGGGAGATGGACGATCAGGTCACCCCCTGTGTGCGCGGGAGGCAGCGACGACAACTGGACCGTGTACTCCCCCAGGGTGAGTTCGAGCTCACCGCTGAAGTAGGTGCTCGGCCGCACTTCCTCGGTGGTCGACCAGTCGAAGGCTCCGAAGTGGCGGCCGAGATAGGCCCCGAGGGGTGTGGACGGATCACTTCCGGCCACCAGGGCGTGCTGCTGCTGCGGGGTGGGGTCGTAGTGGATGTGCTCCCGCGCCTCCCGGGTCGCGATGATCTCCGCGCCCGGAAGCACTCCCGCACCCCAGAAGTGGTCCCCGTTGGCGTGGGTGACGATCACCCGGTCGATGTCCACCCCGTCGGGCAGCCGCTTCTGGCTCTCCGCCAGGAACTGACCGGCCAGGAAAGGATCGTAGGGGGTGTCGATCCACAGCGCGCCGCGCGAGGAGACGAGCAGCCCGCAGTTGGCCAGCCCCCAGCCCCGCTTCGGCGGGAGCCATGCGTACAGGCCCCTGCCGAGGTCCACGACATCCCCAACCGTGATCGACATGTGGTGATTATGCCGACCACGGTCCGGTCGCGCGTTCGAACTCGGTCAACGTGTCGGCGTGATGACGTGAAATCGCCCCTGCTCCGAAGCGCACGGTGCGCGCCGGTGACCGTCCGGGGTTGCCGTAGATCGTCCGCACGGGGGATTTTTGGGGCATGGGCGATATACCGGTCATCGAGTTCGCGTCGCACCATCGATACCCGCACGGGGGCGACGGAACCGGATCGGGCCAACTACCCACCGGGTATGGCTGAAAACAGCCGCTAAACGGATCATGAAGACGCTAGCCGATTGCTTGTTCTTGCTCGTTTGACCCATGTAACATGCAGAATCGAGCAAGCGGGCCAGAATTGACCACGCCCGCATCGATTTCACCCACCCCACCCCACCGGGTGCGAGCAGCAGCGGAAGCGGAGTGCGGACATGTCCCATGTCGAGACCGAGACAGCAAGCCAGCCGGAGTGCTGGCGCCGCGCCGCGGAGGTCGCCGCCGACCGGAAGGCGGCTCTGCCCGCCACCGGTGAGCGCATCGCCGTCGTGGGCTGCGGGACGTCGTATTACATGGCCCAGGCGTACGCCTCGCTCCGCGAGGCCTCCGGGCAGGGTGAGTCGGACGCGTACGCCGCCTCGGAGTTCCCCTTCGGACGCACCTACGACCGCGTCGTCGCGCTGACGCGTTCGGGGACGACGACCGAGGTGCTCGACCTGGTGACCCGGCTGCGGGGTACCACCCGGACGGTCGCGGTGACCGCCGACCCGCGGACTCCGGTGATGGCCGCCGCCGACGAGGTGGTCGTGCTCGACTTCGCCGACGAGCGGTCCGTGGTCCAGACGAGGTTCGCGACCACCGCGCTGACCCTGCTCCGCGCCCATCTCGGTCTGCACACCGAGCAGGTCGTCCGGGACGCCGAGACCGCTCTGGCGGAGCCGCTGCCCGAAGGCCTCCTGGAATGCACCCAGTTCAGCTTCCTGGGGCGGGGCTGGACGGTGGGCGTCGCCAACGAGGCGGCGCTCAAGATGAAGGAGGCGTCCCTGTCCTGGACGGAGTCGTACCCGGCGATGGAGTACCGCCACGGCCCCATCAGTATCGCCACGGCCGGCACCGCGACGTGGATGTTCGGCACCGCTCCGGAGGGGCTGCTGGAGCAGGTGCGGGAGACCGGCGCCCGCTGGGTGGAGAGCGGATTGGACCCGCTGGCCGATCTGGTCAGGGTCCAGCGGCTGGCGATCGCCCGCGCGGCGGTCCGTGGCCTCGACCCCGATCTGCCGCGCCACCTGACGCGGTCGGTGGTGCTGGGCACGGCGGCCGGGGCCTGAAGCCGTCAGCGCATGCCGCGTACCGGGCCGGCGAGCAGCCCGGTACGCACCTCCGACCGTGGGTCAGGCCTCTTCGAAGTAGGCGTCCAGCGCCTCGTCGAGCTCCGCCGTCCACGTCTTCAGATCGCTTCGGGCGCCTGCCTCGACCTCGGCGTTGAACCACCGGCGGCTCGACAGGTGGACCGTCACGGTGAATCGGCGTCCGAAGCGGCCGGTCTTCACCTCGACCGCGCCGATCTCGGCCCAGTCGAAGTCCGCCTGCTGGTCGTCGAGCCGGAAGCGGACGCCCTCGGCGTCCACGCTGATGGATCCGCGCCGGTCGCTGACCTCGAAGACGGGGCCGTCCTTCTTGTCGGCGCCCTCGGCCGGCGTCTGGCCCTCCCGGGCACGCGCGCTGTCAGGAGCTCCGCCGCCGTCCGGCAGCGCTTCGCCGTCAGGGGCCGCCCCGGCGGCGGTCGGATCGTCCACGACCTCCTCGGCCGCCTCCTCCGCGACGGCGTCCACGACCTCGGCCTCCGGGGGCTCCTCGGGCGCCTCCTTCTCCGCTTCCGCCCCCGTCCGCGCGGGGGCAGGGGCCGTCAGGCCGGGGATGTACGCCGGGTCTGTCCCCGCGGCGAACTCTGGCTTGGTCTTCGAATCTATGCGCTGCTCCACGGCGGGCAGTATGGACGACGAACCTGTACGAGACCAGTCACCCCGGCTCCACCGGGCCTGTCGTCGGGCTGACAGCCGACGTGACACGCGGGCCGCCGGCCGTCGGGCACCGGTGCGCCCGAACACGAACGACGGGTGGTGCGGGTTCCGCCGAACCCGCACCACCCGTCAGTCCTGTCCCTCCACCACACGTCCGTGCGTCAGCGGTTCCGCCTCGGCAAGGACTCAGTAGGCACTGAAGACGTTGTCGATCGAGCCGTACTTGTCGGCGGCGTAGTTGCACGCGGCCGTGATGTTGGCGACCGGGTCGTAGCTGTCCGTCGAGGTACCGGGCACGTGGTACGCCTCGAAGGTCGGGTCGATGACCTGCAGCAGGCCCTTCGACGGGATACCCGCAGCGGCGTTCGAGTCCCAGTTGTTGATGGCCTGCGGGTTACCGCCGGACTCGCGGATGATGTTGCGGTGGATGCCGTCGTACGAGCCGGGGATGCCGTTCTCGGCCATGACGGCGAGCGACTCCTTGATCCAGCCGTCGAGGTCGTCCGTGTACGCGGCCGGCTCGGCGGCCGGAGCGGCTTCGGCGGCAGGCGCACCCTCCGAGGCGACGGAGGTGCTCGTGCGCTCCGAACGGTCGGCGCGGTCAGCGCCTTCCTCGGCACGGTCGGACGAGGCGGAGGCCTTGGATTCAGCCTTGTCCGCCGACTTCTCGGCCTTGGCGCCGATCGTCAGCTTCAGACCGGGGTGAATCAGGTCCGGGTTTCCACCGACGACCTTCTGGTTGTCCTCGTACAGGGCCTTCCAGCCACCGCTGACGGAATGCTCGCGTGCGATCTTGGCGAGGGTGTCACCCAAGACCACGGAATAGCTCGCGGACTCGGACTTCTGCGCGGCAATTCCCTTGCCGGCAGCGGGAGTCGATGTCACAGCCTTTTCGACGGCGACCGGCTGGGCCGGGGCGGCGAAGGCGCTGGTCGCACCGATGACGGGGAGGGCCAGGGCGGCTCCGCCCGTGCTCACGGCGATGATGCCGCGGGTGAGTGAACTGGTCCTGAAACGACGGTTCTTACCGTTTTCGGGCATGCTGAATTCCTCTCCGCCGCCTGCGAAGTGAGCTGTCGGGTTCGAGCTGGAGATGCTCGGCCGCACACGAATGCGACTTCACCCCGAGCCGCCCCGGAAAACGGGTCGGCGCTTACTTGGGTCCCCCGCTCCTGCCGTACGAGAAGTGGTCGGGTAACCGGACGGCGGCAGGATTCGGCGTTCCGCCCGGAATGATGGTGACCGTAGGCGAGAAATAGGGAAAGGAACAAGCCTGATCCGGTGATCACAATTCATTCGCAAGATCCATTGAACGGAATTCATGTAATCCACCGCACATCACGCCACCCGCTCCTCTTGGCACGCAAGGGAACCGACCGGCGGACTCTCACGTCCGGAGCCCATGAAGTGACGCTGGTCACGGAGTCCGATTCGGGTGTTTTGCTCCCACGCGAAGGGGTCCAGGTCACACGAAATGGCCTTTTATGGATTACGGGATTAAATTCCAAAAAACATTGCAAATCGGTCATATGGCTCATGGATGTTGCCGCTGGGCATACCTCGAGCGGCGGCGTGGAAGCGATCCGCCCATGACTGAACGTCCGCACACCTCGGCCCCACGGATCACGGTCCTGCCCGTCCAGCCCGGGGATCCGCCGTTCCGCATCGTCGAGATCGACGGAGAGGTCATCGGGAGCGCGACCGCCATGACGGACGTGCTGATCGCCGCCGCGACGGCGGGCATTCCGGTACACGACCTCGACGACCCGGCCGCCGTCCGATGGGTCGGGGGCGGCAAACTCAGGTGGAAGCCGCACTGAGCGGACCGCGGCCGGCCGGGCAGCGCGGCATTCGATCCCCGAACACCACGGGACGGCTCCTCCTGAACCCATGACGCCCCGCAGCGGTCCGGCGGACCGCTGCGGGCCGAGGTGCGGAGCGCCCCGGACCGCAGCGGTATCGCGGTCCGGGGCGGCCCTTCCGCGTCAGTCCTGGATACGGATGGCGAGTGCCGGGCAGACGGCCGCCGCCTGCTGGACGTCGTCGGCCCGGGCCGCGGGCGGCGCCGGGTCGAGCAGCACGGCGATGCCGTCTTCGTCCTGGTCGAACACATCGTCGGCTGCGACCACACACTGTCCGGACGCCACGCACTTGTCCTGGTCGAGAATCACCTTCACATGCACTCCTTCGTCGGTGGTGTCACGGTGGGTCGGGCGCGTCAGAAGCGATCACCAGGCCACGGGCAGTCCGTGTACGCCGTAGACGGCCCCGTCGTGCTTGAACGACAGCTCCTCCAGGGCCGCGTCCAACCGCAGGGTCGGGATCCGGCGGTAGAGGGTGCTGTAGACGACTTGCAGCTCCATACGTGCCAACGGCTGTCCGAGGCACTGGTGCACGCCGAATCCGAACGCGACGTGGCGCCGCGCGTCGCGCCGGAGGTCGAGCCGGTCAGGGTCGGCGAAGACCGCTGGGTCGCGGTTGCCGATGTCGTTGGGCACGATGATCCCCTCGCCCGCCCGGATGACCTCGCCCGCGATCTCGATGTCCTCAAGAGCGACGCGACGGCGCCCGCTGTGGGTGATGTTCAGGTAGCGCAACAGCTCCTCGACGGCGCCGGAGACCGCCTTGGGGTCCTCGGTCCCGCGGAGGAGGGCGAGCTGGTCGGGGTGTTCGAGCAGGGCGAGGGTGCCCAGAGCGATCATGTTCGCGGTGGTCTCGTGCCCGGCGAGCAGCAGGAGCACGCCGGTCTCGGCGGCCTCCCGGCGGGACAGCTCGCCCGCCTCGACCCGGGTGCCGAGCCCCGAAAGGAGGTCGCCCGCGGGCCGGGCCATCTTGTGGCCCATCAGCTCGTCCAGATACCCGATCAGATTGCCGTGGGCCCCGGCGCGTACCTCGGGAGCCGCGCTGCGACTGATCAGAATCTTGCTGTTCTCCTGGAAGAAGTCGTGGTCGGCGTACGGCACTCCGAGCAGTTCGCAGATCACGAGCGAGGGGACGGGGAGCGCGAACGCCGGGACGAGGTCGGCCCGCGGGGGCCCGGCCAGCATCTCGTCGATCAGTCCGTCCACGATCCTCCGGACGGCCGGGCGCAGCGCCTCGACCCGTTTGATCGTGAAGGGGGCGGTGACCATCCTTCGCCGGCGGGCGTGTTCGGGGTCGTCCATGAGGATGAAGCTGAAGCTCGTTCCCCTCAAGGGCGCGGGGCTGGGGTAGCCGGCCCGTGTGACGTCGGCGCTGATCCTCGGGTCGGCGAGGAGTGCGCGCTGCTCGGCGTAGCGGGTCACCAGCCAGGGGGTGCTCCCGTCCCACAGGCCGACCTTCCTCAGGGCCCCCTGCTCCTGTTCGGTCCTCAGCGCGGGCGGCGGGTCGAACGGGCAGTCTTTCGCCCGGGCCATCGGGAACTCAGGGACCGGAGGCGTGTGCGCCTCTTCCGGACGTACGGTGCTGGTCATCGCTTCCTCACTTCGTCGTGCGGGTGACCTGCCGTCGGCAGCTGTCTCGGCGCGGACGGTTCGAGTGCCCGGACCGCCGATTGGCGGCTCGGTTACGTCGGTTCGGGAGCACTCCGGCGGAGGCCATGGCTGTGCGGTCGCGCCGGGGGCAGGCCACGAATCGTCAGCGCCGCGGGAGCGGAGGGGGACGGGCACCGTCAGCGGCCCTACGTGACCGGCGCCGTCCAGAGGCCGACGACGGCGTCGATCAGTCCGGTGGCCGTGTCGTGCCAGTTGCCGCAGGGCGTGGAGGTGCTCCCGGCGAGAGCGCGTTCACGCTCGGCACAGGTGCGAAGGATCAGGATGCGTGACATGGCGGCCCGCTCGATGTGGACGTCGGCCGGCAGGTCCGGCAGGCAGCGGTTCAGCCCTTCGAGGGTTCTCAGTGTCGGCGGACAGGCGAGCGACTCCTCGGTCACGATGTCCTGCCGGGCGGGATCGGCCATGGCCTGGGCGCAGAACCGCGCGAACCAGGTGGGGCTCCCAGGCGCGGCGAGGTGCTCGGTGGTGGGGCGCACCGGACAGGCCACCCACTCCCCCGATGTCCGTGGGGTCCTCGATACCGGCGAGCAGACGGGCGCGGGCCTCCTCGATCTGTCTGCTGTGCTTCCGGGTGATCGCCCGCACCAGGTCGGCCTTCGTCCCGAAGTGATAGCCGACCGCGGCGTTGTTGCCCTGCTGCGCGGCTTCGCTGACCCGGCGGTCGGACACCGCGTACGCCGCGCTCGGCGAACAGCCGTTCCGCGGCGTGCAGGATCCGCTCCCTGGTCCCGCTGACCTGCTCGGCCCGCACCGTGCGTTCCATGCGCCGTCTCCTCGGTCGAGGGCGTCTCGGGGTATCCAGGCAATCCGGGAGCGCCTCACCGGTCAAGCGACTGATTCAAGAATGGCCGAGATGGTTACGCGCCCGGCCCCGCAGGGTCTGCGGCGGCCTTCGACACCGGCGCCGCCTGCGGCGAGGAGCGTACGGGTGGGGGTGGTTCCGCTTCAGGACCCGGCGAGCCGAGCGCAGTCGGTGGTCTGCGCGGGCCGGGAGCGCACAGCTCGGCGGGACCCGTGATTGGCGCAAAGCGACTGGGGCACCCACGCGACTTCCGCCACCCCGAGGGCCACGCATCTGCGAGGCCTGAACGCCGTGCACATTGTAAATGCGAGCATGTTCAACTTATTGTGTCGCACATGCAGTCCTACACCATCGGGCAGGCGGCACGCCTTCTCGGCGTGAGCCCGGACACCGCCCGCCGCTGGGCGGACGCGGGCCGGGTGGCGACCCATCGGGACGAGAGCGGGCGTCGTCTCGTCGACGGCCGTGATCTGGCCGCGTTCTCCGTCGAGGTCGCCCAGGCGGGCCCCGGCGAGGAAGAGGTCCCCTACACCTCGGCGCGCAATGCCTTCCCCGGCATCGTCACCGCGGTGAAGCTCGGTGACGTCGCGGCCCAGGTCGAGATCCAGGCCGGTCCGCACCGTCTCGTCTCGCTCCTGACCCGGGAAGCCGTGGAGGAGCTGGGACTCGAGGTCGGCATGCAGGCCACGGCCCGCGTGAAGTCGACCAGCGTGCACATCGACCGCGCCTGACGAGGCACCAGCCGCCGCGCGGCGGCCCCTGACCGAGGAGTTCTCCCGATGTCCTTCACCCTCACCGGCCGCCGGGGCGGCGCCGTGGCCCTGCCCGCGGTGCTGCTCGCCACCCTGACCGCGTGCGGCGGCGGCGACGACAGCGCCTCCGGCGAGGCGAAGACCCGGCTGACCGTGCTGGCCGCCTCGTCCCTGACCGACGTCTTCGCGACCGCCGGCGCCGCGTACGAGAAGGAGCACCCCGGCACGAGGGTGACGTTCTCCTTCGCGGGGTCGCAGGAGCTCGCGGCCCAGGTCGGGCAGGGCGCGCCCGCGGACGCGCTGGTCACCGCCGACACCAGGACGATGGACGGTCTGGCGGCGGACACCGGCAGACCCACGGTCATCGCGAAGAACCGTCTGGTCATCGCCACCGCCGAAGGGAACCCCGGCAAGGTCGAGCGTCTTGCGGACCTCGCGGATCCCGCACTGAAGGTGGTCCTGGCCGCACCCGAGGTACCGGTCGGCCGCTACGGCCGGCAGATCCTCGACGCCCAGAAGATCGACGTGAAGCCGGTCTCCCAGGAACCCAATGTCCGCGCCGTCCTCAGCAAGGTCGAACTCGGGGAGGCGGACGCCGGTCTCGTCTACCGGACGGACGCCGCCGCGGCCACCGACAAGGTCGACGCGATCGACATCCCCGACGCGCAGAACGCAATCGCCTCCTATCCGGCCGCGACACTCAAGTCGTCCGAGAACAGCAAGGCCGCGGCCGCGTTCGTGTCCTGGCTGTCCACGCCCGAGGCGCAGAAGATCCTCCGGGGCGCGGGATTCCAGAAGCCGTGAAGACCAGGACGGACCCGTGGGACAAGGCGATGAAACAGTTCCGCAGCCGCCCCTCGGGCCCCCGTACCCCGTTGGCCCTGGCGGTTCCCGCACTGCTCGCGGTCGTGTTCCTGATGCTGCCGCTGGCCGGCATCCTGGCGCGCACGAACTGGGGAGAGCTCGGCACGCATCTGACCGGTCCCGGCACCACCCAGGCCCTGAGACTGTCGCTCCTAGTCTCGGGCTGGGCGCTCGGGCTCTCCCTCGTGCTGGGCGTGCCCCTGGCCTGGCTGCTGGCCCGCGTCGACTTCCCCGGCAAGGCCCTCGTGCGCTCGCTCGTCCTGCTGCCGATGGTGCTCCCGCCGACCGTCGGCGGCGTGGCCCTGCTGCTCGCGTTCGGGCGACGGGGGCTGCTCGGGCCCTGGCTGGAGGACGCGTTCGGCCTCACGCTGCCGTTCCACACTTCCGGGGCGGTCCTCGCCGCGGCCTTCGTCGCGATGCCGTTCCTCGTCATCAGCCTCGAAGGGGCCCTGAGCGGCCTGCATCCCCGCTACGAGGAGACGGCCGCGTCCCTGGGCGCCTCACCGGTGCGGGTGTTCTTCACGGTGACGCTGCCCATGGTGGCTCCGGGCCTGGCCGCGGGGGCGGCACTGACCTGGGCACGGGCGCTGGGGGAGTTCGGCGCGACCATCACCTTCGCGGGCAACCTGCCGGGCACCACGCAGACCCTGCCGCTGCAGGTGTATCTGCTGCTCCAGGACTCCCCGGAGGCGGCCACCTCCGTCTCGCTGCTCCTGCTGGTCATCGCGATGGCGGTGCTCTTCGCCCTGCGCGGACGATGGGCCGGGACACCCCGTGCCGCCGCGCCGCCGCACCGCCCCGTGGAGCCGGATCCGGGGCGGTCCGCGAACGACCCGGTTCCCCCCTCCGCTCCCCCGGGGCCCCGCGAGAGCTGGCCGCTGCGCGCCGAAGTCACCGGTTTCAACCAGCTCACCCTCGAAGCGGAGCCGGGTACGACGATCGCCGTTGTCGGCCCGAACGGCGCGGGCAAGACGACCCTGTTGCGCGCGTTGCTCGGCCTGACGCCGCGTGCCCACGCCGCGCTGCGCCTCGGGGACACCGACACCGGCAGTCTGCCCCCGCACCGGCGGGGCGTCGCGTGGGTCCCGCAGGACGGCGCCCTGTTCCCGCACCTCTCCGCACTGGCCAACACCGCTTACGGGCTCCGCGCCCACGGGGTTTCGCGCGCGGAGGCCAGGGACAGTGCCCGTCAGTGGCTCGACCGCCTCGGCGTAGGACACCTGGCCTCCCGCAGGCCCGCGCAGCTCTCCGGCGGCCAGGCACAGCGCGTCGCGCTCGCCCGCGCGCTCGCCGCGCGCCCCCGGCTGCTGCTCCTGGACGAACCGCTCGCCGCCCTCGACCAGACGACCCGCGCCCACGTGCGCCATACCCTGCGCACCCACCTCGACGGCTTCGGAGGCGTCTGCCTGATCGTCACGCACGATCCGGTCGAGGCCGTCTCGCTGGCCGACCGCGTCCTCGTGCTCGACGAGGGCCGGGCCCTTCAGGACGCGGCGCCCGGCGAGGTCACCCGTCATCCGCGCTCCCCCTGGGTCGCCAGGATGCTCGGGCGCAACGCCTGGCCGGGGACGGCCACGGCGGAGGGCCTCGGGCTCCGCGGCGGGGGCCACCTGGTCGCCGCGGAGCCACTGCCCGCCGGAACCCCCGCCCTCGCCGTCATCGGTCCCGAAGCCGTCTCCGTGCACCGCGAGAAGCCGAGTGGCAGCCCGCGCAACGTCTGGCCGGGTACGGTGCGCGAGATCACCGCCAGCGGCAGCCGGCTGCGTGTCCTGGTCTCCTCACCGAAGGCTCCCGACCTCGTCGCGGAGATCACCCCGCAGGCCGCCGCCGAACTCGGCCTCGCCGACGGGGTGTCGGTCTGGACCAGTGTGAAGGCGACCGAGGCGACCCTCGTCCCCCGGTAGGGGCCGTCGGGCCGCCACCGGTCCGGCAGCGGCTCTCGAGCCACCCGTCCGGCAGCGACCGTGAGGCGGCCGTCCGGCCGGGGACCCGTCAGACCATCAGTCCGGCGGCGACTGTGGCGCCCAGTTCCCAGCACGCCTCGGTGTCGGTCCTGCCCGGCTCACCGGTGACCGTCACCGCGTCGGCCGCACGGCGCCAGCCGAGGCCGGTGGTGATCGTCTCGATGCCCCGTACGGCACCGGTGACGTCGTTGCCGCCGTGCACCCAGTAGCCGAAGGGCCGGCCCTTCGTCGTGTCCAGGCAGGGGTAGTAGACCTGGTCGAAGAAGTGCTTCAGGGCGCCGGACATGTAGCCGAGGTTCGCGGGGGTACCGAGCAGATAGCCGTCGGCGGCGAGCACGTCGGACGCCGTCGCGGAGAGCGCGGCCCGCCGCACGACCCGTACGCCCTCGATGTCCTCCGTCGTCGCACCGGCGACCACCGCTTCGAACAGCGCCTGGCAGTTGGGCGAGGGCGTGTGATGCACGATCAGCAGAGTGGCCACGTGCCGAACCTACCTGTCGTACGGGGTGGGTGCCGGTGCCGATGCGGCCGACGGAGCCGGGAGACGTTCCCGCTGAGCTCTCTGCGGCTGGCTCGGGCCGCCTTCCCGAAGGGGGGCCGGCGATCCGGATCCGGGGCGGGCCGGGGACGCCGTTCCGCGATGAGGAGTGCGCGGACCTGTTCCCCGCGCGGTAGGCCCGAGCGGTCGCCGGGCCCGCTCGCCATGGTGTTGGTTCGCAGTTCGTGGAAGGCCTGGCTGACCGGTGGGCCGCGGGGGCGGTGCGGGCGGGAATCGACTTCGCGTACGCGCTCGTAACGGATCTGACCGATCCGGGCTTGGACCTCTCGGTGCTGTCGGAGTTCGGACGGGAGAGCCCGGTACGTGCTTCAGCTCGCACCGGGCTCGACATCTGAATTCGCCGACAGCGCGCGGAGGGGCAGGCCGCGGGCCGTGTGTGCCGGCTCAGCCGCCGGCACGGAAGCCCCGCAGGCGCAGGCTGTTGCCGACGACGAAGACCGAGGAGAAGGCCATGGCCGCTCCCGCGATCATCGGGTTGAGCAGGCCGGCCGCGGCGAGCGGGAGGGCCGCCACGTTGTAGGCGAAGGCCCAGAACAGATTCGAGCGGATCGTTCCCAGCGTCCTGCGGGAGAGCCGGATCGCGTCGGCCGCCACCCGCAGGTCCCCGCGTACGAGCGTCAGGTCCCCCGCCTCGATGGCGGCGTCCGTGCCGGTCCCCATCGACAGGCCCAGGTCCGCCTGGGCGAGCGCGGCGGCGTCGTTGACACCGTCGCCCACCATGGCGACGCTGCGGCCTTCGGCCTGGAGCTTCCTTACGACCTCGGCCTTGTCCTGCGGCATGACCTCGGCGATGACCTCGTCGATGCCCACCTGGGCCGCGACGGATTCGGCGACCGCCTTGTTGTCACCGGTCAGCAGAACTGGTGTCAGACCCAGGCCGCGCAGCCGCTCGACTGCTTCGGCGCTGGTGTCCTTGACCGCGTCGGCGACCTCCAGGACCGCACGCGCCTCGCCGTCCCAGGCGACCGCGACGACGGTCTTCCCCTCCTTCTCGGCCGCGTCCTTGGCGTTCCTGAGCTCCTGGGGAAGCTCGACGGCCCACTCTGCCAACAGCTTCTCGCGGCCGACGAGCACGGCACGGCCCTCGACGACGCCCTGGACACCGAGACCGGGGACGTTGGCGAAGTCCTCGGGAACGGGCAGCGCGCCCACCGTCCCTGCGGCACCCTCGGCGACGGCCCGGGCGATCGGGTGTTCGGAGGAGTGCTCCAACGCACCTGCGAGACGCAGCACTTCGGCCTCATCCGTGGCCCCGGCGGTGTGCACCCTCAGCAGCGTCATGCGCCCTGTGGTGACGGTGCCCGTCTTGTCGAGGAGGATCGTGTCGGCTCTGCGGGTGGTCTCCAGGACCTCCGGTCCCTTGATCAGGATGCCGAGCTGGGCCCCGCGACCGGTGCCGACGAGCAGGGCGGTGGGCGTGGCCAGGCCCAGTGCGCAGGGGCAGGCGATGATCAGCACGGCGACGGCCGCGGTGAAGGCGGCGGTGAGTCCGGCGCCCGAGCCGAGCCAGAATCCGAGCGTCGCGAGGGCCAGCCCGATGACGACCGGTACGAAGACGGCGGAGATCCGGTCCGCGAGGCGCTGTGCGGCGGCCTTGCCGTTCTGTGCCTCCTCCACGAGCGCGGCCATCCGGGCCAGCTGGGTGTCGGCGCCGACCCTGGTGGCCTCGACGACCAGACGGCCGCCGGCGTTGAGGGTCGCACCCGTGACGGCGTCACCGGTGGCGACCTCGATGGGTACCGACTCGCCGGTGAGCATCGAGACGTCGACGGCGGAGGAGCCCTCCACCACCGTCCCGTCCGTGGCGATCTTCTCGCCGGGGCGGACCAGGAAGCGGTCCCCGACACTCAGATCCGCCGTGGGCAGGGTGGTCTCCCGGCCCTCGCGCAGCACGGTGACCTCCTTGGCCCCAAGCTCCATGAGCGCTCTGAGCGCCGCGCCCGCCTTGCGCTTCGAGCGTGCCTCGAAGTACCGGCCGGCCAGGATGAAGGCCGTGACACCGGCAGCGGCCTCCAGGTAGATGTTTCCCGCCCCGTCGCTTCGGCTGATCGTGAATTCGAAGGGATGCGTCATGCCCGGCATGCCGGCCGTTCCGAAGAAGAGCGCCCACAACGACCACAGGAACGCGGCCGACGTACCGACCGAGATCAGGGTGTCCATGGTGGCCGCGCCGTGCCGGGCGTTGGTCCAGGCGGCACGGTGGAAGGGCCAGGCGGCGTACGTGACGACCGGCGCGGCGAGCGTGAGTGAGAGCCACTGCCAGTACTCGAACTGGAGGGCCGGGACCATCGCCATCGCGATGACCGGCGCGGCGAGCAGCGCCGCGGTGAGGAGCCGCTGACGCAAGGACCTCAGCTCGGCGCCGGCCGACTCCTCCTCGCCCGGGCCGACGGCGGGTGCGTCGGCGCTCGCGGGGCGGGGCGGGGCGGGGCGCCTGGCGGTGTAACCGGTGGCCTCGACCGTGGCGATGAGGTCGTCCACCGAGACGCCGTCGGCGAAGGCGACTCCGGCCTTCTCCGTGGCGTAGTTGACGGTGGCCTCGACCCCTTCCATGCGGTTGAGCTTCTTCTCGATCCGGGCCGCGCACGAGGCACAGGTCATCCCGCCGATGGCGAGCTCGACCCGGGCGGCGCCGGGCTTCGTGGGAGTCATCGACTACTCCTCTCCGAACGGGGCCAGTATACCCCTCATGGGTATACTCTGCGATGCCCAACATATACCCCCTACCCGTATATGCAGCAAGCCTCGCCCGACTCGGTTACACATACCCCCAGCGGGTATACGATCGAAGGCGTCGGGCCATCGCGGGCCCTCCGCGCACAGAGCACAGGAGCAGTCATGAACCCCGCCGCGAAGATCACCGCTTTCACCGCCGCACTCGCGGCCTCCTTCGGAGCCGCCTACGGCATCGGGGCTGCCGTCGGCCCCGGGGCGGGTTCCGCCGAGCCCGCCGAGAGCACCGCTCACGCGGAGAGCGCCGGCCCCGGCGCCGGCGACTCCCCCGCCGGGGGTCTCCAGATCACCGAGGGCGGGTACACGCTCGACCTCAGGCCCCCTCGCCTGGAGGCAGCGCAGCCGGGTGAGCTGCGCTTCACCATCCGGGACCGGGCGGGTCGGCAGGTCACGGCGTTTCAACGCGAGCACGACAAGGAACTGCACCTGATCCTCGCCTCACGCGATATGGCCACCTACCGCCACCTGCATCCCACCCGGGCGGACGACGGCACGTGGAGCACCCCGGTCAAGTTGCCCGCGGCGGGTGACTACCGGGTCTTCGCCGACTTCACACCGGCCGGCGAGAACGCCGCCGACCTGACGCTGGGCGCGGACCTGGCCGTATCCGGGCCCTACAAGGCGGCGGAACCCCCGAAGCCGTCCCGGACCGCCTCGGTCGACGGGTACACGGTCTCCCTGAACGGCACCCTGCGCCCCGAGGCGCCGGAGCACATCACCTTCAGCGTGCGGAAGGACGGCCGGCCCGTCACCGACCTGCAGCCCTATCTGGGCGCGTACGGTCATCTCGTCGCCCTGCGCGCAGGCGACCTCGCCTACCTCCACGTCCACCCCGACGGCGAACCCGGCGACGGCTCCACGAAGCCGGGGCCGGAGGTCTCCTTCACCGCGACCGCGCCCAGCCCCGCCACCTACCGGCTGTTCCTGGACTTCAAGCACGACGGCACCGTCCGGACGGCGGCCTTCACCGTTCCGTCCGGAGAGGCGACGACCCCCCACCCGACGGCCCCCTCGGCGGAACCCGAGGACGGACATGGGGACGGACCGTCGGACAGGGACGAGGACGGAGGCCACGGGCACTGACGTCCACCCCGAGGACCTCACCCGACGGGCCCGCGCTCGGCCCTCGATGCACCCCGGCCGCGCGTCCTGTCCGTCGTCCAGGTGCTGCCGCGACGGAAGGGCACGACGAGGCCCCGACCCCGGAGGTCGATGTGCAGATCGTCGACGGGTCGGGGCGCCGGTGACCGGCAGTCGGCGACGAGGTCCGGGATCAGGCCGATCGGACCCGCGACGGCGCGCGCGAGCTGATGCAGCGCGGATGATGAGCAGTCAACGCCACGCGTCACGCGTCGACTTGGGCCGCAGCCGACCAAGCCCCTCCGAACCGGATGCCGTAGTGCCGCTTCGCCGACCCTTACGGTCGTCGGCAGCCGGCACGAACGGGCACGAACGGGCCTGCCTCCGCAGCGGGACTCGCCCCCGGGGAAAGGGGCTTCAGCGATGGGGCGTCGGCGAGCTCGCGGCGGCGGGAACGTGCGGTCCGGGCCGGCCTCAACGCGGGACCGACCGCACAGGAGGGTGCACACGGTTCGAGGGGACTGGCACGCAGGACGGCTCCCCGCACCCGGGGGCGCGGGGAGCCGTCCTGGTCGGCCGACGGACGGTCAGCCGTTGTTCTTCCAGTTCTGCCGGTTGCAGTACCCGTCGTCCGAGGAGGTGTGCAGGCACACCAGGAACTCGTGCGTCCCGCCCTCGGGGATGTCGTACGCACCGCCCATGCTCGCCCGCTTGGTCACGCACTTACCGTTGCCGCCGGCCTGAAGGCTGTAGCGCGTGCCGCCACCGGCCTCCTTGACCCAGCCCTTGGCTGCCATGCCGTCGGCATCGGTGTCGCACACCTTGACGATGTCGCCGTACTTGGTGAACTCCATCGTCCCGCCCGGGACGATGAAGTGTCCCAGCGTGGTCATCTTGTAGTCCGCGGCGACGGCGGCGTTGGCCCCGAGGAACGAGAACGCGGCGGCTGCGGCGAGCACGGTGACTACTTTACGAGTCTTCAAGAGAACCCCCTGGTCAGAAATGAATACCAGCGGACGGTATCAAGAAAATCGAATACACGTATTAATTTAATAGCGGTATATGTGAACAGAAAAGGACAATACGCTTCACCCGGACCGCGACCGCTTCGACGGCGCGGCCCGTGTTCGTGCCGTCGCCCAAGGAGAGTCGCATCGGGACGAGTTGGTTCGTGGCCGCGCAGGGAGCAGCCATACACCAGAGGGCCGTATGAGACCGTGTGCACGGTTCGTTCGTGCCGGGCGTACGGTCCCTGCCACGAGCGGGGCCGCGTGAACCCTCCTGCGGCTCCTGGGAGTTCGGGACGAGCCGCCGTTCTCGGCTCGTCCCACGCCGCGACCCGCCCTGGGCAGTTCACGCCAGGCTCTGCCTCCGCCGGACAGAGCCTGGCCGCCCGCGACCCGAAGCGCCTATCGCACCAGGCAGGGCCGCTTGGCATCGAAGGTCCAGCCGGGTACGAGGTACTGCATGGCGTCGGCGTCGTCCCGCGCGCCCAACGCCTTCTCCAGGTAGAGCTCGTGGGCGGCGTGGAGGCGGTCGATGTCCAGCTCGACGCCCAGGCCCGGGGCGTCGGGAACGGCGATCTCACCGTCGGTGATGCGGGGCGGGTCGACGGTCAGCCGCTCGAGGCCCTCCTGCCAGATCCAGTGCGTGTCCAGGGCGTTGTACTCACCCGGTGCGGCGGCACCGCAGTGCGTGATCATGGCGAGTGAGATGTCGAAGTGGTTGTTGGAGTGACAGCCCCAGGTGAGGCCCATCGCGTTGCACAGCTGGGCCACGCGCACGGAGCCCTGCATGGTCCAGAAGTGCGGGTCGGCGAGCGGGATGGAGACCGACTGCAGGGCCAGGGCGTGGGTCAGCTGCCGCCAGTCGGTGGCGATCATGTTGGTCGCGGTGGGAAGGCCCGTCGCACGGCGGAACTCGGCGAGGACCTCGCGCCCCGAGTAGCCGTCCTCCGCCCCGCAGGGGTCCTCGGCGTAGGCGAGTGTGCCCACCAGCGGGGAGCAGAGCTCGATGGCCTCGCGCAGTGACCAGGCGCCGTTCGGGTCCAGGGTGATCCGTGCCGAGGGGAAGCGGTCCTTGAGCGCGCGTACTGCCTCGACCTCCTCCGCGCCCGCGAGGACTCCGCCCTTCAGCTTGAAGTCCTTGAAGCCGTAGAGGTCGTAGGCGGCCTCGGCCTGACGCACGATCGCCGCGGGGGTGAGGGCCTCCTCGTGCCGGATGCGGTACCAGTCGACGTCGGACCCGGGTTCGCGGACGTACGGCAGGTCCGTGCGGTCGGGGTCACCGACGTAGAAGAGATAGCCCAGCACCCGTACGGAGTCCCGCTGCTGACCGTCGCCGAGGAGCGCCGCCACCGGCACGTCGAGGTGCTGGCCCAGCAGGTCGAGCAGGGCCGACTCGACGGCCGTGACGGCGTGGACGGTGGTCCGCAGGTCGAAGGTCTGGGCGCCCCTCCCGCCCGAGTCACGGTCCGCGAACCGGCTCCCGATCTCGCGCAGGACACGCTTGTGGTCGCCCACCTTCGCGCCGACGACCAGCGCCTCGGCATCCCGCAGGGTCTGGGTGATCTTCTCGCCCCCGGGCACCTCACCCAGTCCCGTACGGCCCTCGGAGTCCGTCAGGACGACGATGTTGCGGGTGAAGAAGGGGCCGTGGGCACCGGAGAGGTTCAGCTCCATGCAGTCGCGGCCCGCGACGGGATAGACGGCGAAGTGGGTGATGGTCGGCTGGTTCATGCTGGTCGGCTCCTTATGTACGAGAGGGTGACCCGGCCGGGACGGGCGGTTCAGAGGCCGATGACGTCGAGGGCCCATTCGGCCGCCAGGACACCGCCGAGGCCGAGGACCGCGAGCACCGTCGTATAGCCGGTACGGACCTTGATCGCCTGGATGACCGAGAGGTTGAAGTACTCCTTGAACAACCAGAATCCCGGGTCGTTGACGTGGGAGAAGGCGATCGATCCGCACGAGACGGCGAGCACCATCATCTCGGGGTGGACGCCGCTGCCCGCCAGGAGCGGCAGCACCACGCCGGACGCGGTGACCACGGCGACGGTCGCCGAACCCAGTGCGATGCGGAGGATGGCCGCGATGAGCCAGGCCAGGATGATCGGCGAGACCGCCCAGTGCTCCGTGATGTCCTTGATGTAGTCGGATATCCCGCCCTCGACGAGGACGTTCTTGAAGGCCCCGCCCGCACCGATGACCAGGAGGATCATGGCCATCGCCCTGGCCGCCGAGGTACAGGAGGCACTGACGTCGGCGAGGCTGCGGCCGATGCGCGGTCCGAACGCCCAGGCCGCCAGGAGAAGGGCCAGCAGGAGCGCGATCGGCGCCGAGCCGATGAAGGCGACGCCGTGCAGCAGGGGGCTCTCGCCGGACGTGAGCATGTCGGTCACGGCGGCGCCGGCGATCAGGACCACCGGGAAGAGGGCCACGAACAGCGACCAGCCCATGCCGGGCATCTCCTCGTCGGTGAACTCCCGCTCACTGACCAGACCGTTGGGTATGGAGGGGTTCATCGCCCTGACGAACGGCAGCCGCGGCCACAGGAGCGCCACGAGCGCGCCGGCCGGCACGGCGATGAAGAGGCCGTAGAAGAGGGTGTGGCCGACGGAGGCGTGGAAGGTCGCCGCCACGGCGGTGGGGCCGGGGTGCGGCGGCAGGAAACTGTGCATCGTGGACAGGGATATCGACATCGGCAGACCCACCCACAGCAGGTTCACCCCGGTGACCCTGACGAGCGTGAACGCGATGGGGACGATGATGATGAAGGCGACCTCGTAGAACATGGTCACGCCGATGAGCATGGACGTGACCACCATGGCCCACTGGACCCCGCGCGGCCCGAAGGCGTCGAGCAGCTTGCCCGCGATCCGCTGTGCGGCTCCGGAGTCGCCCATGACCCGGCCGACCATGGCGCCGAGGCCGATGGTGAGCATGGTGTCGCCGATCTGGTCCCCGATGCCCGCCGAGAGGACGTCCGGGATCTCGATCGCCGGGATCCCCTGGACGAGTGCGACGCCGACGGCCACGAGCAGCAGCGCGGCGAAGCCGTTGAGCTTCATACGGGTCATCAGGAGCAGCAGCACCAGAACGCTGATCCCGACTACGACGAGCGGCATGTCAGTTCCCCTTTGAACTGTCGGTCTGTCGGTCTGTCGGTCTGTCGGACCGCCGGCCCGCGGCGGCTCCGCGGCGGGAGCGGTGGACCGGGCCGGTGGGGGCGCGGCTCAGGCGGTACCGCGGCGGGTGGCGCCGGCCAGGCCCAGCCCGGCGTCGAGGATCTTCTCCAGGTCGGCGAGGTCGGCCGGGTCGGGATCGACGAGCGGGGCGCGCACGGGGCCGACCGGCAGTCCGCGCAGCCGGGCGGCGGCCTTCACCAGGGACACGGCGTAGCCCGGGACCCGGTCGCGCAACTCGACCAGCGGGACGTAGAAGTCCCGCAGCAGTGTCCGTGTCACCGCCTCCTCACCGCCCCTCAGCGCGGTGAGGAAGGCGTTCGCGATCTCGGGCGCGAACGCGTGGACCGCCGAGGAGTAGGCGGGGACGCCCACGGTGGCGTAGGCGCGCGCCTGGATCTCGGCCGTGGCGGCGCCGTTGAAGAAGAGGAAGCCGTCGGGGGCGGCGAGGGTGAGGCGCTGGAGCCGGTCGAGGTCGCTGTGCCCGTCCTTGAGGCCGATGACCGTGGGGATCTCGGCGATCCTGCGCACGCTCCCGGCGGTGAAGGTGACCTGGCCGCGCTGGTAGGCGATCAGCGGCAGCCGGGTGCCGGCCGCGATCCGGCGCAACTGCTCGACCAGACCGTCCTGCGGGGCCGCGACGAGGTAGTGGGGCATGACCAGGAGGGCGTCGGCTCCGGCCTCCTCCGCGATGCGGGCGAAGCGCAGCGCCTGCGCCCACCCGTAACCGGTGCCCGCCACCACGGGCAGCCGGCCGTCGGCGACCTCGACGGCGGCCCGCACGACCTCGCGGTACTCGTCCTCGTCCAGTGCGCTGAACTCCCCGGTCCCGCACGCCGGGAACAGCGCGCCGGGTGCGGCGGCCACCTGGGCGGTCAGATACGCCCGGTACGACTCCGGATCGAAGCCGCCGTCCTCCCGGAAGCTGGTGAGGGGAAACGCCAGCACCCCGCCCGCCATGCCGTCCCGCAGCCGCTGAACGACGCCTTCGGTGTCCGCGCTGATCCGCTCCACAAGCTTCATCTCCATATGCAGATGGCGTATATGTATGAGAACGGAGGTTAGGCGGGTGAACGCAACGCGGTCAATGGGGGTGACGGAGCGGATTTACGATGGGGGACATGCCGGAGAACAGCGGGGTACGCGGGGTGAAGTCGGCGTTCCGCACCGTCGCGCTGCTCGAACTCCTCGCCGCCAGGGGCGACCGCCCGACCCGCCTGGACGAGCTCGCCGAGGAGCTGGGTGTGCCGCGCAGCAGCATGTACCAGCTGCTGCGTACGCTCATCGACTGCGGCTGGGTGCGGACCGACACGACCGGATCCCTCTACGGCATCGGCATCCGCGCCCTCCACACGGGGACGAGCTACCTGGACAGCGATCCACGTGTGCGCGCCGCCCGCCCCTTCCTCGACGAGGCGTCGGAGGCGCTCGGCGAGACCATTCATCTGGCCCGGCTCGACGGCCCCAACGTCGTCTATCTCGCGACGCGCGAGTCCCACGAGTACCTGCGCACCATCAGCCGGGTCGGCCGCCGCATCCCGGCCCACGCCGGCGCGCTCGGCAAGGCCCTGCTCGCCGAGCGCCCGGACGGTCGACTGCCGATCCCCGAGGGCCCCCTGACGCCCCGCACGGCAAACACGCACACCGAGCGCACGACACTGCTCGCCGACCTCGCCGGGGTGCGCGAGCGCGGCTACGCCATCGACCGCGAGGAGACGGTGACGGGCATCGCGGGCTTCGGTTTCGCCCTGCGGTACGACTCACCGGCCGTCGACGCCATCAGCTGCTCGGTGCCGGTGGTACGGCTCGGCGACGCGCACGAGGCCCGGGTCGTGGCGGTCATGCGAGAGATCCGGACGAAGATCGAGAGCGTCCTGCCCCCCGCGTCCGGCGCACCCGACTGGCGCTGAATCCCGTACCGGCGTACGGCCGCCGAGAGACCCTCGGCCGGCGTCGCCGGGGACCATCCGGGCGAGGGAAGGCACGGGAGGGAGCAGCGAACCGCACGCAGGGCCGGGTGGCGGACTGCGCGCGAACGGGGGCCGTCGCACTCGACGGCCCCCGTGACGGGCGAAGCGGCGAACCGGGTTCCGGCGTGGCCGGCCCCCGTCTCCCGCGCTCCGGAGGTTTTCGGAGCGCGGGTGCCCGGACCCGGGCAGACGCCGGGACCGTGCCGTTATCCGGCGTACGTCTCGAACTCGGCGATCTTCGGCGTCCCGGTGGAGCCGGTGATCTCGAAGGTGATCTTCTTCAGCGAGGTCTTGGGGACGGTGATGACGCCCGCCCCGCTGCCCGAGGTCAGGACGGCACCGGTGTCGCCGTTGAGGACCCTCCACGCGCCGATGCTGCCCGTGGAGCCCGACGCCTCACGGATGTTGATCTTCGCGACGGAGGTGGCGGTTCCCCACTTGACCGAGATGGAACCGGTCGATCCGGCCGGTGACCAGGAGGTGCTCATGTCACCGTCCCGCACGTTGCCGTAGCTCGTACCGGCGGCCTTGCTGGAGCCGTCGGAGCCGGCGCCGATGCTGAGGTTGGTCCCGCCGGGCTGAGTGGGGTCCGTGGGGTCCGGCGTCGGGTCCGTGGGGTCCGGCGTGGGGGTGGGCGTCGTCGGCGAGCAGCTGCCGTCCGACACCTTCAGGCCCTTGTTGGCACCCGCGGTCGCACCCACGATCGCCGGGACGCAGCTCGCGTTGTCCAGGGTGTAGGAGTAGGGGATGCTGACGGTGGTGTTGGACTTCGGGTCGGGGCCGGCCGGGTTGTTCTCGCTGCCCTTGGCGGACCAGGTCACGTTGTCGAAGGTGTTGCCGCCGACCTGCCAGTACCCGGCCGCGTCCGTGTAGAACGTGCCCAGGACGTCCTTGGAGTCCTTGAAGTAGTTGTTGTCCACCTTGGCACGCGCGCCGGCCCGGGAGTTGATCCCGGACTCGTTCAGCTTCACGTAGTAGTTGTTGTAGATGTGGGCGATGCCGCCCCGCAGCAGGGGTGCGCGCGAGTCGATGTTCTCGTACAGGTTGTGGTGGTAGGTGATGTAGCCGTTCGAGAGCTCGGTCTCGCTGGACCCCACCAGACCGCCGCGTCCGGAGTTGCGCAGGGTGCTGTAGGACAGCGTGACGTACTGGGTGTTGTCCTTCATGTCGAAGAGGCCGTCGAACCCCTCCGACTCACCGCCCGACGCCTCGAGGGTGGTGTGGTCGACCCAGACGTTGCGGACGTCGCTCTCCATACCGATGGCGTCACCGCCGTTGGACGTGGGAGAGCCCGACTTCTTGACGTTCTTCACGGTGACGTTCTGGATGATGATGTTGCTGGACTGGCGGATGTGGATGCCCAGCTGATCGAAGACGGCACCGCTGCCGACGCCGACGAGCGTGACGTTGCTGATCTGCTTGAGCTCGATCACACCGGCAGCGGTGTTGCAGCTGTCGCCCGACACCTTGGTGGTGTTGCCGTGGTTGATCGTGCCCTCGACCTCGATGGTGATCGGGGTGCTGCTGCTGGCCCGGTTGCACAGGGCCGTGTGGATCGCGGTACCCGTGGTGGCCCGCACCGTCGTCCCGCCGGCGCCGCCGGTGGTCCCGCCGTTCTGGGTCGCGTACCCGGTGGCACTCCCGGTCGCGGCCGCCGACGCCGCTTCGGGCATCGACAGCACCACGCCGGTCGCGGCCGCCACGGCGAGCGTGGCCAGAGCGGCGTTGAGTCGCAGCGCGACTGGTCGTCTCATGTTGGTGTCCCCATTCGTCTTCACGTGCTGGTGTTGCTGCTCCATGCCGCGGTCGCAACGGCGAACCGGCGGAGCTGACGGAACATCACCGTGCAGCTGACGTCGGCGGGTTGTGCAGATCGAAGCCCCGCGCCGGGCCGGTGGCGGCTCATGCGCGTCCGTCACGACGGCCGTCGCGGCGGACGCTTCCACCGGCCCGGACACAGGAGGGGAAAGCGCTTTCTGTCCGCGACAATAGAGTGCCCGTCGTGGAACTGACAAGGTTCATGACACTTGCGGAATCCTGCTCCGCCGTGCGGCGGGTGACGGCAACACCTCTACGCGCAGGCGTAGTTCAGCGATGAGTGCATACGGCAGGGTGACGCCGAGCGGAGGACGAGAGGCGTGGCGGACCAGCGCGCTCCGCCGCCGGGACGTGGCAGGACGCCGAAACCGGTGTGCCGCCGCACCCCTCCGGGACGGCGAGGCCGAAGATGCCGAGTTCCTCATCTGCTCGATGAGGGCTTCGGGACGGGTGTCGGTGTGGTCGAGTTCCCGAGCGACGGGCTTGGTGTCCTCGTCGACGAAGTCGTGCACCGTGCTGACGATGAGCTGTTCGTCCTCGGACAGGATGCCGAGGGTGCTCATGCGAGGCGGCCTCCTTGCCGCGGGTACTGCTCGCGTGCCGGGTGGTCAGACGGCGCCGTCGGCCCGTAGGGCGGCGATCCGGTCTGGCGTGTATCCCAGCTGGGCCAGGACCGGTCCGGTGTGTTCGCCGACGGCGGGGACCGCGCCCATGCACGGCGTGGTGCCGGCCAGGTCGACGGGCGGCAGCAGAGCCGTCATCGTCTCCCCGCCGGGTACGGTCACCTCCCGCCACCGGTCCCGGCCGCTGAGCACGGGATGCGCGAGGAACTGCTTGACGTCGTTGACCGGGGCGTTGGCGATGCCGATGGCGTCCAGCAGTTCCATCACCTCACCGCTGCCGGACGCGGCGATCCGGGCGGCCAGGAGGGCGTCGACCTCGTCGCGGTGGCTCACCCGGGCGGACCCGGTCGCGAAGCGGGGGTCGTCGGTGAGGCCGGGAGCCTTGAGGAAGCGCTCGCACAGGGCCGCCCATTCGCGTTCGTTCTGCACGGACAGCAGTACGTCCTTGCCGTCGGCCGCGGTGTAGGTGCCGTACGGGGCGATGGTGGCGTGCCGGGTGCCGATCCTGGGTGGCTGCGCGCCGCTGTACGCCGTGTAGTAGGCGGGCTGACTCATCCATTCGGCCAGGGCCTCGAACAGCGAGACCTCCACGGCGCGTACGGAACCGCGGGTCGCCCGGGTGAACAGCGCGGTGAGGATGCCGCTGTAGGCGTACATGCCGGCGGCGATGTCGGCGACCGAAACCCCGACCCGGGCGGCCTCCCGCGCGCTGCCGGTCAGCGAGACGAGGCCGGTCTGGCACTGCACCAGCAGGTCGTAGGCCTTCCGGTCCGCCCAGGGGCCGCTCGATCCGTAGCCGGTGACCGAACACGGGATGAGCGTCGGGAACCGCTCTGCCAGGTCGCCGGGGCCCAGACCCATGCGCGCGGCGGCACCGGGCGCCAGGTTCTGCACGAACACGTCGGCCTGCGAAAGGAGTTCCTCGAGGATCTGCCGGCCCTGTTCCGATTTCAGGTCCAGGGTCACCGATTCCTTGGAGCGGTTCAGCCACACGAAGTAGCTGGACTGACCGTGCACCGTGGTGTCGTACGCCCGGGCGAAGTCGCCGCCGCCCGGACGCTCCACCTTGATCACCCGCGCGCCGAGATCGGCGAGCTGCCGGGTGGCGAAGGGAGCCGCCACCGCTTGTTCGATGCTCACGACCGTGATGCCGGACAGCGGCAGTTCATCGGTGGGTGCTGCGTTCTCGGCCATGTCGTCCTCCGGAGATGTCGGTGATATTTACGGGCCCGTCAGCGCCCATGGTGTGTGGCAGGTGAGCCGCCGAGCACATGGAATCGCGAAGTGGTCGGCGACCACACCGCGTTATTGACATGAGCAGACCCAGTCGTGATGCTGTGAGAGCGCTCTTTTCATCGATGTACATGTCGGTGCGGAGGCGGGGGAACCTGGCTGCCCGTCATCCCCGCGTGCCTCTCCGGCATGGTCCTGACCAGCCCCCGCCCGCGTGCCGGCAACCGCTCCCCCGGTTGCCGCGGCGCGGCGCGGAGGCCGACCGTGGAGCGGGATGATGAAGCTTCCTCGTCACCTTTCGGGTATCGCCGCGTTCGCTCTCTCCGTCCTGCTCGCAGCCGCGATGTGCCTCGCCTCCGCCGAACCGGCGCGGGCGGACCGGACCGGCTTGCGGGCAGCGGACCCCAGCGTTCTCCGCGTCGGCGGCACGTACATCTCGGTGCAGTCGACCGGTGGCGGCATCGCGGTTCGGCAGGCGTCGTCGACGGCGGCTCTGGCCTCGGCGCCGGCCCGCCAGGTCTGGTCGGACACCCGTGACCTCGGCGAGGTATGGGCTCCGGAGATCGTGCGGGACGGCGGCCGCTACTACATCTACTTCTCGGCGGGACGAGGCGCTGCCCACCGGATGTACGTCATCGGCTCGGCCGCACCGGACAGCGGATACACCGGCGAGACGAAGCTGGCGCTGCCCGACGACAAGTGGGCGATCGACGGCACGCTGTTCACCTTCAACGGGCAGCGCTGGTTCGTCTGGTCGGGCTGGGCGGGCGACACCGACGTCGAACAGAACCTCTACATCAGCCGGATGAGCAGTCCGACCACGCCGACCGGCGCCCGGTACGTCATCTCGCAGCCCCGTGAGAGCTGGGAGCGGGTGGTCGGCAACCCGTTCATCAACGAGGCACCCGAGGCGATCAAGGACCCGAACGGGCAACTGCACATCGTGTACTCCGCCAACGGCAGTTGGAGCAACCAGTACTGCCTGGCCGACCTGCGGCTCCGGGCCGGCGGCGACCCCACGTACGTATGGGACTGGTACAAGTCGAACGGCTGCCTCTTCGGCTCCTCCCGCGCGACGATGATGCCCGGCTGGGACCCCACCCTGCACGTCGACGGCCCCGGCCACCACAGCTTCGTCCTGCTCGACGGCGACATCAACACGAGTCCGCCGGCCGGCCCGCGGTTCCCCCTCATGTTCCACGCGGTCGCGAAGGGGACTCCGTACTCGTGGGCGAACCGGTACTGGTACACGGGTACGTTCGCCTGGTGGGGCGACATCACGTACAGCAGGGCCAACGTCCCCGGGTCGAACACCAGCACCGGCTGGAGCCTCAAGTTCTTCGAGTGACGGAGCCCGGCGGGCGCGGGGCGGGAACGAAAAAGGTGTGGCCCTCCGCGCCCGTCCGGGCTACGCTCCCGCCGATGACTACTCAACATGCCCGTGGATTGGGGGTCCTGACCGCGCAAGGTGAGTGCTGATGCTCACCGGAACCGCGTTCGAGGATTCCCGCCCTTCCTTCTGGCCGCGCGTGCGTGAGATCGCCGTGCCGCCATCCATGATCGAGACCGCGACGGCCCGGCGCACCGCCGGTGACTGGGCTGGGGCGTGCGCCGCCGCCGGATTCGACGTCGATCTCGACCTGCGTACCGTCACACGTGTCCATGGCAGCGGCCTGGCCGCCCGGCTCCGGGCCGACCTGCGCAGGCTGGCGCCCGACCTGTTGCGGTGGCACATGCCCAGGACCGCGCCCGACGGCCTGCTGCGTGCGGGTACGACCGTCACGCTCGCGCGGTACGACGAGCCGGGGCGTTCCCGTCCCGTGCGTCTCGTCGTGCGTACCGCGCCCGCGTGGGCGGAGGCCGGGCAGCGGATCAGCCTCACGGTGTGGGACGGCCTCACCCCGCACGGCCCCGGGTACGGGCCCCGCGGCTACCGGCCCCCCGACCGGCGGTTCCGTCTGGACCTGCACCGGCATGTCTGGGACGCGGACCGCAGCGACGAACTGCGCCTGCGCGCA
Organism: Streptomyces sp. HB132; assembly: GCF_016909575.1. Taxonomy (GTDB): domain Bacteria; phylum Actinomycetota; class Actinomycetes; order Streptomycetales; family Streptomycetaceae; genus Streptomyces. Next base: position 234,096 of record NZ_JAFBGA010000008.1, on the reverse strand, counting down.
GGGGCGGACCGGGCCGGCCCCTCCGAAGGACCGCTCCCTCGCTGGGCATCGCCGGTTCCCGGACCGGAGCGGTTCGCGCTCGGCCGGTGGGCAGACGAGGCGGCGCTGCTCCTGGCGGCCGAGGGGCGCCCCGCCGGCGGCGAGGTCACGGTGCGCCTCGGCGGCCGGTACCGGCTGCTGCTGGACGTGCGGGTCTCCCCCGGCCGGCAGGGGGAAGGCGGCGGAACATCCGAGGTGCGGTCCGCCCGGATCGTACGGGCGGGTGCCTGCGCCGGGATACCGGTCCTCCCCGACGCCGCGACGTGGGTGTTGCCCGATCTGGAGCTGCTGCGCTCCGGTCTCGTCGCGCCGGAACGGCTGCACCCCCTGGTCGCGGCTGCTCTGGCTCCGGGAACACCGCAGTCCGGCTGCCCCGGCGCTGACCACCACGACGTACCGCGCGTGGTGGACTGCCGGGGCGCCCGGCACCGGATCGGCCTGGTCGGCGGGGTGCTGGTCCCCCTGGACCACGACCCCGCCGAGATCCGGCGGGAGGAGCTGCTCGCCGCACTGACCGGCACCCCCCTCCCCTGCCTGCGGGTCATCGACGTGGCGCACCGGCGGCCGGACTGCCTCGACGACATCCGTGACCGGCTGGCGCACGGGGACTCGGCCGGTGCGCTGGCCGGGGTCGAGAAGATGCTCGGCGCCGGGGCGCTGCTCAGGGACGGGGACCTGCGTGACCTGCTCACCGACGCGGCCCGGCAGCGGGTGCGGCATGGCCTGTTCAGGGCAGGTCTCGCCGATCCCGGCCCGAGGGAGCCCGTGACCGCGCGGGAGCGTTTGCGCGATGGCGTCCACCGCTCCCGTCCCCGGAACGCCGCCTGCCACTGACCGCACCGAGTGCTGATCCGCCCCTCGACGCCCGGCGCCCCTGCCGCCCCTCCTTCCTGCCGTACTGCCTTCGTTCCCTCCGCACGCCGGTCACCCGGCTCGCGGCCCCCTTCGACGAATCCACAGGTGATGCCTCTTGTCCACGTACGCCCCGCTCGCCGCTACCCCCGCCGCCGGTCTCCCGGACGTGTCGGCCCCGTCCGGTGCCCCGGCTCCCTCCGCGCGGGCGTCCCGGCTCGACGTGTCCGGCGCGTTGCTGGCCCTGCTCCGCGACTCGACCACCGCTCCACGTCCCGACCCGCAGCTGGAGGCCCTGACCCTGGCCGTGTCGGCCGACCTGCCGGTGCTGCTGTGGGGTGAGCCGGGCATCGGCAAGACGGCCGCGCTCACCCAGCTCGCAGCCACCCTGGACCTGCCGCTGACCACGGTGATCGCCAGCGTCCACGAACCGTCGGACTTCTCCGGTCTCCCCGTCATCGGGGACGATCCTGCGGACAACGGCATCCCGATGGCGCCGCCGGACTGGGCGGTGAGGCTGGTGCGGGCGGGCCGCGGACTGCTGTTCCTCGACGAACTGTCCACCGCCCCGCCCGCCGTGCAGGCGGCGCTCCTGCGCCTCGTACTGGAGCGGCGGGTCGGCGCGCTGCGCCTGCCGCCGGGTGTCCGGATCGTGGCCGCCGCCAATCCCCGGTCCTCCGCCGCCGACGGCTGGGAGCTGAGCCCGCCGCTCGCCAACCGGTTCGTCCATCTGCAGTGGGTGCACGACGCCGACGTGGTGGTCAGGGGCCTGGGCGGTGTCTGGCCCCGGGCCGTGCTGCCGACGCTCGACGCCGAACGGCTCCCGGAAGCCGTGGCGTTCGCACGCCGCGCGGTGTGCGGTCTGCTGGGCGCACGGCCCACCCTGGTGCACCGGCTGCCCTCGGGCGAGGCGATGCGGGGCGGGGCTTGGCCGTCACCGCGCAGCTGGGACATGGCACTGTCTCTGACCGCGTTCGCGACCGCCGCCGGTGCGTCGCGCGACGTCCTGTCCATGCTGGTGAGGGGGACGGTGGGCGACGGCCCCGGGCTGGAGTTCCTGGCCTACCTGGACAGGATGGACCTGCCCGACCCGGAGGACCTGCTGGCGGACCCCGGGACCGCGGAGCTGCCCGAGCGGGGCGATCTGCGCCAGGCCGCGCTGGACGCGGTGGTCGCCGCGGTCCGTGCCCGTCCCGAGAGGTCCAGGTGGGACGCGGCCTGGGCGCTCCTGGTGAGGGCTGCCGAGACCGGGGCTCCGGACCTGCTGGTCGTTCCGGCGACGACGCTCGCAGCCCTGCGCCGGGACGACTGGGAGGTGCCCGCGTCGATCGAGGGGCTCACCGGGGTGGTGTCCGTGTCCCGGCGGGCCGACCGGGCGAAGGCCCGGGCCCTGAACGTGACACGGGTGGGCCGATGAGCGCATCCACCCCCGGCGCGCCCGCACGCCCCCGCGCCCTCCCTGAGAGCACCCTGGACACCGGGAAGCTCTTCGCCGCCCGCCTCCAGGCGGCCCGCGTGAGGCCGTACCTGGCGACCGCGCTGTTCGCCCTGCATCCGGTGGAGTCCCGCAGCGTGCCGACGATGGCGGTCGATCCGTACTGGCGGTGCTACGTGTCGCCCGCCTTCGTGGACCGTACGCCTGTGGAGGAGCTGGCAGGCGTCTGGGTGCACGAGGTGTCGCACCTGCTGCGGGACCACCACGGGCGCGGCGACCGCTACGCGCACCGGCACGAACTGACCGGTCCGGCCGAGCGGTTGCGGATGAACATCGCGGCGGACTGCGAGATCAACGACGACATCTTCGGTGACGGTCTGGTGGCACCCGAGGGAGCCGTACGCCCGGGGTCCCTGGGGCTGGAGGACGGCGAGCTGATGGAGGACTACCTCCGCCGGTTCCGCCTCGGTCCGCACACCGCGCACCTGGCGTGGCTGGAGTGCGGCAGCGGCGCGGACGGCCTCCCGCGCCCGTGGGACCTCGGCCCGGACGGGGCGCACGGGCTCAGCACGCAGGAGCGGGACACGGTCCTGTTCCGGGTGGCACAGGGCATCGTCGGCCGTCCGGGGAACGCACCCGCCGGATGGCGGCGGTGGGCGGAGGAGGCGCTCCACCCGCCGCAGCCCTGGCGGCAGTTGCTGGGAGCTGCCGTGCGGGCGGCGGCTTCCGCGCCGGGCACGGGCGAGGACTACGTGTACGGCAGGCCGGCACGCCGCTCGGCGGCGGTCCCCGGCGCGGTCCTGCCGAGTCTGCGGCGCAGGCCGACACGGGTGGTCGTGGTGATCGACACCTCGGGCTCGGTCAGCGACGCGGAGCTGGGCAGCGCGCTGCTGGAGGTGGCGGCGATCTCACGGGCCGTGGGCGGCCGCCGCGACCTGGTCGGTGTGCTGCCGTGCGACGCGGCGGCCGACCGGGTCCGCCCCCTGTGCGGCGGCACGGAGGGCGTCGAGCTGCTCGGCGGCGGGGGCACGGACATGCGAGCGGGCTTCGCGCGTGCCTTGGAGTCCCGGCCCCGCCCGGACGTGCTGGTGATGCTGACCGACGGTCAGACACCGTGGCCGTCCCGGCGCCCGCCCTGCCGGACGGTGGTGGGACTGTTCGGCAGGCTGCGCTCGTCCTACGACGAGTCCGACCCCGAGTACGTCCCGGACGGGCCACCCGCCTGGGCACGGGTGGTGACCATCGGGTGAGCGGGCCCACCCGGCCGAGCCTCCGGTCCGGCCGGCGGTCGGAGTCCGGCGAGCAGGCCGTCGAGCGGGGCGGGTACGCGGCCGGGATCGAGGGCCTCGACGAGGACGCGGCCGTAGTGGATCTTGCGCCCCTTCTTCGTGCCGAGGAAACGCCGCAGCTGCTGCTGCGCGTCGCGCCCCCGCTGGGCGGGCTGGTGCAGGAAGGTCTGCAGGGCGCGCAGATCTCCCTCCGCCCGGACGAGTTCCTCCACCCGTGCCACGCCCAGTGCGCGGATCAGCTCGTCCTCCAGGTCCGCCTCGCAGACGAAGAACTCCTGCTGCGCCGCTCCGGCCCGCTCCAGCCCTCGGGCGTAGTAGCCACGCTCCGCCTCGTCGACCAGTCCCACGAGCCGGAGACCCAGACCGGGTGGGCCGAGGAGGCGTGCGAAGCGCCCGACGCTCATCGCGCCGCCCATCGCCAGCACACAGACTCCTTCGGCCGCCAGATCCCGGCCGCGGCTCTCGGCGAGCGCGCCGACCGCCGCGACGTCGCTCAGTCCTTCGAGCAGAACGACGGTCCGGACGGGCAGCCGCGCGGCCAGCTCGCGCGCGGGACCCTCGGGGCCACCTGCCGCCCACGCGGTGACCGCCTCCCGGAACGCCCCCATGTCAGCCATGGGCAGAGTCTCCTCCGTCCCCGGCCACCCGCGGTAGGCATTTTCTTCCCGGGGCACGCCGCCGGCCCGGCCCCTCCCCTCGGGGAGGGCTTCGCCCCGGGCGTGCGCCAAGCGCCTGCTCGGCGGATCACACGCGAGGGAGCGGCTGCCGGCGGCCCGAACTCCCGGGCACTGCTGCCGCGGGCCGGGAACACCACCGGGCCCGCCGTTGCCACTCAGCGCGCTCCGCGGCTTCCGGTGCCCGGTCACCGGCCGCCCGGACCTCGGTGTCATGCGGCGCCCTCGGGCCGCGTACGGACGAGGACAGGAGAGCCCCCGCGGTGGCCGGCGCGATCAGGATCGCGCGGCCCGCCAGGGCGGGCCGGTACCGACCGCATCGGCCACGGGACCGGCGACGAGGAGTCCCGGAGGCGCGTGGCCGGCCGTGGAGCCCGGGTCGTGTGGGTGCGGGGTCGGGCTCGGTGAGGCAGTGGCCGCAGGCGCAGTCGAGGACCTCTGCGGGACCGGCGGCAGCGAATCCGGTCGTTCAGGGTTCCTCGTCAGCGAACCTGGTCGCTCTTCGGCGCGATGCCTTTGATCCCGGCCGGAGTTCCCTCCGGTGTGTACGAGTGGCGGAAGGTGAAGGCGTGCGGCGCGGAGTCGTGGTCGTGGAGGTGTTCCAGCCTGGAAACCCCGTCCTGCCAGGTGGGTGTCACACCGTCGGGGACCCACCAGAACACGTAACTCGGGTGTCCTGTCCTCTCGAACCAGTCGTAACGCCTGTTCAGCGCCTCACGGTGCAGCCCGGTGTAGATGGCGTCGAAGGCGGGGCGCAGGTCGGTCCAGAGTGAGAGGGTCGTGGCCAGGGCGGTGGTTTCCACCGTACGGCCCTTGCCGTACCAGGTCGGTACGGCGAACTCACCCCATGCACACCAGTCGGCCTCGAAGAGCATGCCCGGGTCACCGTCTGCCGCTTCGGCACGAGCGAGGTACCCGGGGTGCTGACCGATCTTCCCGTAGACGGCCTCGCCGATGTCGTAGAACTCGCGTGTGAGAGGTGCGGGATCGGCGAGAGGTGATTTCAGGACGCCGAATGTGTACAGAGCAAGATGGGGCATGCGTCTCTCCCTGGTCGGGGTGTGTGGACACGGCTCGGTGGCCAGGCATGAGCGCGAGGATTCGTCGGGCGTGGCCGGCTCATGCTGTCGCGGTGGGTCGGTCTGAGGGAACTCCCTTACGACCGTGGGCGATCGCCGAGGGCCAGGTGAAGGTAGCCGCCCTCGCGGGCCGTGTCCAAGTTGCGGTTTTCCTGTCCGAGTGGCCTCTCGAACGGGTCACTGCGTGGCCCCGCCCGGCAGGGCCCGGGGGTTCATCTCCCGTTCCGGGCCCCCTCCCGCGCTGGCCGGATCACGTCAGGCGGTGACAGCATGAAGGTACGGACAGAAGACGGCCGGCACGAGGAGTAGCCATGCGTACCCGGATGTCCGGCGCCAGGGAGCGGCCGAGGACGGTCGTGGGCGTGGATGGTTCGGAGCAGGCCACGGCCGCGGCACTCTGGGGTGCGGCCGATGCCGCACGGCTGCACCACGGCCTGTTTCTCGTACACGCCACCAACCTGGACCGCTTGGACCGATTCGCTTCGTTCGAGACGTCCGAGCACGTCAAGGACAGAGGCAATGCCCTGCTGGCGGAGGCCGAGAAGGAGATACGGCGCCGATTCCCCTCGCTCGACGTCGCGGTGAAGATGAGCCGCAGGAACCCTGTCGCCGCGCTCCACGCGGCTGCCCGCCCGGGCGACACGATCGTCGTCGGCAGCAGGGGCAGCGGCGGGTTCGGTCCCCTGCTGCTGGGATCGACCGGGCTCGAAGCCTCGGTCGGCAGCCCCGCTCCCGTGATCGTGGTGCGTGGTGAGACCGGCGGGAAGGACGGCGCACCGGTCACGGCCGCGGTCCGGGACGAGCAGGACGCCGTGTGGCTGGCCAGGACGGCACAGGAAGCACAGGCACGCGGACAGTCTCTGCGTCTGCTGAACGTACGGAGACTGCTCGCCGGCGTCGGTGGCCGTCCGGCCCCGTCCGACGACGCGGGAGGTCCGGGTGAGCGGCTCACGAACGACCTGGCCGCCCGGCTCCGCGCGGACCGTCCTGGTCTCACCGTGCGTGCGGAGGTGGTCACGGCCCGTTCCGTGGCGTCCGCGCTCGTCGAGGCGAGCCGGGAGACGGGACTTCTCGTCATGGGGAGCCACGAGCGGCGCAGTATCTCCGTCCTGGGGCTCGGCCATGTCGTCCACGCCGCGCTGCATCACTCCCACTGCCCCGTGCAGATCGTGCCGTACGCGCGCGAGGGTCAGGGGGTCAGCGAGGAGGGGCTCGGCAGCGACGACTGACGGGCCGGGGCCCGGGGCCGGCACGTGGTCGTCCCCGCGGCGTGGAGGCCGTGTGATCCCGCGTCGCGCCCCGTCAGAACGCGTACCTGATGCGCAGCCACGGCGCGTGCGACGCCAGCAGCTGCTGGATCCGGGTCAGGGACTGCTGTTTGGTCTCGCGGGCGTAGCGCACATTGACGGCACCGTTCTGTGAGCGCTTGGTCTCCTGGGCGGCCGGCTGCCACAGCACTTCCTCCGCGCGGGGGTGCCAGCCCAGGTTGACCTCGTGGAGCTGCTGGTTGTGGGTCAGCATGATGATCTCGGCCGCGGCCTGCTCCTTCACCCGGGCGGGCAGGACGTCGTCGAGGTGAATGAGCAGGTCGGCCCAGTCCCGCTGCCAGCCCGGGCGCAGGACGACGGGGGAGAGGTTGAAGTGGACCTCGTAGCCGGCATCGAGGAAATCGGCGGCTGCGGCGATCCGCTCGTCGACCGGGCTGGTGCGGATGTCCAGCAGCCGGGCGTCGTCGGCCGGCATGAGGGAGAAGCGCACCCGGGTGCGCCCCTGGGGGTCGAGTGCGAGCAGGTCGGGATTGACGAACTTGGTCGCGAAGGACGCCTTCGCCGTCGGCAGACCGCGGAAGGCGGCGACGAGGTCTGCCGTGTTGTCGCAGACGAGGGCGTCGACGGAACAGTCACCGTTCTCGCCGACGTCGTAGACCCATGCCTGCGGATCACACTGGTTGGGTGTCGTCTTGGGGCCCTGCGCCCTGACGTGGCGCCGGACGTGGGCGACGATCGCCTCGATGTTGGTGAACAGGGTGATGGGGTTCGCGTAGCCCTTGCGGCGGGGGACGTAACAGTAGGCGCAGGCCATCGCGCAGCCGTTGGAGGGGCCGGGGGCGATCCAGTCGGCAGACCTGCCGTTGGGGCGCGTCGCCAGCGTGTGCTTGACCCCGAGGACGAGCGTCTCGGTCTTGATGCGTACCCACCGGGCGATGTTGCCGTCGTTTCCGTGGAGGGAGGGGATGCGCCAGTGGCTGTCGACCTCGGTCACGCGCACCCCGGGCAGCCGGGCCATGATCTGCCGGCCGCGCGGGGAGTCGAGGGCCGCAGGCTCCGCGTACACCTCCCGCACATCGAGCATCCGGCGTGCCTGCGGGCTGTCCCGGAACGGCTGGTGCGGGACCTGCGCCGGAGCGGCGTCCGGCCACCCGAAGAGCGCTTGCTGCTCGGGCTCTCCCGGGGCGGGCCCCGACGCCGGTCGCTCCACGTGCTTCTCCTCACCGCGTACTGCGGCCTCTCGATCGGATGCCGGCGGGACGGAGAACGCGCTCCACGGGAGGCCGGCCTGCCGGGGTCCGTCCGCCCCGGGACCCATCATGCCGCGCCGCGTGGGCCGCTTCCGACCGGACGGCCTCAGTCCTGACGCTCGCGCTCCTGTTCGAGCAGCTCGTCGAGGTCACGGAGCCGGTCCAGCCCCCGCACCGCCTGGGTCATCCGCGCGTTGCGTTCGAACCTGTCGCGGTGGCGGTGCAGAAGGTTCCAGTAACCGGCCGTGAAGGGGCAGGCATCCTCCCCCACCCGCACGGACGGCTTGAACCTGCAGGGGCCGCAGAGGTCGCTCATGCGGTCGATGTAGGCACCGCCGGACGTGTACGGCTTGGTGGTCATGCGGCCTCCGTCCGCGTACTGGGACATGCCCACCACGTTCGGGACCATGACCCAGTCGTAGCCGTCGACGAAACTGCGGTGGAACCAGTCGGTGACGGCCTGCGGCTCCCATCCGCGTTGCAGGGCGAAACTGCCGAGGATCATGAGACGTGGGATGTGGTGCGTCCAGCCTGTCGTCCTTACCTGCTCCAGGACGTGGGACAGGCAGTTCGCCTCCGTCGCGTCCGAGGACAGTTCCGTGAACCAGTCGGGCAGGCGCTCGTGGTGGCGCAGGGCGTTGCTCGCGCGGTACTGCGCACCGAAGTACCAGTAGACGTGCCAGACGAACTCGCGCCATCCGGCGATCTGCCGCACGAATCCCTCGGCGCTGTTGAGCGGGACGTCGCCTGAACGCCATCGCGCCTCGGCCCGTTCGACGCATTCCGCGGGGTCCAGCAGGCCGAGGTTGAGCGACGAGGAGAGCAGGCTGTGGCTCATCGTCGCGTCGCCGGCGAGAACCGCGTCCTCGTGCGCGCCGAACGTGGCGAGGCGGTGTTCGACGAAGCGGCGGAGCGCGGCGAGTGCCTCGCGGCGGGTGGCGGGGAACCTGCGCGGCGCGTCCTCACCGACGAACTCGACGTCCCCGTCACGCGCCCAGCGGTCCAGGTCGGACCGCACCTCGGCGTCGATCTCGCTCTCCCGCGGCCGGTAGGGCGCCGGGAGACCGAGATCCGAGGCTCCCTTCGGAGGGGGCTGCCGGTTGTCGTGGTCCAGGTTCCACCGGCCGCCCACGGGGCGGTCGCCCTCCATGAGCAGGTCGTGCGTCTGGCGGACCCACCGGTAGAAGTCCTCCTGCCGGAGGTGTTTCGTGACGCGGTCGTCCGCCCAGTTCCTGAACTCGTCGTGCGTCACGAGAAAGCCGCGTGCCGGCAGGACGCGTACGGAGGGCAGCGCGCGCACGAGATCGAGGGCCGCGTGCGACGTGGGATGGTGCACGGTCACCGGGCCGTCCCCCACCGCCTCGCGCAGGCCCTGACGATAGGTGTCGGCCTTGATGTACCTCACGCGGTCACCGAGTTCGGCGGCTCGATGGCGCATCGCGGACAGCACCAGATGGGCCTTGGCGCGGTGGAACCGCCGTCGTCGGAAGACGCTGCGGGCCTCGATCATCAGCAGTGGCGCGTCCCGGTGGGGGCCGCCCCGCGACGGGTCGACGAAATGCGGGCCGAGCTGGTCGCCGAACAGCCAGTGGGGGGTGCCGGACTCTTCCTCAGCCATGCCGAGCGCTCCGATGACGGTCTGTTGCCTGGCCGGCGCACTGCGCGACGCGGCGCTGTCCTACGCCGATCAAAGCGCACGACGGCGTGCGCCGTACCCCGCACACGCCGGTGATCCCGTTTCTCCCGGGTGTGCGCGCACCGCGCCGTGCGCGCCCGAGGAGCTCCGTTTCACGAACCGGTGCCCTTCTTCTTGCGCAGGGACTGCGGTTTGTGGACGGCCCTGCGACCGCTCCTGTCGCTCTCGACCTCGTACTGCGGTTCGTCCTCGGAGGCGTCGACGGTGCGTCCGGCCGCTTCCCGGCGCCCCGTGATCTTCTTCTTCACCTTCCCCGGGACGTCCTGCCCGTGGCTGCTCCAGGAGACCTCGTCACCCTTGCCGAGCTTCTTCTCCTTCGCCATGGTCCGCACTCTCCCTTCCAGGCCCCCGCGGTGGACGACGTTGCTCACTCTCCCGCTCTTCGACGCGCGGCGCACTCCGGCGAGCAGTCGCTCCCGGCGGTGTCGGCGAGAATGGGGGCACAGTTCCCCCGGACGCAGCGATGAGCCGTTCCGGCGGGGACGGTCCTACTGATGTTGTCGACAACGCAGGAGGAATCCGTTGACCCAGCTACTGAGAGTCCACAACTTCGGCATCTCGAGTGATGGCATCGCCGCCGGCGAGGACCAAAGCTTCGAACATCCTTTCGGCAGCGTGGATCCCGGGCAGCTGTTCGCCTGGGCGGGCGCCACCGCGAGCTGGCCCATGCGCACCGATCCCGGGGGGAGCCGCGGCCTCGACGACTACTTCACGCGGGACTACCCGCGCAACATCGGTGCCGAGATCATGGGCCGCAACAAGTTCGGTCCCCAGCGCGGACCCTGGAGCGACCACGAGTGGCGCGGCTGGTGGGGGGACGAGCCTCCGTTCCGAACCCCGGTGTTCGTGATGACCCATCACGGGCGGCCGTCCTTCACGCTCTCCGACACCACGTTCCACTTCGTCGACGGCGACCCGGCCGCGGTCCTCGGACAGGCGCGGGAGGCGGCACAGGGCAAGGACGTACGGCTCGGCGGCGGGGTGACGACCATCCGGCAGTTCCTCGACGCCGACCTCGTCGACACCATGCACGTGGCGGTCTCGCCGGTGAAGCTCGGCTCCGGGCTACGGCTCTGGGAGTCACCCGATGAGCTGCTCGACCGGTTCCACCTGGAGGTCGTGCCCAGCCCGAGCGGCGTGACCCACCACCTGTTCTGGCGGAAGTGACGCCTGGGACACGTGCACGCCCACGCCGAGGAGGCGTGACGCCTGCCGGAGGCACCGCAGCCCCCGGCAGGCGTCACGATCACCTCGTCAGGGATCCGCGCCCGGCGTTCCGACGAGAGCGAGGCGTCCACCCCGTCGGTCCGGACGCGACGCCGGGCGGGGACCGGTCCCACCGTGCAGGCGGCGGGCCCCGGGCCATGCCGCCCTCGTGGGCCCCGCCGGAGTCGAGCGAGACGCGGGCCCCACCCTCGGCGTTCTCGTCCGACACCACGTAAGCGTTGTCGACGAGCTCGAGGTCGTGGTGAACGTCGGCCCGGCGTGCCACTTCGTGCACTACGGCCTGCGAGGCGGTGAACTCCGCAACCAGGTATCCGTCTTCGAGTCCCCCAAGGCCCTCGCCGGCCAGGAGTGCCGGGTTACCCCGGGCGAGCTCGACGAGGCCTTCGCCAAGACCGCGACTTCGTCCAGGAGGGCGTGCCCTTCATGGTGGCGGCGCTCTCGTCACCCGTCTCGCCCCGCGGTTCGACCGCCGCCGCGACGATCCCCTGACACGCTCAGTGGCCGCCGGTCAGTTCGCCGCTCAGCCGTGCGTGGATCCTCGCACTCGGCTCGTTCAGGCCGATGATCTCGACGGTCTTGCCGCGCTGGGCGTACTTGGTCTCGATGGCGTCGAGGGCGGCGACGGAAGAGGCGTCCCAGATGTGGGCGGCGGTCAGGTCGATGACGATCCTGTCGGCCTCGGTCGCGTAGTCGAACCGGCCGACGATGTCGTTGGACGAGGCGAAGAACAGCTCGCCGGTGACGGTGTAGACCGCGCTGCCGCCGTCGGGGGCGGTCACCGCGGTGACGTCGGCGAGGTGGGCCACGCGCCTGGCGAAGATCACCATGGCCGTGACGGAGCCGACGACGACACCGATGGCGAGGTTGTCCGTGGCGACCACGCAGGCCACGGTGACCGCCATGACGGCGATCTCGCCGGCCGGCATCCGCTTGAGCGTCCCGGGTGCGACGGAGTGCCAGTCGAAGGTGGCGAAGGACACCATCACCATCACCGCGACCAGGGCCGCCATGGGGATGTCGGAGACGACCGGACCGAAGACGATGCACAGCACCATCAGGAACGAGCCCGCCAGGAAGGTGGAGAGGCGGGTGCGGGCACCGGACACCTTCACGTTGATCATGGTCTGGCCGATCATGGCGCAGCCGCCCATCCCACCGAAGAATCCGGTGACGATGTTGGCGATGCCCTGACCGACGGATTCTCGGGTCTTCGAGGAATGGGTGTCGGTGATGTCGTCGACGAGCTTGGCCGTCATCAGCGACTCCATCAGGCCGACCAGCGCCATCGCGAGCGCGTAGGGGGCGATGGTGGTCAGGGTGTCCATGGTGAACGGCACGTCCGGCAGGCCGGGCACCGGCAGGGAGGACGGCAGGTCCCCCTTGTCGCCGACGGTCGGCACCGCGATGCCCGCGGCGACGGTGATCACGGTGAGGACGACGATGGAGACCAGGGGGGCCGGGACGACCCTGGTGACCTTCGGGAAGAAGACCATGAGTGCGAGGCCACCGACGATCAGCGGGTAGACCGGCCAGGGCACGTCGTGCATCTCGGGGACCTGCGCCATGAAGATCAGGACGGCGAGGGAGTTCACGAAGCCGACCATGACACTGCGGGGTACGAACCGCATCAGCTTGGCGACGCCGAGTGCGCCGAGGACGATCTGGAAGACGCCCGCCAGGATCACGGCCGCGACCAGGTACCCGAAGCCGTGTTCACGGTTCAGAGGCGCGATCACCAACGCCACGGCGCCGGTCGCCGCGGAGATCATCGCACGGCGCCCGCCGACGACGGAGATGGTCACCGCCATCGTGAACGAGGCGAACAGGCCGATCGCGGGGTCGACGCCGGCGATGATCGAGAACGAGATCGCCTCAGGGATCAGGGCGAGCGCGACCACGAGTCCGGCCAGGACCTCGGTACGCCAGACCTTCGGGTCGTGCAGCCAGTCGGGACGCAGACCGCGCAACCGAGCGGCCGGGGACAGTACGGACGTGGACAAGATGGGTTACCTGTCGTACTCGGGCACGCCCGGCGGCATCAGGGCGTGCGGGGAGGAGCGGGAGGACCGGGGCGGCCCTCCGTCAAGCCCACGTACGGCGGGCCGAGGTCACAGGGACGGCAGACACGGGTGAGCGGGGTCCGGGACTGCTCAGGGGCGGAGGATCACGGCGGGCAGGCGGCGATGCCTGGCGTCATGGACATGCGCGCGATCAACTCCTGCGGGACGGTCTTCGCCGGGGGCGTCGTCGCCCCCGGCACGGGTCACGGAATCCGGAGCCGTCCCCGGCGCGGAGCGAGCCACGGACGGCAGGTGCCGCCCCCGGGGCTCCGCAACTCTAACCTAACGTTACAGTAGAGATCGACGTCGGCCGCCTCTGGTCCCGGCGGAAGAAGAGGAAGGGCGCCGCGTGAGCAGCCGGCACATGCAGATCGGTGAGGTCGCCGCACGGACCGAGCTCTCGCTGCGCACCATCCGGCACTACGAGGAGACGGGCCTGGTCATCCCCTCCGCCCGCTCGCAGGGCGGGTTCCGCCTCTACACCGAGGCGGATGTCGCACGCCTGATGGTCATCCGGCGCATGAAGCCGCTCGGCTTCACCCTGGACGAGATGCGCGACCTCCTGGAAGCCACCGACCGCCTCGACACCGGTGAGCCGCCGGCGGCCGAGGAGAGGGAACAACTCCTGGAGCGCGTCCGGGCGTACGAACTCAGCGCCGCCCGCAAGATCGAGGATCTCCGGGTCCAGCTGGCCCGCGCCGAGGACTTCGCCGCCACGCTCCGCACGCACCTGGAGCAAGCCGCGCGCCCCTGACCGGCCCCGCACCCGGAGCACGCCGCGCGACACCGACCGACCCGAACCACCACCTCGCCCCGCGCCCGCACGGCGAGAGCACATCAGCGGCGCGCGGCAGCCCTTCCCGCCTCACCCGGAGGTCTCCGACACCGCTGCAGGCCGGTGACAGCACCCGCGACTCACCCATGGTGCGTGGAACAGTCCGACGGCCCCGGCCGCCGGACCCCAGGCGCCGCACCACTCAGACACCGGCCCCCTCATCGGCGGCGGCGAGGACGCTGTCGAGCAGTCCGGGGAAGCGGCCGTCCAGGTCCTCGCGCCGCAGTTGGTTCATCTTCGCCGTGCCCCGGTAGACCTGGCGCAGCACCCCGCTCTCGCGGAGCACCCGGTAGTGGTGCGTGCACGTGGATCTGGAGACGGGCAGTTCGATCTCGGAGCACGCCAGCTCGCCGCCGTCGGCGGCGAGGGTGCTGACGACGCTCAGCCGCACGGGGTCGGCCAGGGCGTGCAGGACGTCGCCGAGCCGGATCGCGTCGGAGTCGGGGTGCGGCAGTTCCCGGCCCCTCGCGGGCGCGGCGTCCGGCTGCTTCGTCATGGTCGGTCAGCTCCTGAACGGTGGCTTCGGCTCCCCGCACCAACCTTTGTACGAGGATCTTCGTAATTTGACAGATGACGTACTACGCCAACTATCGTAGTTGCTGTCGTCCGGTCGCCCCACCCGGCGCCCCTCGACGTACCCCCTCCACTTCCCGACCGACGGGAGCTTTCCGTGAGTGCCCTTTTCGAGCCGTACACGCTGCGGTCCCTGACCATCCCCAACCGCGTGTGGATGCCGCCGATGTGCATGTACTCGGCGGCGCCCACCGGGCCCGCGACGGGTGTGGCCACGGACTGGCACTTCCAGCACTACGGTTCGCGTGCCGCCGGCGGCACGGGCCTGATCATCCTGGAAGCCACCGGCGTGGCGCCCGAGGGCCGCATCTCCCCCAACGACCTGGGACTGTGGAACGAGACCCAGGCCACCGGGCTGCGGCGCATCACCGGGTTCCTGAAGGAACAGGGCACGGTTGCGGGAATCCAGCTCGCGCACGCCGGACGCAAGGCGTCCACCAGCCGGCCCTGGGAGGGCGAGCGCCCGGTGGGGCCGGACGAGAACGGCTGGCAGCCGGTGGGGCCGAGCGCTGTGGCCTACCCCGGCCTGCACCTGCCCCAGGAGCTGACGACCGAGGAGATCCAGGAGGTCGTGAACGACTTCCGTGCGTCGGCTCGGCTGGCCCTGGGGGCGGGCATGCAGGTGATCGAGATACACGGCGCCCACGGCTACCTGATCGGCAACTTCCTCTCCCCGCACAGCAACCGGCGCACCGACTCCTACGGCGGCAGCTTCGAGAACCGCGTCCGGCTCGCCGTGGAGGTGGTCGACGCCGTACGTGAGGTGTGGCCGCAGGAGCTGCCGCTGTTCTTCCGCGTCTCGGCCACCGACTGGCTGGAGCGGGACGGCTGGACACCGGAGGACACCGTCGCCCTCGCCCGGATCCTCACCGAGCACGGCGTCGACCTGATGGACGTGTCGACCGGTGGCAACGCTTCCGGCGTCACCATCCCGACCGGCCCCGGGTATCAGGTCCCGTTCGCTTCCCGAGTCAAGCACGAGACCCGGATGCCGGTGGCGGCCGTCGGCGAGATCACCGACCCGGAACAGGCCGAGAAGATCCTCGCGAACGGCGAGGCGGACGCGGTCCTCGTCGGCCGGCAGCTGTTGCGCGAGCCCACCTGGGCCCGCCGGGCCGCCCGCGAACTGGGCGACCAGGTGCGCATCCCCCCGCAGTACGGCTGGCGCCCCTGAACGGGAGGCGAGCGTGGTGGCACGCAGCGCACAGCCGGCGCAAGTGCCCAGGGACTCCTCGGACTTCAGTGACCGCCTGTCAGTGCCCGGCAGGCGGAGCTGAGTCCCGGGAACCCTCAGGAGTGGGAGGGCCCGCCGCAGCCCCGGCGCCTGAACCCGGCAGCTCTCCCCGCTCCGGCCCGTCGGCCTCGGACCCCGCGGCCCCGGGCTCCCCCGCCTCGCGCAGCACCTCCGCGAGCCCGTCCGTGGTCAGCACCATGCTGACCGGGGCCGAGCTGTTGAGACAGAGGCTGTGGCCGGAAGGGATCCGGCCGAGCAGGTCCACGGCCGGCAGCCGTTCGAACCCCAGCTGCCCGGCGGCCTGCAGATAGCGGGGGGAGGTGAAGACCGGGACCACCGCCGTGCCGTCGGACGCCGACGCGCTCACCGGCTCGCCGTCCGCCGTGACCAGCACCGCGACCTCGGTCCTGGCCAGGGCCGAGGTGACGTCCTCCACCGGGCCGTACCCGGTGGTGGCGAGCTGGATCGCGCGGTCCACGTCGTCTGCGGGCTCGGGCCATCCCATCGCCTCGGGTGACGGCCTGTAGTCCTCGTTGTCCTCCCACTCGACGATCTCGCCCTCGGAGTCGGAGCGCCACTGGCCGACCACGGCCCACTCGGGTGGCGGGCCGTCCCCCTGCCAGGCGGGATCGGCCAGGTAGAGCCAGTGGTCGGGTGCCAGTCGGGCGGCCTGGACGAACTCCTCGGGCGGAACGGGATCCTTGGGGGCGGCGGGGGTTTCGGCGCCGGACTCACTCATCTTGGCCTCGCTTGCTGGGGGTACCTGATTCGGTGCGGGAGCGCCCGGCTGTCCGGGCCCGGTGCACGAGTTCGCCGGACGTCTCCTGCCACCGTGCACGCAGCCCGTCCGCCGGGACGAGCAGGGAGGCGGGGGCCGACGGGCTGAGGAAGAGCACGTCCCGGCCGGACGGCAGCCGGTCGAGGAGATCGGGAAGCGTCATCGTCACATGCGCGGGCAGTCGCTCCGCCGACGCCTCCGGCGGCCACGTGAAGACGGCCACCGCGTGTACGCCGCCGGGTGCCCGCGTCCAAGCCGGCTCCCCGTCCTCGGCCACGCACACGGCCACGGCGCCGGCCTCCGCGATCGCCTCGGCGACGTCCTCGTCGGGGCCGTACCCGGTGGCGGCCAGGTGCAGGGCGGCGTCGGCGTCGTCGACCGGCGGGGCCCAGCCGAGCGCGGCGGGCGAGGGCCGGTAGTCCGGGTTGGCCTCCCAGGAGACGATCCGGCCTTGCGTGTTGCTGCGCCAGCGGCCGAGCACGGCCCACGGGGGCGCGGGCTCGTCGTCCGTGACGCCCAGCCAGTGCCGGTCTGTCACGGACAGCCAGTGGTCGGGGGCGGTACGTGCCGCGGCGGCGACGTCCTCGGGCGGGACGGGGAAGTCCGGCTCGCCCCGCGCGACGGTCACGCGCGGCGGCGCGGACACGGGGGCGGAGACCGCGCCGGGCCCGGGGGCGCCGTCCGGCTGTCCGCTGGTGGTCGGCATGGGGTCACTCCAGACAGTCACGCCGCGCGGGGGCCCGGCTCGCGGAGGAAGACACGAGTACATCTCATCACCCGTGCGCACCACCGGCGTCCCCCGCCCCCGGCCGGTCGGCCTTCCCGGCCCCGTCGGGTGGCGGGGCGGGCGCGAAGTACGGGTTGGCGACGTACGGTCCGAGCGGCATGCCGTACTCCATCGGCTGCGCGCCGCGGATGTACCGGCGGTCGATGCCTCCGGGGAAGAGCACTTCCTCCTGGTCGGGGAAGGGTGAGGCCAGGCCCAGGGTGGCGTTCACGTCGATGCCGCCGGGGACCTGGATGTCGTAGCGCCAGCGGTAGCGGTGGTACAGGGCGGGGGCGCCCATCGGGTTCGCGCGGGCGCTGTCGCGCACGTAGTGACGGTTCGCCGTCGCGCTGGCGAAGACGGTGGTCGGCACCAGGGAGCTGCCGCCGTAGACGTGGTCGATCAGGTGCACCATGTCGGGGCCGTACGGCCGGAGGCCCTCGCCGAAGACCCGCTCGGGCCCGTCGGGGCTGAAGCGGAACAGCGGGCCGTCGTGGTCGCGCCACAGCGCGTCGGGGAGCGTACTGCCCGCCAGCGCGGCCGGGTCGGCGGCGACGGCGGCCGGGGCGACGGGCGGGGTGGGGCTCACCGGCCCGGTGGCGGGCCAGATGACCGGTACGGGCGGAGGGCCGTCCTCGGTCGCGGTGTGCGGCTCCGTCAGCAGGCGGGAGGAGGCGACGAGTCCGCGGCCGGGCAGGTACCAGTCCCAGGCCGGCCCGTCGGAGTACACCCTCCCGGCCATGTCGGTGACACCGCCGGCGGACGGGCCGTCGGAGGTGTACTCGCCGCGCAGTCCGAGCGACGGTATCTCGGCCACGAACACGTGGAACTCCGCGTCCTCCTGGCCGTAACCCCACACCGTGTGACGGTCGGTGGAGGCGGCCACGGGGAAGGCCTCAAGAGTCTCCGCGAACCGCTCGTCGAACCGGCCGTCCGCCGAGTAGGGCGGGGCCTGCCCGGCCGGAACCGCACCGGCGTCCGTGTCGGTGGCGGTGCTCGCGTTCCACTCCGCGGTCCGGGCCGCGTCAGCCATGTCGGCCGTGTCAGCCGTGACGGACGGCGGGGTGGACGGAATCCGCGGCACGGTCCTGTGCCAGCCACCGGGCCGCCGCACGTCAGCGGTGTCCGACGCGGGTTGTGACGTCTCCGGCCGCGGGAGGGCCGTGACGACGCCCGGTCGCGTCGCGCTGCCCCCGGCCACGGTGAGCGCGCCGTCGTAGCTCCACACGGTCCGGTCGTTCGTGAGGGAGAAGCCCTGCTGATCGCGCGGCTCCCCTGCGCCGATCCCCGGCACCAGCAGGGCCAGGGGGCGGTGCGCGCTGATCAGCGACAGCTCCGGGTCGGCCTCCAGCAGCGCGTAGAACTCCCGCACGGTGACCTGCGCGGTGCCGCCCGGCAGCCGCAGGACCACCGCACCGGCGGCGTTCGTCTCCGCGTACACGAAGTACGGAGCGACGGCACCGTCCTGGGCCCACGGGGCGAACTCCGGCGAGCCGGTGTCTCCGGCCCCGACGGTGTACAGACGTGCGGGATCCAGCCCGCCGGGGGTCGGCGTGGGGCCCCAGTTGCGGCCCTGGAGGGGGCCGTCGGGCGTACGCATCCGGCTTCCGTCGGCGAACGCCCCCATCGTCTCCAGGTGGAAGACGGCCAGTTCGTCCGGGTGGCCGGAGTCCCGTCCGGTGGCGAAGGCCTGCTCGGTCAGTTCCCTCAGCCGGGCCTCCGCCGCCGCGTCCCACGTGGTACCGGGGGACAGATGGAGCACCGCGCGCCCCGTCTCCTCGCGTTCCGCCGGAGACTTGGCGTCGAGCAGCCGTGCGGCGCCGGTCATCGCCCACAGCGCGCGGGCGTACGCGCGACGCGTGAGCGGTCCGGTGGCCATCCGCAGCACCGACCGCACCGCTCCGTCACCACCGGCGGTGAGCCGGTCGGACGCGGCCCGCAGTGCGGGCACGTCCCACACGGCGGTGAGCGCGGCGTCCCCCGGCGCGGCCAGGGCCCGGTCGAGCACGGCCTCGAAGTCGGCCGGCCGCGGGACGGGCCCCCCGTCGGGCGTCGGCGCGAGGAGCTGCCACAGCTCCATGCGCAGCGGGGTGTACCCGTTCAGTGCCGGGTCGTTCGCGCGCAGCGTCTCCAGGGCGCCGATCCCGCGCAACAGCCGCTCGTGACGGCCGCCCGGCACACCGCGATCGGCCTCGACCGCGTTGCCGAAGACCAGCCGCAGCGCCCGTACCAGCCGCAGGGCGCGCGGCGTCTCGTCGTCCCAGGCGGGGAGGCCGGTGGGGCGCGGGAGGGGGCGCAGGCCCGCCGCCTCGGCCAACTCGCCGATCCTGCCGATCGGTTCGGGCAGGAAGGTCTCCATCCGCGCCAGGGTGCCTTCGGGTGTCGCCGCGAGCAGCCGCACGGTGTCGTTGTAGCCCGTCCTGCCGGTGGCGGCCGTGGTGGTGCGCCCGCTGTGGTTGGCGGCGTGCTGCGCGAGCGCGACCTCCTCCAGGGGGTCCTCGACGAGCGGCGCGGGCCTGATGAGGGACTGCGGGCGAAGCGGGTCGCCGGCCACGGCGCCGTAGCAGCTCGCGACGTGCAGTGCGTCCCCGGCCGCCCGCGCGACCACCTCGGGCAGCCCGCCGACGTAGCGCCCGCCGTCCTCGGAGCCGAGCAGCAGCACCCGGCCGTCCTTGCCGGCCAGCTTCAGCCCGCCGGGGACTCCGTGGGCGTGGAAGGTGTAGACGGACGCCTCCGGGTCCGGGGCGGTCTCCTCGGCGCCGACCGTGTGGAAGGTGTCGCCGAGGCGGAGCACGTGCGTGCGCTCCCGCATGCCCCGGTAGAGCCTCAGCCGCCGTTCCCGCAGCCGCCTGCGGCCGTCGTCGGGCATCGACTCGCGGCCCTCGAAGCGGTGGTCCGCCCCGACCAGCGGGCGGGTGTCCACGTCGCTGTCCCGGAACCGGACGCCGTCCACGGTGACCCACTCGCGGTCCTCGGGCCGCACGGTCCCGTCCGACGGGGGATCGAACGGCACCCAGTCGCCGTAGGCGTCGTCGGGGTCGGAGTCGACGAGCGACGGTACGGAGGCGACGGGCCCGGCGGTGGTCACGTCGGGGCCGGCCTCGGTCCCGGTTCCGGTCTCGGTCCCGGTGAGGCGGCCGTCGCCACTGGGTGCCCAGACCCTGCGGCCCAGCCGCGCCGCTGCGGCCCGTGCCAACGGCCCGTACTGCGCTCCCGCGTACGGGCTCACCAGCACCACCGGTACGTCCGGCGGCAGCGTGGCCAGCACGGGATCGGCGGCCAGGAGGTCTGCCAGCGCCTGCGGGCCGAGCTCACGGCCGTCGGCGAACAGGGCCTCGTCGTAGCCGGCCTCGGCCGCCACCACGTACGCCCCCTCGCCCCACGGTGACGCCCCCTCGGAGACCGTCCGCAGCTCGCCGCCCCGCTGTTCCTGGAGCCGGATCCGCGAGGCGTCGACGCTCTCGATGCCGGTGCCGGTCCAGTCGCGCCCGTGCGGAGCGCCCTGGGCGTCGGTCATCAGCGTGGCTTCGGACAGCAGCGGGTCCGCTGCGGCGGCGACGGACGGGAGCGAGGCGGTGGACGCCGGCTCGGACACGGCAGGGCTCGCGGTGCCCCGTCCGGTGGACCGGGGCACCGGCGCGGGGAGCGTGCGGGGCGCGTCCCCGGGTGCGGCGTACCGGACCGGGCTCGTCTCGTGCCAGACGTCGGCGGTCGGCACGCTCCCTGCGAAGGGCGAGTCGTGCAGGGTCAGCACCGGCTGTCCGGAGTCGCCGGCCGCCGACAGGTCCGCCGGGAAGTCGGTCCACCAGACGGAGCGGCCCAGCCGCTGGGCGAGCCGGTGGGCGACGTCCCCGGCGTCGGCGGGCGGTCCCGAGAACGCCAGGACCAGGGGGGTGGTCAGTTCCCGGCGCATCAACGGCAGGTCGTTCGCCAGCACTTCCGCGAACTCGCCGGTGGGCACGCTGGACGTCTCGCCGTCGTAGGACAGTTGGAGGAGGTCGGGGTCGTGCGGGTCCGGGGCGACACGCACCAGGTACGGGACCGGTGTGTCCGTCCCCTGCTTCCACGGCGCGTCCGTCGTCCCGGCGGGTGTGTGGAACTGCGCCAGGTCCACGCTCGGCGGCATCTGTCCGCCGGTGAAGTCGCGGCCGCCCCCGTGTACGCCGTCCTGGACCGTGCGCAGACGGGTGGTGGTGTACGCGCCGGACTCCTCCAGGGCGTATGCCGCCGCCGCGTCCGGGTCGGACGCGTCGCGGCCCACCGCGAAGGCGCGGGTGATCAGGTCCAGCGTCTCGTCGCGCTCCGCTCGGCCCGTCCGGGCGCCCAGGGGCAGGTGGAGGACCTGCGCGATGAACTCGTGCTGGTCGGGGTCGGTGTCGGGCAGCACCTCCTCGGCCTTGACCCGGGCCCAGAAGATGCGTGACCGCTCGGTCACGCCGACCTCGTCGGTCTCGATGTCCAGGGCGGTCGCGGCCTCGTCCGCGGGGTCGCCGTCCCGCATCCACTGTGCGGCGGCCTCCACCGCCGGCAGGTCCACGAAGCTGACCAGCACGTCACCGGGCCACATGGACCACTGCTCGGCGGCGGCGGTCAGCGCACGACGGGTGGCTTCCTGGTCCACGGCGGCAGCGCCGCCCGCGTGCGCCTCCGCCACCCGGCGCAGCAGGTCCAGCGTGAAGGGGCCGGCCGCGTCGAAGTCGGAGTCGCTGCTCCACATGTGGTCCAGCGCCGCCGCACCGCGCAGCAGATCGCCGAAGTCCGGCGCGTCGTCCACCTCGTGCCCGAACGTGAGCCGCAGCGCCCGCACCAGGCGCAGCGTCCTCTCGCGCGCCTCGTCCGTGACGGGTCCGGCGCCCGTGCGGTATCCGGCGACCTCGACCAGGCGGTCCAGTGCGGGGCCCGTGGGCTCCGGCCGGAACAGGTCCCAGGCCCGGTGGCGTCCCTGCGCGTCCGCGTACAGGGTGCGCATGTAGCGGCCGTCGGCCGACCGCGTCCCCTGCGAGCTGTACGCCAGGCGAACGGTGCGTCCCGTGCTGTTCGCCAGGTGCTGCCCCATGGAGACGTCGCGCAGCGGGTCGGGGACGAACGGGCCGGGGAAGGCGTCGCTCACGGTGTCCGGGGCCGGCACGGCGCTGCCCCTGGGCGCTCCGCTCCAGCAGACCACCATGTCGATCCAGTGGTCCGCGGGCAGGCTCGCCAGGCTCTTGCGGCGCTTGAGCCACGGCCCGGCCTCACGCTCGTCGACCAGCCGGACGCCGCCGTCCCGCATCGCCAGCTGGAGGACGCCCGGTTCGCCGTGCATGTCCAGGCGGTAGGCGGTGTCCTCGGGTCCCGGGCGCGGCAGGTCGTGTTCCTGGGACATCCCGCCCGTGGCGGGGTAGTGGTGCACGAACGTCGTCATCCGGTCGAAGTGGCGGCCCTCGTCCTCGAAGTGCTTGGCGTACTCGGCGGGGTGGTGCGAGGCGCGGCCGATCTGCTTCCCGCTCAGGGCGCTGACGATGGGCCGTGTCACCACGTCGCGGTGCCAGTCCGGTGCGTCGTCGTCGGGGTCGGGCGCCAGGCCGGGCACGCTCGCGATCCAGTCGCCCTGCGGGACGCCCGGGCGCCGGACGACGTCGATGGTGCTCGCCGCGCCGGGCGCCGAACTGAGCGTCGCCTCGCCGCTGTGCGCCCACACCGTCAGGCCGGTACGGTCCGCGAGTTTGCGCGGCAGGTCGAGGTAGGCGTCCGCGGCGAAGGGGACGGCCAGCACGATGGGGGTGCCCTGCGACAGCCCCTCCCCCGCCACGTCCGCCGCGACGAGCTCCACGAACTCGTCGACACCCAGCTCGCGCGTCGAGCCGTCCGGCAGCCGTGCCTCCACCCGGTCGTGCGCTCCGCCGGCGGCCACGACGTACGGGGTCACGCCCTGCGGCCAGGGGGTCCCCTGGGTGTCGAGGACGTCGTACGTACCGGACGGGGTGTCCTCCAGCACGTCGCCGTTTGCGGTGTCCAGCTCCGCGACGGCGTCGTCGTCCCAGTTGAGGCCCGGCACCCGGCGGCCCTGGACCGTGAAGTGGCGCGTGCGGCCGGGTGCCCTGACACCCAGCTCGGTGAGGTGGAAGGCGCCCAGTGCCGCGAGGCTCGTCGCCGCTCCGGCCGCCATGGCCCGTTCCACCAGGGCGAACAGCTCCGCGCGCCGGTCCTGTCCGACATCCGCACCGGGGTCCAGGTGGAGCACGCGGCGGGCGAGGGCGTTGATGTCCAGCGGCCGGTCCCGCAGCGACGGGTCCCGGCGCCGCAGGGTGTCCAGGGTCTGCACCGCTGCCGCGTCGGGCGGCTGGGAGATGCCGATCGTGGCCTGCCGGCCGAGCTCAACCCGGGTCACGCCGTCGAGGGCACCCGTGCCCACCCAGTCCTCGGGGGGCCGGGTCAGGCTCCGCGCCCCGACCGTGAAGTCATCGATGGTCAGGCGCGGTTCGCCGGCGGGACGGTCCTGTTGGAGGTCGTCGAGCGCGCGGGCCAGCAGCCGCCGGAACAGGGTCCGCGCGGTCTGTGCGCGCCGCCTGGCCGTGGTGACCTGCTCGTCACGGTGCGCGCCGTCGGCCCGCCGCGCGTCGGCGCCGTAGCCGGTGACGGAGACGCGCGGCAGCGACACGCCCGCCCGCTGGTTGCGCAGTCCCGCGGTGGCCACCTGGGAGGCCAGCAGGCGCAGGGTCTCCGTGCCGTTCGCGGACGGTGTCGTGCCCCCGTGCGCGTACGCCACCAGGCTGCGCGCGGGCAGCGCGGGCGGCGGTGGGGCGGCCGGGGCCGTGTACACGGGCGCGGTGAACACAGGTGTCGAGGACGTCTCCACCCCCTGCATGGGATCCGATGCCGTCTCCACACCCTGCATGGGGTCTCCGGCCGAGGAGCGGGCCTTCGCGGGGGAGGTCACCGCAGCGGCGTCGCCGGACGTGGCGTCGCCCGTGGCCGTGGAGGCCGTCCCGGACTGTGGTGCCGCGGGCAGCGGCGAATCGACCGGGCGGCGGCCCTCCTGGACCCCGCCCCGGTCGACGGGCCGGGCCTCGCGCCAGTCGGCGGCCGTCGGGCTGGTCAGTGTCATCAGCGAGCCGACGAGCGTGGGCACCGTGAGACCCGCGTCGTCCGTACCGGACAGCTCCACCGGGAACGGGCTCCACCACACGCTGCGGCCGAGCCGCTGGGCCACCAGGTCCGCGACGCCGGGTGCGGGCCCGTCGAATCCGTCGAGCACCAGGAGGACGGGGGTCGTCAGGTCTTTGCGTCGCAACTCGACGTCAGCGGCGAGCAGTTCGGCGAACTCGGCGGCCTGCACCTGGTACTCGGCGCCGTTGAAGGTCACATGGAGGTTGTTGCCGTCCTGGAGGTCCACGGACGCCCGCACCAGGTAGGGGACGGGCTTGGCCGTGCCGGAGGCGTCCTGCCCGGCCCACGGAGCGGCGACGACGCCGCTCGGCACCCGGAACGTGTCCAGTCCGGGCAGGAGGGCGGCGGCGCCGTCCTTCCAGTCGAGACCGCCGCCCAGGGCGGCCCCCATGGTCGTGGCCGCCGAGGTGCGGTCGAAGGCGCCGCGTGCCTCCAGGTCGTAAGCTGCCGCGACATCCGCGTCGGTCATGTTCCGGCCCGCCGCGAAGCCCTTGGTGAGCAGGGTGAGCGCCTCGCCGCGCAGGGTCTCGTCCACATCGACGGCGGGGTCGAGGTGCAGCATCCTCGTCGTGAGCGCGTCGGCGTCCTGGGCCGCGAGCAGTGTCTCCTCGGCCTTGACCCGCGCCCAGAACATCCGTGCCCGCCCGGTCTCGCCCACCTCGTCGGGGCCGGAGAGCTTCAGCGCGGTGACGGCCGCCGTGTCCACCGCCGCGGTGTCCGTGAGCCAGTGGGCGGCCGAGTCGAGCACCGGCAGGTCGACGAACCGGCTCACCGGCAGGGACGGTCCGGCCTGCCATGCCTGTGCCGCCGCGGCCAGGACACGACGGGTGACGTCCCGGTCCACCCCGGACGCGGCCTCGGGGTGGGCGGCGATCACCCGTCGCAGCAGGTCGTGCGAGAACGGTCCCGTCGGCCCGAGGTCCGGATCGGAGTGCCACATGTTGACGACCGCGGCGGCTCCGCGGATCAGGGTCGTGAAGTCGTCCGCGTCCTCCACGTCGTGCCCGAAGACCAGCCGCATGGCCCGCACCAGGCGCAGCAGCGCGGCACGGCTCCGCGGCGACGCCTCACCCTCGAATCCGGCCAGTTCCGCGAGCCGGTCGAGCTCGGCCTCGTCGGGCTCCGGACGACGGGTCTCCCACCACCACTGGCGGCCGCTCGCCTCGGTGAAGAGCACCCGCACGGGGTCGTCCTGGTAGGTGAACGCGCCCTGCAGGGCGTAGGAGAGGCGCACCGTGCGCCGCGTCTCGTTCGCCAGGTGCTGCCCCAGGGAGAGGGCCTCGTCCGCGAGCGGATCGGCGGCGAACGGCACGGCGAAGGAGTGGCCGGCCTGGGAGAGGTCCTGTGTGGTGCCGTCCAGGGGAGTCGAGGAATAGCACACCACCATGTCGATCCAGTGGTCGGCGGGCCTGCTCGACAGGCTCTTGCGCCGGCGCAGCCACTCGCCCGCCTCGTGCCGGTCCGCCGTCCTCGACCCGCCGCCGGCCAGCGGCAGCACCAGCTGCCCCGGCAGGCCGTGGCCCGCGAGGTGGTACGCCTTGTCCTTCGGCCCCGGATCGTCCAGCGGGAGCTTCGCGGAGTACGTGCCGGTGGCGGGGTCGAAGTGGACGTACAGCGTCATCTGGTCGAGGCGGCTGAAGTTGTGCTCGCGTGACCCGGCGAGCTCACCGGGCTCGTGCAGACTGCGGCCGATCTGCTCTCCGGTCAGCGCGCTGACGACGGGCTGGGTCAGCACGTCACGGTGCCAGTCCGGTGCGCCGTCGTCGGCGTCCGGCGCGAGGCCGGGCCGGACCGGGACCCAGGAGCCGTGCGGCTGTCCGTCCTCCCGGATCAAGGCGATGGTGCTCTGCCCGGCCGGACCGGGGTTACGCCGCGCCTGGCCGCTGTGGACCCACACGGTGCGGCCGGTGCGCTCGGCGAGCGTGCGCGGCAGGTCCAGGTACCGGTCACCGGCCGACGGGACGGCCAGCACGATCGGGACCTCGGCCGGCAGGCCCTGCAGCGCCGGGTCGGCGGCGACCAGTTCGGCGAACTCGTCGGCGCGGAGGTCGCGCGTCGTCCCGTCGGGCAGCCGCGCCGTCACCGTGTCGTGGCGCCCGTCGGCCAGAACGGCGTACGGCGTCTCGCTCCACGTCCACGGGGCGAAGTCCGTGATGCCCGTCGACTCGAAGCCGCCGGACCCGTCGGGCCGGAGCTCCTCGATGAACATGCTGTCCAGTTCGACGACGTCGGATCCGGCCCAGTTCAGGCCCGCCACCCGGGCCCCGCCCACGGTGACGTGCCGGGCGCGGTCCGCGGCGAGGACGCCCTCCTCCTCGAGGGAGAACGCCGTGAGAGCCGCGAGGCCGTCCGCACGTCCGGCCGCGAGCGCCCGCTCGACCATCGTGTACAGGTCCCTGCGCATCTCCGGGTCGACGAGGACGGACGGGGCGAGGTGGAGGACGCGCCGGGCGACCGCGTCCACGTCGAACGTCCCGGTGCGCAGCTCCCGGTCGTCGCGGCGTGCCGCGTCCAGGGCCTCGACCGCCGCCGCGTGACCCGGCGACGTGACGGCGATGGTGGCCTGGCGGCCCAGGTCCGCGCGGCTCACCGACCCGGGCATGCCGGCGGTGCCGCCCTGGGCGGGCAGGCGCGCCCGGCCACGCTGAGTGATCTTGAAGTCCTTCGGGGTCAGCCGGGTCCGTCCCGCCGGCAGGTTCGTCTGGAGGGCGCGCAGCGCGTCGTCGAGCTTCCGGACGAACAGGTCGTGCGCGGTCCGGGCACGCTGGTCACCCCTCTGCCGGGCAGCCTGTTCCCGCTCCTGCGCGGTTCCGGCCCCGCGGGCGTCGGCGCCGAAGCCGGCGATGTCGATCTTCGGCAGCGGTACCCGGGTGCGCAGGTTGCGCAGACCGGCCCTGGCGACCTGGAACGCCAGCCGTTCGACGCTCTCCTGGGCGTCGGCCGAGGGGCGCGTCTCTCCCTGGGCGTACGTCACGAGGCTCTCCCGGGGCAGGCGGGCGAGTGGCCGGGCCGGTGCGGCGGCCGTCGGTGCGGCGAACACCGGCTGCGCGCCGCCCGTTTCCACCGCCGTCGGGTCCGGGCCGGTCGGCTCCGCGTCGGCCATGTCCACGTCGGTCGCGTCGGGGACGGTCAGATCCTCGAGGCCCGTTCCGAGCAGGCCGAAGTCGAAGTCACCGAAGTCGAAGTCACCGGGGTCGAAGTCACCGAGGTCGAGGCCGTCCCAGGCGGACATGTCGAGGTCGCCGGTGTCGCCGGTGTCCAGGCCCAGTTCGTCCAGGACCGACATGTCGATGTCGTGCATGTCGGCGTCGGTGCCGGACTGTGCCACCGGGGTCGCTCGGGCGTCGGTGCCGGACTGTGCCACCGGGGTCGGGGCCGGGGTCGTCGCTTCCGCCTCGGCGCCGGTGTCAGTGGCGGACGCCGTCCAGCGCTGTCGCAGGCCCAGCCCGGAGCGGAGCGTGTCGGCCAGCTCCACGGCGGACACCGGTGCGGCCCCGGTGCCGGTCCAGGTGCCCAGCAGGTGGCCGGCGACGCGGCGTACGGCGTCGCGGAAGCCGTCACCGGCGTACCGGGAGTCGGCGAGGACCGGGTGCGGCTCCGCCGGCAGCACCAGGGAGACGGCGGTGTCCCAGGCGCGGCTGGTTCCGCTCTCGCTCGTGCCTTCGGGAGCCGCTCCGGCGAAGTCCGCGTACGCCCGTGCCCACAGCCGTCGTGACGCGTGCGCGGCAGCCGTGTCCAGCGTGTCCGACCAGGCGCCGTCACCCGCCATCCGCACCCGCATCAGGTCCAGCGGCGACAGCGCGCCCGCGGGCAGCCGGTCGTCGCCGCGCAGCATCATCTCGGTCCGCTGGCCGACGGAGAGCGTGATGCCCACGGCCTCGCGTTCCTGCGGGCCGAAGGTCTCGTCCTCGGCGGGTCGCAGCGGGGCGGGCGGCAGGTCACCCTCGGTCAACTGCCGTGCGATCCATGCGCGTTCATCGGCGTCCCGCGGGACCACCGGGGCCGCGTCACCGGCGTCGGAGGTGTCGTCCGGGTCGGCGTCCCGCGCGTCGGGTGCGACGCCAAGGGCCCACAGCCGTGCCTCGGCGTCCTCCACCTGGCGGCGCGCCTCGTCGACCCCGGCCCAGGCGTCGGCCACCGCGGTTTCGTCACCGCTGATCCGCTCCGTCGTGGCGGCTTCGGCCGCGGTCTCGTCCAGTGCTCCCAGCGCCCGTGCGTGCGTGTCCCGGGCGGCATCGAGTTCCGGGGTGCCGGTCCCGGCGGTGGCGCGGGCCCCTGCGGGCGGGGAGGTCTGCGGGGCCGTGCGGGGCGACTTCGCGTTGGTGGCCACCGCCGTGCCGGTGCTGCCGGGGCCGTCGCCCTCCGCACTCGTGATCCGCCCCCAGGTGCCCGCCGTGGCCGGCTGTCCGTCGGGACCCGGCAGCACCGCGACGGTGTACGTCCCGGTCGCCGGGTCGTGGTGGAGCGTGGTGGCGCTGTGGGTGGCCCACCAGTTGCGGGCCGAGTTGCGGGCGCCCTCACCGGGGACGCTGCCATCGACGGGCCGCGCGCCGGACGGCCTGCCGTGCGGCACCACGGCGATGACCTCGGCGTACCCGTCCTCGGAGAGCAGTTCCGGGTCGCGGAAGACGAGTTCGCCGAATTCGCCGGGCGGCACCGGTCCCTGCATCCGCAGACCGTCGGCGTCACCGTCGGCGACGTACACGAAGGGCCGCGGGCGGTGCGGGTCGGCGGTCCAGGGCGCGGGCTCGGTGCCGACGGGCACGAGCGTGCCGTCGGGCGCGTACCCCAGCAGGGTGACGACGTCCGGGTCGAACGTGCCCTGCGGCCGGGACACACCGTCCAGCGCCCGGCCCCAGGCCGTGCCGTCGTCGTCCGTCAGGAGCCGGTCCGAGTCCAGCGCGCCCTGCTGCTCCAAGTGGTGTGCGGCCAGCTCGCTCAGCTGCCACGGGTCGCGGCCGGCGGCGGCGGCCCGCCGTGCCACGAGGACCGCTTCGCCGAACCGCGCCGGGTCGGGCGCGGGCAGGTGCAGCACGGTGGCGGCGAAGGCGCCCTGGTCCACCTGCCCGGTCATCAGGGCGACCTTGAACGACGCCCACACCAGCCGCGACCACTCGGCCTCGCCCACCGGCGCCGAGGCGTCGAGCCCCAGGACGTCGCGGGCGATCTCCTCGCGGCGGGGCGTGGAGGCGAGGTCCGTCAGCATGTGGACCAGGTGGGGCAGCGCGATCCAGCGGGTCAGGGGTTCGAGCGGCCCCGCGTCCCGGCGCCGGGCCGCCTCCGTCAGCAGGCTCCGGTGGGCGTCCGGCGTGAACTGCGGTGCCGGCCCGGTCGCGAGCCCTCCCGTCTGGTGGCCGGTCAGGAGCACCTCGTACAGGTCCAGGGTGAACGTGCGCGCGCCGTCGCGGTCCAGGTACGGATCGGCCTCGCGCATCAGGTCGAGCGCGCCGATGCCGCGGAGCAGCACCTGATGGTCCGGGGCGTCGTCGACCGCGGCGCCGAAGATCTGGCGCAGCGCGCGGACCAGTCGCAGCGTCCGTTCCTGTACGGCCTCGGGGACCGGCCCGGGGCCGTGGTGCAGCCCTGCGTCGCGGGCCCGCTGCTCCAGTGCGGCCCCGGTGGGCTCCGGCCGGAACACGGCCCACGGATAGGCGCGGCCGCGCGCGTCGGTGTGGAGGCTGAGGTAGGCCTCCTGGGCGCCGTGCCGCGACTGGACGGCGGCGTTCATGAGGGTGCTCGCGAACACCGTGCGGCCCGTCTCGTTGGCCGCGTGCTGGCCGACCGCGACGTCCGCGAGCGGGTCGGGTGTGAACGGCAGCGGGCCGTCGATGTGCTGCCCGTGCATCTCCCCGATGCCGGGGGTCGCCGCCGCGTAGCAGACGAGCAGCACCACGGGGTGTTCGGGGGCGAGGGAGGCCAGGCTGCGGCGGCGGGCGAGCCTGCGGGCGAACTGCGGCCCGTCGTCGGTCCGCTCCCCCTGCGGGGTGTGCCACATGACGGAGCCCGGCAGACCGTGGTTGTTGGGGAAGTACGGCGTCGGCAGGTTGAGTTCGACCCAGGGCACGGGTGCCATGGGTTGCGTGAAGTCGTAGGAGGTGCGCTGGAAGGTGTACGAGGTGACCGTCCCCAGCCGGCTGTGGTTCAGGGTCCGCGACCAGCCCCCGTCGTCGGAGTCGGCGAGGTCCATCGAGATGTATCCCGTGGACCGGTTCCCGTGGTGGGCGATGGAGAGGGAGCTGACCTGGTCGTCCGTCGTGTCGGCGGTCGAAGTGGGAGCTGTGGCGGGCGCGTTGGCGAACCACTGGCCCCGGGGCGCCTGCTTCTCCTCGTCCAGCAGCAGGACGACCGAGCGGTCCGGGGCTCCGGGGAGGCGTCCGACGGCCGACCGGCCGGTGGTGGCCCACACCTCTCTGCCGAGGCGGTCGGCGAGCCCGCGAGGCAGGTCCAGGGACGCTGCTCCGGGCCGGTCGACGTGCAGCAGCAGCGGCCCCGGCCGGCCCGCGAGGTTCCGGTCGAGGGCCATCAGCTCGTGCAGGACCTCGGGGGGTACGGGACGCGCGAAGCCGCCGAGCCCGCGCACCACGACCGCGTCGGACCGCCCGCCGAGCATCAGGAAGTACGGGTCGGGGTGGCCGGGCGTGGGGAGCCACGGCGCGGTCTCGGGCCCGCTGTGGCCGGTCGTGCCGTCGGGGGCGCGCGAGACGCGGCCGGTGGTGCCGGGGTCGAAGTCGGCCGGCAGGGGCCTGCCGAGCCAGTTCCAGCCGCGCGGGCGGCCCTGTGCGTCGGTGATCCGGAAGTCCGCGTGGAAGGCGCCGCGTCGGGCGAGGTAGTGGGCGGACACCGCGCTCAGTGTGCCGGCGCCTGCGGTGGAGGGGTCCGTCACCAGCCGTACCAGGGCTCCGCGGGCGGCGGCGTTCACGGTGTCGGAGGGGTCGAGGAGCAGTGTCCGGCGGACCAGTGCGTCCAGGTCCAGGAAACCGCCGCGCAGCTCCGGGTCCGAGGCCCGCAGCCGGTCGAGCCGCTCCAGCCCCTCGACGGCGCGCCCCCGGTCGACGCCGTTCAGGGCGCCGAGGCCGTACAGGGCGTCGAGGACCGCCTCGCGGTGCCGTTCCGCGTCGTCGGGCGACACCTGGGGCGGCGCGGCGGTGGTGCCCTGGTACGGGGCGGGAGCGTTCGGCATCTGGGGAGCCGGGTGGTTCGGCTCGGAGGCGACAGGCCGGGTGTGGACCGGACGGCGGGCCGGACCCGGGCGGTGCGGGAGCGTCGCGTGGGTGTGCGCGCCGTCCCGGCGGACGACGCCGCCGACGGGCTTCGGCTCCAGCTCGTCCAGGAGGGCCTGGGCGTGCTCGTCGGGGAAGAGCCCGTCCCGCGCGACGTTCTCCCTCAGCTCCCGCTCGTCGAGGGGATAGACGTTCCAGTACCGGCCCCAGTTGTCCGCGTAGTCCAGGGCCGGGTCGTGACCGGGTACGCCGTCCAGTGCCAGCTGGGCGCCGCGCATCACCTCATGGGCGGTGTGGTGGCCCACGGTCAGCGAGATGGCCAGCATCCCGGCCCGGATCAGACCGAGGTCCAGGTCGAGGCCCCACTGGTCCCGCATCCGGGCGGCGTGCAGTACGAAGCGGTACGTGGACCCGGCGGTGCCGGTCGCCACCAGGCCGCCCGAGTCCTCGGACCGGCCCTGGAAGTCGGCGCTCATCGCGAGGTCGTACACCGCCGTCGCGGGCATCCAGGTCAGTCCGGCCTCGTCGACCGCGATCCGGCGCTCCGCCGCGCTCAGTGGCGGACGCGCGGTGTCCGGATGTGCCGGGTCCGCCACGGGCCGCGGCAGCTCCCTGACGGCGGCCTCCTTCTCCTCCAGGGTCAGGGCCGACTGCTGGATCTCGATGGCGCGCCGCATGTACTCGGCGTAGGCCTCCCGCTGCCGGCGGCTCGGCCGCTCGGCGGCGATCTCCGGATGCTGCTCCTCCACGCCGCCGAGCATCTCCGGCACGAGGTTCTCGGAGATCCCCTCGTACAGGAACGCAACGAGCTCCCGCAGGTTCCCGCTCCTCAGCACCCGCTGGAGCGCGTCGCGGGACGTGCCGACGACGCCCGCCTTGAACTTGCTGGTGTCGCCGAACGTCGCCAGCGCGCGCGGATGCCGCATGCGCGCCGCCGCCCACGCGGCACTCGCCATCTTCCTGAACTCGGCGGTGACCGCCTCGTGTTCGGCCAGGTACTCGCCCAGCCGGCGGTCGAAGGCGGCGGACTCCTCGGCGTAGCGGATACGCGTCAGGACCCACGGGGGCGCGTCGCTGTTCCTGCGCTCCGGGCTCGGACGCGCGGAACGGCCGCGTGAGCGGGACCTGCCGCGCTCGGGGGTGGGTACCGTCAAGGGCTCGGCGGTCTCGGGCCCGGTGGACGGGGATTCACGGGTCTCGGGCCCGGTGGACGGGGATTCACGGGTCTCGGGCCCGGTGACCGGGGATCCGGAGGTCCGCTCGGGTGCGGGCCGCTCGGACGGCGCCGTCTCCCCGACGGGCGTGGTGGTCCCCGACGGCTCCGACGAACCCGGCGGGACCCGGCGGTGGTCGTCGATCTCGATCGTCACCACGCGCCCCTGGGCCGGGTCGGTGGCCCTGCGCACCCGCTTGGCGGCCTTGGAGAGACCGAAGTCCCGTACGCCGACGCGCGGTCCGCTCATGTCCGCCTGGAAGGTGGTCAGGACCTGGGCCAGCCTGGCCGCGAGCGCACGTGCGACGGCGTCCGCCCGGTCCTGGCCGCTGGCCTGCGAGCGGTTGCCGTGCCCGGTGAGGGTGATCCTGGGCATCGGCAGTCCGTGGGCGCGGTTCCACAGGCCCGCGCGCGCCAGCGACTGCGCCAGGCCGTCGATGGTGCCGCCCGCGTCGGCGGGGAGGCCGTGGTCCCCCTCGTCGAAGTGGATCGCCTGCTGGTGCCAGCGCGGCGCGTGGCCGTGCAGCACCACCGTCGTCAGCGGATTGGCCACCGCGGGCGAGGAGTCGGACAGCAGTGCCGCGTTGACCTCGTGCGCGGACTCACCGGGCCGCTTGCTGTACGCACGGAAGGACCAGAGGTCCTTGTCGTCCATCACCGGCGCGGCGTCCCGGATCGCTTCCTTCGCGCGGGAGCGCGCCCGGTCCACCTCACCCAGTGCCAGCGCGTGTTCGGGCCGGTCCTCGTCGAAGAAGGGGGGCAGTTGCTCGGCGTCGTGGACAGCGGCCAGCGCCCTGGCCACCCGTGCGAAGCCCGCCGGGCCGTCCGTCTCCGACCGGTCCGCCCCGCGTTCCCGTGCCTCGGCGACGTGCCGTTCGGCGCCGCGGGCCAGCTGAAGGAGCTCGTGCTCCGAGTAGCGGTCGAGGTTCCCGTCGATGACGTCGTCGAGGACCTCGGCGGAGATCCCGTTCCGGGAGTGGGTCTCGTTCTCCAGGGCGATCTGGTGGGTGCCGTCCTCGCTTTCCAGCACGACCTGCGCGAAGTGGTAGGGGGCGTGCGGGCCCACCCGGTCGCCGGGCTTGGCGTGGTTGTGCGTGAACAACTGCGCGCCGCCGTCGTTCGTGGTGCTGACCGACTGGATCAGATAGCCCTCGCCGACCCCCGCCCACGCGTACTCGTTGACACCGATGCGCCGCGCGGCCGACGCCAGCGGGGTGCGCAGCGGGTTGTCCGGTTCGTAGCTCAGGGCCCGGCCGTAGCGCTCGCCCGGTGTGGGGGCGCCCACCACGCCACCGGTGAAGCGCTTGTCCCGGCCTGTCTGGCGGGCGGCCCAGCGGGGGGTGACGTCGGTGGCGGGGCGCGAGCCCTCGGCGACCTCCGTCAGCGCCTGGGCCAGGTGGTGCGTCCCGGTGACCTCACGGCCGTGCTGCCCGTTGACCGGCGCCGTGGAGACCATGGTGCCGCCGGGGCCGCGGAAGGCGATGTGGGACAGGGGCGCGTCCGCCGAGCCGGCCACCATCTGGGCGAAGGACCGTGTGAAGGCGTGTTCCGAACCGCCGGAAGCCGTCAGAAACTCCGGCTCCACCCGGAACAGTGGTTCGCCGTACGAACCGTCCTCCTCCGGCAGCAGTACGCCGGCCGACTCGTCGGCCTTCAGCCGGACTCCGGCACCGGCCGCGGTCAGCCGCGCCGCGGAACGTCCTATCGCCGCTCGGGTGGCGTACACCTGGCGGCTGCGGCCGGTGGTGTCCCCGTCGCCCGCGAGCATCGCCAGCGTCCGGTCCTCGGAGATGTGCAGCGGCGGCCGGCCGGCCATGGGGACGGCCCCCTGGTCCTGGCGCGGCAGGACCAGCGCGTCGGAGCCGGTGCCCGCCCGGACCTCGCCGACGGTGGGCGGGAGCGGCCGGGTGAACAGGACCCCGGTACCGCGCCTGTCGATGACGCCGTAGTCACGCGTCGTCAGCGGCCGGGGGCGGAGCTCCTCGATCTTTCGTTCGCGGACGGCCTGGTCGGCCAGCCGGTCGAACTCCGCGTCCCCGTCGGAGCTGGACGGGTCGTCGTCGCTGTCCGGGCCGGGTCCGCCCTCGGCGTCGCTGCCGATGTCGCGGGCGCCGGGCAGGCCGTCGCCCTCGGACGGGTCGCTCGATGCCCAGCCCGCACCGGTGTTGCCGTCGTTCAGGTCCAGCATGAGGTGCCGGGTCCCGGCGGTGGGGTGCGTGGCCACGTCGACCGGTGCCTCGGGATACCAGACGCGACGGCCCGTCGTCCCGGTGACCAGGAGGGCGACGTCCTCGGCGTACGCCGGGGGCAGTGCCAGCACGATGTCGGCGCCACGGGGCCGCCGGGAGTCGTACGAGATGAGCATGGCCAGCTCGTCGGCGCTGTTCACCCGGAAGGTACGCCCCGGCATGGTGACCTCGACGGCGTGTCCGGCCGCCCTGGCCACGACCGTGTACGGGTTCTGCCACGGGGCGGGGCGCGGGATGACCCGGCCCCGGCCCCGCACGGCGTAGGAGGCCGGCTCGGGGGCGGGCAGTCCCCGCCCGGTGAAGTCACGCCCGACGACGGCCCCGTCGTCGTCGCGCAGCAGCGTGCCCTCGTCCATGGCGCCGCGGCCGGTCTCGATCTGCCGCTCGATGAAGTAGAGGGCGAGCTGCTCGGGGCTCGCGAGGTCGTCGGAAGAGGCGTCGAGCGCCAGCGAGCCGAGCAGCAGGTAGTCCGCGGGGCCCGGCCGAGTCCCGCCGCCCATGTGCAGGACCTGGCGGGTGACACGGTTCAGGCCGTGGCGCAGCTCCCGCGACGTCGGGTGTGCGGCCGCCTCCTCACGGACGAGGTCGAACAGCGCCTGGGAGGTCTCGCGGAGCCGGGCGCGCGGGATGCCTCCCCGGTGGGGGCCGAACACGGTGTCCAGCCAGCCCGGGTCGGACGCCTCGTCGTCGGAGTCGGAGTCGGAGTCGGAGTCGGAGTCCTCGGACTCCTCCGCGAGCGGGGAGAGGTCACGCCCCGGGGGCAGCGGGGGCGGCACCGCGCCGTCCGGACCGGTCTGCGGCGAGGCGGCGGGGAGCGACACCGGGTCGACCCACACGGGCTCGCGGCTCTCCGCCGGGGCGTCCGTCCGCGCGTCGGCCCAGCTCGTGCCCTCCGGTGAGGTGTGGGCGTCGATGTCCCCGGCGACCGCCGCCCACAGCTGGAGGTGGCGCGGGCGCAGGCCGGTCTGCGCGAGACCCTCGGGGGCCTGCTCCCGGAACGGTCCGAGCAGGCTGCCCGGCGCGTGCAGGCGCTCGGGGTTGCTCGCGTCGCGCGTCTCGTCGCGCAGGAACAGCTGGTGCGCCAGCTCGTGCGCGAAGTCCGCCGGGTCGGCGTCGGCCCACCACGCCCGCTGGTTCATCCGCTGGTCACGGCCTACGAGATCGACCGTCAGGTGGGGATTCTCGTCCGGCCGGACGGGCTCGACGGTGACGTGCAACCGGTCCCCGTTGGGGAGCTTGTGCTCCGGCCGGTTGTAGAACTCCTCCACGCCCTGGAGCACCCGCGTAAGGACGGCGTCGGTGTCCGCCTGTCCGTCCCCGGGGCGGAGGGCGAGCCGCACGGTCAGGTCGGTGACGGTCTCGCCGCCGTGCGTGAGGCGCCGCACGTCGAAGGCCGACCGCACGACGATGCGCGGCCGGTCGTCGAGGCGGGCACGGGGCGGCTCGGACGGGGACGGCCCGGGGGGCGTGGCGTCAGCGGTCTCCCGCAGCGGGATGCGCAGCGCCGAGTCCCCGTCGCCCTCCGGCACCACGTACAGGGCCGAGGTGTCCGCCACGACCCGGTGGGGCGTGGAGTCCTGGTCCAGGTCGGCCATGAGGAGCGAGAGCGTCTCCATGTTGTCCACCCGGCCGATCCAGCCGCTGTCGCCCCGCAGGATCGCGCCCGTCCCGTGGACGAAGTCGTGACCGAACCTGGTCCACCCGGTCGGCGGGATCTCGTCCCCTCCGGGGAGCCGGATGTGGCCGGTGTCGGCGACCTCGTAGCGGAAGGGCTCCGGGCGGGACTCGGCGGAACGCGTGTACGTGAACCACCGGTTCGGCCGGGGGCCGTCCGTGGCCGTCGCGTCGTCCGTGTCCGGGACGGCCGGCTCCTTGCCCTTCCCGGTGTCCGCGGGTACGCCGGTGGCGGGTGTGCTCGTGTCGGGTACGTCGGCGGCGGCCACGATGAAGCCCGGGTCGACGCCGTAGCGGGGCCGCCCGACGGTGACCTGGCGGCCGATGGGCCACTGCTCCGCCACCGGGTCGAGGCCGTCGTCGCGGGAGCCGCCCGGCAGGCGCTGCCGGGAACCGCCCGGACCGCGGGTGGCGACGTCCCGGGGCCCGCCGCGGTGGTCGTCGACCGTGATGTCGACGGTGGCGGTACCCGCGTCTCCGGTGGAGGGCCGGCGGCCGCGCACGGCGACGGCTTCCAGGGTGAAGCGGTCCGCGGTGAGGTGCGGTCGCGGGGTGCCCTCCTGGTACCCCGCGAGAGCGTCGGCGAGCTCCTGCCGGAACGAGGCCGCGACCGCCTCGGCACGTGTCCTGGTGAGGTCCCGCCCGAGGAGGCGGCCGCCGCGCACGCCGCTGATCCTGACGTCGGGCAGCGGCAGCCCGTTCGCGGCGTTCCACAGCCCCGCCCTGGCCACCACCTTGGCCAGGTGCCGGACGGGGTGCGTGGCGCTCTCGGGCGTCTGCTGCGCGTCCTTGGCGAAGGTGACGGACACCGGCAGTGCCAGCTGGCCGCGGAGCACCACGGCGGTGAACGGGTTGGCCTCGGCGGAGGGCTTCTCGGACAGCAGTTCCGCGTTGGTGTCGTGGGCCGACTCCCCCGGACGCTGCGTGTACATCCGCATGTACCACTGCCGCTTGCCCGGGATGACCGCTTCGAGCTGTCCGACGCGCGTCGCGGCCGCGCGGGTGGCCGCCTCGAGCGTGCGCTCGGCCGCGGCGCGCTCCGGCGACCCGGCCGGCGCCGCCAGCATCTCCGTACGGGCCTGGCCGGCCCTGATCATGGCCAGGGTCAGGTCGAGGTGGCCGCGCAGCTCCGTGAGGTGCTCGACGTCCCCGGCCTCCTGCCGCCCCTCGATCGCCTGGCGCAGGAGCGCCGCGTTCTCCCGCATCTCGTCCACCGTGAGGGAGTCCAGGTTCGCCCGGACCGCTCTGCGGTGCCGGTGGTTGCGCACCGAGGAACGCGCGTGGTTCTCCAGGGAGATCTGGTGGCTGCCGTCCTCGCTGGCCAGGACGACCGTGGCGAAGTGGTAGCCGAAGTGCGCGCCCCCGGTGGGGTTCTGCGGCTTGGCGAAGTTCTGCTCCAGGCTCGGCTGGCCCTGTGCGCCGGCCGCCGCGACGGACTGGACGACGTAGCCCTCGCCGATGTCGGCCCACGCGTGCTCGTTGACCCCGATCCGGCGTGCGGCGTCCGACAGGGCGTCGCGGCGCGGGTCGTCCGGCTGGTCGAGGCTCAGCGCCCTGCCGTACGCGCGGCCGGGCAGCGGGCCCCCGTCGCCGCCGGTGGGCCGGTCGTCCCGGCGGGCGAGGGAGGCCGCCCAGGCCGGATCCGCGGATTCCGCCGGTATGTCACCGTCCGCGACGTGGCTCAGGGTGTCGGCGAGGTGATGGGTGCCGGTGACCTCCGCGCCGTCGGAGGCGTTGACGGGCGCCGTGACCGCCGGTCCGCCCCCCGGACCGCGGAAGACCATGTGCGAGGTGCGGGCACCGTCGGCCAGCATGTCCGCGAAGTCCCGGCAGATCTCCTCCGTGGACTGACCGGAACGGGTCAGGAAGACGGGGGTGACGCGGAACAGCCGCTTGCTGCCCCCGTCGGGGGTGGGCAGGATGATGCTCAGTTCCTGATCGGCCCGCAGCCGCACCGCGAGGCCCGCCCGTGACAGCTTGACGGAGGCGCTCGCGACGGCTTCCTCCGTGGCGAAGACCTGCTGCCCGTAGGCACCGTCCTCGACGGCGAGCGTGCGGTCCGGGGAGATCCGCAGGGCGGGCCGGTCGCTGACGAGCGTGTTGCCGTACTCCTGCACGGACATGGCCAGTTCGGGGGCGTCCTCCGTACCGCTCAGCGCCCGGGGGGTCTGCCAGCGGCCGCCGATGCCCCCGGGCCTGCGGAACAGCACTCCTTCGCCGCTGTCGTCCACGACGCCGTAGTCCGTCGTGGTCAGCGGGTCCGGCCGGCGCGCCGCGATCCCGTCGGCCCGGCCGGAGTCGGCCCGGCCGGAGTCGGCCCGGTCGGAGTCGTCCTCGTACAGGCCGATGAGCTCGTCGAAGTCGCCCGCGCCGTCCGCGTCCTGGGCCGGCTGGACGGACTTCCACACCCTGCCGACGTCGTCCCCGGCGGGGCCCAGCGTGATGCGCTCGGTGCCGGTCCGCCAGTCGGTGGACGGGCGGGGGGCGTGCTCCGAGTACCAGACCCTGGAACCGGTCAGCTCGGCGACGTACCGCGCCAGGTCCTCGATGTCCTGGTGGGGGAAGGCCAGGACGACGTCGGCGTCCGCGGGCCTCGCCGGGTCCCGTGCGACGAGCTGGGCGAAGTCCCCGAGGTCGTCCAGCGTCAACGTGCCGCGCGGCGTGTTCAGCAGGACCGCTTCCTCGCTGTCCTGGGCGAGGACCACGTACGGGTCGGACCACGGCGCGGGCCAGGTGCTCACCCGGCCGTCGTCCCCTTCCACGGCGTACGAGTCCAGGGGCGGCACCTGATCCCCGGTGCCGGTCCAGTTGCGCACGGTGGCGTCCTGCGACACCAGCGCGGTGCTGCGGTCCAGGGCCGCGTCGTGCCGTCGCAGGTGCGAGGCGAGGGCGCCCTCGTCGGCCAGCTCGGCCGGGGACGCGCCAAGGGCCAGCGAACCGAGGAGCAGGAGGTGCTGCCCGCTCACCGCGACGTCGGGGCCGAGGTTCAGCACACGCCTGGTCAGGTCGCGGAGGGGGTCGCGGGCACCGGTGGCCGGCTGCGGGGCCCTCCGGGCGAGTTCCCGCAGCGACAGCGCCGTGCCGACGAGCATCTCGGGCGAGTAGTCGTGCCGGACCGCGGGTCCGAAGAGGAGGTCGAGCCAGGCCTCGTGGGTGCTCCCGGTGGTGCCGTCCTCGCTGCCGGAGTCCGAGTCGGAATCGGACTCCGACTCGGAATCGCTCTCGGATTCGCTGGTGTCGTCGGTGAACCGGAACTGCGCCAGCGCCTCGGCGTCGGACTGAGAGGGGCGCGGCCGGCCGGACAGCGTGTCCAGCTCGTACGCCTCCTCCTCGCCCTGCAGACCCGGCGTTTCGCCGGGGGCCGACGACGGGGACAGCGGGTCGGAGACGGGTTCGTGGAGCGGCGGCGGGACCGGCGACTCCTGGTCCGCCACCGGCGGGACGGTGGACGACGACGCCTGCGTCGTCGGAGTGTGCCGCGTGGTGCCGTCGGTCTGCGGCCCCTTCTCCGGCGTGGCCTCGGTTCCCGTTCCGGTCGCCGCGGTGCGCGGGACCAGCGGGACGAAGTCGCCGCCGCGGCGGCGGAGCCGGATGTGCGGACCGCTGTCGCCGGCCGGGCCGGGGTAGGTGTGGGCGGTGCCGTTCTCCTCGATCAGGGTGACGGTGGTGCCGGTCGCGCCGGCGGCCCACTCGGCGACCGCCCGGTCGGCCCCGGGACCCCAGGGGGCCTCGGCGAGGTGGCGGCGCAGGCGCCCCTCCAGGGCGTCCTTGCTCGGCGTGGGAGCGCCGCGGCGCGGTACGAGCGGCGGGGGTGCGAACAGGGCGTCCCGCTCGGCCGGGTCGCCCGGGAGGCCGGCCAGCCGCATGAGCTGCGTCGGCATCGCCCCGGAGCGCATCCGCAGCCGGGCGGCGTCCTGGCGGTCCGTCCCCGGCAGGCCGGCGGCGTCGCGCAGGGCCGTGGAGAGCGCGCCGAAGAAGCCGTTGCCGCGTCCCGTGGGCGTGCCCTGGGTGTAGGTGGCGCCGTCGGGCGCGGTGAGGACGCCGTCGCGTGCGAGGCGGTAGCGCGGTCCGCTGCTGTCGGCGGGCGGCAGCCAGGGCGCGGTGGTGTGGCTGCGGTGCGCGGGCGGATCCCCGGCCGTGGTCTCCGTGCCGGAGGTCTGGGCACTCGTCGGGGCGGGCAGCGCGCCGGTGGACGGGGCCGGGGAGCCGGGCGGGAGGGCGGCGTGGAAGAAGCCCCCGGTGGAGAAGAGCACCGGATCGGCGGCCGGATCGACGGCGGCGGGATCGGTGCCGTGCGGGAGGAACAGCTGATCGCGGCCCTCACCGGTCACCACGGTCAGCGGGGTGCCGAGGACCCGCGCGGCGAGCGCGGGCAGCAGGTCGGCGCCGCCGTGGTCCCCGGCGCGGCGCTCGTGCGGGGCCTGAGCGCCCGCCGGCCCGGTGCCGGACGGCTCGCTCGTGAACGGACGGGAAAGGGCGGCGGTCGCCAGCGCCACACGCTGTTCGGGCGTCGGCCAGAACGTCAGCGGGAGACGGCCGAAGGCGTCGAACTCGGCCTGCTGGGCCGAGGTCAGTACCACGCCCGCGCCGTCCAGTTCGGCCTGGGCGAAGGTGTCGGCCGTGTCCAGTGCGAGGGCGTCCAGCAGATCCTGGTTGCCGTCCTCGCCCAGGGCCCAGGCCAGGCGGTCACGGGCGGCGCGAATGGCCTCGGCGCCGACCGCCGGGTCACCGGGGGATTCGGCGAAGCGGGCGGCGAGATCGCCGCCGAGCAGGCGGGGCAGCTGCCCCCTGGCACCGGCGGCGGCGAGCAGCGCGTGGAAGAACGAGGCGCCGTCGTGCGGCACGTCGTGCACCTCGCGCACCGTGGCGCCGTCCGGCGAGGTGAGGGTGCGCGGGGCGGAGCCGGTGGCGTCGGTGATCCCGTACGGCTCCGGCGCCTCGGACCGCCATCCGGGCGCCGTGTACTCCTGCGGCGCGTCCGCGACCGGGACGGACGTCGAGCCCTGGTGGTGGGAGGTGAGACGGGAGGCGGCGAGGTGCAGCCGGTGGTGGTCGGCGGCGGCGGTGTCGGTGCGCCCTTCCCAGAGCCGTACGTCGTCGCGGGCCGCCTGCCAGGTGATGACCGCCGGGGACTGCGCCAGGTCCTTCGGCAGCACGGTCGTCAGGGGCGGGTCGCCGAGCGTGCTCCGCTCCGCCGGGCTCAGGGAGAGCCAGGCCTCACGGGCCCGCGCGCGGGCGTCGTAGTACTCCTTCTCCGCCGTGGCGAGGTCGGCGGCGGCCTTGGCCATGTCGTCCCAGGCGGTGCTTGCCTCGGCCGGGAACGAGCTGTCGTCCAGGAGGCCGTAGTCGCGGGCGATGTCCTCGCGCAGCCAGATCAGCGCGGTGGTCGCGGCCTCGGCGGCGCGCGGTCCCCGCGGGGCCGCTCCGAGGGCGCGGAACGGGCGGCTGTTGGTGATGCGGTGGTCCACCTCGGCCACCGCCAGCCAGGTCACCGGCACCGCGAACAGCATGCTGCGGTCGGTGACGACCTTGACGTGGGTGCCCAGGGTGGTGTCCGTGGCGCCCTTCAGCGTGGTGCCGTCGTTCGAGCCGCCGATCGGTACCGCGCCACCGGGGTTGGTCATACCCGCGTTGCTGTTGCCGGCCAGCGGCGCGGTGCCCGCCGCGCCTTCGACGTTGTCGGTGATGCCGGCCTCCAGCGCGTCGGAGGTCTTGGCCCGCTGCATGGCCTCCATGCGGGGCTTGTTCTCCACGGCCAGGAGCCGCGCGCCGCGGCGGTGCATCTTCGCGTAGAGGCGGGAGTCGGCGGTGTGGGACTGGCCCAGCAGGCGGGCGGAGGACTGGACGGGCAGCTGGGAGCCGTTCGCGCCGAGCGCCTCACGGAACCCCGCG
Source organism: Streptomyces sp. HB132 (assembly GCF_016909575.1). Taxonomy (GTDB): domain Bacteria; phylum Actinomycetota; class Actinomycetes; order Streptomycetales; family Streptomycetaceae; genus Streptomyces. The sequence continues at coordinate 191,647 of NZ_JAFBGA010000008.1, read as the reverse complement.
GTCAGACCTCCCTGGGAGGTGGCCTCCGCCTGAGCCTGCGCGGGCGCCGTGCCCAGGGCGGTGAGCGGGGTGTGGCGGGCCATGCGTACGCGCGCGGCGAGGACGCCACCGGTGTGCCGGCTGCCGAGGTCGGAGTCGCCCAAGCCGTCGGCGCGGGCGGTGGCGAGTGTCAGTGCGTCGTTCACCCCTGTCGCACCGCGCATGTCGACGGCGAGGATGCCGGAGCCGATCCGGTCGTCGAAGGGCAGGACGTCGGGGTCGGGGCCGCTCGTGCCGTCGTCGGAGGTGCGCCAGGCGGCGATGCCGTCCGGCAGGGACCGTTCGGCCGTCAGCAGGTGGACCGAGCGGTCCGGTCGGGGCACGTCCTGTTCGGTGACCGCGCCGTCGTCGCCGTCGCCCACCGGGGTGAGCAAGCTCGCCGGGGCGATCTCGTTGAGGGTGCCGACCTGGGCGACGGCACGCGGGGCGAGTGGGTCACCGGCCGCGTCCGTCATGGTGACGGTCAGGGTGTAGCCGGTGACGATCTCCGCGTGCGCCTGCGTGGTGGCGATGTTCGGCATGGAGGTGGTGCCCACGGTCTCGGTCCGGGTGCTCCCCCGCTGCTTGGCCGCCGTTCCCTGGAGCGAGGGGTTGGCGATGAGCACCCCGTTGTCCGCCGCGCGCTCGCCGGCGGACAGCGTGAGGTCGGCGCCACGGTCCTGGTGGGTGTTGTCCGCGTCGTCACGGGAGATGTTGCGGTAGTCCTCGAGCTCGAACCCCGTACGCAGCCGCTGCACCGTCGTGGTGATCGGTGTCAGCTTGAACCGGACCTGCCCGGGGCTGCCCCCGACCGGCAGCAGGTGCGGGCTGCTCCAGGCGCGGTAGCGGACCGGCAGACTCATCCCTTCGGTGGTCAGCTCGTGCAGGTGGGCGCGCAGGAAGTCCGGTGAGAGCCGCTGCAGGACCTGTTCGCGGTCGTGCGAGGGCACGCCGATCTTCTGCAGGCGCGGCAGCAGCACCTGTGCGGCCCGGCTCGCGTCCAGCTGGCCGCTGGGGTGGGTCGGGAAGCGCCGGTTCCGCAGGAAGGCCGGCACCCGGTAGCCGCCGCCGAGGTTCTTCGGGGTGGTGGGGCCCAGCCCGTCGGGGGCCAGCCCGGCCTCGATGGCGTCCTGCATCGGCAGGTGGAACATCACCGCGTCGCGGATCCGCTGGAGCGCGGCGGCGGCCCGGCGCGGGGCCAGGCCGCGTCCGAGCCTCTCGGACACCTTTCCGGCGGCGGAGCTGACGCGGCCCCCGGCACGGGTGCCGACCGTGCCGATCGCGGCCGTCCAGCGGTCCCGCACCGCCACGGTCTCCGTGGCGTCGGCGACCACCAGGTACATCCGGCCGGCGAAGGTCACGGTGGTGCTGCGTCCCCGGGTCAGGGCCTGCGAGAAGCCGCGGCCCTTGCCCCAGGCGTACTGGAGGGCGGAGGAGTACGAGCCGACGACCGGCTCCTTGCCGGGGAGCTGCTGCAACGGCATGTAGCCGCCCTGCACGCCCAGTGTGGTGCGCGAGGCGGTGCTCGTGCTGCCGACGACCCGGTGATCGTTGGCGATGGTGCTCTCGAGGCTGGCCGGCTTCGGATCGCTCTTGACCCGTAGGTTGTCCAGCTCACCGCGGACCGCGGCCTTCAGGTAGTGCGTCCGGAACGGCCCGGCGCCGTTGAGGCCGGTGATCCGGGAGCCGAACGGGCCGAGGTACTGGCCGAGTTGACCGGCGACACCGAGGTTGGCCATCGCCCGGCGCAGCGCGGTGCGCACCGGAGCACCGGGCGCGCTGACGTGCCAGGTGGTGCCCGCGGCGCGGTCCGCGGTGGCCTGCATCAGCTGCTGGCGCTGCGGGCCGCCCTCGGCGCTGAGCACCACGTGCGGGGCGCTCAGCAGCTGCCGGACGAGCCGGCGGCCGTCCGAGTCCGCCCTGGGCAGCGGGCGGGTGCCGTCGAGGAGCTGGTCCGCCTCCGCGGCGGAGAGGCGCTGCGGCGTAGGGGCGGGGGTAGGCGCGGGTGTCGTGCCGTCGGCGGGCGGGTCGGCCGGCGCGTGCCGGTCGGACCCGTGGGCGGCGGGCACGGCTAGCTCGACCCGTCCCACGGTTTCGGTGCCCCGGCTGAACAGCGGGCGCTCCTCGACCTTGCTGACGAAGACGCCCGCACCGAGCAGACCGACGGTCAGCAGCCGCGCCCAGCCGCGCGGCCGGCGGTGGCCCTCGAAGGTCGCGCCGAGTTCCACCTGGTAGCTGTAGAGGTCGGCGCCGTTCTGAAAGGTCAGGTGGTCGTGGGCGACCGTGACCGTGTTCCGGGTGGCCTTCTGGTAGGTGCGGGCGTAGCGGGCACCTACCGAGACGTTGCCGGCCTGACGCGGCAGACCGGGCCCGGGCACCTTGTCGTGGTCCCGGGGCGAGACGCCCACCTCGAGGCCGGCGGAGTAGGTGCTGGAGTCCTGCTGCCCCTGACCGGAGACCTCGTTGCCGATCACGGCGTTGCGCAGTGACCGCTCGCTCATGGTGGTCTCGAACCGGCGGTCGGTCAGCGACGCCCGCAGGATCAGCGTGTGATGGCCGCGGCGCACCTTGCCGTCCTCGGTGAGCGTGACCGGGACCCCGGTGGTCGTCAAGTTGTCCAGGCTCTGCGCCAGCGTGGGCCGGTTCAGCGCCTCGCGTACCTGCCGGTCGTTGTGCAGGGCGGTCCGCAACCGCCCGTCGCCGTACCAGAGCCGGGCCAGCCTGGGGTGCTTCAGCATCATCGGCGGCACGAACATCGACGGGTAGGAGCGGTGCAGAGTGTCCAGGACGGCGTCCGTGAAGACCCGCATGGGGTCCGGCGGGGCGGTGCCGTCCTGCGGGGCGGGCTGCTGCTGATCGGTCGTCGGAGGTGTCTGCTGCTGGGTCGTCGGAGGCGTCTGCTGATCGGTGACAGCCGGCGGGGACTGCTGCGTCGTCGGCGGCTGCGTCCCGGCGCGCTGCTGCGGGCGGAAGCCCTCCGCGCGGACCTGTCCGCCCAGGTGGACGGGATTCTCACGGGTGAGGTACCACGGCACGGGCGGCTCGGCGTCCGGGTTCGGTCCGGTGCGGCCGGGCGTACGGCTGTCCCAGCCCGCGAGCCGGCGGGCGTCCTGGGTGGAGATCCAGTCCAGGCTGACCACCCGCACCGGCCGGGCCGCGGACGCCGGTTCACCGGCCTTGCGGACCATCAGGGTGCGCTCCACCTGGTAGAGCGCCATCGGATGGTTGCGGACCCGGCCGGTGACCTTGCGGGCCGCGTCGGTGCCCAGGTAGTGGCCCCGCCCGACGCCGAGGTCCGCGCGGACCAGCGGTCCGCCCTGGAGGCGTACGTCGGTCTCGAGCCCGGGCAGCGTGTGGTTCGGACCGGCGGTGACCTGGAATCCGAACTTGGTCTCGCGGACGTGACCGCGCTGGTTCTGGTAGGTGGTCTGGGTCAGGTCGCGCACCTCCGCCTTGACCGACTCGGTGACCAGCACGGCCCGGTGCGCCACCGAGCGTTCCACGACCAGGTGTCCCATCGGGTGCTGGCCGCTGCCACGGGTCAGCTCGGGACCGCTGACCGGCCCGGTGAGCCGCCCGAACAGCCCGAGCAGTCTTCCCGGGCGGACGTACGACACCATCGTGCGGTGCGCCGAACTGCCGGGTCGCGCCCCGGAGAGGGCCAGCGCGATGTCCTCCGGCGGGGTCGTCAGGTGAAGGGCGGTGGAGTCGTTCATCCTCGGTTCCACCCCGCCCGGGAAGGTCAGGGTCTCCGGGGCGCGGCGAGGCCCCGTGAACGGCACGGTGAGGTCGTCCGGCAGCCGCCAGGTCAGACCGTCCCGCATGCCGAACTCGGCGGTGTGTACCCGGGTGCGCTGCCAACGCGGCCCCGCGGCGGGACCGGTGGCCACGGTGTCGGTCCCGGTGGTCCTGGGCCCCTCGGTGGCCTTGGGCGCCTCGGTGACCCGCTCCACCCGCACCCGGTAGTGCACGTCGTCCAGGTGCAGGTGCGAGCCCTCGTGGGCGCGGTGCTCGCCCTGGTTGTACGCCGAGGTGCCCTGGGTGTAGTCCGTCCTGCGGCTCCAGCCCAGCGACGTACCGATCTTCAGGAGCCAGTTGAGCGGCGGCCCCATGCCCACGCCACCGGCGATACGGCGCCCGATGCCCACACTGCGGCCGCCACCCGTCCCGGCCTGCCCGCGCCGCATCGTGTCCACCCGCACCGTGGCACCGCCGACGTCGGAGAAGCGTTCCCACCGGTGGTACGGGATGGCCTCGACCGTCATCTCCAGGCCGACCCCGGACTTCTCCCGGCCCACGATGCGGGCGCCGCGAGGGGCGGTGAACGCCGAGGGGTGATACGTCAGCAGGCGCAGCAGCTCCGCCTCGTCGAAGTGTGCACGCGTCGACGCCGGCAGCTTGTCGAGGATCTCCCGCGCCGCCAGTTCGGGCGAGCGCAGGGTGAGTGTGCCGGGTCCGGTGAGCAGCCCGGTGCGCGCACCCTGCGGGGCCCCGTCGGGAGGGGTGTCCCGCGGGTCGGCGCCCGGCCTGATCAGGGCGGTGGGCAGCCTGCTGCCGTCCTCGAAGGTGACCGTGCGCGGGGCCGGCCCCGGCGGACGGACGTCGTCGCCGGTCAGCAGGCGGGCGGGACGGTGGCGTTCGAGCTGGGTCTCCAGTGGCACCGGGTCGCCCCGGTCGGGGGTCCCGGCGTCGTCGGGACCGGTGATCCCGGCCATGCTGCGCAGCCACTCCCCGAACGGGTCGGAACCGTCCGGCTGCTGGGAGACCGGTGGCACGGGGGGCGTGACCGGATCCGGCTCCGGGTCCGGCTTCGCTTCCGGGTCGGACTTCGCCTTGGTCTCGGGCTCCGGGTCGGGCTTCGCCTTGGTCTCGGGCTCCGGGTCGGAGGTGGGCTCCTGGGCGGGGACCAGCGCGTCGTAGTGATCGCTTCCGTTGTACGCCAGGTGCAGGGTGCCGCCGGTGCCGCCGGGGTGCAGCTCGGTGACGAGGAGCGCGCCCGTCGTATGCGGGTCGGGCCGCACGAGGCGGAGATCGAGGTCGAGGGTGTGCGCCAGCGCGTCCGGGAGCAGGTCGGCGAAGGGGGACGACCACAGTCCGGGTCGGTCCGCGGCCGCGGCGAGCAGGCCGCGTCCGCCGAGCCGACGCGCGTCGGCGGGGGTGGGCGCCACCTGGGCGAGCTGCGGGTAGTCGCTGTCGGCGAGGATCTGCCGCCACCGGTCGGCGTCGCCGTCGGTGATGACCGCCTGCGCGACGCCGTTCCAGGCTTCGGTGATCCTGTGTTGCTCGTCCGCGTCGGTCACACCGGCCAGCGCGCGTATCCGCAGGTCGTCCACCACGGTGAACACCGGGTCCGGCACGAGGGCATCGGCGACGGTACCGAGCTCGGACCCGGTGACGCGGTCACGCACCAGGCCGCGCAGCCCGGCGATGTTCCGCGAGGCCCAGGCGGGCGGCACGTCTCGACCACGCGCACTGTCGAGCACCGCCCGGAAGAGGCAGTTGCCGTCACCCGGGACGTCAACCCGTCGGAAGGCGAGGCCCTGCGCCCGGACGAGATCCGCCGGGTCGGGCGTCGTCACGGGGCCCTTGCCCTTGTTGAGCAGGGCCAGGCTTTCCGCCAGGCTCTCTGTCCGGTTCTGCGCGGAGAGCGCCGTCCAGGTGAGCTGGGCGTTGTTGTTCCCGGGGTGGAACCGGAGCAACGGCAGACCGTCCGGACCCTGATGAGAACCGACGATCTTGTCGAAGACCGACTTGTCGAAAGCCGTCGGCGGATTCCAGAACATGTGCGCGCCGTGCATCACGGCGATGTCCTTCGCCCGCATCTCCTCGATCAGCGCATCATGCTCCGGCAGCGTGACCCGCACCCCGTCAGGCGTCGAGATGTCGAACACGTCGTTGTCACCGGTGAGCGGACGCCACTCACCGTCCGGCCTCCTCCCGTGGACCACACCGTCCCGGACGACGAACCTGTTCTCCGCCTCGAAACCCGCCATCTTCCCGGCGAGCTCGTGAAACTCCGTCGACCGCTGATTGAAACGCGACAGGACCCTGTCCCGATCACCCTCCGAAACAGCCTCCACATCAGCCAGCACCGGCTTGAAATAACCCACGAGCCCGACAACGGCAGGATCAGCACCCAGAAGGACATCGACACCGTCGACCGTCTTCGCCTTGATCTCCGCCGGCTTCGGCAACGCACCCGCCTCGAGCCACTTCGGAGCCAGCGGATTCGTCGGCCGCACATCGATGACCACGTTCTTGTCCCGCGCCAGATCACGGAACTCCTTGAACCCCTTCTCCGCCATCCCGTACACATGACGCGCCGCATACGAATCGACCTCACCGGCCTTCAACGGCTCGGGCGTCGGCTGTTCCTGCCGGCCGGTGGTCGTGGGCGCCGGGTCGTTCAGACGCCGAGCCAGCTCGGCGGTGTCCTCGGGGCCGAGGGCCAGCTCGGACAGCGGCAGCGGAGCGCTCGACAACGACCAGGCCACCTCCGCCGACGGCGCGTAGGAGAGTCCCCGCACGTCCTCCCGCGAGACCAACGCGGTCGGCGACAACTGGGCGGGCGGCGGGGGCAGCAGGTCACCGAGCGTGGTCTCGGGCCCGGCACCGGCCCGCAATCCGGCCGCCGCGCGAAGGAACGCGGTGTACTGCTCGACAGTGGGGTCGGCGGACGGGTCGGCTGGCGTGGCACCGGTGGCGGTGTGCCAGTCGGTGACCATGCGGCGCAGCAGGTCCGGGGTCATGCGGCCGTCGCCGTAACGGGCGGCGCTGTCCGCGTTCAGCCAGCGCAGGCCGTCCACGTAGGCGAGACCGGCGAGCAACTCCGCGTTCTCGGGGCGCTGTTCGGCGTCCGATCCGAGGGCGTCGCGCAGTGTACGGATCTGCTGGAGGGTGCGGGCCCGGGCGAACGGGTCGGCCGGACCGGGGCCTGCGTGCAGACCGGCGTCGCGCGCCGCCCGGTCCAGGTCCGCGCCCTTGGGTTCCGGGGTGAACAACCGCCAGCGCCCTGGCCCGTCCGCGCCCTCGGTGAGCACCGCGCGGACCTCGCCGTCCCGGTCGCGGGCGGTGCCCACCTCGGTGGTCGGCGCCCACACCGACCGACCGGTCTCGTTCGCGGCGTGCTGCGCCACCGGCAGGCCCGCGATCGCCGGCTGCTGTCCGGTCTTGCAGGAGAACAGCACCAGCGGCCGGTTCTCATCGCCGTCCACCGCCCAGAACTTGAGCGCCTTCCCGAACTGGACACCGCTGACCTCCACGCTGGGCAGCGCCGCGTCCTCGGTGCCGAGCGTGACGGTACGGGGGGTGCCGTGTTCCACGAAGTAATCGGCGCCCTCTTCGGTGCCCGCACCGGGGAGTGGGACCGCCGGGCCGGTGAAGACAGTGCGAGGGGCGGACTGCTGGGCTTCGGTACCCGCGGCGGCGTCCGCCCCGACTCGCGGGGACGAGGAGGGGGAGCCGTCGTCGGACACGGTGCGTACCCCGCGGAACGTGTCCTGGCCGAGCAGCGCCCGGCGCCCCGCGTCGCGTCGCGTGCCGTCCTCGGCCGGGCTCTGCGAGATGGTCAGCGTCCGGACGGCACGGCCCGGCTGGGGCTGCGACGTCGTGTCCGACACCAGGCGCCGCAACTGGCTGAGGGGCACCGTGAGGCCGTCCAGGGTGACGACGGCGGGCTCGCTCGTGGGCCTGCCGGTCCCGTCTCCGTCGCCGTCGGTGGTGGCTGCGCCGTCCACGGGGCGCACGACGATCCGGGCCTTGGGCGGGGGAAGGGCCACGGGCTGTGTCGTGGGGGAGGTTTCGGCGGTGACCGGGGCGAGCGGGGGCGGGGTGCCGCCGTTACCGGTGCCGTGTCCAGTGCCGGGGCCGGAAGCCCGTCCGCCGGCCCCGCCACGGTCGCTGTCGCTGTCGCTGTCGCCCGACTCCAGGTACACGTCGGTGGCCGACTCGCTCCAGGGCCGTGACAGGGTGGCGAGCTTGTCGGGGGCGGGCGTCGTGGTGGTGGAGTCCTGGACAACCGGGTTGCTGTGTACGGTGGTTGCCTTCTCCACGGGGCCCGTCGGCGGGGGCGTGTCGGTGGAGGTGACGGCCGGGGCTCCGTCGCCGGTCTCGGTGCTCTGGGTGGCGGGGCGGGGCATCGGGCCGAGTGCGTCGGCGAGCGGCAGCAGCACGTCCGCGCCGGGGAACGCGGTGTCCACGGTGCCGTCGGCCGTCGCGGCGGGCGTCGGGCCGGTGAGGGTGCGGACCTGGACCGGGGCGCCCGGCCCCTCGCGGGTCAGCTCGACCGCGGCGCGTACCGGGCGTGCCGTCCCGTCGGGCGCGACGGCCGGCCCGAGCACCACGGCCCGGTCGGTGCCGGCTCCGTCCAGCAGCTCGGCCGCCTCCCGCGACCCCTCCCCCGGTGGCGGCACCTGCGACACCACGATCGTCAGGGGCGGCGCCTTGGTGGAGGCGGGGTCCACGGCGCGTGTGGGGTCGGACTTCACGTCGGTGGTGCCGCTGCCATCGCGCACATCGCCGGAGTCCGTGAACGAGCCGACGGTGCTCACCTTCGGCGGAGCCGTGACGGTGTCGGCAGCGAAGTCGGGGGTGGTGTCGGTGGTGGGTTCGACCGACGGGTCTGTGGCGGCGTCCACCGTGGTGCTGTCGCCTACGGGGGCAGGGATGCGCCCGCCAGGGTCTGTCGTCACACCGGGGTCCGTGGTGACGCCGGGACCCGTGGTGACGCCAGGGGCCGTCGTTGCCTCGGGATCCGTCGTGGCCTCGGGCCTGTTCGGATCGACGGTCTCCGGAGCGGGGGTGCTCTGCGGGGAGTTGTTCGTCGTGGCCGGCGAGCCGTCCACCGGAGCTGCGCCCTCCGGAGCGCGGGTGCCCTGTGGGGACGTGGTGGAGGAAGTTGGGGCCCCGCCCGCCGTGGGCACGCCACCCGGTCGGGCGCCGCTGCCCGTTGAGGGGGTGGTGGAGGGCGTGGGGCTGCCGCCCGTGGCCACGGGAGTGGTGTTCCCCTGGCCGCCCGGCACGGCGGCCGTGTCGTCGTTCCGGCCCGCCGCTTCCCCGGGAGACGTCTGGAGTTCGCTCTCCGGAGCACCCTGGACGTTGACCTCGGGAGACCTCTGGGTGCTGCCCTCGGGAACACCCTGGACATTGCCCTCGGGAGACCCCTGCGTGCTGCCCTCGGGAACACCCTGGACATTGCCCTCCGGGGTCGGCGACGTCACAGCGGAATCCACCGGAACGTCCGCGGTGACGTACTCCGGGGACGTTCCGGGCGCGGCGTCCGGCCCGTTCTCCACGTTCTCCGGCGTCGCGTCCGCTCCGTGGTCCACCACGAGGTCGGCGTTGTCCCCGGTCGGACGTACGGCGGGGTTCCCGGTGGCCGTGCCAGGGGTGTTGCCGGAGGTGCCGGGACCGTTCACCGCACCCGGGCCGTCCACCGCGCCAGAACTGCCGACCGTGCCGGACGTGTTGCCGGACGTACCGGGACCGTTCACCGCACCCGGGCCGTCCACCGTTCCGGGTGTGGCGCCCACCGCGATCGGGGCGTCCACCGTGACCTGGGTGCCGAAGCCGTCGAGGGCGCGGCGGACCTCGTCCGTGTCGACCTGGTTCGCGGGGCTGCCCCCGGCGGGCACCACCCGGACCTCGGGCAGCTGCGACAGGTTGCCGTGCAGGCTGTCCCGGACACCGATCTCGGCGTTGCCGGGCGGCTGGGAGCCACGCAGCGTGGCCAGGTCACGCAGCGCCTGCTCACGGACCTCGGCCGGACCCTGGTGGACCTGCTGCCACAGCGCGTTCTCGGTGGCGGTCACCGGCAGCGGACCCGGTGAGTACGGCGGCGGATCCAGGGACGTGTACGGCGGCGGGTTCTCGGAGACGTACGGCGGAGGCGACTGGCTGCCGGTGACGGCCCCCGGTCCGGTGGTCTGCTGAGAGACCGGCGGCAATGAGGTGGGCATGGGGCCGTCGCCGCCCGTGGTGTCCGGACGCGAGGGACCGTCGGTGCGGTCGGAGCCACCGCCCGAGCGCGACGAACCGTCGTCGGAGTCGGTGGTGCCACCGGAGACGGTGGGCGGCGGGTTGCGCAGCTTGTCGATGACGTGACGCAGCTCGGCGGCGCTGTTCACGGCCGTGTCGCTGAGCGTCGCCTCGACCTGGCTGCTGATGCCCGCGCCGACGAAGGTGGACCAGCTGGTCGACCAGTCGCCGTCGAAGGCGCCCTTGATCAGGATCTCCGCGAGCGCCTCACCGGAGCCGGCGGCGAGGAAGTCCGCCGTGCCCTTCAACCCGTAGTGCCCGGCCAGCGCACCCGGCCGGTCGGCGTTGAAGCGCAGGATCTGGTTGTTCCGCCACAGCTCGGGGTTGTTCCGGAAGGACAGCGGGTTGTTCCGGAAGGTGACCGGCGGGTTGCTCGAAGGGCCGGGGCCGTTCCCGTACGGGTTGGGGTCGGGGCGGTCGTCGAGGAGGCTGTCGCGGTCGGGCTTCGGACCGGGCTCGGGGTTCGGTTTGGGGTTCGGGCGGTCGTTCGGGAGGTTGAGGTCGGGGTTGTTCTTCAGGTTGGGGTTGTTCTTGAAGTCGAGGTCCGGGGCGTTCTTGAGGAAGTTGCCGTCGAAGCTCTTGACGATGCTCCGCGCGAACTTGTCGAAGACGCTGGTGAGGAAGCCGGCCGCGGCGCCGAACGCGGCGGCCTTGCCGATGTCACTCCAGTCGATGCCGTCGGGGCGGCGGCCGTCCGGGGCGAAGTTCATCATCGCCAGCCGTACCGCGAAGGTCGTGAACGCCTCGGCGAACGCCTCGGTCAGCGAGGGAGCGAGGTGCAGCCGCTGGAGCAGGTGGCTGAGCGTGGTCAGGATGAAGAAACGGCTGCGCATCTTGGCCAGCATGATCTGACTGGCCGAGGCGCCGCCGGTGAAGAAGGACAGCGCCAGGTAGATGGCGATCTCGATGAGCAGCCGGATGATCTCGGCGATGACCTGCCACTTGGACTCCATGATGTCCATGGAGGTCTTGCGCCGGCCTTCGGCGATCTTGTCGAGCTGCTCGGCGAAGTCGCGTAGGTAGTTCTTGCCACCGTCGTCGATGAGCATGCCCATCGCCTTGCCGTACGACTTGGCGAGGTCGTCCGGCATCGACTCGCCGATGTCGTGGACCGACTTGTCGATCAGCGAGGACAGCCTGTCCAGCTTGCGGCCCAGGCCGGAGTACGGCCGACGGCTCTCGAACGCGAGATCCTCGTCGGCGTCCATGAGCCTCTCCCCGGTGAGGATGAAGATCATCGCGTTGACCTCGGGCGACACCTGGATGCTCATCGGGGGCCGTCCTCGTGCCCGTGCGGGCAGGACGGAGCGGCCGCTCCCGTTATGCCGTGGGAGCGGCCTGTGGCGCGGAGGTCAGCGGCGCCCATGCCCGCCCGGGCCGTCGAGTCCATCGGTGTTGATGCGGTTGGTGCCCTGCTCGACGCTCTCGATGTTGCGGTCGCGGGTGTCCTTCATCATCCGTACGTTGCCGAGCGTGGCGTCGGTGATGCCCACCAGCGCGTCACGGATGGACAGCATGGTGTCCTTGGTGGTCTGCCGTTCCTTCTGTTCCTGCGGCTTCGCCTTCTCCGCGAACTCGCCCTCCGTGCCCGGCCAGCTGACCGTGGGTGCCAGCTCGTCGAGGAACTCCTCGGTCATGCTCCTGGTCAGGGTGCCGATCTCCTCCAGCTGCTTGGCCAGGGCCTCGATGCGATGCGGGTCTACGTAGTAGCGCTGTCCCATCGTCAGTCCTCTCCCTCTTCGCCGATCGCGTCCCGCCAGGCGGGCGCGGCCTGAGCGTCTCGTGCCGTGTCCCCGTCGTCCTCGCGCAGCACCTCTGGACCGAAGATGCGCTCCCAGTCCATCTCGAAGCCCTTCAGCTCCGGCACGTTGCTGCTGGGCTCGGCGAAGGGCGCCATCGCCTTCATCACATGACGGTTCATCTTGAGGCGCGCCGCGTTCGCCGCCTCCAGAACGCTGGCAGCCAACTCCTGCGGTGACATGTCGCGGTACTTGTTCTCCAGGAAGTCGATCCCGGTCAGCTCGCCCTGCGGGCCCGCCGTGGCTCGGACCGCACGGTCGGAGGAGAGTGCCGCGAACGACGCCGTCCGCAGCTCACGCTCGGTGCGTGCGACCGCCTCCTGGGCCGACTGCAGTTCGGCCATGGCCTTCTCGAGGCGCTTCTCCAACGGTTCCGTCATGCTCGTTCCCTCCCTCTCCGTCGGTCTGTCCGTACGTCCGTGCGCCCCTGGGCCCGGACGGATGTGCCGGGCCCCTGGTCCCCGGTGACTCAACTGCTCCGTTGATCTTGCCTGGTGAAGACCCCGCTGCGGAAGCCGGGGTGGGTCCGGGAGCCTCTCACCGCGGTGGTGGGCCGGATCCGAGTGGTGGTCACCGGCCGATCACGGACGGGGTGCCGCCCTCCTCGGTGCCCCACACGTCCGCGTCCTCCTCGAGGTAGTCGGCGGACGTGGTGGGCCTGCGGCCCGGCTCGGTCGACTCCTCGGGGGAATCGCCGCCGGTGGTCGTCACCCGGGAGGCCGGGGACAGGAAGGTGTCGCTGTCCTCCTGCCGGTTCCACGGGCTGCGTCGGCGGCGGGTGCGGCGCTCGCTCTCCTCGGCCGCGTCGACCAGGACGGAACGCACCCGCTCGCCGTTGCCCTTCTCGCCACCGCCGCCCATGCCGCCCATGCCTCCACCCATGGGCATGCCGGGGCTGCCGGGCGTGCCGGGGGCGCCGGGGGCTCCGCCGGTGCCCCCGGCGGCGGCGGCGAGCTGGGTTCCCGCGCCGGCGGTCGCACTGTCGGAGAGGGGGGCGGCCTGACCCGTGCCGATGCCGTCCACGGAGGCCCCCGGGATGCCGCCGCCGGACACACCGGTGGCGCCACCACCGCCGAGGCCCAGCTCGGAGAGTGGTACGTCGCGGCTGGTGGTACCACCACCACCGCCGCCGGACCCACCGAGATCACCGAGGCCGCCGAGCTCGTCGAAGATTCCCGAACTATTGGTGGGGATCGACGAGTTGAGGTCCTTCAGGTTCACCGTCTCGGTCCTGCCCTGAGGGTCGGTGACGGTGGCGACGCCGGTGTCCGGGTTGATGACCTGCTTGGTGCCGTCCGGGAAGGTGGTGGTCAGCTCGCCGTTTTCCAGGAAGGTCGTGGAGCCGTCCGGGTTGTTCACCCTCGCCCCGTGGGTGAGGTCGGTCTCCACGGTGGAGCCGTCGGGGCCGGTGCTGGTCAGCATCCCGCTCTCCGGATCGAAGCGCGCCGAGCCACCGTCCGCGAACATCGTGGCGAAGTCGCCGTCGACGAGTCCGGTCTGCCCGCCCGTCGGGGTCTCCAGGCCGTCCAGATTCCCGAGGCCACCCAGGTCTCCGAGGCCGCCGTTCCCGCTGTTCAGATTGCCGAGGTTGCCGAGGTTCTCGGTCGTGACGGTGCCGTCGGGAGCGGTGGAGACCGCTTGGCCGGTCGCCGGGTCCACGACCTGGGTGGTGCCGTCGGGGAACGTCGTCGTCAGCTTCCCGTCATCACCCAGCGAAGTCACCGACCCGTCCGAGTTGGTCACCTGCCCGAGGTCCCCCAGGTCCTGCGTGGTGACACTGCCGTCCGGATGCGTGGTGGTCAGCTGACCGGTGTCCGCGTCGAACTGCGTACTGCTGCCGTCCGGGAAGTCCGTCGTCAGACCGTTGTCACCGAGCTGGACACTGCCCCCGGTCGGCGTGTCCAGGGAGCCACCGGCACCACCGTTCAGGTTGCCGAGGTTGCCGAGGTTCTCGGTCGTGACGGTGCCGTCGGGAGCGGTGGAGACCGCTTGGCCGGTCGCCGGGTCCACGACCTGGGTGGTGCCGTCGGGGAACGTCGTCGTCAGCTTCCCGTCATCACCCAGCGAAGTCACCGACCCGTCCGAGTTGGTCACCTGCCCGAGGTCACCCAGGTCCTGCGTGGTGACACTGCCGTCCGGATGCGTGGTGGTCAGCTGACCGGTGTCCGCGTCGAACTGCGTACTGCTGCCGTCCGGGAAGTCCGTCGTCAGACCGTTGTCACCGAGCTGGACACTGCCCCCGGTCGGCGTGTCCAGGGAGCCACCGGCACCACCGTTCAGGTTGCCGAGGTTGCCCAGGTCGCCGATCGAGTCGGTGGGCAGCGAGGAGTTGATGTCGCCGAGGTCTCCGAGGCCGCCGTTCCCGCTGTTCAGACCACCGAGGTTGCCGAGGTTCTCGGTCGTGACGGTGCCGTCGGGAGCGGTGGAGACCGCTTGGCCGGTCGCCGGGTCCACGACCTGGGTGGTGCCGTCGGGGAACGTCGTCGTCAGCTTCCCGTCGTCACCCAGCGAAGTCACCGACCCGTCGGGGTTGGTCACCCTTGCGCCGTCGCCCAGGTTCTGCGTGGTGACACTGCCGTCCGGATGCGTGGTGGTCAGCACACCGCTGTCCGGGTCGAACTGCGTACTGCTGCCGTCCGGGAAGTCCGTCGTCAGTCCACTGTCACCGAGCTGGGTGCTGCCTCCGGTCGGCGTGTCCAGAGAGCCGCCGGCACCACTGTTCAGATCACCGAGGTTGCCCAGGTTCTGGGCGATCGCCTCGTTGGCCGCGTCGGTGGCGTTCTTCGTGCCGCCGGGGCCACCGTTGAGATTGCCGAGACTGCCGAGGTTCTGGGACACGGGCGGTGTGACACCCAGGGGCGACTGGTTCTCGCCACCGGGGTTGTTCACGTCGCCGAGGTTGCCGAGCTCCTCGGTGATCGTGTTGTTGAGGTCGTCGGGACCACCCGGATTGTTCAGGTTACCGAGATCACCGTTGCTCTCGGTGACCGGCACGTTGAACAGCTCGTCGAGGTTCTGCGTGTTGACCGCGTTCGGATCGTTGAGGCCGCCGAGGCTCTCCTCCACGATCTTCTGCTGTTCCTCGGCCTCCCGCTTGGCCTCTTCCTGTTCGCGCTTCTGTTCCTCGCGCAGCTCGTCCTGGTACTGCTTGTCCTCCTCGCGCTGCTGGTTCTGCTCGTTCCGCAGCTCGTCCTGGAGGTTCTTGGCCTCTTCCTGTTCGCGCTTCTGTTCCTCGCGCAGCTCGTCCTGATACTTCTTGTCCTCGTCGCGCTGCTGGTTCTGCTCGTTCCGCAGCTCGTCCTGGAGCCGCTTGTCCTCCTCTCGCTGAAGCCGCTGCTCCTCGCGCAGCTCGTCCTGGTACTTCTTGTCCTCCTCGCGCTGCTTTCTCTGCTCCTCGCGCAGCTCGTCCTGGTATTTCTTGTTCTCCTCGTTCTCCTTCTTGATCTCCTCCTTCTCCTCCTCGAGCTTCTTCTTCTCGTACTCCTCCGAGGCCGTGCTGGTCGACTTCGGCTTGGGCACGCTCTCGGCGAAGTCCTTGCCCAGGTCGAGGAAGTGGTTGTTCAGAGTGGACTGCACCTGACGGGCGGGGGTGATCAGCAGATCGTCGACGCCCTTGTTCCAGATCTCGACCGCCTTGTCGCCGACCTTGGCCCAGTTGGCGATGTCGGTGAGGTCCCCGTAGTCGGGGTGCACCTGGGAGAACCCCTCCTTCGGACTGTGGCTGACGGTCGTCGAGTAACGGCTGGTGTAGGACTTGATCTCCGTCTTGGCCACGTTCTCGGTGTCCACCCACTGGGCGAGGTCGTCCAGGACGTAGCGCAGGACCCGGTGCGGGTCGTAGTACGGGGACTTCGCCCACTTCAGCCACGCCGCCAGCAGCGTGTTGGCGGCGTCCACCAGGTACGAGCGTCCCAGCGACAGCGACCGCGAGTAGAGCGTGTTACCCGTTCCGGCCTCGTCCCCCGTGCCGGGCGAGGAGTTGAAGGTCTCGACGTAGCTGTCGTAGTTCTCGCGGACCTTCTTCAGCAGGCTCCGGAAGACGTCCGCGGCCTCGCCCTTCCAGCTGGCGTCGTCGCGGCCAAAGCGGTCCTCCCAGTCCTTGAGCAGCGGCGCCTGGTCCTTGAAGAACTTGGCCGCGAAGTCGAAGGACTCCCCCGTGCGATTGAAGGAGTTCAGGTCCACCACGGCCTCGTCGCCCACACCGAGGTTGCTGAACCGGGCGTTCTTCGTGTCGCCCGTCAGCAGTTCGAGAAGCGCTGCCCGCGGCCCGTTCATGTACTGGGCAAGCGGGATGGTGCTCATCTTGTCCTTGTTGTAGTCCGTGAACTCGTTTCCCTCACGGACCTGGACGTTGTTCACGTCGTCGGAGTCGGTCCCGGCGAAGATGATCTCCTCACCGGCCTTCACCCGCCC
Source organism: Streptomyces sp. HB132 (assembly GCF_016909575.1). Classification (GTDB taxonomy): domain Bacteria; phylum Actinomycetota; class Actinomycetes; order Streptomycetales; family Streptomycetaceae; genus Streptomyces. The sequence continues at coordinate 175,382 of NZ_JAFBGA010000008.1, read as the reverse complement.
TTCGAAGACGATGCGGGCCTGCATGATGGAGCGCTTCTTGCCGCCGTCGAAGAACCATATGTCGTAGTCCTCGCCCTTGTTCTGCAGGAAGCCGGAGTCCTTGACGAGCAGGCCGAGGCTGCGCTCCTTGATGTCCATCCGGAAGAGCTTGCCGCCGTGGTCGGAGCGGAGCTTGTCGAAGATGGTGGCGCGGTCGGGTACCGGATATCCGGTGATGTGGGTGACCAGGCCGGCCCAGGTGTCGGACGATGCTCCACCGACGTCCTCGTACTTGCCGACGTTGTCGACGGATGTGGGATCGTACCTATCGGGCACCGGGGACCCTTTCTGGTCTGTTGTCGTCCGCGCCGGCGCGCCGCCCCGTCGTGTGGACGTGCAGCCGGGTCTCTCTCACAGCGTGTGCCGGGCGGGGCGCCGACGCCTCGCACGGCACTGGATCAGGTCTCGTTCGTCTCCGAGGACCCGCTGGTGAGCGTGTCGACCTCGTCGAAGGTCTGGAGCAGCGTCTGGGCGTCGATCGCGTCCAGGTTCTTGTTCTTGGTCTTGTTGGCCTCTTCGATGGTCTCGGTGAGCGCTTCCTGCAGCTCCTTGAAGAGCTCCATCTGGTCGCCGAGCAGCTTGTCGATGGCCTCGGCCGCCGTCCGGACACCTTCGATCAGCTTGGGGCCCGAGACCAGGGCCTCGGTGGCCATCTTGCCGATGCGTAGGAGCTGCTGGCCCTGGACGAGGTTGTCCGGGCTGGTGTGCCCGTCGATGAGGTCACCGAGTGGCCGGATGTTGGGCGGCTCGCCGTCCTCCCGGTGCTTCTTCGCCTTGGTGTACACAGGCTGCACCTCGTTGTCCCGGAAGTTCTCCATCTGCTTGAGGTCGAAATGCTTGACGTCGGCCTTCTCACCGGCCATGGGACGTCCTCCTGCCGTTCGGTACCGGACGGAACGCGGGCCGGCCGGACGAAGTGGAGTCCGGCCGGCCCCGGGGACCTGCCGTGCGGATCGCGCCGGGGAACACCCCGGCGCGATCCGCACGGAGGACCTCAGCGAGCTCGCACATTGCCCCAGTTGTCGGCGCTCTTGCGCTCGTCACGGGAGTGGTTGTCGTGGATGCTCTGGACCAGTTCACCGCTGTCGCCCAGGAGCAGGGCCATGTTCTTGGTGGCCTGGTCCCACTCCGCCTGGACTCCGCGGTACATCTGCTGGTCGTCACCCTCCCAGGACATGACGAGCGGCTTCAGCTCGTCCTCCAGGTTGTTGAGGGTGGTGATGATCTGCTGGGTCTGGCCCTTCAGCTCCTCAATCGCGTTCCGGACCGTGGCGTACTGCACATCGATGATGCCGTCGGCCATGACGTCTCCTCTCGGGTGGCCGGGCGTCGAGGCCCGGGAAGCTCACGGGTGCCGGCCTCTTCGCAGGGGGCCGGGTGCCGCTGGGGGTTGGGTCAGCGCAGCGCTTCGAAGACACCCTGGCTGGTCTTGCTGTTGAGCACCTCGGTCAGGTCCTGGTTCTCCTTCGCCAGGCGGTTGGCCGAGGTCACGTTCTCCTGGAGCGCGTCGATCATCTTGCTGATCTGGACGACGACCTTCTGCGCTTCGCCGTTCCAACTGCGGAAGAGCTTCAGCAGAGCCTGGCCCTCGTCGCCGCCGACACCCGAACGCGCAGCGACCTCGGCCACGTTGTTCTGGATCTTCTCGACCGCGGCCCGGGCCGACTCCAGGGAGGAGACACCTCCCAAGCCCTTGGCATATTCCGCTTTCCTGCCGGAACCGTCCGCCATGTCACGCTCCCTTCGTTCAGGCGAGTCTCCTCGCACCGTTGCCCGCTGAGGCTAAAGAGAATCCACCGTCCGGCGCAACGGATGCTGGGGAGATTTGAGCATAGGTCAGCTCGCCGGAATCCCTGCGGGGCAATGGAGTTGTCGAGATGTTTCCGCGAAATGAACGTGTGTTACCCAGTGGACAGGACCGATGGGCCGCCAACGCCCCGTTCCGAATCATGCGGTCAGGAAACGGGCGCGGGCGCGCTGAGAACGGTCACCGGAGACGCCCGTTTCAGGTGAAACGGGCGTCTCTCAGGAACGGGCCTCCGCGAGGGTGGCGCCCAAGAAAGTTTGAGCAAATTCTGAGCTTTCCCGCCGCGACCGATGCACGACGAATCCACCTGAGAGCGACGAGAGCGCAGCATAAAGTCACCACTGCCCTCGGCTTCTCATTCTTCGACGCCGCGGGAGCGGGTCGCCAGGTGTCAGGACGTGGAGCCGGCCGCCTTGGCCCCGCCCTCCGCGGCAGCCTGGTCCACCCGCTCCGCTTCGCCCTTCTCGCCCTTCTCGCCGCCTTGCCCCTCCGGCTCGTCGGCACCGCACTGCGGAGCCGTGACCTTGGTCTGCGCTGCACCGGACGCGGCCGCCGGGTCCAGGTCGGCGCCGGTCGGGAGGGTTGCCAGCAGGGGTGCGGGGACCGAGCTGATGTCTCCGTCCGCGTAACCGAGCGCCGCCAGGGAGTCCTTGGCCGAAACCCGGTACTTCACGCCGTTCTCCGCCACCAGGTAGGTGGTGCCGGCGTGCGCGGCACCGCTCGCGTGCAGCGCCCGGACGAGAGCTCCGTGCCCGGGACGCACCACCGTGGCGTCCGTCCTGACGCAGGCCGCCTTCAGCGGCTGGGCGGTTCCCTCCGACACGGCGACCGGGGCGAGCTCGGCCAGCGGTACCAGCACCGACTTGATCCGCGCGCCACCGTTGTCGCCGTCCACCTGGGCGCAGAGCGCGGTACCGCGCGGCGCCGACTGCGGGACCGGTGGCGTCTCGGGCAGCTCCGCGGACCCGGCGGTGCCGGAGTCCTGCGCCCTGTGCTCGCGCAGCGCGTCCGCGCCGAGCGCGCGCACCTCGGGCGACCGCCCCTCGTAGGCGTCCTTCTGGGTGGCCGGGTCGCCCAGCACGAGCGCGGCGCCGAGCCGGGTCAGCGGCACCAGGCCGTCCTTCCGCAGCAGGTGGTACGTACTGCCTCCGCCGGGCACGCTGACCTTGAACAGCTGGCCGGTCCGGCTGGCTTCACCGCCGAGCACCGGTCCTTCCCCGCCGCGCCCCTCGACCTCGGGCGGCTTCAGGGCGGGGCCGGGGGCCAGGGCGTCGAGGAAGGCCGCCGAGACCGGCATGGGCCGCTCGGAGCCGTAACCGAGGGCGGTACGGGCGTCGGAGGCACGGTCCAGCGCCAGCCTGCTGCCCCGCCACACCAGGTACTCGGTGCGGTCCGGGCCGCGGACGAGCACCCCGCGGTCGGCTCCCACTCCGCGCGAGTCCAGGGGTGCCCCGGCGACCACGGTGGTGGCGCCCGGCTTCTCCACCCCGGCGCCCGCCGCGGCACCGGAGGTGCTGGCCAGCGCCCCGCCCGGCCCGGTGACGCACATGTGCCAGGCACCTTCGTCGAGCTGTCCGGGTCCGGGCAGGGTGTCCGGCGCGCCGGGGATGCCGGCCGGGGACCCCACGGGTATGTCCTGCAGCGAGGCGGTGGCGACGTCCACGGTGGGAAGGTCCGAGCCACCGATCAGGCGCGCCGAGGCGTAGTTGCGCACCGGGTGCAGCACGCCGTCGGTGCCGGTCCACAGGTACCGGGCCCCGGTGTCCCTGTTGACCACCAGGTTCCTCGCGTCACGCCAGCCGTCGTTGCCGCCGGGGCGCAGCAACCCGTACACGGTGGCCCCCGCGCCGATCAGGACGGTCACCAGCACGCCGAAGACCACACCCCGGGTGGTGCGCCCGAGCGGGCTCTCCGGGGCGTCCGGGTCGGCCGTCAGCAGGCCCGAGCTGAGCCTGCCCATCATGAAACCGTGGGCCTGTACCTGGTCGCGCTTGGACTGCACAGCCTCTCCTCAACTCGTTCTCTTGTAACGGCGTCCGGCTGTCGTCATCAGCCGAACAGGCCGCGCAGCCAGCCGAAGAGTCCCGCCACCCAGAGGGTGAACGGCAGCAGCGCGACGGCGAGGCCGGTGTGCGCCAGCTCCGCCGCACGGCCCCAGTACGGCAGGACCCGGCGGCCGGGCAGCGTCCAGGACGCGACGACGAGCCCCGCCGCTGCGGCGAGCAGCACGCCGAAGACCACCACCCGGCCGTCCGCTCCGCTGTCGAACGCCCAGGCCCGGGCCATCAGCAGCAGCCCCAGGGTCCCGGGCAGCGCCAGGGTCAGCCGCTGGCCGATGTGCACCAGACCCCGGCTGTGAAGGAGCAGCAGGAGGCTCAGCGCGAGTCCGGTCAGCACCTCGGGCAGGTTCGGCTTCTCGGCGAGGACCACCAGGGCGGCCGCGGCGATGGTGCCGGTGGCGGCGAAGAGTGCGGTGACCCAGCGGCCTGCCAGTTCGGTGCGTTCGGCGACCTCGTCACCCACGTAGGGGTCGATGCCCTCCTGGAGCTGTCCGGCGGTGGACGGAAGCGCCGGCATCCGCATCCCGGCCAGCTTGAAGGCGAACGGTGCGACCGCCCCGGCGGCGAGGACGATCACCGTCGCCACCAGCGCCACCGCGGCCGGCACGTCCAGGCCGGTGTATCCCATCAGTGCCCCGGCGATCGCCGTGGCCACCGCGACCATCGCGGTGGCCAGCAGGGCGGGGGCGCCGACCGCGGTGGCGGCGAGCGCCAGGACCGCTCCTCCCGCACCCGCGGCGCCCGCGGCGAGGAGCCGGGCGCCGGCGACCTGTTCCGCGTCGGGGCCGGTCAGGTCTCCGCCGGGCAGCACCCAGCCGACCAGCGCCAGGCACGGTGCGACCAGCAGGCCGAGCGCGGTCGCCGAGAGGCGGTCACCGACCGCGCGGCTGGCGGAGCCCGCCCCCGCGAGGAGGAGCAGCCCGACCACGGCCGCGCAGGCCGCCCGGGAAGCACCCGAGCTGGTCGTCACGCCCGGCCAGAAGACCAGCACGAGGGCGGTAGCCACGGTCGCCACCGCGGTGCCCACCAGCAGGCCACGGGCCGCGCCGGGCGACCACGTGCGCAGCCGTCGGCCCACGGTCTCGGCGATGCCGTCCACCAGGTCGTCGAGGCGCGCCTCGGGCAGCGCCTCGGTGTGCGGGCGCAGGTAGAGCACGGCGCCGTCGGCCAGCCCGGCCCGCGCCAGGGTGGTCTCCTCGTCGAGCGGGGCGTCACCCAGTCGCTGGAGCACCCAGCCGGCGTGGTCGAGTCCGGCCTCCTCGGCCTCCTCGCCGACGTAACGCAGCAGTGTGGGCAGCAGATCGGCGACGGGTACGTCGGCGGGCACCGCCAGATCGATGCTGACGCTCGGTGCACGTACGGTCAGGCGGCACGATTCGGCCACCGCGCTGTCGGTCATCAGCTGAACTCTCGTCTTCCGAAAGGCTTTGACAGGGAGGACTTCCCCGCGAGAGGGGATGTGCGAACAGTACGGAAGGTCCGCGCGGCCGCGAACCGGGGGGCCGGGCGCGGAATTTGCCTCCGCGGGGCCCGGCGACGACCACTCCCGCGTGGACAGGTCGCGTTCCGTGAATGCACACTACTGCCTACGACCACGGGGTCGTGCTGCGGACCGGACACCATTTATCCGGTATGTGGTTGGCCATCACCGAAGTTGACCGCACCCGGCCATCCGCTCGAAACATTCATCCGGCGTTCACCGCGCGTCACGCGGGGCCCGGAGAATCAGTGCGGTGCGGCCTTTTCCACCGCCGGGTGCGCCGGAATTCCGGTGCGGGCCGGAGAGTCAGTGAACCGGAGGTTCAGTTCCCTTGAGTGTCGTGCTGTTTCGTCGCCCGGCCCGCAGGCGCGGGCCGGAGATGCCCGAAGGGCAATTGACCCTCCAGGAACCGCCGGTCCTCGCCGAGACGGTGCCCGACACCTCGGCGATCTGGACCTATCTGCCGATGGCGTTGATGTCGGTTTCGATGATGCTGATGTTCCTGCGCCCCGGCGGCGGGAACGGCGTCTTCATGTACCTGGCGATGGGCGTCATGGCGCTCTCCGCCGGTGCCATGCTGCTGGGCCAGCTGATGCGCCGCTCCAGTGAGCGCAAGCAGCGCCTCAAGGGTGAGCGCCGCGACTACCTGCGGTACCTGGCACAGATCCGCAAGCGGGTCCGCACCACCATCACGGAGCAGCAGCGGGCACTCGCCTGGCGTCACCCGGAGCCCTCGTCGCTGCGCTCACTGGCCCGCACCTCACGTCTGTGGGAACGCCGCCCGGCCGACGAGGACTTCGGCGAGGTCCGGCTCGCGGTCGGCGAGCAGCAGCTCGCACTCACCCTGAACCCGGTCTCCACGCGCCCGGTGGAGGACCTCGAACCCCTCTGCGCGCACGCCCTGCGCCGCTTCGTCCGCGCCTACTCCACCATCCCCGGGCAGCCCCTCGGCCTCTACCTGCGTTCCTCCGCCCGGATCCTGCTGCGCCCCGAGGAGACACCCGGCCAGGACACCGCCGAGCAGGGCACCGCGCCGCCCGGGGAGGCAGGCGAGGGCCCCGGCACCGAAGCGGTACGCGCCCTGGTGCGCGCCATGCTCGGGCAGCTCGCGGTGTTCCACGCACCCGAGGAGTTGTGGATCGCCCTCTGCGTCAGCGACGAGCGGCGGCCCGACTGGGAATGGGTCAAGTGGCTTCCGCACACTCTGGACCCGTACGAGGAGGACGGCGCCGGCCAGGCCCGCCGGATCACCGCCGACGTCACCGAACTCGACGACCTCCTCGGTGCCGAGTTCGCCGAGCGTCCCGGCTTCGACCCGGAAGCGCGCCCCGGCCGCGACGAGCCGTACACGATCGTCGTCCTGGACGGCGTCACCGTGCCCGAGGGCCACCGCTGGGAGGGGCACGGCTACCGCAACGCCCTGACCCTCGACATATCCGGGGCGCTGCGCTGGCGCCCCGGCCGCAACACCCTGAGGCTGACCGTCGGCACCGACCAGGTGAGCCTGGTGCGCACCGACCGCAGCCGCAAGGAGCGCTCCGTGCCGCTCGGCCGGCCCGACCGGCTCGGCCTGCTCGGCGCGGAGTCGCTGGCCCGGCTGATCACCCCCCGCCGGATGAGCCTGGGCACGGACATCGCGCAGCCGATGGACACGGACGTGGAGCTGACCACGCTGCTCGGCATCCCCGACCTGCACCGGCACGACCCGCACACCCTCTTCAACCGGCACACCGGCTCCACGCGGCTGCGGGTGCCGATCGCGGTCGGCGTGGACGGCCGCCCGGTGGACCTCGACATCAAGGAGTCCGCGCAGGGAGGCATGGGCCCGCACGGCATGCTCATCGGTGCCACCGGCTCCGGCAAGAGCGAGCTCCTGCGCACCCTCGTCCTGGGTCTCGCCCTGACCAACTCCTCCGAGACCCTCAACTTCATCCTGGTCGACTTCAAGGGCGGAGCCACCTTCCTCGGTCTGGAGGAACTCCCGCACACCTCCGCCGTCATCACGAACCTCGCCGACGAGGTCGCCCTGGTCGAGCGCATGCAGGACGCCCTGCACGGTGAACTCATCCGGCGCCAGGAACTGCTGCGTTCCGCCGGCAACTACACCTCCGCCCTGGAGTACGAGCGCGCCCGCGCCGGGGGTGCGGACCTCACCCCGCTGCCCAGCCTCTTCGTGGTGGTGGACGAGTTCAGTGAGCTGCTGTCCGCGCACCGGGAGTTCATGGACCTGTTCGTGATGATCGGACGGCTCGGCCGCTCCCTCGGGGTGCATCTGCTGCTGGCCTCGCAGCGCCTCGACGAGGGCCGCATGCACCAGCTCGAGAGCCACCTGTCGTACCGCATCGGTCTGCGTACCTTCTCCGCCATGGAGAGCCGCGGGGTACTCGGCGTACCGGACGCCTACGAGCTGCCGGCCCAGCCGGGCAGCGGATACCTGAAGTCCGGGGTGGAGGCCCTCACGCGTTTCCGCGCCGCCTACTCGTCCGGCACGTACGGGCGCCGCACCGGCGCGGTGGTCCAGGCCCGGGTGGCCAGCCAGGTGGTGCCGTGGACCAGCGGCTGGGTGGTGCCGCGCACCCTGGACCCGGCTACCGAGCCGGAGCCGGAAGCCGAGGAGACGGGCGAGGAGGAGGCCCTGCTCGACGTGGCCCTCGACCGGCTGCGCGGCTCCGGCCCGGCCGCCCACCGGGTGTGGCTGCCGCCGCTGGACGAGCCCTCCCCGCTGGACGTCCTGCTGCCCGGCATCACGTCCGACCCTGAGCGCGGCCTGACCGCCGCCGGGTGGCCGGGCACCGGTCGGCTGCGGGTCCCTGTCGGTCTCGTGGACAAGCCCTTCGAGCAGCGCCGCGACCCGCTGGTCGTGGACCTCTCCGGAGCCGGCGGCCACGTCGCCGTCGCTGGCGGTTCGCAGAGCGGCAAGTCCACACTGGCCCGCACGCTGATCGCCGCCCTCGCCCTCACCCACACCCCCGCCGAGATCCAGTTCTACTGCCTCGACTTCGGCGGCGGCGGCCTCTCGCAGCTCGCCGCCCTTCCGCACGTCGGCGGGGTCGCGGCACGCCTCAACCCGGAGCGGGTGCACCGGGCCGTCGCCGAGGTGATGACGCTGCTCGCCCGCCGCGAGCAGTTCTTCGTGGACCACACGCTGGACTCCATGCAGTCCTACCGCCGCCGCCGGGCCGCCGGAGAGTTCCCCGACGAGCCCTTCGGCGACGTGTTCATGGTGGTCGACGGCTGGTCCACGGTCCGTCAGGACTACGACGACCTGATCCCGAAGTTCAACGAACTCGCCGCCCGGGGACTCAACTACGGCATCCACCTGATCATCACCACCACCCGCTGGGTGGAGCTGTCCGCCCAGGTCCGTGACCAGGCGGCCACCCGCCTCGAACTGCGGATGGGTGACCCGATGGACTCCGAGATCGACACCCGCAAGGCCCGCTCGGTCCCGCGCAGTGGTGGCCGCGGCATCACCGCGGACAGCAAGATGCACTTCCTCGCCGGCCTGCCCAGGCTGGACGGCAGCGGCTCGCTGGACGACCTCGGCGACGGAGTCACGCACCTGGTCGCGGAGATCTCCCGGCACTGGACGGGGGCACCCGCCCCGCAGGTCCGTATGCTGCCGCACAGGCTCCCGGCCGCCGAGCTCCCCGCGCCCGAGGCCACCGAGGGCGGGGGCATGCGTATCCCGCTCGGTATCGACCAGGACGCACTGGAACCGGTCTGGCACGACTTCAGCCGTACGCCGCACCTGATCGTGGTCGGCGACACCGAGAGCGGCAAGACCAACCTGCTGCGCGGCATCACCAGGAACATCACCGCCCGCTACACCCCGGAGGAGGCGAAGATCATCGCGGTGGACTACCGCCGCACCCTGGTCGGTGCCATTCCCGAGGAGTACCGCATCGGGCACGTGATCTCCCTGGACAACCTCAAGGAGACCATCGAGGGCGCGGCCCGCGCGATGAAGTCCCGCGTCCCCGGCGCCGACATCGCACCCGCCCGTATGCGCAGGTGCGACTGGTGGACCGGCCCCCGCCTGTTCGTCCTCGTCGACGACTACGACATGGTCTCCGGCAACTCCTTCCAGAGCCCCTTCGAACCGCTCTTCGAGAATCTGACCCTGGGCTTCGAGATGGGTCTGCACCTCGTCGTCGCCCGCAGTGCCATGGGCGCCGGCCGCGGCCTCAGCGACGGGCTCATCCGCCGGCTCGACGAGGCCAACAACCCCGCGGTCCTGCTCTCCTGCCCGCCCACGGAGGGCCGCCTCTTCGGCGACGCGAAGCCCCTCAACCTCCCGCCGGGCCGGGCCCTCCACATCGCGCGCCGCCGGCCGCGTCTCATGCAGACGGCGCTGGTGGAGGAGAGCCGGAGCCAGGACTGACACAACGCGGAACGACGACACCCTCCTGAGGCGTACCTCAGGAGGGTGTCGTCGTCAGGCCCCTGATCAGTCCGATGCCGTGCCGGCCGCTCCCGCCGGGCGCCACCCCCGGGCGCGGGCCCGGGACAGGGCGAAACCGGCCCAGAGGACGGCGAGGACGGCGGCGGAGCCCAGCAGTACGAAGAGGGTGGCCCGGCCGGTGGCGCGGTCGGCGGCGGAGGTGTCGCGGACGGTCACGGGTTCCGCGGCGTCCTTGTCGCCGGCGGACGCGGCGGCACCGAGGACCGTGGTGACGGCGGCGTAGGCGTCCAGCTGAGGGATGTCGGCGGGGTAGGCGGTGGCCGTCAGACGGCGGATCACGTCGTCCGGCGAGGCGTCGGGGTGGGCGGCGCGGACGGCCGCTGCGGCCCCCGCGGCGTAGGCGGTGGCCACCTGGACGCCTCCGCCGAGGTAGTGGCCCGTGCCACGCGGGCCGCCGGAGACAACCCCCGCGCCCGGTGCGGCCAGGTCGACGCCGTCGGTGGGCAGGGAGCCCTCCGGGCGGGCGCCGCCGGGAAGCATGTCGGCGACCGAGATGACACCGGGCTCACCCGCCGGCCAGTAGGTGCGGGACGGTACCTCGTCGGACCCGCCCCGGGACGGCGGGTCAGGGGCGGCCGCCGCGACCACGACCGCGCCCGTGCGGCGGGCCTCCGCGACCGCGCTGCTCAGCGCCGCGTCCTGCCGCGGCAGGGCCACCGCCACCGCTATCACCTCGGCGCGTGCCTCGGTCGCCGCACGCAGCGCGTCCACCACCAGGTCGGCGCTCGCCAGGCCGCGTCGGTCGGTGCCGCGCAGGGCCAGGACCTTCGCACCAGGGGCCACTCCGGCCAGGCGGGGGCTATCACCGCCGGTCCCGGCGATCAGCCCGGCCAGGAAGGTGCCGCTCCCGACGCAGTCGTCGGCGGCCTCACCGGCGGCGGTGACCCGGCCCTTGAGCCCGGCCGCGCCGGGGGCGACACCGGTGCCGATCAGCGCGACGGTCACCCCGGCACCGGTGCTGTGCTGGTGCAGTCGGTCCAGGTCCAGGCGCTGGCGCGACCAGTCCTGCTTCTTCGCCGTCTCGCGGGAGGCCGGGGTGCAGACCACCTCCTCGGCCTCGGGGTCCAGGGCGGAGGGCATCCCGGGCAGTTCCTGGCCCTTCTTCCCGTCGGCCGCGGGGACGCGCGAGGGGGGTGCCGCCTGCGCCGGAAGGGCAGTGGGCAGCAGCAGCGCGGCGGCGAGGCCGGCACCGGACAGCAGGCGGGCGGCCCCGTTCCCCTGAGGGCTCATCGGGGTGCCACCTTCGGTGCCGCGGCCGTGACGTCGGCGGGGAGGAGGACGCGCAGGTCGTCGAGGGTCGGCGCGGCCAGCGAACTGAGCCGTCCCGCCTGGCGGGTGACCATGGACTCGACCACCTGACGGGCCAGCCGGGCGTTGCCGAAGGAACGGTCCCTGGGCATCGCGTCGAAGTACTCCTTGAGCAGCGGGCCGGTGCCGGGTCCGCACTCGTAGCCCATGTTGGCGGCCTGGGTGCGCACGATGGTGACCAGCTCCTCCGAGGAGTAGTCGGCGAACGCGATCCGGCGCGGGAAGCGGGAGGAGAGGCCCGGGTTGGAGCCGAGGAAGCGCTCCATCTCGTCGGTGTAGCCGGCGACGATGACGACCACCTCGTCGCGGTGGTCCTCCATCAGCTTCAGCAGGGTGTCCACGGCCTCCTGGCCGAAGTCGGCGCCGCCGCCGCGCGGGGTGAGGGTGTACGCCTCGTCGATGAACAGGACACCTCCACGGGCCCGTTCGAAGACCTCCCGGGTGAGCTGTGCGGTGTGGCCGATGTAGCGGCCGACCAGGTCGGCGCGGGCCGCCTCGACCAGCTGGCCCCGGTCGAGCACCCCGAGCTGGGTCAGGACCTCCCCGTAGAGGCGGGCGACGGTGGTCTTGCCGGTACCGGGCGGGCCCGTGAAGACCAGGTGGTTGCTGAGCGAGGGGACCGGCAGCCCGGCCGCGGCACGGTGGCGGGCCGTGGTGATGAGGTTGACGAGGTCCGCGACCTCGCGCTTCACCTCGGCGAGGCCGATCATGTCGCCGAGGCGGGTCAGCGGGTCGTCGTCCGGAACGGCGGTGTCCATGGCCGCCGCCGCGGCGGTGGCGGAGACGTCCTCCGGCAGCAGGACCCGCAGGTCGTGCTCACTGACCTGCGTCTGCTCGGAGAGCCGGACCGCCTGTCTGTCCACCATCTCCTCGAACACCCCGCGTGCGGCACGGCCGTTGCCGAAGCCGGCGTCCCGTGGCATCGCCTCGAAGTGCGCGGCCAGGGCGGCCGCTGTGCCCTCGCCCAGCTCGTACTGGTGCTGGGTGCACATGCTCTCCATGATCGCGACCAGGTCGGGCACGGAGTAGTTCTCGAACTCGACGGTCCGCGAGAAGCGGGAGGCCAGGCCGGGGTTGGAGGCGAGGAAGGAGTCCATCTCGCGGGAGTAGCCGGCCGCGACCACCACCACGTCGTCGCGGTGGTCCTCCATCAGCTTCAGCAGGGTGTCCACGGCCTCGCGGCCGAAGTCGGCGCCGCCGTTGCCGCTGTCGGAGGCGAGCGTGTACGCCTCGTCGACGAACAGGACCCCGCCGAGGGCCCGCTGGAAGGTCTCGGTGGTCTTGATCGCGGTGCCGCCGACGACCTGGGCGACGAGGTCGGCGCGCGAGACCTCCACCAGGTGCCCGCTGCGCAGCGATCCCAGCTCGGCCAGGATCGCGCCGAAGAGGCGGGCGACGGTCGTCTTTCCGGTGCCGGGCGGGCCGGCGAAGATGAGGTGCCTGCTCATCGGCGGTGCCGACATGCCGAGCTGTTCACGGCGCTGGGCGAGCTGGGTGAGGTTGACCAGGGTACGCACCTGCTGCTTGACGTTCTCCAGGCCGATCAGCGCGTTGAGGGCGCCGAGCGGGCCGTCCGCGCGGTCCGGCGGGGGCGCGTCCGCGGCGCCGGAGCCGGCCGGGTCGGTGTTCTCGGCGCTGCCGGTGCCCCAGGCATCCCGCTTGCCGTTGCTCACGCTGTTCAGGTTGTCCACCGCGAGACGTTCGCCGGGCACGGTCTGCACCAGGCCGCCGCCCTCGTTCTCCCGCGCGTGGCAGTTGACGAGCGAGACCGGCGCGGTGGACTCCACCCGGAAGCCGTCCTGGGATCCGCCGGTGGCCTCGCATCCGCTGAGCGAGGCGAGTGCGCCCTCACGGATCAGGTAGGCGTGCCCCTTCGGGGCGTGCACGGTGGTGCGGTTGGCCGTCAGCTCGCCGCCCGCGGCGACCACCACGCCCTCCTCGCCGGATATCTCGACGCGGAAGTCGCGGACGGTGACGTTGCCGCCGTCCTCCACGATGAGCCCACTGGTGGCGGTGTCGGAGACCCCGCCACCGGCCAGGTAGAGGGTACTGCCGGAGGCCACGCGCACACCCGCGCCCTTGGGACGGACGATCTCGCAGTCCTCGGCGCGGCCCCGGGCGTCCTTGCTCACCACGATGCCGTCGCCGGAGGGCTCCACCAGCCGGGCCCGGCGCAGCAACGGGTTGGCGCCGCCGACCACCGCGACCGCGGGCGAGCCGCCGATCACCTCCAGGCGGTCCAGCTCCGGTGCCGAATCCTCCTCCAGAAGCAGTCCGGGACCGTCGCAGTCGCGGACCGTCAGGCCGGTCAGTGCCGGGGACGCGGCCCCGGCGACCCGCAGCGCCGCGCCCTGCGCGCCGTCGACCCAGCAGTCCTCGAAGGTGCCGCGGGAGCGGTCGGTGACCAGCACACCGTGCCCGCGGGCGCGTGAGACGCGGCAGCGTCGCAGCACCGGGTCGGTACCCCCGGCCAGTGCGATCCCGTTCCCGGAGGCCCCGGTGACGCGGACGTCCTCCAGGGTCGTACGGCCCGAGCTGCTCAGGTGCACACCGGTGCTGGTGTCGTGCACCACGGTGCGCACCACCGAGACGGTGCAGTTCCCTTCCAGGGCGATGGAGGGCTTGTCGGTGGAGGAGATGTCGCAGTCCTCGACGTTGCCGCGGGTCTCGCCGTTGGCGAGCAGGCCGTTGCCGCGGGCGTCGCGCACCGTGCAGTCACGCATGCGTGCCTCGCCCTGCTCGGCGAGGACCAGGCCGCTGGTTCCCAGGTGTTCGAGCGTGCAGGACTCCACGGTGGTGGGGGTGGTCGAGGTCACCACGATGCCGGCGCCCTGCGGGTTGCTCACCCGGCAGTTCCGCAGCGCGAGGGAACCTGTCCCCCCGGCGAGCATCGCGGTCCACGCGGCGCCGATGATCTCGCAGCCGTCGAGCGCGGCCTGCCCGCGCCGCACGTCCACGGCCGGGAGCTCGGCGTCGCCGCCCCGCAGGGTCAGCTCGGAGAGCATCACGGCGTCGGCGCGCAACGCGACCACGCTGCCCGAACGCGGCCGGATCTCCACCGTGCCCCGCCCCTCGGCGGCGGTGAGGGTGACCCTGGTGTGGATCACCAGGTTCTCGGCGTACGTCCCGGGCCGGACGCTGATGAGCGCCCCTGTGCGGGCTGCGGCGAGTGCCTCACCGATCGTCGAAAAGCGGTCAGTGGGGCCGACCGACAGTACCTGGCGCGACACGCACCAACCTCCTTGCTACGGCGGCGTCTTCTGCGAACTCCCCCATTTCGCCGGGGGCGCGTGTCGGCGGGCCGACGATGCCATCATGCCTCGTCCCCGGTGCGAACGGGTTCCGGGACCGGTCCTCCCGGCGTCGAGGCGTTGCGGTCAGGTGCTCCACTTCTGGGCGGGGTTGCCCGAACAGTGCAACAGCTGCAGCGCCGCCCCGCTGTTCCGGTTGGCGCCCGCGATGTCGACGCACATGCCGACGACGGTGTTGACCAGGTCGTGGGCGCCGTTCAGAGCGAACTTCTGGGCGGCGTTGCCGTTGCACCAGGCGATCTGGATGGGGGTGCCGTCGCTGAAGTTCGCGTTGGCCACGTCCAGGCACAGGCCCTTGATGCGGATGGTGCCGTCGGAGGCGAACTGCCACTTCTGCGCGGGGGCGCCGTTGCAGTCCCACACGTGGAGTGCCTTGCCGTCACTGAAGTCGTGGCCCGGTACGTCGATGCAACGGCCCGAAAGGTGGCTGCGGAAGGAGACGGGCCCACTGAGGGTCACGGCGGGAGCGGCCTTCGCGGGCTGTTTCCCGGCGCCGTCGGACTTCTTCTCCGCGCTCTCCTTCTTGGGCTTTTCCTCCGGGTCGGCGGCCTTCTTCGGCACGTCCTTCGTCTTCTCCGGAACCGGGACCTTCTCCACCGGCTTCTCGGCCACCGGCTCGTCGGCGTCTTTCTTCTTGTCCTCGGCCGGAGCAGTGGTCTCGGCCGGGGTCACCGCGAAGTCACCCGGCGCCTCCGGCCCGCTCCCGTCGAGCACGGTCCCCGCGGCGGCGACCGACGTCCGCTCCGGTCCCTTGTCGTCGTTCCCGACGAGTATCAGGAAGGGCACCGACACGAGCAGCGCCCCCGCGACCGCCGCCCCGGCGAGCACCGCCTTGCCGGGCCTGCCCACGGTGCCGGCGTCCTGCTCCGGCCTGCCGATCGCGGTCGCGGTCATGGTCCGTACGAGTGCGGGCAAGCGGCTCTGCGCGGCGGCGGTGCCGCCTTGGTCGGCCTCGGACTCGGACTCGGGCCGGGCGCCGGCTTCGGGCTCGGCGGTCGTGCCCGCCGCGGATCCTGCGGGTTCCTCTCCCGTCGCGCCGGGATCCTTCGCGGTCTCTCCCGAGGGCTTCGCGGCCTCTCCGGACGCCTTTTCGGCTTCTCCGGACGTGCTTTCGGCCTCCGTGGTCCGCGTACCGGCCTTCCCGGCGTCCGCCCCGGTCGTCGACCCTGCGGATCCGGACGCGGGTGCGGCTGAGGCGGTGGGCGCGGTGCCGACGGCCGACTCCTCGCCGCCGGAGGCGGAGGACTCGGCGCGTGCCTTCGGGGAGGCGGGGGGCTGCTGGGACGAACTCGTCATGGGGTCCTGCCTGTGGTGGGGGGCAGTTGGTCGGATGAGCTGGCGGTCCGGTCCGCGGAGGGTTCCGCCGGGGCGGTCCCGACGTGCTCCGCGGTACCTGAGACGGCAGCGACGTACTCCGCCGCGGACGCCCACGTGTCGCCCGCGGCGTGCGCGGGGCCGGGGAGGCTCTCCGCCGGGACGAGCAACGGGGCCGCGGCTCCCGCGTTGACCATCAGCATCGTGCCGGGGTCCTTCAGTGTGCGGGCCAGTTCCCGTGCCGGCAGCGTGTCATGGTGAAGTGCCGAGGACATGAACTCGTGTGCGGGCGAGGTGAACAGCAGGACCACCGGCGCCCCGTCCCGTCCGGCTGCCGTCAGCGGCCCGCCGTCCGGTCCGCGCACCACGGTGACGTCCGCCTCGGCGAGCGCGGCGAGAGCCTCTTCCACCGTGCCGTAGCCGGTGGCGGCCCGCTGCGCGGCGGCGTCCACCGGATCGGTGGGCTCCGGCCAGCCGAGCACGCGTGCCGAGGGCCGGTAGGCCGGGTTGGCGCGGTACTCCCCGACGCTGCCGCTCGCGTCCGACTGCCACTCCCCCAGCACCGCCCACTCGGCAGGCGTGCGCTCCTCGGTCCATTCGGGGTCCACCACACCGACCCAGTGCCCCGGAGCACGGCGAGCGGCGGCCTTCACGGCCTCGGGGATCCCGGAGGTGTCGGCGGCGACGGTGTGGCCGGTGACGGCCCCGGGTTCGACGGCCGGATCCGAGGCTTCGGGCATGACGAACGGGGCGCTGTTCGCGCCCTCTTGTCGCTCTCCGGGCCGCATCTCCACCTGAACTCTTGGGTCTGTACGAATTCTCGGCTGTTGAAACGCCATGCGCGCACGCCGACATTTTGATCAGATCGGGGAGCCAACAGGATGTCATACGAGTTCCGCCCACAGGACTTCGGAGTGGGTCCGTTTGCGCCGCTGACGTGCCCGTTTCCTGACCGTATGGAGAACTTTCCGGGAGCAGTGAGGCAGAGGAGGACAAAGTGACGGTGGGTGTCGAGGTGAGGGCACGGCCCTTCTCGCCGCGACGGGCTACGTTGTGTACGCCATCGGCCTCTTCGACGTGCAGCGCCTCACGGCCCGGCCGTCCGGACCGGGCCGCACGGCACAGCCTCACAGTTCGGAAAGGCGTCGGACCAGCGGCCGCCACCGCGCCGGGTCATCCGGAATCCGACGGCGAGGACCGGGGCGACCCGGCCCCTTCGACGCGACGTCCGCCAACGCCTCGAGGGCTCGCAGGTGTTCTTCCGGCGCCTCGCTGCCCACCGACAGCTCCGCCACCGAGAAGGAGTAACCGCATGTCCTCCCAGCCCCCCACCCCCGGCGCGAACACGACGGCGGCCGCCGCCCCCGACGCGAAGGAGGCCGGCTCCCGGCCCGCGTCGCCCGTGCCGGCCGAGGAGACACCGGCCGGTGCGGCCGCCCCCGAGGCGGAGTCCGGCGCCACCCCGGCCGGGGACGCCACGGCCGGGGACGCCACGGCCACCGCCCCGGCGGCCGCCAAGGCCGAGGCACCCGAGGCGTCCGAGGAGGGGGTCGGCGTCGCGACGGCAGCCGTGACGGCGCCCGGCACCAAGACCGCCACGGGCGTCAACGGCGGCCGTCCCCGTACGCCGGTCCTGGCGGGTGCCGCCTTCCTGGGCGCGGCCCTGGTGGCCATACCCCTGCTGCTGGTGGGAAGCGCCAACGACAAGGGAGGGGACGACACGCCGATGCGGCCGGTGGCCGGGGGTGCCGACACCGTCCTCAACCCGAACTCCGCCCCCGCCGACCTCGAGGACTACGTGGCCGGGAAGCCGAGCCCGTCCCCGACCAAGGAGAAGCCGAAGCCGGTCGAACCGAAGGCCGTCGCCCCCGTCGTTCCCGCGCCGGAGCCGACTCCCAGCCCGTCCGCGACGAAGCCCAAGGCCACGGTCAAGGCCAAGCCGAAGCCCAAGGCGTCCCCGAAGCCGGACTGGAGCACGGTGGCCATCTCGGCTCCCAGCGTCATCCAGGTCAACCAGGCCTGGACGACGAACCGCATCAAGATGGTGATGCAGACCGACGGCAACCTCGTGGTCCTCAACGAGTTCGGCAAGCCGATCTGGGCTGCGATGACCTTCGGCCAGAACCACCGGGCGATCTTCCAGCCCGACGGCAACCTCGTCATCCACAACGGTGACGACCGCCCGATCTGGGCCTCCAAGACCCACGACCACCCGGGAGCCCAGCTGGTCCTGCGAGCGGACGGCAGGGTGGTCGTCCTGGACAACGGCAACGTCGTCTGGTCGACCTGACCCCCCGCAACAGCGAACCCGGTCACCCGTGTGCGCCGCGCCCTCACGCGGCCGGCCACCGGCCGACGGAGTCGGCGCGGGTTGCGATCCCCCTGCCCCGGTCAGCCTGTGCGGGCGACCCGACCGCGGGGAGCGCACGCGCCGGTGCCCGACCGCGGGGAGCGCACGCGCCGGTCCCGGCACCGTGGACCGCACACGGTGCCGGGACCGGCCTGACGGGTGCACGGCCGCCGGCCGGCGCGGACGAGGTGACGGGCGGTCAGCGGATCGCCGTCCCCGGGGCGGCGGCGAGCAGGCCCAGTTCGTCACGGCGGGGCAGTCCCTCCCAGTCGCCCTCCGAGGCCACGGCGAACGCCCCGAGCGTGTTGGCGCGGGCCAGACGTTCAGCCGGTGGCAGCCCGTCGAGCAGACCGGAGAGGTACCCGGCGCAGAACGCGTCACCGGCCCCCACCGTGTCGAGCACGGGTACGCGCAGCGCGGGCCGGGCGTGCCGCGCGCCCTGCCGGTCGCGGTACGCGGCTCCCTCTCCCCCGCGTTTGACGACCACTTCGCGCACACCGGCTTCCAGCAGTGCGTCCACCGCCCGTTCCTCCCCGTCAGCTGTCGCGGCGAAGGCATCCGTCACGACGGGGAGTTCGTCGTCCGAGGCGATCAGGACGTCGAGGTGCGGCAGCAGCGGTCGAAGCGCCCTGCCCGCCTCCTCGGCGGTCCAGAGACGTTGCCGGTGGTTGACGTCCAGGGTGACGGTCCAGCCCTGGGCGTGCGCATGGGCCGCGGCAGCGCGGACGGCCTCCAGCGGGCCGGGGCCGAGCGCGCAGGTGATGCCGGTCAGGTGCAGGACGCGGGCGCCGTCGCCGAGGGCGGGTGCGATGTCGGCGGGAGTCATCTGCGAAGCGGCGGAACGGCCGCGCCAGTAGTGAACGCGCACCAGGTCGGCGACGCGCCGCTCGCGGAGCATCCCGCCGGTGGGGGCCGTGGCGTGTGTGCCGGCGCGGGTGGTGTCGACCCCTTCCCCGCGGAGCGTACGCAGCACGAGGCGGCCGGGCTCGTCGTCGCCGACCAGGCCGGCCCAGGCGGCGCGGTGGCCCAGCCGGGACAGGCCGACGGCCACGTTGGACTCGGCGCCGGCCACCGTGGTCCGGGCCTGCGCCCCCACCGCCAGAGGCCCCGGCAGTTGGACGGCGAGCATGGTCTCACCGAACGTCAGCACGTCGACGGAGGCGGGTACGGCGCCCGTACCGGCACTCATGCCTCGGCCCGTTCGTCGCGACCGCAGAGCGCGACGAAGCGGCGGGCGCGTCCGCGCAGGGCCACCAGGTCGCCGCCGTGCGCGGCGTCGCCCACCAGCGGCGAGCCGACGCCTACCGCGACGGCCCCGTTCGCGAGGTACTGCCCGGCGCTGGTCAGGTCCACTC
The DNA here is from genome assembly GCF_016909575.1 of Streptomyces sp. HB132. GTDB lineage: Bacteria > Actinomycetota > Actinomycetes > Streptomycetales > Streptomycetaceae > Streptomyces. Next base: position 155,893 of record NZ_JAFBGA010000008.1, on the reverse strand, counting down.
CGCCGACCGGTACGAACGGCACGTCGGGGAACGGGTCCCGCAGGGCCTTGAGGTAGGCGGGACCGCCGAGCGATGCGGGGAACAGCTTGACCGCCTCGGCCCCCGCGCGCACGGCGGTGACCGCTTCGGTCGGGGTGAGCGCGCCGGCCAGGACCGGCAGTCCGGCACGGACCGAGGCGGCCACGGACTCGGTGCAGGCAGGGGTGACGATCCACCCGGCGCCCGCCTCCAGGGCGCGGGCGACGTCGTCCTCGGTGAGTACCGTGCCCGCCCCGATGACGGTGCCGGGGCCCACCTCGGCGGCTGCACGGCGCAGGACGCCGAGGGCGTCGGCGGTGTTGAGGGAGACCTCGACGAGCGCCACACCCTCCTCCGCGAGGGTCAGGACGGTGCGCAGCGCGGCGTCGGGGTCCGATCCGCGCACGATGGCGGCCAGGCGGGTGCGCCGGAGCACCGTTCCGAAGCTTTCGTTGTTCGGGGTGGTCGGATTGTTCGGGGTGTTCACGTCGTTCACATCATTCACGTCGTTCACGTCCAGGGGCCGTGGAGGGGCCGCGACCCCTTTTCGGAGGCGGCCGGGGGTCACCATTCGGCGAAGGAGCCGTCGGTGTGGCGCCAGACCGGGTTGTGCCAGTCGGCGACGGTGTCGTCGGCGGCGCGGACCGCGCGTTCGTCCACCTCGATGCCGAGACCGGGTGCCGGGGTCCGCAACAGGTGGCCGTCGTGGAAGCGGAGCGGCTCCGTGTCCACCAGGTAGTCGAGCGGGCCGGCGCCGACGTTGTAGTGGATGCCTATGCTCTGCTCCTGGATCAGGAAGTTCGGTGTCGCGAAGGCGACTTGGAGGCTGGCGGCGAGCGAGACCGGGCCCAGCGGACAGTGCGGAGCGAGGAGTACGTCGAAGGTCTCGGCCAGCGCGGCGATCCTGCGGACCTCGGAGACGCCTCCCGCGTGCGAGAGGTCGGGCTGGATGACCGCGACTCCGGCCATGAGGGCGGGGAGTACGTCGGTACGCGAGTAGAGGCGCTCTCCGGTGGCCAGCGGCACAGGCGATCCCGCGACCAGGTCGCGCAGCCGGTGGGTGTACTCGGGGAGCACCGGCTCCTCGACGAACAACGGGTTGTACGGGGCGAGGTGCGGCAGGATCTTGGCGGCGTTGGCGACCGTGAACCGGCCGTGGAAGTCGACGGCGAAGTCCCTGTCGTAGCCGAGCGCCTCACGCGCGGCGGCGGCGCGGGCGACCACCTCGTCGATGTCGCGGGTGGTCGCCAGCCGGTTCATCCGCCCGGAGGCGTTCATCTTCACGGCGGTGAATCCCGCCTCGACCTGCTCCCGCACCGCCTCGGCGATCTGCGTGGGCTCGTCCCCGCCGACCCAGGTGTAGGCGCGTACGCGGTCACGCACGGGGCCGCCGAGCAACTGGTGCACCGGGGCGCCGTACACCTTGCCCGCGATGTCCCAGAGGGCCTGGTCCAGTCCGGCGACCGCACTGGAGAGGACCGGCCCGCCGCGGTAGAACGACCCCTTGGACATGGTCTGCCAGTGGTCCTCGATCCGCAGCGGGTCCTGCCCGATGAGGAGTTCGGACAGTTCCCGTACGGCGGCGCGGACCGTGGCGGCGCGGCCCTCGACCACCGGCTCCCCCCAGCCGACGACGCCGTCGTCGGTCTCGACCCGGCACAGTAGCCAGCGGGGTGGCACCGCGAAGGTCTCGACGCGGGCGATCTTCATGTTCCCTCACCTTCTCTTGGAACGGCCGAACGCTTCGTGCACGGCGCTCAGCGCCGAGGTCCAGGACGCCTCCTGGCTGACGTCGGTGCGGTGGAACAGCGCTTCTCCCCCGGTGTCCCGGATGGCGCGTGTCGTGCGCTCGCCCTCCGTGGTGTCGATGTCGGCGGCAAGGAGCGGCACGGACGGATGCGGAGGGGACGGCAGCGCTCGGGAGATCCACCGAGACTTATTAAATATGAATTATCTCGAAACTCCAATGGTCCGTGCCCGAGCCGCCACGTACCGTCGATCGCCCGCAGCGCGACGGGCGGAACTCACGCGCCGGCTTCGCTCACCCGCGCCGGCCGGAACCGACCACGGGTCAGCGGGCCACCTCTGGAGGTCGCGCCGGGGCGTGGCCGGCCGGCCCCTCGGTGTGCGCGCCGAGTCGCTCGAAGTCGCGGGCCGCCTTCGCCAGCAGGTCGAGCATGGCGAGTTCGGCCCGGACCGGGTCGCGGTCACGTACGGCGTCCAGGACGGCGCGGTGGCTGGGCACGGGATCGTCGACGGAGGCGTGGGCGTGGACCAGCCGGTCGCGCTCCCGCAGACCCGGTTCGAGCAATATGTCCATACGGGCCAGCATTTCGTTGCCGGTGGCCACCAGGAGCGCCCGGTGGAAGGCCGCGTCCGCGTCGGCCGCGTCGACCCGGGCCCGCCCCATGGCGTCGAGAGCACGCTCCAGCGCGGCCAGGTCGGCGTCGGTCCTGTGCAGGGCCGCGCGGTGGGCGGCGGCGGGCTCGACGACGGAGCGGACGTCGGCCAGGTCCCGCATCAGCCGGCCACCGTCACCACCCTCGACCCGCCAGCGGATGATGTCCGCGTCGAGCAGGTTCCAGTGCCTGCGCTCCCTGACGAAGGTGCCCCGCTTCTGCCGTGCGTCGGTGAGCCCCTTGCCGGCCAGCACCTTGAGCGACTCGCGCATGACGGTGAGGCTGACGTCGAGTTCCTCCCCCAGGGCCCGCACATCCAGGATCGCTCCCTCACCCAGGGCGCCGCTCACGATGCGCGCACCGAGCGACTGGACCACCTGCCCGTGGACACCTCGGGCGCTGTAGGCCGCCATGCAGCCGACTCCTCACGTCACGGCGCACCGAGGAGTGCGCGATCAGCGCGCGCCACGGGCGCGCGTCAGTCCGGCCGTCATCATAGCGTTCAACATTAATTATGAATATATCTTCACACCCCTGGTAAGTGCACTGCCGATAAGAGCACTTCGCAGAGCCGTCTCGTCGGCACACCACCGGGTCCACAGCGTCGCCGGCACTGCTCGCGTCCGTCCGTGACGGCCTCACTGCGGCTCATGAGACGGCCGCGCTCCACGACGCCGGCTGATACCCGTACACCGGGCCACCGTGCGCGTCGCGGCAGCCCGCCACGGCTGACCATTTCCATCTTTCCGATGGCGCGATCTTGACACCGCCGCCGACGAGTGGTGGTTTAGACCACTCCACCTGAATGTGGTGGTCCACTTACGTGGAGGTGCAGTGATCCGTATGTCTGAAAGCCATCCGTACTGTCTGCCCCGTGTTCCCCGGCTCCCGCTTCTCGGCGCCGCCGCCCTGCTGGCCCTGGGCACACTCTCCGCTCCCGCGTGGGCGGCCGGGGGGTCCGCCACCACGGCGGCGCCCGCCCCGTCCGCAGCCACGCCCGTCGTCACCCCCACCCCGCAGAGCATGAAGTCGACGGGGCGCGACATCAGAGTGCCGGCCCGCGTGCGCCTCGTCCTCGGTGACGGCGTCGATGCCCGGAGCGCCGACGTCATCAAACGGGCACTGACCGCGGCCGGGGCCCGTCACATCGAGTCGGCCACGGCCGGGGACACCACCTCGGCGCCGCCCGCCCATGGAACGAAACTGACCGTCGTGGCCGGTTCCGTCAAGGACAAGGCGGTGGCCGGCGTCCTGCGTGCCACCGGCGGCACCGTACCCGGCACGCTGGTCGCGGAGGGCTACTCCCTCGCCTCCCGCGGCGACAGCGTCGTGCTCGCCGGCAACGACGCGGACGGCATCTACTACGCCGCCCAGACACTGCGGCAGTTGGTGACCGGAAAGCACACCATGGCATCCGTGTCGATCACCGACCACCCGTCCATGCCGCTCCGCGGCAGCATCGAGGGCTTCTACGGCGCACCCTGGTCGCACGCCGACCGCCTCGACCAACTCGCCTTCTACGGCGACATCAAGGCCAACACCTACATCTACACGCCGAAGGACGACGCGTATCTGAGGGAGGAGTGGCGCGAGCCCTACCCTGCCGAGAAGCTGGCCGACCTGCGTGAACTGATCGAGCAGGCAACCGCCCACCACGTCGATTTCACCTACGCCGTCTCCCCGGGCCTGTCCGTCTGCTACAGCGACCCCGATGACGTGAGCGCCCTGAAGGAGAAGCTGGGCAGCCTCTACGACCAGGGCGCCCGCAACTTCTACGTGGCACTGGACGACATCAGTTACACCAAGTGGAACTGCGACGGCGACCAGGCGAAGTACGGCGCCCCGGGGCGGGGCAGCGCCGGACAGGCGCAGGCCGACCTGCTCAACGCCGTGCAGCACGACTTCATCGACAAGCGCGCGGACGCCGAGCCGCTGCAGTTCGTGCCCACGGAGTACTCCGACACCGCCGACTCCGCCTACAAGTCCGTGCTGCGCGAGCAGTTGGACCCGAAGGTGATCGTGCAGTGGACGGGCACGGACGTCGTTCCCCCCTCGATCAGCCTGGCGGACGCCGAGGCCGCCTCCGCGGTGTGGGGACGCAAGGTGTTCCTCTGGGACAACTACCCGGTCAACGACTACGGCCAGACGACGGGCCGGCTGCTGATGGCCCCCTACGACAAGCGGGAAGCCGGCCTTCACAAGGCACTGAGCGGCATCGTGCTCAACCCGATGAACCAGGCCGCGGCGAGCAAGGTCGCCCTCTTCGGCGGGGCGTCGTTCGCCTGGAACGACGACGACTACGACCCGGACCGCACGTGGCGCGCGGCGGCCGACTACCTGGCCGGAGGTGACCGCGCCACCGCCCGGGCGCTGCTGGCCTTCTTCGACACCCAACATCTCGCGCCGACGTTCGGCGACACGAACTGGCAGCCGCAGGCCCCCGAACTGAAGGCGCGCCTGGCGAAGTTCACGGCTGCCTGGAGCAGCGGATCCCCTGCCCGCCGCCAGGCCGCACTGCGGGAGCTCGGCGCCTACGCCGACGTACTGGCCGGGGCTCCCGAGCAGATCCGTGCCGGTGTGCGGGACCCGGCCTTCCTCGCCCAGACGAAGCCCTGGCTGGACGCCCTCGACGTATGGGGCGACTCCCTGAACGCCACCCTGGACGGGCTGCGGGCCCAGCTCCACTCGGGCGGCGGACAGGCGGACTTCGCCGAGGCCGCCGACCTGGCGAAGCAGGCCGCCGCGTTCACCACCATCCCGGGCACGACCCGGCCGCAGGGCAGGATCAAGGTGGCCGACGGGGTGCTGGACACGTTCATCGAGCAGGCGCCGAAGATGTGACATGACGCCCGGGCGCCGATGAGCGGCGCCCTCGGCCCTCACGACGAAGGCCGACCGGGCAGGGCGTGACCGCCGTGCCCGGTCGGGCGTGAGTCAGCGCTGCAGACAGCCGTTGTCCGACTGCTCGCCCCCAGGTCCGGATGACGGCACCCCGCCCCGCCGCGGGCGGCCGATGGCCACCGCTCCGTGGAAGCCGTCCGCCGAGACGGCCGACATCTCGTCGAGAGAGGGGTCGGCGACGGGCAGCAGATGGGCGTCGACCCAGGTGTCCCCCTTCGCCGCGTCGGCCCAGGGGTCCTCGATCACCACGGCGCCGGGTACGGTGCCGTGGCAGAGCACCCAGTGCGGGACGTCGAAGCCCTGCATTCCGGCGAGCGACACCAGGAGCAGCACGTGCTCCCCTCGGTCGATCGCATCCCGGATCGCGGCCACGGAGAGGTGGCGCGGGTGGACCGGGACGCCGACCCCGTCGGCGTCCGTGCGCGACATGCGCTGGAGGCAGGCACGCCACTCCTGCTCGCTCTCGGAGAGGTGGTCGAGCATGACGGGCCGGTCCGTGTCGAGGTGGACCGCGACGGGCGAGGACGGCCACGCCCGGCGCACGGCGACGCCCAGTCCGACGGGCTCGCAGGCGGGGAAGTTGGTCGCGTCGCGCCAGAACGTCAGCTCCGCCCGGCGGTTGATGCTCTCCGCGGGCATCACCCCCGCATGCGCCTGCGCGACCAGGGCGGTGACGGCACCGCAGGTGAAGTGCGTGGTCTGCCCGTAGTACGGGGGTTCCGTCACCGCCCGGTCGTCCAGCCAGCGGACGTGACCCGTGGCGGGCCCGGTGGCGTTGTCCGGCTGCCCGAGCGGGGGACACAACGGCACGAAGCCGGCGGCAGCGGCGGCCTCCGGGCTCACCGTCCATCCTTCCCACTTGACCTGCGCGAGCTCCAGACCGCGTGCGTGCGCGACGACCGCCGCGACAGCGGCCGGCACGTCGCCGACGGCGTCGACGATCTTCAGGTAGGCCGTGTGCGGGCGTGCCGTGACGAGCGCGGCAGCGACCCATTCCTCTCCGTCGTCACCCGGAACGGCCACGATGTGCGGAGCCTGGGTGGACCGGTCGACCGCGTGCCAGCGTTCCACCACCTCGTGAGGGCCGAGGCGCCTCAGCGCGTCCAGCGACGTGTCGGGCTCGAAGGGGACGACGACGCTTCTCACGGGCGTCTCCTGCTGGGCCGCCATCGTGGTGCTCCTTACGGGTCGGAGGGAGTGGGGTGGGGTCAACCTCGGCACCCTCGCCGACTAAGGGTCACCTAACTTCGAAAAGGCTATATTCCGCTTGCCGTCACAGTCCACTGGTGGGCGCCCGGCACGGTCGCGCCATCGCGGTGGCGATGCCGCTCGGGGGACTGCTGGTCCGCGTGGCCGACGCCCTCGGCCGCACGCTCGTCGCACCCGCCCAGATGTCGGCGGGCCTCATGGTCGCCCTGGTCGGAGCACCGCACTTCATCCGGGTGCTCAGGCAGTCCCGTGCATGACACCGGGGCCCACACCAAAGCCCCAACGAAGGATTCACGGGAAATCAGTCCGTTGACACCGTAAACGCACAGCATCTACTCTCCATTCAGGGGGTACGGTGTACGCTCCCTGCGAGACGTGGCCGTCTTGCATGTGTCGGGTGGGGAACGGGGAGGGCAAGTGAGCCTGGAGACGGTTGACCAACGGTTCCGGATCACGGGGGTCGTGGGCCGCGGGAACATGGGTGAGGTGCACCGGGCGGAGGACCTGCGTGCCGCCCCGGACTCCCCGCACCGCGAGGTCGCCGTCAAGACCGTGTTGCGCGGCCGGACCGGGGTCGCCGTCGACACTTCCGGGTCCGGCAAGGAGATCGACCGTTTCCGCCGCGAAGTGCGGATCATGCGCATGCTCTCCCAGGGGCACCCGAACCTCACCCTGCTGATCGACGGCGGCGTGGACGGGACGCCGGGCGGCAGCGGTCTGCCGTACCTGGCCATGGAGTTGCTGGACGGTCATCCGCTCGCCGACCTCATCGACGAGGAGCCCCAGCTTCCGGTCTCCTGGGCCGCCGCCGTCGGAGCCCAGATCGCCGCGGCTCTCACGGCCGCGCACACGGCCGGGGTCGTCCACCGCGACCTGAAGCCGGCCAATGTGATGCTGACCGGTGACGGCACCCTCAAGGTCCTCGACTTCGGCATGGGCTCGATCGTCGACGATCCCGACCAGACGCGGCTGACCAGCACGGGCGTCAGCGTCGGCACGGCCCGCTACATGGCCCCGGAGCAGTTCCGGGCCGAACCCGTCTCCGCTCTCGCCGACCTCTACGCGCTCGGCTGCATCCTGTACGAACTGCTCATCGGGCGGCCGCCGTTCTCCGCCAGGACGCCCTTCGAGCTCTCCGAGCAGCATCAGCACGAAGCGCCGCCGCAGCTGACCCTGGTGCGCCCGGACCTTCCCGCCGAGCTGGTCCGGCTCGTCGGCCGCCTGCTGGAGAAGGACGCCGACCTGCGGCCCGAGAACGCCGCCCAGGTCCACGACGCCCTGGTCCCGCTCGCGCTCGCGCCGGACGACACCGCTGACCTGCTCGCCCCGCACTGGCGGGTGATGGACCCGGTGGCGCGGCTGCGTTCCCTGCTCCCCGAGCGCACCCCTGCCGCGCCCGCGCCCGTGCCGCGCAGGGAGCCGCGCCTGCCCGAGACGATGGACGTCTTCGGCATCCACGCCGATCTGATCGAGGAGTACGAGGACTTCACCAAGAGCGCGACGGTGATCCGGGACGCCCGGATCGAAGGCTTCGTCGAGGACGACCTGGCGGCGAAGTCGCAGTGGCCCGACCCGTGGCTGTCGCTCAATCCCTTCTTCGCCGACGGCGGCCAGGTCACCGACCTCGTGCGGGACGGCGTGCTGCACCCCAGGTGCGCGGAGATCTTCCAGGCGGGGAAGAAGGAGAACGCGCGGCGCCCGGACGGCCGTCCGCTGACCTTCCACCTCCATCAGCGGCAGGCGATCGAGGCCGCGCAGGCGGGCGACTCCTACGTCCTGACCACCGGCACCGGTTCCGGCAAGTCCCTGGCGTACATCGTCCCGATCGTGGACCGCGTCCTGAAGGAACGTCAGGCGGCCGGCCCCGGCGGGGGCGGGCGGGTTCGCGCGATCGTGGTCTACCCGATGAACGCCCTGGCCAACTCGCAGCTCGGCGAGCTGGAGAAGTACCTGCGCCACGGTTTCGGGACGGGGGGCGAGCCGGTCACCTTCGCCCGTTACACCGGGCAGGAGTCCGACGAACAGCGTCGGGAGCTGCGCAGGAACCCTCCTGACATCCTGCTGACGAACTACGTGATGCTGGAGCTGATGCTGACCCGGCCGGACGACAGGTCCAGCCTGATCCGCATGGCCGAGGGGCTGCAGTTCCTCGTCTTCGACGAGTTGCACACCTACCGCGGCAGGCAGGGCGCGGACGTGGCGTTCCTGATCCGCCGGGTCCGCGAGGCCTGCCGGGCCTCGGCGACCCTGCAGTGCATCGGCACCTCGGCGACCATGTCGACCGAGGGGTCCTGGGAGGACCAGCGGCGCGAGGTGGCCAGGGTCGCCGGCCGGCTGTTCGGTACGACGGTCCTGCCGAAGCGGGTCATCGGCGAGACCCTCGTCCGGGCTACCGAGGAGGCCCCGGCGGACGTGCCCGCCGAGCGGCTGCGGGTTCCGGCGGCACCCCGCTCGTACGACGCGCTGACGAAGGACTCGCTGGCCCGCTGGGTGGAGTCCCGGTTCGGTCTGGAGCGCGAGGAGGGCACGGGGAGGTACCGCCGGTGTGCCCCGGGCACCCTGGAGACGGCGGCCGGAGAGCTGGCCGACTCCTCGGGTGTGGCCGAGGAGAGCGTGCGCGAGGCGATCCGCACCACCCTGGAGGCCGGTGCGCAGGCGAAGCACCCGGTGACGGAACGCCCGCTGTTCGCCTTCCGGCTGCACCAGTTCCTCTCCAAGGGCGACACCGTCTACACGACGCTGGAGGATCCGCTCACCCGCCCCCTCACCCGCACCTACCAGCTGGAGCAGCCCGGCAGCGCCGGCAAGCCGCTGTTCCCGCTGGCGTTCTGCCGCGAGTGCGGCCAGGAGTACCTGACCGTCTGGCGCTCCGAGGAGAGCGGCGCCTTCCGGTACGAGCCGCGCCGGGACACCTCCGCCTCCGGGGGCCGTGAAGGCGAGGGTTATCTGTACCTGGGCGTGCCCGGGGAGGACTACGAGTGGCCCGCCGATGCGCAGAAGGCCGTGGACGACCGGCGGTTGCCGGAGTCGTGGCTCGAACCGGACGCGCAGGGCGTGACCGTCGTCAAGAAGTCCTACCGCCCCCGGGTGCCCAAGCGCGTCGTCGTGGACGCCTTCGGGAACGAGTCGGACGAGGGTCTGGTGGCGGCGTTCGTGCCGGCGCCGTTCCTGTTCTGCGTGCACTGCCAGGTCTCCTACGAGCAGACCCGCGGCCGGGACTTCGCCAAGCTCGCCACCCTCGACCAGGAAGGGCGTTCCTCGGCGACCTCCCTGATCTCCGCGTCGATCGTGAAGTCCCTGCGGGCGGTGCCGGAGGAGAGCCTGGGCAAGGAGGCGCGCAAGCTCCTCACCTTCGTCGACAACCGGCAGGACGCGTCGCTCCAGGCCGGGCACTTCAACGACTTCGCGCAGGTGACCCAGTTGCGCGGCGCCCTCCACCAGGCCGCGGTCCGGGCCGGCGAGGAGGGGCTGCGCCATGACGACCTCGCCGAGGCGGTGACCGAGGTGATGGGGCTGACGCCCCGCGAGTACGCGGCGAACACGAAGCACAGCAAGCTGGCTCCCTCGATGGAGAGCCGTGCGGCGAAGGCCTTCCGTGACGTCGTGGGGTACCGGCTCTACCGCGACCTGGAGCGCGGCTGGCGCATCACGATGCCGAACCTCGAGCAGACGGGGCTGCTGCGCATCGATTACGAGGACCTGGGCTGGATCGCCGCCGAGCCGGACCGCTGGGATTCCGTCCACGCGGCGCTCCGCGACGCGGACCCCGCGCTGCGTGAGGAGATCGCCCGGACGCTGCTCGACTTCATGCGGCGCGCCCTCGCCATCGACGTGCAGTACTTCCGCGACGACTTCGACACCTTGCAGCGGGCGAGCGAGGAGCGCCTCGCGGGTCCGTGGGTGCTGAGCGAGAGCGACCGCCCCACCGTCGGCACCGCCTACCCGTACGGCTCGCGGCCGGGTATGGAGCGCTCCGCGCTGTTCCTGTCGGCCCGCGGCAAGTTCGGCAAGTACCTGCGGCGGAATCTGCCCGAGCTGCGCGACCTCCCCCCGGAGGACGTCCAGGGCATCATCGAGGACCTGCTGAGGGTGCTGCGCGAGGCGGACCTGGTGCGTGAGGTGGAGGCGGCTCCGGAGCACGCCGGCCCGGCCTACCGGCGCCGTGCGGCCCAGAAGCGCATGGGGTTCCGGGTGTCGGCCGCCGCCCTCGTCTGGCGGGCCGGGAACGGCGAGCGGGGCGCGATCGACCCGCTGGCGCGCACGTACAACCGCGGCGAGGGGCCGCGGGTCAACCCGTTCTTCCGTGACCTGTACCGGACGGCGGCGGCCGAGCTGGCGGGCCTGTTCGCCCGGGAGCACACCGCGCAGGTGACGCCGGAGGACCGGCTGGAGCGCGAGCGGGAGTTCCGCTCCGCCGAACTGCCCCTGCTGTACTGCTCGCCGACGATGGAGCTGGGCGTGGACATCTCCTCGCTCAACGCCGTGATGATGCGCAACGTCCCGCCGACCCCGGCGAACTACGCGCAGCGTTCGGGCCGGGCGGGCCGTTCCGGCCAGCCCGCACTCGTGACCACGTACTGCGCCACGGGCAACAGCCACGATCAGTACTACTTCCGCCGCTCCCAGGACATGGTGTCCGGGCAGGTGGCCCCGCCGCGTCTGGACCTCGCCAACGAGGACCTGGTCCGCTCCCATCTGCAGGGCATCTGGCTGGCGGAGACCGGGATGAAGCTCGGCAGGGCGATCCCGGACGTCGTCGACGTCGCCTACGACCCGGACGGCGGCGACCGCCCCGATCCGCACATGGCGCTGGCGCTCCTCCCCCACATCCACGACCTGTCCCTCGACGAGGACGCCCGCCGACGCGCGATCGCGACCGCCCGGACCGTACTGACCCCGCTCATCGGGGACTTCGAGGCCACCACGTGGTGGTACGACGAGTGGATCGAGGACCGGATCGAGCGGGCCCCGCAGGAGTTCCACGCGTCCTTCGACCGGTGGCGGGAGCTGTTCCGGGCGGCCGTCATGGACCAGTACGAGCAGAACAAGCGGGTCGTCGACCACACCCTGACTCCCGGCGAGCAGGGCCGGGCCCGGACCCGCCGGCGCGAGGCGGAGACCCAGACGAACCTGCTGCTGAACCGCTCGTCCGACAGCAAGTCGGTGATGAGCGACTTCAATCCGTACCGCTATCTGGCCTCCGAGGGGTTCCTGCCGGGCTACAGCTTCCCGCGGCTCCCGCTGGCCGCGTACATCCCGCGGTCCGGCAACCGCCGCAACGCCGACGGCGACTACCTGCAGCGTCCCCGGTTCCTCGCGATCCGGGAGTTCGGACCCGGGGCGCTCATCTACCACGAGGGGGCCCGCTACCAGGTCACCCGGGTGCAGCTGCCGCCGGACGCCTCGGGTGACCTGGCGACGGCGGAGGCGAGGCGCTGTGACGGCTGCGGCTACCACTACGCCGTCAAGGTCGGCACGGACGTCTGCACGATGTGCCACGAGCAGCTGACGGGCAAGCGCACCGGCCTGCTCCACCTGCACACCGTGTACACGACCCCGCGTGAGCGGATCTCCTCCGACGAGGAGGAGCGCCGCCGGGCGGGTTTCCGCCTGGAGACCTCGTACGCGTTCCAGGACCACGGCGTCCGCAAGGGGCGTCTCACCTCCCATGTGACCGACCGCGAAGGCGCTCCGGTCCTCGACCTGGACTACGGGGACTCCGCGACGGTCCGCATCACCAACCTCGGCCGGGTACGCGACAAGGAGGGCGAGCCGGACGGCTACTGGCTCGACCTCGGCGACGGCCGCTGGCTCAACGACCGGGCCGCGGCGGACGCCATCGAGGGCACCGGCATGCCGGTGGTCGACGAGGACGGCAACGAGAAGCGCCGCAAGCGGCGTGTCCTGCCCTACGTGGAGGACCGCCGCAACATCCTCGTCGTCACCCTGGACGAGCCGCAGCCCGAGCCGGTGGCCCTGTCGTTCCTGTACGCCCTGGAGCGTGGCATCGAGGCGGCGTTCGAGCTGGAGGACTCCGAGCTGACCGCGGAGCTGCTGCCTCCGGACGACGGCCCGCGCCGCCACCTGCTGTTCACGGAGGCGGCCGAGGGTGGCGCCGGTGTGCTGCGCCGTATCCAGCACGACAAGGACGCCCTCGCCAAGGCGGCCAGGACCGCCATGGAGATCTGCCACTTCGACCCGGAGACCGGCAAGGACGAGGGCGGGCCGTCGGACGACGAGCAGTGCGCCCGCGGCTGCTACGCCTGCCTGCTTTCCTACGCCAACCAGACCCACCACCGCAGGCTGAGCCGGCACAGCGCCCGGCCGCTGCTGGAGCGGCTGGCCGGCGCCCGCACCGAGCGGGAGGACCGGGGAGAGTCCCGCAGCGAACTCTTCCGCAGGCTGGCCCCGGCGGCGGACAGCGCGACCACCGCACCGCAGAACTCCCCGGCCGCGCGCACGGTGGACTCCCCTCCCACGAGCACCCCGGCGCCCTCGCCGACCGTGCTGGAGACGGATCTGGCCGCCTTGGTCGCGGACGGCGATCTGCTCGGCTGGCTCAGGGCGAAGGGCTACCGGCTCCCCGACGAGGTCAAGACCCTGGCCCCGGAGGCGGGAGCCTGCCCCGACCTCGTCTTCCGCCTGGACGGTGCCAGCCTCGCCGTGTTCGTCGACGTCCCCGGCCACCCGGCCGACGCGACCCGCGACCTGGAGGCCGGCTACCGGCTGGAGGACGCGGGCTGGGACGTCGTCCGCTTCCCCACGGACGCGGACTGGGACGCCATCACCGGCCACCAGGCCGCCTACTTCCACCTGCGCTGACCGCGCCGCCCTCTTCCGGATCTCCAGAAACTGAGACATCTCATGAGCCTCACGTACACAGCCGGCTCGCTGGTCGCCGCCCGTGGCCGGGAATGGGTGGTGCTGCCCGAGAGCGCCGCCGACATGCTGGTGCTGCGCCCCCTGGGTGGGAGCGAGGACGACGTCGCGGCCGTCTTTCCCTCCTTCGAGGAGGTGCGTCCGGCCGAGTTCGCACCGCCGAGCCCGTCCGACCTGGGCGACCAGCGGGCCGCCGGTCTGCTGCGCACGGCGCTGCGCATCGGCTTCCGTTCGGGGGCGGGTCCGTTCCGTTCCCTGGCGTCGATCGCCGTGGAACCCCGGGCCTACCAGCTGGTCCCGCTGCTGATGGCGCTGCGGCAGCGCACCGTACGGCTGCTGATCTCGGACGACGTCGGCATCGGCAAGACGATCGAGGCGGGGCTCATCGCCAAGGAGCTGCTGGCACAGGGCGAGGCGACGCGGCTGGCGGTGCTGTGCTCCCCGTCGCTGGCCGAGCAGTGGCAGGGCGAGCTGCGGGAGAAGTTCGGCATCGACGCCGAACTGGTCCTGGCCTCCACGGTGTCGCGGCTGGAACGCGGGCTGGAGCTGGGCCAGTCCCTGTTCGACAGGCACCCGTACACGATCATCTCGACGGACTTCATCAAGTCGACCCGGCACCGTGAGGACTTCCTCAGGCACTGCCCCGACCTGGTGATCGTCGACGAGGCGCACTCCTGCGTGGCCGCCGACGACGCGACGCAGGGCGGCGCGTCCTCCGCGTCGAACCAGCTCCGCTACGAGCTGCTGCGGAAGGTCTCCGCCGACGCCGACCGCCATCTGCTGCTGCTGACGGCGACCCCGCACTCCGGCAAGGAGTCCGCCTTCCGCAACCTGCTGGGTCTGGTACGGCCCGAACTGGCGACCCTGGACCTGGAGTCCCCGGCGGGGCGGGCGAAGCTCGCCGAGCACTTCGTGGCCCGCAAGCGCGCCGACGTCCGCACCTACCTCACCAAGGAGGACGGTCTCACCGACGACTCGCTGGCCGAGCGGACCGCCTTCCCCTCGGACCGCTGGACGAAGGACGAGCCGTACAAGCTGACACCGGCCTACCGGGCGCTGCTCGACGACGCCATCGCCTACGCGCGTGACCGGGTCGCGGAGGCCGGTGAGCAGGGGAAGCGGGAAGCCCGGATCGCGTGGTGGTCGGTGATCGCGCTGCTGCGCTCGATGGTGTCCTCCCCGGCCGCCGCCGCGCAGACGCTGAAGACCCGCTCCGAGTCGGCCGTCGCCCGCACCGCGCACGAGGCGGACCTGCTGGGTGCCTCGGTGGCCGCCGACTCCGCGGACAACGACCGGCTGGAGGGCATGGACGTCGCACCGGGTGCCGCCGAGTCCGAGGACGCCGGCGCCCGGCTGCTCGAACTCGCCTCGCGGGCGGCGGAGTTGGTCGGCCCCGCCGAGGACGCGAAGCTGAAGGCACTCACCCGCCACCTGAAGGGCCTGATCGCCGAGGGCTACCACCCGATCGTCTTCTGCCGCTACATCCCGACGGCGACGTACCTCGCCGATCAGCTCGACGGCAAGCTCGGCAAGAAGACGAAGATCGCCGCCGTGACCGGAACCCTCTCCCCGCAGCAGCGTCTTGAGCGCATCGAGCAGCTCGCCGCCGAGGCCGCAGAGGCCGCAGAGGCCGGCGACCCGGCTGCCCGCCGGGTGCTGATCGCCACCGACTGCCTGTCCGAGGGCGTCAACCTCCAGCACCACTTCGACGCGGTCGTCCACTACGACCTGGCGTGGAACCCGACCCGGCACGACCAGCGGGAGGGACGCGTCGACCGCTACGGCCAGAAGCGCGACCAGGTTCGCGTCATCACCATGTACGGCGAGGACAACGGCATCGACGGCAAGGTCCTGGAGGTGCTGTTCAAGAAGCACCGGCAGATCAAGAAGGACCTGGGCATCTCCGTCTCCGTCCCCGACGAGACCGCGTCCGGTGTCACCGACGCGGTGGTGGAGTGGCTGCTGCTGCACGGGCGGCAGGGCAGCCAGGAGAGCCTGTTCGACATGGAGGACGGCCACCAGGAGTCCTTCGACCGCATCGAGCGCGAGTGGTCCTCGGCGGCCGAGCGGGAGAAGACCTCCCGCTCGAAGTACGCCCAGCGCGCGATCCACCCGGAGGAGGTGGCCCGCGAGGTCGCCGCCGTGCGGGCCGCGCTCGGCGGCGCGGAGGAGGTCCGTGGTTTCGCCCTGGAGGCCCTGCGCGACCTGGACGCGCTGGTCCGTGACCCACGCGACGGCACCGGTGACTTCACCGCCCAGGCCGGCGGCACCCCGGCGGGCCTGCGGGACGCGCTCGCAGCGACCCTGGGCAACCGGCTCGTCGAGGAGAACCGCGAGATCCCCTTCCGCACCACCCCGGCGATCGCCCGCGGCGAGGCCGCCCTGGTCCGCACCGACCCGGCGATCGGCGCCATCGCCTCCTACGTCCTGGACTCGGCGCTGGACGTGAAGGCGCTCGGCCCCCGCCCGGCACGGCGCTGCGGCGTCGTCACCACGGACGCGGTCACCACCCGCACCACGCTCCTGCTGGTCCGCTACCGCTTCCACCTCACCCTCCCGTCCCGCACCGGCGAACGGCAGGTCGTCGCCGAGGACGCACGCCTCCTCGCCTTCGAGGGGATGCCGTCGCGCGCCCGCTGGCTCGACGACGACGCGGCCGCTGCCCTCCTCGCGGCCCGCGCCGTGGCGAACACCCACGAGCAGTCCGCCCACAACGCCATCTCCCGTGCCCTGGACGGCCTGGGGGACCTCGCCGCACACCTCACGGAGTACGGCACGAATCTGGCCGCCGAGCTCGACGCCTCGCACCGCCGGGTGCGCAAGGCCAACGAGGAGATCGTCCGCGGCCTGAAGGTCGTCCCGCAGGAACCCGCCGACGTCCTCGGCGTGTACGTCTACCTGCCGCCCGTCGCCCCCGCCGCCTCTACCGTGTCCGGAGCCGAAGCCTGATGTCCGCCGCCACCCGCACCGCCCTGGCCTTCACCGCCGTCACCACGGTCGGCGGCCTGCTCCCCGCCGACATGCTGCTGCGCATCGCCGAGGCACGGAACCTGCCGGGCACCAGGCCCGCCGACTACGGCCTGCCCGCCTCCGTCCCCGTGCGCGACGAGGCCGAGCGCGCCTGGGAGTACCTCAAGCCGCTCTGGCGCGACCTGCGCACCGCCCTGCCCGCCGACCCGAAGACCGGCGCACCGGCCGCGGACCCGACCGGCCGGGCCGGCACCGACTGGCTGGCCCAGCTCTTCCGCAAGCTGGACTTCGGCGCGCTGACCGAGGTCGGCGCGCCGGGCATCCCGGCCGACGCCGACCCGGACAAGCACTTCCCGGTCTCCCACCGCCACGGCCCGGCCCTCGTCCACCAGGTCCCCTGGAACCAGGAGCTCGACAAGCGCCTGACCTTCGGCCAGGTACCGCCGCAGTCCATGCTCCAGGACTGCCTCAACCGCACCGAGGCCCACCTGTGGGCGGTCCTCACCAACGGCCGCCGGGTGCGGCTGTTGCGCGACTCGTCGTCCTTCGCGACCGCCGCGTACGTGGAGTTCGACCTGGAAGCCATCTTCGACGGCGAGCTGTTCAGCGAGTTCGTGCTGCTGTACTGCGTGCTGCACGCGTCCCGGTTCGCGGTGGCCGAGGGGGCGGCGGCTTCGGGGTGCTGGCTGGAGAAGTGGCGCGCCGAGGCCGTCAGCTCCGGCGCCCGCGCCCTGGACCAGCTGCGCCTGGGGGTGCAGAACGCCCTCACCGCTCTCGGCACCGGCTTCCTGCGCCACCCGGACAACACCCGGCTGCGCGAGGACACCGACCCGAAGGCACTGCGGGACGCCCTGCTGCGCCTGGTCTACCGCCTGCTGTTCGTCTTCGTCGCCGAGGACCGCGGGGCCCTGCTCGACCCGAAGGCCGACGAGCGGCAGCGGGGCGCGTACGAGCGGTACTTCTCCTCGGCCCGGTTGCGTGAGCGCGCCCGCCGGCGCCAGGGCACCGCCCATGGTGACCAGTACGAGGCGCTGCGCCTCGTCCTCGACGCCCTCGGCAAGGAGGGCGGCCGCCCCGAACTGGGCCTGCCCGGCCTCGGTGGCCTGTTCTCCCCCAAGGAGACCGATGCCCCGCTGGACGGCCTGAAGCTGTCCAACGAGTCGCTGCTCGCCGCAGTCCGCCACCTCGCCCAGATGCGTGACCCGGGCGCCCGCCGCTGGCGCCCCATCGACTACCGGCACCTGGACGCCGAGGAACTGGGCTCGGTCTACGAGTCCTTGCTGGAGCTGGAGCCCAAGCACTCCGCCACGGACCGCACCTTCGAACTCATCGAGGTCGCGGGCAACAGCCGCAAGACGACGGGCAGTTACTACACCCCGTCCTCGCTCATCGAGTGTCTGCTCGACACGACGCTCGACCCGGTGATAGACGACGCGGTCAAGCGCGGCGAACAGCGCGCCACGGAGGCCGGCCACCCCGACCCGACCGACGACATCGTGGACGAGCTGCTGTCCCTGACGGTCTGCGACCCGGCTTGCGGCTCCGGGCACTTCCTCGTCGCCTCGGCCCGCCGCATCGCCAAGCGCGTGGCGTCGGTGCGCGAGCGCAACCCGGAGCCGACGGTCGACGCGGTGCGGCACGCGCTGCACCAGGTCGTCGCCCGCTGCGTCTACGGCGTGGACCTCAACCCGATGGCCGTGGAGCTGGCGAAGGTCTCGCTCTGGCTGGAGGCGATGGAACCGGGCAAGGCGCTGGGGTTCCTGGACGCGCATGTGAAGCACGGCAACGGCCTGATCGGGGCAACGCCGAAACTGCTGGCGGACGGCGTCCCGGACGACGCGTTCAAGCCGATCGAGGGCGACGACCGGAAGTACGCGGCCGGGCTGGTCAAGCGCAACAAGGTCCAGCGCGGCGGCCAGGACGAGCTGCTCTTCGACACGGAGACGCTGCCGGGCAACGACCGTTACGCCGCCGAACTCGCCCGCATCACCACGGCCCCGTCTGACCTCCTGGAACAGGTCCGGGCGCAGGAGTCCGCCTACCGCGCCCACACGGAGTCGGCCGCGTACATCGACGACGTGCACGCCGCCGACGCCTGGTGCGCCGCCTTCGTCTGGCCCAAGCGCGACGGCGCCCCCGAGGCGCCGACCGACCAGGTGTTCCGCGCATTGCGGAGCCGTAACCAGTCCGCGGTGCCGGACACCACCCACGCGGAAATCCGGAAGCTGAGGGAGCAGTACCGCTTCTTCCACTGGCACCTGGAGTTCCCCAAGGTGTTCGCGGTCCCGGAGTCGAGAGCCGGTGTCCAGCCGGGGACGGGGTGGGCCGGCGGATTCGACGCGGTGGTGGGGAACCCGCCGTGGGACAGTGTGAATTTCCCCGAGACAGAGTTTTTTGCTGTGCGCGCGCCGGGAATCGCAGAAATCAATAACACGGCAGCCAGAAAGAAGAAGATTCAGGCGCTCAAGGACAGTCCGGATACAGCTAAACTCTATTTCGAGTACGAAGCAGCAAAGCGCCAGGTGTATGGAGAGAGTCACTTTCTCCGCACCTCTAGCAGACACCCTTTGACCGGCCAGGGAAATCTCAACCTCTACGCCTTGTTCGCCGAGAACGACCGCGTTCTGACATCTCACCGTGGCCGCACAGGAGTGATCGTTCCGACTGGCATCGCAACTGATGCTCGAACACAGTACTTTTTCAAAGACCTTATCGCATCACAGTCTTTGTCGGCACTTTTCGACTTCGAAAACCGCAGTGGACTTTTTCCAGATGTCGATTCTCGCATGAAGTTCTGTGTACTTTCAATGACAGGGAAAAATGTTCGCCAGCCCATCGCTCAATTCGGCTTCTTCCTGCACGATCCAACCGAGTTGACCGACCCGGAGAAGACGTTCCCACTATCAGCAGAAGAGATCAACCTTCTAAATCCCAATACTGGCACCTGCCCTGTTTTCCGTTCCCGACGCGATGCCGAAATCACTCTCGGAATCTATCGACGCGTGCCCGTCCTCCTCGACGCATCAAAGGGGCCCGCTGGGAACCCTTGGGGAGTCTCCTTCCTGCGCATGTTCGACATGTCGCACGAATCCCACCTCTTCCGCCCCGATATTCAGAATGGCGAGACGTTCGACGATCTCCTCAGGGACGGCTGGCGCCTTGACCGCAACATACTGGTCCGCGGCGGGGAGCGCCTTCTCCCGCTCTATGAGGCGAAGATGGCAGACTTCTACAACCATCGCGTGGCCGATGTGGTCAAGAGCGAAACAGCAACGAAGCGGCAAAATCAGCCAAGATACTTGACCGCCCGAGACCTCGATGACCCGGACCGCCTACCTCAGCCATTGAATTGGGTACCCGAAACTGACGTGACCATTAGCGGACGCCAGTACAAGGGGGTAGCTAAAAGACTGTCCGATCAAGGCTGGGAGCAGAAGTGGCTTCTTGGGTGGCGTGACATCACTTCGGCCACTAACGAGAGAACCACAATCGTTGGCCCCATTCCGTACGCTGGCGTTGGCAACAGCCTGCCTGTATCGATCACGAGAAGCGACCTGTCGAAATCCGTACCAGCACTTTGTGCGGCGGCAACATCGACGGTGTTCGACTTCATCGCGCGATTCAAGGTAGGTGGGACTCACCTCAATTTCTTCATTACGTATCAGCTCCCTTTGCCGAACCCTAAGCAGATGGAGCCCCATCTCAGCTTCATCACGCCCCGAGTCCTCGAACTCACCTACACTGCACATGACATGACCCCTTTCGCCCGCGACCTCGGCGACACGGGCACCCCCTTCCACTGGGACGAGGACCGCCGATCCGTAATCCGTGCCGAGCTGGACGCACTCTTCTTCCACCTCTACGGAATCAGTCGCGACGACGTGTCATACATCCTGAATACGTTTCCCATCCTTAAACGAAAAGACGAGGAGAAGTACGGTGAGTACCGCACCAAGAACCTGACCCTCGCCGAGTACGACCGGATGGCCACCGCCGGCCTCACCCTCGAAACCCCGCTAACCGAGGGCGAGTCCGGCACCTACCGGTCCACCCTCACCCTGTCCCCCGGCCAGGGCCCTCGTCACGACTGACCCGCTCTTGGGTGGCCGCATCTGCGGTCACCCAGGGGCGCCCCTCGCTCATCCAAGGAACCAACGCACGTGGTACGTCGAAGCCAGAGCAGCAACCCTCGTTCGGTCGTCGTCCTGACCTCCGGTACGGATTGGGGCACCCGTGCCGCCGGACAGAAGCGGAGCAGCGGGGCCGAGACCCCGATACCCCAACGGCAGCCCGCGAAGATCAAGGCCTTGCAGCAAGCCGTCAGGCTGGCCAACCTGGCCATCGACAAGAAGCACTGGACCGCAGCGCGCTACGCGCTCAGCCGGGCCCGCACCCTGGCTAACGCCCTCCCCGCCAACGTGGCCGTTCGAGAACGCGAGAAACTCTCAGCGGCACGCAAGCGGCACGCGGCGCGCAACACACCGGCCGCGAAGAACGCCAGGCAGGCGAAGGCGAAGGCGGCGCCGGCCAAGCGTGCGGGCGGCAAGAAGCCCGCCCCGAAGAAGCCCACGGCGAAGAAGGCCGCGCAGAAGCCTAAGCCCGCGCCCGTTCGCGACCTCGGTGACCGTTTCATCAACCGCGCGGCCCTCGGTTACACCGAGACCAAGGGTTCCTGAGCACGACGAAAGTGTGCCGTCCACCGCTCGGCCCGACGGCACACCTTCTGTCGCTCAGCGCTCCGACGCGAACCGCACGAACTCTCCCCAGCCTTCGCGGCCCACCGCGAAGGCCGGGCGGGTCACGTCCTTCGAGTCCCTTACGTATACGCCCTGTTCGGCGACCGCGACCTCCACGCAACTGTCACCCTGGGTGCCGCTGTAGCTGGACTTAAACCAGGCGAGTTCCGTCGTACCGCTGCTCATCGCTCTCCTCGAAGTCGCTCCAGCAGGTCCCGGGATTCCTTGGGATTGAGGGCCTGCGAGCGCAGTGTGTCATAGCGACGACAGAGCAGGCTCACCTCTTTCGGGTCGGAGATCAGTCGCCCGTTCTGCTGCCCTTCGGAGTATCCGAGCCGTCGCCCCTCCGCGGTTTCCACCAGTTGGACAGGGCCGTCCAGGCACCCGTGGAACGGCAACTCCAGCGGCACCACCTGAAACGTCACGTTGCGCGGTGCGGTCAGCTCAAGCACATGGTCCAGCATGTTCGCCTGTACGTGCGCTCCCCCGAGTCGCCGCCGGAGAACCGACTCCTCCACGATGAAGCTGAATGGCACGGTCGGCCGCTCCCGCAACATCGCCTGACGCTCCATCCGCGCAGTGAGCTGTGCCTCCGCCTGCTCATCGGTCAGCAACGGGATGCTGTTGTCGAACACGGCCCGCGCGTACGCCTCCGACTGCAACAACCCCGGCACCAGCCGGCACTCGTACGTGCACAGGCTCACCGCCTCACGCTCCAGCCGCGCCCACCGCCGGAACCATGCCGCGAGCCCGGCCTCGCCCCGGGTGAGATGACAGGCGGCCTTCTGCAGGGCACCGGTGTTGCCCAGCGCTTCCTCCGCACGCTCCACGAACACCTCGTCCGGCATGCGTCGGCCCAACTCCACCGACTCCACCGTGTGTTTGGAGTACTGGACCCGGGCGCCGAGCTCGATCCGGCTGAGCCCCGCGTGTTCGCGCAGCGCCTGGACGACCGCGCCGAACGTGCGCAGACTGTCGGACGGATGAGGTTCCCGCTCCCACTCCCCCGCCGGAACCCCCTGCGCGCCGACGCCCCCGGCCGCCTCCCCCACACCGATGCTCATCCGGCCCCCGCCTCTCTCCGCATCGCACCGCGACGGCTCCTGACACCGCCCCGGGCTCACCACTCAGCGTGACGGAAGCCGCACCGTACTGTCCACTCTTCGTGCCCGTACGCTGACTCCGCGTACGGGGTGTGGCTCTCGCTCCCAGGCGCGTCCTGCCGTCACTCTGGCGCCATGAACCACGCGCTGCCCCAAGTTGGCTGCCCCACCCGCACCTTCTCCCAGCTCCTGTCGTCCACGCGACGCGGCGCCCGGCTGGCCAGACTGCTCGCCGGGACCGAGCTGAGGTCCTGGGGTGCCCCGCAGGAACTCACGGAGCGTGCCGAGCTCGTGGTCGCGGAGCTCGCGGCCAACGCCGTCCTCCACGGCCTCGTACCAGGTCGGTGCTTCCGGCTCACCCTCGCCTACGACCCGGCGGCCGGCCGCCTCCGCGTCGAAGTGACCGACGCCCGCGGGGAGGTGTACCCGCAGCCCGCTCCGGCGGACACCGACCCCGAGGCGCTGCACTCCGGCGGCCGGGGCCTGCTGCTCGTCACCGCCCTCACCGACCACTGGGACTGCGTACCCCACCCACCCGGCGGCAAGACCGTCCGGGCCGAGCTTCACGGCACCACATCGTGATCCCGTCGGCGCAAGAGCGGGTGACGGCTGTCTTCAGCGGGCGCTTGCACCCGGCCGGGCCCTCAAGCCGGTGCTGGTACCCAGCGAGTCCTCGAACGGCGACTACAGATGCACTCGGCCTCAAGAGAGGAACGCCTGACCGTCAGGTACGCATCCCCAGTTTGAGGGCGGCTTCGCGGGCCTTCTCGTCGGCCATGGCTATGAACCGTTTCCGCGTGCCGTACGTCTGGAAGTCGGCCTGAGACTTGACCAGCAAGGAGGCCGCCCGCTCCGTCAGCTTGTGCGCCGCTTGCAGCGACTTGATGAGGTCCTTGGTGTACCGGTTGGACGGCAGGGCGTGCACCTCACTGGTGCGTGCACGGACGCGAGTGATCAGGCGGAGCACGGTCTGCCGCTGGGCATCCAACTCGGCGGCACGCTGACTCGCGCGCCCAGTCGGCGTCCAGCCTCGCCCCGAAGCTGCCTGGTCGGGACTGGAGATCATTCGGCTCCCTCCGGCGGGCGGGGCCGGACGAGCGGACAAGCCAACCGCTGCCGGGTTGAGCGGAGTGATGTGACCGAGTTCCGGGAGGGAGAACAGCGCGACTTCCCTCTCGTCGGCAAACTGCCGGGCGCTGGCCGTGTAGCCACCGGATGCATAGAACAGCAGGTGGTGGTGCGAGTCCGCTACTCCCCGCAGTTCTCGAATGGGTCCGACACCGATCGGCTGGCTGTAGTGCTTCACCTGCGCCACGGCGTCGCGGGCGACCACGTCGATGCCGCCGTCCGCGCCGGCGCCCGTCACCCGCGCGTCGGTGAAGCCGAGACTGCGCATGTGGTCAGCGGCGGCGAGCTCGGCGTCCTGCCATGTGCGGATGCTCCTTGTGTGGAAACTTTCCCGCGCTGAGCGTGTACTTCCTTCCGCATACGGGGGTGCGGGGGCCTGGCCGGGTGACCTTCGGCCCGGTCCTGTCATCCCGAACAGCTCGTGGTCGTGCTGCGCGACGCGCGGAGGTGCACCAGAGACGTTGCCGTTGCTGCGCCGCCCGGCGTCGGCCAGAGCCCTGGCCGCGGCCGGAGAGAGGGAACTGAGCTCTATCGCGCCTTCGGGGCCGTCGAGTACGACCGCCTCTCCGAACCGGGAAGCGCCTCTCCCCTCAAGGAAGGTAAGGGGACGGCGCAGTTCCATGTGGGCCACCTTGAAGGTGCCCCGCCACAGGAGGAGACGTCGACCGGTCAGCGCGCCATGGAACCGGAGCGTGGTGAACAGTAGCTCGACCCGTTCGTTTGGCTCCAGACGCGCCAATAACTGGTCGGCTTGCGGAGAGTTGGCCACCCAGCCGCTACCGCGAACGGCAGCGGAGGTGCGAGGGTCGTTGCGGAGACTTGACACCGTCTCATTTTGCCTCAACTCCCCACGCCTGACATGGGTTCCGGCGTGGATTCGGTGTGACGCAGGCCGGTAGGTCAGATGTCATGACGCCATCTTCACAAGGGGTGCGTGCCCGTGAACCACTGCTGGTACCGCCAACAGGAAGTATCGCCGCACGGGATTCGGCCACCCCACACCATAAGCGTGTTGACGGCGCCAACACATCTACTTACGGTGGCCATTGCCATGCAGGGGGATCAGGGGGCAATGAGCCGTGAGGGTGGACGATGCCGGTGGATCTGGCCGGACCGTCACTGGTGCCCGACTGCTCGACGAGGCCGAGCGCGCCTTCTTGCGCGCCGACTTCGGCGTCGTGCGACCACTTGTGCAGCGATTCCACAGTGAGTTCGGCACACCCGACACCGACGACGCTGCGGTGCGGTACGCCGTGCTCCGCGCCGCGCTGGCCGCGCGGGTCGGGAACTGGCCGGAGGCTGTCCAGCGGTGCCCTGACAGCGAGTTGGATCTGGCGGCAACGGGGGTCGTGCACGCCCTTGCGGTGGGTACTCTCCGTCGGCTGGGCGAAGAGGGCGGACGGCACGACGATGCCGGCACAGCGGCCCTCGCGATCGTGCTGTGGGCACACCTCCTGGACGAGGACGACCCGGGCGACTTCCGTGCGTTGCTCACCGGGCGGCGCTGCACTCCTGTGCCCGACGAACTCTGGGAGAAGGCCCGTGGTCAACTACTCGGGCGCATCACCGATCTGCTGCACGCCCTGGATGTCCGGGGCGGCCGAGACGCCCTTGCCGCATGGGAGACGGCCTGGGAGGCCGAGCGCTCCGGCCCCGAGGTCATCCCGGCAGACGTAGGAACCGACGGCCTGATCCCGCTCGGGCATGCCGCCTGGCATCTCGTGGGCCACGGCCGCCATGTCGTCCTCCTCGAGGCCTACACCGCCCGGCACCCCGACCCCTCCACCTGGATCGCGGACTCGCCCGATCACCGCGGGTGTGCAGACGCTCTCGCCCGGGCCCTCGCCCAGCGGGGTCAGGACAGGGTGCTGGGCGGGGAGTGGAGCGAGGCGCTCGCAGACTTCAGCACGGCGGCGCGACTCGGGCACACCCTCGACGCCAAGGATCAGGCGGCTGTACTGCGCGCGGGGAAGAACGTCGGACGGCGCCGCAACGGGCGCGGCCACTCCCCCGTCACACGGATCCACGGCCTGGAACTCGCGCACGCACTGCTCCCCGGGGACGGCTCACAGGCCGCCGAGCTCACCGCTGAGCTGGTCCGCCAGGGCAGGAAAGTCTTCGACAGCGACCCTCGGCAGAGCAGGAACCGCTTCGCGCGGGCCCTGGTCGTATCGCCCCATGCGCCGGATGCCAGGTGCGGCCTCGACGACCATCTGCGAGCAGACCTGCGTCGGGTACTCGACGGGGCGCAACCTCAGGAGACGATCCGTGCAGCCGCCGTGCGCGACCTGCTCCGGCGCGACCCGGACGGCGCGCCGGGCCGGGAGTGGCTGACGCGCCACTACGTCGGGCAGGTCGTGGCCGCCGCGTCCCGCGGGCTTACGTCAGTGGCGCGGACCGCCGTGCGCAAGGTGATCCAGTACAGCGAGACCCGGTCCCCTCACAGTGAGGAACTCGTCGACGACGTGCTCGTCGACCTGCTGATCGACGCGTCCCTGTCTTCCGATGCCGACAGTGCGCGAGCGTGGATGGAACACCGCGTGGCCCTGCTGAGCACCGCCGCCGGTGTCGCGGGCCCGGCCCGTGGACACGTCACGGAGGAACGCGACGCCGCGGTGCTCGACCTCGCCGAACACCTTGAAGCAGAGGCGTCGCCGTCGGACGTGATCGAGCTGTTCCTCCGGGACCTGATGCGGATCGGCGTCAGTGCGCGCTTCGACCAGACCGTGGAATCCGCCTATCTGCGCCGCGCCTCGACGCGCGAGGCAGAGGGAGACTTCGGCGGGGCGCAGCGCGACCGTGCGTGTGCGGAACGGATCGGCGCCGGACTTTCCGACCAGGGCCTGCTGTTCGGTCCCTCCCCCCGACGCCGCCGCGACCACGACTCCGGACAGGAATCCCTCTTTTGACCGTCGACGAAGCCGACTCGGGCACAGGGGACGACGCAATGCCGTCTGTTCCATGGTTCGGTCCCACTTTGCACGAACTCGTGCCCGGCACCGTGCCGGGCACCCGGCCCCCGGCCCTGCGCAGGCAGGCGGCACAGGCCCTCACCGCCGCAAGGCAGGACCCGGTCAGGCAAGGGCTCATCCGTGGGGCCGACCAGGCCTCCCGCAGTGCGGTCGACTCCCTCGTCGCCGAAATGCTCACGCCGCCCCTGCCCGGCCATGACACCGAGGAACTCCCGTGAACGATCCCGCTCCGAGCGCTCCTGCCGGCCCTCCGTCCGAACTGGACAAACTGCGTCGCCGGGTCGAGGCGCTGTCCCATAAACGCGACAAGGCCGAAGCCCGGCTGCACGCACTGCTGGGAGCCCTGCTGCCACTGGACGACCTGCTCGCCGACACGCGTCGCCGGACCGGCGCTCTGCACGAGGCACGGTCCGCACGCGAGGCGACCTCGGCTGCCGTCGCACTGAGCGAGCAGATCGACGCGGCCCACGTGATGCTGCGGAGCGAATTCGCGCGCAACGACGTCAGTCCGATGGACGCGGTGGGCAGGGCCGTCGATCCGGCGGAGATGCGCGTCGTCGGGACTGCGCCACATCCCTCCGCCCCGGACGGCATGGTGCTGCAGGAGAGGGTCACCGGCTTCCGCCTGGGCAACTCCACCCTTCGGTCCGCGCAGGTGGTCGTCGCCGCGCCGGGCCCCGTCCCGGAACCCACCGTGGTCCCGGCAAGCGCGGACAGCACGGATCCGGCGGTCTCCGAAGGGAGCTCGTCCGGGGGCAAGCGGACTCAGCCACGGCGTACCACCCGTTCCGGGCGGCAGCTGCCGCGTAAACCATCGGCGAGGCGAGGGCGTCGCACCCGTCGCGCCTGAATCTGCCGCCGCACTTCGTCGACGCACCTGCCCGCAGCGCACCCGGCGCGTCCCGGATGCCCGGCGGCCCCGTCCCGCTCCGGGCCGGACGCCGTCGCCCATGTACCGCACCCACGTCTTACGTCCGACGCCCCATGACGATCAGGAAGCAATTCCATGCACCGGATTCTCGGCATCGACCTCGGCACCACGAACTCCGTCACCGCCTGGCTGAGCGACGGCGTCCCCGTCGTCCTGCCTAACCGGCACGGCGACCAGGCCACCCCCTCCGCCCTCGGAGTCGATCCCCACGGCGCCCTCCTGGTCGGGCACGAAGCCCTCAACTGGAGCACTGCACAGCCAGGTTCCGTGATCACAGAGGCCAAGCGGCTGATCGGGCGGCGCTGGGAGGACGAGCTCGTGCAGCAGGCGTTGCAGGCGCGGCCGCACGACGCGTCGCCCGTCCGGGCGAGCGCCGACGGCTCGGTGGAGATCCGGCTCGGCGAGCACTACCTGTCCCCGGTCCAGGTCTCCGCCATTTTGCTGCGCAGGCTCAAGCAGGACGCCGAGGCCGCTGCCGGTGTGCCGTTCGGGCGTGCGGTGATCACGGTGCCGGCGTATTTCGCCGAACCGCAGTTCAGCGCGGTGCGTGAGGCCGGGCGGCTGGCCGGTTTCCACGTGGCGCGGATCGTCCAGGAGCCGACCGCCGCCGCGCACGCATTCGGCATCAGGCCGGACGAGGACGGCACCGAGGACTACGCCACCGTGCTCGTCTTCGACCTGGGTGGCGGTACCTTCGACGTGTCTCTGCTGACGATCGGTCCCAGTTACTTCTTGGTGGGCCAGCTGGGAGGGGACAACCTCCTCGGCGGGAGCGACTTCGACGCTCTGCTCGACGACCATCTGCGCGAACAGCTGGACGGGCGCGACCACAGTGGCGATGGAGACGCCTCGCGCATCCGGGCAGCCGCGGAGCGCGCGAAGGTCGAACTCTCTTCGCGCGATGTCTCCGAGGTAACCCTCGCTCCGCTCGGCCGCCAGGGCGGATCCTGGTCCGGGGCGGTACGGCGCACTGACTTCGAAGCACTCCTCAACGAGCATCTGGGCCGTATGCGGGAAACGGTCGAGTCCGTGTTGAAGGAAGGCGACGCGCTGCCGGAGGATGTCCAGCGCGTCCTCCTGGTCGGTGGCTCCACTCGCATCCCGGCCGTCAGGCGCACCCTCGAGGACCTCTTCGGCGAGGAGACGGTGTCGCATGCGGTGGATCCCATGACGGCCGTCGCCCACGGCGCCGCCGTGGAGACCGGCCTCCTCGGAACCCTCGCCTGCCCCGCCGAGACCTGCACCGTCGAGGGCATTCCGGTCACGGCCGACGTCTGCCCGGGCTGCGCCACCCCGCTGCTCGGGACGGCCACCGTGGACTGCCCGGGTTGCCATGTCCCCGCCCCCGAGCTCACTGCGGCCTGCCCCGTGTGCGCCACGGACCTGTCCGGGCTGCGCACCGCCCGCCCGGTGTCCACCCTTACCGAGTGCACGGAATGCGGCCGGGACGACAACCCCGCCTCCGCGACCGTGTGCCTCGACTGCGACGCGACGCTGGACGCGGGCGGCCTGAAGTGCCCTGGCTGCGGGATGGTCAACGCGGCCGGTTTCACCACATGCTCGTTCTGTGGGGGCGACTTCGGAACCGCCCTTGCCGAACAGGTCACGGCACAGCACATCGGACTCGAGCTCGAGGACGGCACCGTGGAAGTCCTCTTCCCCGGCGGCATGCCCTACCCGACCGAATGGCACCGGGTGGACAACCTGAAGGTGCCCGGCGCCCGCGCCGGGTCGGTGCGGTTCCAACTCTGGGAGGGACCACACCTGCGCTCGGCGCAGCGCAACGAGTTCTGCGGCAACTACGTCCACACTCGCACCGACGGACTTCGGGGCGAGGTACCCCTCACCCTTCAGGTGCGGCTCGACGCCGACCGGACCATCGACCTGATGTACCGCTTCGGCGCGGGCGACTGGCACGGTGCCCGGTTGCGGCGCAGCATGGTCTCCCCCGCCATCGGCCGAAAGTCGGCCGAACTCCACGATCGATACGCCCACTTCCTGGACGACTGGGGCCGGGAAGTCACCCCGGCCGAGCGCGACGCCCTCACCGAGGTCATGGCCGACCTGGCGGCACTCAGCAAGGGAGAGAAGGTGGGCCGCTCCCTGGACGGACTGCTGGACTCTGCCCGCGACACCCTGGAGTTGTGCTCCCGAGCCCGAAGTGCCTACGCCCGGGCGACGATCGCCGGCCAGGGCGGACGGGGGCTACTGCCGTCGCCGCTCCTGGAGCAACTGCGGAGAGCGGCGGAGGCGGTCATGGACACGCGTAAGGCCATGGACACTGACGCCATGCGAACGGCCACGCAACGCGCCGAGGAACTGTGGACCGGACTCGACCCGGCGGTTCGCACCTCGATCCTCACCATCCGCTTCGCCGAACAGGACTCCTACCCGGCGACTCTCCGCAAGGAGGTCCTGGCTGCCCGCGACGCTCTGCGCAGCGCCGTGGAGCGCAGTGACCAGGCCGCCCAGGACACCCAGCTCGTACGCCTCGGACGTCTCGCCGAACAGGGCCGCGACCAGTTCCCGGAGGTGAGCGCCCCCGCTGCCGGGAGCGTGCTGCCTTCCAAGCGGTAACGGGCTGCGGCGACCGGCGCGGTGCGGGGACTGTACGGCCCCGCACCGCACGTCCCGGGGCCCCAGGCCCCGAGCAAGGGTGAGTGGGCGAGACCGGCCGCTCTCGCATACCCATCCGACCGGCTCGGTGCCCGGGAGGCTTCCGATGACACCTGGCCGGCCCTGCTTCGGTCGGCCCATGGTGGAGGCGGTCACGGTCTGCGGCTTACCGGGGGCGCCCGTCGGACCGGACCCCGTACCCGGGGCGCCCCGTCCCGTCGTGAACCGTCAGTCCAGCAAGCGCTCGGCGCGGTCCGGAACGCCACGGATGTGCCGCCCGTCGGCGACCATCCCGAGAAGGAGACGGTGCCCCTCCGCATAATGGATGAGCCCGGACACGGCGGCCTCGCGCATGAGGGTGACGGTGTTCTTGACGGGAATACCGCGCGCTGCGGCGTACTCGCCCGCGTCGCGGTCGTCCGTGATCCAGACGGCCCCGGCGAACTCCTTCCTCGTCTGGATCAGGGCGAGGGTCTCGGCTTCGCCCAGATGACGCAGGGGCTCGCTCGGAATGCCGCCGAAGACCGCTCGTCGCAGTCGGTCCGCGAAGGCGATCTCAGCCTCGGTGCACAGTTCGATCGGCTCCCCCAGCCAGCCCTCGACGGGGAGTTGACCGAGGTCGCGGACGTAGGCGGCTGAGCGGCGGGCTTCCTCCGCCACCGCTTCGGTCCAGCGGCCACACCCGCCGAGCACCTTGCGGAGCAGATCCAGACGGCTCACGGCACCGAAGTTGCAGAGAACCGTGTTGTCGGGGAACAGGCTGACGCGGCTGGAGAGGTCCAGGGGGTTGGTCATGGCTGGAATACCGGGTCGCCCTTCTCGTCCTCCGGCAGCGCCCGCGGGGCGCGCGACGGCTCGAGTATGGCTCTCAGGTCATCGACGGTGCGGTCCAGATAGGCGGCCAGGGGGCGGAGGGTCGTCTCGCCGGCCTCGTACGCGGCGTGCAGTTCTGCCATCGGGACGAGTGGCGGGCGCGCCACGGCGGATTCGGCGCGGTGGCGGTAGTGGTCGTCGAGCCGCCCCGCGAGGACGTGGCAGATCTCGGTGGTGAAGCCACGGAGCCTGTCCCGGCGGGCCGTGTCGAGGAGCCCGATGCGGTGGAGTCGCGCGGCCAGCGCGCTCGGCGACACCTTGAAGGCGACGACCAGCTCGCTGAGCTCGGCGTCCGTGGGAGCGTTCCGGTCGGTGACCGCGCGCTCCCAGACCGCTCGCACTTCGGGTTCGGGCATCAGGAAGTGGGCGGCGAAGACATTGGCCCTCACCTCTGTGTAGTCCTTCTGCCTACCGGGTTGCGGTACCGCGTCGGCGCGCAGGTCCTGGGCGTCCCGGGCAAGGAGATGTCCCACCTCATGGGCCAGGGTGAAGCGTGCCCGGGTCCATTCCTGGGTGGTTGCGAGCAGAACGATGCGGAAGGCGTCGGACTGCCACGTCGCGCCGGAGAGGGCAGCCTGGGCGGGGAGGTCGACGAGCGCCACGTCGATTCCGCAGTGGTCCGCGAGGAGGCGGGTGAGGGACGGGAGATCCATACCGGCGGGAGCCCCCGCGCCTTGCCGCGCGAGGTGCTCCGTGAAGTCGGCCGCGAGGCGTTCCCCTTGGTCGACGTACCGCTCGAGTTCAGGGCGGGGCTGAGGCAGGTCGGGGATCGCGCGGGGCCGGCCGAGCAGGTCCAACACGTCGTAGGCGTTCTGGAACCGGCAGGCGATGGCCTCGACCTCGGCCCACCGGGCCCCTTCGGCCACCGCACCGCCGGAACGGGCGGCTGAGCGGGGGCGCACCGGCTCGCGTCCGCCGAGCAGGTAGTCCACCGTCGTGCCGGTGGCTTCCGCGATGCGGGCTAGATCCAGGGAGCTGAAGCGACGCACGCCGCTGAGCGACTTGGAGAGCTTGTCCGGGGAGAGGCCGACCCGCTCGGCGAACGCGGTCTGGGAGAGGGAGGCTGCGTCCATGACTCCACGTACACGGTCGATCACAGTCTCGGTCATTCCCTCACCGTATCGACGCGTTGCGAAAATCGCAACACGCGTGGCGTCCGGCTGCCGGAGGCTCCCCTCCCCCCGGCGGCCGGCCACCTTCGCGTAGAGGTCACCCGCGTCCGCGGTGACCTCCACCGGTACGCCTACGCGGGCAGCGCGGGGAAGACGACCACCGAGCCGTCCCTGTTGCGGGCGATCTCGATCGTCACGTCCGTGGGGCGGCTGTCAGCCGTGACGCCGTCGCCCAGTTGGTGAATCCGGTGTGTCGCGCGCATCAGGCGATCGACTTCACCAGGCGTGAAGACGGGCCGCAAACCGTTGGGACGCGCCAGCTCCAGCGCCGACAGGCGCAGTAGGACACCGGCGATACCCGACTCCATTGCGTCGAGGCGCTGCTGGTCGCGCTTGAGTGCGCGGGTGAAGTTCTCGAACAGGTTGCCAGGGTCACTCTGGGCATGCTCGACGGCCTGCAGGATGATGACCCGCCGCATCAGCGCGATGGCCAAGGCGGCGAGTTCGAGGTGGGCACGGAACGTGCCGCCGTGGTCGTCCACGCCTGGGAACGACTCGGTCAGCGTGCCGATCTCGACGGCCTTGCCGTCGGGCAGGTTGTCGAGTGCGCTCTGCCACCGGGCAAGACGTCGGCCGGCCTTGCCCAGCGCCGTGTCGATGGCGTACACCGCAGAGTCCAGTCCCAGCGAGACACCGAGCTTGCCCTGGTCGAGCAGAATGGCGGTGGCCTTGTCGATGGCACCGCGGCAGCCGTCGAGGGCGCTGTGCTCGTCATCGAGCTTGTCTTCGTGCAGTTGCTCCAGCAGTTCCGTGATGTGCTCGATGGCCTGCTGACGCTGCTGGTCGGCATGCGCACTCACCCCCACAGCCACGGCCATGAGCACGAGCGGCGCGGCCACGGTGAGCGCCGCGCCGCCGGCGGCCGCCACACCGGCCGTCGCACCGGCCCCACCGGCTGCGCCAGCTGCCGCCGCTTTACCGACCGGCACGTACGTCGTGCCGGCCACGATGCGTCCCATGGGATCCACGAGTGGGCCGCGGAAGCCACAGACCACTCCCTTCGCCGCCATCGGGCGAACGATGCCCTGACCGAACTGGGCGGCGACCTTCGCCGGAACCACCATGCGATACAGGTTCTCGCCGGCGGCGGTCGCCGTGGCAGCCGAAGAGGAATTCCGCGCCGTCTGCGTGACGAGCTGCGACAGGTGCTGCGCCAAGGGACTCACGGCATCGAGCGGGAGGCCTCGGCTGCGGTCGAGCTCGGCGGGCAGCGGATGCACCTCGAGAGTGGCGATCGGCTCGTCGGCCAGCGCGGCCAGCACGCCGCGCAGTTCACCCAGGCGCTCAGCCGTCATCGGCCCGTCCCCGGCCACTGCGGGCACCCGGACGTCCCCCGTCGCCAGCGTCCACACCGGAACGGCTGCTGCCTTGCGGTAGTCAATCATCGTCTCCCCCTTGTTTTCACACGACACCCTACGGCTGACTGGCCGTCACGAACGCTCGATGACCGTCGTGCTGGATCGCAGCGACAGACGACAACCTCCGCCCGATCGCGCGTCGTTCGACTCAGCCACCGAATCCCCACCCTCAGCGCCCCCGCTCCGGCGCCCCCGCCCCGACGACCTCGCCAGTCCCGATTCCCGTTCGGAAGAGCCGATCGGATGCGTCCACACCGTAGATTAGTTCCGTTTACATCGTCAACAGGCGTCAACAGGTAGGCTGTGCGGTGTCGCGCTCTCACGCCCGAACCGGAAGGTCACCCATGCCGCAGCTCGACCGGCTCCCCGGCACGCCCGAGTTCAGCATCACGCTGCCCAAGGACGGCGGTGCGGCGCGCGGACATCTGCTCACCGAGTTCGGCGGCAACGGCACGCACAAGTTCGTCCTGCAGAAGGGTTCGTCAGTGGCCGCCGAAGCGTGGCCCGGGCTGGGCGACCACGCGCGCCGGAACCGTGCGGAGCTGCGCGCGGACGAAGCCCTGGCCGACGTCCCGCCAGATCCCGGGCGGCCGGAGGCAGCTCGGCGATGGGTGGCGACCCGGGACATCACGTGCAACTCCTCCTCGGCCGCCGCCGCGTTGGTGTACGGCTACGACGCCTCGGGCCCCGAGTCCTGGCGAACCGTCGAGGGTCACCCACTGGCCGACTACCTGTCCACCGGCTGGCGCGCCCCGCGCAAGGCGTGGCTCGTGCGCGGCTCCAACGTCTCGGGCCACAACCTGGTCCGGCAGCTGTGGCTCGAGGAGGGCGTCGTCTCCATCGCCGGCGCACATCTGCCGCCCTTGGAGGAGAGCGATCCGACGAAGAGCGCGCTGCGCCGCTTCGTCGAGGACGGGTACGAGGGCGCGGCTTCGTACAACCAGAAGCGGGGCCTCGTCGACGAGTTGCACGCCTTCCTGACGCAGATGCGTGTCGGTGACACGGTGGCCACCATCGGCGACGGCCGGCTTCACGTCGGGCGGATCACCGGGGATGCCGTACAGACCCCGTCCCCGGGCGGCCGGTCCAATCTGCGGCGAACCGTCACCTGGGAGACGGGGAGCCACCCGTACGAGGAGCTGCCGGAGGAAGTGCAGCAGAAGCTGTCGGTCCAGCATGACGTCGTCGACCTGACCGGTGTCCTCGAGGCGCTGGACACGCTCGAGGGACAGACCGGAGCGTCAGCGGTCGGCGCACCCGTCCAGCAGTCCGCATCCGAGGGGCAGGCACCGCGGGACCTGTCACTGCCCGACGTCACGGGGCCCCTCGCGGCCGATCTCCTCGTCCACGACCGGGCCTGGTTGGAGGAGATGCGAGAACTCCTCACCGACGACAAGCAGTTGGTCTTCTACGGACCTCCGGGCACGGGCAAGACCTACCTGGCGATGAAGCTGGCCGAGTACTTCGGCGGCGGCCCCGAGCAGGTCAAGATCGTGCAGTTCCACCCGTCCTACTCCTACGAGGACTTCTTCGAGGGATTTCGGCCCATGGAGGACCCCGAGACGCGCGAGGTGGCCTTCCGGCTTACCGCGGGTCCGCTCCGGGAGCTCGCCGACCTCGCCTCCCGCGAAGGCAATCGGCATGTGCCGCACTTCCTGATCATCGACGAGATCAACCGCGCGAACCTGGCCAAGGTCTTCGGTGAGCTGTACTTCCTCCTGGAGTACCGGACGAAGTCCGTCCGTCTCACCTACTCCGGGGACGACTTCGCGCTGCCCCCCAACCTCTTCGTGATCGGCACCATGAACACCGCCGACCGGTCGATCGCACTGGTCGACGCGGCGATGCGGCGCCGATTCGCGTTCGTGGAACTCTCCCCCCGTGTCGAGCCGACAGCCGGGCTGCTCGCCCGCTGGCTGGAGCGTCAGGGCAAGGAGCAGGAGCCGGCTCACCTTCTCGACGCTCTCAACGCCCGTATCGACGACGCCGACTTCGCCATAGGCCCCTCTTACCTGATGAAGCCGGGCGTGTACCGCGACGGCGGCCTCGAACGGACCTGGCGCACGAAGATCCTCCCGCTGCTCGAGGAGTACCACTACGGAGAGGGCCTCGACGTCGCCGCCCGCTACGGTCTCGCCTCGCTGCGCGAGCAGCTCCCGTGACCGTGCCCGATGTGACACTCCACGAGTACGGGCCTGCGGTCTCGGTCCCGCTGTGCACCGAGGCCGGGCTGGCCCTCGCCGGCTCCGGCATCCTGCAGAGCGCGGCCCCCGATCCGCGCAGGGAGGGGCACTGGATGCTGCGGGCGGGCAGCCGGGTGGGTGCCGTACGCACCCCCGGCGGTCCAGTCGTACGCATCATGCCCAAGACCCCCGTGAGCCGGTTGTTCTTCCTCCTCGGTTTCAGCCTCGATCCGGCACGCGCCTGGCGTGACAGCCGGGAGGGAAGCGTCGACACCGGCGCGTACGACGACGTCGTCCCGGCCCTCGCGCACGCCGTGGAGCGGCAGATCGACGCGGCGCTGCGACGGGGTGTCCTCCAGGGCTACCGGGAAGTGGAGGAGTCCGCCCTGGTCGTACGCGGTCGACTCCGGGAGGCCGAGCAGATCCGGCGGCACTTCGGCCGTACCCCGCCCGTGGAGGTCGCCTACGACGCGTACACCGGCGACACCGCCGAGAACCGCATCCTGCGCGCGGCCGCCGAGCGGTTGCTGCGGCTGCCGGGGGTCCCCGGCCCGGTCCGGCGGCGCCTCGCCCATCAGCGTGTGCGTCTCGCCGACGCCCGGTCACTGATACGTGGACAGCGACTGCCGCGTTGGCAGCCGTCGCGGCTGAACTCCCGCTACCAGCCCGCGCTACGACTCGCCGAGGCCGTCCTGCGAGACACCTCCCCGGAACACCGGCCGGCCGGTGACGAACCGCTCAGCATGGACGGGTTCCTGCTCGACATGAACAGACTGTTCGAGGATTTCGTCACGGTCGCTCTACGAGAGGCCTTCCGGGAACACGGCTTGACCGCGTACCTCCAGGACCCGCACCACCTGGACGCCGCGGGCCGTGTACGCATCCGCCCCGACCTCGTCGTACGCACCGGTGACGGCCGCACTCCACTCGCCGTCTTCGACGCCAAGTACAAGGTGGAGAAGTCCGACGGCCTCCACAACGCCGACCTGTACCAGGCGCTCGCGTACGCCACGGTGCTCGGCCTGCGCGAGGCACACCTCGTGTACGCGGCGGGGCGGCGACCGGAGCACTTCCATGAGGTACGCGGCACGGTTGCCGGGCGGGACGGCCGGGGGGTACGGCTGTACCAGCACACCCTCGACCTCTCCCAGGAGCCGGACCAGATCCTGTCGTCCCTCCGGAACATCGCCGCAAGGCCTGCCACCACCGGACCAGGTCCACGCTCATGAAAACCCGTCAGGCAGGAAGGACCCCCATGCCACGGCTCGCGTTCGCCCAGAGTTTCTGGGACGGCTACGACATGTTGGAAAAGCCGGTGCGAGCCGGTGTCCGCAAGGCCATGCGCAAATTCCAGACCCTGAGTGCCGCCGAACTCAACGCGGACAAGGGCCTGCACCTGGAATCCGTCGGAAGCGCCCGCGATCCGCGGATGCGGACCATCCGCATCACGGACTTCTGGCGGGGCGTCGTCCTCGCCCCCGACGACGGCAGTGACATGTTCCTGCTGGTCAACGTCCTGCCGCACGACGACGCCTACACCTGGGCGGCGAAGCGCCTGTACAGCGCGAACTCCGCGACCAGGGCTCTGGAGGTGCGGAACGCCGTCGCCCTGGACGAGCTGACCCCCTTGTACGAGACAGCCGCGCGCGATGCTCCCGCGTTGCTGTTCGCGGGTGTCTCCGACGGCACTCTGCACGAACTGGGCATCGACGACCAGGTGCTGCGCGCCGCACGTTCGCTCGTGGACAAGGCACAGCTGGACGCCTTCGCGACGCTTCTGCCGGAGGACCAGCTGGAGGTGCTCCAGTACCTGGCAGAGGGGTTCGGACCGGATGAGGTCTACCGGGACGTCGTCGCCGTCCGCCGGCCCGCCGACGCGCCCGCCGAGCCGGTCGAGGACCTGGCCACCGTGATCGCCAACACTTCAGCACGCATTCGCCTGGTCACGGGGCCGGACGAGCTGGAGGAGATGCTGGAGAAGCCGTTCGACGCCTGGCGCGTCTTCCTCCATCCCTCCCAGCGCCGCGTGGCCTACCGCACCTCGTACAGAGGCCCCGTCCAGGTCACCGGAGGGCCGGGGACGGGAAAGACTGTCGCCGCCCTGCACCGGGTCAAGCATCTGCTCGGACGCCGCGAGGACGGTCGCGTCCTGCTGACCACCTATACGAACGCGCTCGCGGCCGGATTGCGCCAGATGCTGGGCCTCCTCCTCGACGAGGACGAGGAGCTCCTGGCGCGGGTGGACGTGACGACGGTCGACGCCTACGCGAACGGCATCGTGCGCGCGAAGTCCGGAATCGCGCCCAAGCCGGTCGGGGACCGGGAACAACGTCAGCTGTGGGAGAAGGCCGTCAAGCAGCTCGATCTGCCGTTCACCTCACAGTTCTTGGCGCAGGAGTACCGGCACGTCGTACTCGGCCAGGATCTGCGCGATCTCGACGCCTACCTCGGCGCGAGTCGTCGTGGCCGCGGCACCGGCCTCGGTTCCGCACGCCGGCGTGAGGTGTGGAGCGCCGTGGAGCGGTTCGAACAGTTCTTGCGTGCTCGCGGTGAGACCACACACCTGGGTGTCTGCGCCAGGGCGGCGGAACTCCTGTCCGACGGTGCGGCCCCGTACGCCCATGTCGTCATCGACGAGGCTCAGGATCTGCACCCCGCGCAGTGGCGTGTGCTGCGCGCCGCGGTCTCCGCCGGCCCGGACGACCTGTTCGTCACAGGTGACCCGCATCAGCGGATCTACGACTCCCGGGTCCCCCTCGGTTCCCTGGGTATCGCGACGGTCGGCCGCAGCTTCCGGCTGCGTGTCAACTACCGCTCCACGGAGGAGATCCTCTCCTGGTCGGCGCGGCTCCTCGCACCGGTCACCGTCGAAGCGCTCGGAGGCGAGGGGATGGACTCGCTGGCCGGATACCGGTCCCTGCTGCACGGGCGCCTGCCCCAGGTACAGGAGTA
This sequence comes from Streptomyces sp. HB132, assembly GCF_016909575.1. Lineage (GTDB taxonomy): Bacteria > Actinomycetota > Actinomycetes > Streptomycetales > Streptomycetaceae > Streptomyces. The sequence continues at coordinate 117,493 of NZ_JAFBGA010000008.1, read as the reverse complement.
CGCGACGCGGCAGGAGGAGACCGAAGCCCTGGTGGACCGGGTCCGTGCGCTGCTCGACGACGGCCTCGCACCGCACGAGATCGGCGTGTGTGCCCGCTTCAACCTCTCCCTGGATCCGGCCGAGGAGAAGCTGAAGGCCGCCGGTATACCTGTGCTGCGGGTCAGGGGTCAGATCGCGCAGGGCGCCGAGGGAGTGAGGCTGGCCACCATGCACGCGATGAAGGGGCTGGAGTTCCGGGCGGTGTCCGTTCTCGGCGTCAACGAGGGCGCCGTCCCGTTCGCCCGTGAGATCACCTCACGGGAGGCGGACCCGCTGCAGCACGACTCCGACCTGCTCCGGGAACGCTGCCTCCTCTTCGTCGCCTGCACGCGCGCCCGCGAGGCCCTGAGCGTGACGTGGAACGGAGCTCCGAGTCCCTTCCTGGACCGCACCACCTGAGAAGCGTCCCCGGGCCGGTGCGGGCACCCGGGCCGGGTGCCCGCACCGCCCTCACTCCTCCGGCATCAGCGCGCCCGCGGCAAGGCCGTCACGGGCGACCTCGGAGAGTTGCCGACTGAGATCGACGACCTTGCGCATGCCTTCCTCGAACGCGGACAGGGCGCGGAACGCCGCCCCGTACCGCCGCTGGTCGGCAATGTCCATGCGAGGGATGCGTGAACCCCTGCCATCCATGCGGTAGGTCCCACTGGCGCTGGTGGACCGGCGGGCATTGACGGAGCTGAGCAGGAATCCCTGCAGGTAGTCCGTGTCCAACTGCTCACTGACCGAGACCGGTTCCGAACCGTCGTACGCGACGAGTCCGGCGCGGGCGAGATCTGCGACGCTGGTGGTGGCACCGTCCAGCGATCCCGGTCGCGCGCCCGGCTTCAGCCCCGGCAGGAGCGCGGCGAGCCGGCGGATCTGGTCGTCCAGTTCCTTGCGCAGGGCCGCGTACTCACTGGGAAAGTCACGATGCCGGATCCGCAGATGGCTGGCGGGGGTCAGGTCGACGGTGTCGTCGAGGAGCTCGATGAGCGGCACGTCGACGACTTGGTCCGGTCGTGGTTCCAAGCTTTCTTCCGGACTGTTGTCAGTCAGGTCGATCATGCGCACGGTCCGGATCTCCTCCGCGCTCCCCGTGCCCTCAGGACGCCGCAGACACCACAGGTGGACGGGCAGCGCGTGGGAGGTAGCCGTCCCCGGAGGAAGGGCGATCAGTTGACGCAGGATGCCCCGGCGTACCAGTTCCGCCCGGATACGACGGCCTGCCTTGCGATAGGCGACCGAGGCGGGCATGACCATGAGGACCTGACCGCCTTGGTCGGTGTGCGCGTAAGCGTGTTGAAGCCACGCGAGCTCCCCTTCGGCCTTGGAAGGAGTCCCCAGTTCCCAGCGGGAGTCGAGCAGCAGCTCGTCCCGCCCCCATTCGGTCACGCCGGCCGGCGGATCACAGACGACCAGATCCGCACGGAGATCGGGCCATCCGTCTGCACGCAGCGAATCACCTGCCACGATGCGGACACCCGATCGACCCAGGACATCGGCACGAAGCTGCGCGAAGCGGGCACTGTCGGCGTCGATCTCCTGGCCGTGGCAGCGTGCCCCCACTTCCTGGGCCACGGAAAGGAGCAGCACGCCGATTCCGCACGCAGGGTCGAATACCGTCGCATCGGACGGCAGTTCGGGGACGAAATGACACACGGCGCGCACCACGCGCTCGGAGGTCACCTGGTCCGACCCCGCACGCCTGGCCGAGTCCATGAAACGCTCGGTCAGCCCGTTCACGAGATCGACGGGTCCTTCACGTTCGAGAAGCGCTTCCACACGGGTGGCGACATCATCCGGCAGTCCCGCTGCCCGCGCTCCGGCAAGCATGGCAGCCACCTCGGCCAGACCGGCGGTCATCTGCTCACCGAACGCCGCCCGCATGGCCTGCCACAACTCGACCTCGGGTGACACCTCCTGCCCCTTGCGCTGCCTGTCCAGCCACACCTGGACCTCCGCGAGCGCGTACAGCGGGCTGTTCGCGGCACCACCCACCTGGGCGGGGAAGTCGTCGTACCGCCGTCGCCAATTGGAAACGGCAGCCCGGGTGACACCGGCCAACCGAGCGATCTCGGAGCCAGTGACCAGGGGGCCGATCGGCGAGGCGTCGTCGTCCTTCATACCCGCAGCGTACACGCGGCGCCTATCTCCCTACAGGAAGGAGTGCGTTGACACCATAAACACCTCATTACACCCAAGGGTGCGTCCGACTTCGGGGCCCGGACGGCCTGACCTCCCACCCCACCTGCGCCGCGCACGACCCCGGGCGATGGGAACGCCGGCGTTCCCGTACCGGCCCGTCGCAGCGGGGTGGCTGCGGCGGACCGAACGTCGGACAGGAGCCCTGGGTGAGGAGCTGTGGCCCTACGGCTGGTGAGCCGGCTCGGGCCAGGTGACCTTTCGGGCGTGGTGAACGCCGATGGCCATCACGGTGAAGACCGCGGCCGTGCCGGCGAGTGCCATGACCGTGGACGGGGAGGACCGGTCGACCACCACGCCTCCGGCCAGGGCGCCCATCGAGATGGTGGCTTGGAACGACGCCGTGAAGAGCACCGATGAGGCCTCGGGGGAATCGGGACATGCCTTGGCGAACCAGGTCTGGGAGCAGACCGGAACGGCCCCGTACGCGACACCCCACAGGATCAGTAAACTCACCGCCCCAAGCCGGCTGCCGCCGAGCACCGGGAGCAGCAGGGTCGCCCCGCCGATCATCGCGGCGGCTGCCGCGAAGGCGGCCCTCGGGTATCGCCCCACGAGTGATCCGCCCAGGAAGTTCCCTGCGATGCCGGCTGCCCCGTAGATGAGGAGGAACACGGTGATGAGCCCGGCGCCCACCTGCGTCACCTGTTCCAGGAACGGGGTGACGTAGGTGTAGGCCCCGAAGTGGGCGAGCACGACCAGGAAGGTGATCACCAGCGCGAACCTGGTGTTGACGCTTTTCAGCATGCCGGTGAGCACGCGCAGCCGTGTGGGCTCCTCCGCGGGCAGGGACGGGACCACCAGGATCAGCAGGACGAACACGGCGAGAGTCAGCACTCCCATCACCAGGAAGGCTGTACGCCACCCCGCGACGTCCCCGATGAACGTGCCCATCGGTACGCCGAGCACAGATCCGAGCGGTACCGCGGAAAAGATCACGGCGGTGGCGCGGCCGACCGACTCCGGAGGCACCAGCCGGCCGGCCAGTCCCGCCCCGATCGACCAGAACCCTCCGATGGTGATGCCCACCATGACCCGGGAGACCAGGACCAGCCAGTAGCTGGACGCGGCGGCCGCCAGGAAGTTCGCCAGCGCCAGCAGGAGGATGAACGCCCCCAACATGAGACGCCGGTCGATGCGCCCCGTTGCCACGGTGACCAGAGGTGCCGAGACGGCCGCCAGGAAGCCCGGCATGGTCATCATCAGGCCGGCCATTCCATCGGAGATGGTGAAACTCGACCCGATGGAGGTAAGTAATCCGATCGGCAGGATTTCGGTGGTGACGATCGAGAAAATTCCCAGCATCACCGAGATCACGGCCAGCCACGAGACAAGTGGCGACCGTGCCGGCAGTTCAGCGGGGTCGATGGAAGTAGTCGTTGCTGTGGACACGAATCCCGTCCTGTTGTGGGGCCTCACAGATGGTTGTGAGCACTATTGCAGCAGGGACAGGAGACACCTTCTGGCAGTTTTCCGACGTCAACAAGAGCGCCCGGGCACCCCGCCGACCCGTCGGCCGAATTGCGTCAGGGCCGAAGAGCCCGGCGCTGCGGCTGTTCCGGCAGTTCAGGGTGGGCTGGGAGACCGGTGACGGGACGCCCCTCATTCGGCGGTAAGTCCGCGCTACTTCGTCAAGTCGGCGAGCGCAGAGAAGGCGAACTCCCGAGCGAAGAGAGGGCACGGGATCGGCGCGTTCGAGTTTTCACTTTCCTCCATCAGAAATGCATGAACAAGAAGTGTTGTCTTTGCGATAGCGGCCCGAGAGCCACCCACCGGCCGGCGGGCTGTAGGTCAGGGTGCCCATCCCGTGGCGGCGCGTGGTGGGAAGGACGTCCTCCGCGATGCCGCGCACCAGGATCGAGTACGGCGGCTGCTCGGTCACGAACCGCTCCAGACGCCGCTCCCGCGACGTTTCCCGGGCCTCGACGATCCGGGACCCGGAGTAGGACGAGGAGCCGATGTACCGGAGCTTTCCCTGGTGCACAAGGTCGGAGAGGGCGCCGAGGGTCTCTTCGACGTCGGTGTCGGGGCTGGGACGGTGGACCTGGTAGAGGTCGATGTGGTCGGTACCGAGCCTTCGCAGGGAGTCCTCGACCGCGCGCATGGTCCGGCGCCGCGAGCCGCCGCGCCGGTTGGGGTCGTCCTGGTGCATGGGCATGAAGAACTTGGTCGCGAGGAACACGCCCTCGCGCCGGTCCTCGATCGCCTTGCCGACGATCTCCTCCGAGACGCCGCCGGAGTAGACGTCGGCGGTGTCGACGAAGTTGATGCCCGCGTCGAGGGCCCGGTGGATGATCCGTACGGAGTCGGACGCGTCGTCGTTGCCCCAGGGGCCGAACATCATCGCGCCCAGACAGAGCGGGCTGACCTGGACGCCGGTGCGGCCGAGCGGTCGGTACTGCATGGGACTCTTCTTCTCGTTCGTACGGTCAGTCGTTACCCGCTCGGTCGTACCCCGAGGGCGCGACCGTGCCGGTGCTCGCCCAGCCGGCGAGGAGGCCCAGCGCCTCCCGCTCTCGCGAATCCGGTTCGGGGGTGTAGAAGTTGAGGCGGAGCCCGGGGTCGGACGGCAGGTCCATCGCCTCGTAGGGCAGGGCGAGTTCGCCGACCAGCGGATGCCGGAGGTTCTTCACGCCGGAGCGGTGGAACTTCACGTCGTGGCGGGCCCACCGGCGTGCGAAGTCATCGCTCCTCGTCGTCAGCTCGCCGATCAGGTCGGTCAGCGCCTTGTCGTGGGGCGCCCGGCCCGTCTCGGTGCGCAGGAAGGCCACCGCGTCGTCGGCGCCCTTGTCCCAGTCGCTCCAGAAGTCCCTGCTCGCGGGGTCCAGGAACATGAAACGAGCACTGTTGACCGGACCGCGCTGAGCGAACAGCGGCGAATCGAAGACCGGTGCGTACAGCGCCCGCCCCAGCGCGTTGGTGGCCAGGATGTCGAACCGGGCGTTGCGTACGTACGCCGGCACGTCGGCCATGGAGTCGAGCAGCCGCAGGATCGTGGGCCGGACGCGGGATGCGGTCACCGTGGGGCGACGGCCCGACGGGGTCGCCGAGCGGGCCAGGTCGTAGAGGTGGGTGCGCTCCGCCTCGTCCAGCTGCAGTGCGTGCGCGAGGGCTTCGAGGACCGAGTCGGAGGCGCCGCTGAGGTTCCCGCGTTCCAGCCGCACGTAGTAGTCCACGCTCATGCCCGCCAGCAGGGCCACCTCCTCACGGCGAAGGCCCGCGACGCGGCGCTTCCCGCCGTAGACCGGCAGCCCGGCCTGCTCCGGGGTGATACGCGCCCGCCGGGTGCCGAGGAACTGGCGCACCTCGGCGGCCAGGTTCTTCCTGTCGTCGTCGGCCATCGTCAGTTCCCGGGAGCTCGGTCCGCGACGCCCTCGAAGGGCATGACCGTCGACCGGCCCGTGCCGGACACGGAGGGGGTGTGGGCTTCGGTGGGGGCCAGGGGCACGAGGGCCTCCTCTCGATCGGGCGGCGCGGATGTGCCGTCCGCTTCACGGTAGGTCCGTCGGCGCGCGTCTGCGAGGTACTGCCGTTACCAGGAAGAACGGTGACTCCCGCCTGGCCGCTGGTCTGCGGTTGTCTGGAGGAGGCCCGGGACCGCTGGTCCGGAACGGGCCCGGACACGAAGCCGGCGTGGAGGAACACCGTGCGCGAAGCCCTCGAGGTGCTGGTACGGCTGTGAGCAGGCAACCTGTGATCACGGTGGCGCGTCGGCGGCACCTCGTCCGCCGTCCGGACGATCATGCCGCGCAGGCCCGGCGGTGGCTGATCGGCGCGGACGCGCTCCAGGGCGTGAGCGCCGCGGCACCGGCCCTCTCCGCCCCGGCCTGCTCACCCCGGCAGCCGTGCCCGTCCTGACCCTCATCGCGCCCGCACGGGCCGTACGAAACGAAAGGTTCCTGTGATGCGGACCCTCACCCTCAACAACGGCGTCGAGATGCCCGCCCTCGGGCTCGGCGTCTTCCAGACCCCGCCGGACGAGACACGGGACGCGGTCAAGGCCGCGCTCGAACTCGGCTACCGGCACATCGACACCGCGGCCGCCTACGGCAACGAGCGCGAGGTCGGCCAGGCCCTCCGCGACTCAGGGGTGCCCCGCGAGGAGATCTTCGTCGAGACCAAGATCTGGATCAGCGACTACGGCTACGACGAGACCCTCCACGGCTTCGACAAGAGCGCCGCCAAGCTCGGTGTCGACCGGATCGACCTGCTGATCCTGCACCAGGCGCTGCCGTCCGACTTCGACAGGACCCTCGCCGCCTACCGCGCCCTGGAAAAGCTCCTGGCCGACGGAAAGGTGCGCGCCATCGGCGTCAGCAACTTCATGGTCGACCACCTGACCGGGCTGCTCGAAGCGACCTCGGTGGTCCCCACGGTCAACCAGCTGGAGATCCACCCCTACTTCCAGCAGCGCGCCGTCCTCGACTTCGACGACCGGCACGGCATCCTCAACCAGGCGTGGTCCCCCATCGGAGGGATCACCTTCTACCCCGGCTACGGCGAGGACCGTACAAGCGTCCTCCGGGATCCCGCCGTCAGCCGCATCGCCGACGCGCACGGCAAGAGCCCCGCCCAGGTGCTCCTGCGCTGGGGCCTACAGCAGGGCCGCTCGGTCATCCCCAAGTCCACCAAGCGCACACGCATCGCCGAGAACATCGACGTCTTCGACTTCGAGCTCACCGCCGGCGAACTCGCCGCCCTCGACGCGCTGGAGACCGGTCGGCGCGGCGGCCCCGAGCCCGAGGCCGTCACGCTCGCCGACTTCGGCCGGGCCATCCCCGAAGCCTGACCGGACGTCCGGAGGAACCCGCCCTCCGTACGCCCGCAGGAACCCGCCCCGCCGCGTCTCGAGAGCCGTGGCCCGGCAGACCGTGCACGGGGGAGAGGCGGGTCCCGGGGGATGTCAGCCGGTGGCGGGGCCGGTCCAGTCCGTGGGGACGTGGCCGAGGCGGACCCGCTGCGGGTGGTCTCCGACGGGGATCGAGACGACCTTCCTGCCGGTGGCGAAGTCGATCGCCGTCACCTGGTCGGTGCCGCTCTCGGACACCACGCAGTGCTTGCCGTCCCCGCTGACGGTGGCCCAGTACGGCTTGGAGGCGGTGACGAGCGGGCCCTCCTGGAGCGTCTCGCGGTTGACGACGGTGACGTAGTCGTCCATCGTCCCGGCGATGCAGAGCTTGTCGCCCCGGGGGCTCATGGACATGCCGTGGTGGCGGGAGTCGTTGACGAAGGTCGTGCGGTCGTCGCTGGTCTGCGGGTTCTTCGGCAGCGTCTTCACCCGGGTGATCCTGTCGGCGTCCACGTCGTACTCGACGAAGCCGTTGAAGAAGGAGACCTGGAAGTACATCTTCGACTCGTCCGGGGTGAAGGCGACGGGCCGCAGCGCGTCGGACAGGTCCTTGCGGCCGAAGGCGTCGAGCCGTTCGCGCATGTCGATGATCTTCTTGACCTCGAAGGTCTTCGCGTCGGCGACGGTGATGCGGCGGTCGCCCTTGGTGAAGTCCTGCCAGGGCGCGTCCATGTCGGTGTTGACCTCGCCGATGGCCATGTTCCAGAGGTACTCGCCGCCGTCGGTGTACACGTTCTCGTGCGGCTTGTCGCCCGTCTTGAAGTCACCCGCCTCCTTGCCCGTCGCCATGTCGAGGACGTGCACGGTGTTCGCGGTGGACGAGGAGACGGCGACCTGGGTGCCGTCGGGTGAGACCGCCATGTGGTCGGAGCGGAAGCCGGACACCGGGAAGCGCCAGTTGATCTTCCCGCTCCGAACATCGATGGAGACCACGTCGGCGAAGCTCGGACGGGAGGCGACGACGGACCTGCCGTCCTTCGTGGTGTACATGTCGTCGACGTACTGGTCGTGACCCTCGCCCGGGCCGATCCGGATACCGAGGAAGAAGGCGAGCTTGACGGGGTTGAGGTAGATCTCCCGCAGGCGCTCCTTCTTGTCGGGGATCATGTCGATCCGGCCTATCTTGGCGTAGTCGCCGCGGGAGTTGATGACGTCGGCGGTGCCCTCCCAGTTGTTTCCCACGAAGAACACCTCCTTGAGCTCCTCCGGGGCGGCTTGGCGCGCCCGCTCGGATACCTCGGCTGCACCGGCCGGGCCGGGGACGGAGGGCAGCGTGCCCGCGGTGAGTCCCGCGGCGATGAGGGCGGCCGTGCCGAAGGCGCGCCGGCGGTGAGGACGACGGGTGGAGGAACGAGTCACGGTGAACTCCAGAGGCAGAGGGGGACGGCGCGCCAGCAGGCGGGCCCGCTTCTGTTACCAGAGGTAACGTAACCAGGGGAGACGGATGTTGACCAGAGTCCGGACAGAGCGGCGTTGCCCGCTTCCGGCAGAGGGCGGGGAAGCGGCGGAGGCCGGGGCGGTCAGGTCCGCCACCTGAGAAGAGGGGCGTTCGGCGGCCCCTCGGCCGGACATTCCCGTCCTGGGCTCCGAGGTCAGGGACACGCGGTGGGCCCCGGCCGGTTTCCACCGGCCGGGGCCCACCGCGCGCATCCGCGGAGCCTGTGGGCAGGCTCAGCCGGTGGTGACCGCGGTGTCGTCGATCAGGAAGCTGGTGGCCGCAGAGGAGTCCTCGGTGCCGGTGAACTTGATCGTGACCGTCTTGCCCTTGAACGCCGACAGGTCAAGGGTCCGCTGGGTGTAACCACCAGGCGTGGCGTTGGAGTACGTCGCCAGGGTGGTGGTGCTGGTGCCGTTGACGACCTGCGCCTTCAGCGTGTCGTACGGCGTGGTTCCCGACTCCTTGGTGTCGATCGCCAGGAAGAAGCTGAGCTTGGGCGCCGCGGCGGTGGCCGGGACGGTCACCGACTGGGACAGGGTGTCGGTGTGCGCGCTGCCGTACCCGTCCAGCCAGGCGTAGTACGAGCCGGAGTGCGGGGTGCCGGAGGCGTCGTTGGTGACCACACCGGAGCTGGCGGTCCAGTTGACCGCGCCGGACTCGAAGCCCGGGTTGGAGAGCAGGTTGGAGCCGCTCGGCGGGGTGCCGCCGCCACCGCAGGTGGTGGCGGTGGGGGCGACGGCGACGCCGCTCCACGCTTTCTCCACCGCGGCGCACTGGCTGCTGGCCGCGCCGTACAGGTCGGTCGCCGCCTTGATGCTCGCGGTACGGGCCTGCGGGTAGGTGGTGCCCGAGGTCATGTACGTGGTGAGCGCGCGGTACCAGATCTTCCCCGCGGTGGCGTTACCGAGGCCGGTCACCGTGCCGCCGTCACAGGTCGGGCTGTTGCCCCACTGGGAGGAGCCGGAGCCGACCGCCAGCAGGTAGAAGAAGTGGTTGCCCACACCCGAGGAGTAGTGCGGGTCGAGGTTCTTGGTGCCGGTGGTCCAGCAGCTCTGCGAGGCACCGTCCTTCTTCGGGTCGTCCATGTACCGCAGCGGCGTGGAGCTGATCTTCTCGCCGATGAGGTAGTCGGGAGTGTCCACCGCGCTGTTGGCGTTGAACTCGACCAGGGTGCCGAAGATGTCGCTGGTCGACTCGTTCAGGCCGCCCGCGTCGCCGAAGTAGTTCAGGTTGGCGGTGGCGGAGGTGACACCGTGGCTCATCTCGTGGCCCGCGACGTCGAGCTCGGTGAACGGCTTGTCGCCGGGGGCACCGTCGCCGTAGATCATGCTGAAGCTGGTGTCGTCCCAGCCGGCGTTGGCGTAGTTGTTGCCGTAGTGCACGAACGAACGGGCTCCTACGCCGTCGTTCTTGATGCCGCTGCGGCCGTGCACGTTCTTGTAGTAGTCCCAGGTCGCCTGGATGCCGAAGTGGGCGTCGGCCGCGACGGTGGCGCGGTCGCTGAGCGTGCCGTTGCCCCACACGTTGCCGGTGTCGGTGAACGCCTTGCCCCAGCCGGCCGGCGGGCTGTCGTTGGTCGCGGTCAGGTTCTGCGCGTCCCTGGTCTCGCCGTTGCCCCGGGTGGCGTCCTTGAGCTGGTAGCCGCCGGACACGGCGGTGGTCGTCAGTGGGACGTCGCCCACCTGGTAGCCGTGGCCGGTGCCGTCCGCGGTGTGGAAGTCGTTCCACGTCTGCCCGACCTTGCCGGTCAGGGCGTCCACCAGCACGTTGAAGTGGCTTGGGGACTGGTCGGGGGCTATGCCGTCGACGGTCACCTGCCACGCCAGCCGCGGGGTGCCGGCGAGCGCGTCCACCACCAGCTTGCTGGTCGTGTCTGCGCGCTCGCCCTGGAACTTCTTCTGCGCCAGGGTCTCCGCGCGCTGGGCGCTGACCTTGGGGGTCACCGGCAGGGAGAGGCTGTCCTTGAGGGTCAGAGTGCTCTCTCGGAACGCCCCGCTGGGCGCGGAGTGCACGACGACGTCACCTCCCAGTACGGGGAGGTCGCGGTACTCGCGTGTCATGTGCACATGCCGGGTACCGTCCTTGTCGACCAGTACCGAGGCGGACTTGAAGGTGTCGTCCGAGCTCGCCCGAACCGCCTTGGGGTGGGCGGCGATCGAGTCGCGGGCGTCCTGGACGGCCTGGCTCTTGTCGGCCTTGGGCGGGTGAGGCCGAGCGGTGTCGGCAGCGGCGGCGGGGGATCCCGTGCCGGCTATCAGCAGGGCGCTGACGGCCAGGGAGATCGATGCCGCAAGAACAGTTCTCTTCATGGGCCGGGATCGTGGCCGCCGTCGGGAGTCCGGGTCAACGAGCACCAACTCTGTTTAATTGCGGCCACTGTGAAGAGGCCGGCGACCGTCTCCTCCCCCGGCCGCAGCTCTGCCGTCACCCTCAACTTTGGTCAAAACTGTTCACAGAGTGTCCAACGTCTCGTCGATATCCAGCCTGGCCGTGGCTAACCTGTGGCTCTATTTCATCCCCCCACGAGAACGCTGTCACAGACAGTGCCCCCATCCCCAGGCGCGCAACGTCGGTGCAGAAGGCGAGGAACTGGTGGACACGAGTGGCACGACACGGTTGGGCAGACGGTCCAGATCCCACGGCCCGCGGAGCTGAAGGCCGCGCAACCGCGAGAAAGAGCAACGGATCTCCTGGACGTTCTCCGCACCGGCCCCTTCGAGGCCGCCCTGGACTCCGCCGTGCGGGCCAGCGGGCTCAGCCTCGAGCGCATCCAGCACCGGCTCGCCGAGCGCGGCGTGGAGATCAGTGTCACCACGCTCAGCTACTGGCGGCGCGGCCGCAGCCGGCCCGAACGGCCGCAGTCCCGGCAGGCGGTCCGCCTCCTCGAAGAGCTGTTGGGCATCCCCACCGACGGCTTGGTCTCGCTGCTCGGCCCGCGCCGCCCTCGGGGCCGCTGGGTCAACAGGGACTCCGAGGTACTGGAGACCGAGCGCCTGTGGCGGGAGTTCGGCAGCCTCCCCGAGCTGCTGGCCGAGCTGGGCAGCACGGACGACGGCCTGCTCCGGGTCGCCGCCCACGACAGCTACGAGCTCGACGCGCGGGGCGCCGGGGCACGGCTGACCACCCGCCTGACGCTGAAGGCGACCCGGGACCGGGTCGACCGCTGTGTGGTGGTTCTGCGCGGCGAGGACCCGGACGGAGCGCTGCCCGAATTCGCCGGCGTACGCAATGCCCGCCTCGGGCGGCTGCGCTCGGACCGGAGTGTGCCGCTGGTGGTCGCCGAACTGTTCCTGGACCGCACACTGTCCGACGGCGGGACCACGCTGATCGAGTACACCCTGCGGTTCCCGGAGAACGGACCCCGCGCCGAGGAGTGCGGGCGGGGCTTCCACGCCCCCGCCCTCCTCTACACCCTGGAGGTCGCCTTCCACCCGGACACCGTGCCGGTGCGCTGCCTGCGCTGCTCCACCACCGCGGTCACCGGGGAGCCACTGTCCGCCGAACCGGTGTGGATCAGCGCCGCCGACCGGGTCCACGCGGTCTTCGAGAACCCGGGTCCCGGCTTCCGGGCGCTGCGCTGGGAGTGGCGGTGAACGGGCGCCGGAGCCCGGCGCAACCCCGCCCGGAAGCGATCCAGTTGATGTCCGTTCCACGGTGAGGCGGGAACCGCGCCCGGACATCGCCGTGCGAGCGGGAAGCCCCACCGCAGCTACTCCCCCGGAGCCCGGCGGCTGCCTGCCGGACGACTGCCATGCCCGTCCGAGGCTCTCGGCCGACCGGTCGCCGACCCTCGTTGTCGGCCGAGCGACGCCCCCGCGGCAGTCGTCCGAACCGAGCGTCGGTGAGGCGCCCTCCGCGGCCGGGGAGGGCGCTCCCGCGCCCCCGGGCGGTGAGAGGCGAGGGACAAGGGGCTGGAGTAGGCGGACCGTGATCCGAGAACTGATGAGGACGACTCCCGCCATCGCCGCTCTGCCGCATTCCGGCGCAAGTAGGTCCGTCAGGCCTCTTGTACGTGGTGGTCCGCGCGAATTCGCTGGTGGAGAACGGGGCCGTACGGGATGCTGCACGCGTGATTGAGCGAGGCGACGCCGTTCAGGCTGTTGAAGAGCAACTGGAGCGCGACTACCGAACGTGGCGGACCGCGGGTGTGGATGTGATGCGCATGGCGGTGGTCGACGTCGAGGAGCACGAGCTGGTGTGGATCGTCTCCTGGCAGTCCGAGGAGTTCGTACGCACCCGGAACTCGGAGTTCATGCTGGCCGGCAACGGGCCTTACCTGGTCGACCGTGTCGACGGCGGACTGCACCGGATCGGCGCCGTCTCCGCAGTGACCGGGGAGTGGGAGACCGACTACCGAGCCCGGATACGTGGACTGCCGGTGCACACCGCGGTGGACGACCTGCACGACGCGCTACGCGAAACAGCCGCCACACACGGGCGCATGCACGCTGCGCGGGCACTGCGCCGGAGGCTCCCCATGCTCGCACCCGCGGAGGCCATCGAGTACGTGAGCGCGTTAATGGACGGTGAGGCGCCCGCGCGCCTCGTAGCCGTCGCCACCGAGGAACTCGTCGAGCCTCTCAACCCGGTACTCGCGGTGCAGACCATTCTGAGTGGAGCGGTGATCCGGACGGGTCAGAGACCCGACGGATGACGGAAAAGCCGGTCGGCATGCCGATCGCGCATCCGGTCCCGTTCCTCGGACGTAGCCAGGAAGACGTCGGCACCACCGTCGTACGGGTGGTGGACGCGCCGCATCCGGGTGTCGGTGATGAGGACACCCGCCACCTTGTTGTCGGCGATGTGCCGGAGCGAGTCGTCGACGCAGCCGCGCTGCCAGGGCCGGCGGACGGCGAAGAGGTGGCAGTACGAGCGGAACTCGGGGTCGGGATTGTCCTCCACCAGCAGACTCCGCCAATTCCCCGTGAGGGGGCGCGACGACGGAACCTCGGCTCCTTTCGTGCAGAGCGGAGTGATCACATACACCTCCGCACCAGCGGACAACTCATCAAGGACGGTGTTGTGACGCTCAAGGACGACGGCTTACTCGCTCTTGTCCTCCGCGTACCGCTTTGACTCCGGCAGGTGAAAACGTACCCAGACATCTCGATACGAGTCGCGGAGCTGGTAGCCGACCGGAAGACAATCGGGCCCGTGCTGATGCCACAGCTCCGTCAGATCCCGCCCGTCCCCCGACACCCCCGCACTCGTCCTCTCGCACATGTACCCACCGACGCCGATGGTGCCGGGACTCACCCCCGAGAGAAGCCGACTTCCTGGCCGCCGCTTCGCCGGCTGCTGACACGGCCCGTCCAGTCACGAATTCCGGCCGGTCCGTCGCGCCGGTCCCGGTGAGGGCGGCGGAAGACGAGTGCGAAGAACGCACTGCCCGCCTTCCGCACCAGCGAGGCAAGATGGGCGGTGTGATACGCCATCCCCAGGACGATGCGGAGTTGTCGGCCCTGATCCGCCGCTATGTCACGCCCGAGCGGCGCTACCTGAAGCTCGGCGGCAGCATGTTGCGCATGCAAGGTCCTGAGTGCGACCGCTTCATGCGAGTTCTCCGCGAGGACGCGGGACTCATCACCTCGGGTGAGATCGCCATTCTCCTCGAGGGCGGCTGGCGAGAACGAAGAACTGCGGCGTGGCTCGTCGCTGTCTCCCACCGGACCGAGTTCCGTGAGCGCCTCGGGGAGCTCCTGCTGGCCAGCGAGTTCTGCTGTGTCGGGCCGGCCTACAGCGTGTCCCTGGCCGGATTCGGAACGGCGCGCGACGCTGATCTGCTGGCCGCCTACCTTGACCGCTACCTGCGCCGCCCTGACCTCGCGTACGACCAGACCGCAGTCATGGGTGCACTTCGGTTCATCGACCTGAACCTCGGAGGTGATCGAGCCGACCATTTCCTGGGCCCGGGCGGACTGTGGCAGCGGTGGCTCCAGGGTGCGTCCCACATGCAGCCCGACGCGGACCCGCTCCCCTCATATCTGAGCCACGTTCGTCGGCTTTGCGCGTTCGTCGACGAATGCGCCGAGGCGAGATGACGGCCCCGTCCCGGACGGGCATCGCTCCTCCGCCGTCGTGCCCCACCGCACCAAACCTGCGGACCGGAGGCCTCCCAGGTGCCGATGGTCCGGTCCGCACGGCCGCGGCCGAAGAGGTCAGGGAGGTTGAGACCGCCGCGCGGTCGATGTGCACCCGCACGCGCCCCTGATCAGCTCGCTTCGGTCAAGGCCGCGTGCGCGGCGGCGAGGATCTCCCCGGAGAGCGGGGAGCCCTCGGCGGCCCGGGACAGGACCAGCGCACCGAACAGGGTGCAGAGACGGACGAGGCCGTCCTGGTCGTCGGTGGCGAGGAAATCGGCGAAGCCGGCCACCCCCTCCACGTAGACGCGACGGGCCTCGCGCCCCCCGCCCTCGCGCGCGATGTCGGTGGCGAGCGCGGCAACCGGGCAGCCGTCCGCCGGGGCGTCGCGATGCTCGACGGAGAGGTAGGCGTCGATCAGCGCCTGCTGGGCGGCGTCGCGCCGCCCGTCGTGCCGTTCGAGCCCGGCGCTGTAGCGTTGGGCGAGCTCGGCGAAGGCGTGGGCGGTGGCCTCGTCGACGAGCGCCTCCTTGGACGCGAACTGCTTGTAGAAGGCGCCGTGGGTCAGACCGGCCGCCTTCATCAGGTCGGCGACGCTGACCTGCGTGCCCTGCTCCCGGAACAGCCGGGATGCGGTGTCCACCACCCGCCTGCGATTTTCCTCCGCCTGTGCCTGCGATACGCGGCCCATGACCACCTCCCGTTTGGATGTCGACTGGCATCTATCATAGACCCGTGTTTAGATTGCATTCATAATCTAATTGATGGCGGGTGGCCCACGGCGCCCCGCCAGGACCAGGAGCGAACATGGAACTGAAGAACGCGGTCGCGGTCGTCACCGGCGCGAATCGGGGCCTCGGGCGGCACCTGGCCGCCCAGCTCGTCGGGCGCGGCGCGAAGGTGTACGGCGCGGCGCGACGCCTTGAGACGGTCGACGTGCCGGGTGTCATCCCGCTGCGGCTGGACGTCACGGACGAGGGGTCGATACGGGAGGCCGCCCGCGTGGCGTCCGACGCGACACTGCTGATCAACAACGCGGGCATCTCCACGGGTGCGACGCTGATCGGAGGCGATGTCGTGGATGTGCGCCGGGAGATGGAGACCAACTTCTTCGGCCCGCTCGCCGCGACCCGCGCCTTCGCCCCCGTCATCGAGGGCAACGGCGGCGGCGCCGTACTCAACGTCCTGTCCGCCCTGTCCTGGTTCCACCCGGCCGACCTCGGCTCCTACGCGGCCTCCAAGGCCGCCGCCTGGGCGCTGAGCGACGCGTCCCGTGAGGAGCTGGCACCGCGCGGGATCACCGTCTCGGCGCTGCACGTCGGCTACATGGACACCGACATGGCCGCCGCTGTGCCCGCCGACCAGAAGGTCGCCGCCGCCGATGTCGCGGCCCAGGCCATGTACGGCATCGAGGCCGGCCTGCCCGAGATCCTCGCCGACGAGACCAGCCGGTACGTCAAGCAGAGCCTGTCCGCCGCACACCGGCCGAACGCGGACTGACGCTCGCCCTCCGCCCTCGCGCGACCACCTTCCCGCCGGTGGGAGCAGGGCGAGGGCAGGCCGCTCGACCCGCATGCGGCAAGAGTGCCAATCCGTTCCCCCGCACCGTGATGCGCTGGCGCTGGGACCAGATCCTCCTGGCGGCCAACCTCCCGCCGACCGCTCGCGGGCACAGCGTGGGCGGCTTCAACTGGGCCCGCTCCCGAGCGGTCGGCGACAACTACGGCGCGCAGACCCGCCTCGGCCCGCGCGAACCTCCCGTACCGAGGCCAAGGCCAAGGTCAGGACCCGGCCGTGAAGCGGCGTAGAGCCCTCTCCCGTACAACAAGCCGGAAATGCGTGAGGGCTGGGCACGCAAGTGTCCGCCCCCTCCCGTGATCCTGCGTCAGGAAACCACAGTGCCACGTTCTGTGGTCCGGACGGGCCGCGCTCTCGGCTCCAAGAAACGTGGGGCGGGATGGCAGTTCGCGCCGCCGCTGGGGAGGTGCGGCGGGACGCCCGTACCGGATTCCTCGCCCCCGTGCCGATGGTCCGGTCCGCACGGCCCCAGCCGGAGGGGTCCGTGGGTCGAGACTTCCGCTTCGAGCGTCAAGAATCTCCGGATGAGACCCGAAGGCGTTCACCCGCAGCGCCTCGCTCATGAATTCGCAGTTCAGGAAGCTTCCACGGGGCAATCCGTCCGCTCGACCCGCTGCACAAACGGAAACAGGTCGAGCAACCCACCCGAACCACACAACAGCAGGTCAGTCGTCCTTCTTCACCGGCTCCAGGATCGCCACGCACTCCACGTGGTGCGTCATCGGAAAGATGTCGGCCTGGACGCAGGGAGAAAAGCAGCAGGCCATAGCTTTTTTCGGGTCCTGGATGAGAGCCTCCGGGCGCCGAGAGCGTCAAATGAGCGTCACGGCCCAACGTTGGTTCGGCACCGGAAATCCGGCCCGTGATGGCTCCCCGAAGTACGCAGTGACTCCACCGGCACGAAGTCTCGTGCTGGTGGGGTCACGTCGGTGCGCCCTGTGCGTAGGAGAGTCCCGCGGTCAAAGGGGGAGGGTGATCGCCGCTTCGTTCTCGCGTTCGGCGGTGGCCTTCAGCGGCAGGCACCGGCCGCACGTCCGCCGGTGGCACACCTCTGAGCGTTCACCCCCACCGTCCGGATCGCCAGCGTTACTCGTAGCACAACTGGCCTGGTCCAGAGCGGGGGAACAGGCCGAGGGCACGACACAAGGCCGAGCGGAGCGCGGTGAGATTTCCCGGTGTCTCCGGGTTCGCGGCTAAGAGCCGGTAGCACGATCCCGTTGACGTTGGCTGGTGGGGCGTAACCGGTGACCGCTCCGCCACGGCGGCAACGTCGGCTCGATCACCGCCCACAACTCGTCGTCCGCGATACACGGTCGAGTATCCACACCATCACGAAGGGCCCACTCATCACATGGCTCACGCCCGCTCAGGGCATCTCGACAAGACCGTGTCACGCGCTTTCACCATGGGTGTTGCACCGGAGTGCCGGCCTTCGGGGGCGGGCCGTGGTCTCGGACGTAGACGGTGATACGAGCTCCGTTGACCCGCGTTGTTGCGTGCTCGCGAAAATGGCGCCGCAAGGTATCTGTTTTCGCCTTCTCCTGTGGATCGGAGAGAGAGTCTGCGCGCGCCACGCGGACCGTGACGATCCGGTGGAACTGCATCATGCGTGCCGCGATGTCACGGGCGGGAAGCTCGACACCGGCGAGCGTATTCGACTCGACGGGGCCTTGCGCCAGCGCGAGATCTGTCAGGTGGCGGGTGTCCCCGGGGTAGGTCGCGGCCAGGATTCTGTGGCGGCCGGCGATGTAGACCAGCCCGTCACCAGGGTGGCCTTCGTCCCGCACGGCGGCGCCGATGGCGATGGCGTCGTTACTCCGGCTCTGGGGAGTTCTGAGCGAGAGGCTCGTTGGAACGAGCGCGGCCAGGGCCGCGATGGCCGCGATGTACACGGCCGGGGTGTAGCGCGGTGGTCGGCGCATGTGGTCCAGCCAGGCACCCAGCAGCAGGGCGATCCCCATGTCGCTGAACAGTACGTAGCGGTCGACGAAGAGCGGCTTGATCAGAGAGGCGGTCAGCAGCAGTGCACCTGGGAGAACGAGAATCGGCACGGCCAGCGCGGCGACGCTGACGGGTCCCCTGCTCCGCAGCGGGGCACGCGCGCACAGCATCCCCGCGACCACGGCGACGAGCAGGGGGTAGGGACGTACCGGTCCGCCGATCCAGGACACCTGCTCCGACTGCCCCGCGCTGACGACGACGAGTGGCAACAGCCCGATCACCACGCCTACGGCGGTGAGGCCCCATGCCCTCAACACCCGTTTCGGGGTGTGGGAGACGATCAGCGTCACACCGTGTGCGGCCAGGGCGAGCACCGCGAACTCGTGGAGCAGGCATGCCAGCAGCATGGTGAGGCCGTACGCTGCCCAGCGCCATCGGCCGGGCCGCGGAACGTTGGCCACCAGAGCGCACGTGGCCCAGGCGATCAGCGCGCAGACCATGGCGTAGGACCGGCCCTCTTGCGCGTATTTCTGTACCTGGGGCAGCAGCGCGAACACCAGCCCGGCCAAGAACCCGGCGTGGGGCCCGGCCAGGCGCAGTCCGAGAAGTCCGACTCCACTCGCCGCGGCGGCCATGGCCAGCACGGACGGCAGTCGCAAGGACAGCAGCCCGGCACCGAAGAGATCGAAGACCACGTGCATCACGGCGTAGTGCAGGGCGTGGACCAGGTCGACGTGCTGGACCGTGTGCCATATCTGGGACGGTTCGCGTTGCGCGAGCTGGTAGGTGACGGCCTCGTCCCCCCACATGGTGTTCTGTCTGCGGATGCCCCACAGCCCCACGACCAAGGCGAGCGAGGCGGGTAAGACGGCGGCCAGGGCCTTGACCCGGGCGGAGGGCCGTTGTGCGCAGGGCGGTGGAGCCGGATCCGACCCGGTGGCGGCGGGAGCGCGTACGTCGATGGACATCGGCGGCGGGACCTTTCGGCGGCGGGAGAAGCCGCCACTGTGCCCGGCCCCGGGTGACCGGTTGCTGACCCGACCTGACCGGCCGATCAGGAACCGCCGCCGGCCCTGTGCAAGGCTGCACGGCATGCGCATCCTGGTGGTCGAAGACGAGGTGGACCTCGCCCGGACCCTGCACACCGGCCTGACCGCCGAGGGCTACAGCGTCGACCTCGCCCACGACGGTCGGCAGGGGCTGTGGATGGCCAGGACCGGTGAGTACGCCGTGGTCGTCCTGGACTTGATGCTGCCCGGCCTCAACGGCTACAAGGTCTGCGCCCAGCTGCGCCGCGAGGGCAACGCGACTCCGATCCTGGTGCTCACCGCGAAGGACGGGGAGTGGGACCAGGCCGAGGCCCTGGACACGGGTGCCGATGACTACCTGGCCAAGCCCTTCTCGTACCTCGTGCTGGTTGCACGGCTGCGGGCCCTGGTCAGGCGAGCCTGCGCCGTCGCCCCGCCCGTCCTCGCCGTCGGGGACCTCTCGCTGGACATCGCCGCCCGGGTCTGCCGCCGGGCCGGAGCGCGGGTGGACCTCACTCCTAGGGAGTTCTCGGTGCTGGAGCTGCTGGCCCGCCGGGCGGGCCAGGCCGTTTCCAAGGCGGATCTGCTGTATCACGCGTGGCCTGATGACGCTCTGGACCCGAATCTGGTGGAGGCGCGCGTCAGCGTGCTGCGCAAGAAGGTGGACGCGGCGTTCAGCCGGACGTCCCTACAGACTGTGCGAGGTATCGGCTACCGCTTGGTGGACGACCGTGAACACGGCTGAGCCACGGCGCCGCTGGTGGCCACGGTCCGTGCGGGCCCGAACCGCCCTGGCTGTCGCCTCGACCGCCGCCGTCATCCTGGTCGCCATCGGGTGGTGGCTGCACCGCGACGTCTACCGCCAGAGCACCCAGATCGCCCTGGCCCAGGCTGAGGCACCTCTCCTCGCTCTCGCCGACCAGCTGCGTGAGGGCAAGATTCCCAGCCGCAGAAGCGCCGTGCCGTACGAGGTCGTCGCGACCGGCCGCAGCACGGCCGTCGCCTCCGGCGGAGGAATGGACGTCTTCGCCCCGACCTCCCCCCATGTTCTGCCCGCCCCGCCTCGGCTCTCCGAGCCACTCGTTGCCGATTCGGGCTGGTACTACGAGCAGCGCACCATCCGCATTCCAGAGCGCCGGACCGAGCCCGCGGGCAGGTTCGACATGGGCGGCGGTACCTACGCAGTCCTGTCCACCGACATCTGGGCCGGTGAGCTCAGCAGTACCGGGGCCGCGAACCTGGGCGTCTCCCCGGACGCCACACTGCGGGTCCATGTGGTGGTGCTCCCGCACACGACCGAGGCGATCACCGACAGCGTGAATTCCCTGCTGCTGCGGGCCGGACTCGTGAGCCTCGTGCTGATCTCCGCCATCACCTATTTCACCGTACGCATCGCTCTGCGGCCGGTCGAAGCGATCCGCGCCGCCACCGCCTCCGTCACCCCGGGCGACCCCCGCGAACGTGTCTCCGTTCCCGCTACGGGACACGAGATCACCGCCCTGGCCACCACCATCAACACCACCCTGCAACGCCTCGACGACGCCGCAGCCCAGCAACGACGCTTCATCGCGGACGCGGCACACGAACTGCGCAGCCCGCTCACCACCCTGCTGGCCAGCCTGGAAGTGGCCCTCGCCTACCCGGAACGCACCGACTGGCCCGCCGCGGTCACCACCGCCGCACGGCAGACCCGACGCCTGCAGACCCTCGCCGAGGACCTGCTGCTCCTCGCCCGCCTAGACGCCCGCGCACCGACGGCCGACCGCGGACCAGTCGACCTGACGGCTCTCGTCTCCCAGCTGGCCGAACGGTACGAACAGCCTCCTGACCGCCCGGTGACGTTCACCACGGACACCACCGGACCCGCCTACGTACACGGCAGGCCCGACGACTACGAGCGACTGCTGCGCAACCTCGTCGACAACGCCACCCGCCACGCAGCGAGCCGCGTCCAGGTCACCGTACGGAACCAGGACCAGCAGGTCATCCTGTCCGTCCACGACGACGGGCCGGGCGTACCCGCCGAGAACTCCGAACGTGTCTTCGAACGCTTCGTCCGGCTCGACGACGCCCGCTCCCGCGACCGCGGGGGCACAGGCCTGGGCCTCCCCATCGCACGCGAACTCGCCCACCACCACCGAGGCACCCTCGCCCTCGTCACCTCGGACACCGGCGCATGCTTCCGACTGCGCCTTCCTCACGCGCCGCCTCCGGCCAAGGAATGATCCAAACGAGTACGGCCGGCCCAGGAAGAACCGGGAGGCGGATTCGCCCAGCCGTGGACGTGGCAGAAAACCTCTCCGCCGAGCACGGCGCGTCCGAGCGCAGCCACGGCGAGACATCCACGGAAAGGGCCGGCGCTCGCCCGCGAAACGCGGCAGCGGCAACCCAGCCGGCACCGCCCGTGGACCGTCGGCGTCCACCCCGCCGCAGTTGGAGTGACTATGCCGTCAGCGCCTCGACTATGCGGTGCTCCACGTCCGTGACATCGAGCGCAGCGTCTCCTTCTACAGCGTTTTACTCGGCTTCCGGACAGTCTTCCGTCTCCATGCTGACGGCAGCGGCACTCCGGAGGCCGCGTTCCTGCGGGCCGAGGGGCCCACCAACGACCACGACCTGGCGTTCCTTCAGATGGACGACCCGGCCGCCACCGTGCCACCGCCTCAGAGATGACGGGCCAGGAAGTGGTCGACCGCGTGGTACATGGCGATGTTGTTCTCCGGGTTGACGAAGCTGTGCCCTTCGTCGTCCTCCACCAGGTACTCGACGTCGATGCCGCGGTTCCGGAGAGCCTCGACGATCTGGTCGGACTCAGACTTGAGTACGCGGGCGTCGTTGGCGCCCTGGACGACCAGCAGCGGGGTGCGGATGTCGGCCACCCGGCTGAGTGGTGAGCGGGCCCAGAGGTCGGCTTCCTGCGCGGGGTCTTCGGGGTCGCCCGCGTAGAGGTGCCAGTTGTTGGTGAGGTACGGCTTGGCGAAGTCCGGCATGTTGCGCAGGGTGGTCACCAGGTTGGAGGGACCGCAGAAGTCGACGGCGGCGGCGAAGAGGCCGGGCGTGAAGGAGACTCCGACGAGGGCTGCGTACCCGCCGTAGGAGCCGCCGAAGACAGCGACGCGCGCCGGGTCCGCGTAACCCTGCTCCACGGCCCAGCCGACGGCGTCGACGAGGTCGTCGTGCATCGCGCCGGAGAGTTCGCCGATCCCGGCTTTGAGGAAGCTCTTGCCGTATCCGGTGGAGCCTCGGTAGTTCACCTGGAGGACCGCGTATCCACGGTTGGCGAGGAGTTGCGCCGTGGGGTCGAGCCCCAGCTGTCGCGGTGCCAGAGTCCGCCGTGCACCTGGAGCACCATGGGCAGTGCGGCTGGTTCCCTGTGCAGCGGCAGGGTGAGGTACGAGGGAAGTTCCAGGCCGTCTCGTGCGCGGATCGTGACGGGGCCATCGGCGCGAGGGCGGCCAGGTCGAGGCGGGGGTAGGGGCGGAACAGGACGCGGCTGTCGCCGGTGGAGTGGTCGTAGAAGTGGGTGACGCCGGGGTCACGGTCGTGGGTGAAGGAGACGATCCAGCGCTGTCCCGCGCGGTCCGAGGAGAGGGCAGCCACGTCGCCGTCGGAAAGTTTGCGCAGGTTGTCGAGGACGTCGGCGAAGTGGGCGGGGAGCGGCCGGATGACGGCGCGTTCGCCGAGGTACCGCACGCCGATGAGGTCCTTGGTGCGGCGGTCGAGGATCAGCGGCGCGGGGAGGGCGGGGAAGACGGTGGCGCGAGGGTCGATGTCGAGGCCGGGGTGGCTGTCGACCACGGTTTCTTGGCCGGTGTTCAGGTCGACGTGGACGATCCGTGTGTGCTCGCTGTCGCGGTAGGAGCCGACCCAGGCGCCGGTTCCGTCCGGGGTGAGCTGGAAGGGCTGCAGGTCCAGTGGATGGTCGGAGCCGGGGAAGGTGGTGACGCGGCACATGGTGCCCGACTCCGTTTCCCATCGCGGCAGTTCGATGTCCCCGTCCTCGCTCAGCCCGTGTCCGTACATCGTCCCGTCGGGTGCGTACACAAGGGCGCTGGAGCCACCGGGGTTCTGAACGAGCATCGTGAGTTCGCCGGTGGCGATGTGAAGTTCGTAGAGGTCGAACACCGCTGGGTCGCGGTGGTTGAGGTTCAGGACGGCCTGGCCGGGCCGGGTAGGGGGAGATCGAAGCCGGTGACCCGGGCTCCGGGAAAGGGGTGAGGTCAACGGCATCGGCGTCCGGGTTTTCCAGGTCGACGCGGTGGAGGTGGTAGTTCTCGTCCCCGTCGCCGTCCTGTTCGTACAGCAGCCAGCGCGGGTCGTCGGTCCAGTGGTAGCGCAGGACGCTGCGGCGGGAGTCAGCGGTGACGCACCGTGCTTTCCCCTCGCTGTCGAGATCCTGGATCCAGACGTTGAGCCGGTCACGCCACGGGGCCAGATAGGCGAACTTCGAGCCGTCGGGTGAGATGACGGCGCCGGTGCGGTCCGGGGAGTCGAGGATGTCCTCGACGGTCAGGTACGGGACGTCGGGTCGGTCGGCGGACACGGGATGAGCTCCTCCAATGATCACCGCGGCGGGGCGGCCGCGGGCGCGGCCGGCGAACTGTTCGGATCCGGTGCCCTGTTGGCCGGCTTCTCGTACCCTGCGCGTCAGGGAGGTGGCCGTGCGGTCGAGTCCGGCGGGCAGGGACAGATCACGCGAGCGAGCACGGCGGCCGTACGAGAGGCGTGTGCGGAGGGTGTGTCCCGCCCGGCGCGGAGCGCGGGGTCCGCGCTTCTGCGCTCGTGCAGGATCCGTAGCGCCGCTGCGCCCGCCGCGGCGTTCACCCGCAGGTGCGGCGTGTGGGCCGGCAGACCCGCCCGGTTGGCGAGCACTGCGGTCAGTTCCCGTTCGGCGTGGTCGCAGGCCATCAGCCAGGCGATGCGGAGCACGGGTTCGTGTCGGGTGAGGTGGACCAGCCGCGCCGAAAGGCTGAAGTCCTGGAGGAAATGGTCGTGCTGGTCGGGAGCGAAATGAGCCGCTTCGGAGATGATGTGGGTGTCCAGAGGAGTTCCGGGCGGCCAGCTGCGCAGCGTGTTCAGCTCCCAGTCGAGGCCGCGCAGTGCGATGGGTTCGGCGCAGCTCTCCTTGTTGCGGAAGTGACGCCAGATGGTCCGGGTGGACACTCCTGTCTCTTTGGCGATTCTGTCGCCGCTGGTGGCGGCGGTTCCGCCGGTCAAGAAGAGCAGGGTCGCGGCGCGGGAGATGCGCAGCCTCAGCCGTTCGCGCGGGTCCGGGAGGCGTACTGAGGCGTTGTCCGGCATAGCGCTCTCCTCTCTTTCCTGCCCCGGATGTCACTTGATAGCATTCTGTCACTTAGTGAATACTGAGGCCGCAGATGCGATGAGTCACCATTTCCCAGGACGATTCGCCCGGCCTTGAAGGGGCGGAACGGCATGGCCGCGTCCGGACCAGGAAGAGAGCGGGCATGGCGGGAGCTGAGGGAACGACCGGGCAGGGACGCGGCGGGATGAGCGCCGAGCGCCGGCGCCGGGTTCGCCTGGAGGTCTCACGGGAGGCTTCCCGCCTGTTCTGGACCCAAGGGGTGGAGGCGACGAGCGGTGACCAGATCGCTGCGGCCGTCGGCCTCTCCACCCGGACCATCTGGCGCCACTTCCGCAGCAAGGAGAGCTGCGCGGAGCCGATCGTCATGAGCAGCGTCGACTGGGAGCTCGACACCCTGCGCAACTGGCCGCTCGGGCTCTCCCTGGAGGACCACTTCCGCGCCGAGGCGCTGCGGCACGGCCGTGAGGCCACTCCGATGGAGCGGGAGGACATCGCGCTCGGCATCAAGATGATCCGCCTCGGTGACAGCGAGCCGGCCATCAGGACTGCCTGGCTGATGGCCTGTGACCAGGTGGAACGGCAGATGGCCGAGATCATCGCGAAGCGCCTCGGGGGCGAGCCGGACGATGTGGAGATCCGGTTGCACGCGGCGGCCGCGGGTGCGGCGCTGCGGGTGCTGAACGAGCACGTCGGGGCGGGCCTGCTGGACGGCGCGAGCCCGGAGGATTTCCGGGGCACTCCCGAGCGGATCGCGCACGCGGTCCGCAGGGCCACGGGTGGCGCCGTCGGGGATCCGGTCACCGGCGGCACGGGCTGAGGACGTTGCCGCCGCGGGTGAGGGCGACGGCAACGCCCGTGCCGCATGGGTCTCACCGCTTGGCCTCTATCAACCCGAGGGCGCGCAGGCGGCGGTCGGAGGCGCGGACCGCCCAGGCCGTCACGAGCAGTCCCACCGCCAGCAGCGGGTAGCCCATGACGATCTTGGCGACGCCCAGCGAGCCGACCTCGTCCTGGGTGTAAAGGTACTGCTGGACCACGAACCGGGCCGCGAAGATCAGCGCCAGGGTCACCGTAGCGATGTCGAAGTAGAACCGCGAGCGCGGCTCCCTACGCCATACCTGACCCTTGCCCGACATCGAGTTCCAGATCACCCCGGCCAGCGGCCACCGCACGGCCACCGACCCCAGGAACAGCACCGCACCGGCCAGGCTCAGCCAGATACCCAGCAGGAAGTAGTCCTTGGCCGACCCCGTCCACCAGGCGACGCCGGCCGCGATCGCCACACCGAACACCCCGCCCAGCGCCGGCGACACCGACTCCTTGCGCATGAGGCGCTCGATACCGATGATCACGGCCACCCCGAGTGCCACCATGACGCCGACCGCCAGCCCGCCCATCGCGTTCGCCACGACGAACGCCAGCGCCGGCAGAGCCGAATAGATCATTCCTCGCGTACCTCCGGCCTGCTCCAGCGCCGACGGCGCCGCCGGTTGGCGCGAGAAGCAGACCGAAAATAGATCATGATCGTGGCGGTGGGGCTGACAGTCTCGCCCGTGAGAGAAGTTGTGCTCCGGTTGCAGGAGCTGTTGTTCCCGTCGATCGCGGACGTCGCGGTGCTGTCGGTAGAAGTCGATGTCGCGATAGTCCGTGTTGACGCGCACAGTACTTCGCGGGGCGCCGCCTGCCCGCAGTGCGGCATCTGGTCGGCTCGGGTTCACAGCTCCTACCTGCGGTTCCCCGCCGATGTTCCGAGTGGTGGGCGAAGAGTCGTACTCCGCCTGCGCGTCCGGCGCTTCCGGTGTCTGGACAGGGGGTGTCCGCGCCGGGCCTTCGTCGAGCAGATACCCGGCTTGACCCGCAAGCACGGTCAACGCACCGAGCGGCTGCGCTCCACGCTCGCTTCGGTAGGTCTCGCCCTGGCCGGCCGGGCCGGTGCCCGACTGTCCGCGATTCTGGGCATGTCCGTCAGCCGGAGCACGGTCTTGCGTCTGGTAAATGCTCTGCCTGAGCCGGATATCCCGTCTCCTCGGGTGGTCGGCGTCGATGAGTACGCCACCCGCAGGGGCCATGCGTACGGCACCGTGCTGGTCGACATCGAGACCCGACGACCGGTGGACCTGCTGCCCGACCGGGAGGCGTCCAGCGTAGCCGGGTGGCTCGCCGCCCGTCCCGGGATCGAGGTCGTCTGCCGAGATCGTGCGCCGTTCTTCGCGGAAGGCGCCAGGGCCGGGGCGCCACAAGCCGTCCAGGTCGCTGACCGGTGGCATTTATGGAACAACCTCGGTGATGCTGCCGAGCGTGCTGTCGCCCGTCACCGCCAGTGTCTGCGCGTCCTACTGCCCGAATCGGTCGGGAAGGTGGAGGCTGAGGCGGAGGCGGACGAGCCTGTGATGTCTGGGGAGACCGCGGCTTCGCCGTGGAAGAGTGACCGGTTCGCCAACCGCATCAGGGCCAGACACGCCACCGTCCACGCAATGCTTGAAGCAGGCCAGAGCCGCCGTTCCATCGGTCGTCAGCTCCATATGACGCACCGAACCGTCAAGGGCCTGGCTGACGCCGCCAGACCGGAAGATCTCTTCACCGGCCAGTACCGGTTCAGCCGAGCCACGGCCGTGGACGAGTACAAGCCCTACCTCGACAAACGCTGGGATGAGGGATGCGCGAACGCCTGGAAGCTGTGGGAGGAGATCATCCTGCTCGGCTACACCGGCAGCTACGGCATCGTCAGCGCCTACATCAGGAAGAAGCGCACTTCACCCCGTCCGGTCACCGCCCAGCCGCCAACACCCCGTGCTGTCACCCGGTAGATTCTCAGCCGACCAGAGACCCTCACCGACACCGAACACATCCGGCTGAAGGAAGTCCTGGCCAACTGCCCCGAACTCGAAGCACTCACCGGCCACGTCCGGTCCTTCGCCGAGATGCTCACTGAGCGCCAAGGCCACCGTCTCCCTCAATGGCTCGATGCCGTCCGCAGCGACGACCTGCCCAGCCTTCACACCCTCGCGGCCGGCATCGACCGCGATCGCGACGCCGTCATCGCCGGACTCACCCTGTCCTGGAGCTCAGGCGCAGTCGAAGGCCACGTCAACCGGATCGAGATGCTCAAACGCCAGATGTTCGGACGGGCAGGCTTCCAACTTCTCCGGAAGCGAGTCCTATTGGCGTGACAGATGTAGCTTCCGTGTTTCGGTGTCGAACGGTGGCGCCGTGACCTGTGGCTTTGCAGAGTCCGCGTGATTTGTCGTGCGGAGCCGTCCGCGAATGCGTATCGAATCCTCCCTGTGCTTCATCGTGGGAGAACTCAGTAGCAGCGCGACGAGTGATTGTGTTGAATCCTGGTATGAGTCACGTCGCCAACGTCATGATCTCCGTCGAGCCGGATGATCGACCGGCTGCGGAAGAACTGAGCACGTGGTTGCAGACGTCTGCCCTGCGGCAAGGTTTCCGTCCCGGCGCTGTCGGATGGGTCGGCTCGCTCAACGAGACCACCGGCAGCGACACGCGTTGGGGTGGCGGCAAGTACCCGGAATGCGACGTCTATGCCGGAGCGCTCAACCACGCCGACCTGGCCGGCCTGGTGGCGCATGTCGAGCGCATCGTCTGGAATCACCCCGAGTTCGTTCAGCTGTTCGTGATGGACCAGGAGCAGGTCTACTTCCGTGTGTGGATGTTTCACGGCGAGAAGCTGCGGCAGATCGCGCCCGAAGGTCGAGAAGAAGAGGTCTGGCCGAACGGGTGACGTTCTTGACCAGCCATTCTGCCTGTCACGTCAGATCTGGCATCCCGACAACAGAGAGTGGCCACGTCACGGAAGTTGAGCCAGAGCCCGTTCTTCATGCACAAAGCCAATGCCCCCAACGAACTGGTCCTGGAGGACTAGCTCCAGGTGGGCGGAGGGGACCGCGATCCGCGGGTCACGAGACCCAGGCGGGAGACACCTGACCTGCTGGTCCAGAAAGTTCTGGGCCAGCACGGCAGCGCCTTCGATGTCCAGCATCAGTCTGTCCTCAGGAGAGAGAAGTTCCGCCATGGCGAGAGGCCGGCATGTCCCGACTGGCCGTCCAGGAACACGACCTCTCCCTTGACGTTTACCACGTTGAAGACATGGGCGAGTCTGCCTTTCTGCCCCATGACGACTCGCGGATCGCCTGCGTCGGCATCTCCTCCGGGTTGCGCGTCACCCTATCCCCGGGGCCAGGCCGGCATGTTCGAGCCGATGCTGGTCAATAACAGCAGGGGTCCCCAGTCCAAAACTACGCTCGCTTGCCTCGGCGTCTGGGGCATGGCCTTCATCTCGAGCCGTTCCTCGAGATCGCCGCAGATCCGGGAGACCTCGCTCTTCGATTGGCCGGTGTCCGAGCCGAGCGCCTTGACCAAGCCGTCGACGTCGCGGGCAGAAACCCGTTGCGGTAGTCGGTCCGAGTGGAAGCTCAATCGTTCCACGACGTAGCGATCTGCACGGTGGAGTCGGCCTCGACCACCGACTCCAACAGCCGCTCGGCGGCTCCCCTGACGAGTTCAAGACCGTGCGCCGGATGTAGTGACTCACGCAGGCGAAGCAGGCCACGCCGGGACAGAGACCTCCGTCCATCCCCTTGGGTCGACTGCCGGTTCCCCAAACAGTCGCAGCCGACCGCGTTCCCAGGAAGCACACCCAGACAGCCGATGCACACGACGACTCAGAACAGGCGGACACCTCCGCCAAGATCTGCTGCACCTCTCCACAGCACACTATCGGTGCAGCGAGACGCCCACACCGGGCGACCTTGCCCCCTGCCGATGATCCGGTCCGCAGGACCCCGGCCAGAGAAAGTTCCGGGCGCTCAAGACTTCGTATTCGAGCGTCATATGAGCGTCAAGACTCTCCGATCGAGACCCTGAAGACGTCGCCGACGCAAGCGCGTCTCTGATGAATTCGCAGGTCAGGAGGGCAAGAGAAGCAATCCGTCCCCTCGGCACGCCGCAGGGAGGGAAACAGGTCGAACAACCCACCCGGACCACAAAACCGCAGGTCAGGCACCCTTTGCAGCAGGCTCCAGAATAGCCACGCACTCCACGTGGTGCGTCATCGCAAACATGTAGAGGCAAAACAGGTTAAAGAAAATCGCAGGTCAGCGGCGCGCGAGACGCAAAACGGACTCAAGATCAATGTGCGTTACGTGCGCTATGGGCGCTACGTGCGACCTCTGACGCATGCCCGAAGGGCATCTGGGGCATCACTCCACCGAGAATCGCGCAATGCGGCATTCACAATTTCCTTCTTGCGTCATGGCTGACGACGACACCGGCTACCCGGACGGCGACGGCTCCAGTTGTGGTGTCTCGTCCGCCCTGACCGCCGGCACCCTGCGAGCGATCCGTGAGCGGGTCGACAAGCGGGGCGTTTCCGCGTCCCTGGACAAGGCCGCGCAGTGGCAAATCGAGCGCGACTACCTGGATGAGCTGGTCGCCGACTTCGACGAGCCGAACGGCCCCGCCGATCCCGAGACGGTAGCCGCCAAGCGGGCCAAGCTCACCGGCGGTCCCTCCTCCGATACCAGCACGACCGCCTGAGCGGCGCGCTCATCCTGGACAGCGAGGTCCTGGTCAAGGCCGTGCGGCGCGAGCGTGGGGTCCACGAGTGGCTCATCGCCGCCCGCGACGCCACCTTCCGGTGATCATCCCGGCCGCCGTCCTTGTCGAAGTAATCCACCGAAGGATCGACGACGCCCTCGCAGGGACGCTGGCCCGGCTGCGCGTCGAGCCGGTGGCTCAGGCCCTCGCCCAGTCCGCCAGGACTTCACCGCGCCGGTGGCGAGGCAGCATCATCGCCACCCGTCAGACCTGAGCCCGCCGCCCCGCCACCGACGAGGACGACGCCCCGATCCGGCGCCTGTACGTCGTCGAACGCGTCGGCGACACCGTCCTGGTGGCCGACCTCGACCAGGCCCCCGACACAGACCAACGACGGACTGCGGCCCCAGCACCTGAACCTCGGAATCGAGGAGGGAGGCGCCGTGGTCGACATCGAACTGCTTAACCTCTACAACCTCACGGCCTGGAACCCCTTCGAACACCTCCTGCCCACCGGCCGCCGGCACCACGGGGGTGGGGAGTGACCACCACCATCCTCGTTCCCTGGCCGCAAGCGACCGGCGGCGAACCGTGCCAAACGCCCGACGCCGCCCCCGAGGGCTGGAGGGGGATGCCCCGAAGCCACCCGGATGCAGTGCCTGGCCTGGGCGCTCGACCACCCGAGCCGCACCGGATCCGGCGGGGTCGGTGAAGGCGTAGGCGACGCACTCCCTGCGGAGCATGATCTTGCCGGACCGGGATCGGGACGTGACGAAGGCCGCTTCTCTTGTCAATTGCGGGTGCCGCACCCGGAGCGGGGGCGGCCAACGTGAGGCGTCCCGCGTCGGTACTGGCGAAGGCCGCAGGTCCCGGTGGCCTGATATGGCCCGTGTACAGGTATTGACATGCCGCTCAAGGCAGACGTAACTTCCGTGCAACACGGAACTAACGCGCGTTATTAAAGCGCGAAACCGGAGGCGAGGTCTCGCCATTTGTTCGGCCGAAGGGAACTGGAAGTGGCCACGAACCACGCGCGTCGCGTAACCATGAGCGACGTGGCTCGACACGCGGGCGTCTCGCGGACCACGGTCTCCTTCGTCCTCAACGACAAGCCCGGTGCCGCCATCCCCGACGAGACCCGTGGGCGGATCCTGGAGGCGATCCAGGAGCTCGGCTACCGACCCAACGCCGGGGCGCGGGCGCTGGCCGCGAACCGCAGCGGATGGTTCGGTCTGATCACCGAGATCGTGACCGGGCCTTTCGCCGGCGAGGTGATCAGGGGCGCCCAGAGCCGCGCCTGGGGTGACCGGAGGTTCCTGCTGATCGCCGCGAGCGAGGGCGACCCCGCCCAGGAGGCGGCCGCACTCGACCAGATGCTGGAACACCGGGTGGAAGGGCTCTTGTACGCCACGACCTGGCACCGGGCCGTCAGCCTCCCCGAGGCCGCTCGCGAGGTACCGACCGTACTCGTCAACTGCTACGACGAGGAGGGACAGCTGCCGTGCATCCTGCCCGACGAGGAGTCGGGCGGACACCGAGCCACCCGCCGGCTCCTTGCTGCCGGTCACACCCGCATCGGGTTCATCAATCTCGACCCGGCGATCCCGGCCGCCATCGGCCGGCGTGAGGGGTACGAACGTGCTCTGCGTGAGGCCGGGATCACCCCCGATCCCTCCCTCGTCATCTCCGGCTGGGCCACCGCAGACGGCGCCTACGCCGCCGCCTGCGAACTGCTGGACCGTCCGGCCGGCGACCGGCCGACCGCACTGTTCTGCGGAAACGACCGGATGGCGATGGGCGCCTACGACGCGATCAAGGAACGTGGGCTGCGCATCCCGCACGACGTGGCCGTGGTGGGGTTCGACAACCAGGAACTCATCGCCGCCTATCTGCGGCCGAAGCTGACGACGCTCGCACTGCCCTTCGAGGCCATGGGCACCAAAGGCATCGACATGCTCGCCGCCCTCGCAGCAGGGCAGCCGCTCGACGCCCATCGGGTGACGATCGACTGCCCGCTGCTCGAACGCTCGTCGGTCTGACCGCTAATCAGCCCGCCGAGGAATCCCATCCCGTCTTCGCCCTGTGTGTTGAAGAGAGGAAAGAGTCTCCATTATGGCATCTTCCCGCATGCCTTCACGGCGGCCACAAGCCGTCCTCAGAGCGGTCACCGCGACCGCTGCCGCAGCCCTGGTTCTGTCCGCCTGTACGGGTGGCTCGGGCGCCGCCGGCGCGGGTGACACCTCCGGCAACCAGCTGCTGACCATCCCGCGCGAGGACCTGGCGACCTTCACGCGCAACTTCAACCCGCTCTCCCCACAGGCCGCCCCCATGACCAAGGAGGCCGTCTACGAGCCGCTGGTCGTGCACAGCATGGCGGACGCCAAGGACACGCCGTGGCTCGCGACCAAGTGGGAGCAGGCCGGAGACGGCAAGTCCCTCACCTTCACGCTGCGCGAGGGCGTCAAGTGGTCGGACGGCAAGCCGCTCGTCGCCGGCGACGTCGTCTACACCTTCGAGCTGCGCAAGAAGGTGCTCGGCGGCCTGGAGTACCTCGACAAGGTCAGCGCGGTCGACGATCACACCGTGGAGTTCTCCTTCAACAAGCCCTTCTCGCCCGGTTTCTTCGAGATCGCCGGCCAGCAGGTCATGCCGAAGCACATCTGGTCGAAGGTCAAGGACCCGGCGAAGTTCACCAACCCGAACCCGGTCGGCACCGGCCCGTACACGAAGCTGGAGAAGTTCCAGACCCAGTCGTACGAGCTGCTCAAGAACCCCGACTACTGGCAGCCGGACAAGCAGCGGATCGCCGGTATCCGGATGCTCGCCTTCTCCGGCAACGACAGCGCCAACCTCGCCTTCACCAACGGTGAGGCGGACTGGTCGCAGTCGTTCATCCCGGACATCGAGAAGTCCTTCGTGGCCAAGGACAAGAAGCACAACCACTACTGGAACCCACCCGCGGGCGCCATGATCAACTGGCAGTTCAACACCACGAAGGCCCCCTTCGACGACCCGGCCCTGCGCAAGGCCCTCAGCATGGCCGTCGACCGCGACCAGATCACCAAGGTCGCGATGAGCGGCTACGCCGAGCCCGCCGACTGCACGGGCCTGGCCCGCACATACGACAAGTGGCGCGACAAGGACCTCGCCGCCTCCTGTACCTGGACCAAGTACGACACCGACGCGTCCGCCAAGGCCCTCGACGAGGCCGGCTACAAGGAGAGCAGCGGCAAGCGGAAGCTGAAGAACGGCAAGGACTTCACGCTCGACATCTCCGTCGGCTCCGCCTCCTCCGACTGGATCTCGGCCGCCAACATCATCAAGCAGAACCTCGCGAAGGTCGGCATCACCGCCACAGTGAAGACGCCCGACTGGGGGGCGGTGGTCAGCTCGTACGAGCAGGGAACCTTCGAGACCGGCATCGTGTGGAGCAACAACGGAGCCACCCCGTACGAGTACTTCCGCGACGTGATGTCGAGCGCCATGCTCAAGCCCGTCGGCGAGAAGGCCACCCAGAACTACCACCGCTACGCCGACCCGAAGGCCGACAAGCTCATCGACGCCCTCGCCGGCGCCACCGACGAGAGCGAGCAGCGCGAACAGGTCGACGCCCTGCAGAAGCTGTACGACAACGACGCCCCCGCGGTGCCCCTGTTCACCGGACCCGAGTTCGGCGCGTACACCGAGAAGCGCTTCACCGGCTGGCCGTCGGCGGACAGCCCGTACGCCACCCTCGGCAACCGCAACACCAGCACGATTCTCGTGCTCACGTCGCTGAAGCCCGTCAAGAGCTGACGCGAGTCCGCGCGGACCGGCGGCCGTCCTCCCCGATCTGGACGGCCGCCCCCGCGCACCGTATCCCCGTTCACCCCCACCGACAGGGAGCACGAGCAGTGCGTCTCATCCTGCGCAACCTGGGGTTCTATCTGCTTGCCTTCTGGGCCTCCATCACCCTCAACTTCCTGCTTCCGCGCTTCATGCCGGGCGACCCGGTCTCCCGGATGTTCGCGCAGCAGGCGGGCGGGATGCAGCCCGAGCAGATAACCCAGTTGCGGAAACTCTTCGGTCTCGACAACCGTCCCTTGTGGGAGCAGTACGTCTCCTACGTCAAGAGCGTCTTCACCGGCGACCTCGGCATCTCCATCTCCCGCTTCCCGACCCCGGTCACCGAAGTGATCGGCTCGCAGATCGGTTGGACGCTGCTGCTCGGCGGTACCGCCCTCGTCATCGC
Organism: Streptomyces sp. HB132; assembly: GCF_016909575.1. GTDB lineage: Bacteria > Actinomycetota > Actinomycetes > Streptomycetales > Streptomycetaceae > Streptomyces. The sequence goes on along the minus strand of NZ_JAFBGA010000008.1, from coordinate 83,244 downwards.
GGCCGTCGTCGGCAACCTGCTCGGCATCGTCGCCGCCTGGCGGCGCGGCGGCGTCCTCGACTCCGCCTTCCCACCCCTGCTGATCTTCGTCGGCTCGTTCCCGTACTTCTGGCTGGCGATGGGCGCGCTGTACCTGTTCGGGGTGACGCTGGGCTGGTTCCCGCTGCGGCACGCGTACGACGCGGGTCTGACCCCCGGCCTCAACGCCGAGTTCATGTCCAACGCCGGCACCCACCTCGTGCTCCCGGCGCTCACCGTCGTGGCCGTCACCGTGGGCAGCTGGATGCTGGGCATGCGCAACACCATGATCGCCACGACGGCCGAGGACTACATCACCATGGCGGAGGCGAAGGGCCTGAGCCCTTCGCGGATCATGTTCCGCTACGCCGCACGCAACGCGCTGCTCCCCTCCGTCACCAACTTCGGCATGGGCCTTGGCTTCGTCGTCGGCGGCGCCCTGCTCACCGAGGTCGTGTTCGCTTACCCCGGCATCGGCTTCCAGCTACTGGCAGCCGTGCAGGGCCTCGACTACCCCCTGATGCAAGGAATCTTCCTCACCATCACGGCAGCCGTGCTCCTGGCGAACTTCCTGGTCGACATCATCTACGTCCGCCTCGACCCGCGCGTGCGCGTCCGCTGAAGGGAGCCGACGAGACATGACCGCCGTAGACATCGCGGGCAAGGCCCCGGCCGCAGCCCCGCCGGCCCCTCCCACCGCGCAGGGGCCGGCCCGACGACGCGGACTGGCACGCCAGCTCCTCGGCAGCAGGAAGGCGCTGTCGGGCCTGTGCCTGCTCGTCGTCTTCGCGCTGCTGGCGCTGCTCGCGCCCGTCCTCGCCCCCGGCGACCCGTCCCTGATCAACTCCACCGGCAGTCAGGCTCCTTCGGGGGCGAACTGGCTCGGTACGACCACGAAGGGGCAGGACGTCCTCGCGCTCACCCTGTGGGGCGCGCGCTCCTCGATGTTCGTCGGGTTCACCGTCGGACTCGCGGCGACCGGTATCGCCATCCTGGTGGGCCTCGCAGCCGCGTACTTCGGACGGCTGGTGGACGACGCGCTGACCCTGATCACCAACGTCTTCCTGCTGCTGCCCGGCCTGCCGCTGCTGGTCATCCTGGCGGCATTCCTGCCCCCGGGAACATCCACCGTCGTCCTGGTACTGGTGATCACCGGCTGGGCGGGCTCGGCCCGGGTGCTGCGCGCGCAGGCCGGGTCGATCCGCGGCAAGGACTTCGTGGCCGCCGCCGTCGTCACCGGTGAGCGCCCGCTGCGGATCATGTTCCGGGAGATCCTCCCCAACATGGCGTCCGTGGTGATGACCACCCTGCTGGGCTGTGTCGTCTTCGGCATCACGTCCCAGGCGGCGCTGGAGTTCCTCGGTCTCGGCGACAGCAGCGTCGTCAGCTGGGGCACCAACCTCTACTGGGCCAGCAACGACGGCGCGCTGATGACTGGCACGTGGTGGGTCTTCGTCCCCTCCGGGCTGTGCATAGCCCTCGTCGCCTTCGCGCTCGCTCTGGTCAACTACGCGGTCGACGAGATCACCAACCCGAGGCTGCGCTCCGTGAGGCGTCGGCCCGTGAAGAGGAGGGGCTGAGCCATGGACCCCGTACTTGAGGTGCGTGACCTACGGGTCGAGTACCGCGGTGACGGCCGTACGGTCGTCGGGGCGGACAATGTGTCGTTCGAGATTGGCGCGGGTGAGATCTTCGGCCTGGCCGGAGAATCCGGCTGCGGCAAGTCGACCATCGCCAACGCGGTGATGCGGCTGCTGAAGCCCCCGGCGGAGATCACAGCGGGCAGCATCCGCTTCCAGGGCCGCAACGTCCTCGCCTTGGACGCACGCGAGCTGCGCGCCTTCCGGTGGCGGGAGATCGCCATGGTCTTCCAGTCGGCGATGAACTCGCTCAACCCCGTCCTGACCATCGGCGAGCAGATCGTCGACATCTTCACCACCCACGAGCGGATGAAGAAGCGGGCCGCGCGGGAGCGGGCCGGCGAGCTGCTGGAGCTGGTCGGCATCGCCCCGGGAAGGCTGAAGGCGTACCCGCACCAGCTCTCCGGCGGCATGCGTCAGCGCGTGGTCATCGCCATGGCCGTCGCACTGCGCCCCCGGTTGCTGATCATGGACGAACCGACCACCGCGCTCGACGTGGTCGTGCAGCAGGAGATCATGGCGCAGATCCGCGACCTCCAGCGGGAGCTGGGCTTCTCCATCCTCTTCATCACCCACGACATGTCCCTGATGGTCGAGCTGTCGGACCGCATGGGCGTGATGTACGGCGGACGGATCGTCGAACTCGCGGACGCCAGGGATCTGTTCGCCCGTCCGCTCCACCCCTACACCGGGGCGCTGATGAACGCCTTCCCGCCGCTGACCGGCCCACGCCAAGAACTCACCGGCCTCTTCGACGCCCCGCGCACCGCCGACAGCTGCGGCTTCCATGTCTGCTGTCCCGAGGACCGCTCGGACTGCTCCACCAACATCCCCGACCTGCGCGAGATCGCGCCCGGCCGCTGGGTGGCCCGCAGCCTTGAAGGAGCCCCCCGATGACCGAACCCCAGCTGTCCGTACGCGGTCTGACCAAGGACTTCCAGGTCGGCACGGTTTTCTCCCGGCGCCGCGTCCGTGCCGTCAACGACGTCTCCTTCGACCTGCCGGCCGGCCGGATCACCGCCCTGGTCGGTGAGTCCGGCAGCGGCAAGTCCACCATCGCCCGCTGCCTCGCCCGCCTCGAACAGCCCTCCGCCGGACAGGTACTGCTCGACGGCGAGGACGTCCTGCGCACCGAGCGGCGCCGGGCGTCACGGGCGTACCGCCGCAAGGTCCAGATGGTGTTCCAGGACCCCTTCGGCTCACTCAACCCCGTCCACCGCATCGAGCACTTCCTCAGTCGGGCCCTCGTCCTGCACGGCCGCTCCGCCACACCAGCGGCGCTGTGCGAGCTGATGACGACGGTCGGCCTGACCGAGGACATGCTCCAGTCCTACCCGCACGAACTCTCCGGCGGCCAGCGCCAGCGCGTCTCCATCGCTCGCGCGCTGGCGGTGGAACCGCGCCTCATCCTGGCCGACGAACCGACCTCGATGCTGGACGTCTCCGTACGCGTCGGCGTGCTCAACCTGATGCGGCGCCTACGGGACGAGCGGAACATCGCCATGCTCTACATCACCCACGACCTGGGCTCCGCCCGCTATCTCGCCGACACCACGATGGTCATGTTCGCCGGCGAACTCGTCGAGGGCGGCGACGCACTGGCCGTCATGGACGCCCCCGCCCACCCCTACACCCGCATGCTGCTGTCCGCCGTACCCGACCCCGAACGGGCCGGCAGCTACGACCCCGTCGAGCGCGCCAGGCTCCGTGAGGCGATCCTCAGCCCCACGTCCTGCCCCTATGACGACGACGGCACATGCAGCCGCACCGAGCCCGTCCGCCACATCGTCGGCGAAGACGACGGCCAGCCCCACTGGGTGCGCTGCCACCTGCGCGCACCCGCCTCCGACATCGCCCGCCGCGTCCTCAAGGCCACCGACCGGCCGGACGGCGAGGCCACCGACGACACCGAGAGAGCGGAGACCACCGCCGCATGACCCACGACCTCACCTTCCCCTCCGGCAGCCACACCGCCGAGGGGCTGGCCGAACGCGCCCTGCGCGATCCCCACCGCCCCCGCTTCCACTTCACCTCGCCCGGCGGCTGGCTCAACGACCCCAACGGGCTGACCCACTGGAACGGCGTCTACCACCTCTTCTACCAGTACAACCCGCTCGCCGCCGCCCACCACCGCATCCACTGGGGCCACGCCACCAGTACCGACCTCGTGCACTGGGCCGACGAGCCGGTCGCCCTGATGCCGGGCTCGGACGGCCCGGACCGCGACGGCTGTTGGTCCGGTGTCCTGGTGGACGACAGGGGAGTGCCCACGCTCGTCTACTCGGGCAGGCACGGCGAGCACGAACTCCCCTGCGTGGCCAGAGGGTCGGCGGATCTGAGGTACTGGACCAAGGACCCGGCCAACCCGGTCATCGCCGCCCCGCCGGAGGGCGTCGACATCACGGCCTTCCGCGACCACTGCGTCTGGCGGGAGGGCTCCGGCGAGAACACGGTGTGGCGTCAGCTGGTGGGCTCGGGAATCCGGGGCGTCGGCGGAACGGCCTTCCTGTACGAATCCGACGACCTGCGCGGCTGGCGCTACGTCGGCCCCCTGCTGACCGGCGACGCCTCGCAGAACCAGGGCGAGCTCGACTGGACCGGCACGATGTGGGAGTGCGTCGACCTCTTCCGGCTCGGCGAGGACGAGGAGGCCGGCAGGACCGACGTGCTGGTCTTCTCCGCCTGGGACGAGGGCACCACCCATCACCCCCTGTACTGGACCGGCCGCTACCAGGGCGACACCTTCACCCCGGCCGACCTCCACCGGCTCGACTACGGCGGCCGCTACTTCTATGCCCCCCAGTCCACCCGTGACGAGCACGGCCGCCGCATCATGTTCGGCTGGCTCCAGGAGGGCCGGACGGACGAGGCGAACGCGCAGGCCGGCTGGTGCGGTGTGATGTCCCTGCCGAGGGTTGTCACGCTCGCCACGGACGGCGGCCTGCGTCAGGCCCCGGTGCCGGAGCTGATCGAGCTGCGGCGGGACCGCGTGGAGGTGGCTCCGGGTCGGCTGGCCGACTCGTACACCCGGCTGCCCGCCGTGCGCGGGGACCAGCTGGACATCGCGACGACCCTGTGTCTCGCTCCCGGAGCGACCGCCCGGCTCGTGTTCCGCGAGACACCGGACGGCGCGGAACGCACGGTCGTGGAGGTGAGCCGATCGCACGACGAAGCGAACGGCACCCTCCGACTGCACCGCGAGGCCAGCAGCCTCGACCCGACGGTCGACGCCGAACCCCGTTACGGCGAAATGCCGTTGGGCTCCGACGGCCGGGTGGACCTGCGCGTCCTCGTCGACCACTCCGCGCTGGAGATCTTCGCCAACGGGCGTGCCCTGACCGCCCGCATCTACCCCACCCGCCCGGACGAGGCCGTCGGCGTCGGTATCGGTGCCGACGGTGACGTGACCCTGGAGCGGTTCGACGCCTGGCAGATGGTGCCGGCCTTCGACGACGGACCCCGGCCGCTGTGGCCGTGACGGTCTTACACACGACCACGGCCCGCGGGGTAGACGTCCCCGCGGGTCGTGGTCCACTCTCCTCTGTTCTCCCCTCAGGAGCCGCCATGAGCGTGTCCCGCCGTACCCTCCTGCTCGCTGGAGGAACCGCCGCCACCCTGCTGCCTCTCGGAGGCATCCTCCCCGCAGCACAGGCCGCCGCCCCGAGCGCCGCCGGAGCGACCCCCGCCGCCACCCCGATTCCCGACCCCATCCCCCTCGCCGGCACGTGGACCCGCACCTTCGACGGCGGCCAGAAGGTGACCGCCGGCCGCCGCGGGCCCGCCCTCGCCCTGTCCGAGCAGCAACTCGCGGCCAAGGGCACGTACGCGGCCCGCGTCACGCCCCAGTCCTCCTCCGCCATAGGCGCGTTGGTGTTCCGGGTGGCCCTCGACGGCTCGACCGGATACGCGGTCGCCATCGACCCTGGCCGCGCCCGCATACGGCTCTACGACCTGGCCGGCGGCGACACACTCGCCACCGCTCCACTCCCGGGCGCGCAGGCCGGAACGCCCTACGACCTCGAAGTAGCGGTCGACGGACCTGAGCTGACGGTGCGTGTCGACGGCAAGCGGCTCCTCCACACCGAGGACCACCGCCACGACACCGGCTCGGTGGGCCTGCTCGCCCAGGGCGGCAAGGTCACCTTCGGCCCTCCCTCCCTCTCCTCAGTCACCACCAACCTCACCGGCTGGACCACGAGCGGCGGCATCTGGACGGCGGGTCCGCTGGGCTGGCGCGCGGCCCCGACCCAGGGAGCCACCGCCCGCGCCATCACCACGACCAAGACGTACGACACCGCGCTCCAGGCCGACCTGCTCCTGCACGACGCCTCCGCCATCGCCTCACTGCTGGTGCGCACCGACGCCAAGGCCACGCACGGCTACGGCGTCCAAGTCGACCCGGGCCAGGGCAGGCTGCGGCTCTACCGCATCGACGGCGACGTCACCCTCGGCACCTACGCGACCACCATCAAGGCCGACACGGTCTACCGTCTGCGGGTCGAAGCCGAACACGATGAACTGCGCGTGCACTGGCAGACCAATTTCCTCTCGCCCGACGGCTACGCCCCCGTCATCACCGCCCAGGACTCCACCCACACGAAGGGCCGACTCGCCGTCACGGCTTCGGCCGGCGAGGTGTCCTTCGAGAACATCGCCGGGGCCGATCTCGCCACCGGCCTCCAGGGCTGGACGGCCCGCTCCGGCACCTGGACCCCGGACCTGCACGGCATCCGAGGCGAGAACGGCCTGCGCACGGCCCCCTGCACCGACGGCGACGTGGTGGCGAGGGCCGACATCACACCCGGCGACCGCTCCTCCGCTGCCGGCCTCGTCCTGCGCGCGTCCGCGAACGGCTCCGGCGGCTACGAAGCCCGCCTGGAAGCCGGCCGCGACGCCGTCGTCCTGCTGGACCGCTCCTCCGGCACCCGCCTCGCCTCCGCCTCCGGCCCGGTCCGGCGCATCACGGCCGGAGGCACGTACCGCGTCGAGGCCCGCGCGACGGGCAGAACCATCGAGGTGTACGTGGACGGGGTACGGGCGCTCAAGACCCGTGTGTCCCGCACCAAGGGCGCCGCCTTCGGCACCGCGGCCGCGCACGGGACGTCGTACTTCCAGAACGTCGAAGTGCGCAGCACCGCTGACCACTTCACCGAGCCGTACCGCCCCACGTACCACTACTCCCAGCTCACCGGCTCCACCAGCGACCCCTGCGGCCTGCTGCACCACGACGGCGAGTACCACCTCTTCCACCAGGATCAGGGCCGCTGGGCGCACGCGGTCAGCACCGACCTCGTCCACTGGCAGGCCCTGCCGATCGCCCTGTCCTGGAACGCCTACGGCCACTGCTGGACCGGCTGCGCGGTCGTGGACGCCGACGACACCTCCGGTCTCTTCGACGGCGGCTCGGGCCTGATCGCCTATTACACGAGCTACCACCCGGACAAGCCGGGCGGGAACGCCAGCGTGCGCATCGCGTACAGCAAGGACAAGGGCCGATCATGGCAGCTGCACGGCGGCTCGAGTCCGGCCGTGCAGAACCCGGGCGGCCCCGACGCCGGCTGGACCTTCCGCGACCCGAAGGTCATCCGCGACGAGGCCCACGACCAGTGGCTGATGGTGGTCTCCGGTGGCGACCACATCCGCTTCTTCACCTCCACCGACCTCCTCACCTGGACCCAGGCCAGCTCCTTCGGCTACGGCGACTGGGCAACCGCGGGCGTCTGGGAGTGCCCGGACTTCTTCCCGCTCTCGATCGACGGCGACCAGGACAAGGTGAAGTGGGTCCTCACCTTGAGCACGGGCGCCGTACGCGCCACCGACGGTTCGGCCGCCCAATACTTCACCGGTGGCTGGAACGGCACCGGCTTCACCCCCGACCAGAAGGCCGGCACTGTGCTTCGCACCGACTCCGGTCGCGACTACTACGCCGCCATGTCCTTCTACGGCCTGCCCGACGACCGCCGTGTCTGGCTCGGCTGGATGAGCAACTGGGACTATCCGTTCAGCGCCCCGACCGGCGCCTGGAAGGGCCAGCTGAGCATCCCCCGCGAACTGACCCTCACGGACACCACCGACGGTGTACGCCTGGTGCAGCGCCCGGCCCCGGAGCTGACCGCCCTGCGCGGTTCCACCACGACCCGCAGGAACCTCTCCGTAGGCCCCGGCTCCGCGAACCCACTCGCAGGCGTCACAGGCATCGCCTACGAAATCGAGGCCGAGATCACCCTCGGCACCGCCACGGAGATCGGCTTCCGGCTCCGCGCCGACGACGACCAGCACACAACGGTCGGATACGAAGCCGAAGCGCAGCAGCTGTTCGTGGACCGGTCGGCATCGGGCCTGAGTGACTTCACCCAGTACTTCGCGGGCCGCACGACCGCCTCGATGAAGGCGACCAACGGCCGCGTGACCCTGCGTGTGTACGTCGACTCGTCCTCGGTAGAAGCATTCGGCGCAGACGGACAGGCCGCCGTGACCAGCCTGATCTTCCCCACGCCGGACGCAGACGCCATGGCCTTCTACGCCAAGGGCGGCACCGCACACATCGAATCGCTCAAGGTGCACAAGCTGGACGGCGCCTACCGCCTGGTGGACCGCGTGAAGCCGCTGCCCGCCACCCCGGCCGGCGGTGAGTTCCGCTCTGATCTCGGCAAGCTGACGATCACCCCCGCCGGCCACTGGTCCACGGACAGCGCGGGCCACGCCGGAACCTTCGACAAGGACTCCAACGCCATGTCGGCGCGCACGGCAACCGACCTGGACCTCACCACCCTGGCCCGACTCGGCGGCCCCACCCCGGGCACCGGCGGCGCCCTCTCCCTTCTCTGGCGCGCCTCCTCCGACGGTGCCGACGCCTACTGCGTCAACATCGACCCCGACCTGCGCGTGATCCGCCTGGTAGCCAAGGTCGACGGCCATTTCGACGACGGTGCGGCGCTCGCCCGCGTCCCGGCCCTCATCCGCCACGGCACGACATACGCGGTCCGCATCCTCTCCGAGGCCGACCGCATCCAGGTGTTCCTCAACGACAAGCGGATCATCGACGTGACGGACACGACGTATACAGACGGGCATATCGGCCTCAACGTGTTCGGCGGGAGGGCGGCATACCAGGACACGTACGCCAGGCAACTGTGACCACCGACCAGGCCGACCTGTGACGAGGCGCGCGGAGGCTTCAGCATCGAGTGACCATGTGGAGCCTCCGTGCGCTGCAACGCCATTCCTGAGACTTGTTCGGCATCTCCAGCTGCATCAGCGGGTTCGGCTCTCAGCGACGCCGCGCGAGAAAGCCCATCGGCTCGGCTCCCGGCAGCTCACCTCTTTCGCGGGCGGGCCCCGCCGGCCCGGCGAACCGCCCCCTGGAGCGTCGAGCTATGCAGGGCGCGCCGCCCAGTCGGCAGCTCCGCGTGACTGCGTGCGGACGAGGACACGATGCCCCGGCCCCCGCGACGCCGCCGCTGGCCTCGCACCGGACAGTCTGGCGCCGAATGGACCGGCACGTGGGACGGGTGGAACGGAGCAGTGGCAACCGCGACCCGCAGCGACTCGGCAGGGGACGGGACTGGCATGTGGCCGTCGTCGCGCCGACCTCTCCTTGGGGGTCCACTGCCAGAGCGACGCCGTAAGCGGTCCGTCAGCAGGGGCGGCACGCCCGGCCGCCCGGCTCCACGCGCCCCATGATGCACCAGGCACCCGGCAGCGGACAGGGCCTGACTCGGCTCGCGGATCGAGGCGATGAGCCGGGCTGGCGCAGGACGCCCGGCGGACAGCCCTCCGTCCCGAAGGAGACGCTGCATTGAAGCGCCCCACTGCCCGTGACGTCGCCGAACGCGCCGGCGTCTCTCGCGCGGCCGTGTCGTTCGTCTTCAGCGGACGAGCAGAGGGGAACCTTTCGGCCCGCACGCAGGAGCGCATCAAAGGGGCCGCTGATGCCCTGGGATACCGCCCCGACGAGGTGGCTCGCTCGCTGCGCGGGCGGCGCACCGGGGTGATCGGCATGCTCAGCGATTCGATCGCGACGAGCCCGTTCGCGGGGCGCATGGACCTCGGCGCGATGGAAGCAGCACGCGCGCGGGGGCACCAGATACTTCTCATGGAATCGCGCAGCGACCCGGGGGCGGAGGCAGAGGCCATCGCCGAGCTGCGAGCCCGACGGGTGGATTGATTCGTCTACGCGGCGATGGAATTGACCATGACGGACGTTCCTGCGGGACTCGACCCCGGCCGTACGGTTCTGGCCAACTGCTTTCCACTCGCGGAGAACACGTACGCCGCTGTCATCACCGACGAGCGTGGCGGCGGGCGTAGCGCCGTTGACGTGCTGCTCGCGGCCGGTCACGAGGACGTTGCCCTGGTGGGCGGGCCCGAAGGCAACATCGCCGCCGACGACCGCACGCGCGGCTTCACAGACGGCCTGCGCGCGGCGGGGCTGTCCGTGCGCCAGGGGTGGGTGCGGCGGGTCGGTTGGCAGATCGAGTACGCCGCCGCGCTGAACCTCCTGGACGCCACTGAGCGGCCGACGGCCGTCGTGTGCGCCAATGACCGCGTGGCGACCGGCGTGTTGCTGGCAGCTGCCCGTCTCGGCATCGCTGTACCCGGCCAGCCGTCGGCGTGTGCGAGGGCATAGATCAGGTAGGGCTCCTTCGCGGTGAGGTAGCCGATCGCCTTGTCGATGCCCTTGCGGCCGGTCCCGGAGAGTTCCTCGGCCTGGGCTCGCTCGGCCATGAGGGTGGTGACCTGCGGTGACTTCCCGTTCAGGATGGTCAGGGCTTGTTCGCCGACCCAGGTCTCGGCGTCCGGGCAGCCTGCCGGGTAGAAGCATCAGGCCGCGGTACCTGAAGAACGCGGGTGCCACCTTCCGCGACCTCAAGCCGGTGCAGGCACCGCACGTCCCGCTGTGGTTCGGCGGCTCGTCGGCGCCCGGTATCGAGATGGCGGCCGAGCACGTCGACGTCTACCTCACCTGGGGCGAACCCCCGCACCTCCTCAAGGAGAAGCTCGACCGGGTCCGCGAACGCGCGGCCGCGTACGGCCGGACCGTGCGCATCGGCCTGCGCCTGCACCTCATCGTCCGCGACACCGAGGACGCGGCGTGGGCCGTCGCCGACCATCTCCTCGACGTGACGAGCCAGGCCACGTACGCCCGCCAACTCTGCGACAGGGCGGGCGAGGACGGCATCGGCTGGCAGCGTCAGTTCCGCCAGCACGGCGGGAAGGTCCCGGCGCGCGCCCGCGAATTGGAGACCCACCCGAACCTCTGGCCCGGCATGAGCCTCTTTCGCCCGGGCCCCGGCACGGCGGTCGTCGGCTCGACCGCACAGGTCACCGAACGCCTCCTGGGGTTCAGGGACTTGGGCGTCGACACCTTCATCCTCTTCGGCAACCCCCTCCTGGAGGAGGCCTACCGGGTCGCGGAGACGGTGCTGCCCGCGTTGGGGGTGGCGGGACGCAGGTGAGGAGGCGACCGGCGCTCAGGAGATCTACCGAGAGGCATCGGCGCCGGTCTGCATCTCGCTCGCGTACGGCGGCTCGGCCCCCGCTCGTGAGCAGGTGATCGCCGCCGCGCGGGCGGCGAAGGCGAGCACCTCCCGCCAGGTGCGGCCGGGGACCGAGGCGAGGGCCCGCGCCGAGAGGAGGTCCCGCTCGGACAGCGCGTACAGCAGCGCGGCGTTCACGGTGTCGCCCGCGCCGATCGTGTCCACGACGTCGACACGTTCGCCGGGCACGGAGAACTCCTCGCCGTCCCGGGTGAAGACGGTCAGGCCGTCGCCGCCACGGGTGATCACGACGGCGGCCGGCCCGGCCGCGAGCCACCCCTCGACATCGGTCCCCAGCCAGTCCGCGTCCTCCTCGCTCAGCTTCAGCAGGGAGACGTGCGGCAGCCAGCTCTGGAAACGGGCCCGGTAGGCGTCCGCGTCCGGGATGAGGCCGGCCCGGATGTTCGGGTCGAGGGCGATGAAGACCCCGCGCCCCGCCTCGCGCCGCATCAGCTCCTCGTACGCGCTCGCCCCCGGTTCGAGGACGAGGGAACACGTCCCGAGCGACAACGCCCTGGTGTCGGCGGCCAGTTCACCGGGAAGCGCGAAGAGCCGGTCCGCGCTGCCCTCGACGTAGAAGCTGTAGGCGGCCGAGCCGCCCGCGTCGATCGAGGCGAGGGCGAGCGTGGTCGGCTCGGGGCCGCGCTGGACGAGTGCGGTGCCCACCCGCTCGGCGCGCAGCCGCTCGACGAGCGAGGCGCCGAACGCGTCCGTCGAGATCCGCGAGCAGAAGGAGACCCCTGCCCCGAGCCGCCCGAGCGCGATGGCCGTGTTGTACGGGCCGCCACCGCGGGCGGGCAGCAGGGGCGCGGTCCCGTCACCATGGGCCTGCGGCACCAGGTCGATCAGTGCCTCACCGGCGACGACGATCACAGGGGTGTTCCTTTCGCGAAGCTGCTTGTACAGGAGGTGCGTACAGCGGGGGCTCAGACCTTGGCCGGTTCGGGAGCGGGTTCCGTGACGAACGGCGCCACGGGCTGCGGCAGGCCCTTGCCGTCGGTACGCAGCGTGCGGACCGAGATCAGGGTGAACGCGGCGACGAAGCCCGACATGATGAGGTACGTGTGGGCGTAGCCGATGCTGTCGTAGCCGATGCCCGCGAGCGGGGAGATGACGGCTGCGCCGATCTGCGTCGCCAGCTGGAAGCCGACGAGGTAGATCGAGGACGAGAGCCGGGGTTCGAAGTGCCGGTTGATGTACTTGAAGATCGCGATCAGCATGATCGGCAGCTCGACCGCGTGCAGGAGTTTCACTGCGGAGATCGCGGCCGGATCGGTGACCAGGCCGGACAGACAGATCCGGGTCGCCATGATGCAGCCGGAGACAAGGAGCGAATTCTTCGGCCCGAGCCGGTTGACCAGGAACGGCGCGAGCGCCATTCCGCCCGCCTCCAGGAAGACCTGGACGGAGTTGAGGTCGCTGTACATGCGGTTGCCGTCGGCGGTGGTGGAGAAGAGCGAGGCGAAGTACGAGGGGAACATCGCGTCGTACGTGTTGTACGTCGCTGTCACCGCGACCACGAAGAGCAGCAGCCCCCAGAACGCCGGGTACGTGAGGAGCGACTTCACGTCGGCGACCGAGACGGAGGAAGCGGCATGGTCGACTGCGGCGGCCCGGCGGCCGTCGGTCACGCGGATCGCCACCAGGAGCACGACGAAGACGGCGGCGGCGACGGAGGCGGCCCAGAAGTTCAGGTCCGGGTCGATGTTGAAAAGGCGCCCCGCGAAGAAGGTCGCCGCGGCCCAGCCGAGCGAGCCGAACATCCTGGCCCGGCCGAATTCGAAGCCGTGGAAGCGGCCGAGCCGCTCGGCGTAGCTCTCCAGCGTGGCGACGGCGACCGCGAACGCCATGGCCAGATAGGCGGAGCCGACGATCAGTCCGATCGCGAAATGGGTCTTCAGGAGCGGGCCGTAGACGTAGATGTACATCGGGCCGACGAGCAGCATCAGGCCGCCGATCCAGTACAGGAGGTTCTTGCGCAGGCCGAGACGGTCCTGGATGAAGCCGTAGACTGGCATGGTCACCAGGCAGCCGATGGCGTTGGCGCTGATCACGAGGGAACTGCGGCCCGCGCTCAGGCCGATGTCCTGGGTGAGCCAGATCGAGAACAGTGACCAGGACAGTGACCAGGTCACGAAGAACGTGAAGAGTGCCGCGCTGATCAGGGTGAAGTTCAGGCGGCGCCGGCTCTTCCCCGCGGCGGTCGCGGCGGGGCTCTGAGCCGCTTGGCTCTGGGTCGTCATGGACGCTCCCTTGCGCTGGGCACTGCGGTGTCTCGCGCAGCGTCGACTCATGATGCCGGAACAAACTGTTCCGGTACTTTCCTAACACGTGCTAGGGCGGGTCTACTATCACGTGTTAGGTTCCGCTTGGCAAGAGGTCGATTTCAAGAAAGTGACATCGTCATGACTGAGGCAGACGACCGGAACATCCCGAGCCACCACGTACGTCCTGCCGCCGGGCAGTGGTGTAACGACCCCAACGGGCCGCTCTTTCACGACGGCCGCTACCACCTCTTCTTCCAGCACAACCCCGGCGCCCCGGTCTGGGGCGACATCCACTGGGGCCATGCCTCGAGCCCCGACCTGGTGACCTGGACCGACCACGGCATCGCGCTCGCGCCCACCCCCGGCGGCCGGGACGGACGCGGTGCCTGGTCCGGCTGCGCGGTCATCGACGACGGCGTGCCCACCGCCGTCTACACGGGCATGGACCGCGACGACGGCATCGGCTCGGTGATGCTGGCCCGCGCCACGGACGACCTGATCACCGAGCTGAAGGCCGAGCCCGAGCCGGTCGTCGCAGGACCGCCGCCCGGCCTCGACCTCGTCGCCTTCCGCGACCCGTACCTCTTCTCCCACGAAGGACAGCGCTGGGCCCTGATCGGCGCAGGACACCGGGCGAGCGGGACAGGGGACGTGCTGCTCTACCGCGTGGACTCGCTCACCGAGTGGACCTACGCCGGTTCGCTCGTCGACGCCACCGACCCGGTGGCGGGCCGGATCGCCGGACCCGCCACGGCATGGGAGTGCCCGGCACTGCTGCCGACGGGCGACGGCCGCTGGGTGCTGCTCCTCTCGCTGTGGATCGACGACATCACGTACTCGACGTCGTATCTCGTCGGCGACCTGCGGGCGGCGGGCGACGGCCTGCGCTTCGTGCCCGCGACCGGCGGAATGCTCGACCACGGCAGGGACTTCTACGCCCCCACCGCCCTGGTCGAGGACGACCGCACCCTGCTGTGGGGCTGGAGCTGGGAGTCACGCACCGAGCAGGAGGCCCTGGCCGCGGGCTGGGCGGGCTGCCTCACCCACCCGCGCGAGATCGGCGTACACCCGGACGGCACCCTGCGGCTCGCCCCCGCCCGCGAGTTGACCGCGCTGCGCGGGACACCGCTGCCCGTCGGCGCCGAGCTGCCTGCCTCGTACGAGATCGCACTCGACGTACGCGTCGACCGGCCCGACAGCGAGATCGTCCTGAGCCTCGGCGAGGCGGTCTCCCTCAGGGTGAACCCGACCCGCGGGACGCTCGTCCTGGACCGCACCGGCGCCCCCGCGACGGCGTCGCACCCGCTGCCCCGAACTGCCGAGGCGATCGCGACCGTGCCCGGCGGCACACGGTCCCACCTGCGGGTCCTGGTGGACGGCCCGTTGATCGAGGCGTGCGTCGACGAGCGGGCGATGCTCACGGAGAAGGTGTACCCCGCTCCCGCGGGCCGCTACGAGGTGACGGTGGTGCGGGGCTCCGCGCAGGTGGAGACGCGGGCCTGGAAGTACGTCAGCCGGCACTGACTCGCGCTGCCGGCGGGCGGACCGAGTCGCGGGTGACCACGGGGCACGTCAGGCGGCGCGCGGCCCGACGGTCCACCGGCTCGTCCGCGTCGGAGGCGTCGAGCAGCATGCGGACCGCGGTCGCGCCCATCTCGTGGTGCGGGAGCGCGATCGTCGTCAGGGCCGGGACCAGGTGGGCGGCCATCTGGTCCTGGTCGTCGTAGCCGACCACCGACAGTTCGGTGGGTACGTCGATGCCCAGGCGGGCCGCGGCGAGCAACGTGCCCGCGGCCACCCGGTCGTTCGCGCAGACCACACCCGTCGGCCGGGCGGGACCGTCGAGCACCCGCAGCGCCGCCGCGTACCCCTCGTCGATCTGCCAGCCCGCGCGCAGCACCCACTCCTCGCGGGCGGTGATCCCGGCCGCCCGCAGCCCGTCGCGGAAACCGCGCGCCCGGTCCGACGCGGCGATGTCACCCTTCGCCCCGCCGAGCAACGCGATGTCGCGATGCCCCGCCTCGATGAGCACGTCCACCGCGCACCGGCCGCCCCTGCGCTCGTCCGGCACCACCGAGGCGTACGAACCGGGCTCGCGCGGCAGGCAGTTGGCGAGCACCGTGCGGGACGGATCGATGCCCTCGGGCACGACGGTGCGGCGCATGGACATCGCCGCGTACACGATCCCGTCCACCCGGCGGGCCCGCAGCTCGGCGACCGCCTCCGCCTCGGCAGCCGGGTCGAGGCGGGACTCCAGGAGCAGCACCTGGTGCCCGCGCTCACGGGCCGCCTCCATCGCGCCGATCACCAGACGGCCGGCGAACGGGCTCGTCGCGATCTCGTCGCTGAGCAGTCCGATCACCGCGCTACGCTGTTTGCGCAGTGAGCGGGCCACCTCGTCAGGGCGGTAACCGAGTTGATCGGCGGCCTTCTTGATGCGCGCCTGGGTCTTGGCGGAGAGGTTCCCCGCGGCGCGGCCGCTGAAGACGAACGACACGGCGGCGCGTGACACCCCGGCAAGCTCGGCGACATCGCGGGCGGTGGGGCGGCTCACGTCGTGTTTCCTCCTGCTGGGTGACGGCGGGCGACAAGCGCAGGGCCAGTATCGCCGGAGCGTACGGCCATGTCGGGACGCAGGGGGGGGGCGCGGATAGGCTGACGTGGATCAAGGCGCGACAGCCGTGCGGCATCGAAGGGGGGCGGGGGACATCGCGAACGCCGGCAGCGTGAGCGGGGAGGCGGGCAGGCCCGAGCTGCCGACGTCAAAGGACGTCGCGCGGCTCGCCGGTGTCTCGCACACCGCCGTCTCCTTCGTCTTCAACGACCGCGCCGAGGGCAACATCTCGCCCGCGACCCAGGCACGCATCCGCAAGGCCGCCGAGCAGCTCGGCTACCGGCCCAACGCCGTCGCCCGCGGACTGCGCCGCCGCCGAACGGCCGTGATCGGCCTGGTCACCGACCACATCGCCTCGTCGCCGTTCGCCGGGGCGCTGCTGCGCGGCGCCATGCAGACCGCCTGGGACCGCGAACACCTGGTGCTCACCGTCGACTCCACCGGCGACCTCGCCAAGGAGGACGCGGCCGTCGCCGAGCTCCTGGACCGGCGGGTGGACGGCATCATCTACGCCGCCATGTCCCTGCGCTCCGCCCGCGTTCCCGCGGGCCTGAAGCGCACCTTCGCGGTGTTCGCCAACTGCCTTCCCGACGACGGCTCGCTGGCCGCCGTGATCCCCGCCGAGCGGTCCGGCGGCCGGGCGGCGGCCAAGCTCCTCCTCGACGCGGGGCACCGCAGGATCGCCCTGGTCGGCGGGCTCGACGACATCGCGTCGGCGGAGCGCCTGCGCGGATTCCGGGACGCGCTGCGCACGGTGGGCGAGCGCGCGGGCGAGGACCGGATCGTGCGCGGCGGAGGCGAGATCTCCGCCGGCTTCGCGGGAGCGATGCGCCTGCTGGACGGCGTGCCCGCCGAGCGTCGCCCCACGGGCATCGTCTGCTACAACGACCGGGTCGCGGCGGGCGTCCTGCACGCCGCGGCCCGGCTCGGCATCGACGTCCCCGGCGAACTCTCGCTGGTCGGCTACGACGACCAGGAGCACATGGCGGGGTTCCTGGACCCGCCGCTGACCACCGTCGCGCTGCCGCACCGTGCCATGGGGGAGGTGGCGACGGGTCTGCTGCTGGACGCCATCGACAACGGCACGCCCCCTGCCGTGGAGGTCAGGCGTCTGCGGTGTCCCGTGGTGGTGCGCGACTCGGTGGGGCCGCCGCGTTCGTGAGGGCGCGGGGTGCTCCGTGCCGAGGCCGCTCACTCGTGCCCCGGCGGTACCACTTCCCAGCCGGTGACCCGCGCGCCTTCTCCGGCGACCGTCAGCTCGGCGACGTCGTCCGGGCGTCGGTAGATACGCTCCGTCGCCACCGCGCGGTCCGCCACGAAGAGTTCGAGCAAGGAGCCGTCGACCAGAATGCGCACTTCAAGTCCCGCTGGCGGGGCTGGAGTTGACGTCAGTGTGATCGGTGCCGAGCCGCCGGGCCGTTCGCGGGGCCAGCTCGTGCGGTCCAGCGTCGCCGTGCCCGCCGCCGGGTCGAGCGTCAGCGTCAGCTCCGCGCCCGACGCGGCCCGCAGCAGTGTGAGCGTGGTGGAGGTGACGGCGGTGACCTCGATGTCGTACGCGAGAGGGAGCGGCGTACGACCTTCCGGCTCCGTCACGAACGGATGCTGTGCGCGCAGGAGTTGGAGCTCCGGTGCGGGGCTGACGCGTACGGTGCCGTCGGGGTGCGTGCCGACGACCCGCGGCGCCGTCAGGACACCGGACCAGCCCGCGTGGTCCACCTCCCGCTGGCCCCGGGCCTCCCAGGACCAGCCCCACAGCAGATTCCGGCCCGCTTCGCTGTCGTGCAGCACGGCCGGCGCATAGCAGTCCCTCCCGAGATCGAGCGGGCCGCCAACGCGAGGCGCGAAGCCAATCAAGTCGCCCTGGCCTGACATGAGAAGACGGCCCGTCAGATATGCCGTGGACAGCGGGGAGCCGTCCCACAGCGACATCGCCAGCGTCCAGTCGCCGCCTTCGCCCTCGAACAGCTGAGGGCACTCCCAGCCCACCGCGCCGTCGCCGAACGCCTTCTGGGCCACCGGATCGTGCCCGTCGGCCAACACCCCGGCGAAGCGCCAGGACGTGAGGTCGTCGCAGGCGTACAGGAGGACCGTCGGCGTGCCGTCGGCGTGCCCCGCGCCGACCAGCGCCCAGCGGCGCCCGCCGTGCCGGAAGACGAACGGGTCGCGGAACATCGTCACGTCCAGACCCGGTGGCGGCCCGGAGACCACCGGCTCGGGCAGCGTGCGCCAGGTCGTCAACTCCGGGGAGTCGGCGGAGGCGTGGGCCAGACAGATGGTGCCGAGCCCGGTGTGCGCGTGGTCCACGCCGGTGTAGACGGCGGTGGGGACGCCCGCGTCGTCCACCACGCAGCCCGACCAGCAGCCGCCCTCGTCCGGGCCGCCCGGCGTCGGGGTCAGCGCGAGCGGATGGTGCTCCCAGCGCACGAGGTCGGCGCTGGAGACGTGGCCCCAGTGCATGTTCGTGTGCACGGGGGCGTCGGGGTTGTGCTGGTAGAAGAGGTGGTAGCGGCCGCGCCAACGGAAGGGCCCGTTGGGGTCGTTGATCCAGTTCGCGGGCGGCCTGACCCTGAAACGCGGGGCGTGCGGATCGAGCTGAGGCGGTGCGGGCTGCGTGCTCAACGGTTCACTCCTGCGGAGGTGATGCCCTCGCGCAGAGGGCGCTGGCCGACGGCGAAGACGGCGATGGCGGGGATCATGGAGAGCACGACGCCCGCGAGCACCACGGAGACGGACCCGGTGCCGAGATTGCCCTGGAGCGAGACCAGGCCGAGCGGCAGCGTGAAGTTGTCGGTCGACGTCTCCAGGATCAGCGGGCGGAAGAACTCGTTCCAGTGGTAGTTGAAGGCGAGGACGCCCACGATGGCCAGGCCCGGCGCGGCCAGCGGCGCGTACACCGAGCGGAAGATCCGCCAGGGCCCGGCGCCGTCGATCATCGCGGCCTCGCCGAGATCCTTGGGCATGCCGAGGAAGTACTGCCGCATCAGGAACGTCCCGAACGCGGTGGGCCAGGCGGGGACGATCAGGCCGAGGAGGGTGTCGGTGAGGCCCATCGACTTCAGGACCAGGAACACCGGCACGATCGTCACCTGCAACGGCACCATCATCGTGGCGAGGACCAGACCGAACAGCGGCTTCTTGAAGCGGAACTCCAGGCGCGCGAAGGCGTATCCGGCAAGACCCGCGGTGATCATCTGGCCGGCCGCGATCAGCGCGGTCACCAGGGTCGAGTTGAGCGCGAGCAGCCAGACGTCGATCTGCCCGAAGATCTGGTGGTAGGCCGCGGTCGTCGGATGCGAGGGGATGATCTGCGGCGGCAGGTCGAAGGACTCCGCGGGGGCCCGCAGCGACGTGGACACGGTCCAGATCACCGGGCCGAGGGTGAGCAGCGCGACCACGGTCAGACCGGCGATCCGCGCCCAGGACGACAGGCCGAACGTCTTACGGTTCACAGGGATCACCGGGCTCACTGGTAGTGGACGAATCGCCGGCTGAGCCGGAACTGGAGTGCCGTGACCGCGAGGATCAGGGTGAAGAGCAGTACGCCGACCGCCGACGCCTCGCCGAACCGCAGCTGCTCGAAGGCGCTCTGGTAGATGACCATCACGACCGTGCGGGTGGCGTCGCCGGGCCCGCCGTCGGTCAGGACGTACGGCTGCTCGAAGACCTGAAGGGCGTTGATGATGCCCACCACCGAGGCGACCAGGAGGGTCGGCGAGAGCAGCGGCAGGGTGATGGCGAGGTGTTTGCGCAGGCCGGTGGCGCCGTCGAGCGAGGCGGCCTCGTGGATCTCCTTGGGGATGTTGTTCAGACCGCCGACGAACAGCAGGAAGGAGAAGCCGAACTGCTGCCAGACATAGACGAGAACGACCGCGGCCATCGCCGAGTGCTCCGAGGTCAGCCAGGGGATCGGGTCGATACCGACATGGCCGAGCAGCCAGTTGATCACCCCGAAGTCCTGGTTGAAGAGGTACTTCATCACCACGGAGATGGAGGCCGCGGACAGCACGAGCGGGAAGAGGAACGCCGAGCGGAACGCCGAACGCAGCCAGCCGGGCAGCCGGTCGTTGAGGGCCAGCGCGAGGGCCAGTGCGAGCAGCAGCTGGAGGGCGACCGCGAAGAACATGAACAGGAGCGTGTTGGTGAACGAGACGAGGACCGCGTCGTCGGTGAACGCCTCGCGGTAGTTGGCGGTCCCGGCGAACGTCGGCGCGTCGATGACGTCCCAGTGGAAGAAGCTCAGGACGACGGATCCGACGATCGGTACGACGGTGAACACCAGGACACCGATGACGGTCGGCGCGAGGAAGAGCATGGCCAGGAGGCGTGAGCCGCGGTCCCGGGCGGTGCGCCGGGCCGGCTGCTCCACGACGGAGGTCCGTGCCCCGGCGGTCCCGGTCTGCTGGGTGGTTGTCATACGTCACGCTCCATGGCCTTCTCCAGATCGCCCTGCAGCCGCCGCAGCGCGGGACGCACCCCGCGCGGATCGCCGAGCGCGGTGCCGGTGTGCTTGAGGAGGAGCTGCTCGACCTCGGCGACCTGGGGCGGCGCCGGGATCGGGCCTGTGGTGGGGAACTTGTCGAGGGTGTCGTAGAAGACCTGCCAGTGCGTCGGCCCGGTCTCCTCGTAGCGGGCCACCTGCACCATCGAACGACGGGCCGGGGTCGTCTGGTTGGCCCGGAACAGCTCGGCGAGGACGTCCTTGCGCACGGAGTACTTGATGAACTCCCAGGCCGCGTCCTGCTTCTTCGACGTCCGCAGCAGCGCGTAGCCGGCGGCGCCGAACTGGTGGCGCTGGGTGCGCCAGCGAGGGAAGTACTGCACGTCGTAGCCGGTGCGCCGCATGCCCGCGTCGTGCAGCCCGCCCGCCCAGAAGCCGCCCGCCGGGGTGACGCCGACGCGGCCGGTGGAGAAGACACCGACCAGGTTGTCGCCGTTGCCGCCCTCGGGACGTGAGCAGAGCCGGTCCTGGACGAGCGAGGCCAGGTAGTCGTACACCTCCTCGACGCGCTCATGGGTGGCCTGGGGGGTGCGCCAGCGGTAGCCGCCGCCCCGGCCGCGGCGCTGGCCGGCCGGGTAGAAGCCGTTCCACAGCCAGTCGCCGCCGGGGGCCTTGGACTCGGCGAGGATGTTCGTGTCGTTGGCGAACAGCCACGGGACGACGCCGCCCCACAGGCGGTTGGTCCAGAAGTACGGCGTGAAGTGCGAGCCGCCGCCGCGCTTCAACTCCCGCAGCAGCGCCGTGAACTGGTCGCGACTCCAGTCGGGCGGCGGCAGTTCGGCGCCCGCCTTTCGCAGCACCCCGGTGTTGAGGTACACGTCGGCCGCGTTGAACTCGACGGGCAGCTGATAGAGGCTCCCCTCGTACATCATCGACTCGACCAGCGAGGGATGGACGTCCGTGAAGTACTCGCGCAGCTCGTCCGCATCGCGCTTCACCCAGGAGTCGAGCGGTACGCCGAGGCGCTGGGCGAAGAGCTGTACGCCTTCGGTGGCGACATAGACGAGGTCGGGTTCGGTGCCCGCGGCGATCTGGGTGAGGATCTTGGCGAAGAAGTCCGACCAGTCGGTGGCCTGGATGGGCAGCAGGCGCAGCTTGATGTCGGGGTGCAGCGCCTGGAAGCCCTCGCGCAGAGTGCGCTGCGCCGCCGGGTCGAAGGCGGAGCCGAGCGTGGCGACGACCAGCGAGTCGCCGTCGCGGCCAGGGATGTCGGCGCCGGTCAGCCGGTCCCAGCTCGCGGCAGTGCCGGTGAGCGCGGCGGCGCCTGCGCCGTAGCCGCCGTAGCGCAGCAGAGTGCGGCGGGGGAAGGTGCGGTCGGGAGGGTGGGGCGAGTCGGTCATCGACGGGCCTAACTCGTGTTAGTTGATTTCCGTGACCCGATGATGAGAACTCTGTTACATCGGTGTCAACCCTTGCGCAAAGGTTGACCTTTAACGAGTTAGGTCTACAGTCCTGACCCAGCGTGGACCGGCGCCGGACGGCGAGGTCCCGCCATGAGCCGCCAGTGCCAGGAAAGGGACCAGTGACGATGCGAGACATGACCAGAAGGACGCTTATCCGGGCCGGAGCCGTGGGCGCGGCGCTGGCCGCGATACCCGCGGCAGCGGCGTCCGGCCTAAGCGCTGCCTCCACCCAGGACAGCGAGTCGGCCGAGCAGGGGGCCAGTTACCGGGCCGAGTACCACTTCACCGTCCCCGACCAGTGGAAGAACGACCCGCAGAAGCCGATCTGGATCGACGGCGAGTACCACTACTACTACCTCTACAACGCCGACTACCTGGCCGGCGGCACGACCACCGGCACGGCCTGGCGCCTGGCCACCAGCACCGACCTGGTCACGTTCAAGGACCAGGGCATCGCGATCCCCAAGGACACGACCCACAACGGCGACGTCTGGTCGGGCTCCGCGGTGGTGGACACCGGCAACACGGCGGGCTTCGGCGCGGGCGCGGTCGTCGTCCTGGCCACCATGCAGCCGGACGGGACCACCAACGGCCAGGCCCAGTACCTGTGGTACTCCACCGACAAGGGCCGCACCTTCAAGAACCACGGCACGGATCCGGCCGTCCCCAACCCGGGCGTGCAGGACTTCCGCGACCCCAAGGTGATCCGGGACGAGGAGCGCGGCCGCTGGGTGATGGTGCTCGCCGAGGGCACCAAGGTCGGCTTCTACCACTCCGCGAACCTCAAGAAGTGGACGTACGCCGGCGGCTTCGTGAAGGAGGGCATCGGCCTCCTGGAGTGCCCCGATCTGTTCCGCATCACCACCGCAGAAGGCACCGCGAAGTGGGTGCTCGGCGTCAGCGCCAACGGCAAGGCGTCCGGTCTGCCCAACACGTACGCGTACTGGACGGGCGAGTTCGACGGCACGACCTTCACGCCCGACGCGCCGGAGCCGCAGTGGCTGGACCACGGCTTCGACTGGTACGGCGCCGTTACCTTCGAGAAGCACGCCGCGAACGGCGCCGTCGACCCGGCCGTCCGCTACGCGATCGGCTGGCTCAACAATTGGGATTACCCCAACACCACGCCGACCATCGACGCCGACGGTTTCAACGGCACGGACTCGGTCGTCCGCGAGATCACCCTGCGCCGCGCCGCGTCGGGCACCCACTACCTGGCGTCGCGCCCCGTGCAAGCCCTGGACCAGCATGTCGCACGGACCGTCGACCTCGGCGACCTCACCGTGGACGGCCAACTGGTCCTCGACTACACGGGTACGGCGTACGAACTGTCCACCGAGATCACCTGGGACCAGCTCACCGGCGCGGGCGTCCAACTGCGCAGGTCAGCCGACGGCAGCCGGCACATCGACGCGGGCGTGTACGGCGACTACGCCTTCGTGAACCGCCGGGGCGCCGCCAACCCCGACACCTCCGGCAAGTGGCAGGAGAGCAGGACCCCCTTCGACGCATCGGCCCACAAGGTCACGCTGCGCGTCCTGGTCGACCGCACCTCGGTCGAGGTGTTCTTCGACGACGGCCGCCACACCCACTCGATGGAGGCGTTCCCCTACCTCACGGACACCCGGCTCGCACTGTTCACGATCGACGGCAAGGCGGTCTTCAGGAACACCGTGATCCGGGAGTTCACCGTCTGAGCGGCCACGAGAACGAGGCGTGCCGCTGTTGCGGGACCGGCCGGGCCGGCCCTGCCGGGCGTCCGGTGAATGATCTTCGCTGAGCGGGTGCAAGGCGGTTGGGGCCTGTTCGCAAGGTCTCAGGCCCGGTCAACCAGCGCGTGATGGAGCGCGCAGTGCCTGGCGTCGTGATGGTGGGTGAGGGGGTGGTCGGTCCAGGCGGTGTCGGCCCCTTCGCAGATGACGGGGGCATGGTGCCGGTCGGGCGGCAGACGACGTGGGTGGCGAGGAGTCCGGGGCGCTGGATGCCCGGGACGAGGGTGTCGATTCGGCTGACCGCGCTGTCGCGGTGGGCTCGCGCCAGATCGGCGTCGTCGCTGATCCACTGTGCGCAGACGAGCGGCGTTTCCGGTGAGGCACTGGCGCATCAGGGCCATGCCAGCTGCCAGTTGAAGGAGATAGGCGAAGCCCCGGAGATCCCTGAGCTCGGACCTCTTCGGAAGGGAGCCCGGCGCGAGCAGCCCTTCAACCTGGCGCCGGGCCGCCGAGCTGATGGACTCCGAACACGTCCGCCGGGCCGTCGGCTCCGTCGCCGTCACTCCGCGACTGGGAGGCCGGTAAGTCGTACCGCAAGCACCTGCGCCGATACGGGCAGCAGGGCTACTGAGCCCCAAACCAGGCCACACCCGACGCCCCTTGGCCCAAGAGATAGCAAAGAAGGAACCTGACGGGCCCCACCTAACGCGCCGCCACCTGCGAGAACGGCCGCCTGACGCCCCATCAGAACGTGCGTCAAACGTGCGTCAGAAGCGCCTTTCGTGCGTCGAATATGCGTCAAGATATCGCCCGTAACGCCCACAGCGCACATAATGCACACTGGCCGAACCTGCAGGTCAGCGGCCCTTTTCGGCGGGCTCAAGGATCGCGACGCACTCGACATGATGGGTCATCGGGAAACAGGTGAATCAAAAACACGTGAATATAGTGCCAGTCAGCGCCGCGATGGCGACAAACCCGGCATCTTACTCGTGTGCGTTACGGGCGGTGCGGGCGTTGCGCGCTCGTAGCTGACGCATGACATGGCGTCAGCTACGCGAGGTGCAGTCTACGATGCACCTCGCGCGGCATCCGGCGGTCCGCCTGCCCAGGGCGGGCCCGCAACCATGTACTGGTCGACGGATGCGGCTGGCAGGTTTTTACGCCCGGTGCGCAATCGCTGGCTGGCAGCCGCCGCGAACCGCGGCCAGCATCGCTGCCTCGGCTGCCCGGAATCGTCGCCAACACCGACGGCTAACGGCTAGAGTTCGCATAGCATCTGGGGTGCGGGCGACGGTCCGACGCTTGTAAACACCACGGCAGTCACGCTCTCCGCAGCATTCGCGGCCGGTCGCGTCGACCAGTCTGCAACGTTGGCTTCCTCACACGCGGCGCTGCAAGTACCGCCCTTGGCCCCTCACAGGACAGGATGGCCTTCGCACGTAAGGCCCGGGGGGAGGCTTCTGGTGAGGACGGCGAATCCGCAGCTCGTGTTCGTTCATGGGATCGGCAGCCTCCGCAGCGCGGAGGCTGAACGACAACAATGGCTCAGAGCGTTGGCCGCCGGTGTGCGCGCCGCCGGGCAGGCGGAGTTGGTCTCGGCACTCACCCAAGGCTGGCTGGCGGATGTGCGTTTCGCCGACTACAGCGATCTGTTCACCCTCCGGGGAGCCCAGGGAGGTGTATTGGGCGGAGAGTTGGATCTGTCCGAGGAGCAGGTGCTCTCCGGCTTGTTGGAGGCGATGGTGAATGAGCTCGCCGAGCAGTATCCACCGGATACCGCTACGCGCGACGCCAGGGTCATCGAACAGGCCCGGCACCATGTCGATGCGCTCTCATCCGGCAGCCGTGCTCAGGGCGTGGGCGAGTTCGCGCGGCGCCTGGTCTGGGTGACCACGACACTGCTCCAGTTGCCCGGTCTTCGCCAAGGTGCGCAATGGGTGAATGGACAGGCATTCGCGCTGCATCTCTCCCAAGTCGCACGCTACTTGAACCGAAGCGGTGAAAGGGCCGCTCTGGGCTCGGCCATCCGCTCCCGGGTGCTGAAGGGACTGGATCCCGCTCGTCCACTCGTCGTGGTCTCACACTCCTTGGGCACCGTTGTCGCCTACGAAGCCCTGCACGAGTACGGGGGCCCGGTCGAACTGTGGGTGACGCTCGGGTCCCCTCTCGCGCTCGGCGGCGTGGTCCTGCAGCGTTTGGTGCCGCAGCCGCCGTCCTGCCCGGAAGAGGTGGGGGCGTGGCACAACTTCTGGGACCGAAACGACGTCGTGGTCGGACGTCCACGGCTGGCGGACTGGATCGCGCCGAGCAGCAGAGGGGTGAAGGCGCACTCTGCGCCCGTGAAGTCCGGTGGGGTGTGGACCCATACAGCTACCAAGTACCTTGAACACGCGGAGGTGGCCGGGCCGATCGTGGAGGCTCTTCTGCCGTGACGGAGCTCGTCACATCAGCGGTCTCCCGCCATGTGCTGGTGATCGGCGCCCAGTGCAGGGGCGCGGAAGAACTGCCGGGTCTGGAAGGCGCGGCGCGCCGTCTCCACAGGGCGCTGGTGGACCCGGATCTCGGTGCCTGTCTGGACCGTGGTGAGGGCGAAACAGGGTCATTGCTCGTGGGCACCGCCCTGGGCAAACCGGTTGTCGAAAATGCGCTCGCCGCTGCAGTCGGCCGGGCGAAGGAGGACGGTGGCCCGCTCGTCTTGGCCATGCTGGGCCATGGAATCGGTGGCTGCGGTGGCCTGCTGTACTTCGTCACCTCGGGCAGCACGCAGGACGGAGCG
The DNA here is from genome assembly GCF_016909575.1 of Streptomyces sp. HB132. Taxonomy (GTDB): domain Bacteria; phylum Actinomycetota; class Actinomycetes; order Streptomycetales; family Streptomycetaceae; genus Streptomyces. The sequence continues at coordinate 56,774 of NZ_JAFBGA010000008.1, read as the reverse complement.
ATCCACCAACTGGATGTGGCGTCCGCGATCGGCACGGTGACGAACGAGCCCGGACTCGGTGGTCTGATAGCCATCGTCGACACCTGCCACGCAGCCGCCGCACTTGTGAGTCCGCAGTCCGCGACGGCCGGGCTCCAGCAGGGCAGTGTCAGTGTGTCGGTTCTTTTCGCCGCTTCCGCTCATCTGCCGGCATGGGACATGAACCTGAGTGTCCAGCTTGCCGAGCTGCTGGAGAACGGGGTGGCGAATGCCGGGGAGTTCTTGGCCGTTGACGCCCAGTTAGTCAAGGAACTGCGCAGCCTTATCCATACCCAGGAACCCGGCGCCTTCGTGTTCGACGGCGCCCCCGTGTCCGGTGAATCGCTGTGGCTGGCCCACAACGTCCAGGCCACGCTGCGAGGCTCTGTCGGCTCTCTCGGTGCCTTGGCGTACGAGAGGTTGCGCAAGCTGCTGCGTCCGATGCAAGGCCCGGAAGCCATCAACAGCAGGGGGCAACTCGCGGACTGGCTCGGCGGGCTGGGGCAGGAACATCTTGGCCACCCCGCCGTCCAACGTGCCCTGGAGTTCGAGCGCGATCTGGGCGTCTGCACTTCCGCCGTCGCCGTCCTCGAGGAGACCTTCGGGGGTGCCCTTACCGACGACTTGCTCCGCAAGGCGGCGGCACGCGCCGGATTCCCGCTGGAGATGGTGGTCCGGGTGCCATGCCCCTCCCTGCGTGACCTGGTAGAGCACGCCGTCCTCGACCAATCGGCCGTCGCCCCCGCAGGACAGCGCCGGACGCTGGTGCATTTCGTCGCCGCCCTTGCTCACGTGATGAGTCCAGAGGATGTTCTTCCGCGGCAACTGATCTCCTGGGCAGGCACATCGGGTGCCACCTCCGCTCTAAACAGCCGGCTGAAGGAACTGACCGGGGCGACACCCCGCCTGGTCCTGGTGGTCGCCGACGACGGCGGTGAGGACGTCGTCCGTGTGGAGGCATCGCTTCTCTTCGGCTCGGCCTTGGTGCACACTGCAGAATTCCCATGCAAGCCCGGGCCGGGCGCCCTGGTGTCCGCGCTGGATGAGGCCCGCGGGTGGGCGCTGTCCTGGCTGGGGGCAGCGGGCGAGCGGCTGGTGCCGGTCGATGTGTCGGTCCCGACCCTTCTGCTTCTGGATTCCCCGCCGGAAGAGTGGCGAGTAGTCCGCGGCAGACGGATGCTGGGCGTCGACTACGACGTCACGACCCGCTGGTCGGGTCTGTTGACGCCCCCGCCCGGTGTCAGCCTCGATGACATGCTGCACACCGGAAGCCAGTTGCTGTCCTCCTTGCAGACCAAGGCTCAGGCCGGTCCGTCATGGCTCGACTCCGATGATCTCAGCAGCGTTGAGACGCTGCAGGAGTTACTCGGCCGTCGGCGTTTGGGCGGCTGCGTATGGGGAGTGAGCACCCTGCCGGAGAAGGACTTCGACCTCATGCTGGAGGAACTCCTCATCCACACACCGGCTTTGATATGGCCTCGGCGCAGGAGCGTCCCCGACACCCGGGCGCTCCAAGATGCGGTCGCGGAGCACTGGCATTCGCTGCCGGAAAAACTCGTCCGCGCTTTCCAGGAGCGGCTGGAGAACAGCCTTGGCGAGGGCGTTCCCGGTCATCTGGCTGATATCCGTACGACATGGCACGACGCGCACTGGCAGGACTTCTGCCAGCGACGCGCCGGCCGGGCGGTCGTCGCCCCACAAGACGTGACGCCGAAGGAGCAAGCATGAACTGGACGCCGTACTACACGGGCACGGGGAGCATCCCCGAGCAGCCTCAGAGGCTGCCTCCTCCGCCTCCGTGGCGCGCGCCGACGGGCAGGGCCGGCACGGCAGACGCAACGCAGTCACTTTCCCTGGCGAGCACCTACCGGGCGGACCCCGGACTGGTCGACGCGGTCAACGCCGCGCTCCATCTGCGTCGGCCCCTGCTGCTGACCGGGCCGGCCGGCTCCGGGAAGTCCTCCGTCATCGAGCAGATCGCCGCCGAACTCGGGCTCGGGAGTGTGCTGCGCTGGCACATCACCTCCCGCAGCACCCTCGCCGACGCGCTCTACCGCTACGACGCCCTGGGCCGCATCCACGCCTACAACCTCCGAGCCATCGGCCGTCCCGCCGCTTCCAGGAACGGGCGGGTTGCGCGTCGCGCCACCCGTGCCGCGAGCGACGACATCGGGGACTTCGTCCAACTCGGCCCTCTCGGTACTGCCTTGCTGCCCGGCGGCCTCCCCCGTGCCCTGCTGATCGACGAGATCGACAAGAGCGATCTCGACCTGCCGAGCGACCTCCTCGACGTTCTGGAACGCGGCCGCTTCGAGATTCCCGAACTTGCCCGACACTCAAGGAGGCGAGTCACCGTCCGCAGCGCCGATCCGGGCGCCCTGGACGACATCGACAACGGTCTGGTGGAATGCGAGGAGTTTCCGGTCATCGTCCTCACCAGCAACGGCGAACGCGACTTCCCCGCCCCGTTTCTGCGGCGCTGCGTGCGGTTCGACATGCCCGCACTCACGGTTTCGACCCTCACCAGCATCGTCGAGGCCCACTTGGAGAAGGTAGAGGAAGACACCACCGATACCCTGGTGAACGCTTTTGTGGACCGTCTGAACCGCGGTGAGAACCTCGCCGTCGACCAGTTGCTGAGCGCCGTCCATCTCCTGCGCGGCAACCGCATCCAGGACGATGAGCAGCGGACGCGCCTGCAGGAGCTGCTGCTCCAAGGACTCGGGCGTGGGTGAGAACCGGTCCGCACGGCTGCTGGCCGCCCTGGCCCACGCCGACCTGGGCGACCTCAGCGGCAGCGCGGAGGGCGACATCCGGGAGACCCTCGACGCTCTTCTTCTCGCCGCCGCCAGATCCGGCACCAGCCGGACCGTTGACATCGCCACCGATCCCCTTCCGGCCGCCGAAGAGCCACCACCCCTGCAGCCCGAAGAGGGAACCGACGACTCCTGCGACGATCCGTCGGCCCCTAATTCCGGTTCGGACGCAAACTCTCCGGGGACGGCCTCGGTCTGGCTGAAGGACGACAGCAGCAGCCACTCGATCCCCGGCAGCCCCCTGAGCATCGGCCGCGCCCCGGCCCTACCGAACGCTCTCGACATCGGCCGTGCCCTGCGCCCGCTGCGCCGCTCCCGTCCCTCCCGGGTTCACCGGTGTCTCGACCTGGGCGCCACCGTCGATCACTACACCCGAACCGGTGTCCTCGTCCCCCAGCTCGCGCCTGCCCCGGAGCCCTGGCTGGAGGTCGTCGTGGTCGTGGACCGCGGCACGTCCATGGCGGTCTGGGACGAGACCTCACTCGCACTCACCAAGGTGCTGCGCACCCTGTCCGCCTTCCGCAGCGTTCATGTATGGCATCTGGAACATCCACCGGAGGTCACGCCACTGCTCCGCGACCACCGCGGCGGGTCCCTCCCCGTGGAGCCGTCTGACCCCCGCCACAAGCAGCCCGCCCACCGCCTCCTTCTCGTCGTTTCCGACTGCGCGGCTCCCGCCTGGCGCCAAAACGACCTGTGGCAGACGCTCCATACATGGGGCCGAACGGCTGCCGTGGCCTTGATCAACCCGCTTCCGAAACGCCTCTGGCAGCGCTCCGGCCTCGACCTGCCCCGGACAACCGCAACCGCCTCCGTCCCGGCATCCCCGGGACGGCTCCTCGCCTACCGTCGTCCCCGTTTCTTCCGCGACGGCGCCCCGGGGACGCGTCCCTGGCAGGCGTTGCCCGTGCTGCAAATGGATGCCCACCAGATCCTCGCCTGGGCACGCGCCGTGATGCGTACCGACCCAGGCGGCTGCGAGGCTGTCCTTGTCCCGGCTTCAGGACGGATACCCTCCCGAAACCGCACTTCGCGGCCGAGTGCCGACTCACCCGGTGCACCGGCGAACGACACGCAGGTCACAGCCGCGGCAGTGGCCTTCACAGACAACCTGCGCTCCCCCGCCGTGCGGCTGGCGATCGCCGCCTCGTCACTCAACGTGTTCACCCTCCCCGTTCTCGACGTGATCCGTGAGCGCATCGTCCCCGAAGCCGCCGTGGCCGACACCGCGGAGTTCCTCACCGCCGGATTGCTCACGGCGACCCGGCACGAGAACGCAGACATCGTGTACCGGTTCCACCCGGACGCGGCGCATCATCTGCGCGGGCTACTGAGCCGCGACCAGGTATGGGACACCCACTTCGCGCTCACCGACCATCTCGAAGCCCATCCTCAGGCTCCGCACGGAATCGTCGCCGCGCTGTACTCGCCCACCAGCCAGGAGAACGTGCCCACCGGGCTTCGGCCTGTCGCCCAAGCGGCTGCGGAAACGGCCCATCTCCTTGGCGTCGCATCCGCCGAGCCTCGCTCCGGCTTCGAGGGGCAGCACCATCCTGCGATTGAGTACATGAAAGACGACAGGCAGCAAGCTCTTGACCAGCCGCCCCTGCCAGACGATCGTCCAGAGCCGGTACAGGACGTGACAGCCGCCCTGGACAGCATCCCAGCTGCCGGAGCCTTCATGTTGAGGCACGGGCAACGCGACATGCTTGACCGTCTGAACGCCGAGCGAGAGATCCACGACCGGCACCGCAACCTCCTCGTCGCGGCTCCTGGCACCGGCAAGACGCTCATGGCCGCCTTCGACTACAAGCAGCTGTGCGAGCAGCACCAGCGGGACCTGCGTCTTCTCTTCGTCGCAGGCTCCGTGGAAGCAGTGCACCAGGCGCACCAGACCTATCAAGACGTCCTCATGACCCCGCAGTTCGGAGACTCCTTGTATGGCGGGGGGATCCCCGAGCGTTGGAATCACGTGTTCGCTACGTGGCAGTCCCTCGGGCGAGTCGTGGACGAGCTGCCAATCGATCAGTTCGATGTGATCGTCATCGACGAGTTCCACGGAGCAGGAACGCCGACGTTCGCCAACATCCTGGAGCGCTTCGCGCCGGTGGAGTTGCTCGGCCTTTCGTCGGCTCCCGAGCGGACGGACGGCCCGAGCATCCACGAGGCGTTCTTCGACGGTCGTATCGCTGCAGAGATGCGTCTGTGGGACGCTCTGGACAGTGACGTCTTGTGCCCCTTCCATTACTTCGGCATTGCGGACAACACCGACCTTCAACCACTGGGCTGGCAGCAGGGAGCGTACGACGGGGCGTCGCTGAACGCTGCGCTGACCGGCGACGACGCACGAGCGCGGCTGGTCGTCAGCGCCATCCGGGACAAGATCCCCGATGTGAAGGCCATGCGAGCGGTGGGGTTCTGTGTGTCCGTGGCACACGCCGAATTCATGGCTCAGTTCTTCCGTGCCGCCGGCTTCCGCGCCGTCGCTCTCACGGCGGCAGCCCCCGCAGCAGAGCGCATGAGGGCACTTTCCTCCCTCAGGAACGGCGACTTGCAGGTCATCTTCTGCGTCGAGATGCTCAGTCACGATCCCAGCATCCCCGAGGTGGACACACTGCTCCTGCTGCGCCCGACGTCGAGCGCCCTGCGATTCCTGCAACAGCTGGGTGTGGGCCTTACCCGCTCCCCGGGCAAGCGCGTACTGACCGTGCTCGACTTCATCGGTCACCACCGTGCAGAGTTTCGCCTCGACAACCAGTTCCGAGCCATGACGAATCTGACCGGCAGACGGTTGCTCGACCATGTCGAGCACGACTTCCCCCGACTTCCCGCCGGCTCCATGATCGCCCTTGACGAGAAGGCCAAGATCCTCGTCATCGACAGCATCAGGGAGCAAATGCGGCGCAGCGTCACTGACGCGGCCCGCGCGGCCGCCGAGTACGGGCAGCTGGGCCTGAGTCGCTACCTGCAAGAGAGCGGACGGGAACTCGATGACCTGTACCGCGGCAACGGCACATGGACCCGGGCCCTACGCCGTGCCGGTGTACTCGAAGGCGAGACTCCCGAAGGAGAGGCAGCTCTGCTCAAGCGTGTACGTTCCTTTCTCCATGTGGACGACCCGGAGCGCGTGCAGGCGTACACCCGGATGCTGGAGGACGACGCTCCCCTCTACAACGATCTTGACGAGTGGGGCCAGGCGTACGCTCGCATGCTCTTCTTCCAGCTATGGCCCCACGGAGGCGCTGAGCACGCGGAGTTCAGCAGCTACGAAGAGGGATTCACGACTTTGCACCAACAGCAAGCGGTACGGAGCGAGCTGCGTCAGGTACTGGCACACAACCTGGAAAACGCCGAGCGCGTCCCGATCCCTCTGATCGGAATCGGCGACGGGCACAGTGTCCCCCTCACTATCCATTCTTCATACACCCGTGAGGAGATGTTGTCGGCGCTCGGACTGGCCCAGGTCGGTGGCTACGCCCCGGCCAGCTTCGCTCAAGGCGTTGTGTGGTGCGACTCCGTGAAGACTGACGCACTGTTCATCACGTTGGAGAAGGACGACGAACCAGTCTCCTCACCCCGGAACCGCCTGCACGACTACGCATTGAGCAAGACGCTGTTCCGTTGGGAGTCCCAGAGCACGACTTCCGAGACCTCACCCACAGGGCTCCGGTACCGGAACCACGTCGAGATGGGTACCAGCGTGCTTCTCTTCATGCGCCAGTACAGGAGCAGCGACATCGGGAGCGCTCAACCCTGGCTCTTTCTCGGGCCTGCCGAGTACGTCGGGCACACAGGCAGCAGGCCGATGGCCATCCGGTGGAATCTGAGGCACGAACTCCCCGCGGACGCCTGGTCCTACGCTGGCATTTCTTGATCTGTAACGCAGCCCCGCAATACGCAATAGCCCTATTCCTTCTGCCGCTCTCGCAGCGTTGCGCCAGGATTCACACACCGACCTTCCGGCGCATCTACCCTTCCTCATCGCCAACCTGGAGTCGGCGCCGAAGCCTCTCCTTCTCAAGCTGTTCCAGGCAACGAAGCTAGTTATTCGCCTGCCAACCTCCGGCGATGCCTACTCTCTGCCGCTTTCTCTTCCGACCAATAACAGGATTTCGGTCCCCTCGCGACGCTCTGACTGACCTGTTCGATGGCGGGTCTCCCAGTAGCGGTGGGATGCGGTCGCCGGCGGGACCGTCGCAAGCGCGCCGCGAAGTATCGATGATGTTCGACCTGCACGCGGTTGACCGCGTTCCGCAGTGAGCGTTGCTGCCCCCGAGAGGGATCGGGAGTCAGCTCTCGTCGACGTGCAGCAGCTCCGGAAGCGCGAAGCGATCCGGGGCATCGGCGGAGTCGTGGTCGAGGCGGACGCTGCCCGTCGAGGTGGTGAGGGTGAGGGAGCCGACGTGGCGGGCCCCGAACCACCACTCCTCAACGATCCGCGCGAGCCCGTCACGGGCTGACCGGCCGGGTGGCATCGGTGAGCAGGTCGCGGTCCACGCGGCGCGGGCCGCAGCGAACATCGAGGCGGTGCTCCCTGCCATGCGGTGCTTCCCGGGCGACGGCGACCATCGCCGGCTCCCGCAACTCCACGGCGTGTGTGCGCGGTCCAGAGTGAAATGGACCCCGGAGTCGCCTTGCGGAGCCAGCCGAAAGCCTCGCACCGGTACGTGCGGGAATCGATCGCGCTGGCGTACCGACACCCTCGGTTCACCGGGCTCCGGGGCTGTGTAGGTAAGCAGGGCCGAAGGATGCGCGGCGGCCATCAACGGCATCACGCGCTCCTCAATGTGACGGCTCGGCTCAGGCTGCCGGATCAGGTCCCCGTACAGCAGGCCCAGCCCTTCGCTGGTCAAAGGGAGTGCCCAGTGTTCGAGGGCTTCACGCCACGCCGGTTCGTGTGAGCCGCGACGGCCTCTGCGGCGCGCGACCCAGGTCGACAGCGCGGGCAGAGGTTCGGTCCACGCTGACGGGGCTCACGCTGGTGCCCGGCCGTGCGCACTCAGCGAGTGATTGCCGCGGCGGAGCCGCCCTTTCTCATATTGATCAGGTGGCGAGTTTGAGGGTGACTACGGCACGGATGGCGGCGGTGATCCCGGTGGACCGGCAGCGGAGCTTTCCTACGAGCTGGTGCGTGATTCAGGAGAAGAGGGCGAGCTGCTCCTCCTCCGGAGCTTGCGCGAGGCCAGGCTCCTCCGCGTACTCCGGGTCCACATCTACCGGTTCGATGTTTACGGCCTCCGCGATCACGCCCAGCACCTCCGCCACTCGCTGATCATCGACACCGCCCTTTGTCTCGGCAGGGAAGGGTTCCTCAGCCTCTCCCTCGGTGACCGTCGGCAGTACGTAGTGCTGGGCGAGGCTCGCCAGATGCAGGGGCAACGGAAGCGATAGTGCGTCCAGATAGTCGGGGGCTTGGCGAAGTTGGTGCACCGCGAGGGCAAGGGCTTCGGGCGAATCGCCGGCGTCCTCGTGGCAGCCCAGGACCGCAATTTCCACCAGCCCAGGGTTCCAGGCGGGGATGTGCGTGTCGATAGTGGGTTTGCCTCTGTTGGGTCCCTGTCGCAGAGGGCGGGGGGCGATCTTGTCAGCCTCGACGGCGGAGTCCCGGAAGGTGCCGGCCTTCGGAGTGGTGCTGTAGAAGATCCGCCCTGAGGACCGAGGCGCGTCCTCGTCCTCCACCCAGAGGCCCTGGGGCAGGCCGTTGACCTCGCCGGGAGCGGCGTTACCCCACCACTGTGGGGTCTCCCTGCCTGCAGCGGTACGTACGCGAATCAACCGGAGATCGGGGTCCAGACCCGCTGGCTGGGCGTGCCCGGTCTTGATCAGGTCCTGTTCGGTTCGGCCGTCCTGGAGCCAGGGCCAGTGCAACCTGCTGTTCTGAGAATGGGTCAACAGCACGGTGGGACGACCGCGGAGTGAGCGGACCATCTTCTGGAGGTAGCGGGCGGTGGTCCTGCGCTGCTCGTCCATGTCCTGCTGCCAGACACTGTACGAACGCTGGGGGGGTACAGCAGCTACCGCTTCAGTGTTTCTGACGGTCCCGGGCTCAGCCCCTGCGTGTTCACTAACCTCCGGAATTTCGGCAGTCCTGACCAGGCCGAGCAGGAAGTGGGAGTAGGGGATCCAGCGTCCCTTCTGCTCGTCCCAGCCGGTGACTGCCGCCAGACCGCTGCCTGGTGCGAGCGGTGTGACCATGACGGCCACAGGGGTGTGGCGAGGAAGGCGCGTGGGACCGTCCTTTCGTCGCTTGACCATGTACGTGGCGACGTAGCGCAGGTTCTCGGGGAGGGCCTCGCCGAGCGTGTGCTCGGGCAGGACGCGGACGCCGAACTGACGCAGGGCGTCCTCCCATCCCGATCGGACCCGGTGCATGAGGTTCTTCTCGGTGTTGTGCCCCTTGGTCTTCTTTGGGACCAGCGCGAACTGCGTAAGAACGCCGGCGTCCGCGCAGCCCAGCCGAAGCGCGTACTTGGGGTCGTCCAGCGGGTGCGCGAAGTCCTGCCGGCGGTCAATCTCCACGAGTGCGAAACCGGGGTGGAGCAGGTCGGCTCCGTCGGCTGCCAGAAATGCCCCGGCCGCCTTGCGCCGGGTGCTGATGCCAGCCTCCAGTGCTTTGCCTCTCGGCCGCGCTTTGGCGTCGATGCCCAGGGTGTCGGTGATTCCGCCGGTGGCGCGTAGGCAGCGCAGGCGGAGGATGAGTTCGGATGACTTCCACTCGAGGATGACTGCGCTTCCGGGTGCGGCCCGCTCGTACTCTTCCTCGGCGCCGGCGGCTGCAGGACGTCCGCCGTCGCCGTCCAGCCCGAGGACATCAGTGAGGGCCTCGATAGCCGCCTCCCGGAAAGAAGGGCTCTGCCACACCAGCCGTGCTTCGACCAGGCCAGCGTCTCCCGTCCGCTCGAACGCCTCGGCGGGCTCTTGTCCCTTGTTGATCCTGGCAGCCACCGCAAGGGCGGTCCGGCGGGCACGGGCTTCGCGTTCCGCTTCGGCGTCCTTCTCCGCCGCTTTCGGCTTGGGCCGGACGTTCGCAGGAGCACTGCTGCCGACGCTGGCCCGGCTGAGGGCAGGAACCCGACGCATCTGCTCGGGCAACGCCTGTTCGGCCCATTCAACGATCTGTGAACGCTGGTGTGACATCAGGCCGGTACCGACGCCGTGCGCGCCCAAATGGGTGCTGTGAACGACCGAGGCACGGGTGCCCTCTCCGTCGCCGATCCATTCCTCGGGTTCGGTAAGCAGTCTGACCGGGTCGGGGAAGGGGCGGTTGAGCGCCAGCCTGCCGAGAATCTGAGCTGGTCCGTTGTTCTTCCAGGCGTAGCCCTGGCTGGTGCGGTCCCAGGTCAGACGTGCCACCGCGTAACGGTCGCTGGTGGGCGTTCCTGACAGCCAGGGGATGCCCGGCAGCAGATAGACGGATGTGTCGCGCCCGGATGGCAGCCGCAGCCGCTGTTTCTTTGGGTCGAGGCGAGTTGCCCAGCGGCGTACTCCGGTGTGCAGGTGGAGCCGGGGCCGGGGGTCGAAGGGGACAGTGTGCAGCGAAATGTTGATCACGATGGAGAACCACCATTTCCGCCCCTTGACTACGTGTGAGAGAGGCTGGGAGAGGAGCTCTGCTCCCTGTTGGCGCGGGCCACGCGGTACGGCCCGGAAGTGCAGACTTCCGGCGCTGTGTTCGTAGGGGCCGAGGGCGAGGATGCGCCGGGCCAGGGCGTCGGTCGCGAGTTGGTACTGCCGGTCACGTGGGGCGGCGGTTCCGCCACCTTCGGTTGTGGGGCAGCCTAGGAGGTCGACAGTGACGTCCTGCCATCGCGGCGGGCTTGAGCGCAGCGCTGTGTATGCGTTCAGGACGGCGCGGTGGTGCTCGGGTTCGGGGCGCAGGTCCTGGAGCCAGGCGCCGTTGAGCCGGTCCAGTGTGTCGCCGGGGAGCGGGTGTGGGACGTCGTACGGGGCGTAGAGCCAGAAGTCCTCGGCCAGCTGACGCGGGTCGCGAGGGCGGCCTCGCACGATCAAGTCGGGGGCGAGGCTCTGCAGGACTCCGTTGAAGCGGGCGACGGGCGCGGTTCGGTACGGCTCAGCCTTGGGAGCGCGGCCGAGGTTGCAGAGTTCCAGAACACTTTCGTGCCACTGCTCAGGGAAGGGCAACGTGCGGTAACGGGCGGTCCAGGGGGCGGCACCAGGCTTGAGGAGGTAGGCGGCCCTGCTGGTCTCGCGATATTTCGCGGCCATGGTCTTCACAGTCTCCTTGCAGTTCTCGGCGAGTCAGTTTCCGGCGCTCAAGCCGCACAGGGCGTCGTAGAGCGGGTGGTAGAGCGTGCGCACCAGGGCCGGGTCGGCGGGGTCGGGAAACGATTCGGGGGCGGTCTCCGCGTCGAAGTAGGGCGCGAGGACGTCACGGAGTTTGATGAGCAGACCGTCGTCGTTGCGTCGGCGTCCGCTCCGGGTCGCAGCGGTGGGCGGGGCTCCGGCCTCGGCGAGTGCGGGTGCGAAGGCCGCGTCGACGAACACCACTCGTGCGGGCACTCCTCCCCGCACCAAACGGCCGATGACCTGCCAGATGGTGACGAGCTGGTCCCAGGCGAAAGATGTCTTCTCCACGTCGCTGAGCCGGGAGTAGATGTACCGCCGGGATAGCAGGCGACGCCATTCCTGGCGGGCTGCGAGACGGAAGCCGAGCCCGGCGGCATCCAGCTCTGCCGCGTCGGCCACGAGCTTGCCGAAGGTTCCTGATTCGAGACCCGGCTGGTCGCGGACAAACCTGGTGACCCAGTCGTTGACGGCGAAAACGGCGAGCGAGAGGTCGTCGGGTCGCGGGTGGGGGCGGGCGAGGAAGAGAACCGTGCCGAAGGCGGCCTTGTGGCTCTGATTGAGGATGTTGTGACCGCGCTCGATCGCCATCAGCGGGGCGACCAAGACTTCGGCGTCGTCGTCCTTGGCGAAGGCAGCCAGGTCACCACGGCGTACGGCAGAGGCAACTGTGGTGTCACCCGTGGCTGTGTCGCCGGAGCCTGTGTGATCGAGTTCGGCCTTGTCGGAGGCCAGAACTCGGACTTTTCCGCGCCAGCGCGGCATGCGTTCGAGGAGGTCGGCGGCGATCCTGGCGTCCTGGTAGCTGCCGACCAGGAGCAATGCCCGCCGGCGTTTGCCGTCCTCGATTCGGCGCAGTTCTCTATCAAGGAGCGATGCACTGCCCGGGGCCGACTTCCCGAGCTGGGTGACCATCTGGGCCAGGATCCGTTCACGGGTGTCGAGTTTGGCTCCGGAAAGCGTGAGCGGGGCCCCTTCGCCGTCGTAGAGGAACAGAGTCGTGAAGCGGGTCTGCCGGATGGAGTCGACCGCAGCCTGGTGGGGTTTGAGGATCGCCTTGACCGGGGCCATGACGTGGGCACGGGTCGATGTCCCGGCCCAGCTGGTGCCGGACATGAGCAGCACGTGGGGTCCTAGTCGCCCCGCTGCGGGGTCGGCCCCGAGTTCGGGAAGGTTGAGTAGCAGTTCCCGACCGACGCCGGCGCAGCGGAAGAAGCGGAGGGTGCCGCTGCGCTGTTCGTCACCGTCCGGCCCTCGCTCTGGGTCTTCGGGCAGATACTGGAATCCGAGGACATTCCCCATCGGGGCTTCTGGCACTACTGGTGCGTAATCCAGGGGCGGTCTGCGGGACAGTTCGTTGTCGGCGGTGTCCAGGTGGAGAGCTGCCTCGGCCTGGGGCCACAGAAAGGTGACGCGTTCGAGTCGCTGGTGCAGTGCGGCCAGTACCAGGGTGAATTCGAGGCGCCGCCCCTCACGCTCCAGCCAGGGCTCGCTGCCCCAGGTGTCCACGGGGTCGCGGGAAGGTTTCCCCGGCTCGGGTGCCTCTTGGCGCAGTGAACCGTCCAGCAGGGGCGATCCGGTGAGTAGGTCATCGAGAAGGGAGCGGACGCGTTGGCTGGTCACCGCCTGGTCAAGGTGGTGGAGTAGGTCTCCGGCCCTGCGGATCAGGGTGTCGGTGAGGTCGTTGTGCGGGCCCCGATCACCGATCGGGTCGTCGCGGAAGGCGTCGAGGGCCTCGGTCACGGTGGTGCGGCGGGGGTCCCACGGCTCAGTGCCCGGTGTCCGCGGCATGGATGTGAGGCCCTCGGGCTCGTCGTCGGAGTCGTAGACCTCGGCGTCGGAGGCGATCCCGTCGGGGAGGGAACCATCGGCGCGCGGGCGCGGGTACCACTCGTTGACGAGTTTCTCCTGGAGTGTCCAGGCACTGAAGTACTCGATGTCCGCCCACCGACGGAGGTCGTCGTCGGTGATCAGCCTGCGGTAGAGGCGATTGGCGGCAACGTGCACGAGGTCCAGGGAGGCTGACCAACGTTCGACATCACGCGCCGAGAGCGGCAAGCGGCCCTGCCGGGCGAGCTCGTCGATCTTGTGGATGCCGAGTCGGTCAAGCCAGGATTCCGGACCACGCACGATCAAAGTCGCGGACGGGGCGAAGGCAGTGTCGAGCTGCATCTGCACGCGGTCTGCCTCGTCAACGATGACGATGTCGCTACGCAGGCAAGCGAGTTCGAGGTGTCGCAGACGTTCGGTGTTGAGGTGGTTCGGAACGGCACTCTGCAACAGGCTGGCAGGGTTCGCCACCCAAATCACGGCATCGACCAGATCTCGGTCAGTGGCGTGCCGGGGGCAGACGCTCCACACCGGACAGCCGTGGTCGAACGGGGAAGCCTTCGGCTCCGCCGCGTTCGTCCTTCCTTCCGCGGGCTTCTCGTTCATGTCGTGCCGATACACGGGCATCTGGATGTTCCCGGCGACGGTCCGAGTGGGCTCTTTGACGGGGCTCAGTTCCGTGCATGGGGCGTCGACGTAGCGGAGGGGTTCAGCCGCTTCCAGTCCGCGCTGCGCGTCGAGTACGCACACTGTGCTCAAAATGTCGAAGGCTGGATCGTCGTGCTGAAGCAGAGATGCCTGGCCGCGTGCGGCAAGCCGGCGGTGTAGCCGGGAGGCATGCTGCTCGCGGGTCGTGCCGCCGATGACAGGAGCTGCATTCAGCCCGAGGTCCTGGAACTGGCCGACCAAGGTGAGCTGTTCTGCGACGTCACCGACGACCAGAGTCGTACGCAATCCCTTCCGGGCACCCCAGACGGCGATGAGATTCATCAGGGTGCTCTTCCCTGCACCCACCATGCCGACCAGGTGGAGCAGCCGGTCCAGGGGCAAGACCGTCGTCTTCTCGAAGCGCAGTCCATCGGCAGTCAGGACGTCGAGTTGCAGATCCTCCAAGCGTCGCACCCAATGGGCGGAGGGGAGGCCGCGAGTAGTCTCGGTCTCCTCCATCCAGCGTGCGGTTTCGGCGAGTTCAGCCAGTGGGATGTCCAAGGGCTGGCCCGTGGTCTCGGGGAGCCGGCTCAGGTCGTGTCCGGTCGCTGGCGGAAAGCACAGCTGCTCGGGGATGGTCACGGAGGCTGGCCGGTGCCGCTCGGTGAACCGGGACTGACCTGCTGGGGCAAGCTGCAGCTGGCGCTGGTCGAAGTCTGGAAGCTGGGACAGTGCGCGCTCAAACCTGTCGAAGCGGTCCCCTGCGACTGTCGGCTCGACCCGCCGGGCCGGTCCTCCTCCGGTGGGGAGCCGGTATCCGCGGAGCCTTTCGGGCAGATGAACATACGTATCCAGGCACTGATGCCACATGCGGCGACGGCGCAGCTTCCATAGCAGGTGACGTGCTGCCCCCAGGCGGGCGTTCTGTGCTGGGGTGGACGCGATGCCCGCGGCCGCAGCGAAGGGGTAGCCACCCAGGAGGGTGTAGACACCCCGGGCGTCGCGGGACGGGTCGAGACCCTCCATCAGATAGAGGCCGAGTTCCACCTGGCACAGCAGAGAGGGGCTGACATCTTGATATTCGAGGGGCCAGAGGGGCTCCAGGGCTTTGGCCAGTGGCTGGTACCACTCGCTGCTATTACGCACGGTCGGTTCCGTTCGTCGGTGCGGGGTCCGTCAGGTGGGGGTCGTTTGTCCCACGGAGCCGGGCGGTGGCGAGTGTGACTAGCCGGTCGTCGGTGAGCAGAGGAAGGCCCTCGGCTGAGAGGGGGCGGTTGCGCCGGTACGTGCCGATGTAGTCGCGGTGGGATTCGACTTGTTCGCGGGGGGCCACCCAGCACGATTCGTTGTACGGCGGCTCTGGGCGGACGGGTTTCGCGGACCTGCCGAGCAGGCCGGGATGCTTCCAGTCCTTGACGTCGATGGCCCAGACGTACCCGTCGGGGAAGGTCACGCGCAAGTCGTAGGCGTCGAAGCCGGGCCATAGCTGAACCTCCAGCCCGAGGGCGCTCAGCCGGGCCTCCAGTGCCACCTCGGCACGCCCCGGGCTGGTGACGAACTGCCGCAGTGGCCGCACCAGCTGAAGCAGTCCAGCCGCTTCGGTCCCGCCCAGTGTCCGTCCATGCGGGGGCGCTCCCCTGCGTCGGCACCGGTCCCGCTCGCACCACCACGTTCCGCCGGCTACCGGCGTGAGCATGGTCAAACAGCGACCGCAGGTTACGTAGGTGCCCTCAAATTCGTAGGAGGCCGGAACTGGCGCATAGCACTGGTCCAGGAGCTCCTGTACCGGGGCGAGGAACAGGTCGGTGTCAGTCTCGAATCGTTCTACTCCGGTGAGTACCGGACGCTCGACCAGGAGTCTCCGAAAGGCTACGTAGGACTCGGGCGACGACGCCTTGCGGCAGAGGCGCATCGCCGTGTGGACGACCTCCCGGTCGAATTGCGCGGCGCCTGCGTCCTTGCCTCTGATCCACCACTCGTGGCAAAGCTGTGTGGGAACCAGCGCCTCTGGATCCACCAGGTAGTCGTCCGGCCCGAAGGCATCCGGCGGCAGGTCGAGGGGCCAGTCCTCCAGAGGGCGGGTGTGGCACCAGAAGAGCAGTTCGGGGAGGCTACGGGGTACCTCCTCAGCACCCCTGAGGAGGCAGGCGAGGACGGTCCGGTCGAGCGCGCGCTGGGCTTCGGCCGGGTAGGGCAGTTTGAACGAGGAGAGGGATCCGAGGTCTGCGAGTTGGATGACCGCGCCGGCCAGCGTGCGGACCAGGCGCACGTCGGGGAAATCGAGCCAGTCGCCTCGGTGGGTGGCGTGTGCGTCGGAGGCGGTGGTCATCGGGGTCCCTCCTTTTTCGTGGCTAGATGCTCGATGCCCGGGTGGCACCATTCGAGGGCCTCGCAACTGCTGCAGTATCGGCCTGGATTGGCCGAGTAGTCCTGATCCTCAACCCAGGGTTGGGCGAGCTGCGCGATCACGTCTCTTGCTTCGTCGACGGTCCCTGGGCGCGAGGGGTCCAGCTCCTCAAAGGTCACGTCGTCGGTGTGTAGTAGTTCGAGCTCGACCCTGGAACGCGTCACGTCACCGCCCAGGACTCCTGCGGCCAGCATCACCACGCCTAGCGCCAGCTGGGGGTAGCGCGACAACAGCGACTCCCCCTCGTAGAGGTATCGGCTCGCGGTCTTGGTCTCCCGCCAGATCCAGCCCCCGCGGCGGGTGTGGAGCAGATCGGGGGTGGCTATCAGGATGAGATCGAGTTCAGGGTCGTAGCAGACCGCCTGGTACTGAACACGCACTTCCTCCTCTGCGGCGAGGCCGTCCAACGGACAGTAGAAGGCGTGCTGCTCGAGCATGGCGGCGCCGTCGAGTGCTTCCTTCCCGCTCAGGTGCAGGACGCCCGCGCCCCAAGACGCCGGATCTACAGGACCAGGGAGCACCTGACACGCCTGGTAAGGCGTGATGCCATGCCGTTGATTCAGGATGTCGTCGACCACGCGGCCACGTCGCACTTCTGGACTCTCGGGTTTCGCGGATCGCAGTTTGAGCTGCCGAGTCGCGTGATACTTCGCCGGACAGTCCCGATAGGCGCGCAGATCGGTGACCGAGAGACTGCGCCGAGGGCGCTTGCGCTCAGGAGAGGTGATCCTCAGCAGTTCCGGGGTGCGCGGGAGGGCACTGCAGCCACTTAGCGCCTTGCAGTCGACACAACTGCTTCCGGGATGGGTCCCGGTCCCATCGATGGCCTGGCGCAACGCAGGCCACCCCTCCGCTGTGAAATGCTGCCGGGCCTCATACCTGTTCCAGTCGAGCAGCTCGTTGTGCTTGCCGTCTCCACAGCCGAATTCGATGACCCTGACCTTCTCAGGCAGGGCGGTGCGGAACTGCGGGAGTTCATGGAAGGGGACTGGAATGTGCCGTTTCCGCCATCCTCCACCCGCCGGCCGCCCGCGTGCCGCGACGTAGGCGGCTGCGGCCTTCTCCCCCTTAGGGCGATCTTCCTTGGCTGCGCCGAAGCTGAGCAACCACAGTTCCCTCGTGGAGTCGTCGAGGGCCGCGTAGCGGCGTCCCCAAGCGGTCATCTCGTAGGTGTCCACACCTCGCTCGTCAACCGGCCCAGGATCCTGGCCGAGCACCCACATGTCACGGACCGGGACGCTGAGCGGAAGGTGCGCGGCCTGGCGGGCGCTCTGGTCCGCCACCCGGGCCGCCAGATAACGCCGGACCGCTTCGGCTGACCATGACAGCAGCAAGGGGTGCGCTTCCCGCCGACGGTAGAGCCCGAAAGTTCCCTTCGTTCGCTGAAGTTCTCCGATCACCCACTCCAGGTCGTTGCCCTCGTGTTCAATCAGGTCGAGTGCATCCATGAAAACCTTGAGCGTGAAGTCCTGTAGACGCTCGCCGTGTTCAGGGGGATTGGGATCGGGAACCAACATCGGGCGGGCTTCACTGCCGCGCTTCGTGGGGCAATCTCGGGGGTCAAGCCGCGCCGCACCGAGGTTCGTACGCACCAGTCTGATGTCACCGATCGTCCCGGCGGGGCGAGGCCAGCTGCTCATGCTCTCCTCCAAGCCATACGACAACGACGTCCAGCGGACATCACATAGATAGCCGGGTTTCGACTGCCTCCAGCATGACACAGAAACGTTGTGAACTCAGTCCATGCATGAAACGCGCTCCGTTCGTTTTACACTGACAGCATCCGTTGATCAACGACCTGGCGGAAACCGGAACCCTGCCACCGGCGCGGACCTCTATGCGTGTCGGATGCGGGACGCTTCAAAGGCAAGGGGCGGGCATGAAGAAGGACGAGGTGCTGGGCGGTCGATACAGACTGCTCAGGCACCTGGGCAGCGGCGGCATGGCCGTCGTCTGGCAGGCGGAGGACCTGCAGAACGGGAGCCTGGTAGCCGTCAAGTGCCTGCGCACTAGAAGCGAGCTCCTGGACTCACTCGACGAGGACGAGGCGCACAGCGAGATGCGGCGCATGCGAGGCCGTTTCCGGCGTGAGGGCTCCCTCCTCGGACGGCTGCGCAACAGAAGCATTCCTGAGCTGTACGACCAAGGCGCCCATGCCTCCGAGCCCTACCTCGTGATGCGCTACGTCGCTGGCAAGCCCCTACACCTCTTCCTCGACCAGTACACCCCCACGAACGAGGTCAGCGCGGCCATCGGGGTTCAGATCGCCGAGGCTCTGGCCTGCGCGCACGACCTGCCGGTAGTGCACCGCGACCTCAAGCCGTACAACTTGATCATCGACGAGAACGGCGTGGTCGTCCTTATCGACTTCGGCATCGCCAAGCCGCTCTGGCCTGGCGTCACGGACTACACCCAGCATGGTTCCACCGTAGGAAGCAGGGGGTATGAGGCACCAGAGCAGATCCTGGAGCGCCAGATCACGCCGAAGACCGACTTGTACGCGCTCGGCTGCGTCCTCTATCACTTGCTGACCGGTCATCCGCCCTTCTCCGGGGACGGTCTGAAGCACCAGCACGTGCACGCCGAGCCGATCCCGCCGACCTTCCATGTCGGGCACATCCCAGCGGAGCTAGACGAGCTGGTCCTGAAGTTGCTGGCGAAGGAGCCGGAGGACCGGCCGGAGTGCGCTCGCACGGTCGCGGAAGTCCTGCGGAGGCACGCTCCTCGCCCGGGTGACGCTGCCCCTTCCCCTCGGCTGGAACCGGACCCCACGCGCCCATTGCGACTGCCGGACGAATACGATCTGCCCGCCGAGCCGGTGACAACAGCACCCGTAATCAAGCCGAGCGGCAGGCGCCGCGGTTCTGTGTTCCTCAGTCGCCGAATGTTTCAGGAGGTAGTTGCCGAAGCCGAGGCCGAGATCGAATCCGGTGATCCCGCTAGCGCGGTGGACAAGCTGGTAGAGCTGCTGCCCGCCGCACGGCGGGACTGGGGCATCTTCGATCCGCGGGTCCGGGCGGCCTTGCGCGTAGCCGCGAACGGTATGCGTATCGCGGGGCGCTGCAAGGAAGCGATCGCACTCTACGAGGCGCTGGCCGTGCGAGCTGAGGGCAGCGGGGGTCCGGACGATCTGGCCGACCACCTGGAAGGGACTCTAGGCGCGGCGGAGTGCCGCATCCCTTTCGGTGACCTGCTCCCCGCCGCGGCGGCGCGGGCCGTGGTACTCGGAGAGTTGGCCCGCGTCACAGGCCCTCGTGCCCGAGTGCTGGAAGAGCGGTGCCGCGAGGTTGGCATCGAGCTTGAGGAGTTGGGCTTTGAGGCGTAGGAAGAGTGGTGTTGTGCCAGTGCCCTCCACACCCCCCTCTGCGACACGGGGTGGCCGCCTCATCGGCGCAGCTTTCCGCCCGCGAGCCCGTCCCCGAGACCCCGAATAAGGCCCTCGCCCACCGCTGCCAGGGAGCGGAATGCTTCCTCAAGTGCCAGCAGTTCCTTGAAGGCTGCCCCGTACTCCCGCTGCTCGGCGAGAGAAAGCTGCAGCACCTGCAGTTTGCGTACGTCGATACGGGCCGAGCTGGAAGTGTGGGAGCCGGCCTGTCGCGCGTTTGCCGGAGCACGCAGGCAACCTGCGAGGAACCAGGGATCGAGGATCTCAGGATCCGGTCGCAACGCGTAGAGCTGGGGTCCCAGCACCATGGGCGTGTCTTCTTGGACCCAGACGCGATATGCCCGCTCGACACCCGCCACGATGACATCCCCGGGCTCGGCCACAGTGAGCGATCCAGCGCTGAGGCCCTCCTCCACCTCGGCTGCTGCCAGCCAGCTCCCCGGCCAGACTCCCAGGATGAGGTCGGGAACGCTAACGACCGGCACCGCACCGTCCGGTAGTGCGTCGCGGTGTAGGAGCTCGCTGGGAAGCGTCTGCCCTTGCCATAGCTTGAGCGCGCGAGCGCGGTCCAGGTCCGAGACCGTGACAGTGGACGCAACGTCGTCGTCCGCCGACAGGGCGATCGCCGCAAGGGACCGGGAATAGCTGCGCACCTCGTCGAGCAGGCCGTCCAGGCGGCCCCAGGATTCATGGAGCTTGGCCTGGGCCTCCATCGCCGTCTCTGGTACATGGCGGGCGGGCGTGAGATCTGTCTGCTCGTCGAGTAGGTCCATCACGGGGATGATGACGCACCCCTCCGGCAGGTGCTCCTTCGCTCCCCTCCTATGTTCCCCAGACCAAGAATGAGCGTGCACCGCATCGAGTACGCGTCCGCTCAACTTCGGCCAGTCGATGCTCTGAGCTCTCCGGGACGCCCCCCGCGAAGTGGCCGCGTCAAGCAAGAACAGACCGTCGCCGGAAACCGGCCCGCCAGCGGTTGATGGTGCCTGGAGAATCCACAACTGTAGTGAGACGCTGTGTGGTTGCGCGGCCCCGGCCGGAAGCGCAACCACTCCCCGCAAGACGCCCGTGCGCAGCAGCGCACTGCGAATACGCCTGCCCGCACGCCGGGAGGCTACCGCCGGCGGCAGGAGAAGGACGGCCACACCGCCGGATGCAAGTCTCGCCAGTGCGTGCTCGATCCAGGCAAGTTCGGGCTCGGTCCTCGGCGGCAGTCCGTAGACCCAACGGGGATCAGTGGCCAGTTCCTCGTGACCCCAGTCGCGCGCGTTGAACGGAGGGTTACACACAACGATGTCGGCCTGTTCGGCATCCTGTGGGTCTGCGCGAAGCGAGTCGCCTGCCCTGATCTCGGCGACTACACCGCCCCTGCATGCCCGGGCGAAACCAAGGCGGGCCGCCGCTAGCGCGGCAAGCACAGGATCGACGTCGGTCCCGAGAAGGACCAGAGCTGCGGAGTCAGCCTCCGCCCCGTGCTCTCTCATACCCTCGTCAGCAGCCAGGAGCAGCCCACCGACGCCACATGCGGGGTCGAGTACGACCGTTCGCGTACTCCTGCCCCCGGCCCCGTCGGCCCTGACGGCCAGAGCGATGTCCACCATTAGCTGACCAAGTTGATTTGGAGTCGTGCTGACCTGCCGCACATGAACATCGAGCCAGCGCGACAGCAGGAAGTCGAAGGTCTCGCGGCCTCCCTCGTAGCGTGCGGCGTCGACCGTTTCATCCACTACCTGGGCGGCCTCTTGTGGAAGGGAGGACTGCACAGGAACCGCCTGGTCCACGCCATCCGCGGCGAGGAGGCGCCGACCGGCTTCCGCAAGCGCCGCGCCCATCACCGCACGGTCTCCCAGAACCTCGTAGAGCGGCCACAAACGCTCCCGCAGCCGGATCCGCTCGATCTTCCCGTTCGCGTGGAGCCATTGTTCGACGTCGGCTAGAGAGAACTGCGGGCTGGCATCCGTCCCACCGACAGGAGTCGGGAACGAATCGTGCCGGCGCCGCCAGTTGCTTACTGCTGCTCGACCAACACCCGCGATCCGTGCGATTCCAGCCAGTGTGACGGGCGCATCGATGGCGTTGGGCATGCGATTCTCCGAGCTCGGGGCGATTTTCGGACGGGTTTGGCGTGCGTACCATCACCGTAGTCCAGCCAACCAGGCCAGGGCAATCATTGACTGAGTTCACAACACCTCACCCCTGCAAAGCCCCTCCCGCATGGCCATCATCACGCGGCGAACGACTCACAGATGGAGTCGACTATTGATCTTTAACCTGTGCGGCGCGGACGTGGGTCCGTTGACTTCTTCGTTCGTCGTTTCACGGAGCCTGATTTCTGACCGTGTGCACGTCGCTGTAAACAGCCGTGCGGCACGTCTCATTCGAACGAAGATCCTCTCATGATCCCCGGAATTTCTGCAGAAGCGACGGGCATTGCCTCTCAGGCAGCAAGCCCGGGGAACCGCAGGAGGACGACATGCACGGGGACCTCAACGAGCGACAGCAGACCGTGCTCGACTGGGTGGGCCAGGGGTGTCCCGACGGAGTCTGGCCGGACAGCACTTTCAAGGTCAGCGCTCAGGCACTGCAGAGTCGCGGACTCATAAGAATCACCAAACGCCGAGGGCATTGGAGTGCCAACCTGACTGACAAAGGGCGGCAGCATCTCACCGACCGCGGCATCTGCCCCGTCGAGCAGAACGCTGCACCATCCGCGCAGCCCAGCCGCAAACCGGCACCGCCACGCCCCAAGACCGCACCCAGGGCCCGTACGAACTACACAGACCAACTCCTCGAAGAACTGGCCGCGAACGACGGCTGCCTCATCAAGCCCATCGAACCCGGCCCACACGCAGTGAATTGGACATCACGAGTGAACACCGCCCGCAAGTCCGGCAAGATCCCGCGCACACAAGAGCTCTACGCATACCGCACCCACCGCGGCTACGAAATCAAACTCGCCGACATCCCCGCCTGGCGCCTCGCCGAACTCACCCCGCTCCCCGTTCCGGCCAGACTCACCAAACCCCACTCCCTCGTGGCCGCCCTCCAACAACGACCACAGCCCATGGGGCTCACCAAATCCATCCAAGGCCGAGCCCTGCGCATCATCCAGGCCCTCATCATCGCCACCGAATCACAAGGCCATAAGGCAGCACTCGGAACCACGCAAGGCGCACCCCCACCCCACCGTCGCCGCAGCGCACCACCGCACTTCACCATCACCGCCCAAGGCGAAAGCGTCGGATTCCTCGTCCTTCAAGAACAGGACCGCAGCGAACACATCCCCACCGACAAGGAACTCGCCGACGCCAAGAAGCACTCATGGATGCGCATCGCCCGCTTCGACTACACCCCCTCAAACCGCCTGCGCTTCATCCTCCGCGGCGGCAGCCCGCACCGTGCGAGCGAATGGGCCGATGTCCCCGACAGGCCACTGGAAGACCAACTCGCCGAAATCGCACAAGAAGTCGACCTCCGCGGCAAAGCCGCAGAACACAAACGCCTTGCAGACCAGCAAGCCAGGGAAGCCCAGCAGAGGCGCTGGGAAACCGCCATGGAGGAAGCGCGCACCGCATACGCCTACGCCTATCGCGTCAAGCACCTCGAAGAACAAGCAGACGCCTGGCACCAGACCAAGCGCCTGACCGAATACGTCACAGCAGTACGCGACCACGCCACATCGCTGCCACCCGGACAGGAAAGAACAGAGATCGAGGCGTGGCTCGCCTTCACGGACGCCCGGCTCCAGCACCTCACCGAGTCCGCCGCAGCGCCGAAGCTGCCCACCCCACCCAAGCCCAGCGCCGACGACCTCAAGCCATTCCTCGGCCACTGGAGCCCTTACGGACCCCGTGCCTACTAAGCCTTAAATCAGGCCATATCGAGCACCGGTTCACCAAGAGGCGGTAAAGAGGGAGCCCCCTCAAGCCGCACTCGACACACCGCCACCTGCAGGTATGACCACCTGACGCCTCATCAGGACGTGCGTCAAACGTGCGTCAGACGTGCGTCACGTGCGTCGAGTATGCGTCAAGATATCGCCCGTAACGCACACAACGCACATAACGCCCACTCGGCGAAACCGCAGGTCAGACGCCCTTCGCGGCCGGTTCAAGGATCGCGACGCACTCGACATGATGGGTCATCGGGAACAGGTCGAACGCCCGCAGCGTCCGCACCCGGTACCCCCCGTCCCGGAAGTACGCGATGTCCCGGGCCAGCGCCGCCGGGTCGCACGCCACGTACGCGATGCGGCGCGCCCCCAGGGCGGCCAGCTGCTTCACAGTGGCCTTGCCGGCGCCCGCGCGCGGCGGGTCCAGGACGATGAGGTCGCACTCGGTAATGCCCGTGCGCGGCAGGACCTGGTCGACCTTGCCGTGCTCGATGCGGACCCGGTCCAGGTCCTTCAGGTTGTGACGGGCGTCCTCGACCGCGCGCTTGCCGGACTCGATGCCCAGCACCGCGCCCTTCTCGCCGATCCGCTGGCCGATGGCGCCCGCGAACAGGCCCACACCGCAGTACAGATCGAGCGCCATGTCGTTCTTGCGGGGCAACAGGCCCTGCATGACCGCGCGGACCAGCGTGTCCGCCGCCTGGGGGTGCACCTGCCAGAAGCCGCCCGAACCGACGCGGTACGTGCGGTCGTCGGCGCGCTCGCGGACGAAGGCGCGGCCGTGGACGCGGTGCACGCCGCCGTCCTTCTCCTCGACGCGGAGCACGGAGACGGGCTTGTCCAGCTCGACGAGCGGGAGCCGGCCACCCTCACGCGGGGTCAGGATGACCTGGCGGTCGTGGGAGCCGGTGGCGGAGATGGCCTCCACCGTGGCCATCTGCGGCCAGTCCTGCTTCTCGATGCCGAGCTCGGAGACGCCGGGGGCGGCGATCAGGCAGTGGTCGATCGGCTGGACCTCGTGCGAGCGGTGCTTACGCAGTCCCACCAGGCCGTCCTGGTCGACGGCGTACTGGACGCGCGTGCGCCAGGCCGGGACCTCGCCCGGCGGGAGCTTGTCGCCCTCGGCCGGCATGACCGTGCCGTCCCAGTTGGCCTCCTCGGGCGTGAGGCCCGCGAGGCGCTGGAGCTGCTCGGCGATCACTTCGCCCTTGAGGCGGCGCTGCGCGCCCGGCTTCGCGTGCTGCCAGTCGCAACCGCCGCACTTGCCGGGGCCCGCGTACGGGCAGGGGGCCTCGACGCGGTCCTTGGAAGCCTCGACGACCGTGACCGCGTCGGCGCGCAGGAAGCGCGAGTCGGTGTCGCCCTCGGTGACCCGGGCCACGACCTTCTCGCCGGGGAGGGTGTGGCGCACGAAGAGAACCTGGCCCTCGGACGTGCGGGCGATGCAGTGGCCGCCGTGGGCGACGGGGCCGACCTCGACCTCGTACTCCCGACCGATCAGAGACTCCCCGGCCTGCGACGACGTGGATTCGTTCTGCATGAGGGGGTGGCTCCAGAGATCAGGAAAAGGGAAAACGGCCGGACAACAGCCCACCAGTCTACGTGGGTGGAAGCCGGCCGCTTACCACAGGCGGAGCGCGGAGTCAGCCCTTGCGGGTGGGTTCCTTGTGGTGCCGCCGCTCCACGGGACCGCGGCGCACCGAGCCCGGAGCGCTCCAGTCGGCACGCCTCCTGGCCCGCACCTTCGCCGCCTCGGAGGACTCCAGCTGGTACGGCACCGACGTCACCATCACGCCCGGCGTGAACAGGAGACGGCCCTTCAGCCGCAGTGCGCTCTGGTTGTGCAGCAGGTGCTCGTACCAGTGGCCGACCACGTACTCCGGGATGTAGACGCTGATCACATCGCGCGGCCGGTCCTTGCGCAGGCCCTTCACGTAGTCGATGACCGGGCGGGTCACCTCACGGTACGGCGAGTCGAGGATCTTCAGCGGGATGTCGATGCCGCGCCGTTCCCAGTCCTCCTTGAGCGCCTTCGTCTCGGCGTGGTCGACACTGATGGACAGCGCCTCCAACTGGTCGGAGCGCACCAGCTTGGCGTACGCGAGGGCGCGCAGCGTGGGCCGGTGGAGCTTGGAGACCAGGACGATCGAGTGGACGCGCGAGGGGCGGATGCTGTCGTCGGGCCGGGTCTCCGGGGCGGCGATCTCCTCGGCGACCCGGTCGTAGTGCTTGCGGATCGCGGTCATCGTGCCGAAGAAGATGACCATGCCGAGCAGCGCGACCCAGGCACCGTGGGTGAACTTGGTGGCGAGCACGACGACCAGGACCAGGCCGGTGAAGAACGCGCCGAAGGTGTTGATCGCCCGGGAGCGGACCATGTGCCGTCGCGCCGCGGGGTCCTTCTCGGTACGCAGATGACGGTTCCAGTGACGCACCATGCCGGTCTGGCTGAGCGTGAAGGAGACGAACACACCGACGATGTAGAGCTGGATCAGCCGGGTCGAGTCGGCGCCGTAGATCCAGACGAGCAGGATCGCGGCGCCGGCGAGCAGCACGATGCCGTTGGAGAAGGCCAGCCGGTCGCCGCGGGTGTGGAGCTGGCGCGGCAGGTAGCGGTCCTGGGCGAGGATCGAGCCGAGCAGCGGGAAGCCGTTGTACGCGGTGTTCGCGGCGAGGAAGAGTACGAGCGCGGTGGCCGCCGCCAGGAAGACGAAGAGGAACGTGCCCTCGCCGAAGACGGCTGCGGCGACCTGGGAGATCACCGGGTCCTGGACGAAGCTCTCACCGACGGCCGCGCCGTTGTGGATCAGGTCCTTCGCCGGGTTCTCGGCCATCTTGACGTCGGTCGCCATGGCGAGACCGATGATTCCGCAGAACATGGTGACGGCCAGCAGGCCCATCGCCGCGAGGGTGGTCGCCGCGTTCCTGCTCTTCGGCTTGCGGAAGGCGGGAACCCCGTTGCTGATCGCCTCGACGCCCGTCAGGGCCGCGCAGCCGGAGGAGAACGCGCGCAGGAGCAGGAAGACGAGCGCGAACCCGGCGAGCCCCTGGTGCTCCGGCTTGATCTCGTAGTCGGAGGTGGGGGCGTGCATGGTGTCGCCGAGGATCACCCCACGGAAGGCACCCCAGAGGATCATGAGGAAGACCCCGGCCACGAACAGGTAGGTCGGGATGGCGAAGAGCTTGCCGGACTCCTTGACGCCGCGCAGGTTCATCAGCGTCAGCAGCACGATGGCCCCGACGGCGCAGAACGTCTTGTGCTCGACGACGAAGGGGATCGCGGAGCCGAGGTTCTCCACGCCCGAGGCGATCGACACCGCGACGGTGAGGACGTAGTCGACGAGGAGGGCACTGGCGACGGTCAGGCCGGCCTTCGGCCCGAGGTTGGTGGTGGCGACCTCGTAGTCGCCGCCCCCGCTCGGGTAGGCGCGCACGTTCTGCCGGTACGAGGCGACGACGGTGAACATGAGGACCACGACCGCGAGCGCGATCCATGGGCTGAAGTGGTACGCCGACACGCCCGCGATGGACAGCACGAGGAGGACTTCCCCGGGTGCGTACGCAACGGAGGACAGCGGGTCGGATGCGAAGACGGGGAGGGCGATGCGCTTGGGAAGGAGCGTTTCCCCCAGCTTGTCGCTGCGCAGCGCCCGGCCGATCAGGATCCGTTTGGGCACGTCGGTCAGTTTGGACACGGTGTGGATCGTAAGCGCTGCTGGGACACGCCACCGAAGCACCACCCCCTCCGGACCGGGAAAACCTTCATAATCACCCGCCCCCACCGGAAAAGTCCATGGAATCCTTAACGAAATCCTTGCGGCGCGGTAGCGCGGGAGCCCTCGGCCCGGCTCTCTCGCACACTCCCCCGGCCGCGTCCCACCCGTCGCGCGCGTCCCCTTTTGCTCATCGGCCCGCGGGGTACGCACACTCGGATGAGGCGGTGTCGGCGTCGCCGCATAAGCTCATCCACGGGCAACGCCGAAGGTGGTTGCCCCATTGTTTGCCCCGCAAGCTGAGAGAGAAGTGTGAGCAGGGTGTTTTCGCAGGTCATCCGGACGACCAGGACGGCGAGGTAGGCGCAAGGTGCACATCGTCATCATGGGCTGCGGGCGCGTCGGAGCCGCCCTCGCACAGACCCTGGAACAGCAGGGGCACACGGTCGCCGTGATCGATCAGGACCCCACGGCGTTCCGGCGCCTCGGTTCCGGTTTCGGCGGCAGGCGCGTCAGCGGCGTCGGCTTCGACCAGGACACCCTGCGTGAGGCGGGTATCGAGGAGGCCGGAGCGTTCGCGGCCGTCAGCAGCGGCGACAACTCCAACATCATCGCGGCCCGGGTGGCCCGCGAGATGTTCGGCATCGAGAACGTCGCGGCTCGCATCTACGACCCGAAGCGCGCCGAGGTCTACCAGCGCCTGGGCATCCCCACCGTCGCGACGGTCCGCTGGACGGCGGACCAGATGCTGAGGCGGCTGCTGCCGTCGGGCGCTGAGCCCCTGTGGCGCGACCCGAGCGGTGGTGTGCAGCTCGCCGAGGTGCACACGACGCCGTCCTGGATCGGGCACAAGATCAGCACTCTGCAGGAGGAGACGGGCGTCCGCGTCGCCTTCCTCACCCGCCTGGGTGAGGCCATACTGCCCACCTCGCAGACGGTTCTGCAGGAGGGCGACCTCGTCCACGTGATGATGCGTACGGACGAGATCGCGAAGGTCGAGGAGGCCTTTGCCGAAGGTCCCGAGGAGGGCGGTCACTGATGCGCGTCGCGATTGCCGGGGCCGGTGCGGTGGGCCGTTCCATCGCGGCCGAGCTCCTGGAGAACGGGCACGAAGTGCTGCTGATCGACAAGGCGCCGACCGCCATCTCGGTGGAGCGCGTCCCGATGGCCGAATGGCTCCTCGCGGACGCCTGCGAGATCACGTCGCTCGACGAGGCGGCGCTCCAGCGGTGCAACGTCGTGATCGCCTCGACGGGTGACGACAAGGTCAACCTGGTCGTGTCGCTGCTCGCGAAGACCGAGTACGGCGTCCCGAGGGTCGTCGCCCGGGTGAACAACCCGAAGAACGAGTGGCTGTTCAACGAGTCCTGGGGCGTCGACGTGGCCGTCTCCACTCCGCGGCTGATGTCCGCCCTGGTCGAGGAGGCGGTGAGTGTCGGCGATCTGGTCCGGCTGCTGCGCTTCAGCCACGGCGACGCCAACCTGGTCGAGTTGACGCTGCCCCCGGAGTCGGCACTGGCCGGCATCAGGGTGGGGGATGTGGACTGGCCCGTGGACACTTCACTCGTCACGATCATCCGCGGCACCCGGGTGCTGACGCCGAGCCCCGAGGAGACCCTGGAGGCCGGTGACGAGCTGCTGTTCGTGGCCGCCCAGGCCCGCGAGGAGCAGCTGGAGGACCTGTTGTCGGTCCGCCGCGAGCCCGCCGAGGACTGAGCGGGCGGTACACCTGCGTGTGGGGCCCGGACCGTGCCACGGTCCGGGCCCCACACGCATGTACGTCGTCGTGCGTCAGAACTCGGAGTTACGGGCCTCCGCGGCCCGGGCGCTCTGCTCCGCCTTGCGGGCCTTCTCGGCCCGCTCCTCGGCCTCCATCTCGGCGAAGACGTCGATGGGCGGCGGCGCCTTGGCGAGGAAGACCCAGGTCAGGTACACCGCGAGCAGGAACGGCGGGATCTTGAGTGCGACCAGCACCCACCCGAGCTGGGCGGTGTCGGCCCACCAGTAGAGCGGGAAGAGGATCGCGCACTTGGCGAGGAGGATGAACCCCCAGGCGTAGCTGGCCTTGGCGTACGCCTTCTTGCGGCCGGGGTTCCTGGTGCGCCAGGAAAGGTTCTCCTTGAAGACCGGGCCGAGGATGAGGCCGATCAGCGGCACGCCCGCGAGGGTCGTGACCAGGTACGCGGAGGCCAGGCCGAGCGTGTAGATCATGCCCGGCAGGTAGAAGTCCTTGGCGTTGCCCGTCATCTTCGCGAAGAGCACACCGAACCCCACCCC
Organism: Streptomyces sp. HB132; assembly: GCF_016909575.1. GTDB lineage: Bacteria > Actinomycetota > Actinomycetes > Streptomycetales > Streptomycetaceae > Streptomyces. The sequence continues at coordinate 27,484 of NZ_JAFBGA010000008.1, read as the reverse complement.
GAACACGCCGCTGAAGGCGTGCTTGACGGTGTCCTTACGGATCAGCCGTACGACGACGAGGGCGAGGGAGACCGCCAGAGCCGCGACGGCCGACGCCGTCAGGTCCTTGTTGATGGTGAAGACGGTGACGAAGAGCAGCCCGGGAAGGACTGTCTCCACCATGCCGCGCACGCCGCCGAAGGCCTCGAAGAGCGCGGCTTCCGTGACCGCCTTCGCGTCGGCGTCCTGCTGGTCGGTGCGGTGGGGCTGGTCCGTATCGGACGTCGGCTTGTCGAGAGACGTCACCGGCTACTCCTTGCCGAGTGGTCGGAGTTCGTATTTGGGGTTGAACAGCACCCGGCGCCCGTGACTCATGGCCACGCGGCCCGACGCGATGAGCTTGCGGCCGGGCTCGATGCCGACGATGGAACGCCGGCCCAGCCAGACCACGTCGAGCGGCGCGGTGCCGTCGAAGAGCTCAGCCTCCAGGGCGGGCACTCCGGCCCGCGGACGCAGGGTGACGGTCCGCAAGGTACCAGTGACCTTCACGATCTGGCGGTCCGTGCACTCGGAGATGCGCGTGCACCCCGACGCGTGCGTGTCCTCCTGCAGTTCTTCGGACTCGAGGTCCTCCTGGGAGGTGGACAAGCGGTCGAGCATGCGACGGAAGCGGCCGGACGGCCTCTCCGCCCTGCCTGCCTTCTCGGATCGGGGAACAGCGCTCATACCCGAAGGGTACCGGTCTCCTGTGGTAGGGGCTGGCCCGGACGGATCCACCCGAACGAGTGAGCCGGTGTCGGGCCGGTCACTCCTGAACAGGCCGTCCCCGCTCGAAGCGATAGCCCATGCCGGGCTCGGTCACGAAGTGTCTGGGGTGCGAGGGATCCGCCTCCAGCTTCCGGCGCAGCTGCGCCATGTAGACCCGCAGGTAGTTGGTCTCGGTGCCGTACGAGGGGCCCCAGACCTCCTGGAGCAGCTGCTTCTGGCTGACGAGCCGCCCGTCGTTGCGGACGAGGACCTCCAGCAGGTGCCACTCGGTCGGTGTCAGCCGCACGTCGCGGCCCTCCCTGTGGACCTTCTTGGCCGCGAGGTCCACGGTGAACCCCTCGGCCTCGACGATCACCGAGCCGTCGCCGCCGTCCTGGCCGACCGGTTCCGCCCGGCGCACGGCGGCGCGCAGCCGGGCCAGCAGCTCGTCCATGCCGAAGGGCTTGGTGACGTAGTCGTCGGCCCCGGCGTCCAGGGCCTCGACCTTCTCGTCGGAGGTGTGGCGGGCGGAGAGCACGAGGATCGGCACCCGGGTCCAGCCGCGCAGCCCCTTGATCACCTCGACGCCGTCCATGTCCGGCAGCCCGAGGTCGAGGACGACGACGTCGGGATGGCGCGCCGCGGCCAGTTGCAGGGCGGTCGCCCCGTCGGGCGCCGCGTCCACCTCGTACCTGCGCGCCTTCAGGTTGATCACGAGGGCGCGTACGATCTGCGGCTCGTCGTCGACCACGAGGACCCGGGTCATCGCGGACCTGCCTTTCCGGAATACGTGTACGGGGTGGGGGCGGACCCCCGGGACCTCATGAGGTGATGCGCGCGGGCGGTACGGGGCCGGCCCGCACCTGGCCCGGCGCGGCGGTGAGCGTGAGGACCATGGTGAGCCCGCCGCCCGGGGTGTCCTCGGCGTCCAGCGTGCCGCCCATGGACTCCACGAATCCACGGGCCACGGCGAGACCCAGGCCGACTCCGGCGCCGCGCGGGGCGTCGCCGTACCGCTGGAAGGGCTCGAATATGCGTTCCTTGGCCTCGTCGGGGACCCCGCGGCCACGGTCGGCCACCCGCAGCTCGACGCGTTCCCCCAAGGAGCTGGCGGCGACGGTGACCCGGTCCCGGCCGGGGCTGTACTTGACGGCGTTCTCGACGATGTTGGCCACGGCACGCTCCAGGAGCCCCGGGTCCACGGCGACCATGGGAAGCGTCTCGGGGATGTCCAGGTCGACGCTGCCCTCGGGTACACCGCCGAGCGCCATCGGGACGACCTCGTCCAGGTCGAGTTCGCGGATCAGCGGGGTGACCGTGCCGGTCTGCAGGCGTGACATGTCGAGCAGATTGCCGACCAGGTGGTCCAGGCGGTCGGCGCCGTCCTCGATGGCCGCGAGGAGCTCCGCCTCGTCCTCGTCGGACCAGGAGACGTCGTCGGAGCGCAGGGAGCTCACGGCGGCCTTGATCGCGGCGAGGGGGGTACGCAGGTCGTGGCTGACCGCGGCGAGCAGCGCGGTCCTGATGCGGTTGCCCTCGGCGAGCCGCCTGGCCGCCTCCGCCTCCCCCACCAGGCGCTGCCGGTCGAGCACCACCACGGCCTGCGCGGCGAAGGCGCCGAGGACCCGGCGGTCCTCCGCGGGCAGCACGCGGCCGGAGAGCGCCAGTGCCATGTGGTCACCGACGGGCATGTCCACATCCGCGTCGTCGGGCCGGGCCACCGGTGCGGGTCCGACGGATCCTGCGCAGGTCCAGGGATCGACGTCGCTCTGCCGCTCCAGGAGGGCGACGGACTCCATGGCGAACGTCTCGCGCACCCGGCCCAGCAGGGCGTCGAGGGCGGTCTCGCCCCGCAGGACGCTCCCGGCGAGGGTGGAGAGGATCTCCGACTCGGCGCGCAGCCTGGCCGCCTGGTGGGTTCGGCGGGCCGCCAGGTCGACGACGGAGGCGACCGCCACCGCCACCGCGAAGAAGATCACGATGGCGACGAAGTTCTCCGGGTCCTGCACGGTCAGGGTGTGCGTGGGCGGCGTGAACCAGTAGTTCAGGAGCAGGGAGCCCACCGCCGCCGACGCGAGCGCGGGTGCCAGGCCGCCGAGGAGGGCGGCGGCGACGGTCAGGAAGAGGAAGAGCAGGACGTCGTTGGCGAGCCCCGGCCCGTTCTCCAGACCGTGCAGGAGCAGCGACAGGAGAGCGGGTCCGCCGACGCCGGCCAGCCAGCCCGAGATGATCCGGGTGCGGCTGAGCCGGGCTCCCCGCGCGATGGGCAGCCCGCGCCCCTTGGCGACCTCCTCGTGCGTGACGATGTGGACGTCGAGGTCGGGGCCGGACTCGCGGGCGACGGTGGCGCCCACCCCGGGGCCGTAGATGTACTGCCAGGTCTTGCGGCGGCTGGAGCCGAGGACGATCTGGGTGGCGTTGACACCACGGGCGAAGGCGAGGAGCGCGGAGGGTATGTCGTCGCCGATGACGTGGTGGAAGGTGCCCCCGAGATCCTCGACGAGCGTGCGCTGGACCGCGAGCTCCTTGGGCGAGGCGGAGGTGAGTCCGTCGCTGCGCGCGATGTACACGGCGAGGATCTCGCTGCCCGATCCCTTCGCGGCCATCCGGGAGGCGCGGCGGATGAGCGTTCGGCCCTCGGGGCCTCCGGTCAGTCCGACGACGATGCGCTCACGGGCCTGCCAGGGGGCGCTGATGTCGTGTTCGCCCCGGTACTGCTGGAGGTATTCGTCGACCCGGTCGGCCACCCACAGGAGCGCGAGTTCGCGCAGCGCGGTGAGGTTGCCGGGACGGAAGTAGTTGGACAGGGCCGCGTCCACCCTGTCGGACTGGTAGATGTTGCCGTGGGCCATGCGTCGGCGCAGCGCCTGGGGCGACATGTCGACCAGCTCGACCTGGTCGGCGCGGCGTGCGACCTCGTCGGGGATGGTCTCCTGCTGTCGCACGCCGGTTATCGACTCCACGACGTCGCCGAGGGACTCCAGGTGCTGGATGTTGACGGTGGACACCACGTCGATGCCGGCCTTGAGGAGTTCCTCGACGTCCTGCCAGCGCTTGGCGTTGCGTGAGCCCGGCACGTTGGTGTGCGCGAGTTCGTCCACGAGCGCGACGGCCGGCGCCCGTTCCAGGACGGCGTCGACGTCCATCTCCGCGAAGACACCCGAGCGGTACTCGATGTCCCGGCGCCGGATCTGCTCCAGGCCGTGCAGCAGCACCTCGGTACGTGGCCGGCCGTGGTGCTCCACGAAGGCGACGACGCAGTCCGTGCCCCGCTCCACCCGGCGGTGGGCCTCGGACAGCATCGCGTGCGTCTTGCCGACGCCGGGTGCCGCACCCAGGTAGATCCGAAGCTTGCCGCGTGCCATGGCCCCATCGTCTTCTCTGAACAAGCCCCCGCGGACGCGGGAGCCTGTGTCGAAGTTACCCCGAGAATTTCCGGCATATGGGGTCAGGGCCGGACGTGGGGACCGTTTTGACGGGACCCTGATACGCCGCCGCCGGCGTGGGGACCGCGTCGGGAAAGGCCGGTGGGCCGCACCCCGAGGGGTGCGGCCCACCGGCCGGAACGGAACAGGGGTGCGGTCAGCGCACCTCGGTGATCTCGGGCCCGCGCTGGAGCTGACCCATGCCGCCGGAGAACTTCGAGCTCTCCTGGTCCTCCTGCTGCACGCCCTCGGGCACCATCTGGGCGTCGTTGGGAAGCTTGAGGACGATCGGGTCACGCGGGGCCATGGGGCCGTCACCGCGGACGACCACGGTGTCCCGGAAGATCGTCTCCAGCAGACCGGCGGCCTCCGGCTGCACCGCGCCCTGGCCGGAGATCACTCCGCGCAGGAACCAGCGCGGGCCGTCGACTCCGACGAAGCGCACCAGCTGTACGCCGTTCTTCCCGTCCGGAAGCTGTACGGGGACCTGGGCGCGCAGTTCCCAGCCCAGCGGGCCCTCGACCTCGTCGATGATCCCGCCCTGCTGCGTGATGCCCGAGGCGATCTCGTCGCGCACCTCGCCCCAGATGCCCTCCTTCTTGGGGGCGGCGAAGGCCTGCAGCTGCACCGCGCTGTCGCGCAGCACGACGGTGGCCGCGACGATCGCGTCACCGGCGACCTCCACCCGGAGCTCCATGCCCTCGACCCCGGGCACGAAGATGCCACCCAGGTCCACCCGGCCCTCGCCGGGCTGGGAGACCTCGGAGATGTCCCACGGCCCGTCCGGGCGGGGAGCCGGCGGAAGGTTCGTGCGGCGCGAGGAGCCCTCGGCCCCGGTGTCGTCGAGCTCGTCGGCGACCTGCTCGGCCTCGCGCGCTTCGCCCGCCGTGTCCTCGGCGGAACCACTGTTCTTGCGACGTCCGAACACGTCAACGTCCTTCCCGGTCGGGTACGACCGAAGCGTAGCTGTTCCCACCCTGGTTGTTACCGCCCGTGACACCGTCCACGGCGGCGTGACCGCCGGTGGATCCGAAGCCCCCCTCGGCCCGCGCCGAGCCGGGGAGCTCCGTCACCTCGTGGAAGCGCACCTTCTCGACCTGCTGGACGACCAGTTGGGCAATCCGGTCGAACCGTTCGAACCTCACGGTCTCGCGTGGGTCGAGATTGACCACGATGACCTTGATCTCTCCACGGTACCCGGCATCGACCGTCCCCGGGGCGTTCACGAGGGCCAGTCCGCAGCGGGCCGCGAGCCCCGAACGGGGGTGCACGAAGGCGGCGTAGCCGTCGGGCAGCGCGATCGACACCCCGGTGGGGAGGACCGCCCGCTCGCCCGGGGCGAGCTCGGCGGCCTCGGTGGTGACCAGGTCGGCGCCGGCGTCGCCGGGGTGTCCGTAGCCGGGGATCGGCACGTCCGGGTCGATCCGGCGGATGAGCACGTCGACGGGGTGGCGCATCAGGGGTTCACCTCGAAGGCGCGGGCACGCCGGATCTGGTCCGGGTCGGACATCGCGGCCTGGATCTCCTCCGGCCGTCCGTTGTCGATGAAGTGCTCCACCTTGACCTCGATGAACAGGGCTTCGGCACGGACCGCCACGGGCCCCTCCGGGCCGCCGGTCCGCCCCGTCGCACGGCAGTAGATCTTCCGGCCGTGGACGGCGGTGACCTCGGCCTCCAGGAAGAGCACCGTGTCCACCGGCACCGGCAGGACGTAGTCGGTCTCCAGCCGGCCGGTCACCGCGATGACCCGCAGCAGCCAGCTCAGCGCGCCGAGCGTCTCGTCCATCGCCGTGGCCAGGACACCGCCGTGGGCCAGTCCCGGAGCGCCCTGGTGGGCGGGCTTCACGGTGAACTCCGCCGTGACGCTCACGCCCTCTCCGGCCGTCGCCTGGAGGTGCAGTCCGTGCGGCTGTCCGTCACCGCAGCCGAAACAGTGTTCGTAGTGGGAGCCGAGGAGCGCCCCCGGCGCGGGGGCGTCGGGATGGCGGACCGGCCTCACCGCGTCGGCGGGGGGTGTCAGACGTGCAGATGTTCCACTCACAGGCGCAGACCTTACCCGCGCGGCCGAGCGGGGGCCGCGCCGTGCCAAGCTTGCTCTCATGCAGCCTTCCGCACCTCCCTTCGACGAACGTCTCACAGCGCCCCGTTCGTGGTGGTTCATCGCCTTCGGCATCGGGGTCGCGTGCGCGCTGATGTTCCTGCCGCTCGGCCTCCTGCCGATGCTCGGCGCCCTGGTCGCCGGTACGGCCGCGGCGTGCGCGGGCGTGAGCTCGTACGGCTCCGCGCGGATCCGTGTCGTGGCGGGTGCCCTCGTCGCGGGTGATGCGCGGATCCCGCTGGAGGCGCTCGGCGACGCCGAGGTGCTGGACGGGGAGGAGGCGCGTGCCTGGCGCTCGTACAAGGCGGATCCCCGCGCGTTCATGCTGCTGCGCAGCTACGTCCCGACGGCGGTGCGGGTGAAGGTCACGGATCCGGCCGATCCGACGCCCTACGTCTATCTGTCGACCCGGGAGCCGCAGGCCCTGGTGGCCGCCCTCGCGCCCGTACCCGTCTGACGGACGGCGGGTCAGCGGCCGGGGTCGTCCAGGCCCTCGGGCAGCTCGGCGACGGGCTCCGCCGGCTTTTCCAGCGGGGGGAGCTCGGGGAGACGGTCCCAGGGGACCTGCTGGCCCCGCAGGTCGTTCCTGACCCGGTCGGCGAGCTTCCTGGTGTCCCTGCGGTTCATCAGCGCGCCGATGGCGGCACCGATCATGAACGGGATGAGGTTCGGCAGGTCGCGCACGGTGCGCTTCATGATCTGCTGGCGCAGTTCGCGCTTCATCTGCCCGCCCAGCGCCGCGTTGAGCGTCGTGGGGCGTGAGACGTCGATGCCGCGCTCCTCCGTCCATGACGTCAGGTACGCGGTGCTGCGCTGGCCGAGGTTGCCGGGGGGACGCCGGCCGTAGACCTCGTGGAGCTCGGCGACGAGCTTGAGCTCGACGGTGGCCACTCCGGTGATCTCGGCTGCCAGTTCGGCGAGCATGGCGGGTGGTACGGGCATCATCGCCGCCGCCCCGATGCCCGCGCCGACGGTCGCCGTGGCGTTGCAGGCGCCCGCGACGAGTTTGTCGGCGAGCTCTTCGGGGCCGAGGCCGGGGAACTGTCTGCGCAGGGTGGCGAGATCCCGCACGGGAACCCGGGGAGCCGTGTCGATGATGCGGTCGGCCACCAGGCCGACTGCGGCCGCGGCGCTCTCCGTGCTCCTGCGTACGCCTCGTCTCAGTGTGTGCAGGCGGCCGGAGCCCTCGGGGGGCTGCGCCGGTCCGTCCTGCCCGGGTCCGGGTGGCTGGTCGGCCGCCCCTACCGCTTCGAGCGAGGCCGGGGGGCCCCGCTCGTCGTCAGGTGTGCTGGTGCTGCCGGGAGAGGCAGGCAGGGCGGCCTGGTGCTCGGCAGTGGGCCTCTCGCCCTCCGCCGGGCCTGCGCCGCCCTGATGTGCCTCCGACGACTTCGTGCGCCGCAAGCGCCGCTTCCGGAACGGTGTGTCGCCTGCCACGGCCGGCCTGCCTCAGTCGCAGTCGCGGCAGATGGGCTGGCCGTTCTTCTCGCGCGCCAGCTGGCTCCTGTGGTGCACGAGGAAGCAGCTCATGCAGGTGAACTCATCGGCCTGCTTGGGCAGGACGCGCACAGCGAGCTCTTCGTTGGACAGGTCTGCGCCGGGCAGCTCCAGTCCCTCTGCCGCGTCGAACTCGTCCACGTCGACGGCGGATGCCGTCTTGTCGCTCCGACGAGCCTTGAGCTCTTCGAGGCTGTCCTGGTCCACGTCGTCGTCGGTCTTGCGTGGGGTGTCGTAATCCGTTGCCATGTCGCTCTCCCCCTCATGGGTGTCTGCGGTGTCTCAGCGCACGTAACGCGTGAGAGGCCGGACTTGTGCCCGACCTGAGGCGGAGATTTTGCCTCACATCAAGGTCTGTTACTCAATCGACACCCAACCGGATCTCTCGTGAGCGATCAGCTTGGGTGGCGATGGGGACCGTACACGGTCCTATTGCTGCTGTTCACGGGCGCCACCCCGTGTACTTCCCGTGATATCACCCCCCGGAAACCCGGACGTTTCCAGGCTTTCGGGGAGAGATGCGATCACGGAGAGTAGAAGGACCCGAAATCGCTTCTGTGATCGATCACACAAGGGTGAAGCGAGCACGAGGGCAGAAAATTCCGCTCAAAGCGAACAGAGGGATCCAATACGGCTTCGCACCGCGAAGCCTCTCAGACCGGAAGGGTGACACGCATCACGAGACCACCGCCCTCGCGGGGCTCCGCGATGATACGGCCTCCGTGCGCCCTCGCGACGGATCGCGCGATCGACAGGCCGAGCCCCACCCCCTTGTCGCTGCCGGTCCGCTCCGTGCGCAGCCGCCGGAACGGCTCGAAGAGGTTGTCGATCTCGTAGGCGGGTACGACGGGCCCGGTGTTCGAGACCACCAGGAGCGCCTGCCCGTGCTGGAGCTCGGTGGTGACCTCCACCCAGCCGTCCCGCTCCACGTTGTAGCGCACGGCGTTCTGCACGAGGTTCAGCGCGATGCGCTCCAGCAGGACACCGTTGCCCTGGACCACGGCCTGGGCCCGCTCGCCGCGGACCTCGACCTTCCTCGTGGCCGCCTCGGCCCTGGTCTGGTCGATGGCGCGGTCGGCGACCTCGGCCAGGTCCACGGGCTTGCGTTCGACGATCTGGTTGTCGCTGCGGGCGAGCAGGAGGAGGCCTTCGACCAGCTGCTCGCTGCGCTCGTTGGTCGCCAGGAGCGTCTTGCCGAGCTGGTGCAGTTCCGGTGAGGCCTCAGGGTCGGAGAGGTGGACCTCCAGGAGGGTGCGGTTGATCGCGAGGGGTGTGCGCAGTTCGTGCGAGGCGTTGCCCACGAACCGCTGCTGGGCGGTGAAGGCCCTCTCCAGGCGGTCCAGCATCTCGTCGAAGGTGTCCGCGAGCTCCTTGAGCTCGTCGTCCGGGCCGTCCAGCTCGATGCGGCGGGTCAGGTCCGTTCCGGCCACCCTGCGGGCGGTACGGGTGATCCGGCCCAGCGGGGACAGGACACGGCCCGCCATGGCGTAGCCGAACGCGAAGGCGATGATGCTGAGGCCCACCAGGGCCAGCAGCGCCCTGTTCAGCAGGCTGTCGAGGGCGTGCTGGCGCTGCGCCGCCGTGCACTCCTTGATCGCGTCGTTGAGCTGGCTGTTGTTCAGCGCGGAGCCGAGCTGCGGGCACATGTCGCTGGAGATCTGCACGTTGGTGCCCTTGACCTGGAATTCCAGGCCCCCCGCGTCGTGCAGGGCCTGGGCGGCCAGCATGTAGATGATCGAGAGCAGCAGGATGCCCGCGATCAGGAACATCCCGCCGTAGAGCAGCGTGAGCCGTATCCGGATGGTCGGACGCAGCCACGGGTAGGGGGCCTCCTGCTGTTTGGGCTCCCAGGTCGGCTTCGGAGGCGTCGCGACAGGGCCCGGGGAGGCTGCCATCACGCCCTCAGATCCGGTATCCGGAACCGGGGACGGTGACGATGACGGGTGGCTCACCGAGCTTGCGGCGCAGGGTCATCACCGTCACCCGCACCACGTTGGTGAACGGGTCGGTGTTCTCGTCCCATGCCTTCTCCAGCAGCTGCTCGGCCGAGACGACCGCGCCCTCGCTGCGCATCAGGACCTCCAGGACGGCGAACTCCTTGGGGGCCAGCTGGATCTCCTGCTCGTCCCGGAAGACCTCGCGGCGGTTGGGGTCGAGCTTGATGCCGGCCCGTTCCAGCACGGGCGGCAGGGCGACCGTGGTGCGGCGCCCCAGGGCACGCACCCGCGCCGTCAGCTCGCTGAAGGCGAAGGGCTTGGGCAGGTAGTCGTCCGCGCCGAGCTCCAGCCCCTCGACCCGGTCGCTGACGTCCCCGGACGCGGTGAGCATCAGCACCCGGGTGGGCATGCCGAGCTCGACGATCTTGCGGCAGACGTCGTCCCCGTGGACCACCGGGAGGTCCCGGTCCAGCACGACGACGTCGTAGTCGTTGACCCCGACGCGCTCCAGGGCCGCCGCTCCGTCGTAGACGACGTCGACGGCCATGGCCTCCCGGCGCAGCCCGGTGGCCACCGCATCGGCGAGCAGCTGCTCGTCCTCGACGACGAGTACGCGCACGGCGCAGTCCTTCCCTAGATCTCCGAAAAAACGACGAGCGGCCCACGTTCCGGCCGCTCGCCGCACGTCAGCGGCACCGACTGTGCGCGTCCATCCTGCCCGTAACGCGCATAAACCGGCGGTAAGACGACGCGGTGCGGACCGCCGCTCCGGGGAATTGATCGGATTTCCGGGCCAGTTGAGGTTTCTCGCGGGCCCGCGACGGGGAGGACGCTCTCACACCCCGCGATCACGCCCTGCATGTGGCGTGCCACAGCCCGTCCTGCTTCCAGAGGGACTGCGTGATCACCCGCGCTCCGGCCCACGTGCCGGAGACCCACCGGGCACACCCCCGTGCCACCGACCCACGATGAGGGGGCGCTCCATGGACGCTTTCACCGCAGGCCTGCTGCAACGCATCAAGACCACCGAGTCCGACCTCACCAGGGCTCGCGAGACGGGCGACGACTTCCTCGCGGACGTCGAGCAGGGAGAGCTGGACGACCTGCACCGCCTCGCCGCCGAGCACGGAGTGGAGATCAGCGCCACAAGCGTCTGAGCCGCCACGAGAGGGCCCCGGGAGCCTTGACGGCTCTCCGGGGCCCTCCTCGCGTGTCCGACGGCTCCCCGGGCTCCACAGCGGGTCCGGGCAGACGTACGTCAGTCGTGCCAGGCGCCCAGTTCCTCGAGGAGTGCCTGCAGCGGCTCGAAGACTCCCGGGGTCGCCGCGACCGTCAGGTCACCGTCCGCGGGCCGTCCGGGCCGTCCCCCGGTGAGGGCGCCGGCTTCCCGGGCGATGAGGTCGCCCGCGGCCACGTCCCACGGGTGCAGTCCACGCTCGTAGTAGCCGTCGAGGCGACCCGCCGCGACGTCGCAGAGCTCGATGGCCGCCGAACCCCCGCGCCGGATGTCACGCAACCGGGGAATCAGCCGCTGGGCCACGGCCGCCTGATGGGCGCGTACCTCGGTGACGTAGTTGAAGCCGGTCGCCACCAGGGCCTGGTCGAGGGGGGCCGTGGGCCGGCACTTCAGCGCGTCCCCGTTCCCGTACGCGCCGCCGCCGAGCACGGCGTGGAACGTCTCGCGCCGCATCGGGGCCTCGACCACGCCGACGACACGCTCGCCGTCGCGCTCGGCTGCGATGGAGACGGACCAGGTCGGGAGGCCGTAGAGGTAGTTCACCGTGCCGTCGAGCGGGTCGATGACCCATCGGACACCGCTGCTGCCCTCGGCGCTGGCGCCCTCCTCGCCGAGGAAACCGTCCGTGGGGCGGCGCTCGGAGAGGTAGCCGGTGATCAGCTTCTCCGCCCGGATGTCCATCTCGGTGACGACGTCGATCGGGCTGGACTTCGTCGCGGCGACCCCGAGATCGGCGGGGCGGCCGTCACGCAGCAGCGCGCCGGCCCTGCGGGCCGCCTCCAGGGCGAGGTCGAGCAGTTCGGACAGGAGGGGGTCGGTCACAACGCTCCAGAGGTGGTGTCACGGGGCCGGGACGGGCGTACCGGCCCCGCGGCGGCGGGAGGTACCTGCGGACTAGAACGGGCTGTCGGCACCGGCGGCGGCGGGCTTGGGGGCCCGCGCGGGGCAGCAGCCCACCGGACAGAGGTCGTGGGAGGGACCGAGTGAACCCAGGGCGCACGGTGCGACCGGACGGCCCCGCTCGGTGGCGGCACGCTCCAGGACGAGTTCGCGTACGGCAGCCGCGAACCGGGGATCCGCACCCACCGTCGCCGAGCGGCGCACCGGCAGACCGAGCTCGGCGGCCTTCGCGGCGGCCTCCGTGTCGAGGTCGTACATCACCTCCATGTGGTCCGAGACGAAGCCGATGGGGGCCATGACGACCGCCGGGACACCGTCGCCGTGGAGGGACTCCAGGTGGTCGCAGATGTCGGGCTCCAGCCACGGGATGTGCGGGGCACCGCTGCGCGACTGGTAGACGAGCTGCCACGGGTGGTCGACGCCGGTCTCCTCGCGCACGGCCTCGGTGATCAGCCGGGCGACGTCAAGGTGCTCGGCCACGTAGGAGCCGCCGTCGCCGTGGGTCCCGGCCGGCCCGGAGGTGTCGGCCGCGGCGGTCGGGATGGAGTGCGTGGTGAACGCGAGGTGCGCCCCCGCCCTGACCGCGTCGGGGAGGGTGGCGAGCGACGCCAGGACGCCGTCCACCATCGGCCGTACGAAGCCGGGGTGGTTGAAGTAGTGCCGCAACTTGTCCACCCGGGGCACCGGGAGCCCTTCCGCCTCCAGGACGGCCAGCGACTCCGCCAGGTTCTCGCGGTACTGGCGGCAGCCGGAGTAGGAGGCGTACGCGCTGGTGGCGAGCACGGCGATGCGGCGGTGTCCGTCCGTGATCATCTCTCGGAGGGCGTCGGTGAGGTACGGGGCCCAGTTCCGGTTGCCCCAGTACACCGGCAGCTCGAGGCCGTGCTCCGCGAAGTCCGTGCGCAGCGCGTCCAGCAGCGCCCTGTTCTGCGCGTTGATCGGGCTGACGCCGCCGAAGAGGAAGTAGTGCTTGCCGACCTCCTTGAGCCGTTCTTCGGGGATGCCCCGGCCACGCGTGACGTTCGACAGGAACGGGACCACGTCGTCGGGTCCTTCGGGGCCGCCGAAGGACAGCAGCAGGAGAGCGTCGTAGGGAGCGGGATCACGCAGATCGGACATGCACCCGATCCTGCCACCCGCCGCCGACAGTCCCGCAACCGCCGTCGGCGGGTCGTCGCGGGCGCGGCCGCCGGTTACGGCCTCACCCGCTGCGCCTCGGACGCCCGCAGGCGAGGTCGTAAGCTGTGTCGGCCCCCGTACACCTGACAGGCTTTCCCGGAGCTCCCCCTTGCCCAGCCCCTACCGCGCCATCTTCTCCGCCCCCGGAAGCCGGGAGTTCTCGGCGGCCGGATTTCTCGGCCGGATGCCGCTGTCCATGATGGGGATCGGCGTGGTGACGATGATCTCCCAGCTCACCGGGCGTTACGGACTGGCGGGTGCGCTCTCCGCGACGCTCGCCATGGCGGCGGCCGTCATGGGCCCCCAGGTCTCACGGATGGTCGACCGGTACGGGCAGCGCCGCGTGCTGCGGCCCGTCACGCTGTCGGCGGCCACCGCTGTCGCCGGGCTGCTGGTCTGCGCGCAGCAGGGGCTGCCCGACTGGACCCTGTTCGTCTTCGCCGCGGGCGCCGGCTGCGTCCCGAGCGTGGGGTCGATGGTCCGGGCGCGCTGGGCCGAGATCTACCGGGATTCCGGGCGCCCGCTGCACACCGCGTACGCGTGGGAGTCGATCGTCGACGAGGTGTGCTTCATCTTCGGACCCATCGTCTCCATCGGGCTGTCCACCGCCTGGTTCCCGGAGGCCGGCCCCCTGCTGGCCGGCCTGTTCCTGGTGGCCGGTGTCTTCTGGCTGACGTCCCAGCGGACCACGGAGCCCCGGCCGCACCCGAAGGAGCACCACACCGGCGGCTCGGCGCTCCGTTCGTCCGGGCTCCGGGTGCTGGTGGTCACCTTCGTCGCCACCGGGGCGATCTTCGGGGCGGTGGACGTGGTGACGGTCGCCTTCGCCGAGGAGCGCGGCCACAAGGCGGCGGCGAGCCTCGTGCTCGCGGTCTACGCCCTGGGCTCGTGTCTCGCCGGAGCGGTCTTCGGCCTGCTGCACCTGCGGGGGAAGCCGTCCACCAGGTGGCTGGCCGGGGTGTGCGCGATGGCCGTGAGTATGATCCCCCTCCAACTGGCCGGGAGCCTGCCGTTCCTGGCCGTGGCGCTCTTTGTCGCGGGCCTCGCCATCGCACCGACGATGGTCACCACGATGGCCCTCGTCGAACGGCACGTGCCACGCACCCAGCTCACCGAGGGCATGACCTGGACCAGCACCGGGCTCGCGGTCGGAGTGGCGCTCGGCTCCTCTGCCGCAGGCTGGGTGGTCGACGCCTCGGGGGCCGGGGCGGGGTACGCGGTGCCCGCCGTGGCGGGAGCGCTCGCGGCCGCGGTGGCGCTCCTGGGGTATCGCCGGCTCTCGGAGCCGGCTCCTACGGGAGGGCGCGGGGAACATGACAGACACCTACGCACGGACGGCGAGCACGTGGCGTAACTGGGCGGGCAACGTCACCGCCCGGCCCGCGCGCGTGGAATCCCCCGCGTCGGTCGACGAGCTCGCCGAGGTGCTGCGCCGTGCGTCCGGGGACGGCCTGACGGTCAAGCCCGTCGGCACCGGTCACTCGTTCACGGCGACCGCGGCCACCGACGGGGTCCTCATACGCCCGGACCTGCTCACCGGGATCCGCGACATCGACCGCGCGGCGATGACCGTCACGGTCGAGGCCGGCACCCCCCTGAAGCGCCTGAACACCGCGCTCGCCCGTGAGGGGCTCTCGCTCACCAACATGGGCGACATCATGGAGCAGACGGTCGCCGGGGCCATCTCCACGGGCACCCACGGCACGGGCCGCGACTCGGCGTCGGTCGCGGCGCAGATCCGCGCGCTGGAGCTGGTCACGGCCGACGGCACGGTGCTGCGGTGCTCCGCCGACGAGCACCCGGACGTCTTCGCGGCGGCCAGGATCGGGCTCGGGGCACTCGGCGTGGTCACCGCGGTCACCTTCGCGGTGGAACCGGTCTTCCTGCTGACGGCCCGCGAGGAGCCGATGACCTTCGACCGGGTCACGGCCGATTTCGACCGGCTGGTCACGGAGAACGAACACTTCGAGTTCTACTGGTTCCCCCACACCGGCAACTGCAACACCAAGCGCAACAACCGGAGTGCGGGCCCCGCCGCTCCGCCCGGGCGGGTGAGCGGCTGGATCGAGGACGAGCTCCTGTCCAACGGGATCTTCCAGGTCGCCTGCTCGCTCGGCAGGGCGGTCCCGGGGGCCATCCCCTCCATCGCCAGGATCTCCAGCCGCGCCCTGTCGGCCCGTACGTACACCGACATCCCGTACAAGGTGTTCACCAGCCCCAGGCGGGTGCGCTTCGTCGAGATGGAGTACGCCCTGCCGCGCGAGGCGGCGGTCGGGGCCCTGCGCGAGCTCAAGGCGATGGTGGAGCGCTCGCCGCTGCGGATCAGCTTCCCGGTGGAGGTCCGCACGGCACCCGCCGACGACATCGCACTCTCCACGGCCTCCGGCCGGGAGACCGCGTACATCGCGGTCCACCTGTACCGGGGGACGCCCTACCACTCGTACTTCACCGCCGTCGAGCGGATCATGACGGGATACGACGGGCGTCCGCACTGGGGCAAGATCCACACCCGGGACTCAGGCTACCTGGCCAGGGCCTACCCGCGGTTCGGCGAGTTCGCGGCCGTACGCGACCGGCTCGACCCCGGCCGGCTGTTCGCCAACGACTATCTGCGCCGCGTGCTCGGGGACTGAGACCGTGGGGACGACAGGGCCGGATCACCGGTCCGGGTCCGCCCCGGCACCGCCCTGCTGTTCCGGTTCGGCCTCGGCGCCGGTCGGGTCCGGCGCGGCCGGGGTGGTGCCGTCGTCGCCCGGTGCGGCCGACGTGGTGGCCTCCGGCGTCGGGGTCCCGCCGGGCGCCGAGGGCGAGGGGGTGGGGTCCCCCGCGGAGCCGTCGCCGCCGGAGGGATCGGGCTGGGCGCCGCCGTCCTCTCCCGCGTCCGTGCCGGGCGTCGTCGTGCTCCCGTCGTCCCCCTGGTCCGCGCCGCCCTCCTGGCCCGTGCCGTCCGAGGGCGACGGTGCGGTCGTCCCGCCGTGGCGCTCGCCGCTCACGACGGAGCCGATGGTCGTCCGCCCGTCGCTCCCCAGACCGTGGCCGGAGACCATCTCGTACACCGTGATGCCGGCCATCGACAGGACGAAGACCCCGGTGGCCGCGAGGACCGACCGCTTCCAGCCACGGACACGGGTGCCGTGCGTGCGGGCGTCGGAGTAGTCGGAGTGGAAGTCGTCCGTGACCGTCTCGTCGTGGCTCCGGGCACCCGGGGTCGCCTCGCCGGGTGCCGGGGCCACCCGGCGCGTCCCGCCGGGCTCGGCCCCGCCCGGCCGGAGCTGCCGCAGCGGGGTCGTGCGGTCCGCGTCGGCCGCCACCGTGCGCAGCACCCTCGTCGCGTCGTCCTCCCGACGCCACCCCGCGGGGGACGTCTCCCGCGTGCGCACGGTGATCTGACGGCCCGCCGGGTGCTTCACCTGGACGGTGACCTCGCGGATCTGCTCCCCGGTGCGGCGGAAGAAGTGCTGGAAGACCGAACCCCCGCACGTGGCCACCACGCTCATCACGCCCGCACCGGCGATGGTTCCGTAGACGCCGAGCTGTGAGGCCATCACCGCCGCCGCGACCGCCGCGACGGCACTGCCCGCGACCTGCGGAAGGCTCAGATCTATGCGCCTTTCCTTGCGGTCCGCATCAGTCTGCGGCTTCTGAACCATGATCAGCCCTTGCTCGACAACTACCCCACCTTGCACAAAGAAGAGACATTTGGGCGAATCAGATAGTTCCGATTCTGGAGATTTTGTGAAGCAGCACACGCATCGAGGGCATATCGCGAACAACTGGGTAACCCAACTCCCGTGTCCGGTGAGAACTTCGGCGGCGCGCCGGTCCACCCCGGTGGCCCGAATGGAGTACTGTGGCGAGCCCTGGGGCCGGACCCCCGCACGGGTATCCGGGTCCTTCGGGAGGGGGCCGGAGACGGCACCCGAACCGGCGGCGCCGCGGCATCGCACGGGCGCCTGCTACACGGAGCGACCACCCGGTCGCTCCGCGTCGCACACAGGTGACCGTGTCATCGTGGCGTTGCAGGGCCGAGGCCCGATACGCCGGGCAACTTGGCAAGGTTGTGGCAGGCCGAACCCGGGCAGGTCACACTCGACTAGCGGAAGCAGCGACGCACGTGACGTCGGCAGGCACCACCCGGGAGGTTCCCATGCCCGAACTGCGTGTCGTGGCCGTCTCAAACGACGGCACACGACTGGTGCTCAAGGCTGCGGACAGCACGGAGTACACGCTTCCGATCGATGAGCGGCTGCGTGCCGCCGTGCGCAATGACCGCGCCAGGCTGGGCCAGATCGAGATCGAGGTGGAGAGCCATCTCCGCCCGCGCGACATCCAGGCGCGTATACGAGCAGGCGCCTCCGCCGAGGAGGTAGCCCAGTTCGCCGGCATCCCCGTGGACCGGGTGCGTCGATTCGAGGGCCCCGTGCTCGCGGAGCGCGCGTTCATGGCCGAGCGCGCCCGGAAGACTCCTGTGCGCCGTCCGGGTGAGAACACCGGGCCCCAGCTCGGCGAGGCGGTGCAGGAGCGGCTGCTCGTGCGCGGCGCCGACAGGGAGACCGTCCAGTGGGACTCCTGGCGCCGGGACGACGGCACCTGGGAGGTCCTCCTGGTCTACCGCGTCGCCGGCGAACCGCACTCCGCCAGCTGGACGTACGACCCGCCGCGACGGCTGGTCCAGGCGGTGGACGAAGAGGCACGCTCACTGATCGGCGAGACCGAGGACGTCGCCGCTCCTGAGCCGAGCTTCCCGTTCGTGCCCCGGATCGCGCGGCTGCCGCGCGACCGGCCGCTGGACCGTGCCCTGGACCGCCAGATCGAGCGGCCGGCGCCCTCCGCGGCCGAGCCGGAGGAGCGGATCGGCGGCGTGTCCGCCGGCGAGCGCGACTCGCTGACCAGCCTCCTGGAGGCGGTGCCGAGCTTCCGCGGCGACATGGTCGTCCCGGAGCGGCCCTCACAGCCCGAACCGCCGGCGCTCGAACCCGCGCCGCAGCAGGAGCCCGAGGCGGACGAGCCTCCGGCCGCGGCGGCGTCCGCCGGTGCGGGTTCCGCCTACGCCGACGTGCTGATGCCCCGGGCGGTGGCCGGTCACCGCGACCGGCTGACCGGGACGACGGATCGCCAGGCCGAGGCGGACGGCGTGCGCCCGGGGCGACGGGCGGCCGTACCGAGCTGGGACGAGATCGTGTTCGGCACACGCCGGAAGAAGCAGGACTGAGGGCGGGCCCGCAGGCCCGTGGCAGCGCCGAGGGTCCGTACGCCGTCGCGTACGGGCCCCCGGCGCGTCCGGAGTCAGACGGGCGACGGCCCCGTGGCGACCGGGCGGGACTCGTCCGAGGACCACTCCGACCAGGACCCCGCGTAGAGCGCGGCCCGGTGTCCGGCGAGCTCCAGAGCCAGCACCTCGTGGGCACCGCTGACTCCGGAGCCGCAGTAGACCCCGACCTCGGTGGCGTCGTCGGCGCCAAGGGCGGAGAAGCGGGAGGCGAGCGCGCCGGCGTCCAGGAAGCGTCCGTCCTCGCCGACGTTCTGCGTGGTCGGGGCGGACACCGCGCCGGGGATGTGCCCGCCGACGCGGTCGATCGGCTCCACGTCCCCCCGGTAGCGCTCCGCGGCCCGCGCGTCGAGCAGCAGCCCGGTGCGGGCGAGCTCCGCGGCGCCGTCGGCGTCCAGGAGGCGGAGCGCGCCCGGCTCGGGCCGGAAGTCGCCCCCGGCCGGCTCCGGGACAGCGGTGGTGAGCTCACCCGTCCATGCGGCGAGACCGCCGTCCAGGACCCGGACATCAGAGTGTCCGGCCCAGCGCAGCAGCCACCACGCACGGGCCGCCGCCCAGCCCTGACCGCCGTCGTGGACCACCACCGGGGTCTCGCGTCCGACCCCGGCCCGCCTCATGGCGGCCCCGAAGACCTCCGGGTCCGGCAGGGGATGACGGCCGCCGCTGCCCGCGGGACCCGCGAGCTCGGAGTCGAGGTCGACGTACACCGCGCCCGGCAGGTGCCCGGCCTCGTAGTCGGCACGACCGTTGGGCCCGCCGAGCTGCCAGCGGATGTCCAGGAGGACGGGTGGGCGCGGGCCCGCCGACTCGCTCATGTATTCGGATGCCGTGATGATGGGCTTCATGGGTGCCATCCTCGCGCAGCGTCCGCCTACGGCGGCGCCACACCTGGTGGGATGTACCACACCAAATCGGGTTCCGGCGTGAGCGGAAGCGGGAAAACGCGGCGCGGCCGGGGTGCCTCGGAGCCTCAGTGGTGCGAGCATCTGCACGGAGCGTACGCACCCGTATCCGTACCGCTGGACGCCGTGCAGGCTTCGTCCCCCCGTACGGCCACCCCGATGGCACGAGGAGAGAGAAGAAGATGACCGAGGCTGCCGCCCGGCGCACGCCCGGAGCACCGTGCTGGGTGAGTCTGATCGTGCACGACCTGACCGCGACCCAGGAGTTCTACAGCCGCTTGTTCGGCTGGGAGTTCCGTCCCGGGCCCGAACAGCTGGGGCCCTACGTCCGGGCGTTGCTCTGCGGCAAGGAGGTCGCGGGCATCGGGCAGCTTCCGCCGGGCCGGCACCTCCCGATCGCCTGGACGACCTATTTCGCCACGGAGGACGCCGATGCCACGGCGGAGTCGATCCGCTCCTGCGGCGGGACGGTGGCCGTGGGCCCCCTCGACGCCGGGTACGCGGGCCGCCTCCTGCTCGCGTCCGACCCGAACGGCGCGGTCTTCGGTGTCTGGCAGGCCGCCGAGCACCTCGGTACCGCCCTCGCGGGCACCCCGGGCACGCCTGCGTGGAACGAGTTGGTGACCCGGGAGACCGCATCGGTCGCCAAGTTCTACCAGGCGGTGTTCGGATTCGAGACCGAGGCGGTCGTCTCGGCCGACTTCGACTACCAGACGCTGCATCTCCAGGGCCGGCCCGTGGCCGCCCTGCACGGTGTGGGACACGCCCTGCCGCGCGACAGGGGCCCGCACTGGATGACCTACTTCGAGGTCGCCGACACCGACGAGGCGACGGCCCGCGTGGTGGAGCTCGGTGGACACGTGCTCCACCCGCCGCAAGAGGCCTCCAGCGGCAGGCTGGCCACCGTGGCGGATCCTGAGGGCGCGGTGTTCACGATCGTCCGGCCGGCCGGCGGCTGAGCCACGCCGCGTAGTGATCCCGGTGACGCGGCCGTCGGCGACGTGAGGGCGAGGACCACGAGCGGAGTGCGCTCCTCGCTGAAGGGGATGACGCCGGAGCGGGCGTTCACGGAGACCGGTGATCTCTGAGGGCGGCAGGAGGTCCTGCCACCCTCAGGAAGCTCACGATTTGATGCGTGAGACGAGTTCCCGGTACTCCAGACTGGGCATCAGGCCCAACTCGGTGTCGAGGACCGTGGAGTAGTCCTGGAAGACACGCCAAGCGGTGGCGTTGTCACTGCGACGCATGAAGGCCGCGGTGATCGTCCTGTGGGGAGACTCGGACAGGGGGTCGACCTTGATCGCACTCTCGGCCATCTCCACTGCGAGCAGCATTTCCTCGCAGGCCAGGAGCATCTGCGAAAGGGAGTCGAGGGCGAGAAGCCTCAGGTGGTTCCATTCCTGCTGCACGCTGACGCTCTGCTCGTCCGATTCACCGTCGAGCACGACGGACTTGAGCGGGGCCCAGCGTTCCGGCGAGGAGGCACGGATCTCCTGCTTCGAGATGGATCGCCGGACCAGCGCATGCGCGAGGTCCCACGCCGCGTGGATGTCGACGCACTCGGGCTGTTCCGCGAGGACGATACGTCCCTCCGACGCCTGGAGCACGGGGGTACTGGGCAGCAGTCTGTTGATTCGCCAAAGCAGAGTGCGCAGTCTTCTGGCTCTCTGCCGCTCAGGTACCTCGGGCCACAGGCGTGCCGCCAGTTCGGCCCGCGAGAGCGAGGACCGCTCCAGGGCGACCAACGTGATGGCGAGGCGCGGTACGGCTGGTATCGCGACTCGCTTCCGCTCTTTGTGGAGAAACTCGAACCTCGGCATAAGTTTTATTTCAACCACTGCCCCCCCTGACTTGAGACGCCAGACGACCCAACGCCTCGGAAAGCGACTCTGCGCGCCTTGAAAGGCGTTTCACCTCTGCTGGAGAAGTTGCCCCTTGGCCAGCTGCCGGTAGAACTCGTCCCGTTCCATCAACTCGGCATGTGTTCCCATCGCCTTGACGGTTCCCTCCGCCAGGACGATGATCCGGTCCGCCGAGATCACGGTGGAGAGCCTGTGCGCGATCACCATCGTCGTGGAACTGTGCGCCAGGGCGTCGATCGCGTCGTGCAGGGCTCGTTCGTTCACGGAGTCGAGCTGCGACGTGGCTTCGTCCAGCAGAACCAGGGCCGGTCGACGCAACAGGAGTCGACCCGCTGCGACTCTCTGGCGTTCGCCGCCGGACAGTTGTGACCCGCGCTCCCCCACAGAGGTGTCCAGGTGGGCAGGCATTCTGGCCACCACACCATCGAGGCGCACCGAACGGACGACTTGGTCGAGTTCGTCGTCGGACACTTCGCGCTCCACACCGTAGAGCAGGTTCTCCCGCAGCGTCCCGGCCAGCACCGGGGCGCTCTGCTCCACGTAGCCGATCCAGGACCGGAGTTCGTTCAGTGGAATGGTGTTGATGTCGTCGCCGTCGATGAGGACGCGGCCGGCCGTCGGTTCGTAGAAGCGCTCGATGAGACTCAGCACAGTCGACTTACCGACTCCCGAAGGGCCGACGATCGCCGTCTTCGTTCCGGACTCCACACGGAACGACAGCTCGGACAACACCGGTTCGTCGGCGCGGTAACCGAATCCGACATGTTCGAATTCCACGCTCGGCGGTTTGTCACGCCGCTGCGCCGGCAGCCGGCCCTGCTGCTTCGGACGCGGGGGGACGGTCGAGGACGTATCGGCCACCGCGCCCGTTCCGCGGTCCTCCGTCTCCATCGAGTCCACCTCGATGATGCGCCCGGCGGCAGCGAACGCCTTCTGCAGTTGTGTCACCGCGGCGGTGATCACCATCAGAGGTGAGGCGAGGTACATCACGTAGAGGAGGAAGGCGATCATGTCGCCGGCCGGCAGTGTGCCGGTGGCGACGCGGTAACCTCCGACCCCGAGAACCGCCAGGAAGCTGATCTGCATGGCCATGGCCGTGCCGACTCCGGCGAGCGCGTCGAGTTTCACCGTGCGCACTCCGGCCGTGTACGCCAGTTCGGCGTGGCCACCGATGCGATCGGCCTCGGCCGCCTGCATGTTGCCCGCCTTCACGGTCCGGACGGCACTGAGTGCGCGTTCCAGGGCGGAAGTCAGCTGGCCGACGTGGTCCTGCGCGGAACGGGAGGTCGACTTGATGCGCGCAAGGAGCGGGACGACCCCCAGGCCGACCACGACCAGCACTCCGAGTACGACCAGGAACAGCACCCAGTCCAGGTAGACCATGAGGGCGGTCGCCCCGATCACGGTCACCACACCGGGGAGGGCGTCCAGGACGTTGGCGGTCATGACGGACCGCAGCAGCGTGGTGTCGGATCCCGCCTTGGACAGCAGGTCGCCCAGTTGGCGGCGGTCGTACTCCCTCACCTTGAGGTCCAGGAGTCTGGCCACGAGCCGATGCCGCAGCCCGAGGACGACGCGTTCCCCGGCTCTTTCGAGAATGAACAGTTGGCAGCCGGACATCACCGCCCCGGCGACGACCAGCGCGACGAGAATCAACAGCGGCTTCACCAGGGACTCGCCGCGACTGACGGTGTCCAGGATGATGCTCGCGGCCATCGGCTGCGCAAGGGCGCCGAGGGAGCCGAGTAGCCCGAGCAGAAGCCCGACGGAAATGGCTTTGCGGTGGGGGCGGGCTAATCGGAGGAGCGTGCTCCATCCGACGTCTTGCGGCCTATTAGTGGATAACACGTGGGCTACGAACCCTTCCGCAGGTCAAGTTTTGTCAAAAGTATGTCACACGGGCATGAGGAGTCGTATGCGTTTTTCCATGATCCCGATCTGCCAGGCCCAGGTCACCATGTCCATGATGCCGCCGCGGTTGATGATCAGGCCGTCGCGCACCTGCCAGTAGGTGAGGCCATTGACGTCAACCGGATGCGAACCCCGTTCGCTGTGGAAGGTGCCGGTCAACCGCCATTCCCACACCACGTGTTCGCCGTCCGTCACCACCTTCCCCACGGCGAGGTGGTGATCGGGAATCAGCGCGAGAACCGTGGCGACCCTCGCGACCAATTCGTCCCGAGCCACCTGTCTGACCGGCTCGCCACTGCCGCCCATCTCGGTGATCTCGGGGGCGAAGTCCGCGACCGCCGCGGAATCGTGCTCGTTCCACACCCGGCGTACGTACTCCTCGACAATGTGCCGGACACCCTCGGCATCGCCACTCATGCCGGCCTCCCGTCGTACGGCGTCCGCGGCTCGGGGTAGCCGATCTGTTTGAGGAACTCCGCCATGTCGCTCTGCGTGACCTCTTCGATGATCTTGCCGTCCCGGAACGAACTGATGGACATGCCGTGCACGGATATCTGCTTGAACTGCGGGACCTCATCGGCCAGTCGCTGCACGTGCGGCATCAGCATCCGCACATCGGCGATGGTGCCGACCAGCTGCCATTGCCACGCGACCCGTTCCCCTTCGGCGACAACCCTCTCCACGGTCATCGAGGCTTCGCTGTACAGGGCACGCCACAGCCCGGTTTCGTGCTTCAGTTTCTCCAAGCCCGTCACCGGCGGCTCGCCCCCGAGCCCGTACATGCGCACTTCCTCGTGCAGGAACTCGCCGAGCCGGTTCACCTGTCCCTTGTTCCACACCACGTCGGCATAGTCATGAATCAGCCGCGTATTGCGCTCCGTGTCCATTTGCTCTCCCCATAGATCGCTTACGTCCTGGTTGCTGCCGGCCCCATGCCGCGATTCGCCAGCAGTTCCACTGCCGTCTCCAGTGAGGCGGGGCCGCCCTCTTCCACCTCTCCGCTCGTGACGCTGACAGCTCGCTCGGTACCGGCGACGAGATAGCCGTCCGAACGCAGCGTCGCCAGAACGCGTCGCGTCGCGGGTTTGTTGAACGCACCTGTCGGGATGGAGGGCAACAGCACCACCGGCGCCGTCGAGGACATCACTACGGAAGAGGCCAGGTCATCGGAGATGCCGACAGCGAGTTTGGCGCAGAAGTTCAGCGTGGCGGGGTAGACCAGCACCGCGTCGGCCCAGACCGCCAGGGCGACGTGCTGTGCCCCGTCACTGTGCGCCAGGTCCCAGTCGGGCCCGGCGACGGGCCGGCCCGTGAACCCGGTGAGCGCTCGCGTCGAGACCATCGTCGCCGCCTGATGGGTGACGAGCATGCGGACTTCGGCTCGGAAATGACCACGCAGGGCGGAGGCCCACAAGGGGCTGTGGGCGGCGGCTATCCCTCCGGTGACGACGAACAGGAGGCGGCGCGGGCGTTCCTCGTGCGTCATACGTCTTCCCCCAGCAGGGCGGCGACCTGGGCGCTCTGCCGCTCCAGCACACGTGCGACCTCGATGACGGCACTCTCCGCCGGCTCACCGGCGACGAGCCTGCGCGCGATGTCGCGGGACCGGTCCATGCCCAGGCTCGCGTGCCGGTCCTCGCCCTCCTGCGGCACGCTCACGCTGACCCCGGGCGCCACACGGACGGCGAACCCGGCAGTCGCCGTGCCGCGTCGACCGGGCGGGATCAGTTCTCCGATACATTCGAGAAAGTCGGGCACCTCGTCGGTGCGGCAGTACACCACTACACCGTCGGGTCTCGTTCTCTCCTTCTTCCTCCGAATGATCTTCGATGAGAACACGTACGCCTGGTCGTCGAGCCCGGCAACCAGGTCGGCCCACTCCGTCGCCCGCCCCTCTCCGTCGAGGCACAGGTAGATACGGGCCGACAAATCGGCAGCGCGCTCCGGACGGGCACTGCTGTGGAACCAGACCCAGCCGTTCATCACGCCGGGTTCCAGGCTCGGCAGCCGCAGCGTGATGTGTCCTGCGGCCATACGCTCGATGTCGCCGAATTCGACTGCCACTTCGAGCCCGTCAGCACGCCGCACGATGAGCCTGCCGTCCGCGAGAGCAGACCCGTAGGCCCAACCGTCGGCGGACACTCGGGTCCGTCCGCCGAGTGCGGTACGCACGGCGGCCAGCAGACCGGTGTCGTCGTCGCGACCTTCGTCGTCGAAGCTCGCGGCCAGGTGGAAACGCCGGTAGATCTCACGGCCGACCGCTTCGGGATCCGGCCCCACCAATTCGTCGAGAAGACGGGGTTCATCAAGGATGCGGGCGATGACCGGCACTGTCATGAGAACCGTCCCACGAATGTGCCGGGGTGCAGTGCCATGCGGGATGCCACTTTCACCACCATCTTCGGGAGCCTGTCGAACTCGTAGGTGAGCGACGTGTAGGAAAGTGCCCGGCACAGAAGTGAGTACGCCGTCATGCGCGGAAGGACGCCCGCCCGCAGAACAGGAGCCGCCGGTACCGCTCTGTAGTTGTCGAGCAGCGCGGAGATCGCTGACCACGCCTTCTCCGTCTCGGCGTCGAGCCGTTCCAACGACTCGTCCGCACCCTCGCCACCACTCTTTGCCGTGGCACGCCTCATGGCCTCGGTCAGCAAGGAGGCGGCCAGCGAGGCAAGGTCTCGTTCCGGCAGGTCCAGCCCTGCGCATTCCCAGTCGATGAAGCGAACCGATGTGCCGTCGGCGGCGGCAAGAATGTTGTCGAACTTGAAATCCCCATGCACGAACACCCGCCGGCCGCTTCCCTCCTCGTGCACATCGGCCAGGATCTCGGAGAAGTTCTGCCGGTGGATCTCGGCGGTCAGTTCCAGTGTGCCCTCGGACAGTTCTCCGAGCAGGGCGAGCGGGATCGGTTCCAGCGGAGGATGCTCGCCCGCCGCCGGAGGCAGCCAGGCCCAGCCCGGACCGGAAACCTCCTGACCGTGCAGAGAGGCGATCTCCCGCCCCGCCACACCTGCGGCACGGTTCAGTGCGTCCGGAGTGCCGAAGAGCTGGTCGAGCGGTACTTCCGACGCGTAGAACTCCACGGTGAGCCGCTCCGCGGTGCACCCCACGGGCGGAATCACCGGCACGGCGGTCTCGGACCGTTCGGCGGTGTAGCACCCGGCGGCAGCGGACTGCAGTGCGGCTTCGAGAAACAGACCACGCCGCTCCTCGACGTCGCTCCTGGCACGTTTGACCACGACGTCGATGCCCTGCTCATGCCCTCGCCGCACGTGGTCACGACCGGCCAGCACACTGCCGTGTCTTCCGTCCGTTCCCTCTCCTGACCTGTCCTTCGCGGGGACCGGCCGGCGGGTCAACGGGGCACTTTCCACGCGATGAGAGACCGCAGTCCGGTGGTCTGCGGCGCTCCCGTCATCTCGAGACCGGCCGCCTTCCCCAGCACGACCAGCTCGTCGACCGTGCGGTCGGGATTCCCCATGTTCGCCTCGAGCCACAGCGCGACCCCGGAATCCACGTGATCTGCGGCACCCTCGGGCGGCGTCAAGTGCACTTCCGCGAGCAGTACTTCACCTTCGGGCCCGGCCGCATCGGCGCAGCCACGCAGAATGTCGAGCGCCTGCTCGTCGTCCCAGTCGGCAAGAATCGCGCTGATCAGGTAGACGTCCCTGCCGCTCGGCAGGGGGTCGAAGAAGCTGCCTCCCACAGTGGTGCTCCGGTCGGCGAGCCCTGCCAGTCGCAGTTTCTCCGCACCCATGTCGGCGAACGCGGGAAGGTCGAGAAGGGTGCCGTGCAGGTGTGTATGTGCCTGCAGCAGCGCGGTCAGCAGCGCCCCGCTGTTACCCCCGACATCCACGACGCTCCGCACACCGGACCAGTCGAACCCCTCGATGACGAGGTCGGCGTCATAAGCGGCGGTGGTCTTCTCGAATTCTTCGAGCCCGTCGACCTTGCCGGCTGCTTCGTTGAGGTCCTCCCAGAGGTTCTTCCCCTGGGCCCCCTCGTACGCCGCCCGACCCGTCCGGACTGTGTGCAGGAGATGCGTGAAAGCCATCTCCGTCCGTCCGGAGACATGGTCGAGATCGAGAAAGGGCCGCACTCCCAGGTCGTCACGCTCGCTCAGCAGGGGCCGCCCGAAGTCCGCGAGCGCGTAACCCTCTCCCTCGCGCCGCATGACCCCCATCGTCACGAGGTGGTCCATGACCTTCCGCAGCGGCCGCTCCTGGCAGCCCGTGCGGCGGGCAAGGTCCTGGGCGGTCACTGCTCCGGCATCGACGTGGTCCGCAAGTCTCAGTGTGGCCGCGACCCGCAACGTCATAGGGGCGATGAGGCTCGCCATCTCCAGCAGCTCGGTGCCGCTCTCCTCGTCCGACACTGGGTTCACTCCCTTCCGGTTTCTCGGCGAATGGCCGCCGCGGCCGGGGCCCGGCCCCGGGCCCGCCGCGGGGGGCAATGGCCGCGCAAACCGCAGGGTGTGTAACCAGGGGGGGCCGCGGGGGGCGGCACCCCGCGGCGGGGGATTGCGTGCCTCCACGCCCCCAAGACCT
>NZ_JAFBGA010000007.1 GCF_016909575.1 Streptomyces sp. HB132 | reverse complement strand
GGAACTCCTTGGGATACGGCTTGGGCACTGCGACATCCTTCCAGGCCGCCTCTCAGCAAGCCAGGTCAGGTGTCACCTATTCGTGCAGCAGTCCCATGCCACTCAGTAGGAGGCTGACCAGGGGGCCGACACCCGCGATCCGCAGTTCCGCCGCCGGGCTCGACGCCTCCGACCGCAGCCGGGCCATGCCGCCCAGTAGCCACAGCACGATGTCGTCCACGGGTACTCCGTTGCGCCGCGCCAGCACGGCGTGTGCCAGTTCGTGAGCGAGCAGCGAGGCGAAGAAGATTACGGCGGCCGCGAGGCCCGCTGCCCAGTACAGCGTCGGGTTGTGGCCCGGATACGTCCGGGGAAGGCGGCTTTGCGCGAGACCCAGCGTGATGATGCCCACAATGATCAGCACACTCCAGTGGACACCGATCCGGACTCCCGCGATCCGCCCCAGTGTGAAGGTCGCCGTCACTGCGTCT
Organism: Streptomyces sp. HB132; assembly: GCF_016909575.1. Lineage (GTDB taxonomy): Bacteria > Actinomycetota > Actinomycetes > Streptomycetales > Streptomycetaceae > Streptomyces. Next base: position 431,721 of record NZ_JAFBGA010000007.1, on the reverse strand, counting down.
CTCCCCTGTTTCCGGTTCTGGGCACGGCTTGGTGCAGGCGCCGTTCGTTCACTCATGCCACCGACTGAGCGTCATCGACGGCGGTTCACACGACTGCGCCGAGCGTTCACCGCGACACGACAGGACAGCGCGTGCGGACACTCAGCAGGTTGCCCGGAGCAACCCGGTCGGGCGTGCGCTCGGGAGGCGGACCAGCACCGGTCAGGCACTCATGCGGGCAACGGGGAGTGTGGGCTCGCCCGCTCCCCAGGTCGCTTTGGCTCCCGAGTCGCCAATCCGGTAGACGTGCACGATCGCTCCGACCGCCACGACGAGCGAGAGCAGGACGGCGGCGATCCGCACGAGCGTGGCGCGCTTCCGGCTCGTGGCGACCAACCCGTTCGCCTCCGGGGTCGAGGGCGTCCCGACGCGCACGTAGGTCCACCAGAGTGCCGTTGCCATGACGAATAGGCCCACGCCCCACGGCAGGAGTCCGTCCCCCATCTCCGTGTGCCGTTCCAGCTGTGCGTTCTCGTTCACGCGTTCCGCGAGCCATTCTCCTGCATGGGTGGTGAGCGGAACGGCGACCAAGGTCACCAGTGCCAAGACGGGCAGAGACAGACCTAGCCTGCGCATCACTGACGGCCACAGGGCACAGGCCGGCAGAGCCAGTGCGGTGAGAGGCACCAGCACCACGACGAAATGGACGAGCAGCGGGTGCGCGGGGATGCCGTTGATCTCTGTGGGACCCATCGGGTCAGCTCCTGGGGGATGCGGTGCGAGGTAGGCGGCAGGCGGGCGGTCGCTGACCCGCCGTGTGCGGGAACAGGAGCACGGGCCGTGCCCGGTCATGCCTGTTCCTGACCCGTGCAGAGGGGTAAAACCGTGGGGAGACGCTCGACCTCGGCATGGCGTCGCCCTGTGTGCGAACCTGTGTCAACGCGGGCCTCACGCAGGGCCCTCCGGGCGCAGCGTACTGTTCCCGGATTCGGCGCGGCCCCGCACGGGTCGCGGATCCGCGGGGCCGGGTCTGTCGACCACGTCTGTCGGTCAGGGCGTCCTTGATCTTCTCCTCAGCCTGCCGGGCGTCGCCCTTGGCTTGATCGGTGTGGCCTCGGCGGTGAGCCGCTCGTTGCCGATAGTGCACCCGGCGGCTCCCCTTGAGTTTGCCGTTGGCCTGGCCGGTCTTGGCCTGCAACTCCTCAGTAGGCCTCGCGGCTGAGCGGCGTACGACCTGCGCGTACCTGATCGCCCCTCATGGCCCATAGGAGCCCAGCGGGCGGGCGTCGTACGGTCCATCTTCAACCGCCCCGAACGGCCAACGGGTCCAGGGGGCGACGTTCGACCAGCACGGCCCCAGGAGCCGCTCCCGGGGGCCCTCGCCACACTGCTGGGCCGAGCAGTCCATCCCCCGTTGGATTGCTCGCCATCGAACGCCCCGCAGGGCTGTTCACGGGGCGTTCGATGTGACCGATCGTCCGTTTCCGGCTGAGTCGTACGCCTCTGGCAGTGTGTCGCCGCGAAGGGATCTCCTAGAAGAGGGCGACAGCAGTGACGCGCCCGGCTTCGCCGCGCCAACAGCCGCGCATCGACCAGTCGCGGCTCCCAGTGGACCCCTATCCGTTCCCGGGAGCCGCAACACGGAATGCCGCTCCCCACTGCGGATGAGGGCCCGCGGATGCAGAACGGCAGCACACTGCGGCTTGCGGGCCAACCGGCATCGCCCTGCGGGGCTCAAAGGGCAACCTCGTCGGCGACTCATCAGCGTGGAACGTTTCCTCCATCCGTCACCTTTTCCACCCGGTAGTAAGTGGCGACGCACGAGGCAGGCCAAGGCCGCTTCCCCCTGCTACCGAACGGTTCCGACATCTTGCTGACGACAAGTGGCGTGTAGGGCAAAACCGTCGCCCCAGCCGCCGCCTGGTGTCGGAGCAGACGGTCCTGCGTGTCCCATGCTTCGGCTCGCTCGCGCATGTCCGGCTCCAGGGCGCGCAGGGAGAAGGCAAGTACGACTGTGAGGCCCACGCACGCAAGCACCGCACCTGCGGCTACCGACTTCACATGCAGGCGATAACGCCGGGCTGTGACGTTCCCGAGTAGGCCTCCCACGCCGGCAAGCAGGAGGAGGAGAAGAAAGAGGAAGTCATTCCAGAGTCGGTTGGCGGTGGCGACCGAGGGACCGAACGCGGGATAGGCGATCACGGTACATACGTATCCGGAGAGGAGCAGAGCCGCTGCTCCGAAGCTGAGCAGCAGGGGCGCTCTGTGGTCGGGCTGGGGGACGCGACCGTCCGCGCGGCGGACCAGGACACCAATCAGCACTCCTACAGCGACCACGCCGAGATACTGCCAGCTCGTCAGCAAGGTGTAGAGGATGTGCACATAGCCCCGCAGCGAAGCTGAGAGCGACTCGGGCGCGAACATGGAGTCCGCGTGGTGGCGTGTGCGCCGATTGTGTGAGCCGGGTGAGGTGAGGAGGAGGGTGGTACCGATGAGGATTCCCGCTCCGGCGGTGGCGCACCACGTCCTCACGAAAGTGAGCCGTCCTGCCGGGAAGAGTCTGGGGCCCAGTAACAGTGCCAGGGCGAGAAGGGTGAGGGCCACTACTGAGGTCTCTTCGGACAGGGTGCCCATGACTGTTCCGAGGACGAACGCGGACGCGGTGGCGGCGGTCCTTCCTCGTCTCGATGTTGCCAGCAGGGCCGGGATCGTGGCGGCAGCGGCGAGGACGGGAGGAAAGGTGTGGGAAACCGACGAGGCCGGCCAGAAGAAGGTCTTGTACGTGTTCACAGAGCTGAAGCAGAAGACGGCCAGAAGCATGGCTGCCGAGAACAGTGGGAGGCCGCGGGGCACTTGCCATTGGGCGCACCGGAGCAGCGCCATCGCCCACGCCCAGAGGAGAGCCAGTATCACGAGCGAGCTGATCGCCGCGTACCACTGCTGGCCCGCGACGCCGTAGGTGGCGTAGGAGGCGACGAGCACGCCGTTGGCGATCCGGCCGTTGTCCGTGGAGTAGAACTGGTCCACCAGAGCCACGAAGCCTTCGTCGCGTACGAGTGGCAGGAAGCACCACTCGTCGCCACTTGGGCGTACCCATCGCGCGAACCAGGAAGCTCCGCCGAAGAGGAACAGCGGAAGCAGGGGCAGCAGCCCCATTCCTGTCGCGGCGAGGCGGGGCAAGGCGATGATTGGACTCGCCGCATTCTTGGGCCGATGGGCGTCGGGATTGGTCTTCTCCGCCTGGAGGGCTGGCGGAGTGGGTTTCTCGCTGTCCGCGGGGGTGGCGCTATTTGAAGGTGGGGGTGTTCTGCTTCGCCTCGGCAGCAGTGTTCTGATTCGTTCCTGTGGTGTCCGTCGGCCGTCGGCCGGAGTTGATGGCCCAGCGGGCGAGCAGGAAAGAGACCGGGGTGACGAGGACTCCGGCGACGAGTGCGGCAACGTTCTTGTCCATTCCAAATCGGCTGACAGCTACGTAGAGAAGGGCGCCGGAGGCGGTGAGGTTGAAGGCACTGGACAGCGGATACCTGAGGAAGGCCCGCCAGGTCGGGCGGGTTCGGCAGGTGATGTAGGAGTTGAGCAGAAAGGAGCCGATAATGCTGATCACATATCCGAAAACATGCGCCACGAGGTACGGAATCCAAGGGTTCAAGACGGCGTAGATACTTAGGTAGACAGAAGTATTGACGAATCCGATCGCCACGAACGTCACAAATTGCCGTGTTGTTGTCGGACGGCCTGCCGGAGCAATAATCGGCCCGGGGTGGGGAGGGTGAGGCCTGGGGGCGGGTCTCTCGTCCGTTTCCCGTACCACGAATGGTGGGCGTCGCTTTACTTCATGATAGATGCGGCCGACATACTCACCGATGATCCCCAAGGTGACAAGTTGCATTCCGCCCACCCCTACAACAACCATCAGGAGGGTCGCATAGCCGGGGACGGTTGCCCCGTGGAGTGCAACGTCGGATCCCACCCACGCCGCGAAGACGCCCGCGGCGAGAAGGCACCAGAATCCTGCATAGATGGCCAGTCGCAGGGGCCTGTTGTTGAAGGACAGCAGCCCGTCGATGCCGTAATTGAGTAGGCGGCGCCCGCCCCATTTCGAGCTGCCTGCGAACCGTTGAGCGTTCTGGTAGGTGAACGTGGCCGTCGTGAAACCGATCCAGGAGAAGATCCCCTTGGAGAACCGGTTGGTCTCAGGCAGCGACAGCACCGTGTCCACCGCCTGGCGTGACAGCAACCTGAAGTCCCCGGCGCCGTCCAGCACCTCTACATCCATCAGGTGGCGCACCAAAGCGTAGTATCCGCGGCTCGACAGGGTTCGCACCGTGCTCTCACCGTCACGGTCTCTCTGCGGAACGACCTGGTCGTACCCCTGTCGGTGAAGGGCGAGCATCCGCGGAATGAGCTCTGGAGGATGCTGCAGGTCCGCGTCCATGATGACCACTGCCTGCCCGCGGGACATCCGCAGACCGGCGAGCATCGCGGCCTCCTTGCCGAAATTTCTACTCAGCACCGAGTACCTGACGCGGCGGTCCGCGATACCCATGCCATCGATGATGTCCCGTGTGCGGTCGGTACTACCGTCGTCCACATAGCAGATTTCGAAGTCGATCCCCGATGGGCCGAGGACCTCATCGACCGCTGAGTGGAACCTTTCGATGACGGCGGCCTCGTTGAAGCACGGAACAACCACCGACAGTTGAGGAGTCACCAAAACACTTCTCCTGACCGAGCAGCCAGAGCGGTGCGCTGCACCGCAGAGGGGTCGGAGCGCTGCCTCTTGCACCGCACAGCGGAAAATCCCTGGGATTATTTAATCGGTGTTCCCCCAGGGGCAGGCGAAAGTACACCCTTGACCGATTGCAAGCTACCCGTTTGGCCTGCCAAAATCGAAAGGGTGGCCTCGGCAGGGGGGCCGCGCTGGCTGGGCGTGCCGGTTCGGGTACCAGTTTCGGACCTGAGCGCAATCTCAGCTCACGGCGCGCCGCCTGGTGGACACAGGATGCCTGAGGGGCTTGTGCCGCCGGTCGCTGGAGGGGCACGGGCGCGGGTCGTGGTTTCACTTCCTCAGCAGCGCCGAGATTGCACATACCATCAGCGCCACTGCGACTGCCACGAACTTTCCGTTGTGCAGCGCGTGGGATGCTGCGGAACTTTCACACTGGTTCGCCGCTGCTGAAGCGCCCATTCTTCGCGAATCGCTGCCGGACCCACGGGCGCTCGATCGTGTCCCGGTTCCCAATCCCTCATCGTCATGCCCCACATCTGCTCTGCTGCAGAAAGGGAACGTCGAAGCGACGTTCAGGTCACTGAGGGAAAGCTATGACCGACAACACGGCCCCTACCCTTTCCGAGCCTCTGGACATCACGTCGGCTGAATGCGCTCGTGCGGTGATGGCAACAGGCAGTTCAGGTTCGGCAAGCGCGTGAGGCGAGGCTCACCGGAACCACTGCGGTGAGGGGAAGTCAGGGGCATCAATGCGTTGAGGGTGCGGGCGGTCGTGACGTCGGATTGATGCTCGAGTTCAGCCGCGCGGCGGCAGGTAGCCGGACAGCGATATGGAGAACCGTGAGACGCGGCACGACGGCCGTGGCAGCGGGTGTCACGCTACGGTCAGCAGGAGGCGCAGCGGGCCGTTTCCCAGCCGTGCTGCGAGCACGCTTTGATTGCGCTGCACCGCCCAGATCGCCATGAAGGCGACGAGGGCGCCGACGGCGAACCCGGTGATGACGTCGTGCGGGTAGTGGGCGCCCACCCACACCCGTGAGGCCGCCATGAGGACCGCCGCCGTCAGGGCGATGACACCCAGTCTGCGTGACACGAGCAGCAGCGCGAAGGCGGCTGCCGAGGCGATGGCGGCGTGGTTACTGGGGAAGGACCAGTCGCCGGGTGCGGGGCACGCTTCAAGGGTGAGGACACGCAGTTGCCGGCAGGGGCGGTTCTCATGAACGGCCAGCTTCAGCAGGGAGTCGACGCCGAAGGCAAGGACGGTGACCAGCGGGACGGCCAGGGCGGTGACTGCGGCCGGGGTTCCTGCGCGGCGAGCCTGCCACCACGCGACGAACATCAGCACTGCAAATACTGCCAGTCCGTAGGTAGACCAACTGGCAACCAGGCTGTCGACCCAGTCGGGTGCCCTGCCGGCGAGGCCGACGATCTTGAGGTAAGTAAGGCCGTCGATGGTCGAGCCATCGTATGCGAGATGCATCAGGGTGCCTCGTTTCGGTGCTTGGCGGTCCGCCGGGAGCGGAGCAGTTCGGCTGCCAGTGGCAGCAGAGACATGGCGACGATCAGGGCGATGATCGGCAGGAGATAGCGGTCGACATCGGGAATGGAGGAGCCGAGGGCGTATCCCGCCAGAACGAGGCCGACAGTCCAGACCAGGCCACCGACGACCTGCCAGAGGGTGAACACCCGGGCAGGGATGTTCAACGCCCCTGCGAGCGGGTTGAGGACCGTGCGCACCACAGGGACGAAGCGGGCCAGGACGATTGCCTTGGCGTGGCCGTATCGCTCCAGCAGTTCCTTGGCGCGCTCCGCGCCGTCGTGCAGGCGCTTGGACCTGCTGCGGGCGAGGACCGTTGCGCCCGCTCGGCGTCCGATGAGATAGCCGCACTGGGCACCGGCCAGCGCGCCGGCCACCGAGGCGACCAGGACCCAGGGCAGCGACAGTGTTGGGCCCTTGTCAGCGGTTCCCGCGCACAGCAGGCCGGCGGTGAAGAGCAGGGAGTCGCCAGGTAGAAAGAAGCCGAGCAGTAGCCCGGTCTCGGCGAACATCACCACGGCGATTCCCAGAATGCCGAAGGTTGCCAGGAGCGACTGGGTATCGAGGAGGTTCACCGCGAGTGGAGACAAGGCTAGGACAGATACGGCCATGAGCACGTGGCCTCTCGCTGGATGAGTGCTGGGCAGCCGGATGGAACGACTGGTCGACTACAATCACGTAGACGGTCTACATCACTGTAGACCGTCAGCGGACGAGAGGAACACGATGGCGGAGCGTGCTGCCGAGCGCAGAGGGTCGGGGGAGCTGGAGGCAAGTGTGCTCGCGGCCCTGTGGGCCGCGGACGCCCCCCGGACCGCCGGTCAGGTGCAGCGCAGCCTCACGATGGAGTTGGCTCGCACCACGGTGACAACCATTCTGTCCCGCCTCTTCGAGAAAGGGACAGTCGGCAGGGAGCGCTCCGGCCGCGGATTCGCCTACTTTCCCGTCCAGGACACCCACGGCATGACCGCCAGGCGCATGCACCACGAACTCGACAAGGACACTGACCGCCACAGCGTGCTGGCCCGATTCGTCTCGGACCTGAGCCCCGAGGACGAACGCATACTGCGCGACCTGCTGGAGGATGGTGGTGGGCAGTGATCGCGGCCCTGATCGTGCCGCTACTGATGCCCCTTACGGCGCCGACGCTCGTACGCTGGGCCGCTCCCCGCCTGCGGCCTGCGGCCGCGATGTGGGCGCTGACCGCTACAGCGTGCGTACTGGCGGTCAGCTGGCTCGCGGCACTGGGCGGTCTGCTCCTCGCAGGCACGCTCACCGTGACTGCCGTCGGTCGCCTCGAACATCTGATCCACCCGTTGAACATCGTGCCCGCAGTCGTCGCCTATCCGATTGCCGCTCTCGCCGTCGGCACACTGTTCGTCTGCGCCACAGCCATGACTCGGTCGGCTTTGCGTCAGCTGCGGCACTACCGCACCGCACACGCGCAACTGCGGAACGTACCCTCAGCGGGAGACCTCAGCATCCTGGACCAGCCCGAAGCCGATGCCTACGCCCTCCCGGGGAAACCAGGGCGCATCGTGGTGACCTCCGGCATGTTGCGCACCCTGGAGGGACCTGAGCGAGAAGCCCTGTTCGCCCATGAACGCGCCCACCTGACCGGCCGCCACCACTACTTCCTTGCCGCTGCGGACCTCACGACCCGGTGCCTTCCCGCCACAAGTGCACTGCGCAACGCCATCGCGCTGGCGGTCGAACGCGTCGCTGACGAGGCCGCCGCGCACGCGGTCGGCGATCGTAACCTCACTGCCCGCGCCATCGGCCGCGCAGCCCTCGCAGGAGCCGCCGGCAGCGGGGCCAGCCGCCCTTTCTTCGCGGCAGGAGCCGCGGGAGGGCCCGTCCCGCAGCGCGTGAAAGCCCTGCTCCAACCTGTACCTGCCCCGAGCAGACTTGCCGTCGCAGCGGTCGGCCTGCTGCTGGCCTTCTCGGCCGCGACCGGTGCTGCAGCTGCCGCCGGGCTGGTGAGCCTGCATCACCATGTGGAAGTCGCCCAAGGCGAAATTCGGGACGCCTGACGCTGCCGACGGTTTCGACCACGCAGGTCGAGCGCTTTAACGATTCTCATGCTCAGCAGGGGTCACGAGGCGTTGACAGTGTCACCTTCCGCTGTCTTCTGGGTGCAGTCGTCGCACTTCTGGTCGCGGTCGCCCTGCCTGCACTGGCCGCCGGAGCTTCTGCTTTGAGCATCACGACGGTTGTTGCCCTCGTTGACGCAGAAGTGCAAGAAGCGGGTTCAGTAGCGCAACTCAGTTTTTGAATAGCAAGGGAGAGCGGCGGGAGCGCACGCCAGCCGTGCATCCGCAGGGCCAAGCGCCGTCCCGGCACCCGGAACAATCGATCCCTTGATCAACAGGCGTCCCGGGCGCGGCACCCCCACAAAGGCCTTCCGGGGCGAGGGAGTGGAAGCATGCTGTGCCAACCTGTTCGCTCTGTGGCGCAGTTCTCCGCAGGTCCCGAGGCAGTGTCGTGACACCACTTGCTTCGGGCTACCGTGGCGGCCACGGCAGGCCAGGGAACGCCGGAGAACCACTCCCTGGTCTACCCGTCTGGCCCCCAGGGGCTGCGCGGTCAGGGTCCAGCCATGCGGCCGTACACCACCCCTGACCCAAAACGGTGACGCCATCACCGACTGCCAACGCCCACGGAGGAATCCGAACGTATGCGGTCCCGCGCAGAGGCCTCTCCCTCCTCGCCGGCGAGTGCCTACCCGATCAAACATCTTCTGCAGGTGAGAGGCGGTTGACGACGTCCACCACACCGTCGACGCTCTGACACAGCCGCAGGAGGACGGGTACGTCGCCATGGTTCCGCACGATGCCACTCAACGTCACAAGCCCCTCGGACACCTCCACGTTCAACGCGGAGGGGCTGAGCTTGAGCGTTTGGGTGACCACCTCTTCGAGGATCTCCTCCTGGATCGCACGGTCGCGGCGCAGGAAGACCTGGACGAGGTCGCTGCGGCTCAGGATTCCTACCAGGCGGCCGTCTTCATCGATGACGGGGAGACGTTTGACCTTGTTTTCGTCCATCACGCGAGCGGCGTGCACCACGTTCCACAGAGGCTTGGCTGTGATGGCTGGGTGGCTCATGAGCGCGGCTGCGTTCCGTGCGACGCCGGCGCTGCGGTTGCGCAGGAGGTCAGCCTCGGAGACCACCCCCACCGGGCGGCCTCTGTCGTCCACGACGGGCACAGCGGTAATCCTCGATTCGCTGAGCAGCCGCGCGATCTCCTTGAATGTGGTGCCGCGCTGAACGCTGACGACCGACGGTGTCATCAGGTCAGCGACGGTAAGTTGGCCCATCATTCACTCCTATACGGCAAGTGCATGGCACGACTGAAGGCTGTGCAGGTCATGCTTCCCTCGGTCTCGGGACAGGATGCGTTCTCGTTGTACACCTGCCCTTTCTCTCTTTTGGTTTCGGAGTGCCGTTCATGCGTCGGGAACCCGCGACTGCGGGACAACTACGATGACTCTCCGTGCATGCCTGACCAAGTCTCTGAGCACGAAACATTTCAGGGAGTGATGAAATATTCCGGCCTGGCCGGGGGCAGAGGCCCCTACAACGATCACTGAAGCGGCATGCCATTTGGCGATCTGATCGATACGCTGCACCAATTTTCCCCGTCTCGACGCTCTAGGTCCCAGGCGCAGGAGAATTTCCGGAGACGCACGGAGACTTTTAGTGGTGCATACGATCAGCCGCGCGCTTGCTGAAAGCGGAGGGGGACCTTCGGCACCCTTTAGCGATCCCGGCGACCGCTGCGCGTTCGATCCCTGTGGGAGGGCCGATCGGCCCGCTCGCAGGGCTCGGACGGCCTATTTCCACGTGTGGGCTGTTGCAGGAAGGTGGGTACTCGCCCTTAGCAGGTCAGCTGCTCGCGTAGGTCGATTCGACAGGGTTCGTCGTGCGCAGGTGAACCCAGTGCTCGGCAGGAAAATCGTAGAACGCCAGCAGTTGGTCGACGTCGTCGGTGATCTGCCGCCTTGGGCCACTTCACGCCGTACCTTTTGTCGAATGCGGCGACCGCCTTGACGGCGTGCTGGCGATCCTCGGCGTTTTTGATGTCCTGCAATGCCTTGCGTGCACCGGGCTGGCTGATTTCGGCGCGGCGTTGAGTACGTTGGCCGTTCTGTGAACCCAGCACCGCTGATGGCGGGTTTCGGTGCACACCTGCGCCAGGGCCTTCCAGAAGCCTATTGCGCCGTCGCCGACCGCGAGGACGGGTGCACGCATCCCGCGCCGGGCGGCGGCATCGCACAGGAGATCCACCCAGGACTCTGCGGGCTCGAGGAGGCTGTAACGCCTCCTTCCGCAGGGCTGATCCACAAGTCCTGAGCATTGCCCGACAAGAGGTGCAGCGTCTGCCTGTGGTGGACAGTGATGACCCGTTGGAAGGGGCATCAGCAGAGGCGATCTACTGATGACGCTCTTGCGCTCTGCCCACGGCATAGGGGCGTAAGCCGCGGAAGTTCTCTCCGGCTCCCCGACTCGGCCCGCATCCCGCGGGACGGCCCGTTCCCCCCGGGGATGCGTCAGCTTCCACCCGGCACTGTGATGACGGGACACTCGGCTCGGTGCAGAAGTCCGTGTGCCACGGACCGGAGTCTCGTTCCGGCGTATGCACCGCAAATTCCTTTGCCATGATCACGAGCGTGGAGGGCGAGACTCAACGACGGTTAGCCCGGGTTCCGTTCCTTACCGTTTCCGTCTCATTGGCTCCGCAACGGGGCCTCCAGCCTTCGGGGCCGACATGACTGACCAACGGTTCGGTCGTCCGTCAGGGGATCCCTTTCCGGGCGGATCGTCTGCGGTGACCTCGGGAGGCCCGAAGCCCGCACTGATCCGCCGTCGGGCACTCAGCGCCTGGTCTCATACCTGGTCAGGACCACACCGTCGGGAAACGTTCGGGTCTCCACCAGGCTCAAGTTCACCCAGTTGTCCAAAGCTGCGAAGAACGGCGTGCCGCCGCCCACCAGTACCGGATGGGTGACGATCGCGTACTCGTCGATCAGCTCAGCCCGCATGGCCGCCGCGGCAAGGCTGGCACCGGCGATGTCCATGGGACCCCCGTCGTCGGCCTTGAGCCTGGTGATCTCGGTGACCGCATCGCCGGTGACAAGACGGGTGTTCCAGTCGACCGTGCTGGTCGTAGAGGAGAACACCACCTTCGGCATGCGCCGCCAGCGGCCGGCGTACTCGATCGCCGCAGGTGTGGCACCCGGCTGCTTGTCGGCGGTCGGCCAGTGGGAACTCATCGTCTCCCACAGCCTGCGCCCGTACAGCGCCAGGCCCGTCGCGTCCACCCGGTCGGACCACCACTGGAACAACTCGTCGCTCGGCACGCTCCAGCCGAGGTCGCCGCTGGGAGCGGCGATGTAGCCGTCCAGGCTCATGTTCATGCCGAAGGTCAATTTCCGCATGGCGTCAGCCTCCCGTGAGTCGGTATTCGGCGTATGTACCACCACGGCGCGGAAAATCATCGGTCAGGCCACACCGAGGGCCAGTTGACCACCACGCCAAACGGATTCTGCGTACGGAAAGTAAACCTGCGACGTACCGGAGGGATAAGGGCACATTACCGTTTTGGTTGCCCCACAATGGGCGTCCCGCCTCCGGTTGGGCATGACTTTCTCTCCCCCTGAACCTCTTCCGACCTGACGGGTGGCTGAGCCGGCAGCCCCGGCGGCGGGCATGAGGCAAACTCCTGGTGGACGGGTCCACGACCAAGATCACCAGCTCGCCAGAGGCTTTCGCGTGCTCGTCTACCTGTTTCCGGCATCGATCTATCGGATCGGTTCACGCTGGCGGCGCCTGACCTGTGGCCGAACAGGCCGTGCTCGTCCTGACCCACCTGCGCTGCGGTGACACCTACGCGCGTCTTGCCGCAGGCTTCCGCATCGGGATCGCCACGGCCCACCGCTACATACGCCAGGCCGTCGACCCGCTGGCCGCCTTCGCGCTCACGTTGGAACAGGCGTCGATAAAGGACCCCGCCGAGAACGTCTTGATCGCGTCGGAGTGCCTCGCCCCCAGCTCAGATTGGGGAACGGTTTCGCTGGCATCCCTCCGGGACAGACGATCCGCGCACAGATGTCGGAACTGACCGTCCGATACCTCGTCGATGGGTTTGGTGGGTGCCCAGGCATAGGGTCGAGGGATCGACAATGAACTGGACGACGCGGCGGGGAGGACTGAAGTGAATCAAGACGCTGGTGCATCCACCAGAGCGCACGAGGAACGTGCTCGGGCGCCTGGACGGCTGGGGGCCGGCGTCTGTTCTACCGTTCTGATCGTGGTGACCCTGGTGACCGGGTACGTCGTGTTCACCGCCTACCTGGTCGAACCCGATGGGCCCTGGGACCAGCAAGCCGTCACCAACTACAAGGTCGCCGGCGCCATCGGGCTGGTCTTCTCTGCTCTGATGACGCTACTCACCTCGGTCTTCGCCAAGGCCGGATGGCTGCGGAAGTGGTGGTATGTCATCCCTGCCGCCCTCGCGATCGCAGCGCTCTTGCGTCTCACTGGCTTCGTTGGTTACTGAGGAGACAGGATTCTGTTGACCGGTTACTGAGGTTGAACTCGGGATGTCGATTCCGCTCTCCGGCACGACCTCGCCCGGATGCCACGATGTCCGTTCGTCGCTCATGTTCCCTGTGTACGACGCCCCGCCGCAGGGCGCGACTCCGGGAGCCCCCGGCATGCTGTGACCGGCATGGAGTCACACCGTGGAGAGAGGAGCGCCGACCACTGCACATCAGTCAACGACATGAACGGACCAACGACCCGGTGGTCCGAACGGGACGGCCTCGGTGCAGGATGAGTTCATGCTTCCTCCTCGACTACTGTGGCGTGATCCCCGGCCCATCCCCAGGTTCAATCGGCAGGAGCCGGTGACCCAGATTGTCCGTGACCCCGGCTTCTACGAGCCCAGCGATGAGGACGACTGCTCCAGGTTCGGGTACTTCTGCCAGGCCCATGACCGCCCCTACTGGCACGAGTCCTGTGGGGAAGGGCCACATGTCATCGCTCTGCACTGCCAAGAGCACGGGGCTGAGAACATGTGGCCGCAACCATTGATGCTGATGTTCCCAGTCGGGTTCGACCCCCCGCTGAGCGACGCGCAGTTGGCCTGGGTGCGGGCGGAGTACGACGCTGTCTAGTGTGATGCGCCAGAAATCCTGAGGGTTAGTTCTGCTCTGTTTTCTGGTCGGTGGTTCCGACTTTGGTGAGGTAGTCGGCGAGGGAATTGAGGATCTCGTCGGCGGTCTTGGTCCAGGTGAAGGGCCGCGGGTTCTCGTTCCAGGTGTCGATCCACGCAGTGATGTCGTCCTCCAGTGCCTTCACGGAGGTGTGGACGCCGCGGCGGATGAGTTGTCGGTGAGCAGGCCGAACCACCGCTCCACCTGGTTCATCCAAGAGGAGCCGGTGGGGGTGAAATGGACGTGGAAGCGGGGGTGTTTTCCGAGACGCACCCCGCGCCGCGATGTCATCGGTGAGGCAAGCCAGCTGAGCAATGAGCTCGGCGGTGAGGGCCGGGTTTGCAAGGAGTGGATCGCGCAGGCGCAGCTGCGTCATCGCCGGTTCGACCTCGGCGTTTCCTCACTCATCGACATTCACCCAGCTTTCTCGGCCGCGTAGCGATCGTCGTCCGCGTAAGTGCAGGCCACTGGCATGCAGATAGGCCTGGGCGCCCACAGGCAGTACTGTCCGGGACGCTCACAGACCGCCTCGACGTCGTTGCCGTGGCGATTGTGTACGAAGGCGGCATAGTAGGTGTCGTGGTATCACGGCCAGACTTTCGGTGTGTGCCGAAACTCGGCGCCAGCAGGCTCGGCAGCACCAACACGCTGGTGATCCCGCTGACGAACCTGACCTCAGGTAGCGCCGGCCCCTACACAACCGTGTAGCGCACCGGGCGGGCCGTGAGCCGTGGACGGAAAGTGGTCCCTGGAGGCCCCACTGGCCTCTGCGACCACCGCGAGCGGAGCGCGCGACCGCGTCGGGTTGCCCGCACCCGACCTCCGACCAAGACCAGTGGACAGGACGCAAAAGACGCCGTTCGCCACGCCCTCAGACGTCACGATTCGCCATCGCCTAGATCCAGAGGCGTTTTCGGAACTGCAGAGGTCGCGGCACCGGAACCCCCCGCGGCAAGAATGGACTGCGCCTGGTTGTCCACGAAATGCGTGAAGACCTGCTGCGCGTATCCGAAAATGACAGCCCAAGCAATGATCTGAGCTGACGAGTCCAGATTGGTAAGCCCAGGCACAAACCCGCCACGCATGAGCAAGATCCCCAGCACTGCCGTCAAAGCCCCAGTCGGCAGTTTGAGCAGCGCGAGAGTCAGAGGCACAGCGAACGGGGTCGAAGTCCCCCGCATGCGGCGCAGTGCTGCAGCGGCAGCGATGCTTGCAGCCACAAGCCCTACCAATTCGACGATCAGGTAGTCCGCCCCCTGGGCGGCGCCCGCCACCAACTCCCTTGTCTTCGCAGGGTCTGTGCCTTTCGGAATGCGGTTCATCTCGACCGGGCAGACAGCTACCTTCGCGGATCCGTTGGGCTCCTCGGGGGTGAAACACAGCGGGACCGCGGCAGGGTCGACGAACCCCAGAATCGTGATGAGGACGGCCAGTGCGGTCAAGCCGAGCATGATCCACCAGACGATGTAGACGAAGCTGCGCACTCGCATGGCCTCGTCGACTCTCGCTTGGCGGGCCACGCCCATCGCCTCAAGCAGAATCTCACGCTCCACCTCCGACGGAGGATTCTTTTCCGAAACTGACCGTGCGATCCTTTCCGCCTCGATCCGCCGCGGATCACCGGGCAGCAGGTGCTCGCGCAAGAAGGCCAGCACGCCCGGCAGCATGGGCAGCACCTCGGATTTTCTCGACAACCGCAGCAGCATGTTGTGCGCGGCGTCGATATGGATCCGCCCGACGATGACGTGAGCCGCGTTCTTATACCTGGGAGAGTGCATGGGAGAGATGGCTTCCTCCGCCTTATCCAGTTCTCCCCGGGCCTCCTCGAGAAGTTTCACCTTCCTCCCGCGCTCAGGCTCATCGTCCCCCCGATGTGCTTCCTCTCGGTCGTTGAGGAGCGCGCGCAACTCGCTGATGCGTGCCTGGATGCCCTCGCGATGTTCCCAGGATCCCGACTCGGAACTGCGACACTTCAGCCATTTGTTCATAATTGCGATCTTGCATGTTGTAACCCTCGGACGTGGTTTGACACACCCCGCGAAAAGGGCCGCCCGGGGCCCTCAGCAGCGTCCTCCGCATTCGTAGGAGCGCACCGCTTAACACGCCGGCTGGACTTGCTTCTGCGTGGGGAACCGCAGTTTGCCGTCTGCTGGACGTGGCGCTCGCTGTCGCGCTCACCGACAAGCGCCTCACGGTCCGGGTGGGGCGGTCAGCCGCTCTACCCGCGCCCAGATCCCAGCGTCCAGCCTCGGGCCGCTGGCTTGCAGACCGTCATCGAGTTCACGAGGCCGCTGAAAGAGCGGCTGCTCGATATCGTCCACTCGCCGGTGGACGCCCTTCGGAGCGACAATCCGCGCCCCTCGGCCGCCCCGTCGTGCACCTGGCCCGCAACCACGGGCTGTAGTGCCTGGTACAGGGGCGCCACCCGGTGCGCGATTGCAGAGTACGTCGATCCCATCGACGACCCCGCCGACGAGGAAAAACCGACAGCCGACCTGCCGGGTGACTTGGTCGATCAAGTTACCGCTCTGCGCCGGCAGGCACGGGCGACCGCACACGCAGGTCAGCCACCGCATCGTGACCAGTCCCGGAGTCGACGTACCCGTGCCTGGTCGACTCCAAGTGGTCATCGGTGGCTGTACCAGGTCAGGAAACGTCTCAGTCAGCAGGTCGCCGGAGGTGGCGTCGTGGGTACCGTCACCATCACCAACAGTTCCTGACGCCGTTTGTCAGAGACCGCCGACTGCTGGCACGAGCCGCCCGGCGGGCAGTCGACGGCCGGCAAGGCGTGGTACTACGGAAGCGCAGGGTGTGGACTCACATGGCGGAGAGGCAGTGCACACTGACGGCATACCCACCGCCTTGGTGATAGGGATCGCCGCCCCAGGTGGCGTAGCGCTGTCGCAAGGTCAGTCCGGCCTGAGCACACCAGTCGTCGAACTCGGCAAGGGTCACCGGCGGCTCCGGCAGCGGCAGGTGCGCCGCGTCGAGGCCCATGCCCGTTACCAGGAGACCACCGGGGCGCAGCATCGCGGCCAGTTGCCGGACGACCGCTGATTCGGTGCCAGGGGCCAGCAGGGGAATGACGTTTCCCGCGGCGAGCGCCAGGTCGAAGCCCGGCTCCAGGCCGAGAGTGCTCAGGCGGGCCAGGTCGCCGAGGACCCACTCTTGCGTGGGGGCGTCGCGGCGGGCGACGGCCAGCATCGAGGAGTCGATGTCTACGCCTGTGCAGCGGTGGCCCAACTCGGCAAGCCGGCTTGAGATCCGACCGGTTCCGCAGCCGGCGTCAAGGACCCGGGCGGCGGGCTTCAACAAGGCGGCACAGAAGGCGGCCTCGCCATGGACGTCGTAGCCCGATTCGGCAAGCTGCGCGAAGCGCTGAGCGTACTTCTCTCCGGTTTGCCCGCCGGTGAGCTCTGCCCATCGGTCGTTTTGCCCTGTCATATCCAATGCGCCTTTCGGTTGGCTCGACGATTCCGGCCCGAGGGGTACTGAATCAGCGCCGACGAAGACGATGAGTTTGTTCCCTTTTCGGCGGGCGTGGCTGTGCCTGTCCGACGGTCAGCTGCTATCGCGTTGGGAGCGTGGGGTTTGTCTCCACCGCGGCGGAGTTCGATGGTGGGGGGCGACGGCTTCGCCGGGACGCCTTCGCGGTCGGGATTGGCGTCGCAGCCGTGCGGGAGGAGGAAGAAAAAGAAGACGCGGCGGTGCTGGAGGCCGCTGTAGGGGTCGGCTTCGGCGTGGCCATCGAGGTCGGTGTTGCCGACCATGCGTCCGTCGCGTTCGTAGCAGGGCTTGCCGCGGCGGCGCGGTGTCCTGTCGAGTGCTTGGCGGACGCAGTCGAGTTCGTCGGAGTTTGCCAGCAGGACAAGCAGGACCACTGCGCTCTCGTGGCAGAGGTCGCTCTCGTTCAGCAGCGAACTCATGACGGCAGCCCCTTTTCGTTGTTATTGACCATCCGTGAACCCGTTTTTGCGTGGTGAGCACGCTCCCGGGTGGGGGCACCGTGTCCAGGATATGCGGCGGGGGTGCGAGCGTGTAGGGCGTGATGGTCACGCGTGGTCGACCTGGGCGTCGTCGTCGGCGAGCAGACCGAGGGCTGAATCTGAATCTACGCTTCGGACGAGTTCTTCGCCCCACGCCCGCGACCCCGCCCAGCTCGTGTTCCTCGCCTACGAATCGGTCCTGGTAAAGCCACGCAACTCCTGACCCCGCGCCGCACGGCCCATGGCTCCTCGTCGGCCAGGTCGGCGAGGACTCGGACGTTCACTCCGCGCCTGCGGCTTTGCGGAGTAGTCGGTACGAGTGTCGCCACCTGCCGTTTGGAACCGCGCCGCCGACGGCGGTCACGGTCATCGCGTTGGCGCCGGCGGGCAAGGTGGCCCCGGTGAGGCCGAGAAGGGCCGCCCAGGCCCAGGCGGTCATGGGCAGCCACGCCCTGGCTTCGCACCACACGAGTCGCTCGTGGGGACGCGGTGCGTCCCCACATGCCCCTTGAGCGGACGCCGGCCCGAGCCCTCAGTTACGAATGAGCAGCACGAGGCCGGCGGTCACCGCACCGAGCGCCACCGCCGCCGCACCGTAACCCAGGCGGTGTGCTCGCAGCCAGGGAAGGAAGCGGTCCACGGCGATCCGGCCGGGTCCGGTCAGCGCCAGACCCGCCGCGCCGGCAGTCAGCAGAAGCTCGAACTCAACGCCATCGGGAGCGAAGAAGCCGCCGCCCCACTTGACGGCCAAGGCGTTGATCATCGTGCCGAACACGACGGCGCCTGCGAGCGGGGTGAGCAGGCCCGCGACGAGTCCGAGCCCACCGAAGATCTCGCTGAGCCCGGCGATCACAGCCATGGTCTCGCCGGAGGGATAACCGCTCATCTCGAAGAACTGACCCGTACCCGTGATTCCGCCACCACCGAACCAGCCGAAGAGCTTCTGCGCACCGTGCGCCGCCACAGTCAGGCCCAGAGCAAGCCGCAGCAGGAGAAGCCCCGCGTCGTATGCGCGGAGCGAGGGGGTGCCGGGCCGGGAGCCTCCGGAGGGCACATCTGCGGCGGGGTGGACGGTCGGGGAGGCAAGCATGGGGGGTCCTTCTGTCGACAACAAAGATTGTTTGAACTTTCAAGATTATGCTCGAACCTAACAGATTGAGTGAAAGTTCAACAAGCAAGGGTCCTGTGCCCGAGCGGGATTCCTCGACCGGGCGCTGCCACGTCCACGGAGTGAGTGTCTGATGGGTTCCGGCTCTGTGCGCTCTGGTCGCGGCAGGCCGGCGACGCCGGTGATCCGCTCCCGGATGGCGAAACAAGTGGTCAGTTCGGCTCGATGACCGGGGAGGGTGGTCATCACCCCGGGCGTCGGCGTTACCGGCGTCGTCAGCAATCGGTCACGGCAGGTGTCCTCTCGCACCGGCGCCCTCGCATCAGCACCCGAAAGGTCAGGTCGGCGGACTTCCGGTATGCCGATTGCCGGTCCGCCACCACGCATGGGAGCACCTGTGAGCCGTCCGAGCCGGACGGCCAGGCATGATCAAGGTATGGATATAGCGGATCAGCTGGCACGAGCTGCAGGGGACGGCGACGTGACCGCGGTCGTACAGCTGCTGGGTGCTGGTGCAGAGGTGGATGCCCCGTTCACCGCCGGGCGTACGCGTACCGCGCTGGATCTCGCGGTGCATGCTGGGCACACCGAGACTGTTCGGGTGCTCCTTGCTGCGGGAGCTGATCTGGGGCAGCGGGCAGGTGAGTACGGCGAGTTGACCCCACTGTGCCTGGCTGCCTTGTGCGGGCACACGGCAGTGGTGGAGGTCCTCCTCGACGCCGGCGCCCCCACCGGCACCCAGGGCAGGATGGGTTATGTGCCACTGGTACTGGCAGCGACGGCCACGGAGCATGGGCACCCGCAGACCGTGGACGCGCTCCTGCGCCGTGGAGTGGACATCAACGGAGTGATGAAGGACAAGACACCCCTTGAGTGGGCGACTGCCTTCGGGCAGGTGCAGATGGCGCAGCAACTGCTCGCCCGAGGTGCGGCACCTACAGCGAAGGCGCTGAGCGGGGCCCGCGCAGGCGCCGAGCGGTATCCGGAGGCCGCAGAGAGGTACGCGCTCATCGTCGGCGCCCTGCATGCCGCGGGTATCGAGGACTGACCCTCCGGCCGCCCGGCTTCGCCGGCAGTGCAGTCGGCACGGGTTCGGTGCCGGCGGAGAAAGGGGGCCGTCCTTGAAGTGCCGCGCGGGAAGCCTGGGAGGCGGAGCAGCTCTCGAGGGGTGGGGCCGACCACTTCGGAATGTGTCGCGGTGAGAAGCCGACCCGCCTGTGGTCCGTGGCGGTGAGTTCATACCGAAGAGTCATCACGGCCCCGCCGTCTCTTCCAGAGGGAGGGCGAGACCATGTGAACTTCTCATCGCAGGCCGGCTGTGGAAATGAGTCCGCTGACGCAGCCGCGAACCACGCCGACGGCGTGATCAAAACCTTGTTCGTCCCTGAACCGGCCCACCCCTCGGCAGGGAGCAGCGCCCCCATGACCTCGTCCGCCGTGGCCGGCTGTGCTGTGCAAGCCTCCACAACGCGGTGCCGCCGCGCAGTCGCTTGCGGGCACCGACTGGCTGTCCGTCCCCGCGCGGGAGTGAGTACGGGGGCCTAGCGTGGGAAGGCGCAGCAAGGAAAACGGCACTTCGAACGGCGGAGGAACGCATGGCCGTACGGCACCGCCTCATCAGGAAACCGCCCGAGGACGTCTGGGGGGTCCTGTCCGACGCCGAGCGCTATGGGGACTGGGTCGTCGGTACTTCGAGGGCCGAGCTCGACGAGGGACAGTGGCCCGATGTGGGGGCGGCCCTCCGCTACGAGATCAAGCTCGGGCCGCTGACCCTGCACAACCGGACCGTCGTGCGCCGCAGCGAACCGACGGCCGTCCTCGAACTGGAAGCGGACAGCGGACCACTGGGAACCGCAAGGATCGCGATGGAACTGCGGCCCTGGGGGCAGCACACACTGCTCATCTTCGACGAGCACCCGCTGCGCGGTCCGGGAGGTGCCCTGCACAACGGCCTCCTGGACATGGCGCAACAGGTACGGCACCGCGCGATGCTCGGACGCCTCGCCCGACTGTGTGAGGACGTCGAGGGCTCGGTCGGCGCCGGCCCTGGGCGTCTGCGGCCGCGCGGGACCTGAACCGGCACCGAGACCGGAAGCGGTCGCTTACCGGGTGCGGAGCCTCCCACCGAGCCAGGAGCGAGTCATGCCGGACGCTGTAGTGATCGGGGCGGGCCCCAACGGGCTGGTCGCCGCGAACCTCCTGGCCGACGCGGGCTGGAGCGTGGAGGTCCTGGAGGCTCAGCAGGATCCTGGAGGAGCGGTCCGTCACGACCGCGGTGTCGACCCGGACTTCGTCAGTGACCTCTTCAGCTCCTTCTACCCCCTCGCCGCCGCGTCGCCGGTTCTGGCGGGCCTGGATCTCGAGCGGGAGGGCCTGGCCTGGAGCCACGCACCGAAGGTGCTGGCCCATCCCTTGCGGGACGGCCGCTGCGCGGTTCTCAGCCGTGACCTGGACGAGACCGCCGCGAGCCTGGAGGCGTTCGCGCCCGGCGACGGGGCCGCGTGGATGGAGCTGCGGGAGGTATGGGAGGCGTTGCGCCCCGACATCATCGACGCTTTGTTCACCCCCTTTCCTCCGCTCCGCGCCGGGGCCCGGCTGGCGCTGCGGCTACGCGCGGCCGGCGGGCTCCGGTTGGCCAGGACGATGGTGCTGCCGGTGCGGCGGCTGGGTGAGGAGGAGTTTCGAGGCGAGGGCGGCAGACTCCTGCTGGCGGGCAACGCCCTGCACGCGGACCTCTCCCCGGAGTCGGCGGGCAGCGGTGGTTTCGGCTGGCTCATGTCCATGCTCGGCCAGACCTACGGCTTCCCCGTACCCGCCGGAGGATCCGGGGCACTGACCGGCGCTCTCGTCCGCCGCCTGGAACGCCGCGGGGGCACCCTCCGCTGCGGCGAACCGGTCACCAAGGTCGTGGTCCGCGGCGGGCGGGCCGTGGGCGTCCGCACCGAGAGCGGCGACGAGGTGCCCGCCCGCAGGGCGGTCCTGGCTGACGTGTCCGCGCCGAATCTCTTCGGCTCTCTGGTAGCCGAACGGCACCTACCTGGACGGCTGCTGGGCGACCTGCAGCGCTTCCAGTGGGACTTCGCCACGTTCAAGGTCGACTGGGCGCTGAGCGGCCCGGTGCCCTGGGACTGCGGGGAGGCCGCGCAGGCCGGAACCGTTCATCTGGCAGAAGGGGTGGACGGCCTCACTCGGTTCGCCGCGCAGATCGCCATGGGCCGTGTCCCCGACCAGCCCTTCGCCCTCTTCGGCCAGATGACCACCACCGATCCCAGCCGCTCGCCCCAGGGCACGGAGTCCGCCTGGGCATACACCCATGTTCCGCACCGTGTCCGGGGGGACGCCGGGGGCGACGGGCTGTCCGGCGCATGGGACACCCGGGAGCAGGAGCTCATGGCTGACCGCCTCGAGGTCCAGGTCGAACGCTATGCACGCGGATTTCGCAGCCTCATCAGGGCGCGGCGAATTCTCGCACCGCCCACACTGGAGAGCATGGACGCCAACCTCTACGGGGGCGCGATCAACGGCGGCACCACGGCCATGCACCAGCAACTGGTCTTCCGCCCCTCCCCCGGTACCGGCCGCCCGGAGACCCCTGTTCCGGGCCTCTATCTCGCTTCCGCCTCGGCGCACCCCGGAGGAGGAGTTCACGGCGCGCCCGGAGCCAACGCCGCGAGGGCGGCCCTGCGCGGGCAGCACCTCGGTGCGCTGGCCCACCTTCAGAACCGGCTCACCCACCGCGACCGCAAGGGGCGACGCGTACGACAAGAGCGCCGCACCTGAGAGAACGTCTTCAGCGTTCGACTTCGGAGCCGCAAGCATTCAGGCATTCGTTGAGCGAGCGTCCGGGCGTCCAGTGAAACAGGGAAATCCCGTCGTCGAGAGGATCGCCATCATGCGTGCGTTGACCTACCAGGGGAAGCGGGATGTGAAGGTCGAGACTGTCCCGGACCCGAAAATTCAGGATCCCACGGACATCATCGTGAAGATCACCTCCACTGGGATCTGCGGCTCCGATCTGCACCTGTACGAAGTACTCGGCCCCTACCTCGACCCCGGTGACATCCTCGGGCACGAACCGATGGGCGTGGTCGAAGAGGTCGGTCCGGAGGTCACCTCCCTCGCACCCGGAGACCGGGTCGTCATCCCCTTCAACGTCTCCTGCAGCCACTGCTACATGTGCGAGAGCGGGCTGTACTCCCAGTGCGAGACCACCCAGGTGCGGGAGCACGGCACGGGTGCGTCTCTGTTCGGGTACACGAAGCTCTACGGGCAGGTGCCCGGCGGCCAGGCCGAGTACATGCGCGTGCCCTTCGGCAACGATCTGCCGATCAAGGTCCCGCACGGCCCGTCGGACGACCGGTTCGTCTACCTGTCCGACGTATTGCCGACGGCATGGCAGGCAGTGGAGTACGCGGCCATTCCGCCGGGCGGCAGTGTCACCGTGCTCGGCCTCGGGCCGATCGGGGCGATGGCGGCACGGATCGCGCTCCACCGCGGCGCGGGCCTGGTCGTAGGCGTGGATCTCGTTCCCGAGCGCCTCGACCGGGTGAGCTCGTACGGCGCGACATGTCTGGACGTGCGACGGTACGGAAAGAACATCGGCGACGCCGTCAGGGACCTCACCCAGGGGCGCGGTACGGATGCTGTGATCGACGCCGTCGGCATGGAGGCCCATGGCTCGCCGATCGCGAAGGCGGCACACACGGCTGTCGGCTTCCTGCCCGATGCCATCGGGCAGCGCCTGATGGAGAACGCCGGCATCGACCGTCTGTCCGCTCTTCACGCGGCGATCGACGCGGTGCGCAGGGGCGGCACCATCTCCATCTCCGGCGTGTACGGCGGGTCCGCCGACCCCATGCCGATGCTCACACTGTTCGACAAGCAGATCCAGTTGCGCATGGGCCAGGCCAACGTGAGGCACTGGGTCGACGACCTGCTGCCGCTGCTCGTCGACGACGACCCGCTGGGCGTCGACACCTTCGCCACTCACCACCTGCCGCTCGAAGAGGGCCCCCAGGCGTACGAGACGTTCCAGAAGAAGGCCGACGGCATGATCAAGACCCTGCTCGTCCCCTGACCCGGATCACTGCTCGGTGGAAGCGGGTTCCCATGACGGGTACCCCAAGGCAGGTAGGCGTCGTGTGGTCGGACGCACCCCTTGTTCCGGGTGAGGGACCACAGCCTCGGGTACCCGAAGGACGATCGAGGAACAGGCGAGGCCGTACACCGGCAGCGCACGTACGGAAGGAGAGCGCGATGCCGCGAGGTTCCGACGCCAAGCGTGAGCGTCAGTACGAACACATCAAGGACAGTGCCGAGAAGCGCGGCACCTCCGAAGGCCGGGCCAAGGAGATCGCGGCCCGTACGGTGAACAAGGAGCGTGCCCGCTCGGGTGAGTCCGCCACGGCGAGCGAGACGTCGACACGGGACAAGAAGTCCGCCTACCAGCGAGGTGGTGAGCGGTCACACAAGGGTGCCCAGGGGCCGACGAAGGACCAGTTGTACGCCGAGGCCCGCAAGCGCGGTATCGACGGCCGCTCCACGATGAACAAGCGGGAACTGGCCGAGGCACTCGGGCGCTGACCGACCCGCACCCCGGGCTGATGGGGCACACTCAGCCCTCTCGGCGAGGCGCCTGCTTCACGTCGACCGTGAACACCGGGACACGCCCCGGCAAGGGTCTCCTGGGACTGCTGGTTCCGACATTCTCCGCGAGGTCGAGGGCCGGTGACGCGTCGGCGACCGTGGTGAGCACCACGACGGGAAGAAGGTTGAGGCAGGGGGCACGCTGACGCCGAACCGCGACGCCGCAGGAGAACCCGGATAAGAACAGCGCCTGATCAGATCACCAGGCTGGGTTGTGTCCGCGTCGTCGCCCGATGGCTGGACAAGAAAGCGTCGGCTCGTGCGTCGGACAGACTGCTGCTCGGTCGCTCGCGCGGCACTGGGCAGAAAGAACTGGCTTCCCGCCGCACCCTCCCCAGCCCATGTGCCGGGCCGCCCCGTCGGCCGGGGCTCGCGGCGGTGGCGCGGGCCGGCTCAGTCGTCGTCAGCAGTACACGGTTCGCCTGGCGCGTGCCCCCGCCATCGGGCCCGGTGCGCGCGGCCTGCGCGGCGTCGGCGGTCGTGGCGGGCTCCTTCCGGGCGTCTCCGCATGCCGTCGCCGCACCGAGGGGCGATCGTGGAGTCAT
Source organism: Streptomyces sp. HB132 (assembly GCF_016909575.1). Lineage (GTDB taxonomy): Bacteria > Actinomycetota > Actinomycetes > Streptomycetales > Streptomycetaceae > Streptomyces. The sequence goes on along the minus strand of NZ_JAFBGA010000007.1, from coordinate 406,971 downwards.
GATCGGCGTGGTGTCCGGCGCCCCGGCCGTGCTCCCGGTGACACGAGTACGGGACGGTGCCTCCGGTCCGGGAGGGCACCGTCCCGGAGGGCTCGGCGTGAATCGCCCGTCACCGGGCACAGGAGCCAGGCCGGGCGGAGACACGGCCGGCCGGACGAACGGAGGACACGCGAATGACATTGGACGCCGTACGACGCCCCGTCGTACCCGATCCTCAGCCTGGATCCGGTGAAGCAGCTGATTTCGACGCCCGCGCCCTGCGGGAGGAAACCGCGACTCGCTTCACCTCGGCGATCTCCGCCATCGAAACCGGCGAGCTGAGCTTTCCGCTGCCGGGCAGCGGCGCGACCGCCGACCGCTTCGCCACTTTGCGGGCCGTCGCTGAGGACGATCTGTGTCTCGCCCGGCTGGTGGAGGGCCACGTCGACGCGACGGCCATCCTCGCCGAACTGGCCGGTCCCAACGTCGCTACAGGGCAGCGCTGGGGGGTGTGGGCGGCCGAGCCCCCTGGAGAAGCACTTTCCGCCGTCCGCCGCGACGACGGGCGGTGGGACGTCAGTGGGCTAAAGCAGTACTGCTCGGGAGCACACAGCTGCACCCACGCGCTGATCACCGCACGTGCCGAGGACGGCCGGCGGCTCTTCGCCGTGCCGCTGACAGAAGGGGCCTTCGAGCCGGTGAGGGGCAGCTGGCAGGCACTGGGCATGGCGGGCTCCGACACACCGGACGTCCGCTTCCACTCCGCGGCAGCGGAACCGGTCGGAGGCGTCGAGGAGTACCTGAACCGGCCCGGATTCCAGCACGGTGGCATCGGAGTGGCTGCCTGCTGGCTGGGTGGGGCGCGTGCCGTCGCCCGCGTCCTGGGCGCGGCGGCCCGTCGCGGGAGCGGCCCTCACACGGACGCCCACCTCGGCGCGGTGGACATCGACCTGCGGGCAGCCGACCTGCTCCTGGAGGCAGCGGCGGCCGAGATCGACGCCGACCCCCTGGACGTCAAGGGTGAGGCAAGGCTGCGCAGCCTGCGCGTAAGGGGCTTCATCGAGGCGGTCTGCGATCGCACGCTCGGGCATGTGGGCCGTGCGACTGGAGCGGGGCCGTTGTGCCACGACCGGCGCCATGCGCGCGACGTCGCCGACCTGACCGTCTACATCCGTCAACACCATGCCGAGCGCAACCTCGCGGAACTCGGTGCCCTGGTCAGCGGCCGGGAGGAGAAGTGACCACACACGCCGACGGTCCGCCGCCGTGTTCCGACGCCATTCAGGCCCCCGGTACCGACGAGAGCGTCTGGGAGGCCTGGACGGGCTGGGAAGACCTGCCCGAGTTCCCGTTGCCTTCCCGGGGCAGCCGGGTGGTCGTGGTGGCGGCCCATCCCGACGACGAGGTTCTGGGTCTCGGCGGCACTATGGCTCGGCTCGCCGACGCCGGGCACCGGCTCACCGTGGTGTCCGTGACCGACGGGGAGGGTTCCCACCCGCACAGTAAGACCGTGCGCGCCGACGAACTGGTCCGGGTCCGCGCCGAGGAGACCCGCACCGCCCTCGACCGGCTCGGCGCCCGGAACGCCGAGGTCGTACGGCTGCGGATCCCGGACTCGGGTGTCGACCGTCACGAGGATGATGTGCGACGGGCCCTGGTCCCGCTGTGCTCGGGAGCGGCCCTTGTCGCGGCTCCGTGGGCGGGCGATGTGCACAGCGACCACGAGGCGGCCGGCCGCGCGGCGCGGGCAGCGGCTCGCGAGGCTGACGCGCCTTTCGCCGAATACCCCGTCTGGATGTGGCACTGGGCGCGTCCCGATGATCCCCGCGTGCCCTGGGGCCGGGCGGCACGACTCTCTCTGTCCACCGGTGTCCAGGCCCGGAAGCGGCAGGCGGTCGATGCCTTCGTCTCGCAGATCGGGCCTCTGGGGCCGGAAGCGGAGGATGCCGCAGTCCTGCCGCCCGAGGAGCTCGCCCATCATCTGCGTCCCCGCGAGGTGGTGTTCCTGTGAGCACCCCCGCCGGATATTTCGAGGGCATGTACCGGGGTCAGGACGACCCCTGGCACCTCCAGGAGCGCTGGTACGAGCAGCGCAAGTACGCGCTCACTCTGGCCTCGCTGCCCAGACCTTTCTTCCGTTCCGCCTTCGAACCCGGATGTTCGGTAGGGCAGTTGACGCGGCTCCTGGCTGCGCGGTGCGAGCGGTTGCTCGCCGCCGACCGGGTGGCCTCGGCGGTGGAGACCACCCGGCGGCGCACGGCGGACCTCGGGCAGGTGGAGGTGGCCCGGCTGGCCGTTCCCGAGGAGTGGCCCGAGGGGCGATTCGACCTCGTCGTACTCTCCGAACTGCTCTACTACTTCGATTCGACGCGACTGGACGCCTTGTTGTCACGGGCCGTCGGCTCGCTCGAGCCGGGCGGGACTCTGGTCACCGTTCACTGGAACCATCCCGTGCCGGAGCACTTGCACACCGGCGCGCAGGTGGCCGACCGGCTCGCCCTTGAACCCGGGCTGATGCTTCGGACCGATCATCAGGAGGATGACTTCGTCCTGCAGACCTTCAGCAAAGTCCTGCCGGGTGAGGCGGCACCGGCCTCGCCCGCCGCCTTCGAGGGACTCGTGTGAAAGGGATCCTGGCCATGGCCGTGGTCATACCGGCGCACAACGAGCAGGCGCTGTTGGGCGCCGCTCTGGCCGCCGTGTCCCGCGCCGGCCGTCACCCCGCCCTCGCGCGCACCCGACTCCTGGTGGTGGTCGCAGCGGACGCATGTACCGACGCGACCGAATCGGTGGCACGTCAGGCAGGCGCTTTGATCGCCCCGCTCGACGCACGTAGCCCCGGGCGGGCCAGAGCCGAGGGCACGAGGATCGCCTTGCGTACTCTCAACCTGGACCCGCGCAATGTATGGATCGCCTCGACCGACGCCGACAGTGAGGTACCGTCCGGCTGGCTCGCTCACCAGCGTGCATGCGTAGAGGAGGGCTGGGACGCGGTGGTGGGTACCGTCCGCCCTCAGGGATGGCACCCCGCGCTCAGCGAAGTGATCCATCGTCATGTTCGGGAGTACGAGGAGGCCGGTCATCACCCGGGCCGGCCTGATCTTCACTCACATGTGCACGGCGCGAACCTGGGTGTGCGAGCCGATGCGTACCTGCGCTGCGGGGGCTACCCCACGGTGGCCACGGGTGAGGACCATGCGCTCGTAGGTGCGTTGGAGGCGGGCGGTCATCGCGTCCTGCGAACCAGACGCTTCCCGGTGCTCACCTCCGCGCGTCTTGCGGCCCGTGCTCAGGGCGGGTACGGCGAACACCTGGGCCGACTCGCAGCGCCCGTACGGCAGCTCGACTGAAGGCGGGGCGCCTTGCTTCGGAACAAGGTGTGCGCGGGGCACGATGTGCACCCCCACCATTCCTCCTCGGACAACGACTGAGTATCGGGTGATGCTTCGACCCGTCACCAGGGGCTGCGGTCACCCCCTCAGCTGGTGCGGCGGGCCCCCGGTGCGGTCGCGGCAGTCGTCACCGGCGGCAGGCCTGCGAGGTCCAGCAGCAGGACCGGCTCCAGCCGGATTCGCTCCCGGGTGGTGAGATACCGTCCGAGCTCTGGCGGACGGTAGTCGGTGTCGCGGTCGTAGCGCTCCTTGGCCGGGATCGCCAGGTACTCGTTCCCGTCGGGCTCGTGCGTGTCGTTCACCGCGCTGCCCACGGGCCGGTGACGGACCTTGGCCAACCGGTACATGCCCTTGCGGGACTCGTGCATCCGGATCATTCCATCCGGAGCGACCCGGAAGTCGATGCTCTTCTCCGGCCTCATCACTTTCGGCCCGGCCGCGCTGAGCGCGTCGTCGTCGATCTCCAGCCCGTAGCGCCTGGCCTGGTCCACCATCCACAGCAGCGTGATGTCGGACAGTCCCGCCTCCTTGTAGCCGCCCCCGACATCGCAATGCACACCGGCGAACCAGACCTGCTTCAGCTCCTGCCCCTGCCGTGCGGCGTCGGGGCGCTGGTGCCACAGCGTCGGTTGGAACGCCGAGCGCTTCTCGTCGATGGCCAGCGCGTGGAAAGCCCCCTTGATCCAACCGCTCAGCTGGGTGTCGTGGAACTCCCAGCGGTGATTGAACCGGTTCACCAGCGGATGGAGCAGAGCGGCATCCGGTAGCGGTATGCCCAGCGCCCCGACGGTGTCCCACACCCCGATGAAGCGAATCCCCGTCTCGCGCGCGTACGAACGTCGGAACAACGTGGATGCCGCGCCGTTCGGTTGCTCGATTCGATCCCGGTAGAGCGACCACGCCTCCTGCATCAGGTCGGCGTGTTCCCGCCGCAGGATGCCACTGTTGCGCACCAGCCCCGCCAGGCTCCGGGCGGTGAACGCGCCCCGGCTGAAGCCGAAGAGGAACAGTTGGTCGCCCGGTTCGTAGGTCTCCACGAGGAACCTGTAGGCATCAGCGACATTGCGTGAGAGCCCCATACCGAAGGCCCCGCCCTGCAGCCGCTCCCATCGCCGACTGCCGACGCCGCTGTGGTAGTAGACCCGCTGTTCCTTCTGTGCGGTGGCCCCCTGGCGCACGGACAGAGCGACTTTGGCCACGTTCGTCTTGCTCGGCTGATCGGCGAAGTTCCATGTGCCGTCACAGCAGACGACCAGACGCTTGGCCATGACCACCCCTCCTCGCGAAGGCTTGAAGTGGCGCCCAGCACCACTTCCATGCTTCCACCAGGCGGCAAGCCGCGCCATATGTGAGGAGGACGGCGCGCGGGAGCGTACGCCTGTCCCGTGCATCCTCGACCGGTCGAAGGAGCATGTTCGCCCTGCCGGGCAGATCGGTGCGCCGGGCTCTCCACGTCGAAGGCCTCGGTGCACTGCGCCGGGATGCCTTTCCTCGTCGACCCCCACGATCAGGTGTCGCGACGCTCCTTCGCATCCACCACGTCGCGTCCCACAGCATCCGTGAGGAGTTTCCCCGCTGCACCCCTTCCGTTGGTCAAGCCTGGCTACCCTCGCCTCGCCCGGCCCGGTACTGGAGAGGCACATCCATGAGCACCCCGATCCACCGCACCTCTGGACGGCAGTCCGCGGCAGTCCTGACGTCGGCCCGGCAGCATCGGGAAGGGAGCCGGATCAAGAGCACGTCCGCGCGCTCCACGGAGCACGCGTTCCTCGAGTTGCAGTCACGTGTCGGCAACCGGGCCATGGCCGCGGCGGTGCAGCGGACCCGGGACACCGCGAGAGGGAAGACGGCGGAGAACAACGACGCGTCCGCCGGCGCGAGGAAGAAGAACTACCGCGACCGGATCGCCGGGCTCCTCGACAGGTTCAAGAAGAATCTCGAGCCCATCGACACCTTCGTCAAGGGATTCCAGACCCCCACGAACGCGGCCTTCACCCAGCAGGCCGCCGTCGCGGCCAACGAGGGCCTCAAGCACTCCGCCGCCGCGTCGGGCACCTCCGCCGCGTCGGGGAACCTCCTGACGGAGGCCGCCGGCACCGTGGTCAGTGGCATGGACGCGTACAAGAACATGAAGGACGCCAGGAAGTACGAGACCGGGGCCGGCCACCACACGGCGAAGAAGAAGGCCAGGACCAAGGGGACCGACACGGTCGTCGGCGCCGCCGGTTCGGCGAGTTACAGCGCCGCCATCGCCAAGGAGGTGACCAAGATCCAGAAGGCGGCGGACGCCGCGGTGGCGTCCGAGGCGAGCGGTATCGCAGGCGCCTCCATCGGCGCGATCAAGGGCATGCGGTCCGTCTTCCGCGTCGGGGGAGCGGCCCGCAAGTACAAGCGGGTCAAGAATCTGGGAGACCCTCACGTCGTCCACGCGGGGTCGCTGGCCCGGCTGAACGAGTCGCGGGAGCACGCCGACTGGGCCGCAGCGGAGGCTTACGTCGCGCTGGACGCCTATTGGAACCATGAGGGTCAGGGGCGGCTGGAGCTCGTCTCCGAGGCCGTCGACGCCGCCTGGGAGGCGATGGGTGAAGCCCGTGACGCCGCCGAGAGCCTCCAGCGCGCCGAAAGGGATGTGGAAATGCTGAGCACGGTGCAGGGGTACGCGAAGAAGAAACAGCTCGCCAAGATGGGCAAGGAGACGGTCGGCGGCGGGGGCGAGTCCACCAAGGCGGCGGCCGGAGTCGTGACGGCGGTCGCGGCGGGAACAGTGGGGCTGGCGAGCAACCCGGTCGGATGGGGCCTCGCCGGGGCCGGGGCCGGCCTCGTCCTCGGCGTCACCATGTACAAGGCGCTCAGGGCCGCCACGAAGCGCTACGAAGAGGTCCACCATCCCGAGCGCTGGGCGCCGGAGGGCGAGACCCCGGCGGAGGCCGCGTCCCGCAAGGAGTCGCTGAAGCATGCCCTCAAGTTCTGGAGGAAGGTGTCGAAGGGCGAACGTCAGGCCATGGCGCGCGAGATCTACGCCTTGGCGGCGGGTCCCGACATCTCCGGGAGCGGCAACACGACGGCCGAGATGAGAGAGTCCGCCAGGGCCCTGCTCATCGCTCTCAAAGCCGGCCCCGCCAAGCACAAGCTGGAGCCGGGGGCGTGGGCCGAGACCCTCAACGACCCGGCGAGAAGCGCCGAATGGGTCAAGGAGATAGCGGAGCAGCTGGCCTCCGGGTGACCTCGAGGCCGCCATCGCTGTGGTGGGGCGCAACGGACTCTCGACACCACCACCTGGAAACCCCGGTACCGGCACAGGGTGGGAAAGTGGCCGAGCACGAGGTCGCGTTCACCCCGCGCAGATGCCTCCCGCAGCGAGCGGCGGTCGGACACCGCTCCTGGCGGCACAGACCTCGACCGGACGCCCCGCAGAGTCGCGCCCCGAGCGTTCATGACCCGATCGGGTCGACTCCGGCGCGCCGCATAGTCGACGGAGTCACGCTCGAGCCCTCGCCCCCGGCGCTCTCCACCACTGGTTCACGGCAGGCCACCGAACTGGTCACGGAAGGAACGGGCCTGACCCCAGAACCGCCACGAGACACCCGAAGGCCGAGGACGATCCGGCATCAGTATCGGCCGCCGCTCCCCCACGACGCCAGGCTCTCCGGTCCGCACCCGCCCCGCGCCCTCACAACCTGTGCCCGGAGCGCATGCCGGGCACCCTCCCCCGGTCAAGTCCCGAACACATGGCGACGTTGCGTGACACCCAACTCCCCAGTGTGTCAACTCTATTGACACTTACCTTTCACAGGTTTTACGTTCCGTGGCACGTGAGAGCGCTCTCAGGCGCTCTCTGCCCCCACGTGACGAGGTGCTGCCCGTGCAAGCCTCCCTCTCCAGACCCGCAGCGGCGACGATCCTGGCCGTCGCCCTGGCCGCCGTAGGTCTAGGACCTGCCGCGCCCCCGGCGGCAGCCGCCACCATCCCAGCAGGCTCCGGCAGCTACACAGACAGCCGCCCCGCCGGAACCTCAGGTCCCACCACCAACACCGGCGCCCCCGTCACCCCCAAGGTCACGGCGTCGGCGAAGAACAAGCCGGTCCCCACCAATGACTGGTGGTCCTCCCTCGCCTACCAGCGCTACGGCGACAATCCGTACTCCACCCCCATGTACGGGCACCCGCTGACCTACCAGGCGACCTCCGGCGGACTGGAGGTCGGCTACCCGACCACCCCCGCGGTCGTCGGGGAGGGCCGCCAGTACGAATACGCCCACAAGGCCGACCTCACCGTGGGCCTCAGCGGGCTGAACTCCCCGGACACGAAGGCCGACGACTGGTCCGACTGGACGGTCACCCCCTACTGGGCGGACGGCACCCGCACCCTGCGCACGACCATCGGGCACGGCATGCCGTTCGTGTACGCGAAGGGCTCCGGCGGTGACGCCCGGATCACCACGGCCGGCACCCCCACCGTCTTCGCGGACAACGGCAACGTCCTCGGCATCACGGTCGCGGGCCACCACTACGCCCTGTTCGCCCCGACCGGGAGCGACTGGAACGTCTCCGGCACGGCGATCACCGCCGGGCTCGGCGGCAAGGACTACTTCTCGCTCGCCGTGCTGCCGTCCACGGACGCGCTCGCGACCTACCGGAAGTACGCGTTCAGTTTCGTCACCGGATCCAAGGTGGCCTGGGAGTCCACCGGCGGCACGGTCAAGGCGACCTACAGCCTGACCACGGAGGCCAAGGAGGGCACCGAACGCGGCACGCTCCAGGCGCTGTACCGCCACCAGTGGCTGCACACCTCCGACGCGCTCACGCCGTACACGTACGTCTCCCCGCGCGGGACCATGAAGGTCCGGGAGTCCGCCTCCTTCACCACCAGCCAGAAGAACCAGGGCGTGCTGCCCGCCCTGCCCGCGTCCAGCGGGGTCGACAAGGCGCGGCTGACCGGCTACCTGAACGAGGTGGCGAACGCCTCCGATCCGTTCTCCGGGGCGAGTGACACGTACTGGACCGGCAAGGCGCTCGGCCGTCTCGCCCAACTGGTGCCCGTGGCCGACCAGATCGGCCAGCCGGGGATCCGGGACAAGCTGCTCGGCCTGATGAAGGGCCGCCTCCAGGAGTGGTTCACGGCTGGCGGCGCAGCTGAGTTCAGCTACGACAAGGACTGGAAGACGCTGACCGGCTACCCGGCCTCGTACGGCAGTGACACGGAGCTGAACGACCACCACTTCCACTACAGCTACTACGTGTACGCGGCGGCGATCGTCGCCCAGTACGACCAGGCGTGGGCTGCGGACTCCGCCTGGGGCGCCATGGTCAAGACCCTGGTGCGGGACACCGCCAACCCCAGCCGCACGGACACCGCGTACCCGTTCCTGCGCGGCTTCGACGTGTACGCGGGCCACAGCTGGGCCTCCGGCCACCAGGGTTTCGCGGCGGGCAACAATCAGGAGTCCTCCTCGGAGTCCATCAACCTCAGTGCGGGCCTCGTCCTGTGGGGCGCGGCTACGGGTGACACCGGGCTGCGCGACCTCGGCAGCTACCTGCTGACCACCGAGTCGGAGGCGATCACGCAGTACTGGTTCGACGCCGACCAGCAGGTCTTCCCGAGCTCCTTCGGGCACGACACGGTCGGCATGGTGTGGGGCAGCGGCGGCGCGTACTCCACCTGGTGGACCGCGAACCCTGAGGAGATCCACGGCATCAACGTCCTTCCGGTCACGGGGGGTTCGTTGCACCTGGCCCGCGAGAAGGCCGCCATCAAGCGGAACATCGCCGAGATGGAGCGGGAGAACGGCGGTCCGGCCGTCGAGTGGCGGGACCTCCTGTGGCAGTTCGAGTCGCTGGCCGATCCTGCGGCGGCGAACGCCAAGTGGGACGCGGGCAACGCGGGTTACACCCCGGAGCAGGGCGAGTCCAAGGCGCACACGTATCACTGGATCACCACGCTGAACAGCCTGGGCGCCCCCGACATGACGGTCAGCGGGAACATCCCGACCTCCGCCGTCTTCACCAAGAACGGCGTGCGGACGTACAGCGCCCACAACCACGGATCCACCGCCCGCACCGTCACCTTCTCCGACGGCGCGACGCTCTCCGTTCCCGCCCGCTCGACGGCCACCGGGACGGGTACAGGTGGCGGCGATCCGGACCCGGAGGAACCGGGTCCGTCCACGGGCAACACCTTCCGGCTGAAGTCCGGCGGCACCCTCACCACCGCCACGGACGGCGCGGCCGGAGCCGACACACTGGCCTCGGCCGACGGCGTCAACCGGGACGGTACGCCGTACAAGCCGACGGTCTACGAGATCAAGAAGGTCGACGGGACACTCGCGGCGGGCGCGTCGACCGCCTTCCGTCTTCGGGTCGACGCGGGTACCAAGGTGGGTCTCGCCCCTCAGGTGAGGATCAGTTACGACCTCACCGGCGACGGAACGGTCGACCGGTCCGAGACCTTCCGCTACTTCGCGACCGACCCGGTCACCGGGTGGGAGGAGTACTCCCAGGCCGTGGGCGCCGCGGCGGTGACCGGAAGCCTGGGCGATCTCAAGGGCGGCACGGTCCGCCTGGAGATCTGGAACGCGCTGGGCAACGGCACCTCCCAGGTGCAGACCGGCACGGACGCGGCGGTCGTGAAGATCCCGTACGTCTAGGCGCCTCCGTGTGCGGCGGGTCCAGGGCCTCTCGGCCCGGGACCCGCCGTCTCTGTCATGCCCCTGGCGGAATACACGATCCACCTCCACAATGCGAATGGGAGCGCTCCCACTTCAGGATGCCCCACTGCTCCGCGACCCCCGCTCCCCACGCCCCGCATCTGTCGACGAAAGGCCTTCCCGGTGCATTCCTCACCACCCTCCGCACGGCCCGTGCGCGTTCGCCCCTGGCACGGGCGACGCGTGTCCCGGATTTCCGCTGCCGCGTTACTGCTCGTGGCGGCGCTGGCGATGCACGGCACGGCCGGTGCACTGGAAGCCGAACCCGGCCCGGAGCAGATCTCCAACGGTGACTTCGCCGCCGGCACCGCACCGTGGTGGTGGACGGACAACGCGCCGTCGGCCGTGTCGGACGGCCGGCTGTGCGCCGAGGTGCCCGCCGGTACGTCCAACGCCTGGGACGTCATCATCGGCCAGAACGACGTCCCGATCGTCGCGGGCGAGAGCTACCAGCTGTCCTACACGGCCAGTTCGGCCGTGCCACTGACCGTCCAGACACGGGTCCAGGAGGCGGTCGACCCGTACACGACGGTGCTCGCCACCGCGGACCCGGTGGGTACGGAGGTCACGCAGGTGACACGTACGTTCACGGCCTCGGTGGACCTGCCTGCCGCGTCGGTGCAGTTGCAGATCGGCGGCGGTGAGCGTGCCACGGTCTTCTGCCTGGACGACGTGTCGCTGCGGGGCGGGGCCGAACCCCCCGTGTACGTACCGGACACCGGATCGCCCGTCCGTGTCAACCAGGTCGGGTATCTGCCCCACGGCCCCAAGGGCGGCACCGTGGTGACCGATGCCGACGCGCCGCTGACGTGGACGGTGAAGGCCGCCGACGGCTCGACGGCCGCCACCGGGGCGACCGTTCCGCAGGGCGAGGACCCCAGCTCACGTCAGCGGGTCCACACCTTCGAATTCGGTGGCCTCACCACGGCGGGCGACCGCTACACCGTGGAGGTCGACGGCGAGGTGAGCGAACCGTTCTCGATCCGCGGGGACCTGTACGACGGGCTGCGCTCCGACGCGCTGGCGTACTTCTACCACAACCGCAGCGGCACCCCGATCGAGGCGGACCTCGTCGGTGAGCAGTACGCGCGCCCGGCCGGCCACATCGGTGTGGCACCCAACAAGGGCGACAGGGACGTCCCCTGCCAGCCTGGGGTCTGTGACTACCGGCTGGATGTGTCGGGCGGCTGGTACGACGCGGGCGACCACGGCAAGTACGTCGTCAACGGCGGTATCTCGGTGGCCCAGCTGATGTCCACGTACGAGCGCACCCTGACCGCTCCTGACGCCGAGGCGGCAGAGCTCGGTGACGATGAGCTGCGGGTGCCCGAACGCGACAACGGGGTGCCGGACATCCTGGACGAAGCGCGCTGGGAGATGGACTTCCTGATCAGGATGCAGGTCCCGGCCGGCGAGACGCTGGCGGGGATGGCGCACCACAAGATGCACGACGCCGAATGGACCGGGCTGCCGATGAAGCCCCATCTCGACCCCCAGCAACGCGAGTTGCATCCCCCGTCGACGGCAGCCACGCTGAACCTCGCCGCCTCGGCCGCCCAGTGCGCCCGGCTGTACGCCCCCTTCGACGAGGACTTCTCCGACCGCTGCCTGCGGGCCGCCGAGACCGCTTGGGCCGCGGCGAAGCAGCACCCGGACGTGCTCGCCGATCCGAACGACGGCACCGGCGGCGGCACGTACAGCGACAACGACGTCTCGGACGAGTTCTACTGGGCGGCCGCCGAACTGTTCACCACGACGGGCAAGGACACCTACCGCCAGGCGGTGCTCTCCTCCGCCCTGCACGGTGACACGGACGCGGTCTTCCCGGCGGGCGGCGGCATCTCGTGGGGCTCCACCGGCGGGCTGGGTGTGCTGACCCTGGCCACCGTGCCGAACGGTCTGACAGCGGCGCAGCTCGGTGAGGTGCGCTCCGTCGTCACCACGGCCGCCGACCGCTACGCCGCGCAGTCCCGCACGCAGGCGTACGGGCTCCCGTACGCCCCCTCCGGCGAGGACTACGTCTGGGGATCCAACAGTCAGGTCCTGAACAACATGATCGTGCTGGCAACGGCGCACGACCTGACAGGCGAAGCCGCTTACCAGGACGCGGTGCTGAGCGGCGCCGACTATCTCCTGGGCCGCAATCCCCTCAACCAGTCGTATGTCACCGGCTACGGCGAGCGCGACTCCCACAACCAGCACCACCGCTTCTGGGCGCATCAGAACGATTCCGCTCTGCCGAACCCCGCGCCCGGTGCGGTGGCGGGCGGGCCCAACCTCACCGCGATCGCCTCCGGAGATCCGGTCGCGGCGGAGAAACTGAGCGGATGCGCTCCGGCCATGTGCTACATCGACGACATCGGCTCCTGGGCCACCAACGAGATCACCATCAACTGGAACGCGCCGCTGGCCTTCATCGCCTCCTACCTGGACGACGCGGGCGAGGGCGGGCAGCCGGGCCCGGCCCGCACGTGCAAGGTGGCCTACTCCTCACACCCGTGGAACAGCGGCTCGACGGTAACGGTCCGTGTCGAGAACACCGGCTCGGAGCCGGTCTCGCCGTGGGCGCTGACCTGGATGCTGTCCGGCGACCAGCGACTGAGCCACACCTGGAGCGCGGAGTTCGCACAGCACGGCCGCACGGTCAGCGCCAGGCCGCTGTCATGGAACCGGACCCTGGCACCGGGGGCAGCGGTCGACTTCGGCTTCAATACCTCGACTGCGGGCCCGGCACCGGATCCGGGATCGTTCAAGCTGAACGGCCGGGCCTGCGCACCGAGCTGATCCGGGCGCAGGTGTCGTGGAAGCCCGGGCGCGGTGGACCTTCGCGGGACGCCGCTCCCGGGCCGGCGGCTGTCGATCTGGTTCGACCGGGCGACGAAGGCCCGGACCGCCGCCAGGATTGCGGTAGGTGCCTCGCCTCATCGGTCCTGCCGGATGCGGCGTCTCGGTGGTGCTCTCAGCGGGGACACCACTGGCAGACGGATTGCTCGGGAGCCGGAAGCACCTCGGCCGGGCCGCATGACCGGACTGCGTACCGACCGTCTCACCCTTCGTCGATGGTGTGACTCCGACCTCGGACCAATGGGCGGCGGTGAACGCCGGTCCCAAGGTCCGGGAGCGCTTGGGTGACGTGCTCACCAGTGCGGAAGGGCGATGCCTCCGTGGCCCGGTTCCAGGCCGAGTTCGACCAGCGAGGCTACGGATGGTGGGCGGTCGAGGTTCAGGCCGCGCGCGAGTCCATCGGCTTCGCGGGGTTGGACCAGGTGGATGACGGCGTGCCGTTCACAGGCGTGGAGATCGGCTGGAGGCTCGCCCGTTCGGCCCGGGGCCGGGGCGATGCCACCGAGGCCGCGCGGGCAGTCATGGCCAACGGCTTCGACAGCCTTGGCTCCCCGAGATTCTCGCTGCCGCAACAGCCGCCGACCATCGGTCGCGGGCGGTGACGCGCCTGATCGGGATGACCCGGAACCCGGCAGACGACTTCGATGACGCCACCGCACCGGAAGTGCCGCTGCGCCCGAACGTGCTGTACCGCAGTGCCCGCGGCAGGAGGATCAGAGGCCCCCCACCGGATCGCTCGGTCAGGATGCGGATCCGGGGGAGCCGCCGGTGCAGCGGACGCTTGTCCGTACCGATGACGACATGACGGCGGAGAGACCGTCCAGCTCCCAATGGACGAAGAGGGGCGGGCCGGGTTCTTCGCCTGCGTGGTCCGCCATCGGTCCTGGCCCTCGCGCGGGCCAGGACCGGTCGGCAGGCCGAGGAGCCCTGCGGGCTGTCGGGTGCGCCTGAGCGACGTCCGGACCCTGGGACGTGTGCCCCCGAGCGGGGATCCTCCGGCGCCGGCGGTCACCGACCGTCGATCGTTCCGGGCCTATGCGGCGGATGCGTATGAGGCGTGCGTGAACGCGCGCCTCCGATGGCCCGCTTGTCCAGGTTTAACTATGTTGATTACGGTTACTGGTGCGGCGATGCCAGAAAAGCGGGCAGACGCCGGGTGGCATGGCCGTCCCGTTCGGGGATCCAGGTCCGGTCTCGACGTCGATGTGCCACCCCATGTCCGTTGCCCGCCGACGTTTCGCACTCGTACCCCACGACGAAGGGGAAAGAAAGTGACCGACACCTCGCACGAGCCGACCACCAGTGACTCCGGCGCCCCCGTCGAGAGCGACGAACATTCGCTCACCGTCGGTCCGGGCGGTCCGATCCTGCTGCAGGACTCCTACCTGATCGAGCAGATGGCTCAGTTCAACCGGGAGCGCATCCCCGAGCGTCAGCCGCATGCCAAGGGCAGCGGCGCCTTCGGGCATTTCGAGGTGACGGGAGATGTCAGCGGCTACACCAAGGCCGCCCTCTTCCAGCCCGGCACCACGACCGACCTGGTCATCCGTTTCTCCACCGTCGCCGGTGAGCGGGGCAGCCCGGACACCTGGCGCGACCCGCGCGGCTTCGCGGTGAAGTTCTACACCAGCGAAGGCAACTACGACATGGTGGGCAACAACACCCCCGTGTTCTTCGTGAAGGACCCGATGAAGTTCCAGCACTTCATCCGGTCCCAGAAGCGTCGCGCGGACAACAATCTCCGCGACCACGACATGCAGTGGGACTTCTGGACGCTCTCGCCCGAGTCCGCCCACCAGGTCACCTGGCTGATGGGGGATCGCGGCATCCCGCGTACGTGGCGCCACATGAACGGCTACACCTCCCACACCTATATGTGGATCAATGCGCAGGGCGAGCGCTTCTGGGTGAAGTACCACTTCAAGACCGACCAGGGTGTCGAGACGTTCACCCAGGACGAGGCCGACCAGATGGCCTCCGCCGACACGGATTACCACACGCGTGATCTGTTCGAGCACATCCGCGACGGCGAGTTCCCGAGCTGGACGCTGTACGTCCAGGTCATGCCGTACGAGGACGCGGTCGACTACCGGTTCAACCCGTTCGACCTGACCAAGGTGTGGCCGCACGGCGACTACCCGCTGGTCGAGGTGGGGCGGATGACTCTGGACCGCAACCCCACCGACAACCACGCCGAGATCGAACAGGCGGCGTTCCAGCCGAACAACCTGGTCCCGGGCATCGGCCCGAGCCCGGACCGGATGCTGCTGGCGCGGCTGTTCTCGTACGCGGACGCGCACCGCCACCGCATCGGGGCCAATTACCAGCAGTTGCCTGTCAACTCCCCCGTCGCGCCGGTGCGCACCTACTCCAAGGACGGGGCGATGGCGTACCGGAAAACCACCGATCCCGTGTACGCCCCGAACTCGAAGGGGGGCCCGGCCGCCGACACCGACCGCTACGGGAACCCGCCGAGCTGGCACACCGACGGCGACATCACCCGGGCTGCCTACGTCTCCCACGCGGAGGACGACGACTGGGGCCAGGCGGGCACCATGGTGCGCAAGGTCCTCGACGACGCGGGGCGGGACCGGCTGGTGGACAACGTCGTCGGCCACCTGCTGAACGGTGTCACCGAGCCGGTGCTGCTGCGGGCTTTCGAGTACTGGTCGAACGTCGACAGGACGCTCGGTGAGCGCATCGAGAAGGGGGTGCGCGCCAAGGCGGGCGAGAAGGACCCCAAGGCTGCGCAGCAGGGCAACCCCGCACGCCGGTCGATGCAGGACAAGGCCTGATCTCCCGGAGTACACCCCGACCCACGCGCTGCGCCCCCGGCCGATGCCGGGGGCGCGGCGCGTGCCGGCTTGGCCCCCTCCCCCACGGCGCCGCGTCCGCTCGCACTCCCGGCCCGAGCCCAGGTCTCGCGTCGCGTGTGCCTGTCGGTCGTGGTTCTCGACGGGCGAGGCCCCTCCCGGACGGCAGGGCATGGGTGGCTGGGCGGGGAGTGATACTGGAACTGCGCGTACGAGGGGCAGCCTCGCGCCGGTAGTGGCATCACGGTGTAGACAAGACCGAGGGGAGCCGTTCATGACTGCGGCGAAAGACCTGTTCATCATCGCTGTGGACCCGGATCGTTCCGTGGGGCAGGGCGACCTGTCGCTCGCGCTCGCGGGAGCCGAACTGATCGATCTCCTCTCATCGGCGCACACCGTCACCCTGGACGGCGATCTGATCGTCCCGGGCCGGCAGTCGCCGGACGATCGCCTGTTGGGTGAGGCGTGGTCGGCTCTTGCCGGTCAGGCGCCGTACGAGCGGGTCGAGGACTGGCTGTGGCGGCGAGGGCACGATCTCTCCGCGGCGTACCAGACGGCTCTCGAAGAAGAGGGTCTCCTCCATCAGCAGCGGCGGGGCCGATCGGCGTTCGGAGCCGAACGCGTGGAACCGGTCGATTCGCCCGCTCGTCGCCAGGCTTTGAGCCGCTGGGCGGACAGCGAGCCCGTTCTCGTCGCGCTCGCCTCTGCCGTGGGGATCCGGGACGGACAGTCCGAGGACGAGCCGGATATCGATGACGAAGCTGTCACGACCGTCCTCGTGGCGGTCAACGACGCGGTGATGGAGCTGGAGGCGGAACGTCAGAAGCGTGCCATCGAGAACACGGCGTTCGCCAACCTCTGGCGCGGCCCCTAGCGGAAACGCGTGGGCGACGGCCTGGCCTTCGAACACGTGGGCGTGGGGTTACGTGTCGTACGTTTCGCCCTCGTGACCTACGGGGTGTCGTCGTTCGCCTACGTGGCCCCCGCCCTGTCCCGCACACGGCTGGACCGAACGGCGGCGGGGCGAACAGGGGCGGTGCGCCTCGGCCCGTCTAACGGGTCCCGCACTCTTCCGGCGTGTTGCCGGGCCTCGCTATGAGGGTCAGGGCTTCGGCGGTGCTGGGAAGCGCCGGTATCAGCGCACCGACTCCCGTGACGTCGAGCAGCCTCGTGAGGTGTGGTGGCGCGGCGGCCAAGGACAGGGATCCGTGCCGGTCCTTGGCAAACCGCAGGATGCCGATCATCGTATTGAGTCCGGAGGAGTCACAGAACTCCACGGGCGCCATGTCGAGGACCAGGTGTGAGCTGCCCTGCCTGATCAGTTCGAGTGCTCTGGTCCGCAGGGCGGGCGCGCTGTCGACGTCGATCTCGCCCGCCACGGTGAGGACGGCGGTCGAATCCATCGGCTGCCGGACGGTGAGGGTGAGGCTCGGGCGTTGCGTCATGGGGTTCAGTGCTCCAGGCCGGGGAGCGGTAGCCGCCCTGCCGGGGGCGGCGGTGACCGCTGGGTGATCACGCGTGGGCTGTCGAGTGCGGAACCTTACCCCACGACAACTATTGTCATGCGGAAACATATCAGGGTGGGCGCCGCTCACAGGAACCGTGGCGGACGGAGGTACGATGTCCGGGGCCACGCGCGTGTCCCGGAGATCTCGCCCTGGCTTTCCATACGAGCGCATCAGTGCCCGGCTCGCTTGCTCGGTCCGGTGGCCAGACGGACGAGTGAGCCAATGCCGGAACGGAGTGTCATCGAAATGGGCCTGCCCCCCGAACCCGACCACCGGCGCCGGGATGCGGCGCGTGAGGGTTCCGAGTTCGTGGAACTCCTGGAAGTCCTCTGGGAGCACGGACGCGAGGCCGTCCCCACAGGCCCGGTATCCCCCTCCCAGCTCCGCGTGCTGTACACGCTGGACCGGGAGGAGGGCATCAACCTGCGCATGCTCGCCGAGGCCCTGGGCTCGGCCTCCCCCTCGGTCAGCAGGCTGTGCGACCGGCTTCAGGCCACCGGATTCGTGGAACGCACCCCCAGCCCGGTGAGCCGACGGGAGCTGGAGCTCAGGCTGACCAGCCACGGCAAGGCATACCTCGTCGACCTGCGTATGCGCCGGGAAGAGGTGCTGATGTCCACGATCGACGCCATGCCCGCCAAGGCACGCCGCTCGCTCCTCGACGGGCTCAGGGCCTTCCGCAACGCGTCCGCGTCCTCCGGGAAGGACAGCGGCGGAGCGAGACCCTTGCGGTCAACCGGGTAGAGGCCGGTCGACCGCCCGCAGGCCGAAATCAGACAGATGTGTCGCCGGTGGACGACTGCCGGCCGAACCAGTCCAGGCAGACCACCAGGGCATCGTCGTCCAGCGGGGTGGCACCTCGGTGGTCCCGCAGGTCTCGGAGTACTGCCAGTGGCACCTGCTCGGACGGCAGGAAGCGGTGCGCTGACAGCGATCGTGCGATCGCGCGCTCCCCGTAGCGTTCGCCTGCCGCCGACGCGCTGTCGTAGACACCGTCGCTGCCGATCAGCAGTCTGTCGCCGGGCTCGACGCGCAGACGCTCCGTGACGTATTCCGTTTCTTCGAACATGCCCAGCGGGAGCTGCGCGTCGAAGTCGACCGACTCGACGTTGCGCCCCCTCAGCCGCCACATCCGCGGGGATCCCGCGTCCACGGCCTCCACCTCCCCCGTCGCCAGATCGAAGCGGAGGAGCAGGACCGCCGCATGGAGGGCGCCGCGGTGCTGGGCGTAGACGGCCTGGTCGGCGAGGCTGGCCTGACCCGCGAGATCGAGGCCGGCACGTCGGGCGTTGCGCAAGGCGCTGACGACGAGATTGGTCAGGAGGGCCGCCTCCATTCCCGTGCCCATGCCGTTGGTGACGGTGAGGGTGAGGTGATGGGCAGAGACCGACCAGTCGAAGTTGTCGCCGAAGATGGCGTACGCGGGCTCCAGATGGGCGCCCAGCCTGAACTCGGGGCGGGACACCGAGCGCCCCGGCAGCAACTGCCACTGCATCTCGGCGGCGAGGGTCAGCCTCGTGGCCCGGCGGGCGAGAAGGTAGAGGTCGGTGTCCCGTTCGGCGACGAGGATCTCGTGACCGAGCGCTTCGCAGATCTGCTGCATCTCCGCAAGGTCCGCCGGGGAGAAGCCGTCCTCCGCCCCGGTGACGGTGAGAACCCCGAGCCGGTCACCCCGGACGGTAACCGGCAGATGCGTGTTCTGCGGGCCCGGTCCGGACCGGGCGGTCCTGGGCTCCACATAGGGCTGCTGGGCACCGAAGGCCCGGCCCTGCGGGCTGCCATGAACGTGCACCGGCTCGGCAAGGGGCGCCTCGGACACCACCTGGAGCGTGGTCATGCCGTAGTCGGCAAGCCGCAGCTCCACGCTCTGCACGGCGTAATGCTCCCGCAGAGCCACCGCGATGACGTCGAGGAGCAGATGGGGAGCGGCCTTACGCAGCTCTCGCTCGACCGCTGCGTATCTGTCCACGTGATCCTGCTTCTCATCGTGCTGCGCCGAAACCCCGGACCGCCCTCGGGCCCGGGCCGGCCTCCAGCGTACGGGGCCTGTACCCGATCCAGCATGGCGCGCCCGGAGGGATCGCGCCGGTGGAGGGCGCTGCTCATTCTACGATGTCCAGAGACAACTGTTTCCTCACAGCAAGAAAAAGCGCGTCATCGCGCATGGGCTCGTGGGGGCGGGGCAGGGGCTCGTCAGCAAGAGCGCTCAGGACCAGGGAGGGTGGCAACACATGAATACTCAACAGACCGCCGAAGCCGCAGTGACCGACGGGCTGCAGGCATTGGAGGCTTCGCCGGAGCGCATAGGCGAGCTGCCTTGGATCGAGGACGCGGGCAAGGTGGCCCCCCAGAACGCACGGGCCCTTTCGACGCTGTTCTTCGAGCGGCTGCAGGTCCTGGAGGAGGGCACGCACGAGTACCAGTACGCGCGCAACACCCTCATCGAGATGAACATCTCTCTCGTCCGGTTCGCCGCGCGCCGCTTCCGCAACCGGGGCAGCGGGGACATGGAGGACATCACCCAGGTAGGAACCATCGGTCTGATCAAGGCCATCGACCGGTTCGAGCTCTCGCGCGAGGTCGAGTTCGCCACCTTCGCGGTGCCTTATATCGTCGGCGAGATCAAGCGCTTCTTCCGTGACACCACCTGGGCCGTGCACGTACCCCGGCGGCTGCAGGAACTCCGCGTGGAACTGGCCAAGGCCAAGGACGAGCTCGCCACCCGGCTGGACCGTGATCCGACGGCGAAGGAACTGGCCGCATACCTGGACCGCACCGAGGACGAGGTCATCGAGGGCATCATCGCCTCGAACGGCTACACCGCCGGATCCCTCGACCTGCCGACCGACACCGGTGAGACGACAGGCACGGCTTCCCGAACCTTCGCCGACGTCCTGGGCGAGCCTGACTCCGCCATGGAGACGGTGGAGAATCTGCACGCCCTGGCCCCGCTCCTCGAGGAGCTCGACGACCGCGAGCGACGCATCATCGAGATGCGTTTCGGCCAGGAGATGACACAGGCCCAGATCGGAGCCGAGCTCGACGTCTCCCAGATGCATGTCTCGCGTCTCCTGACGCGTACCCTCGGCAAGCTCCGCGCCGGCATGCTGGCCTGATCCGCCCTTGGCCGCTCTGTTCGGCGGTGCTCTGCGACGCACGGTCGCCTCCGGCGCCCGGCTGTTCACGGCGAGAAGTACACGTGGCCGCTTCGGCCGCCCCTTGAGTTTCGATGACACCGAGCTGGACTGCCCGGTCCGGGCTCGGCTTGCGCCTGTCGTTCCGGGCGCCGGCCGGGACACGGGAGAAACCCACAATCCCGCACATGGCTGTCCCCCGTGCTCCGACGTCCGGATCTTGTCCTTCTCGGATCTCGTGGCCCGGAGTGGGACGGCGCCTCGGCAGTCTCATCGGACGTTCCGGGCGCAACGGCGCGCAGACCCCAACAGCCGGTCCGTGCGTACTCTCCTCATGCGTTCCGATGCCACGACGGAAGCAGCCGGAGCGACCCGCTCGAAGCCGCGCCCCCTCCTGCCTTCCAGCAGCATGACGCGCCGCCCGCCTCCATCCCCTGTTCTGCGCAGCACCTTCGGCGGACAGCACCATCGAGACCGGCACCGACTCGCCCCGCCTCCCCCGCGCCCGTACCGAAGAGCGGGAGGCGACTGTTTGTACATCTCAAGGCTCCCGCCCCACCAGGTCATCAGTCCTGAGACAGGTGCTGACGCCACCACCCGGAGGCACCCTGCGGGCTCGTCGGCGTGAGGTCCCCCTGAGCGGACCGCTGCGGCGGTCGAATTCGGTCACCCACGAGACCGGATGGGGCGGAACACGGCCTGGCCGATCCACATACCGCCGGCACTCGGCCGAGGCGGCAGCCACCGTTGCCGTCCACAGCCGTTCCCCCTCCGACTTCGGGATCGCTGAGCAAGTCGCTGCGGAAACACCATGGATCCGGCGTAGG
This sequence comes from Streptomyces sp. HB132, assembly GCF_016909575.1. Classification (GTDB taxonomy): domain Bacteria; phylum Actinomycetota; class Actinomycetes; order Streptomycetales; family Streptomycetaceae; genus Streptomyces. Next base: position 385,771 of record NZ_JAFBGA010000007.1, on the reverse strand, counting down.
GGAACACGTCTGCGTGTCCGCCACTCCTCGGCACGGACGGCACCCGGACGCCTACGCGGCATCGGCCTTCCGGATCAGCCTCCCGTCCACCTGCCACGGGCCGGACCGCACCAGCATGTGGATATCGCGAGCCCGGGCCCGACGGATGCTGACGCTCCTCCTCAACAGTCGACCGGTCTCCGGACGACGAGTGACATCCCCACCCGTCGACGCACGTTGTCGCTCGAGAGCTACACAGGCAGGTGATCTCGGACGGCATCGGCAGCTGACCGGACGCCGTGCGCCTTGTCCGTGACGGTGGTGCCCACCGCGTGTCCGGCCTTGCGGGCGCTGCGGGCGCCGGCCGTGGCCGCAGCACGCGAGCGCCCTTGCGGGCGCTGCGGGCGCCGGCCGTGGCCGCAGCACGCGAGCGGCAGGCCAGTGAGGGCTTGCCGTGGGTGTCCGCGGCCGCGATCAGGAGACCGCCGAACAGCGAAAGGTTCTTGGCGAACCGGGCGCGCTGACGGGCACGTTCCTCAGGGTCCTCGACCTTCCACCAGGCGTGCCCGGCCAAAGTCGTAGGAACGAGCGAGACGGCCAGCGCGAGAGCGGACGCTCGCGGAAGGCGGCCGACCGCAAGGAGTGCGCCGGCTCCGATCTGGACTGCGCTGTTGATCTGTACGAGTCGTGTCGTGTCGTTCGGCAACTGCGGGACGCGCCCCGCGATGGGCTGGGCCACCGGATCCGCCAGGGCCGCCACGGAGTGAGGGTCTCGAAGTGTGCGGAGCCCGCCCGAGATGAAGGCGGAGGCGAGCAAAGGGCGGGCGACTGTCCTCAGGATTGCCATGCACCGCGCATGCCCGGGTTCGGGCGGCGCACGCGTCCGGGTTCGCGTTCCGTGTCGTAGCGGGCGGGGCCAACCGCGGCCCCTGGACGTTCCGGTGCGTGCGGGCGGGGGTGGCCGGCTGTCTTCGACCCGGGCTGTCGGGACCCGTCGGCCTGGACCTGAGTTGGTCCATGTGTTCCCTGCCGTGCGATGCTGAACGGCACGTGCATCAAGGCGGTTGGCGAGAGAAAGCGCAGGGTGAGGGCAGTGCGGCGGCGGGGCGGGGCCATGTTGTGGGATCGGTTCGCGGCGTCCGATCCGGGGCTGCTGCGGCTCACGGCCGGACTGCGGACCGTCTCGGCGATCGCCGGCACCTTGGTGGTCCTGGCCCTGCTCGACACCGATGTGACCCATATGGTCGCTGGTGCGATGACAGCGATGACCGCCACCTTCGCGATCAAGGACACGCTCGTACGCGACCAGGCGATCACCCTCGCTCTGGGTCTGCCGGTCGCGCTCGCCGCGACGTCCCTGGCGGCGTTGCTGGCCTCCCAGGTCATCGTGGGCGACGCGTTCTTCGTGGCCCTCATCTTCGCCGCCGTCTACTGTCGACGGTTCGGTGATCGTGGGACCGCGCTGGGACTCATCGGCTTCCAGATCTACTTCCTCTCCCTGTTCGTAGGGGCCTCGACGAGTTCCCTGCCGGCCCTGTGTCTGGCCTTGGCCATCGGGTTCGGCTGCAGCGCGGTGGCGCGGTTCGCCGTCGTCCCGGAAACTCCCCGACGCGTTCTGAACCGGTTGCGCGACGCTTTTCGGACGCGAGTCGCGCAACTCGTCTCCATGCAGATCGAACTGCTCGACGCGGGGCCGGAGGAGTTGGAGAGGGTCCTCGACGACATGCGGCGGCGTACAGCTCGGCTGCACGAGGCCGCCCTGATGATCCAGGGGCGGCTGGAGGAAGGGACGGAGGACGCGGACAAGGCGGCCCTGCTGCAACGACGGGTCGCGGATGCCGAGATCGCCACGGAACGCCTCGGCATGCTGCTGCTGAACGCCCGCAGCGCGGAGCGCGCGGACACCCTCACCCTTCATCTGCCGCACGCACCCGTGCCACTCACCGGGGACTGGAGGCCGGCCGAGGACGACGCGACCATGGCCCTGCGCCGCGACCTCAAGGCTCTGCACCTCCTGGTCAGCCGAACGGCCTCGAACGACGGGGGCATCGCAGTCGCCCACATTCGCAACAGGTTGCTCGGCTACCGTGACGAGGAGAGGCTTCCGTCCGCGCCCGCGGGCATCCAGGACGCCTTCCGCGGTATCGGCGAGGCCGCCCGATCCGTCCTGGGTCTGCGACTCGCGCTGGACGGACCCCAGGACGAGTCCGACGACTCGCCGGCGACCACTCGTTCCCGTGAGGAGTTCGACGCCGAAGACATCGCACTCGCGTCGTCCGAAGAGTCCGGGGAGAGCGACCGCAAGGGCTTGCAGCGTCCCACCACGAGAGCGGCCTTCCAGGTATCGGTCGGCTCGGTCCTGGCCATCGTCGGCGGTGAGCTCCTCTCCACCCAGCGCTGGTACTGGGCCGTTCTCACCTGCTGGGTGGTCTTCCTGAACACCGCCTCGACCGGCGAGATCCTGGTCAAGGGCTACCGTCGGCTCCTCGGCACCCTGCTCGGCGCCGTGGCCGGTGTCGCGCTGGCGGGACTGGTCGGTGACCACACCTGGGTCGCGTTCGCGCTCGTGCTCGTCTTCATCTTCGCGATGTTCTTCACCGCACCGTTGTCGTACGCGGTCATGTCCTTCTTCGTGACGGCCATGCTGGGCCTGCTGTACACGCTGCTGAACTCGTACAGCTTCGACGTGCTGGTGCTGCGCATCGAGGAGACCGCGATCGGAGCCGCCTGCGGCATCATCGCCGCCGTGCTGGTGTTGCCGGTACACACGGACCGCCGTACCGACGAACTGCTGGGAACCGTTCTCGACCGGCTCGGCGATGTCGCATCCGCATCGGTGGAGCAGCTCAGCGGCGGCCCTGCGTCCGACCTGCTAAGCAAGGCCCGTGGCTTGGACACGGCTCTGGACGAACTGCGCGATTCCACCGGCCCGCTGACCTATCCGATCACCCCGCTGCGCGGCCGACGACAGACCGTCCGCTATCTGGTGGCGCTTCTTGAGACATGCGCCTACCACGCCCGCGCGCTCGCGGCGACCGCCGAACTCGTCCCGCACAGCAAGACCGTGGCGGCCGATCCACGGCTGCACCGGGCCGGGCAGCGGATCGCCCACAACATCGAGGTGCTCGCCGCCCATGTCGGGGACGAGGGGGCCGCCGGCAAGGTACGGGCAGGTGCCAGCATCGCGTCGACGTTGCGGGGCGACGGATCCGTCGCGCCACCATCCGGGACGGTGACCTTCCGCGTGCTGCGTCATCTGCAGCGCCTCGACGAGGGCGTGGTCGGTCTCGCCCGCCCCCTGGACGCACCGGTCGCCGAGGGCACCGGGGCGAAGGCCGTAGGTGGCTGAAAGGTTTTGATCTTGCCCGGTCACAGCGGCTTCCCCTGTGATGCGCGCTGGGCCGGTCCGGGATCCGCAGGGCTGAGGGGATGCCGCCGCAGTGTCGTACCCACATGAATGACGCTGCGGCTGCCGCCTGTTCATGGACCCGGGACGCGCAGGGATCCTGACACGGTTTCTGGAGGTCACTGCGGGAGTGCCGCCGACCGGCCGCCCCTCGGATCTCACACGGACGGGATTCTTGACGGCAGCCCTAGCACGAGCGTTTTCTGTTTGCGGTGTACTCGGTGACCGTCCACCGCTTCCCGTCTCCGCGCTCCATCCTCGTCGTGGCCACGTACCGCGACGGCTGATCGGCCGGTGCCGGAATCCGCCAGCCGGTCGTCGTATCGAGGGTCTGCCACCTCGCCCGGTCCACGCAGTCCTTCACCGTTGCTGTGGGGGGCCGCTCGTCGGCAGCGAGCGTGGAGACCACAGGCTCGTGACCCAGAGCACCACGCATCACTGTGTTCTCCTCGTGCATGCTGAGCAGATCTGCCTCCAGCGCGCTCAATGCGTCGGGCGTCATGTATCTCTTCAGGTCCGTCCCGTCCACCGACGCCCCCCGGTACGCCTTCTCCCGCTCCATCCACATCAGGTCGTACACCCTGAGCACTTCGGCCGGGGTCGTCGTGTCGGTCCCGCCGTGCGGCGGAGGGGCCGACGCGGTGGAGGACACCGGTGTGCCGGGGGCAACAGCCGCCGGTGTGCCCGGGGACGGCTTGGCGTCGCTCTCGCCGCCCCCGCCGCAGCCCGTCACGGCCATAAAGACCGTCGCGGTAGCGCACAGGAGCGTCACACCCGCCTGGGAGCATTTCTGCCGAGCCTTCTCCATCAGCACCCCGAACTCACCGTCCGATATCGATCACCGGCTCAACGACGCCCGCCCGGTCAAGTCACCCTCACCCGGAGCCATTCAGCGAGCCGCACGCAGCGACTCGTCCCGGCGTCGGACGGATGGGCTCTGCAGTGCGATGGGCTACCGCGCCGATGCCGCACGTCGGGTACAGCGGTACCTGGTCAGCCGCTCGCACCCGCGGATGATACGAAGTCCGGTGTGAACGAACAGACTCCGCCCGCGACCGTTCGCGTGTTCATCGCCCTCGCCCCACCCGACCACGCGAAGGAGGAACTGGCCAGGGAACTGCACCTCGCGTATGGCACACACCCTCACATGCGGTGGAACCGCATCGAGGACTGGCACATCACCCTGGCTTTCCTCGGGGAGCTGCCGGCTGAGACGGTTGCGGTGCTGCGCCGGCCGCTCGCCGCCCTCGCCGCGGCCCACCGGCCTCCCCGCCTGGCACTGCGCGGCAGCGGAATCTTCGACGGCCGTGTGCTGTGGAGCGGAGTCGAGGGTGACCTCGACGAACTGCACACGCTCGCCACCGGTGTGCGTACCGCGGTCAAGGACTGCGGAATCGCCCTCGAGGACCGGCCCCTGCGCCCCCACCTGACCTTGGCCCGGGCGCGTCGAGGGGATCGGTCCTCGGCGGCGGAGATCGCCGAAGGGTTCGCCGGTTTCACCGGGAGACCGTGGCCCGCCGAACGTCTGCATCTGGTCGGTAGCAACGTCGGCCGCAGCAGCGGGCCGATCCACTACCGCGACATCGAGGCTTGGGAGCTCGGCAGTGGGGTGCCTGCCAGGTCCGAAGAGGCCGGGAGCGGCTCCGGCTGACCGGCCGTCGGCTCCGTGCGCCTCGAGCCGGAGTCGGACGCGCGCAGATGCGGGCCCTGCTCGATCGCTACGACGAACTGTTCGGCATCCACGACGAACCGGCGGTTCAAGCGTGTCTGGGTGTACGGAACGCGAGGCGTCACGTCGGCGAGCCGGAGAAGGACGCAGGCACGGGGGTGCGCAGGGCGCCGGGGCGTGACGAGGATGCGCTGGGCGCCTCCGGCGTAGACTCGGCTGGGCACGGCAGGGGGCGGAAGGCATGACGGTAGAAGCTGCGCACAGGTGGGGGTCGATCCTCGATTCTGTGGTGGTGTACGAACAGGGCGCCCTCTGCAGGCGTCTGGCCAAGGGCAGTGTGCCGCCGGACGGCGGGGTTCGGGTGACGGGGCTGCCGCGCTCTCTGGATCCGGGCTCGCTGCGGGCCCGCGTCACAGGTGCCCGAGGGGTGTCCGTCAATGAGGCCCGGGTGGTGGTCGAGGCAGAGCCGCTCGGCCCGCTCACGCCCGACGGTTCGCAGGACGAGGTGGAGCGGCTGCGCAACGAGTGCACGGCTGCGCGGGGGCGCCGGGACCAGCAGTTGCACCTGATCGAAGAGGTCGGGGCTCTGCGCCCCGTCGCGCCGGCCCGCAAACGTGAAGACGCGCATCGTCGCACGCCCGTGGACGCGTGGCTGGATCTCGCCGACTTCGTGGACGAACGGCTGACGGGTCTGCACACCCGCCTCGTCGAACTGGAGGATGCGCTGCGCCGGGCCGAGCACGAGCTCGACATCGCCGTGGACAGGCTCGCTCGCGCGTCCACCGACGCGCCGTCAGCACACCTGGCGACCACGGTCGCGGCTCACGTGATCGTGGATGTCTCCGCCACCGACGACCCTGATGCCGAGGTCGAGCTGGAACTCGAGTACGCGGTACCGGGTGCTGTGTGGGTACCGGCCTACCGGCTCTCCTGCGGTCAAGGGCGCGGCACCGGCCGCCTGGCGCTTCGCGCGTCGGTTGCACAACGCACCGGAGAGGACTGGACCGGCGTGTCCGTGGGCCTGGCCACGGCCGACCTGCGGCGTGGGACCGGCCTGCCGAGGCTGCGCTCCATCCGGATCGGCCGGAGTCAGCCGCCCTCCGCACCCACTGGCTGGCGCGAGCCGCCGGCAGGTCTTGCCGGTCTGTTCGCCGACTACGACGCGGCGCGCCGTCAGCCGTCCGCGACCGCCGTGCCGGTGGCTTCCGCATCCGGGCCTCCTCCCCCGGCGCCTCAGGCCTACGGTGCTCCTCCGGCGCTCCCGGCACCAGGCGCGGCCCCCGAGCACCTCGTCGGCCACATGCCCGTGCCCGGCCGGTCGGCCCGTGCCCGTACGGGCGACGGGCCGGGACCCGGTGGCAGGCCGTCCGCCGTGCCCGTTCCCTCTGCTCCTGCGGGCCTCGGCAAAGCCGCTCCGCCGGTGTCACCGGCACCGACGGCTGGTCCGCCGCAGCCGAGCGGTGCGGAACTCGACTACGCCGGCCTCGTCCTGTGCGGCCCCGACGAGCAGGGAGGTCGCAGGGGCAGGCTGTTTCCCGGCACCCCCTTCGACCCCGTGGCGACGGAGTACCGTCGCCGCGCGGAATCGGTGGCCTCACTGCCGCTGCCCGGACACGCTGTGCGGGTCCGTGAGTCGGCGGGTTCTTTCGATCACCGCTTCGACACCGCCGCGCGCGCCGACATCCCGTCGGACGGCACGTGGCACACCGTGACCATCGGCGAGATCGCGGTCGGCGTGCACACCGAGTACCTCTGTGCACCGGCCTTGGAACGGACCGTCTACGCGACATCGGTTCTTCGCAACGCCACCGACCGGGCGCTCCTCGCCGGCCCGGTCGAGGTCTCCGTCGACGGTGACTACCTGCTGACCGCGGCGCTGCCCACGCTCGCTCCCGGCGAGGTGCGCCGGGTGGGCCTCGGCCCGGCGGAGGGCATCCAGGTCACACGGCGTACGAACCTGCGTGAGTCCACTTCCGGTCTGCGCAACAGCACCACCGTGCTCGATCACCGCGTCCACGTGGAGTTGGCCAACCGCCTGGCCGGGCCCGTCAGCATCGAGGTTCGCGAGCGGGTGCCCGTCACTTCGGAACCTGATGTCCGGATCGAGGAGCGGGCGGATTGGTCAGCTCCTGAAGAGGGCGCCGGGCCGGATCTTCACGCCCCGGGCACCCGCCTGTGGCGGGTGGACCTGCCCGCAGGCGGTACCGCCGTGCTCGACGGCGGCTACGAGATAAGAGTGCCGGCCGGCAAGGCCCTCGTCGGCGGCAACCGCAGGAGCTGAAGCGCCCCATGACCACGATCCCGAAGCCGACTCCCCTTCCCGTCACGGCCGTGACCTGTCTGGAGGATCGCGCCCATGTCGAGCGCGCCGCCGTGCTCGATCTGCAGGCGGGCGTCCAGCGACTGCGCCTCGGGCCGGTCAGTGCGCTCGCCGTCGACCGGACCCTCCACGCCGAACTGGCTTCCGGGCACCCGGCGGCCGTACTCGACGCGCGGATCACCCGGACGTGGACGCCGCGGAGGGAGCCGGCCGACAACGACTCCGCTCTGCGTCGGCGGGCCCACGCCCTCACGCGGGATCACCTGGCCCTGGAGCAGGAGCGCGACCGGTTGCGTGGCCGCCAGGACCTGCTGGACCGACTCGCCTCCGATCTCCTGCGGGACATCGGCGAGGGCGCCGGCCGCGGAGAGACCGACAGACCACGCTGGACCGGCGAGCTGGACCGCGTCGACGTCGAGCGCGCCTCGAACGGCGAGGACATGCGCACCGTGGAGGCCGGACTCGCCGTTCTCGACATCGAACTCACACAGATCGAACAGGCGCTGCGCGTGTCCGAGGAGGAGCCCGCCGAACTCGTCGGCCATGTCGAACTGACAGTGGAATCAGCGGTCGCCGGGCGGGTCGAGTTGTACGTCAGCCACCTCACCCCGTGTGCGTTGTGGCGCCCTGCCTACCGGGCCGTGCTCGACGGTGACTCGTTGACGCTGGAGACCGACGCGATGGTCTGGCAGCGCACCGGCGAGGACTGGTCCGACGTGCGGCTGACCCTGTCGACGGCCCGCTCGGCGCTCGCTGCCGAGCCGCCGCGCCTTGTGGAGGACCGGCTCACGCTCACGGGCCGTTCCGTCACGGAGCGCCGCACATTGGGCGTGGAACTGCGCGAGGAGGAGATCGGGAGCCTCGGCCCGGCGGCTCCGGTTCTCGGCCTGCCAGGGGTGGACGACGGCGGTGAGGCTCGGGTGTTGCGGTCCCCGGCGCCGGTCTCCGTGGCGAGTGACGGCCACGCGCAACGGGTGCCGGTGTCCACCTTCGCCACCGCCGCCCGTAGCGAATACTCCTGCTCGCCTGAGCTGTCTCCGCTGGTCACCCGGGTGGTGAGGTTCGACAACGCGGCAGGCCACGCACTGCTCGCCGGTCCCGTGGATCTGATCCGTGACAGTGGGTTCAGCGGCCGCGGCACGCTCGATTTCACTCCCCCCGGCGCCTCTGTCGATCTTGCCTTCGGCAGCTGTGACGACCACCGGGTGGTCCGGCGTGCCGAGGAGTCACGGGACACCGCCGGAATCGGTCAGCGAACGGTCATCACCCGCACGGTCCACCTGCAGCTGTCGCGGTTCTGCTCCCCCGGGGAGCGGGGCGACCGTGTGGTCGTCCTACGGGAGCGGCTGCCGGTCTCCGAGGTCTCGGCCGTGGAGGTGCGCCTGCGGAAGGAGACCTGCTCCCCCGCGCCCGATGCGATCGATGCCGAAGGCATCGCCCGTTGGGATGTCTCCGTCCCGCCCAACGGCCACCGCACGGTCACTCTGGTCTACGAGTTGTCGGCCGGCGCCAAGGTGACGGGGCTCTGAGCTCGGGCCCCTCGGCCGGCCGGTTGTGCGAAGGCGGAGGAGCCCGTGGTTCCGTCCCCCGGTGCCGGGGGCCGGCGACGCAGGTCGGCGATCCCGAATTCCTCCGTACACGGCCTACGCCTGTGCAGTCGGCAGAGGCGCCGTACCCGGAACAGGTACGGCGCCTCCGGACGACACACCGACAGCTCAGGCCGCGAGGCCTGACGGCCGCGCGGAGTAGCTGCGGAGATACACGAAGGGCAGTCAGCGGATCTCGGTGGTCCGCTGCTCCTTCAGGGTGGCGCAGTTGGAGTTCTCCACCGACACGTACACGTTGTCGATGCTGCCGCCCCAGCTCACGCAGTAGCCCTTGCCGTAGACGTAGGCGGGTCCCGCGTACGACGTGAACTTCCCGTCGTCCCCGGCCCACCCGTCGGTCGCGGGTACGTAGATGTACGTGGACATGTACTTCGCCGAGCCCGGGTTGGCGCGGATGGTCGCGACACAGTTCATGCCGTTGGAAGAGTTGTACGTCAGGTAGACGGTGCCCAGCGAGCCGACGGGAACCGAGTTCACCGTCTTGTATGCCTTGCCACAGACTCCCTGGGGCGTGACGTTCGGGGCGGCGGAGGCCGTGGCACCGAACGCGACGGTGCTGCCGACCGCCAGTGCGGTGAACGCCCCGACAGCTGCGACATGACGGATAATACGCATATTTCCCCCTTGTGTCCCTGAGAGCGTTTTGCTCCTGCTTGATGTGACCCTCGAGGGACCCGGATGGTTGCATCGCACGGCGAACTCGTCGCGGACGGCGAGCAGGTGTTGACCTCACGGGCCGGCCGGTGGATGGCGACGGGCGCGGTGGTGGCTGCGCGACGCGGCCGGCCCCGGGTGAGCCGGTGCAGGTCCGCGCCTCAATTCTTCACTGCGCTCGGGCATGCGGGAGGCTCGATCGCGATCAGGAAACACGTCGGGCACTTTGCGGAACCTTTACCCGTGATCGGCCGTTGGCTGGGTGAACGCACGGCTTGTGACCGACAACTCAGACGAAGACCGAGGTGACCTCAATGGCAGTGTGGGACCGGCTCAAGGATCAGGCCAGGACTCTGCAGCAGTCGCAAGGAGCTCGCGGACCGGCAGCCGGACGCAGTGGTGGACAGGGGTCCGGCGGTGGGTCGCGCGCCCAGTTGGTGAGCACGCTGAAGTCACAGCTCGCCTCCCTCAAGACGGAGCTGAAGAGCGGGGCATACCGGGACGCGAGCATGGCCATGTGCGCACTCGTCGCGGCTGCGGACGGCTACGTCGATCAGGCCGAGCGGCAGCACGTGGAGTCGATGATCCTCGGCAACGAGGTCCTGCAGAACTTCCCGCCCGAGCAGTTGCGTCAGCGTTTCAACAAGCACGTGGACCAGTTGGCCCTCAACTTCCAGCAGGGCAAGGCCGACGCGATGCAGGAGATCGTCAAGACCGCCAAGAAGCCGACCGAGGCCCGTGCCGTACTCCAGACCGGCATCGTCATCGCCGGCGCCGACGGCAACTTCTCCCAGGCCGAGCACATGATCCTCCGCGAGGTGTGTACGGCGCTGCAGCTGTCCCCTGCGGAATTCCAGCTCTGACCGCCTGAGCGCACGGCGGATCGGCCCTGGCGGAGCGACCGGCGGCGTGCGACGTCGGTGTCCGCCCGGCGGATGTCAGGTCGCGTCGTCGTTCGAGCCGTGCGCGCCCGGAGTCGGCGGGTGCGCCGGTCGGCGTGGCGCCCGGCCTTCACTCGGTTTGTTCGCGACGAGGCGGTGCACGGCGCGGGCGATCCGGCGGCGGGAAGGGGCGGTCGGCTGTGCGCCCACGGAGGTCCAGCCGTCGCCCGCGTGGAGCCGCCGCTGGCCGACCGGCACGGCATGCGCATCGCCTACCGACCGAATCGGCGGGAGACTGCATCTGCGGTGTCCGACGTCCCTCCCGTTCCGGCCACCGAATCCCTGGGAAGCTTCAGCAGCGCAGAATTGCCGTCACCGCAGGCGAGTCACACGCGGCGTACAGCTCGTCGAGGGCGGCACGGACGGCTTCGTCCTGGGTGAATCCCCGCCAGCCGCCGTTGCTGCTGAGCCGCTGATCACGGAACGGTACGTCGCGCAGCAACTGCGCGGCCGGCCGGGCGGCGTGGCCGGTCAGCGCCAGGTAGCGCAGCGCGGGAAGTGCGACAGTCAGACAGGTGCCATCGGCCAGAGCCCGCACGGCCGCCGTCATGGCCGGGACGGTGGTCGCGGTATCGCCGGTCACGGCCCAGAGGGCGTGCGCCGCCTCGACGCTGATCCAGTGGTCGGAGTCGGCGGTCAGCCCCCGGAGCCGGTCCGCGTAGCCGGCGGCGTGCGGGCCGAGGTCGGCGAGTGTGCGCAGGGAGGCGCGCGAAATGCGTTTCTCCCCTGCAGCACGTCCGATCACCTCGAGAGCCGGCCCGGGCTCGCCACCGATCTTCCACCAGGCCCAGGCGGCTGTCTCTGCGTGTTCTTCGCGAGGGGCGGTTCGGGCCAACAGCAGGTCCCGTGCCCCGTTGCCCGCCCGTCCGATCCCTGCCAGCGCTTCCGCTGCCACCACCCAGGTACGGTCGTCCTCCAGGAGGCCGAGCAGTTGAGGGACCGCTGCCTCCGCAGCGGGGCCCCAGTCCGCGAGCACCTTGCACAGCCGACTGACCACGTGCTCGTCCGTGGCGGCAACGAGCCTCTCACCGAGTGGGCCCAGGAGCGGCTCGGCATGATCGGGAAGGAAACTCAGTATCTCTTCAAGGTTGGGGAGGACCACGTGGTGGAGGCCGATGGTGGCGGGATAGTAGGAGGAAGTCGAGGCAAAGCCGGATCCTGAGCCGGCCATCGCTTCGATCAGCCCAGGCAGACAGCGCGCATCGTTGAGTCGGGCCAGCGCCCACAGCGCGGCCTCGGCTACGGTCGACCCCGCTCGGGTGGTTCGGGCGGCGGTGTCGTCGAGGAGCGCTGCGATCCGGTCGGAGTGAGCCATCGCCTTCGGGCCGAGACAGGCCATCAGCTCAGCCGCTCGGAATCGGACCTCCGTGACGGGGTCGTCGAGACGCGCTGCGATACCCGGAAGGAGTGGGGCACTCGGCGAGCGCCATCGGATCAGCAGGGCGCCTACCTGGTTCAGGGCCCCGATCCGCTGCTCGACATCGGGATGCTCGTCCAGCAGACCCAGTGCGAAGGCAGGCGACGGTCCGGTGGACAGCGCCCCCGTCCAGTGGTGAACGCCTTGGACGCCGGCCTCGACCGAAGCGGTGTGACGCCATAGTTCGACACTCGGGGCCCGGATCGCATCGAGCGGGACGCCGAGCCTGCGTACCGGCAGGTCGCGGTCGGCCGGAGCGAGCGCGTGGACGGCCGCCAGCCGCATTTGTCGCTCAGGGGCGTCGAGCAACTCGCGGAGCAGATCGAAGACACCAGCGGCATGTACCCCGGCGGGCTCACGTTCGACCGCTCGGCCCAGCGCGAGAAGCAGGTCGAGTCGGGCCACCGGATCGGCCTCCGTCTGCCAGCAGCGAAGAAGGTGCCGGCAACACGTATTCACCGGGGCTGCCGCAGACACCGAGCAGGTGGGCCGAGTCCCGCCGGATCTCCGGGGCGGGGTCGGTGAGCAGAACGAGCACCTCCGGCAACGCGGCGGGCCGTGCTCTTTTCGCCGGCCGGCACGGAGTACTTCCGAGAGCGGCGCGGTTCCCGATCAGGGGCGATAGCGGAGCGGGTGGTCGGCGGGGACCTCGGTCAGCACGATCCGGTGGCCGTCCGGATCGGCGATCCACATCTCGATCAGACCCCATGGCTCCTGGAGCGGCGGGCGGAGGACGTGTGCGCCGCGGCCCGCCACCTCCTCGTGCGCGGCCGCGCAATCGGCGACCTGCATCCAGAGCTGGAGCGTCTCGGTCGGTGACGCCTCCGAACGCCCTGACACCTCGAGGTAGCCGCCGCCGAGGAAGTACACCGTTCCGCGGTCGGAGCCGGTGCCGAACTCCCGGTAGACGGGCAGCCCGAGCGTCCGTCCGTAGAAGTCGCGGGAGGTCTCCGGGTCGCCGGGCCTCAGCAATACCCTGCTGCTCAGTACATGCACCATGGCGACGACCCTATGCGGACCGGTGCGTGGGAGCTCTCCTACGCACCGCCTCGGGCCGGTGCGGGGTCATGAGGCTTCCACCGCGGCCTTGATACGCTGCCCGAAGGCCGGCGCGTCCTTCCGAGCGGCAGCGACGGCGAGTCCGACGAGGAGCTTGCCCACGCGGTGGCCCTCCAGGTCATTGAAGATCCGTACTCGCGTTCGGCCATCCGCAAGGGGCTCGAGGTCGTAACCGCCTTCCCTGGCCGTCACGAGGTTGGCCGACTGCTCGTTCCAGCGGATACGCGTCGGCGTGACCAGCTCGCTGATCCGGAACTCGCGCCGGGTCGTCATACCGGCGTCCTTCACCGTGCTGCGGAACACGGTGCCGACCGCTGTCGGACCGGCTGGTGACTTCGAGATGTCCTGGACGCGGGGGCTGAACTTCCTGTCGTTCTCGCCGTCCGCGAGGAAGGCGAACACATCTGCGACGGGGCGGTTGATGTCGACTGTCGCCTCGAACCGGGCCATGGGGTCTCCTCGCGTACGTCGGGCGCGGCACGCGGCGTGGCGCATCCGGGATGACGCTGACTCCCATGATCAGCGCTTCTCCGCCCCTCGGCAGCCGGGCAGACGTTTTCTGCGGGCAATCGGGTGCCGTTCCAGGGTGGTTCCTGTCCATGCGAAATTCCGACGGCACGCAGCCGGCGTGGGGACGGGCTCCGCGGCCGATGGCCCTGCAGTTGCGGGCCCGGTGGTGAAGTACGGAGCACGCAGCTTCAGCAGATCTTCGTCCCGGACTCCCTGCACCCGGCCCGGGGCCGGCTTCGGACAGTGCGTCAAGGCAGTACGTGATCAGAAAGGGTGCTCCCGGCCTTCCCGGCGCACGACACGACCGGCACGGAGACGCTGCTCGTGCGGCGCATTTCCGTGCGGGCGCCGCCTCTCTCCGCGACCGGAGAGGCAACGACTCGCGTGCGCACGTACGAGCAGCTGCCCCCCTGGTGCGGGCCTGCGCGGATCTCGGCCTGGAGGAGACATGCAGCCGGGACGCCCCGATCGGGAGCCTGCCCTTCCGTAGCCGCCTGGAGGGCGTCGAGACCGGCGTGCCGGTGAATCAGTGGGCGATGGTGTCGATCAGCTCACGTGCGCCCTGGCGCAGCAGGGTCACGGCCACGGAGGTGCCGAGGGTGGCGGGGTCCAGCGGACCTGCCCATTCGTGTGCGTTGAGGACGGTCTTACCATCGGGGGTGAACACACAGGCGCGCAGGGAGAGGTCTCCGTTGCGATGTGCTGTGGCGTACCCGGCGATCGGGGAGTTGCAGTGCCCCTGGAGAACGTGCAGGAACATGCGCTCAGCCGTGATCTCCCGGTAGGTCCCTGGGTGATTGAGCATGCTGACGGCATCGATCGTCCCCGTGTCGTCCTCCCGGCATTGCAGGGCGAGAACGCCCGCGCCGATCGGAGGGCACATGGTCTCCGGGGCGAGGATGTCGCTGATGACGTCGGGGCGGCCGATGCGATGGAGCCCCGCGACCGCCAGGAGGAGAGCGTCGGACTCTCCTGCGGCAAGCTTCGCCAGCCGCCGGTTAGCGTTGCCCCGGAAGGGGATGCAGTTCAAGTGTGGGTGTGAAGCCGCCAGTTGTGCGGTCCGGCGAACGGATGAGGTGCCGACGCGTGCGCCGTCGGGGAGTTGGTCGAGCGTGAGTCCGCCCGGGTGGACGAGGGCGTCGCGGATGTCGTCACGCTCGAGGAACGCGGCGAACGTCGTGCCGGCCGGCAGCGGGCGGTCGGCAGGAATGTCCTTGACGCAATGGACGGCCAAGTCCGCCTCCCCCGCCAGCAGAGCGGCGTCCACCTCTTTGGTGAAGGCTCCCTTGCCGTCGACCTTCGAGAGATCTCCCATCCACTTGTCGCCCGTGGTCCTCACAGGGACGACCTCGGTGGCGGTGGCTGGATGGCGGGCCGCGAGCTCGGCCCTGACACGCTCGACCTGGGCGAGGGCCATGGGTGAATCGCGGGAGACGATGCGGATCAGTTCGGGGGCGGACATGCCTCCCACGATAGACCGCCTCGCTCCGGCGACGATCCCTCCGACGCGGTCCGGGGCTCCTGATTCCGGCTCATCGCGGCACGGGCACGCGGAGATGGCGGCCATCGTTTTTCAGCCGCGTTGGACCGGGCTCGGAACGACCCGCGCGGAGCGTTGCGCACCGCCACCGGAACGCAGCATTAGGCGTTTTATCAGGCAGAGTTGCCGGAAGCGGCGCCCGGACCGATCGTTTTGGTGAGGCAGACCAGGGAGTGCACGTGTTCTTCCCTCGGCTCCGTGTGGCTGATTCGATGCCCTGCGGTCTTCCCTCACTCCCCCGAGGACTGTCAGCCTCCCGGCCGGATACCTAGCATGACCCCTCGTACACCGACTTCACTCTCTTTGAACCGCGAGGCGCTGGATGACCAACGGGGACACCTCCATTCCGAAGAACATCGATGTGAACGTGCCGAGCGTCGCGCGGATGTACGACTACTACCTGGGCGGCAAGGACAACTACCCCGCCGACCGAGTCGCGTGTGAGCAGCTCCTGGAGCACGTGCCGAGCACCAAGGTGCTCGCGGTGAACAACCGGAGGTTCCTGCGACGCGTCGTGCACCACCTGGCGTCCGAGTACGGGATCCGCCAGTTCGTCGACCACGGATCCGGCCTGCCCACCCAGGACAACGTCCATCAGGTTGCCCAGCTCGTCGACCCCGAGGCAAGGGTCGTCTACATCGACAACGACCCCATCGTCCTGGCGCACGGCAAGGCCATACTCGAGGAGAACGACAGGACCGCGGTCATCCAGGCGGACATGCGGGACACCGAGGGGATCTTCGGCCACCCGGAGGTGCGCCGGCTCATCGACTTCGATGAGCCGGTGGCCGCCCTGTTCGTGTCCGTGCTGCACTGCATTCCCGACGTGGACGACCCCAAGGGGCTGGTGCGCCGCGTGGCGGAGCGTCTCGCGCCGGGAAGCTTCCTGGTGGTGTGTCAGCTCGTGAGCGAGGACGCGGCCACTCGCGATTTCGTCACGGACTTCATGGCGAAGAGCACCGGCAACCAGTGGGGGCGGGTGCGTCAGCAGGACGACGTCCACGGCTTCCTGGAGGGCCTCGACGTGCTGGAGCCGGGCCTGGTGGAGGTGTCGACGTGGCGGCCGGATTCGGATCTGGCTCCCAAGCAGGCGACCCGGGAGTGGATCGAGTACGGCGGCGTCGGCCGAAAGTGGTGATGCCTCCCCCGGACGGCGGGGTGGCGGTGGCGGTGGCGGTGCTCGGGTAGCCGCCCCCGAAACGCTCCCGTAGCTCGGGCGACGAGCGGTGTTGCTCCCGATCCGCCTCGGATCACCCCTGCGGCCCGGACCACCGCCTGCGGGCGGTATCGCGAACCAGCGGGCGCGGGGGTACTCGGAGGCTCAGTGCCCGGATGCCGGGCTGGAGAACGCGGCGTAGTCGGTGCTCGTGCCGGCAGCCGCCCCGGGTGTGTCCTGCCGGACCTACCGACTGGCACACGGTTGCCGCTGGGTTCGGCGACGTCGAGGAAGGCCGGCCTCCTCCTCCGCCTTACGACCTCGTGCACGAGCTCGTAAGGGTTTGGATTATCAGCCGCCCGGAAACGCTCACGGAGATCGTGCAGCTCAGGCTCAAGGCTGTGCTGGCCAGCTGCCCCGAACTCGACGCTCTCACCGCCCACGTCCGGTCCTTCGCCCGGATACTTACCGAGCGCCAGGGCGAACGACTCCCCGAATGGCTCGACGCCGTCCGCCAGGACGACCTGCCCAGCCTCCACACACTCGCAGCAGGCATCGACCGCGACGCGGTCATCGCCGGTCCGACCCCGTCCTGGAACTCTGGTGTGGTCGAAGGACACGTCAACCGGATCAAGATGCTCAAGCGCCAGATGTTCGGCCGCGCCGGCTTCGACCTTCTGCGAGAACGAGTCCTACTCGCTGAGTGACTCCTCAGCTTCCGAGCGGAGATCGTAGATCGGGAACGTCGTGGGTGAGGGATGTTCCTTGCATGCTTCTCCGTGCAGTTCTTCGGGCCGCAGCGCCCAGGCGATGGCCTCGCCCGGACCGCAGAATGAAGGATCGAGGTGGAACGTGGTCCGCGTCCCGACCGGTTTCGGTGCTGTGAACTCGTCCCTGGGACCGGTCGGTTCCATCCCGACCAGCTCCTGGCGATAGCCGTGGCCATCCAGCCACACCTCGATGACCGTGCGGACGCTGAGTGCGGCAGCTGCGGAGGGAGCCCAGCGCTGCATGTCGAACATGTCGAGCAGGGAACCGAAGAATCCCGGAAGAAGCCTCTTCCGTTCATCGGCGCCGGGGCGTAGATCGCTCTCCACTGTGAAGCTGAGATCAGATCCGATCTCGACACTGATCTGTCCATGCCTGCCGTCGGGACGGTGCAGCGCGTCCCAGGCCACCGCCTGCAGGACCTCGGTGGGAAGCTCGGGGCTCCCCTGATCAACGAGAAAATACCTCGCTGGGCGTCGCCGCACGTGCTCCACGAAGTCGACCACCCGAGACGGCTCGACGGTGAACCTCTCCACTGCCCCTCCCCCTCTCCGCACTTTTCAGCCAGCCACAGCCGATCACGGCACGCACCACGGGCAAGCACCACGCTCCCCGCTCGTCCAGTAGCCGTGACGGATTGTCCCCAATCACGGAAGTCGTGCCAGAACCTTAGCGAGGACAGCGTATGTCCACCGGTTTCGGGGTCGGTTGGTGATCGACAGGCTCGTGATTGTTGAGGAGAAGTGACGGCACCGGCGCGGCTGCGGACTCCTGACGGCCGGCGCTCCGTTAGGACAGTTGGCCGTCGAACACGTAGGGACGAAAGCGGCACTCTGGCCGGCCCCTGACGAGCCTCAGCTCATCAGGCGTTCGGATCCGCTTGCGGGATCTGCGCACTCCAGGTGTCCACCACGGGACTGTGCCGGTAGGAGATGTCCGGCTGCACCGGGTCGCACGTCATCAGGAGAATGTCTCCCTGACCGAGCACAACAGGTGGAGCCCTCGGGGGGCTGGCTGCTTCAGCTGTACCTCTCGAGCGCCAGCCTCAGCAGGCCCCGGCTCTCGGCCGGGCTCGGCGACTGGGCACTGAGCGAGTCCAGAATCCACCGGTACTCGTCCGTGCTCTCCTGCTTGTTCACGGACGTGGCGTTGGTCAGGTGCTCGATGTACGCGACATCGGGCAACCCTTCCATCGCGAACCGCAGATACGTGATGCCGTTACCCGGAGACGTATGGGCGGTCACCTCGAAAGGGGCCACCTGCACGATCACGTGAGGCTGGTCCGTCATCTCGATGAGGTGGGCAAGCTGTTCGCGCATCACCCGGGCGCCACCCGTGGGGCGCATCAGCACGGCCTCGTCAAGCAGCACCCAGAGCTTCGGCGCATCACGTCGCTGCAGCAACTGCTGCCGCCTGATCCTCAGTTCGACGCGGCGCCGGGTGACCTCCTCCGATTCGAGGGCGTGTCCGGAACGCACCACCGCGTAGGCGTAGTCGGCCGTCTGCAGAAGCCCCGGAACGTAGTGCCCCTCGTACGTACGGATCGACGCGGCGGCCTCCTCCAGGCCGACCAGGGGCTCGAACCA
This sequence comes from Streptomyces sp. HB132, assembly GCF_016909575.1. Classification (GTDB taxonomy): domain Bacteria; phylum Actinomycetota; class Actinomycetes; order Streptomycetales; family Streptomycetaceae; genus Streptomyces. The sequence goes on along the minus strand of NZ_JAFBGA010000007.1, from coordinate 367,159 downwards.
GTCCGGCAGCACGTCGGCGTAGTTGCGCCACCATCCGCGCTGCCCGGCCCTGCGCACCAGATCGATGAACTCGGCCGTCCTGGCGGGATCGGTCACGCCGTACAGCGCCAGGAGATCGGCGGCATCGCGTTCCTTGCACGGGGAGTGCCCCGTCTCCATCCGGCTGATCTTCGCCGTCGAGCACCGGATCCGGTCCGCCGCGACTTCGGGAGTGATGCCCGCCTCGCCCCGCATCCGGCGGAGCTGCGCGCCCAGAACCAGACGCAACGCCGTGGGGCTTGCCCCCAGGGCCGGGGCGAGGGTCGGCCTCCGTGACGGCTGTAGCGGTTCGATGCCGGGCATGCGGACTCCTGAGGACTGACGTCGTGACGCCAGTGTGCCATCAGGAGCCCCACAAAGGCCCGGCCGATTCGAAAACGCCGCGCCTTTCGGCCCGTTCCGCCGCTCGCTCAGCCGGTCATGACGTCGAAGTCGCCGTCCCTGACGCCCGCGAGGAACGCGTGTACTTCGTCGCGGGTGTACACGAGCGCGGGTCCTTCGGGGTGGCGGGAGTTGCGTACGGCCACCGCACCGCCGGGCAGCCGGGCCATCTCCACGCAGTTCCCACTGGGGTTGCTGTGGTGGCTCTTCCTCCACTCCACGCCGGTGAGGGAGTTGGCGGGGACGCCGTTGTCGATGTGCTGCATGCGGTCCATTCCTTTTCGTTGCGCTGATGCTTCCCGGTGTGCAACCGGGGCCCCGCACCGGGTGAACAGGTGTCTCCCGCTCACACCCCTGGGTGCAATTCCGGCTGCAATTGCACCAAGTGCGCGGACGGCGAGGATACTAGTGGTCATCCGGCCCCCAAGGCACCCCTGACCGGCTTTCAGCGGAGGGCGATCAGCGCTCATGTACGCGGAGAACACACCACGTCACGGAGGGGCAGCACTCGTGCCCGGTCCGGCCGGGGACAGCGCGGATCCGGATCCTCACGACGAGTTGGCGCGGGATCTCGGGATCGGGGCCCCGGGGTTCACCACGCACGGCCTCGGCGCGGATCCGGAGAGCCTGCGGCAGGCACGGGCCTTCGTCCGCGAGGCTCTGGAGCGCTGGGAGCTGCACTCCGGTGCGGACGATGTCGCCCTCGTCGCGGGCGAGCTGATGAGCAACGCGGTCTGCCACGGGCTGAATCCCGGCGAGGAGCACGCCGGGCGGCAGGCCGCCCGGCTCGGCCTCGCCCGCCAGGACGGGACGCTGGTCTGCGCGGTGAACGACCCCAGCCCCGAGATGCCCGTCCTGCGCCAGGCGGACGAGTCGCTGGAGCGCGGGCGGGGTCTGCGCATCATCGATGCTCTGAGCAGTTCCTGGGGCTGGTCGCGGCCCGGCAGGACCGGGAAGACCGTCTGGGCCAGGATCCCCGTGCTGGGGTCCCCCGGACGCTAGAGGCCGGCCAGTGCCGTCCACGCCTCCGCCAGGAGCGTGTGCCCCAGCGGGGTGGGGTGGATTCCGTCACCCGCGATGCATTCGGCGCCCCCGGCGGCGCGCGCCGCCTGGTTGAGCAGGCCGTCCGCCGCCAGCAGCGCGGCTCCGAACTCCTCGGCCAGCCGTCGGACCGCCTGGATCCGGGGGTCGAGGTCCTCGCGCCAGGCCCACTGTTCGTCCCGGACCGGCACGAGGAACGGCTCGATGAGGATGAGCTGGGCGCCGAGTTCGTCGCGGACCTGCGTGAGGATGGTCCGGTAGTCGTTCTCGTACGCGCGGACCGAGGTGACGGCGCCGGAGTCGTAGCGGCGCCAGGTGTCGTTCACACCGATCAGGACGGACACCACGTCCGGCGCGAGGTCCAGGGTGTCCTCACGCCATCGAGCGCGCAGATCCGAGACGCCGTCGCCGCTGACACCCCGGTTGACGAATGTGATACCGCTGTCCGGCCGGGCGGATCGCACGCGTTCGGCCGCCATCCGGGCGTAGCCGTTGCCGAGAGGGCAGTCCCGTTCCACGAGCCGTCCTACATCGGTGATGCTGTCGCCCTGGAACAGGACGGCCGCTGAGCGGTGCAGGCTGATGGTCACGCGGTGCTCCGAACGATGGGGAACCAGGGGGCGCCGGAGATGATCCTGCCCACGTCGGCCGACATGATCCGGCCCTGGTGCGCCAGGGCCCGGGGCATGATCCGGGCCCGGCTCAGCGGGCGGTGGCAGGTGCGCGCACCGCGCTGAAGTCGAGCACGCTCTCCACCTCCTGCAGGGTCTCCTCGGCCACCCTCCGCACCTCGGCCGGAACGTCGCCCTGCTCCTCCACCAGACCGGCGTAGATCGGTGCGTCGGATGCCTCTGTGAAACTCACGTGAACTGCCTATCAATCGGTTATGCCCGCCAATCAGCGGAAACGGGAGCCGAGTGTACGCGTTCGCCTTCGACCGCCGTGGGGCGGACCCGGGGAACGGAGGCAGCCACCGGAAATCCGGTTGTCGGCGGGCGCGGGCTACTGCGAGGCTGAGTCCGCCGAGGGGGTGTAGCTCAGAGGCCAGAGCGCCGGTCTCCAAAACCGGATGCCGCAGGTTCGACTCCTGCCGCCCCTGCAGAATCGGTTCCCCACCCGGTAACGGGTGGGGAACCGTCCGTTACTCGATGCCCCCGTCCGTTACTCGATGACGAGCTCGACCTCTATGTTGCCGCGCGTGGCCTTGGAGTAGGGGCAGTAGGCGTGCGTCGCCTCGACCAGGCGTCGACCGGTCTCGCCTTCGAGCGCCTCAGGCAGCTCGACGCGCATGACGACCGCGAGACCGAAGCCCGAATCGTCCTTGCCGATCGAGACCTCGGCCGTCACCGAGACGTCCTTGGTGTCGACCTTCATCTCGCGGGCGACCGAGCTCATCGCACTGGCGAAACACGCGGCATAGCCGGCGGCGAAAAGCTGCTCGGGGTTGGTGCCCTCCCCGTTGCCTCCGAGGGCCGGCGGCAGTGCGAGCGCCAGATCGATCCGTCCGTCCGAGCTCACTGCCCGGCCTTCGCGGCCGTTGGCGGTGGCGGCAGCGGTGTACAGCGCGTCCATGAGGTGCCCTTCTCTCGTACGGCGGTGGCTGCGGACCGGCCACCCCCAAGAGAGTGACACACAATTCAATTGTGCACAACTAAATGATACGCGGCAGGCTACTCTGGACCTATGACGCCACTACCGACCCCGGACCTGACCGAGCTGCCTGACACGGAACTGCTCAAGCTGGACCACCAGGTCTGCTTCTCGCTGCAGGCCGCCTCGCGCGCGTTCGGCGCTTTCTACCGGGAAGCGCTCAGGGACCTCGGCCTCACGTACCCGCAGTACCTGGCGATGATGGTGCTCTGGGAGCACGGCCCGCAGCAGGTCAAGACGATCGGCGAGTGGCTGCGCCTGGATTCCGGCACGCTGTCGCCGCTGCTGAAGCGGCTGGAGTCGGCCGGTCTCGTCAGGCGCGAGCGCAGCCCTGCGGACGAGCGGTCGGTCACCGTCCACCTCACCGACGACGGCGCGGAGCTGCGCGAACGCGCCCTGCCGGTCCCCCGCTCGATCCTCGCGGCCACAGGCCTGTCCGTCCAGGAGATCCTGGCTCTGCAGGAGACCCTGGGACGTCTCACCGTCTCCCTCGGCCGGGCCGTCAGCTGACCTGACCGACCGTACGGACGCCCACCGCGCGGGCATCCGCGCAGCGCTCGCAGGAGTCCCGGTGCCGAAATATGATGCAGGAACCATCGGAACGCGGAGCGGCCCATGAACCGGCGTCGAACTCCCCGGTCCGCGAGCGCCGAGGACCTGCTCAGCACTCTGCAGCACCTCACTGCCCGTGCCCGGCGGGAGGTGGAGCTGCACCAGGCCCGCGTCGAACTGGCACAGGCCCTGCAACGCAACATGCTGCCCACGGCGCTGCCCGGCTTCCCCGGACTCCGGACCGCTGCTCGCTACGCTCCCGCCCGCGACGGGCTGGACATCGGCGGCGACTGGTACGACGGTTTCCTGCTGCCGGACGGGGCACTCGCTCTGGCCATAGGAGACGTCCAGGGGCATGACGTGGACGCGGCCGCTTTCATGGGGCAGGTCCGGATCGCCATGCGCGCGATCGCCGGATCGGCCGCTGATCCGGGCGATCTCATGCGCCGGACGAACGATCTGATCATATCGATGGACTCAGCGCTCTTCGCGACGTGCTCGTTCCTCCGGCTGGATCCGCTGACCCGTGAGCTGCAAAGCGCCCGCGCGGGCCATGTCGCCGCTGTCTGGGCGACCGCCGACGGACGCTCGGGCGTCACCGCCGACGCCGGCGGCCTCCCGCTCGGCGTCGAACCGCACCAGCACTACCCCGTGACCCGGCGCGTTCTTGATGCCGAGGGTGCTTTCGTCCTGCTCACCGACGGAGTCGTCGAAGGGCCTTCGATGACGATCGACGACGGTCTGGACCGGATCAGGCGTCTGGTGAGCGCCCACTACCGCGCCGACGCCGAGGAGCTGGCGGACCGAGTGCTCCACGCCGCAGTGTTCACGGGCCACGAGGACGACGCTGCCGTCCTCGTCCTGCGCCACGAGAACACCTCCGCACGGGCCGGGTAAGGACGTCCGGCTGCCGTGCGTGTCACATCGGCCTCCTTTCACCGCCGGTGTCTTATGGGACCCGTGATCCGCAGCGAGGGAACAAGACGCCGAGCCGTGCTCGTCCTGCAGATGCTGGGCATCGCCGCTGCCTACTACGTGTCCGGACGGGCCGGCCTCCTCAGGCCGGTCGAGGTGGAGAGCTCGGTCGTCACTCCCTTGTGGCCGCCCTCGGGGATCGCACTCGCTTCGCTGCTGTACCTGGGTCCCCGGATCTGGCCCGGGATCGCGCTCGGTGCGCTCCTCACCGTCATCACGGTCGGCGACGGCCTTACGTTCTCGGGCCCGGTCATCGCGGCGGGCAGCGTTCTGGCGCCGCTGTGTTCCTTCCTGGCCCTGCGCGTGGCTGGATTCCGCACCGAACTTGACCGGCTGCGGGACGGGGTCGCCCTGGTCTTCCTGGGAGCCCTGGGCGGCATGGTGATCAGCGCGACGGTGGGCACCGGGGTTCAGATGCTGAGCGGCGATCTGCCCGCGGCGGAGTTCTGGTCGGTCTGGTCGGCCTGGTGGGCGGGAGACGCGATGGGAGTGCTCATGGTCACCCCGCTGCTGCTCGTCCTGCGCAAGGCGCGCCTGCCGAAGGTCGACGACCGGTGGGCGGAAGCGGGGGCACTCGCGGTGGTCACCGTGGTGGCGACGCTCCTGGCGACCCGAAGTTCGCTGTCCATGATCTACCTCCTCTTCCCGGTGCTCGTCTGGGCGGCACTCCGCTTCCAGTTGGCCGGTAGCTCCCCCTGCTCCCTCTTCATGTCCGTCATGGCGATCATCGCCGGAACCGACGGTGTGGGACCGTTCGCCGACCACTCCGTGCTCGAGGTGATGCTCAACCTGTGTGTCCTCAACGGCTGTATCGCGCTCACCGCGCTCCTCCTCGCGGCGATCGTGACCGAGCACAACAACATCCGTCATGAGACCGAGGTGGCGTGCGAGGAACTGGCCGCCCTGGTCGAGGAACTCTCGCCACGGCCTTCGGGAGGGGGCGCCTCCAGCGGGCCGCGGAGCGGCTGGGATAGCCCCTGAGGTCTTCTGTTCGGATCCGAGCCTGATCCGAACGAGAGGACTCGGGGGGCTTGCGGGCGACGGCGCGGCGGGGCGGCGGGTGGCGGACGGGCCGTGCGGGGGAGAGCCCCCACGGTTCTTGAGCACCGATCGGGAGCTGTGACACGGCACGCCGTCAGCCGATCCGGTGGGCGTGCGGGAAAGGCGCGAACACCTCTCACTCGATGCGGGGGAAGGTGTGCGCCAGGAACGCGTTGCGGAACGTGCCGGTGGGGTCGAGCCGTTCGACGAGGCGCTCGAAGTCGGCGTAGTGGCCGTACAGCTCCCGGAGTGTGTCCGGCGGCGTGGTGAAGACCTTGCCCCAGTGCGGCCTGGCGCGGAACGGAGCCAGGGCCTCCTCGATGGCCCCGAGGGCGGGCGTGACGGCTGCGGTGTCCGGCACCCAGGTGAAGTGGAACGCCACGGAGTCCCTCCCCTGGGCCGGACTGAGCCACAGGTCGTCGGCGGCCACGGTGCGGATCTCCCCGACCTGGAGCAGGGGCGAGAACCGCTGCCGGATCCGGTCGAGGGCCTCGTAGGCCGCCACGGCGTCGTGCCGGGCGACGAAGTACTCCGACTGCAGTTCCTCCCCGTTGCTCGGGGTGAATTCGAGGCGGAAGTGGGGCAGCCTGGCGTGCCACGGGCCGGCTTTACCCTGCTGCTCCGTGCAGTGCTCGGCCGCCACGCCAGGGACCGGATGCCTGGGCCCCTGCGCGAGCGTCGCTCCGTGCCACCGGTCAGGAACGGTGCGGGGCCCCCCGTCCTCCACCCGGTGTTTGAGCCACACCTGGTCGATCGGGCCGCCGTGCCAGCCGGTGAAGAGGCTCACGCTGTAGGCCCGCGACATCACCTCGTCGAACCGGTGGAGCGCCTGCTTCTGCGAGAGCCCCTCGTACACCCACTGCTGGATCTCGAAGGCGGGCACGAGGTCCAGGGTCAGTCGGGTCACCACCCCCAGCGCGCCCATGGAGACGACCGCACCGGCGAAGTCCGCGTCGCCCCGTTTCAGCGTCACGATCCGGCCGTCCGCGGTGACGAGTTCCAGCGCCCTGACGGCACCTGCGAGGGAGCGGTTTCCCATGCCCGAACCGTGGGTGCCTGTGGCGCATGCTCCGGCCACGGAGATATGGGGCAGCGAGCCGAGATTGTGCAGTGCGAACCCGCTGCGGTGCAGGGTGCCGGTCAGCTCGCCGAAGCGCAGACCGGCGCTGACCGTCGCGGTGCCGGCCTCCCGGTCGATCTCGACCGATCTGGGCAGGCCCGTGACGGATATCAGGTCACCCCGGGTGTCCGCGACGGTGTTGAAGGAATGACCGGTACCCAGTACTTTGACGGCCGTTCCGGCGGAGACGATGTCCTGCAGTTCGGCGATCGAGGCGGGGGTGCGCAGTCTCTTCGCGCCGAAGGTGATGTTGCCGGCCCAGTTCGTCTGTCGGGCGGACGTGACGTGCGCCGAATGGTCGATCATGCCTCCGGAGCTTACGCTCCGGTCGCCGAGGGCAGGCGTCCCGCCGCGGGGAAGCCGCTGCACCGCTCAGGAGCTCAGTACGGCATGGGCCGTCCGGACGGTGTGCGCAGGTCCAGCGGGGGCGGTCCCGCTGGGGGCTGCGGACGGCGGACGATCTGGATGCGGCCCACGGCCACCACCTCCTCCAGGTAACCCGGTATCTGCCCAGCCGGCCGACCTTCACACGTCCGCGGCCCGCCGGAGCGCGTCCGGCCGTGCTCGGGGATGCGGACGCGGCGATGTGCGGTAACCCTGGAGTGGTGGGGGAAGCCGAGCGAGGGAGATCCGCCATGTCCGCGCTGGACAAGATCAAGAAAATGCTGAAGGGCCACGAGGACCAGGCCGGAAAGGGCGTCGACAAGGCCGGAGACATGATCGACGACCGCACTCAGGGCAAGTACAGCAAGCACGTCGACACGGGCCAGGACAAGCTGAAGCAGCAGTTCGGCTCGGATCGTGACCCGGACAACCCGCCCCGCTCCTGATCACGGAATGCCCAGGCCGGTCGTCTGACCGTCGCCCGGTGCCGGGCCCGCCGGCGGATCGTTCCGTCGTCGGGCCCGGTACTGCTTTTGCCCGGATCCGTGGGCGAATCTCGAGCGCTTGACCGGATTCCTGTTATCGTCCCCGCCGCACGGCGTCTCCCGAGTGTGGGAAGTGACGGAACAGGATCCCGGAAGAGTGAGCACACCATGGGCGAGACCGGCCAGACGGCGTTGATCAAAGCCGCGCAGAGGGGCGACCCCGAGGCGCAGGACAGGCTCGTTGCGTCCTACCTTCCGCTCGTCTACAACATCGTGGGCCGGGCGCTCAACGGCCATGCCGATGTCGACGACGTGGTCCAGAACAGTGTGCTGCGCATGCTCCGGGGCCTGCCCTCCCTTCGCACTCCGAAAAGCTTCCGGTCATGGTTCGTAGCCATCACCATGAACGAGATACGCGAGCACTGGCGCGAGCGCCGGGTCGGCGAGACGTCCGCGGACCGGATGGAGGACGCGTACGAACTCGTCGATCCGGCTGCCGACTTCGTCGAGCTGACGATCGTCAGGCTCGGTCTGACGGGCCAGCGACGAGAGGCCGCCGAGGCCACTCGGTGGCTGGACGCGGACGATCGCGAACTGGTGTCCCTGTGGTGGCTGGAAACGGCAGGCGAGCTGTCCCGGGCAGAGGTCGCGAGCGCCCTCGACCTGTCTCCCCAGCACACCGCGGTGCGCGTCCAGCGGATGAAGGAGCGGCTGGAGGCTGCGAGGGTGGTGGTGCGCGCCTTGACCGCGGATCCTCGTTGCGTCCTGCTCGAGGACCTGACGGCCGGATGGGACGCTGTGCCGTCCGCCCTGTGGCGCAAGCGCCTGGCTCGTCATGCCCGTGAGTGCACGGTGTGCGCGGGGCACAGGTCCGGCCTGGTGCCGGCGGAGGGCCTGCTGGTGGGGCTCGTCCTCGTCCCCGTGGCGGCGACCGCAGGAGGTCCGGTTGCGGAGTTCCTGCCCTCGGCGTTCCTGCCCGCCGCAGCGGGCCTGTCCGGTCCCGGACGTGCCGAGCGCCGGCGGGACGGCGCCAGGCGCCGCCGCCGCACCACGGTCGTCGCCGGCCTCACCGCCGTCGCGGTGCTGGGCGGCGGCGGGGCCGCCGTACACCTGTACACGGGCGACGACCCGGCGACCGCGATAGCTCCGCTCGCCGGGCCTTCGGAACCGGTGAGCGCGCCGTCCTCCCCGTCCACTTCCCCCACGTCCCCCACTCGCTCCCCCTCGCCCTCGTCGGCATCGCCGTCGCCGTCCGTCACGAAATCCCCGTCCGCATCCCGGAGCCGGAGCGCCACCGTCGCTCCCGAGAAGGCTCCCGCACCGCGCACGCCCTCCTCGAAACCGGCTGCGGCGCCGAAGGCCTCGTCGGCCCCGTCCGTGACACAGGAAGTCATCGCGCTGGTCAACACCGAGCGGGCGAAGGAGGGATGCGGGCCGGTCAGCGGCAACAGCGCGCTGGCGAAGGCCGCGTCGAGTCACTCCGCGGACATGGTGGCGCGGGACTACTTCTCCCACACCTCGCCGGACGGCACGGACCCCGGCACGCGCATCACCGCTGCCGGGTACCGCTGGAGCACGTACGGGGAGAACATCGCGAAGGGCCAGCGGACCGCCGAGTCCGTGATGGATGCCTGGATGAACAGCGAAGGGCACCGGGCGAACATCCTCAACTGCGATTTCAAGGAGATCGGGATCGGGAGAGTGGACTCGTCCGGAGGCCCGGTGTGGACCCAGAACTTCGCGACCGCCCTCTGACGACGGACGTCAGGTCAACCGTCATGTTGCGGAAACGAGCGGGTAGCACCCCCCGCACACAAAGGATCTAGGCTGAGCCCGAGCCCAGGCCGAAGGTGTCCGCCGGCGACGACGTCTCCCCTGCGGACAGGAGCACGGTGCCCACGCCTTCCTCTGTTGCCACCCGGCTTCCCCCTTGGCTCGCCCACGCACTTCGCGCCCAGCGCGGCCCGGTGCCGTGGAACGCGGTCCTGCGCGGAGCGCTGGCGGCCCTGCCCCTGCTCGTGTCCGTCCTGGCCGAGCGGCCGACCGCCGGGGTCCCCGCCGCCCTCGGGGCGATGCTGGCAGGGATCAACGACCGGCCCGGCAGCCGCCGCGCATCCGTCGCCCGGCTCGGCTTCCCCGCTCTGGCGGGCTCGGCCGGCCTGCTGATCGGCACGATGATCGCGGCGGCCGTGGGCAGTGGCCGGTCCCTGGTCGTCCTGCCACTCCTTTTCGGATTGCTGGGCCTCGTCGCGGGCGCGCTGAGTTCGACGGGTCCTGTCGCCTCGGCGTGCGGCACACAGCTGCTGGTCGCGGTCGTGATCGGGGCCGGCATGCCGTTGCCTGAGCCGGGCCCGCTGCGTGCACTGCTCTTCATGGCCGGTGCTGGATGGCTCCTGCTGCTCCGGCTGGTCCTCCCGTCACCGGGCGGGCCGGGCGGGGAGCCGTACCGGCTCGACGGGGAACGGGAGGCGGTCGCCGCAGTGTACGACGCCGTGGCCCGGCTCCTGCGGGCATCGGGCGGCCCGCACGCCCTCGCCCGGCGCGCCGCGCTGAGCGCCGCGCTCGACCAGGCCCAGGACGCTTTGGCCGGTCCACGACTACGGCGCTACGCGAGCTCTTCGGCCGAGCGTCGGCTGCACGCCCGGTACGCGGCGGCGTTCCCGCTCGCCGAGGCCGCGACCGCGCTGGCGTGGGCCGGGAACCCTCTGCCGGCCAGGGTCGCGGAAGGCCCCCGGAGGCTGGCAGCGGCGGTGCGGAGCGGTGGGACCTGCGGACCGTTGTCGGCTCCTGCCCGGACGGACGCCGGGCTACGAGCCCTCGACGACGCCCTGCTGCGCGCCGCGGCGGACTTCGACCGCCCCACCGGGGCGTGGCCGGGCATACGCAGGAGGCGCTCGTACTCCTCCGTCCTCGGCCGGGCGTGGAGCGCTGCGGGTCGTGAGTACGGTCTCAGGGTGGCGGTGTGCTGCGCGACGAGCACGGTGGTGGCGCAGTGGCTGCATCACGAGCACTGGTACTGGCTTCCCGCCACCACCGTCTTCCTCGTCAAGCCGGATCTCGGGCCGCTGGCCTCCCGGGTGGTGTGCCGTGCCGTGGGGACCGTCGTCGGCGCCGCGGTCTTCGGCCTCGTGGTCATGCTGGTTCCCGGGCCGTCGGCGCTGGTCGCGACGGTCGCTCTCTGCGGCGCGTTCCTTCCGGTCGCCACCCGTCACTTCGCCGTGCAGACGGCGGCGGTGACCGTGCTCGTCCTGGCGCTCGTCCTCCTGGGCGGTGAACCCCCCGCCTCCTGGGGGCGGGTGGTGGAGTCCCTCCTCGCCTGTGGGACGGTGCTGCTCGTCGGACACCTTCCGCTGCCGGGCCGGCGGGGCCACTCCGTCAGGGCCGCCCTCGACGCGGCGGTAAGGGCGGCGCACCGCTATCTGGGGCACGTCCTGAACGCCCCGGAGGATCACGCCGGGAGGGGAGCGCTGCGCCGGGACGCCTACCGGTCGCTGGCGGCGGCACGCACGGCGATCGATCTGTCGGCCGCCGAGCTCCCTCCGGTGGCGAGGCAGTCAGCCGGGTCCGAGGGTGTGGCCGGTGCTGTGGAGCGGCTCATCGACACCACGACGGCGTGTGCGGTGGAGCTGGCCCACCCGGCCGCCGAGCTGCCCCGGTCGCACGCGGGACTGCTCGCCGCACACCTCTCCGAGCTCGAGCGGGCGTGGGCGGTCCCGGCTCGGTGAGCCCCCGCTTCCGGTGTCTGCGATCACAGGGCGCCGTTCTCTCCCGTGCACCACCGGCCTCGGGTGCACGGACGCATGCCCGGACACCCGAGGCCGGAATCAGCGGCTGATCAACGTCAGGCCCGCGCAGGTGCCGCCCAGCAAGCCGACGGTCAGGACGGACAACGCCACGCAGCGGGCCCTGAGACGGTCGTAACGTGCGGTGTACTCACCCCGGAGTTCCATGGCACGGCCGGCGATCCTTGTGAGCGTGTCCCTGCACGCCTCCACCCTGTCCGCCACGTAGACGCGCTCGACGTCCTCACGCTGGGCGGTGGTGAGCCAGGGCAGGGCGTCGGTGAAGCTGCGGGCCCGTCGGCGGGCCTCGTCGACCTCGGCGTTCCAGAGCAGGTAGCCCTCGACCTGAGCCAGGCCCCGAGCGCTCTCCTTGTCCGGCTTCACGCGGTCCTCCTCTCATCGAGCCGTCGCCCCTGAGTCCTATTCCTGCTTGTCCCCGGGCGCCACCGTGACGGATTCGTGCGGGCGGTTCACTTCTTCTTCGAGGGCACGGATCGAGGGATAGTGAAGGTCGAACGCCGGGGATTCGGAACGGATCCGCGGCAGTGTCAGGAAGTTGTGGCGCGGGGGCGGGCAGGAGGTCGCCCATTCGAGCGAACGGCCGTAGCCCCACGGGTCGTCGACCTCGATCTTCTTGCCGTACTTGGCGGTCTTCCAGACGTTGTACATGAACGGGAGCATCGACAGTCCGAGCAGGAACGAGGAGATCGTCGAGATGGTGTTCAGGGTGGTGAAGCCGTCGGCGGCGAGGTAGTCCGCGTAACGGCGCGGCATGCCCTCGGCGCCCAGCCAGTGCTGCACCAGGAAGGTGCCGTGGAAGCCGATGAACAGCGTCCAGAACGTCATCTTCCCGAGCCGCTCGTCCAGCATCTTGCCGGTGAACTTCGGCCACCAGAAGTGGAATCCGGCGAACATCGCGAAGACCACGGTGCCGAAGACGACGTAATGGAAGTGCGCGACCACGAAGTACGAGTCGGAGACGTGGAAGTCCAGCGGCGGTGAGGCCAGGATGACGCCGGTCAGACCACCGAAGAGAAAGGTGACCAGGAAGCCGACGGACCAGAGCATCGGTGTCTCGAAGGACAACGAGCCCTTCCACATCGTGCCGATCCAGTTGAAGAACTTCACCCCGGTGGGGACCGCGATGAGGAACGTCATGAAGGAGAAGAACGGCAACAACACGCCGCCCGTGACATACATGTGGTGCGCCCACACCGTCGCAGACAGGCCGGCGATGGCGATCGTCGCACTGATCAGGCCGACATAGCCGAAGATCGGCTTGCGGCTGAACACCGGAATGATCTCGGAGACGATGCCGAAGAACGGTAGAGCGATGATGTACACCTCTGGATGGCCGAAGAACCAGAAGAGGTGTTGCCAGAGCAGTGCGCCGCCGTTGGAGGGGTCGAAGACGAGTGCGCCGAATTTCCGGTCCACCTCGAGCGCGAGCAGCGCGGCGGCCAGGACGGGAAAGGCCAGCAGGACCAGGACACCGGTCAGCAGGACGTTCCAGGTGAAGATCGGCATGCGGAACATCGTCATGCCGGGGGCGCGCATGCAGATGATCGTGGTGATGAAGTTGACCGAACCGAGGATCGTTCCGAAGCCCGAGAAGGCCAGACCCATGATCCACAAGTCGGCGCCCACACCCGGCGAGCGGACCGCGTCGTTCAGCGGGGAGTAGGCGAACCAGCCGAAGTCGGCCGCGCCCTGGGGGGTGAGGAAGCCGGATACGGCGATCAGCGAGCCGAAGAGGTACAACCAGTACGCGAACATGTTCAGCCGGGGGAACGCCACGTCGGGCGCGCCGATCTGCAGCGGCATGATCCAGTTGGCGAAGCCGGCGAACAGCGGCGTCGCGAACATCAGCAGCATGATCGTGCCGTGCATCGTGAACGCCTGGTTGAACTGCTCGTTCGAGATGATCTGATCACCCGGACGGGCCAGCTCGGCGCGCATGACGAGCGCCAGGATGCCACCGACGATGAAGAAGGCGAACGAGGTGGTCAGGTACAGCGTGCCGATCGTCTTGTGGTCGGTGGTGGTCAGCCACCGGATGACGACGTTGCCCGGCTGCCGACGCCGTACAGGCAGTTCGTCCTGATAGGCGACATCGGCTTCCGCCGATACTGAGGGACTCCTCGTCGTCACTGCGGCACTCCTTCGGTCGACGGCCGATTGCGGACTCGGCGACCAGGATGGACTCCCCGCCTCGGTACCGCAGGTCATCTCCGTGCGCACTGCACCAGTGGCTGGCAAAGGACACTCCACTGGCCGATGGTTTCGGTACCCGTGTTGACGAGCGCCTGGCGCTCTGGTGGCCGCGCTTCTCCTTCAGGCCGTGGCCCAGGCGCGCATCGCCTTCCGGGAGGGGAAGTCGGCCACGTTCTTGTCCAGGGGGTCGTCGGTGTACTGATGGATACGCCAGTCCGCCTCGATCCGCGGTGCCGCCGCCTTGCCGTAGTCGGCGATCCAGAGTCCGTCACCGGCGTACGAACTCGTGTCGTGGTTGATCCAGAAGGATCGGTTGCAGTAGAGCAGCACCCGGTGGTGGGGCCTCAGCCGTTTCACCTCATGGATGAAGCGGTCCTTGTCCTCGCTGCTCGCGCGCGTCCCTTCGCCCGTCTGCTCCCAGTCGACGGCGAGGAGGTCCCCCTGCCGCTCCGGTGTCGCGTCGAGGAAGTACTCCGCCTGGTCCTTCGCGTGCCCCGGCCAGAGGAAGTGGTAGAAGCCGACCACGCATTCGGCGTCCCTGACGCGTTTCACCTGGTCCTTCAGTCTCGGATTGACGTAGGAGCGGCCCTCTGTCGCCTTGACGAAGACGAAGTCCAGACCGTCCGTCTCGAAGTCCGTCTGATAGGCGCTGACATCGACGCCGTGCAGCACGGGCACCTCCATGTGGGGCATTCGATTCCGTTCCTCTCTCCCATGCGTGCCCGCCAGGAGCTCTCCCATCCGTCGTCCGGGTGCTGAACCGATTCGGCATGCCAGGATCGGTCTCTGCGTTCCCGGCTCGGCCACCGGAGGAGCAGGGCTCTCGCACCGTTGGCGCCCTGGCCCGCATGACAGTGCGTCTGTCCATGAACGGACCGTCGTGCGGCACGATCCGGGCCGTGCCGTGCCGTGCCGTGCCGTGCCGTGCCGTGCCGTGCCGTGCCGTGCCGTGCCGTGCCGTGCCGTGCCGTCAAAGGGTCGCTGATCGTGCGGTTGGGGTTGGAACGGTGCAGGGACGGTGCGGCCCGGTGAGCGAAACTCACGTGCCGGTGCTTCCACGCCTGGGTGATGATTCACCGATGATGAACGTCACCGGCGTGGAAGAAGCCGAAAGCACGGTCCTCTTGCTGACGACGATGCACAGGCTGCACAGGCAGTTGGATGATTTCACCACTGAGCTCTACCTCGCCTACGACTTCGGGGACGAGTCCGGGCTGGCGCCCGGCATCTTGATCGAACAGCACGCCGCGGGACCTGAACTGAGGCTCCAGCGCTGCTTCGGCTTCTTCGCGGAGGGCGATTCGGAGGTCAGTGAGCTGCGGTTCTCGGCAGGCGCGACCATCACCTCGACCGGGTGCATCGTTGAAGCAAGGGTTGATGTGGATCTTGAACGACCTCTGGGAGAGTTCGGCGCCGCTGTCCACACCCTCCATTGTGAGCGGATCGACCAACTCTCCCTCACGAGGGCCCTGAGCTGTTTGGAGGAGCAGGTCACGGCGCTCTGCACCATGGGCGATGTCCCGAAGCGCCCGGGTCTCGACAGGCAGGGTCTCGACAGGCGTTGATCGGGGTGCTCTCCTCGGCGGCATCACGGGAGAGGGGCAGGAGGAGCAAGCCGGCCGGCTCGAGAAGTGCAGCGAGGTGACTGATGCTTCGTGGGACTCGGCGGGCCGTCGTCGCGGGTGGCGATACCGCGCCATCTTCCGGCGCACGAAGCGTCCTTCCGCCACGCCGCGCTGCCTGTGGACGTCACGGTCGAAGGCCGGCGGGCGGCCGCCGTGGTGAGGGCCGCCTCGGGTCCGGTGTTCCGAACGCCGGTGCGTGTGAGCCACACTGTCCCACGAACCAGAACCGCCGACCGTTCACACATGGCCCGTCCGGCTCGCTCGATCTGCCTCGGCCGGACGAGGACAAGGAGACCTGTCATGCCCCGCACCATGTCCGTATCGGACAGCATCCTGATCCGAGTGGCGCCGTCCACCGCGTACGCGGAGCTGAGCGACCCCACCGCGATGGGTCGCTGGAGTCCGGAGAACCGGGGCGCGAGGATACTCGGGGAGCACCGGACGGCCCATGTCGGCATGGTCTTCGAGGGCCGCAACAAGCGCGGCTTCTTCCGATGGACGACCAGGTGCACGGTGACGGCTGCCGACCCGGGCGAGCGGTTCGCCTTTCGCGTGCACGCCATCGGTATGCGGCGTCCTCGGCTGCCGGGCTCCATCGCGCTGTGGGAGTACCGCTTCGAAGCGGTCGACGGCTTCACCCGCATCACGGAGACCTGGACGGACAACCGACGGATGTGGCCCGACTTTCTCGCCAACGCCTTCGACCGGATCGCGACACGCGGGCACACTTTCGCGGAATTCCAGCGCGGGAACATCCGGACCACGTTGGAGCGCCTCAAAGCGGCACTGGAGCAGGACGGTTCGGAAGCCGACCCCACGGGGAACGAGCCGCGTCGCGGGTGACGCGCTCCGGTACGCAGGTGGGCGTAGTGCTCCTCGGAGGCGTGGGAGGCATCCTGAACCGATCAGTCTGGTGGCCGCGGAGCCGTGGTCAACGCGTCCACGCCGGACGCCGGATCGAACGGATGCGGCGGCCGACCGAGGTGTTCAGGCGCTGGTGGGTCCGCCCGGCGACCAGTGCGCGGGCCGGGTCAGGGAATCCGGCAGTTTCGTGGCGGTGTTGCCCTTCGCCGCGTTCAGCTGCGCCTGTGTGAGGAAGAGAGCGCCCGTCAGGTCGGCGTCCGACAGGTCGGCGTCACGGAAGTCGGCGCCGATGAGCTCAGCCCGGCGCAGGTCGGCTCCGCGGAGGTCGGCAGCGATGAGGTAAGCGCCTCGCAGTTCGGCTCCGCGCAGATCGGCGCCTCGGAGTCGGGCCCCGATCAGGTCGGCGCCACGTTGGCTCCGCTTCCTGCGCCGGGGGACGGTGGCGCGTTCGAGTTCGCCGGCGCGGAGCAGGAGGCCGGCCACGCTGTCGCGGTGCGCGGACACGTCCAGTTCCGCGAGTTCACCGGCGGGCAGACCGGTGAGACGTTCGGTGGTGCGAAGAGCTTCGCGGAGGTCGGGGTGCAGGGGCTCGGCCGCCGGCAGGGTGAGGGCCTCGGTCAGGTACCAGAGCAGTTCGTGAAGCTGCCTCATCACGGGGAAGACCTGGAACATCTGCTGCGCGGTGTCCGGGTCGGACCGCCAGTCCCGGCCGCCATAAGTGTCCTGGGAGACCTTCTGACCCGCGCCGAAGCAGTCGTACACGGTGCAGCCGGAGAAGCCTTCGGGCCGCAGCCGGGTGTGGATGCCGCAGCGGAAGTCGTCCGCCAGATTGGGGCAGGGGGTCCCCGCGTCCTTGTTGATCGCGAAATCCGCCGACGCGGTCAGCGTCAGCGCGACGCAGCAGAGCCCGAAGCACTTCGCGCAGTCGGCGCGCAGGGCGCCCCGTTCCACGAGGGGCAGGGCGGTCGGGTCGTCGTGGTGCACGTACCTGAGTCCTCCGGTTTGCGGTATCCGCAAAGCATACGCGTGGGCGAAGGAGGCAGCCGAGGCTGTCGGTGGGCGGGTGCACACTGGGCGGAGTGTGAGACACGGGTGCGAGGGAGGCAGGACATGAGCGCGCCGCAGGAGGGGGGCTTCGAGCCCGCGACAGGCGACGGGCCCGCGGCGGCTCCCGACGCGTCCGGCGACCGTGCCGGGGAGGTGCGCACCGCCTTCGACGGGCTGCTGCAGATCAGGCGGCTCACCCGCGCGGGGAGCGCGGCCCCCGAGAGTGCGCCGGCCCCTTGGGAGCTGCACCGACCGCTACGGGCCGTGGCGTTGGCGCTGGAGGCCGCCCTGATACCCCCGTCGACGGTCGACGCGTCCGGGCAGCGCACCTCCACGGGTTACCGGGTGAGCGAAGGCGAGGCGCCGGGCTCGGTACGGGTCGACTGGGCAGGCCCGCCGGGCAGCGGAGCGGCGCGCGACGAGGAGGAGGCGTTGGCCGGCTGTGCCGGGGTGTTGCAGCGGCTGGGCTGGACGGTGCTGTCATACCGAGGGCCGCGCCGACGGCGTTTCCTCGAAGTCGAACCGGGACCGCGCACCGTACTTGACCGCCCTGCCCAGTGACGGCACCCGGATTGTCAGACCCTTGAGAGATGCTTGACGGTACGACACCTCTGACGGGGAGAGATGAGATGCACCAGGAAGAACTCGCCGCGGCCCAGGCGTACGTCCGTTTACTCGCTGCCACGCGCGCCGCGCTCGCGGACCCGAGCGAAGCCCCTCTGTACATGCCGCTGCTCGCCTTCCCGATCGAGGAAGCCGACGAGGCGCTGCGGAGCGCGGGCCTCGCGGGGAACGAGGACAGGCTCTTCGCTCTCGTGAGGCAGCTTCAGCCGAGTCCCACGGGTTGAGGGTCGCCCGCTTCCTCCGGTCGTGTCGCCCCGCCCCGGAGGGGTCGGCCACGGCCGGGCGTCACGACACGGAGGCGGCCGCCGGTCACTGACCGCTGTACAGGAGCGAGCCGGGGGTGGTGAGCAGCTCTCCGGTCTCCAGCCAGGTCTTCAGGCCGGAGAGGATCATCGGCCATCCGCCGTACAACTCCTCGTCGGCGCCCTCTCGCAGCTCGTCGTGCGTGATCGTCAGCCGACAGGAGTCGCCGATGGGCTCGATCTCCCAGGTGATGCGGGTCGCGCCCTCGTTCCTCACCTCGTCGCTCCAGAGCGCCACCATGCTCTGGACGAGCCTGCGCGGCGGTTCGACCTCCAGATTCCGTCCCTCCCCGAGCGGGCCCGGAGCGCCGGGAGCTCCCATCTCGAAGGGTGAGCCCTGGGTCCAGTCCGAAGTGACGCGGGCGCCGAAGTTGTACTTGCTCCTGATCTCGGGATCGGTGATCGCCTCCCAGAGACGCTCGGGAGTGGTGCGGATGTATATCTCGAAGACTTTCTCCATGGGAATCTCCAGTCGGCTCCTGAGGTCGCTGAGCCCGGCCCGCCCAGGGTTCGGCGTACTTGCTCACCCACCGGTCGCGGACGACCCTGATGGGCATCGGGCTGAGGAAACGGGGTTCCTCCCACCCCCGTCGTCGCCTGACGATCAGGCCCGCCGACTCCGGCGGCACGAGGTGCTTCATCACCGCACAGTGCGTGACGCCGGAGCGGGCCTCCGACGCACTCAGTGTCCACCTGTCGTCCCGGAACAGCTCGTCGAGCAGGCACAGGTGCCCGTAAACCCCTTGCCGTCGGGGATGAATTGATTCAAATCGCGAAGAAACCTGGCTGACTGCTTGACGAGCAGCAGTGCCCAAACCTAGCGTACGGTCGGATGAAACGATTCACATCCACGATCCTGAGGGTCGCCGGATGACTCTGCTTACGAGGTGTTCATGTCTGATGTGTCGGCCGTCAAGGCAGCTCTGAAGTCTCAGGTCATCGAGACGCCCTCTTGGGGTTACGGGAACTCAGGGACCCGTTTCAAGGTCTTCGCACAGCCGGGCGTCCCGCGTGACCCGTTCGAGAAGCTTGCGGACGCGGCGCAGGTGCACGCCTACACCGGGGTCGCTCCCAAGGTGTCGCTGCACATCCCCTGGGACAGGGTGGAGGACTACGCGGCGCTGACCGGGTACGCCGAGGAGCTCGGGCTGCGGATCGGTGCGATCAACTCCAACGTCTTCCAGGACGACGACTTCAAGCTGGGCTCCGTCACCCACCCGGACCCGAAGGTCCGCCGCAGGGCCACCGATCACCTGCTCGAGTGCGTCGACATCATGGACGCCACCGGATCGCCCGATCTCAAGCTGTGGTTCTCGGACGGCACCAACTACCCGGGCCAGGACGACATCGCGGGCCGCCAGGACCGCTTGGCCGAGTCGCTCGCAGAGGTGTACGAGCGGCTCGGCGACGACCAGCGGATGCTGCTGGAGTACAAGCTCTTCGAGCCCGCGTTCTACACGACCGACGTCCCGGACTGGGGCACCTCGTACGCCCACTGCCTCAAGCTCGGCCCGAAGGCCAAGGTCGTCGTCGACACCGGCCATCACGCACCTGGCACCAATATCGAATTCATCGTGGCGTTCCTGCTGCGGGAGGGGAAACTCGGCGCCTTCGACTTCAACTCCCGTTTCTACGCCGACGACGACCTGATGGCAGGGGCTGCCGATCCCTTCCAGCTGTTCCGGATCATGCACGAGGTGGTCAAGAACGGCGGACTCGAGGCCAGGACCAACGTCAATTTCATGCTGGACCAGTGCCACAACATCGAGGCCAAGATCCCGGCGGTCATCCGCTCGGTCACCAATGTCCAGGAGGCGACCGCGAAGGCACTGCTCATCGACGCCCGGGCGCTCGCCGAAGCGCAGAGCTCCGGTGATGTCCTGGCGTCCAACGGAGTGCTGATGGACGCGTTCAACACGGACGTGCGGCCGCTGCTCGCCGAGGTCCGCGAGGAGCTCGGCCTGGCGCGCGACCCGTTCGCCGCCTACCTAGCCTCCGGCAACCAGGAGCGCATCGCAGCCGACCGTGTCGGCGGCGAGCAGGCCGGCTGGGGCGCCTGAGCCCCACTCCCCCGGCCTCACACGTCCAGCCGCACCTGCCCGTCACCTCTTCCAGAAGGAACTCTCATGACGTCCGCGACGCACGCCGAAGTCGCCGCGCTCCTGGAGCGCGCCCACCGGACCGGCGCCGACCCCCGCAACACCAACTACGCCGGTGGCAACGCCTCTGCCAAGGCGACGGAGACCGACCCCGTCACCGGTGGCGGTACCGAACTGCTCTGGGTCAAGGGCTCGGGCGGCGACCTCGGCACGCTGACCGAGGCCGGTCTCGCCGTGTTGCGACTGGACCGGGTGCGAGCGCTCAAGGACGTGTACCCGGGGGTGGATCGTGAGGACGAGATGGTCTCCGCGTTCGACTACTGCCTGCACGGCAAGGGCGGTGCGGCCCCGTCGATCGACACCGCGATGCACGCGCTGGTCGAGGCCGCACATGTCGACCACCTGCACCCGGACTCCGGGATCGCGCTGGCGTGCGCGGCCGACGGCGAGAAGCTGACCGCCGAGTGCTTCGGCGACAAGGTCGCATGGGTGGACTGGCGCCGTCCCGGATTCCAGCTGGGGCTCGACATCGCGGCCGTCAAGGAGGCCCGTCCGCAGGCGGTCGGTGTGATCCTGGGCGGTCACGGCATCACCGCCTGGGGCAGGACCTCTCAGGAGTGCGAACGCAACGCCCTCTGGATGATCCGTACGGCCGAGAAGTTCCTCGAGGACCACGGCAGGGCGGAGCCCTTCGGCGCTGTCCTCCCGGGCCGGGAGGCCTTGGAGGAGGGTGCGCGCAGGGAGCGGGCAGCCGCCCTCGCCCCGGTGGTCCGCGGGCTGGCGTCCACGGACCACCCCCAGGTGGGGCACTTCACCGACGCTGCGCCCCTGCTCGACTTCCTGTCGCGCGCCGAGCACCCCCGTCTCGCCGCTCTCGGCACCTCCTGCCCGGACCACTTCCTCCGCACGAAGGTCAGCCCGCTGGTCCTGGATCTGGCTGCCGATGCCCCGCTGGAGGAGGCGGTGGGCCGGCTCGGCGTACTCCACGCGGAGTACCGAGAGGCCTACCGCGCGTACTACGAGCGCCACGCCGCGCCCGATTCGCCGGCCATGCGGGGGGCCGACCCGGCAATCGTGCTGGTACCCGGTGTCGGCATGTTCTCGTTCGGCAAGGACAAGCAGACCGCCCGGGTCGCCGGGGAGTTCTACCTCAACGCGATCAACGTGATGCGGGGTGCCGAGGCCGTCTCCTCGTATGCGCCCATCGAGGAGTCCGAGAAGTTCCGCATCGAGTACTGGGAGCTGGAGGAGGCCAAGCTCCGCCGGCTGCCGAAGCCGAAGGCACTGGCCACGCGCGTGGCCCTCGTCACCGGTGCGGGGTCCGGCATCGGCAGGGCCATCGCGCACCGGCTCGTCTCGGAGGGCGCCTGTGTCGTCGTGGCTGACCTGAACCCGGTGACCGCGGAGGCTGTCGCCGAGGAGCTCGGCGGCCCGGACAAGGCCGTTGCGGTGACGGTGGATGTGACGTCGGAGGAGCGGATCGTCGACGCCTTCGAGGCCGCCGCGCTCGCCTTCGGAGGCGTGGACCTGGTCGTGAACA
The DNA here is from genome assembly GCF_016909575.1 of Streptomyces sp. HB132. Taxonomy (GTDB): domain Bacteria; phylum Actinomycetota; class Actinomycetes; order Streptomycetales; family Streptomycetaceae; genus Streptomyces. The sequence continues at coordinate 345,394 of NZ_JAFBGA010000007.1, read as the reverse complement.
ACGCCGGGATCTCCATCTCCAAGCCCCTGCTGGAGACTTCGGCACGGGACTGGGACCTCCAGCACGACATCATGGCGCGCGGTTCGTTCCTGGTCTCCCGGGAGGCGGCACGGATGATGCGGGCCCAGGGGCTGGGCGGCGACATCATCTACGTCGCGTCCAAGAACGCCGTGTTCGCCGGCCCCGACAACATCGCGTACTCGGCCACCAAGGCCGACCAGGCGCACCAGGTGCGCCTTTTGGCCGCCGAGCTCGGCGAGCACGGAATCCGGGTCAACGGGGTCAACCCGGACGGGGTGGTGCGTGGATCCGGGATCTTCGCGGCGGGCTGGGGGGCCCAGCGTGCGGCGACCTACGGCATCGAGGAGGAGAAGCTGGGCGAGTTCTACGCCCAGCGCACGATCCTCAAGCGCGAGGTGCTCCCCGAGCATGTCGCCAACGCCGTATTCGCCCTGACCGGCGGGGACCTCACCCACACCACCGGCCTCCACATTCCCGTCGACGCCGGAGTGGCGGCGGCGTTCCTGCGCTGAGCACCACCCTGCCGCGCCCCGGGCGCCGTCACGCGAGCACCCGGGGTGCGGCTCCGCCCGGATCGGATGAGATTCCCCATGTCTGCGACTTCACGACACGACCCGGTGTTCGCCGCGGTGGACCTGGGCGCCACCAGTGGCCGGGTGATCACCGGCAGGGTCGGCCCCGACGAGCTGGTGCTGACCGAAACGCACCGCTTCGCCAACACGCCGGTCCAGCTGCCCGACGGGCTCCACTGGGACGTACTCGCCCTGTACCAGGGCATGCTGGACGGGCTGCGCTCGGCGGCGGACAGTGGCCCCGTCGCCTCGGTGGGCATCGACACCTGGGCCGTCGACTACGGGCTCCTGGACTCCGACGGATCGCTCCTCGGCCTGCCGTTCCACTACCGCGACGGGCGCAACACCACCGCTGCCGAGCAGGTGCTTGCCCGTTGCGACGCACAGGAGCTGTACGGGGTCGGCGGACTGCAGCATCTGCCGTTCAACACGGTGTTCCAACTGGCCGCCCACCGTTCCACAGCTCAGTGGCCGGCGGCCCGGACGCTGCTGCTGATGCCGGATCTTCTCGTGTACTGGCTGACGGGGTCGGTGGGCGCGGAAGTGACCAACGCGTCGACGACCGGCCTGTTCGACGCGCGCACGGGCTGCTGGTCCGATGCCCTGATGGAACGGCTCGGGCTGGAACGTTCGTTGTTCCCCGCCTTGCGTGAACCGGGCGTACCGGCGGGTACGCTGCTTCCGCACGTGGCCGGGTTCACCGGGCTGCCGCTGGGCACGCAGGTGACGACCGTCGCGTCCCACGACACTGCGTCCGCGGTGGCCGCGGTCCCCGCCGTCGGACCGGGGTTCGCGTACGTGTCGTGCGGAACCTGGTCGCTGGCCGGTCTCGAACTGGACGCGCCGGTACTGTCCGAGGAGTCGAGGGCCGCGAACTTCACCAACGAACGCGGTGTGGACGGCACGGTGCGCTATCTCCGCAACATCATGGGCATGTGGCTGCTCGAGGAGTGCCGTCGTACGTGGGAGCGCGCCGGTACGTCGACGGGCCTCGCGGGTCTTCTCGCGGGAGCGGCGCGCGCACGGCCGTTCGCCTGCGTGATCGACCCGGACGATCCGGTGTTCCTGGCACCGGGAGACATGCCGTCCCGGATCGACGCCGCTCTCATCCGGACGGGGCAGGCGCCCCCGGACGGCCCTGGCGGATATGTCAGGTGTGTCCTGGAGAGCCTGGCGCTGGCACATCGCAGAACGCTCCGGGAGGCCGCCGAGCTGGCTGGCCGCGAGCTGACACGGATCCACCTGGTCGGCGGCGGCTCGCGTAACGAGCTGCTGTGCCAGTGGACCGCCGACGCGACCGGCCTGCCGGTCACCGCCGGGCCCGCAGAGGCCACCGCGCTCGGCAATGTGCTGCTCCAGGCGCGGGCCCACGGAATGGTGGGCGGGCTGACGGACATGCGCGGGCTGGTGGCACGCACCCAGGAACTGCGTCACTACACGCCGCGGGGGGATCCCGCGGCATGGGACCGGGCCGCCGACCAGCTGGCCGTGGGCGTATGAGCGGCCCCGGTCCTGTCCGTCGGCCGGCGGACAGGACCGGGGAGCGCGCGGACGTTTGCGCACAGGAGTGGGTCAGTTCGGGGCCAGGCCCAGTTCCTGCTCACCGAGCGGCTCGAAGTGGCGTGCGACCTCGGCGGCGCCGACATCGGCCAGCTCGGCGGGGCTCCACCGCGGAGCACGGTCCTTGTCGATGATGCGTGCGCGCACGCCCTCCAGCAGGTCGTGTCCGGTGAAGGCCCGGCAGGAGACACGGAACTCCTGGTCGAGGGCGGCTTCCAGACTGCCGAGGCTTCCGGCACGGCGTACAGCGGCCAGAGTGACCTTGAGTGCGGTGGGCGAGACGGCGAGGAGTGCGGCGGCGGTCTCCTTGGCAGCGGGGACTCCGCTGTCCGTCAGTCGGTCGATGATCTCCTCGACCGTGTCGGCGGCGTAGCAGTCGTCGATCCACGCGCGGTGCGCTGCGAGCTCCCCTCCAGGGGCCGCCGTCGCGTGGCGGGCCACGGTGTCCGCCACGTCGGCGGGCGTCGCGGTCCTGGCCAGGGCGGTGGTGAGGTCGGCCAGGCGGTGGGACGGGACGAAGTGGTCCGCCAGCCCGCACAGAATGGCGTCGGCCGCGTCCACGGGCCTGCCGGTGAGTGCGAGGTGGGTACCGAGCTCTCCGGGTGCGGCGGCCAGCAGGTAGGTGCCCCCTACGTCGGGCACGAAGCCGATTCCGGTCTCGGGCATCGCGACGCGTGAGCGCTCGGTGACGACGCGGACGTCGCCGTGGGCGGAGACGCCCACGCCGCCGCCCATCACGATGCCGTCCATGAGCGCCACGTACGGTTTCGGGAACCTGGCGATCCGCGCGTTGAGGCGGTACTCGTCACGCCAGAAGTCCACGGAGGCGCTGCGGCCCGCCCGGGCGTCCTCGTAGATCGACCGGATGTCGCCGCCGGCGCAGAGGCCACGTCCGCCGGCTCCGCCGATCACGACCGCCGAGACCGCGTCGTCGGCGGCAGCCCGGGTGAGCGCTTCGTCGATGCCGCGCACCATGGAGTGAGTGAGCGCGTTCAGGGCCCTGGGGCGGTTGAGCGTGATGTGCAGGACGTGACCCTCGGTGTGCAGCAGGACGGGCTCGTCATCGATCATGTGTGCGCTCCGGTCAGCCGTGGACGATCTCCGGGTGCCATTCTGCGACGGCCGTCGGCGGGCGCCGGAGCCGGGTCGCCTGATATCGCTGTGGCACTCCCGCTTCGCGGCCTCGACAATTGGTACCTACGGGCCGCGACGTCCAGCAGCCCCGCCGGACGACCTCCGGAGCATGCATGACCGACTCTTCACGGCGAGCAGACGACGAGGCATCGTCGCGGCTCCGGATCGAACGGCGGGCCGCCGGCGAGACCGGGGTCGCTGAGCGCCTCGCGCTGAACCGTACCGGCAGCTTCGAATGGGATCTGGATGCCCGGACCCTGGCCATCGACGAAGCCGGGCTGACGGTCTTCGGCATGGACGCGGCGACCTTCGAGGCGTCGCCGTCGACCGTGGCCGACCGGCTGGACTCGGCGGATCGGGCGCGCCTGGAAGCCACGATCGACGAGGCGGTCTCGGGTGGCAGCAACTCCTACAGCGTCCACTTCCAGATGCACCTGGACGACGGGACCAGCCAGTGGACCCATATCCAGGCGCGGATCATGCGGTCCGAGGACGGCCGGGCACACCGAGTCATCGGTCTGGTGCGGGATGCGACGGCCGAGGTCACCCATTCGGCCTTCGTTCTCGATCTGGAAAAGCGGCGCCGCCGCCAGACGAGCATCGTCGAGCGCACCACCGCCGCGATGTCACGCGCGGTGACCGTGGACGACGTCACCGCCGCGCTCACCGGCCCGGGTGGCCTGGTCGGAATCGGTGCGGACGGACTGGCGCTCGGGCTCGTCGAGAACTCCGCACTGAGGATCATCGCCCTGAGCGGTGACTCGGTGGAAGTTCTGGAGGGCCTGGGCTCCGGGCAGCTGGACGCGACGTTTCCCCTCGGGGACACGATCCTCAGCGGGCGACCCCGGTTCATCACCTCTCTCGCCTCGCTGATCCGGCGCTATCCCGTACTCGAACCCCATATCGGGGAGCTGAACTTCCGCGCCGTCGCCTACCTTCCGCTGATAGCTCAGGCCCGCTCGCTGGGCGGACTCGCGCTCTTCTACCGGGAACGCACCGTGTTCAGCGCGGACGAGCGGATCCTGTGTCTGGGACTGGCCGCCATCGTGGCCCAGTCGCTGCAGCGGGCGATCCTCTTCGACGAGGAACGCGAATTCGCCACGGGGCTGCAGTCGGCCATGCTTCCGCGGCGGATCCAGGAGATAGAGGGCGGCGAGATCGCGGTCCGCTACCACGCGGCGTGGAGCGGCCGCGAGGTCGGCGGCGACTGGTACGACGTGATCACACTTCCCAAGGGCCGGATCGGCGTAGCGGTGGGCGACGTACAGGGGCACGACACACACGCCGCGGCCATCATGGGCCAGCTGCGGATCGCACTGCGGGCGTACGCCGCCGAAGGGCACCCCCCGGCGACCGTACTGGCGCGGGCCTCCCGCTTCCTGGCCGAGCTGGACACCGATCGGTTCGCGACGGCGACGTACGCGCAGGTGGACCTCGCCACGGGGGCGGTGCGGGTGGCCCGCGCCGGGCACTTCGGCCCGCTGATCCGGCACACCGACGGGCGGGTCGGCGTCCCTCAGGTGCGCGGAGGTCTGCCGCTCGGAATCTCCACGGACTTCCGTGACGAGGAGTATCCGGAGACCCGTCTCGACCTGGTACCCGGCGAGACACTCGTCCTGTACACCGACGGGCTGGTCGAGGAACCGGGTGCCGATGTCGACACAGGGGTCGCGGCGCTGATCCACGAGGTGAGTGACGGGCCCGACGGTGCGGAGGCGCTGGCCGACCACCTGTCCGACCGGCTGTGGGAGCGGTGGGGTTCGGGCGACGACGTGGCCCTGCTGGTCCTTCGGCGCAGCCCGGACCTCGGTTCACCGAAGGCTCCCCGGCTGCATCAGTACATCCATCAGGCGGATCCGCAGGGGCTGTCGGACGCGCGGTCGATCGTGCGTCAGGCGCTGAACGAGTGGGGTCTCGCCGCCCTGGCCGACGACGCGGAGCTGGTCACCGGGGAGCTGTTGGTCAATGTGCTGCTGCACACGGAGGGCGGGGCGGTGCTGACGCTGGAGGTGCTGCCGGAGCCCGTTCGACGCATCAGACTGTCGGTCCAGGACCGTTCCAGTGTCTGGCCGCGACGCCGGGCGCCGGGCGAGACGTCCACCTCGGGGCGCGGTCTGCTGCTCCTCGACGCGGTCGCCGATCGGTGGGGCGTCGAGCCGCGGGGAGAGGGCAAGGCCGTCTGGTGCGAGATCGGTCCCGCCTCATGATCGTGCGGCGTACGGCACGGGGGCGCACCGCAACGGAGTTGCTGCGGTACGCCCCCGGCCGGCCCCCCGGCGTTTCACCACCGGTGGGCCGAATCTTCCAAGTCGTCAGTGCTGCGCGGTGCGGCGCTTACGGACGGACCACAGGATGCCGCCACCGGCGAGCAGAACCGCGAGAGCGGCTCCGCCGATGATGGGCGTGGCGGAAGAGGAACCGGTCTCGGCCAGGTCCGGCGCGCTGCTGCTCGGCTCCGCGGGAGCAGGCGCGGTCTCCGTGGCGGTCTCGCTCGGCGTCGCACTCGGCTCGGGGGTCTCCGAGGCGGACGGCTCCGTGCTCGGGGTCTCCGAAGGAGTAGCCTCGGTCGGGGTGGGCGACGGGGAGTCGTCCTCGCACACCTCGGCGGTCTTCTCCTCCTTGAAGGAGTAGCGCTCGTCGTCCCCGGCCTTGACGACGAGGCGGACGGTCAGCTCCTTGTCGTGCTTCGGGAGCTGAATCGGGGTCTCCGTGCGGAACTCCCGGCCGAACTCGGTCTTGGCGAGCAGATCCTCGCCGCCCACGACGGAGACGGTCACCTCATTGGTGGCGCGGTCCGAGTAGGCCGTCAGGTTGAGCGTGACTTCGGAGCAGGTCACGTCCCATTTGGGGGTGTGAGCTGCGGCCGGACCTGCGGAGATGACCCCGCCTGCCAGGCCGACTATCGCGGCGGCCGCGAAAGCTCCCGCGCCACGCCACGATCTCCTGGGTATGGTCATGAATTCTTCCTTCATACGAGTACACCGCTGGGATGGCGGTGGGGCGCACAGTACTGCCCCCCATCCCAGGGGGCACAACCGCCCCATGTCTCAGTGATGCATCAACCATGCACACAACGCCGCTACTTGTGACATCACGGACACGTCAGGATGGCCGGAAGCCGCTGCACTCACGTACGCTTCGCTCTGGGGGTGAGGGTGTTTCAGAGGGGCTTGTGCATGATGTGCAGTCCCACATAGCCCTGTTCGGGATGGTTGAACCCCTCGGGCAGGGTACCGATGACCTCGAAGCCGAGGGAGCGGTACAGCCGCACGGCGTTGGTGTTCGTCTCCACCACGGCGTTGAACTGCATCGCCCTGTATCCCGCCGTACGTGCCCAGTCCACTGTGTATTCGCACAGGGCCCTGCCCACACCCCGGCCGGATCGCTCCGGGTCGACCATGTAACTGGCGCTGGCGATGTGCGAGCCGTTGCCCATGTGATTGCTGTTCATCTTGGCGGTGCCGAGGACGGTCCCGGCGTCGTCCACCGCGACAACCGTGCGGTCCGGCTCCGAAAGGATCCACCAGCCCCGGGCCAGGTCCTCGCCGAGGTCCGTCGGATAGGTGAAGGTCTCGCCCGCGGCGACGATGTCGTGGAAGAACGGCCAGATCGCGGGCCAGTCCTCGTCGGTGGCTTCTCTGATCAGCATGGGGACCACGATGCTCACACGAACGGAGCCGTGCAAGCGCTTTAGTGATCCCTGGGCCCAGGCCGCCACAGGCCGATCCGATCGAGCAGCCCCCGCCCGGGAGCGCGCCTCCTACCTGAGCGGCGGGCCAGCCGGCCGACTTGCCCGGAGGCAGCTCCCGGCCCGCCCGGAACTGGTCCTTCCGGCATCGACCGGTCCGACACACCCCGGCCCGGGACGGGGGGTGTCGGTGACGGCCGGAACAGCGACGGGCCGTATCCGGGGCGCGGAGCGACTCGGATCTCCCGCGCCCGGTCGATCTCCAGCGTCAAGTTCACCCGGCGCCACAGGATTTCGTCCGGATCATCCGCCAGTATCAGCCTCGCCATCGCCTCCCTGCCGGATTCGGACGCCGGTCGTCCGGGTGCGGACTCCGGCCGCACTCGTGCGAGGTAGGCGCGCTCGTAGGGATCCTCCACGACCTCCGCCAGCTGAACCGGGTCCAGGGCGGATGCCTGCAGGGCCGCTCGCACCCACGGGTCCTCCGCACGGCTCAGAAGCCTGTCGATCCTGCGTGAACGCCAGTTGCGGGCCCGCCAGTCGGTGCCGGCCTCCAACATGGTCCGCATCCCCACCGGGCTCCCGCCCGCGATCAGATCGGGCTCCTTCGACGCGAAGGTGAGGAGCTCGTCCACCAGGTACAGCCAGACCACCGCGCGGTAGCGATTCAGGTGGAACGCGACGGGAGTAACGCACCCGACGCGGGCAAGGCCGGTGAAACGCACGGGGCTGACCCCGAGCAACTTGGCCCCTTCCGAGGTCCCCGCCGTACGCACCCGGTCCTTCAGCGAGTCCGGGAACCCCGGCAGAGCGCGCAGCCGTTCGATCTCCCGCTGCCGGAATCGTGGCCTGGACGTGCCCGGCGCCTGGTATGCACCGATCAGCCCCAGGTGGACGGCGAGGTCGAACTCTCCTCGTTTCAAGGACAGCGCCTCGGCCGCGCGGGCGGCGGAGACGCACACCGGCGTGTTCGACTCGGCCGTGTGCGTGCGGGCGGCTTCCCCAACGGTCATGATCTTCCTCCCCCATGAGTTCGCATACTCTCTGTGATCACATTAGCCGGGGGAGCAACGCCTCGCCGGGCCTGTGGATAACTGCAAGTACTGACAGAAGCCGCAGGTCAGAGGCGAAAGGAGCCTGAGGGTGGTTCGGGTCAGAGGCGGTCCACGCTCTCGGCGCCCTGCCGGGCCGTCACACCGAGGTGCTCACCTACCCGATTGACCAACAGAGTCATCTCGTAGGCGACCTGGCCGGCATCGGCTTCGGCCGCAGTCAGCACGCAGAGGCAACTGCCGTCCCCCGCCGCCGTCACGAAGAGCAGCGCCTCTTCGAACTCCACCATGGTCTGGCGTGCTCTTCCCGCCCCGAAGTGGCGGCCCGACCCCCGGGCCAGGCTCTGCAGCCCCGACGAGACCGCTGCAAGGTGCTCGGCGTCCTCTCGGGCCAGGCTCGTGCTCGCCCCGGTCACCAACCCGTCGTTCGACAGCACCAGCGCGTGCTGGATGTACTCCACCCGGCTGGTGAGATCATCGAGAAGCCAGTCAAGTCCCCGGTCCAGCGCCATGTGCTCGTCCTCCCCGTTCATCCGTTCCACGCCTTTCGCGCAAGCCTTGCGTACGGCTCCCCTGCGGGCAAGCGCCTGTCCACCCCGGGGGCGTTGCTTCCCGCCACGGTCCTCCCGCCGCCGTGGGCGGGCGTGCGAAGCACTTCGTGGGACCGGATGACCTTGCCGGGCCGCCCTCCCGGGCAGAGCGGCCATGCGGCCTACCGGGTCGAGAAGAGGCGCGTTATGCGTATGTCCGGCGTGTTCGATCCCGTGGACGACGCCCTTGTGGAAGACATGGTCACGAGCGTCGCGCAGGACGGCGGGCGTAACGCCTGGCCGTGCCGGCTCCGACCGGTCACCAACGAGACCTCGTCCCACTCGAGCGCCGTTCGACGGTGTGCACCGTTTCCCTCGGGTGCGGACTACGCGATCATGTCCGTATGGCCGATGACCACGCACGCGTACAGGACTTCTTCTCCGTGCGAGCGGCGCGATGGGACACGCGATTCCCCGATGACGGCCCCGCCTACGCCGCCGCCGCCGGAGAGCTGGGTCTGCGTCCCGGCGGCACCGTGCTCGACGCGGGCTGCGGTACGGGCCGGGCGCTGCCGGCCCTGCGTGCGGCCGTCGGCCCCGAGGGGACGGTGATCGGGGCCGACCTGACGCCCGCGATGCTCGACGCGGCCCGGCGAGCGGGGAGGGCGGCGAGCGGCGCCCTGCTGCTGGCGGATGTCGCACGGCTTCCGCTGCGCACCGGAACTCTCGACGCCGTCTTCGCGGCCGGCCTGATCTCGCACCTGGCGCACCCGAGGCACGGGCTCTCGGAGCTGGCGCGGGTGGTGCGCCCGGGCGGTCGGCTCGCGCTGTTCCACCCCATCGGGCGTGCCGCTCTGGCAGCGCGGCACGCCAGGCCCCTCTCGGACGACGATCTCAGGGCCGAGCCCGGTCTCACGTCCCTGCTGACAGACGCGGGCTGGCGCCTGGACACCTACACCGACGAGGACAGCCGCTTCCTGGCGCTGGCCGTACGGACCGGCTGAGCCGCCGTTCCACAGGCCCTCCCCCTGCGAACCGGGTAGCCGCCGCGGTCCCGGAGGATCGTCTCCGGCTCACTCGGACGGTGCGTCCGATGCCCGGCTGTGCGGTACGGGGCAACCACCCACGCCCGGCGTGGGGAAGGTGCCGAGCCGGCCTACCTCGTAGCCGTCCGGATAACTCCTGATCTCGGGATTCTGGCGGGCGTAGTGAGGTGCGGTGCGCGGCGGCAGGAGGCGGACGGCGCGAGCCCTCAGGCGCAGGGCGCCACGGGTCAGCCCCCGGGCGAAGGGCCCGGGGCGCCCGTACCGGAACGTCCGCAACAGCGAGTCGTCGAGCAGCGCCAGGCCGGCCCTGCGCACCAGGGGCGCGAGTGGACGCGGATACCACGAGCCCATCAGGGCGAGGGTGGCGTCGGACACCCCGCGTGCGCCCTCGTCCCAGCCGAAGTGCTCGTCCTCGTAGGAGTCCAGGGCGCGCTCGAAGTCCTCGTACGTCTGCGGGATGTCCCGGATGCCCATGCGGCCGCCGAGTGTGCGGTAGTACGCGGCGAAGGCGCGCAGTTCGTGACCGGACAGCTTGCGCCATCCGTACGTGTCGAGCCAGCGCTTGGGGGTGACGACGAACGTGCACAGCACATAACGCATGTCCTCGTTGCTGATGTCGTAACTCCGGTGCATCCGGTTGATCCGCCGGACGGCCGTACGGCCCGCCTCGCTGTCGAAACCGTGCTCGACGACGGTGTCGAGGAGAAGCGCGGTGTCGTCGTACCTCTTCTGTGGGCGTTCCGTCAGTTCCGCCGTCTGTGCCAGCAGCCGGCCGATGCCGGGCACTGCGTAGGTGCGGAACAGGGCGAGTTCGAGAGCGCGGGTGATGTCCCAGGGGAATTCGTAGGAGACGGTGAGCCGGTAGATCTCCAGGAAGTCCCGCTCCGGGTCCAGGCGCTGGATCTCCTTCAGGCGCGCGTAGCGCTTCACCATGCTGTCCCCCCACGTCGGCCGGAGTCACAACCCTACGGGGGCGGGGCGGGCCGGCACCACAGCACGACGGGTGCCGGGCGGGCCGCTGCCTCCTGCGGGTCCGTGGCCGTCATCGCTTGTCAGGGCCTCGACGACAGGGTTACCGAGTAGTTAAGGTGCGCCGACGGACCAAGCGATCAGGGATGAGGGTGGGTGCTGTGGCAGGGACGGACGACACGGTCGCCGACGACGACGCGCTGTTTGTGCTGACCGCGGTGCTGCTGACTCCCGCGCAGTTCCCCAGCGTGCTCGGCGACGACTACGTGGCCGCGTGCGCCACGCTGGAGCTCGAGCCGTACGCCGAGGGGTACGGGCTCGTGCTCGGCCAGGACAGCGGCGGTGCACGCTGGACGGTGGTCGTCAAGGACGTCTCGCTGGTGGCGGTGGCCATCTCTTCGTGGGACTGCGGGATGGAGTACGACCTCTCCCCCGACGACCGCTCGGTGGTCTGCGCGCTCCCGGGATGGCCGCTCGCCCTGGCGGTCGCCGCGCCCGGCGTCCCCGAGCCGCACGATCCGTCGTCGGCCCCGGACGGTCCGGCTCCGCTGACGCCGCCGGACACCGAGGTCTGGGGGCCTCCGCAACGGCGCCTCGGCGCGGACGAGATCGCTCTGCAGTGGGCGGCGTGGCGCGAACAGGTCGACGACGAGACCGCGTTCGGAGGCTCCGCCGAGCCCGCGGCGAACGGTGAGGGTGAACCCCTTGCCGGCGAGGCTCGGACAGGGGACGACGGGAGCCGGGCTGAACCCGGTGGACCGGGGCAGCATCCCGGCGTGCGCAAAGCTCTCGAAGCGGCCCGGGCGTATGTCGGCTCCCCGCCCCCGCCCGGCCGGATCCGCTCGGCGTTCGCCCCGGACGGGGCCCGTACGCTGCGGGCCGACGGCCCCGGCTGGTCCCTGGTGGCCAGGACCGACGACATCGCGTTCGTCCTGCTGGACGAGGAGCCCGGCGAGATCATGCCGGTCGGCCGCGGCCCCGAACTGCCCGGGCTGCTGAGGTCGCTCGACGAACTTGCCGTCCGGCCGGCCTGATCCCGTTCCGTACCCACGGGCCGCCGGGACCTGCCCGGTACGGCCCGTGCGTACTACACACGCTCCAGCGGACGGTGCGGTTCGGCCGGCAGCCGGACCTCGACCGCGTCACCGGGGCGTACGACCCCGCCCGTCCTGACGACGCCCATGATGCCGGCCTTCCGGACGACGGTGCCGTCGTCAGCACGGCCGACGACCTGCCGGAGCAGCCCCTCCTGGAAGTTGTCGATCTGCAGGCACGGGTTACGCAGACCGGTCACCTCGACGACCGCCTCGTCGCCGAGCCGGAGCAGGGTCCCCACAGGGAGCGCGAGGAGATCGATCCCGCTGGTGGTGACGTTCTCCCCGAGGTCGCCCGGCCCCACCTCGAATCCCGCGTCCCTGAGCCCGGCGAAGAGCTCCTGGTGCATCAGGTGCACCTGCCGCAGATTGGGCTGCGTCGGGTCCTGGGCGATCCGGGAGCGGTGCTTGACGGTGACACCGGCGTGCACGTCGCCCTCCACACCGAGTCCGGCCAGGAGCGTGATGGTCTCCTTGGCAGGCTTGGTGAAGGAGTACGCCCCGTTGCTGCTCACCGACGTGACTGTGCCGTTCAGCGCCTTATCTCCTTGCGACTGATCCTGCGAAGCCTGCGCCTCTGTGACGGGTCGAGCATCAGGTATCCCAGCGTGGGGACGCCGATGAGGACCAGCAGCGACCACCAGAATCCGATGAACGGAATCAGGACGACTGCCGCGATGACTCCCCCGATGGCGATCTTTGCACCGTTGGACATGATCCATGCCTCCTCCGCGGCCGGAGCCGCTCCTGGTTGGAGAACGCCTGTGCTCCCCTGACAGTTCCGCCGCGGGACACCGTCCCGGCGGTTTCTACCGGAGAGGCTCGCCGACCTCGTGCATGTGCCGCAGCGCCTGCCGGTAGGACTCGACGATGCCGGTTTCCGCGTACGGCATCCCGATCGACTCGCAGTGCGCCTTCACGAGCGGCTGGGCCAGCCTCAGGTGGGGACGGGGCATGCTCGGGAAGAGGTGGTGCTCTATCTGGTAGTTGAGGCCGCCGAGGAACCAGTCGGTGAGGACGGCGCCCCGCACGTTGCGCGAGGTGAGGACCTGGCGCTGCAGATGCCCCCAGCGCTCGCCGTCGGGGTCGGGCATCTCCATGCCCTTGTGGTTCGGGGCGAAGGCCATGCCCAGGTGGAGGCCGAACAGCGCGTGGTGCGCCAAGGCGAAGACGACGGCCTTGGCCGGGGACATGACGGTCAGGAGCAGCGCGGCGTACAGCGCGAGATGGCAGGTCAGCAGAAGTGCGGACAGTGCGCGCTCACGGACGGGCTGCCGCCGCAGGAACTGGAAGCCGTAGATCTTGAGGGCGATGCCTTCGAGGAGCAGCATCGGGAAGAAGAGCCGCGCCTGGTTACGGGTGAGCCAGCGGGCGAATCCCTCGCGCTGAGCGGCCTGCTTCTGGGTCCACACCAGCGCTCCGACCCCGACGTCGGGGTCCTTGTCTATGTGGTTCGGGTTGGCGTGATGGCGCACGTGCTTGTCGTTCCACCAGGCCTCGTTCATTCCGAGGAGGAGATTGGCGTGCACGAGGCCGACGATCCGGCCGGCCTTGCGGCCCCCGGTTATCTGGGCGTGGCCCGCGTCATGACCGAAGAAGGCCGTGCGGGTCCACAGGATGGCCAGCGGCAGGGCGAGGAACACGTTCCACCAGGTGTCGCCGAGGAGGACCATGCCGGTGACCACAGCTCCGAGAGCGACCAGGTTGGCGGCTATCCCTGCCGCGTACCAGCCGGTGCGCCGCCCCAGGAGCCCCTGCCCCCTGACGGCCTTCAGGAGCGGTGCGAAATCACTGCCGGTGGCCTGGGGGCTCTCCGGACTCTCCGATCCGTCGCGGGTGTGCTGCGCAACGGTGGCTGCTGCCGCCTGGGGCATGACGTCTCCGGTTTCTGGGCATCTGCGCTGACCTCGTCAAACGTACGGAGGGCGGGCCTGCGGCAACCATGGCGCCATCACCCCGGCCGTGCGGGGGGAATCCCCCGTGTCCGGCGGTGGTGCGGGCTGTACCCCAAGCTTCAGAAGGCAGAAATGAGTGAGGTGGATCACAGTGCATTTCTCCCGGGACAGGCCGTGGGTGGAGTACCCTCGGCGACCCCGGGCTCACTAGTCAAATTTGAGGAATCTGACATCGCTGTGCACAGGCTCCCTGCGGCAACACCCAACGAGTTCTCTGAACTGTCCCGCTGCTCCGCAGTCTTCCTCCCCGCGGATCCGGCCCGTACCGGCCTGATCGCGTTCTGGAATGCGGACGGTAGCACCCCTCCTGGTGATCCAGGGAGTCCGGCGGAGCTGACGGTCGTGGGCAGCGACGTCCGCCCGTACGTGGTCCCGGCGTTGCTGTTGCCCGTGCGGGACGCACTGCCGGTACTCACACGGGCGCGGGCGGGCGCCCACGCCTCCCCGTCCTCGGCGTTCTGGGGTGCGGCCGGGGTGCTGGCGCTCCAACTCGTGGCACGCGGACTGCTGCTGCCCGGGCTGAGTCCGACGGACCACGACGCATGGCGTGCCGGCCCGTTGACCGCGGACGATCTCGATCGGATCCGGGTACTGGCGGCATCCATGCCGCCGGAAGCCCACGCGGTGCCGCTCGACGCTACGGCCGCTCCCTTGCTGCTCGCGGAGCCGGAGTCGTTGCTGCGGTCGTTCCTCGACGCGGTAGTGGACACGATCCCGCGGACGCCCGCGGCCGAACTCGTGTCGGGCTCAGCGGCGTTCGCCGCCCCGGCTGCGGCGCATCTGCCCGGGCTGCGTCCGTGGGCGGCCGACGTGGCGGCCGGCCACGACGCCGGCGTGCGGCTCTCGCTGCGCGTCGAGGTATCGGGGCTCGCCGACGCTGCGCACGCGGAGGACGCCGGGGACGACGCGGGCCGCACGCCCTCGTTCCGCGCGGTCCTGCAGATCCACAGCGTCCAGGACCCCGCCCAGGTAGCCGACGCGGCGGACGTGTGGGCCGACCGCTCACCCGCGGCGTCGCTCTTCGGTCCCCGCGCCCGGATGGACGCCCTGCTCGCCCTGCGACGGGCCGCCCGCGCCTGGCCTCCGCTGGCACCCCTTCTGTCGGCCGCTGTCCCGGATGCCGTGGAGCCTGCTGACGAGGAGATCGCGGAGCTGCTGGGCCCGGCGTCCCGGGACCTCGCCGCGACGGGTGTCCAGGTGCACTGGCCCAAGGAGCTGACGAGGAAGCTCACCGCGCGAGCGGTGATCGGCCCGCCGGAGGACAGGGGTACGAGCGCACGCTCCGGGTCGGACACGCCGTCCTTCATGTCGGCCGACGCGCTGCTCGCATTCGACTGGAGGTTCGCGCTGGGCGACACGAACCTGAGCAGGGCGGAGCTCGACCGTCTGGCCGAGGCGCGCAGACCGCTGGTCAGACTGCGTGACCAGTGGGTTCTCCTCGACCCGGAGGACGCCCGGCGCGCCCGGGAGACCCGGGACCGCAAGGTGACCCCCATCGACGCGCTGGGGGCCGTTCTGACCGGAACCACCGACGTCGGCGGCCACCGGGTGGAAGTGGCCGCGACGGGCTGGCTCGAGCAGCTGCGCGAGAGGATCGCCGACCCTGAGACGGGCGACCGCCGGACAGTTGGACAGCCCAAGGCGCTCGACGCGAGCCTGCGCGACTACCAGCTGCGGGGCATGAACTGGCTGCACACCATGACCTCGCTGGGCCTCGGCTGCTGCCTCGCCGACGACATGGGACTCGGCAAGACGATCACGCTGATCGCGCTCCACCTGCACCGGCAGGGCATCGCTTCGGCCGCGGGCCCCACACTCGTGGTGTGTCCCACCTCCCTCATGGGCAACTGGCAGCGGGAGATCGAGAAGTTCGCCCCCGGCACTCCCGTACGCCGCTTCCACGGCGGTTCACGCTCTCTGGAGGGCCTGGTGGACGGCGAGTTCGTCCTGACCACCTACGGCACGATGCGTCTCGACGCGGCGCGGCTGGCCGAGGGCTCCTGGGGCATGGTCGTCGCCGACGAGGCGCAGCACGTCAAGAACCCGCACTCGGCGACCGCGAAGCAACTGCGCACCATCGGCGGGCGGGCCCGCATCGCCCTCACCGGAACCCCGGTGGAGAACAACCTCTCCGAACTGTGGGCGATCCTCGACTGGACGACCCCCGGACTGCTCGGCCGGCTGGGCACGTTCCGTACCCGCTACGCGAGCGCGGTGGAGGGCGGCGACGACCCGGCCGCGGCCGGGCGACTCGCCTCTCTGGTACGTCCGTTCCTGCTGCGTCGCCGCAAGTCCGACCCCGGCATCGCACCCGAGCTGCCGCCGAAGACGGAGACGGACCGCGCCGTTTCACTCACCGCGGAGCAGACCGGTCTGTACGAGGCGGTGGTACGCGAGACGTTGGACGCGATCGCCGGTGCGGACGGTTTCGCACGGCGCGGACTGGTCATGAAACTGCTGACGGCGCTCAAGCAGATCTGCAACCACCCGGCGCAGTACCTCAAGGAGGAAAGGCCGCGGATCGTGGCCCGTTCGGGGAAGGTGGAGCTGTTGGACGAACTGCTCGACACCATCCTCGCCGAGGGTGCGAGCGTGCTGGTGTTCACCCAGTACGTGCAGATGGCGCGGCTGCTGGAGCAGCATCTGGCGGCACGCGGGATCCGCACCCAGCTCCTGCACGGCGGTACCCCGGTCGCGGTGCGGGAGACGATGGTGGCCCGCTTCCAGGCGGGCGAGGCACCGGTGTTCCTGCTGTCGCTCAAGGCCGCGGGGACGGGGCTCAACCTCACCCGGGCGGGTCATGTCGTGCACTTCGACCGCTGGTGGAATCCGGCAGTGGAGGCCCAGGCCACCGACCGTGCGTACCGGATCGGGCAGACCCAGCCGGTGCAGGTGCACCGGCTGATCGCCGAGGGCACCGTCGAGGACAGGATCGCTGCCATGCTGGCCCGGAAGCAGGGCCTCGCGGACGCGGTGCTCGGCAGCGGTGAGGCCGCGCTGACGGAACTGAGCGATGCGGAACTGGCCGAGCTGGTCGAACTGCGAGGGGGCGCACGATGAACGGGAGCTACGAGCCGGAGCGTACGTTCGCCGCTCTGCCGCCCGCACAGGGCCGCGGCTTCGCCTCGTCCTGGTGGGGGCGGGCGTGGCTGAAGGCTCTGGAGGACACGGCGCTCGACGGTCAGCAGCTGAAAGCGGGACGGCGGCTGGCCCGCGAGGGCAGGGTCGGCGCGGTGTCCGTCCGGCCGGGCCGGCTGACCGCGGTCGTGCGGGATCGCGATTCGACGGATTACCGCAGTGACGTACTGCTCCAGGAGCTGAGCGAGGCGGACTGGGGCCGCTTCCTTGACATGGCGTCCGAGCGCTCCGGGCACATCGCTGCCCTCCTCGACCGTGAGATGCCGACGCATCTGGTGGAGGACGCGGCCGCCGCTGGCCTCGATCTGCTGCCGGGCATCGGCGACCTCGAGCCGGAGTGCAGTTGCGAGGCCTGGGACCACTGTCCGCACTCGGGTGCCCTGTGCTATCAGGTGGCGCGCCTGCTCGACCAGGATCCTTTCGTGCTGCTGCTGTTGCGGGGCCGCGACGAGCGTCGGTTGCTCGACGAGTTGCAGGCGCGCAGCGCCGCTCGTGCCGTCCGGGGACCGGACGACGACGCGTCCGCCGAGGATTCGGCCGTCGAGCCGGCGGCTCGGGGGGTGCGGGCCGACGAGGCGTTCGCGGCACGCGGCATTCTGCCTGCGCTGCCCCCTCCCCCGCCCCTGCCCGCGGAACCGGGCATGTCGCCGTCGCTCGACACGGAGACGGCCCCGGGCGCGGGCATCGACCCTTCGGCTCTTGAGTTCCTGGCGGCGGACAGCGCCGTACGGGCGTTCACCATGCTGGCGGAGGCGCTCACCCCGGGTCACGAACAGCAGCCTTCGGCACAGGCGCTGACACCGCGGCAGGACGCCGTGCGGCTGGCTGCCGAAGGCCGGCCCGGCACCCGTCTCGCCGCACGTCTGGGCACGGCGGCCGGCCGCGGCCCTAGCGGGCTCGACACCGCCGTGCGGGCGTGGCGGTTCGGCGGGCCGGCCGGGCTGGCCGTGTGTGAGGAGGAGTGGCTGCCCGGTCCGGACAACCTCGCCCGTGCCCGGGCACAGCTCGCCGGGGCTTGGGAGGAAGGCGAGGCTCCGCAGTTCCGGGCCGCCGGCAACCGCTGGACCGTGGTCGGTTCGGGTGCGCAGCTGCGGTACGGGCGCGAGGGGCGATGGTGGCCGTACGCCAAGGAGCGGGGCCGGTGGGTGCCGGCCGGGCCGGCGGAGGACGATCCGGCGTCCGCCCTGGCCGGCCTGCTGTCCGGTTCCTGACGGGGGGGCACCCGGCACTCCTGACTCGGTCCGCGCGGAACCGTACGGTGGGGCGGCGCGTGTTGTGCCGTAGACGGGACACCCCCCACCCCCAGGAGTGCTGATGCAGCGCAGACGGATTCTTCAGGGCGCCGCGGTCTCCGCAGCCGCGGCGCTCCTCCCGGCTTCCGTCCGGGCGGTGGCCGCTCCTACGGCGGTCACGGACTACCCGGGGGCCCAGTGGTCCCCGGCCTCAACGTCCAACTACACCGTTTCGAGCCGACCTTCGGTGTATCCGGTCAACCGCGTCATCATCCACGTCGCCCAGCAGACGTTCACGGAGACGATCGGCATCTTCCAGAATCCGGCCAAAAAAGTCTCCGCCCACTACGTGGTGCGCTCGGGCGACGGCTTCGTGGCCCAGTGCGTGCGGGAGCGCGACATCGCCTGGCACGCCGGGAACTGGGACTACAACACCGGCAGCATCGGGATCGAGCACGAGGGATGGGTCGATCAGCCCTCGTACTTCACGCACGCGATGTACGAACACTCGGCGAGGCTCACGGCGGACATCTGCGACCGTTACGGTCTGACCAAGGACCGCGCGCACATCATCGGCCACCACGAGGTGCCGGGCAGCGACCACACCGATCCCGGGGTCAACTGGGACTGGGTGCGCTTCATCCGTCTGGTCAACCTGGTCTGAGCCCCGCCCGTGGCAGACGCCGGCGCGAAGGGTCCGGCCCCGGGGGAAATCTCCGCCGAACGGCGCCCCTTCATCCAGGTGGAGGGGGACCTTCGCCTGCACCTCGTTCGCGAGTGGGAACTCCGCTGTCGGCGCGGCCCCCGTCCGGTGCTCCTTCCGCCGCATCGGAGCCTCCCGCTCCCCCGGCATCCGGCAGCCCCGCGGCCCCTCCGCCCCGCAGTCGATCCAGGTCGGAGGACCGGACCTGGATGACCAGCAGTGCGATCAGCGCGGCCACGACGGAGAAGACGGCGGCGGCCACGAACGCGCTCGAGACACCCGAGGCCAGTACCTGGTCGCCCCACGGCGGGGGGAGCTCCCCCGTTCTGCGGAACTCCAACTGCTGAGCCGGGGTCGCCTCGGCGAGGAATCGGGGTATCTGGTCCGTCGCCTCGTTGCGACTCGCCGTACCGAACACGGTCACCAGGATGGACAGTCCCAGCGAACCACCTACCTGCTGGGTGGCGTTGAGGACCCCGGACGCGGCTCCCGCCTCTCTGGGCGCGACACCTGAGACCGCCATCAGTGTCAGAGACACGAACTGCATGCCCATGCCGAAGCCGAAGACGAGAATGGGGCCGAGGATACTGCCCAGGTACGTGCTGTCGACATCGG
This sequence comes from Streptomyces sp. HB132, assembly GCF_016909575.1. GTDB lineage: Bacteria > Actinomycetota > Actinomycetes > Streptomycetales > Streptomycetaceae > Streptomyces. The sequence goes on along the minus strand of NZ_JAFBGA010000007.1, from coordinate 326,085 downwards.
TCATCGTGAGCCAGCCGAGCCCCACCGCCGCCAGGATCGCGCCCACCACCATGAAGGGCTTGGGACCCCATCGGGGCAGGAACTGCGAGGCGAGACCCGCACTGATAGCGATGATCACGCTGACCGGCAGGAAGGCGAGCCCGGCGCGCAACGGGCTGAAGTCGAGGATGTTCTGCACAAAGAGGGTGAGGAAGAAGAACATGCCGAACATCGCCGCGGCCAGACTCAGCATCATCCCGTAGGCACCGGCACGGTTGCGGTCACCGAACATGTGCAGGGGGGTGATGGGCTGCCTCGAACGGCGCTCGACGGCCAGGAAGACCAGGAGGAAGACAACGGCGCCCACGAAGGCACCGATGGTCAGGGCGTCGGTCCAGCCGTCCTCGGAAGCCCTGATGAACCCGTAGACGAGCAGCACCATGCCGAGCGTCGAGGTGAGCGCCCCGAGAAGGTCGAAGTGGCCGGCGTGGCGTTCGGACTCCTTGATGTAACGAGGCGTCGCGAGGGCGATCAGCAGGCCGATCGGCACGTTGACGAAGAGGACCCAACGCCAGTCGAGCCACTCCACCAGCAAACCGCCTGCGAGCAGGCCGATCGCGCTTCCGCCGGCGGACACGGCGGCGAACACGCCGAACGCCCGGTTCCGCTCGGGTCCTTCGCGGAAGGTCGTGGTGATGAGGGAGAGCGCCGTCGGTGAGGCGATCGCACCGCCGACGCCCTGGAGCGCTCGTGCCGCGAGCAGTTGCCAGGACTCCTGCGAAAGGCCGCCCAGCAGCGAGGCCAGCACGAAGAGCAGCACGCCGAAGACGAAGACCCTGCGGCGCCCGAGGATGTCCCCCAGCCGCCCTCCGAGCAGGAGCAGCCCGCCGAAGGTCAGGGTGTAGGCGTTGATGACCCACGACAGGTTCTCGGTCGAGAAGCCGAGCGAGGTCTGAATGTGCGGCAGGGCGATGTTCACGATGGTGATGTCGAGCACCACCATCAGCTGACAGGAGGCGATGATGAACAGCGCTATGCCCTTGCCGTGGCCCCGCTCCGGGGTTTCGGCAAGGGGCGCGGACTTCGCTCGGGATCCGGTCATAGCTGTGTGTGCCGTACGTCTTCAGCGAACGAAACGTTCACTCATCGACGTTAGGACGGACCGGCCAGGCCCGCCAATCGATCACACGGCACGGGCGCGGACCGCGCCTCGGGACATGTCCTGTGCGGGACTGCCGGGGTCTACCAGTAGTGCCGGCGGCCTCCGACCGCGTGCCCCACTGCCCCGAGGAGCCACAGGGCGAGTCCGATCACGAGCAGGATGATCCCGATGGTCCACAGGACCCCCAGGCCGGTCACCAGGCCGAGGATGAGAAGGATGGCTCCGATGATGATCATGGCTGCCTCCGATCGCAGCACCCCTCCTCGAAGAGGGGGGATATAAGTGAGGATATGCCCTGATCGGCACCATGCCCAGAGCCCCACCGATCCGCTGCCGTCGAGGTCCGTCCGCGCCGTACGTCAATCCCGGGGCAGCAGAGTCCCCAGCGGGCCGAGATCGAGGTTGAGGTCCTCAGGACGTACCCCGTGCTGCTCGCAGAGCTCAGCCATCCGCTGGTCGAGCAGCATCAGCGTGGTCCCGATCTCGTCCACCTGGCCGTCGGTGAGGTCCCCCTGATCGATACGGCGGATGGCCTGGCGTTCCATGAGTTGCCGCAGGAGTTCCACCACGGTCAGCACGAGCGCCACGAGGTCCCGCCCCAGCCGGTCGGAGTCGACGTCGAGTCGCGAGGTCGTCACAGGGGGCCTCCGTCCGCCCAGGGGGCCGGAACACGTTCGTTGACGGAGGAGAGCAGGGCGTGGAGTGACAGCCGCACGAGCGGGACGTCCGCGATCGCGATCACGAGGTCACCGCTGATCACCACGCCGGTCGCCAGCACCCGGTCCAGCAGGTCGACGAGCGGGACGCCGATGGGGCCGCTCAGGGGCTCGGGGTTGTCCCAGGGGACCACTTCGCGTCGCACGCCTACACCTCGCCGACGAACGAGTACGGCACCCACGGCCCGGAGAGTTCGATCCCGGCACCGGTCTCGTCCCGCAGTGTCCGGCTGAGCGCGTCGAGTTCCGCTGTGCGGTGCTCCGCCACCAGGTAGGTGGCGTTGAGCACCTGTACGCGGCCCTGTCCAGCCGGCTCGGGTGAGTGCAGCCGCAGCCTGCGCCCCGAGGCGGCAAGGTTCCGGAACGCGGCGTCCACGGCTTCGGCGACCCTCAGGGCGTCTTCGTGCCGCCGTTCACGCTGCGCCTGCACGCCTCGCTTGCGCTCGAGATAGGCGAGGCCGGCTCCGGGGGTCGGGCGTGAGCGTGCGGTAGGCGTCTCCGCCCGGAGAGGAGCGGGCTTCGGGTCCGGCACCGGTGATCCGGGTGCGTAGACCTTCACACCCCACTCGCGGTGGCCCGCGGTGCGCTCCAGAACAGCGCGGAACCGCCCGGTCTCGCCGAGGAGTGCCTGCCGGGCACGCTCGTCGCCGTGGTAGAGAGTGGCCAGAGGAAGGGGAACGGTGGGGCATGAAACGGCGACGGCGGACACGACGTCGTGATGTGCGCGTGCGCAGCGTTCGAGGTCGTCCGGGTCGGACATCCGGGCCTGCCACGCCTCGTCCGTGAATTCGGCCGCTCGGACGGTCTGAACGATCGCGGTCAGCCCGCCGAACCGCAGCGGGCGCGGTGGTGCGCCCTCCGCGACACCCGGAAGGCGGCCCAAGGCCGCCGGGTCGGGTGTGTCACACACCGCGAATACGTACAGGGCGCTCTCATCCGCCGCCTGTTGGGGTCCCCGTTCCGTCATGTGGCTCGATCCTCCTTGCTCATCGGTCGTCCGACCCTGATCACTCGTCCCACGCCTGATCACTCGTCCGACGTCTCATCGGTCGTTCGACTCTCGTCGGTCTTCGACTCAAGCGCTTCCAGGCGCTGGCGCAGTTCACGGTTCTCGTCGAGGAGTGAGTTGCGCGCGGCCCGCGAGCTCAGCGCCGGATCGGTCTCCCACCAGTCGATTCCTGCCTTCTTCGCGGTATCCACGGATGCGACGAACAGGCGGAGCCGGATGGTCAGAAGCTCGATGTCGAGCAGGTCGATCTTGATGTCACCCGCGATGACGATGCCCTTGTCGAGGACACGTTCAAGGATGTCGGCGAGGTTGGAGTTCGGCGGCCCCGGAATGGGGTACGCCTGCTGCTCGAGTTCGAGATCAGTCACCGTGACGCCTTCCGCCGAGGCTTCCGGCGTGCAGGAGCTTCCTCTTCCTCCTCCTCGTCCTCGGGCTCCTCTTCCTCCTCTTCCTCTTCCTCTTCCTCGTCCTCGGCGTCCTCGGGCTCCTCTTCGCCGTCCTCCTCTTCCGGTTCCTCTTCGTCCTCGTCGTACTCCTCGTCGTCCTCGTACTCCTCGCCCTCGTCCTCCGGCTCCTCTTCGTCCTCGTACTCGGACTCGGAGTCTTCGGGCTCCTCGCCCTCGGCTTCCTCTTTCTCCATAGCCTCTTCGTGAGACACGACGACTTCACCGTCGCGGATCTCACCGCGCCAGCTCTCGGGCTCCTCGTCGCTGAGGGTGACGTACTTCTGGAAGAGTTTGAAGTCGAGTCGCATGCGGCGGCCCTGTACCCGCCACAGATTGCCCGTCTTCTCGAAGAACCCCGACGGGTAGTACTCCACCACCAGGACGATCCGGGTGAGGCTCGGCGCCAGTTCGTGGAAACTGACACAGCCACGGGTGGATCCCTTGGCCCCCTCGGAGGTCCACACGATGCGGTCGTCCGGCACCTGCTCCTGGACCGTCGCTTTGAAACTGCGGGAGGAGGGACCGATCTTGACCTTCCAGTCGCTCGACATCTCCTCGTCCATCGAGACGCTCTGCACGCCCTTCGTGAAGCTGCTGAACTGGTCGTACTGCGTCCAGAAGTCGTAAGCGGTACGCAAGGGCACGCCCACGTCGAGGACTTCGATGATGTTCATGGACTTGCCTCCGCCGGGCTTGCTCTTGCCCTTACCACCCCCGAACGCTTCCTTGGCCTTGTCCACGACCTTGTCCTTCACATTCCCGGCCTTCTCCGAGACGAAGGCCTTCACCGGGGATTCGCCCTGCATGACGCGAGACGCGATCGATGGCAGCCCACCGCCGTTGTCGGCGATGTCGGTGAGTTGCCCTGTGAGCCCGGTGAGCTTGTCTCCGGCCTTCTGGGCGAGCTTCTCGGTCTGTGCCCCGACGAAGCCGGAGAGCTCCTCGCGAAGGCGGTCCATGCCCGAGCTCTCCGCCTCGGGTTCGTCCTTGTCCGTCCTGGCCATGACTGCCTACCTCCGCCGTCCGCCGCGCTGGGACGCGGCTCGCTTCGATGACGTCGTCTTCTTGGCTGAAGCGTTCTTCTTGGCCGTCGACTTCTTCGCCGGTGCCGACTTCTTGGCAGGCGCCTTCTTGGCCGGTGCTGCTTTCTTGGCCGGTGCCGACTTCTTGGCCGGTGCCTTCTTGGCCGGTGCTGCCTTCTTGGCAGGCGCCTTCTTGGCCGGTGCCGCCTTCTTGGCAGCGGCCTTCTTCGCGGCAGGCTGCTTCGCCGCGGACTTCTTGGATGCGGACTTCTCCGGGGCTTTCTTGGGGGGAGTCTTCTTCGCGGCGGGCTGCTTCTTCGCCGCCGCCTTCTTGCCGGTCCTGCCCCTGGGTGCCTCTCCGGAGGACTCGCCCCCGCGAGCACTCGGCCGCGGCTCCTCGGGCTCTTCCTCTTCCTCCTCTTCCTCCTCTTCCTCCTCTTCCTCCGGCTCTTCCTCCTCTTCCTCCGGCTCTTCCTCCTCCGGCTCCTCGTACTCCTCGTCCTCGTCCTCGTACTCCTCGTCCTCGTACTCGGGCTCTTCCTCGTCGTACTCGCCCTCGTACTCCTCGTCCTCTTCTTCCTCGTCCCGCCGGCCGGACTCCCCCAGCCGCGCGGTCCGGTCGCTGATGGCATCCGCGAGCGAGTTCATGCCCCGGTCCGCCGCAGCCGTCAGAGCCTTTCTGCCGGAATCGAGGACCTCACCCTTCAGCTGGTCCTGCAATTCCGCGAACTGCGGCATCTCACCCAGTCTGCGCATGCCTTCGGCGGCGAGCTGGCGCGGTTCCAGGCCGAAGCGCCTGCCCGCGAGATAGGTCGCGACGGAGAGTGCCAGACGGCCCTTCTTCGTCCTTCCGAGTACGTATCCGCCCACCACAGCTGCTGCGAGCGTCACCTTCGTCTGATCTTCCATAAGTTGAGTCACCTTCGATGGTTCGGCGCGGGGCGGACTCGTCCGGCATGGAGCCGGTCGAGCAGCTCCTCCTCTTCACGTTCGAACTCCTCCAGGCCGACGTTTCCGTCCTCGAGCTCCTGGTTCAGTGCGGCGAGCTGAGACCGGATCACGCCGGGGTCGTGGAGCTCGCGGTCAGCGACATCGTTGACCTTCTCCGCAACCCAGGCGACGCCGCGGACCGGTGCGAGGGGCAGCAGGAGAAGGCCGGTGAACAGTCCCATCTCAGCCCCCCGCGACCGATGTCCGGGGGGCGCGGGAAGAGACGAAGCTGTAGCAGGGCAGCGGCCCCGCGACGCGGAGTTCGACGTGGTCGCGATGCACGTCGGCGAACCGCTGTGCCGTGGCCCGGAAGGTGTCGCTCTCGCTCCGGTCGACGAGGAACGACACGTTGAGTGCGCAGCCGTGGACCTCCGGCCCGGCGGCCACCGCACGGGCCATGGGCGTGAGCCTGTGCAGGACCTTCTTCCCCGCGTCGGCTGCCCGGCGTGACAGAGCGGTGGCGACGGCCTCGCCGAGCCTGACGTTCGCCTCGTAGTCGGGGCGTCTGCGGACCGCCTCGCGCAGCCGTCGTACGTTCTTCTCCTCGGCGACGACGGCCGCGAGGGCGTTCTGGGCGGGGAGCGCCTTGAGGTTGATCTCGACGCCTCCCTCCAGATGGCTCAGCGTGGCGAGGTGCTCCGCCTGCGATCCGGTCAGCTGGGCACGTACGGACTCCTCGTCCGGTGCGACGGCGCCGAACCGCATGGGCAGAACGGGCCCCCTGTCCGAGAGACGGAGGAGGACTTCCTGGTGAGCCATCAGGTCTCTGCGCCTGGCGCGCAGTTGCGGTGGGGCGTTGCTCACGACCGCGGTGACACGTCCCCCTCCCACCAGCCGCAGGGGGGCCGGAGGGCTGCCCACTCCGACCATGTCGGCCGGCAGCACCCCACCCTCCGGGATGAACGCGTAGACGTACACGCCGTTCTCGGTCACGGCTCAGGCCTCCGCGCGTCGGCGTCGGCTCGCCCCGTCGCGTGCGGGTGCCCGGCGCTTCCTCGGCCGATCCTCCTGGCCGTCGTCCTCGTCGCCGCTGCCCACCGCCTTGCGCACGGTGTCACCGACGGACTCGGCGGCCTTGCGCACCTTGCGCTTGCCGACCGACTTGGCCACTCCCCCGCCGAGCAGTTCGGGGATGGTGGTGCTGCCCGAGTCGCGCTCCAGGTCGAGCCGGTTGCACGCCTCGGCGAAGCGCAGGTAGGTGTCGACACTCGCGACGACGATGCGCGCGTCTATCTTGAGGATCTCGATGCCGACCAGCGACACCCGGACGAACACGTCGATGACCATGCCGCGGTCGAGGATGAGTTCCAGAACGTCGTAGAGCGTTCCGGCCCTCGGCGGGCACGGGGCGACTTCGTCGGCGTACATGGTCGTGGTCATGGGGCGTCCTTCCGGGTGAGAGGCGAAACGGGTCATTCGTCGGCGGAGCCACGCCGGTAGCGGCGGACTCTGCTGTACTCCATGAGTTCGCCCCGCTCATCGATCTGCACCTCGTAGGAGGCAAGCAGGCTCGTGGTGTCCGGGATGCGAGGGACTTCGAGTACGTCGACGACGACGCACCATCCGTCGTCCTTCCGCCGCACGGCCGACACCCCCTCCGCGGCGTGGCAGATCAGTCTTTCCAAGCTCTCGCAGGCAGCGCGGGCAGCGTGCTCGGGGCCGCGCCGGGACGATGAGCGGGGGGCTGCCGTTTTCGCTGTCTGCCCGGAACGGGCGCGACGATTCTCTGCCATGGGACCCAGTCTCATCAGGATCGGTCACGGCGCATCTCGACGTCGGCCGGGACCCCGGCGGACCACTCACCCTTTCGGCGTTCCGGCGGGACGCCTCGCACGGGACGCGTCAGAGTCGTAGGCATGAACGAGCGCCCTGGCCCCAGCGGGCCCGACGAAGAGCAGGTACGGCCGCCCGGGACCGGTGACACGACCGTCGAGGCGCTCGGGGCACTGACGGAAGCGCTGGAGAAGGTGGAGCGTGCCCGGGGGCAGCTCTACGGGTTCCATCAGCTCACGGGCGGTGCGGACCTGACGCTCGACCGGGCGGTCGAGCTGCTCCGAATGGGTGGGCACGCGGAGCAGGCGGACCTGGTGGAGCGGGAGATCCTGGGCCGCAACGTCATCCCCGGCCGCTGGACCTTCCAACTGGTCGAGGCGTACGACGACACGTACTACCGGCCGTTCGTCGCGGTCGAGGAGCAGGTGCGTCAGGAACTCGTCGGAGGGCGGCGCCATGTGTACGAGGCTGAGATGAAGGAAGCCCGCCGTACGCACGGGCACCCCGACCACACCCCGAGGCCCTGACGATGGATGCGGGAGACGCCCTGCGGCGCATCGCGTTCCTCCTGGAGCGGTCCCAGGCAGCCACGTACCGTGTCAAGGCCTTCCGCACGGCAGCTGACTCGGTCGGCGCCATGGACGCGTCGGAGGTCGCCGAGCGGGTGGCACAGGGTTCGCTGGAGAGGGTGCGCGGAATCGGCCCGAAGACGGCCAAGGTGATCCGTGAGGCGGTGGAGGGCGCGACACCCGCCTATCTCGAAGCGCTGGAGGAGGAGGCGTCGGCACCGTTGACCCGGGGAGGTGACACGCTGCTCGCGGCCCTCCGCGGTGACTGCCACATGCACTCCGACTGGTCCGACGGAGGGAGCCCGATCGCGGAGATGGGCCGGACCGCGATCGAGCTGGGCCACGAGTGGGCGGTGCTCACGGACCACTCCCCCCGGCTGACCGTGGCCAACGGTCTCTCGACCGAGCGCCTCCTCGACCAGTTGTCCGTCGTGGCGGAGCTCAACGAGCGGTGGGCGCCCTTCCGACTGCTCACCGGGATCGAGTGCGACATCCTCGATGACGGATCGCTCGACCAGGACCCGGAGGTGCTGGAGCGACTGGACGTCGTCGTCGTCTCGGTCCATTCGAAACTGCGCATGGACGCGGCGGCGATGACCCGGCGCATGCTCGCCGCCGTACGCAACCCGCACGCGGACGTTCTGGGGCACTGCACGGGGCGGCTGCTGGGTGGGAAGAAGCGCCCTCAGTCGGAGTTCGACGCCGACCGGGTGTTCGCGGCGTGCGCCGAGGCCGGGACCGCGGTGGAGATCAACTGCCGTCCGGAGCGGCTCGATCCGCCGCGCGATCTGCTCCGGCAAGCTGTCGCGTCGGGTGCTCTGCTCTCGATCGACACCGACGCTCATGCGCCGGGACAGTTGGACTGGCAGCTGTACGGGTGCGCGCGGGCCGAGGAGTGCGGGGTGCCCGTGGAGCGGGTCATCACCTCCTGGCCGGTGGAACGGCTGCTGCACTGGACGACGGAGAAGAACATCGGGTAGCGCGGGTGAGGACAGGCCGGTCGCGCCTGTCCGGCGTACAGTCGATCACGGTTGCCCGTGTGAATCCGGGGCATGTCGGGGCAGGAGGAAACCCATGTCACGTCACCGCACAGGCCCTCTCCTGCCCCGACCGCGCGGAGTGCTCTCCGCGGGGGTGATCGGATATCTGCGGGGCGACGGTGCGCTGCCGGATCCGGGTGCCGCCTGGGGTGCCGAGCCCTACGGCGACGACCTGCAGCTCGCCCTGTACGTGTGCTATGAGCTGCACTATCGCGGGTTCACCGGTGTGCGCCCCGAGCTGGAGTGGGACCCGCCTCTGCTCGCGGTACGCGCCGCCCTGGAGAAACGTTTCCTCACGGCACTGCGCCACGATGCCACGGTAAACGCGAGTCTGGACGACATCCTGGACGGCCTGCTCCTGGAACCGGTCCGAGGATCCGGCGTCTCCTGGTTCCTCGAGGACCGGGGCGAACTGCGCCACCTGCGCGACTACGCCATGCAGCGTTCGCTCTACCACCTCAAGGAGGCGGACCCGCACGCCTGGGTGCTGCCCCGGCTCGGTGGACGGGCCAAGGCAGGCATGGCGGCGATCGAGTACGACGAGTTCGGCGCCGGGCGCGCGGACCGCATCCACGCTCAGCTGTTCGCCGGCCTCATGGCCGATCTGGGCCTGGACACCGCCTACGGGGGGTATCTGGACGACGGCTCCGCGCCCATGCTGACCCTCGTCAACCAGATGTCGCTGTTCGGCCTGCACCGCAGGCTGCGCGGAGCGCTGGTGGGCCACTTCGCCGCCGTCGAGATCACTTCCTCCCCCGCTTCCCGTCGTCTGGCCCACGCCATGAAGCGCACCGGTGCGGGCCCGGCGGCGGAGTTCTTCTACACGGAGCACGTCGAAGCGGACGCGGTGCACGAACAGGTGGTGCGCCGGGACGTGATCGGCGGGCTGCTCGAAGACGAGCCCGAGCTGGCGGCCGACATCGCTTTCGGCATCATCGCCACCTCGTACCTCGAGGAGCGGCTCGGCGAACGGCTGCTCGCGGACTGGCAAGCCTGAACCCCGTCCTGATCCGCGAGCCCGCCCGGCAACGAATGGAGTGGCAGATGTCCGCAGACACGGCTGAAGACACCCGTAACACCCGGCTGATGACCCTCCCCGGTGTGTACGCGCCCCAGCACGACACCCGCCTGCTGATGGCCGCGCTGAACAAGGAGACCATCGCCCCCGGCACCGAGGTGCTGGACGTCGGGACGGGCAGCGGCGCGCTCGCTCTGCGCGCTGCCCAGCTGGGTGCGCGTGTGACGGCCGTGGACATCGCGCGGCGGGCGGTGGTGACTGCGAGGCTGAACGCGCTGCTGCACCGTCGGCGGATCACCGTGCAGCGCAGCGACCTCCTGGCGTCTCTGCCCGGCCGGTCCTACGACCTGGTGATCTGCAACCCGCCCTACGTTCCGTCGCCCGTGGGCCGGCTGCCCGGGCACGGCGCCGCGCGGGCCTGGGAGGCCGGGTGCGACGGCCGCGCCATCCTCGACCGGGTCTGTGCGACCGCCCCGGCCGCGCTGCGCCCCGGAGGCCGGCTCCTCCTGGTGCACTCGGGGCTGTGCGACAGCGACGTGACCCTGCGGCACCTCTCGGACGCCGGGCTACGGGCCCAGGTAAGTGTCCGCGCGCTCGTGCCCCTCGGACCCGTGCTGCGCTCCAGACTGCGCTGGCTGCGGGACACGGGGCTGGTGGACGAAGGAGAGACGGCGGAGGAACTGGTGGTCATCCGTGCCGAACAAGCCTGAACGCCCTTGCCGGATCGCCCTCGGCGACGAGGGGCCCCTGCTGGTCGAGGGGCCCGTCGAGATCACCTGTCCGGACGGCAGTGTGGCCGTCTCGGACCGGTTCGCCGTCGCCGTCTGCATGTGCCGCCGCAGCCGGATGTACCCCTGGTGCGACACCAGCCACCGACGCCGCACGCGGCCGGACGAGCGCAACGGCGCGGCGGACTGACGCACTCATTCGCCGGCCCGCACCCGGAACTGCGTCGCCCCGCGCAACCTACGGGACACCTCCCTCAGCCGGGGCCGGCGTTCGTGGGCCTCGGCCGAACGCCGGTCCAGCTCCTCGGCCAGGCGCTCCGTACGCTTGTCGATGTCGAGCTCGTCGAGGACGCGGTCGACCTCCGCGAGCAGTGCGCCGTGCAGCTGCCACTGCCGCGGGTGTTCCTGGACGTCCTCCAGCAGCAGATCTGCCACGCGGTCGCGCGTCACGCGGCTGCGGGCGAGCGCGTCGGCCAGGCGCTCCTCCGCCTCTTCCCCGCTCTCGGCCATAGGAGTGGTGATCATCGTCGCGAACCCTTCGACGGCGTCGGACATGTGCCCGAACAGTTCCCTGAGGTCCGTGGCCACGTCCGCGGGGAAGAGCGTCTCCTCGGTACGTGCCTTGGCGAGGTCGGTCAGCGTCCGGGTCAGGACGCGCAGCACCACGGCACAGATCTCCAGAGTGTCGAGTCCGGTCCGCAGGACCACGCGGTGCAGCAGCCCCTGCCTGACACGGGGGTTGAGCATCAAGCTCTCCTCGGCCCGCCGCAGGGACGCGTCCACCTCCACGATGTCGTGGTCCAGGCGGCGCGCTTCGTGGAGGCGCGCGGCGGCCTCCCGCACGGGATGGTTGCCGCCGATCTCCTCGCCCAGGGCCCGCAGCATCCTTCCCATCCGCTCCCCAAGGCCGCCGATGGAGGCGCCCGCCGATTCGACCCAGACGGGCGGTGCCAGCAGGAGGTTGAAGAGCAGGCCGACGCCGGCACCGATGAGCGTCTCCAGCACGCGCCCCCATGCGGTGGCGGCGACCTGCGAGACGCCGAGGACCAGCATCGCGCTGATCGCCACCTCGGGCACGAACTCGTTGACCCGTACCAGTCGTCCGATCAGCAGTGAGGTGAAGATGGTCAGCCCGAGGCTCCACCAGCTCAGGCCCACCAGCGAGCTGAAGCCGCTGGCGATCAGGACCCCTACGACCACGGCGTTCACGCGCCTGATCCCCGTCGTGAGCGTCGCGTAGAGCGTGACCTGGACCACGAGGAGGGCGGTGAGGGGCGCGGTGAGAGGGGCGGGATGCGGGGCGGGCAGAACCGTCTGGGCCACCGCGAAGGCGATGACCGCGGCGGCCGTCGACCGCAGTGTCTGGGCCGCGGCGGGCTCGGTGGTGCGCTGGACGAGTTTGACGACGGGCTCGGGCGCGGAGACTGCAGGCATTCCTTGAGGGTGCCCCGCTACGGAGTCCCGCAGCGCTTCAGTGACCGGTCGGACTCCGTACGGACGTACGACGCACCGCCATCGGTACCGCCTCGCGGTCCCGGCCGCTCGGGAGGAAGGTGGAGACATGGCTATCTCACTCACGCCCCCGGGGGAAACGCCTCCTGCCGAGGGCTGCATAAGCGAAGCACACGTCGAGCGCGCCGACGGGGGGATCTGGGAACACCCTGTTCTCTGGGCGACCGTGGTGATGCTGGGCTCGGCTGTCGTCGCCGGGTACTTCATCGCGCGCGTCTTCGGTTTCACGTGACGGCGCGCGGGACTCTGGACGCGCTGCTCGAGCGACACGGCACCACGTTCGCCACGGAGGCGGGTATCCGGCTGCGGGACGCCCCTCAGCCCTTGTACCAGCTGCTGGTCCTGAGCCATCTGCTCAGCGCGCGTATCCGTGCGCAGATCGCGGTGGCCGCGGCGCGGGCGTTGTTCGCCCACCGGTTGCGCACGCCGCGCCACATGGCCGACGCCACCTGGCAGGAGCGGGTCGACGCGCTGGGCGAGGGAGGCTACCGCCGCTACGACGAACGGACGGCCACCCAGCTCGGGGACGGTGCCCTGCTCCTCCTCGACGCGTACGGCGGAGATCTCCGGCGGCTGCGCGAGGAGGCGGACGGGAAGACGGAAGCGCTGCGCTCGGCGCTCCGGCGCTTTCCGGGGATCGGGCCTGCGGGAGCCGACATCTTCCTGCGCGAGGTGCAGACGGTGTGGCCCGGTCAGGCGCCGTACCTCGACGCGAAAGCCCTGCAGGGCGCGGAGCGGCTCGGCCTTCCCACCAAGCCCGACCGGCTCGCGCAACTGGCAGAGGGCCGGGATCCCGCTGTGGTCGCCGCGGCACTGGTGCGGGGCGCGCTCGGCAAGGGCTGAGCCGCTCAGTTCGTCGGCCGCCGCTTGCCAGGCTTCCTGGATCGGTTCTCCACGAGTGCGCGCCGGATCTGCGCGGCGGCCGCGCGGGCGTGGTCCGAGGTCGCCGTCCGGTCGGCCACCGACGTGACGAAACGGTGGGTGGGGCGCAGGCACTGACCGCACGGAGTGTCGGTGGCGAGCAGGTAGCCGTCCTCGCACTGGGGGTTCGCGCAGTGGCCGGGGCTCACGAGCGCTTCGGCGATCTCCTGCGGTGCCCAGCGGCGCCGTCCGTCCTCGTCCTTCTCGTGGAGGGCATGGGACCAGCGGACGTTCCACCGGCGCTCGAGCCGCTCCAGGAGCTGGTCGGGGGTGCGCCGGGCGAGCTCCCGGTGGATCAGGTCGTGCACGGTACGGGGGTGCCGGTGGCCGAGCGCCTGGACCAGCGGTTGCGGGAGTGCCTGAAGGATGTAGTTGACCGGGTCGCCCCCCGCGCGCTCGCGCCACTTGCGGCAGCCGCAGGGTCCCTCGGCGGGCAACGCCCGCTGACATCGGCCGCACTGGCCCCGGCATTCCGCGCAGAGCCCGTCGTCGAGCCCGTCCAGGTGGGGCGCGGGCGCCCGGCCGCAGTCGCGACAGCAGGCCGCGCACGGACCGCAGAGGCGCTCGTCGCCGAGCTTCGTCGTCCACTGCCGCTGCTGGCAGCGGCAGCACAGGGCGTTGTTGCAGTACTCGTGGTGGGCTGCGCCCGAGTGCCGTCCGGGGGGCGGGAAGGACATTGGTGCGTTCTCCAGGTGCGTGGCCAGGGGCTGTCGGGTCCCGAGCCATGTCACGAGGCACGCGCAGGGGCCTGCGGACGACGGTATCGCCCCGGTCGGCCCCGTGCGGCGCTGTGCGACGATCGGACCTGCATTCTCCCGCACCCGGACGGTGCGTGCGGAATCAGGGCCTCAGGCCGCTGACCACGTTCGCCGTGGCGGTGATCCCCTCGTGGATGGTGGGAGCCATGCTCGTACCCGCGAGAAGGAAACCCAGCAGGGCGCAGACGATCGCGTGCGAGACCTTGAGCCCGCCGTTACGCAGGAAGATCACTGCGAGGAGCAGCAGAAGCAGCACCACTGAGATCGAAATGGCCATGGCCAACCTCCTCCGCCGCGCCGGAATTGCGGCATTCGGCCGCCAGTGTGGCGCAGCGGAGGGACCGTTCGGCGCACTGGCGTGTCCGCCGAACGGGTGTTGACCGACGGTGACCGGGAGCAGAGATCGGCACGCCGGTCAGCCGCCTCCGCGGCTGCTGGGCTCGCGTCGCCGGAGGAAGGTCTCGAGCCCTGCCAGATCGTCGGTGTTGAGGTGGTCGACGTCAGCGGCGACGAGTTCGGTCCACAACGCGTCGCGTTCCGGACCGGCAGTGTCGGGGGTGCCCCAGAAACGAACCCTTTGCCCGCGAGCGTGGGCTCCGGAGACGAGGGTGCGCAGCCTGTCCCGTTCGGCACCGGGGAAGGAGCCGGCCCCCCGCCAGCTGAAGCTCGTGGACCAGTTGCCGCTGATGAGCGGGATGAAGGAGGCCGGTGCGGCGGTGCCGAGGTCGTCCGGTCGCCCGTCGTAGAAGGCGTACCGGGTGGTCTGTGCCTCCATCGGGACGCGGGCGGCACGGTCTCCCGAGATGACGGGGGTGACCGCGCCGGTACGGACCCGGCCGTGGACGGAGCGGGTGAGCATGGGGCGGTATCGACGGAGCACCCGGTCGAGAGCGAGGTAGGCGGCGGCACCGTCCGCCTTGATGTCGATCAGCAGTTGCAGCGCGCCGCGGTGTCCGGCGTGGTGGGAGCGGACCAGGTCGAGCAAGGGGTCCAGGTAGAGCGAGACGAGGGTGCGTGCGGGGTCGAGGCTCTCGGGCTCGTGGGCGACGAGCAGTTCGCCGTCGACGAGGAAGACGTCCGCCTCGACGCTGGTGAATCCGTGCGCGAGCGCGTCGCGCAGGGGGCGCGGGTGCAGGTAGTCGTTGTGCGCGTGTGCCCTGGCCAGCGGGCGGGGACCGCGGGGGCGGGCGGCGGCCGCTTCGGCTTCCTGTGTGGGGATGAGCGCGCCCGCGGCGGCGGTGGCGAGGGCGGTGGTGAAGACTCTGCGACGGGTCAGGTGCGCCATGGGGTCTCCCTGAGGCGGTCGTGGGGGTGCAGCGGGCGGGGGGACGCGACGAGTATGGAGGCACGGACCCCCACAAAGTCAGGTACCTGCCAAGAGTTGGAACAGCCGTCGTCCCGGCGCCGACCGCACCGCGCCTGCTGTTTCCCTCCGCTGCGCTCCGGGCACCCCGCAGGGCGGGGCGGGGACACGTATGAGCGCGCGCGTCCCCGCCCGGTGTCCGGCTCACGGAGCCGGCAGCTCCACCAGCCCGGCCACGGACTCGCGGTGCCGTCCCGCGGTGCCGTACGCGATCGAGTCGGCCTTGGCCCGCTTCAGATACAGGTGTGCGGGGTGTTCCCAGGTCATCCCGATTCCGCCGTGCAGCTGGACGCACTCCTCCGCCGCGTGCACGGCGACCCCGGAGCAGTAGGCCTGTGCCACGGCCACCGCGAGCGGAGCGTCCGGGCTGCCGGCCGCAAGCGCGTCCGCGGCGTTGCGGGCGGCGGCTCGCGCGGAGACGACCTCCAGCCAGAGCTGGGCCATCCGGTGCTTGAGCGACTGGAACGAGCCGACGGGCCTGTTGAACTGGTGGCGTTCGCGGGTGTGCCGGACCGTCTCGGCCAGGCACCACTCGGCCAGTCCGAGCTGCTCGGACGCGAGCAGACCGGCACCGGCGAGAAGCCCGGCACCCACGGCCGCGGCCGAGGGTCCCGCCTCCGCGAGCCGGGTGCCGGAGGCCCCGTCCAGGGTGACCGCGGCGAGCGGGCGGGTCAGATCGAGCGGGACGTGGGGCTGGACGGTGACACCCTCCCCGCGGGCCTCCACCGCGTACAGCCCTTCCGCTGTGGGCACCAGCAGCACGTCGGCCGCCGCCGCCTCCGCGACGCCGGTCACGGTCCGCCCCAGGGTCCCGGTCATCGCCGAGGCTCCGTCGGCGGGGGCCGTGGCGAAGGGCAGGACGAGTACGGCCACCTTGCGCCCCGCCGCCAGTTCGCCGAGGAGTTCGACGGTCGGCCCGTCGTCGGCACCGAGCGCGAGGAGCACCTCGGTCGCGACGACGGCGCTGGTCAGGTAGGGGGCCGGAGCGACGCTGCGCCCCAGCTCCTCCAGGACCACGGCGGCTTCACGGTGGGTGGCACCCTGGCCGCCGAACTTCTCGGGGACCAGCAGTCCGGCGGCTCCGATCCCTGCGGCGAGGGATTCCCAAAGCCGCAGGTCGTACGGCGTGTCGGACTCGATCCCGGCGATCACCGTCGGCGCGTCGGCCCGGTCGGCGAGCAGGGAGCGCACGGCGGACCGCAGGTCCTCCTCGGCTTCCGAGTAGAGCAGGTCGGGTGCCTGGGCGGGTTCGGTCTGTGCGGTCATCGGGCGAGATCCTTCCAGGCGACGTCCTTGTCGTTGCGCGGCTCCACGGGCAGACCGAGGACGCGCTCGGCGACGATGTTGAGCAGGACCTCGCTCGTACCGCCCTCGATGGAATTGCCCTTGGACCGCAGGTAGCGGTAGCCGGCGTCGCGTCCGGTGAAGTCGACCAGTTCCGGGCGGCACATGGTCCAGTCTCCGTACAACAGGCCCTCGTCACCGAGGAGTTCCACCTCGAGCCCGCTGATCTCCTGGTTGAGGCGCGCGAACGCGAGCTTCATGCCGGAGCCCTCGGGGCCCGGTTGTCCGGCGACGAGCTGCTGACGCAGCCGCTCGCCCGTGAGCCGGGCGACCTCGGCCTCGACCCACAGCGTGAGGAGCCGCTGGTGAAGGTCGTGGGTGCGCAGGCCGGGCCTTTCGCGCCAGGCCTTCGCGACGGTTCCGATCATCCCGCCCTCACGCGGGATGCGAGCCCCTCCGATGGAGACGCGCTCGTTCATCAAGGTGGTCTGGGCGACCTTCCAGCCGTCGCCCACCGGACCGAGGCGCCTGCTGTCCGGGATGCGCACGCCGGTGAGGAAGACCTCGTTGAACTCGGCCTCGCCGGTGATCTGGCGCAGCGGCCGCACCTCGACGCCTGGGTCGGTCATGTCGCAGACGAAGTAGCTGATCCCACGGTGCTTGGGGACGTCGGGGTCGGTGCGGGCGATCAGGATCGCCCAGCGCGCCACGTGGGCGCTGGACGTCCAGACCTTCTGCCCGTCGACCACCCAGTCACCCCCGTCGTCCCTGACCGCGCGCGTACCGAGCGCGGCGAGGTCGGATCCGGCTCCCGGCTCACTGAACAGCTGGCACCACACCTCCTCACCCACCCACAGCGGGCGCAGGAAGCGCCGCTTCTGCTCGTCGGTCCCGAATCCGAGGATGGTCGGCGCGGCCATGCCCAGACCGATGCCGATGCGGCGCGGATCGTTGTCGGGAGCTCCGGCAGCGGCCAGTTCCGCGTCGACGACGGGCTGGAGCGAGCGAGGGGCGTCGAGTCCGCCGAGCCCGACGGGGTAGTGCACCCACGCCAGGCCGGCGTCGAAGCGCGCCTCGAGGAACTCCGTGCGGCCGGTGGTGGACGGAGGGTGTGCGGCCAGCAGTTCCCGGGTGAGACCGCGGATCTGCGCCGCGTCGAGGGCCGCGCTCATCGGGCACCTCCCGACGGCAGGACGACGATGCGTCCCGTGCTGGTGCCGTCGGCGACCCGCTGCACGGCTCGCGCGGCGTCCGCCATGGGGACACGTTCGCTGATCAGCGGCTTGACGACGCCCCGCGCCGCGAGTTCGGTGAGCTCGTCGTGACAGGCGCGGACGGCCGCTGGATCCTTTGAGTTGTACAGGCCCCAGTGGAGTCCGACGATCGAGTAGTTCTTCACCAGGGCGTGGTTCAGGCCGGGCGTGGGGATGGCGCCGCTCGCGAAGCCGACGACGACGACGCGTCCCTCGAAGGCGATGCACTTGACGGACTTGGCGTAGGCGTCCCCGCCGACCGGGTCGTAGACGACGTCCGCGCCTCGTCCGGCCGTGGCCTCCTTGACCGCCGCGACGATGTCCTCGCTCCGGCGGTCGATGACCAGGTCGCAGCCCAGTTCGCGGGCGGCGGCGGCCTTCTCGGGTCCGCCGACGACTCCGATCACGGTGGCGCCGGCGGCTTTGCCCAGCTGCACGGCGGCACTGCCGACGCCGCCCGCCGCCGCGTGCACCAGCAGCGTCTCACCCGCCTGCAGCTGTGCCCGCCGGTGCAGACCGAACCAGCCGGTCTGGTAGCCGATGTGCAGTGCGGCCGCCTCGGCGTCGTCGAGGGCTTCGGGGGCCGGCAGCAGGGCCGCCTCGTCCGCGACGACGTACTCGGCGACGCCGCCCTCCGGGAGGTTGGGGGTGGCAAGCACCCGGCGCCCGTCCTGCGTCTCGCCGCAGATCTCCACTCCGGGGGTGAAAGGCAGCGGGGGCCTCACCTGGTACTGGCCGCGGCAGAGCAGCGCATCGGGGAAGTTGATGTTCGCCGCGCGCACCTTGAGCAGCACCTGTCCGTCCCCGGGGGTCGGGCGGTCCGTCTCCTCGAGCTCCATCACCTCGCTCGGCTCGCCGTTCCGGTGCACTCGCCATGCCTGCATGAGGGGCCTCCACAACACTGTCGGCATTACCACTGCTCCGGCGCATACTAAGCGGTCGCTTGCCCCTCTGGGAACACCTGGCGCACGTCGGCCCGGGGCCCGTTCACGACCGCTTCGGCTTGGCCCTCACGTGCATCCGCTCCCCCTGCGGTCCGAACAGGCTGAGGAACTCGACCGGCTCGTCGCCGGCGGGCCCGAACCAGTGCGGCAGCCTGGTGTCGAATTCGGCGGCCTCCCCGGGGGCCAGGACGAGGTCGTGATCGGCGAGCTTGAGCCGCAGCCGGCCGTTGAGCACGTACAGCCACTCGTAGCCCTCGTGCGTGCGCTGCTCGGGCACCTCGGTGCAGGCCGCCTCCTGCACCACCTTGTAAGCCTGCAGACCCCCCGGCCGGGCGGTGAGCGGCAGCGAGGTCTTCGCACCGTGCACGATCGGCTTGGCCTTGACCCTCGGATCGCCGACCGGAGGGGCCCCGACGAGATCGTCGAGCGGCACCTCATGGGCCCGGGCGATGGGAAGCAGCAGCTCCAGGCTGGGGCGCCGCCCACCGGACTCCAGGCGCGACAGGGTGGAGACGGAGATGCCGGTGGCCTCTGAAAGCCCCGCGAGCGTCACACCCCGGTCCTTGCGCAGCCGCCGGAGCCGCGGACCGACCCCGGTGAGCACGGCGTCGAGTTCGGGATCGTCCTGATTCTGTTCCTTCATGACCTCCATTGCAGAATCAGCAATCCCGTTTGTCAATCAGGTGCCCCGCACTCCGAGGCGGCGGGTCGAGCGGCGACCTCGGCGACGGGGCCGGCCCGGGCGGGGAGCAGGCCCGAGCCGGCCGGGCGGTTCAGCGGGCGAAGACCTCGAAGGTGACGGCCGGGCGGCCGCCGAAGCGTTCGGCGGCCGCCGCGGTGGCGCCGGTCAGGAACGCACGGCAGTACGCCTCCGGGTCTTCCTCCGTCAGCACCTCGATGTAGGTGCGATGCGCCAGCAGCGACTGGACGGAACGCTCGAAACCCGAAGTCGCGTCGACCGCATGGGTGGGCCGGTCGGTACCCGCCACGGCGATCCAGCGCACCCCGTCCCACGGCTCCAGGCCCTGCTCGCGCAGCTCGGGGAAGATCCAGCGGTTTCCCGCGTCACCCGCGGCGTCCAGGGTGGCGCGGCCGACCGCTCGGTGGTCCGGGGTGTTCCAGGCGACGCCGCCCCAGGTGTCGCGGTGGTTGAGGGTGATGAGCAGTTCGGGCCGGTGGCGGCGGACCGCGGCGGCGATGTCGCGGCGCAACGCGGTGCCGTACTCGATGACGCCGTCACGGTGGTCGAGGAACTCCACGGAGGCGACGCCCACGGCCGCGGCGCCGGCCCGCTGCTCGCGCTCCCGCAGCGGAGCGCAGACATCGGGGGCGATCGTGTCGATCCCCGCCTCACCGCGGGTCGCGAGGAGATAGGTGACCTCGCGCCCCTCGTCGGTCCATCCGGCCACGGCGGCGGCGCAGCCGTATTCCAGGTCGTCGGGGTGGGCGACCACCGCCAGTGCACGGCGCCAGTCCGCGGGCATGGGTTCCAGCTGCTGTGTCATGCCGGGCAGGCTATTCGGCGAACGCAGGCGGATGCGTGCATTCCGGAAGCGGCTCGGGGCAGGGGCAGGGAGTTGCTCCGGTCGGACGTGCAGTACGACCGGCCGCGCCACACAGATATACCCCTACGGGTATTATTGGGGTTATCGCGGTGAGTACCACCGCGGACCGACCCCACTCCGGCGACCGAAAGGATTCCCGCCCGTGATCAGCCCCGCATCCCTCTCCCCCTCCGAGGCCGCAGCCAGGCTGGAGGACTTCACCGTCATCGACGTCCGGGCTCCCGGCGAGTACGCATCCGGGCACGTGCCCGGCGCCCTGAACATTCCGCTCGACCGGCTCCCCGAGGCGGTGCCCGCCCTGAAGTCGGCCTCCGCGCGCGGTTCCCTGCTGGTGGTGTGCGCATCCGGCGTGCGGTCCACCAGGGCGTGCGAGATCCTCGCCGACGCCGACATCCAGGCCGCGACCCTGTCCGGCGGGACCTCCGCCTGGGAGGGCGACGGCCATGGACTGGACCGCCCGGTGGGCGCCCGGGCGACCTGGCCGATGGAACGCCAGGTGCGCCTCGCCGCCGGTTCCCTCGTGGTGGCCGGCCTGGTCGCCGGCCGACGCCTCCCGGCGGCGCGGTGGCTGTCGGCCGGCATCGGCGCCGGTCTCGTCTACTCCGCGGTGAGCAACTCGTGCGGCATGGCCGCCGCCCTCGCGAAGCTGCCGTACAACCGCGCGCCGCAGTCGGCGGCCGACCTCGACGCCACACTGGACGCTCTCCAGGGCTGACGGATCCGGCAGAGGCTAGCGGTCGCTCTCGCCCCGCACGAGGGCGAGCAGCCGGTCCAGGACGTGGGTGCCGCCCGCACGCAGGCCGTCGTGCTCGTACTCGCTGGTGACCCACGTACGCAGGCCTCGGATCGAGGATGCGGTGCGCAGTGCGTGGCCGGTGTCCACGTACATGTCGTCGTGGTAGACGGCGGCGGCTACCGGAACCTCGTTGGCCGCCAGCCGCTCGACGTCGTACAGGGCCGGCCAGTCCGTCCGGGCGGCGAGCAGCTCCGCCGTCTCGCGCAGGGGGCGCAGCGCGGGATCGACGTCGAAGTGCCAGGGGTGGATGCTCTCTCCGGTGAAGAGCACGGGGCCGTCGCCCGCCAGTGCGGCGGCGGCGTCGAACTGCGGGAACTCGGCGCGGACGCGTTCTGCCGCCCAGTCGGTGGGCCGCGCGCCCTGGCCGTAGATGGCCTCGTGCATGAGGGCGTACAGCGGGTGGCCCGCGAACGAGGCGGCCGTCCGCATGGCCTCCTGGAAGGCGTCGGACAACTCGGCCCCGTGCGGGCCCTCGACGAAGGCGTTCTCCAGCATGTAGTGCAGCTGGTGACTGCCGCCGCCGGAACCCAGCATGATGCCGAGGGACTGGAACGCCTCGGGCGTCAGTGTGTGCCCGGCGCTGTCCGGGCGGTGCTCGGCGAGGTACGCGGCGATCGCGCGGGCACGCCCGACGTCCTGCGGGTAACGCGTGTAGTGCGCGGCGACCTTCCGCTCGATGCGCGGGTATCCGGCCCGGTATACGTCGTCGGCATGCGCGTCCAGGGAGGGCAGACCGCCGGTGATCAGGACGGCGGACAGCCCCTCCGGGGCGGCCGACAGATAGCGGACGGCACAGAAGCCACCGAAGGACTGCCCCAGGACGGTCCAGGGCGCGCCGCCGGCGAGCCGGGGGCGGATCAGTTCGCAGTCACGGACGATGCTGTCGGAACGGAAGTGGGCGAGGTAGTCGGCCTGTGCGCTCGGGCCACCGCGCATCGGCAGGGTCTGCCGGTTGGCGGGGGTGGACAGGCCGGTGCCGCGCTGGTCCAGGAGCAGCACACGGAACTCACGCACGGCCCGGCCCAGCCAGGCCTCCGCCCCGACGAAGCGGCGCGCGCCGAATCCGGGGCCGCCTTCCAGATAGACCAACCAGGGCAGGTGTTCCGCACCCCTGTCGCCGGCCACGGCTTCGCGGCCGAAGATCTCGATGGTCTCGCCGTCCGGATCGTCATGGTCGAGCGGGACCGTGAACCATCGGTCGGTGAAGACGACGCCGGGCTGGCGATAGCTGCTCAAAGAAACTCTCCTGTGTCCGCTGTTTCCCGGACAGTTCAGCACATCATCGAATTGCGGCCGTCCGCGGCCCTCGCGCATACCGCCCCGGGCGTCCGCGAGGGACCGCTGACGGCCGGGCACCCGGCGCCATCACACATACGGCACGCAGTGAGTGACGAAGCACCACAGAGGACTGTCCGGCGTTTGCACTTAACCCGGCGTTTGCGCTTAACCCGCGTGCGCAATTATTGTTGACGCCAGTAACCATCGTGTGCGGATCTACGTGGTCCGACACCAGTGAGAGGCACAGCCATGTCCACGGTCCCCACCGTCACGCTCAACAACGGCGTCACGATTCCGCAGCTCGGCTTCGGTGTCTTCCAGGTCCCCGACGACGAAACCACCGCCGCGGTCACCGGCGCCCTGGAGGCGGGCTACCGCTCCATCGACACCGCGGCCGTCTACGGCAACGAGGCGGGCGTGGGCCGCGCGCTGGCCGAGTCGGGGATTCCCCGCGAGGAGCTGTTCGTCACGACGAAGCTCTGGAACGCGGACCAGGGACATGACGCCGCACTCGCCGCTTTCGACGCGAGCCTGGACCTGCTCGGCCTCGACCATGTGGACCTCTACCTCATCCACTGGCCCACTCCGGCCCGTGACCTGTACGCCGACACCTGGCAAGCCCTGGAGAAGCTGCTGGCCGACGGCCGGATCCGCGCCGCCGGCGTTTCGAACTTCCAGCCCGCGCACCTGCGCCGACTGCGGGAGGAGAGCCCCCTCGTCCCCGCCGTCAACCAGATCGAACTGCACCCCGGGCTCCAGCAGAGCGAGCTGCGCGCGGTGCACGCCGAGCACGGCATCGCCACCGAGGCGTGGAGCCCGCTGGCCCAGGGCGCCCTCCTGGACGACGGGACGATCCTCTCCGTCGCCGCGCGCCACGGAAGGACTCCGGCACAGGTGGTTCTGCGCTGGCACCTCCAGCTCGGCAACGTCGTGATCCCGAAGTCGGTCACCCCAGCACGGATCCGGCAGAACATCGACGTCTTCGACTTCGAGCTCTCGGCCGCCGACATGGACGCGATCGCGGGCCTGGACCGCGGCATGCGTACCGGCCCCGACCCCGACACCCTCAACTGACAGGCGGCGAAGCCCCGGTCGCGCACCGCTGCCGGACAGGCGCGTCACACCCGCCCGGACGCACCCCATGAACGCGGCCGGGACGACCAGCAGGTCACCGGCCGCGCCGGTAGCTGCTGCCGTCCCTGGGCCGCTCCAGCAGCCCGGCGACCACGAGGTACCTGCGCAGGGCGGAGCAGTCCTCGTGCACCGCGAGCAGAGCGTCGTTGACCTCGCGCTCCGTGTAGACGCGGTCCCGTTCGAAGAGCGTGCGCGCGAGGTGCTCCAGCAGCTGCTCGCGGCGGGCCGGCTTGCGGGGGATCGCCGTCAGGCGCCCACCCGAGAAGAGTGCCGCTACCTGACGTGAACTGTGGGCCGGAGTCTCGGACATGCCGGAAGAATCGCAGCAGCCGGTCGGACCGGCAAGGCGTTTTCCCGCGATGCGAGAGCCGGTTGACGTTCGGGCAGACCGCCGTACGGTGTGACCATTCATTCACCTGACACCCAAGGCGGTTCCGCATGGCCCTCTTCGACCTGCCTCTCGACGAACTGCACACCTACCGCAGCCGGTCGGTGGAGCCCGAGGACTTCGACACGTTCTGGTCGGACACGCTCGACGAGGCGAGAACCCACGATCTGGACGCCCGCTTCGAGCTGCGCGCCGGCACGGGCCTCGTCACGGTCGACGTGTACGACGTGACGTTCGCCGGCTTCGGCGGCCACCCCGTCAAGGGCTGGTTCGTACTTCCCGCGGGAACCACCGAACCCCTGCCGGTGGTCGTGGAGTTCATCGGCTACGGCGGGGGACGGAGCCTGCCCCACGCGCACCTGCTCTGGGCCTCTGCCGGAATGGCCCACTTCGTGATGGACACCCGCGGCCAGGGCAGCGGCTGGGCCCCGGGCGACACCGCCGACCCCGTCGGCTCGGGCCCCTCCCTGCCGGGATTCATGACCCGGGGCATCGAGGACCCGGCTACGTACTACTACCGCAGGGTGATCACGGATGCCGTGCGCGCGGTGGAGGCGGCACGCTCGCACCACCTGGCCGACGCCTCGCGGACCGCTGCGATCGGCGCGAGCCAGGGCGGCGGCCTCGCCCTCGCAGTCGGAGGGCTGGTGCCCGACCTGGCGGCCGTCGCGCCGGACGTACCGTTCCTCTGCGACTTCCCCCGGGCGACCCGGATGACCGACCGCAAGCCGTACCGCGAGATCGGCGACTACCTCAAGACGCACCGGGGCCGGGCCGAGCGGACGGAGAGGACACTCGCCTACTTCGACGGGGTGCACTTCGCCGCACGGGGGCGGGCACCCGCGCTGTTCTCCGTGGCCATGGAGGACCTGACCTGCCCGCCGTCCACCGTGTTCGCCGCGTACAACGCGTACGCACACGCGGACAAGGAGATCGAGGTGTACGACTTCAACGACCATGAGGGCGGCGGCCCGTTCCAGCATGCCGTGCAGCTCAGGCGACTTCCGGGACTGCTGAAGGCCTGACGCGAGCGCGCCGCCCGCACCC
This sequence comes from Streptomyces sp. HB132, assembly GCF_016909575.1. Classification (GTDB taxonomy): domain Bacteria; phylum Actinomycetota; class Actinomycetes; order Streptomycetales; family Streptomycetaceae; genus Streptomyces. Next base: position 301,390 of record NZ_JAFBGA010000007.1, on the reverse strand, counting down.
CTTGACCCGCCTCACGCGCGGAGCCTAGGTTTCCCGGGAGAAAGCGCTTGCTGTCCGGCGGGCGCCTCTTTCCTCAGCCGAAGGGGTGTTTGTCACGGCCAGCAATACTTCGCGCCGGGAGCCGGTGCGGGTCGCGATCGTCGGCACGGGTGCGATCGCGCGCGGCAGTCATCTGCCGGCGTTGACCGCCCTCGGCGCCGGGCAGCCGTTGGAGATCGTCGCCGCGGTCGACATCGACGCGGCGGCGGTGGCGGCGTTCTGCACCGACGCGGGGATCGCGCACCCGTACACCGACCTCGGCCTGATGCTCACCGAGCAGCGCCCGGACCTGGTCACTCTCGCCACCCCGCCCCGCTTCCACCGCGACCAGACCGTGGCCGCTCTGCGTGCCGGGGCCTGGGTGTGGTGCGAGAAGCCGCCCTGCCCGTCGCTGGAGGACTTCGACGCGATCGAGGCGGCCGAGGGCCCCGACGGCGCAGGCCCGTACGCGGCGATCGTGTTCCAGCACCGCTTCGGCTCGGGATCCCGCCACGTGAAGGACCTGCTCGGCAAACAAGCCATGGGCCGGCCGCTGGTGGCCCACTGCCAGACGACCTGGTTCAGGGACGAGGCGTACTACTCCGTGCCCTGGCGCGGCACATGGAGCAGCGAGGGCGGCGGCCCGTCGATGGGGCACGGCATCCACCAGATGGACCTGATGCTGGATCTGCTGGGCCCGTGGGCCGAGATCCGCGCGATGGCGGGGCGGCTGGTCCACGACGTCGAGACGGAGGACGTCTCCACCGCGCTGATCCGTTTCGAGGGCGGAGCGATGGCCACGGTGGTCAACAGCGTGCTCAGCCCGGACGAGGTCAGCCGGATCCGGATCGACTGCGAACGGGCGACGGTCGAACTGGTTCATCTGTACGGGCATCGCAACGCGGACTGGCGGATCACACCGGCGCCCGGGGTCACGTCCGAAGAGGCGGACGCCTGGCGGGACTTCGGGCCCGATGTGCCCAGCTCGCACGAGGCGCAGCTCAAGGGCCTGCTGGCGGACCTGCGGGCCGGACGCAGGCCGCGGAGCAGCGGCGCGGACGGCCGCAAGAGCCTCGAACTGGTCGCCGCTCTGTACAAGGCGGCTTTCACCGGGTCGACCGTGCGGGCCGGGGAGATCGGTCCCGGCGACCCCTTCTACGGCGCGCTGCACGGCAACGCTCCCGGCTGGGCCCCGGAGCATCGGGAGCGGTCTGCGGAGGTCCCGGCATGAGACGGACCATGGAGCTCGTGCACCGGCACGGTGACCACCTCTCCGTCACGGCGACGGGAAGCGGGGTGGAACTGCTGCGCTACGTCTACCGGGCCGAGGACGCGTGGGAGGCCCCCAAGCCCTACATCCATCCTCTGCGCACGCTGTCCGGGCGGGTGGTGACCGGGTACCGGCCCAACGACCACCGCTGGCACAAGGGCCTACAGTTGACCGCCTCGCACCTTTCGGGCGCGAACCTGTGGGGCGGCAACAGCTATGTGCACGGCGAGGGGTACTTGGCCCTCCCGGAGCGCGTCGGGTCCATGGCGCACGCCGGTTTCGACGACGTGTCGGTGCGCGAGGACGGGGTCAGGTTCTCGGAACGGCTGACGTGGCACCCGCACGGCGGGGAGCTCTGGGCCGAGGAGACGCGCCGCATCGAGGTGCACGACGTCGACGCCCTGACCGGCAGCTGGGCGCTGACGTGGTCGTCCTCGGTCACCAACCGGCGCGGGGAACCGCTGCGGTTCGGCAGTCCGACGACGCACGGACGGCCGGCCGCGGGGTACACCGGCCTCTTCTGGCGGGGGCCGCGCGCCTTCCGGGACGGGCGGATCATCGCCCCGGACGCCGAGGGGCCGGAGATGATGGGGCAGCAGGCCCCCTGGCTCGCGTACAGCGGTGAGCACGACGAGGCGGACGGGCACGCGACGCTCGTCTTCGTCCACTCCCCCGAGAACGACCACAGCGGCGAACACGGCACGCATCCGGCCCACTGGTTCGTGCGCAACTCCACCTTCGCGGCGGTCGCCCCCTCGTTCGCCTTCCACGAGGAGCTGGTGCTGGAACCGGGGGCGACCCTGACCCGCCGGTACCGGGTGCTGGTCGCGGACGGGGCCTGGGAGCGCGACCGGATCGCCTCCGCGGTCGAAGGCCTGTCCTGGTAGCGGACCGGCCCCGGGCAGCAGGTTCCCCCGCATGCCCCGGCTCCGGCCGGTCCGCTCCCGGCCTCAGCCCTTCGCAGCCGCGGAAAGCACGAAGACGGGGATCTCCCGGTCGGTCTTGTCCTGGTAGTCGGCGTAGTCGGGGAATGCCTCGACGGCGCGGCCCCACCAGAGGGCCTTCTCCTCGCCTGTGACCTCGCGGGCGACCATGTCGCGCAGCGCCGTCCCGTCCCGCAGCTCCACCTGCGGGTCGGCGCGCACGTTGTGGTACCAGACGGGGTGCTTGGGGGCCCCGCCGAGCGAGGCGACCACGGCGTACTCACCGTCGTGCTCGACCCGCATGAGCGGGGTCTTGCGGAGCTTGCCGCTCTTGGCACCGCGCGTCGTGAGAAGGATGACGGGCATGCCGCGCAGGGTGGTCCCCTGCGTACCGCCGGAGCTCTCGATGAGCTCGACCTGCTCACGGACCCACGTCGTCGGGCTCGGCTCGTACTCGCCATCGATCGGCATGACACCTGTCCTCTCGTCGGAGTGCTGCGGTCGTGTGCCCATCATGGCTCCGTCGTGGACCGGGAGCCTGCAGAGACACCGGCGTACAGTCTGCCCACCACCCGCCGTCTCATTCCCTGGACCCGCGTGAGACGGCAGGGGCGGCATCCACTCACGGAATCCCGACCATTACCAGCCGATACGTCCAGTTATTTTCGTAAAATCCACCCGCCCCGCCCCAGAGACTCGCGCGCACAGGCCGTACCGTAGGGGCAGCGGAGTAAGCCAAGCCTTACCCCGCTGCACTCTGCCCTTGCTCGTCCGCCCTAAGGAACAACACTCCATGACACGCCCCGTCCGCGTCGCCATCGTCGGAGCCGGTCCCGCCGGAATCTACGCAGCGGACGCGCTTCTCAAGTCCGAGGCCGCCCAGGAGCCGGGCGTATCGATCGACCTGTTCGAGCGCATGCCCGCTCCCTTCGGCCTGATCCGGTACGGAGTGGCTCCGGACCACCCGAGGATCAAGGGCATCGTCAAGGCGCTCCACCAGGTACTGGACAAGCCGCAGCTGCGGCTCTTCGGCAACGTCGCCTACCCGGACGACATCTGCCTGGACGACCTGCGGTCCTTCTACGACGCCGTGATCTTCTCCACCGGCGCCGAAGCCGACCGCGCCCTCGACATACCCGGGATCGAGCTGGAGGGTTCCTACGGCGCGGCGGACTTCGTGGCCTGGTACGACGGGCACCCCGAGGTTCCCCGCACCTGGCCGCTGGAGGCCGAGAAGGTCGCCGTGCTCGGCGTCGGCAACGTGGCCCTGGACGTGGCACGCATCCTCGCCAAGACGGCGGACGAGCTGCTCCCGACCGAGATCCCCGCGAACGTCTACGACGGGCTCAAGGCGAACAAGGCTCTGGAGGTGCACGTCTTCGGGCGGCGCGGGCCCGCCCAGGCGAAGTTCAGCCCGATGGAGCTGCGCGAGCTGGACCACTCGCCGAACATCGAGGTCATCGTCAACCCCGAGGACATCGACTACGACGAGGGGTCGATCGCCACCCGGCGGGAGAACAAGCAGGCCAACATGGTCGCGTCCACGCTCGAGAACTGGGCGATCCGGGACGTGGGCGACCGCCCGCACAAGCTGTTCCTGCACTTCTTCGAGTCCCCGGTGGAGGTCGTCGGCGAGGACGGCCGCGTCGTCGCCCTGCGTACCGAGCGCACGGAGCTGGACGGCACCGGCAACGTCAAGGGCACGGGCCGCCACACGGACTGGGACGTGCAGAGCGTCTACCGCGCGGTCGGCTACTACTCGGAGGAGCTCCCGAAGCTGCCCTTCGACGTGGTCTCCGGCACCGTCCCGCACGCGGCCGGACGTGTTCTGGCCGGTGACCAGCCGATGCCCTCGGTGTACGTCACCGGATGGATCAAGCGCGGTCCGATCGGCCTGATCGGGCACACCAAGGGCGACGCGAACGAAACCGTGGCCTGCCTGCTGGAGGACCACGCCGCAGGACGGCTGCCGGCCCCCGCGCAGCCCGGGCCCGACGCGGTCGTGGACTTCCTGGAGCAGCGCGGGATCCGGTACACCACCAAGGAGGGCTGGCACCGGCTGGACGCCCACGAGCAGGCTCTGGGCGCCGAGCAGGGCCGTGAGCGCGTCAAGGTCGTCGAGCGCACGGCGATGCTGGACGCCTCTGGAGCCTGACCGCCCGCCGCAGGCACCGCGCCCCCGGACCCCTCGTCGAGACGGGCCCCGGAGGCGCGGTGCTGTCCGGAAGAAGAGCAGCGTTCCCGGAAGCGGCGAGGTCGGCCGCAGACCCTGACCGCACTGCGCGCCGTGCCTCCCCGTGCCGGCTAGCGGTGAGCGGAAGGCAAAGGCCCCGAGGCCGTAGACTCGCCCAATGGCCAAGTACTTCGACGTGCACCCCGAGAACCCCCAGCGCCGCACCATCACCAACGTGGCCGAGAGCATCCGGTCCGGCGCCCTCGTCGCGTATCCGACCGATTCCTGCTACGCCCTGGGATGTCAGCTGGGCAGCCGTGACGGGATCGACCGCATCCGGTCGATCCGTAACCTCGACGACCGTCACCACTTCACCCTGGTGTGCCAGAACTTCTCGCAGCTCGGCCAGTTCGTCCAGGTCGACAACGACGTGTTCCGCGCCATCAAGGCGGCGACGCCCGGGAGTTACACCTTCATCCTCCCCGCCACCAAAGAGGTGCCGCGCCAGCTGCTCCACCCGAAGAAGAAGACCGTCGGCGTCCGGATCCCCGATCACACCGTCACGCAGGCACTCCTGTCCGAGCTCGGTGAGCCGTTGCTGTCCAGCACGCTGCTCCTGCCGGACGAGGAGGAGCCGCTGACGCAGGGCTGGGAGATCAAGGAGCGTCTCGACCACGTGGTGGACGTCGTGCTCGACTCCGGTGACTGCGGGACCGAGCCGACCACCGTCATCGACTTCTCCGGCGGCGAGCTGGAGGTCGTACGCCGGGGGGCCGGAGACCTGACGCGGTTCGAGTAGGACCTCACTCCTCACGGTCACTCCGCGCTCACGGCGCTCTCGCTGAGATGCGCGCACCCCCGGGTGCCTGGTTCGGTGGAGGAGTCCGCTCCGCCCAGCGCCAGGGAGTGATCATGAGCGAGTCAGAAGATGTCCGGGGCCGTCTCCAGCAGATGCGCGGCCGGGCCAAGGACCTCGAGAAGGCCGCCGAGCAGGCCGCCGACCCTGCGGAACGGCGGCGCCTCAAGGACGAGGCGCTCCGACTCGAATCGCAGAGCGTGCAGGTCAGTGGCATGGCGAGCGGGGACATCTACCCCATGGAATGACCAGGGGCGCGGCTTGGCGGTCGGTCCCTGAACCCCTTCGGCAGCCGGCTTCCGAGCCGGTCGTGTGGGTCACCGCTCAGATGTCGAGCGGTGACCGGGCGGGGTCCGCTTCCGGTGAGGCCCCGTGACCGAGCGGCCAGGGCCTGGCTCTGCTCGCCGGGGGCGTGGGTGCGCGCGGGCTGCGTAGCCGCGCCGAGCCGTTGCGCCGGCCTGCCGTGGTGCCGTTCAGTCCGAGCGTTTCTTCGCGGCGGCGACGGGCGACGACATCAACACCCTCAGGGAGGTGCTCTCCCCGGACGTGACGCTGTGGACGGACGGCGGCGGCAAGGTCCGCCAGGCCCTCAAGCCGGTCGTCGGCCTGGGGACCGTGGCCGGTTGGTTCGCCGCGCTCGGCACCGTGACCTACCGGGGCATCGAGCCCGGGCAGATGCGGGCGGAGATCACCTGGATCAACGGCGGCCCGGGGGTGGTCTTCCGCGGCCCGGACCGCGTGATCGCCACGATCACCCTCGATTTCGACCCGGAGGGCCGCATCTCGACCATCCACAACGTGGCAAACCCGGACAAGCTCCGATCCGTCACCGCCGGCACTCGGCACGAACTCTGTTGATCCGCCCGCTCGTTGTCGCGCGCGGGCCGGACCCGACCGGTACACGGCCGATCGTCCGCAGTAACGCTGGGTTGCGCCGACACCGTGATCGCCCCCGAAGGACTTCCGGAGCCGAACACTCGGGAGGCTGCGGGACCGCGCCCCGCTTGCCCTCCCCGCCGACCGGTGTTAATACCGGAAATGAGGCGACATACGGTGGATACGCGGAGGGCGGGGCACGGGCTTCCCCTCCCCCGCCCCGCTCTCCGCTCGCGCTCCGCGAAGGGGGCCCGGTGACGTACATGAGATGGCAGGCGTTCCTGGAGGCCGTGCAGGAACGCGGCGCCTACCCATCGGCCCTGGAGGCGGAGCGCGCGTCGCGCGTGGTGCTGGCACTGCTCGGAGCGCACCTGGTGGGCGAGGAGCGCAACGAACTGGCCGCCCGGCTTCCCGAGACGTTCGCGCTCATTCTCCTGAACCCCCTGCAGGCCGCCGAACCACTCAGCTCCGAGCGGTTCGTACGCGCAGTGTCCGCCTGGATCGAGGGCGCGAGCGAGCGGACGGCGGCCTGGGACACCAGCGCGGTGCTCAGTGTGGTGGCCGACGCCTCGGGCGAGGAACTGCTCCAGCGCCTCCTACTGCAGCTGCCCCCGGGGTACGACCTGTTGTTCGGTCACCCCGGAAGCGACCGGCCACTCAGCTGATACCCGCGATACCCGCGAGCCGCCGCATCGAGTCCACCAGCGCCTCACGATCGTAGGTGCTCGTGGTGACCAGCACTTCGTCCGCGCCGGTCTCCCTGACCACCGCCTCGACTCCGGCGGCCACGGCGTCCTCGGTCCCCGCGAGATGTCCGCGCAGTCCGTCCTCGAACAGCGCGCGCTCCTTCTCCGTCATGGCCAGCGCTTCGATCCGCTCGGCCGGCGCCAGCGGCGGAAACGTGCCATGGGTGCGCGCGTACGCCATGGACCAGGCTTCGGGAACCAGCAGTCGCCGCGCCTCCTCCTCGGTGGCGGCGAGCGCCACGGTCCCGGCCACGATCACGTAGGGCTCACGGCCCCACACCGAGGGCCGGAAGCCACTGCGATAGGCCTCGACGGCCCGGATCAGCTTGTCGCGGCCCCGGAGATCACCCACGACGAGCGGCAGACCGGCCCCGGCGGCGATGGTGGCGCCCCGGCCGGTCGCCAGGACGTACGGGGGGATGCGCAGCCCCTCGGCCGGAAGGGCATGGACCTGGGGGTGGGTCTGCTGAGTGCCGTCCAGCCATCCGAGGACCTCGGCGAGCTGCCCGGCGAAGGCGTCGGCGTCCTCCTTGTCCCGGCCGAGAGCCCTGCGGATCCCGTCGGTGAAGCCGACCGACCGCCCCAGCCCCATGTCGATCCGGCCCGGGAAGAGAGAGGCGAGCACTCCGAACTGCTCGGCCACGACGAGGGGCTGATGGTTCGGGAGCATCACCCCGCCGGTCCCGACCCTGATGGTGGAGGTCGCGGCCGCGACGGCCGCGGCCAGCACCGTCGGCGCCGAACCGGCCACGCCGGGAACGCTGTGGTGCTCGGACACCCAGAAGCGGTGGTAGCCGAGGGCCTCGGCCGTGCCCGCCAGCGTGACGGTGTCGCGCAGCGCCTGCGGGGCGTCGTGTCCCTCGCGGGTGCGGGAACGGTCCAGGAAGGAGAAGCGGGTCGATGCAAGGGAGGAGCTCACACAGGGTTCAACACTGCGGGCGCGACGAGATTCCCGCGCCGCCGGGCACTCAGCGCCCCGGCGCCGCCGCTGCCGTCTCGGCGGGCATGTCACGAAGTCCGAGACGCAGGTGCTCGACGTGATAGAGGGCCTGGTCGAGGAGTTCGGCGACGTGGTGGTCGTACAGCGAATACACGATGGAACGCCCTTGACGCTCGCCCGCGACCAGCCCCAGGTTCCGCAGGAGGCGCAGTTGGTGGGAGCAGGCCGAGGGCTCCATCTCCACCGCCTCGGCAAGGTCACCGACCGCGCAGGGCCCCTCCTGGAGGCGCGCCAGAATCCGCAGCCGGGAGGGCGTGGCCAGCGCCTGGAGGGTCGAGGCGACACCTGCTGCCCCCACGGCATCCAGGCGCTCCCGGGTGGTGGCGGTGCTCTGCTCGTCGCGTCCGTGACCCATGGCGCCCATTCTACGGATGACACATGAAGACCTGTTCAGGTATTCCTGTACGGTGAGGGCGTCGTCGTTCCCACCACCCTTGAGGGGTCGTTCCGTCATGCCCGCCGATGTCCTTCCGCGCCCCTCGCGCAGCGTGTCAGCCGAGCCGGGCGGTGTCCCCCGGCGCCGGACGCGCGTCCTCGCGCTGGCCGAGGCCCGCTGGGCGGGCGCGGCTCTGGCGCTGTTCCTGCTCGCGCTCCCGCTGGAGCTGGCCGGTGCCCCCGTCTGGGCGTGGGGCCCGCTGTACGCGCTCGCCTACGCCGCCGGGGGCTGGGAGCCGGCCCTGTCGGGCCTGCGGGAGCTCCGGGAGAAGGTGCTGGACGTGGACCTGCTGATGATCGTGGCGGCGCTCGGCGCCGCATCGATCGGGCAGGTGATGGACGGGGCGCTGCTGATCGTCATCTTCGCGACCTCCGGCGCACTGGAGGCGCTGGCCACGGCGCGCACCCAGGACGCGGTCCGCGGACTCCTCGGCCTCGCTCCGGCCACCGCCTCCCGCGTCACGGCGGGCGGTGGCGAGGAGAGCGTCGCCACCGGGGACCTCGTGGTCGGCGACGTCATCCGCATCCGGCCCGGTGAGCGCGTCGGCGCCGACGGCCGGGTCCTCGACGGTGCGAGCGAGGTCGATCAGGCCACCATCACCGGCGAGCCGCTGCCCGCGCCCAAGGAGCCGGGGGACGAGGTGTTCGCCGGGACGCTGAACGGTACGGGCACACTGAAGGTCGCCGTCGAGCGGGACACCTCCGAATCGGTGATCGCCCGCATCGTCGCCATGACCGAGGAGGCCTCCCGGACCAAGGCCCCCACCCAACTGTTCATCGAGAAGATCGAGCAGCGCTATTCGCTCGGCATGGTGGCCGCGACCCTGGCCGTCTTCCTGGTACCCCTCGCCTTCGGCGACGACCTGACCGGCAGCCTGCTGCGCGCCATGACGTTCATGATCGTGGCCTCCCCCTGCGCCGTGGTCCTGGCGACCATGCCACCCCTGCTCTCCGCCATGGCCAATGCGGGACGGCACGGCGTCCTCGTCAAGTCCGCCGTCGTCATGGAACGCCTCGGACAGGCCGACGCGGTCGCGCTGGACAAGACCGGCACCCTCACGAAGGGCACCCCGCGCGTCACCGACATCCGTCCCCTGCCTGGAGCGGGGCTGACCGGCGACAGGCTGCTGGCACTGGCCGCCGCCGCGGAGGACCCCAGCGAGCATCCGCTGGCCCGCGCCGTCGTGAGTGCCGCCCGGGAGCGAAAGCTCCCCCTGCTCCCCGCCTCGGAGTTCACCTCGGCCCCGGGTACGGGTGTCACCGCCACCGTCGGCGGCCGCCGCGTCGCCGTCGGCTCCCCCGCCCGGCTCCTTCGTGACACCGGCTCACCCGCGGCGTGCCGGGCCGCCGCCTCGGCCGCCGCGATGGAGGAGACCGGGTGCACCGCGGTGCTCGTCCTGCGTGACGGCCTGCCGGTCGGTGTCCTGGGCATCGCCGACCGCATCCGGTGCGACGCGGCGGCGACCGTTGCCTCGCTGGCCGTTCTGACCGGCTGCACCCCGATGCTGCTGACCGGCGACAATCCCCGCGCCGCCGCCCGGCTGGCCGCCGAGGCCGGCATCACCGACGTACGGGCCGGGCTCCTCCCCGAGGACAAGGCGTCCGCCGTCCGCGAGCAGGAGCGGGCCGGGCGCAGGGTTCTGGTCGTGGGCGATGGAGTCAACGACGCACCCGCGCTGGCCGCCGCCCACGTCGGAATCGCGATGGGGCGGGCGGGGTCCGATCTGGCCCTGGAGACCGCGGACGCCGTCATCATCCGCGACGAACTCGCCACCGTACCCGCGGTCGTCGCCCTCTCCCGGGCGACCCGCCGGCTGGTCGTGCAGAATCTGGTCGTCGCCGGCGCGTTCATCTCCGTCCTGGTCGCATGGGACCTCATCGGTCATCTGCCGCTCCCGCTGGGAGTACTGGGGCACGAGGGCTCCACCGTCATCGTGGGCCTCAACGGCCTCCGGCTGCTGCGCGAGACGGCCTGGAGCCGCGCGGCCGGCCAGGGCGGCCCCGGTGCGCCTACGCCAGCCGGGCCGGCCTCGGCCACAGGCTGACACGACCTCGCCCACGGTCAGGTGCTCGGGTCGAAGCAGGCCCGGTCCATCTGGACGACTTCGAGATCTTCGTGTCCGAATGCACACGCCCGAGTGTCAGCCGACCGAAGTACCCGTGTCTCCGGTTGTCCTTGGGCTGTTGGCCGGTGCTACTGGTGTGTCACCGGGTTCCCGCGAAGGTCACCGGCTATGTGGCTCCGCCCACCAGGCTCACGCACGGCTGACCTGGGCTGGATTCATCATCTTGACCACACGCATGACCGAAACCCTGTGTGCCGAGCGCAGCACACACAGCCACCGGGTGACTTGCCCACATAAAACCGCAATGCGCGCCCCCGGGCCTGCGGTGCGAAGGCGCCGGAGTCAGCAGGTCCGGAACACGTGCCCCTTCTCACTCGCGGGGAGCACATCGAGGTCTCGCAGGACGAGGGAGATCCTGTCGCCCCAGGCGGAACAGGTCTCGTCGAAGCCCACGTCGCCCTCACCCTCGTATTCGATCGCGAAGACCCGGTCGTCGTACGCGTCGGCGTACGCATCGCATTCGTCGAACTGGGCGCATTCCTCGGTCACCGCGAAGTCGAAGCCGATCGCGGCATGGCGGTCGAGCAGGTCGGTGGTGTTCTTCTGGCCGATCGCCAGGCCGTCGCTGTGGGCACGCGCGGCAAGTGCCTTCGCGAACGCGGCGTTGTGATCCTGCGTGAGCTTGCCCTTCGACCGTTCGAAGGAGTCGAGGTTGTCCGGTTCCACCGCCTGGAAGCCGTTTTTCGCGCAGCCGTCGATCCACTTCCCGACGATCTCCGCGAGCTGGGTGCGCCGGGCGGCCGTGGAGGTGTCCAGGAGAGCTTCGCCCCATCCCTCGTCGATGACCAGTTCCCCGTCACCGTCGCGCAGCAGGAGGTCCGGGTGGGTGTCCTGCCACCAGTCCAGTGCGCCGGGCTGGACCTGGAAGGCGTTGACGTAGCAGACGTTGTACTGACCGGGTACCGACTCGTCCTCGCGGTCGCGGGACACCGCCCGCACGCCGTCGGGCGGCGTGTAGCCGCCCCCGATCTGATAGTCGAACATCATGCCTGCCGTCGGCAGGAGGACGTCGGCAGCCTTGGTCCGCAGGGGGAGTTCGGCGGCGCCGGACTCCCCGCCCTCGGCGGAGCAGCCCGCCAGCACGCCCACCGCGAGGGCGGAGGCGAGGCCCGTCGCAACACCGGCGACCACGCGCCCACGGCGGAAGAACAGGGAATGGGCGCGGCCGGTCACTCTTGTCTCCAGGTGTCAGACATCGGGAAGGAAGATCCACCGCTCATCTTCCTTCACCGGCCCGGAGGCCCGTCCCCCGGGTCGGCCTGTCACCGGCAAGTCCTCCGGGGCCCGTTGCACGGCGAAGAACGTTCGACCGTTTCCGTTGTTCCGACATTCTTTCGAAACGGCGAGTTCGCGCGCCCGATGCGGTGTGCCTTCGATAGTGAACGGATCGGCGGCCCACCGCGCGGACGGCCGAACGCCCCACGACGAGGACGGCACAGTGACGGAGCGTCCGAGCAAGGTGATCTGCGACCTCTCCGTCTCCGTCGACGGGTACGCGGCCGGTCCCGACCAGACCGAGCAGCGTCCGTTCGGTGACGATGCGAGCGATGGCTGAGGCGGCAGACTGCACGCCTGGATGTTCGAGACCCCTGAGCAGCGGCAGGTCGAGCTCGACCGCCTGACCACGGTCGGAGCCTTCATCATGGGGCGCAACATGTTCGGGCCCGTACGCGGCGCGTGGGACCGGCGGTGGAAGGGCTGGTGGGGCGATGATCTGCCGTTTCGCGCACCGGTCTTCGTACTCACCCACCAGCCGCGCGGTCCTCAGCCGATGGATGGCGGCACTCGGTCCACGGGGGCGCGACCACCGTCGACCAGTACCTCGCGGCGGGCTTGATCGATGAGCTGCGGCTGCGCATCGTGCCGTTCACCCTCGGCGCCGGCACACGGCTGTTCGACGGGGTACCGCCCCTGCACCTGGAGCAGGTGGAGTCGCGACAAGCGGACTCCGTCACCCACGGTGGCCTATCGCGTGCTGCCCTGAGAAAAGGGCCCTTGGGCGTCTCCCCGCAGATCCGCCGTCCGCTGCCGCTCGATCCCGGTGACCCTGGCGAGAAGCTCATCCCGGCCGATGGCGTCGGTACGCGTCGCGGACACGGTGCAGGCGTGGGCGCCGGCCACGGTCCCGTACAGTGCGCAGCGTCCCGGGTGCTCGCCGTTCAGCAGGCCGAGGAGGAACGCGGAGGCGAAGGCGTCGCCTGCGCCGTTGGAGTCCACCACCGGAGCGGGAGGTGTGGCGGCGGGCGTGTGCGTCAGCTCGCCGTCGTACAGCAGGTACGCCCCGTCGGCACCCGCGGTCGCGACGACGATATGGGCCCTCCCCCGTGCCGCGATGTCGCGCATGGTGCGTTCGGGATCGGACAGCGCGGTGGTGGACAGGAACACGAGGTCCGCGTGGAGGGCGAACGCTTCGTGGTAGGGGTCGACGCCGTCCCAGTCGTGCAGGTCGGTGGAGATGGTCACACCGGCCTCACCGAGCACCGGCAGGGTGTAGGCGCACGGGTGCGTGATGACGACGTGGGCGTGGCGTGTGCCCGCGGCGAGCTCGCGGACCGTCGACTCCTCGAAGCGGTCCGCGTCGCCGGACCGGGCGGCGTCGTAGAGGGACAGCCGTCGCCCGTCAGGACCGACGAGGTTGACCGCGCGTTTGGTGCCGCCCGGCAGGAGGACCTCCGTCAGCGGGATGCCGCGGTCACGGTGGAAGGCGCGGACGAGGTCGCCCTCGTGGTCGTGGCCGATCATGTCGAGGTGGTGCGTACGCAGGCCGAGGGAGTGGAGCCCGAGCGCGACGAAGTCCCCGCTCTGTCCCGCGCGGGTCTCGATGCCCGGCCGGATCATGTAGCTGTCGGCGAAGGGCAGCGGTAGTTCGGGGACATGGACGATGGTGTCCACCCCCGCACCACCCAGCACGAGAACGTCGGTCGGCTTGCGCATGAGCTGGTCGCGCCTTTCGGTTCAGGGAGGGTGGCAGGGCTCCGGTTCGGTGGACCGGTCCGGCCACGACGCGCGGGGCGGAGCATGCCCGTCCTGCGCGCCGTCGTCCGTGTGAGGTGTGTCCCGGTCGTGTGTCAGTCCGTCCGGGCTCCGGTGTGCAGGGCCAGTGCCGCGCGGGCCGGCACCTCTGCCTGGAGGGTGCCGTCGGAGCCGACCGTGACGGTGTTGCCGTCGCAGTCGTCCGGCGCCGCCGCGGCGACGTTGCAGTACGTGCCACCGGGCAGGGAGGTCGCGAGGGTCTCGGCGAGGGCACCGTCCCCGTTGTTGACGGCGACGAATCCCTTGTCACCACGGCCGAAGGCGATCGCGCTCCCGCCGTCGTCCCACCAGTCGGTCAGCTCGGCCGGGCCCACCTCGTTGCGGAAACCGACCAGTCCGGTGATCGCCCGCTGAGCGTGTGTGTCCGTCCAGCCGTCTGTGCCGCTCGGCGGTCCGGCGTCCTTGTCGGACCACTCGTAGCCCGAGTACACGTTCGGGGAACCGTACGGTGAGGCGAGCATGAAGACGTTGGCGAGGGTGTAGGCCGAACCGTCCTTGTAGGTCAGCGTCGACCCGTTGCGTTCGGTGTCCCAGTTGTCGACGAACGTACGCGCCGAGGCGCTGCTCAGCTTGCCTTCGGCGACGGACCTCAGCTGCGCGAGGCCGCCCCCCTGAAAGGCACTCCTGAGGTGCCCCCCGTACCGGAACTCGTCGACGTCGCCGATACCCGCGTACTCCTCGGGCTGCACGGCTTCGCCACCCCCGTGGATGACTTCCGACACCCAGAATCCCGGATCGCTCATCTTCCCCTTGATGGCGGCGACATCGTCGGCGGCCATGTGCTTGGCCGCGTCTATGCGGAAGCCGTCGACTCCCAACGACCGCAGGTCGTCGAGGTACGCGGCGATGGTTGAGCGGACTTCGTCCTTGCCGGTGTCCAGGTCGGACAGCCCGACCAGTTCGCAGTTCTGTACGTCACCGCGGTTCGCGTAGTCCTTGATGTCGGCGCGGCAGGTGTGGAAGTCCGCATCCTCGAAGTAGCCGGGGTAGTCGTACTTCGTGTAAGCCGTGCCGCCCGTGCCCGTCCCGGAACCGGCGGCCATGTGGTTGACGACGGCGTCGGCGATGACCTTGACGCCGGCGGCGTGACATGCCTTCACCATGCCGGCGAACGCGTCACGGTCACCCAGCCGGCCCGCGATCCTGTAGCTGACCGGCTGGTACGAGGTCCACCACTGGTCGCCCTGGATGTGCTCGGTGGCGGGTGACACCTGCACGTAGCCGTATCCTGCGGGGCCGAGCGTGCCGGTGCAGGCGGACGCCACTTCCGCGTACGGCCGCTCGAACATGGTGACGGTGACGGTCTTTTCGCCCGGCGGCGTCGCCTGTGACTGCCAGGGGGCGAGCGTGGTGAGCCCGGCGACTGTCATGACTCCGGCCAGTGTTCCGCCGATCAGGCGGGATCGGTGCTGCATGTGCGGCTCCTTCGACGACAGGGCACGGCTGTGCCCTCGAAGACAGCCACGCGCCGGGCTGCCGTGGGGGGAACGATTGGGAGCCTGCCGCTCCGTATGTGCTGTCGTCAAGGATCTCTGCAAGTTCTTCCAGACTTTTGCGCAAGCCTGGTACGTCGCCAACTCCGCTCATCCGGTGGGCCGTCGGGGGCGGCCAGGGAGTACCCGCCCGTGCGTCACGGACCGTCCGGCGGTCGTACAGGGGGTAGCGCGAGAGCGGCCGGACCTGCGACGGGGACCGGTCGGACCCATCGCGCCGACCGTCACCGCGACGTCGGCCGCGGAGACGGAGTGGGCGGGAACGGCACCGGCTTCAGGTCCGGATGGCCGCCTGCCGGGAGGATGGAGAGACGCGTGCCCGTAGGTGAGCGGTTCCCCTCCGGATGCGGTGAAGGCAGAGCGGCGTGGCGGAACGGGCTGGCCGCGGTTCAGGCGGACGGGGGTGGCAGCAGCACCGCGGCGCTCCGCAGCGCCACGGCGTGGCGGGCCAGTTCGGATTCACCGCCACGGTCCGCCGGCATGGTTGCCATCAGGGCGAGCCTGTCGCGCCAACTGCTGCCCGCGAGCGGCACGGCGACGGCGTTCATCCCAGGTACCGACTCGCCGGCACTCTCCGCCCGGCCCAGGGCGCGGACCCCGGCGAGTTCGGCGAGCAGCCCGGTACGAAAGGTCTGGGTGCGGCCGGTGACCCCGGGCAGCCGCTCCTGCGGGTAGAGGGCGCATACCTGATCGGTGGTCAGCCGGGCGAGCAGGACCTTGCCCGCCGAGGTGGCGTGCGCGGGGTGGGCACGGCCGGTCTCCAGCACGGCGCGCACGGGGTGCGGCGACTCACGGCCGTCCGTGATGATCACCTGGTCGCCGATCAGGGCGGCGGCACTGATCGTCTCCCCGGTCGCCGCCGCGGCCGCGTCGAGCACCACCTGGAGGCGGGCCCTGGTCCCGGGGTCGTATCCGGCCGGGCGGCCCAGGGTGACCAGCTCGGGTCCTGCGGAGTAGCCCCGGCCCGAGGTGTCGCGGGTCGCGAAGCCGCGCGACTCGAGGGTGCTGAGCACGCGGTGCGCGGTGGAGCGGGCCACTTCCAGCTCACGGGCCGCTTCGGTGACCGACAGGGTGTCATGGGTGAGGAAGAGCCGCATGAGCCGCAGCCCGGTGTCCAACGACTCGATGATGTAGTTCCTGGGGTCGGCCACGGGGTCCTCTCGTTCGCGTCATGGGGCCGTGTGCGTGGTGCGGCGCCCGGACCCATGATTCCGGAGGCTGCCGGGCGGCGTGCAAGCCGCCGGCCACGACGCGTTCGGTCCGGGAGAGCCGAACCCGTCCCATTCCTGGGCGACATGCCGTCCGCGAACGGCCCGCAGCGGGGTCGCCACCCCCGGCCTCCGCGCCGAGGTCGATTCCCGGCGCCCGCACCGCAGGCCGCTCCGGTGTCCTCGACGGTGGCAGGTCCCACTCGTGCGACGGGGCACCCGCGAGGCCCCGTCGCACGGCCTGCCCCTCCGCGATCAGGCCTCCTCCGTCCCGGGGTCCTGGTGCAGCTTCTCGAAGATGAACTCGTGTTTGAGGAAGGACGTGTCGTACTCGTGTCCTGGCTGCGGCGGGATCAGCTGGGAGGCCTGGATCAGGCGCCAGCCGTCGAGCAGGGCGTCCAGGCCGGTCCCGTAGGGCGGCTCGTCGCCGTCGCCCGTGGTCGGACGGGTCCGGCCGGTGCCGTCGTAGGCGGACCAGCCGACCACGTCCGCGTCGAGCGCCGAGTTGGCCAGGAAGAGGATCAGGACCTGCTGTCTCATGCGTGGCTCCCCAGGGCCGGCCGGTTGTTGACCCGTGTGACCCAGTAGTCGATGTCGAAGGTGTCGTCGCCGGTGAGCGCCCGCCAGAGGAGAACCCGGTTGTGGACCTCCAGACGGCCGGCGGCCGCCTCGTACCAGTCGAAGCCGGCCCGGAGTTCGCTCTCCACCTGCGGGTCGCCGAGGTCGTCGGTGTCCCAGAGCCGGACCTGCGGCACCGTCGGGTTGAACCGGATCTTGAACATGTACCGGGGCACGTCGCTGTCGTTCCGGCGCCCGCCGTGCCAGATGCCGTGGTGGAGGAGGACGACCGTGCCGGCCGGGCACACGAGCCGGGTCTGGCCCCGAAGGTTCTGGTAGCGGCCCGTGTCGGTCTCGTTGGTGCGGCGCAGGTGGCTGCCGGGCACGCTGAGGGTGCCGCCCATGTCCGCGGTGACCTCGTGCGGGTAGTACATGAGCTGGATGTCGAAGGCGTCCGGACGAACGTCGATGATGGCGTCGCCGTGCAGCGGCTGGGCGAAACCCTGGTGCGGTTCCCGTACGTGGACGGCGTGGTGGTCGACGGTCGGTTCAGGACCCACGAGGCTCCGGATCGCTCCGGCCACGGTCGGCAGCGAGGTCAGCCGCTCTGCGAAGGATCCTGGGGGGAACGCCTCCGCGAGCGGCGTCCCGTGGGGCACCGGAGGTATCCCCGCGTCCAGGACCCCCACCGCCTGCTCGTTCATCTCCGGCGGCACCACCGCGTCCATGCGCAGGGATCCGCTCGCGACGAAGCGTGCGACCTGGACCGAAGTCAGAAGGTGTGCTCTGGTCGTCATGTGGCAACCGTAGGATCACGCCGCGGTCAGGACATGGGTCCTGTTCGCCCTCCACTGGTAGATTTTCGTCATGGAACGGGTTTCGCTGTCCCTGGCCGAACCTCCCGGCGTGGTGAACATCGGAGTGGGCGTGCACGGCGTCAGCGGTCTGCGTGACGTCTTCCGGCTGCCTGACCTGTGGCAGTTGCACCTGTACGGGTACACCGGGCACCTCACCGTCGGCGGCAGGCGGCATGTCATCGGGCCCGGCCGGGTGAGCCTGATCCCGCCGGGAACCGAGGCGACCTTCGACTACCGCGGCCGGTCGGAACACCTGTACGCCCATCTGCAGGTGGCGGACGCCGGAGAGTGCCACCGGGTGCCTGTCATGCAGGACGCCGGAACGGAGGCCCCTGTCGTCTCGGGGCTGTTGCGCCGGGCCCTCGCCGCCAAACCGGGGGCACCGGCCCAGGCGACGGCCGAAATGTGGACGGTGCTGTGGCGGGTCGTGCGACTTGCCGGACGTGAGCGTCCGGGCGGCGCCCACGGAGCGGTCGCTTCGGCCATGGCTCATATCGAGGCCAATCTCGCCGCCCCGCTGACGGTGCCGGAGATCGCCCGGCGCAGCGGGGTCTCCCACAGCCACCTGACGCGCCTCTTCCGCGCCGAGACCGGCTCGACCGTTGCGGCCTACATCCGGAATCGCCGCCTGGACCACGCCGATCACCTGCTGCGGGAGTCGACGATGTCGATTCAGGCGATCGCCTGCTCGGTGGGCATCAGCGACCTCCAGGCCTTCAACAAGGCGTGCCACCGCGAACTCGGCGGTTCCCCACGCGCGATCCGCGGCGGGACGCTGCCCGGCCGGAGCGACCCGCCGCGGTGACGCGATGACGCCCGCCCCGGATGCCCGGGGCGTACCCGGCCGAGGCAGCTCTCCGCCGCTGTCCCACCTTCACGCGGCGAGGGTGATGGGCTCGCCGAGACGTTCGGCAGCCTCCCGCCACGCGGCGGTCACCGCCGCACGGGCGTGGACGGTGCGGTTCGGCAGGTCGCCCGTCAGCGTGATCGGCGCCCCCACGTGGACATGGAGGCCGGGTCTCCGCAGCGGGGCCGTGCCCAGGCCCGCGATCTGCTTGGCCCAACTGCCCGACGTGATACGGCGGGAGCCGGCCTGTCCCAGTGGGATGACGGGGGCTCCGGTCCGGTGCACGAGTCGGGCCAGTCCGCTGCGGAAGGCTTCCGGGGCGGCCTCTCCCGCGTCCTTGCGGAGCGGGATGCCGCCCTCGCCGTAGATCAGGACGAGGCGACCCCGGGCGAGGGCTTCGGCGGCGCCGTCGAGGGCGTCACCGGCGCGTTCGTCGTGCCGGTGTACGGGGATGTGTCCCTCACGGGCGAGCGCACGGCCGAGCAGGGGGATGCGCCAGAGACCGGCGGCGGCCAGAACGGCAGGCTCGACGCCGAGGCGGCGCAGGGCCGCGAGGACCACGGCGGGGTCGGCAAGGGAGCTGTGGTTGGCGGCGATGATGCTCCCCTGCGCGAAGGCGGCACGGCTGTCGGTGGTGACCGTCAGCCGACCGACGGCGGGTACCAGGGCATGGGCGAGGCGACTGAGCATGCGACACGTACTCCTGGACTCGGAAAGTGGTGATCCCATCGTGGTCCGGGAGCGCGCGGCGGGCCTGAGTGCCCGTACTCAGCCGGCATACCCAGAGTCTCGCCCGGAGCTCCGGGACCGCAGGAGGAATGGAGGCGAGCCGGGAGGGCAGGCCGCCAGACACCGCGAAACGACACAACAGACAACAGATGGTGTGAAACCGAATGAACGACCGGACGATCGCCCTCGCATCAGCACACCGGACCGTGCCCCTCGTGCAGGGCGACAGCTCGGACAGCGTCCAGCGGGCCCGCGACGACTGCCGCGCCTTCACCGACCGTCCCGTCCCGGCTCCGGAGCCCACGACGGCGGACTCCCTCGTCCTGGTGGTGTCCGAGCTCACGACCAGCGCCCTGCGTCACGGCGGTGGCCGCCGCACACTCGAACTCTTGGCCACCGAGGACTCGGTGACCGCCGCGGTGAGTGACCCGAGCCCGGTCCCCCCGCGCGAGCGCGCTCCCGACCTGGGCGGTGGCAGGGGGGATTCGGCCGGCGCGTGGTCCGCCACCTCACCACCGAGCTGACCGTGACCCGCGGTGCGGGCCCCGGCAAGACCGTTCGCGCCAGGCTCGCCTTCCGGGGGAACGCGAAGCCCGACCGCTGGTCACGGCCACCCCGGCCTCAACCGCCGTGGAACGCCGAAGGCTTGGCGTGAGGCCTCCGTGGCCGTTGTTTCGGGCCGTTCACCGCGCCACCGCACGGCAGTAGGCCTCGTCGGTGGCAAGGAGGGTGCGGTGGGTGCCCTCTGTGGTGATGACGCCGTCGTCGAGGACGAGCACCCTGTCGGCGGCGTCCAGGACGGCCGGGCTGCTGGTGATCACGACAGTGGTGCGGCCCCGGCGCATCTCGGCGAGATTGCGGGCGATGAGCTGTTCTGTGACCGCGTCGACAGCCGTGGTCGGGTCGTGGAGAACCAGCACGTCGCTGTCGGCGGCCAGGGCGCGGGCCAGGGACAGCCGTTGGCGCTGCCCCCCGGAGAGATTGGCGCCGCGGTCGCGGACGCCGTGGTCGAGTCCTTCGCGGTGGAGGGCCACGACGTCGGTCAGCATGGACGCCTCCACGGCCTCGGGGACCGCCCGGCCGGTGCCCGACGGGTCGATGTTCGTACGGAGGGTGCCCGCGAAGATCTCCGCGTCGTACGGGTTCACCAGCATGTGCTCGCGGACCGCCTCGATCGCCAGGTCCGCGATCTCCTGCCCGCCGACCCGTACCGCTCCCCCGTACGCGTGGGGCGGGACGTTCACGGCCAGGATCGCCGCGAGGTCGGCCGCCGCTCGCGGCTGGTAGGCGGCGATCGCCACGAACTCGCCCGCGCTCACGTGGAACTTCAGCTCGCGCAGGGACCCGTGACGCACGCAGTCGATCTCCAGGCCCCCGCCCCCGGCGGGGCGGCCCCGCCCCGGTGTCGCCATCGGCGGCGCGGACAGGACCAGCGCCATCCGCTCGGCTGACGCACGCGCCGTCATCACGTACTTCGGCATCTCCGAGAACAGCTTGAGCGGTTCCATGACGAACTGCGCCAGTCCCACGGCCATGACGAGTTCACCGATCGTGATCCGGTGCTCGAAGGCAAGCCAGCCCGCCGTCAGCGTGACGGCGGCGGCCAGGACCGCGTTGAGGGCCAGTGCGGTACCCGCGTACGCGCCGTTCACCTTGGCGACGGTGACCGCCTGGCGCTTCGCGTCCGTACTGATTTCACGGTAGGACGTGAACGCGGCGTGGTTGCCGCCGAACCCGTGCAGCGGGCGCAGGCCGGTGATCAGGTCGGCGACCTTGGCGCCGGCCCGTGCCACGCGGGCCTGCTGTTCCCGGGTGCCGGTGCCGATCCGCTTGGACATGACGCTCAGGACCGAGAGGATCGCGACGGTTCCCACGATGACCAGCAGGCCGAGCCGGACGTCGGCCAGGCCCAGCGCGACCGCCGCGACGAGCACCGCGACCAGCGAGCTGATCAGCAGCGGCACCACCTCGATGATGTCGGCGGTCTGATCGGCGTCCTCGGTCGCGATGGTCAGCACCTCGCCGGACTTCAGATCGACGTCCCCGGCCACCGGCTGGAGTGCGCAGGCCGCGACCCGCACCCGCCAGCGGTGCGCCTCTGTCGTGTTGGCCTCCTGCAGGACGCGCATCCCGAACCGCCACGACAGGGAAACGGTCGTGATGATCACGGCGAGCGCACCGACGGACAGGCCGAGCGAGCCGAGGCTGCGCTCCTGCAAGGAGTGCTCGACGATCAGGCCGAGCGCGATGGGGAAAGCGGTCTCACCTGCCTGGTAGAGGCCCATCAGGACGGTGCCCCGGGTCATGGCACCGGCGTTGCGGCGCAGTGCGGTCCGGAGGATGTCGGCCCCCTGGCGGGGCCGCTGCGGATAAGGAGTCGTCATCACAGTCGCCGGCAGTCGCTTCCGGGGTTCGCAGGGTGAGCGGGTCGCGGATCGCAGGACCGCTTCGCGGTGGTGTCCGTCCGCCCGCGCGGGCCGTCCGGGGTCGTGCGGGACAGCGGGGCGGAGCGAGCGGTGGGATCCGTCATCGAGGACACAGCGTCCTCACAGCGCAGGAGAGTTGGACCGGCCCGAGCCAGGCGGAGTCTCACTGCCCTCGCGCCAGGCACGCCACAGGCGCGCGTACGGTCCGCCCAGGGCCACCAGCTCTTCATGGGTTCCCTCCTCCACCACGCGTCCCGCGTCCAGCACGGCGATCCGGTCCGCCGCCGTCGCCTGGGTCAGCCGGTGCGCCACGAACAGTGTGGTCCGGCCCGCGCACGCGGCCCGCACGGACCTCTCCAGCTCGGCGGCACCCTCGCTGCCCGCCTCCGCCGTCGATTCGTCGAGCACCACCACCGGCGCCCGGTTCAGCACCAGCCGGGCCAGGGCGATCTGGGCGACCTTCGTGGTGTCCAGGCGCTGACCGCGCTCGCCGACCACGGTGTCCAGGCCGTCGGGGAGTGCGTCGGCCCACTGATCGGCGCCGACGGTCCGCAGCGCGTCCGTCAGTTCGGCGTCACTCGCCTGCGGTGCGGCCAGCCGCAGATCGTCCGCGAGCGGCCCGGAGAACACGTGCGTCTCCTGCGTCAGGATGCTCACCAGAGCCCGTGCGCCGGCCTCGTCGAGGCCGGCGAGGTCCACCGGCCCGACACGCACCGAACCGGCCTGCGGGGTACCGATGCCCGCGATCAGAGCGGCCAGGGTCGACTTGCCCGCGCCTGAGGCGCCCACCAGGGCGAGCGAACCGCCGGCCGGGATCGTCAGGCTGACGTCCCGGAGAACCGGCTCCTCGGAGCCGGGATAGCGGAAGGTGAGCCCCTCCACCTCCACCGGGTACTCGGTGGCGTCCGCGGACGCCACCGAGGCGTCGCCCACCAGCCGGTCCTCTGCGGGCTCCCCCAGCACCCCGACCAACCGGGTGAGGCTCGCGCCCGACTTCTGTGCCTCGTCGAAGGTGAACATGATGGCTCCCAGCGGAGTGAACAGCCGGTGGAACATGAGCGGCGCCGCCGACACCTCGCCCAGGGTCGCGGCGCCGGTCTCCAGCAGGACGTACCCCACCACGAGAATCAGGACCAGCCCGATGAACTCGGCCCGGTTCTCCCTGCCTACGAACCGGCCGAAGATGCGGAAGACCTCGATGCCGAGATCACGTACGCGCCACGACCTGGCCGTGACCTGCTCGCGGAATTCGCCTTCGAGTCGGTACGCCCGGACGGTGTCGATCCCGTTCAGACCGCTGATCAACGCCTGCGCCCGTTCGCCCTGGGCTGCCCGCTGTCGCCGGTAGAGCGGGGCCGACCGGGGGAGGTACCAGCGCAGGGCCAGGGCGTAGGCGGGCAGCGCGCCGGCACCCGCCAGGCCGAGCCGCCAGTCGAGCCCGAACATGCCGACCGTGGCGATGGTGACCAGCACGCCTGCCGTGAACACCGTGGGGACGGCCGTGCGGATGCCCCTGGACAGCACGGCCACGTCGTCGCCGACCCGGGACAGCACGTCACCCCTGCCGACCTGCTCGATCCTTGCGCTCGGCATCCCCAGAACCGCCCGGACGGCGGCTTCCCGCAACTGTGCGAGCACTTCAGCACCCAGCCGCCCGATCAGGTACGTCGACATCGCGGTGGCGGCCGCGCCGAGCAGCGCGGCCGCCACCATCAGAACGCCGGTCCTGACCAGGACCGAGTGCCCGTCGCCCTGGACCACGCCGTCGACCACTCGGCCGATCAGGAGGACCGGAAGTACCTGGAGAGCCGCCCCGGCCACCGTGGTGAGCACGGTGGCCGCCGTGAGCCACGGCGTTTCACGACACCGGGCGGCGAGCCAACGGCCGGACTCGCCGCCCGCCGCCGTACGCAAGGTGGCCGGGGCGACGCGGGTGTCCGTGCCGCTCACCGAGGGCTCGCCTCCGGCCGACGTCGGGGCGGCGCGGCGAGTGCGGGGGGCCTGCGGCCTGACGCACGTGGTGCGTCGTCAGGCGGAACCTGTGACATGTCGCTCCCGTCGTGTGGGGAATCCGGAGGCCGGGCACGCCAAGAAAAGGGGCTGCCGCTGCGATGCGGGCGAGCGGGGCTCCCCTCCGAGCTGTCGACAGGCACGGTGCGCACACCGTGCACGCCGCCCTCCAACACGGACACCCCGACGCCTCGTTGTGTGCTCAGGTTAGCCTCACTTCACTGAGGGTTCGTCAGCCCCTGCTCCGAGGGCCAACCCGTGCGGGTCGCAGTGTTGGGCGCCGGGGCCTGAATGCCGCACCCCCGCAGTCCCTGGGCCTCCCCAAGCGGTCGACCGAGGTATCCGCATCGACCGGAGCAGGCCCGCCGAGGGCCTCGAACGCCGGGTCCGCGCCCGGTCCGAGCCATGGCCGGGCGCCATCACCCGCGCTCAGGAGCCGGACGGTTCCCCTCTCTCAGGGGAGGGCAGCGTCGACCAGCCTCTAAGGGCAGGCTAACCTAAGGTCATGAGAGCTGGTGAGAGCACTTCCAGTGCTGAGGCTGCCCCCGTGGTCGCCGGAGTGCCGCGTGCGCGTGGCCATGGACTGACCGCCGACGGGGTGACCGTGGCGTACGGCCGGGTCGACGTCGTGCACGCTGCGGCCATCACCCTGCGGCCCGCCGAGGTGACCGTACTCGTGGGACCCAACGGCAGCGGGAAGTCGACGCTGTTGCGCACGCTCGCCAGACTCCAGACGGCGCGCACCGGCTCGCTCACGGTCGATGCGGGAACGGACGAGGCCACGGACGGCTTCGCGCTGGGCGCCCGCGAGTTCGCACGCCGCGTCGCACTCCTGACGCAGTCCCGGTCCACGCCGGGCGGACTGACCGTCCGGGACGTCGTCGAGTTCGGCCGCTACCCCTACCGGGGCCGTTGGGGCCGGCCGGACCCGCGCGGCACCGCCGCGGTGGACCGGGCGCTCGGCCTCACCGGCGTGGAGGACCTCGCCGCCCGTGGTGTCGAACAGCTCTCCGGCGGACAGCTCCAGCGTGTGTGGCTCGCGAGCTGTCTCGCACAGGAGACGGGAGTGCTGCTCCTCGACGAGCCGACCACCTACCTCGATCTCCGCTATCAGGTCGAACTCCTCGACCTGATACGCGATCTCGCCGACGACCACGGGATCGCCGTGGGCGTCGTCCTCCACGACCTCGACCAGGCCGCGGCCGTCGCCGACCGCGTGGCCCTGCTGCGCGCCGGACGCATCGTCGCCGACGGTGTGCCCGAGGACGTGTTCACGCCCGAACTCCTGTCGGACGTCTACGGCATCCGCATCGACGTGGGCACCGATCCCTCGACCGGCCGGCTTCGCACCCGCGCGATCGGCCGGCACCACTCCAGATCCGAAAGGCTCAGCACCTCCCCATGAGACGCCACTTCTTCGCCACGGCCTCCGTCGCCGTCGCCGTACTCTCCCTGGCCGCCTGCGGGACCACGGAGCCCTCCTCCGCCGACTCCGCGGCCGCGGACAAGCCCGCCGGGAAGATCACGCTCACCGACACCAAGGGCACGAAGGTCACCCTCGACGGCCCCGCGACCAAGGTGGTCGCCACCGAGTGGAACGTGGTCGAGGACCTGGTGTCCCTCGGAGTCGCACCCGTGGGCGTCGCGGACGTGAAGGGCTACACCGCGTGGAACACCGCGGCCCCGCTCACCGGTGACCCCAAGGACATCGGCACACGCGGCGAGCCGAGCATCGACACCGTCGCGGCCCTCGCGCCCGACCTCGTCGTCGCGACCAGCGACCTCTCGCCCGCGGTGGTGAAGCAGCTCCGCAAGGTCGCCCCCGTCCTGGAGATCACGGCCGCCGACGCCGCCGACCAGATCGGCACGATGACGGACGGTCTCGACCTCATCGCGAAGGCCACCGGCAAGGAGGCCGAGGCGGACACCCTCAAGAAGGACTTCGAAGCGAGTCTCGCCGAGGGCAGGAAGGCCCTCGCGGACGCGGGTCTCGGCGGCGCCGAGATCGCCTCCGCCGACGGCTACGTCGCGTCGAACCAGGTCTCCATCCGCGCCTACACCGGCGGTTCGCTTCTCGGGGCCGTCAACGAGAAGCTCGGCCTGAAGAACGCCTGGACCGTGAAGGGCGACGAGAGCTACGGGCTCGCCACCACCGACGTCGAAGGCCTCACCGGCCTCGGCGACGTCCAGTTCACCTACGTCGCGAACGACGCGGACGGCGACGCGTTCACCGGCCCCCTCGCGAAGAACGCGGTCTGGAAGTCGCTCCCCTTCGTGAAGGGCGGCGACGTGCACCGGCTGCCCGACGGCGTCTGGATGTTCGGCGGCCCCCTCTCCATGGAGGCGTACACCGACTCCCTCGTCGACGCGCTGACGAAGTAGCGCGCCGTGGCCGTCATCGACAAGACCGCGGTGGGCCGTGACCGCACCGCCGCGGCCACGACGGGCGCGGCCGCCGTGACGGCCACGCTCGTGCTGCTGGTCACGGTCCTCGCCGCCGTCGACATCACCCAGGGCACCGCTGACGTCGGTGCGTCGGAGGTGTGGAACGCGCTCACCGGGAACGCCGAGGCGGGGGACGCCTCCGTCGTCGTCGCGTCCCGGCTGCCGAGGATGGTGGCCGCCGTCCTCGTCGGACTGGCGCTGGGCATGGCCGGGTCCGCCCTCCAGGCGGTCAGCCGGAACGTGCTCGCCTCACCCGACACCCTCGCCGTGAACGCCGGCTCCTACCTGGCGCTCGGGCTGGTGGCCGTCAGCGGCACCGCCCTCCCGCTCCTCGCCTCCTCCGGCGCGGCGTTCGTCGGCGGGCTCGCCGCCGCGGCGGTCGTGCTCGGGCTGTCCGGGCTCGGCAAGGGCACCGTCCGCCTGGTCCTCGCGGGCAGCGCGCTCGCTCTGGGGCTGAACGCGATGACCAACGCGCTCCTGCTCCTGTACCCGGAGCAGACCGAGGGTCTTTTCGCGTGGAACCAGGGAAGCGTCGGGCAGAACGGGTTCGACGGCGTCCTGCAGATGGCCCCGGTCGTCGCCGCCGGCCTCATCGGACTGCTGCTCGTCGCACGACGCGTGGACGCCCTGGCCCTGGGTGACGACGCGGCCCGCGGGCTGGGCGTCTCCGTCCGCGGGACGCGGATCACCACCGTCGTGCTCGCCACCCTGCTCTCCGCGGCGGCGGTCACCCTGGCCGGACCCATCGGCTTCGTCGGCCTCTGCGCGCCCGCGCTCGTCCGGCCGCTGGCCCGCCGCTTCCGGGGACTCGTCCGCTCGCGGGTGAGCCTGCCCGTGGCAGGACTCGTGGGTGCGGCGCTCGTCCTCCTCTCCGACGTGCTGCTGCGTGCGACCGTGCCCGCGGACCTCGCCGTCGAGGTGCCGACCGGCGTCGTCACCACCGTGGTCGGTGGGGTGTTCCTCGTCGTGATGGCGCTCCGCACCCGTGACACGGCCTCGGCGGACGCGCCGGACCGGCTGCGGATCCCGGGGCGGAGGGCGTTCCTCGTCACCGTGGTCGTGCTCATCTCCGTACTCGTGGGCGTGTTGGTCGCTGCGGTACTCCTCGGCGACTCCAAACTGCTGCTCGGCGACGTCGTGAACTGGGCGCAGGGCAGGGCCGGGCGGGTCGTCACCTTCGTCCTCGACACCCGGGTGCCCCGGGTGACGGCCGCGCTCCTCGCGGGCGCCGCGCTGGCCCTGTCCGGCACCCTGGTGCAGGCCGTGACCCGCAATCCGCTCGCGGAACCGGGCATCCTGGGCGTCTCCGGAGGTGCCGGTCTCGGCGCCGTCCTACTGGTCACCGTCGCGCAGTCCCCCGGCTCGTGGGAGGTCGCGGCAGCGGCTTTCACCGGGGCCGCCGTCGCCGCGTCGATCGTATTCGGACTGGCCGCCCGTGGCGGCTTCCGCCAGAACAGGCTGGTCCTGCTCGGGATGGGGGTCTCCTCCGCCGCCGCGGCACTGATCAGTCTGGTCATCGTGCTCAGCGACCCCTTCGACACGACGAAGGCCCTCACCTGGCTGTCCGGGTCCACCTACGGGCGGAACATGCCCGATGTGCTGCCGGTGGCCGTCGTTCTCGCCGTCGGCATCGTGCTGGCGGTGGTA
This sequence comes from Streptomyces sp. HB132, assembly GCF_016909575.1. Classification (GTDB taxonomy): domain Bacteria; phylum Actinomycetota; class Actinomycetes; order Streptomycetales; family Streptomycetaceae; genus Streptomyces. The sequence goes on along the minus strand of NZ_JAFBGA010000007.1, from coordinate 273,714 downwards.
CGCCGACGGGAGCTGGACCTCGTCGCACTGGACGAGGACACTCCGAGGCTTCTCGGCCTCGGGCTCCCCCGGGCGCGTCTCGTCTTCCTGGTGGCCGCGGTGCTGCTCAGCGCCACCGCCGTCGCGGCCGCCGGCACGATCGGCTTCGTCGGACTGGTCGCGCCGCACGCGGCGCGCGCCCTGGTCGGACGGCGGCACGTGCGGGTGGTTCCGGTCTCGCTCCTGCTCGGTGCCGTACTGGTCTGCCTCGCGGATCTGGCGGGGCGCACCGTGATCGCACCCGCGCAGCTCGGCGCCGGTCTGATGACGGCCGTCATCGGTACGCCGTACTTCTTCTACCTGCTGGTCCGCACGCGGCGCTGACACCGGGCGGCTGTGCCCTGCCCGGTCGCCCGGCCGGTGGTGCCCGCCCCGGGCATCGATCACGGGGAACCGTGTTCCGCGGCGCGGCGCGTCGCGACGGGCTCGGCACGGCGCCTCTCCGGAGAGAATCAGCGACACGTACACGCGCGCCCGTCAGAAGGAGTTGCCCATGTCCGTCCGCAGGGTCGTGCCCGACATCCGGTCAAAGGCCATGGAGGAGAGCCGGGACTTCTACGAACTCCTCGGTTTCGAGGAGTTCATGAACCAGGGATGGGTCATGACGATGGCGTCCCCCGACAATCCCACGGCGCAGATCACCTTCATGAGCCACGACAGGACCGCGCCGGTCGTGCCCGACATGAGCGTGGAGGTCGACGACGTGGATGCGGCCTATGCCGTGCTCCGGGAGAGCGGCGCGGAGATCGTGCGCCCCCTGCGGGACGAGGAGTGGGGCGTACGCCGGTTCTTCGTCCGTGACCCGAATGGCCGGGTGGTCAATGTGCTGAGCCACCGATGACCCGGCTCGACGGACACGGCACTGTCCGCTTCGGCGTCGCCGCGGCCCCGGCCCTCAGCCGCCGGACGTGAGCCCGCGCGGGGGCGTCCTGCCAGGGGGGTTTTCGTATCGGTGCAGGCTCGACGCACCGTCGCTCCGCCCGTCCCGCGGGCTGCGTCAGCCCCACCGGTCCGCCGTTCGTGCGAAAGAGTGCGACGGTCCGCGCGTTCGGAGCGGATGGCGAGGGGCCGCGGCCTTGGATGGGCGAGGGTGGTGTAACTGAGCGATCCGCAATCGAGGTCCCGAGAGGGGACGTCCGGAGGTGTCGCGTGACCGGCCTCCAGCTGTCGGTCGTCGTGCCCTGCTTCAACGAAGCCGAGGGCATCGGGTCCTTCCACGCGGCTCTGGTCGCCGCCTTGGAGGGGCTGGGAGAGACCTTCGAGATCTGCTACGTGGACGACGGCAGTCTCGACCACACACGACTGCTCCTCAACTCCTTCGCGGCGCAGGACGAACGGACCCACTACACGGCGTTCAGCCGGAACTTCGGCAAGGAAGCCGCGATACTCGCCGGTCTCCGCATGTCGCGGGGTGCCGCCGTGGTGATCATGGATGCCGACCTCCAGCACCCTCCCGAGCTCATCCCCCGCATGCTCGAACTGCACCGGCACGGCTACGACCAGGTCATCCCGCGTCGTGACCGCTCGGGTGAGGGCCTGGTCCGCAGCACACTGAGCCACGCCTATTACGCGGTCGTCCGCCGCTGCGTGGACGTGGAGCTCCTCGACGGATCGGGGGACTTCCGCCTGCTGTCCCGGCGGGCGGTGGAGAGCGTCCTGTCCCTGCCGGAGAGCAACCGCTTCTCGAAGGGGATCTTCTCCTGGATCGGCTTCGACACGGTCAGCTTCCGCTACCGCAACAGCGAACGCGTGGCAGGCCGGTCGAAATGGGGAAACAGGCGGCTGCTGAACTACGGCATCGACGGGCTCCTGTCCTTCAACAACCGTCCGCTCCGCCTGGCCATCTACACCGGCTTCTGGGTGTTCCTGTCGGCACTGGTGTACGCGGTGTGGACCGTGGTGACAGTTGTCCTGCGCGGCGCCGACACGCCGGGCTACGCCACACTGCTGACGGCCGTGGTGGCCCTCGGCGGTATTCAGCTGGTCACGCTCGGGGTCATCGGCGAATACGTGGGCCGCATCTACCAGGAGGCGAAGCACCGCCCGCCGTACGTGGTGCGGGAGACCGACGGGGACTGTCCGGCGCCGTCGCACCGTCCTCCTCCCCCGGTCATCACGGAGTTGAACGAGCTCGCCCCCGCGCGGCCCCGCACCGCGCGCCAGTTCGGCAGGTTCGTCCTGGTGGGGTGTGTGAACACAGCCGTCTACTTCGCTGTGTACGCCGTTCTGAACCGATGGATTCCCTATCTGGCCGCGCATGTCCTCGGTTACGGGGTCAGTATCGTGTGCTCGTTCCTGCTGAACTCCTACGTCACCTGCCGGACGAAGCCGACGTGGCAGGCGTTCGTGCGTTATCCCCTGTCGAGCATCGTCAGTCTCGTGGCATCGGGCGCGCTCCTCCACGGGGCGGTCAGCGCTCTCGGCGTGGACAAGAACCTGGCCGCCCTCGTCGCCGGTGTCCTCGTCACCCCGGTCTCCTTCCTGCTGGCCCGGTGGGCGATCCTGTCGGGCCGTACCCAGGCATCCGCGTCCGCCGGGGCAGCCCCGTCGGACGGGGCGGCCGTGGCAGCCGGGGTGGCCCGACAGCCATCGGAACGGGCGGTCGGCGTGCCCGTCCCCGCGCACCCCCTCCCGTCCCCCGAGAACCGCCGGTGAGCGCGGTGCCCGGGAACACACCGGACTCCCCGGTCCCGGACCGTGCGCCCGCGGTGCCGGCGCGCCCCGGAGCCATGCCACGGCATGACGTCGACGACCCGCGGGACGTGACGCCGCCGCCGGAGCACGACACCCGGCCGCGCACCTCGCTCTGGGTGACCGCGCTCTCCCTGCCACCCCTCGTCCTGCTGGCCGCGGCAGCGTGGTTCGGCAGGTGGGTCCGGCCGGGGGCTGACGACTGGTGCTTCCTGCCCGTGGTGCGGGACGACGGCGTCACCGGTCTCATCAGCCGGTTCTACTTCGACGACAACGGCCGGGTCACCAACGCGGTGCTGGTCGGCGCCTATGCCGAGTTCCAGGTCGCGGGCCACCAGTGGTTCGGCCTGGTCAGCGGTGTGCTCACGCTCGCAGTGCTGTGGGCGGCGACGGTGGCCGCGCTGCGACGCGGGCGGTTCACCGTGCCGCGCGGGCTGCCGCTGCTGGTGGCGGCCATGGCGACCGCCCTCTTCCTGTTCGCCACCCCCAACACGTACAAGACGTTCTACTGGCCGGCCGCGTCGGTCTCGCACACGATGCCACCGGTGCTGGCCTGCGCCGCGCTGATCCCGTTCCTGACGGCCCGCTCGCGCCGGGGCAGGGGTGCGGCCCTCGCCCTCGTACTCTGCGCGGGTCTGGCCATCGGCACCCTGTCGGAGGAGACCGCGATCGTCGTGGCGGTGCTGCTGGTCACCGCCCTCCTCAGCGGCCGCGGCGCCACCGGCCCGTCCGTGCGCTTCACCCGCCTCTGGTGTGCGGCGGGCATCACCGGTGTCACGGCCGGGACACTCGTCCTGATCACCTCTCCCGGCTCGCACACCCGGCGGGAACGGTTCGGGGCGGGTACGACGTCGTTGATCGCTCCGGAGAACCTCGCGGCCTCGCTGCGCGGGTTCGCGGAGATCGCTCACAGCGTGGTCACCAACTGGCAGTACGCCGGAGCGATCGGGGTGGGCGTGCTCCTGGGACTGCTGACCCGGCGTCCGGACAGGAGCGCGGTCGTCGTCCTGCCCGCCCGGTGGCCGCTGACGGCCTGCGCCGGCCTAGCCGCGCTCCTCGTGTCCGGCTACCTCTGCACGGTCATCGCGTATCCGGTGTTCCAGGACCGGGTGAGTGCTCCCAGCTCGAACCGGGTCTGGAACGACTACCTCCTGGTGTACGTGGTCCTGCTTGTCGGAGCGGGTGCGCTGCTGGGGGTGGCGGCCCGGCGGCGTGCGCGGCGGACCGGCCCTCTGAAGGCGGCGTGCGCGGTGCTCTGCGTCGTGGTCTGCTTCGGCCAGGCCGTCACGTTGCTCGACCTCGACGCGGACATGCGTGCGCGGGCCGGGAAATGGGATGCCCAGGACCGGCGGATGCGCGCGGGGGCGAGCGCCGGTGCCCGAGTCCTCCCGTACGAACGGCTCGTGATCAGCCAGATGCTGGAGCCGTTCAGCCGGCGGGAACTCTCCTACTGGCCCGGTGACTGCGTCGCCGACTATTACCGGATCGACCGCATCACCGACGCCGACCGGCCTCCCGGCCGGACGTAGGCCGGACGATCCATGCTGAGGCGGGCCGGGTTGCCGCCGGACCCGACGGCCGCCTCAGTACTTGTCGCCACCCCTGGGTCGCTCAGGCTCCGCACGGCTCATCCCGTCTGCTTCTCCCATCCCGGCGGCGTCGTCAGCGCCCGTGCGGGAAGGGGTCGGCGACGTCGGCGACCTGGTCGCGGCGCCCGCGGGCACGGACGGCCTCAGGCAGGAGAGCCCCCGACACCCGTCACGGGCGAGGGCTCCGGCTCCGGCTCCGACTCCGGCAACGGCTCGCTGAGCTGCTCGCGCATGTAGTTCCAGACGACCCCGACCAGCGCGGCGACGGGGACGGCGAGCAGGCTGCCCACGATCCCGGCCAGACTCCCGCCCAGCGTCACCGCCAGCAGGACCACCGCGGCGTGCAGGCCGAGCCCGCGACTCTGGATCATCGGCTGGAACACGTTGCCCTCGAGCTGCTGCACCACGACGATGACGGCCAGGATGATCAGCGCGTCGGTCGGTCCGTTCGACACCAGGGCGATGAGGACGGCGACGAAGCCGGCGAACAGCGCTCCGACGATGGGCACGAACGCCGACACGAACGTCAGCACCGCCAGCGGCAGCACCAGCGGCACTCCTACGATCCACAGCCCCAGACCGATGAGGACGGCGTCGAGAAGACCGACGTACGCCTGGGAACGGACGAACTCGCCCAGGGTCGCCCAGCCGCGCTCGGCCACGGCGGGAACGTCACCGGCGAGCCGGCCGGGCAGCTGACGCGCGAGCCACGGGAGGAAGCGGGGGCCGTCCTTGAGCATGAAGAACATGAGGAAGACCGCCAGGACGGCGGTGACCACGCCGTTGACCACGGTGCTCACCCCGGTGACGACCGTGGTGACCATGCTGCCGACGCTGTCCTGGATGCGAGCGGTCGCGGAATCGAAGGCACCGGTGATCTGGTCGTCGCCGATGTTGAGCGGCGGCCCCGAGGCCCATTCCCGCACCTGCTGGATGCCCTCGACCACTCCGTCGGCCAGCTCCCCGGACTGGGAGGCCACCGGTACCGCGATCAGTGCCACGGCTCCTGCGGCGATCAGAAGGAAGAGCACGGTCACGAGCGAGGCGGCGAGGGCCGGAGGCCATCCGCGCCGGCGCAGGAAGCGCGCGGCGGGCCACGTCAGCGTGGTGAGCAGCAGGCCCACTATGAGCGGCCAGATGACCGACCACATGCGACCCATCAGCCACACCGCCACCGCAGCCATGACAAGGACGAGAAGCAACTCGCCTGAGACGCGCGCCGAAGTGCGGAGTGCGGCGCGTGTCCTGGTGGAGCTCAGCGTGACAGACATGCGGGTCACCCTATTAGCCACTGGTGCCTCTCCTGACCACTCCCGCCCCGGCGCAGCGGGACGGGGCGGTCGCCGCGGTCGCAGGTGGCCGTTGAAGGACAGCGGGAGGAAGTACTCCGCTCCGGGCGCCGGGTCGTAGGGCCACGCGAAGGGGGCCGTGACTGCCTTGCCGGACAGGGGGGCTATGTCGGAGCTGGGCGCGGGTCAGCTTGGAGCGGGAGGCCGACTCGGCAGCGGTCAGTGCCCTGGCGTAGGCGCGCGCCCGTCGGACGGTGCCGCTGAACCCGCGGGTCGAGTTATCCGCGTCGGGGGGTGAGCGAGAGCGGCGTGTTGGTGCTGCCGGGCCGCTGGGGGCGGCCTTCGTGGCCTTCGCCTCTCCGTCCGACTGGCGTCCGACATCCTGCCGAGACGCCGGTGACGAGTGGTGAGGGTGTCACCGGTCGGGGCGGGCGAGTTCGTGGGCCGTGGGTGTGCGCCGCGCGTGCCGAGCCGCCTTCCCTGCGGCGGAGGGAAGGCGGCTCGGCACGGTGACACGGACCGCCCTCCGGCGCCCGACGACTCGGTGCCACACCGCGGGCCGGAGGGCGCCGGCGTGGCACCGGGGGAGAGAATCAGAGCAGGCCGGTGACGGTCACGGTGATGTGGGCCGGAGCCGGCGGCTCCTCGGGGCACTTCGCCGCCAGGCATGCCTCGACCGCCGTGCGGGTGGCCCTGGCGACATCGACCGCCCGGGCCTCGCGCAGGGAGACGATCTGGACGGCGACGTTCCAGGGGCACCCGCTGTTCTTCCGCCTCACCCTCAGACCGCTGGTGCGCGCACTCGCCGACTCCGCTTCGGGCGCCAGCGCGGTACGAAGCTGCCGGGCCACCCCCGGCTTGAGGAAGGCCACGCCCTCCACCGCCAGCACCGCCTTGGCGACTTCGTCGGTGAGCGCCCTGTGTTCGGCGTTCCACGTCATCGGTTGCGCCCTCCCTCGGGCTTGTCGGTCGCATCGGTCAGATCGGTGATCCGGATGTCGATGCTCGTCAGGACCATCCCCAACCGGTCGTGGACCGAACTGAGCACGCGCCGACGGACTCGTTCGCCGAGCTCCTGCAGTTCCGCGGTGACGGGAGCACGGATCTCCAGGAGCACGTCGATCCGGGAGGGATCCTGAGCCGCTGACTGCGCGGGGGTGATCCTGCACGATCCCGCGCTCACGCCGGCGACCGTCTCGGCTGCGGCACGGACGGTTCGGGCGGCCACCGCCTCCATGATCCAGAGGTCCTCGTCCGGTTCGCCCAGCGGCAGCGGGTGCCCGGGCCGCAGTTCCAGGCGGACGACGTCCATCACCCGTTGTGTCAGAGCGAGGGTGTCGTACGGCTCGGTCGCAGGCGGTTCCTCACGCAGGCGTCGCACGGAGGACTGCAGCGCCTCGAGCTCCTCCACAGCCTGGCGGCAATGGGGGCAGCCCGGCGCGTGGGGATCGGCCGTCCCCTGTTCCCAGGTGTCCCAGACGTCGAGGAGCGAACGGCCGCAGGGCAGCTGCTCGTCGTCCCCCTCGTGAGGCTGCGGCTCGTGGGGAGGGTCGGTGTGGGTGGTCATCGCCAGGCCCCCAGTTGTTGTGTGAGACATCGTCGTGCACGGAACACTCGGGCCCGGACCGCCTCCTGGCTGATTCCGACGGCCTCCGCGATGAACTCGTAGGACTGGCCGTCCCACTCCCTCAGCACCCAGCAGGCACGTTGCTCGGGCGACAGTGAGGAGAGCGCTGCCTGGAGTTCGTCGACCGCCGCGTGCGACTCGGCGATCCGGACCGGTGAAGCGGTGTGGTCCGGCGCGGCGAGCTGCCCCGCCGCGTCCAGCGGGTCGACGGGTCTGCGGGCGCGCAGGACGTTCAGGCAACGGTTCGTGACGATCCGGTACACCCACGTGCCGAAGGTCGACTGCCGCTGGAACTCGGGCAGTTTGCGCCATGCGCTGATGAGGGCCTCCTGCACGGCGTCCTCCGCCTCAGGCACGTTCCCCAGCATGCGTGTGGCCATGCGTACCAGCGCGGGCGCGTGGCGGCGCACCAGGTCGGCGAACGCCTCCTCGTCCCCTTCGGCTGCCCGCACGGCCAGCAGGGCGTCATCGGTGACGCTGCGGTCCTCTGCGGCCGCGGATGCGGTCTGTCTGCGGGCCCCCGGCACTGGGCGGCTCCTCTCGGTCGCTCTCGTCAGCTTGGACACACGACCACGCCTGGTTGTTACGCAGCAGTTCAGCAGACCGGCGGACCCGCCCCCGAATCGCCGGACCGCTCGGCGGTGGAGAAGAAGATTTTCAAAGATCGGCGTCACGGACGGCACGCGGCCGGTTCTACAGGTGTGAGAGCAGTTCACGGAACGCAGCAGGAGGACTTGCCCATGACCACGCAGACGGCCCCGCTTTCGAAGAACGCATCCGGCCCGCAGGGCTCGAGGAGCGCGCAGGGAACCACAGCCCTGACAGGGGGCGCCACGGGGGCCGACGAGCCGGCCGCGACCCGCGGCAGGACGTCCATCGCCGACGTCGTCGTGGTGAAGATCGCCGGAAGCGCCGCACGGGAGATTCCGGGTGTGCACGACATGGGTGGCGGTCTTTCGCGCACGCTCGGCGCTGTTCGCGACCGGGTACCGGGCGGACGCCCCAACGTCGGCCGTGGGGTCAAGGTCGAGGTCGGGGAGCGGCAGACCGCCATCGACGTGGACCTGGTCGTCGAGTACGGAGTGGCGATCACCGACGTGGCCCGCGACGTGCGGGAGAACGTCATCGCGGCCGTGGAGCGGATCACCGGCCTGGAGGTCGTCGAGGTCAACGTCACCGTCAACGACGTGCACCTGCCCGACGAGGACGGCGACGGCGTCTCGGTGGACTCCCGGGTGGAGTGACCGCCGGCGCAGCGGACGGAGCAAGGCCGGGCGGACGGGTGAGAGGGATGGAAAAGGGATGAGCAGGCCGGTCGTCGGAATGATCGTGGGTATGGCTCTGGCGTTCGCCGGGTACTTCGGCGGCTTCGGGGCGTTCCTCCTCGTCGCCGCCCTGGGGGCTGTGGGCTACGCGGTGGGCCACTGGCTCGACGGCGGGGGCCGGCCGGAGGATCTGCGGGACGCCTTCGGAGGGAACCGTCGATGAGCTTCCCGTCGCAGCGCGGAACCACCACCGTGTCCGACAAGGTGGTCCGGAAGATCGCCGGGCGCGCTGTCACCGAGGCCCTGCCGGGCAGGAGCGTTGCGGCCACGCGCGTCTCGGCGGTCGTCCGCGGGCGCCGGACGGACGTGTCGCTCGGCCTCACCGTCCCTTATCCGGCGCCCGTGGCGCGGACGGTGCGCCGGGTCCAGGAACATGTCACCGCACGCACCCGGGAGCTGACCGGGCTCGACGTCACACGTACGCGGGTGCACGCCCGTTCCCTGGTCGCGAACGCTCCCCTGCCTCGTGACGCGTCGTCGGCGGGAGGGCCTGCCCGGCGGACTCCCCTTCGATGGTGGTCGTCGCGGCGGCTGCCGATGGCGGCGGTCGCGGCGGGGGCCGCCGCGGCCTTCGGCGCGGTGGCGGTCGACGTCATCCGGGTACACCTGGAACACCGGCCGGCCGCAGCCTGGCGCATCGGCCTCCTGGACGGGCTGTCCACCTCCGGTCCGGGCAGCATGCCCGTGGTCCTGGGCGGCGCCGCCGCCGCACTGCTGGGCCTTGCGCTGATCGTCGTGGCGGTCACCCCCGGACGCCGTCGCCTCGTGACGCTTTCAACAGCCGGCGGCCCGCGCGCGGCTCTCGACCGCTCGGCGCTCGCCGCCGCGGTCCGTGACGCGGTGGCTGACGTCGCGGGCATCAGCCATGCGGACGTTCGGGTCGGTCGCCGCCGTATCGCGGTCAGGGCCGGTCTCGCCTTCGGTGACCGCGCGACCGCGCACAGGGAAGCGACCACCGCTGTCCGCCGGGCAGTCGACGGCTGCCTGCTGCGGCGCGCCCCGCGTGTGCGCGTCGACGTCAGGCCCGAACCGGCCTGGCAACAACCACCGGCGGCGGACACCGCCGTGGACGGCACCACGCGGAAACCGGCCCCGACGCGAGGAGAGACCTGATGGAACAGTCACGGCGGGCCGTCAACAGGATCACACTGGCCTCGGTCGGCCTGGCACTTGCGGTGGGTGGTGCACTGCTTGCCGGCACCGAGGCGTCCATCGCGGGCCGGCTGCCCGGCTGGTGGCCCGACGTGCCGTACGAAAGTCCGCTGGTGGACCGGGCGTACCTCTCGGGTCTCAGGGCCTTCGCCTGGTGGACGCCCGCGGTCGTCGCCGCCACCACCCTGTTGTCGCTGCTCCTCGCCCGGTGGTTCGTCAGCCAGTGCGGCGGCACTGGTCCACACCGCCTGCGCCTGCCCACACCGGGTGGCTTTCTGCACGTCGACGCGCTGAGCGACGCGCTGGCCCGGCGGACTGCCGCGGTGGACGGAGTCGCGCGGTGCCGCGTAGGCATCCGTGCGCACAGGACACGTCTGTACGTCCATACACGGATCTGGCTCCACCCCGGCGTCGAGCCTGCCGCGGTGCTTCCCACCCTCGCGGCCGTACTGACCGAGGCGGAGGCCTCGGCGCAGCCGTACAGCGTCGTCGGCCGGACGCGGATCAGCGCGGCGAGCCCCGGCACGGCACGCGTGAGATGACCGGCGGCATTCGCGACCGGACCGGCCGGGACGCCGAGCGACCGGGCGCCGTGCCTGCCGGACGCGCGGCGCGGGCGTGGACGACGTACGCCGAGCCGGCGTCCGTGGCTCGTGCGTGGGGTCCGGCAGTTCCGAGACGGTGCGTTCCAGGTGCCGGCGATCGCGCGGTTCGGCCAGTGTGCCCTGCACTTCGGCCGCGCGCGGCGGTTGTGGGGAAGTCCGGTGAGCCCGGCGGCCGTGGCGCAGCTACGGTGCGGGCGGAGCGGCGGAGGGGACCGGTCCGGCGGCGGCGCCCGGGGGCAGTGTCCGGACCGCGGGGTGGACGAGGAGACCGAGGAGGAGTCCGCTCAGGACGAACGTCCCGGCGGGGTGGTCATGGCAGGTGCCATCCTTGTCCTCGACCATGCCCCGAATGGGGAGTACATTACCCCTGGGGGTATTTCATGAGGAGTTGTCGTGGTGGAGCTTGACCTGGCGGGAGCCGAACTGAAGTCGGTCCTCAACCGACTGCGCAGGGCCCAGGGTCAGATCTCCGGGGTGATCCGGATGATCGAGGAGGGTCGGGACTGCGAAGAGGTCGTCACCCAGCTGGCGGCCGCTTCCCGCGCGCTCGACAGGGCCGGGTTCGCGATCATCGCCACCGGGCTGCAGCAGTGCCTGACCGGCGTCGAGGAGGGCCTCCGCTCCGAGGAGGACCGGGACGAGATGCGCGCCCGGCTGGAGAAGCTGTTCCTCTCCCTCGCCTGAGGTCCGGGCGGCCTCCGTGGTCAGACGAGCACGTCGACGAGCATGAGGGCCGCCACCGCCAGCAGTACACAGGCGAAGATCCGCTGCAGAGCCGTGCCGGTGATCCTGGCGGCGAGCCGTTTGCCGTCCCAGGCACCGAGGATCGCGGCGCCGGCGAAGGGTGCGACGACCTCCCAGCGGAGGTCGCCGCCGGTTCCCGCCCTCGCGGTGAGAGCGGCGAGGGAGTTGACCGTGATGACGAGCAGGCTGGTGCCCACCGCCTGCCTCATGCGCAGCCCGAGGACGCCCACGAGGGCGGGCACGGCGAGGAAGCCCCCGCCCACACCGAGGAAGCCCGTCACCGCACCGAGCCCTGCCCCCGTACCGGCCGCCTTGACCGGCGCGGTCCTCTCCGGTGGCTCGTTGCCGGACGGCCTCAGCATCCGCAGTGCCGCGAGGGCGGCGACCGTCGCGAACGCCGCGGTGAGCGCGGTTTCGGGGACGCGGCCGGAGACGGCGCCGGCGAGGAACGCCGGAACGACGCCGGACGCGGCGAACAGCGCTCCCGTCCTCCACGCCACGCTCCCGTCGCGGGCATGGGCGTAGAGGGCGGTGGCCGAGGTGGCCGTGATGATGATCAGGCTCGCGGAGGCGGCTGACGCCGTCGAGAAGTCGAGCAGGTAGATCAGGGCCGGAACGGCCAGGACGCTTCCACCACCGCCGAGCGCCCCGAGGGCGAGACCGATGACGGCTCCGGCGAAGAGCGCGAGGATCAGGGTGCTCACACTATCGAGCCGCAGTTCCCGCGCTCGTCGACGACGGGGTGCCCGGCGGCGGCCCAGGCCTTCATGCCGCCCTCGACGTCCACGGCGTCCGCACCCCGCCCCGCGAGGAGCTTCGCCGCCTGCTGCGAGCGGTGCCCGCTGCGGCAGATCACCACCAGCGCGCGGCGCCCCGCCACCCGAGGAAGCGCTGCTCCGGCGACCAGCCCGGTCAGCGGGGCGTGCACCGCCCCCGGAGCGTGGCCGGCCCTCCACTCCGACTCCTCCCGCACGTCCAGCAGGACCTCGCCGCACCGATCGCCACCGGTACGGCTGCGGGCCTCGTCGACCGAGAGGCGTGTGCCGTTCTTCCGGAACAGGGACATCCCGTCCGTCTCCTTTCTCATGGGTACGCCAACTCAGGCGGTGACGACGGTGAGGCCCGCGTTCTTCGCGGCGTCGAAGCCGTCGTCGACGGCGACCACGTCCCGCCCCACCGCGTCGAGCAGGGACGCCGCGATGCCGGCACGCATGCCTCCCGCGCAGTGCACCCACACCGCGCCCGAGGGGATTTCGTCGAGGCGGCCGTGCAGTTCGTGGACCGGAACGTGCACCGAGTCCTTGATCCACCCGGCGGCCCGTTCGGAGTCGCGGCGCACGTCCAGCACCACGATCGGACTCGGCCTCGGGATCTCCTGCGCGAGTCCCGCGAACGTGGACCGCGCGAAGGAGGCCGGCCGTTCCCCCTGTCGCAGCCAGACCTCGGGGCCGCCGGTGGCGGCGGCGGCCGGACGGTCGACACCGACCCGGACCAGTTCCCGCTGCGCGGCCGCCAGTTGTTCGGCGGACTCCGCGAGCAGGGTGACCGGCTTGCCCCACGGGATCATCCAGGCCAGATAGGTGGCGAGCTTGCCGTCCGCCTCGAAGTTGAAGGAACCCGCCACGTGCCCCTCGGCGAAGGCGACCCGGTTACGCAGGTCCACGACCCACTCCCCCGCCGCGAGCCGTCCCGCGATCTCCCCGGCGTCCGCGAGGGCGGGGGGTGTCAGGTCGACGGGCGCGGGTCCGCCCGCGTTGGCCGGGCCCATGTACGCGTAGTACGCCGGCACGTCCTCCAGGCCGGCCAGCAGGTCGGTGACGAAGGTGTCGACGTCCGTGGTGAGAGCAGCGTTCGCGGACTTCTCCCTGCCGATGGTGGTGGAGTCACCGTCCGCCTGCGCGGAGGAGCAGAAGCTGCCGAAGCCGTGCGTGGGCAGCACAGCGGTGTCGTCCGGCAGCCCGGACGCCAGGCGGCGGGCCGAGGCGTGCTGGGCACGGGCCAGGTGCTCGGTGAGCCGCGGCTCCACCAGATCGGGGCGTCCCACGGTGCCGATCAGCAGCGATCCGCCGGTGAACGCCGCCACCGGGCGCCCTCCGTCCCGCAGCACGTACGAGGTGTGGTGCGGCGTGTGCCCGGGCGTAGCCATGGCCGCGAGCGTGAGACCGGCGTCGACGTCGAAGGCGTCCCCGTCGGCGACAGCCACCCTCGCGAAGGCGACCCGGGCATCGGCCGGGACCAGATACGCGGCTCCGGTGATCCTCGCCAGCTCCGGGCCGCCCGTCACGTAGTCGTTGTGGATGTGGGTCTCCACCACATGGGAGATCCGCACTCCCCGACGGGCGGCGGCGCCCAGCACGCTGTCGATGTCCCGGGGCGGGTCCACCGCGACCGCCGTCCGCTCGCCCCCTGCCAGGTAGCTGCGGTTACCGAGGCCCTCCAGCTCGATGGTGTCGATGAAGAACACGCCGATACTCCTTACGCTCAAAATTACCCCCGGGGGTATTCAAATCACCGTAACATTTGTACCCCCGGGGGTATATTCCAGGCTGGGGTCGACCACCTCGGCCGCTCCCTGCGCGGTGGCGCTGCCCGAATCGGCTGGGCGAGGCGTGAAGCGCGAAGGGCGACAACGTGCCGTGTGCCCGCACCGCGCGGGTCGGAAGGCCCCGCACCCTCGGCGCCGGAATCCGGGCTCGACCACGGCGTGGAGCGTCCCAGCCGACGGCCGGTGACGTCATGGTCCGCGCGGACGGCGACCACGTGGCCGCCCAGGTCATCGGCCTCGGCGGGTGCACCGCCGTCGCCGCCGGCCCGGCGCTCGCGCGCCGCCCGGCGGTCGGCCGCCGGGCGGACTACGCGGGCAGCAGGACCGTCTTCAGCGCGCCGTCCTCGACGGCGGTGGAGAGGATCTCGTAGGCGCGACCGGCCTCGGCGAGGTCGAGTCTCCGGGTGATGAGCCGTGACAGGGAGTCCAGGTGCTTGGGCGCGAGCGCCTTGAGCAGCCAGTGCGTGGACGACGTGTCGACCTGGCCGATACTGATCGTGACGTTCTTGCGCCACAGTTCTTCGAGATGCAGGGTCACCGAGGCGCCGTGCATACCGATGTTGGCGATGTGACCACCCGAACGCACGGCTCGGGTGCACAGGTTGAAACTGTCGGGACTTCCCGCCGCCTCGATGACCACATCGGCCCCGGGGCCCTCCGCCAGCTCCGCGATCAGTTTCCCCGGGAGCTCCGCCGCGTCGGCCCCCAGGCCGGCGGCGATGTCCAGGCGACGGGGCGACAGGTCCACCACGACGGCCCTGGCGGGGGTGTACATCCCCGCGATGACCAGGGCTGCCAGCCCGACGGGCCCTGCCCCGATCACGGCGACCACCGCACCGGGGCCGACTTCTCCGTTGCGCACCCCGAGTTCGAAAGCCGCGGGCAGGACCTCGGAGAACAGCACGGCGGTACTCCTGTCCAGGGTGTACGGCAGCTTGTGCGTGGAATGGTCGGCAAAGGGAACGCGGACGAACTCCGCCTGGGTGCCGTTCACTTCGTGGCCCAGGAGCCACCCTCCCCCGTACGCGCACTGACCGTACGCTCCTTCGTTGCACCTCACGCAGTGACCACAGGCGGAGATGGAGGACACGATCACCTCGTCACCCGGGGCCACGGCGTGCACTTCGGGTCCGACCTCCACGATCTCGCCGACGGCTTCGTGCCCCAGGACCGTGCCCGGCTTCACATCGGCTGCGCCTTCGCGGAGCGTGAGCAGGTCACCCGTGCACACGGTGGTGGCTTCGACCCGCACAAGTGCATCGGTCGGCTGCTCGATCGCCGGATCGTCGACGGACTCCCAGAGCCCCTGGCCAGGGCCGTGATAGACGAACGCGTGCACCGCAATCACCTCTGCAAACCTCGTCGGCCGAAAGTGCCGCAGCGGATCCCTCTTCCAGTCTCGGTGCGTCGTGCGCATCGTGCGAGAGACGGACGGGGCAACCCGCCGGGTCGTTCGGGCCCCCTCCCGTCAGGGGGCGGCCCGGTGCTGTCACTGCCGCGGCGGAGAGGTGGGGCCGGTCGGCCCTCCGCCGTGCGTCGGACGGCCCTTCAGCGTCTCCGTCGCCGCGCGCAGACTCGGGAGAGACCGTCGACCAAGGCATCTGTGACGGCAACGGCATCTCGGAAGGGCGCTTGTCGCGGCCGCGGAGACCGGAGCATCACCGGAAAGACTGTGACGCCATGTCCTCAGCGATCTGGAAGCGGGGGTGGAACGCTCACCCGCTCCGTCGGCGGATCGACGTCCTCGAAGCGAGGCTGCTGCTGGTCCTGTGCGCCGTGGTCGTCGGCTGCGCCTCGCTGATCGGCGTGGCACAGGGCTGGGCGGCCTACGACCACGAACGGTCGGTGGCTTCGGAACAGCGGGCCGACCGTCATCTCGAACGTGCCCTGGTCCTGAGGGACGCCACCCGCCCCTCTCCCTGGGCGGACGAGTCGGGCCGCACCGAGCGCGTGCCGGTGCCGGTCCGCTGGACCGACGCCTCCGGCGCACCCGTCACGGAAAATGCGCCGGTGCCCGTGGGCACCCAGCGCGGGGAGCACACGAGCCTCTGGCTGGACCGTCGAGGTCACATCACCTCCGCCCCGTCCGGAAACGGTGACGTGTGGACCGGGGCGCTGGCGGAGGGAGCGGGCAGCGCGGCCGTCGTCGCGGGTGTCGGGGTCCTGGCGGGGCTGGGCGTACGCGGCGTGTGCAACAGGCGGCGCGCAGCCGGCTGGGAGACCGAGTGGAGCAGGGTGGAACCGCAGTGGAGTCGACGTGCCTGAACCACGGCCGGTCGATCCGGACGACGCGGGGACCGGACCCCGCGTGCCCTATCAGGGGAGCCTGTGATGACTGTTTCGCCTCACACCGTGAGCGACCTCATGACACACACCGCCGTCGCCGTCGGGAGCCGGGCCTCGTACAAGGACATCGTCGAACTGATGGACGAGTGGAAGGTGAGCGCCTTGCCGGTTCTCGTCGGCGAGGGGCGGGTCATAGGTGTGGTGTCGGAGGCCGATCTCCTGCCCAAGGAGGAGAACCGTCCTGCCGCGACCTCCGCGCCCGGTGACCCTCCCCCCATGGACGTCGGCAAGGCCGACGCCCTCTACGCGGAACAGCTCATGTCCAGCCCGGCCGTCACGGTGCACGCGGACGCGACCATAGCGGAGGCGGCCAGGATCATGGCACGGCGGCATGTGAAGCGCCTGCCCGTGGTGGACGGCAGCGGGCTGTTGCAAGGAGTCGTCAGCCGGGGTGATCTGCTGAAGGTCTTCCTGCGGTCCGACGAGGACATCGCCTCGGAGGCACTCGGCGTGCTGGGCGGGATCGAGGCTGCCGCCGGCATGGGCGTACAGGTGTCCGACGGCGTGGTCGTCCTGGGCGGAACCCTGTCCGATCGTTCGCTGGTCCCGCTGATCGCCCGTGCCGTCCGTGCGGTGGAGGGTGTCGTCGACATACGTCTCGACCTCCGCGACCGTGACGGCCACGACCGCGCGCAGGGGGCGTGGCACGCAGCAGGGAGCGCGGAATGAGCGGCGACGCGCCTGACCGGCCGGACGGTCGTGGGCTCCGTGCGACCTGCGGACCCCGAATCACGAAGAGCCGTCGTCGCGGGAGCGTACCGGACCGTTCTTCCCCGGGGATGCCCCGATCGGCCCTTCACACGGGCCGTGGCTCCGCGGAACGCTGGAGAGGTGAGCAGAGACCCTCCTGCCGTGACGGCCGCTCCGTCACCTTGCGTGAATCGGGGAGAAGGGGTGAGCGCCGTGTCGCACGTGACGACCACGGATCTGTACGAGGTGTCGATGGCCCTCTCCTACCTGCGGGAAGGACTGACCGAGGACGCCACGTTCAGCCTCTTCGTACGCGGGCTGCCTGAGGGCCGCGGTTTTCTGGTGAGCGCGGGGCTGGAGCCGGTTCTCGACTTCCTGAGCGGTTTTCGCGTCACCCCGGACGACGCGGAGGACTTCGCGACGGCGCTCGGCTGCCCGCCCGCCGATGTGCGACCGCTGATCGGCCTCGGCTTCGAGGGGGAGGTCCGTGCCGTGCCGGAAGGAAGGACGGTCCTGTCCGGGGAGCCGCTGCTGGAAGTCACCGCGCCCCTGCCACAGGCACAACTCGTGGAGACCTGGCTGCTGAATCAGGTCAGCCATCAGACAGCCGTCGCGTCCAAGGCCGCACGATGCGTGCTCGCGTCGGCCGAGCACCCCGTCATCGATTTCTCCCTGCGCCGCGCGCACGGGCAGGACGCCGGGATGCAGGCGGCCAGGCTGGGGACGATGGTCGGCTTCACCGGCACGAGCAACGTTGCCGCGGCCCTCCGCTGGAACACCCGGGCCTCCGGCACCATGGCGCACTCGTACATCGAGGCCTTCGGCGACGAGGAGGCCGCGTTCACGGCGTTCGCGCGGGGCCGTCCCGGTCCGGTCACCTTCCTGGTCGACACCTACGACACGGCCGACGGCGTCGTGACCGCCGCTCGGGTCCTGAACGCCCTGCGGCGAGGCCCGGGGTCGGCGATCCGGCTGGACAGCGGTGATCTCGCAGACCTGGCCCGGCAGTCGCGCGACATCCTGGACGGTGCGGGGCTGGCGGACGTCGCCATCATCGCCAGTGGCGGTCTCGACGAGTACCGCATCGACCACCTGGTCCGTTGTGGCGCACCCATCGACATCTACGCCGTCGGGACCAAGGTCGGGACCTCGGCCGACGCGCCGTACCTCGATACGGCGTACAAGTTGGTGGAGTACGCCGGCCGGCCGGTGATGAAGCTCTCCACCTCCAAGGTGACCGCGCCAGGACGCAAACAGGTTCTCCGCTCCCCCGGGGCGGGGGATGTGATCGCGCTGGCGGACGAGGACGTGCCCGAGGGACGTGAGCCGCTGCTGGTCACGGTCATGTCCGCGGGACACCGCACAGGTGCCCCCGACACCCTGGCCGCGGCACACGAACGGTTCGTGGCCGATCTTGCCGCTCTCCCCCGGTCCGCGCGCAGCATCGGCGAACCGGAACCACCCGTGCCCGCCGTGTCCGCTCGCCTCTCGGACCTGACCTCCGACGTCCGCCTCCGTCTGGAGGAGGGCGTCGGGAAACGGAGAGCGGCCTGGACGCAGGGGGGCACATGAGCACCGGAACTCCGCGGGAGGCCGAACCGCCGCGGCATATCCGCGGCGTCCCCTCCACCACTGCGAGGCGATCACCATGACGGGCAATGTGACAGCAGGACTGAACGGGACGCCGGAGAGTTTCGCAGCCGTGAGATGGGCCGCGCGTGAGGCCTCCCTGAGGCAGCTGCCCCTCCGGATCATTCACGTACGGGAGTGGCCCCTCACAGCTGAGGTACCCGTCCCGCCGCAGCAGTCCGAGGAGGACGAGGCGCTGCTCGAGAAGGCGGCGCGGACGGCCGGGCTGGACCGGCCGGGGCTGGACATCACCACGGACAACCTGTCCGGTGACAACCCCACTCGGACGCTCATGGCCGAGGTCGACGCACCCGGGAGGGTGGAGCTGCTGGTGCTCGGCTCACGGGGACTGAACGCCCTGGCCGGCTTTCTCGTCGGTTCCACCTCGCTGCCGGTCGTCGCCGCGTCCGAACGGCCGGTCGTGCTCGTCCGTAGCGAGGACCCCGCTGACGCGGTGGACGACGGCACCGCTCCCGGGGGCGAGGAACTGGTCCTCGGTGTCGACCTGAAGGAGGCAGGGGCCGACGAGGGGCTGCTGGCGTTCGGTTTCACCGAAGCGGCCCGGAGGAACAGCCGCCTCCGGGTGTTGCACGCATGGTCCCTGCCGGCGACGTACTCGTACGCCCAGACCGCCGATCCGGGGCTCGGGGACGAACTCGCAGGCCACATCACGGACACGCTGGAACGTACCGTCGCGCCGTGGCGGGAGCGTTTTCCGGATGTGACGGTCCAGGCCAGGGCCGTGGTCGGGACACCGGGCGCGGAACTGGTGTACGCGTCGCCCGGCGCCGGGCTGCTGATGGTGGGCCGCCGCCGGCGCAGGCATCCGATGGGCCCCCGGCTCGGACACGTGGCGCACGCGGTGATCCATCATGCCGCCTGCCCCGTCGCCGTGGTCCCTCACGTATGACAACCGGTCGGGAAGGAACACCGATGCCGACTCGACATGCCGACGTCGCGGCGGTGAGCGCGTGGATCGGCGACGCCACCATGGCACCGTCCATGCACAACGCCCAGCCCTGGCGGTTCAGGTACACACCGGCCGTGAACGTGCTGGATGTGCGTATGGACCCGACGCGCTCCATGCCCCGCACGGACCCCGCCGACCGCGGCATGCACATCAGTTGTGGTGCCGCGCTGTTCAATCTCCGCGTGGCTGCCGCACACGCGGGATGGTCGGCGCGTGTCCGCTTGCTACCCGATCCCGCCGATCCCGGTCTGGCCGCCACCGCAGTGTTCACCGAGCACGACGGGACGGACACCCTGGCGACGCTGTACCCGGCGATCGCCCGCCGGCACAGCAGTCGCGAGCCCTTCACGGACGAGTCGGTCCCCGAGGCCCTCCTCGACGGCCTGCGGGGGGCGGCACGGTCCGAGGGCGCGAGCATGTCCGTCCTGAGTGACTGGCAGGTCGACGCGGTGCTCGACGTGGTCGGGGAGGCCGAGCAGAACGAGTCGCTCTCTCCTGACGTCCGGGACGAGATCGCTCGATGGACAGGAACCGGCGCCGGTGACTCCGCCGGGATACCCGGCTATGCCTTCGGGCCGCACCGCCACGACGGCAGGGCGCCGGTACGGGACTTCGCCGTGGGACGCCCGGACCCCGGCCGTGCGTCGGCGGTGTTCGAGCGGTATCCCTGCCTCGCGGTGCTCGGAACGTCCGCCGACCGCCCGCAGGACTGGCTGCTCGCCGGCCAGGCCCTGGAGCGTGTGCTTCTGCAGGCGACCCTGGACGGGTTGTCCACCTCGCTCAACTCGCAGGCCGTCGAGAGCACGGAGCTGCGCTGGCTGTTGCGCGATCCCCGCTCGTCCGCGACGTCGGCGTTCCCTCAGATGCTGCTCCGGCTGGGGTACGGCCCGCTCGTACCCCCGACGCCTCGTCGAGCGGTGAGCGACGTGCTCGACATCGAGCGGCGGACACCGTACTGATACCGGCGGCGCGGCGGAGAGGACACCGTCTCCGGGGCCAGGCGCGGCGGAGCCCACGCCGTCTTCACGGGGCCCGACGCCGGCGACCCGGCCGGGACGACGCCGTCTCCACTGGCGCGGCGCCCGGAGCCCGGGCAGTGTGGACGAGCGGGGACCCCGAGAAGCGGTGAGGCGGTCATGGACAGCAGCAGGGAAACCACCCCTCGTGTCGTAGTCGGCGTCGACGGCTCCGTCCCTTCCCAGCAGGCCCTCCGCTGGGCGGCGGACCATGCTCAGCTCACCGGAGCGGTCGTCGAGGCCGTGTGCGCCTGGGACACCCCCTCCGAGATCGGCTGGGCCGGACCGGCCACGGAAGCCGGATTCGACCTGGAGCGCGCTCGTCTCCGCTTCGCCGAGGGGATCCGCGCGGTATTCGGCGACGTACAGCCCGCCGAGGTGCACGAGATGCTGGTGCAGGGCGATCCGTCGGAGGTCCTGGTCAAGGCTTCGGAAGGAGCGGAGCTGCTTGTCGTCGGCAACAGGGGGCGTGGCGGCTTCGCGCGGGCCATGCTGGGCTCCGTGAGCCAGCGTTGCGCTCAGCACGCCAGGTGTCCCGTGGTCGTCGTACGAGCCGAGGCCGCGCAGGCCCACTGATCCGTGTCGTAAGAGCCGAGGCCGCGCAGGCCCACTGACCCGTCCGTGAGGCCGCGCAGGCCCACTGACCCGTCCGGTCGCCTGGGCGGGCCCACGCCTCGGCATGAGTGTCGCCGCGGGCGCCCGAGCCTCGGCAGAGGCGGGCGACCGCCGCAGCCGGGTCAAGGCGTCGTCGCCGCGGCCGGCCCGCTGAGGTGGCACTGTGCATCCACCACGCCCTCCACCGCTCCGGCGAGCCGCTCGGCGACGGGGATCAGTGCGGCGTCACGGACGGATCCGGTTATCACGACACGTCCTTCGGTCACCTCGACCCGGATGTCCCCGTGCGAGATCGGGAACAGGCGGTCGACGACCTCATGGCGCACCTCGTCGGCGAGTTCCTCGTCCGTCCGCAGGAACACCTTGAGCAGATCGGCCCGGCTGACGATTCCCTTGAGGACTCCGTTCCCGTCGACGACCGGGAGCCGCTTGACCTTGTGGTGGGCCATGAGCCGGGCGGCTTCGGGGAGGAGGGCGTCCGAGGGAACGGTGACGGCGGGCGACGACATGAGGTCGCGGGCGGTCACTGCTCCGGCCTTGGCGTAGTCCGCCAGGCGCTCCCGCTGGCCGATCATGGTGGCGTCCGTGTCCCGGAGTTCCTCCTTGGCCAGCAGGTCCGCTTCGGACACCACCCCCACCACCCTGCCCTCGCCCTCCAGTACGGGCACGGCGGTGACCTGCCACTGGTCGATGGCGGTCACGATCTCCTTGAAGCGGGCGTCAAGTCCCACGGCGACGACCGTTTTCGTCATCACATCGTCCACACGGTGGGGAGACCGGCGGTTCATGGCACTGTTCCTTCCGAAGCGCTCTCGCTGTCGGGAACGACGGCTACGGGGCAGGCCGCGTGATGCAGGACCGTGTGGGCGACCCTGCCGAGCTGCATGCCGAACTGGCGGTGCCGCCGGTGCGCTCCGACGACCAGCAGGTCGGCCACCGCCGAACGGCTGGTGAGAACCTTCCGCGCGGGGCCCTCCGTGACGACTCGCCGCACAGGCACTCCCGGGTGAGCGCCCGCGGCTGCCGCCAAGGCCTCGTCGAGCAGTTCGGAGGCCTGCGCCTCGTGGTATCGGGCGGAGTCGTCGGCCAGGAGCGGATGGTCTGCCGTCTCATGGGACGGACAGCGCCACGCGCGCACGACGTCCAGCTCGCACCGCCTCAGCAGCGCCTCTGCGAAGGCGAATCGCACGGCTGCCGAATCGACGTCGGTGTCTCCTACACCGAGCAGGATCCGTCCGTGTGCGCCGTCCAGCCCGGCCTTGTCGCCGCGCACGACCACGGCGGGTACATGGGCTCTCGCCGCGACCGCGAGACTCACCGATCCGAGCAACAGACCGGTGAACTCGCCCCGCCCTCGCGAGCCGGTGACCAGAGCGAAGGCCTCCGCGCCTTCCCTCAGCAACGCGTCGACGGCGTCCTCGTGGGGGACGTCGGTCGTGACGTGCAGGTCCGGCGCGCGAAGGCGTATCCGTTCCGCCGTGGCGCCCAGGATGTTCTCGGCCATCACCTGTCCGTCGGGACGCGAGAGCCGGGCCGCGAGAGCGGCCCCCTCGTAGCGCTGCCACAAGGACGCGTACACCAGACGCAGGGGCAGTCCGTGGCGCACCGCTTCGTCCGCTGCCCACTCAGCGGCACGGATACTGGGCTCGCTTCCGTCCACACCGACAACCAGAGGGGGAGATGCCATGGTCCTCACGTCCCTGTCCGCGCATACCTTCCACTCCTGCCACGGTCCCATCGGCACAGCAGCGGATCACAGGGCCGACCGGACCCCAGGGGTGCCCGGGCGGCCCTCCGACGCCTTCCGGGCGCCCGGCTCCGGCCGCGTCCAAGGCGTCGGCAAAGTCACCGGGCGGGCCGGTCGTGGGCGGCTCCCGGAGCCACTGGGGCGGTCCACGTCAGTCTGGTGCCACCGCCGTCCGGGGCGCCGATGTACAGGCCGCCCCCCGCTGCCCGGGCACGCTCGCGGAGATTGTCCAGCCCGCTGAACACCGCGCCCACCGGGATGCCCACGCCGTCGTCGGTGACCGTCAGCGTGAGCAGTTCGGACGTGACGCGCAGATGCACGTCGATCGAGCCCGCCGTCGCGTACCGTGCGGCGTTGCTCAGTGCCTCCACGAGTACGGCCACCACGTGGTCGGCGAGAGGTCCCGGAACCCGGGTCTCGACGAGTCCTTCGATCCGCAGACCGGGCGCGAAGCCCAGAGGCACCGTGGAGGCCTCGACGGCCTGCGCGATCCTGCTGCGCAGGCCCGGCGGGGCGGCGCCGCCCGTGTCGTGCGTGCGCAGTCCGAAGATGGTGGAACGAATGATCTTGATGGTCGTGTCCAGATCGTCCACCGCCCTGCGGAGCCGCTGCTCCGCCTGCGGATGCGTCACGAACCGCTGTGCGCCCTGCAGTGTCATCCCGGTGGCGAACAGTCGTTGTATCGCCAGGTCGTGAAGGTCACGGGCGATGCGGTCCCGGTCCTCCAGGACGGCCGTCTGTTCCGCGTTCTTCCGGCGCTCGGCCAGTTCCATGGCCAGCGAGGCCTGGCGTGCGAATGCCGTCAGCGGCTCCGACTCCTCGACGGAGAAAGGTGTGCTGCCCTTCTTGCGGGCCAGCAGCAGCACGCCTCGGACAGCTGTTCCCGACCCGATGGCCACCGCTACCGCCGGCCCGAAGCCGGCCCAACGCACGGCTTCGTCCCGGCTGCGTGGGTCGTTCTCGATGTCGGTGGTCTCCGACGCCCCCGCACGCGTGAAGGAGGTGCCCAGGTAGCCGGCCCCCATGGGCACGAACGACCCGTGATGCCTTTCCGCCTCGGCACCGGTGGCCAGCGCGATGCGCAGCTTGCCCGCGCCCTCGACAGGAATCGCGATCAGCCCCAGGTCCGCGGACACGTTCGCTCGTGCGCGCCTGAGGATCAGGGCCATCACCTCGGCCCGGGGGCAGTCCGACAGCAGACTGTTGGTGACTTCGGAGCCCGCGGCCAGCCAGCGTTCACGGCGGCAGGACTCCTCGTAGAGTCGTGAGTTCTCGATGGCGATGCCCGCGGCTACGGCCAGGGTGAGCAGCAACGACTCGTCCTCCGCGTCGAACTCCCGGGCACCGCGCTTCTGCGTGAGGTAGAGGTTGCCGAAGACCTGCCCCCGTACGCGGATCGGGACGCCCAGGAAGGAATGCATCTGCGGGTGATGCGGCGGGAAGCCGTACGACGACGGGTGCGCGGCCAGTTCGGCCAGCCGGAGCGGTTCCGGGTGGCGGATCAGTTCGCCGAGCAGGCCGTGCCCGACGGGCAGCGCGCCTATCGCCGCCCATTGCTCGTCGTCCACGCCCACGGGTATGAACTCCGAGAGGCGGTGGTCCTCACCGACCACACCGAGGGCGCCGTATTCGGCGTCGACGAGGACGGTCGCCTCCTGCACTATGCGGCGCAGGACTTGCGAGAGTTCGAGTTCACGGCCTACCGACAGGACCGCCTCCAGGAGGCTGTGGATCTGGTCCTGGGAGACACGGGCGGCGTCCAGGCGGGCCTGGAGCCGGCTCAGCAGCTCATGCGTCCGCGACTGGGCGTGTGTCCACGCGTCGGCGCCCGGATCGCCTTCACTCACGACGGCCACCCTCCTGTGACGCCGGGGAACTGCCTCGCCTACCACCGTATGACCGGCAGGGAGAAGCCGCGCCCTCCGGGCAGGGGCAGGAACGGACCGTGCTACCGACGTGCCGAGCCGAACCGGCTACACGGAGGGATACTGGCCGTGCAACGGGTTCACGTGGCGCGTCGTGGTGCCACGACGGGTACAGGGGCAGCAATGACAGACGAACGGGCCGGTGTCGCTGGAGAAGGACTCACCCGGGTCTTCGTGCTCGACGACCATGAGGTGGTGCGCTGCGGCCTGCGTGACCTGCTCGACTCCGAGCCGGATCTCACCGTGGTGGGAGAGGCGGAGACCGCGCAGCAGGCCGTTGCCCGGGGTCCGGCGCTCCGCCCCGATGTCGCCGTTCTCGACGTCCGGCTGCCGGACGGCGACGGGATAACCGTCTGCCGGGAACTGCGTTCGCGCATGCCGGATCTCGCCTGCCTCATGCTGACGTCGTTCGACGAGGAGGAGGCCTTGCTCGACTCCATCATGGCGGGCGCCGCGGGCTACGTGCTCAAGGAGATCAAGGGAGTGGATCTCGTGGCGGCCGTGCGAACGGTGGCCACCGGGCAGTCGATGCTGGACCCGACGACCACGGCCCACCTCATGCGCTCGCTGCGTTCTCCCGCCTCGGCGCACCCGGAGGGGGACGAACGGCTGTCGGTGCTGTCCGACCGGGAACGCGCGGTCCTGGACCTCATCGGTGAAGGGCTCACCAACCGGCAGATCAGCAAGAGGCTCTACCTGTCCGAGAAGACGGTGAAGAACCACATCTCCCGTCTGCTGTCGAAGCTCGGCGTGGAGCGCAGGGTGCAGGCCGCGGTCATCGCGACACAGGCGCACGACCGCGAGCAAACGGACCGCTGATTCCGCTTCCGGCGTTCGCCGGTTCGCCGCCTGAGCCCGGCTGGCCGGCCGGGCAGCGCTCCTTCAGGGAGCCTGGGCGGGCACCGAGACCTCGTCGTGCGAGGACGCGCCGAGTACCACCTTCAGCGCACCTGTGCCGGCGGCGCCGGAGAAGACGTCGTACGCCTCCTCCATCTGCGGGAGCGTGAAGCGGTGCGTGACCAGCGCGGGTGCCGCGGGGAGCCGGCCGGCCGCCATCATCTCCAGCAGCAGCGGGGTGGAACAGGTGTCCACCAGTCCGGTCGTGATGGTCACGTCCTTCGACCAGAGGCTCTCCAGGTGAAGCGCCGCCGGTTTGCCGTGCACGCCCACATTGGCGACCCTGCCGACGGGTCGCACCATCCGCATGCACTGCTCGAAGGTCTCGGGAACCCCGACTGCTTCGACGACCACGTCGGCGCCCAGACCGTTCGTCAGATCGCCGACCAGAATCTCGGGGTCCTCGTCGGCCCCTGCGGTGACGTCCGCACCCATGGCGCGCGCGGCCTCCAGCCGCGACTGTGCGAAGTCGACCGCGATGATTCTGCGCGGGGTGTACAGGCGGGCGGTCGCGATGGTAGCGAGCCCGATGGGGCCTGCCCCGACGACCACGACCGTGTCGCCCGGCCCCACGCGCCCGCTCAGCACGCCCACCTCGTACGCCGTCGGGAATATGTCCGCGAGCAGGACGGCGTCCTCGCTGCTCACGGCATGGGGAAGCGGATGGACGGAGAGGTCGGCGAAGGGCACACGGACGTATTCGGCCTGTGTGCCGTCGATCAGGTGGCCCAGGATCCAGCCGCCTCCGCCCAGGCACTGCCCGAAGCGGTTCTCGCGGCAGAAGCGACAGCGGCCGCAGGCGCTGATGCAGGAGACCAGCACCCGGTCGCCCGGCCGTACGCTCCGCACGTCGCCTCCTGTCTCCACCACCTCGCCCACCGCCTCGTGGCCGAGGACGGTGCCGGGGGTCACCTCGGGCACGTCTCCCTTCATGATGTGCAGATCCGTTCCGCAGATGGTGACGGCGTCGACACGGATCACCGCGTCGCCGGCGTCTTGGATGCCGGGGTCGGGGACGTCCTGCCAGGACTTCTGCCCCTCGCCGTGGAAAACCAGTGCCTTCATGACGTCGTCCCTCTCCGCTGCTCGAAGCGCCTGTCACCACACTCCCAACGGGGACGTCGCGACGCTTGGGCCGGTCGGCACCCGACCGGGACCACTCCGCCCCCGGCGCACACGACCGGGGTGCCACCGCGGTCGGGCGCGGAGGGGCCGTGGGCGAACGGGCGGGTGGAGCGTCGTGGCCCCGTGTTCCGCGTAACCGGTCACGTCACGCCGGGTACAGCAGTGACCGCGGCCTCTCGGTCCTGAAACAGGTCCGCACGGCCCTTCCCCCGCCCGGCCCGAGCGCCGACAGTGGGGGTGACCGGGCCGCCGGGGTGCGGGCTCCCGGGGCACGCACTGGCCCCGGACAACTGAGCGGGTTCGGCAGAGGGCGAGGAGGCCCTTCATGAACCAGAGCATCGCCGTCGGTCTGGACGGATCCGCCGAGAGCGCCGCCGCGGCTCACTGGGCCGCGCGGGAGGCGATCCTGCGGGAACGGCCCCTCCTTCTCGTCCACTGCGAGGAGGGGCCGTCCCCCGTCGGCTTCCGCGTCGGCGGAACCGACGCACGTGAGCGGTGGGCCGAGGCGCTCCTTGCCGATGCCTCGGACGCACTGCGCGGGGCTCATCCGCACCTGCGGGTCAGCACGATGGCGGTCGACGGTCCGCCGGGCGTCGCGCTCACCGAAGTGGCCCCCACGTCCGAGATGCTCGTCCTGGGGTCCCGGGGGCTGGGAACCGTCTCCGGTCACGTCCTCGGTTCCGTCGGCCTGGCGGTGGTTCGGGGGTCGGAGCGGCCCGTCGTACTCGTACGCGGGACGCAGGAGGCTGAGCGCGAGGCGCGGGGCCACGGTGCGTACGGTCCGGTCGTCGTAGGAATCGACACCGACCGGCCGAGCGACGCCCCCCTCGCGTTCGCCTTCGAGGAGGCGGCACACCGCGCGTGCCCGCTGTGTGTGCTGCACAGTGCCGCGGCTCCCCCGTTGTACGGCTCCGGGATGGCTTACGAACCCGCGGTCACGGATCAGCTCACACGCCAGGTGGAGGCGAAGCTGAGCGACCTCATCGCGCCCTGGCGGCAGAGGTGGCCGGCCGTCCGCGTCGACGTACGGGTGACGACCGGCCGAGCCGCGGGCCAGATCCTGGAGAGCGGAGCCGGCGCGGATCTCGTCGTCGTCGGACGACGCATCCGCAGGTCCTCGGTGGGCCCCCATGTCGGACCGGTCACCCACAACGTCCTCCACCACGCCTCAAGCCCCGTCGCGGTCGTCGCTCACCGGTGACATGCCGCCGTCGGGGGTTCCGACGCAAGCGCTTCCGTGCACGCTCCTGGCCGGGTCACCGTCCTCATGGGGCCTCCCTGCGATGTCTCCGTCCCGGACGACGGTGGAGAAACGGACGCCGATCCCTCGACGTCCGGCGCCAGGGTGAAGACCTCGCCTGTTTCGGGCGCAGTCCTCACCGGATGGTGCGATGCCGCGCGCATCCGAGGACGAGAACACGCTTCGTGGATGTCGGCGCGGATCTCCCGGCGGATCCGCGGGCTGCGGACCCGGCCCGGCGCGGCTGACGGGAGGGTGCGCGGGCTGGTGTCGCCGTGCCGGCAAGTTGGAGAGAGCCGGGACCGGAGGGGTCCGGCTCGGTGGCGGGCCACTCGGCCGGGAGCCGGCACTGCGGCGGTTAAGGGCCGTCGACCGCTTGGCGGACCTCGTGTCCGCCCGGAGTGCACCGGTCCTCACACACACTTCACTGCATCTCAGCGCACCCGCCCACGCGGCTTGAGGGCCACGGGCGGCAGTGCGGGAGCAGACAGCCTGCCGCCGTCGTAGCCGTGCACCTCACCGAAACGGGAGCCCGCCGCCCACGCCTGGCGGGCGTCCTCGATCTCCTCGTGGGAGCGCCCGATGAAGTTCCACCACATGACGATCTCCTCCTCGAACGGCTCGCCGCCGAGAAGCATCAGTCCGGCGTCGGAAGCGGCGCGCAGCGGCAGTTCGGTGCGGCCGCAGCCGAGGTAGAGCATCGACCCGGGCAGGACCGGGACACCGTCGACCTCGGCTTCACCGGACATCGAGAGCACCGCGTACTCGAAGTCGGGGTCCAGCGGCAACCGGGCTTCGGCGCCGGCGGTCAGGGCCAGGTCCGCTCCGACGATCGGCGTGTAGGCCTTGCCCGGCGATACGGCTCCGTCGAGTTCGCCCAGGATCACGGTGGCGGTGAGGCCCGGGGCCGTGACGGTGGGCAGCTCGGTGTGGTGCTGGAAGTGCGGCTCCACATGCCGGTCCGCGTCGGGCAGGGCAACCCAGAGCTGGGCACCGTGCAGCAATCTGGCGTGCGGCTTCGGACTCTCCTCGGAGTGGCTGATGGCCCTTCCGGACGTCATGAGGCCCAGTTCCCGCGGCCGGATCTGCTGGAGACTGCCCAGGCTGTCGCGGTGCAGGACCTCCCCGTCGTGCAGCCAGCTGACCGTCTGCAGGCCCATGTGCGGGTGCGGTGGCACCTGCATCCCGGGCTCGTCGGCGATGTCGTCAGGGCCGTAGTGATCCACGAAGGCCCAGGCACCGACCATGCGGCGCCCCAGGTTGGGCAGCAGTCTGCGTACCTCGGTGGACTCGCCCAGTTGGACGCGGCGCGGGGCGAGGAGTTCACGTACCGGTTCGGCGACGACGAAGCCGCGTCCTCCGCAGACGGAGAGTGCGGCCTGGCGATCGAGATTGCTCATGGCGCACAACCTATTCCCGTACGACCGTGGAGCGCCGGTCCCACGCCGAAAATTTAGTGGAATGTTTAACTACTTCGTCGTGTTGACGCGTCCGAAGGCATCACGCCCGAGGAGGAGAAGTGGAAGACGTCTACTACGAGTTCGGCACGCCCGCCGACCGCTGGGACCGCGCGCAGCTGTTCTTCGAGGCGAAGGAGTACCTGACCGCGGCCCGGATCCTCGGTGGCCTGGTGCAGGAGGCGCCGGACCTGGTGGCGCCGCGGCTGCTGCTGGCTCGCGCCTACTACCACTCGGCCCGGCTGGCCAAGGCGGAGGCCGAACTGCGTGAGGTGCTGGAGCGCAACCCCGTCGAGGAGTACGCGCGACTGATGCTCGGACGCACCCTGGAACGTCAGGGCCGGGACGCGGAGGCGGCCACGCATCTGCGGATGAACGACGCGATGACCGGCGCGCTCGGATCCGAGCCCGCGAAGGAGCAGGAACACGAGGGGTGACGGACGCCGGCAGCCAGGACCCGGGGAGCGGAAGTCTTGACACCGCTCCCCGGCCGACCCGGCCTTCCGTTGTCACGGGGCAGCGGTTCCCGCCGCCGGGGGCCGCTCCTCGTAGGGGAGGATCTGCCGCAGCAGCCCTCGCGGGTGGCCACGCTTGCGCCACTCCCGGGGGTAGCCGATCGAGACCTCCTCGAACCGCACACCGTCATGCCAGGTCGTGCGCGGGATGTGGAGGTGACCGTAGACGACGGCTGCGACATTGAAACGGCGGTGCCAGTCGGCGGTGAGTTCCGTGCCGCACCACTGGGCGAACTCCGGATACCACATCACGGAGGTGGGTTCCCGCAGCAGAGGCCAGTGCCCGGCGATCACGAGGGGCACCTCCGGGTCGTGCCCGGCCAGACGCTTCTCGGTGAGGGCCACCCGCGCCCTGCACCAGTCGTCCCGGGTCGGATAGGGGTCGGGGTGCAGCAGGTACTCGTCGGTGCAGACGACACCCGCCTCGTGGGCGCGGGCCAGTGACTCCTCCTTGGTCGCCGTTCCGGGGACCCTGAAGGTGTAGTCGTACAGCAGGAACACGGGCGCGACGGCAACGGGGCCGTCCGCACCCTGCCACCGGGGATAGGGATCCTCGGGCGTGGTCACGCCCAGCTCTCTGCACACCTGGACGAGGTGCTCGTACCTTGCCTGGCCACGCAGCCGGACCGGGTCCGTGTCCACGGTCCACAACTCGTGGTTCCCGGGGGTCCACACCACATGGGCGAATCTCCCCGCGAGCAGTTCGAGCGTGCGTTCGATCTCTTCGGGCTGCTCTGCCACGTCCCCTGCCACGATGAGCCAGTCCTCGTCCGAGGACGGGTGCAACCGGTCGGCGAGGGGGCGGTTGTCGGCGATCCCCACGTGGAGATCACTGACCGCGAGAAGGCGGCCGGCACCCCGCTGGGCGCCCGCGACTGGCTCGATCATGGAACTCATGATTCGAAATTACCTTCTCCACGGCTCCGCCGGGGCCGGTCCGCTCGACATGCCTGTTCTTCGTCCGCCCGGGATGATTGACCGACCGCCTCGGGGGCACGCGGCGAGGCGTGCGCGACTCCATGCCCGCCATGAAGAGGGAGACGTCGATGACTGACACCGGGCAGCCGCAGGACCCGACACGGCGCCATCCACAGCCGGAGTTCCCGCAGCAGGACCAGGAGCATCCGGGCTGGACGGGGCCGATGGATCCGCCACCGGACCACGGCGAGGACTCGTACGTGGGAAGTGGGCTCCTCGTCGGGCGCAAGGCGGTCGTCACCGGGGGCGACTCCGGCATCGGACGCGCGGTGGCCCTCGCCTTCGCACGGGAGGGGGCGGACGTCGTGCTGACCCATCTGCCCGAGGAGAAGGGCGAAGCGCAGGAGACCTGCCGACTCGTCGAGCAGGCGGGCCGCAGGGCGATTCCGCTGGAGTGCGACATCCGTGACGAGAAGCAGTGCCGGGCCCTCATCGAGCAGGCTGTGGCCGAGTTCGGACGGATCGACATCCTGGTGAACAACGCCGCCTACCAGATGTCCCAGCCCGACGGTATCGGCGCCATCTCGACCTCCCAGTTCGACCGTGTGGTGCGTACCAACCTGTACGGCATGTTCTGGCTGTGCAAGACCGCCCTGCCCCATATCCCGGCCGGCGGCTCGATCATCAACACCACCTCGGTGCAGGCGTACAAGCCCAGTCCTCATCTGCTGGACTACGCCATGACCAAGGGCGCCATCGTCACCTTCACCCAGGGACTCGCCCAGATGCTGGCGTCCGACGGGATCCGCGTCAACGCGGTCGCCCCCGGGCCGGTCTGGACGCCCCTCATTCCGGCGACCTTGCCCGACACCAAGGAATTCGGGAAGCAGAGCCCCCTGGGCCGGCCGGCCCAGCCTGCGGAGATGGCACCCGCCTATGTCTTTCTCGCCTCGTCGAACGCGTCGTTCATCACCGGCGAGATCATGAACGCGACCGGCGGAACGCCGCTGCCCTGACCTGATCACCCCGGGACCGGAGGGAAGGCGCCCCACATGAGCGAAGACCATCACGAAGCACCCGTGCTCGATGCCCTGGCGGACTACAAGGCGAAGGGCCGGCTGGGCTTCTCCCCTCCTGGCCACAAACAGGCGCGCGGTGCCGCACCTTCGGTACGTGACGTACTCGGGGATGCCGTTTTCCTCGGTGACATGCTGGCCTTCGGCGGGTTGGACGGCCGCCGCCGGACCTCGGGAGTCCTGCGGCGCGCCCAGGAACTGATGGCCGACGCGGTGCATGCCGAGCACACCTTCTTCTCCACCTGCGGCAGCTCCCTGTCGGTCAAGGCCGCCAGGGATGAACGTTCCTGACCCGGCCGACCCGACCTTGCGGACAATTCATGTATGCAAGGACGGGGAGAGCCCCGCGCCGTGATCAGGGCGGCTCGCGGACCGATGCGTGCCGTCATGCGGGGCGGCCACCCGCACGCCGTGCACGGCACGGCCCCGTAGCGACTGCGCGCGTCACAGCGCGGTGAGAGCAGGCAATCATGAGCAGAAGCGCCCTCATCGTCATCGACATGCTCAACACGTACGGCCACCCGGATGCCGAGCACCTCATTCCGTCCGTGCGCGAGGCGCTCCCCCACATCGTGGGTCTCATCGGACGGGCGCGGGACCGGGGTGTACCGGTGATCTACGTGAACGACAACTTCGGGCAGTGGCGATCCCATCACGGCGAGATCATCGAGACCACACTGGCGGGGCCCCACCGCCGTCTGGTGGAGCCCGTGCTGCCGGACGCCGATTCGCTGTTCGTCATCAAGGCCAGACACTCGATCTTCTACGAGACTCCGCTCAGCTACCTCTTGTCGCAGTTGGACGTGAACCGTGTGGTGCTCTGTGGTCAGGTCACCGAGCAGTGCGTCCTCTACTCGGCCCTGGACGCGCATATCCGACATCTTGACGTGACGGTCCCCGACGACGCCGTAGCCCACATCCACCGGGACCTGGCGCAGGCGTCCCTGCGGCTGATGGAACGCAACATGAACGCGTCGATCCGGAAAGCCGCCTCCGTCGAGTTCTGAGCATCCTCCGCCCGCGCGGGCCGTCGCGGCACGGGAGTGCGCCGCCACGGACGTGTCGTACGGGTCGTCTCCGCGGCTGCACGGAGTGGGCCCGGCGTCCGCGGGGCACAGTGGCGCCGAACCCGATGAGTCCGACCCCGGCCCCGAAGCGGCACCCCCGAGATGCGCGCCCTGGCCTTCGTGTGCACCCTCCGCCCGTCACCCGCCCCCTCCAGCAGCCAACCCATCGCCGAACAGGTGATGGCCGAGTTCGGGAGCCTCGGAGTGAACCGGCGAGGTGGTCCACGCGGCCGATCACGACATCCGGCCGGGAGTCCGGCTCGACATGGGCGACGGTGACGCCTGGCCCGCCCTGCGCGAGAAGGTCATGGTGGCCGACATCGTCCTCCTCGCCACACCCGTCTGGTTGGGCCACCCCTCGATCAAGTGTCTGCCGGCGCATCCTGGAGCGACTGGACGCCGAGTTGTCCCAGACCGACGGACACGGCCGTCTGCCGACGTACGGCAAGGTCGCCGCGGCAGCCGTGGTGGGCAACGAGGACGGTGCTCACGAGGTCAGCTCCGATCTGTTCCAGGGCCTCAACGACCTGGATTCTCGCTGGCTCCGGGAGCTGTCACCTACTGGGTCGGGGAGGCCAAGCAGGGGGCGGACTACAAGGACCTTGACGGCCCGCCGGAGGCAGTCGCCTCAACGACCCGCACCCTGGCGGTCAACGCGACCCATCTTGCGCGTCCGCTCTCCGGCAGCGCATACCCCGGGGCCTGATCCTGACGTCGGGCCCGGCCCGTGGTGCCGCCCCGTACACGGCCCCGGACCAGCGGCAGGTCGAAGCCCGGCTGCCGCACCGAACTGCGCGGTCAGGAACGCCGTCGGCGTCCCGTCAGCTGCCGGTCCCGGAAGGAAGGAGCGTCCGGCGGGTGGCTGAGCGTGTTCCCGCGTCCGTTACATCGCGGGAGTACAGTCGCCGTGCCCCGTCGCTTTCAGTACACAAGGTGAGAGATGTCCAGCCACATAGACCAGCGGTCCACGCACCCCAGACCTGACGACGCCCTCTACGCGGAGCGCGCGCACCGGCTGCGCCGGCGGCTGGAGCGCCTGATCGGCATCGCCGCCACCGAGGGCAACAAACTCGTCCCCCTCCGCAACGGGGACCAGATCTTCACCTCGATGCTCGAGTCCATCCGCGGAGCGCAGCACACCGTGGACATGATGACGTTCGTGTACTGGCGCGGTGACATCGCCCGCGACTTCGCCGAGGCACTGGCGGAGCGGGCTCGCGCCGGAGTCAGGGTGCGGCTGCTGCTGGACGGATTCGGCTCCCGGCTCATCGAGAAGGGCCAGCTGGCGCTGATGGACGAGGCCGGGGTGGAGGTGGCGTGGTTCCGCAAGCCCCTGTACCTCTCGCCGCTCAAGCAGAACCACCGCTGCCACCGCAAGGTCCTCATCACGGACGAGGAGACGGCGTTCACCGGCGGAGTCGGGATCGCCGAGGAGTGGTGCGGTGACGCCCGCAACGAGAACGAGTGGCGGGACACCCACGTGAGGGTCCACGGCCCCGCGGTGGACGGTCTGGCCGCGGCGTTCGCGCAGAACTGGGCGGAGTGCCACGACGAGCTGTTCACCGAACGCGACCGGTTCGTCGCCGCGACACAGCCTGGCGACGCGGTCGTACAGGTGGTCCGCGGATCGGCCGGATTCGGCTGGCAGGACATGCAGACCCTGCTGCGCGTCGTGCTGGAGTCCGCCGAGGAGCGGGTCCGGCTCACCACGGCGTACTTCGCGCCCGACCCGTACTTCATCGGGTTGCTGTGCGCGGCCGCCCGCCGGGGGGTCACCGTGGAGATCCTGCTCCCCGGGCCGCACACGGACAAGCGGGTGTGCCAGCTTGCCGGTCAGCACCATTACGAGGAGCTCACGGCCTGCGGGGTGAAGATCTACCAGTACCAGCCGACCATGCTGCACGCCAAGGTCCTGACGGTGGACGGTGTCGCCTCGCTGATCGGTTCGACGAACTTCAACCGCCGTTCGCTCGAGCATGACGAAGAGGTGATGCTCGCGGTCCTGGACCGGGAGTTCACCGCCACGCTGGACGGTCACTTCCAGGAGGACGTGGAGCGGAGCACCCTCATCGACGGACATCGGTGGAAGCGCCGTTCACCGGTGCAGAGGGTGCGGGAGGCTGCGGTCCTGCCGATCCGCCGCTGGCTCTGACACACACGGACGAGTGCGCCACCACACGGAGGGGTGGCGCACCCGTGTCTCACGCGCGGCGGGTCGGCCGCCCACGTATCGGCTGAAGCCGCGCTGTGTGCGTGCAGTGACGTACGGGTGGCCCTGAGCCGGTGCGCCAATCACCCGATTTCCGGTGGTGTGACGGCTCAGGACGGGGGCATACGGGGTGTCACCTGCCATTTGTCAGGTGAAGGGAGTGGTCCATGAGCGAGTTTGTCGAGACACGGCCGCAGACAGCTGCGGTGGTGACCGAGCCGGTGCCCGATCTGCAGCTGCGGTGGTGACCGAGCCGGTGCCCGATCTGCAGCTGCAACTGCTGATCCAGCTGCTGGACAGAGAGCTGCGCTCCAGTCTGCCGATCACCCTCACGCTGGCCGGTGGCGTACTCCACGGAGACGTGATCGGCCACGAGGCGTGGAAGGCCGACTGGGCACGGAGCCTCCGCCAGGTGGAGGGTGAGGGCGCGAACCTGATCGCGGAGTTCCCCGAGACGGTGGACCAGGGGATAAGGGAGCTGGGGGCCGGCGAGGCCACCTCGCAGCTGCCGCGCTGGATCCATCTGAGGGACGCCACGATGGTCTTCGGCGGTACGGGGTCCCTGCGACTGCCCCTGTGGCGCGGGCGTCTGGCCGATGTGTCGGGCTGGGCGCTGGGACGGCCGCAGTAACAGAGAGCGTGCGGGACTGCCGGCGGGCACACGGGGGAACCGGACCGCCGGCAGTCGGCTGTCCGGGGGCCGACCGCTCGCGGGCGCCCGTGGCCACGTCCCTACGAGCCGCAGAGCCACGCGGGGCGGGGCGGCGTCCGGCCGGGTCCCCCGGCGGGGCGTCCCGCGGCGCGGCGCATCCCGATCGCGGGTGAAGAGACCTCCGGACAGGGCACCCGAGTCACCCGAAGAGGCGGTCTCCGTGGCGGCTGCTCGCTTCGGAGCCCGGAACGTGATCGGGTTGACGCACCGTCAGCCGTACGGGACCGAACCGAGGGACGTGGATGACGAACCGACAGCACCCACCGCCGCCGGACGCCGTCGTCGTGGGCGCAGGCCTGGCGGGACTGGCCTGCGCACTCGACCTGTGCGGCGCGGGACTCCGCGTCGAACTGCTGGAGGCCTCCGACGGAGTGGGCGGCCGGATGCGTACGGACCGCAGGGACGGCTTCCTGCTGGACCGTGGCTTCCAGGTCTTCAACACCTCCTACCCGCAGGTGAAGAAGCGCGTCGACCTGCGCGCGCTGCGCCTGCGGCCCTTCACGCCCGGTCTCATCGCACGGACGCCCTCGGGGCGGGTGCGCGTCACCGACCCCACCCGACGGCCGGGGGACGCGGCCCAGCTGCTGCCCGGGAGGGTTCTCCCGGCCCGGGACCTCGCCGCCCTCGGTGCACTCACCGCCCGTGACGTGCTGCTTCCCGCCAAGCGTCTGGGCCGCACGAGGGACCGCACCGCGTCGGAGGCGCTCGTCCGCGCCGGGCTGTCACCGCGCGCGATCGAGGACCTGCTGCGGCCGTTCCTGTCCGGGGTGTTCCTGGAGGAAGGCCTGGAGACCTCGGCACGCTTCCTCCACCTGGTCTGGCGGAGCATGGCACGCGGCACGCTCTGCCTCCCCGCCCGGGGCATCGGCGCCGTGCCGGCCCAGCTCGCCGCCCGGCTGCCGGATGGCACCCTCCGGCTCGGTTCGGCCGTCGCGGAGGTCACGGATTCCGGGGTGCTCCTGGCCGACGGCTGCGAGCGGCCGGCCGACTCCGTCGTCGTGGCCACCGACTCGGTCACGGCCGCGCGCCTGCTGCCGGGCCTGCCGGTACCCGACAGCCGTACGGTGACGACGTACTACCACGCGGCGGACCGGTCACCCCTGACCGAACCGACCCTTGTCGTCGACAGCGGTCTCGCTGTCCTGAACAGCTGCGTGCTCACCGAGGTCGCCCCCACCTACGCGCCCCCGGGCACCACGCTGGTGTCGACCTCCGTCCTGGGCGCCGGACCTCCGGGCGGGGACAGGACGGTCCGGGCCCGGCTCGCCGAGCTGTACGACACGGACACGAGCAGCTGGGACACGGTCGCCGCCTACACCGTGGAGGGCGCCCTGCCGGCCATGCGGCCTCCCTGGCCGCTGAGCCGCACGACGCGTTTCGCACCCGGGCGGTACGTGAGCGGGGACTACCGGGCCACCGGGTCCGTGCAGGGCGCGCTGGCCTCCGGCAGCAGGGCGGCCCGAGAGGTACTGGCCGACCGGGCGGCGGCACGGACTCCCACGAGGTGACCGGAGGCGTTCACGGTCGGGTGGACGACGCCGTCGTCGTGGGCGGCGGCGCCGCCGGGCTCTGCCTGGCCCACTGGCTCACCAGGACCGGCACGGGAGTGACGCTGGTCGAGGCACCCGACGGGCCCCTCCGCCCGGCCGAGCGCACCTGGTGCTACTGGGAGGCCGGCACCGGCGAGTTCGAGGAGGCCGTCGTCGCGTCGTGGCAGCGACTGCGGGTGCGGGGGCCGGACGGCAGCGCCGTCGGGTCGGACCCGTCTCCGCTGCGTTACCGCATGGTGCGGTCGGGCCCTTTCGAGCAGCTGGTCCATTCCCGCCTGGCGGCGGCCCCGGAAGCCCGTGTCCTGCGCGCGACGGCCCACGAGGTACGCGACGCACCGTACGGCGCCGAGGTGCGCTGCACCACGGCCGACGGACGACCGCTCACCCTCCGCGGCCGGTACGTCTTCGACTCGCGGCCCGTGCCGGGCGCACCGCCGCACCGCACGATACTGCTGCAGCACTTCCGGGGCTGGTTCGTGCGCACCGCCGCCCCCCGCTTCGAACCCCAGGTGGCGGACCTCATGGACTTCCGGGTGCCGCAGCCCCGTCACGGCCTCGCGTTCGGCTACGTCCTGCCGCTGGCACCGGACCGGGCGCTGGTGGAATACACCGAGTTCTCCCGTGCCCCGCTCACGACGGCGGCGTACGAGGCCGCTCTGCGGCAGTACAGCGCGGGCGTCCTGCGGCTCGGCCGGTTCACCGTGGAGTCGGCCGAGCAGGGTGTCATCCCCATGACCGACGCGCGCTTCCCCCGCCGGACCGGCCGCGCCGTCTTCCGCATCGGAGCCGCCGGGGGCGCGACCCGCCCGGCCACCGGTTACACGTTCGCCGCCGTCCAGCGCCAGAGCCGGGCCATCGCCACCGCACTGCGCGACGGACGCCCGGGCGTGCCGCCACCGCACGGCCGCAGAGCTCTGGCCATGGACGCCGTGCTGCTCAGGGCCCTGGACACCGGGCGCGTGGACGGGCCGCGCTTCTTCACCGACCTGTTCCGCCGCGTCCCCATGGAGCGGCTGCTGCGTTTCCTCGACGGCGGGAGCACGCCGTGGGAGGAGTTCGGGATCGGTCTGCGTACACCCGTGGGCCCGATGCTCCGCACCGCGGCCGAAGTCCCCTTCCTCGCCCGCCGGGCCACCGGCCGATCCGAAGAGAGCTCCTGATGACCCTCCTGCGGGACCACGACCTGGCACGCGCCTTCGATCACGCGTCACACTCGTACGACCGGCTCACGGGGTTGAATCCGGGCTACCGCTCCGGACTCCTCCGCTCGGCGCACCGTCTGCGGCTGCCTCGTGGTGGAAGGGGGCTACGGGTCCTCGATCTCGGCTGCGGGACGGGCGCGTCCACGCGGGCTCTGATCCGGGCGGCCCCGTACGCCCGGATCACGGCGGTCGACGCCTCCGCGGGCATGCTGGAACAGGCGCGCGCGAAACGCTGGCCCCCGAACGTCCGTTTCCTGCACCGTTGCGCGGAGGACCTCCGCACCACCGACGACGACGGCTCGTACGACGCCGTATTCGCGGCCTACCTGTTCCGCAACGTCGCCGCCCCGGGTGACGTGCTCGAGGCCGTGCGCGCCCTTCTGCGCCCCGGAGGCCGTCTGCTGGTACACGAGTACAGCCTCAGCGGTTCGGCCGTGCACCGGGCCGTGTGGAACACGGTCTGCCGGGGCGTCATCGTCCCGGCGGGCACACTGACCGGAGACCGCGAGCTGTACCGCCATCTGTACCGCAGTGTCCTCGCGTTCGATACGGCACCCGTGTTCGCGCGACGGATCTCCCGGGCCGGGTTCCCCTTCGTACGGACCGTGCCGGTCGGCGGCTGGCAGACCGGCATCGTCCACGTGTTCCTCGCCGGGGGCGGCGTGGCCTCCGCCGGGCCCGTGGCGTCATGAGTGCCCGCAGGCGCCGCGTCGACGCCACGCGGCACGGACGCGACAGCCGGGCAGAGGTGCTGATGCCCGGACCCGGACGCGAGCGCCTCACCGGCGACGCACCTTCGGCCGCGGTGATCGGCGGCGGGATCGCCGGTCTCGCGGCGGCGACCGCGCTCGCCGAACGCGGTGTCCGGGTGACCCTGTACGAACAGGGGGAGAGCCTCGGCGGACGTCTCGCCGGGTGGCCGGTGCGCCTTGCCGACGGGTCGGCGGCGACGATGAGCCGCGGGTTCCACGCCTTCTTCCGCCAGTACTACAACCTGCGCGGGCTGCTGCGCCGGGCTGACCCCGGGCTGTCGGCGCTGGCCCCGATGGCGGACTACCCGCTGCGGCACCGCAACGGGATGGCGGACAGTTTCGCCCGTGTGCCGCGGACCCCGCCGTGGAGCGCGCTCGGATTCGTCGCGCTCAGCCCGTCGTTCGGATGGCACGACCTCGCCGCGATGAACCCCCGTGAGGCACTGCCCCTGCTCGACATCCGGGTACCCGAGGTGTACGAGCGGTTCGACGGGGTCAGCGCCGAGGACTTCCTGCACCGGATCAACTTCCCCGAGGCGGCCCACCACCTGGCCTTCGAGGTGTTCTCCCGCAGCTTCTTCTCCGACCCTCGCGAACTGTCGGCCGCCGAACTGCTGCTGATGTTCCACATCTACTTCCTCGGGTCGTCCGAGGGCCTCCTCTTCGACGTGCCGCGCGAACCGTTCCCGCAGGCGCTCTGGGAGCCTCTGGGCGACTCTCTGCGCCGGCTGGGCGCCGGGGTGCGTACCGGCACTCAGGTCCACCGCGTCCGCCCGGCCGCCGACGGGGACCTGACCGTGGACACCGAAGGAGCGGCGGACCGCCACCAGGCCGTGGTCCTCGCCCTGGACCCACGCGGCCTGCGCCATCTCGTCGCTGCCTCGGAGGAGTTGGGAGACGAGTCCTGGCGCGCGGACATCGCCGCCACGCGTACGGCGCCCCCGTTCCTCGTGTCCCGTCTCTGGCTGGACCGCCCCGTGCGCGAGGACCGCGCGGGCTTCCTCGGTACCAGTGGCTTCGACGGGCTCGACAACGTCAGTGTCCTCGACCGCTGGGAGGGCGAATCGGCCCGGTGGGCCGCGCGGACGGGCGGTTCCGTTGTCGAACTCCACGCCTACGCCGTCGATCGGAGGGCCGAACCGAAGGAGATCCAGCGCCGGATGCTCGACCGGCTGCACGAGGTGTATCCCGAGACGACGGACGCGGGGGTCGTCGACGCCCACCACGAATGGCGCGACGACTGCCCGCTCTTCTCCGTGGGCGGCTATCATCGCCGGCCCGCCGTGCGCACGCCTCATCCCCGTGTCACGGTGGCGGGCGACATGGTCCGCACCGGCCTCCCCGTCGCTCTGATGGAACGCGCGGCGACCTCCGGCTTCCTCGCCGCCAACGCGCTTCTCGCCGGCTGGGGCATCCGGGGGCAGGTGCTCTGGACCGTCCCGCGCGCCGGGCGGTCGCCGGTCCTGCGGGCCCTCGCGGGCCTGGCCGCGCGACGCTGAGACTCAGCCGGGGAAGCGCCCGGCGCTCCGCAGCGTCCAGCGGCGCTCGGCGTACGCCAGGTCGTCGCGCCAGAGCCGGCCTGCCGCCCGGCGCATCAGAGGCCGGAGAGCGGGCGCGACGGCGCGCGCCAGGGCGAAGCCCCGCCGCTCCGAGGCTGCGACCACGGCTTCGACCACCGCCGTGCGGGGGTGGGTGGCGCCGGGTGCGGTGAGCGGCGTGGCGTGGGTCTCCACGACCGACCCGGCACCCTCGCCGCCGGTGATGTGCATGACCACCGTGCGTGGTCCGGGGGCGGTGAACACGGCCCGGACCGGCACCACGAGGCGGCCGGCGACCTTGAACGAGACGTCGACGGCGAACGCGTCGTCCCCGCCGTCCTCAGGGGTACCGGCCACCTTCAGACCGACGAACGCGTACGGGTGGAACCAGGATCCGTGCCAGGGGTCGAGCCGGTTCGCGACCACGTCCTCGGGTTCGCACCGCCCCACCGCCGTGTACACCGCGTCCACCGCGTCCCCCGGCACAGGCCGCACCGGCACGGCCGGGCGCTCCAGCGGGCTTTCGCCCCCGGCGGCGTCGAGCCTCACCCAGACCAGCACGCCGTCGTCGTACACCGGATACGGCTCCCATCCGGCGAACGGCCCGCCGTCCAGGGCGAGACCGTGCCAGTGGCACAGCAGCGTCCCGCACACCACCCTGCTGTCGCGCAGCGGGGCCCCCAGATGCGGGCACTCCCCCGGGCCGCAGCGCAGCTCACCGTCCTCGGAGCGCCACAGGACGACCTCCGTCCCGGCGATCGTCCGGCCGTACGGGCGGTCCCGCGCGCCGACGTCGCGGGAGGCCCCGGCGACGTACCAGTTGCCGGACGGGCGGGCGGCGGCTCGCTTCAGCGCTGCGGCGATCACTGTGGGCTTCGCCTCGCGCCAGGTCGGGGCCTGCCGCTCCCAGCCGGGTGCGCGCCGCACTCGCAGCGGTGACGTCCATGGAGTCCTTCGGCGCGGCTCGCTCATCGCCCGGAACCCTCCGCCCCCGCGACCGCGCCCGACGACGCCACCGCCTGCCGGGCCCGCATCCGCGCGCCCATGATCCGTACGAGCCCGCCGGCGGCGGTGAGGGCACGGCGCCGGCGCGGCACCACGGCACGACGGTGCAGCACCCGGTAGTCGTCGGCGGCGATCGCGTCCAGGATCCCCCGGTACAGCACGAACGCGGTTCGGATGCAGGGCTGTACCCTCGGCTCCAGCATGTCGACGCCCGGCGCCGCTTCCTCGTACACCGTCCGGATCATCGCGTCCGCTTCGACGAACGCGGCCCTGACGCGCGGGTCGTGACGTCCGGTGCGGCGGCTCCAGTCGAGCAGGGGCCTCTCCACGCCGTGGGCGGCGAGCAGGTCCGCCGGCAGGTAGACGCGGCCGCGGTCCAGGTCCTCGCCCACGTCCCGCAGGAAGTTGGTCAGCTGGAAGGCCACGCCGAGAGCGGCCGCGTGCGGGGCCGCCTCCTCCCGGGGCACGACCGTCCCGAGCACGGGCAGCATCTGGAGGCCGATCACCGCCGCCGAACCGTGCATGTAGGCACGCAGATCGGCGTACGTCGGATAGTCGGTGACGGTCAGGTCGCTGCGCATGGACGCCAGGAAGTCGGCGAACAGGCCGTGGTCGATGGCGTACCGCTCGGCGGTGTGCGCCACGGCCCTCACCACCGGTTCCTCGCCGCCTCCCGAGCGCAGGCCGTGGGCGAGGTCGCTCTCCAGCCGACGCAGCAGGCGGTCGCGTTCCCCGGGAGGCTGCCGTCGGTCCAGGTCGTCCACGATGTCGTCGGCCCACCGGGCGAAGCCGTACAGCGCGTGGACGGCGCAGCGGCGTTCGACCGGCAGCAGCCGGGTGGCCAGGAAGTACGTGCGGCCGTGCTGTGCGTTGAGCCGCCGGCATCCGGTGTAGGCGGCGCGCAGAGCGGGCCCGGTGATTCCTGCGGCGTCCAGCTCACGGCCGTTCATGTGCTCTGCCCTTCGAGGAGGGGGGAACGACGGCGCACACCCGTCGCGTGGGGAAGGCCCGTGATGCGGGCTGCGGCGAGCTTGCCGCTCACGAGCACGGTCGGCACGCCCACCCCGGGTGTGGTTCCGCACCCGGCGAGGACGACGTTGTCGTAGCCGCGTACGAGGTTGCGTGGCCGGAAGGGGCCGGTCTGAGCGAACGTGTGCGACACGGAGAACGGGGTGCCCGCCGCGTGGCCCTGGGCGGCCCAGTCCATCGGGGTGACGAGCAGTTCCTGGTCCATGGATTCCTCGAAGCCGTCCAGTCCCCGGCGTTCCAGCTCGGCCAGGAGACTGTCGCGGTAACGCGGTCCCAGTCCGTGCCAGGTGGCCGCCGACGGGCCTGTCGTGGTGTTGGGGCACGGGGCCAGGACGTAGTGCAGGTGCCGGCCGGGCGGGGCGAGTGACGGGTCGTGCGTCGTCGGCCGGGTGATGAGCAGCGAGGGATCGCTCATCAGACTTCCGGTCCGGGTGAGTTCGTCGAAGGTGCGCTCCCAGGCGGCGCCGAAGGAGAGCGTGTGGTGCGCCAGGCCGGGCCAGGTGCGGTTGGTACCGGCGTGCAAGACCACCGCCGACGGCGCGTGCCGCAAGGGCACGGGACGCCGGGGTGCCCGCCCGAGGAGACCGTGGACGACAGGCAGATCGGGTGTCAGGACGACGGCGTCACAGGCGATCCGCTCGCCTGACTCCAGCCGTACGGCCCGGACCCGTCCGGCGGCTCGCTCCAGTCCGGCCACCTCGGCCGACCAGCGGAAGTCCCCTCCCGCGTCGGCTGCGGCGTCCGCCATGGCGCGGGGAAGGGCGTACATGCCGCCCTTCGGGAACCAGACGCCCGCGACCGTGTCCATGTAGGCGATGACCGCGTAGGCGGCGAGCGCGCGGGCCGGGGCGACTCCCGCGTACAGCGCCTGGAAGGAGAACACCCTCCGTAGCCGCGGGTCGGTGAGGAATCTGCCGATCTGCGGGTCGAGCCGGCCGAAGCCGCCCAGGGCCGCCAGCCGGGCGAGGTCCGGGTGGAGCAGCTTGAAGGGCGAGTCGAAGTTGGTGTCGATGAAGCGGCGCATCTGCGCCTGGTAGAGCCTTTCGAGCCATTGACGCAGACGGCGGTATCCCGCGGCCTGCGACGGCCCGGCGAACCTCAGGATCTCGGCCTCCATGGCGTCGCCGTCCGTGTGGACGTCCAGCCGGCTGCCGTCGGCGAAGTGCGCCCGGTAGGCGGGGTCCAGCGGGATGAGCTCCACCCGGCGGTGGAGGCTGTCCCCGACGGCGGCGAAGGCCTCGTCCGCCAGGTGCGGCATGGTCAGCACCGTGGGTCCCGTATCGATCCGGTAGCCGCCGAGTTCGAGGCGTCCCGCCCGGCCCCCGGGCCCGGAGGCCCGCTCGACGACGGTGACCCTGCGGCCCGCGCCCAGCAGGTGAAGGGCGGCGGCGAGGCCGGAGAGGCCGGCGCCGACCACCACCACGTGGTCAGTGGGGCCCGCCACGGTCCTCATGCGCTCTCCCCCTC
This sequence comes from Streptomyces sp. HB132, assembly GCF_016909575.1. Classification (GTDB taxonomy): domain Bacteria; phylum Actinomycetota; class Actinomycetes; order Streptomycetales; family Streptomycetaceae; genus Streptomyces. The sequence continues at coordinate 229,411 of NZ_JAFBGA010000007.1, read as the reverse complement.
TCCGTCGGGCACGGTGCCCACGGCCCTGGCCACCAGCACCGCGAACTCCCGCCGCGCTCGGGCATCGGCTCCGACGGCGGCGAAGTGACGCAGGCTCGACGCCGAGAGGCCGGCGATCTCCTCCTCGACGACGGCCCGTGCGCCCGTACGTTCCAGAGCGGCGCGCATCCGCTCGACCGCGCCTGCGCCCGTCCCCGCGTCGCCGGGGCCGAGTACGGCCAGAGCCTCGGTGTCGCCGGATTCGGCGGCGAGCCGGAGAGCGACCGCGCGGAGACAGGTGAGCTTGCGTGCCCTCAGATCCTCGTCCGCGGGCTTCCCCGTCACGGCCGGATCACCGAACGCGCCCAGCAGGTCGTCACGCAGTTGGAAGGCGAGTCCCGCACATCGTCCGGCGGCCCGCAGCCCGTCCGTGGTGCGGGCGTCGGCACCCGCCAGGGAGGCGCCCAGGGCGAGCGGCCGCTCGACGGTGTAGAGCGCGCTCTTGAGCGTCGCGATGTTCCTGGCCTGGGCGGGATCGGAGGATCCGGTCGCCTGCGCCCGCATGTCCAGGTACTGCCCGGCCACCATCTCGCCGCGCATCGCCTGCCACTCCCTGTGCAGCTGCTCCCCGTACGGCGAGGTCAGTGCGGTCTCGGTGAAGAGGTCGTCGGCCCACGCCAGCGCCAGGTCTCCGGCCAGCACCGCGGCGGTGGCCGAGTAGGAGGCAGCGGAACCGCGCATACGGCCCGCCCGGTGTTGCCGCGCGAAGTCCGCGTGCACGGCGGGCGCGCCCCGGCGCACCGGGGATTCGTCCATGACGTCGTCGTGCACCAGGGCGCAGGTCTGCAGCAGTTCGAGGGCGGCGCCGATGCGCAGCGGTGTCAGGGGGTCGCCGACGCCGCCGGTTGCCACCCACCCGCACCAGACGAAGGCGGTCCGCAGCCGTTTGCCGCCCCGCAGGACGAACGCTGCGACCCGGGAGGCCACTTCCTCGGCGAACACCGCGTCGACCCGCCGGGCCTCCCGCAGTCTGCCGCGCAGGTACTCCTCGAGGACGGCCCCGACGGCTGAGGCCGCCTCACCGGCGGTGCCCGCGTCCGGCCCGGGGTCCGCGCGGCAGTCCGTGCGACCGCCGGTACCCGTCGGCGGGCCGGCGACTCCGCCGGTCCCTGCGTGCGCCGCCCGTGGACCGAGCATGGAGAGCCCCTTTCGCTGGGTTGTCCGCTTCATGCGTCCACCGGTGCTTCCAGCCACGTAAGGCGCGGACGCCCTATGCCTGCCCGCGACGCGGCGCGGTCGGAGCGGAGTCCACCCGGATGGCGGACAGAAAGAGCGGAGGGAGCTGATCCATGTGCCCGGAGGCGGTGGCGAACCGGCGTCCTGACGGACCGCGCGTGATCCGGGGTTCCGACGGCCTGACGAGGCATGCCGTCCGGGCCGGTCCCACCGGTCGTTGTTCGGGTGTGCCGTCGGCTGACGCGCCGTGGGCGAAGTCCTCCGCGTGCTCGGCGGGCGGGGCCTCGCCGGTCAGCAGCGGGCCCGTGCGGGATGATGCTGCGGTCACCGATCGTCCGGCGCCACCCTCTCGTCACGTGGCGCCCCGACTCGCCCGAAAGGCAGCACCTGATGACCCGAGCCGCCACCCCGATCGTCCGGAACGTGGACGCGAGGCACCGCTACGAGATCCAGACCGACGAGGTGATCGCGGGATTCACCGCCTACCGCGACCGGGACGGGCAGCGCGTGTTCTTCCACACCGAGATCGATGACGCCTTCGCGGGCCGGGGGCTGGCCTCCGTCCTCGTGCAGGAGGCGCTGAACCACGTACGGGGCGAGGGCAAGCGGATCGTGCCCGTCTGTCCGTACGTGGCGAAGTTCCTCGAGAGGCACGACGAGTTCACCGACATCACCGATCCGGTCACGCCCGAGGTCCTGCAGTGGCTGGAGGCCACGCCGGCACGCTGATCGTCCGCGGCCTCGCCCCGTACGCCGTCGGGGGCGAGGCCGCGGACCGGGTCAGACCGGCCGCAGCTCGAACCAATCGAAGGCCGGGGTGCCGCGGGTCGCGTACATGCCGACGACCCGGCCGGTGAAACCACCCGCGACCTCGGTGGTGAGGTAGCGGCCGTCGAGTTCGGCGAGGACCTCGAAGTGTCCGTCCTCGGTCTCGTATCCCAGGCGGAGGGTGTCGGGCCCGCCGACGCGGAGCCCGGACAGCACGTCGGCTTCGACGTCCGCAGGCCGTGTCGTGACGGTGGGCGGCAGGACATCCGTGGTGGTCACGTCGATCCGCAGCGTCAGCGGACCCGAGGCGATCGCCCGTTCGGCGACCGTCTGGCACAACGGACCGATGCGGGCGACCGCGCGGACCGTGCCGTCCTCCGTCTCCACCTGGTAGTGGTGTGCCTCGTCGAGCCGTACGGCCAGGCCTCCCCTGCCTCCTTCACCGGCGTCGGCACGGGCCCGCGCACTGCAGTCCGCATCGCGCTGGCGCCGTCCCACGAACACCGCACCGGGCTTGTCCAAGCTGTTCGCCCGGGCATGCAGCACCAGCTGCCCGGGCCGCTCGTCGAGGCGTACGGCGTCCGGTTCGTGCCGTCTGGTCGACACCCAGCAGGGTGCGAGAGCCGGGGCGTCGAAGTCGTCACGGTGCGGCTCGGCGGGCCAGGGGTGCGGAGCCAGCTCCGGCGCCGGGGCACGGAGTTCCAGCGGTCCCGGCAACGGCCACTCGTCCTCCCACCGCACGGGCACGAGGAAGGTCTCCCGGCCCATCCCGTGGTACTGCGGTGTGTCGCCGCGGGGCCGGGTGCCCAGGAGCACCATCCACCACGTCCCGTCGTGCGCCTCGACGAGATCACCGTGGCCGGTGTTCTGCACCGGGTGACCGGTACTGCGGTGGGACAGCACCGGGTTGTCCGGATGCGGTTCGAACGGTCCCTGCAGGGAGCGTGCCCTGGCGATCGACATCGCGTGTCCGCGTTCCGTGCCACCTTCGGAGAGCAGCAGGTACCACCAGTCACCGACCCGGTAGAGGTGCGGGCCCTCGGGGTACTGGAGCCCGGTACCCGACCACATCCGCACCGGTTCGCCGAGCAGTTGACCCGTTTCCGGCTCGATGCGCACCGCGCGGATGCCGTCGTGGGAGAACACGCACCAGCAGTTCCCCTCGTCGTCCCAGACCAGATCGGGGTCGATGCCGGGTATGCCCACCGGCACGGGATCCGACCACGGGCCGGCCGGATCCTCGGCGGTCACGAGGACGTTGCCCGCACCGGCCACCACCGTCGTGATCATCCAGAAGCGGCCGTCGTGATGCCGGAGCGTGGGTGCGTACACCCCGCACGAGGCCGGGGCCGTGTCCGGAAGACGCAACTGCGACGGGCGGTCCAGCGCGTGCCCGATCAGCCGCCAGTGCACGAGGTCCCTGCTGTGCCACAGGGGCACCCCGGGTACGTACTCGAAGCTGGACGTCGCCACGTAGTAGTCCTCGCCCACGCGGCAGATGCTCGGATCCGGGCTGAAGCCTGGGATCACGGGATTGTCGAAGTACGCCATCGTCCGTCCTCGGGGCTCAGGCCAGGACCGTAACCCCGGGCCAAGATCGTTGAAGCGCTTCGAAGATGGCAGTCGTGGGGAAGGGTGTCAATAGGCCCGTCGGGAAGTCGGCATCGGGAGATGGGGACGATGACCGTGGCGAGTCCTGCGACCAGGGACGGCCTTGCGGCATCGAGCCCGGGCGGCCCTTGACCACAAGAAGGGTGTCGAAGCGCTTCAACAGCTGAGGTCACCCCTGGGCCGGTCAGCGCCCGCAGCCGGGCACCTGAGCGCGAAACGGCGCGTGCGAAGCCGGCCCTTCCGCTCCAGCCCTCACGTAGGGTGTGTTCGCCGGTGCGTTCGCATCTGCCGCCCGCGTACCTCCCGAACCCCTTCACGCCGGCGCCGAGACGGAGGTGCGGTGAAAGTTCCCGACATGTCGCACCGTGCGCGCCTGGGCACATACAGTGCCGTCTCCACGTCCCTGGCGTTGTGCGGTGATCGCGCCCTGGCCGAACTCGTGGACACCGCCGTGCCGATCGGATCCGGGATCGGCGGGAAGTCGGCACTGATGGAGGTCGCCGGCACGCCGGTCTTCGTGAAGCGGGTGCCCCTCACCGATCTGGAGCGGCAACCCGAGCACGTCCGTTCCACGGCGAATCTGTTCAAGTTGCCCGTGTTCTGCCAGTACGGCATCGGCAGCATCGGAGGGCCGGGCTTCGGGGCCTGGAGGGAACTCGCCGTGCACACCATGACGACGAACTGGGTGCTCGCGGGGGAATACGAGGGCTTCCCCCTGATGTACCACTGGAGAGTGCTGCCCGACTCGACGCCCCTGCCCGAGGAACTGGCCGACGTCGAAGGGGCCGTGGCGTACTGGGGCGGAGGATCGCAGGTACGCCGCCGGATCAGGGCCCTCGAACAGGCCTCGGCGAGTGTCGCACTGTTCCTGGAGTACATCCCGCGGAACGTGCACCAATGGCTGGGCACCCAGGTCGAAGCCGGCGCCCGGACCGCCGGCCGGGCCTGCGACATGGTGGAGAGGAACCTGGCAGCCGGCACCTCATTCATGAACAGCCGTGGGCTCCTGCACTTCGACGCCCACTTCGAGAACATCCTGACCGATGGCCGGCGCCTCTACTTCACGGACTACGGACTCGCCGTTTCCTCCGGGTTCGAGTTGTCGCAGGTCGAGTCCGACTTCTTCGAACGGCATCAGACCTACGACCGCTGTTACACCGCCACGTATTTCGTGAACTGGCTGGTCACCGCTCTTTTCGGATACCGGAGGGAGGACGCGGACGGCCGCCACGCCCTGGTGCGCGCCTATGCGGAGGGCAAGCGCCCCACGGGAATCCCGGAAGAGGCCGCGGCGATCATCGCCCGGCTCGCGCCGATCGCCGCGGTGATCTCGGACTTCAATCGCACGTTCCAACGCGGGAGCAGGCAGACCCCGTATCCGCTGGAGGAGATCCGACGGATCGGCCGCGTCTAGAACCCGCACACCCGGGGCCGCGGTCACCAGGACGCCGACCACCACGCATCCCGGATGCTCCCGGCAGCAGGTTTCGGGGCGGCACACGACGGACACGCGCCGGAGAGCGCATCTCGCGCACGACTGTGGCCTCGTGCGGGGCGCAGCGCCCCGGACACAGCCCGAACAGGGTTTCCTCATTCAGCCGTATCAACCTGTTTGCCCCGATTGATGTCGGGTACGCCGCAGTGAGGGCGGAATGCAGTGTTCCGCTACACACCTCAACCGTCGCCCGGGAGATTTCGTGTCGGATCAGCGCGTACGGCTCGGCGTGGCCGAGCGGGTGGAGCCGCCATGGTCGACCACCCAACGGGCACCCGGCCCGGATCCTGCCGCCGGAGGCGGGGCTGTGTGATCGCCGGCTGAACCGCCGCCGCGCACCGGCGTGACACGCCGGTGCGATGCGGTGCGGCGACGTCCGCGTCGTCCGTACAGAACGGCCCACGGCGTCCGGAGCAGCTGCAACAACCCTGAACATCGACGACAAGGAGTCATCCGTGCCCGCAGTACCCGCCATCACCCTCAACAACGGCGTGGAAATCCCCCAGCTCGGTTTCGGGACCTTCCAGATTCCCCCGGAGGACACCCGCGAGACCACTCTGGCGGCTCTGGAGGCCGGCTACCGCCACATCGACACGGCGCAGATGTACGGCAACGAGAAGGAGGTCGGCCAGGCGGTCCATGACTCCGGTCTCGACCGGGCCGACATCTTCGTCACCAGCAAGCTGGACAACGACGCCCATGCCTACGACGACGCCCTCCAGGCGTTCGAAGGCACCATGGAGAAGGTGGGGCTGGACTACCTGGACCTCTTCCTCATCCACTGGCCTCTCCCCGACAAGGGTGATTTCGTCGAGACCTGGAAGGCCCTGGAGGAGATCTACCGTTCGGGACGCGTGAAGGCCATCGGGGTCTCGAACTTCCAGCCCAACCACGTGCGCCGGCTGCTCGACAACAGTGTGGTGGTGCCCGCCGTCAACCAGATCGAGGTGCATCCCTACCTCACCCAGGACGCGGTCCGGTCCTTCGGGGCCGAACACGGTATCGCCACCGAAGCCTGGTCCCCGATCGCACAGGGCAAGGTGCTCGACGATCCGACCCTCGTCCGTATCGCGGAGCGGGTCGGCAAGTCGACGGCCCAGGTGACCCTTCGCTGGCACCTGCAGCGTGGGGACATCGTGTTCCCCAAGTCGGTGACGCTGCGGCGCATCGAGGAGAACTTCGACCTCTTCGACTTCGAACTCACCGAGGGGGACATCGGTGAGATCAGCGCCCTGAACCGGGACGAGCGGACCGGGTTCGATCCGGACCGCTTCAACGGCTGAGCGCCTCACGGCGGAACGGGAGAACCCGCCCCTCGTCGAGGGGCGGGTCCCGTGCGCGTCCCGGTTGTTCAGCGCGTCACTTCAGGGCGGGCGGCGCCGCGTCCGCCGATGTGCCCCACCGCGAGGGCTGTGTACCGACCTCGAAGGACAACTCGCGCGTGTCGCGGATGTCTTCGGTGGTCAGGTAGGTCTTCTCGTACGCGGCCCCGTCGGTCCGTGCCGACTGGATGTAGCGGGACGAGTCGGAGGTGCCCGGAGCCTTAACGGTCAGGCTGCCCCTGGGGTAGTAGCGCCGGTCGAGGGTCAGGTCCACCCGCTCGAAGACGGGGGTGGACAGGCTCCACGTGTCGGTGCCCGGCTGGACCGGGAAGATCCCGATGGAGGAGAGGACGTTCCAGGCGGACATCGTCCCCAGGTCGTCGTTGCCGGTCATGCCGGTCGGGGTGTCCGTGAAGAGCGTGAGCGCGGCGTGCACCACGTCGGTCGTCTTCCAGGGCTGACCGGTGGACAGGTAGGTGTAGGGGGCGATCAGGTCGGGCTCGTTCTGCGGGTTGTACTTGTCCGCGTTGTAGTAGTCGTACGGCCCGTTCACCCACACCTCGCGGGCGGTCTTCGCAGGGTCCTGCAGCAACTGCTCGTACGCGAAGAACGAGTCGAGACGCTCGTTCGCCGCCCGCGTGCCGCCGATCAGGGAGACCATGCCGGGCAGATCCTGCGGGACGAGCCACTGGTACTGCCAGGACGTGCCCTCGTGGAAGCCCTCGCTCTGTGCCGGGTCGACGGGGCCCGTGAAGTCCCCCTTCGCGTCCCGTGCGCGGAAGAAGCCCGTCGAGCTGTCGAAGATCTTCCGGTAGTTCTGCGCCCGCTCCGCATACCGCGCGGCGTCTTCCTCGTGCCCCAGCTCCTTCGCCATCTGCCCGAGCATCGCGTCGGACAGGGCGTACTCCAGGGTCGCGGAGGCACCGTGGTCGTAGTCCGAGTCGCCAGGCTTCACGTGGGCACGGCCCTTGATGTAAGGCGCGAAGCCGTCGGCGAGGTACTCCTTGTTGGCTTCGCGGCCCACGGGGGCGGAGTCGGCCGGGGGCACACCGTCGGCGTTCTTCCTGAGCGCGCGGTAGGCCTGTTCCTCGTACCCCTTGAGCAGGCCCTGCTGGTAGGCGTTGGTGAGGAACGGTGTGACGGGGTCACCGGTCATGATGTTCGTCTCGACCGTGCCGTAGCCCCACTTGGGCAGCCAGCCGCTGTCCTCGTCGATCTTGAGGACGGAGATCGCCATGTCGCGCGACTCGTGGGGGGCGAGCAGCGACAGGAGCTGGGCCTGGGTGCGGTAGGTGTCCCAGAGTGACCAGTTCTGGTAGTAGGTGAATCCCTTGGCGCGGTGGATCTTCTGGTCCCAGCCGGTGTAGCGGCCGTCGACGTCGCTACCGATGTTCGGTGCGAGGAACGAGCGGTAGAGGGACGAGTAGAAGGTACGCCGCAGCGTCTCGCTGCCGCCCTTCGCGCGGACGTCGTCGAGGCGGTCCTCCCACGCGGCCTGCGCGGCGCGCGCGACGCGGTCGTACGAACGGCCGCCTTCGGCGCGGAGGTTGAGGGCCGCACCCTTGGCGTCCACGTACGAGATGGCGGTGGTCGCCTCGACGGTGCGGTCCTTGGTCGTGTCGAAGCGCAGGAAGGCCCCGTTGCGCTCGGCGGCCGCCGACGAGGACTTCGAGCCCTCCGTGACCGTGTCGCCCTTCCAGGTACCGGAGGTCGTGAAGGGGCGGTCGAAGCGGGTCAGCGTGTACACCGTGTACGGCTTGGTGTCCTGGCAGAAGCCGCTTCCGGTGATGGCCGTACGCACGGTGCGGCTGTCGAGGATCTCCACCTCGGTGTTCACCGTCCTGTGCAGCGACTGGCCGGCGTTGATCAGGACGTTGGCCTTGTCGGTGGCGGGAAAGGTGTAGCGCTGTACGCCCGTTCGCTCGGTGGCGCTCAGCTCGGCCTCGATGCCCGTCTTGAGGCCCACCTTGTAGGTGCCGGGGCTCGCCTTCTCGTCGTCGTGGCTGAACTCGGCAGCGTATGTGGCGTTGTCCGTCGAGGTGATGTCACCGGTCGTGGGAAGGACCGGGAGGTCACCGCCCAGGCCGCAGCCCACGCCGGAGATGTGGACGGTGGAGAAGCCCCTGATGTGGGTCTCCGAGTAGTCGTAGCCCGTGTTGTGCCCGGTGTCGGGCGAGAACTGCACCATGCCGAAAGGCACCGCGGCACCCGGATAGGTGTTGCCCTCGTTCTCCGTTCCGATGAACGGGTTGACGAGATCGGTGAGCCGACCGCGCTCGGCATGCCCCCCTCCGTCCGCCGCGGCAGGTGCGGCGACAGCGCCGCCGAGGAGGGCGGCTGTGGCGGCCGCCGCCCCCGCACCGCGAATCCAGTGGGTCCATCTCATGGAATGAGCGCCTCTCGAAACGTAGACAACGTTGTCATGCGCACTGCGCGATCATTCTTGGCCTGCATGCGTGTACTCGTCAAGAGTTCGGGCGGACACCGCCCTCGTCACCAGTCGGCACAAACGTCCGCGTGCGGCGAGTCCCGCACCGCCGACGGGTGTCTCGGCGCCGTGGATCATCTGGTTGAGCTCCGGCGTGAACTGGCCGCTTTCGGCGCCACGTCGGATGGTGATCTGCCGGCTCCGGTCGAGCTTGTCCCGCCGGACGACGCGGCGGGACAAGCTGCCCTGTGCCTTGTGGCCGGGACGGCCGGTGCCGTCGTGGGCGAAGTGGCGGACGGCGGTCGACCGGGCCTCGCTCCGGTTCCGCCGCGGACGCGCACCCGGCCCGGAGTCGTGTCAGCGCAGCGTCGCGTACACGATCAGGTTGTCCACCGGGTGGCCGGCGGCGTCGAAGGCTCCGTCGCAGGTGATCAGCCGAAGCACGCTCTCATCGGTGGCTCCGTAGACCTTCCGGGTGGGAAAGGTCTTCTTGCTGACGGTCTCCGTTCCGGTGACCGTGAAGTGCTTCTTTTCCCCTCCCCCACCGGACACGGCGATGTCCGCACCCTTGGCGATCGTGTGCAGGTCGTGGAAGACGGCCTTGCCGAACCGTGTGTCGTTGTGCCCGATGAGCACGGCGGCGCCGGGCTCGCCGGGCACGGCCCCGCCCGCGTACCAGCCGGCCGTCATGCCCTTCTCGGCCGGCGGCACCTCGACCGTCCCGTCCTCGTTGAGCCCCAGCCGCATCAGCGTGCTGTCTATCCCCAGCGACGGGACCGTCAGCCGCGTCGGCGCCGGCGCCCCGGGGGATTCCGAGGGCCTGGGGGCCGCTGCGCCCGTCCTGACGGATGGCGGGGGCGCATCGTCCGTCGCGCAGCCGGTGACGGGGGCGAGCAGCAGGCCGGCTGCCGCCACGGACACGGCGGTCCGCCAGGACGATTTCGGTATGAGGGACATCAGTTGCTCCGGTGCAGTGGGCGAGCTGAGGCGGGAGGGGAAACGGCGGGTGGCGCCCCTCCCCGCGCGGGGAGGGGCGCCACCGTCAGGGATCAGCCGTTGCGCTGTGCGGACCGGCGGCGCATCACGAACGCGCCGGCGCCCGCGAGCAGTACCGCGCCGGCCGCGGAACCGTACAGCGCGGTGCCGCCGGCTTCCGCGGCCGGGCTCTCCCCGGCATCGACACCGCCCCGCGGCATCGGGCCGGCCGGCACGGAAACGGCCGGGGCCGAGGTCGGCGCCTCTGAGCGTTCGGCGCCTTCGGGCGCCGTGGTGGGGGTCTCCGTGCGCTCGGCGGGTACCGGCGTGGGCGTGTCGTCGGCGACGGCCACGCCGGACGGGAGCAGGACCGCGCCGAGGCCGACAGCGGCAAGGACTGCGGTGCGCAGGGTCGGGCGAAGGGACATGAAGAACTCCGATTCCAGCTCGGCGTTGGTGGTGCCCGCGCACGGATGCGCGTCGGGCGCCGGGCATGCCCACAGACTGGAGTGAAGATGTGAGGAAGCTGTCAGACCACCGTGTTCATCGGATCAGGGCCGGCCGTCGGCAGCCTCAGTGTGAACACCGATCCCTGGCCCACCGTGCTGGCCACGGCCGTCGTTCCACCGTGCGCCTCGACGAGCTTGCGGACGATCGCCAGCCCCAGGCCACTGCCCCCTGTGCGACGGCTTCGTGACTTCTCCGCGCGCCAGAACCGGTCGAACACGTACGGCAGGTCCTCTGCCGCCATACCGCTGCCGGTGTCTGCGACCTCCACCACCACCTCTTCGCCCGTACCCCCGCCGCAGGCCGTGTACGCGCGCAGCGTCACCCGTCCTTCCTCGGGGGTGTGGCGTACGGCGTTGGACACCAGGTTGCCGATCGCCTGCCGCAGCCGGACCGGGTCGGCGGTGAGTGCGGGAACCGGTGTGCCGCCCTGCGGACCGGTCACGGTGAGGCGCACCCCGGCGGCGTCGGCCTGCGCCTGGTGCGCCGCCACCGCGTGGGCGAGCAGATCCTCGATCCGCACGGGTTCGGGGTGCAGACGCAGGGCGCCCGCATCGGCCGCCGACAGGTCCTGGAGGTCGTCGATGATGTGCTGCAGCTGCACGGCCTCCTCCAGGAGCGAGGAGACGAACTGCGCGTCCGCGTCCGCGATTCCGTCCTGGGCGCCCTCCAGCCACCCCCGGATGTTGCTCAGCGGGGTGCGCAGCTCGTGCGCCACGTCGCTGACCATCACCTTGCGCTGCTCCTCCAGGCGGGCGCGGTGGGCCGACATGTCGTTGAAGGCGGCGGCGAGCCGGCCGATCTCGTTGTCGGCGGCCACTTCCACGTGTGACGGTTCCTCACCGTCCCGCATGCGCTGGGCCGCTCCCGTGAGTGCGTGCAGCGGCCGTACGAGACGGACCCCGGCGAGGATCGAGGCGCCGACGGTGAGTGCGAGGACGAGCGCCGCGACCCCGGTGATCCTCGCCGTGTTCCCGGGGGACAGTTCGAAACCGGGAACGGCACCGCCGCCAGGGTCGGTGATGAACAGCAACGCGGGCGAGGCGACATACGAACTGAGCTGCTCCTGGCGGGCGATGCCGACGCACGAGGCGATGTCGCGGTCGACCTCGCTGTCCACGGGCGAGGCGGTGGGCAGCTCCGTCGGCACAGCCTCACGCGGGGCGCTGACGCTGATGCTGGGCACGGGCCTCGGCTCGGAGACGGCCGGCGTGGACGGAGGCCGGTACGTGTCCCACGAGAGGTCGAGGTCGAGCCGTACGGCTTCGCGGTCCTGCCGGCCCAGGCAGGCGTTGACGAGCTCGTTGAGCGCGGTGAGCGCCTTCGTCTCCGTCGCGGTGGGGCTGTCCAGGGCTTCCGTCGCGCACCGGCTGCCGCGTATGCGGTCGGGATCGTTGCCCACGACCTGGATCCGGGGCCGACCGCTCGGTCCCTCGACGACGTCCGAGGCGATGCCGGACCGGCTGAGGCACCGCACCGTCTCGTCGGCGGTGCGCCTGAGCGACGTACGTTCGGTCGCGGAGAGCCTGAACGGTCCTACGGCCCTCGCGTCGACCCGGTCGGTCCCCGGGTGCTGCGCTCCGTCCGTGCCGGGTGCCGCAACCGTCACTGATCCGGACCCGGATTCCGATCCGGAGGGCACGGCGGCCACGGACAGCGGGTCCACGACCGCCGATGCCTGGGGAGGCAGGGCCGGTGGTGGCGGGGAGGCGTCCGCGGAGTCCGCGAGTGTCTCGCGACTCTGCGTCGTCAGTGTGATGCGCCGGTCCGACGCGTCGGCGAGTTCGTCGACCGTGGCGTCCACGCCGTCCCAGGTGGGGTGTTCGGCCGCGTAGGCGAGCAGGGCGTCGAGGACGCGGGTGTCGGCGGCGAGGTTGCGGCCCTGCTCCTTCTCGATCGCGCCGGACGTCGTCTGCACGGCCAGCCACGCGGTCGCGGCGACCGAACAGGCCGCGACGAGCGCCGACACCGCCAGCAGCCTGCCGAGGAGGCTCTTGCGCAGGCGCAGGCGTTGGGCGCCCCGCTCAGCGCGGAGCACGTGGGGTCCCCTTCAGCGGGTCGACGAGTTTGTAGCCCACTCCGAAGACGGTGAGCAGCCGGGCCGGGCGCCGGGGCGCACGCTCGATCTTCTTGCGGAGGTTCATGATGTGCACGTCGACCGTACGGCTGCTGATGTACCGGTCGAACCCGTGGAGTTCTGCGAGCAGTTGCTCACGCGTGAAGACCCGCTCGGGCTCGGCTGCCATCGCGGAGATGAGCCGGAACTCCCCCGGTGTGCAGTCGACCTCGGCTCCGTCGACCGCCACCTCGTGGCGCGCGGGATCGACGGCGAGCGTTCCCACCCGCAGTACATGACCGTCGTCGCGCCCCCCGTCCCGACGGGTGCGCCGCAACAGCGTGCGCACACGCGCCATGAGCTCCCGCGGGCTGTAGGGCTTGGTCATGTAGTCGTCCGCGCCCAGGTCCAGTCCGAGCAGCAGGTCGTCCTCCGTCGCCCGCGCGGTCAGCATGAGCACCGCCAGCTCCCGCTCCTCCGCTCGCAGGATGCGGACCACGTCGAGTCCGTCCGCCCCCGGCATCATCACGTCGAGCACGAGCAGGTCCGGCGCCCCCTGCCGCGCCTGTTCCAGGGCGGAGAGGCCGTCCGCCACCACCGTGACCGCGTGGCCTTCGCGTTCGAGGTAACGGCGGACCAGCTCGGCCTGTTTCGCGTCGTCTTCAGCGACTATGACGTTTGCGCACACGCGGACGATCGTAAAGGAGGCCCCGAGGCGCGGGCCCTGGCGGCCCGGCCCGGCCGCGCGTGCACCGGACGGCCGGGCCGGGCGTGCCGGGCCGCCGGTCCGACGCGATCAGCAGACGCCGTCGCCCGGCTTGGGGTTGCCGAGGCCGAACAGCGGGCGCAGCCGGAGTCCGATCCAGGTTCCGGCCAGTGCGACCGCGCCCCAGACCCAGCCGCTCAGGCTGCCCGAGGCGATGCCCGCCAGGTAGGCACCGATGTTGCAGCCTCCGGCCAGTCGCGCGCCGATGCCCATCAGCAGACCGCCGAGCACCGACGCGACGGCCGTGCGCCACGGAATCCCCCGGTGCAGCGCCCAGGTACCGCCGGCCGCCGCGGCGACCGCCGCACCGATCATGATGCCGATGTCGGTGAGGCTGGTCTTGTCGGCCAGTACCGGGCCCGCCAGCATCTCCGCGTTCCCGGCCTGCCGCCACCAGGTCCAGTTCTCCGGGTGGCCGCCGAGCGCGCCCACCAGTTCCGATCCCCACAGACTGAACGCACTCGTGACACCCCAGGCGCCGCCGGACACCATCAGCACGCCTGCGCCGAGCACGGCCAGCACGAGGGCGCCGACGGCCAGGGGCCACGATCCGCGGATGACCCGTACGGCCGCGGTGCGTGCCGAGGGCACGACTCCGAGGGGCGGCGGGTTACGGCGGGCCTGGACGCGTCGCGTGACCACGACCACGAGCAGCAGCGCGGCGATGGTCACCGCCCACGATCCGAACCGGCCGAGGTGTTCGGAGAGGACTACCGGCTCCCAGGCGGGCAGGTCCTTCCACAGGTCGAACTGCCAGGCGGCGAGCGTGGCGCCGGCGATGAAGCCGCCGAGGGTCAGCAGCACCGAGGTCTGCCCCGAGCCGACGGCGAAGAGGGTGCCCGACGCACAGGCACCGCCGAGCTGCATCCCGACGGCGAAGAGCAGCGAACCGACGACCAGGCCGACTCCGAGCGACCCTGCGGAGGGCGCCGGCTGCGAGCCGAACAGGCCGGTGCTCGTTCCGATGATCAGTGCGAACAGCGTGGCCGTGGTGCCGAGCAGCAGCGCGTGCGCCCGCAGACCGCTGCCGTTGCCGACCGCGATCAGCTGGCGCCAGGCGGAGGTGAAGCCGAACCGGGAGTGGAACAGGGCTACGCCGAGACCGAGCCCCAGCACGAGCAGTACGCCGGGCTTGGCGCCGTGGGTGAACCACACGTACGCGGTGAGTGCCACGGCCAGCAGTGCGGACACGACGAGTGGGGTCCTGCGCACCGGGGGCAGGGGTGGCGGCTCGGGCTGCGGCACCGATGTGGGCGACGGGACGAGCAGGGCTGGCAGGGCGCGCGGCGGGGCGGACCCGGCGGGGGGCGCGGTGGTCACGAGAGGTCTCCGGATGATGCTCGACGGACGGCGGCGGTGGGGTCGGCGGCGCGGCACGCGCCGCCGGCCGGGTATTCAGCCGCGACAGAGTCCGTCGTCGACGCACCACGCCGAATGTGCGAACAGCGCGAGGCACAGCGACAGGGCCGATACAGACATGCGTACGAATATACGGACGGGCCCACTCCGGATGCCCGACCGTCTCGCCATGCGGAAGGCCTCCTGGGACGGCGCACCGGGACGCCCCGCTCCTGGGTTGGTGCGGGACGGCCCGTCGGCTTCGAGTGAGGGCGTCCGTCAGGGCGCGATCCCCACATCGGCGATCCGGCTCCACTTCCTTTCCTGGGCCGCGGTCATGGCGGGCCAGGAGAGGCCGCCCGGCCGGGGCCGGACCTTCGACGCGTACGACGGAGGGAGGAAACGGGGACTGTAGAAGCACCCGCCCGCATGGACGCGGTCGAAGGACTCGCACGAGGCCGCGATCGAGCCCGGGGTCGGCTTGCGGCCGGAGCGCACCCAGGTGTCGAGGGCGGAGACGGAGTTGGCGTACTCGGAGTCGCTCAGCGCGCTGTGCTCCGTCTCGGTCGTGTAGGTCTGCACGAGGTGCTCGTCCGTGCCGGCGCCCTCGAGGGTGGCGCGGTAAGCGGATTCGTGCTCCACGAAGGCGGTGGGATCGTCGATCGCGTGCAGGGTGAGGACGGGGATGGAGACCTTGCCCGTCAGGTCGCTGTCGTAGGAGAGGTCGCGGCGTGCTGTGGGGTCGGCCGAGAAGCGTTCGATGCCCGCGTTGAGTGCCTTGTCGTCGTGTGAACCGGAGTACCGCACACCCTGGTTGCTGAACGGGTTGCGGCCGCCGAGCCTGCCCGACACGATGTCGCGGAAGGTGAAGGTCGAGAACCGCAGGTGCGATTCGAGTGCCCGCTCGGGAACGCGGGTGACGGCGAGGATGTCCTTCAGGTTGCGCTGCTGCAGTGCGGTCCGGTCTGTGGGCTGTGACGCATAGCCGGTGCATTCCTCGAGACGGGCCCGGAGCCCGGTGCTCGTCATGACGGAGCCCGCGCGCAGACCCTGCCACACCGGGTACTGGGGCTCGGTGGGACGAGGGTGGTTACGGCAGTAGTACTGGTAGACCGCCCGCAGATCGACACGGTAGTCGTACCCGCGCGAACCACCCCCGAGCACACCGCTGGTCAGCAGGGCACCGTCGTAGGCGCCGGAGCGGGCTCCGTAGGTCTCCGCGACCTTGGCGGCCACGTTGCCGCCCCATGACTGGCCGTGGACGTACGTCCGCTTCGGTTGGCCGAACCGGGAGACGAACAACCGCCGCACGTTCTCCGTGTCGGCTGCGGCCATTCGTGTCCCGTAACCCCCGCGGCGGTAGGAGGACCCGGCCCAGGCGTATCCCTCGTCGACCATGACCGCCCAGCGCTCCAGGTCGCCGGCACTGCGGGACGGGTCCGAGGTGTCGCCGAGATCGGGACCGCCGTGGGCGTGCACGACGAGGGAACCGTTCCAACGCGTGGGCACCGCCATCGTGTAGTACGCCCCGCTGCCGTCCTGGCCGGTGTAGCACGTGGCCTTCCCCGCGAGATCGGCCGGGCACTCGGCGACGGCGGGAGCCTCGGTGCTCGCCCGGGCGGCGGCGGAGGACTCGCCGAGCGTGCCGAGGAGCAGGGCCGCCAGGGCCGCGGCCACCACCGCCGAGCGCCGTCGCGGAGCATGCGCGGGCGCGTCGAATACGTTCAAGAGTGAGCTCCTTCAGGTGCTCTGCGCCGAGTTGCGCTGCGAGCCGGGATGCTAGGAAGGACGCGACCTGCGGGGCCACCCCTGCGGCCGTTGCGTTCATAGTGTTCGCCCGCCCGGTCGCTCGGCGACCGGGTCGGCCCAGCCGTCCGCACGCCTCCGGACGCACCGTTGACAGGGCATCGATCCTGGTTACAGACTCCGGACATGAAGTGAAGGAACTTTCACCATGCGAACATTCGGCTTGGGCGGCGCGTGTCCGCCCCGGCGTGCCGTCGGCCCCAGGGGTGCGAACTCCCCCATGGCGAAGGAGAGCAGCGGTGCACACGACCGTAGGAATCATCGGCGGCGGCCCGGCCGGGCTGCTGCTGTCCCGCCTGCTCCACCGGGCGGGCGTCGACTGCGTCGTCCTGGAGAGCCGTGACCGCGCCCATGTCGAACGGCGTCAACGGGCCGGGATTCTCGAACAGTCCACGGTCGACGCCCTCCGCGGGGCCGCGGCGGCCGCGAGGCTGGATGCCGAGGGGCTGGTCCACGACGGCTTCGAGTTGCGCTGGGAGGGCCGTTCGCACCGGATCCGTGTCTACGCGCCCCGCGAACGCGCCACCGGCCTGGGCTGGGTCACGGGCATAGGCCGTACGGGCGCGGTGGTCGGCCCGACGCTCGGCGGTGCGGTCCTCGCGGGTGGCGACGCGAGCCTCGGTTTCACGACGTTCGCCGTGACGGCCGCGCTCGGCGCGGTGGCGATCTCCCTGGTCCCCCTGTTCGGGCACGACCGCCGCGGTCTCGGCACGGACCCGGCACCGCCTCTCTCCCCGGACGCCGCCCCGGGCGGCGTGGAACGCGCGTGACGACCGGCGGGGACCGGGCCTGAGGGGACGCTTTCGGCAGGGCCGGTCAAGTGGTATCCGGTGTCAGGACGCGTGCATGCTCCGGCCCCGGTGGCAGATGAAGAGAGTTGGACCGTCCCCTCGTCCCAGGAGCGTCATGCCGCCTCAGAGTTCCAGCCCGCGCTACACCGTGCCAGGCCTGAGCACCAAGGAGGGCGGGCGGGTGATCGACTTGCTGACGATGCGCCTGCACGCACTCAACGACCTGGCGCTCACCCTGAAACACATTCACTGGAATGTGACCGGCCCGCACTTCATCGCCGTGCACGAGATGCTCGACCCGCAGACCCTGGCGGTACGTGACATGGCGGACGCGACCGCCGAACGCATCTCGGCCCTGGGCGGTGTGCCGCACGGCACCGCGGGCGTGCTCGTCGCCGAGCGGGCGTGGAAGGACTACAGCGTGGGCAGAGCCGATGCGATCGCCCACCTCGGCGCACTCGACCTCGTCTACACGGGGATCATCGAGGACCACAGGAAGGCCGCGGCGAAGGCCGCCTCCGTCGACCCGGTCACGGAGGACCTGCTCATCGAGCACCTGCGTTCGCTGGAGCAGTTCCAGTGGTTCGTCCGCGCCCACCTGGAGAACGGTGCCGGGGCGCTCAGCACGGCGGACGCCGCCAGCGAGACGCAGGCAGCCGCCAAGGCCGGTCCGTCGCGCGTGATCCCGGCGAAGAAGACGGCCAACACCGGACGCACGGCGAAGAAGGCGGCCACCGGTAAGCGCGCTCGCTGACGCCGGCCCGGCGCGTGCCCGGGCCGGTCGCACATGTGCCGCACGCCGGGCCGCGAGGCCCGCGGCATCGGGTCGGCGCTTCCCGCACCACCTCCGCCCCGTACGCCCCGTACGCCCTCAGCGCGACGTGCGCGACGGCGTACGGGGCCGGGGCTTCGGCCGCGTGCTTGTCAGGCGGGTGAGCCGACCGTGGACTCCGAGTTCATCGCGTCACCGTCCACTTCTGGTTGGCGGCGCCGGTGCAGGTCCAGATCTGCAGTCGGGAGCTGTTGGCGCTGCTCCCTCCACTGACGTCCAGACACTTGTTCGCCTGCGGGTTGACGATGTCCCTGGCGGCCGGCGTCGCCCACTGCTGGGCCGCCGAACCGTTGCAGTCCCACAGCTGCACCGCCGTACCGTCCGCAGTGCCACCCGACGCCACGTCCAGACACTTGCCCAGTGCCCGGATCGTGCCGTCGCCTCCCACGGTCCACCGCTGCGCCGCCGTTCCGTTGCAGTCGTACAACTGCACCGCCGTACCGTTCGCCACCGCACCGCCCGCGACATCCACGCACTTGCCCGCCAGACCGGTGATGGGACCGCCGCCACCCGGCTGGCCGCTGTCGGAGCTGACGCGGACGTAGTCGACGAGGAGTTGCTGCGGGAGGACCGTGCTTCCGTCGGGGTCGCCCGGCCAGTAGCCGCCGACCGCCAGGTTGAGGATGATGAAGAACGGCTTGTCGAAGACCCACTGCTTGCCGCCGAGGTCGGACGGGGTCCGACGCTGGTAGACCGTGCCGTCGACGGACCAGGTGACGGCGTTCGGACTCCAGTCGACGGCGAAGGTGTGGAACGCGTCGGCGAACGCCTGCCCGCCGGGCAAGGTGTAGCCCGCGCCTATGCCTCCGCTGCCCGAGTAGCCGGGACCGTGCAGGGTGCCGTGCACGGTGGAGGGTTCGAATCCGACGTTCTCCATGATGTCGATCTCGCCGGAGGCGGGCCAGCCGACCTGACCGATGTCGTTGCCCAGCATCCAGAAGGCGGGCCAGATGCCCTGACCGCGGGGGATCTTCATCCTCGCCTCGACCCGGCCGTACGTGGTGGTGAACTTGCCGGACGTGTTCAGCCGGGCCGAGGTGTATTCGCACCGCCCGTACCAGCACTGGTAGTTGCCGGGGTTCTCCTTGCGCGCGGTGATGACGAGGTTGCCCTGGCCGTCGAGTGCGGCGTTGTTCCTGCCCGCCGTGTAGTACTGCCGTTCGTGGTTGTTGACGTTGTCGCCGGTCTCGGTCTGCCACTTCCCGCCGTCGACGGCGGAGCCGGCGGGCCCGTTGAATTCGTCCGAGAAGGTGACGGCGGCCGGTGCGGCCGCGACGGTGGTGTCCGCGGCCGGTGCGGGCGCGCTCTGCGCCAGGCCGGTGGACAGTGAGGCGAGGCCGAGGACCATGACGAGGGACAGAACCAGGCGCCGAGGCAAGCGCGGAGAACTCATGCCTTCTCCCTTCAGGGAGCGTGGTGGACTGACGTGCACATGTCAGATCCAGGCGAATCGGGCAGGCACCACATCGAACACTCCCCCGCGCACCCGCATCGAGCCGACAGGGAGCGAAGGAACGGAAGCACTTACTTCACTCCGTGATTTAAGGAATGAACGCCGAGCCTGTCAAGGGTTTGGTATAGACCGGAGGTGCGTACATTTCTTGGTGCCACGAGCAGCGTCCTCAAACCACTTCCGCACCCGCCGTCGCCCCTCGGCGGCGTCGGCCGCAGCGGGTGTCGCAGGCATGTTCAGGGCGAGCCAGGCGATCAGGACTGCGACGCCTCGACGGCAGCCGCCCGCACACCGCCTGCTCGAACTAGGGTGAGACACCAGACCGAGGCCGACGAGGGGGACACCATCGACACCGCCGAAACGGGCCGGAACCCGCTGGACCCCGCCAGCGTGCTGAACGCGAAGGAGACCCTCTTCGAGCTCTTGGGCCGTGCGGGAGTCTTCCGGGGAGAGGCCGACGAACTGATCGCCCTCGTGGAGGCCGGCGCGATCACGGACGCGCACAGCGAGGTCGGGAAGGCGGCGGGGGGCCCGGCCGGCAGCGGGGATCCGTACGCCGTCGGCTGGCACGACGGTGCCCGAGCGGTGGGCGACGAGCTCGTCCGCGTCGCCGGGCAAGCCCTTGAGCGCGCCATCGGCCCCGCGATGTCGGGTCCGGTGGACGTCGGCGCGGGGGGCCATCATCCCGTCGGGAGGGTGGACGTGGAGCGTGCCAAGGTCGCCGTGACGCCGCTCTATCTCACGTTCACGGACACCTCGGACCTCGACCCCGAGGTGTCGGACGAGGTCCTCACCGCCGTACTCGGCACGATGAGAGTCGTGGGACGGGTCGGCTACGCCGGGCAGTTGGAGCGGTTCACCGAGTCCCATGGACAGCGGCTGACCCAGGTGTACGCACGGTACGGGCCACGCAGCAGCATCGCGGTCCACGGCCGCTACTCCCTCCTGCACTCCCCGACGAGCATCGCCGTACTCGAACGCCTCACCGGCGCACCGTCAGCGCTCCGGGCGGAATGGGAGCTCGCGGAACTGCCTCCGGCATGGCTGGAAGGAATCGCGACCGCCTGGAGTGCGTCGGACGCCCCGCCCGCTTGACCCGGGCCCCGGGGTGGCGTCGGGCGTTCGCCCGGTCGCACCCGCCGTCGGCGGGCACCGGCAGAGCGACGCGGGGCACCCGCGGTTCGCAGGCGCCCCGCGTCGGAGCGGAGCCGGAGGCCGGCTCAGCTCAGCGGTTCGATCCGGATGTTGCGGAACCGCACCTTGTTGCCGTGGTCCTGGAGACGGATCGCTCCGGCCGACGGGCCCTCCGGCAGACCGGCGCCGGTGGGTCCGTCGATCGCGATGTCGTCGTGGACCGTCCGTCCGTTCCACACCACTGTGACGCGTGCGTCGGCGGTCTTGCCGCCGCTGTCGTCGAAGCGCGCCGCGCGGAACGTGATGTCGTACGTCTGCCACGTCTCCGGAGCCGTGGCAGCGTTGATGTCCGGCGCCTTCTTCTGGTATATGGCCCCCGCCTCGTCGGTGTCGGGGGTGGTGTCCCCGTACGAGTCGAGGATCTGGAGTTCGTAGCGGTCCTGTAGATAGATCCCGCTGTTGCCGCGGTCCTGGCCGGTCACCTCGTCCGGCAGCAGCGGCACCCGGAACTCCGCGTGCAGTCGGAAGTCCTGGTAGGCGTCCTTGGTGCGGATGTCACCACAGCACACCTCCATCGAGCGCTCGGCGGACAGCGGCCATTCGACGCGCCGGCCGTCCGTGTGCTGCCACTGCTCCTGGGAGGCGGCGGTGCCGTCGAAGAGGGGTACCGGGGCACCGTGCGGCAGCACGGTGACGAGGTCGAGGTTGACATGGCCGGTGTCGCCGGGATCGAAGCGGTACGAGAGGGTGTTGGGTCCCGCGTGCAGGCGGATCCGCTCGGTCCGCGTCGACCAGGTGTCCCAGTTGCCGGTCGAGGCGAGCTTCGTCTGTCTCAGCTTCTTCCCGTTGACGTGGAGGGAGAGGGACTTCGTACCCCGGAAGGGGTCGGGTCCGTTGGAGTAGCGCAGGTTCACGTCGTAGTCGCCCGCCTTGGGGACCGTCACGTCGAAGGTCGTGGCGGCCTTGCCCTCCGTGCCGTAGCGGTCGACGAAGCCGCTGCCCGAGTACCCGGTGTGATCGGTGTCGAAGCCGGCCGTTCCGGTGAGCCGGGCCTCCTCCGCCTCGTACAGCGTGGCCGCCGCCGGCTGCTTGCCCGGCAGGGCGTTCAGCGTGTACCAGGCCTCCGTGCTCCACAGCGCCTCGCCCGACGCGGAGGCGAAGGGTCGCGGCGAACGGAGGTGTACGACCCGGCCGGGCTTGAGCCCGTCGAGTCGCAGCCGCACGGTGCTGCGGTCGTCGGCGAGGGTCGCCGAGCGCACGGCCAGCCGCTCCTCGGCGACCTTCGGCCCCCCGTAGTCGGACGTCGGGGTGTAGCGCCACTGCTCTGCCCGGTAGCGGGACGTCAGTTCCGCGGCGGTCTCCTCCGACAGCGGCTGGGTGTACTCCAGGTCGAAACCGCCGGGAACCGCACGCATCTCCTTGATGTCGAAGGTGTTGCCGCCGTTCGGGGTGAGCTTCTGCAGACCGAACTTCAGCTTCCCTTCCTGGCCCCAGTTGCCGTCGGCGCCGAGACCACCCGCGTACACCGCGCCGTCGGGCCCCATGGTGATGCGGTTGACGCCCGCTTCGAGTCCCTGCGTGTAGCGGAAGACCGCCCCCTGGTACTGCCCCTTCACCTTTTCCAGGTAGGCACGCTGGAGACCTCCGTAGGTGACGTCGCCGATCAGCATCTGGCCGGCGAACCGGCCCTCCTTCAGGTGCAGTGGTGTACTGGGTGAGTTGGCGATCTCGTTCTGGGGCAGCCAGAGCACCGGCCAGGTGGCGACCGTGCGGTACTCGTCGGTGACGAAGTCCTGGTCATTGTCGATGAGCTGTGTCAGCTCGTGCTTCTGCGACACGTACAGCGATCCGTCGACGTACTTGACGCCCATCGGCTCCCGAAGCCCCTCGGCGACCTTCTTCACCGTCACCTTGTCGCGGCTGGTGGCACCCTTGACGTGGTCGAGGAGGTACACCTCGCCGGTACGACTCTCGGAGCCGCCCCACGTGGAAAGTGCCAGACGTCCGTCAGGCAGCCAGTCCATGCCGGTGACCTGCGGTTCGAAGCCGTCCGGGCGCAGATCGGTGAGGTCCAGGTCGGGGCGCACACCGGCGAGCGGCAGACCGTCACCGGGGCTGTCCGTGCCGGATTCGCACTCCTTCCGGCCAGGTGCGGTGACCCGGACGACCCCTGCGTCGGTGCTCAGGGCTTCGCGGGGCACGACTCCGAACTCCGTCGCACCCGGCGGCCTCCACGCGAGCGTCAGTTGCTGCTCGCCGCCCCGCTCGAAGTAATCGACCTTGAACGGATGTGACCCGGCGTCGAGTTGGACAGAACCGTCCTTGGGCTCGGCGCCGTGCAGACCGTCGTGGTCGATGACCTCCCGGTCATCGATGGTGAGCCGTGAGCCGTCGTCGCTGGTGAGGCGGAAGGTGTACGTCCCGTCGGCGGGGACGACCAGATAGCCGGAGGCCTCGGCCACGAAGTTGTCGGCGAAACCACCGAAGTCGTCGACCGTGGACCAGTCCACGGTGGACATCAGCTTGTCGTGGTTGGGTGTCTGGCCGGGCTTGAGCGTACACAGGGAGCTGAGTGGCACCTGGGTGTCGAAGACGCGCAGCGTGACGCCCGGTTCCTGGGGCGGGATGTCGTCGGGCGCGGCGGCGGCCGGAGGGCCGGCCCAGACACCTCCCGCGAGAAAGCCTCCGACGAGCAGGGCGGTGAGTCGTCTTCGGGCACGCAAGAGCAGCCGTGGATGCATCGGTCCTCCAGAAGGGGGTCGCACTCCGGTCGGGCTGTACTGATCCGCGAAACAGCAATACGCCTACGGTGGCGCCGCCACGCTAGGGGACTTCTGCTGAGAAAGTCCACACTTTGTCATCTGCGAGTTCAAAGTGCGGACTTCGCCCTTGCGGGGCCGTGCGGGTCCGGGCCGGGGTGCGGCCGAAACCCACCACGGGCGGATGGCGGGAAGGTGCATGGAGGCGATCCGCCCCCGAACCGGGGCCGCAGCCCCGGCAGGCTCACCGGGCGACAACGGTTGCGGCATCCGGAAGGCGTCGCCGGTGCGCCCGGACACCCGCTGCTCGGCCTTGCCCGCGGACGCCGCTGATCGCCGTGTGTGGGCGCGTCGCCGGCTCGGCCCGCGTATGGCCCGTCGATGCGGTGGATGCCTGCGTGGCGGATGAGCTGTGTCCCGGGATAGTTTCCTCACACACGACTGTTCACCGGGGGCGGACGGCGTGAGACCGAGGTCGACTTCCGGGACCCCCTTGCCGCCCGGCACGACTGAAAGTCTCCATGATTTCCCATATAGCCGTGTACCGGCACCGTTCGTCCGTCTGGGTCCTCCCGCTGCTGTGGACCTTCGTCCTCGGCCTGTGGGGGTTGTCGCGACACCACACGCTGTGGCGGGATGAGGCCGCGACCTGGCAGGTGGCACAGCGGTCGAGTGCTGAGATATGGCAGATGCTGGGACAGGTCGACTCGGTGCACGGGCTCTACTACCTGCTGATGCACGGCCTGTTCGAGTGCTTCGGGCCCAGCACGACGACCCTGCGCCTGCCCTCCGTGCTGGCCATGTCGGTAGCTGCGGCGTGTGTGGCGGTCATCGGCCGCCGGCTGGCCGGTTCAGGAGTGGGCCTGACGGCGGGACTTGCCTTCGGGCTGATTCCGGCCGTGCAGTTCTACCTCCAGGAAGGCCGCCCGTACGCGCTGGTCGTCATGGGTGCCGGCATCTCGACCCTGTTGCTGGTGACCGTGCTCGACGGAGGTGGCCGCCCGAATCGGTGGGCAGCGTACGCGGGCACGGTGCTGGTGTGCGCGCTGCTGAACTGGCTGTCCCTGCTGGTGCTTCCGGCACACCTGTTGACCCTCGTCCGCGCCCGGGCCGGACGCGAGGTGTGGATGCGCTGGGCGGCTGCCTCGGCGGTCGCTGTCGCGGCCGCGTCACCGTTGATCCTGTTCAGTCGGAGACAGTCGGATCAGGTGTCCTGGATACCACCGTTGACGTGGCACATGCTGATCGGCCCCGCCGTTCTCCTGACGATCGGCGGGATCGGGGCCCTCGCGGACCGGACGCGACAGGGCCAGCTGTCCGTCGCGGCTGTGGGCCTGCCCTTGCTGGCGGTGCCGCAGATCGGCTTGATCGGCCTCTCGATGGTTCAGCCTCTGTTCCTGGACCGCTACGTGCTGTTCAGCATGCTGGGTCTGGCCCTGCTGATCGGCGCGGCACTGGATGCGGCACAACGCGCCTTAGGCACAGGGTTCCCGCGGGTTTCGTCGTGGTTTCTTCCCGGAGTGGCGGTCGTGGCGGTGCTCGCGCTCCTGCCGCAGTTGATGGCCAAGCGCTCGCCGGCGAGCCGGGTCGATGACGTGCTGGCCGTGGCGGAGGACGTACGGGACCTGAAGCAGGCCGGGGACGCGGTGATCTTCATACCGGCGGCGCGGCGCGACACGGCGCTCGTCTCGCCCCACGCCTTCGTCGGCCTGCGGGACGTCGCTCTGGTGAAGAGCCCCTCGACATCGGGGACGTTGAAGGGCCTGGAGGGCCGCCCGGACCGGATAAGGACCGATCTCCTGGCCCAGCAGCGGGTGTTGCTGGTCACGGACGCGGCGTCGGTGGCTCGTCCGGTGTCGGCCGAACGGGACAGGGCAAAGATGTCCGTCCTGCGGAGCCACTTCGTCGTGGTGACGGACCGGCAGGTCCGCGGGCGGCGGGTGGCGGTGTACGAGCGGCGTTCGTGACGAGCTGCGCGGGGGCGCGCGGGCCCTGGTGGTTCCACGGATGACGGGGCGGGGTCGGGACGAACGCGGCGGGTCGTCCGGCCCGAGGAGTCCTGCCTCGGGCCGGACGACCCGGTGTTACGGCCCGACGCCGGACCCCTCGCGGGGGCCGGTGGCCGACGGGCCTCAGATCGTCGCGGTGTCGATCACGAACCGGTACCGGACATCGCTGTTCAGCACCCGCTCGTACGCCTCGTTGATCTCGGAGGCGCCGATGAGTTCGATCTCAGCACCGAATCCGTGCTCGGCACAGAAGTCCAGCATCTCCTGCGTCTCCTGGATGCCGCCGATACCGGAGCCCGAGAGGGACTTGCGGCCGCCGATCAGGGAGAAGAGGTTGACCGAGATGGGCTCCTCCGGGGCTCCGACGTTCACCAGCGCACCGTCGGTCTTGAGCAGGGAGAGGTAGGCACCGAAGTCCAGCGGCGCGGACACCGTGGACAGGACGATGTCGAACGTGCCGCTCAGGTCCTCGAAGGTCTTCGGGTCGCTCGTCGCGTAGTAGTGGTCGGCGCCGAGCTTCAGTCCGTCGTCCCGCTTCCGCAGGGACTGCGAGAGAACGGTCACCTCCGCACCGAGCGCGTGCGCGATCTTCACGCCCACGTGCCCGAGGCCGCCCATACCGACGACGGCGACCTTCTTGCCGGGGCCGGCGTTCCAGTGCTTCAGCGGGGAGTAGGTGGTGATCCCCGCGCACAGCAGCGGCGCGGCCTCGTCCAGGGACAGACCGTCGGGGATACGGACGGTGTAGTTCTCGTCGACGACGATGTGCGTGGAGTAGCCGCCGTAGGTGGGGTCGCCGTTCTTGTCCAGAGCGTTGTACGTGCCGGTGTTGCCCTTGACGCAGTACTGCTCGAGGCCGGCCTTGCAGTTGTCGCACTCGCGGCAGGAGTCGACCATGCAGCCGACGCCGACGCGGTCGCCCACGGCGAATTTGGTGACGCCGGGGCCCGTTTCCGTGACGATGCCGGCGATCTCGTGGCCGGGCACCATCGGGAAGATGCCCTCGCCCCAGCCGTCGCGGGCCTGGTGGATGTCCGAGTGGCAGATGCCGGCGAACTTGATGTCGATCAGGACGTCGGACTCGCCGACCGCGCGGCGCTCGATGGTGGTGCGCTCCAGCGGAGCCTTGGCGGAAGGGGCGGCGTACGCAGCGACAGAGGTCATGCCGGAATTCTCCTAAGGAGTGGTCCTGCGCCCGGCAGCTTTCGGTCCGGGCATGCCGTCCAGCCTGCCCCACCTCACGGGATTCACCCAGGCCACGGTTGTGCCTACGTCCACCGGTCCTACTACTGGTGGGGTCAGGATGGTGTGCGTACGACCGTGGATACTGGACTCATGGAGGAGCAGCCTGAACCCCAGCGGCGTGATGTGCGTGACCGTGCTCACGGTGGCGATGCGGGGCACACCCTGGACCGCCGCGCGGAGCTCAGCGAGTTCCTGCGCAGCAGGCGTGCCCGGCTGAAGCCGGAGGACGTGGGTCTGCCCGACCTCGGGCGGCACCGTCGGGTCCCGGGGCTGCGCCGCGAGGAGCTGGCCCAGCTGGCCGGGGTGTCCGTGGCGTACTACACACGTCTCGAGCAGGGCAACGGGCAGAACGTCTCCGGTGAGGTGCTGGGCGCGATCGCCTCCGCGCTCAGGCTGACGGATGCCGAGCAGGCGCATCTCACACACCTCGCCAAGCCCAGGCAGCACCGCAAGAGAGGGGCGGCGCGCCAGCAGCGGGTGCGTGGGACCCTCTGTCAGCTGCTCGACACCATGGACGGCATTCCCGCGTACGTCGTCGGCCGGCGTTCGGAGATCCTGGCCTGGAACCGGATGGCCGCGGCGGTGTTCGGCGACTGGTCGCAGCTGCCTGCGCAGGAGCGGAACTGGGCTCGCCTGGTGTTCCTGAACCCGGAGTACCGCGAGCTGTTCGTGGAGTGGGACCAGAAGGCCTCGGACATCGTCAGCTACCTGCGGATGGACGCGGGTTGCCACCCCGACGACCTTCGTCTCTCCGCGCTCGTCGGCGAACTGTCCGTGAAGAGCGAGGAGTTCCGGCGGTTGTGGGCCAGGCACGACGTCAAGGAGAAGAGCCACGGCGTCAAGCGGCTGCACCACCCGCTGGTGGGTGAGCTGGCGCTCTCCTTCGAGACGTTCGCCCTGCCCGACGACGCGGAACAGTCGATGGTCGCCTATCACGCGGAGCCGGGCAGCCCGTCCGCCGAGGCACTCCGGCTGCTCGCGAGCTGGGGAACCGACGCCACCCGGGCCGGTGCGTCCGCCCCCGGGAGGCAGTAGGCGAAAACGCCCCTTCGTCCCGGTCCTGACTGATCTCCCGCCGCCCTCGGCGCCTACTCGACCGGCCCCGAGGAGGTGATCGGCGCGGGGCGGATGGCGGTGGGCCGTAACCGGTGGGCGGCACTGCGCCC
Source organism: Streptomyces sp. HB132 (assembly GCF_016909575.1). Taxonomy (GTDB): domain Bacteria; phylum Actinomycetota; class Actinomycetes; order Streptomycetales; family Streptomycetaceae; genus Streptomyces. The sequence continues at coordinate 201,735 of NZ_JAFBGA010000007.1, read as the reverse complement.
CGGCGGCGGTCCGATCGGCCGTGTACCGCCTCCGACCGGCCTGTAGGCTGCGGGGATGCAGCCGTCCGCCTCTTCCTCCTCCGCTCGGTCCGGCCGGTCCGCGGCTCCCGCCCAGCGTGGGCTGCTGACGGAACGGATCGCACGGGAACTCGAGCACGACATCCGGTCCGGTGACATCTCCGTCGGGACGAAGCTCCCCTCGGAGCGCGAGCTCGCGTCGCAGTTCGGCGCCAGCAGGAACGTCGTGCGCGAGGTGCTGCGGCGACTCGAGGCCCAGCACCTGATCGAGGTCGCGCCGGGCCGTGGTTCCTTCGTGCGGGAGCAGACGCCCGGGCAGGCCAGGGGGTACGACGCGTTGTACCGCGCCGGCCGGCCCACCGTCAGGCAGCTGATCGAAGCCCGGCTGCCGCTCGAGGTCGAAACGGTACGCCTGGCGACCGAGCACGCGACGGACGAGGACATCGAGGCGTTGAGGTCGGCGCGGGACACCCTCGAGGCGGCGAGCGATGTCGTCGTCAAGGCCCGTGCCGACATGGCGTTCCACGACGCCATCGCCGAGGCGAGCAGGAACCCTGTACTGAGGATCATGCTCTCGTCGATCAGCGGGATGATGTTCGAGATGATGCTGCGTTCCAACTCCGACCCCTCGATCGGCGAGCCCGGCGTCCCGCACCACCCCGAGATCTTCGAGGCGATCGAAGCGCGCGACGCGGACCTGGCCTGTGAACGCATGCGTGAACACCTGATGCTCGGTCTGCGCACCTACGGGCCGGATCTCGACATCCAGGTCGACATCATGGCGCGCAACCACATCGAAGCGCTGCTCGACGACACCGGGAACCGGTACGGCACCGGCAGGGCCGGCGAGTAGAGCCCGCGGTCGCCACCGAGCAGGGCCGCATCCCCCGCTCCAGGTGCCGACGGGTCCGCGGGCGCCCCGCCGTATCCGGCCCGTGAAAGGACTGTTCGACGCGCGTCCCTCCTGCTAACGTCCCTCTGGTTCAACTGGTCCTACCAGTTGAACCAGAACGCGGAGCTACCCCGGAGACACGGTGTGCCCGGGCGAGCACGAGGCACTACAGCGCAGAGAGAAGAGGACGACGATGTCCACGAGCAGCCAGCTCCTCAGTCGGCGCTCCTTCGGCAGGCTGGCGGCAGGAGTCGCGGGAGCTGCCGGAATGGGGGCGCTCGGCGCGTGTACGACCGGGGGCGGGCGGCCGTCGTCCGACACCCCGTTGCGGGTCATGGCCATCAACCACGTGTGGTCACAGGCGATCCGGCGCCGGACGGAGGAGTTCGAGGAGCGTATCGGGCGGCGGGTCTCCATGACCCTGCTCACCGCTGACCAGCTGGCGAGCAGCTACAACGTGAAGCTCAACGCATCGGGTACCGACGTGGACGTCATGATGGTCCGCGCGCTCCAGGAGCAGCTGCTCTTCGCGCACAACGGCTGGCTGGCGGATCTGAGTGACCGCGTCACTCAGGACGAGGGCTTCGCCTGGCCGGACTTCCAGAAGGCCCCGCGCGAGGCTTCCTCGTCCGGGGGGAAGGTACTGAGCGTCCCGGTGGTGACCGAGCGCCCGGCACTGTACTACCGCAAGGACCTCGTGGAGGACCTCGGCGGACCGCCGCCCACCCTGGAGCAGTTGATGTCGGCCGCCCAGGAACTCGCCGACAGGAAGAGGGGCTTCTACGGCTTCGTCGGCCGGGGCCAGCGCAGCGGCGCCGTATCCCAGTGGTCGAGTTTCCTGTACTCGCACGGCGGCGACTTCGTCGTGCGCGGCAAGTCGGGGATCGGCACTCCGGAAGCCCTTGCCGCCTACGAGTACTACGGCGGGCTGCTCGCGAGGACGGGGCCGCCCGGTGCCACCAACATGAGCCTCGAACAGGCCATGCCGATCTTCGCTCAGGGCAAGGCTGCCTTCTACATCGACGCCGACGCGATCTACAGCAGCTTCCTCGACCCGAAGGTGTCGACCGTGCGCGAGACCGTCGGCTTCGCGCCCTTCCCGGCCGGACCGGCCGGCGCCCGGCCGCACAACATCCCGTCCTGGAGCCTCGGGATCAGCGAGTTCAGCCTGCTGCGCGACGACGCCTGGGAGTTCATCAGGTGGGCCGCCGGGAGCGAGATGACCGCAGCCCTCCAGAAGGACGGCATCCCCGGCGCCCGTACCTCGGTGTGGTCCGATCCCGCGTCCCTGGCCTCCTTCCCGCCGGACCTGGCGGAGGCGATGAGGCTCAACGCGGAGCGGGGCCTCGGCTACGACAGGCCCCGCGTACTGCAGGTCGGGCGGGCCCGGGACATCGTCGGGCGGCCGCTGGTCGCGGGCATCCTCGGCAACGACGTACGGCCCGTGGCTCGTGACGCCCATGCGGAGTTCGCCGGTTTCCTCGTCCGCGACAACCGCCACAAGGAGTCCTGATGTCCACGACCGAGGTCTCCCCGGCCCGCCCGGCCGCCACGTCCGGCACCGGACCGGCCCCCGCGCGACGTCCTCGCACCTTCGAACAGGCCAACCGGCGGCTGAAGTGGGCGATGCTCTCCCCGGCGCTGCTGTTCGTCGGCCTGATGATCGTCTTTCCGCTGGTCTACACCGTCAACCTGAGCCTGACCGACGCGTTCGGCGCGGTGAACGCGGGCAAGGGGTACGTCGGCCTGCGGAACTTCACCGACGCCCTCGGTGACACCCGCAGGTTCTGGCCCGCCGCGCAGCGCACTCTGGTCTTCACGGTCGGTGCGGTGGTCCTGGAGACGGCGCTCGGTCTCGCCCTGGCGATGCTCATGCGCAAGCCGTTCCGAGGCATGCGGTGGGTGCGTACGGTCCTGATCATCCCGCTGCTCACCACTCCGGTGGCGATCGGCATCCTCTGGCTGCTGATCCTCGACCCGACCAACGGCATAGCCAACCACCTGCTCGCCGGAGTCGGTCTGCCCCGGCAGGAGTTCCTCGGCTCCGTCAGCCAGTCGCTGCCGACCCTCATGCTCATCGACGTCTGGCAGTGGACACCCATGATGACCCTGCTGCTTCTCGCCGGGCTGACCACGCTGCCCGAGGAGCCGGAGGAGGCGGCCCGCGTCGACGGGGCGAACGGCTGGCAGCGGTTCCGGTACGTCGTGCTGCCCATGCTCGGGCCGACACTGGCCACCGCTCTGGTGCTGCGCGCCGTCGACGCCCTCAAGACCTTCGACATCCTCTACGCCACCAAGGGTGCGGGCGGCGGCTCGGACTTCGAGGTGGAGACCCTGAACGTCTACGCCTACGGGCTCACCTTCGACTACCAGGAGTACGGCCTGGCCGCCGCCGTCCTGGTCCTGTTCACGCTCTTCATCATCGGCGTCGTGGTGCTGCTGCGCCGCCGGAGCGGAAGGAAGACCGCATGAGTGCCACCGTCACCCCCACACCCGTCGCGGCACACCTGCGCCGGCGCGCGGTACGGTCATGGCTTCGCGGGACCGCCATCACCGTCGTGACGCTCGTCTTCGCGCTCCCCCTGGTGTGGATGTTCGCCGCCGCGTTCAAGACCAACGTCCAGGTGACCGATCCGTCCGTGGGCCTGTGGTTCAGTCCCACCCTCGAGAACTTCCGGAGCATCGTCGAGGCAGGACAGATCCTGCGGTCCATGGGCAACTCCCTTCTGGTCGGTGTGGTCTCCACGGCGCTGTCCGCGATCATCGCGGTGCCGGCCGCGTGGGCGGTCGGACGCTTCGGCATGCACCGCACCGGATCGCTGATCCTGGTCGCGCGCATCGTGCCGGCCATCTCGCTGCTCGTCCCCTGGTACTACCTGTTCGCGCAGATGGGCCTTGTCGGCTCCTACACCGTGCTGATCCTCAGCCAGATGTTCGTCTCGGTACCGCTCATCATGTGGATCATGATCAGCTTCTTCGCCGGCCTGCCGGTCGAACTGGAGGAGGCTGCGCGCACCGACAGGCTGAGCGCCTTCGGAGCCTTCTGGCGCATCGCACTGCCCCTGGCGGCTCCCGGTACGGCGACCGCCTCCCTGCTCGCCTTCGTCTTCAGCTGGAACAACTTCATGTTCGCGCTGATCTTCGCCGACGACCGAACCCAGACGGTTCCGGTGACCCTCTTCAACTTCATCTCGTACGCGAGCACCGACTGGGGCGGCCTGATGGCCGCCGCGACGCTCATCACCGTCCCCGTGGTCCTCGCCGCCGTCCTCGGACAGAAATACCTGGTGGCCGGCCTGACCTCCGGCGCCACCAAGGGCTGAACGACCCTCACCACCGCATTCGGAAAGAAAGTACCCCCATGAAAATTGTCGACGCGAAGGTCCTCGTGACCAGCCCCGGCCGCAACTTCGTGACCCTCAAGCTGACGACCGACGAAGGACTCACCGGCCTGGGGGACGCCACCCTGAACGGCCGTGAACTGGCTGTGGTCAGCTACCTGGAGGACCACGTGGCGCCCCTGCTCGTGGGCCTCGACCCGCACCGCGTCGAGGACACCTGGCAGTCCCTGTACCGGGGTGCCTACTGGCGGCGCGGACCTGTGACGATGGCCGCGATCGCCGCCGTCGACGTCGCACTGTGGGACATCAAGGCGAAGGCAGCGGGCCTCCCCCTCTACCAGCTCCTCGGCGGAGCGAGCCGGGACCGCGTGGGAACCTACGGCCATGCCAACGGCCGTGACATCCCCGAGCTCCTCGACTCGGTCCGGGCCCGCCTCGCCGAGGGCTACCCCGCCGTCCGCGTGCAGTCGGGCATCCCCGGCCTGAAGGCGGTCTACGGCGTGTCGAGCACGGACGACACCGGCTCCCCGGTGCTCCACCAGCAGGCCCGGCCGCTGGTGGAGGACTGGGACACCGACGCCTATCTGCGCCACATGCCGAACGTGCTGGAAGCCGTACGCGCCGAGTTCGGACCCGAACTGCCCCTCCTGCACGACGCGCACCACCGGCTCACGCCCGTCCAGGCGGCTCGTCTCGGCAAGGACCTGGAGCCCTACCACCTCTTCTGGCTCGAGGACTGCACGCCCGCGGAGAACCAGGAGGCGCTGCGCGTCGTGCGCCGCCACACCACCACGCCGCTGGCCGTCGGCGAGGTCTTCAACACGGTGTACGACTACCAGGCCCTCATCACCGAGCAGCTGATCGACTACGTACGTTCCGCCGTCACGCACTTCGGAGGGGTCACTCCGCTGCGCAAGCTCCTCGACTTCGCGGCGCAGTACCAGATCAAGAGCGCGATACACGGGCCGGAGGACATCTCCCCGGTGGGCATGGCCGCGGCCGTCCACCTCGACCTCGCCGTGCACAACTTCGGCATCCAGGAGTACTCGGGCCACACCCTGCTCACCGAGGAGGTGTTCCCCCATGCCTACACCTTCGAGGACGGCCACCTGCACCCCGGCGAGGCACCGGGCATCGGGGTGGACCTGGACGAGGGTCTGGCGGCAGCGCACCCGTACGAAGCGGCCTACCTCCCGGTCAACAGGCTGCACGACGGGACGGTCCACGACTGGTGACCTGCCCGGCGTCCGTACGGAACGCCGTGCGGCGCGGCCGGGGTGGACCCTTCCCGGCCGCGCCGCGCACCGCGCGGTTCGTCAGGCACCAGGCGGAACGCGGTGCAGTTCCACGTCGACGATCCGGGCGTCCGCCACCTCAACGGTCATGTACGTGCAGTACGGCTGTCGGCGCCTGTCGGTCGGCGACCCCGGATTGAGCAGTCGCAGCCCTCCGGGGGCGGTGGTGTCCCACGGAATGTGGCTGTGTCCGAACACCAGGACGTCGAGATCGGGAAAGCGGTCCGCACAGCGTTTCTCGCGGCCCTGCGACGCCCCCGTCTCGTGGACGACGCCGAAGCGGAGCCCTCCGCACTCCACGCGCGCGATCTCGGTGAGCCTGGACCTCAGCTCCGGCCCGTCGTTGTTGCCGAAGACACCCACGAGGCGTCTCGCGCGAGCTTCGAACAGGTCCAGAGTCGCCACGTCCACCCAGTCACCGGCGTGGATCACGACATCGGCCGCGTCCATCTCGGCGAGGAGCGGGGGCGGGCAGCCGCCCTGCCCGCTTGGGCAGGTGCGTGTCGGAAGTGAGCAACAGGCGCACAGGCACTCTCCTGGTCCGTCGACGCGACGACCGGCACCGTCGGCCGGTCCACGATTGTCCGTCAATGCGCTGTTCGCCTGCCTCACAGAGACAGGGAACGGGAGCGCTCGTCCGAGGTGTTCCCGTGCGCACCATGGACAACACCTCTCCCTGCGGATACGTTCTCCGATGGTTTGACAACGATGTCACGAGGCCCCCGTCTCTCCCCGAGGAGTGGTGATCGCCGATGGTGTCCCGGAGAACTCTTCTGCAAGCAGGCGGAGCGGCCCTCGCGGGCGGTGGGCTGGGGATCTGTCTGCCCGGACGCGCCGACGCGACGGGGGCCGGCGCCGCGGCCCCCCTCCTGCCGTCCTTCGGCCGCCCCACCCGGCTCGACGTCGCCGACGTCAGCTCCCTCGGCGGGAACGACCAACTGCTGCTGACGACCCTTCAGGGTGTCGTCAACCGCAGCCGTCCACGCCTCTACTTCAACTTCGACGCCGGCGGCGTCGACTTCCGCTGGCTGCCCGGCACCGGCGCTTCGGTCACACGCCACGACGAGGCGCTGGACCTCGTGGCCCGCTACCGAGGTGAGATACGCGGCGCGATCCTGCACGACCCCGACGTCCCGGACTCGGTGAACGTGGCGACCACGCTGGCCGGCCTGGAAAGCGCCGTCGTCGCAACCGCCGAACAGGCCCGTGAGCACCGCCTGAGAACGGTAGGCGATCTGCGGGGCCGCTTCGAGGCGGACGACGCGCTCGCCACGTACCGCTGGCAGCTGGACCACCTGTTCCCACGCTGCACCCACACCCTCCTGGCCGGGCTGCCGCCCACCCGGACGGTCCGGGCGGACGACGTGAGGTGGCGCGAGCTCGCACGGGAGACCGAGCGCGTCCGCGACGCGTCGAACCGGCGGGTCCGCACCTTCGACCTGAGCCCGGAACTCTCCGGCGGGGAGGGCGTCTACCTGCGATTCCAGGACTCGCTCGGCGACGACGGCTGGGGGGCGTCGGTCGGCTCGGTCAAGGTGACCGCCGACGGCGACCAGGTGACGGCCTCCTTCGCGCCGGGCTCCGCCGCCGAGGCGCCGTACCTCTTCGACGGCTCGGACTCCTCCCTCGGCGAGAACGCCAACCGGTTCTGCGACGGCGGTGGCTCGTTCGTCTACCACTTCACCCCGCCGGCCGGCACGCAGCGGCTCATGGTCGAGGTCGACCTGTGGAACCAGTTCCTCGTCTCCGCCACCACCACCGCACCGACCAGGGTCGAGCCGTTCCCGTACTTCCGGGACTACGCCGTCGCGAGCCGGGCCATGGTCCTCTGGCTGCCTCCTTCCGGCGAGACGGGGGCGCTCCTCGACGAGGTCTTCAGCCGGGTCGAGCCCACCACCCCCTACGCAGGCTGGTTCTCCGACGACGTGGCGGGAGAGTGGGGTGGTGTCGACCGGGCCTCTCGGCACGGCATCGAAGTGGTGCCCGCCGACTACTACATGAACGGCACCGTGCACGCCGGCGTCTCCGCGAAGGTCTCGGACAAGGCCCCGCCGAGGCCGGAAGCCGCGCTCCGCAACCGCGTCTACCTCACCCTCACGGTCGGCGAGGGCGACAACATCCAGTACTGCCAGCGTCGTATGCGGGACCTCTGGGACGCCCCGGAGAGGGGCCGCGTACCGGTCAACTGGACCGTCAGCCCGCTGCTCGCGGACATCGGCCCCGCACTGCTGGCGCACTACCGGAGCACGGCGACCGAGAACGACCTGCTGATCGCGGGCCCGTCCGGCGCCGGCTACACCTATCCCGGCTCCTGGCCCGAGAACGCCCTGGACGCGTACACCGAACTCACCGGACGCTACCTGCGCCGGACCGGCATGGACCTGGTGTACGCGTACAACCCGCGCGCCGCGGCGGGCGACGGATGGATCCCGTTCGACGAGCGCGTCGCCCGCTCCTACCGGAAGAACACCCCGCTGCGCGGCGTCATCCAGTCCTGGGAGACCGGCGACCTCAGGATCCGCCCCGCGGGACTGCACGTGATCGGCAACTTCTTCCCACAGGGGAAAGCCGCGGAGTACGGGGACGGGCTGCTGCGGCACATCGAGGACTGGGACGGCACCGCGCCGCTGTTCATCGCCGGCGCCGTCAACGCCTGGAGCTGGACGCCCAGCGACATCGCCGAACTCGCGGATCTACTCGGCGACCCCTTCGAAATCGTTCGCGGCGACACCTTCTTCGACCTGATGAGCCGGGCCGGCCGGGGTTCCTGATACCGGACCCGGCGCCACGCCTGACACGCCCCGGGCAGAGCGTGCCGAGTGGATTCCGGACTGTCCCGGGGCCCCGGCACGGCGCCGTGCGCTTCAGTGGTAGTCGTGGACCGCGGCGTGACCCTTGCCGCGGCCGATCATCCACTTGTTGACCGGGGTAGTGATCATGAACGCCACGGCGAAGCCGCCCAACAGTGAATACCAGAACAGGCTGTCGGACAGGTGTGCGTCGATCGCCCCCGGCGTCAGGGCGATGATGGTGTTGTCGACCAGTTCCATCACCGCGATGGACACGGTGTCGGCGGCCAGGGCGACCTTGACCGCGGCCTTGACGGAGACCCCTGCGCGCAGCACCGCGAAGAGGGTGAAGGAGTAGCCGAAGACGAAGGCCAGGGCGATCGCGAGGACCATGGTCGGGACGTTGCCCCACAGCAGGGCGGTACCGATGACCATGCCGAGAATCTCCCCGACGGCACACCCCGTCAGGCAGTGCAGCGTCGCTTTCGCCGCCGTCGGCCAGGATGCCCCGTGGCCCTTGCCGCCGCGGTGCCCTCGGTGGCCGCCGTTCCCGGGGACGGGGTGCCCCTGCCCGGTACCGGAGTGATGCGTGCTGTGGCCCATGCCGCTCGTCCCATCCGTTCCAGTGTCCACCGGCCCCACCCGCACTCCGGACCGTATACCTCTGTGGGGCATACGGTCCGGTTGAGAACGGCCCCCGCGCGGCTGACGCGCGGGGAGGGGCCGTCACACACGCAGAGCTCTCATGCGCCCCAGCCGCCTCCGACCGCCCTGCTCGACAGGTACGAGTCGCGCAACGCCTTGCGCAGTCCGGGAACAGCGGCGTCGTAGCGCTCGGCGAGCGTCGCGAGTGTCTGCTTGTGCATCCGCCGCTCCTTTCCGGTGAACACGCTGGTCACCTCGACTTCCGCCGCGAACACCGCCATGGTCAGCTCGCCCGGGGGGATCGCCGACGGATCGGGACCGCCGAGCACCACGTCGCGCACCCTCTCCTGCAGGTCGAGGACGGGCTGCGGGTCGCTGACGGCGACCCGGTCGACGGCAAGCACTCCCAGACGCTTCTCGCGCCGGACGGTGATCGCACCCGCCGCGGCGAGTTGCTCACGGACGGGCTTCTCGGCCGCATGCGCCTTGTTGTGGACGAACTGCAGCCAGCGCTTCGGGGTTTCCGGCAGATCGCGCCACACCATCGCGAGAAAGGGATCACCGGGCGGCTCGGCGGTGCGTCGTGCGACCTTCCTCCTCTCGGTGCTGAGCCGTCCCTCGAGGGCCAGTTCGGTCAGCGCGGCGGCGCGCAGCAACTGGCCTCGTCCCTGCAGGTCGGTGAGTTCGAACTTGGCCTTGTCCACGGTGTAACAGAGCAGGTAGCACTGCTGGGGCAGGGTCAGTCGCATGTCTCGTCCTCCGCGATTCCGGTGGGGCAGCCGCGCGTGTCGCGCGACGGCGTCATGCGGTTCGGGTCGCTCGTGTCGGCGAAACCGGCGTCGTCCGGCGGTGAGCCCCCTCCTCTGATACCGGTCAGGCGTCTGCGACGGGCGGATGCGTGGCCTGGGCCTTCAGCCGCCGGCCGGAGCTCCGGGCGGCCCATACGACCACCAGGAGGGCCAGTGCGAGCAGCGGGTAGCCCATCGCGATCTTCGCGAAGGCGAGCCAGCCGGTGGCGTTCTCCTCGTACAGCCACTGCTGCACGACGAACCTGGCCGCGAAGACCCCGGTGAGGGCGAGCGTCGCGATGTCGTAGTAGCGCCGCGACGGCTTGTCCTTCAACCAGGTGGCGGCCGTTCCGTTGAGCGCACCCCAGATTATTCCGGCCAGCGGGCGGCGTACGAGGACCGAGAGCAGGAAGACCCCGCCCAGGAGGAGGTTCGACCAGATGCCCAACAGGAAGAACCCCTTGGCCGATCCGGTCTTCCAGGCGACGAACGAGGCGACCGCGACGCCGAACAGACCGGAGAGAGCCGGCTGGACCGGCTCCTTTCGCACCAGCCGCAGTGCGGAGAGCGCCAGTGCGACGGCGACGGCGGTGCCGATGGCGGGCATCAGGCCGAGCGAGGCGTTGGCGAGTACGAAGGCCACGATCGGCAACATCGTGTACACCAGCCCTGCGGCGCCGCCCATTTGCTCCAGCGGAGTCTGCCCGGCCTCGGGGGTCGTGGTGGGGTGCGGCTCCGCAGGGTCGACGACCTGGCGGGTGGCCGAGTCGGTGACCGGGCGGGTGGGACGTACGGGTTCAGTCATGATGTGAAATCAACTCACTGAGTGGTGGGGGACTTCTCTGCACGTGCTGACCGGCTTACACGGCCGCCGGCCGGACCTCCGGCGGCCTGCTCCGGAGTGGGGGGACCGGTGACCGAGGGCTACGCCGTGTCCGGCCGGCCCATCAGATGGCGGGCGAGGAAGCGGTCGGCCATCCGGTACATGTCGATGTTGTTCTCCGGGTTCACGAAGCCGTGGCCCTCGTTTTCCTTGACCATGTACTCGACCTCGACGCCCCGGGCGCGCAGCGCCTCCACGATCTGGTCGGACTCGGCCTTGACGACGCGAACGTCGTTACCGCCCTGCACCACCATCAGAGGTGTGCGGATCCGGTCCACCCGGCTGATGGGCGAACGGGCCGACAGGTCCGCCTCCTGCGCGGGGTCATCGGGGTTCCCCGCATAGAGGTACCAGTTGTTGAACAGCTGCGGTTTCACGAAATCCGGTACGGTCCGCAGGAAGGTGACCAGGTTGGAAATGCCGCAGAAGTCGACGGCGGCGGCGAAGACGTCGGGGGTGAAGCTGACGCCGACCAGCGTGGCGTAGCCCCCGTAGGAGCCGCCGAAGATCGCTACGCGGTCCCGGTCCGCGTAGCCCTCGTCGACGGCCCATTCGACGGCGTCGATGAGGTCGTCGTGCATCTTCCCGGCCAGCTCACCGATGCCCGCCTTGAGGAAGCTCTTGCCGAATCCGGTCGAGCCCCGGAAATTGACCTGGAGCACCGCGTAGCCGCGGTTCGCCAGGAACTGGGCGGTGGGGTCGAACTTCCAGTTGTCGCGGTGCCATGGGCCACCGTGGACCAGGAGCACCATCGGCAGCCCGGTGGGCTCCACCCCCACGGGCAGCGTCAGGTAGGAGGGAAGTGCCAGCCCGTCGCGCGAGGTGATCGTGACGGGCTTCATCGGGGCCAGCGCTGCGGGATCCAGGTGCGGGAACGGCCGGAAGAGCAGGCGGCTCCTCCCCGTGGAGTGCTCGTAGAGGTAGGTGACACCGGGGTCGCGGTCATGGGTGAAACTCACGACCCAGCGCTCTCCGCTGCGGTCGGACGACACGGCGGCCAGGTCCCCGTCGGACAGCTTCTCCAGGTTCTTCAGCACCGTGGCGAAGTGAGGGTCGACAGCGTGGAGGACCTGTCGCTCGCCGAGATAGCGCACGCCGAGCAGCTCTCCGGTCCCCCGGTCCAGGATGAGGGGTGACGGCAGGGTGGGGAAGACGGAGGAACGGGTGTCGAGGTCGAGGTGCGGGTGACTGTCGACCTCGGTCTCCTCACCGGTGGCAAGATCGAGCCGGACCAGGCGGGTCGTGTCGCTGTCACGGTTGGAGCCGGCCCACACTCCGGTGCCGTCGGGGGTGAGCTGGAAGGGAGCGATACCCAGGGGGTAGTCGGCACCGTCGAACGTGGCGACCGGACGCCGCTCCCCCGTCACGGTGTCGCACTCCACCAGCTCGATGCCCCCGTCCGGGGTCCAGATCTGGGCGTACAGGTCGCCGCGGGGCGTGTGCATCAACCCCGCGATCCGGCCCGGGTTCTGTGCCAGCATCATCAGCTCACCCGTGGCGATGTCGGCTTCGTAGAGGTCGAACTCGACGGGATTCCTGTGGTTCAGGTGCAGGAGCGCCTTGCCCGGGCGGGAGGCCGTCATCTCGAATCCGACGGCTGTGGCTCCGGGGAAGGGGGTGAGGTCGACGGCCCGGCCCTCGGGGTCCTCAAGGTCGACCCGGTAGATGTGCCAGTTCTCGTCGCCGTCGCCGTCCTGCTCGTAGAGCAGCCACCGCGGATCGTCCGTCCAGTGGTAGACGTGCACACTGCGGTTGTCGTCGGCGGTGACGCACCGCGCCTCGTCGTCCGAACCGGTCTCCTGCACCCACACGTTGAGGCGGTCCCGCCACGGTGCCAGGAAGGCGATCCTGGCACCGTCGGGCGAGAGCGACGCACCGATGCGGACGGGCGGGGCGAAGAAATCCTCGACGGAGAGGTGTGGAACCTCGTTCGGGACCGTGGCCATGGGGAAACTCCATTCGTGTACGTGCACGTGTGCGTGTTCACGGTTCGGTCGGCGCCCCCGCGGGGCTGGACGTCCTCAGGCGACGGGATCGCCGACGACTCCGCTCGTGGCTGTGCGGATCGCGTGGCTGTAGCGCCGGGCGAGGGCGGGAATGTCGCCGAACTCCGTGAGGTCCGCGCCGGCGAGGACGGCGGCACCGATGTACTCGTCCAGGACCCGGATGACCGACGCGGAGGCTGATGCGTGCAGTCGTACCGTGAGGTCGTCCGCCGGGAGGCCCAGGCGATCACCGATGATCTCGCGCATCTGGTGCTCGGCCTGGTCGCAGGCCATCAGCCACGCTGTCCGCAGGGCCGGTTCGGTGTCGGCGAGCCGGATCATCTTCATCGCGAGCATCTCGTCGGCGAGATCGACGGGCGGCGACCCGTCCCGGAGCCTGACCAGCTCCGCGTCCAGGTGCTCCTCGAGGGAACTCTGCCGGGGCCAGCTGCGCAGCACCGACATCAGGGTGACGACCCCCTGCATGACGACCGGCTCGGCACAGCTCTCCTTGCTGCGGAAGTGCCGCCAGATGGACCGCGTGGAGAGGCCCACGGCTTCGGCGATCTGGTCACCACTCGTGGCAGCCACGCCCTGCTCCCAGAACAGGCGTGCCGCCCCCCGTGAGATCTCCAGCCGTAGCCGCGTACGCCGCTGCTCACTCATCGCACCTGAACCGCGCTTCGTCGTCGCCATGGCGCTTCGCCACCCTCATCCGCTCGTCCTCAAACGACAGTATGTCACTTAGTGACACTTTGCAATGTCACGCACGGCCGCACCACAGAATTCAGCAGCCCGCAGGGGTGGGACAGAGCGCGCATGGGGGCGCAGCGAACCGGGTGCGACTCCGGGCCGGTTCACCGACGTCACGCGGCGCCCGGGCGGCCCTGGATACGTTTCCGGTCAGTCGCGCACGGAATTAAGTCAGTCGATTGATTTAGAACGGCGGCGTGGTGTCTAGTGATCGAAAGCGCGAACTCAGGGAGGCAGCCATCGGTGAAGTCCAGGAGGTGCGGACGCGGCCGCCGGCCGACCCGCCCCGCACCGGCCGCGGCGCCGGTACACGCGAGGCGATCATGGCGGCGGCCGAGCGCCTCTACGCCGAGCACGGTCTGTCGAACGTCTCCAACCGCCAGATCAGCGAAGCTGCGGGCCAGGGCAACAACACCGCCGTCAGCTACCACTTCGGCAGCAGGACGACTCTCGTGCGGGCCATCATGAGCAAACACGGCACGCACGTCGACGTGATCCGCGGACGCTACGTGGAGGCCGTCGGCGACAGCACCGACGTGCGGGACTGGGTACGTTGCCTGCTGCGCCCGGTGACCGATCACCTCGCCGGCCTCGGCGCCCCCTCCTGGCAGGCACGGTTCGCCATGCAGGTGATGGCCGACCCACTGATGCGGGCGCTGGTGGCGGAGGAGGCCCTCACCCGCGACAGCCTGCGCCGCACCCTGCAGGGGCTGGGCCGTTGCCTGTACGACATCGTGCCCCCCGAGATCCGCCCCGCACGCGCGGACATGGCACGCCACCTGATCACCCACACCTGCGCGGAGCGCGAACTCGCCCTGGCCGAGAACCCGGCCGATCCAGGCATGTCGTGGGAGCGCACCGCCGACGCCTTGGAGGACGCGCTGGTGGGACTGCTCGCCGCACCCACCACCGGCCGCTGAGGACCTCCTGAGAACAAGATCGATCCGGAACAACGACAAGGGAGAGACCATGAAGATCACCGTCGACGAGGAGAAGTGCTGCGGTGCCGGCCAGTGCGTCATGATCGCCCCGGAGGTGTTCGACCAGCGCGACGAGGACGGCATCGTCATCCTTCTGGACGCCGCGCCTCCGGCAGACCGGCACGAGACGGTCCGGGAGTCCGCCGACATCTGCCCCGCAGCCGCCATCCAGCTCCATGAGGACGTGTGAGCACCCCGTTGGACGTGCTCGTCGTGGGGGCGGGGGCCGCAGGTCTCACCGTCGTGGAGAGCCTGCGCCGCAAGGGCTATCGCGGGCGGATCACGCTGCTCGGCGACGAGGACCGCGTGCCGTACGACCGGCCGCCCCTGTCCAAGCAGGTACTCGCGGGAACGTGGGACGCCGAGCGCACGCACCTGCGTACCCGTGACGTACTGGACTCCCTTGAGGCGGAGTTGGTCCTCGGTGACCGCGCGCTGGCCCTCGACGCCGCCGCACGCACCGTGCGCACCGAGAGCGGGGCGGAGCTGGCAGCAGAGGCCATCGTGCTGGCCACCGGACTACGCGCCCGGCGCCTGCCGGGTCTGTCGGGCACGGCAGGCGTTCACGTGCTGCGGACCCTCGACGACGCCGCCCGGCTCCGCGGGGAACTGCTGGAGGCCGAGAAGGTGGTGGTCGTCGGCGACGGGGTGCTCGGCGCCGAAACCGCCGCCACCGCACGCCTCATGGGCGCCGACGTGACGCTCACGGGTCCGCAGGCGGCACCGATGCGGGCGCAGTTGGGCCACGACGTCGCCCAGCTGCTCGCCACGCTGCACACGGAGCGCGGGGTACGACTGCGCCCGGACACCCTGGTGGAAGCGCTGGAAACGGCTGACGGACGGGTGACCGGTGTCCGTCCCGTGGACGGCGCGACCATCCCCGCAGACCTCGTCGTCATGGCGGTCGGCAGCACTCCCGCCACCGACTGGCTGGCCGGCAGCGGGCTGGTACTGGAGGACGGCGTGGTGTGCGACTCGCGCTGCCGCGCCGCCGACGGGATCTACGCCGCCGGGGACGTGGCCCGCTTCCACCACGAGGCCCTCGACCGGACGCTGCGGTCCGAGAACCGTACGAATGCCACCGAGCAGGCCGTGCTGGTCGCGGCGAACATCCTGGGCGAGGACCGTCCTTACACCCCCGTCCCCTATTTCTGGACCGACCAGTTCGGCGTCAAGATCCAGGTGCACGGGCTGCCCACACCGACGTCCACCGTGCACATCGTCGAAGGTGGCACGGAGCAGGGCCGGTTCGTCGCGCGGTACCACGACGGGGAGGGCGGCCCCGTCGCCGTACTCGGCTGGAACATGCCCAAACAGGCCCGCCTGCAACGTCGTCACCTCACCGACAGGTACACCCCCGCAGCCGCTGCCACCCCGCGGTGACCGAGCGCTCCCGCCGGGCACCCTGCACGCCCCGCCCACTCGGACCGGCCATCGACAGCACCGGCTCCAGGCGACGGGCTCGAGGCCCGTCGCCTGAACCCGGTCGCGGCGCCGACGGCCTCACAAGGGCCTCAGCCCGCACGCTTCCGCGGCCCGCCCACCTCTGACCGACCCGCGCACGCCTCCCGCCCCCCACTACGGCGGAGGCGTCCCCACCCACCGGAGAAGACCGTGACCAGCACGCCAGCCACCTCCGAAGCAGGCGCCCCCGAGATACCCGACTTCCCCCCGCCGCGCTCCTCGGAGTGCCCCTTCGCCCCCTCACCCGGGATGCGGGCGCTGTCCGGGTACGGCCCGCTGACCCCGGTCCGCTCCTGGGGCGGCAGCACCCCGTGGGCCGTGACCGGGCACGCCGAACAGAAGGCGCTGCTGTCCGATGCGCGTCTGAGCGTCGAGTTCTCCAGGCCGGGCTACCCCAGCCCCGTGGACCCTGCGCACGCCCACACGGGCAGCGCCGACCTGAGCTTCGTCGGCATGGACGACCCCGAGCACGCGCAGCTGCGCCGCATGGTCAGCGGCGCGTTCACCATCAAACGGGTCGAGGCGATGCGCCCCCGCGTGCAGAGGATGGCCGACGACTTCATCGACGCCCTGCTCGATGGCCCCAAACCGGCCGACCTCGTCCAGTCACTCGCGCTGCCGATCCCCTCCCTCGTCATCTCCGAGATGCTCGGAGTCCCCTACGAGGACCACGAGTTCTTCCAGGTCAACAGCAGGGCCATCGTCTCGGCGGTCGCCACCCCCCAGGAACGCCAGGCTGCCCACACCAACCTCGCCACCTACCTCGACGAGCTCGTCGGCCGCAAGCTCGTCGAGCCCGGCGACGATCTGCTGTCCAGCCTCTGCACACGGATCGAGAGCGGCGAACTCACCCGCCGCCAGGCCGCCACGATGGGTGTGCTCCTCCTCCTGGGCGGACATGAGACCACCGCGAACATGATCAGCCTGGGTACGCTCCTGCTCCTGCAGCACCCCGGTCAACTCGCCCTGATCCGCGACACGGACGACCCCGCCGTCGTCCGTGACGCCGTCGAGGAACTCCTGCGTTACCTCTCCATCGTCCACCTCGGCCGGCGCCGCACCGCCCTGGAGGACATCGAGATCGCCGGCCACACCATCCGCGCCGGGGACGGCGTCATCCTGCTCGGCGAGCTCGCCAACCGCGACCCTGCGGTCTTCCCCGAGCCCGACCGCCTCGACATCACCCGCAACGCACGTCAGCACCAGGCGTTCGGTGCCGGCAGCCACCACTGCGTCGGCCAGCCACTGGCCCGCATGGAACTGCAGGTCATCTATCCCACTCTCTTCCGCCGCGTCCCCACCCTCCGGGCCGTCGACGGCCTCGACGTCACTCCCTTCAAGTACGACGCCCTCATCTACGGCCTCCACGCCCTGCCGGTCACCTGGTGACCACCGCCGCACCGGTCGGCCGGCCCCCGGTGGGCGGGGGCCGTGTCAGTCCGTCCTGACAGCCGGGTCGGACACCCCCGCTTCGCCGGTCTCCACGTGACCGGCGAAGCGGCGCAGGAAGGTCGCGTCGGTGTCGGAGACGACCTCGACGTCGTACCAGCGGGCCGTGGTACGCAGGGCGACCGTGTGGGAGACGGTCGTACCGGGATTGACCTTGAAGGTCTGGGCCGCACCGCCGTAGGCGTTGGTCACCGTCAGGTTGACCGCGCGCAGCGAGGAGTTGGTCATGCTGAGCGCGAGATTGCCGCCTGCTGTCAGGTGGCGGGCGGTGACCTCGGGGCCGGCGGTCTTCGCGGGGCCCCGCCAGGTCCTCAGGAAGCCGTTCGGGCCCCATACGGTGAGATCGATCCGGTTGCCGGTGGAACCACTGGTGCTCCAGGTGTCCGCTAGGGTCTTGCCCGCCTCGACGGTGTAGGGCCAGGGGCCGTCCGTACGGTTCCCCGAGGTGCTGTGGAAGTGGGCGCCCAGGGTGGGTCCGCCGGAGAACGTCAGGGTGAACTTGCCGGTGGAGACGGTGGCCCGGCCGTCCACGTACGGGCGGTAGCCGAGGGCTCGCGTCGGCTTGGAGCCTGCCTCCTGCCTCGGCAGCGCGCCCTTGGACGGCGGGGTCGGACGGTAGGAGGGGTGCCGGTTCCTGTCCGGCGGCTCGTACCCGGCCGTGGAGGGCAGGGCTGCGGGGGCGGTGTCCGCGCGGGCGAAGTCGAAGGCCGAGGTCAGGTCCCCGCAGACGGCACGGCGCCACGGCGAGATGTTGGGCTCCCCCACCCCGAAGCGCCTCTCCATGAAGCGGATCACCGAGGTGTGGTCGAAGGTCTCGGAGCAGACGTAGCCGCCCTTGCTCCACGGTGAGACCACGATCATCGGCACGCGCGGACCGAGCCCGTACGCGCCCGCCTCGTAACCCCCGCCGCCCGTGTACAGGTCCTTCGACACGTCCGCCGTGGAAAGGCCCCAGGCCGAGGAGGCCGGCGGGTACGGCGGTACCACGTGGTCGAAGAAACCGTCGTTCTCGTCGTAGGTGATCAACAGGGCGGTCTTCGCCCACACCGCCGGGTTCGCCGTCAGCGCGTCCAGGACCTGCGAGATATACCAGGCGCCGAAGTTCGTGGGCCAGTTCGCGTGCTCGCTGAAGGCCTCGGGGGCGGCGATCCAGGAGATCTTCGGGAGGGTTCCGCCCGTCACGTCCGCGCGCAGCCGGTCGAAGTAGGTGCCGCCCGCCTTGACGTCGGTGCCGGTGCGGGCCTTCTCGTACAGGGCGCTGCCGGGCTGGGCGTCGCGGTAGCTGTTGAAGTACAGCAGGGAGTTGTCGCCGTAGTTGCCGCGGAAGGCGTCGTTGATCCAGCCCCAGGATCCGGCCGCGTTCAGGCCGTCGCCGATGTCCTGGTAGACCTTCCAGGAGACCCCGGCCGCCTCCAGCCGCTCGGGGTACGTCTTCCAGTCGTACCCGGCCTCCTGGTTGCCGAGGACCGGGCCGCCGCCCGTCCCGTCGTTGCCGGTGTGGCCCGACCAGAGGTAGTAGCGATTGGGGTCGGTGGCTCCGATGAAGGAGCAGTGGTAGGCGTCGCACACGGTGAAGGCGTCGGCGAGTGCGTAGTGGAACGGTATGTCGTTCCGTGTCATGTGCGACATGGTCGTGGGGGTCTTGGCCGGTACCCACTTGTCGTACTTGCCGTTGTTGTAGGCCCGGTGTCCGCCGGCCCAGTCGTGGTCCAGCCCTTCGAGGAACCGCATCCCGAGGTCGTCCACCTGAGGGTTGAAGGGGAGTACGTCCTTCGTCCCGTCGGACTGGTGGAAGACGGACCTTCCGTTGTCATGGAGCACCGGGCGGGGATCCCCGAGGCCTCGCACCCCCTTCATCGCCCCGAAGTAGTGGTCGAAGGAACGGTTCTCCTGCATCAGGACGACGATGTGCTCGATGTCCTGGATCGTTCCCGTGCTGCCCTGCGCCGGAATGGCGGCGGCCCTCGCGATGCTCTCGTTCAGCATCGTGAAGGCGGCGGTGCCTCCGGCGATCTGCAGGAACCTGCGGCGGTCGAGCTCTGTCATGGGTGACGACCTCTGGGATGTGGGGTGTCAGGGGCGCCCCAAGGACAGCGGTCCCGGGGTACCGGACGGGGGTGGGTTCGTGACACCACGCCGTACACCTGGAGAACGCAAGCCCTCCCCAGCGCCACGGACCTGCCCACGCCGACGGCTGGTGGGAGGGTACACGCGATGGCGTCCATGGCCCACCCCCATCCCGCCCACCACGCCTCACCGCATCGATCCACCGGTGACCCGGCGGCCGGGCGGGAGGCAGGTCGGTCGATGAACCGACGGGCCATCAACTAGGCTGCTCGCACTGCCCTGTTGCTTGGGGGTTCGCACCGGGATCCGCGTGACGACGGAAGACTGCCCGGGGGCCGTCACACGGTGTCCGCCCCGGGATCGGGCTGCTCTCCTCCGGGTCCCGTCAACCCGCCTTCATGAAGCGCCCGGCGGGGCGCGGAAGATGCAAGTGACTGCGGAGTGTGGTGTGTTCGTATTCCGTTCGGAAGGGCCCCCCCGCCGTTGCAGCTCCGGGACGAGTCCCCGGGTGATCGCCGTCAGATCGTGCGGCAGGGCGCCGGGACGCAGGCGGAAGCCGTTCAGGCCGACGGAGCGCCGGTCTGCGCGAGCCGGGTGAAGGAGTCGATGGAGATCTGGCTCCCGGAGCGTGGGTCCGACCAGACGATCACGTTGTTGATGCCGGGCAGCTGCACTGCGAGGTGCACTTGCTTCTTTCGGGTCGTGGGCACGGTGCGGTCTCCTCCTGCGAAGTCCGGCAGCGGGACGGGTGATTGCGTGGTGCCTCTCAGAGCGTGCACACGGGTGGGTCCGCCTCCGGACAGGGCGACCGGCCTTGCTTCATGTGGTGTTCACGCCCTGGCGAATGATCTGCGACAACGTGTGCGGCGGCCCGGGGGCGAGACGGCGCACACGAGCGGGGACCCCCAAAACCACGGCCCTCCGGTCGCCGCGCCTGCGAGGTGTCACGTGGGGTCCACGCCTGCCGCCTGGGTCTGAGCCACCGGCCGCCGGGGAGGGAAGCCCGCCTGACGGGCGTACAGGACGACCGCGATCACCGGCAGCAGGAGCAGGAGAACCGTCCAGGGGAACGACTCGCTGCCGACCACGTCGAGCAGGATGCCTCCGGTGATGCCTCCACCCGCCATCGCGAGGTTCCAGAGCGTGACGAGCATCGCCTGCGCCGAGTCGGCGGATTCGCCGCCGGCGTCACCGACCGCGGTCTGGAGCAGTGTGGGCACGCCGCCCCATCCCAGACCCCACAGGACCGCGGCGACGTGGACCAGTGCGGTGGTGTCCGAGAGGAGGGCGAGGAGCGCGGCGGCAAGTGCGACCAGCAGGGCGCCGACGACGGTGAGGCCGCGCAGCCGGCGGTTGATGAGCGCGCCGACGATCCAGATGCTCGCCAGTGACGCCGCGCCGAAGACCAGGAGCACCGATCCCGTGCTGCCGCCCAGACCCAGGTCGTCGAGGTACGTGGCGATGTACGCGTACAGGACGGTGTGGGCCAGAACGAAGACGGACGTGACGGCGAGGACCGGGGCCACTCCGGGAACACGCAGGGTACGCAGCATCTTCGGCCGCTCGCCACGCCCCAGCCCGGGAAAGTCCGGTACGGCCGCGACGATCCACACCAGGAGCAGCAGTGTGAGCGCCGTCATCGACAGGAACGCCGCCCGCCAGCCGAGCCGGTCACCGAGGAAGGTACCGGCGGGCACGCCGACGGCGAGTGCGACGGGGATACCCGCCATGGCGACGGCCATGGCCTTGCCCTGGAGCCGGGCGGGTGCCATACGCCGCGCGTAGCCGGCGAGGAGGGCCCACGCGAGACCGGCCGCGACACCGGCGAAGAACCGCGCCACCATCGTCAGTTCGTAGACGGATGACACCGCCGTCACGGTGTTGGCGACGGCGAAGCCGCCCATGGCGGTGAGCAGCAGCGCCTTGCGCCCTCGGCCCGCGGTGGCCGCTGTGAGCGGGATCGCGGTCAGGGCGGTGCCGAGCGCGTAGACCGTGACGGTCTGCCCGGTCGCGGACTCGCTCGCCCGCAGGTCCTGGCTCATCGCGGGCAGCAGACCGGCGGGGAGGGTCTCGGTGAGGCTGGTGACGAATACGGCGGTGGCCAGGGCGAGCAGAGCGACCAGCGGAAGTCTCTCGCGTGCCTCGTCTCCGCTCTGCGGGTCAGGTGCCGCCGCAGCGGCGGGCGCCGTGTCGGGTTCGGTGCTCATGGGGTCTGCTCCAGGTCTTGCGGAAGGAAAAAGGAAGGGGTGGGGCGTCGAGGGGACGGGTGGGGCGTGGTCCTGGGTGCCGCTCCCTTCAGGGGTGCTCGTTCCTCGCCGGTGCTCGGTGCCGCCCGCGGGACGACTCTGTACGGGGGCACTTCGGGAAAACCTCCGGAAACCTTCGGACCGGCCGACGACCGGGCGGGCGGGGGCGGTGAGGCCGGCGCTGCCGGAAGCCCGCACATGTACGTTGGTTCCCATGCGGTTTGGGGTGCTCGGGCCACTGGTGGTGTGGGACGGCGAGGGGCGCGAGGCGGGAGTTCCCGAGGCCAAGGTCCGGGCCTTGCTGGCGGACCTCCTCGCGAACGACGAGGGGCCGGTCTCCGCCGACCGGCTGATCCACGATCTGTGGGGCGACATGCCTCCGGGCAAGCCCCGGGCCGCCTTGCAGGCCAAGGTGTCCCAGCTGCGTCGGGTCATCGGCCGGGACCGGGTGGTTCGACGGCCCCCGGGCTACCTGCTGCGACTCGACGGCGCCGACGAGGTGGACGCCGTACGGTTCCGCGCCCTGGTGACCGAGGCCCGCCCCGTCCGGGACCCACGCGCACGGGCCGCGCTGCTCACCGAGGCACTGGACCTGTGGCGGGGGCACGCGTACGCGGACTTCGCGGACCTCGGGTTCGTACGGGGGGCCGTGCAACGCCTCGCGGAGCAGCGGCTGTCCGTGTTGGAGGAGCAGGCGGAGGCACGCCTGGAGGCGCGGGACCACGCTCTCCTCACCGGGGAGCTCGCCGACCTGGTGGCGCGCCACCCGCTGCGGGAGCGTCTGCGCGCGGTCCAGATGAGGGCCCTGTACGCGGCGGGACGTCAGAACGAGGCGCTGGCGTCGTACGACGATCTGAGGTCGCGGCTCGTCGGGGAGCTGGGGGTCGATCCCAGCCCCGAACTGGCCGCCCTGCACGCGGCGGTGCTCCGGCAGGATCCGGAGCTGAGCTCGGGGGCTGCCGGGACGCCGGGAGTGTCCCTCGTACCCGCAGTGGGTACGGCGAGCACCGTGGCCACCACGGCCGCCAGGGGCGCCGGTGATGCGGCCGGGCCGGGTACCCCTTCGAACCTCCCCGTCCCCCTTACCCCCCTCATCGGCCGCCGTCAGGCCCTCGACCGGCTCTCCCGGCTCCTCTCGGAGAAGCGGCTGGTGACCCTCACCGGTCCCGGCGGCGTCGGCAAGACCCGGCTGGCCGTGGCGGCGGCCACCGCCGAGCGGGACGGCGCGCAGGCCGGTGAGCCGGGTGACGGGACGTGGCTCGTCGAGCTCTCCGGCATCCGCAGGGGCTCCCCCGCGGACCTGGCTCAGGTCGTCGCCGCCACTCTCGGCATCCGGGATCACGCGCCTCGCCCGCTGCCAGGCACGGTTTCCTCCGCTCCCTCGCTGCCGCACCGCCTCGCCGCCGTCCTGCGCGACCGTCGCACCCTGCTCGTGCTGGACAACTGCGAGCACGTCGTCGACGCCGCCGCCGAACTCGCCGAGCTGCTCCTGCGCACCGCCCCCGGACTACGCGTCCTGGCCACCGGTCAGCAGCCGCTCCGTCTCGCGGGCGAGGCGGTGTTCCTCGTCGAGCCCCTGCGGCCCGCCGACGCCGTCCGGATGTTCATGGAGCGCGCGGCCGCCGCTGCCCCCGGCTTCCCGTGCGATCCGGACGAGCCCGAGCGTCGGGCCGTCGCCGAGATCTGCCGCCGCCTCGACGGCATTCCGCTCGCCCTGGAGCTCGCCGCCACCCGCGTACGGGCCTTGGGGGTGCGGGGGTTGGCCGCCCGGCTCCACGACCGCTTCCGACTGCTGACCTTCGGGCAGCGCGGCGCGCCCGCGCGTCAGCAGACGCTGCGAGCCGTGATCGACTGGAGCTGGGAGCTGCTCGGCACATCCGAGCGCATCGTCCTGTGCCGCCTCGCCGCGCACAGCGACGGCTGCGACCTGGACGGCGCCGAGGCGGTCTGCGCGGGGGACGATGTGCCCCGGGAGGAGGTGCTCGACCTCCTGACCCGGCTGGTGGACCGGTCTATGGTGGTCGTGGTGGACGGGCCCCACGGCCCCCGCTACCGCCTCCTGGAGTCCGTCGCCGCGTACGCGACCGAGCGGCTGCGTGAGCGGGAGGGCTTCCTCGCCGTACGGGACCGTCACCTGCGCCATTACCGGGCCTTCGCCGAACACGCCGAGCCGCGGTTGCGCGGCGCCGACCAGCGGTCCTGGCTGGCCCGGCTGGACGCCGAGGCGGGGAATCTGCGTACGGCGCTCGACGAGGCGGTGCGCCGCGCGGGCGCGGGCGAACCGGAGGAGGCGGTCCGGCTGGTCACCGCTCTGGCCTGGTGGTGGCTCCTGCGTGGCCGCCTCACCGAGGCCCGCCGCAGTTCGAGATCAGTGCTGGCCGCGTGTTCGGACCCCTCCCCACCTGACGAACTCGTCTTGTTGGAAGGTGCTTTCGCACTGCTCACCGGAGATCGCGCAGCGGTCGCCCTCACGGCGATCAGTCGCACAGCAGGGGAGGGCGACCCCACCCGCGACGCTGTTCCCGATCCCGTACGGCGCGCGCGTGCTTTGTGGCTCTGCGCGTACGGCCTGTTCAGCGCGGGTGACGTGGACGGGGCCGGTGAGCTGAACACCCGTGCGCTCACCCTGTTCACCACGGCACAGGATTCGTGGGGCACCGCGGCCGCCCTCGGCCTGCGCGCGACGCTCGCGCTGGTGTCCGGAGACCTCGCGGCTCTCGGCCGTGACGGGGTGAGAAGCGCCCTGCTCTTCCGCGAACTGGGTGACGGCTGGGGCGAGTTGCAGACAGTCTCCCCGCTCGCCGCGCTCGCCGAGATCAAGGGCGCCCACGGGGACGCGGAGCGCCGCCAGCACGAGGGGCTCCGGATGGCGCGGGAGCTGGGGCTGGAGGCGGAGGTGTCCGCGCGTCTCTCCGGACTCGGCCGCCTCGCGTTGCTCGCCCATGATTGGGACCGCGCCCGTGACCTGCACGAACAGGCGCGTCGCATCGCGGTCGGGCAGGGCTACAAGTACGGAGAGATCCACGCCGGGATGGGCCTCGCCCTCGGCGCGCGCCGTTCAGGCGACCTCGACGGGGCCGAGGCGTACCTGCTGCGCCTCCGCGACGGTCACGCCGATGTGTCGTCGCCGGCGGGCGACCACCTGCTCCTGGCCGAGCTCGGCTTCGTCGCCGAGCTCCGCGGCGACGCGAGCGGTGCGGCGGCCCACCACTCGGAGGGGCTGGGGATCGCCCGCGTCCTCGCCGAGCCCCGTGCCCTCGCGCTCTCCCTGGAAGGCCTCGCAGGTGCGGCGGCCCTCCACCGCGACGGGCCGACCGCCACCACCGCTGCCGTCCTGCTGGGTGCGGCGGCGGCCGCACGCCGCGGGGCCGGGGCGCCGATGCCACCCGCCGAACGCGCCGATGTCGACCGCATCACCGCTTCGGCGCGGGCCGCCCTGGGTGCCTCCGAGTTCGCGGAGGCGTTCGACCGCGGCAGCCGGCTGACCATCGAGGAGGCGGCCCGCCGCGCCGGCCTCGGAGACCGTGGTCAGAGGGCTCGCGTCGATGGGGTGGAGATGGTCGGAGGGTGCTCGGGGTCCGGGATCTGATGGCTCCAGCCACCGGGGACCGCGCGGCCCTGCTGCTCCCGGAAGCGGACCGGGGCCATCCCGACGCGGCGGGTGAAGAGGCGGGAGAAGTAGGCGGGGTCGTCGTAGCCGACGCGGCGCGCCACGGCGGCGACGGGGAGCTCGGTGGCGGCGAGGAGTTCCTTGGCGCGGCCGAGGCGAATACCGAGGAGGTAGGCCTTGGGGCTGCATCCGGCGCCCCGTCGTACGGCGGTGCGCAGCTCGGCGGGGGTCATCCCGTGACGGGAGGCGTGTTCGGCGACGGACAGGGGCTGGAAGGCGTCGCGGGCGAGGGCGTTCAGTACGGGGTCCCCGTCGGCTCCGACATCGGCCCGGGCGCGGCGCAGGGCGACGAGCAGTTCGTGCACGGCGGCACCCGTCTCCACTTCCAGGAGGGGGTTGCCGTGACGGGCCGCACGCGTGATGCGGCTCACCGCGGCGCGGACGGTCGCGGTGCCGGCCAGGGGGACGACCGGGCGGTCGGGTTCGATGTAGCCGAGCTCGGTGTACGGGGCGGTGGCCGGGCCGCTGAAGTCGACGAAGCTCTCGTCCCACCCGGTGTCGGGGTCGGGACCGTAGTGATGCGGGATGCCCGGCACGAGCCAGATCAGTGCGGGGGCGGCCACGGGGGTGTCCCTGCCGTCGGGACAGCGGTACCAGCCGTTGCCCGCGCTGATGACGACCGCGACGTGGTGGTCGAGGGTGCGGGGTCCGACCGGGGGCAGCGTGCCGTGCTGGAGGCCGACTCCGAGGCAGACCAGGCCCAGCTTCCGGTGGGCGGGACCGGGCGTGAAATAGCGCATCCAGGTGTGGTACATCCGGTCCGTGTCCTCCCCGCACCGGTTCGCCGGCGTTCCGTTGTGTCCAAACAGCGCTGATCTTTGTCCATGGACGGCTCCGCCGCCAGGGGGTGAGGTGGGGTGGTGGCGGAACGAGAGGTGGGGACCGTGGCTGATTTCACGGTGGGTGAGGCGGATTTCGAGCTGGACGGGCGGCCCGTACGGCTGTTGTCGGGTGCTCTGCACTACTTCCGGGTGCACGAGGGCCAGTGGGGGCACCGGCTGGCGATGCTGCGTGCCATGGGCCTGAACTGCGTGGAGACGTACGTCCCGTGGAACCTCCACGAGCCGCGGCAGGGGCGCGGTCGCGACGTGGAGGCGCTGGGGCGGTTCCTGGACGCTGCGGAGGCGGCGGGGCTGTGGGCGATCGTACGGCCGGGGCCGTACATCTGTGCCGAGTGGGAGAACGGCGGCCTGCCGCACTGGCTGACGGGGCCGCTGGGCACTCGGGTGCGGACCCGCGATCCGGAGTTCCTGGGGCAGGTGGAGCGGTGGTTCCGGCGGCTGCTGCCGCAGGTGGTGCGGCGACAGATCGACCGCGGCGGGCCCGTGATCATGGTGCAGGTCGAGAACGAGTACGGCAGTTACGGCTCCGACCAAGTGTATCTGGTCCGCCTCGCGGAAATCTTGCGCGAGCTCGGTGTGACGGTGCCGCTGTTCACGTCCGACGGGCCGGAGGACCACATGCTGACCGGTGGTTCGGTGCCGGGGGTCCTGGCGACGGCGAACTTCGGTTCGGGTGCGCGGGAGGGTTTCGCGACACTGCGGCGGCACCGTCCTGACGGGCCGCTGATGTGCATGGAGTTCTGGTGCGGATGGTTCGGTCACTGGGGTGCGGAGCCGGTGGTACGGGATCCCGCCGACGCGGCTTCGGCGTTGGAGGAGATCCTTCGGTGCGGCGCGTCCGTCAACATCTACATGGCGCACGGCGGAACGAACTTCGGCGGCTGGTCGGGGGCGAACCGTGCCGGGGAACTGCACGGCGGGGAGCTCCAGCCGACCGTGACGTCCTACGACTACGACGCCCCCATCGACGAGTACGGCCGTCCCACGGAGAAGTTCTGGCTGTTCAGGGACATCCTCGCCCTTCATCGGGAGAAGGGTGTCCCACTCCCCGACGTGCCGGCTCCGCCGGCCGCCCTGACCGGTCCGGTGTGCGCGGAGCTCGTGGACTGGGCACCTCTGAGTGACGTCATGGACAAGCTCGGCGGCCCGGAGGCCGAGTGGGTGATGCCGCCGACCTTCGAGGAGCTGGGGGTGGACCGGGGGCTGGTCCGCTACCGGGTGGACGTGCCGGGGTCACGCCGGCCGTATCCGCTGGGTGTGACAGGGCTGCGGGACCGGGCGGTGGTGTACGTCGACGGCGCCCGGGCGGGGGTGCTGGGCGGCGGCCCGGCCGAGGCCTGTTCGTACACCGGGCTGGAAGAGCCGGTCTCCGGTCCGGCGTCGGTGGAGCTGTGGGTGGAGTCGTTGGGGCGGATCAACTACGGGCCGCGTCTCGCCGAGCCGAAGGGGATCACGGGGGGCGTCCTGCACGAGCGGCAGTACCTGCACGGCGTACGGGCGCGTGGGCTGGCCCTGGACGCCTTCGAGGGCGCGGACGCGCTGGGAGAGGTTCCGTTCCGCTCTCCGGAAACGGGCGCGGCAGGTCTCTTCCGGGGAGCCTTCGACGTGTGCGGCGCGGGTGACGCCGCGCTCGCTCTGCCGGGGTGGGAACGCGGCTTCGTGTGGGTGAACGGCGTCTGCCTGGGACGCTATTGGAACGTGGGACCCCAGCAGTCCCTGTACGTTCCCGGGCCCTTGCTCCGTGAGGGTGCGAACGAGGTGTGGGTCCTGGAGCTGGAGCACTCGGGCGACCGTCTGCTGACCCTCGGCTGAGGGGCGCGCACGGGGTGGACGAGGAGACCGGCACAGGACCTGCCCACCTCGCCCACCCCGTGGCTCGTCCCCACCTGCCCGTCACGCCTCGCGCACCTCGAAGGAGTCGAGGACGAACTCCGCGGTCGCGTCGTCGCCTGTCTTGCGCAGGCCGACCCAGGTCTCACCTTCCGGCGGTGCGGTGAACTCGTAACTCAGCACGGTCGGCGAGGTGGCGACGGGAAGGTCCCTGCGGTCGAGTTCGCGGGAGGCCGGCGTGTCGACCCCGGTGATCCAGGCGTACTGTCCTGCCTTCTCGTTCTCGTACCGGAAGGTCACCCGGTAGCGCTTGCCGGCCTCGAAGCGGACGGTGTGCTGCACGGTGCGGTGGACCAGGCCCTCGTTCTCGCCACGCGACTTGAGCGACTGGGTCCCGTCGACGACGTCATCGATGGCCTTGCCGTTCCAGCCGCGCCGGGTGAACGGGTCGTGCCGCTGGGCGATGTGGGTACGCGGGTCCGTCGAGCCGCCCGCGTCACCCTTGACGAAGACGCCCCAGCCCTGGGGCACGTGCTGGAAGTCCTCGAAGGCCACGGCTCCGGCCCTGGTGGTGCGCCGCGCGGCGACGATCCGCACGTTGTCGAAGCGGACCCTGGCGCTCCCTTCCCCGGTGCGCAGGATGAGGTCCACCGGGCCTCCGCCGTCCGGCACGCTGAAGTACGTGAACATGCGCTGGAAGCGGGTGTCGTGCTTGCGGTCCGCCGCGACGAGGTTGACGGCGGTGGAGGAGTGCGTCCAGTTCTCGGTGACGGTTCCGTCGGCGGTGCGCACGGTCAGCGCGGCTCGTCGCCGCTCCCCGGCCCTCTCCCCCACCTCCACCTGTACGGACGCGGCGTAGGTGCCCGGCGCGAGGCGTACGAGCCGCCGGCCGACGGTCGCGGCCGGGCCGGCACCGATGACGAGTTCGTAGTCGCCGAGGGCGCTGAGCTCGACCGACGCCGAGCCGCTCACGTCCCAGCCCTCCAGGGAACCGGAGTTGAAGCCCGGGTCGCGGAGCGGCGTCCCCTGACCCCACTCCGGGTCCGGGTTCGCCGGCATCCGGGTGCGGTGGACGACGTACGGCTGGTTCGCCTCGGCGTCGATGGTGACGCGGCCGGAGCGGACGGGCAACGCACCTGCGTACGCGCGTCCCTGGTCGGTGAGTCGGTACAGGGCGACCTCCGACCGGCCGGCCCAGCCGCGCGGCAGTCGCCAGGTGCTGCTGCCTCCTGCCGGGTTGTAGTGGTAGAGCCGGTGCGGGTCGGTGGCTTCGCGCGGCTCCCAGGGCAGCAGATAACTTCCCCCTTCGTACACGACACGGCCGTCGGTGGTGATGCGACGGGTGCCGTCGGTGTCTTCCACGGACGTCTTCGTCGGGCCGAAGAACGTGATCGCGTGGGCGCCCCAGGTCCTGACCGGGTAGGCCTGGAGGTACTTGGCGGGCAGGCTGTCGGTCCAGATCTGCTGGTAGAAGGTGTTCCAGTCGGTCTTGTTGACCCAGCCCTCGAAGTTGCCGGTGCGCGGGATGCCGAGGAGCGTGGGCCACTTGTCGGCGAAGACGTCCTTCTGGTGGTTGCGGATGAAGCGGATCAGCCGGGAGTTGATGCCCCGGGACGAGTCGCCGCCGTAGTCGGTCTCGGTGGCCCAGTGGGACCAGACGGAGGAGCGCTCGAGGCCGTGGCCCCATTCGGTGGTGACCTGCCAGCCCTGTTCGCGCAGGGCACGCTGGAGGCGGTCGGAGGTCCAGCCGGACTCACGGAACACGTCGATGTACAGCATGTTCAGGGCGGGGTCGGTCTCGTCCCTGAGGTCCTGGAAACGCTTGATGATGTCGCCTGAGACGAGATCGCGCCGCTGGTCGATGCGGTAGCTCTGGTCGAGCCAGTCCCACTGCTCGTCGCTCTTGTCGACGAGCTTCTCGGAGAACGCGTTCGCGACGGGGTACGACTCGGTGGCGTTCACGTGGACACCGAAATCGCTTCCCCACCTGCGTCCCTCGCGCACGAGCGTGTTGAGGTCGTCGAGGCCGCCCGCGCGCTCGTTGTGGTTGCCCGCGTAGTCGGGGTGGGCGGAGTCGTGGCCCTCCGACTGGTAGCCCTTGAGGAGCGTGTACTGGCGCAGTCCGTCCGTCGCGAGAGAGATGCGCTTGACGTTGTCGAGCGTCACGAGGAACGGGTTGGTGGCCTGGCTGGCGAAGTTGAACGGGATGTGCGGGACGACCCGCAGGTGCTGCTCGTCGGCGCCCAGCGGGTCGACCATGATGTCGCGGAAGGCGATGGCGGCGTCCTGCCAGTCCACCACCCCGTCGCCGTTGCGGTCACCGGTGATGATCACAGTGGCGTACGGCAGCGGTTCGGTGGCGTTCAGGGGTGCGGTCGCCGCACGGTGCGTCCACTGCCCGCAGACGAGCTGTGCCTTGACATAACCGTCCTTCCTGACGGTCTGTCGCCACAACCGCCCGTTCTCCCAGGTGGCGCCCGGCACACTGCCGGGCTTGTCGTACGTCGTGTTGGTCTCCACGGCGCCGCCGAGCCGGTCGTGGGCGACGACGGCGTACGCGCAGCCCGTCGGCGCGGCGTCGGGCGCGGTTCCTGGCGTGAGCTCGATCAGGGTGTCGCCGCTCGTGGCCTTGTCGAGCTGGACACGTGCGGCGAGGACAGCGGCGCCCGGCTGGTCGCTGCGCACGGAGAGGAACGCGAGCGACGGGATCTCGAACGTGCCGACGCGCAGGGCCGGTGTGTCGGTGATGCCGGTGACCCGCCAGTCGACCTTGAGGCCGGCGACTCGGATCTCGACCCGGATCTCGGTACCGCCGTCGAAAGCGAGGGTGTACGACGCCCTGTCGTGGCCCGAGCGTGAGGCCACCCGCGGGGTACGGGCGGTCCCGTCGATCAGCACGGAGGTGACGGGCTCCTCCTGCCCGTGCAGTACGGCCCCGCCGGTCCGTTCGGTGTACGAGACGACGCGCGGGAAGTCGGGGTCGACGCGTACCTCCAGTTCGCGGGAGCGCAGCACGGTCTCCCGCTGCACCGCGAGCGCGGCGCCGGGTCCGCCGAGGGCCAGTCCCGCTCCCGCCAGTGCGGTGGCGGCCACCACGGTCCTGCGCCGCGGTCCGGGCTCCTGTGCGTGCATGCGCGCTCTCCTGAGCTTGACGGCATCTGTGCACGCCAAGATGCGCCGCTCGGGGTGAGCACGCCCATGGACAAAGGAGGGGCGGGTGTTGGACTAAATAAGCACCCGTCGTCGCACCGAGAGGTTCGATCGTGGGCCGGACTTCGGCTCCCGGTCAGCTGAGCGGCTCGTGGCCGGCAGGGCGAGCAGGGCCTTCCACACGGCTGATGGGTGTCGCCGGTCGTCCACCCGCGTGACGACGGGCCCGCCCACGGCCTCGGCCGGGGCGGGCCCGTCGTCACGCCGGCCCTCCGGGTAGCGGGTGCAGTCGGCATCCGCCGGCCGGTCGGCTACGCGAAAAAGGGTGTGGAGGACTTGCGGGGGCGCTGCCGCCGGAGGCGGCGGCGCCTGCCGCAGTCGAGTCCACGGTCGGCGGAAATCTGCACCGCCCGATCACGCGGACGTACGGTCCGGCCGTTCGCACGGGGATTCACACCGAGCGGAACCGGCGACCGCGTGACCTTCGGAGAGCGTGCCTCCCCCGCACGCCCGGGGCGTAGCCGACGGTGCAGACGTTCCCGTCCACGAGCCGTCCGGCCGCGGTAATGCTAGAAGTAGTGCTTGCGCCCGCCGACCTTGCGGCCAGTCGCGCCGAGAAGCCACAGAACCGCTCCGACCACGACGAGAATGCCACCGATCGTCGTCAGCAGGGAGACTCCGACCAGCAGGCCGATGATGAGCAGAATAGCGCCAAGGAGAATCATTTCAGTTCCGATCTCTACGAATATTCGATGTGTACAGGCCCCTCGTCACGACTGACCGACACCACACCTCGTATGCCTCCCGCACAACACGTACCAGGTGAAAACCGGGCTGTCGTG
Organism: Streptomyces sp. HB132; assembly: GCF_016909575.1. Taxonomy (GTDB): domain Bacteria; phylum Actinomycetota; class Actinomycetes; order Streptomycetales; family Streptomycetaceae; genus Streptomyces. The sequence goes on along the minus strand of NZ_JAFBGA010000007.1, from coordinate 169,806 downwards.
CCATCGGCGACTGTGGGGTTTCTGTCGTGCCACCTCCGTGTGCCCCACTCCTGGCCGCCTAAGCACGCCTGCCCCGCGGAATAATTTCCTCTTGTTCCTCCTCGTCTTCATCAGGCAGTCCCTCGTGGGAGTCGTACTCCCGGTCCTCGTACTCCGCCGGCCCGTCTTCCTCGCCGTACTCGTCGCCGGAGGCCTCGAAGTCCTCGTCACCGTCCTCCGCGGACTCCCCGTCGTACTCGTCGTACTCGTCGTACTCGTCACCGGAGGCCTCGAAGTCCTCGTCACCGTCCTCGGCCCCGGAGGACTCGTCCGCCGAGGCCTCCTCGGCGCGGTTCTCCTCCTCCACGGCCTGGTCGTGATCGACGACGACTTCCCCGTCACGGATCTCGCCGCGCCAGCCGTCGCTCGCCTCACCGCGCATCATGATGAACTTGCGGTACAGCTTCAGGTCGAGTCGCGCTCGCCGCCCCTGGGCCCGCCAGATGTTTCCGGTCTTCTCGAAGAGGCCCGCAGGGAAGTACTCGATCACCAGCAGCACGCGGGTCAGGTCATCGGTGATGCGATGGAAGGTGACGAGGCCCTTCACCGTTCCCTTCGCACCCTCCGTCGTCCAGGAGATGCGCTCGTCGGGCACCTGCTCGGTGACGTTCGCCTTCCAGCTCCGCGTCGACTTGGCGACCTTCACCGTCCAGTTGCTGGAGGTGTCGTCCGTCTTGTCGACGCTGACGACGCCCTTGGCGAACGTGCTGAACTCCTGGAACTGGGTCCACTGGTCGTACGCCTCACGGACAGGGACACCGACGTCGATGTCCTCACTGATCAGCACCGACTTGGACTTGCCGCCGCCGCTCCTCCCGCCGCCGCCGAAGACACCCTTGATCTTGTCCTTGACATTCTCTGTGCCTGCGGCGAGTGCGGCCCTTGCCGGTGACTTGCCCTCCGCGAGCGCTTGACCGCCCTTGGTGAGGCTCTTGAGCATGCCCCCGCCCTGGCCGCCTTCGCCCAGCGCGGTCACACCCTCGCCCAGCTTCTGCCCGAGCTGGGAGACGGTGTGCTGGGCCCGGGTCTCGAGGTAGTTCTTCAGCTCGTCCTTGAGACGGTCGGCCGCGGGGCTGCCGGCCACGGCCTTCCTGAGCTCGGTGAGAGTGGATTCAGCCACGGTCGTCCTCCTGGTTCTTGCGCGCGGAGCGCGGAGCCTTGGCCGTCGCGGCCTTCTTACCTGTAGGGCCGGCCTCGGCCTGCGTCTTCGGCGCCGCACCGCGGCCCCGGGGGCCGCTCGTGCGGGAGCCGTCATCGTTGCCGCGAGTCGTCGGGGTGCGCCGCTCGGCCGGGCCCGTAGCAGTGGTCACCGCATCGCTCGTCCTGGCTGCGGTCGTCCTGGGGCGGCTGCGCGGCCTTCGCTCGCGCGGTTCGTCCTGCCCCGGCCCGTCGGAATGCGCCTCCGCGTGCGCGGTCCCGTCGTGCGCGGCCTCGTCCGTCGGCGGTGCGTCCAGCCCCCGCACCCTCTCGCCGAGCGATTCGGAGAGGCGGTTCATGCGGCTGGTCAGCGCCGAACCGGCCGCCGCCTTCGTGGCCTCGAACAGCTCTGTCCGGACCTGGTCGGTGAGTCCGCTCAGGAGCGGACTCCCAGCAACGAGCCGCCCCAGTTGCCTGGGGTCCGGACTCAGCTTCTTGCCGGCCAGGAACATTCCCAGCCCGATGGCAACCTTGGCCTTCTTCGTGCGCCCGAGGAGGTACCCGCCCACGAGCGCTGTGGCTGTCCCGCTGTTGGTCATCATGCTGTCTTCACCTCGGTGTCGGTCGTTGTCACGTGGTGTGGTGCGCGCTGCCCGAGCCCGCCGTCAGGACCTCCGATCCGCTCGAGGATTCCGCAACAAAGGAATTGGGGGCCCTTTGACTACCCCTCAGCGAATCGGCATACAGAATCCAGATACCGGTGAGGGAGATTCGCACAGGAGCGTCAGCACCGCACCGCCGCGTCGGATCACGGGCAGGAGGTCTGCATTTCTTGCTGGGTGTCAGATCTCTTCGCGAGTCACTGGATTGACTTCGCCCTCGCGTCTTCGGGGACGCCCGGCCCATTGGTGCACACATGAGTGAGGGAAAACAAGCCGGACCACGTAGGAGTTCTATCGCCCCGAGAATTCACCACGCCGCCCTCACCCTGGGCCAGACGGATCAGAGAGTCGAAATACCTCGGACAGATCCATGAGACATGTCACAGAAGTGAGAACGTGCGTTCAGTACACCGGGTCGGGCTCCGCTCGACAGCGGCCGCGCTTCGTGGGTCGAAAGGGCCGAGAACATCCGGCTCCGCATGTCGGCGCAACCGGAAGAAGCCGCGAACGCCGATGTGCGGCGTCCGCAGCCACCAGGGGGACGTCCGGTCGCTCCGCGGAATCTGCCCGTGCCCGCCCCCGGCTCGTATTCGACGCCCGCTGCTACCCGCGATACGCCTCCAGCAGCCGCCGCGAAAGACACGCCGTAGCCGACCTTGCCGCGCCGGAGACAAGGGACCGATGGCTGTCGGGGGCACCCGTTGTTCACCTCCGCTCGAGCGGAGCTGACCGGTTTCCGCAACCCGTGCGAACCGACGGCGGTCGCGGAGGGTGCGGCCACCGGAGTCACAGCCCCTCGACAAGAAAACTGGCCGCGCATTCCCGAGCGGGTCGTGTCGGCTGACGGCTCGCTCCGTGGTTACCGCACGGCGGCCAAGCTGCGGGGCCGGCCCTACGTCTCGGCCTCTTCGAGGACGACTGAACCGGAGCCGAGGGAGGAACCCCGGCCGACACGCACGGCTGGGGTTCCTCGCGACGGTGAGCGCCGCTCATCGGGTGGTGCGCAAAGTCCTGAACCGCTCGACCACGGGCCTGCGGACCGCCTCACACCACGGTCACCGTGAACCGGCGGGGTCAGCGCCGCAGGGTGAGGACACCCGGCCGCCACGGCAGCTGGTCGTAGGGGCCGCCCGCGGTGGTCGACTTGCCCTGGTAGAGGAACTGCAGGTTGCAGGGGTCTACGGTCATGGTCTGGTCGGGGTTGACGCGGACCAGGTCACCATGGCTGATGTCGTTCGTCCAGGTGGCACCGCTGTTGGCCTTGCCTGCGAAGGGGTTGTTCTCACTCGCGGCCTGCGGGGTCCACGACCCGCTCAGGCTCGAGGCCGTGAAGGAGCGGAAGTAGCGTCCGTTCGCACCCATGGCCTCGACGATCATGAGGTACTGGTTCTGGCCCTGGACCTTGTAGACCTGTACACCCTCGAACAGGTTGGCCTTGGTGTCGCTCATGATCGTCGTGTACGAAGAGCCGAAGTTCCCCGGGAAGTTCCCGATCGGCATGCTCGCCCGGTAGATCTTGCCGTTGTCACCGGCGAAGAACAGGTACATGTTCTGGCCGTCGGCGATCAGGGTCTGGTCGATCGGTCCGGTGTCGGAGCCTGAGATGCTGCCCGTGAACAGCGGCTGCGGTGAGGACCACCCGTTCGGGTTGGCGGGGTCGCTCGACGTGCGGTAGACGAAGGCCGACGCCCCCCACTGGTAAGCCAGCACCCAGATGTTCCTGGGCGCGAAGTAGAACAGCGTGGGAGCCACCGCGGCCTGGCTCATCCCGGTCTGGCCGGCCGACGCCATGTCCGACCAGTTCGTGAAGGGACTGAACATCATCGAGCCGTACGAAGATCCCGACACGTTCGACGCGTAGACCAGGTGCTTGCCGTTGTGAGTCACGGTGGTGAAGTCCTTCACCGCGGCCCACCCGTTCGCCGGCTGCGCCAGCACGCCGGTCGACGTCCACCGGTACGCCGACGGAAGTGAGCACGGACCGTCGGTCGGCGGCGTCCCGGTCGGACCGGCCCATTTCTGATTGTTGGCACCGTTGCACGTCCCGATCTGCACCGCGGCGCCGTTGGCCGTGCCGGCGCCCGCAACTTCCAGGCACAGCCCGGACTCCACACCGACGACCGTACCGTCCGCGTTCACCCGCCACTGCTGGTTCGCACCGCCGGAACAGGTCCAGATCTGCACGCGGGTTCCGGGCGTCGTGGCGTGGCCCGGAACATCCAGGCACTTACTGCCGTACACGGTCAACTGGTTGCCGTCCGTCAGCGTCCACTGCTGATTGGTCCCGCCCCAGCAGTCGTGAATCTGCAGGTACGTGCCGTCGGCCTGGGCGGCACCCGGCACATCGAGGCACCGGTTCGAGCCGACACCGCGTAAGGCGCCGGTCGAGGCTGCCTGAGCCGGGATGGCGGCGAGCAGCGCCGCCAAGGCGGCCAGGACCGCAACCGCTGCGGCGAGCAACGCGGACGGATGTCTGCGGCTGAAAATCCCTCTGTACATGGGCACTTCCTCAACCTTGAGTGGCAGGTTCCGGCCGGCCTCGCAGGGAGGCGTCCGGACTGTCGGTGCGGTGCGGCATGCAGAGGCCCGTGGGCACCACGGCAGACCGCTTGTGCCTTACCGGCCCTTCCCGGCCTTCCCTCGGACCGTCGGCGCCCGACGCCTCCGGGCGGCACGGGCGTCGGAGGTGGGGCCTTGGACGGCCGAGCGCCCGGGTGGCACGGTCCGGCGGACGATGCGCGAATCAAACGATGGCGCGTGCATGACATTCGACTCCACAGGGGCGGCACGACCCGGAGTTGTCCTGCTGAGCGGCGAAGCGATGTGTTCGAAATCTCGAAAGAGGGCCGAAGGGTCGAGCAACCTGAATGATAGGGAGCCACAGGGCGGCGTCAACACCTCTCGCACGTATCGATGCTGACGCCGAAACGTTGCGCACGCCCGTGCCGCACAACATCGCACGTCACGCAGCCGAAGAGGCGCATCACGCCACCCATATCGCCGTCGACGCACCCGCCGAAGAAGGCAACGGCGATCCGCCGATCAACCTGCTTGGCTTCGAAAGTTTCGAACTCGGAACAGAAAATTTTCGCACCCAGAGTATTGACGATGCATCGTCAAGCCTCAATCATTCCTGTCTGAGAAGCCGATCACAGCTCGACATTTCGAACCACATCCGAGAAGTCCGTGCCGCGCGGCAGATCCACGCACAACCTCTCCGCAGATCCGCGCGCCGAAAACGCACCCGCGCCACCCCTTTTCGTTCCGGTGAGACCGGCACCAGCGCATCCTGGCTCTTCACGCAGTGGGAGAGGTGAGTAACGCCGCGTGACGGTCCCCCGGCTGAGCCGCGATGGAGTACCTCCGTGCCTGTCTCGAGGATCGTCCCGTCCCTGTACAGCGGTGTCCGGGAACTCCGTGCGGCACGGATTCCGACCCGCCCTCCGTCCGCGACGCGGGAGAGGACGACTTCATCCGCGCGCTTCAGCCGTTCCGTGATCCCTACCTTGGAGGCACAGCCATGGGCTCGTATGCCCTTACCAGACCCGTTATCCGCCGAAAGATCCGCGGCCTCCTGCTGGCGCTGGTCGTAGGCGTCCTCGCTACGGCCGCCGCACTGGTCGCGCCGCCGGCCGCACACGCCGCCGAGAGCACGCTCGGAGCCGCAGCGGCGCAGAGCGGCCGCTACTTCGGGACCGCCATCGCCTCCGGCAAGCTGGGCGACTCGACGTACACGACGATCGCGGGTCGTGAGTTCGACTCGGTGACGGCCGAGAACGAGATGAAGATCGACGCCACCGAACCGCAGCGCGGCCAGTTCAGCTTCACCGCCGCCGATCGCGTCTACAACTGGGCCGTGCAGAACGGCAAGGAGGTGCGCGGTCACACCCTGGCCTGGCACTCCCAGCAGCCCGGCTGGATGCAGAGCCTCAGCGGCAGCACACTGCGCCAGGCGATGATCGGCCACATCAACGGCGTGATGGGCCACTACAAGGGCAAGATCGCCCAGTGGGACGTCGTGAACGAGGCCTTCGCCGACGGCAGTTCGGGAGCCCGGCGGGACTCCAACCTGCAGCGCACCGGCAACGACTGGATCGAGGCCGCCTTCCGCGCCGCACGCGCCGCCGACCCGGCGGCCAAGCTCTGCTACAACGACTACAACGTCGAAAACTGGACCTGGGCGAAAACCCAGGCCATGTACTCCATGGTCCGGGACTTCAAGCAGCGCGGCGTGCCGATCGACTGCGTCGGCTTCCAGTCGCACTTCAACAGCGGAAGCCCCTACAACAGCAACTTCCGCACCACGCTCCAGAACTTCGCCGCCCTCGGCGTCGACGTGGCCGTCACCGAACTCGACATCCAGGGCGCCCCGCCCACGACCTACGCCAACGTGACCAACGACTGTCTGGCCGTTCCGCGCTGCCTCGGCATCACCGTCTGGGGTGTGCGCGACACCGACTCCTGGCGATCGCAGGACACGCCGCTGCTGTTCAACGGCGACGGCAGCAAGAAGTCCGCCTACACCGCCGTCCTCAACGCGCTCAACGGCGGCTCCACCACGCCTCCTTCCGATTCCGGAACGATCAAAAGCGTCGGTTCGGGCCGCTGCCTCGACGTGCCCGGCACCAACACCACCGACGGCACCCAGCTCCAACTGTGGGACTGCCACAACGGCACCAACCAGCAGTGGACGTACACCGACACCGGCGAACTCAGGGTCTACGGCGACAAGTGCCTGGACGCCGCCGGCACCGGCAACGGATCCAAGGTCCAGATCTACAGCTGCTGGGGTGGCGACAACCAGAAATGGCGCCTCAACTCCGACGGAACCATCGTCGGCGTCCAGTCCGGCCTCTGCCTCGACGCCGTCGCAAGTGGTACCGCCAACGGCACCCTGATCCAGCTCTACTCCTGCTCGAGTAGCAGCAACCAACGCTGGGCCCACACCTGATGGGACCTGGGACAGACGAACGGGCCGATCGCTGACGGCCCACGGTGCGGCTTCTCCCGCTCCTGCAGGAAAACATCGTTGACGCTTCCGGGGTCGCCGCCGTAGTGGCGGCGACCCTCGCGGCCCGCCTGCTCACCACGGTGAAGCCGGCGCCCGCCGAGGCGACGACGTCGACACCACCGCCTGGTACATCCTGGTCAATCGCAACGGGTGGCGAGGCGGTGCCGGCGACGGACACCGCCGACGGCGCGGCGTCCGCTCGTCGGTCCGTCGCCGGACACCGACCGCACCGCGGTCGCCCGACTCGACGGCGCCGAACTCCGCCCGATCTGCGAGGTGAGCGGGTTTCGGGCGGTTCAGGAACGCCGGCTCGCGGTGGCCGCCTCCCAGGGCCTTCACCATGGGACCGCCCGAGAATGCGGTGAATACGGCCGCCATCCACTTCTGCGACGAGTACCAGAGTCGCTGAGCGTCCTTGTTCATGTCCGGACATCAGGGTCCGGGCCCGGCGCATGCGCTGGGATTCAGCGGATCAAGCGACCGGGCCCAGCGGTTTCTTCGGGAGACACGCCTGCCGGGGAGCGCGGCAGGTCCTCAAGGCCGGCTACGGCGGTTCTCAACCCCTGAACGACTCCAGCAGCCGGAGCCACACCTCGCTGATCGTCGGGTAGGCGGGCACCGCGTGCCAGAGACGGTCGATGGGAACCTCTCCGGCCACGGCGACCGTCGCCGAGTGCAGGAGTTCGCCGATGCCCGGTCCGACGAAGGTGACGCCGAGCAGGATCTCGCGATCCAGGTCGACGACCATTCGGGCCCGGCCCTTGTACCCCTGCGCGTACAGGCCGGATCCGGCGACCGCGGCCAGGTCGTGGTCGACGGCGCGGACCCGGTGACCTGCTGCCTCGGCCTCGGCGAGCGTGAGGCCGACCGAGGCTGCTTCCGGGTCCGTGAATACCACCTGGGGGACGGCGGCGTGATCGGCGGTGGCCGCGTGGGCACCCCAGCGGCCGGTCTCCAGCAAGGGGGTGTCCTGCGCGCGGGCAGCGATGGCGGCTCCCGCGATGCGGGCCTGGTACTTGCCCTGGTGGGTCAGGAGTGCGCGGTGGTTGACGTCGCCGACCGCGTACAGCCAGTCACTGCCCTCGACGCGGCAGCTGTCGTCGACGGTGAGCCAGGATCCGGGCTCGAGACCCACCGTGTCGAGGCCGAGGTCGTCCGTGCGCGGGGCGCGGCCGGTGGCGAAGAGGATCTCGTCGGTCTCCAGCCGTTCGCCGTTGTCCAGTTCGACGGTGACCGGCCCGTCGTGGCCGGCCCTGCTCACCGCGGTCGTCGAGACCCCGGTCAGGATCCGTGCGCCGGCTTCGGCCAGCGCCTCCGCGACCAGCTCACCGGCGAAGGGCTCCATCTTCGGAAGCAAGTGCTCACCGCGGATCAGCATGGTCACCTCTGCCCCGAGCCCCTGCCAGACGGTGGCCATCTCCACGCCGACCACTCCCCCGCCGACGACGACGAGCCGGCCGGGCACCTCCTTGGCGCTGGTCGCCTCGCGGCTCGTCCACGGCCGCACGTCCGCGATGCCCGGCAGGGCGGGGACGACGGCCCGGCTCCCGGTGCAGACGGCGACGGCGTGCCGAGCGGTGAGGTGCCGCTCCGAACCGTCGGCGGCCGTGACGGACACCTGCCTGACTCCTGTCAGCCGCCCCATGCCGCGGTAGATGTCGGCGCCGATGCTGTCCAGCCAGGCGACCTGGCCGTCGTCCTTCCAACCTGAGGTCTCGTAGTCACGGTGGGCGAGGACCGCGTCCGCGTCGAGCGGCCCCTGCACCGCAGCGCTGAGCCCGGGGACACGACGGGCGTCCGCACGCGCGACGACGGGACGCAGCAACGCCTTACTGGGCATGCACGCCCAGTAGGAGCACTCACCGCCGATGAGTTCGGACTCGATGACGGCGGTGCTCAGCCCCGCGGCCCTGGCACGGTCCGCCACGTTCTCTCCCACGGGGCCGGCCCCGATGACCACGACGTCGTACTCACTGCTCCGCGCACCATCAGTATCAGTCATGGGAACAGTGTCCTCGGGGGTGTGCGCCGCGGCCACATGGGCAGGCGGAATACCGCAAGTGACGCCACCGTTGTGCCGGACAGGTCCGAACGGTCCCAGGAAGAGGTAAGAAAGTATGAGCACCGTAGAGCTCACCAAGGAAAACTTCGATCAGGTCGTGAGCGACAACGAATTCCTTCTGATCGACTTCTGGGCTTCCTGGTGCGGTCCGTGCCGACAGTTCGCCCCGGTCTACGACTCGGCCTCCGAGCGCCACCCCGACCTGGTCTTCGCCAAGGTCGACACGGAGGCGCAGCAGGAACTGGCGGCCGCCTTCGAGATCCGGTCCATCCCCACGCTGATGATCGTCCGGGACAACGTCGCGGTCTTCTCGCAGCCCGGGGCGCTTCCCGAGGCGGCGCTGGAGGACGTCATCGGCCAGGCGCGCAACCTCGACATGGACGAAGTGCGCAAGTCCGTCGAGGAGCAGCAGGCACAGCAAGCGCAGCCGGAGCAGCAGTAGTCCTTCCGAATGTTCGCCGGACGTGATGAGGGCCCGGCCGCAGGCCGGGCCTTCGTCATGGGGCGGTCACCCGGCTCGGCCGTTTCCGGGCCGGTCCTGGGCGGAAGCGGAGGGGGAACTCCGGGATTCCTCGTCGTGTCCGGCGGCCGGTTGCGGCGCTCCGCCGCCGTCTCCTGCCTCAGCCGCCTCCGCTTCCCCTCCCGCCTCCTGCGTACCGCCGATGCGCTCGGCGATCCTGACCGTGAGGCCGTAGTCCAGTTCCGCGCCGTCCACCAGTAGGGCCTCCACGGTGTGCGAGGCCGGGTCGACGTCCGCCTCCATGCCGTCCCCCGCGTAGCGCGGGTAGCCCGAAGTCCCGGTGTCCCCGGTGGCTGCCACGACCGCGGAGCGGATGGCGGTGCCGGGCGCGGGTGCCCCGCTGCTGGACTCCTCCGGTTCCGGGAACAGCAGGATCTCGTAGCTCTGCGGATGGCTCATGGTCTCGACGCTAGACACGTGGCGCCTGCGGCGCACGTCGCGACACCCGGTCGGCCGGGTCAGCTGGATTCCCGTGCGACCGCCGCGGCCCGCAGCAGATAGTGACGTTCCGGCGCGCCGCCGGGGCTCTGCACCAGCCGGTCGATCATCTCCGCCGGTGACTGGGCCGACGCCAGCTCCATGGTGACGCTGCTGAGCCGGGGGCGCAGGAGCCTGCCGAGCATCAGGTCGTCGGCGCCGATCATCGCGGTCTCGGCGGGTACGTCGACACCGGCGTCCTGGAGCGCTCTCATCAGCAGCATCGCGTATTCGTCGTCGTACGTGAACACCGCGTCGAGGCCGAGCGTCCGCCAGCGGGCGGCGAGTTCTGCCGCCGATTCCTCGTCGTACCGCAGGGGCAGCGGCTGGATCCGGGCCTTCACACCGAAGTCCTCCGCGGCGCGTACCGCTCCGGCCAGGCGTGGTTCGGCGAACAGGGCGAGGCCCGGTTCCTGCGGCATGACCACTCCGATCCCGTGTCGTCCGCGGGAGAGCAGATGGCGGACCGCGCAGCCGCCGACCTCGCGCTGGTCCATGACGAGGGCGTGCGCACCGGCCACCGGTTGCGGGCCCAATGTGATCACGGCCTTGGCGCCGGAGCGGGTGAGCACTCCTATGCCGTACGGGGTGAGGGCCATGCCGCCGGGCGTCACGACGGCGACGGGGCGGAGTTCCGCCCAGGCCCTGGCGGCCTCGTCGGGGTCGAGACCCAGGCTGCCGTACTGCACGACGGTGTAGTCGAGTCGGCGCAGATCGGATTCGATCCGGGTCAGGAACCGTTGGTACAGGGGCCCGGCGGGCGCCTGCGCGGCGGGCAGCAGCACCGTCCTCGTGTGCCCGGCTCGAAGACTCCGGGCCGCCGCGTGCGGGACGTAGCCGAGGCCGGCGGCTGCGTCCCTGACCCGGCGACGGGTCGGTTCACTGATCCGTACGGTCGCGTTGTTGTTCAGTACGTAGGACACGGTGGCCCGGGACACTCCTGCGAGCCGCGCCACGTCGGCGCTGGTCGGTAGGGACATGCCGGCGGGCTGCTCGGGTAACTGGCTCATGGCGTCCGGCAGTCTCGCAGACCCCTTCGCCCGGCCCGTGGGCCGGGGCACCGTAACGGGGCGGGCGTCACCGGCCGGCGAGCACCGGCCAGACCTCGGGGTCCTCGAAGTCGAGCGCCCACAGCGCGGTGCCGCTCACGCCGTGCTTGCGCAGCACCGGAAGGTGGACGGCGACCCCGCGCGCGTCCTGGTACCAGACCTCGCGGGACTCGGTGCCGTCGTCGTAGGTGAAGTAAGGGGTGCCGGAGACCTCGTCGAACCGGTAGGGGGCTCCTTTCGCGGCGCGCAGTGCTTCCGCCTCCTTCCAGGTGACGTGCTTGGTGGCGGACGTGCTCGTGCTGTCCGCCGGCCAGTCCCAGCCGTAGGCGGGGAGGCCCATCTCCAGTTTGGCGGCCGGTACCAGTGCGGTGGCGCGGGTCAGGATGTCGTCGTACCAACGGGTGTCCGCGAGCGGTCCCGGGTCCCCGCCCGACCAGTGCAGGTTGTAGCCCATGATCCGGATCCGGTCGGCGACACGCCCGAGGGCCGCGTAGTCCCAGATGCGGCCTGTCGTGGCCGTCTTCGGGAAGACGGTGATCACACACTGCTTGCCGAGTGCGTGCAGGCGTCGGCAGAGGTCGGTGGCCAGTGCGGTGAATCCGTCGCGCACGGAGACGTAGGTGGCGTCGCCGGTGGCCGCGATGGATTCGTAGTCGAGGTCGAGGCCGTCGTAGTCGCGGGTGGCGACCGTGCGCATCAGCGCGTCGGCGTGCTCGGTGCGGCGGGCGGGGCTGGTGAGGATCGCCGCCAGGGCACCGGACTTCATCGTCTCCATGACGGTGGGGACGACCTTGGTCCCGGCCCGGTGCAGTCCGTCGATGATGCGGCGCTCGCCCGCGCCGGGGTGCGCGTCGATCCGGCCGGCCGAGACGGCCTCGTACCAGAACGGGCTGACGGTGTGCAGCTGGTCGGCGTGGAGCAGGGCGTCCTGGTAGGCGCCCTCCTGGTCCCAGTAGGGCAGCCACGCCGACACCGTCCGGGGAGTCGGCGTGGCGGGACGGGCCGGGGGCCCTGGTGCCGGGTGGGAGGTGGGTGCCGCGCCGGCGGCGGTGGACAGTGCGGCAGCGGTGAGGAGCGCGGTGACGAGGGCCGCGCGGGACCGGCGCGCGACGCCGGAGAAGGTGATCATGAGGTCGAGCCTGCGGCCCGTTTCCCCGACCCGCTCCACGAACTGGGCCGTACAGGTTCTACGGTGTTGCGATGACGTTCCAGCACACCAATCACAGCAGCGACAGCACGACCGACTTCCCCGGCCGCAGCGGCCCTGCCGCCACCACGGAGGCCGAACCCCGCGAGGTGGGTCCCGTCCGCACGTCGTACGCCCCCGACCGGGACGGCGATCCGGACCCCGGCGAGATCGTGTGGACCTGGGTGCCGTTCGAGGAGAGCGACGGGCGTGGCAAGGACCGGCCGGTTCTCGTCGTGGCCCGGGAGGAGAGAGGCACTCTTCTGGCCGTGCAGCTGTCCAGCAAGCAGCACGAGGGGGACCACGAGTGGGTCGCGCTGGGGGCGGGCCCGTGGGACAGCTCGGGACGGCCGTCCTGGGTGGATCTGGACCGGGTGCTGCGGGTGCACGAGGACGGGATGCGGCGCGAGGCCTGTGCGCTGGACCGGGTGAGGTACGACCTGGTCGTGGGGCGGCTGCGGGAGCGCTACGGCTGGAGGTGACCGCCGAACGCGCGGGTGAAGGCGGCCCTGACGGCCGAGTCGGGATCGCGGTCCGGAATACCGAAGACGATCTGTTCGAAGTGGCCCGCAAAGCGCGCGCCGCCGGTGAGCAGGGCCTGGAACGCGCCGGCCACGTCGGCAGGGTCGTTCATGAACACGCCGCAGCCCCAGGCACCCAGCACCAGCCGTCGGTACCCGCGCACGGCCGCCACCTCGAGTACCCGTTCGGCGCGGCTCGCCAGTGCGGCGGGTATGCGAGGGACCAGTTCCGGGTACCGGCGGCGGATGACACCGGCGTTGGGCGCGGGCGAGGTGAGGAACCCGACGGCATGGGGGGATTCCAGCAGCCTGCCCCGGTCGTCGCGGAAGACAGGCACGCCCGGTGAGTGGATGACCCGGTCGGTGTAGAGGGCGCTGCGCTCGGCGCGGTGGTGCGCGTAGAACTCGGGGGCGCGCAGCAGCGTGGAGTGGAGTGCGGACCCACGGCACAGGGACTCCTCCTGGGCCTGCGCTCCGTTCAGATAGCCGCCGCCGGGATTGCGGGCGGAGGCGTAGTTGAGGACGGCGACCCTGGCCGCCGACTCGCCCGTCAGCCGGCGTGCCGCCCGCAGGCTCGTCTCGTCCGTCACCTCGACGACCGGGGTGCGGCCGGTGTCCAGGGCGGCGACGGGCACGGGCTCGGGGCCGTACAGACGGGTGCCGGGGAGCGCGGTGGCCACGGCCCGCTCGATGGACACCTCGCGCCCCTCGGGCGTGCGGTAGCGCCCGGCCAGGACGATGGACTCGGTCTCTCTCGCGATGCCGCGCAGTCGTGCGCTCATCGGCGCTCCCCCGTGTGGTGCATACGGGGCATGCTGGACGTCCCGGCGGCATGGACGCAACCGGTTTTCGTCGCGCAGGGGCACCCTTGTGCGAACTCCCGGTAAGGGTTTGGGTGGGAGGCAAGCACCCGAATAAGGAGGCCCAGCATGCCCCCGGACACTCTCGGCCGGCACGGCCCGCCCGTGGACGCGGCGCCCCTCGGCGAGGAAGAGGCGGAGGATCTGCTCCGCGGCATATGTTTCAAGACGGGACCGCCCCGGACGGTCGGTGTGGAGCTGGAATGGCTCATCCACGACCGTGAACATCCCGAGGCCGCTGTCTCCCACGACCGCTTGCGCGCCGCGGCCGACGCCGTGCGCGCGGCCCCGCCGGACGCCGCCCTGACCTTCGAACCCGGCGGTCAGCTGGAGCTCAGTTCCCGGCCCGCGAGCTCCCTCATGGAGTGCGTCGACACCATGTCCGCCGATCTCGCGTCCGTACGCGACACTCTCGGGCGGGCCGGCCTGACCCTGGCCGGCCTTGGTGTGGACCCTTGGCATCCGCCCCGCCGCCTCCTCAAGGAGCCGCGGTACGACGCGATGGAGGCCGCGCTCGACCGGTCGGGTCCCGCCGGCCGCGCCATGATGTGTTCCTCCGCCTCCGTGCAGGTCTGCCTGGACGCGGGCGAGGAGGAGCCGGGCCCGCTGGGCTACGGGCGGCGCTGGCAGCTCGGCGGCCTGCTGGGCGCTGTGCTGGTGGCGGCGTTCGCCAACTCTCCGTTCAGGCAGGGGCGGCGCACCGGCTGGCGATCGACCCGGCAGGCGCTCTGGACCCATCTCGACCCGGCCAGGTCACTCGCGCCGCAGAGCCGTCTCGCGCCGCGGGACGCCTGGGCCACCCATGTGCTCGCGACGTCCGTGATGTGCGTACGGAACGACGACGGTCCCTGGGCCGTTCCGGACGGTCTGCCGTTTCGGGACTGGATCCGCGGCGGCGGACCGAGGCCGCCGGTGCGGGCCGATCTGGACTATCACCTCACGACGTTGTTCCCCCCGGTGCGCCCGAGAGGGCATCTGGAACTGCGCATGATCGACGCCCAGTCCGGCACCGACGGCTGGCTGGTGCCCCTGGCCGTCACCACCGCGCTGTTCGACGACCCGGAGGCGGCAGAGACCGTGTATCGCACCGTGAAACCTCTGGCCGAGACCGCGGGACCGTCGCGTGCGCCCCGAAATCCGCTCTGGACGGCGGCCGCCCGTGACGGGCTGAGCGATCCCGAGCTGGCGGCGGCGGCAGCGGCCTGCTTCACGGCCGCGCTGGAGGCGCTGCCCAGGATCGGGGCGAGTGATCACGTCATCGGGACGGTCGCCGCCTTCCACGAGCGCTATGTGGCCCGGGGCCGATGTCCGGCCGACGACCTGCCCGACTTGGCACAGGCACCGTACGGAAAGGGCTTGCTCCGATGACTGGCACTCCCGCACCGCACACCGGCCAGGAACTCGACGCGGAGGCGTTGCGCGAACGCGCCCTGGCAGCACTCCTCACCGCGCGCGAGCGCACCGCCCTGCTCACCGACTGCGTCGACGACCACGAGCTCACCGCGCAGCACTCCCCGTTGATGTCGCCCCTGGTCTGGGACCTGGCGCACATCGGCAACCAGGAGGAGCTGTGGCTGCTCCGGGCCGTGGGGGGCCGCGAGGCGATCCGTCCCGAGATCGACGGACTGTACGACGCCTTCGAGCACTCCCGGGCGAGCCGGCCCTCGCTCCCTCTGCTGCCCCCCGGGGAGGCACGGGCTTACGCCGCCGACGTGCGCGGCCGGGCCCTGGACATCCTCGGCGGCGCTCCACTGGACGGCGGGGGCCGCCGCCTGGAACGGGCGGGATTCGCCTTCGGCATGGTCGCCCAGCACGAACAGCAGCACGACGAGACGATGCTGATCACCCATCAGCTCCGCTCGGGTCCTGCGGTGCTCAGCGCTCCGGAGCCGCCGGAACCCGTCGGCCCGGTCACGCTCCCCACCGAGGTGCTGGTCCCCGGGGGCCCCTTCACCATGGGGACCTCCACGGAGCCCTGGGCGCTGGACAACGAACGCCCCGCGCACCGGCGGGAGGTGGCTGCGTTCCACATCGACACCGCCCCGGTCACGTGCGGTGCCTACGTTCGCTTCATCGAGGACGGCGGCTACACCGAGGAACGCTGGTGGGCGCCCGAAGGCTGGGCGATGGTCCGCGAACACCGTCTGGCCGCGCCCCTGTCCTGGCACCGCGACGCCGGGCAGTGGCTGCGCCGGCGCTTCGGGGTCACCGAGCCCGTGCGGGCGGACGAACCGGTGCTCCACGTCAGCTGGTACGAGGCGGAGGCCTACGCCCGCTGGGCCGGCCGGCGCCTGCCGACCGAGCCGGAGTGGGAGAAGGCCGCCCGCCACGACCCCACGTCGGGGCGGTCGATGCGCTACCCCTGGGGCGACGAGGATCCGACGCCCGAGCGGGCCAATCTGGGCCAGCGCCATCTTCGGCCCGCCCCGGCCGGTGCGTACGCGGCGGGGCGGTCCGCGGCGGGCGCGGGCCAGCTGATCGGCGATGTGTGGGAGTGGACGTCGAGCGATTTCCTGCCCTACCCCGGTTTCGTGGCGTTCCCTTACCGTGAGTACTCCGAGGTGTTCTTCGGCCCCGGGCACAAGGTGCTGCGCGGCGGTTCGTTCGCCGTGGATCAGGTCGCCTGCCGCGGCACGTTCCGCAACTGGGACCTCCCGGTCCGGCGCCAGATCTTCTCCGGTTTCCGTACGGCGAGGGATGCGTGATGTGCCGTCATATCGCTTATCTCGGGCCCTCCGTGGCGCTGGGGGAGGTGCTCACCTCTCCCGTTCACGGGCTGGTGCGCCAGTCCTGGGAGCCCCGGCGCCAGCGGTCCGGCACGGTCAACGCCGACGGCTTCGGGGTCGGCTGGTACGCGGAGGGGGACCGCGTGCCCGGACGCTACCGCCGCTCCGGGCCGGTCTGGGGCGACGAGACCTTCGCCGATCTGACCCGCGTGGTTCGCAGCACGGCGCTGCTCGCCGCGGTCCGTGACGCGACGTTCGCCGGGGCGGACGGAGAGGCCGCCGCAGCGCCCTTCGCCGAGGGGTGTCTGCTGTTCAGCCACAACGGCGCGGTGCGGGGCTGGCCCGGCTCCCTCGCGCCTCTGGCCGGGGGCCTACCGCCCGAGCGGCTGCTCGCCCTGGCCGCGCGGAGTGATTCGGCTCTGATCTGGGCGCTGGTGCTCCACCGGACGGAGCAGGGCGACGAGATAGCGCAGGCGGTCGCCGACACGGTTCTCGACGTCGGCGCCGCCGCACCGGGTTCACGTCTCAATCTGCTGGTCACCGACGGTTCCACCATCGTGGCGACCACGTGGGGCGACTCCCTCTGGTATCTCCACGAACCGGGCCGCCGCACGGTGGTGGCCTCGGAACCCTACGACGACGACCCGCACTGGTGTGAGGTCCCCGACCGCACCCTGCTGGCCGCGACGCGCACTGATGTCCTGCTGACCCCGCTCAAGGAGCCCACCGCGTGAGTCCCTTCCTGCTGACCCGCACCCTGCCCGCGGACGCGACGGACGCGGCGCTGCGCGCCGATGTGCACAGCGGCCTGACGCGGCAGCCGAAGACGCTGCCGCCCAAATGGTTCTACGACGCGCGCGGCAGCGACCTCTTCGAGGAGATCACCCGGCTGGCCGAGTACTACCCGACGCGTGCCGAACGGGAGATCCTGATCGCCCGTGCCGGCGACATCGCCGCGGCGTCCGGGGCCCGGACTCTGATCGAGCTGGGTTCGGGCTCCTCGGAGAAGACGCGGCACCTGCTGGACGCGCTGCCCGACCTGCACACGTACGTGCCGGTCGATGTCAGTGAGAGTGCCCTTGCGGGCGCCGCCGAGGCACTTCTCGCGGAGCGCCCGGGGCTCTCCGTGCACGCGCTCGTCGCCGACTTCACCCATGTCCTGGAGCTGCCCAGGAGTCCCGGGCCGCGGCTGGTGGTGTTCCTCGGCGGGACGCTGGGCAACCTGCTGCCCCAGGAGCGCGCCGAGTTCCTGAGGTCCGTACGGGCGCGGCTCGAGCCCGGGGACGGGCTGCTCCTCGGCACGGACCTGGTCAAGGACGAGGCGACGCTGGTGAGTGCGTACGACGACGCGGCGGGGGTGACGGCCGCGTTCAACAAGAACGTGCTGGCGGTGGTGAACCGTGAGCTGGGGGCGGATTTCCCGCTCGACGACTTCGCCCACGTGGCCCTGTGGGACGCGGACCACGAGTGGGTGGAGATGCGGTTGCGCGCCCGCCGGGCGCTGACGGTCAAGATCCGGGAGCTGGACCTCGTGGTGCAGTTCGAGGCGGGCGAGGAGCTGCGTACCGAGATCTCCGCGAAGTTCCGTGAGGAGCGGGTGCGCGACGAGCTGGCCGCGGCGGGGATGCGGCTGGATCAGTGGTGGACGGATGCCGGGGGCAGGTTCGCCCTTTCGCTGGCGACGGCGGACTGAGCCGCGCGCGCCAGTGTCCGCCGGTCGGGCTCGCCGTCCGCGGGTACCGGCGGCAGGACCCGGATCTCGGCGGTGAGTCCGGCGGCGGTCACCACGCGCCACAGAGAGGCGGCGAAGGGGTCGTCCCCGACGAACGCGGTGGCCCCCGCCGCGTTCGTCTCCGTGGTCCGGTAGCTGATGCGGACCGGGCGGACGACGGAGCCGGCGTCGATCGCCGCCTGGAAGGCGGCGGGCCGGAAACGGCCGCCGCCGCTCCGGCCGCACCAGGTGCTGCCCTGGGGGAACACCGCGACCCGTGATCCGGCGGCCAGTGCCCCGGCGACGGCCCGCACCGCGTGCGGCAGGGCCCGCAGCCGGTCCCGCTCGATGAACAGCGTGCCGCCGAGGGCGGCGAGCGGTCCGAGCAGCGGCCAGTGGCGTATCTCGCTCTTGGCGACCATCCGGGCGGGAAGCACGGCGGCCACGAGCGGGATGTCCAGCCAGGAGACGTGGTTGGCGACCACGAGCTCGCCCGCCGGTGGCCGCGGCCCGTCCACCGGGCACCCGGTGACCCGTACGCGTACGCCGAAGGCCCGCACCACCGCGCGGGCCCACCGGCGGGTGAGCCGGTCGCGCCGTGACGGCCCGAGGAGCAGCACCGCGGGCACGGACAGCACGCCGAGGAGGGCGACCGTGCACCCGGCGAGGAGCAGGGCCACGGCGGGCAGCGGCGCCCGCCTGACGCCCTCATGACGCGCACAGGCAGCCGGGGTGCAGGGGCCGAGGGGCAGCCAGGAGCTCATCGCAGCGGCGCCAGAGAGAGGAAGTGCCGCAGGTAGCGCGGGTCGGTCCGGTCCATCGAGAGCAGGACGTAGAAGTCCGCGACGCCGAAGTCCGGGTCGTGGGCGGGGGCTCCGCAGACCCAGGCGCCGAGGCGCAGATAGCCGCGGAGCAGCGGCGGCAGTCCGGCGCGACCGCCCGCGCCGCCGCCCGGGTGGCCGGTGGTGTCCCAGAGGCGGTGGGGCGTGACCCAGTACTCCTCGGGCGCCAGGTTGTGGGTCCGTACGGTGTCCCAGCTCCGGGCGGCCAGCGCCCCTCCGTCGGCAAGGGGTACGGAGCAGCAGCCGGCCAGCCAGGTGTGGCCGGTGCGCTCCATGTAGCGTGCGAGCCCGGCCCAGATCAGGGCGATGACCGCGCCGTCGCGGTGGGCGGGATGGACGCAGGACCTCCCCACCTCGACGAGGTCGTCCCGGATCGGGCCGAGGCGCCCGAGGTCGAACTCGTTCTCCGCGTAGAGGCCGCCGGCGAGCCTGGCCCCCTCGGGCGGCAGCAGCCGGTAGGTGGCGACGACCTCTCCGGTGGCCGCCTCGCGCACCAGCAGGTGGTCACAGAACGCGTCGAAGGCGTCGCTGTCCAGGCCGGGTTCGGCGCTGTCCAGCCGGGCGCCGAGCTCCCCTGCGAAGACCAGATGGCGAAGGCGCTGGGCGGCACGTACGTCGTCCTGGCAGGTGGCGAGGGACACCCGGTACTCCGAGGGGGAGCCGGCGGGTCGCGGCGCGGGTACGGCGACGGGAGCGGGGGAAGACAGGCGCAGCACGGTCATGGATGTCTCCGGGGACGTGGTCGGCGGGCGGAGGGCCGGGCCGTCGCGGGAGTGCGACGTCCGGCTCCCCTACTTCTTCCGTGACCGGCTGGATTCGACATGACCGCTGTGGAGCGGGGGGATGTGCGACGGCTGAATCCCCGGCTGGCGGGACGGCCGGCTCCTCCCGGCTCTCGTCAGCCGGTGATCAGTCCGGACGTGATGCGGTCGGAGGCCTTCTTCGCCTCCTCCGCCGGATCGCCACCCTCCAGCACCGCCGTCATGTACGGCTTGATGGGGTTGTCCGCTTCGACGGCCGGCCAGTGGGGCGAGTTGGGAGTGGCACGGCCCTCGGTGGCGCCTTCCGCCATGGCGGCGGTTCCCTCCTGGCCCTCGACGACCCCCGCGAGTGCGGGCTTGTTGGGCACGTAGCTCATGGCGCGGGCGAGCTCCGTCTGCCACTTCTCCCCCGCGAGGGCCTTGACGACCTCGATGCCTTCGCCCCGCTGGTCGGCGCCTTCGGGCACGATCAGGTCGGATCCTCCGGTGAAGACGGCACCCGGCTTCTTCACGCTCTTTCCGGGAATCGGGAAGTATCCCAGCTTCCCCTTGAGTTCGGGGCTCCGCTGTTCGATGAGCGCGGCGCTGCCGGGTACGGAGATGATCTGGGCGACCGTGCCCCCGGCGAACACGTCGGTCTCCGGGGGCGACTGTTCGTCGGCGTCCCTGGGCCCGCTGCCGAGTGCCTGGAGCGTCTTGTAGAAGTCCATGCCCCGCAGGGCGGCGGGCGAGCCCAGGGACCCTTCCCATTCGCCGCCTCTGTCCTCGGCCAGTTCACCGCCCTCGTCCCAGATGAACCCCGCGAGGACATACCAGTTCTGACCGGCGAGGTAGATGCCCTGGCGGCCGTCCGCGTTCAGTCGCTCGGTGACGGCCACCCACTCCTCACGCGTCCTGGGGAGTGCGGTGACGCCCGCCCGCGCGAAGAGGTCCTTGTTGTAGATCACCACGCGGTTGGCCGCGTACCAGGGAATTCCGTACTGACCGCCGTCGACCTTGCCCGGCTCCGCTAGCCCCGGCAGCCAGTCCTCCCCGCCCAGGTCGCGAAGGGATTCGAGGGTGAGATCGCGCAGCCCACCGCTCTCGGCGTACTGGGCGACCTGGGTGTTGCCGACCTCGATGACATCGGGTGCGTCGTCGCCCTCGAGCACCTTCAGCACCTTGGGGCCGATTCCACCCCACTCCTGGAGGACGAAGTCGAGTTCGACCGAGGGGTGCTCGGACTCGTACGACTCCTTGAACCGGTCGAGGAAGTCCTGGGAGGCGCTGCCCTTCATCAGCCACACCGTCACCGTCCTGGTGTCGGCGCCCGCGCCGGGAAGATGGCCGCAGCCGCTCAGCGCCACGGAGGAAACGAGCGCGACGGCTCCGGCCAATTTGCGCATCTTCACGGGGGGTCACCTTCCGCGGAACGGCACGACAACACGACAGGACCCGGGTGGGGGGACTGCGGGCGGCGCTCGCACGGGCGTGTGCACCGGATTTTGGTATGGACCAATAGGCAGGTCAAGCCCTCCGTGCCACGACCCGCACTCCGACGCCTCGCGCTCCGCCCCGGAGTGAGGCACCGTGGAACCACCGAAAGGGGACACGAGATGTCTAATCACACCTACCGGGTCACCGAGATCGTGGGAACCTCCGAGGAGGGCCTCGACGCGGCGATCCGGAACGGCGTCGCAAGAGCCTCCGAAACGTTGCACAATCTCGACTGGTTCGAGATGACGCAGGTGCGCGGCCACATCGAGGACGGCCGCATCGCGCACTACCAGGTGGGACTCAAGGTCGGATTCCGGCTCGACGAGAACGGCTGACGTCCGCACCGGGGCATCTCGTCGGGATCGGCCCGGACCCGCGTGCCCCGGAGTTCCGGCTCACCGCGGCCTGCGGACACGACGAAAGGACGGGTACATGACGGATCAGGACCTCGGCGGACGCCGTGTGCTGACGATCGTGACCAACTACGGCGTCGAGCAGGACGAACTCGTCGTCCCGGTGCGGCATCTGCGGGACGCCGGCGCGACCGTGGACATCGCGGCGATGTCGAACGATCCCATCCGCACGCTCGTCGGGGACAAGGACCCCGGGGAGACCGTCCGGCCGTCCCTGACCCTGCCCGAGGTGGACCCCGACGGCTACGACCTGCTGCTCGTGCCCGGCGGGACCCTCAATGCCGACACACTTCGGCTGCAGGACGCCACGCCGGACATCGTCCGCTCGTTCACGACGGCCGGCCGTCCTGTCGCGGCCATCTGCCACGGCCCGTGGGCGCTCGTCGAGTCGGATGTCGTCAGGGACAGGACCCTCACCTCCTACGCCTCACTGCGGACGGACATCCGCAACGCGGGCGGAACGTGGGTCGACGAGCCGGTGGTCAGAGACGACACCGGGGGCTGGACCCTGATCACCTCACGCACACCGGACGATCTTGACGCGTTCCTCCGCGAGATCGACAAGGAACTCTCGCCGGCGGACGTCTGAACCCTCGACGCCCGAGCGCCTCGCGCCGTTGCTCATCGCTCATCGCGGAACGGCCCAGGACGCCTCTCCTCCCCCTCGGGCCGCGGTGATGAACCGCCGCGCCCCCACCCGCACCGTGGCACGCAGGCAGGGCGGGAGGCGGAGCGTCGCCGCTCGAGATGCAGGCGGGACCCGCCACTGTTTCGCTGAAGGTGTCCGCTCCCCCACAGATCCAGGAGTGATCATGAGTGTTGCAGGTGAGTCCGGCGGCCGTGTGAGGCAGCTGCGCGCCAAGGCACAGGAACTGAACGAGGCCGCGGAACGCGCCACCGATCCGGAGCAGCGGCAGCGGCTCCAGGACAAGGCCCGCCGCCTGCGGGAGCAGAGCGAGCAGGAGAGCTCCATGAACGACCGCGGCATGGACCCGATGGTGTAGGTCCGGCGCCCACCCTGCCGGTGGTCCTGATCTGTGAGGGAGGATCACCGGCAGGAGCATGCCCACACCACCGATCCCCGACGGAGCCGTGCCGCCGATGTCCACCCCCCATGATCCGTGCGTCCGGGTGCGCGGCGCGCGCGAACACAATCTCCGGGATGTCGACGTCGACATCCCGCGGGACGCCCTCGTGGTCTTCACCGGCGTCTCGGGCTCGGGCAAGTCCTCCCTGGCCTTCGGGACGATCTATGCGGAGGCCCAGCGCCGCTACTTCGAGTCGGTCGCCCCTTACGCCCGCCGTCTGATCCACCAGGTCGGGGCACCCGATGTCGGTGAGATCACCGGTCTGCCGCCCGCCGTGTCCCTGGAGCAGCGCCGCTCGGCGCCCGGATCACGCTCCTCGGTGGGGACGGTCACCACCCTGTCCAACTCCCTCCGCATGCTCGTCTCACGCGCCGGTGACTATCCGCCCGGTGCCGCGCGGCTCGACTCCGACTCCTTCTCGCCGAACACGGCGGCCGGAGCGTGCCCCGAGTGCCACGGTCTGGGGCTGATCCACCGCACCACCGAGGAACTGCTCGTGCCGGACCCGTCGTTGTCGATCCGGGAGGGTGCGATCGCGGCCTGGCCGGGGGCGTGGCAGGGCAAGAACCTGCGCGATGTGCTGGACGCCCTCGGGTACGACGTCGGGCGGCCGTGGCGGGAGCTGGAGGCGGCGGACCGGGAGTGGATCCTGTTCACCGACGAGCAGCCGGTGGTGACGGTGCATCCGGTGCGCGACGCGGGCCGCATCCAGCGTCCCTACCAGGGCACGTACATGAGCGCACGTCGCTATGTGATGCACACGTTCGCCGACTCCAGGAGCCGGTCGCTGCGGGCGAAGGCGGAGCGTTTCCTGACGAGCGCACCGTGTCCTGTGTGCGGGGGCAGCCGGCTGCGCCCCGAGGCCCTGGCGGTCACCTTCGCGGGCCGCACGATCGCCGACCTCGTCGCGCTCCCGCTCTCCGCCCTCGCGGCGGTGCTGCTGGACGAGGGTGGGGCGAGTGACACGGCGCGGGTGCTCACCGCCGACCTGCTCGCCAGGATCGAGCCCGTCACGGAACTGGGGCTCGGCTATCTCAGCCTCGACCGTACGGCCCCCACCCTGTCCTCGGGCGAATTGCAGCGGTTGAGGCTCGCCACCCAGCTCCGGTCGGGGCTGTTCGGTGTCGTCTACGTGCTGGACGAGCCGTCGGCGGGCCTCCACCCCGCCGACACGGAGCCCCTGCTCGAAGTGCTCGGCAGGCTCAAGCGGGCGGGGAACTCGGTGTTCGTGGTGGAGCACCAGATGGACGTGGTGCGGCAGGCCGACTGGCTGGTGGATGTCGGACCGCTGGCGGGTGAGCACGGGGGCCGCGTCCTGCACAGCGGGCCTCCGGCGGGCCTCGCCGGGGTCACCGGATCCGCGACCCGGCGGTTCCTCTTCGACGAGGATCCGCCGCCCGTCCGTGAGCCGCGCGAGCCTTCCGGGTGGCTCCGGCTGCGTGGGGTCGACCGGCACAATGTGCGCGGGGTCGACGCCGACTTCCCTCTCGGGGTGCTGACGGCCGTCACCGGGGTGTCGGGATCGGGCAAGTCGACCCTGGTCGGCCAGGTACTGGCAGGTGTGCTGGCCGACCGGCAGCCGGCGGACGTTGCCGGGGAACCCGCGCGTGTGGAGGGCTGTGCGTCGGCGGAGGGTCTGGAGGCCGTGGACCGGCTGGTGCAGGTCGACCAGAGACCCATCGGCCGTACGCCCCGCTCCAACCTGGCCACGTACACGGGTCTGTTCGACGTCGTGCGGAGACTGTTCGCGGACACGGAGGCGGCACGGGCGCGGAAGTACCGGGCGGGCCGGTTCTCGTTCAATGTGGCGGGTGGGCGGTGCGAGACCTGCCAGGGCGAGGGTTTCGTCTCGGTCGAGTTGCTGTTCCTGCCCAGTACGTACACCCCCTGCCCGGACTGTCACGGGGCGCGCTACAACCCGCGGACCCTCGACGTCACCCTGCGCGGTCTCACGATCGCCGAGGTGCTGGACCTGACGGTGGAGGCGGCGGCCGGGTTCCTGGCTGGGACCCCGGCGGCGGAGCGCAGCCTGCGGGCCCTGCTCGACGTGGGGCTCGGCTATCTGCGCCTGGGCCAGCCGGCGCCGGAGCTGTCCGGTGGTGAGGCACAGCGGATCAAGCTCGCGACGGAGCTCCAGCGCACTCGGCGGGGACACACGCTCTATCTGCTGGACGAACCGACGACGGGGCTGCATCCGGCCGACGTGGAGGTGCTGATGCGCCAGTTGCACGGGCTCGTCGAGGCGGGCGACAGCGTGGTGGTCGTCGAGCACGACATGGCGGTGGTGGCCGGTGCGGACCGGGTGATCGACCTGGGGCCCGGCGGCGGGGACCGGGGCGGCCGGATCGTCGCCACCGGCACGCCGCGGGAGGTCGCCCGCGTGGCGGGGAGCCGTACGGCCGCGTACCTGGCGAAGGCGCTGCGGACGGGCTGACTCCCCGCGTCGGGACGGATCAGCGGCGCACCTTGCGGTTGGCGCGCAGCCACTCCTTGTTCATCGCGGTGATCGACGGCAGCGGGATGCCCTTGGGGCAGGCCGTGGCGCATTCACCGGTGAGGGTGCAGCCGCCGAACCCCTCGTCGTCCATGGTGGCGACCATGTCGAGCACCCGGGTCTCCCGCTCGGGCGCTCCCTGCGGGAGCACGCCCAGGTGGTTGACCTTGGCGGAGGTGAAGAGCATCGCGGAGCCGTTCGGGCAGGCCGCTACGCAGGCGCCGCAGCCGATGCACTCGGCGTGCTCGAACGCCGAGTCCGCGTCCGGCTTGGGCACCGGGGTGGCGTGCGCGTCGGGCGCGGTCCCGGTGGGCGCCGAGATGTATCCGCCGGCCTGGATGATCCGGTCGAAGGAGGAGCGGTCGACGACGAGGTCCTTGACGACCGGGAAGGCCGACGCGCGCCACGGTTCGATGTCGATCGTGTCGCCGTCGTCGAAGGACCGCATGTGGAGCTGGCAGGTGGTGGTCCGCTCCGGGCCGTGGGCGTCGCCGTTGATGACGAGGCTGCACGCGCCGCAGATGCCTTCGCGGCAGTCGTGGTCGAAGGCCACGGACTCGTCCCCGCCGAGGATGAGTTCCTCGTTGAGGGTGTCGAGCATCTCCAGGAACGACATGTCCTGGGAGATGCCGTCGACTTCGTAGGTTGCCATGGCGCCGGGCGCCTCGGCGTTCTGCTGGCGCCAGACGCGCAGGGTGAGCTTCATGCGTAGCTCCGCTGGGTGGGGTGGACGTACTCGAAGACGAGGTCTTCCTTGTGCAGGAGGGGGGCGTCGCCGGTGGCGCTGAACTCCCAGGCCGCGGCGTAGGAGAACTCCTCGTCCCGGCGGGCGGCCTCGCCGTCCGGGGTCTGCGACTCCTCGCGGAAGTGGCCGCCGCAGGATTCGGCGCGGTGCAGGGCGTCGAGGCACATGAGCTCGGCGAGCTCCAGGTAGTCGACGACGCGGTTGGCCTTCTCCAGCGACTGGTTGAACTGCTCGCCGGTGCCGGGCACCTTGATGCGGCGCCAGAACTCCTCGCGGATCTGCGGGATCCGGTCGAGGGCCTTGCGGAGTCCTTCCTCGGTGCGGGCCATACCGCAGAACTCCCACATGAGTTCGCCGATCTCGCGGTGGAAGGAGTCCGGGGTGCGGTCGCCGTCGACCGCGAGGAGGAGGTTGAGCCTGTCCTCGGTCTCGGCGACGGCCTCGGTGACCTCCGGGTGGCCGGCGTCGATCCCCTCGGTGTGCGGGTTGCGGGCGAGGTAGTCGTTGATGGTCGACGGCAGGACGAAGTAGCCGTCGGCGAGGCCCTGCATCAGCGCGGAGGCGCCCAGGCGGTTGGCGCCGTGGTCGGAGAAGTTGGCCTCGCCGATGGCGAAGAGGCCGGGGATCGTGGTCTGGAGGTCGTAGTCGACCCACAGGCCGCCCATCGTGTAGTGGACGGCGGGATAGATCCGCATGGGTGTCTCGTACGGGTTCTCCGCGGTGATGCGGGCGTACATGTCGAAGAGGTTGCCGTACTTCTCCTCGACCTTCTTCCGGCCCATGCGCTCGATGGCCTCGGCGAAGTCGAGGTAGACGCCCTGCCCGCCGGGACCGACGCCGCGGCCCTCGTCGCAGACGTTCTTCGCGGCGCGGGAGGCGATGTCGCGGGGCACGAGGTTGCCGAAGGCCGGGTAGACGCGCTCGAGGTAGTAGTCCCGCTCGTCCTCGGGGATCTGGTTCGCGGGCCGGTCGTCGCCCTTGGCCTTCGGGACCCAGATGCGTCCGTCGTTGCGCAGCGATTCGCTCATCAGGGTCAGCTTCGACTGGTGGTCGCCGGTGCGCGGGATGCAGGTGGGGTGGATCTGGGTGAAGCAGGGGTTCGCGAAATAGGCACCACGGCGGTGGGCGCGCCAGATCGCGGTGGCGTTGGAGTTCATGGCGTTCGTCGACAGGTAGAAGACGTTGCCGTAGCCGCCGCTGGCCAGCACGACCGCGTCTGCGAAGTAGGTGTCGATCTTCCCGGTGACGAGGTCACGGGCCACGATGCCGCGGGCCTTGCCGTCGACCACGATCAGGTCGAGCATCTCGGTGCGCGCGTGCAACTCGACGTTGCCCGCGGCGATCTGCCGGGAGAGCGCCTGGTAGGCGCCGAGGAGGAGCTGCTGCCCCGTCTGCCCGCGGGCGTAGAAGGTGCGGGACACCTGGACACCGCCGAAGGAGCGGTTGTCGAGGAGGCCGCCGTACTCGCGGGCGAAGGGGACTCCCTGCGCGACGCACTGGTCGATGATCTCCACGGAGATCTCGGCGAGGCGGTGGACGTTGGACTCGCGGGCGCGGAAGTCGCCGCCCTTGACGGTGTCGTAGAAGAGGCGGTGCACCGAGTCGCCGTCGTTGCGGTAGTTCTTGGCGGCGTTGATGCCGCCCTGCGCGGCGACGGAGTGGGCGCGGCGTGGAGAGTCCTGGAAGCAGAACTGGACGACGTGATAGCCCTGTTCGGCGAGGGTCGCGCCGGCCGAACCGCCGGCCAGACCGGTGCCGACCACGATGACGGTGTGCTTGCGGCGGTTGGCAGGGTTGACGAGCTTCGCCTCGAAGCGCCGGGTGTCCCAGCGCTCCGCGACGGGGCCCGAGGGCGCCTTCGTGTCGACGACGGGCTCGCCGGTGCGATAGTTCGTGTAGTCGCGCATGTCAGCTCACCACTCCGGTCATCACTGCGACGGGCACGGATACGAAGCCCGTCGTCAGCACCACTGCGAGGACGTTGGCGAGGCCTTTCAGGACGCGGTCCCGCGTCGCGCTGCCCACGCCGAGGGTCTGCGCCGCGCTCCAGAACCCGTGCTGGACGTGCAGGCCGACGGCGAGCACGGCGACGATGTAGATGACGTTGCCGTACCAGGTGGAGAAGGTGTCCAGCACGTTCTGGTACGGGCGCCCCGACTGGAACCCTCCGGTGTGCACGGTTCCGGTCGTGAGGTCCAGGATGTGCCAGACGATGAACAGCGCGAGGATGATGCCGCCGTAGCGCATGGTCCGGGTGGCATAGCTCGAACGCGCTTTCCTGTGGACGTACGCCGTCGGGCGCGCCCTGAGGTCACGTCGGCTCAGCTGATACGCGCAGACGGCGTGCAGTACGACGGCCGCCACCAGCACCACACGGATGATCCACAGCGCCCACTCGTAGTGCAGGAAGGGCTCGCCGAGGGTCCGGAGCCAGTGCGCGTAGTGGTTGAACTCGTCAGGTCCGAAGAAGATCTTCAGGTTGCCCAGCATGTGGACCACCAGATAACCCAGCATGATCAGACCGCTAACAGCCATGATCGTCTTCTTGCCGACGGACGAGTCCCAGAGCGTACGCGTCATGGACGGCCGTCGGTCCGTCCGCGTTGCCAATGCCATGGACACGACGCTAGAGGTGAAGGGCACCATCAGTCCAAGTCATGGATCGACTCATCTCCATAGGTACTCTCTATGTAGTTCGCTATCGTCGGTCCCATGCACTTCCAACAGCTCGCCTACTTCGTGGCCGTGGCCGAGGCCCGGCACTTCACCCGGGCCGCCGAATTGGTGCACGTGTCCCAGCCCTCCCTCTCCCAGCAGATCAAGGCCCTGGAGAACGAACTGGGCGCCGAGCTGTTCAGCCGGGCACGCGGCAACATCGCGCTGACGGACGCGGGCGAGGCGCTGCTGCCCCTCGCCCGCAGGATCCTGGCCGACGCGGACACCGCACGGCACGAGGTACAGGAACTCGTACAGCTGCGCAGGGGCCGGATCAGGCTCGGCGCCACCCCGAGTGTCTGCACCGGCCTGCTACCCGATGTGCTGCGCGCCTTCCACGGAGCGCACCCCGGCATCCAGCTCCTGATCGAGGAGGGCGGCTCCCACGACCTCGTACGGCAGCTGGCCCGGGGCGGGCTCGACCTCGCACTGCTCGTGCTGCCGCTGCCCGCCGCCTCTCCCGCGCTGACCACGGTGGAGTTGCTGCACGAGGACCTGGTGGTGGTGTCGTCCGCTTCCAGGCCCGCGCCCGGACAAGAGGGCTCCGTGCGCGTCGCCGATCTCGCGCACCAACCGCTGGTGATGTTCCGGCACGGCTACGACCTGCGGGAGCTGACCGTCGCCGCGTGCCGGGCGGAGGGCTTCGAGCCGTCGTTCACGGTGGAGGGCGGCGAGATGGACGCCGTACTCGGGTTCGTCCGGGCAGGCCTCGGCATCGCCGTCGTCCCCCGCATGGTGGCCGTACGGGCCGGTCAGGACCTCCGGACGACACCGCTGGCCTCGCCGGGCCTGCGGCGCACGATCGCGCTGGCGCACCGCAGCGACGTGGAACCGCCGCGGGCGGCCCGCGAGCTGCAGCGCATGCTGCTGGGGTCGGGGCCGCCGGTCGTGCCCCTGCCCGCCGACGGGCGGGGTCGGGCTGCCGGCGACTGAGAGGGCGGGGTCCTCAGACCGCGTCCGCCAGCAGCAGCGCGTGGATCCGGTCGGGGGCACCCGGCTTGGCGTAGTACCACCCCTGTGCGGTGTCGCAGCCGAGCTGTCGCAACTGCTCCGCCTGGGCGCCCGTCTCGACTCCCTCCACCGTGACCGCGAGGTCGAGGCTGTGGGCGAGCGAGACGATGCCTTCGACGATCTTCAGGTCGACGGGGTCGGCCGGGTGGTGCTGCATGCCCTGGGTGAAGGAACGATCCAGCTTGAGCACGCTCACCGGCAGCCGGCGCAGGTTCGCCAGATTCGAGTAGCCGGTGCCGAAGTCGTCCAGCGCGATGTCGACACCCATCTCCGCCAGCTGGCGCAGCGGTTTGAGCAGATCGTCGTCCGCGCCGATCAGTGCGGACTCGGTGACCTCGAGGCAGAGCGCGCCGGGTTCCAGACCGGAGCGTTCCAGCACGTCGACGGTCTCGGCGACCAGGTTGGGGTGGTGCAGCTGGGTCGGGGAGAGGTTGACGTTGATCCGCAGGGGACCGCCGTCGGTGTGCCGTTCCTGCCAGAAGTTCGCCTGCCGGACGGACTCCTCCAGGACCCAGCGACCGAGCGGCACGATCAGCCCGGTGTGCTCGGCGAGCGGGATGAACCGGTCGGGGCCGAGCACGCCGTGCTGCGGATGACACCAGCGCACCAGGGCCTCGGCGCCGTGCACGCTGCCGTCCCCGAGGTGCACCAGCGGCTGGTACTCGATGAAGAACTCGCCGCGGTCCAGCGCCGCGGGCAGCGCCGTGGTCAGTCCGTGGCGGGTGAT
Source organism: Streptomyces sp. HB132 (assembly GCF_016909575.1). Taxonomy (GTDB): domain Bacteria; phylum Actinomycetota; class Actinomycetes; order Streptomycetales; family Streptomycetaceae; genus Streptomyces. Next base: position 139,573 of record NZ_JAFBGA010000007.1, on the reverse strand, counting down.
GGCGCGGGCGTCGGCCTCGGCGTCGGCCAGTGCGAAGCGGTTTCCTCCCGCGGCCTTGGCCCGGTACATCGTGATGTCGGCGCTCCGCAGCACCTCGGCGGCGGTGCGTTCGCCCGAAGGGCCTTCGACGACACCGACCGATCCGCGTACGGTCAGTTCCCGGCCGTCCAGACGGATGGGCGTGGCGAGCGCCAGAAGAATGCGCCCGGCCAGCTCGTGTACGTCGTCCTGGGTGTGCGGGCCCGTCGTGAGGGCCACGAACTCGTCGCCGCCCAGCCGCGCGACCATCTCACCGGGGGCCGTGGCACAACTCTGCAGCCGGTCGGCGACCTCGACCAGGAGCCGGTCCCCCGCCGCGTGGCCCAGGCTGTCGTTGATCGCCTTGAAGCCGTCCAGGTCGAGGTAGCAGAGCCCGAAGCGCATGCCCTCCCGAGGGGCGAGGGCCTTCTCCAGGCGTTCGAAGAACAGCGTCCGGTTGGGCAGTCCGGTGAGCGCGTCGTGGGTGGCCTCGTAGCGCAGCCGCAGGTTGAGCAGCCGGCGCTCGGTGGTGTCCTCCAGGAGGGCCAGCTGGTACTCCGGCCGCCCTTCCGGGTCCCGCAGCAGCGACACGGTGAGGTTGGTCCACAGCACGGTGCCGTCGTTGCGGTAGTACGGCTTCTCGACGCTGTAGTGCTCGCGCTCGCCGCGCACCAGTTCGTCGTAGTACTTCCACACGTAGGGCGAGTCCTCGGGGTGGACCCACTCGTTCACCTTGTGGCTGCGGACGTGGTGCTCCAGCCCGCCGAACATCCGGGTGAGGGTGTCGTTGATCTCCAGGATGTTTCCCTCGAGGTCGGCGATGCCGATCCCGACGGCGGCGTCCTTGAACACGGCGCGGAAGCGTGCCTCGGTGGCGTGGAGCGCCTGCTCGGCGTGCGAGCGGGCGGTGAGCGCCGAGCGGGCGATCGCCTCCTGCTCGGCGAGCGTCCGCTCACGCAGGGCCTGGGTGAAGCCCCCTGCGAGCGCGTGCTGGATCCGGGCGCACCGGGCCCGACTGTCCTCGGTGGACAGCTCCACCGGCCCGTTGCCGCCGCAGTAGAGGACCAGGTAGGAGTCGACGACTCCGAGCGTGGAGCTCAGAGCGTCGGGATCCGTGCAGTGCGCGGCGACCAGCGCGCCTCCCACACGGTGCGCGGGGGTCGCGTCGAAGACCCGCGTGTGAAGGATGTCGCTGAGCTCCCGGGCGAGCGGCAGCAGATGCTTCTCGAACTCCGGGCGGGTCATGGAGGTGGCCGTGGAGGGGAAGATCGCCCGGCTCCAGATGGTGGCGAATCTCCGGAGCCGGCCCTCGGGGCCGTCGGGTTCCGCGTCCGGGGCGCCGGACGACTGGGCGGGAATGCTCACGCCTTGCGTCCGACCCCGGCGAAGCCCGAATAAGTGAACGGGTCCTCCTGCGCGAGTGCCTCGCGGGACTCAGGGCGCCACTCGGGCATGGGGACCAGCCCGGGCTCGATCATCTCGTACCCCTCGAAGAAGCCGCTGATCTCCGTCCGGGAACGCATGATCAGCGGATTGCGGATGGTCCGGTAGACGTCGACCGTCCCGCCCGCCACCTCCTGGGTGAGCGGAATCCCCTCGTACGAGGCATGGGTCAGGACCAACAGGCTGCCGGGGGCCAGCGCGTCGCGCAGTTCGGCGACGGCCTCGTACGGATCGTCCGCGTCCTCGACGAAGTGGAGCACCGCCACCAGGAGCAGCGCCACCGGCTTGTCCAGGTCGAGGAGGGCGGTGATCTCCGGGTTCTGCAGGATCTCCTGGGGCTTCCGCAGATCCGCGGCGGCGATGATGGCCCGCTCGTTGCCCTCGAGTACCGCCTGACTGTGTGCGACCGCGACCGAGTCGTGGTCGACGTAGGCGATGCGTGCCTCGGGGTCGGCCGCCTGGGCGACTTCATGAACATTGCCGAAGGTAGGTATGCCCGACCCGATGTCCAGGAACTGATTGACTCCCGATGTGGTCGCATAGTGCACGGCCCGCCGCATAAAGGCGCGATTCGCCTGCATGACCTTCGGCAGGCCCGGCATGAACTCCATGGCCTTACGGGCCGCTTCCCTGTCCACCTCGAAATTGTGCGAACCGCCCAGGTAGAAGTCGTACATGCGAGACACGCTCGGCACCGAGATGTCAATGCCCTGCGGTGCCCAGGCGGGACGCTCCATCGATGTCTCCAACAAGTCGCTACGGCGATCCGGCCATGTTCATGGTCAGTGTGGACCAGAGGCTACTGATCGACCGCCAGGAGAGCGAGTGGAAACGGAAATTAGAGATCCGTTATTGGTCACACACCGGAGGCATGTGCGGCCGTCCCGTCGCTGCGTGTACGCATTCGGCGACGGACCGGAATCACATAGGGGTCCGAACGCTACTCGGGCGCTCCGGCCGGCTTCGCCTCGGGCGAGACCGCGTACCATCTGCCCCCGACGCCTTGGCCGTTGGTGTCTGCAGGCTTCGCGTCCCCGGAGAGGCTGCAGAGCGGCCGGCAGTCGAGGGATTGTTGTTGGGTGCCGTCCGGACGGTCGAGGCTGACGAACTCCCTTCGTGGCGACTCCTTCGACATCATTCTTCGGCACGGGGGCGACGACCGGCCACATTTTCGGACAGTCGCCCGCCCAGGCGGACTTCATCGGCATGCCGAGTCCTTCTGGAAGCGGTAAACCGTCATGCCGCGCCCGTCCACGACGCTGTCTCCGAGTTCCGGGTCCTTGCGGACGGAAATTCCGGCGAGGGCGGTCTGCCGACCGCCGGTGGGCCCCTCGGCGCCGGCCGGCGTCGACCACGTCCCGCCGACACCCCGCCCATTGGCGTCACCGGGCCCGGAGTACTCGGCATAGCGGTACATCGGCGCACCCCCGACGGTCAGCTGTTTCGTTCCGTCGGACCGTGTGACCTCGCCGATCAGTGAGCCATCGGCGCCCGCGGGCGCTTCGGCGCCCTGAGCGGGTACCGCGGGCCACGCCTTCGCACACTCACCATCGCAATTCGACGTGGGTGGTTCGGAGGTGTCCTTGTCGAACCGGTAGAGCGTGAACCCCTCGCTACCGGTCAGCACCTTGCCCAGCTTCCTGCTGTCCCACACGGCGAGTTGCCCGGCCTCCTCCCGCGCCCCGCCCGCGGCGGCGTCGGACCCGTCACCGCCGTCCGAGCCGTACGCGCCATCGGCCGCCTGCTGTGCGGGAGCCGCGTTTCCCACGGCCCGGCCGTCGCAGGACGCGGTAGCCCTCTCCTGACCGCACGCCGTCGTCAGCACCAACAGGGCCACCGCCGTCACCGCGAGCGAGGCGTTCCGCCAGGCATTCGCGTCGACTCCCGCCGTCCTTCCGCCGGCCGGGACGCGAGACCGCGCCGTTCGTGGCCCCAGGTACGGCCGACCGGTCCCCACACGTTCGACGAGAGCCCGTACGAGTTTCGGCGGGCGTAAACGCGAATTGCCGAAGGTCCCCTCCATCAGGGGAATCAGCTCCCCCCTCCGCGTGTACGGCGGCTGAGGGGAACATGCTCCCCGGCGTGTACGGATCACGCATATGGCGGCTGACGGCCGCCACCCTGCTCCTGCTGCTCGCCGCCCCGTCGCCGGCGGCCGGTGACGACTGTGCGGTCGCCTCCATCGGGCAGGGGGACGGCGGTTCGTCCGTCGCCGTGGCGGGCGAGGGGCGGTGCGGGGCGGTCATCGCCGAACCCGAGCCGGAGCCCGAACCCGCTCCCCCGCCTCCCCCTCCACCCACTCCACCTCCACCCCCTCCACCCCCGCCTCCACCGCCTCCTCCACCTCCACCACCTCCGCCGCCTCCTCCTGCACCCGCACCTCCCGAACCGGAACCGAAACCGGAACCCGCGTCACCGCGACCCACCGCGCGCCCCGCACCACCGACCCAGGCCCCCGTCGCGCTCCCCACCTACCGAAAGCCTCCCCGCAAGACACCACGGACCGGGCCGTCATTGGTCTCGCTCACCCTTCTGATCACCGCGCCCGCCGTCTTCGCCGTAGCCGTGCTGCGGCCCCGCTCGTCCCGCTGACCGAAGAAGGGAACCCATGTCGGAATGGCTTGTTCTGACCATCGCTATGGCGTCGGCATGCGCTGTCGTACTGACCATCGCCGTCCTCAGTAACCGGCGCATCCCCGAGGACGACGACCCGTCCGAGACTCCCGACGTGATCGAGTACATGACGATGATGATCGGAGTGGTGTACGCGATCGTGCTCGGCCTGGCCATCGCGGGCGTGTGGGAGGGCCGTAGCGCCGCCCAGGAGTCGGTACGCCTGGAGGCGCAGGCCCTGCACGAGGTGAGCGCACGGTCGGCCGTCTACCCCGCCGAGGTCCGCGACCGGATCCGCGCGGACGTCGACGCCTACGTCTCCCACGTGGTCGGCGACGAATGGAGGTCGATGACGGACCACGGCAGTCTCACGGAGGAGGGCACCAGACTTCTCGACAGGGTGCGGGCCGACGTGACGGAGTACAAGCCCCGAACGGACCACGAGGGGCAGGCGTACCAGCCGCTGGTGGACCAGGTGGCCGCCGTCGACGACGCCCGGGGGTCCCGGGGGCAGAACGCGGGTGCGACCATGCCCGGAGTCGTCTGGTTCGGCCTGATCACGGGGGCCGTGGTCACGGTCGGGCTGATCTTCACGCTTCAGATCCGCAGAACCTTCCGTGAACTGTTGCTGGCGGGACTCTTCAGCGTGCTGATCGCCTTTCTGCTCTTCCTGATCTGGGACTTCGACGCCCCCTTCGGCCGGGGCATCTCGGCGACCACCGCCCCCTTCGTGGACCTGTTCCCACACGCCGCCGGCCGATAGGAGCACACCCGCCGCGCCATGTCCCCCGGCCGGTCCGCCGGCCGGGGGACATGGCTGCCCCATTCGCCTGACACCGATCGCGGGTGATATACGGCGCTTCTACCGTTTCCGGCATCGAGGTGCATCCATGCCTCGCGGAAATCCGTTCCGCGACTGCCCCTCGGGACCCGGAGGATTCACCATGCGCGCGATACGTGTCGCACCCGTCGCCCTGCTGGGCGCCGCCGCCTGCTTCCTGATGGCACCGGCCGCATCGGCCGATGTGCTCAACGGCGGCACGTCCACCCCGTTCACGCCGACCATCACTCCGTCGAGGGTCGCGCCGGGGGGCCAGGTCACCCTCGGCGCCGTGGGGTGCACCAGCGAAGCGACCGCGTTCTCGGGCGTGTTCGACACGACCACCATCCCGAGCGGCAGGTCGGCCACCGCCACGGTCGACCGGGACGCGCGGCAGGGTGCCGTCTACGAGGTGACCTTCCGCTGCGGCACCACCACACGGTCGGCCAACCTGACGATCACCGGCGGTGCCACCAGTTCCCCCACCGCCACTCCCACCACGGCCCCCACGACCAGTTCGACCGCCTCCCCCAGTGGTGTGCTGGGCGGTCTCGGCGGGAGCGTCGACACGATGGATCCCGCGGAGATCGCGGCCGGCTCCGCGCTGGTGGCGGCCGCTTCTGCGGGTGCTTTCTACGTTCTGCGCAAGCGCCGCACGAGCCGTCAGCACTGACGGCTCAGCACCGCATACAGACGCACGACGGTCGCCCCGGGTCCTGGTCAAGGACTCGGGGCGACGGGCGTATCGGGCCGGGAAGGAGGTTCGACGTGTCAGATCGCCGCATTGCTCATCCGGCGACGGACGAGGAAGACGGCACCGCCGACGGCCGCTGCCGCGGCGAGGCCGCCGCCGACCTGCATCTCGACGGAGCTGGGGCCCATGGAGCCGCCGAGGCCGCCCTGCGCGCCACGGGAGTGGAGGACGGTGAAGCGCGCGGTCGCCACCGACGGGTCACCGCCGTTGCCACCCTGCCCGCCGTTACCGCCAGCCTGGCCACCGTTGCCGCCGCCCTGGCCGCCGTTGCCACCGTTGCCGCCGTTGCCGCCCTGGCCGCCCTGGCCGCCCTGACCACGGTCGCCACCGTTGCCGCCCTGGCCGCCGTTGCCGCCCTGGCCGCCGTCGCCTCCGTTGCCGCCGCCGAAGTTGTTGTCGTTGTCGTTGCACCTCACGGACAGGCTGTACTGACCGGGCGTCGCGTTGTCCCGGATACGCGCCGTGGCGTAGCCGACCCGGCCCGGCGACAGGTTGACCGTCGGAAAGGCGTTCGACCACACCCGGCCGCCGGAACGCCCGCAGCCCTCCGCGCTGACCTGCATCGTGGCGCCCTGGAAGACCGAGGACGGGTTGACGGTGACATTGGTCGGGAAGTTGCTCGGGTTACTGCCCGGGCCGCCGCCGGCGGCGGCCAGCGGGGCAGCGAGCCCGACCGCCGCGAATGCGGTCGCGGTCACCGCGAGAGCGCGTGAAGCACGCATCTTTGAACCTCCAGCGGGAAGCGCCCCGGAGTCATGTTCTCCGGGATCAGTCGACGAGAACGCCTCCCATGACGAACCCTCACCAGATACCGCACATGCCGCACATCGGCACTGCTCCACCCGGTGAACCGACACGCCGTCCACCGCGTGAGGGACCTGACGGAGCCGCAGGTCACGGACCGTCAGAATTTTTATCCGCTCATTACTCCGAAGAGAAGACGCCGCAGGCGGGGTCCGATCGGCCGCCACCCGTTCGCCCTTCCCTGATCGCCGCCGCGAGGACGTCCGCCTAGCGTGGCGATGTCGCGACGAAGGGAGAACCATGGGCCGGGACCAGTGGGGCGCCGAGCGGAGCAGACGCACACCGTGGGGCGCGATCGCCCTGGTGATGCTCACCGGCCTCGCTCTCATGCGCAACGGCGTGGAGACCTCCCCCGGTCCGCCGCAGCCGGCCGCCGCGGCTTCGGTGGCCGGCCCACGGGACACGGGAGTGCCCCCCGCGGCCGGGGGCGATTCCGTGGAGCCGCTCGCATACGCCCCCGCGGCTCGCATCCGGATTCCGTCGATCCAGGTCGACGCACCCGTCGTCGACGTGAACCTCGACCCGGCCGGCTGGATCGAGGCACCCCCCGCCCAGGACCCGAACCTCGCCGGCTGGTACCAGAACGGCATCGCCCCGGGCCAGCGCGGCACCTCCGTGATGGTCGGTCACGTCGACAACCTCGCCGGTCCGGCGGTCTTCTACGGACTGGGCTCCCTGAGCAGGGGCCAGCAGATCGAGGTGTCCCGCTACGACGACCGGGTCGCGGTGTTCGAGATCTACGGCGTGGAGGTCTTCGCCAAGAACGACTTCCCCGGAGCCCGGGTGTACGGCGACACCGGGCAGGCCGAACTCCGGGTCATCACCTGTGGCGGCGGCTACTCGAAGGCCGACGGCTACGACGGGAACGTGGTGGTGTTCGCCCGGCTGGTCGAGACGCGGTAGCCGCTGCGGGCTCCTGCCGCCGGCGGTCAGGAGCGGTGCGGGACCGTCGGGCGGTAGCCCCTCCCGATCAGCGCAGGCAGATACCGGCGCAGGGCGGCCACGCTCTGGGACCGGTTCCCGCCCGCATCGTGCGACAGCACCACGACGCCGGGCGCTGCACCCTTCTCGACCCGGCGGACGATGGTGTCGGTTCCCGGCGTTGTCCAGTCCAGCGTGTCGACGGTCCAGGCCATCGGCTCCATGCCCAACGCGGCACCGATCTCGAAGGAATTGCGGTTCCAGGCGCCGTATGGAGCCCGGTACCAGAGCGGCGGAGCGCCCAGCGTCCTCTCGATCACCTCACTGGTGCTGCCCAGTTCCTCACGGATCGCGCCCCGGGAGAGCTTCGGGACCAGAGGGTGCGACCAGGTGTGGTTGCCGACCACATGCCCGTCGTCCGCCATCTCGCGCAGCAGGTCGGGGTTGTCGGCCGCCATCTCTCCGCAGACGAAGAACATCGCCCGCACGCCGTACCGGCGGAGCGTGGCGAGGATGTCCGGCGTGTATCTCGGGTCGGGGCCGTCGTCGAAGCTGAGCACCATCGCGTCGCTCCCCGGTTCGGGCAGCTTCTCGAACGGCCGGGTACGGACGGGCGGCGGGGCGGGGCGGAAGCGAGCTGGTGTGTTCGAGGTCATGGGCCGCAGGCGATAGGAGCCCGGGCCCGCCTGCGCTCCGGCCGGAGGTCCGGCCGCCGGGGCCGGAGCCGGGGGTTCGCCGCCGGGCCGCACGGGCGTCCCGGCAGGATCCGCCGCGATCATGTGCACCGCCGCGGCGGCCCCCAGTGCGAGGGCGAGGCGCAGCACGACGCGTCTTTCCACTGGAATCTGATCATGTTTCATGACCAACTGCTCGCACGGAGTCACACCCGCTCCTGCCGCCGACACCGGATATCGGATGTTTTGCACCCGATGGATGGAGCGCCCGGGCGGTGGGCGGTGGGGACGTCCCCGGCCTGCGCGGAGGCGCCCTGAGCACGGCAAGCGGGAGCGACTACCCTCGGGGCCGTGACAGACCAGCAACACCACCGGTTCGAGCGCGGCACGGACGGCCCCAAGGTGATCGTCGCGGGACTCGACGGGTCCGAGTCCTCGATGCGGGCCGCGGCCTACGCGGCGGGCCTCGCCCGTCGGCAGAACGCGATGCTCGCCCTCGTCTACGTCCAGCCCGTGATGTCCGCCGGTGCCGCCCTGGGAGCCCCGGTGGCCGAGGCCACCGGGGAGGTCGCGGAGGGACTGGTGAACGAGATCCGGTCCGCGACCGACCGGCTCAAGGACACATGGAACGTCCGCTGGGAGTTCCACACCTTCCACGGCGACCCCTACAACGGCCTGGTGACCGCGGCCGACGAACTGAAGGCGGACGCCGTGGTCGTGGGCGCGTCGGAGTCCGCCGGGCACCGCTTCATCGGCTCGGTCGCGGTACGGCTCGTGAAGGCCGGGCGCTGGCCGGTGACCGTCGTGCCGTAGCGCCGCCCGAGGAAGCGCCGGTCGTCACTTCCCCGCTACGAGACCGTCCTGGGCCGCGCCACGGCTCAGGACAGCACGCTGGATCCGGTCGCGGATCCCGCCGAGCCGGCCGCGGTCCGGCCCGGCCGTGGAGGATGCCCCGGAGTCGAGGGACACGACGCGCCCCGCCGTGGGATCGAACCACTGCGGAATGAACTCGGCCTTCTCGACGGCCCAGCGCTGCCCGGGCTTCGCCGGCGGCCCGAAGGTGAAGCGGCCCATCGAGCTCTCGTTGGCGCGTGGGTCCCGTGCCCCTTCGTAGTTGATCATGGCACCCGCGACCTGGTCGCCCATGCCGTACACGATCCAGGTGCCGTTGACCTTCTCGTACGCCTGCGGGACGTGCGCGTGGGTGCCGAGGATCAGGTCGATGTCGGGGCGCTCGCCGCTGCCGGAGGCCGTGAGTTCGCGGCCGAGTGCGAGCTGGACGTCGTCGGGGGCGTCCTGCCACTCGGTGCCCCAGTGCAGGGAGACCACGACGACGTCGGCGCCCGCCTTGCGGGCCGCCCTGGCGTCCGAGACGATCCGGTCCTTGTCGATCAGGTTGACCGCCCAGGGCCGCCCGGCGGGGAGCGGGATGTCGTTGGTGCCGTAGGTGTACGCGAGGTGGGCGACCTTCGCGGCGTTCTTGCCCTTTCCCGCCCTGAGCAGGGTGGGGCGGGAAGCCTCCGCGGCGGAGCGGGCGGATCCGGCGTGGGCGACGCCGGCCCGGTCCAGCGCGTCGAGGGTGCGTCCGACTCCCTCTGCGCCGTCGTCGAGGGTGTGGTTGGAGGCGGTGGAGCACGAGTCGAAGCCGGTGGCACGCAGGGCGGTCGCCACCTCGGGCGGCGACTTGAACGACGGGTATCCGGTGTAGGGGCCGCCCTTTTCGCCGTACGCCGTCTCCATGTGGCAGATGGCCAGATCCGCACCCGACACGGCGGGTGCGGCGCCCTTGAGCATCGGGCGGAAGTCGTAGCCCTTGCCACCGGCGTCGGCTGCGGCCCGGTCGATGATCACGGAGTGCGGCAGGATGTCACCCGAGGCCAGCAGCGTGAAGGTGCGCGCGCCCTCATCGCCCCCGGCGCCCGCCCCGTTGACCCCCGGCTCGGCGGAGAGTTGTCGCCCGGCGAACCCGGGGGGCGAGGGCTGCTGGCCGGTACAGGCCGTTGCGGTGGCGAGCAGACCGGCGATGGCGACCGCCGCGCCCTGTCGGATGCGCTTCGTCATCTGGACGACTCCCGGTTCGGATCATTTCGACCATATGAATACACATATATTCATACTGGTGAGTCAAGGACAAAGAAGGCGATGTACCTGAATCGGCCGTATCGCCGACCGCCGACCGTTCACCGCACCACTCGCCGCTCCGTGCGACCGCTCGGCGCACACCTCGGTGCACCGCCTGTTCCCACGCGTACCGATGCGTTCGTATACGCCAGGCAGGGAGCGAGGCGCCAGGGCCTCTTCGGGAAGGGACGATCACGATGACCACTGCGACAACCGATGAGCGGGCCCTCGCGGAGCTGCAGCGGGAGCACGGGGCCGCGCTCCTCCACTTCCTGCTGGGGCTGACCTTCGGCGACCGGCAGCGGGCGGAGGACCTCCTGCAGGAGACACTGGTCCGCGCCTGGCAGCACCCGGAGGCGTTCGACGCTCCCTACGACTCGATGCGCCCGTGGCTGTTCACCGTCGCCAGGAGGCTTGCCATCGACGCCCGGCGGTCGCGCCAGGCCCGGCCGACCGAGGTCAGCGACGTGGTTCTGGAGAGCGCGCCCGCCTACGAGGACACCGCGGACTCGGCCGTCCACGCCCTCGATGTGCGCGAGGCGGTCAGCACGCTCAGCCCCGAGCACCGCGCGGTGCTCGTCCACATCTATTTCCGGGGGCTCAGCGTGGGCGAGACCGCGCAGGCCCTCGGCATACCGCCGGGCACCGTCAAGTCCCGCTCCTACTACGCCCTGAGGCTGCTGAGCCGAAACCTGCCCGGCTATTCGAGCAGGTCCTCGGCACTGAGCAGCGCGAGCAGGGACACCGCGTCCGCGATCTCCACGTAGGCCGCGGCACAGGCCCCGCACCGCTGGAGGTGCCGGGCGACCGGGCCGTTCTCGTCCTCTGCCAGGGCATCGAGCACGTAGGCACCCAACTGCTGCCGTACATGCGGTTCGTCGCCGCGGTCGGCGGTCATCGCACCTCGAATCTCCCGACGGATCCTGCCCTTCTGCCCACGCGGGGCGCGTGCCCCCGGTTCAATGCTGCGTGTAGCCCGGTGCCGAGTCGACGAAAGAGGCGAGACGGGATGCGTCCCGAACATCACGAGGAAACCGGTGGGGACGGGCTGCTGGTCCCGATGGCCTGGATGTACTCCGAGTACATCGCCGACGAGGTACTGGTGACCGGCGACCTGATGGAGCCGACGACCCTCGAGTACCGCGCGGGACGCGACGCACTCGCCCTGACGATCTTCCTGTCCGACGGGGCGGTCGCCGACGAGCTCCCTGTGGCGCGCGTGGACGAACTGCGGCTGCTCACGGCGTACGGCGCCGCGTGGAGGCGCTGGGTCTGCGCGCGGCTGGACGCGTTGCAGCGCCCGACCGCTCCGGCCGGGCGCCCGGACCCCGACCTCGCGCTGGCGCGAGCCACCTGGCGGTGGCTGGAGGAGACCGAACTGCTGGCCGCGGACCTCGACGCGATCGGTCCGCCGCCGTGGGAGCAGGCGGACGACGAGGAAGGCGAGACACGGGTGTGGACCCCGGCCTGGCGGCTGGGGCTGCCGCTGGGACACCTGGCCGTGCATCTGTACTGAGCGGCGGACGGCAGCCCGTCATGAACCGTGGACGCCCGCCCGGTACTTGGGCAGTCGCAGAGTGATCTTCATGCCTGCTCCGACTCCCGTCTCGATGACGAGCCCGTAGTCGTCCCCGTACACCTGGCGAAGCCGCTCGTCCACGTTGAGGAGGCCGATGCCGGTGGAGGTGCCGCCCTCGCCGCGCAGGATCTGCCTCAGCCGCTCGGGCTCCATCCCCATGCCGTCGTCCTCGATGACGACCTCGGCCTCGGCGCCCGCGTCCAGCGCGCTGATCGTGACGCGGATGGGTGCGTCCCCGGCCCGGGCCGCATCGAGGGTCCGGGGAAGGCTGACGGCACCCTCCAGGCCGTGTTTGACGGCGTTCTCGACCAGAGGCTGCAGACAGAGGAACGGGAGCGAGACGGGAAGCACCTCCGGCGCGACCTGAAGGGTCACGGAGAGCCGTTCACCGAAACGGGCCCGCACCAGCGCCAGATACTGGTCGATGGAGTGGAGTTCGTCGGCCAGGGTGGTGAACTCCCCGTGCCGACGGAACGAGTAGCGGGTGAAGTCGGCGAATTCCAGAAGGAGTTCGCGGGCCCGCTCAGGGTCGGTCCTCACGAACGAGGCGATGGCGGCCAGTGAGTTGAAGATGAAGTGCGGGGAGATCTGGGCCCTCAGCGCCTTGATCTCGGCCTCGATGAGCTGCGTACGGGAGCGGTCGAGCTCGGCGAGTTCCAGCTGCACGCAGACCCATCGGGCGACTTCGCCCGCTGCCCTGGCCAGCACGGCCGATTCCCGGGAGGCGTAGGCGACGAGCGTGCCGAGCACTCGGTGGTCGACCGTCAGCGGGACGGCGACGGCCCAGCGGAGCGGGCAGTCGACATCGCCGCAGTCACTGTGGAAGGCGGTGTCCCTGCCGCTGGCGAGGAGCCCCCGCACGTGGTGCATCACAGCCTTGCCGTGGTGATCGCCCTCGCCGTCCCACACCAGCACGCGGTCGCGGTCGGTGAGGCACAGGGCGTCGGTGCCGAGCAGTGAACGCAGCCCGCGGGCCGCCTTGCGCGCGCTCTCCTCCGTGAGGCCCGCGCGCAAGGGCGGCGCCGCGAGGGACGCCGTGTGCAGGGTCTCGAACGTGGCGTGCTCGACCGGTGTGCCCACGTCGCTCGTGCGCACGGGCCGGGCGGTGCGCCCCAGGAGGAAGCCGGTACCGAACAGCAGCAGGGCGAGCACGGCGATGACGGCGATACCGGCCCCGGTCACCGTACGCGCCCCGAGGTCAGTGCCTCCGGCAGATGGAAGCGGGTCATGGCCGCGTTGGTGCCCGGCGGTATCCGTCCAGGAGTCGCGAGGGAGACGAGGATCATCGCGAGGAAGCCGACCGGTACGGACCAGACGGCGGGCCAGGCCAGCAGCGCGTGCGGCCAGCCCGGCGGGCGTACCGCGCCGCTGACGGTGATCGCCACGGAGAGCAGCGCGGAGCCGCCGCCGAGCAGCAGACCGGCGATCGCGCCCGGCGGGGTGAGCCGCCGCCACCAGATGCCGAGGACGAGCAACGGGCAGAAGGACGACGCGGAGACCGCGAAGGCCATCCCCACGGCGTCGGCCACCGGGACGCGGCTGACGACGAGTGAGCCGGCCAGCGGCACGGCGATCGCCAGGACGGTGGCCAGCCGGAAGTGTCGTACGCCCCGCGAGGGCAGGACGTCCTGGGTGATCACGCCGGCGACGGCCATGGTGAGCCCCGACGCCGTGGACAGGAACGCGGCGAACGCGCCACCCGCGAGGAGCGCCCCGAGCAGGTCACCGCCGAGGCCGCCGATCACCCGGGCGGGCAGCAGCAGCACCGCGGCGTCGGCGTCCCCGCCGTGCATGAGTTCGGGCGCGTAGAGGCGACCCAGCGCCCCGTACACCGGGGGCAGCAGGTAGAACAGTCCGACCAGGGCGAGGACGGCGACGGTGGTGCGGCGGGCGTCGCGGCCGTTCGGACTGGTGTAGAAGCGGACCACCACGTGCGGCAGGCCCATGGTGCCGAGGAAGGTCGCCACGATCAGTCCGTACGTCGCGTAGAGCGGATGGTCTGCGCGGAAGACGGAGACCTGTGCGTCGAAGCTGACACGGGGGCGCCCGTCCCCCTGCCAGGCGAGCAGCAGGAAGATCGCGGGCACCAGCAGCGCGGTGAGCTTCAGCCAGTACTGGAACACCTGCACGAAGGTGATCGAGCGCATACCGCCCGCCGCGACGGCCACCACCACGACCGAGGCGACGAGCACGTCGCCGAGCCAGCCGGGCGCACCGGTGAGGATCTTCAGGGTGAGGCCCGCGCCCTGGAGCTGCGGCACGAGGTACACCCAGCCGGCGCCGACGACGAACACGCTGACCAGCCGGCGCACCTGGCGTGATTCGAGCCGCCCCTCGGCGAAGTCGGGCAGGGTGTACGCCCCCGAGCGGCGCAGCGGGGCGGCGACGAACACCAGCAGCACGAGATAACCGGCGGTGTAGCCGACCGGGTACCAGAGCATGTCGGGGCCGTGCACCAGCACCAGGCCCGCGATGCCGAGGAAGGAGGCGGCCGAGAGGTATTCGCCACTGATCGCCGCGGCGTTGAGCCTCGGCCGTACGGTGCGCGAGGCGACGTAGAAGTCGGAGGTGGTACGGGATATCCGCAGACCGAACCCGCCGACGAGGACCGTGGCGAGGACGACGAGGGCGACCGCCACCACAGCCGACGGATGGCCGGGTGCGCTCACGGTGCGGGCATGCCTTCCACGAGTCTGGCGAAGTCGCGCTCGTTGCGCTCGGCCCGGCGCACGTACCACCAGGCGGCGAGGGTCAGCGGCGGACAGGTGGTGAAACCGAGCACCGCCCAGACGAGGACGTTGCTGTGCAGCGCCTCGAAGACCAGGGGCAGGGTTCCGGCCACGAGCGCGAGCACCGCGAAGACGGTGAGCCCGGCGCGGAGCTGGCTGCGCATCAGGGAGCGGACGTAGGCACCGCCCAGGGCGGTCTGCTCGTCGATCTCCGACTGGGCCCGGTAACGGGGCAGCGGACGCACCCGGCGGGGCTCGCCCGTGACCACTTCGCGCCGGGGCGTGCTCTCTGCGGACATGGGCCCGGAGTGTAGGCGGCCCGGGGCCCGGCTGGGAAGGGCCGCCGCCCGGTAGGGGCAGGTCAGCGGCCGGTCTGCCGCATCAGGAGGTCGCGGAGGGCGCGGGTGTGGCGACGGCTGACGGCGAGCTCCGCGTCCCCGATGCGGACGCTCATGCTGCCGGCGTCGAGCCTGAGTTCGTCGATCCGGCTCAAGGCCACGAGATGGCGGCGGTGGATGCGTACGAATCCCCGGGAGCGCCAGCGCTCCTCCAGGGTGGTGAGCGGTACCCGGACGAGATGGCTGCCGGTCGCGGTGTGCAGCCGGGCGTAGTCGCCCTGCGCCTCGGCGTAGGCGATGTCGGCGACGGGCACGAACCGGATGACGCCGCCCAGTTCCACCGCGACCTGGTCGGCCGCCGTGTCGTGGACGGACGCGGAGCGCTCACCGACCTGCTCGGCGACGCGGCGGACGGCCTCGGCCAGACGCTCGCGGCGGACGGGCTTGAGCACGTAGTCGACGGCCTTGAGGTCGAAGGCGTGCACCGCGAAGCCTTCGTGGGCGGTGACGAAGACGATGAGCGGCGGTGCGGCGAAACCCGCCAGGAGCTGGGCGACGTCAAGTCCGGTCAGCCCCGCCATGTGGATGTCCAGGAACACGACGTCGATCGCCGAGGGGTCCTCGGGTCCGGCGTCCACGGCACCCCCTATGCGGCGCAGCGCCTCGGTCGCGCCCGTGGCGCCCTCCGCGCTCCGGATGCGGGGATCGGCGCGCAGGAGGTAGAGCAGTTCCTCCAGAGCGGGTTCTTCGTCGTCGACGGCGAGTACGCGCAGCATGAGGCCGGAGTTTAGATGCTCGACCGGCGCGATGACATGGCCGGTTCACGGGTTCGTCACGTACCGGAGACCATGCGTGCCGCCGAACTGCACCAGCAAGCCGGGGCACGTGCGAACCGGAGTGCTGGGGCTGCCGACGTCCGCAGGCTCGAGGAGGGCCTGGCGAGGTACCGCGCGTGCACGCTCCGCGGGAGTTCGGCGTGGTGGTGCGCCATCCGCGGAGCGGGCGCACGGGCCGCTCCCCGGGGCGCCCTCCGGCCGGCCGGAGGGCGCCCCGGGGAGCGGGACCGCTACTTGAGCAGGCGGGACAGCCGACGGTCCGCGAGCTGCTTGCCACCCGTCTGGCAGGTGGGGCAGTACTGCAGCGACGAGTCGCTGAACGACACCTCGAGCACGGTGTCGCCGCAGACGGGGCAGGGCTGCCCGGTGCGGCCGTGGACGCGCATGCTGCTCTTCTTCTCGGCCTTGAGCCGGCCCGCGGCGACGCCCCGGGAGCGTTCGACCGCTTCCTTGAGGGTGGTGCGCATCGCGTGGTGGAGATGCGTGATGTCGTCGTCGCCGAGGCTGGTGGTGAGTTTGAACGGTGACATCTTCGCGACGTGCAGGATCTCGTCGCTGTACGCGTTGCCGATGCCCGCGATCAGCGACTGGTCGCGGAGGGCTCCCTTGACCTGTCTGCGGGCCCCGGCGAGCACCGTCGCGAACGCGTCCCGGTCGAAGGAGTCGGCGAGCGGATCGGGCCCGAGTCGTGCGACCCCGGGCACGTCCGCGGGGTCGTGCACCAGGTGGACGGCGAGGCGCTTGGTGGTCCCCATCTCCGTCAGGTCGAATCCGTCGCCGCCGGTGAGGACCGCCCGCAGGGCGAGCGGGCCCTTGCCCGGCCGTGGCGGGGCCGTGGGAAAGCCGTCCTTCCACTGCAGCCAGCCGGCCCGCGCGAGATGGATGAGCAGATGGAGTTGCCCGGCCTCGATGTCGAGGAACTTCCCGTGCCGCGCGACGGAGGTCACCGTGGCGCCTTCGAGTGCTCCGGGAGGCGGGTCGTACGTCTTCAGGACGCTGATCGCGAGCGGCAGGACGCGCGCGATCTCCTTGCCGACCAGATGGTCGTCGAGGAAGTCCCGCAGGGCTTCGACTTCCGGCAGTTCGGGCATGACTCCAGCCTGCCGCAAGGGCCCCGCGCATGCCTGCCGGACGCACGGCGCACCTTCGGGCCGCGTGTTCAGGCTCCGGGCTCCCGCAGCCGGTAGACACGCTTCGCGGTGCCCGCGAGGACGGACCGCCGTTCGTCGTCGCCGAGTCCGCCGATCAGCTCGCTTGCCGTGCCCAGGACGTCGGCGTACCCGGCGGCGAGCCGGCACACCGGCCAGTCGGAGCCGAACATGAGCCGGGCCGGGCCGAAGGCCTCGATGACGGTGTCCGCGTAGGGGCGCAGGTCATCGACCGTCCAGGCCCGCGGGTCCGCCTCGGTGACCAGGCCGGAGAGTTTGCAGACGGTGTTGGGCAGCGCGGCGAGCGCCCGCAGGCCGTCGGCCCAGGGGTGGGTCGTACGCCGCGCCACCGGCGGCTTGCCCGCGTGGTCGAGGACGAAGGTGAGCCCGGGAAGCAGGGCGGCGGCACGGGCGGCGGCCGGCAGCTGGTGGGGCCGGACGATGAGGTCGTAGGTGAGTCCGGCGGCGGCGACGGCCCCGAGCCCGCGCAGCACGTCGGGGCGAAGCAGCCACTCCGGGTCGGACTCGCCCTGGACCTGGTGGCGGATTCCGACGAGCCGGCCGCCTCCCGGCAGCGCGCGGAGCGCGGCGAGGGTGTCGGCGATGTCCGGCGCGGTGAGGTCGGTCCAGCCGACGACGCCCGCGACGAGCGTGCTCCCATCGGCGAGCGCGAGGAATTCGGGTGTCTCCTCGGCGACGGTGACCGTCTGGACGAGGACGGTGGCGGACACCCCGGAGGCGCGTGCCTCGGGCTCCAGGTCGTCGAGGGTGAAGGTGCGGCGGATGGGGGCGAGTTCCGCGCCGGTGATCCATTCCTGGTCACGCACCGCGAGGTCCCACACGTGGTGGTGGGCGTCGATGACCGGCGGGGGCGCCATGTCAGATCAGCCCTGCCGCGTGCAGGTCGGCCCAGAGCGGGTCCGGGACGGGTCTGCGGAGTTGGGCCGCCGCGTCGCGGACCTCGTCCGGGGACCGGGTTCCGACGAGGATCCCGGCGACGGCCGGGTGACGCAGCGGATAGCGCAGGGCGGCGGCGCGCAGCGGGACGCCGTGTCCTTCGGCGACGTCCCGGATGCGCAGGGCCCGCTCCAGGAGGGCCGCGGGGGCCGCGGCGTAGTCGTACGTCGTTCCGGGTCGCAGGTCGGCGAGCAGCCCGGAGTTGAAGACGCCTCCGACGACGACGCTGCGGCCCCGGGCGGCCGCCTCCGGCAGCAGGGTGTCGAGGGCGCTGTGGTCGAGGAGGGTGAAACGGCCGGCGCAGAGGACGACGTCGACGTCGGTCTCGCGCAGGAAGCGGGTGAGCATCGCGGTCTGGTTCATGCCGGCGCCGATGGCCCCGACCATGCCTTCCGCGCGGAGCTTCTCCAGCGCCGGGTACCCCTCGCGGAACGCCGCGTCCCCGTGTTCGTCGGGGTCGTGCAGGTAGACGATGTCGACCCGGTCGAGGCCGAGGCGCCGGAGGCTGTCCTCGATGCTGCGGCGGATGCCGTCGGCACTGAAGTCCCAGCGGCGCCGGTGGGTGTGCGGTACGGCGAATCCGTCGGACAGCCCCTCACGGGCCGCCGTCTCGGCGGGGGTCAGCGGGTCGAGCAGGCGGCCCGCCTTCGTGGACACCGCGTACGCGTCCCGTGGCCGGTGACGCAGAGCCTCGCCGAGACGGCGTTCGGAGAGACCCAGGCCGTAGTGCGGTGCGGTGTCGAAGTAGCGGACGCCCTCGTCCCAGGCCGCGTCGACGGCGGCGGCAGCCTGATCCGGCCCCACCTCCGTGAAGAGGTTGCCGATGGCCGCCGCCCCGAAGGAGAGTTCGGTGATCTCGACCGTGCTGCGTCCGAGCCTGATGCGCCGCATGCCTCTGCCGCCCCCGCCGGTGATCCCTGATGGTCCGTACAGGACTATTCATCGGATCAATCAGTCACGTCAACAGGTTCCGGCGGATCGGCCCTCACGCCGGAGCGGGCACCGTGGGGACGAGCGCGTGCAGGTCGCGCAGCTCCTCGTGGATCGCGGAGGCCAGCTGGTCGAGATCCGGCAGCGCCTTCCCGTCGGCGACCAGTCCGACCTGTACCCGCCCGCCGTACGTGGACAGGGCGACGGCCAGTGACTGTCCACGGGCCAGCGGCGCCATGGGGTAGACGGCACGCAGCGGGCAGCCGCCGAGCGAGAGCGCGGAGCGCGGCAGGGGCACGCTGGTGACCAGCAGGTCGAAGAGCATCCGGGCGGCGTTCCCCGCCAGCGGCGCTCCGAACCGGTGGGCCAGCGCGGGCAACTGGTCGGCCAGTACGGCGACGGCACCGGCGCCGCGCAGGGGCCCGGCCGCCTTGTTCCGGTCCATGCCCGTGCGCACGAGGCGCAGCCGTTCCCGGGCGTCGGGTTCGGAGACGGGCAGCCCGAGCAGGTAGGCCGAGAGTTTGTTGCCGGTGGCCGCTCCACCGGGCCGGCGCCGGGATACGGGGACCAGGGCACGGGGGTCGGTGCCGGGGAGCGGGTCACCCCGCTCGAGCATCCACCGGCGCAGCGCCCCGGCGACGAGAGCGAGCAGCACGTCGTTGGACGTGCCGCCCGCGGTGCGCCGGATGCGCTGCACCGCTTCGGCGTCGAGTTCGGCGGTGGCGAGCCGGCGCGTGCCGCTGGAGCGCGCGGTCAGGGGCGTGGTGGCCCGCAGGTCGAGGCGGCTGGCGCGTACGACGGAGGCGCCGACTCCCAGCGCTCTGCCGACTTCCCCGAGCCGGCCCATCGCCAGCCCCGCCGCCTTGTACGGGCGGGGCAGCCAGGAGCGGGGCGGCACGGGCGCCCGGCGGCGCAACGTGCCCCGGCCGGCACCGGCGGAGGCGATCTGGTCGAAGATGCCGGCGCCGATGGCGACGGCCCGCATCCCGTCGGCGAGCGCGTGGTGCAGCTTCACGAGGACGGCGAACGGTCCGTCCCCCGGGCTGTCGAGGAGGTACATCTGCCAGGGCGGCAGGCCGCGCCCGAGCGGCTGTTCCATGAGTTCACCGGCGAGCCGGGCCGTCTCCGCCATGAAGTCGCCCTCGGGGAGCACGACCCGCCTCACGTGCCGGTGCACGTCGAATTCCTTGTCGGTGAACCAAGCGGCGCCGCCGACGGGCAGCAGGACGTCACGGACCCGCATCCGCAGCCGGGGAATGGCGGCGGCCCGTGCTCCGAGCAGCTCGAGCAGGTCTGCCGGGGCCACGCCGGGTACCGGGTCGAAGACCGCGAGTGCGCCGAGATGCATCGGATGCGCATCGGATTCAAGGTGCCAGAAAGCCAGATCAAGAGGTGCCAGGAGCTCGGTACTCAACGGGGCCTCGCGTCGTCTGCGGCGGTACGGCGGGATCGAAGTCAATCCCGCAGGGCCGGTTACGGTCAAGTATGGACATGTTACGTACTGTTACAGTCTCGCGCGGCCTCGGCCGCGGCGCTACCGGTGCTCCGGGATCAGGAATTCGCACCACACGCATTTGCCGTTGCCCCGGGACTCCACTCCCCAGATGTCGGCCAGTCGGTCGACGAGCATGAGTCCGCGGCCCGAGACTCCTGACTCCCCCGCGTCCCTGCGGCGCGGCAGTGCGCTGGAGCGGTCCTCCACGTCGACCCGGAGACGTCGTTCGGATCCGGTGAGCACCCGGATGGTGACGATGGCGCCGCCGTCGGTGTGCATGAGCGCGTTGGTGATCAGCTCGTCGGCCGCGAGCTCGACCTCGTCGGCGCGGTCCCTCGCCCCCCACGCGCGTACCGCCGCCCGGATCATGTGACGGGCGGAGGTGAGCGCCTCCGGGTCGTTCTGCGCGACGTGCTGCTGGAGCCGGCCGCCGGGGTGGGGGGCGTGGGCGGCGTTGCGGCGCAGCAGCAGCACCGCCATGTCGTCCTCGCCCCCGCGCTCGTCGACCACTTCGCAGAGCCGGTCGGCCAGCCTCTGGAGGTCGTGCGGTCCGTCGCGCACCGTGGAGACCAGCAGCCGCGTGCCTTCGTCGAGGTCGGTGCCGGGCAGCTCGACCATTCCGTCGGTGAAGAGGATCATCGTCTGGCCCGGGTCCAGATCGACGGTGCTGACCGGGTACTCGAGCCGGCCGAACTCCGCGGAGAGCCCCAGGGGCAGCCCGCCTTCGACCGGAAGCTTGCGGCAGCTCCCGTCGACGTCGCGCAGGGCGGGGTCCACGTGCCCGGCCCTGACCAACTGCACCACCCCGGTGGTCATGTCGGCCTCCGCGTAGGTACAGGTCGCGAAGCGGTCGGTGTCGAGTTCGTGGAGGAAGACGGAGGCCCGTGCCATGACCGTGGCAGGACTGTGCCCCTCGGCGGCGTAGGCACGCAGGACGATCCGCAACTGGCCCATGACGGCCGCGGCGTGCGTGTCGTGCCCCTGCACGTCACCGATGACGGCGCCGACCCGGCCGCCGGGCAGCGGGATGATGTCGTACCAGTCACCGCCGATGTCCCTGCCGAGCCGCGCCGAGCGGTAACGGACGGCGACCCGGGCCCCGGGCACCTCGGGAATGCGGCGGGGCAGCATCGCCTGCTGCAGCCCCTCGGCGAGATCGTGCTCCTGCTCGTAGAGCATGGCGCGCTGAAGGCTCTGGGCGATCGAACTGCCGAGAGCCACCAGCAGGTTCCGCTCGTCGCCGGTGAAGCCGGCCTTGTTGCCGTAGAGGAGCCCGAGTGCGCCGATCGGGCGTGCCTGGGCGATGAGCGGCATGTACGCGGCGGCGGTGATGCCGAGGTGGCTGATGTGCGGCCACAGGACGGGGTAAGAGGTCGCGAAGTCCTCGGGTGTCTCGATGAAGCGCGGAGTGAGTGTGCGGATGACCTCACTCATCGGATAGGGCTCGTCGGTCCGGGTGTAGCGGGTGCCCTGCACGTACGCCCCTTCGGGGCCGTCCGCCACCAGGTGGATGCGCCCCGACTCGAGCAGTCCCATGACCAGACTGGTGGCGCCGAGGTTGGCCAGGCCGTGGGAGCTCTTGAGTACGTCGGTGACGTCCTTGACCGTCCGGGCGTGGGCCAGGGCCGCCGTGGTGCCCTCGACCAGGCTGGTACGGCGGCGCCGTTCCTCGTCGACGGTCCGGCGTGCCGTCGACTCGGCCAGCTCCTGGGTGGCGTCCCGGATGATCCCGATGATGCGGCGGGGCCGCCCGGTGCCGTCCCGGCGGATGAACCCCTGGGTATGGGTCCAGCACAGGGAACCGTCGCGCTGCGTCCGTCGGAAGTACGCGCCGTAGTTGTTGCGGCCGCTCTTGAGCGCCTGGGAGACCATGCCGTCGAGCCGGATCGCCTCGTCGGCGGGGACTCGCTGCGCGAGCCCGGCAGGATGACCGTCGTACTCGTCCGGGCGAAGGTCGAACACGTCGAGTGCGGGCTCGTCCATGTGCATGAGGCCGCTGTCCAGATCCCAGTCGAAACTGCCCATTCGGTTCAGGGCGAGGCTGAGGTCCGGGTGGGCGGGCCAGTCGTCCGGGAGCGACAGGGCACCCGCTCCCCGATCATCCATGTGCGCCACTCTGCCATTATTTGTCCGATTCCTCGACCGTACCGGCGCCTTGAACACGTTCACCGCGCCCTCTATGCTCAGCGGCAAAGCGAATTGAACATGTTCAATTCGCCTGTGTGCCGTGCACGTGAAGGGGGTGGGCACGATGTCCGTACTGGTCGGGCTGATCGTGATGCTGGGCATGGTGGTGATCGTCCCGTTGGGCCTGGGGCTCGTCGGCGATCCCTCACTCGACCGGATACGGCGTATGTGGCCGCTCTTCGCCGCGCCCGGCGCACTGTCCCTGTGGCTGCCGCGCGGTGGAGTCGCCGCCGCTCTCGCGCTCTGCTACGCCCTGGGGACGCTGCTCCTCGCCACGCACGCGCCGCGACGCCTCGCCCGTACCCGCAGCGCGCGCCCGGCGGAGGCCGCGCTGCTCACCGCGCTGGTCGCCCCCTCGGTCGCCGCGCTCGCCCTCGTCGCCGAGCGCTCCGGCCACGAGCTGTTCGGGTTCGGGCTCGGCATCCTGGCGCTGACCGTGCCCCACTTCCACTTCGCCGGTTTCGCCGCCGCACTCGTCGCCGGTCTCGTCTGCAGGGCGCAGGACGGGACGGCCGGCCGGTTCGCCGCCCTCAGCGTGCCGCTCGGCACACTGCTCGTCCTCGTCGGCTACTTCACCGGGGACCGGACCGAACTGGCCGGAGCCCTCGTGCTCACCGCCGGAATGTGGACGGTCGCACTCCTGACCTGGCGCACCGCCCGCACCGACGGGCGGGACCCTGTCACCGGCGCACTCCTCGCCGTCTCGGCCGGCGTGCTCGCCGTGACGATGGTGCTCGCGCTGAGCTGGGCACTCGGCGAGGCCACCGGACTGCCGCACCCCACCCTGACCTGGATGGCGGCCACGCACGGGCTCGGCAACGCGCTGGGCTTCGCCCTCTGCGCGCTGCTCGCGCGGCGCCGGCTCCAGGAACTCACCCCGTCGGAAGGCAGGACCGCATGAGCAGCCTGACGTACCCCGAGGCCGGAGCCACCCTGCTCGGACCGCTCCCGGACGGCTACAACCATCTGCACCACCGTGCCGCGGTCGGCAGGGGCCGGGCGGACTTCGAGGCCGCCGGCGCCGCCGTCACCGAGTGGCGCATGCACCGTGCCGCGGGCGCCGGGGTACGGGCCTCCGCCGTACGGGCGGCCGCGGGAGTCACCGTCGACGTATCGGCGGGCATCGGCCCGCTCCGCATCACCGCCCCCTGTGCGGTGGTCTGGACGGCCTACGAGAAGGACCGCACCGGCTTCGCGTACGGCACCCGGGCAGGGCATCCGGAGTGCGGCGAGGAGAGCTTCGTGGTGGAGCTGGCGGAGGACGGGACGGTGTGGTTCACCGTGATGGCGTTCTCACGGCCCGCCTCCTGGTACGCACGGCTCGCGGGTCCTCTCGTGCCGCTCGCCCAGCACTGGTACGCACGCCGACTCGGAAAGGTGCTGCGCCGGACGGTGTCGGCCGCCTGACGGGCGGAGTCCGCCGGATACTGGAGGCGATGGAGTGGTTCACCGCAGACGGCTACTGGCTGAGCAGGCTGATCTTCCAGCGCTCGCTGGCCGCCGTCTATCTGATCGCGTTCCTCGCCGCGGCGCTGCAGTTCCGGGCGCTGATCGGCTCCCGCGGCATGCTCCCCGTACCCGACCTCCTGCGGCGCACCTCGTGGCGGGCCGCGCCCGGCCTGTTCCGCCTCCACTACTCGGACCGCTTCTTCGCACTGGTCGCCTGGGCGGGCGTGGCGGTGTCACTGGCCCTTCTGGCCGGCCTCGACGCCTACGTCCCGCTCGGCGCGGCGATGGCTCTGTGGGCGCTGCCCTGGGCGCTGTACCTGTCGATCGTCCAGGTCGGCCAGGTCTGGTACGGCTTCGGCTGGGAGTCGCTCCTGCTGGAGACGGGTTTCCTCGCGGTATTCCTCGGCAACGGCGACACCGCGGCGCCCGTGCTGGTGCTCTGGCTGCTGCGCTGGCTGCTCTTCCGGGTGGAGTTCGGCGCGGGGCTCATCAAGGTGCGGGGCGACGAGTGCTGGCGCCGGCTGACCTGTCTGGAGTTCCACCACGAGACCCAGCCGATGCCGGGGCCGCTGAGCTGGTTCTTCCACCGGCTCCCCAAGCCGGTGCACCGGGTGGAGGTCGCCGCCAACCACGTCACCCAGCTCGTGGTGCCGTTCCTGCTGTTCACCCCGCAACCGGTCGCGAGTGTCGCGGCCGGGCTCATGGTGGTCACCCAGCTGTGGCTGATCCTCTCGGGAAACTTCGCCTGGCTGAACTGGCTCACCGTCGTCCTCGCCCTGGCCGCGGTCGACTGGTCACCGGTGGCAGGACCACCCCCCGCCCAGCCTGGGTCACCCCTCTGGTACGAGGTGCTGGTCATGGCCGTCGCCGCCCTCGTCCTGGCACTCAGCTACCGCCCGGCCCGCAACCTCCTCTCGCGCCGCCAGGCGATGAACCGGTCCTACGACCCGCTGCACCTGGTCAACACCTACGGGGCCTTCGGGAGCATCAGCAGGATGCGGCTCGAGGTGGTCGTCGAGGGCACCGAGGAGGCGGTGATCCACGAGGGGACGCGGTGGCTCGAGTACGGCTTCCGGGGTAAGCCCGGTGATCCGCGCAGGCTGCCGCGCCAGTTCGCGCCGTACCATCTGCGGCTGGACTGGATGATGTGGTTCGCCGCGCTCTCCCCCGCGTACGCCCGCACCTGGTTCGGTCCGTTCGTCGAGCGGCTGCTGCGGGGTGACCGGGACACCCTGCGGCTGCTGGGCCACAATCCGTTCCCCGGCGGACCGCCCGCCCACATCCGGGCCCGGGTCTTCCACTACCGGTTCACCGACAGCCGGGAGTTGCGGAACACCGGGCGCTGGTGGGACCGGACCTACGTACGGGACTTCATGAGGCCGGTGGCCGGACCCGTTCCGCCGCGGCCGCGTGGAGGCGTCCCGTAAGAGGGGGACGACAGCCGGTGAAGCCCTGGTGCGCTTCTCCTCCCCGGCCGGGACGACGGCGTACGCGGGTCGTGCGGGTGGCCGGGAAAGGCCCCTGCCCCCGTCCGGAGACGGAGGCAGGGGCAAGGGGTACCGCTGACCGAGGCGGGACGATCAGTCGATTCCGGGCAGGATGTGCGGCTCGGCCAGATCATCCTCGTAGCCGGCCAGTCTGATCGGTGCCGACCTGGCCCAGACCTCGATGTTCCGGAGCTTCTCGGGCCGGCGGGCCCGCTCTCCGGTGAGCTCGGTCGGGCGCGTCTCGGTCTTCGTCATCTCAGGTGTCACCGCGGACTCCTTCGTGTCGCGTTCCCCGGGCGGTGGCGACGCCACGGCTGTGAGAACCGTGTCGACCACCCTCTGCGGGGCAGGGGCAGAAACAGTTCGGTCGCGGTGGCGCCGGGTACGGGGGGGGACGGCGGACTGCTTACAGACCTGTCCCAGGACGGCCGAGGAAGCTTCGTGGATCCCTTGGTGGCGTCCGTTCCCCTCAGACTAACCAAATGAGCGCCGTCCCGCTCGACAGAACGTGTGGCCCGGGTCACTTTCAGCCAACAGAACGGCGGCGGACCCCGTACCCACGGGGTCCGCCGCCGCGCCACCTGTCATCGCAGGAGGCGGAAGTGAGGGAGGTGATGACCGGATGGAGCCGGTCGGGGCTTCACCAGCCCGCGGGGGCGTAGTCCTTCAGGAAGCAGCCGTACAGCTCCTCACCCTGTTCACCGCGCACGATCGGGTCGTAGACCCGGGCAGCCCCGTCCACGAGGTCGAGCGGGGCGTGAAAACCCTCCTCGGCGAGGCGGATCTTGTCGGGGTGCGGCCGCTCGTCCGTGATCCAGCCGGTGTCGACGGCCGTCATGAGGATGCGGTCCTTCTCGAACATCTCCTGGGCGCTGGTGCGGGTCAGCATGTTCAGCGCCGCCTTGGCCATGTTGGTGTGCGGGTGTCCCGCGCCCTTGTAGCCGCGGCCGAACACCCCCTCCATCGCGGAGACGTTCACGACGTAGGCGCGGTCCGCCGCGGCCCTGGCCATCGCCGGGCGCAGGCGGCTGATCAGGATGAAGGGCGCCGTCGAGTTGCAGAGCTGGACCTCGAGGAGCTCGATCGGCTCGACCTCCTCGACGGTCTGGATCCAGCTGTTCGTGTCGTGGAGGTCGGGGACCAGGCCGCCGGCGTCGATGGCGGTACCCGCGGCGATGCGGGCAGGCGAGGCGGAGCCCGTCACCAGCGCGAGATCCGTGACGTCCTGCGCGCTGAGGCCTTCGCCCTCCTTGCGGGCGGCCGGCAGGGCCGCGACACGGTCGACGGAGCCGCTGCCGAACGTGCCGATCACCTGGGCGGTGGGCAGCTCGCCCGCGGGCAGCGGCGCCGATTCCGCGGAGAGAAGCTCGCCGTAGGCCTCCGGAGAGCGGCGGACGGTCTGCGCGGCGTTGTTGATCAGGATGTCCAGCGGGCCCTCGGCGGCGACCGAGTCGGCGAGGGCGACGACCTGGGCGGGGTCCCGCAGGTCGATGCCCACGATCTTCAGGCGGTGGATCCAGTCGTCACTGTCCGGCATCGCCTTGAAACGGCGGATGGCGTCGTTGGGGAAGCGTGTGGTGATGGTGGTGTGCGCACCGTCGCGCAGCAGCCGCAACGCGATGTACATGCCGATCTTGGCGCGGCCGCCGGTGAGCAGGGCCCTGCGTCCCGTGAGATCGGTGCGCGCGTCGCGCCGGCTGCGGTTCTCCTCGGCGCACTGCCGGCAGAGCTGGTGGTAGAAGGCGTCCACCTCCACATACCTGGTCTTGCAGATGTAGCAGGACCTCGGGCGCTGCAGTATCCCCGCGATCTCGGCGGTTGCCGAGGAGGAGGGGAGGACGCCCTGCGTCTCGTCGTCGATGCGCTCGGCGGAACCGGTCGCCGTGGCCTCGGTGACGGCCTTGTCGTGCGCGGTCTTGGCCGCGCGCCGCTCCTGGCGGCGACGCTGCTTCACGGTGCGGTAGATACCGGCGGTCGCGCGCCGCACGGCGACGGCGTCAGGGTGGTCGACCTCGATGGTGTCGAGCTCGTCGAGCACGCTCAGGCAGACGGCGAGCCGCTCCGGGTCGATACCGGGACCGAACTCGTCGATACCGGGAGCGAACTCTCGGCTGTCCTCTGTCACCGTCATTGCCGTTCCTCTGTCACTCGTCACTCATGCCGCTGTCGGGCTTCGAAGTGGGGAGTGATCCGGCCGGGAGCCGGCGAGGGCAGGCGCGCACGGGCGGAATGCCCCGGTCAAGTCTGCCACGAGTCGTGCGCTGCTCCGTTCGGCTGCCACTTCCGGCTCCCGTCCCACCGGGGGAAGCCGCTACGCGCCCGCGGTCGTGCGGCCGGCAGCGACGCCGGAGACGGTGACCGATCACGGAAACACCCCCGGCACTCACCGAGCGTCACGTCCGACGGTGCTCATCCGGCCCTTCCTGGAATCTCCGCGAAAAAGTTCGGCATCCGGTGGCATTACTTCCGGATTCCCGGGAATGCGCTCGTCACTGCAGCGGACACCAGGGAGGGCGACACCATGACGGCCATGTCAGCGCGAACCACCGAAGCGATCGGCACGGCGGCCACGCGGTGCGGCGAGGCGGAAGCGGTTTCCGACACGGCTGGGCTTCCTTGGATCGAGGACGCCGGCAAGGTGGCCCCTCAGGATGCCCGGGCCATGTCGAAGCTCTTCTTCGACCGGCTCCAGGTCCTCGAGGAGGGCACGCACGAGCACCAGTACGCGCGGAACACCCTCATCGAGATGAACCTCTCCCTGGTTCGCTTCGCCGCCTCGCGGTTCCGCAACCGGGGCGGTGACGACACCGAGGACATCATCCAGGTGGGGACGATCGGCCTCATCAAGGCGATCGACAGGTTCGACCTCTCGCGCGAGGTCGAGTTCGCCACCTTCGCGGTGCCCTACATCGTCGGTGAGATCAAGCGCTTCTTCCGCGACACGACCTGGTCCGTGCACGTGCCGCGACGGCTGCAGGAGCTGCGGGTCGAGCTGGCCAAGGCCAAGGAGCAGCTGTCGGCGAAGCTCGACCGCGATCCGACGGTCGCCGAGCTCGCGGCGCACCTCGATCTCCCCGAGGAGGAGATCATCGAGGGCCTGGTCGCCGCCAACGGCTACTCCGCCGGCTCGCTGGACACCCCGAACGCCGACAGCGAATCGGGCAGCGACCAGCGCGCCTACGCCGACCTCCTGGGCGAGGACGACCCGGGGATGGAAAGCGTCGAGAATCTGCACGCCCTGGCCCCGCTGCTGCGGCAGCTGGACGAGCGGGAGCGGAAGATCGTCAACATGCGCTTCGGGCAGGAGATGACGCAGGCGCAGATCGGCGCGGAGCTCGGCGTCTCCCAGATGCACGTGTCGCGTCTGCTGGGCAGGATCGTCCAGCGTCTGCGCGCGGGCATGAGCGTCGAGGCCTGATCAGCGGCGCACACACGGATCACCGGAGGCCCGGCCTGGTGCCGGGCCTCCGTCACATATGATTCCTGCCGATACGGCCATGGGTGAGCCGTCCGTCGGAAGGGGTGGAGTGTGGCCGAGTCGCCGTTGGACACCTCTGCGCGTGTGCAGGAACTCAACGGGATTCCGGAGCAGCAGAAGGCACCGACCGACACGTCCGTCTGGGACGTGGACGCGGTCCTGCTCTTGGTCGAGGACGACTCCGGGGACGCCCTGCTGGTCGAGGAGATGCTCACCGACAGCGAACTGGACGCCCCGCTCACGTGGTGCAAGACGCTCGCCGAGGCGCGGCGGTTCCTCCTGGGCTGCCACACGCCCGTCTGTGTCCTGCTGGACCTGCATCTGCCCGATGTGAACGGCCTCGACGCCGTCCGTCAGCTGGTCGAGTCCGCTCCCGACGCGGCGGTCATCGTGCTGACGGGGCTGGACGAGTCGGAGACCGGGCTGTCCGCCGTGGCGCAGGGCGCCCAGGACTACCTCGTCAAGGGCCGGATCGATCCCGAGGTGCTGGGCCGCGCGGTCCGCTACGCCCTGCAGCGCAAGCACGCCGAGCGGTCTGCCGCCGCGATGCGGACCAGTCGGCTGATCGCCCAGGAGAACGCCCGCCTGGAGCGCGCCCTGCTGCCGATCCCGCTGCTGCTGGACGACGGCTTCCAGGTGGCCGCACGCTACGAGGCCGGACGTGCCCACGGTCTGCTGAGCGGCGACTTCTACGATGTGGTGCAGACCGCCGACGGTGCGGTGCACGCGGTGATCGGCGACGTGTCCGGACACGGTGCGGCGGAGGCCGCCCTCGGCGTCTGTCTGCGGGTCGCCTGGCGCACGGCCGTGCTGACCGGAGTCACGCAGCGCGAGAAGATCGGTCTCCTGGAGGGGATACTCGTCGCCGAGCGGTCCGATCCCCATGTGTTCGCCACGCTGACCACGCTCGTCTTCCCGCCCGGCAGGGACAGGGTGTTCATCGCACGGGCCGGGCACCCCGGACTGCTGCTGCGGCGCGGCACGGACGTCGGCTGGGTCGAGCCGGACGCGGGCATGGCCCTCGGTCTCCTGCCCGGTGCCGGCCGCTGGTCGATCACTGAGCTGGAACTCCTGCCGGGCAGTGAGCTCATCCTGTTCACCGACGGTCTGTTCGAGGGGCGTACGGGGCCCAAGTCGCGGCTCGGCGAGGACGGCCTGCTGGCCATGGCCGGCAGGCACGGCGCCCTGGAACCGCGCGCGTTCGTCGACGCGCTGATCGCCGAGGCCACCGAGAGCGCTTCTCCTTACGGCGGTCTGGCCGACGACGTCGCCGTTCTCCATCTGGGCTGGAAGGCCGACTCATGAGCACCACGCGTACGACCTCCGAGCGGCCCGGACGGATAGCCCGGCTTTCGGTGCAGAACTGGGTCCATCTGATCCTGGGCGGCTTCGTCCTGGTGGTCTGCGGGTGCCTCGTCGTGGGCGGGCTCGTACTGTCCCGCATCTCCGACCGGACAACGGACCTGGTGGACCGGATCCAGCCCGCCCGCTCCGCCTCGTTCCAGTTGCAGAACTCGCTCCTGGACCAGGAGACCGGCGTACGCGGTTTCGCGCTCACCGGTGACACCTCGTTCCTCGAACCCTACGAGTCGGGCATGCGGGCCGAGCGGGACCGGCTGGCCCGGGTGCGTGAGCTGATCGGGAACGAGCAGCCGTACGTCGACGACCTGGACCGGATCGAGAAGGCCGCGCGGGAGTGGCGGACCCTGCAGGCGGAGCCGCTGATCGCCGCGGTGCGGGCGAGCGGACCGACCGGTGCGTCGTCCGCTCCGATCCTGCGGAGCAAGTCGGAGTTCGACACGCTGCGCGCTCTCTACACCGTCGAGCAGCGTCATCTGGACGACGCCCGGGACGACGCCCGCACCCAGCTCGATGACGCGCGTACCACTCGGGACCGGGTGCTCATCGCTCTGGTGGCGGGCTTCGTACTGACGGTCGTGTCCCTCAGCCTGCTGCTGCACCGCATGGTGGGCCGGCCGCTGGACGCTCTGAGAGCGGCGTCGGACAAGGTGCGGTCGGGTGCCTTCACGGGAAAGATCGAGGTCCGCGGTCCCTCGGACGTCAGAGCGGTGGCGGCGGCGGCCGAGGACATGCGCCGGCGCCTGGTGGAGGAGCTGGCCGAGTCCCAGGAGCGGGAGACGCTGCTGGCCGAGCAGACCGCGGAGCTGCGACGGTCCAACTCCGAACTCGAGCAGTTCGCCTACGTGGCTTCGCACGACCTCCAGGAACCGCTGCGGAAGGTCGCTTCCTTCTGCCAACTGCTGGAGAAGCGGTACGGCTCGGTGCTGGACGACCGCGGCCTTCAGTACATCGACTTCGCGGTCGACGGCGCCAAGCGGATGCAGGTACTGATCAACGATCTGCTCACCTTCTCCCGGGTGGGGCGGGTGCAGCAGAGCTGGAAGCCGGTCGACCTCGACGCGGCACTGGACAGGGCCCTCTCCAACCTCACCCTGGCCGTCGAGGACGCCGGGGCCGTCATCGCCCGCGAGGAACCGCTGCCGGAGCTCCTCGGCGACTCGACGTCGCTCACCATGGTGTGGCAGAACCTCATCGGGAACGCCGTCAAGTTCCGCCGCGCCGACGTGCCGTGCCGGATCACCGTCGGGTGTGTCCGGGAGGACGACGTCTGGCATCTGACGGTCGCCGACAACGGCATCGGGATCGCGCCGGAGTTCGCCGACAAGGTGTTCGTCATCTTCCAGCGTCTGCACGCCCGCGACGAGTACGAGGGAACCGGCATCGGGCTCTCCCTCTGCCGCAAGATCATCGAGTTCCACGGTGGCCGGATCTGGCTGGACCCGGAACCGGCCGAGGGCACACTGATCCACTTCACCCTGCCCGTACTTCCTGAGGCACCCACGCACACCACGGCGGAGCTGCTCGCCCCCGCCCCACTCACCCCCCGGTCGGGAGACACCCAGTGAACGACGACGTCAAGCCCATCGAGGTCCTGCTCGTCGAGGACGACCCCGGCGACGAACTGATGACCCGTGAGGCGTTCGAGGACAACAAGATCCGCAACACCCTCCATGTGGTGCGCGACGGCCAGGAGGCGCTGGACTTCCTGTACCGCCAGGGCGAGTACGCCGATGCGCCGCGCCCCGACCTGGTACTCCTCGACCTGAATCTGCCGAAGTACGACGGCCGGCAGGTGCTCGAGCGGATCAAGACCGACCCCGACATGGCGCTAATCCCGGTGGTGGTGCTCACCACCTCGTCGGCCGAGGAGGACATCCTCCGGAGCTACAAGCTCCACGCCAACGCCTACGTCACCAAGCCGGTCGACCTGGAGCAGTTCATCGGGGCGGTGCGCCAGATCGACGACTTCTTCGTCAGCGTGGTCCGGTTGCCTCCGCGTGCGTAAGATCTGGAGGGATCCCCCGGAGTGGGATCTCTCGACGCGGGTAGACGAACGGCGAGAAAAGGTCTGAGACCTCCCCTGCGGCGCTTTGGCTGGAGCACATGAACGAACAGGCCACCTCACGGTCGGACGGCCCCCTACAGGGGCCCCCGTCCACGGAGGTTCTGCTCACCGCTGAGGTCTTCGACGGCGAGCCGGGATGCATCGCGCAGGCCCGGGCGCTCGCCGACCGATTCCTCGCGCGGCTGGTGGCGGAGTGGCTCGCGGTCCTCGGGGAGCACACCCGCAGCGACCTGATGCTGGCGGTCAGCGAACTCGTCACCAACGCCGACCGCTACAGCCACGGTCCGTACCTCCTGGAGTTGGAGGGCGACGCGCGGCGCATCAGCGTCACGGTGTACGACAGCAGCACGGCGCTCCCGGTGCTGTACTCACCGGACCCGGCGCGCCTCGGCGGTCACGGCATGGAGATCGTGGTCGCCCTCTGCGACCGGGTCACGGCCGAGCGGGTGCCCGTCGGGAAGCGCATCCGCGCCGAGTTCACGCTCAGCACCTGAACGACTTCCCGGCGCCACGCCCCGGGCACAGTCCCGGTTCGACGGGGATTTCGGAAACCCCGCGCAGCGGGAGAACAGCACCGGGTGACCTCCGCGACGAACTTCTGAGCCTTCGGGCCAGGAGGACTACCGTCGAGAGGAGGACCCAGGAGTGCTGGACGTACTACTGGAGCAGTACGCCGAATCGCCGCCTCAAGGACGACGAAGCGGCGGTTCCGACGGGACATCGTGGTGTACATGAGTTCCCTCGCGTTTTCCGTGCTGCTGTCCCTGGTCTCCGCGGTCGCGTACGCGGCCGGCGCGATCGTGCAGGAGCGCGTGGCCGCGGCCGGTGACAGCCGCCCGTACGCACCGCTGCGCAACGGCGCCTGGTGGGTCGCCGTGGCGCTCAACGGTGTGGGAGCCGTGCTTCACGTCGTGGCGCTCGCCTACGGACCGCTCAGCCTCGTACAGCCCCTCGGAGCCCTGACGATCGTCTTCGCGCTTCCGATGGCGGCGCTCTTCGTCCGCCGCAGGGCGGGGCGGACCGCGTGGCGTGGCGCCCTGATGGCCACGGTCGGCCTGGCCGGGTTGCTGGCCCTCACCGGTAGCGCGGGATCGCACACGCTGGCCGGACCGGAGCAGTTGGTGCTCGCGGCCGGGACCTTCGGCGCCGTGGCGCTGCTGATGGTCCTCGCCCGGGGACTGCACCGGCCGATGCTGCGCAGCGTGGTGCTGGCCACCGGCGCCGGCGTCGCCTTCGGCATCGCGTCGGTGTTCACGAAGACGGTGGCCGTGGAGTGGACATCCGGCTCGGTGACCTCAGGCCTGCCGACCCTTCTGGTCATCGCCGGGCTCGCGGCGTCGGGGCTGTTGCTCTCCCAGGCGGCGTACCGGGGCGCGGGGCTGACGGCGCCGCTGGCGACGGTCACCGTGGTCAACCCCGTCGTGGCCGCAGCCGTGGGCATCACCATGTTCGGGGAGCAGTTCCGCTACGGCATGACGGGCACCCTGCTCGCACTCGGCTGCGGCGCGCTGGCGGCGGCCGGTCTGGTGCTGCTGACCACGGAGCGGGTGGGTGCGGAGCGGAACGGCCAGGAGTGGCCGGCAGCCGGACGGCGGACGCGGGAAGGGGCGCGGAGCAGCCGGCGGACGCCGGAGGGAGCGGGGGCCGGGAAGGGTACGCCGGAGGGGCACGCCGACGTCCCGGCCGAGGGTGCGGGGGCGCCTCACACGGTCGTGCTGCCCGAACCGGCCAAGCCCGCCGTGCCTCAGGGGGCGGCGGTCCTTCCGGACCCTTTTCCGGCGCCCACGGCGCTCTCCCTCCCGTTGACCCTGCCGTTGGACCACGGTGGCGGGCGCGTGGAGTTCCGCGCCGGACGGCCCGCTGCCGGCTCGGCCCGCCGGGGTGACTTAGAGGGCCCGGCGGGAAGCCTTCAGACGCTGGCGCCGCCGGACCTGAGGTAGGCCAGGGGGTCGATGTCGGATCCGTATCCGGGGCCGGTGCGGATCTCGAAGTGGAGATGCGGGCCGGTGCTGTTTCCGGTGGAACCCGAGCGTGCGATGCGCTGACCGCTGCCGACCTGCTGCCCCTCGCGCACGTGGAGCGAGGAGAGGTGTGCGTACTGGCTGTACCTGCCGTCGCCGTGGCGGATGACGATCTCGTAGCCGTAGGCGCCCGCCCAGCCGGCGGAGACGACCTTCCCGGACGCAACAGCCTTCACCGAGGTGCCGGTGGGGACCGGGAAGTCGACACCCGTGTGGTAGCCGCTGGACCATGAACCGGCCTGGTGGTACGGAGTCCCGGTGCGGGCCGACACGGGGGCGGTGAAACCGGTACGCGGCTTGGACGCCTTCTTCTCGGGCTTGGCGGCGGGCTTCGCCGCCTGCTCACGAGCGGCGGTCGCGGGCTTCTCCGTGGCCTTGGGTGCGGCGGGCGCGGGAGTCGCCCTCTCCGTGGCCTTGGGCTCGGGTGCGGCGGTCCGTGACTCGGCCTTCTCCCGGGCCTTCGGGGTGGCGCGCTCGGGCTCGGCCTTCTGCCCGGGGGCCGTGCGGGGCGCGGCAGCCACGTCGAGGGTCAGCCGCTGTCCCGGGAGTATGAGGTCGGGGTCGGCACCGACCACGGTGCGGTTGGCCGAGTACAACCGCTGCCAGCCGCCCTCGACCTGTTCGGCGGACGCGATACCGGAGAGGGAGTCGCCGCGCGCGACGGTGTACGAGTCACGCAGGCCGGGCACGGCGGTGGGTGATGTCCTGGCCGCCCCGGCGGTACGGGAGGTCCTCTCCGAAGCCCCGGACTCCGCCGCTTCGTCCTGACGGGCGTCGGCGGCCACCTGGCGCTTCGACTGCGGGGCGAGGTCGGGCGTGCTCCCGCCCTGCTTCAGGCCCGCTCGCACGGAACACGTCGGCCAGGCTCCCGGCCCCTGCCCGTCGAGCACCTTCTCGGCGACGGCCGTCTGCTGGTCCTTGGTCGCGAGGTCGGCCCGCGCGGCGAACGCCGTACCTCCGTAGGCCGCCCAGGTCGACCGGGTGAACTGCAGTCCCCCGTAGTGGCCGTTGCCCGTGTTGATGTGCCAGTTGCCGGTCGACTCGCAGGCGGCGACCTTCTCCCACACATCGGTCGTGGCAGCACCTGCCGAGGCAGCCGTGAGAAGCGGGAGCGCGATGCCGGCGCCTCCCACCGTCACCGTGAGCGAAGCACGGTTGATACGGCTGGGCTGGTATCTGCGGTGCCGTCCGGTCGCGGCCATGATCGGGCTCCCCCACTGCTGTAGGACACGTCGCAAGCGGCCAACTTATGTGCACACAAAGGGTGATGACAAGTGAACAGTCAGCACGCGCCACCCGTGCACCCGGCGCACCACCCCCGGGGGGCGAGCCCCGCGAGCCCAGGCCGGACCTCGTCGGGCGCTCCGGGAGAGCCTCCATCCCGGCTGCTCCCCTCCTGCCGTCGCGCTGGTGGTGCCGGGCGCCGGGGTGGAGCCGGACGGTGAAGGACCCGCCCATGCGGGGTCCTTCACCGCTCAGGTCTTCGCCGACCCGTTCTCCGGCCGGGTGGTGACAGGGGTCGTCGAACATCTGCGTCCCCGGCGGATGCACCCGGTGCTGGTGTTCGCGGAGACCTCGCGGGCCCGCGACGAGGTGGTGGCGCATCTGCGACAGGGCAGCGCCGACGGGGCGCTGACGTGTCGGCCCACGCAGAGGACCCGCTGCCGGGCCTGATCACGGAAACCGGACTGCCCGCCGTGCTGTACGTCCGCCCGGCCGGACCGGTGCGGATCAGTACTCGGCGTAGGACGCCCCGGCCGCTCGGCCCCCCGCGGCCCGCCCGCGGGCGGCTGCCGCCCGGTCCGGGGCCGCGCCCGGCAGGGGCGGCGGCAGCGCTGGGCGGGTGCCGCCGCGTGCCAGGAAGTCGGAGAGGGGCAGGGTCGCGGCGCCGACGGTGACCGCGTCCGGGCCCAGGTGTCCCAGGTCGATCGTGGTGCGGGCGATCGCGTGTTGCAGCGCGTACGCCTGGGTGTACCGGCGGATCTCGGGAAGCAGGTGCGGGCCGATGAGCAGGCCGGCCCAGCCACCGAGCAGGATGCGTTCGGGCAGGAAGAGGTTCACCAGGTCGGCCAGGGCCGCGCCCAGGCATTCGGCCGTCTCGTCCAGGATCGAGACCGCCACCGGGTCCGGGGCGGCGCCACCCCGTGGCGGGTAGGCGGCGGCGAGCAGCGCGGCGAGGGCGGTCTCGTCGTCGGTCTCCGGGGACAGCGGACCCCCCGCCTCCTGCCAGCGTTCCCGCATGGCCTCGGCGCCCGCGTACGCCTCCAGGCAGCCCATGGAACCGCAACGGCAGCGGCGGCCTCGTAGCCGCACCGTGGTGTGGCCCCACTCCAGGGCCGCGTTCGAGACGTCCTCGTCGAGGACGTCTCCCCGGTTCACGCTCGCGCCCACTCCCGAGCCGATCAGCGCCACGGCGGCCGCTCCGGCACCCCGGCCTCCGCCGAACCACATCTCGGCCTGCCCCAGCGTCTTCGCGCCGTTGTCGATGAAGAACGGCACCTCGGGCGGCACGTCCACGACATCGCGGAGCAGCCGTTCGAAGGGGACGGCGCTCCATCCGATGGTCGGTCCGTGCACGACCGTGCCCGGACCGCCCGCGGCCACCGGGGCCTCGCGTTCGATGATGCCGGGCACCCCGATACCGATGCCGAGCAGCATGCGGGGGTCCGCCCCCGCGTCACGCAGGACGTCGGCCAGGCCCGAGCGGACGTGGCCGACGATCCGCTCGACGTCGTAACCGTGCTGCGCGAGGAGGCGGTCGGTGCGGGCGAGTTCGGTCAGGGCGAGGTCGAAGAGTTCGACGCGCACCCGGGTTTCGCCGATGTCGACGCCCACGAAGAGCCCACCGCCGGGGGCGATCCGCAGCAGGGTGCGGGGACGCCCGCCGTCGGAGTCGACGATGCCGGCCTCCTCCAGGAGCCCTTCCGAGGCCAGCTCGGTGACCACGTTGCTGATGGACCCGGAACTCAGCCCGGTCGCGGGACCCAGCTCCTGACGGCTCAGCGGAGCCTGGAAGTACAACCGTTGCAGGATCCGCGCCCGATTGCCCCTTCGCAGGTCACGCACGGTCCGTCTGCTGCGCTCAGCCATGTTGCCCCCTTCGCCCCGGCAACATACCCCGGCCCCGACACTCGGCGATCCAGTTTCTTCACATTTTAAATTATGTCTTGAATTAAGCGAGGAAGGGTTCTATTTCCCGGAACACCCCGGTTCATATCGTCCCGCTCGCTGATCGCGGCGACCGTCTGCTGGAACCAGGTCATGGCCGCCTCGGTCGTCGTCGGCACGGCCGTCTCGCGGGAATCCCGCCGCCGCGGTGCCACCTCGTCGCCGGGCTCACCGCAGGAGCCGTCAGGTGACCGGTGCGGGCCCTCCGACGGCCCGGTGGACGAGGCAGGAGGACGATCATGGCGTGGGAGCCCCGGCGCTTATGCTCGCCGTATGGAGCAGAGTGAAGTCCTCAAGCGAGTGATCGGCATCCTCACGGAGGCGGGCGAGATGCAGCGCCATGCCGAGGAGGACGCGGGCGGCGGCGACCTGGACGCCGGGGGGAACATGGTGACGACCCTTCTCAACGAGACGATGCCGCACATCGCCATCCCGGCCGACGCCACCGTCGAGGAGATGGCCGCCCTGGTGGGGCGCGAGGTCGGCGGCGCCGTCGAACAGCTGGTCGGCGCGTTCACCCTGGCCTTCATCGCGCTCGCGCAGATCCACGACTCCGGTCAGGAGGACGTGACGTCCGCCGATGTGCTTCAGGACCTGGCACTGCGTGCCGAGGAGCTGAGCTCGGGCGACGAGGGTACCGAGGGGCCTCTCTGAGCGTGCCGTGGGACAGACGTGAGCGCGTTCCCGGGGCGGGCGGCCGTCGTCGCAACTCGGAGTGGAGTGGGAACGCCCGGCGCGGTGGGTACCGCCGTTCCGACGGGCCCGAATCCTCCGGGGCCTGCAGGCGGAGGACGCTGCGCCTCGGGTAAGGGGCCGATGTGACCGTCACACGATTGGCTCGTTTGCCGGGGTGACGGTTCTCTGCCCACGGCTCGGAAGGCACTCATCCCCATGCCGCTCCATCCCTCGCCGCTTCGCCGCATCGGTCCCGGCACACACCTCGGGGTGAAGGAGGCCGAGGCGGCGCTCGTCGAGCACTACCCGCGTCTGGTACGCCTGGCCTACCTCACGCTGCCACCGGGCCTCGGCCGTCACCGCAGGGTGCTCGCCGCACACGCCGTGGTGCAGCGTTCCCTGTACGGCAGGACGCGCTCCGCACCTGGACCTGCCGAGGACATCCCCGCTCCCCGGTCCGGCGGTCCCGCGGCCGGCGCCACGCACGCACCCGCGTACGCCGGGGTCCGCCTGCGGGTCGTGCGGTCCGCGCTGGCGTACGGGCGGAGGCCGCGCTGGTGGCCGGAGCGGGTGCCCGCACCGGCGGCGTTGCGCCCCTCGGTCCCGGTGGTGCGGGGGCTCAGGCTGTTTCCTCGGGCCGGCGGGATGGACGAGTTCACCCTGGACCGCGCCCTGGCGGACGTTCCGGCCCCCGTCCGTGCGGCGCTGGGTCTGCGGCTGCTGGAGTCGCTGCCCGCCGAGGGCACCCGGCTGCTGCTCGCCGAGGCGGGCGTGGGCGACCCGGCCGACGCCGTGCGGGCCGCCGCGCTCGTCGCCGGAAGCGACCACGAGAGGGTCCGGCGCATGCTGCGGTCGGGCGAGTTCGACCCCTGCACGGTGCAGACACGCCCCAGTGACCTACTGCGCCGCCGGCACCGCGGACGTGCCGGTGCGGCCTGTCTGGTGCTCCTCGCGGTGGCCGGCGGGCTGGCACTCTCGGCGGACGGTGGAGCCGGAGGGGCCCGGCCGCAGGTCTCCGCCCTGCGGAGGACGCTGCCTGGCGGAGCCCTGGACCCCGCAGGTCTGGTGCGGACACCGACCGGTCAGT
The DNA here is from genome assembly GCF_016909575.1 of Streptomyces sp. HB132. Taxonomy (GTDB): domain Bacteria; phylum Actinomycetota; class Actinomycetes; order Streptomycetales; family Streptomycetaceae; genus Streptomyces. The sequence goes on along the minus strand of NZ_JAFBGA010000007.1, from coordinate 100,414 downwards.
GGGCGGACACCTCACGCGTGGACTTCAGCGCCTGGCCACCCCGTGGAAGCCGCACCGACGACGCCGGGCTTCTGGGGCGGGCTCTCGGCACCTGGGCCGGCCCCGCGGCAGACGTCGCCGTGACCACCACCCCCGGCACGGCCGTCGTGCCCCCCGCCCAGCCCCCTCAGCTGCTGTTCGCGGGCGAGGTGGGCGACGAGACCGTGGTGCTGTTCCACGACGGTGGGGTGCGCGTCGTCCGGTACGCCGAACCGCTGTCCGGAGAAGGAGCACCCGCCCTGGACTTCGCGCGGGTCGACGACGCGGACGTCACCACAGCGGCGGCACTCGCCGTCAGCCGCAGCGGCGCGTCGGTGAGGTATCTGCTGGCGCCCTGGGTGGCGGAGTCCGCGACGCGGGACCTTCTCGCGCCCGACGCGCCGGCGCGGGCGCTGGACGTGAACGGCGACGGAGTCACCGCGGCGGTGCCCCGCCCGGAGAGGGGTGGAGCATGCGACTCCTGGCCCGCGATGCAACTACGGTCGTCGGAGAGGATCGTGGAGAAGCACGCGTTCCTCGTCACGGATCTCGGCGATCTCGCACCGGCGCACCTCACCCACACACCCAGGCCCGGATCGGGCGCCCCGGCGAGGCAGCCGCGCGAGGCCACGAGCACCGACGGCCTGCTCGACTGGGCCCGTACAGCGTGTTCGCTACAGGACCTCAGCGATTCAGGGGTTCGGGCTGTCAACAACTGGAAGTTCGCACAGCAGCGCTTGCCCGGCGCCCGGTCCACGGCGGACTGGGTCTGCACACGGGCGGACACCTGGCGCGGGCCGGGCCGCGTCCTCGTGCAGTTCGTCCCGCCCGCCGCGTCTCCCTCCGCACAGGGCGAAGTGGTGTCCGACCGCCGGAACACGGCCCTGTGCGGCCGGTTCGGCCAGCACGTCGTCGCGGGCACCCACTGGAAGTCCCCCACCGGGGCCTGGTACGTACTCGCCGCCGGCAGCCGCGCTGTTCGGCGGATCGAGGTCACGGGCTCCGTACGCGGTGTGTCCGAGAGCCCGACGCTGGCGGTGCGCGCACCACGGAACGCCGCGTTCCGGGTGAATGCCGGACTGCACGACGGCGGCACGGTGTCCTCGCCCCGGTGACGGGGACTTCACTGCATGGCAAGGCCCGCCTGACGCCGTTCAGGCCGGCCCGGTCTGCTGCGACAGGGGTCCACCCCGCTGCCGCAGCAGACCGGTCATGTGCCCGCCGGGTCACCGCGACCCGGCGGAGTCACCCGTCAGGCCGTGTGAAGGGTCAGACCGTAGCGGTTGAGGATCTCGTTGATCGGCTGGTGCCAGGTCTCACCGCCACCACTGCAGTTGCCCCAGCCGCCCGACGTGACGCCCTGCGCCTGGTCGCCGCTGATGAACGAGCCACCGGAGTCGCCCGGTTCGGCGCAGACGCTGGTCTTCGTCATCTGGCGGACGGCACCCTGGCTGTAGTTCACGGTCTCGTTCTTGGCGAGAACGTTGCCGCAGTGCCAGTGTGTCGTGGAGCCGGACCGGCAGATCGAGGCGCCGATCGGGGCCTCGTTGGAGCCGCGGACGAGTTGGTCGGAGACGGTGCCCCAGCCGAGGACCACGGGGACGGTCCACCAGCCGCTGCCCACGTTCACCCAGGCGTAGTCGTTCTCGGGGAAGGACGAGCCCTGGAAGGAGCCGATGGCCGAGCCGTCCCAGCCCCGGACCGCTCCGCCCGCCTGACCGCAGTGGCCCGCCGTGACAAAGCCTCCGTGGACGGAGAAGCCTATGGAGCAGCGGACGTTGCCGGTGTAGTACGGGTCGCCGCCGACCGTTCCCGCGGCGAAGGTCCGCGGCGCCTCGGCGGTCTGCTTCACCGTGACGGGGCCGGCCTCGCGCGCCTTCGCGACGAACGCGCGGACATCGTTGTCACCCTGCTCGGAGGCGACGACGTTCACCACGACTTCGTTCGCCCGCGGGTCGACGTGCCAACTGCTGACGCCGCTGGGTGCGGAGAGTGCGTCCAGCCGCTCCTTGGTCGCGTCGAGCTCCCGAGCCGTGTGGTCGACCACGCGGGCATCGGCCCCGGCCGCCCGCACGGCACCGGCCTTGGCACTGTCCGTGACGGCGACCGTCAGCCGGCCGCTGTCGGCGTCGAACCACGAGCCGCCGAACGACGCCCCGGCTGCGCTCCGCGCCTTTCCCTGCAGTGCGGTCGCCGCCTTCTCGGCGGTGAGCCGCTTCTCGGCCTGGCTCTTCGTCAGCCCGAGGTCGCGCTGCATGGCCGTGATGATCCCGGCCGAGGCCTGGGGTTCGGCGGAGGACCGGGGGTCGGCTGCGGCGGCCTGGGTCAGGCCGGCGGTCGCCCAGGTGCCGATGATGAGCAGTGCGGAGAGACCGGTCCGCACCATCGTCGTATGTCTCAAGGGAGTGCCCCTTCTGTTGTTCCAGCATCGTGGGGGTGGAACAGGAAGCTTCCGAGAGCCGCCTGAGAGCGCTCTCAGGGTTGCCGCCACGGACTGTAGTCCAGTTCGACAGGCAGGTCCATGCCAATGACGGGTCGTGAGTTCACCGTCGGCGCAACGCGATCGGGCTGCGAGCGGTGGAGGCACGCCGGGCTGCGTCGCGACACCCGCGTCCCTCCCCCGTGTGCGCATCACTCGGGGGACCCACGGCCTGTCGGACCAGGCGACGCGTCTCCGGATGCCGATCCTGGGGACGCCCCTCCCCGTCCGTCGCACAGGAAGCCCGGTGACGCCATGACAACCGATCCGCCCACGGCGGCCGGAGTGCACGTACCCGATACGGCGCTCGCGAAGGAGGCGACGGAGCTCGTACGCGACCTGACCGACGACCTCGTCTACCACCATTGCCGCCGGGTCTTCCTCTTCGGAGCCCTGCGGGGCCGCCGGCGGGATCTCTCCTTCGACCCGGAACTGCTGTACGTCGGCGCCATGTTCCACGACCTCGGGCTCGGCGAACGCTTCCGCGCCAGCGGCCGGCGCTTCGAGGTGGACAGCGCGGACGAGGCGCGGCGCTTCCTTCAGTCCCGTGGGGTGCCCGAGGACAGCGTGCGGCGGGTGTGGACGGCCGTCGCCCTGCACACCACACCGGGTATCCCGGCCTTCATGGAGCCGGAGGTGGCGCTGGTGACCGCCGGTGTGGAGTACGACGTCCTGGGGATCGGTTACGAGGACCTCTCCGATGCCGACCGCGCCGCGGTCGTCGCGCTCCATCCACGGCCGGACTTCAAGCGGCGCATTCTCGCCGCGTTCACCGAAGGGGTCCGCCCGAAGCCGGAGACGACCTTCGGCAACGTGAAGGCCGATGTCCTCCAGCACTACGTTCCCGGCTTCGAACGCGGGGACTTCGTGCGGACCGTCCTCGAATCGCCGTGGCCGGAATGACGACGGCCCTGACCTTCGAGGGCGGCTCGGTTCCGTCAGCCGGCCCTCGCCGAACGCCGCGTCGACGTGACGTCGGTACGGCCCGCGGACCGGGTGTGTGTCCGGACGCTTCCACCGGATGCCGCCTCAGGGGCGTACAGCGGCTCCCCGTCTCCCCGACGCCCCGAGCAGCGACACCGTGAACGGGTGCTGGGGAGCGGTCAGGACCTGCTCCGCGGGCCCCTGCTCGACCACCTCCCCGGCGTCCAGCACGGCGACGCGGGTGGCGGGTGCCGCCGTGTCGAGATCATGAGTGATGAGCAGGACGCCCGGACCGTCCTCCCGGCGGATCAGGACGGCCAGCAGGTCCAGCAGGGAGCGCCGGGTCACCGGGTCCAGCCCCGAGGTGATCTCGTCACAGACCAGCGCCCGGGGCCGGGCCAGGAGCGCTCTGGCGAGGGCGGCGCGCTGGAGTTCTCCGCCGGACAGCCGGCCCGGCAGCCTCCGGACGAGGCTGTCGTCAATCCCCAGGTCCGCCAGCACCCTTCGGGCCTCGGCCGTCGCCTCCCGGCGCCCGACACCGCGCAGGCGCACCGCCGTGCGTGCCACCTGGTCCAGGACCGGCCGGTGTTCGTCGAAGGCCGCGCGCGCGTCCTGGAAGACGTACTGCACGGCGGCCAACTGCTCGCGGCTTCGGTCGCGCAGGCTGCGCGGCAGCGGCTTGCCGTCGAGCAGGACGTGCCCCGTGTGGTCGCGGTGGAGGCCGGCGAGGCAGCGCCCGAGAGTGGTCTTGCCGCTCCCCGAACGCCCGACGACGGCGAGGCACTCGCCGCTGCGGAGGATGAGCCGGTCCACGCTCAGCACCGGCTCGCGGGCTCCGCCGGTCCGGTGTCGTGCGGTGAGCCCGCTGACCGTCAGCAGTTCCGCACCGGCGTGCCCGGGGTCCGCGTACGGCAGGGTCCTCGGTTCGGCGAGGAGCTCCTTGGTCCAGGGGTGTGCCGGGGCATCGAGGATCCGGTGGCTCGGGCCCTGCTCCACCACTCGGCCTCCGCGCAACACCACCACCTCGTCCGCCAGTTCCCGTACGACGTCGAGGTCGTGGCTGAGCAGCAGCACGCCGATGCCGCGGGCAGCGACCCGGGCCAGCTGGTCGACGACGCGACGCCTGGTCAGGGCGTCCTGCCCGGTGGTGGGTTCGTCCGCGACGACGACGCGGGCACCGAGGAGCAGCGCCTGCGCCAGGACGACCCGCTGCTGCTGGCCACCCGACAGCTGGTGCGGATAGCGGCTCGACACCATGCGCGGATCGTCGAGTTGTGCGTCGGCGAGTGCTTCCTCGACACGGCGGCGGGCCGCGGCACGGCGCCGCGGGCGGGGCAGGTCCCGCACCTGCTGCCGTGCCAGGTCGAGCAGCAGCGCTCCGGTGCGGCGTGCGGGGTTGAGGACGGTCGCCGGATGCTGGGGGACGTAACCGATCCGGGCGCCGTGGACGGCCACCTCGCCCGTCACCCGTGCGCCGGCGGGGAATTCGCCGAGCAGGGCGAGGCCGGTCGTGGTCTTGCCGCTGCCGGACGTTCCGACCAGGGCGGTGACGGTGCCGGACCGGATCCTCAGCGACACCCGGTCCACGAGCGTCCGCCCCTCCACCTCGACGGTCAGCCCGGTGACGGTGACGAGCACGGGGTTCTCCTTCATGTGCGACGGCCTTTCCGGGGCGGTTCGCGGCTCTCCATGGCGGCGTCGACGAGAAGATTGCCGCCCATGGTGAGCGCGACGATCAGCAGGGCGGGTACGACGACCGCCCAGGGCTGGATGAGCAGTCCGGTGCGGTTGCGGTCCACCATCACGGCCCAGTCGGCTGCGTCCGGGGCGACCCCGATGCCCAGGAAGGCCGCGGTGGCCACCAGGTAGAGCACCCCGGTCAGCCGGATCCCGGCGTCGGCTGCCAGGGTGCGCAGGATGGACCGGCCCACGTATCCCACGGCGAGGCGCCACCAGCTCTCCCCCTGCATCCGCAGCGCCTCCACGGCTGGCCGGGAGGCCGCCTCCGCCGCGGCCGCGCGCACGATCCGCGCCGCGTCCGGGATCGAGACGAAGGCCACCAGAAGGGCCAGGCCCGCTGCTCCGGGAGGGAAGGCGGAGGCAACCAGCAGGATCATGAGAAGCGAGGGGACGGCGAGAAGCACGTCCGGTGGACGCATCAGCACTTCCTCCAGCCACTTTCGGTGGGTGAGCGCACTGATCAGTCCCAGCGGCAGGGCGACGAGGTACGCGAGCAGCGTGGCCGCCAGCGCGACGAGGACCACGGGCCGCCCGCCGAGCAGGACCTGGTGCACGACGTCCCGGCCCACGAAGTCCGTGCCGAGCAGGTGACCGTCGCCCGGGGTGAAGGAGGCGGCGCGGGCCGGAGGTTCCCCCACGAGCAACGGCCCGGCCAGGGCGAGGCCGAGCGGGATCGCGGCAACGGCCAGCCCCGGACCGTATCCGCGGAGCCGCTTCACGCCGCCACCTCCGAGCGTGGGGCGAGCCGGTGGGTGACGAGGTCGGCGCCCAGGTTGAGCACGACGGTGGCGAGCCCGAAGACCACCGCGAGTCCCTGCACGACGGGGATGTCGCGGTCGGCCACCGCGTTCATGAGGACGGTGCCGAGTCCGGGGATCACGTAGAGGGCCTCCACGACGATGACGCCGCACAACAGCCAGTCGATGGTGCGGGCGAGTTGCTGTGTGGCGGGCGCGAGGGCGTTGGGCAGGGCGTGTGTGTAGCGGATGCGGGCCCCGGAGACCCCGTACCGCTCCGCATGGGCGGTGTAGGGGGCGGCGAGCGCTTCGATCATGCCGGCCCTGACCAGTCGGGCCAGTGAACAGACGGGACGGGCGAGCAGCACCAGGACGGGCAGGACGAGCACGGACGGATGCTCGAGCAGCCCGGTGCCGTACCCGACGGCGGTCGGCGGGAGCCAGCCGAGCCGCAGGGCGAAGACGCTCATGAGCAGGACTCCCAGGGCGAATTCGGGCACCGCGTAGACGCCGAGCGTCGCGGAGCTGATGAGCCGGTCGGTGAAGCGCCCTTCGTGGCGGGCGGCGAGGACACCGAGGCCCACTCCCACCGGGACCAGGAGCAGGACCGTGAGCGTGGCGAGGATCAGGGTGGGGACGAACCCGTCGGCGAGGAACCCGGACACGGGCCGCCCGGAGGTGAGGGAGGTGCCGAAGTCGCCGTGGAGCAGGCCCGTGACCCAGTCGGCCAGACGCTCGTGTGCCGGACGGTCGAGTCCCATCGCCTCGCGAACGGCCGCGATCCGCTCAGGGTCGGGCTGGTCTCCGGCGAAGGCCACCGCGGCGTCGCCCGGCAGCGCCTCGGTGAGCGCGAAGACCAGCAGCACGACGGCCGCGGTCTGCACGGCGCCGAGGAGCAGCCGGCGGGCGATCCAGGAACGCAGTGCGCTCACGCCAGCCAGACCTTGTCGAATCGCGCCCAGTCCAGGGTGTTCGCGGGTGCTTCCCGGGCGACGCCCCGCAGGGAGCGTGCGGTGCCGAGGATCCAGTCGCCGAAGCCCCAGACGAGGAAGCCTCCTTCGGAGTGCAGCTGTCGCTGCATCCGCCCGTAGAGAGCGGCTCGCGCCGTCGTGTCCCGGGTGGACTGGGCCTGCCGGTAGAGCGTGTCGAAGTTCGCGTCCTGCCACTTGGTGGCGTTGGTGGTGGAGTCGGTGAGCAGCCGCTGGGAGATGTGGGACTCGATGGGCATGGCTCCGGAGCGGTAGCAGCACAGGGTGCCGGAGTCGAGGATGTCCTTCCAGTAGGAGTCCTTGCTGCCCATCCGTACGTCGACGGTGACTCCGGCGCGTGCCGCCTGGTCACGGAAGATCCCGGCGGCCTCGGTGAAGCCGGCGGCGACGGCGGAGGTGTCGAGGGTGACCTTCATGCCTTCCGCACCGGCCTGCCGGAGGAGGCGACGGGCACGGCCGATGTCCTGTTCGCGCTGCGGGAGTTCGTCCGCGTAGTACTCGTATCCCTTGCCGAAGAGGTCGTTGCCGGTCTCTCCCGCACCGGAGAGGGCTCCGTTCACCAGTTCCTGACGGTCGGCGATGAGGAAGAAGGCCTCACGGACCCGTGGGTCGTCGAAGGGCGGGCGGTCGGTCTTCATGGCGAAGGCCTGCATGGCGCTGTTGCGCAGCCGGACGATCTCTATGCCGCCCGCCTTCTCGTGGGCGCGTCCGGTGGCGGGGGCGAGCTCGTGGGCGTACTCGATCTGGCCGCCGAGGAGGGCGTTGATCCTGGCGGACTCCTCATTGGCGACGAGGAACTCGAGCTCGTCCAGGTGCGGGGCGCCGTCCCAGTGGGTGTCGTTGCGCCGTAGGACGGTGGAGCGCCCGGGGCTGAAGGAGACGAAGCGGAAGGGGCCGGAGCCGATGGGTGCGCGGTCGAACTCGGCCGCGCCGTCCTGGACGATGTAGGTGCCGAAGGCGGCCAGCACGTTGGGGAATTCGGCCGTCGGCCGCTTGAGAACGAACTCGACGGTCCGCTCCCCCGTCGCGCGGCTGGCCTTCAGGTCGACGGGTTCGAGGGACGCGCGGGCACGGTAGGCCTTGTCGGGGTCGGCGATCCGGCGGTAGCTGTACAGGACGTCGGCCGCGGTCACCGGCTTGCCGTCGTGGAACTCCGCCTTCCGCAGGGTGACGGTCCAGCGGTCGAGGCCTGCGTTCGGCTCCCATGTCCTGGCCAGACGCGGCACCGCGGACAGGTCGGCGCCGTAGTCCGCGAGCTTGTCGAAGACGGCCTTGCTGCGGGCGGCGTCGGCGAAGAGGTTGCCCAGGTGCGGGTCGAGGGTTTCGCTCGCGCCGCCACCGGCGAAGGCGGCGCGTACCCGCCCGCCGCGCCGGGGAGTGCCGGCCCCTTTGCCGCTGGAAGCCCCGGTGGCACTGGAAGCCCCCGTGTCGGCGCCCCCGGAGCATCCGGCGAGCGTGAGCGCGCCGAGGCCGACCGCTCCCCCGGCAGCGGCGAGGAAGCCGCGCCTGCGCAGGCCGGGGAAATATGTCTGTCTGTCGGCTGATGCGGTCATGACTGTTCTCCTGTTGCTGGGTGTGCTGAATGGCCGGCGGAGATCCTGACCGTCTTCCGGGCGATCAGGTGGAGCCGGTCGCCGTCGGCAGTTGTCCCGGGGTCGGCTCCCGGCTGCCAGACCGGTTCGGTGCGTGGTCCGGGGCCGTCGTACAGGGCGAGGACGTCGAAGCCGTGGACGGTGAGCAAGTGGCGCAGTTCCTGGGGCAGGAGCAGCCGCCACGCGGAGTGCTCCTCGACGGGCGGGCTGCCGTCGTCGGCGGCCCAGCGGCGTGTACGCCGCAGGAGTTGGGCGGCCCGGTCCACGCGTAGCGTGGTGGTCGACCGGTACGTCGTGCCCTGCCAGGTGAAGCGGGAGACCGCGGGCGTGCCGGGAGGTTCGTCCCGGCCGAGGAAGTACGCGCCGTTGCGCATCTCCGCGACGAGCAGGCCCGCGGGCGCCAGCGTGTGGTGGCATGAGGTCAGGAAGCCGTCGAGCTGTTCGTTCGTGTGGCAGTACAGCAGTGAGCTGTCCAGGCACACCACGGCGTCGAAGGTTCCATGACCGAAATCGAACCGGCTGAGATCGGCCTGTACGTACGTCGGCCCCGGGTGGTGGGCACGGGCGTGGGTGAGCATGGCTCCGGAGAGGTCGGTGGCGGTGACGCGGCGTCCGGCGCTCTGGAGTCGGGCGGCGTCGCGGCCGGTCCCGCAGCCCAGGTCCAGGACGGCCGGGCCGGCGCCGTGCCGTCGCAGGAGGTCCTCCGCCCAGCGCCCGGCGAGGCGCTCGGGGTCGGGGAATCGGGCCTCGTAGAGTTCCGGACGGTCGGTGAGCAGGTTCCCCGTACGGTGCTTCACGCCGTCACCGCCTCGGGGGCGGGCTGTTTCCGGGGCAGGGTGCCGTTGCGGTGCAGCCGGGTGACGGCGGCGGCCGAGGCGAGTCCGGCGGCGACGCAGCAGACCCAGGGGATCAGCGCGGCCGGACTGTCACCGCCCGGCCGGGCGGTGTCCATGGCCCAGCCGACAGCCGCGTTCCCCACGGCCGCGGCGATGCCGGAGACGGCGTAGAAGACTCCGAAGTACGTCCCCGTGAGCGCCTGCCTCCCGAAGCCGGGGATCAGCTCCATGACGAAGGGCTGCGCGGTCATGACTCCCAGGTGCAGGAGGAGGGCACCGGCCAGCACGGGCAGGGCGCGCAGAGTGGCGTCCGGGGCACCGTCCGGGGGTGTGTCCGTGCCGGCGACGAGCATCGGAGGTACGAAGGCGAGCCCCATCAGCACCAGTCCGGTGACGATCCAGTGACCTCTGCTCCCCCGGTCCTGGAGCGCGCGGGTGATCCTCAGCTGGAAGGCGATGCCCGTGATCGTCCCCACGAGGAGGACGAGTCCGGCGGCGCCGTCCCAGCCGGTGGCCTGCCGGGCCGCGGCGGGCAGTAGGAGATAGAGCTGGTTCTCCAGGGTGAACATGCCGACCATGGCCAGTGCGAAGACGAGGAAGGCGCGGTTGCCGACGGCTTCGCGCCAGTCGGCTGTCACGCTGCTCGTGGCCGGTGGCACGCGCCGGGCGGGGAGCACCAGGGCCTGGGCGACGGTGAGCAGGGCGAAGATTCCGGCGGCGGTGAGCGCGGAGGCCCGGAAGTCGACGAGCAGCAGGGCACTGCCGAGGACGGGGCCGATGAGGGCCCCGGTGGTCGCGAAGACGTTGAAGAGGGCGAAGGCCTCCGCCTTGCGCTCCCCCGCCTCCTGGGCGAGGTACGTGCGGACAGCGGGGTTGAACAGGGCGCCGGCCACTCCGCTGAGTACGGAGGCCGCGAGCAGGACGGGCAGTCCGTCGCCGAGCGCGAAGAGGGCGAAGCCGACGGTGCGTATCGCGCAGCCGGCGATGATGACGCCTCGCGCGCCGAGCCGGTCGGCGGCGGAGCCGCCTATGAGGAAGAGGCCCTGCTGGCTCAGGTTGCGTACGCCGAGGACGATGCCCACGACGGCCGCCGACATGCCCAGGTTGTCGCCGAGGTGGGTGGCCAGGTAGGGGATGAGCAGGTAGAAGCCTGTGTTGACCCCCAGTTGGTTGACCAGCAACAGGCGCACGGCGAGCGGGAATCCGCGGATCTCGTGCCAGGTCCTCATGAGACCGCCCTCCCCGCCTCGGCACGGGGCCGCACGCCGAGCCCCGGCGATCCGTCGGCACCGACGAATCCGTCGTCGCCGCCGATTCCGGTCCAGGGGTCGTGGGCGAGCAGGAGGTGCCCGTCCAGGTCCGTCCACCGGGCGCGGTCGGCGATGTGGACTGCCGGCGCGATCCCGAGAGTGCTGGCGGTCAGGCAGCCGAGCATCAGGTCTGTGCCACTGCCCTCGATCAGGGCGGCGATACGGAGCGCGGCGTGCACGCCGCCGCATTTGGCCAGTTTGACGTTGATGCCGTGGACGCGTCCGGCGAGCCGTCGCGCGTCCTCGTAGGTGACCGCGTCCTCATCCGCGATGACGGGCACGGGCGAGTGGGCGGCGAGCCGTGCGAGGGCTTCTGGGTCGCCGGGGGCGAGGGGTTGTTCCACAGCTTCGATGCCGAGATCGGCGAACCGCGGCAGGAGCGCGCGTGCCTGGCCCGCCGACCAGGCCCCGTTGGGGTCGAGGAGGAGCCTGGCGGCCGGAGCCGCGGCGCGGACGGAGCGCACCCGGTCCAGGTCGGCCTCCTGGTCCCGGTCGCCCGCCTTGATCTTGATGACGGAGAACCCCGCCTCGGCCAGGCCGCGGGCCTGGGCGGCTGCCCTCCCCGGGGAGGTGAGGGAGATCGTGCGGGCCGTGGCCGCTCTCGGCGCCACGGGGGCTCCGAGGAAGCTGTGGACGGCGGTGGCGGTGCGCTTGCCGACGAGGTCCAGGAGCGCCGCCTCGGTGGCAGCGGTCACCGCGGCCGGGGTGCCGGGCGGAAGGAGTTCGCCGACGCGCAGGGCGTGCAGCGCGGTCTCCGGTCCGGCGAAGCGGGTGAGCCGCTCACCGGTCCGGGCCGCGAGGCGTTGCAGAGTAGGTGTGTCGAGTCCGTAGAAGACGCTGGTGACGGCTTCGCCGTGGCCGCTGAGACCTTCGTGTTCGACGGTGAGGCGCACGGCGTCGCGGGCCGTCATGGTCGATCGCGAGATGCGCAGGGGCTCGGCGAGGAGGAGCCTCACGGTGTGCTGGGTGAGCTTCACGGCTGCCTGCCGCTTCGTCCGGCGAGCGGGTCGGTGACTGTGGTGCACCTGGTCCAGCCCCCGGTCTGCGGGGTGCGGGGGTGCGGGACGTCGACGGGGTGCTCGGCCGCGCGTCCGGGGTCCAGGTGGTGGGCGGTCATGAAGTCGTCGTCGTAGACCGTGCCGAGATAGCGGTGGGGTCCGTCGGGGAAGACGGTGGCGACCGCTGCCCCGGGGTGGGTGCGGGCGGCCCAGGCGGCGACCCGCGCGACGGCGCCGGTGCTCCAGCCGCCGCTGACGAAGTTGCCCCGGGCGAGCCGCCGGCAGGCGTCGGCGGCTTCCGCGGGGCCGATCCAGTGGACCTCGTCGAAGGCGTCGTAGGCGACGTTGCGCGGATGGATGCTGCTGCCGAGACCGCGCATCAGCCGTGGGCCGGCGGTCTGGCCGAAGATGGTGGATCCGTTGGCGTCCACGGCGACGAGGCGCAGGCCGGGCCAGTGCCTGCGCAGCGGCCCGGCGATCCCTGCGCTGTGCCCTCCTGTGCCGACACTGCAGACGAGGATGTCGAGGGTGTCGAGCTGGGTCGCCAGCTCGGCCGCGAGGGAGGCGTAACCCGCGGTGTTGTCGGGGTTGTTGTACTGGTCGGGCCAGTAGGCACCGGGCAGTCGGGCTAGTACGTCGTGCAGCCGCTCCAGGCGTGCGCCCTGCCAGCCGCCGCGCGTGGCGGGGCGGTCCACGAGTTCGAGACGCGCCCCGTACGAACGGAGCAACTGCCTCATGGGGGGCTCCAGTTCGCTGTCACCGACGAGCACGACGGGATGTCCGAGGGCCTGTCCCGCGAAGGCGAGTCCTATACCGAGGGTGCCGGAGGTCGATTCCACGACCGGTGCGCCGGGGAGCAGTTCGCCGCGTTCCTCGGCACCCAGAAGCATGGAGACGGCCGCTCGCGCTTTCATTCCGCCGACGGCATGTCCTTCGAGCTTGGCCCAGAACCCCGGGTGTTCGGTTGGCAGTCGGGTGGTGATCCTGGCCAGTGGGGTACGCCCTATGAGGGCGAGGAGCTCGCGGTTGGGGGCGAGGGCGGGCAGGGATGCCGTGGTCACGAGGTGCCTCCGTCGTCCGCGCGGTAGCGGTGGATGGTGCCGGGCCCGCCGTCGAGCCAGAAGAAGGGGTACGGCTCCGCGCACACCGCTGCCACTCCGGCGTCCAGGAAGCGGGGCAGGACAGCACTGCCGGTCTGGGCGAACATGACCAGGGGCTTTCGGTGCTCGCGGGCGCTGCGGCGCAGCGGGTCGAAGGTGCCGTTGCCGAGCGTCATGCCGGAGGCCAGTACCGCGTCGCAGCCGCCGACCTCCCGGAGGGCGTCCGTGCGGACGGGCTCGCCCCACTCGGTGGTTCCGCCCTTCAGGTCGCAGGGGATTCCGGTGAACCCGCGCAGACGCAGCTCGGCCAACAGGGAGTTGACGACCCCGACCACCAGGACGGTGCCGCCGGGTGACACGTCCAGCAGGTCGACGACGGCGGCGGCCCGTGCCCGCGAGCGCTCCAGCGAGTTTCCGGCGGGGATGGTCACCGGGTGCGCGCCCTGGGAGGGGGTGTGCGGCATGACGTCCGCCAGGTAGGCGTCCAGTGCCGCGACCCGGACCGGCAGCAGCGGGTGGGCGAGGAGCGCGGCCACCTGGGCACCGGCGCACTCCTCGACGGTTCCGGCGGGAAGCGTGCCCGGCTCCACCGCACAGGAGCCGACGGCGCGGTCGACGCGGAGGCTGAGGACCTCGTTGCGGTATCCGCCGCGCCGCCCCTCGTGCCGTACGGCCTGGGACGTCGTGAAGGCCACGGCGGTACGGCGGGTGCGTGGATCGGGGCCGAGTTCGCCGTGGAGGGCCTGGGCGAGGAGTGCGTCGAAGCAGGGGGCCGGGGCGGGCGAGACCGTCGTCATGAGCGCACCAGGAGGGGGCGTACGCCGGCGAGGAGAGTCTCGACGCGTTGCCGGGCGCCGAGCCCGGTGGCGTCGCCGGCCATGACGTGTCCGAGATACGCGTTGTTGCTGTCCGCAGCTCGCACCGTGCGGCCCGACTCGGCGACCTGGATCTCCAGTACTCCGTCGGCGTTCCGCACGCCCTCGACGCCCTCGACGGACGCGAGTGTGCCCGGGGTGTCGGGGACCAGGAATCCGATGGCCGCACTGCGCAGTCCTGTGTCGCGGCGGCGGAGGTCGGGTTCGCGGCCGAGCGCCACGTCGACGCAGGCGGCGGCGAGGTCGACCCCGGTGACGTGGCGGACCAGTTCGGTGATGCGATTGCCCGCGGGGCGGGGGTTCACCTCCACGACCCGGGGGCCGTCGGCCGTCAGCTTGATCTCGGTGTGCGCCACCACGTCGTCGAGTCCCAGCGCCGCCCCGGCGCGCACCGCGGTGCCGGTGGCGGCGGCGAGGCCGTCGGGGTCGAGGTCGGCGGGGAACATGTGCCCGGTCTCGACGAAGGCCGGTGCCCCACCGATGCTCTTGTCCGTCACCCCGACGACATGGGTGGCTCCCCGGCACGTGACGGTCTCGACGCTCACCTCGGGGCCACGGAGGAATTCCTCGAGCAGGATGTGGGGCGCTCGCCGCTGTCCCCTGGCGTTGAGCGGAAAGGCCACGAGGGCCCGGCAGGCGCCGGCCAGCTGTTCCGCGTCGTCGACCCTGCGTACGAACATGCCGGCACAGAGGTCCACCGGCTTGACCACCAGCGGATATCCGATGCTGCGTGCGGCGACGGCGGCCTCCGCTCCGTCCGCGCACACCGCGAAGCGGGGGCCGGGGACACCCGCGGCTGCCAGGACACGACGTGTGGCGTCCTTGCGGCAGGCGTTCTCCACAGCCTCGACCGAGGGCCCCGGCAGGCCCAGCAGAGCGGCGATCCGGGCTGCGGTCGGCAGGTAGTAGTCACAGGAAGTGACCACGCCGTCGAAGTGCAGCGCACCGTGCAGTCGCTCCACCTGCGGGAGAAGCGAGCCGGTGTCATTGGTGGGCGCCGTGACGACATTACGCGCAGTGAGCAGTGGATGCCGCGTCCCCTCAGGCGCTGATCGGAGGTAGTGGTGCAGGTCGCGGGTGAGGAAGGTGAAGTCGTGCCCTCCTTCCTCCAGGGCCTGCGGCAGCAGCCTGCTCATCGATCCGATCCAGCTCTCGACCACCAACAGATGAGCCACGAACTCCCCCTCTTCACGGTGCGGTTGGGATTGCGGGCAGGCAGAGGCCACCCCGACAGGGGCCGTCCGGCCCGACCGCACCCACGTTATCGACAATCGTTTTCATTGTCATCTGATGCAGCGTCACTGATGCCTCCGAGCCGTCTTCCGTTGCGCCCCTCGCCGGACCGGAGTGGAATTGCGTACAGGGGGACCCGGAGGAAGGGACACGCCATGAGCGACAGCGACCGGGGGGACGACGTCTACCAGCCGCAGGAGCTGGAGGCCTCCGACCCCGATGACCTGCTGGACCTGGAGGACACCCTGGACACGTCCGGGATCGCCGACGTCCTGGATGAGGGCTACTCCCCGCCCGACCGCCCCTGGGCGGTCGACGACGAAGGCACCACCGCCTCCGAGCAGCACACGGGCGAGTCCCTCGACAGGCGCCTGACCAGGGAGGTTCCCGAGAACTCCGACCCCGCCCAGGACGGTCCCGGCGACTTGGCGGACGGCGACGGGGAGCTCTACGACACAGAAGTGGGGACGGACCGCGCGGGCAGGCTCACGCAGGAGGGTGACGGGCACGTGCCGTCCACGCTCACCGCGCAGGACGTGGGAATCGACGGTGCGGCCGCGTCCGCGGAGGAAGCCGCGATGCATCTGATCCCCGAGGAGGAGGACCTGTTCGGGTAGGGCAAGGAGCGCCCGGCGCGCCGCCCCCGTCCCGCTCTCTACCGGCTTCCTCGGCGGCAGAGGCCGTCACCGGCTTCATCTGCGGCATGGACTGTCGCACACCTGTGCGCGAGCTGGCCACCTGTCCGTCCCGGGCCCCCGTGCTCGGGGGCAGATCGATCCCTCTTCGCGAACACCGCGCGCCGGATGGTGCGACGGCGCGCGGACGGCGTGGCCTGACTGCACCGGTGTACTGCCGTTGTTCCCGAAAACGCTTGGACGCCGACCGCACGGCCACGGAAGACTTCCTTCCCCGGGCCCCTCGCGGGGAAAAGCGCGGTGAGCGCTTCCGCCCGGTGCTGTGCTGCGCCCTTGGGCGGAGACCACCACCGAGTCGGGCCCGGGGAAACCGCCCGCGCAACGACATGAGGTCGGCATGGGATCGCAGCATCCACAAGGCACCGGACCGGACGGGGGCCCGGTCCGGCTCGCACTCCGCCACTATCTGAAGGAACTGTCCCGCCAACGCGGGCTGTCGGCTCCGGCACTTCTGCTCCCCGCCCTCGGCAACATAGGAATCACCTACCTGGCGCCGCTGGTCGTGGCCAAGCTGGTGGGCCGGATCGCGGAGAACGGGTCCATCGGCCTACGCGAAGCACTCCCCTACGTAGCTGTGTTCACCGCGGTACTGCTTCTGGCGGAGACCTCGTGGCGGGTGGGAGTGCACTGCCTCAACCGTGTCGACGCCCGGGGTATCGAGCACCTGTACATCACCGGCATGGACGCGCTGTTCGCCAAGGACGCCTCGTTCTACCAGGACAACTTCGCCGGCTCGCTGACCAAGCGAGTGCTGAGCTTCGCCTCCCGCTTCGAGGAGTTCGTCGACACGCTCACCTTCAACGTCGTGGGCAGCATCGCCCCGCTGTTGTTCGGCACGGTGATCCTCTGGCACTACGACCCTCTCCTGGTCGTCGGCCTGCTGACGATGATCACACTGACCGCCGTGTGCGCCGCCCCCCTGATCCGCCGTCGGCAGAAACTGGTCAACGAGCGCGAGGAAGCGATCGCCAAGGTCTCGGGACACGTGTCCGACGCCCTGACGAACATGGACACCGTGCGCGCGTTCGCGGCCGAGGAGCGGGAGGCTGCGGAGCACCGGTGCAGGGTGGCGGAGTCACGACGGCTGACGCTGCGCTCGTGGGACTACGGGAACCTGCGCATCGACACACTGGTCGCGCCCCTGTCCGTGCTGACCAACGGCCTCGGTCTGCTGCTCGCCGTGTCGTTCGGGGCGGGTGGGGGCAACGTCGAGGCGATCGTGGTCGCGTTCACCTACTACACCGGTTCGACCCGCATCATGTTCGAGTTCAACCAGATCTACCGTCGTCTCGAGAGCTCGATGACGGAGGCCGCCCAGTTCACCGAACTGCTCCTGACCCCTCCCACCGTGCTCGACCCGCCGACGCCCGAGCCGGTGCGCCGTGAGTCCGCCGACGTCCGCTTCGACCACGTCACCTTCGCCCACAGCGGGAGCCGGCCCATCTTCGAAGGGCTCGACCTGGACGTACCGAGCGGGACGAGACTCGGGCTCGTCGGCCGGTCGGGCGGCGGCAAGACGACGTTCACCCGGCTGCTGCTGCGGATGGCGGACGTCCAGTCGGGGCGCATCCTGATCGGGGGTCAGGACATCAGCCGTCTGCGTCAGTCGGACCTGCGGAGCCTGATCGCGTACGTCCCGCAGGAACCGGCCATGTTCCACCGCACGCTGCGCGAGAACATCCTCTTCGCCCGCCCGGGAGCCACCGACGCAGAGATCCGCGCCGCCGCCGACGCGGCTCATGTGACCGAGTTCGCCGACGAACTCCCCGACGGCTTCGACACGATGGTCGGCGAGCGGGGCGTCAAGCTCTCCGGCGGTCAGCGCCAGCGGGTCGCACTCGCCAGGGCGATCCTGCGCGACGCCCCCGTGCTGCTGCTGGACGAGGCGACGAGCGCACTCGACTCGGAGAGCGAGACCCTCGTGCAGCAGGCGCTGTGGCAGCTGATGGAGGGCCGGACCGCTCTGGTCGTCGCCCACCGCCTCAGTACGGTCGCTGCGATGGACCACCTCATCGTGCTCGACCACGGCCGCATCGTCGAGCAGGGCACGCATCACGAACTCCTGCACACCGACGGTGCCTACGCCAAGCTCTGGCACCACCAGTCCGGTGGCTTCCTCGTCGACACCGTGGGTGCGAAGACGGTCACCGCGGCTGAACGGACCGGGTGAGACCGGGAAGTCCTGTCGCCTTCACCGCGATCACGCCCGGTCCGGCTCGCCGGAGCTTCCGGCGAGCCGGACCGGGCGCCGCGAGCGCACGGCCGTCCGCGGAGCGTGGTGAATCGTCATGACACGCCCCGGCACGCTCCCGCGCGCATCGGCCGCTCGCGGGCCGGGCATGCGAACATGACCGGGCTGCGTACGGATACCGGCCCGGGCGCCGCCCGTCCGTCCCCGGCGCGGGCTCTCCCGGCGCAAGAGCTCGTCGATCGCACAGGAGTGGATCACCGCATGACCACCGCCCCCTCGTCCGAAGCCACCGCACAGATCGGCGTCACCGGACTCGCCGTGATGGGCAGCAACCTCGCCCGCAACTTCGCACGTCACGGCCACACCGTCGCCGTCCACAACCGCACCGGGGCACGTACCCGGGCGCTCGTCGACGCCTACGGAAAGGAGGGGGACTTCGTCCCCGCGGAGACCGCCGAGGAGTTCGTAGCGTCCCTCCAGAAGCCCCGCCGCATCGTCATCATGGTCAAGGCCGGCAAGCCGACCGACGCGGTCATCGAGGAGTTCGCCGCGCTGCTGGAGGACGGCGACGTCCTCATCGACGGCGGCAACGCGCACTTCGAGGACACCCGGCGCCGTGAGAAGGCCATGCGGGAGCGGGGGATCCACTTCGTCGGGACCGGTATCTCGGGGGGCGAGGAGGGGGCGCTGAACGGGCCGAGCATGATGCCCGGCGGTTCGGCCGAGTCGTACACCTCGCTCGGCCCCCTCCTCGAGAGCATCGCCGCCAAGGCCGACGACGGAACGCCCTGCTGCACGCACATCGGGCCCGACGGCGCGGGGCACTTCGTCAAGATGGTGCACAACGGCATCGAGTACGCGGACATGCAGCTCATCGCGGAGGCGTACCACCTGCTGCGGTCCGTCGCGGGATACTCCCCCGAACGGATCGCGGAGACCTTCCGCTCGTGGAACACCGGCCGCCTCGACTCCTATCTGATCGAGATCACGGCCGAGGTGCTCGCCCACACGGACGCGGCCACCGGCAAGCCCTTCGTCGACGTGGTGCAGGACCAGGCGGAGCAGAAGGGGACCGGGCGCTGGACGGTCCAGATCGCGCTCGACCTGGGAGTCCCGGTGTCCGGCATCGCGGAAGCCGTCTTCGCACGCTCCCTGTCCGGACACGCCGACCTCCGGGAAGCCGCGCGCGGTCTGCCCCGCCCTGCACCGGCCGCGCTCCCGGAGGCCGAGGCCGCGGCGTTCGCCGACCGGGTCGAGCAGGCTCTGTACGCGTCCAAGATCGTGTCGTACACCCAGGGATTCCACCAGATCAGGGCGGGCGGCGAGCAGTACGGCTGGGACATCGACCTGGGTGGCGTGGCTGCGATCTGGCGGGCCGGCTGCATCATCCGCGCGGCGTTCCTGGACCGGATCAGGTCGGCCTTCGACAGCCGCCCCGACCTGCCGAGCCTCCTGTCCGACCAGCAGTTCGCCCAGGAGATCGGCGCGGCGCAGGACGACTGGCGTGCGGTGATCGCCGAGGGCGTGCGGCAGGGCGTGCCGACCCCCGGCTTCGCCGCCGCGCTCTCCTACTACGACGGGCTGCGGGCCGAGCGGCTACCGGCGGCGCTGACCCAGGGGCAGCGGGACTTCTTCGGGGCGCACACCTACCGGCGTACGGACCGCGAGGGGTCCTTCCACACCCTATGGGGCGGTGACCGGTCGGAGACCGCCGCCGGCTGAGGACGCGGGGTGTCGCCCGGCCGGTCCGGTCCGGCGTGCGACCGGGGGCGCGGTGTGGATAAGTGGCAGGGAGCCCGTTCCACCGTCCACGGAGTGCGCCCATGCCCGACGCCGTACCGGAACCCGTAGTGGTCCAGCCGTTCGTAGCACCGCTGACCAGTGCCGCCGTGGTCCTGGTCGCGACGATCGAGCCGGGCGGCGAACCCGCCGTACGCGACGTGCTGCCCGATCTCGCGGCGTTCGCGCGGTCGATCGGCTTCCGGGTGCCGAGCGCCGGACTCGCGTGTGTGACGGGCTTCGGCTCGAATGCCTGGGACCGCCTGTTCGCGGGCCCCCGGCCGGCCCTGCTCCATCCCTTCCAGGAGTTGCGGGGCCCCGTCCACCGTGCGCCGGCCACACCGGGCGATCTGCTGTTCCACGTCCGCGCCGAGCAGATGGACGTCTGCTTCGAGTGGGCCTCCCAGCTCCTCGGACGGCTCGGCGATGCGGTGAAGGTCGTGGACGAGGTCCACGGCTTCCGCTACTTCGACCACCGGGATCTGCTCGGTTTCGTCGACGGTACGGAGAACCCGGTGGGCGACGACGCGAGGGCGGCGGCCATGGTCGGTCCGGAGGACCCCGCCTTCGAAGGCGGCAGCTATGTCGTCGTGCAGAAGTACCTGCACGACCTGACCGGCTGGAACGGGCTGAGCACCGAGGAGCAGGAGCGGATCATCGGGCGTACGAAGTTCACCGACATCGAGCTCCCGGACGACGTCAAGCCGGCGGATTCGCACGTCGCCCTGAACACCGTCACCGCGGACGACGGCACCGGACGGGACATCCTGCGTGCCAACATGCCCTTCGGCAGCTTCGGACAGGGTGAGTTCGGTACGTACTTCATCGGCTACGCGGCCGACCCCGGAGTCACCGAGCAGATGCTCGGCAACATGTTCCTGGGCAGCCCGCCCGGCACCCACGACCGCATTCTCGACTTCTCCACGGCGGTCACCGGCACGCTCTTCCACGCCCCCAGCGCCGGCTTCCTGGACGCTCCCCCGCCGCCGCCCTCCCCCGCAGGGACGACGGTCGCCCCGGAGCCTCAGCCCACGCAGCTGCGCGCCCCTGCCCGGGCTGTGGCCGACGACGGTTCGCTGCGCATCGGCGGCCTGCAAGAAAGCGCACCGCGATGAACAACCTGCACCGTGAGCTCGCACCCGTCACCGACGCCGCCTGGGACCAGATCGAGGAAGAGGCACGGCGGACCTTCAGCCGTCATGTGGCGGGCCGCCGGGTCGTGGACGTCAGCGACCCTCAGGGGCCGCGGCTCTCGGCGATCGGTGACGGGCATCTCCGTGACATCGACCCGCCCACCCCCGACGTCATCGCCCGCGCCCGCACGGCGACACCGGTCATCGAGTGGCGGGTGCCCTTCACCGTGACCAGAGCGGCTGTCGACGACGTGGAACGCGGATCGGAGGACAGCGACTGGCAGCCGGTGAAGGACGCGGCACGCACCTGCGCGTTCGCCGAGGACATGGCGGTGATCGACGGATACGCGGCGGCCGGCATCACGGGCCTGCGGGACGGCTCGTCGCACACCCCGCTTCCGCTGCCCGCGGACGCGCGCGACTATCCGGCGGCCGTGAGCCAGGCCCTGACCCGGTTGCGGCTCGCGGGGGTCGACGGGCCGTACCGGCTGCTGCTGGGCGCCGACGCGTTCACGGAGGCGACCGAGACCTCCGACCACGGCTATCCGGTGGCGACCCATCTGGCCCGCCAGCTCGACGAGCCGATCCTGTGGGCTCCCGCCGTCACCGGCGGGGTCCTGCTCTCCACCCGAGGCGGCGACTTCGAGCTGTGCCTGGGCCAGGACCTGTCCATCGGCTATCTGGACCACGACGCCCTGAGCATCCGGCTCTACTTCCATCAGGCGTTCACCTTCAGGATGCTGACGCCTGAGGCAGTGGTCCCCCTCATCGCCTGAAAGTGCCGACCTGCGAGGCTGCCATCAACGACATCCGCCGTACGCCACCGTCGGATTCCGCGGCGACCGAGGGGTCCCCGTCCCCCCTTGCATCGCGCTCCGACAGATTCGCCGAGGCACTCCGCATCGCGGTGAGGGAAGGACTGCTCGGTGAGAAGCGGCCCCTCGCGGGCTTCCTGGACGCGGACGGGATCCGCTCCGGGGTCGCCGCGCTGCGGGACGCGTTCGCGGCCGAGCCGGGCGTGAAGGTGCTGCACACCTTCGCCGCGAAGGCCGCGTCGCTGATCCCGGTGCTGCGGTTGCTCGCCGACTCCGGGATGGGCTGCGAGGTGGCCGGCCCCGGCGAACTGAGGCTCGCGGTCGAGGCCGGTTTCCCCCCGGCACGGATCGTCCTGGACTCGCCCGCCAAGACCCGCGACGAATTGCGGCTGGCGCTGGCGCTCGGTGTCGCCGTGAACGCGGACAGTTTCGGTGAGATCCGCCGGATCGAGGAGATCCGCTCCCCCGGCTCGGCCTCGGTCCTCGGCCTGCGGGTCAACCCGCAGATCGGAGGCGGCTCCATCGGCGCCATGAGCACGGCGACGGCCACCTCGAAGTTCGGGGTGGCCCTTCGTGACCCCGGCGCGCGGGAGCGGGTCGTCCGTACCTTCGCCGAACGCCCCTGGCTGACCCGGTTGCACGCGCACGTCGGCTCGCAGGGCTGTTCGCTGGAGCTCATCGCCGGGGGCATCGCCGAGACGTACCGGCTCGCCGAGGAGATCAACGAGGTACTGGGAGCGCGCCGGATCACCGGGATCGACATCGGCGGCGGGCTGCCGGTCAACTTCGCAGACGACGAGGCACGCCCCTCCTTCACGGACTACGTGGCGGCGCTCCGGGCGGAGGCTCCGGGTCTGTTCGACGGGCGTTACGACCTGGTCACCGAATTCGGCAGGTCCCTGCTCGCCAAGAACGGCTTCATCGGGGCGCGTGTCGAATACACGAAGGACGCGGGCGGGCGCCGCATCGCGCTCACCCACGCCGGGGCGCAGATCGCCACCCGAACCGTGTTCATGCCCGATGCCTGGCCGCTCCGGGTCGGCGCCTTCGACGGGGAGGGCCGTCCCCGGAACGGGCCTACGATGGTCCAGGACATCGCGGGACCGTGCTGCTTCGCCGGGGACGTCGTGGCCCACGCCCGTGAACTGCCGGAGCTGCGGGAGGGTGACTTCGTGGCTCTGTACGACACGGGTGCGTACTACTTCTCCACGCCGTGGGCCTACAACAGCCTTCCACGACCCGCGGTGTACGGCTTCGCGGGGGAAACCGGCGGACTTCGCTTCGCCGTCGTGCGCGAGGCGCAGTCACTGGACTCGGTGGCGGCGGAGAGCGGTCTGCGTCGGGCCGACGCGCTGACCGGACTGTACGAGGGGCCTCAGGACCCCTGACAGAATGATCAACCGCCGGGAGCGATCCTGACGGATGCCGCATGATGTCGGCCTCGACATGGAGGTGTTCATGGATAGGTGGAAGATCAGGCAGACCCGGATCTTCACCGGGCGGAAGAAGTGGCCTTTCCACGTCTTCACGCGGGTCACGGATCCGGTTGCGCTGAAGGCTCTCCACGATCATCTTCATGAGAAGCACGGAGCTCTGTGGTGGCCGGATCGGTCCTGGGAAGGCATGGTTGCCGAGCACTGCTCCAGGCATGATCGCGACGGATGGGGCACGCACTTGCACAACCACATCCCGGAGACCAGCTGGGAGTGAGACGACAGCACCCTCGCGCTATCGGTCAGCCCGTCCGGGCAGGGGCGCAAGCCGTCGCCGGCAGATCAGTGCACACCCCAGGGTCAAGAACGCTTCGTGGATGTCGTAGCGGATCTCCCAACGAATCCGTAGACGGCGGAACCAGTGCAGGTGGGCGAATGTGCGTTCCACTACCCGGCGTCGGGTGCCCGGTCCCGAGCCGTGCCCGGTGCCGCGCCGGGCGATCACCGGCTTCACGCCGAGGTCCCAGACCAGGCGGCGGTACTTGTCGTGGTCGTAGCCGCGGTCACCATGCCCTGGAACACGAGCCGGTCCGGATGCCGCCTGCGCCCGGGGTGCCGGGTCCGGCGCTCAACCTTGGGCACCAGCGGCTCGATCACCGCCCACAACTCGTCATCGACTTGCCATGGCTTCGGCCGAGCCACCCCGCACCCCCGGATCAGTCCCGGAGCGATCCAGTCACCTCGAAGATCATTTCGTCAGGAGTTCTTCGGGAGCCCAGCTCACCCGGCCGGCTGGGGTGACGGCTCCGGCTCGGGTACCGGTTCGGGGTTCGGGTTCGGCGGCTGCGGAATCGGGTCGGGCGCAGGGCCGGGCGGCACGGGGCCCGGCGGTACGGGTGGCGGGGAGGGCACCGGTGTCGGCGGCCCGGGAACGGGCGGGGGCGTCGGCGCGGGTGGTACGGGATCGGGGCTGGGGTGCGTCATCTCGGTCCTCCTGATGCGACGAGTGGATCCGGACGGGCGGATGGGACGGTGGATCCGGCGGGTGGATCTCCTTCCACCGTCTCCCCGTGCGGCTGCCCTCGCCTGCCGAGTCCACACGCACACACCGCGACTTCGCCCCGGGTGCCCTCACCCGGCCCGGAAACAGCTCGGAACGCGACCGGGCCCCGCTCGGCCCCCTGCGGATCAGCTCCGCGCGGGGACGGCCTGCGGGCTGCGCTCGGTGCGCGTACCCGGCACGGGGGCGGAGGCGTCGGCCCCCAGAGCGACGATGCGGTTCCCGGCATCGACATGCACGACGCTCGGCACAAGGGCACGCGCCTCGGCGTCCTCGACCTGGGCGTAGCTGATGAGAATAACCAGGTCACCGGGGTGTACGAGGTGGGCGGCAGCGCCGTTGATCCCGATGACGCCGGAGCCGCGCTCCCCCTCGATGACGTACGTCTCGAGTCGGGCGCCGTTGTCGATGTCCACGATGTGCACGAGCTCACCGGGCAGCAGGTCCGCGGCGTCCATCAGGTCGGCGTCGACCGTGACGGAACCGACGTAGTGCAGGTCGGCCTGGGTGACGGTGGCTCGGTGAATCTTGGACTTGAACATCGTTCGTAGCATTGGGGTACTCCTGGGCATAGGCTCCCTGCCTGCGTTTTTGCAGGTCAAGTGCTGTTTCCACACTCTACAACGGTTCGCATGTGCGGGAAGCTGTTCCCGGGCTTCCAAGGACTCATGCTGACCACTTGCCGACTTTCCTGACGCATCATCAGTTTTCGACGGGGACCTCGCCCGCTCCCCCGGCCTCCACCTCGACGACGCTCGCAAGCCTACGCAGCGCTCCCCTCAGGAGCACTCGTGATCATCGTCACCTCGCCAGCAGGACGACGGCCCCGACGCACACGGGTCCTGTCTCCACAAGAAGCTTCGAGGCGGCGGGGCCGCGTTCCCCGGAGGCGGCAGTCGCGAAGGATCTCGAACCTGCTTGTGGGACTTCGGGACATGACCCCGTCAAGCCCCTCACCCCCCTTGCCCGGAACGCGGGCTCCGATCAGGGGCGCTCAGCATGGCCTACGCACCTCACGGTCTTGGCCGTCCATCAGGAGCAGCCGAAGCTGACTACTCCGGAGTCTGCCCATCGAGCTACAGACCGGTTCAAACGGCCTATGGTCAGCGCACCACTTTGCCGGGACTCTTCTCCTACGGCGCCCGCATCAGCCCCCGCTGCAGCTGTCATCGCCACGCCTCGAAGCAAATCGGATCCAGGGCCTGGGCCGATCCAGGGACGCCGCCTACCGGAGCACCAGGGCGAAGGACAACACGGGAGCAGTGAGATAGATGGGCGACGGCTCGTTCGATCGAGACCCTTCCGGACGCGATGTGACCGGCCTGGCCTCCGGCTTCCTCAGGAACGCGCGCGAACACGCCGACCGAACGGCTCTGATGCATGACGGTCAGGCATGGTCGTATGCGCAATTACTGGAAGAAGCGCGCCGCTGGGCCTCGCAAGTGCGCGAGTGCCTCAGTTCACAGCCGGCACAACGCGTGGGAATCTTTGTTCATGCAGGCCCGGTCGAGCATGTGGGAAAAATTGCCTCCTTGTTGGCAGGCCTGACATTCGTCCCCTTGAACCCGAAGTTCCCGGCTCAACGGCTGGCGGACATGATCACACAATCCAACATCTCGATCATTATCGCCGACAGCGCGACCGTAAGAGAACTGAGTGAGATCTACGGTCTCCTCATAAACAAACCAGCGGTGATTCTTCCGAACGATCCGGGCGAGACGCTGAGTCGAAAAATCGGCGCCACCGTGATCGACTCGACCGATCTCGCAAGAACGGCCCCGCTTCCGCTCGGCGACATTGCACAACCAACATCTTCCGACATCGCCTACATCATGTTCACATCAGGAAGCAGTGGGCGACCCAAAGGTGTGCCAATTTCCCACAAGAACGTGCGGACGTATGTGCGTTCCGCCGTGCAGCGATATACCGTGGATCACCGGGATATTTTCGCACTCACCTTTGATTCGACTTTCGACCTGTCGATATTCGGACCATTCGTGGCATGGGAGGTGGGCGCCTACGCAATCACCATGCGTCCACAAGACATCTCTGACCCTGCTCACTTCATCAATGAGAACAAGGTGAGCGTATGGCTCTCCGTTCCGTCCGTAGCCAAGACCCTCATACGTGGCGCAGCCCTGAGCCCGAAAAGCCTACCAAGCCTGCGGTACAGCCTCTTCTGCGGCGAAGCACTTCCGGAGTACGTCGCTTCTTCCTGGCAGCGCTCTGCACACAATTCAACCGTAATCAATATGTACGGACCCACTGAGGCCACGATCTCGGTTTCGGAATATGTATGGAATTCAAGCATCTCGCCGGATGAATGCGTGAACGGTCTCGTTCCGATCGGCCAGGTGTACTCAGGGCACCGTGCCGCCGTCGTTGACGAAGCGGGACTTGAAGTGGCTACAGGCGAGAGGGGAGAGCTGTGCATCGCAGGCCCACAAATATTCTCAGGATATTTGAGCGGTGACCGGACCAGCAACTATTTCTTACTCAGGTCCGAATGCGGCGAGATCGTGAAATATTACAGAACCGGAGACATCTGCGAAGTACTGGGTGACGGGACCATCGCGTACATCGCCCGAAACGACCATCAGGTGAAGATCAATGGTTACCGTATCGAGCTCGGTGACACCGAGGCCGCACTGAGGGCGTTGGGCGCAACGGACGCGGTCGCCGTCCCCTGGCCGCCGGAGGAACCGAAATGCATCGTGGCCGCAACAACAGGATCCACGGTGACTGTTGCCGCCGCTGGAAAACTTTTGCCACCCTACATGGTCCCGCAAAAAATTTGCGAGATGGAGGCGATGCCTCTGAATGTAAATGGCAAGACCGACCGCCCCGCGATAGTGGAACTCTTGAAGAAATCCGTGCACCCCACCGCGAATCCTCCCTCGCCGATGTCATTGGACGAGGTGAAATTTCTGGTCGCGCAAGCTCTGGGTGAAGGTCGCGGCACCATATCTGATCATTCACATCTACATGACCCAGGCAGCTGGGATTCTCTGGGTCATATCTGTGTCGTGACCGCCCTGGAAACCCGACTGAACGTACGGATCGACCCCGGGCACGACCATGAGCTGCGCTCCGTCCAGGGCATCTTTGCTTTCGTCCAAGGACGCACAGGATCGCGGCAAGTAAATAGAAGTCTGAGAGGTTTGCTCGTCACAGAGACATCCATAGCGCATAGCGACGTGGGTAACGGGTCTCTTTCCTACTCCGGGTACGACCTGAACGACCTCCTGGCAGCAGGTGCAGGATTCGAACAGGTGGCGTACCTCCTTCTGCGCGGCGAGCTTCCGAACGATGCCCAGGAATCCGCCTTTCAGCAGCAGCTCGCACTGCGCAGGGCTACTCCATCGGTTGCTTTGGAGGCCCTGCGACTCTGTGCGCGCGTCGGCTCGCACCCCCTGCCTGCTCTGGTATCCGCAATTTCATTACTCAATGCCGAGGTGTCCGCGGCACGGAATGGTCTCTCCGTGCAGTCCCCGGAGGAGGTTGAAGAAGCCGGCCTGGATCTCATTGCTCAACTGCCCACGTTGCTCGGCGCCTATCACATGCTTCGCCGAGGGAAGGAGCCTGTGGCACCCAAACAGGAGTACTCGCACGTGAAGAACGTGCTGCACATGTTCGGCCTCCCGAAGAGCGAGAGGAACATTGACGCCATAACCCAGGATTTCATTATTCACGCGGATAACGGCACTACTGCGTCAACCTACGCCTGCATGGTGGCCAACAGCGCTCACACCACCGTTCATGCAGCGGTTGCCGCCGCAGCCGGAGTCTTCTCGGGTGCACGCCACGGATACGCTTCGGAAACATCCTATGCACAGCTCGCGGGGTTGAAAGGGCGGGATGGCGTCAAGGATTACGTGGAGCGACGCTTGGACGCGGGCGCGCTGGTCGACGGTATTGGACATGCGATCTACGGGAGAGCGGGCGATCCGCGCCTGGCGCCGTACCGGGAGGTCGCAACACGGGTTGCACGGGATGAAGGAAATATCGACGGCCTCGAAAAGGTCATGGCGATGTATGACGCCGCACGCTCCAAACAGAACGGCGCCCAGCCGAACTATGACCTGTTCGGAGGACTCCTTTACGAGTCGCTCGGACTGCCGATCGACCTGTCCACACCACTGCATGTCTGCTACCGAATAGTGGGGTGGATAGCACATATCCTCGAGGAACGAGCCACAGGGCAGCCACTCGTGCGACCCGATGCCCGTTATGTCGGCCCTTGATCCCGACCCGTTGTTCCCCTCCTTCCAATCATCTCCACTGAAGGGAACGAGTCCGCATGACCAACTCGACCAACTCGCCGGTGTCAGTCCACGATGAATGGAGTCCTCTGGAGGAGGTGATCGTCGGCACTGCCCTCGGGGCTCGCGTTCCACATTCCGACAAGGGACAACACACCATCCGCTGCTCAGACTTGTCGGCGATTCCCGAGGGCCCCATCGACCCTCGATGCATAGCTGAGGCCGAGGAAGACATCGCCGGGTTGATCTCCTTCCTGGAGGATCAGGGAATAAAGGTCCGCCGGCCGGTCGTACGTGACCATTCACGCGAGTACGCTACTCCGGACTGGAAGTCCGACGGGATGCATGCGTTTTGCCCACGCGATACGCTCCTGGCCGTCGGACGGACCATAATCGAGACGCCTATGTCACTGCGCTCGCGACAGTACGAATCGCTGGCATATCGTCCGATACTCCACGAGTACATGAACAGTGGTGCGCGTTGGATTTCGGCGCCAAAACCGGAGCTGAGGGAATCCGGCTACAACAGGACGGACCGGTCACTACTCGCAGTTCTTGAGGAAGAGCCGGTATTTGATGCCGCCAACTGCCTGCGCCTTGGCCGTGACATCCTTTACCTGGTGTCTGATTCCGGCAATCTGAACGGGGCGACATGGCTCCAATCCGCCCTTGGCGACAGCTATCGCGTCCATCGATGCGAAAACATCTACAAGTCGACGCATATCGACACGACAATTGCTGCGCTCCGTCCGGGGCTGTTACTCGCAAACCCCGCACGCCTCAGCGAAAAGACGATTCCGAAGGTTCTGCGTGACTGGGAAGTAATTATGGCACCGGAGCCGGTGGATATCGGATATTCTGGTTACCCCTTCAGCTCACCTTGGATCGGGATGAACTTCCTGAGCATTTCTCCAGAATTGGCGGTCGTTGAGAAGTCACAGACCGAACTCATTCGCATTCTGGAAAAAAGGGGAATCAGTTGTGCACCTCTTCCGTGGCGCCACGGTCGCTCGCTGGGTGGCGGATTTCATTGCGCAACGCTGGATGTGCGGCGAACAGGCAACCTGGAGAACTTCACATCATGACGGCCTGTAGGGCCGGGCGGTGAGGACAGACGTTCTGTGAAAGCTGCGCCATTCTGAAGTGGCTGGCGCGGCCTCGTACGGGGTGCTCGTGCCGGCGTACGGAGCTGGACGGACTCGCAGAACAACAGTCAAGCAGTTGTTGGACCCCGCTCAGGCCGCGGTCGCGCAGTGATCACCTGGTTCTGAGGTCAAGGGTCAGCCCCAGGACTGCTGATCACGAATGAAACGATCTGGCGATGCCTCATGTGATCATGGCATGGCATTGGAACCGTCCTGGATAGCCCGTTCACCGGGATGAGCCCGCACTGCTTCGGTGCACTGGTGACCGCGCTGCACCGTGAGGGAGCGGATGCGCTGCGGCGGGGCCGACCGTGGAGCATCCGCTGAAGGACCGCGGGACGAACAAGAAGCCCGAACACCGATCGCACCAATTGCAACTGGGAGCCCCTGAAGTGGCTGACCATACCCCGGGAGCAGTTCATCGGCCGCCTGAAGCGGGTGAAGGATATCCGTAACCGGATCGCCCACTTCGGCGAGAAGCCGCTCCCGACACAGATGATCGAGGGGCTGACCGCGTTCGCCGCGTCCCTGCGGGCGTTCGTCTCCTGATCGTGCAGTGCCCGCCGGACGGTCCGGCTCACGACGGGTGCGTGATCTCCGCCCACACGGTCTTCCTGTGGGCGTCTCGCGTCCGGCAGCCCCACGTGTCGGCGAATGCCGATCAGCCCTTCCGCTCGCCCAGCTTCCCGATGTAATCCTGGGCCGTGTCCACCGCGGAGTCGATCCTGTCGCTGTGCTTCCCGTCGGTCTTGTCGTCGACGAAGCCGCCCAGCTTCTCCAAGCCGCCGACGATCTTGTCTCCGTGCTCTTCGGCGAGGTCGTCGGCCTTGTCCTTGAGATTCTTCAGGACTTCGAACATGCAGGAGCCTTTCCGGATCGGGCGATCCCGGAACCAGGGACCGCGGTTGCCGCTGGTGGCGAACGAGGCCGGTCTGCCGCACGCACCACGTCGCACCGGCAGAGCAGCTGAACCCCCAGCCGGCACCGCGACCTCGGAGGGGAGTCCGCGGCACCGTGAGGGAGCGCGGTTACTCGGCCGTCGTGTCCAGCGACGCCAAGGCCTGCGCCCAGCGGACATACTTGAGGTCGGCGAGGTCCGCGACGGTCTTCACTCCGAACGCCTCGTCGAGCAGTTCCCCATCCCGGTCCGAGACCCCCTTGAGCGCCGCGACCGGGGCAGCCAGAATTTCGGGCAGGCTCTTGTCCGCCCACGCTTTGTCCAACACCTTGTCGAGATCGATCGTCGCCATATTTCCTCCTGAAGTGAACACGGACAGTCAACTGCTCACCCCACCGACGGCATGGGCGGCGAACAGCGAACAAAGGAACTTCTACAAGCATGTAGAAGATTAGGGTGACCATCGGCCCGCGCGAGCGGCGTCGGCCCGGCACGCGACAGAACGGCCAAAAGCCGCCCCCGAGACGTCGAGAACTCGCTCTTGACGTGCGCACTTTGCCGCTCCTTTAACCCCCGGCGGTATGCCCGCCTCCCGAGGGCGAGCAGCACGAAGAGCCCCGCCAAGCCGGCGCCACCGCCGTCGGGGCCTCTGACCGACGGGCACGACAGCGGCTGCGAGGGTTGAGCGAGACCCGATGACGCTGCGGACACGACCACAGGGGTGAGGAGTGATCCGGGCGGCGGGCGCCGGAACTGTTCGCCGTGCAGGGTTACGCGACACCTCCGGCACGGGCCGTCACGGGCACGGCTCAGCCGTCGCCCCGCATCGGTGACGCAGATTGCGTACGAAGGATTTTCCGCCGACCTGATCGGCCCGGACGTGGTCGCCTCCATCGTCCATTTCCTCACGGCGAGTTCGAGGAAACACACCGGGCTCCACCCCGCCCGCGTCCCACATCCGACGGCCGGGTGGCCGACTCGCGGCCCGGGCGGACCGCACACCGTTGGAGGTCAGCGCCGGATTCCCACCGGCTTCCACTTGAACGCACACGCATTCAGTTGTCGCTCCGGACTCGCGGAAGACCCAGCGCTCTCGGCTCAGTTGACGGAATGCCTCCACGCTTGCATCCACCGGCCGGTGAGGTCGGGGTCAGCTTGCGAGACAGCAGTCCCCGCATTTGGTGCCTGTGGGAGTGCGGTAGTAGAGGCAGCAACTGCGACGGTGGAAAGCCAGGTCCGGGCCTGTCAGGTGTCCGGTACCGGCAAGCCGCCCCATGCCGAGAAGCTCCGTCACGAGTCCCGTGAGCGGATTACGCAGATGGGGGTGGGCCGCGAGCAGCACACCGGCCGACCCGACCAGCGCGGACGCCGTGTTCCCGTCCAGCAGGCGCGGAGCGACCTTGACGCGCAGGCCGGTGCACAGGGCGTGAAGGTGGTGCATCACCTCGGCGTAGAGACTTTCGGCCCTGCCGGAAAGCGAGTCGGTGTACCAGCCGACGGGCCGGGGCAACCGGAGCTCCGAACTGTCGTCGGCGCGTTGCAACGCCCTGAGATCCAACACGATTCCGTGAAGCAGCGCGCAGGCCGGCACGGGCGACCAGAGACGGGCCGCGTGTCCGAGGTGAGCGATGGAGACTCCAACACGCGGCTCGGTGGCGCGATAGCGGTCGGCCACGACGGCGGACAGGTCGGCGAAGCCATAGCTGTAGAAGTCGCCCACTGGACGCCAGCCCTCGTCACGGCCTCCGACGCGCAGGGCGAAGAAGCCACCGACGGCCGCCACATCGTCCAATGCCGCTGCCACGACTGACGTGGGGGGCCCGAGCGGGATCCGCCATGTGGGCCTCCTTGTACAGCGCTAACTCGTCTCAGCTGTCCGCTCCGCTGCGGTTCATTCAACTGTGACCGTGTAGGTGATGCGCTCGGGAACCGGGGAGGCGGAGGACGCCCCCGTGGCCGATGTGGCGGAGGGTTCGGTCGTCTCGGGGGGCAGCGTGGACGTGTTGCCCTGGCACGTGGTGAACGTGCAGTGCAGCAGCGTGAACCGGGTGGTCCCCTTGCCCTTGGCCTCGAAGGTGAAGGTGAGCCGGCCGCCGGCTCCGGCCACCGGCTCGTCGCCTGAGTCCGACGCGTAGTCCCGGCCGCGGCTGACCAGCACCGAGCTGTCGGGCCCGGGATCGACCAGGTACCAGTACTCACGGGTGGAGGCGTTCTGGTCGACGGTGAGCGTGAAGCGCTCGCCCTGCCCGGCGGTGATGGTGGTGTCCTTCACCGGGTGGCTCGTGGCGCTCGCGGAGCGGCCGGCCGGTTCGTCTGCGCCCGAGCCGCAGCCTGTGGTGAGAGCGAGGAGCACGGCCGCCGCGATCGCGACACCGCCCCTGCTACCGAGGAGGACAGACACTGTACGCGTTGGGGAGATCACTTTTGGAAGCCTTGCCCGTGTGGCCGTTGATGAAGTCGTCCTCGCTGACCCAAGTGGTCGAGCCCCAGGGGCCGTACACCTGAAGCATGTCACCTTCCTGGGCGATGATGGTCATCGCGTGTGTGCCGTCCTCACCCGAAACGTCGACCGGCACCGGATGCCCCTGCGCCACCGACTTCTCGGCTTCAATGCGGACCGCCCCCTGCGGTCGGCGGCCCTGTTCAGGTCCTGACGCTGGTAGTCACTGCCACCGCCGACTCCGGCCGGCTGAAGAAGAACCACAGGCGGTCGCCGGGCTCCATGCGGTCATGTCGGCTGAGCCAGAACTCGCACTTCGGGCCGTCGTGGGCGAGGCGACGCATGGTCTCCTTGCGGGCCGGCTCCCCGTCGAGGGTGTCCTTGTTCGTATTGAGGGTGTAGATGCAGTCCCGCACCGTCTCTCCCGTCGCCGCGGCGTTCGCTGTCCAGGAACGACCTCGCCCTGCCGATCGTGCCGGCCCCGTGCGTCACACGCACGAAGTCGCCCGACTTCGCCGGGCGACGGGAACGCCGTCTCGCGCTCCGGCATCATGGCCTCCATGACGAATGGGGTTGACGTACGCACAGCAGCTGCCGAGTTCGACCGGACCGCCGTGGCGGACGCGGAGTCGGCCGCCGAGGACGAGCGCAAGCAGGTGCTGTCCCGGTTTCCGCTGGAGGAATGGGCGGAGTTACCCCTGGAGCGCTACGCCCTCGGGCAGGCCGCGCCGCACGGGCCCGGGCCGACGTACTGCCGGCTCATGGAGTTCGGTACTCCCCATCTGGGAAGCATCAAGGGTGGCAGCGCCGCGAAGCACATCATGTACCACCACAAATCCGGTGAATGGCGGCTGGCAGCTCCGCTGAGGGGTATGGATCCGCAGGAGGCCTGGGCGGAACTGCGCGGTCAGTTCGTCCGCGCCTTCGACGCCGTCGGGGCGGGAGACTTCGAGGCCCTGGAGGACCTCGAGGTGCTGAGGTTCGGGCCGACATTGGTCACGAAGTCCCTGGCGACCTACTTCCCACAGCACTTCCTGCCGATCTACGCGGCTGAGCATCTGCGGACATTCGTCGCACTGCTCGGCGGCGAGGCGCGGGCCGGCCTCCCCGCCTCGCGCACGAATCGTCAACTGCGGGAACTCGTGCGGAACCGTGCGGAGTTCGAGGGCTGGACGGAACAGGAGGTGATGCGCTTCCTGTACAAGCACTTCAATCCCAGGCAACGCACCATCTGGAAGATCGCCCCCGGTGAGCGCGGCCGTCTGTGGAAGGAGTGCCGCGACGGCGATTTCATCTGCGTCGGGTGGGACGATCTCGGTGATCTCGGCCAGTACCAGAGCGACACCGAGCTGAAGCAGGCCCTCGACGCGCACTGGCCGCGCGGCAGCGGCGGCAGCCTGACCCTCGCCCGCCGGCTGCTTGCCTTCCGGGATCTGGAGGCGGGAGACCGGGTCGTGGCCAACCGCGGAGTGGACGAGGTCCTGGCCACCGGGCGGGTCGACACTACCGCCACGACCCCGACCGGTCGGAGTTCCACCATGTCGTCCCGGTGGTCTGGGAGCTCTCCCACGCGCAGAAACTGGAGAAGCCCCAGCACGGGTGGCGGTCCACCTTCGCCAAGGTCGACCCGCCGTTGTTCGCCAGGTTCACAGCGCGCGACGACGCCGGCCCGGGCTACGGTTCCTCGGCAGGTCGGGCTCAGGCGGGCACGCCCGTCGCGCTGCCCGAGGACGTACAGGCCGTCCTCGACGCCCTGGAGCGCAAGGGACAGGTGATTCTGCACGGGCCGCCCGGCACGGGAAAGACCCGGCTGGCCCTCGGCGCCGCCCTCGCCCTGGACGGGCGCGCGGACGCGCTCGGCGCAGACGTCGGCCAACGTGCCGAGGCACAGGCCGAGATGCTGCACGGCGACCGTGTCCGACTGGTCACCTTCCACCCCTCCTACGGCTACGAGGACTTCGTCGAGGGCTTCAAGCCGGACCTGAGTGCCACCGGCCCGGGGCTCACCCTCGCCCTAACCGACGGCCTGTTCCACAGTCTGTGCAGCCAGGCCGTCGCACACCCCGACCAGACGTTTCTGCTGGTCATCGACGAGATCAACCGCGGGGACCTGCCGCGGATCTTCGGGGAGTTGATCACGCTCCTCGAACTCGACAAGCGGAATCTGCCGCTCGCCCTGCCCGTCAGCAAGCGGCGCTTCTCCGTACCGCCGAACGTCCGTGTCATCGGCACGATGAACACCGCCGACCGGAGCATCAGCCACTTGGACGCCGCGGTCCGCCGCCGCTTCGCCTTCCTGCCCGTGGGTCCCGACCCGGACGCCGTCTCCGGAACCGTCGGCCCCCTGGACCTGGCCGCGTTCTTCGAGTCCCTCAACACGCGTATCGCCCGTCATCTGGACGCCGACCACCAGATCGGGCACGCCTACCTGCTCCGCGACGGTGAGCCGCTCGCCACCGAGGAGGATCTGGCGGCCGCCTTCCACCACGAGGTGATCCCGCTCCTGGAGGACTACTGCCTCGGGCGGGCGGAGCTGCTGCACCGCATCCTCGGCGGCCTGGTCGACCCCGGGACCGGGCGTGCGCTCCTCATGCCCCCTCAGGATCTGGCGGACGCGCTGGCGACCGAGTTCACCAGCGGCGTTCCCGGCCCGGATGCCTGACCGCACCCCGGTCCAGCTCGGCGAGTACGAGTCCGCCCCGCTGGAGCCGGATCAGCTCACTCCGCGGGACGTCGACCGCCTGCACGCCCTCCAGTCACGGGGCTCCCTCACCCTGACCAGGGAACGCGCCGGGTGGCGACTCAAAGCCGACGCGACCGTCGGAGTCCTGGTCCTGGACCGGGTCCGCGTGGTCATCACACCCAAGTTCGCCGTTCCGGGAGAGCAGCTCATGAGCTGGCTGGCCTACGCCCTCGGCACGCCTGTCCCGGTAACGGCCAGACGGTGGGACACCGGCCCCGACGGTCATGCCGACCTGGTCGTCGCGGCCCTGCTCGCACAGTGTGAGCGACTGTTGCGGGAGGGTCTGCGACGGGACTACGTACGCCGCCGGAGTGTCGAACCCGTGCTCCGAGGGCGCCTGGACGTCTCCGCCCAGGCCACCCACCGCTACGGGCAACTGGACCAGCTGCACGTGCGCACCTTCGACCGGGAGGCGGACATCTGGGACAACCGCGTTCTGGGGAGCGCGCTGAAGGCGGCGCTCGGTCTGACCGCCAATCCTGACCTGGCACGCGCCCTGCACGGCGTGGCCGGCGCCTTCCCTCGGGCCTCGGACCCCGGCACGGCCCTCCGCGCGCTGGACCGCATCCACTACACACGCCTGAATGCCCGTTATCGGCCCGCCCACACCTGGGCCCGCCTGCTGCTGCGCGGTGGTGGCGTGACCGACCTGCTCACCGACCACGGCACCACGGCGGACGGTCTCCTCCTCGCCATGCCCGCGCTCTGGGAAGCGGTCGTCCGCCGGCTCGGCACCGAGGCCGTCGGCCCGCGCGGCGGCCACGCCGTACCCGGGGGGAGCGGCACCGGCATCACCGTCCGCGGAGACCTGGGCAACGTCTCGGCCTTCCGGCCCGACCTCCTGCTCAGCCTCTCGGGACGCGACACGGGGCGGCGCGGGCTGCTGCCCGTGGACGCCAAGTACAAGCGCTACGACCACCACGGCGTGAGCGCGGCCGACGTCCACCAACTCCTCACCTACAGCAGCGGCTACGGGCCCGCCGAAGCCCCGGCCGCCGTCATCGTCCATCCCCGGACGGGCGGTCACGCCCGAAGAACCCTCCAGGTTCGCGGACCCGACGGCCTGTTGGGCACCATCGACGTCCTCGGCGTCGACACCCGTGCCACCCCCGAGCAGGCGACGGCGTGGATCGGCTCGGTGCTGCCCTGATCATCGCGGAGTACGCGCCCCGTCCCCGAGTGAGCCGGGTCCTGGCCCCTGCTGCACCGTTCGCCGCCCCGAGCGACCTCATCACATCCGGGACGGGCCTGAAGCCGGTACCGCCACACCGATCGGCGGTACCGGCAGTGCCGGGTTCGGGTTCCGTCCCCGGAGCGGCCGGGACGCCACCGCCGGGTCTCCCGAACGGGACCCGGTCAGCCGAAGCTGCCCAGGCGTGCGGAGAGGTGGGCAGCGGCACCGTCCATCAGGGCGTCGGCGATGGCCTCCACCGTGCGGGCTCGCCACGGGTGGAGTTCGGTGTCCGCGACCGCCTGGTTGAAGGCGCCCATCGCGGGGCCGCAGTACACCAGGTAGTCCACGCGTGAGCGCTGGTCACCGCTGACGGCGAGGCGGAAGGCGCGTGTGAAGTAGCCGCGGAGCACAGCGGCCAGATGCTGCTCGGGGGCACTGCCCGCCGCCGCGGGCGCGGGGGCCTCGCCGCCCAGGTACCGGTCGAGAACCTGGCTCCTGGTCTCGTCGTCCAGCTGGTCGAGCGAGCCGTACCGGCGCCACAGCTCGTGCAACCGGGAGGCCCTGGCCGGGAAGAACAGCCCCCGCTTGAGGTAGCGGGCCTGGACGCCGAGGTCGAACAGTTCGCCCCAGGGAGCGCTGTCCACGTCGTACTCGCGGGCCTCCTGAAGGATGTCCTTCACCTCCGCGCTGGTGGCCGCCTCCACGGAGCACTGGTTGACCGAGCCGGTCAGTACGAAGTCGGCGCCGAGCAGGAACGCGGCCCCGGCGGCCTCGGGCGTGCCGATGCCGCCCGCGCACCCCACGTGCACCCGGTCGCCGCCCGTCGGGGTCGTGTCGCGGAGCCGCAGCACGGCGGGCAACAGGGTGAGCAGGTCGGCCGTGCTGCTCAGCCAGCCACCGTTCGCCTCCACGCACAGATCGTCCGCCATCGGCCGGCCGGCCGCCGCTCGGGCCTCCTCCGCGGTGACCTCGCCCGTCTCCAGAAGACGGGCGACCAGCCGCTCGGGCGGCGGGGCCAGGAACTCGGCGGCCACGTCCGTGCGGGACACCTTGGCGATGATCCGTCCGCCCTTGAGGCGGTAACGGACCAGCGCCGGGGTGATCAGCGGGAAGCCGGATGCCTCGACGAGGTCGATGCCGTGCCGCAGGAGCAGGTTGACCAGTGCGGACTCCTCCTCGGGGGCGCCGTGCCGGTACAGCAGGTTGACTCCGAAGGAGCCGCCCAGGCCCAGTTCTCCGGTCAGGCCGCGCAGCAGGTCGTCCACCTCGTCGAGGGGCAGGCCGCCGGTGCCCAGGAAGCCGAGCAACCCGGCCTTGGCGGCCGAACCCAGCATCTCGCGGCCCGAGATGCCGCCGTAAAGGGAGCCCAGCAGGTAGGCGCGCCGCAGACCGTACCGCTCGCGGAAGCCGGCAGCCCCGAGGGTGTCAGCTGCCGGGGCGGCCAGGACCGCAGGTCGCACGGGGGCCGGCGACTGAACGGCGGGCAGGGGCTTCCCGAGTCGTTCCGCTCCTGGAGTGGGCAGCGGCTCCTCGAGTCGTTCCCCCGCTGCTGGAGTGGGCAGCGGCTCCGCGTTCTTCCTGATCTTGGCGACCAGGTTGGTGAGGACACGGCCGGGGCCCAGCTCCACGAAATCGAAGTCGCCGTGGCCCATCAGCCGTCGCACCGTGTCGGTCCAGCGGACCGGGGAGGTGATCTGTGCGGTCAGGGTCGCGGTGACGGCACCCGGGGCGTACGGTTTCGCGTCCACGTTGGCGAGCACCGGGACGGCCGGGTTCCGCAGGGTGAAGCCGTCCAGGAAGCGGGCGAACTCCGCAGCGGTGTCCCGCATGTGACGGGAGTGGAAGGGCGCGCTGACGTTGAGCCGGACTGCGCGGACACCGACCGCCTCGAAGGCGGCGCGGGCGGCGTCGACGAGCTCGGCCGGACCGGACAGCACGAACTGGTCGGGGGCGTTGTAGTTGGCCATGTCGAGCTCGTCGAGGCCGGAGTCGGCGAGCACCCGGAGCACGGTCGCCTCGTCGCAGCCGACCACCGCGGTCATCCCGCCACCGCCGGCCTCCGCCATCAGGGCGCCGCGCCGCTGCACCAGACGCAGGCCGGTCTCGAAGTCGAAGACTCCGGCGGCGCACAGGGCGGCGTACTCGCCGAGGCTGTGGCCGATCAGGTAGTCGGCGGGCTCGGCGTCCCCGGCGAGCCGGTCGAGGTAGGTCAGGACGCTGACGACGTAGAGCGCAGGCTGTGTGTACTCGGTGCGGCCCAGGCGGCGCTCCGGGTCGTGGACGCACAGTTCCTCGATCGAGTAACCGAGAACGCGGTCGGCGGTTGCGGTCTCCCGCGGGTACCTGGCGAACAGCGCCTTGCCCATCCCGCGCTGCTGAGACCCCTGACCTGGGAAACCGTAGACCTTCATGCCGTGTGCCTTCCTTGCCGTCTTCGCCGTCACCGGAGCCGGATGTGGATGAGTGATGGGGGTGGTGGAGGGGGAGGGAGCCGGTGCCGCGAGCGTCCGGGCCTGTTCGAGGTTCCGTGGGTCGTGGCCGAACGGGCTGAGGAGCGGCAGCGAACGGGAGCGGTCATCCGCCGGGAGGTTGCCGCGGACGAAGTTGTGCAGGGTGCCCGAGGGGCCGAGGTCGAGGTAGAGGAAGTCGCCGCGGGCTCGCATCGCGGCCATGGCCCCCTCGAACTCGATGGGTCTGCGGGCGACCTGCCAGAAGTGGTCGGCACCGGGACGCTCGACGAGCCGTCCGTCCACGCACGACACCCAGGGGATGCGTGGCGGGGCGAAGGTCACCCCGTCGAAGACGGCCCGGCACTCGGCGAGGACGCCGTCCATCAGGCTGGAGTGGTACGCGTACTCGACCGGCACCCGCTGGTGCAGCACGCCGGCCGCCCGCAGGGCGGCCTCGGCGCGGTCCAGGTCCGTGTCGGTGCCCGCGACCACGATGTGGCCGGGGTAGTTGCGGGCGGCGACCTCGCAGCCGGGCAGCGCGGGGATCCGGTCCCGGCCGCCCGGGCGGGTGATGACCGCGAGCAGCCCGCCGCGCGGGCCCCCCGGCAGCGCCTCCGCCTGGCGGACGAGCAGTCCCAGGCACGTCTCGGCGTCCATGCTGCCGGAGACGACCGCGGCCGCGTACTCGCCGAGGCTGGAGCCGAGCAGGTGGTCCGGCTCGATGCCGCCCGCGCGCAGGGTATCGGCCAGTGCGAGTTCGATCATGACGATCGCCGGGTGGGTGAGCCGTGTGTCGATGAAGGGCTCGTTCCTGCGCCGGGCGGGGTCGAAGATCCGGGCGAGGACCGACTCGCCCAGCAGCCCGGCGGCGACGGCGTCGTACCGCTGCAGGGCCGTGCGGAACACCTCGTCGGACGCGAAGAGTTCCTCGCCCATGCGGTAGTACTGCGAGCCCTGCCCGGAGAACATGAAGACCACCGGCAGGCGCCCGGTGGGCGTCTCGGCCACCGGGGGCGCCCCGAGGGCCGCGGTCACCGGTACGTGTCCCAGAACAGACCGGCCGCCGTCGACCCGGCAGGTTCGCCGGGCGCATCGGAGGCGGTGCTGCGGATGACGACCGTGCGTTGCGACGTGGGCTGCGGCAGCGGCGCCCGAGCGGCGTGGTGGTCCGCCGGGGCCGGGGCGAGCAGCAGGTGCGCGTTGGTGCCGCCGTCGGCGAAGCAGTTGAGCGCGGCCCGGTCCGCGCCCGCGGGCCACGGCTGGGCCTCTCTCGGGAAGTGCATCGCGGAGGCGTCCAGGTCGAAGTGCGGCAGGGGCTGCTGGCCGGAGAGGAACGGCACCTGCTGCCGGTGGTGCAGCATCAGGGCCACCTTGATGAAGGCGGCTATGCCCTCCGCGGCGAGCGGATGACCGATGTTCGGCTTCACCGATCCGAGCGCGAGCCGCGACGACCGGGTCGGGCCGGCGCCGTAGACACTCTCGATCGCCTTCAGTTCGAGCAGGTCGGTGACGGTCGAGCCGGAGGCGTTGGTCTCCACCCAGCCGACGTCCCGCGGCGCGCGGCCGCTGAGCGCCAGCGCCTCGGCCATCACGTCCTTCTGGGCGCGCAGGTTGGGTGTGGCGGGTCCGGCGGTGCGGCCGTCGTTGTTGATCGCGATGCCCTCCAGAACGGCGAGCACCCGGTCTCCGTCCGCCTGGGCCCGGGCCAGCGGCTTGAGGACGACGACGCCTACACCCTCACCGAGCACCAGGCCGGCCGCCCTGCCGTCGAACGCGTGGAACTCCGGGCCGGGGTTGAGCAGTCCGCGCTGCCCGAACACCTGGTGCGCCCGGTCGTCCGCCAGCAGGCTCACACCGGCGACGACGGCCGACTCGACGGAACCCGTACGCAGTGCCTGTACGGCCGTGTCCATCGCGACCAGAGCGGAGGAGCAGGCGGTGTCCACCACCAGGCTCGGGCCCTGGAAGTCGAAGAACTGGGAGATGTTGGCCGCGAGGTAGTTCTGGCCGGTGACCACGACCGGGTTCTTGGCCCGTTCCAGGGCGGCCGGGTCGGGGGTGTGGGTGGCCCGGCCGCCGACGTACACGCCGACACGGCGGCCCTTGAGGTCTGCCGGGCGGTAACCGGCGTGGTGCACGGCCCTGTCGACCTCCTCCAGCAGGAGCAGCGCCTGCGGGTCCATCGCCTCGACGTCCGCCTGTGACAGCAGGAACCGCTCGGGCGCGAAGCGCAGCACCTCAGGCAGCAGCCCGGCGTGGAAACCGAGGGAGCGGCCGAAGCGGGAGTCCGGGACGGGACGCAGAGCCGTACGGCCCTCCCGCAGCAGCTCCCAGTAGGCGTCGGCGGAGTCGGCGTCGGGGAAGCGGCAGGAGAGGCCGATCACCGCTACGGCGTCGGCTCGGGGGTCAGGGGTGCGGTGGGTGGTGCCGTGCCGGTCGACGGTGGGGGGTGTGTCGAAGTCCCAGGCGGATGCCGGGGCCGGGATTTCCGACGGTGCCGGGGCCGTGGACTGCGGCCGTGCCTCGGCCTCGGGAGACGTGACGCCGAACTCCTCGATCAGCTCGGTCCGGTGTTCCTCGCCGAGGTACGCCGCGAAGTCGTCCACCGTCGGGTGTTCCAGCAGGGCCGACGGGTCGACCGAGACGTCCAGACGCTGGGCGACGGTCTGGACGAGCTGGGAGACCATGATCGAGTCCATGCCGTAGTCATGGACCGGAACGTCGCCGGCCAGCTTGGCGCGGTCGAAGCGCAGTTCCGCGGCGAGCTGGTCGAGCAGCCAGGAGGAGACCGCACCGACGGCGGCGCGTACGTCCGCGCCCGCGTCGGCCACAGGCCGCGGTGCGGTGGCCGGTGCGGCGGGCGCGGCGTCCAGGCGCCGTGCTGTCAGGCGCTCGGCACTGAACTCGGCGCCGGGGCGCGGCAGTACGGGCATCACGACCCGGGCGCCGCTCTCCAACGCGCGGTCGAGCAGGGCCAGCCCCTGAGCGTCGGTGAGCGAGGCGAGGCCGGAAGCCTGGTAGGCGGCGCTGCGGGCCTCCCCCATACCGGTTTCCTTCCAGCTCGGCCACTGCACGCTGACCAGGGGGAGGCCGTACGGGCGGGCTTCGGCCACCGCGTCCAGGTAGGCGTTGGCCATCGCGTAGTCGCTCTGGCCGACCGCGAGGGCGGGAACGGCGGCGGCGACCGACGAGTACAGGACGAACAGGCCGAGCGGCTCGTCCCGGAAGCACTCCAGCATGGCGTCCAGCCCGAACACCTTCGGTGCGAGGACCCGTGCGATGCCGGTCTGCGGCTTGCGGACGAACGCCGGGTTCCCGAAGTCGGTGAAGCCGGCACTGTGGATCACGCCACCGATCGGGCCGAGCCGCAGTCTGACGTCGGCGAGGACCTTGGCGAGCGCCTCCTTCTCGTCCAACGGGACAGCCACGGCCTCGAGTTCGACGCCCTGGGCGGCCAGGTCGGCCAGCGGGCGCAGCTTGCGGCCCAGCGGGCCGTCCTCGGCGATGTGCGCCGCCCACTCCGCGCGTGGCGGCAACTCCTCACGTCCGGTGAGGACCAGCTTGCGCACTCCGTGCCGGGCGACGAAGTGGCACGCGGTGAGCAGCCCGAGGCCGCGCGTGCCGCCGGTCACCCACAGCACGTGGTCCGCCGGGAAGCTGAGGCCGGTGCCCTGCGTCCGCGGAGCCTCGGCGAGCGTCGCCAGGTGGCGCACTCCCCCGCGGTAGGCGACCTCGGCGGGCTCGCCGTCGGCGGACAGCTCCTCGGCGACCCAGTGGCACACCTGCTCGTCGGTCACGGCGCGGTCGATCTCCACGTGGCGTGAGCGGACGTGGCGGTACTCGCTCTGCAGCATCCGGTACAGGCCCACCCGGGCCGCTCCGCCGAGGGCGGGGGCACCGCGCGAGACGAGCAGGGCGCGCAGGTCGCGGCGGCCGAGGTCGACCAGGTGCTGGAGCCAGCGCAGCCAGGAGGGCAGCGCGGCGTGCGTGGGGGGCAGGACGGGTCCGGTGCAGCCGGCCAGGTCGACGACGGCGTCGAAGCGGTCCCAGCGGGTGCCGGCTTCGGTGAGTTCGGCGTCGATCAGGTCGGTGGTGAGCACCTCGGCGGCCGGCAGTACCGCGGCGAGCCGGGCGGCCAGTGCCTCCGTACCGGGTGCGGCGAGTACGGCGGTCAGGGCGGGCGGCGCCGAACGGGGCACGGGCGGGGCGGGGTGCCACTTCCGGGTCAGCAGCAGTCCTTCGGGTTGGCGTCGGGCGGCCGGGGTGCCTGGGTCCG
The DNA here is from genome assembly GCF_016909575.1 of Streptomyces sp. HB132. Taxonomy (GTDB): domain Bacteria; phylum Actinomycetota; class Actinomycetes; order Streptomycetales; family Streptomycetaceae; genus Streptomyces. The sequence goes on along the minus strand of NZ_JAFBGA010000007.1, from coordinate 57,089 downwards.
CATCGGACGTGTCGTGCGCGACGGCGTGTGCGCTCGGGCCGCCACCGAGCAGGTCACGCCCGGCGCCGAGTGCCGCCAGTTCGGCGTCGGCCGCGGCCAGCCAGACCCGGTCGCCGTCGAAGGGGTAGCCGGGCAGCGCCATCCGGGCGGGCCTGCCGCCGGGGTGCAGGGCCGACCAGTCGACCTGCTGTCCGCCGGTCCAGGCGGTGGCGTACGCGGCGGGGTCGGCGGGGAGCCGCTCGCCCGCGGCGGGCCGGCGCGGGTCGACCACGCCCGTCCAGCTGTCGGCCGGGGTGCCGCCTGCGGCGAACTGGTCGAGTCGGGCGCAGAGTTCGGGCAGGTCGCGGAAGAGCACCGCGAGCCGGTGGGCCATCGCCTCCCGGCCCGTCTGCAAGGTCCAGGCGACCTGCGCGGGGGTCACGGTGGTGTCCTCGGCGCGCAGGTGGCCGGCGAGCCGTCGGGCCTGCGCGGCCAGTCGGCCCGCGTCCCGCGCGGAGAGCACCGCCAGTTGGGGTCCGGCCGGGGCGGCTCCGTCACCGTCGCCGACGTACTCCTGCAGGATGATGTGGGCGTTCGTACCGCCCGCGCCGAAGGAGCTCACGCCCGCGGTCCTCGGGCGTACCTCGCCGTTCGCGAGGACGCGGCGGGGCCAGGGCGCCTGCTCACGCTGGACCTCGAACGGGATCGCCGTGAAGTCGATGTTCGGGTTGAGACGGTCCGCGTGCAGGGACGGCACCAGCTCACCGTGCCGCATCTGGAGCAGCACCTTGGTGATCGCGGCGATACCGGCGGCCGACTCGGCGTGCCCGATGTTCGACTTGACCGAGCCGATGGGCAGCCGCTCGGGCGGCTCCTCGCCGAAGGCCCTCAGCATGCCGGTGATCTCCACCGGGTCGCCGAGTGCCGTGCCGGTGCCGTGTGCCTCCAGGTAGTCGAGGTCGGCGGGCGCGAGTCCGGCCCGCTCCAGCGCCGTACGCACGAGGTCGCCCTGGGCCTTGGGGTTGGGGACGCTGTAACCGGCGCCCGCGCCGCCGTGGTTGACGGCGGAGGCCTTGACCACGGCGAGGATGCGGTCGCCGTCGGCGCGGGCCGCGTCCAGGCGCTTGAGCAGAACGGCGCCCGAGCCCTCGGCGGGCACGTATCCGGTACCGCCCTCGCCGAAGCTTCGGCAGCGCCCGTCCTCGGCGAGGAAGCCGCGCTGGGCGAGCTGAAGGAGCTTCACCGGGTGGCTGGAGATGTTGACCCCGCCGGCCACGGCGACGTCGCAGTCGCCGTTGCGAATGGCGAGGCAGGCCTGGTGGATGGTGACCAGGGACGAGGAGCACATGGTGTCCAGGCCCATGCTGGGACCGGTGAAGTCGAAGAAGTACGACACCCGGTTGGCCACCGAGGCGTACGACGAGGAGGTCGCGAAGCCCTCGCCCCGCAGCGCCTCCTGGACGCCGTACAGCTGGTAGTGCCCGTACATCATGCCGACGAACACGCCGGTGCGGGCGCCGCGCAACTGTTCACGGGTGTATCCGGCGTCCTCCAGCAGGTGCCAGACGGTCTCGAGGAACACCCGCTCCTGCGGGTCGGTGTGCTCCGCCTCGATCTGTGACATCCGGAAGAACAGGGGGTCGAAGCGGTCTGCGCCGGGTACGAAGCCGCCCCACTTGCCGTAGGTCTTGCCTGTGGCGGACTTGTCCGGGTCGTAGAACAGGCCGTGGTCCCAACGGTCGGCGGGAACCTCCTCCACGCTGTCGCGGCCTGCGCGCAGGTTGCGCCAGAACTCGGTGACGTCGTCGGCCTGGGGGTAGCGTCCCGCGACGCCGATGATGGCGATGGCGTCGTCCTGCGGGGCGGGTGCGGCCGGCTCGGCGGGCTTCGCCGGAAGCACGGTCGCCTCGGGGGCGGCCGGGAACGCGCCGGGGTGGGCCCCGGCCAGGTGCGCGGCGAGGTCGCCCACGGTCACGTGCTCGAAGAGCAGGGTCTTCGACAGCGGGCCGAGGTGTTCCTCCAGGCGGCGGATGAGGCTCATGGTGATGAGCGAGTCCACGCCGTACCGGTCGAAGGGCTCGGCGACGGCGATCTCCGCCTCGGGCAGCTTCAACTCCTCGGCGAGCAGCCGCAGGACGAGTTCCTCGGCGCGCTCGTGCGCTCCGGGCACGGCGGTGCCGGACTCGTCCTTGTGCGGCTCGGCGCCTTCGAGCGCACGGAGAATGCGGTCGGGGTCGCCGGCGGCCAGGAGCAGGCGCGGCGCGGTGTGGGCGAGGGCACGTTCCAGGGCCTGCAGGGCGGGGGCGGTGCGCAGGGGGCGCATGCCGAGCGCGCGGTCCATGTATGCCGCGGCGTCGGCGTCGACGCGCATCGCGCCGTCGGCCCAGACCGGCCAGGCGGCGGCGAGGGTGCGGCCGTGCCGGGTGCCTTCCCGGCGGCGCCGCTCGCGCTCGTCGGCGAAGTGGTCGAGGAAGGCGTTGGCGAAGGCGTAGTCGCTCTGGCCGGTGTTGCCGAAGGCCGCGGCCGCCGAGGAGAACGCGACGAAGTAGTCCAGCGGTTCGTCCGCGGTCGCCTCGTCGAGCAGCACGCTGCCGTGCACCTTGGCGGCGAGGACGGCGTCGGCGTCCACACGCCGCTTGGTGCGTATGAGTCCGTCCCTGAGAGCGCCGGCCGCGTGCACGACGCCGCTGACCGAGCCGTGCGCCCGGCGTGCCTCTGCCACCAGGTCGCATACGGCGGCCGGGTCGGTGACGTCGGCGACGACCACCAGGGCGCCGAGGGCGTCGGCGCGGGACCGGATCCCGGGGCCGGGGGCGGTGCGCGCGGCGAGCACGATGCCGCCGCCGGTGACACCGGCGGCCCGCCGTGCGTCGGCGATGTGCTCGGCGACGAGCAGGCCCAGGGCACCGGTGCCGCCGGTGACGATGTGCGCTCCGGGACCGGTGAACGCGGCGGCCGGCGCGGCCGGGAGGTTCACCTGCCGCCAGGCGCGGCGGGCCCGGCCCTCCGCGTCCGTGCGTACCTCGGGGCCGCCGTCCGTGCCGAGTTCGGCGACGACGGCCTCGGCGAGCGGGCGGCCCGGAGCGAGGGCCAGGACACCGAGGACGACCGACGGTTGCTCGAGTCGCACGGTGCGGGCGAAGGCCGCCATCGCCGGCTGGGCGGGCGACGGGGCCGGCTCGGGGTGGACGTACAGGTAGCGCAGCGCGTCGCGGCGCTCCCGCTGCCAGGTCCGCAGGAAGGCCAGGGCAGCGTGGAAGCCGTGCTCCACGGAGCCCCGCGCGGTGCGGTCGTACCCTGCCAGGTGGACGACGTGGACGGGGCCGTCTCCGGCGGCGCGGACGGCGGCCTCGGCATCGAAGCCGTCGCCGAGCGGGACGCTGCGGACTTCGGCCCCCGTCGCCGTGAGGGCGAGGGCCACGTCGGTGGCGTCGGCGGACGCGGCGGAGAACAGCAGGACCCGTGCGGCCGCGGGGAGTCGGCCGTGCGGAGCGGGCGCGGCCTCCCAGACGGGCTCGAAGGCGTGGACGACGTCGACGGCGGGGACGGGCGCGGGCGGGGTGGCCGTCGCTCCTGGGGCGTCCGTCGGGCGCAGCGCCCTCAGTGTGAAGGACTCCAGCGCGGCGGCCACCTGCCCGTTCTCGTCGAGCAGGGCGATGTCGAAGGCGAGGGAGCCGCCCGGGGCGGGACGCCGGGCCGGGGTGGCGTACGCGTGCCCCCGCTCGGGCAGCGGAGCGTACAGCCGGATCGAGCCCAGGGAGAACGGCAGGTACGGTGCCGGGCCCGCCGGGTCCCCGGCGCCCTGGACCAGCCGGCCGGCGGTCTGCAGGGCGGCGTCCAGCAGCGAGGGGTGGAAGGAGTACGCACCGGCGTCCGCGCGTTGAGCCTCCGGCAGGCGCAACGTCGCCAGCGCCTCCCCCGGGCCCTCGGCGATCTCCTCGATGACCCGGAAGGCAGGGCCGTAGGCGAAGCCCAGCCGGACGAAACCTTCGTAGCAGTCGGCCCCCGGCTGGACGCGGGTGCAGCGGGCGCGTACGTCTGCCAAGACGATGGGGGCGGGCCGGGAACCGGGATCGTCGAAGCGCAGGGTGCCTGCGGCGTGCACCGGCGCGTCCTCGGCGGTGCCGCGCACCTCGAAGCTCGCGCGGGAGCGGTCGCCGGTGACACGGACCACCAGCGGGTGCCCGGTACGGCCGGACGCGAGCCGGACCGGCGCCGCCCACACCAGGTCGTCGACGCCGCGCACCTCGGCTCCCCCGGCGGCGAGTTCGCCGGAGAGGCGGCCCATCTCCAGATAGGCCACGCCGGGCAGCACCAGGTCGCCGCCGACGACGTGGTCGCGCAGGAAGAACTCCTCGCCCGTCAGCGTCTTCGCGAACCGCTGCTCGCCGAAGGTGGAGACGTTGGAGTCCAGGAGGGTGGGGTGCAGACGGGGGCCGGGCTCGGCAAGGCGCTCTCCGGGGGCGACCCAGTGCCGGGGGCCGGCGAAGGGGTAGGCCGGCAGGTGGACGCGACGCCGGGCCGCGCCCTCGTGCACGGCCCCCCAGTCGATGTCGGTGCCGTGCAGCCAGGCGGCCGCGACGGCCTGGAGGTCGCGCGGGTCCGGGGAGACGGGGGCGCTCGGGCGAGGGGCCGTCACCTGGGCGGTGCGTACGGCGGAGGGGCGCCCGGCCAGGTACGCGGTGAGTTCGGCGCGCAGGGCGGCGGTGCCGTCCGCGACGCAGGCGAGCCGGTGCGGCATCGGCTCCCGACCCGTCTGCAGGGTGTGGGCGAGGTCCTGGGCCGGGACGTCCTGGCGCCCGATGTGGTCGGCGAGCCGGGCGGCCGAGCGCCGGAGCGCGTCGCCGTCGCGGGCCGAGAGCACGAAGACCTGCTGGGCCGAGGGCTCGTCGCGGATGTCCGGCATCGGGGGTTCCTCCATCACGATGTGCGCGCCCGCCCCGCCGAAGCCGAAGGAGCTGACGCCGCCACGGCGGGGCAGCTCGGCTCCGTGTGCGTCCCGGGGACGCGGCCAGGACCGGGCGGTGGCGGCGACCTCGAAGGGGCCGCCGTCGAGTTCCAGGTAGGGGTTCGGCTCGCGGAAGTGCAGGCTGGCCGGGATGGTGGCGTGCCGCATCGACAGGATCACCTTGAAGAGTCCGGCGATGCCGGCTGCGGCCTCCAGGTGGCCGATGTTCGTCTTGACCGAGCCGATGGCGCAGGGAGCGGACCCGCCGGGTGCTTCCTGCCCCGCCCGCAGCCGCCGGAAGGCGGTGCTCAGGCCGGTCGTCTCGATCGGGTCGCCCAGGGCGGTGCCGGTGCCGTGCGCCTCGATGTAGCCGACGGTGCCCGGGTGGACACCTGCGGCCCGATATGCCTCGACCAGCAGGTCGGCCTGGGCCTCGGGGTTGGGTGCGGTGAGCGAGGTGGTCCGGCCGCCGTGGTTGAGCGCGACGGCCTTGATGACGGCGTGCACGGCGTCGCCGTCGTGCTCGGCCCGCTCGTGCGGCTTGAGCAGGACGACGCCCGCGCCCTCGCCCCGCACGTAGCCGTCGGCGCGGCTGTCGAAGGCCTTGCAGCGGCCGTCGGGGCTGAGCATCTCCCCCTGGCTGAGCGCCTCGTACACGCCCGGGTCCAGGATGAGGCTGACTCCGCCCGCGATGGCCAGGTCGCAGGTGCCGTCGCGCAGCGCGGCGCAGGCCTGGTGGACAGCGGTGAGGGAGCCGGAGCAGGCGGTGTCGACCGCGATGCTGGGCCCCCGCAGGTCGAGCAGGTACGACACCCGGTTCGGGACGATCGAGAGGGCGGCGCCGGTGAGGGTGTGGCCCTCGGTGGCGCGGCCTGCGGCCCGCTGCACCTCGTGGTAGTCGGAGTTGGTGACGGCGATGAAAACACCGACCCGCTTCCCGGCCAGCTCCGAGGGGCGGTAGCCGGCGTCCTCGACGGCCTGCCAGACCGTTTCGAGCAGCAACCGCTGCTGCGGGTCCATCAGTTCGGCCTCTCGGGGTGAGATGCCGAAGAACGCTGCGTCGAAGCGGTCCACGTCCGGGGCGAAGCCGCCCCAGCGGGAGCGGGAGCGGGGGTGGTCGCGCCAGTTCCAGCGGTCGGCGGGTATCTCACCGACCAGGTCGTCGCCGGCGGCGAGATGGTCCCAGAACTCCCTGAGGTCCATGGACCCGGGCAGTCGCCCGGCCATACCGATGACGGCGACCTCACGGCCGGCGGGGGCGACCGGGGCCCCGGCCCCGGCAGGAGCCCCAAACGTCCCGGCTACGGCGGGGATCTCCGCGTCCTCGGTCCCGGCCGAAGCCTCCCGCTCGGTGGCGAGCGCCTGCGGGACCTTGCCGAAGTGGGCCGTCAGCGCGGTCTCGTGATGCTCCCACAGGTGCTCGGCGAGCGCGTGCAGGGTGCCCCGGCGGTAGAAGAGGGTCGGGTACTCGGTGATGCCGAACGCCTTGCGCAGCGTGGCGCTGAGAGCGGTGAAGCTCACGGAGTTCATGCCGGTCTCGCCGAGCGGCGTGTGCGCGCCGATGTCCTCGGGGCGCAGGCCGGTCAGGGCGGCGACCATGTCCGCCAGTTCGGCGACGAGGCCCTCCGTCCGGCCGTCGGCGGCTCCTGCCGGAGCGCCGGGGCCGGGTGCGGACCCGGCGCCGAAGCGGGCGCGCAGGTCTGCCAGGGGCAGCGCGGCCAGTGTGGTGCGGTCGGTCTTCCCGTTCAGGGTGCGCGGGAAGCCGGTCACCCGGACCAGGGCGTCGGGCATCATGTGCTCCGGCAGCCAGGCCGCCAGCCGCTCGCGGCCCGGCTCGGTGGCGCCGTCCTCGAGGACGTAGCAGGCGAGCAGCGTGTGTGAGCCCGCTGCCTGCCCACGGGCCACGACGACGGCCTCCCGGACGCCGTCGAGCCCGCGCAGGGTCGCCTCGACCTCCTCCAGTTCGATCCGGTGGCCACGCACCTTCACCTGGGAGTCGAGCCGGCCGAGGTATTCGATCGTGCCGTCGGCGAGCCGCCGTACGAGGTCGCCGGTGCGGTACATGCGGGCGTCGGCGCGCGCCGAGAACGGGTCGGGGAGGAAGCGCTCGGCGGTCAGTTCGGGGCGGCCGAGGTAGCCGTCGGCCACGCCGTCACCGCCGATGTACAACTCCCCGGCGACGGCGGTGGGGACAGGTCTGCGCGCGCTGTCGAGGACGTGGAGCGCGGTGTTGGCGACCGGGGCACCCAGGGTGACCCGGTCGCCGGGGGCGAGGCGGCTCACCGCCGACCAGATGGTGGTCTCGGTGGGACCGTAGAGGTTCCACACCTGCCCGTTGCCCGCGAGGAGCGCCTCGGCCAGGTCGGCGGGCAGCGCCTCGCCGCCGCACAGCACCTTGAGCGCGGGGTCGCCCCGCCAGCCGGCGGCCAGCAGCATGCTCCAGGTGGCCGGGGTGGCCTGCATGACGGTGGGGCGGGCCCGTTCGAGGGCCTCGCGCAGCCGGAGCCCGTCGCGGGCTTCCTCGGAGGCGAGGAGTTCCACCGTGCCCCCGGTGACCAGCGGCAGGTACTGCTCCAGACCGGAGATGTCGAAGCAGACGGTGGTGAGGGCCAGCAGGGTGTCGCCCGGTCCGAAGCCGGGCTCGCGGGCCATCGACCACAGGAAGTTGGTCAGCGCGCGGTGCGGCACCCGGACGCCCTTGGGGCGTCCGGTGGAGCCGGAGGTGTAGATGACGTACGCGGCGTCGGACGGGCCGGCCGGGCCGGGCGACGGCAGGGCCGGCGGCTGCTCGGACGTGTCGAGGACCAGCCGGGGCACGGACGTGAGGCCGGCGGCGGAGGTGGAGTGGGTGAGCAGCAGGTGCAGCCCGGCGTCCTCGGCCATGTAGGCGAGCCGGTCCTGCGGGTAGGCGGGGTCGAGCGGTACGTAGGCGGCGCCGGAGGCCTGGACGGCGAGGAGCGCCACCGGAAGGTCCTGGTCGCGCGGGAGCAGCACCCCGACGGTACGGCCGCGGCCCGCCCCGGCGGCGGTGAGCCGGGCGGCGAGGGCTTCCGCGCGCTCCACGAGTGTGCGGTAGGTCAGTTCGGTGCCGGCATGGCGGACCGCGACCGCGTCGGGCCGGTGGTCGGCCTGCCGTCGCACCAGTTCCCAGACCAGGGTGTCGGCCGGGTAGTCGGCGGGGGCGGGCGCGGTGATCCGGGCCCGCTCGTCCTCGGTGAGCAGCTCCAGGTCGGCCACCGGGGTGCCGGGTCCTTCGACGGCGGCGGCGAGGAGGGTCGTGAAGTGGGTGCCGAGTCGGGCGACGGTCTCCTCGTCGAAGAGGTCGGGGTCGTACTTGAGCGTGTAGCGGCAGCCCTGTTCCTGCTCGACGACCTCCAAGGTCAGGTCGAACTCGCCCTCCTGGTGCACGCCTTCGACCGGGCCGAGCACCACGGTGTCGCCGGGCTCGTCGCGGCGGGCGGTGCGGGCCCAGTTCTGGAAGTAGAACGCGACGTTGAAGGGGGCGCCGGCGCCCGGATCCGCGCGACGGAGGTCGTCGGCCAGGGTGATCAGCGGGTACGCGCTGTGTTCCAGGGCATCCAGCACGGTGCGGTGGACGCGGCGGACGAGGCCGCGGAACGCCTCGGCGCCGTCGACTCGTTCGGCCAGGACCACCATGTTCATGAAGTAGCCGAGCGTGTCGTCGAAGCCGCTCGTGCCGCGTCCGGCCGTCGGCGTGCCCACGGCGATGTCGGCCTGGTCGCTGTAGCGGTGCAGCACCGTGAACCAGGCGGCGAGGACGACCCCGAACAGCGACGTCTGCTCGGTGCCGGCGAGCGCGCGGGCCCGGTCCGCGACCGCGGCGGGAATGTGTCCGTCCAGGCTCTCCCCGTGGAAGCCCGGCACGGCCGGGCGGGGCCGGTCCAGCGGCAGCGGCACGGTGGTCCCGCGCCCGCGCAGCCGTTCGGTCCAGTACGCGCGCAGCCTTCGGCCCTCGGCACCGGTGAGCATCTCGCGCTGGCGTTCGGTGAAGTCGGCGTAGCTGCGGGCGGGGCGCTCCGCGGGGAGGGCACTGCCGGCGAGGAGGGCGTGGTAGCCGCGTTCCAGCTCGCGCAGGAGCACGGCGATGGAGACGCCGTCGAAGACCAGGTGGTGGAAGGTCAGCAGCAGCGCGTTGCGGCCGTCACCCAGGGTGTAGAGGGTGGCGCGGACGAGAGGACCGGCGCCGAGCTCGAAGGGGCGGCGCAGGTCGGCGCGCATCCGCTCACGCAGCTCGGCGTCGCTCCTCGCGGTCAGGAAGACCTGCTGGAAGGGGAGTTCGGGCTCGGACGCGATCCGGGCGTACGGCCCCTCCTCGCCGGTGTGGACGGTGGCCCGCAGCTCGGCGTGCCGGTCGACCAGGTCCTGGAGGACGGCCCGCAGGGCGAGCACGTCGAGGCCGCGGTCGAGCCAGAGGGCGAGGGGCAGGTTGTAGGCGTAGGTACCGGGTGCGATCTGTTCGATCACCCAGAGGGAGCGCTGGCCCGCGGACAGGGGGTGGCGGCTCTCCTCGCCGTCGGTGCGCGGGCGCAGGACGCGGGCCGCGGCCTCGGTGGCCGGGGAGACAGCGGAGGGCGCGGCGGTGGCCGGGGCGGGTGCGGCGGGCTCCGGGGCCGCCGTCCCGGGCGCTTCGGGGAGCGCGGGTCCGGCGGCCACGCCGGCGAGCGAGTTGGCGGCCAGGTGGGCGGTCAGCTCGCGCAGGGTCGGCCGCTCGAAGAAGTCGCCGAGCGGTACGGCGACACCGAACTCCTCGTCCACGGCGGCGACGATCTTCATGCCGCTGAGCGAGTCGAAGCCGTAGTCGGCCAGCGGACGGCCGGGGTCGATGCGCTCGTCCAGCTTGAGCACCCGCTCGACGAGGTCGCGCAGGCGCTCGGTGAGGGCGTGGGTGGAGGTGGCCGGCGAGGCGGTGGCCGGGCCTGCCGTGGGCGCGGGCGCGCTCAGCAGGACCCCGTCGCTCTCCGCGACCAGGACGGTCTGACCGAGCGCCGGGTCGCCGGCGCCCAGCGCGTGGACCGGGGTGTATCCCTCCTCGTGCAGGAGCCGGGTCCAGCCCTCCGGGGAGGCGAGCGGGGAGTCCGGCATACGCAGGTGAGCGTCCTCGAAGGCCCACCAGCCCTCCAGGACACCTCCGCCGATGGTCAGCAGCGGCCGTACGGCGGTCAGTTCGTTGAGGACCAGCCAGCCGCCGGGACGCAGCAGCGCCTTGGCCCTGCGCAGGGTGGCCCGCAGGTCGCTGGTGGCGTGGACGACGTTGGTGGCGACGACGAGGTCGGCGCAGGCCGGCTCGAACCCCTGTTCCTTCAGGCCGCGTTCGAGGTTCAGCACCTGGAAGCGGGCGAAGTCGTAGCGTTCGGCGAACCGTTCCCGGCCGTGTTCCAGGAAACGCGGTGAGATGTCGGTGAAGGTGTATCCGACGCGTCCCGGGTGTGCGGCCAGGGCGGGCAGCACCCGTTCGCTGGTCGCGCCGGTGCCGGCGCCCAGTTCCACGACCTCGACCGTGCGGCCCCGCGGCAGCTGGGGCAGGCGCAGGTCGAGGAAGTGGCGGACCGTGTCGCGGACCACGAGGTTGAAGGAGTCGGTGAGCGGGTTGCCCTTGTAGAAGTTCTGCACCAGCTTCATCGAGGAGCCGGGGAACATGATCTCGGTGGCGCCCACCTCGCCGCGCAGGATGCGCGGGTATGCCTGGAGGAACAGTCGGTTGAGCGTGACGGTCGGCTCGATGTCCGGGTAGGCCTCAGCGATCCGGTCGAACTCCGCCTCCCAGCGGCCCTCGTGCTCGTCGGCGTTTACGGTGTCGACCGCGGGGGTGGTGCTGACCTGGCCCCCGTCGCGGGTCAGGAATCCGGCGCCGGCCAGGATGTTGAGCAGTGCGTCGTGCAGCCGCCGGAAGCGGTCGAGGATTCCGAGGCGGCCGCGCAGTTCCTCGGCACCGTGCCTTTCACCTGAGCGCCGGAAGGCTCCCATCCGCTGGTAGACGCCGAGCAGCATGGGCGCGGAGACGGCCTCCAGCTCCTCGTATCCGGTGAGGACGCGGTGGGCGGCGGCCGGGGCGGCGGTACCGGTGCCGAGCCGTCCGGCCGCGGAGGCCAGGGCGGCCGGGTGGCCGCCGCCGAGGACTTCGCCGTCCAGGGCCGGGTCGTGGCCCATGGCCTCCAGGGCCCGGCGCCCGGCGCGGATCGGCATGACCTGCGGCAGCCCGCTGGCGAGGATGCGGCCGACGGCGGCGATGCCCGCGGCGGGGCTGAAGCCCTGGATGCCGAGCCCGGTGAAGATGTCGGCGAGTCCGGGCTCCGCGCCGGAGCCGACCATGCCCCAGTAGCCCTGGTTGACGACGGTCACCGCGAACGGCAGTCGCTCGCGCAGGAACAGCGCGTAGGCGTCCTCCGTGGCGGAGGCGCAGATGTACGCGCCGTTGCCGGCGAAGCTGCCGAAGGAGCCGGCGGAGGAGAAGTAGACCAGGAAGTCGAGGTCCTGGCCCTCGACCGCGGCGGCGAGCGCGGCGGCGCCCTCGGTCTTGACCTTGGTCGCGGCGGTGAAGGTCTCCTCGTCGAGATCGGCGAGGGCATGGTTGTCGAACACCATCGCGGCGTGCACGACCCCGTGCAGGGCGCCGAAGCGGCGGTGCGCCTCGGCGACGGCGAGGGCCAGGTCGGCGGTGGCGCAGGCGTCGCCGCGGACGTGGGCGACGTCGCCGCCGAGGGCACGGATCCGCTCGGCGGCGGCACGCTGTTCGGTGCCGAGGTCATTGCGGCTGAACCACACCAGCCGGGCCCGGTGGCGCTCGGCGAGGTGGCGGCTGAGTTCCTGGGCGATGCCGCCGGTGCCGCCGACGAGCAGGTAGACGCCGCCGTCCCTGAAGACGGGGCCGGACTCGGGGAGGGTGACGCGGCCGAGGCGGCGGACGTAGCGGACCCCGCCGCGCAGGACGACGGTGCGGCCGGCGGCGTCGGCGGGCGCAGCCAGGATCGCTTCGGTCAGAGTGGCGGTCGCGTCCTCGTCCGCGAGATCGGCGGAGGCGAAGTCGAGGGCGCCGACCTGGAGCTCGGGGCGCTCCTTGGCCACCACCTGGAGCAGGCCGTGCATACCGGCGGCAAAGGGGTTGGCGGCGGTGCCGCCCGCGACCGGATGGACGTCGCTGGTCACCACGAGGACGCGCGCGGCGCTGGTCGAGCGGACCAGACGGAAAAGGGAGAGGGAGCCGGTGCGCAGCTGCTCGGCGGCCCGGTCGGCGCCCAGCCCCTCCTCGATTCCGGCGCAGACGCCGCCGAGGTGGAGCACCAGGTCGGCGCCCTCGGCCTGCCCCAGCCAGGCGGACGGGGGAAGTACGTCGATGCGGACCGACTCCACACGGCTCTCGGGGAGGCGGGCCGCGATTGTCTCGGCGAGCCAGGCGGAGGCCTCGGTCACCAGGGCGACGACGCGATCCACCCGCGGGGCCGGTCCGAGGGCCTGGGCGTCCTCACGCACCCACAAAGGACGGTAGAAGTCCGGGAGTTGCTCCGCGGCAGTTTCCTCGGACCCGGTCGTCCGCGTGGGGGCGACACGGGCCGGGGGCTCGGGAATCCAGTAGCGCTTGCGGGCGAAGGGGTAGGTCGGCAGCTCGGTCCGGCGGGCCGCGGCAGGGGTGACGCGGTACCAGTCGACGTCTGCGCCGGTCAGCCAGTGTTCGGCCACCGCCGCCAGGTCCCGGCGGGTCAGTGCCCGCTCCAGGGCGTCGCCCTCGGCGCCGACGAGGACGACCCGTGCCCGGGCGGCCCGCCCGGTGCCGATCCGGGCGTCGGCCGCGCCCTCGGCGTACGCCTCCAGCAGCTCGGCCGCCTCGGCGACCGAGCCGACTGCCAGGGCCAGCCGGAACTCGTGGTGGGTGCGACCGGACTGAAGCGTGCGGGCGATGTCGGCGAGGCGGGTGGGGCCTTGGGCCGGGCGGGTGGTTCGCCGGACACCGGCGTCGGCCCGGGTGCCGGACGCGCCCGGCGCGTCCGGGGCTCCCGAGGCGTCGCGGGCCGACCCGTGGTTGCCCGTGTCCCCGGCGATCGTCCGCGCCATCGCGCCCAGCGTCCGTGCCGTGGTCACCGCCGCGGGCAGGGTACCGCCCCGCTCCGCCGTCAGCGACGCCTCGAGGCGGGCGCGTTCGGGGACGCCGAAGCCGCAGTCGGCGAGGTCGGTGCCGAGGTCCAGGTACTCGACGGCCACGCCGACGGTTTCGGCGGCCACGCGCAGGCACAGCCGCTGGGCGTCACCCAGGGCGTCCCGGTCCGCGCCCGCGGGTTCCGCGCCCCCGGCGCCGCGCAGGAACGCGGCGAGGTCGGCGGCGTACGCGCGCAGCCGGTCCTGGCTCTTGGCGGACAGGACGAGGAGCTGGTCGGTGTCCGGGGCGACGGGCTCGGCCGGTGGTGTGCGGTACTCCTCCACGACCAGGCAGGCGTTGGCGCCGCCGCCGCCGAAGGAACTGACGACGGCGCGCAGCGGCAGATCGCCGTCGCCTGCCGTCGGCACCCAGGGCCGGAGGGTCTGCTGCACCTCGAAGGGCGTGGTGGTGAAGTCGATGCCGGGGTTGCGCCGGGCGGAGTTCAGCGAGGGCACCAGCGTGCGGTGGCGCAGCTGGAACAGCACCTTGGTCAGGCCCGCGACGCCGGCCGCCGACTCCAGGTGGCCGATGTTGGACTTCACCGAGCCTACGGCGACCGTCGGTCCCTCGGCCCGCTGCGCCGCGTCGACCCGCCCGCCGAATGCTTCCACGAGCCCGGCGATCTCGACGGGGTCGCCGAGCGGGGTGCCGGTGCCGTGTGCTTCCACGTATCCGACGGTTGCCGGGTCGGCCTGGGCGCGGTGCAGGGCGGCGCGGATCACCTCGGCCTGCGCGGCCGCGCTCGGCACGGTGTAACCACCGGTCTTGCCACCCGCGTTGATGGCGGAACCGCGGATCACGCCGAGGACGCGGTCGCCGTCGGCGATCGCGTCCTTCAGGGGCCGCAGCAGTACGGCGCCCACGCCCTCACCGTCGACGAACCCGTCGGCGTCCGCACCGAAGCTTTTGAGCCGGTCACCGTGCGAGATCATCCCGCGGTCGGCCAGCGTGCGCAGGTGCATGGGGTGCAGGATCAGGTTGACACCGCCGGCGATCGCGGTGTGGCACTCCCCCGACCTGATGCTCTCGCAGGCCAGGTGGATCGCGGTGAGCGAGGCCGAGCAGGCGGTGTCGACGGCGAGACTGGGGCCGGTGAAGTCGAAGACGTAGGAGACCCGGTTGGCGATCGACCAGTGGTTGGAGTGCGCGTCGGTGCGGACGCCGAGGGCGTTGGCCTCGCCGCCCATCCACTCGTAGTTGTTGTTCATGACACCGGCGAAGACGCCGACCGGCCCCCGGGCCGCCAGCTCGGCGGCGGGGTGGCCGGCGTCGTCCAGGACGGCTGCGGCGGTCTGCAGGAACAGCCGCTCCTGCGGGTCCATCGCCTCGGCGTCGGCCGGCGATATCTGGAAGAAGAGCGGGTCGAACTTGTCGACGTCGTCGATGAATCCGGCCCACTTGCTGTAACTGCCGCGTACCCCCGCCGGGTCGTGGTGGGCGTCGGCGTCCCAGCGGTCGGCGGGCACCTCGCGGATGCAGTGCCGTCCCGCGGCCAGGTTGTCCCACAGCTCGGCGGGAGTCCCGGCCAGCGGGTAGCGGCCGGCGACGCCCACGATCGCCACGCCGTCGCTCGCCGGGGCCGGGGCGGAGGCCCGGGCCAGCAGGCTCAGCAGCAGCTTTCGCTTGTCGTCCACAGTTGCTCTCTCTCACTGGTCTTCCGACGGCCGCACGGGCCGGGGTGTCGCTGCCCGGGAGGGGATCAGGCCTGGCCGGTGTGGCGGGCGGCCGCACGCTGGGCTCGCCGGGAGGTGCGCGGGGCCGGGGCGGTGCCTGCGCCGCCGGGGGCCGTGCCGGGGGCGAGGCCCATCAGCTCGGCGAGGTTGTCCACGAAGGACCGGATGGTGGGGAACTCGACGAAGGAGGCGGCCGGGACCTCGAAACCCAGTTCCTCGCCCAGCTTGGCGACGACCTCGATGAGCACGAGGGAGTCCAGGCCGAGGTCGAAGAGGTTGGTGTCCAGGACGGCCAGGTGCCGGCCGCCGAGGACCTTGCCGATCGCCTCCGCGGTGTAGTCCCGGATCAGTTCGACGTTGTGCTGCGGGTCGGCCGGATCGAAGCGGGCGATCAGCCGGTCCCCGGCCGGTGGCGCCTCGGTCCGGGCGCTGTGGTCGCCGGGCTCCACCCAGTGCCGCCGACGCTCGAAGCGGTGGGTGGGCAGGGGCACCCGGCGGATGTCCCGGCCGGTGTGCACGGCGGCGAAGTCGAGGTCGGCGCCGAGCGCCCACTGCTCGGCGGCGACGGTGAGCAGGTGGGTGAGGCCGCCGGGTTCGCCGTCCGGTGCGGTGAGGTGGACGGTGTGCCGGCCGGTGCCGTCGAGCAGCACGTCCAGGGAAGCGGTGGCGTCGGCGCGGGCGGTCCACGCGGCGGGGTCACGCCCCTCGTCCTCGGTCATCCAGCGGCCGGTGCGCGGTGACACGACGGGCAGCCGGGGCGGGGACACGCGGTGGGGACCGCTGCCGCGGGCCAGGGCGAGGGCGTCGGCGAGCGGGAGGGCCTCGGCGAGGGCGGCGGCCGTGGCGAGTCCCGTGCCGGTGGCGGCGAGGCCGGCCGGTGCGAGGCCCCAGGCGGTGAGGGCGGCGGCGAGTGCGTACTCGTGGCAGCAGGCGGCGACCGCACCGGTCTCGGCGAGGAGTGCCTCGGCCTCGCCGGGTCGCTCGACGGCGGCGGCGCAGGCGTCGGCGGCGTCCCGGTAGGCGGGCACCGACGCGTACAGCTCGGCCGCGTCGGCGGGGTCGGCGCCGGTCCCGGTCAGGACGAGGACGGGGGCGCTCGGCTCGCGTCCGGTCACGCCACGACGGGTGCGCTCCTCGTCGCCGAGGGCGAGCGCCATGGCGGCGGAGCGGGTGCTGCCGGCGACCACGGCCAGCCGGTGGGTGTGGGCTCGGCGGCCGAGGCCGAGGGTCTGGGCGACGGCGGCCGGGTCGAGGCCGGGGTTGGCCCGCAGATGACGGGCGAGAGCGGTGGCGGCCTGTTCGAGGGCCTCCTCGGAGCGGGCGGAGAGGACCAGCAGCTCCGGCCGGTTCTCGTGCGGGGCCTGGCCACGGGCCGGGCCCTCCTGGAGGATCACATGGGCGTTCGTACCGCCGATGCCGAAGGAGCTGACGCCGGCGCGCAGCGGGCCCGTCTCGCTCGTCCACCCGGTCTTCTCGGTGTTGACGAAGAACGGGCCGGCGGCGAAGTCGATGTCCGGGTTGGGCTCGGTGAAGTGCAGGCTGGGCACGAGGGTGCGGTGCTCCAGCATCAGGGCGGTCTTGATCAGACCCGCCATGCCGGCGGCCGTGTCCAGGTGCCCGATGTTGGTCTTCACCGAGCCGAGCGCGCAGTGTCCGGTACGGTCCGTGCCGTCGCGGAAGGCCTCGGTGAGCGCGGCGACCTCGATGGGGTCGCCGAGCGGAGTGCCGGTGCCGTGCGCCTCGACGTAGCCGATGGTCTCCGGGTCGACGTCGGCGACGTCCTGGGCGTCGGCCACGACGGCGGCCTGCCCGGAGATGCTGGGCGCGGTGTAACCGGTCTTGGCGGAGCCGTCGTTGTTGATGGCGGAGCCCTTGATGACGGCGTGGATCCAGTCGCCGTCGGCGAGGGCCTCCTTCAGCCGCTTGAGGACGACGGCTCCGGCGCCGCTGCCGATCACGGTGCCGCGGGCCTCGGCGTCGAAGGCGCGGCAGTGGCCGTCGGGTGAGAAGATCATGCCTTCCTGGTACTGGTAGCCGCGGTCCGGCGGGTTGAGGTGGACCGCGCCGACCAGGGCCATGTCGCACTCGCCGCCGAGCAGGGCGAGGCAGGCGGTGTGCACGGCGACCAGCGAGGTGGAGCAGGCGGTGTTGACGCTGATGCTGGGCCCGGTCAGGTTGAGCTTGTACGACACCCGGGTGGCGAGGAAGTCCTTGTCGTTGGCGAGCATCAGCCGGTAGTGGTCCACCGTGGACGCGGCGCGGTAGCGCTCGCCCAGGTTGTGCAGCAGGTAGGTGTTCATGCCGGCTCCGGCGTAGACGCCGATGGGCGCGTCGGTGCGCTCGGGGTCGTAGCCGGCCCGCTCCAGGGCCTCCAGGGCGCACTCCAGGAAGATCCGGTGCTGCGGGTCGAGGATCTCGGCCTCGTCCTGGGTGAACTGGAACAGCCCGGAGTCGAAGAGGTCGGTGCCGGGAATGGTCTGGGCGGCCTTCACATAGCGCGGGTCCGCCAGTTGGGCGGCGGGCACACCTGCGGCGAGAAGTTCCTCGTCGGTGTACCGGGTCAGCGTCTCGCGTCCTTCGCTGAGGACGTCCCAGAAGCGGTCGACGGAGTCGGCGCCCGGGAAACGGCAGGCCATGCCGATGATGGCGACGTCGGAGTCGGAAATCGTCATGTGCTTGTTCTCCTGCTCGGGTTTCAGCTCAGCCGTATGCCGAGGTCGTCGGCGACGGATCGCATGTCGAGAAAACTGCGGGCGACGAAGCGGGCGGCGTCCTCGGAGGCGTCCATGCGCTGGAAGAGGTCGATGAGGCTGCGCTCGTGCTCGTCCCGGTCACCCTCCCCCGCCGCGATCTCCTTGACGACCCTGCCGAGCCGGCCCTCCACGTCGGCGAGGTCGAGCGAGCGCGGGAACTTGATGCTGAAGGTGTTGCGGTCGTAGGAGGCGTTGCGCTTGACGGACCGCACGTGGCTGGCCGCGTTGAGCTTGTAGAACATGCAGTCGAAATTAGAGAACGAGTAGTAGTTCAGCAGCGGGAACAGCGTGCAGTGGGTCTCCATCGGCGAGGACTCGTACAGGCCCTTGGCGCGCAGTTCCTCGACGATGCGGTCGGGGTCGTACTCGTGCCGCATGGCGATGAACGGAAAGACGATCTTCGGCAGGTTCTCGTCGTCGTCGAAGAGGAGCTCCTCCAACTGCCCGCCGAAGAGGGTGTCGACGAGCCGCTCGCCGAACGTCTTGTAGAAGTCGCGCACGATCTTCCGGACGTCGGACTCCATGGTGAGGATCTGCTGCGGGTCGGCGCACAGCGCGATGTAGGGAATCTTCCGCCGGTAGGCCATGAGGATCGCGCGCAGGACGAAGAAGGTGCGGCAGGAGACGCAGGGCAGCTTCTCGTCGAGGTACTTGCCGGGCTTCTTCGGCGCGGGGCGGTTGAACACCTCGCGCATCATCAGCTTGATGTTGTCGTCGTCGGCGTCCAGGACGAACGTCGCGGGGATCTTCTCCCGGGCCAGCGCGATGTTCTGGGCGGCGTGCACGCTCTCGAAGGGCACGTCGAAGGTGAAGGCCAGCACCCGCTTGCCGTACTCGTTGACGAACTTGTCCAGCATGTAGGTGCTGTCCTTGCCGCCGCTGTACATGAACAGGCAGTCGTACTCGCCGGTGCCGGGCGGCGCCTGCTGGAACTCGGTGAACACCTCACTGGTGTAGCGGTAGTTGACGAGCAGGTCCTCGGCGAAGTCCAGGTTGCACAGGTTGCACACCCCTTGGTCGTCGAGCACCACTCCCGGATGGACGGCCTTGAGTGAACAGACCTGACAAGTGGACACGGAACCCCCTGGCGAGACGGACGGATCGGGCTGTGCGGTGGGTGCGGCGGAGTCGTGTGGGCCGGTCATGAGCGCCGCCCCCTGCGGTCACGGCGGCGGGCCAGCGCCGCCGTGTCCCGGGAGCGCCGGGGCCGGGGGGCGGAGGGCTCGGCGGGGCGGCCGGTGTCGGCGGCATGGGCGGCCATCGCCCGTACGGTCGGATGGCCGAACATGTCGAGGCGGGTGACCGGGAGGCCGAGGCGCTCGCGCAGGGTCGCCACCACGGACGTCAGGCGCAGCGAATCGCCGCCGACGTCGAAGAAGTTGTCCTCGGCGCCGACCCACTCCAGGCCGAGCGCCTGGCACCAGACCTCGGCGATGCGCCGCTCCAGGTCGGTGCGGACGGCCGCCGAGCCGCCGGCGACACGGACGACGTCCGGCTTCGGCAGGGCCTTGCGGTCGACCTTGCCGTTCGGGGTGAGCGGCAGCCGGGACAGGACGACGAGGGCCGAGGGGACCATGTAGGCGGGCAGGCGCTCGCCCAGGGTGGAGCGCAGCGCGGCGGTGTCCGGCGAGCCCGCCGGACCGACCAGGTAGCCGGCCAGGCGGCGTTCGCCGGGCCGGTCCTCGCGGACGACGGCGACGGCGGCGGTGACGCCGGGCAGCCGGCGCAGGGCGGTCTCCACCTCGCCGAGCTCGATGCGGTAGCCGTTGAGTTTGAACTGGCCGTCGATCCGCTCCAGGTACTCCAGGCGGCCGTCGGGCAGGTGCCGTACCAGGTCGCCGGTGCGGTAGGCGCGGCCGGTGCCGCCGCCGGGAGCGGCGACGAAACGTTCGGCGGTCAGCTCGGGCCGGCCGAGGTAGCCGTCGGCGACGCCGTCGCCCGACAGGTACAGCTCGCCGGGGATGCCGGGCGGCACCGGTGTCCCGCGCTCGTCGAGGACGTGGCAGCGGGTGTTGCCGATGGGCCGGCCGATGGTGGCCGCCCCGCCGGGCAGCACCCGGTCCACGGTGGACCAGATGGTGGTCTCGGTCGGGCCGTACATGTTGTACAACGCGCCGACGCGGGGCGCGAGTCGGCCGGCCAGCTCGGGGGGCAGCGGTTCGCCGCCGCACAGCGCGCGCAGCGCCGGATCGCCGGTCCAGCCGGCGGCGAGCAGCATCTGCCAGGTGGTCGGGGTGGCTTGCAGGACCGTGGGCGCCGAACGTTCCACGCGCTCGCGCAGGGCTACACCGTCGGCGGCCTCCGCGGCGGAGAGGATCTCCACGGTGCCGCCCCGCACCAGCGGCAGGTACAGCTCCAGGACCGCGATGTCGAAGCACACGGTGGTCAGCGCGAGCAGCGAGTCCTGGGAGCCGAAACCCGGCCTGCGGGCCATCGTCCACAGGAAGTTGACCAGCGCCCGGTGACCGACCTGGACGCCCTTGGGCAGGCCGGTGGAGCCGGAGGTGTAGATCACGTAGGCGGGCGTGTCCGGGTCGGACCGGTCGAGCGGGGCAGCCGGCGGCCCGGCGGCGAGCGCGATGGCAGCCGGAACCGGGGTGACCGGGAACTCCGCCAGGGTGCCGCCCAGCGTCTCGTCGGTGACGACCAGCCGGGTGCCGGAGTCCTGGAGCATGTGGCCGATCCGGGCGGGCGGGTAGATCGGGTCGATCGGCACGTAGGCGGCGCCGGTGCGCAGGACGGCGAGGAGGCTGATCAGCAGTTCGGGCGAGCGCTCCAGGTAGACGCCGACGAGTGTGCCGGGGCCCGCGCCGAGACCGGCGAGGTGCCGGGCCAGCCGGTCGGCGGCCTCGTCGAGTTCGCCGTGGCTGAGGGCGCGGTCCTGGAAGCGGACGGCGACGGCGTCCGGTGCGGCGCAGGCGATGTCGGTGACCAGCCGGGTCACGGTCTCCTCGCGCGGGTACTCCTCGTCGGTGTCGTTCCACCGGCCGAGCAGCAGCTCCCGCTCCTCGGGTGCGAGCAGGTCGGCGGTGCCGAGCGGGCGGTGTGGGTCGGCGGCGAGGGTGTCGAGGAAGGCGGCGAAGTGCCCGGCGAGCCAGCGCTCGTGGTCCGCGGTGAGTCCGGCGCCCACGTGGAAGCCGACGGTTCCGTCGGCTTCGATGCGGACGGTCAGCGGCCGGTCGCCCTGTTCGGCCGCGCCGCCGGGCAGTACGACGGCGACGGGCAGCCCGGTGCGGGCGGCGCCGGTCAGGCCCGGGTGCCGCAGGGGCACGTCACGCCGGTACGGCGTGCGATCCGGAAGTTCGTCGAGTGCGGTGCCGATCAGCTCGGTCAGGCCGGACAGGGTCAGGTCGAGCAGCCCCTCCGGGACGTGCAGGGGCACATCGGGCGCCAGGATGCGGGAGGCAGCCGGGGAGTCCGCCCTCGGGGCGGACACGGCGACGTGTCGCTCGTCGCCCCGGGTGAGTCGGGCGAGGAAGGCCAGGGCGGCCGCGAGAGCCTGGCGCTCGGGATCCGTTCCCCGCTCGCGCAGGGCCTCGGGCAGCGTGACCGGGCCCGCCGGGCGGGCCACCGGGTTCAGCGGACCGAACCTCGGCGGGAGCACCGGCCGCAGCGACCGCAGGGTGCGCAGCCAGCGGCGCTCCTGGCGGTGGGCGGCGCGGGCGGCCTCCGCGAGCTCGGTGACGGCAGCGTCGGGCAGGTGCGGGAAGCGTGCGCCGATTTCCCGGGCCAGGGCCAGGAGGTCGAGGCGCTCCCCGGACAGGGCGGCGACGTCGGTCAGGCGGACGTCCCGGTCACCGGTGGCCACGGTGAGGGCGTCGGGGGCGGCGTCGACGACGGTGCCGGGCTCGGCGGTGGAGGCACGCTCGGTGACCTCCACGCCGCGGACGGCCAGCAGGTCGTCGCCGCAGGCGAGCAGCGCCGTGCCGAAGTCGTTGCGGCGGCGCCCGAACGCGGTGGCACGCACCAGTGCGTCCAGTTCGGCGGCGGGCAGGTGCCAGTCGAACACACCACCCCTGGGCAGGCCGTCGTAGCGGCCGTGGTACGTGCGCAGGCCCAGGTCCTGCGGTGTGCGGGTGGCCGTGCCGGCGGCCAGTTCGTCGACGAGTTCGGCGAAGGACTCGACGCCCGCCTCGAAGCAGGCGACATCGAGGTCGTGCACCGTGGCCGCCGGGTCGACGGGCACCGTGCGCTGCTTGAGCACGTCGCCGGTGTCGGCCTCCACGTTCATCACGTGCCAGGTGACACCGTGCTGCTTGTCGCCGTCGAGGATGGCCCAGCTGGTGACGAACAGACCCGCGTGCCTGGGCAGCGGACCGTCGTGGAAGTTGACGGGCAGCCGGGTGGGCAGGGCGAGCACTTCCGCCGGGAGCATCCGGAGGTTGGCGATGCTGAACAGGTAGTCGAAGCGCAGCGGGGCCAGGCGTTCGACGAGGTCCGCGCCGAAGGGTACGGCGGTCAGGTCCTCCCCCTCGGCCCAGTCGAGCAGTTCGGCGGAGGGGGAGACCACAGCGGCCACCGTGTGTCCGCGGGCCACGAGCAGCCTCGTGCACTCGACGAGGAGGGTCTCCTCGCCGATCACGACGCAACTGAACGGCTCGGCAGTCATCGTCGGTCTCCTTCGGACTCTCCGCGCTGGGAGAGCAGTTCGGCCAGCAGCTCGTCGACGGCTTCGTCGGACAGGCCCGCGACCAGACGCTCGGCACCGTCGGCCGGGGCCGGTCCGGGCGCTGCGGGGGTGGTGGCGGGGACATCGGGGATTTCGGGGCTGTGCGCTGCGGCGCCGAAGTGCACAGCCAGCTGTCGGATGGTGATCCGCTCGAACAGCAGGCTCGCCGGCTGGGGCCCGTAGACCGCCTCCAGGGCGCGGGTCACCTCCAGGACGACCAGCGAGTCCACACCGTAGTTCTCGAAGGTGAGGTCGGGGTCGAGCCGGCCGGGTGGCATCTCCAGGACGCGGGCGAAGACGTCCGTCACCTGGCGCAGGGTGTCGTCCGGGGAGACAGGTGAGGGCGGGGCGACAGGGGCGGCCGGGGCCACGCGGGAAGCGGGCGCGGGCACCGGGGCCCGCTTCCGCCCGGCTGCCGGGGCCCGCCCCTCGCCGGGCACCACGCCGTCGCTCACGGCGGCGATGACGCTTTGGAAGGCCGGTCCGGCCTCCGTCGTCGGGGCGGCCGCGCTGATGTCCGTGAAGCCGCACGCGGCCAGCGCGTCCCGCCACTGGCGCTCGCCGGCCAGCGGGGAACGGGGCATGCGCTGCTCCGGGTCCGAGAACAGCCACCAGCCGGCCGTCAGGCCGAAGACGAGCGCCAGCTGGTGCCGCGCCCGGGTGCCCTCCACCAGGAGCAGGGCGCCGCCTCGCCCCAGCAGCCGCTTGGTCCAGGTCAGTGTGTCGGACAGCCGCCGGGTGGCGTGCAGGACGTTGGTGGCGAGTACCACGTCGTGGGCGCCGGGTGCCAGGCCCTGACCGGCAGGGTCGGCTTCGATGTCCAGCACCTCGAAGCGCGTGAAGGGGTACTGCTCGCCGAAGCGGTTCCTGGCCTTCCGGACGAAGGCCGGTGAGACGTCGGTGAAGACGTACTCGATCCCGTCGGCGTGGGGGGCGAGGGCGGCGAGCACGGTCGCCGTGGTGCCGCCCGTACCGGCGCCGATCTCCAGGATCCGCACCGGCGTGGCGGGGTCGGCGGCCCGGCGTGCCTCGACCTGTTCGGCCACGAGCCGCGCCACCTCCCTGTTGCAGCGGTCCGTGACCGGGTCGCCCCGGTAGACGGCGGCCACGCGCTCGGCGGACCCGTCGGGGAAGAGGACCTCGATGGCGGGGCGCCGGCCGGTGAGAACCTCGGGCAGCGCGGTCAGGCAGTCACCGAGGAGCGTGACGACCGGCGCGAGGGACGGGTGCCGTTCCGTCAACACCGCGAACCGTGCTTTGAGTTCGTCCACGGGCGCGGCCTCGCGGCCCGTCGGGCGCAGGCGCCCGCCGTCCGTGACGGTCAGCCAGTCCGCCTCGGCCAGCATCTCCAACTGCGCCTGGAACAGCGAGGCGTGTTCGGACACCACGCCCAGGCGGGCGGCGAGTTCCTCGCCGGAAGCCTCGCCCGCGCCGAACAGGCCCGCCCGGTCGAGGACCGATGCCAGCAGGCTCAGCGCCAGCTCCTCCGCCTCGGCGACCGCACGCTGGTGGTCGGCCAGTTCGAGGTCGGCGCCGGGCGCCCCCGGGAAGCGGACCTCTGGCAGCAGATCCGGCGCCCCGCCCGGCAGCACGCTCAGGGTGCGGTCGGGGTCGATGCCGAGGTTGTCCAGGATGGGCTGGTCGGCGTCCAGGGCGAACACCTGGGGCAGTCCGGCCGCGAGGGTCCGCTCGACGACGGTCATGCCCTGCTCGGCACTCAGCGCCCGAATGCCGGCGGCGCCGAACCGGCGCAGTACCCGCTCCCGCTCCGGGTCGCCGCCCGCGTGCCAGTAGCCGAGGTTGAGGACCCGCACCGGGAAGGGCAGGGTGCGGGCGGCGTGCAGGGCACAGGCGTCGGCGAAGGTGCAGCCGGCGGCGTAGCCGGCCTGGCCGTGGTTGCCCTCGAAGGCCACGCCGGACGAGTAGAAGAGCGCGAAGTCCAGCGGCACCCCGCGCACCGCGTGCAGCAGACTCCAGGTGGGGTCGGTCTTGGACTCCAGGGCGGTCCGCAGCCCGTCCTCCGGCAGCTCCTTCAGCACCTGGTTGACCAGCACCATGGCGGCGTTGATCACCCCGTGGAGGGCACCGAACTCCCGGACGGCGGTTTCGACGGCGTCATGCAGCGCGTCCGGATCGGTCGCGTCGAGGGCGAGGTAGCGGACCTCGGCGCCCGCCTTCTCCAGCTCCGCGACGGTCTGCCGCCGGGTCGCGTCGAGCGGGGAGCGGCCGACCAGGACCAGCTTCGCTCCGTAGGCGCGGGCCAGGTACCGGCAGGTGTCCCGGCCCACGGCGCCGAGTCCGCCGACGACCAGGTAGACACCGCCGCGGCGGAACCGGGGTGCGGCGGCGGGCAGTTCGACCCGCTCGAGGGTGCGCACCCGGCGGACGCCCGCGCGCAGCGACACCGGCACCGGCCGGGCCGGGAACGGCTCGGCCACGATCGCGTCGGCCGCCTGGGCGGCCTCCGCGGTGCGTACGTCGACGAGCGCCACGCGCAGCGCGGGGAACTCCTTGGCCGCGACGGCGGCCAGGCCGGCGGTCCCGGCGGCCCACGGCGAGGAGGTGTCGCCCGCCTCGAGCGGGTGGACGTCCGTGGTGACGACCTTCAGGCGTATCTCCCGTTCCAGCAGGCCGTGCCGGGCCAGCGCCCGCACCAGGCGGTACAGGGCGACCGGCCCCCGGTCGGTGAGGGCGTGCAGCTCGGCGCGGCCGACGGGCTCGCGGCCGGGGGCTGTGGCGAGGAAGTAGACCAGGTCAGGTGCGCCGGCCCCGTCCAGGACGCGGTCGAGTTCGGCGTCCGCGAGGCCGCCGGGACCGACCGGAAGCCGGTGTACGTCGGCGCCGTGATGGGCGTCGGCGATGCGGGCGGCGGGCTCGGCGTCCAGCCGCTCCCCGACCAGCAGTACCCGGTGGGCGGCCGGGGCGCGCTCCTCGGCGGGCCGGGCGGTCCATACCGGCCGGTGCACGACCACCGTGGACGGCTTGGCCTCGCGGTAGGTCAGGCCCTCGAACCGGACCCGTACCGCGCCTGTGTCGTCGCAGAGGAGCACCTCGCAGCGGTCGGTTCCGGTCTCCCGGACGTAGGACCAGCCGGTCGTGGGGACGGCGCCGAACACCTCGACACGGTCGGCCGCGAACGGCAGCATCGGCCGGGCGTCCTCACCCCGGCGGCGGACCAGCAGGGCGGCGACGGTGTGCAGGGCGGCGTCCAGGACGCCCGGGTGCAGGGCGTGCGCCAGGTCGTCGCCGGCGGACTCGCCGATCCTGCCGAGCACCTCGTCCCGGCCGGTCCACACCTGCCGTACACGGCGGAAGAACGGACCGTACGGCAGTCCCTGCCCGGTCAGTGCCCGGTAGAAGGATTCCTCGCCCGGGCCCTCCTCCAGGCGGGCCCGCAGCTCGGTGACGTCGAGGGGAGCGGGTGCGGCCGGGGCGGCGGCGAGGCGGCCGCACGAGCGTACGGCGCCGTCGGCGCCGCGGATCTCGTAGCGGTCGCCGTCCTGGACCACCGCCACGGTCTCCTCGGCCCCGCTCAGGGCCAGCGGGACGATCCAGCGGACGTCCAGGCAGGCCCGTCCGGCCAGTCCCCCGGTCGCCTCGGCGACCAGGTTCAGGTGGCCCACGCCGGGCAGGATGGGACACCCGTCGACGACGTGGTCGCGCAGCACCGGCTCTTCGGCGGCGAGCCGGCGCTCCCAGCGGCGCGGGCCCTGCTCGGTGGCGGGAGAGGGCGTGACGTCGAGCCAGTGGCGTACCCGCTCGAAGGGGTACGTCGGCAGGGGCACCCGGCGGCGCTCGGCGGGGCGCAGGCGGTGCAGCAGGTCCCAGTCGACGCTGACGCCCGAGACCCACAGCCGGCCGAGGAGGTCGTCGGCGCCGGACGCGATCTGTGTGGCGAGGAAGTCCTCCCCGCCGATGCCCTCGGTCAGCAGGCCGGCCAGTGGCGGGTGCTGCTCGACCCGGCCCCGGTGCAGCCACTGGCCGCTCTCGCCCCGGCCTGCGGCCGCGAGCTTGCCGGCCGCGTCCGCGAGGTCGGCGGCCAGGAACGCCAGCCGTGCGGCGAGGGGTTCGCGACCCACGCGCAGGGTGTGGGCGACGTCGGCCAGCCCCGGGGAACCCGGCTCGGCGAGGGCGCGGCCCAGATCGGCCGCGCGGGCGCGCAACCGGTCCTCGTCGCGGGCGGACAGCACGATCAGCTCTGCCTGCTCGGGCCCGGCAGCGGCCTGCCGGGGGGCCAGGTACTCCTCCACGACGACGTGTGCGTTGGTGCCGCCCGCCCCGAACGAGCTGACGGCGGCGCGGCGCGGCAGTGGGCGGCCGTCACCGTCGTACGCGCGCGGCCAGGGTGCCGTCTCGCGCTGCACGGTGAAGGGCGAGCTCTCGAAGTCGATGACCGGGTTGGGTTCCTCGGCGTGCAGCGTGGGCAACAGGACGCCGCGGCGCAGCTGCAGGACGGCCTTGGTGAGCCCGGCGATGCCGGCGGCTCCCTCCAGGTGGCCGATCACGGACTTCACCGAGCCGAGCGCGCAGAATCCCGTGTCGCTGGTGTGCCGGGCGAACGCCTGGGCCAGCGCGGTGTGCTCGATCGGGTCGCCCAGGGCGGTACCGGTGCCGTGCGCCTCGACACAGCCGATGGTGCGCGCGTCGATACCCGCGGCGTCGAGCGCCTGTTCCACCAGCGCCTGCTGCGCCTGCGGATTGGGCACGGTGTAGCCGCTCGTCCGGCCGCCGTGGTTCACGGCGCTGGCACGGATCACGGCATGCACGGTGTCACCGTCGCGGACCGCGTCCGACAGTCGCTTGAGCACCACCGCGCCGACCCCCTCGCCGGGTACGTACCCGGTGCCTCCCGCGCCGAAGGCCCGGCAGCGGCCGTCGTCGGACAGCATGGTCTTGCGGCTGAGGTGCACGTACTTGTCGGGGTGCACGGCGACGTTGACCCCGCCGGCGATGGCGTACGAGCACTCGCCGCGGCGGATGCTCTCGCATGCCTGGTGCACGGCGACGAGGGAGGCGGAGCAGGCGGTGTCGACCACGACGCTCGGGCCGCGGAAGTCGCCGAAGTAGGAGACCTGGTTGGCGATGGCGGAACGGTTGGCCAGTACGACCTGGTGGTTGCCGAGGGCCGATTGGGCGGCGGCGAGGATCGCGTAGTCGTCCCACATGACGCCGACGAACACGCCGACGTCGTGCCCCTGGCCGCCGTGGCGGGGCGCCGGTATCCGGGACGGCGGGTAGCCGGCGTCCTCCAGCGCCGACCAGGCCGTCTGCAGGAAGAGCCGCTCCTGCGGGTCCATCGTGCGGGCCTGCTTGGGCGCGATCTGGAAGAACAGCGAGTCGAAGGAGTCCACGTCCGACAGGAAGCCGCCCCACCGGCCGTAGCTGCGGCCCGGTGCGGCAGGGTCCGGGTCGAACAGGGCGTCGGCGTCCCAGCGGTCCGCGGGAACCTCGGTGACGCAGTCCCGGCCTTCCGCGAGGTTGCGCCAGAACTCGTCCAGGGTGTCCGCCTGGGGGTAGCGGCCGCTGATCCCGATGACGGCGATCGGCTCGTCGGCGTCCCGGCGGGCGGGCGGGGTGTGCGGGACCGGGGCGGACACCGACGCGGCAGCGGCGTCCTGCCGCGACGGCTGTTCCTCCTGCCGCGGCGTCCCGGTCTCCTCGGGGAACAGGCGGGTGACGGCGTCGCCCTGCTCGGCGAGGATGTGGCCGGCCAGTTCGTCGACCGTGCGGAACTCGAAGAACACGGTGCCGCGCAGGCCGGGGAAGTCCTTGCCCAGAAGCGAGTTGGACTCCATGACCAGCACCGAGTCCAGGCCGTAGTCGTCCAGTGGGACGCGGCTGTCGAGACGCCCGGCGGGCAGCTTGAGCACTCCTGCCAGGACCTCGCGCAGGTGCTCCACCAACCGGTCCCGGAGCCGGCCGGAAGGGGCGGCGACGGGTCCGGACGCCACGGGCCGGGACAGGGCGGGCTTACCCGTCAGGGCGGCGTCGAGGGCCGCCGGGTCGCCCCAGGCGGGCACGAGCCACGAGGAGCCGGGGGCGAAGGAGCGGGCGAGCAGGTCGAGACCCGCTCGTGCGGTCAGCGCCCGCATCCCGCTGCGGCGGGTGTACGCGGCCAGTTCCTCCTCGCGCACCAGCCCGTCGACCCCGCCCACCGCCCAGAGCGGCCAGGCCAGGGAGAGACTGCGGCCGTGCCCCTCGCCGCGTCGCGTCCGGTGGTCGCGGAGCACCGTGTAGAGGTCGGCGAAGCGGTTGCCGGTGGCGTAGCCGGCCGCTCCGAAGTCACCGATGAGGGAGGAGACGGAGGAGAAGACCACGAAGAGGTCCAGGGGGTCCTCGCGGGTCAGCCGGTCCAGGTGGACCAGGCCGTGGGTCTTGGCGCCGAGCAGCCGGGCGAAGCGCTCCCGGTCGCCGTCGGCGTGGCCCTCGTCGGCGACGCCCGCGAGGTGGAACACGCCGTGCGGGGCGCCGAACCGGTTCCGGGCGGCGGCCAGCGCCGCGCCGAGTTCGTCGGCCCGGGCCACGTCGGCGCGCAGTGCGAGCACCTCGGCGCCGTGGCCGGTCAGCGTGCGGTGCCAGGCACGAGTCCGCTCGTCGGGCTCGGAACGGCCGATCAGCACCAGCTTGGCGGCGTGGTCGCGGGCGAGATGCTCGGCGAGGACACGGCCGATGGCACCGGCGCCGCCGGTCACGACGTACACGCCCCCCTCCCGCAGGGGCACGTCGGCCGGGGCGGCCGGGGCGGCGAGTGTGCGCAGGGCACGGGCCTGCCGCTCACCGGAGGCCGTACGGCGGACCTCGAGGCCCGCGGCGCGGGGCGCGGCACGCAGTTCCACCACCGCGGCCCGGGCGACCTCGGTGACCGGCGCCGCGCTGTCGACGCCGAGGGTGAGCAGTTCCAGGCGGGGTGCGACCGGCCCCGTGGAACGGGCGAACCCGGCCAGAGCCGCCCACTCGGGCCGGTCCTCACCGGCATCCTGCGTGTGCAGCACCAGGCACCGCACCCGGCCTGGCAGCACGCCGGTGCGGGCCGCGTCGAGCACGTCCAGGACGGGGGCGCAGGCGCGGTCGAGCCGGTCGGCGGGCGAGCCGCCGTCCGCCCCGTCGAGAACGACGGCGATGTCGAGCCCGTCCTCGTCAGCGAGGGAGGCGAGTCTGCCGGTGTCGTCGCCGACGGCGACGACGCGCCGCCACACACCGGTCGCCGCCAGCGCGGACTCCAGTTCCGGACGGCGGCCGAGCAGGACGAGGGTCCCGGCGGCGTCCGCCGGTTCGGGTTCGGCGGCGGTGTGCCAGTACGGCTCGTAGAGGCGGGGTCCGCCGGAGGCGCGGTCGGGCTCGGACGGTGCGGTGGGCGTACGGTCGGCGAGCGATGCCTGAGCGTCGGCCGCGGGACCCACGGGCGCCACCGGGGCGTCGGCCGCAGGACTCACAGCGGCCCCCTGGCTGCCGGGCAGACGGCCCGCGAAGTCCCGTACGGAGACGAGCACACGGCCCTGGTCGTCGTAGACGCGCAGGTCGAAGCGCCGCACCCCCGCCGACTCGCCGGACAGCCGGGCGTGAGCGTGGCAGACCTCGGGCAGCGCGGCGAAGGAGTCCAGGGCTCCGAGACTGAAGGGGACGGCGAGTTCGCCGGGGCGCGGCGCGGTGGTCCGGCCGGTCCAGTGGCAGGCCCGCAGGGCGCCGTCGAGGAGCGCCGGGGGCAGTTCGGTGCCCGGCGCGGTACCGGCCCCGGCCAGCCTGACCAGCGCCTCGCCGGGGCCGACCCGGATCTCGTCGATGACCTGGAAGGAGGGGCCGTACGCGAATCCGGCGGCCGCGTACTCGGTGTACGCGGTGGGGCCGTCGCGTACGACGGAGAGACGGGCACGCAGCGCGGCCAGGTCCTCGGCGGCCTCGGGGGCGGCGGGGGCCGGAACCGCCCTGCCGCGGGCATGGGTGGTGCGGCCGGCACCGGTCCCACTGTACACCTCGAAGGCCAGCCCTGTCCCGTCCGGGCGGAAGGAGACGTACAGCTCCGTCTCCCCGT
The DNA here is from genome assembly GCF_016909575.1 of Streptomyces sp. HB132. GTDB lineage: Bacteria > Actinomycetota > Actinomycetes > Streptomycetales > Streptomycetaceae > Streptomyces. The sequence continues at coordinate 26,889 of NZ_JAFBGA010000007.1, read as the reverse complement.
CGCCGAGTTCGACGGCTCGGCCCCACACGACCTCGCGCAGGGAGTGCCGGGTGCCCGGCTCGGCGAGCGCGGTGGCGGCGCGGACGAACTCCAGCGTCGCCGCGCCCGCGAGCAGCGGCCGGCCCTCGATCACGTGGTCGCGGAGCAGCGGGTCGTGTGCGCGCAGCGTCTTGCGGAAACGGACCTCCGTGACGGTGGACTCGTTGGCGTCGACCAGCGGATGCGGGGCCGCCGGGCCCGGGTCGGGGTCGAGCGGGATCCAGTAGCGCTCCGCGGCGAACGGGTACCGCGGGGCGGACACCCGGCGCGGGGCGGGCCCCGGCCGGCCGGCGTGCCAGGCCGCCCAGTCCACGTCGGCGCCGCCCAGCCAGCGGCCGGCCGGCCCGGCCAGCGGGCCCGTGTCCGCGAGGTCGGGGGCCGGGCCGCCGTCGGCGAACCGGCTGAGCGTGTCGGCGAGTTCGCCACCGTCGGTGACGACCACCGCGAACCGGGCGTCGAAGGACTCGCGGCCCACCTGCATGGTGAAGCACAGGTCGGCGAGCGGCACGCGCTCGGTCCTGACGAAGCGGGCGGCCGACTCGGCGTAGGCGCGCAGCCGGTCCTCGTCGCGGGCGGAGAGCAGGAACAGCACGGGTTCGCCGGTGCACTGCTCGCCCGCCGGTACATCGGTGACCAGGTCGGGATTCGGGGACTCCTCCAGGACGAGGTGCGCGTTGGCACCGCCCGCGCCGAAGGAGCTGAGGCCGGCCCGGCGCGGCCGGTCGGCGTCGGGCCATGCGGACAGCTCGCGCTGGACGCGGAACGGGGAACGCTCGAAGTCGATGTTGGGGTTCAGCTCTGCCGAGTGCAGCGAGGGCACGAGGGTGCGGTGCCGGAACTGCAGCAGCACCTTGGTGAGTCCGGCGATGCCGGCCGCTGACTCCAGGTGCCCGATGTTGGACTTGACCGAGCCGATCGCCCAGGGGCCCTGCGCGGCCCCGGCGGACCGGTAGCCGTGGGTGAGGCCGGTCAGCTCGATCGGATCGCCCAGGGCGGTGCCGGTGCCGTGCGCCTCGACGTAGCCGATGTCCTGCGGGGTCACGCCGGCCCGCTCCATGGCGGTGGTGATCGCCGCCTGCTGGGCGCGCGGACTGGGCACGCTGTACCCGTTGGTCCGGGCGCCGTGGTTGACGGCGCTGCCGAGGATCAGGCCGTGGATGCGGTCCCCGTCGGCCAGCGCCCTGCGGTAGGGCTTGAGCAGGACGGCGCCGACGCCCTCACCGGGCACGTAGCCGTCGCCGCCCGCGCCGAAGGCCCGGCAGCGGCCGTCGGAGGCGAGGAAGCGGCCCTGGCTGAGGAAGGCGAACTTGTACGGGTGGACGGAGACGTTGACTCCCCCGGCGATGGCCAGTTCGCTCTCGCCCCGGCGCAGGCTCTCGCAGGCCAGGTGGATCGCGGTGAGCGAGGAGGAGCACATGGTGTCCAGCGCCATGCTCGGACCGGACAGGTCCAGGGCGTGACTGACGCGGTTGGCGATGGTGGCGAAGGACGAGCCGGTGAGCGGCCCCCCGCCGCGCAGCGCGTCCAGAGCGCCGTGGAACTGGTACTCGCCGTACATCACGCCGGCGTACACCCCGACGGGCCGGCCGGCCACGTCGGAGCGGCGGTAGCCGGCGTCCTCCAGGACGTGCCAGGCGTTCTGCAGGAAGAGGCGCTCCTGGGGGTCCATCAGTTCGGCCTGGCGCGGGGAGATGCCGAAGAAGAGCGGATCGAAGCGGTCGACGTCGCGGAGGAATCCGCCCCATCGGGTATGGGCGAGGCCGGGGGCCGCCGGGTCCGGGTCGTACCAGCGGCGGCTGTCCCAGCGTTCCGCGGGGATCTCGGTGATGGCGTCGCGGCCCTCGGCCAGGACGGTCCAGAGCTCGCCGAGGTCGTCGGCGGCCGGGTAGCGGCCGGCCAGGCCGATGACGGCGATGGCCTCGGTGTCGTCCTCGGCGGGTCCGGCGACGTCGGCTCGTGCGGTACGGCGCGGGGCGCGCGGCGGGCGCGCGGCGGGGTCGTCCGTCGTGAGCGTGACCGGTGCGGCCGCCGGTGTGCCGCCGGTCAGTTCGGCCGCGTGGTGCTCGGCGAAGTAGCCGGCGAGTTCACCCAGGTCGGCGTATTCGAAGAAAAGGGTCTTGGACAGGGCGTCGAAGTGCCGGTCCAGCTCGCGGTTGAGCTTGGCGATCACCAGCGAGTCGATGCCCAGCCGGTCGAACGTGGCGTCCTCGGCCAGCTCGGTCGGTTCCAGACCGGTCTCGGCGGCGATCAGCTCGCGCAGCAGTCGTAGGGCCTCGTCGCGCGGGCCGCCGCCCTCGGTGGCCGCGGTGGGCGACGGGGCCGGGACGGACCGGACCGCCCGGGCGGCCGGCGCGGTGAGGGCGGTGGTGACGGTGCGGAGGTCTCCGTAGGCGGCGACGAGCGCGCCGGGGGTGCCGAGTGCCTGCTCGAACAGGGCGAGGCCGGCCTGTGTGGGCAGTACGCCGAAGCCGGTGCGGGCGGCGATCTCGGCGGCGGCCTCGGTGCTCTGGCGCATCCCGCCGTCGGCCCACATCGGCCAGGCGATCGCGGTCATCCGGCCGTGCCGTTCGGCGTAGGCCTCCAGGTAGGCGTTGGCGTACGCGTAGTCGGTCTGGCCGGGGTTGCCGATGTGGGCGGCGATGGAGGAGAAGGCGACGAAGAAGTCCAGCGGGTCGTCGGCGGTGGCCGTGTCCAGGGCTCGCAGTCCGGCGGCCTTGGGGGCGAGGACGGCGGCGAAGTCCTCGGCGGTCTTGGTCAGGGCGAAGCCGTCGCGCAGCACCCCGGCGGCGTGGACGACACCGTTGAGCGGCCCGAACTCCTCGCGGACCGAGTCGAGTCGGGCGGCCAGGGCGTCCGGGTCCGACACGTCGACGCTGCGGTAGACCAGGCGCTCGTCCAGGTCGGCGGGCCGCTCGCTGCGGCCCAGCAGGACCACGTGGGCGTCGGCCCGGGCGAGCAGCCGCCCGGCGACGGCGCGGCCCAGTCCGCCGGCACCGCCCGTCACGACGTACACGCCTCCGTCGCGGACGGCTGCCGGGTCGGCGGCCGGGGCCGGCTCGGCCTGCGGGATCCGGCGGCCCTGCGCGGTGTGGGCCACCTCGGGGTCACGGCCGTGGCCGGCCAGTTCACCGGCGAGCGCCTCTGCCTCGGCCACGTCCTCGGCGAGGCCGACGGCCTGCACTTCGAGCAGGGGGTTCTCCGCGCGGACGGTCCGGGCGAAGGCGGCGAGTGCGGCGCGTTCGGGGCGTGGGCCGTCGGTGTCGTGGCGGTGCAGCAGCAGGACGCGCACGGGTGCGGCGGGGCGGGCTGCGAGGAGCGTGCGGACGACGTGCAGCGCCTGCTCGGGGGCCGGTTCGTCGACGAGGACGACAGCCGGCTCGGTGGCCGGGTCGAGGTCGCGGGTGACCGTGCCGATGCCCAGGGCGGTGAGGTGGGCGGCGAGCTGTGCGCCACGCGCCGGGTCGGCGGTGACCACTGCTGCCGTGTCGCCGAGGGGTGTGCCGGTGGCCTCGGCGGGCGCGGCGGTCCAGCGGCGGGCCAGCAGGGCGGACTCACGGGGGCCGCCGAGGACGCGTACGGCGAGGTCGTGCAGGCGGGCCAGTACCTGTCCGTGGGTGTCCATGACGGTGAGGTCGGCGTGTGCGGTCCGCTTCCCCAGTCGGCCGACCACGACATGGACGTGGCAGGGCCCGGTGACGGGGGCGTGCACGCCGAGTTCGCCCAGGGCCAGCGGCAGGAAGCCGTCCGCCGTCTCGCCGTAGGCGCGGGCCAGCAGCACGACCAGGGCGTGCAGGGCGCCGTCCAGGAGGGCGGGGTTGAGCACGGCGCCGTCGAGCGAGGCACCATCGGGCAGCTCGAGGGTGCCGAGGGCCTCCCCGTCACCGAGCCTCACCTCCGTGAGGGCGCGCATGCGGGGGCCGTAGTCCAGGCCGCGAGCGTGCAGGATGTCGTAGCAGTCGGTGTGGGTGACCAGCTCGGCGCAGCGGGCGGCGACGGCGGTCGGATCGGCCGGCGCAGGGCGCTCGGCCTCTCCCGGGTGGATCTCGCCGGCCGCCACCACGCTTTCGTCGGCGGTGAGTTCGAATCCGACGGTGTCGCGCTCCCGCCACAGCTCGACCAGGGCGGTGCGCGGGCCGGCGGCGTAGGTGAGCAGTTGCTCGAACGAGACTCCGCGCAGCCGGACCGGTCCGCCGAGGGAGAGTTCGCCGGCTGCGCGGGCCAGTTCCAGCTGCCCGGCGGCGGGCAGGACGGGCTCGGCGTCGACACGGTGGTCGGCGAGGTAGAACTCGGTGCCGGTGCGGGAGCTGCGGTAGGCGAGGGTGTCCAGGGTCGAGACGTTCTCGTCCAGCATGGGGTGCGGGCCGGGGCCGGTGACACGGTCGGCGGGCGCACCGGTGTCCGGGCCGGTCAGCCAGCAGCGGCGGCCCTCGAAGGGGTACGTCGGCAGCGGGACGCGGCCACGCTCCTCGCCCTCGAACCATGCCGCCCAGTCCACGTCGGCCCCGGCCTGCCAGGCGCGGGCCACGCCGTCCCAGGGGCCGTCGGTCACACCGAGGGCGACACCGCGAACCTCGTCGTGGGCACCGCGCACCGGGATGCGTGCGCGGGCTGCCCGCTGTTCCGGGCTGCCGTCGGTCAGCGCGTCCCGGAGCCGCAGCGCCCCGGTCACGCAGGCGGCGGCCCGGGCGGCGAGCCCGTCGCCGTGCACCGCGACCGGGGTGAGGCCCTGGTCGAGCCACAGCTTGCCGAGCGCGTACTGCAGGGCGAACGCCTGTCCCCGCTCGCCCAGTCGGTCGGCACCCGCGGCGAGTGCGGCCTCGTGGTGCCCGGCGAAGGCGGGCTCGGCGGTGGCCCACCGGCCGGCCAGGCTCGCGGCGTCCGGGACGTCCTCGGCGAAGACGAAGGAGACCTCACCGGTCCCGGGCCGCTCGGGGACCGGAGCCGTGCGCAGCGCCCGGGCGAGGGCGGCGCGGTCGGAGCCGGTGACGGCGAGCCGGTACTCGTGGGCCCGGCGGCCCACGGCCAGCGTGTAGGCGATGTCGGCGAGCGCGGCCGTGTCGTCGCCGTCGAGGTGCGCGGCCAGGTTCTCGGCGGCCGTGGTCAGCGCGGTGGCGGTGCGGGCGGACACCACCAGCAACTGCCGGGCGCGGTGCGCGTCACCGGTGTCGGGGGCGGGCGGGGCTTCCTGGAGGACCGCGTGCGCGTTGGTGCCGCCGATACCGAAGGAGCTGACGCCCGCGCGCAGCGGGCCCTCACCCGACCAGGGGACGGTGCCGGTGTTCACCTTGAAGGGACCGGCCGCGAAGTCGATGGCCGGGTTGGGGGTGATGTGGTTGACGGTCGGCACCAGCGTCCGGTGCTTCATCATCAGCACCGTCTTGATCACGCCCGCCACACCGGCAGCCGCGTCCAGGTGGCCGATGTTGGACTTCACCGAGCCGATGGCGCAGTACCCGGTGTCGGGGCCGGAGTCGCGGAACGCCCGGGTGAGCGCCGAGACCTCGACCGGGTCGCCGAGGCGGGTGGCGGTGCCGTGCGCCTCGACGTATCCGATGCTGCGGGGGTCGACGCCGGAGACGGTGTGCGCCTCGCGGATGACGGCGGTCTGACCGGCGGCACCGGGCGCGGCGAAGCTCACCTTGGCGGAGCCGTCGTTGTTGGTGGCCGTGCCCTTGATGACGGCGTGAACGGTGTCCCGGTCCGCGATGGCGTCCCGCAGGAGTTTGAGGACCACGACACCGACGCCGTTGCCGAGGACGGTGCCGCTGGCGTCCGCGTCGAAGGTGCGCACGTGCCCGTCCCGGGACAGGATCGCGCCCTCTTCGTACAGGTACCCCTTGGCCTGCGGCAGTTTCACGGTGACACCGCCGGCCAGTGCCATGTCGCACTCACCGTTGATCAGGCCCTGGCAGGCCAGGTGGAGGGCCACGAGGGAGGTGGAACAGGCGGTCTGGACGGCGTAGCTGGGTCCTTTGAGGTCGAGTTTGTACGACAGGCGGGTGGCCAGGAAGTCCTTGTCGTTGCCGACCATCACCGCGAAGTGACCGGAGGTGGTGGTCTGGTCGACGTGGGGCAGGACCTGCTGCTGGAGGTAGGTGTTGATGGCCGCGCCGGCATAGACACTGATCAGCCCGTCGTGGCGGGCGGGGTCGTAGCCGGCGTGCTCCAGGGCGGCGTGGCCGGCCGTCAGCAGGATGCGGTGCTGCGGGTCGGTGATCGCGGCCTCGGCGGGGGTGAACTCGAAGTACCCGGTGTCGAACAGATCCGGGTCCGGGATGGTCCCGTGGGCGGGGACGTACTCCGGGTCGTCCAGCAGCCGGGTGGGCACCCCCGCTTCCGCCAGTTCCTCGCGGCTGAAGCGGGTGATGCCCTCGCGACCCTCGCTCAGCAGGCGCCAGAAGGAGTCCAGGTCGTCGGCGCCGGGGAAGCGCCCGGCCATGCCGATGATGGCGACGTCCGTGTCGGCGACCGCCGGAACCGGGTTGTTCACTGACCCAACACTCCTTCTTTGCCTGAGCTCACTCGGGGAGGAGACGGTGCTCCGGCCCGTGACGGACTAGCGGGCAGCCACTTCCGCGAGGATCGTGTCGCCGTGGTACCAGGGGTTTCCGGCGGCCTCGGAGATGAGGTTGCGGGACTGCGTCTCGTGTGCGCGGCCGAGAGCCAGCGTGAGGTGCTGGACGAACTCCAGGGCGGTGAAGTACTTGCGCATGAAGGTGGGTTCGGTCATGGGGATCTCGATGACCTCGATGTTCCGGTTCTCCGGGCGGTCGCCCGTGAGCAGACCCATCAGGTTCTTCCGCTTCGCCTGGGTGTACTCGTCGTCGTCCGCGTCGGTGAAGACGAGCACACTGTGCTTGCGCGTGGGGTCCGACAGCGTCGCCACCTCGCTGTGGCAGAACTCGTGGAAGTAGTTGCGGGTGGCCGGCACCATGGCGATCTCGTTGAGGTGCATCTTGGCCAGCTTGAGCAGGCTCTCGTGCCACACCGGCGAGGCGATCATGATGATGTTGGCGTCGCGGCTCCGCTGCGCCGCCGTGCGTGCCAGCTCACGGTGGGCGTCGGTGAAGTCGTGGGCCAGGTGGTCCGGGAGGGCCCGCACCTCGTCGCCGAAGTCCTGCGCGACGAGGCCCAGCCGGTGGAAGACGTCCAGCAGGATCGCGAAGTACTGACCCACGTGGAACAGGGGGTACTCGCGGTCGGGCTCGCTCAGCTCCCAGCGGAGGATCGACACACCGGCCTGCCGGCCCAACTCGGCCAGACGCCCGCCGGAGGTGAGCAGGACCATCCGGTCGTGGGCGCGCGTCAGCGCGTGGAAGGCTCGCGCGGGCTCCAGGGAGTGGCCGCTGTAGGAACTCAGGATGATCAGCGTCCGGTCGTCGTCGATGACGGAGGACGGCAGCAGGTAGGCGTGGTCGTAGTCGTTGAAGACGTGGAACTCCACGTCGGTGCCGGTCGAGATGAAGAAGGCTCGGACGACGTCGGAGACGATCGCCGAGCACCCCATGCCGGTGAAGACCAGGCGCTTGAAGTGACCTGCGGCTATGCGGGCGCGCAAGCCTTCGGACAGCTCGTCCAGCGAGTATTCATCGGACTTCGTGAAGCCCTTCCGGTAGTTCTCGGAGAGAAATTCCTCGTACCGGTCCATTCGAGTACGCATGTGCACAGCCTCTTCTCAGAAAGTTGGGGAATGCCTTCTCGCACATGTAACGGTGATCACCACATGAACTGCCCGCCGTCCACGATCAACTTCTGACCGGTGACGTACGAAGATTTCTCCCCGATCAGGAACTCGAGCGCGTCGGCCATCATGTCGACGTTTCCGATTCGGTGCTGGGGGATCTCGTCGAGCAACTTGTCGCGCCAGCTCGGTTCGTCCGTCCGGAATCGCGTACGCATCTCCTCGGTGTCAATCATTCCGGGAATGAGCGAGTTGACGCGAATGGTCGGGGCGAGCTCCATCGCGAGGCACTTCGTGAAGTGCAGGAGCCCCGCCTTGCTGGCGCAGTAGTTCAGTCCGTCGAGCCGCGGACGGATCCCCGTGGTGGCCGCGACGTTCACCACCGATCCACCGCCCGCCTCGAGCATCTTCGGCGCGAGCATCCGCGTGAGGTAGAACGGCGCGGACAGGTTGGCCGCGATCACCTTGTCCCAGTCGTCGAACGACATGTCGAGGAAGGGACCGTCGATGTTCCGCCCGGCGTTGTTGACCAGCACCCTCGGCGCCCCGTACTCCGCGAGCAGCTCTTCCGCCACGGTGACCACCGCGTCGGGGTCCGCCAGGTCGGCCTGCAGGGCCCGGAAGGAGTCGCCGAACTCGCGCTCGGCCGCGGCGGCGGACTCCTTGTCGCTCCGATGGAGCGCCACGACCTGATACCCCAACGACACCAGGCGTCCACTCAGTCCGAGCCCGATGCCTTTGGTGCCGCCGGTCACGACCGCGAATTCCTTGTGCACCCTCATGTCTCCTGTACGCATCGATGGACTGGCCGGAAGAAGAAACTCATCTGATCCTGCAACCAACCCAGGAAGAATCAATTCGGGGATGTCGGCAGGGGCAGGAAGACCGACCGGTCGTCAACTGACCGACGGAGGCTGCCTGCAGTGAATGCGGCACCCATTTCGGAGACCCCGCCCAGCCTAGCTCCATTACATTCGCTCCAGCAAGGACGAATTCCGGGCGGCACATCACACGGGAAATGAGGGCCGCCCGTGCGGTCACGTTCGCGGCGTCAGTCTGCAGCGGACCTGACCGGTGGGTCGCAGGGTGATTCCTGTGTTCAGTGGGATGTCGGTGTCGACCGCGGTGAACGAGTAGTTCTGGAGCAGCACGCTCAGCGTGAGGGTGGCGTTCAGCATCGCCAGGTGCTGGCCGATGCACGCCCTCGGCCCGCCGCCGAACGGGAACCACGCGTAGCGGGGGCGCTCGGCCTCGCGCTCCGGCAGGAACCTGTCCGGGTCGAACGTGTCGGGGTCCTCCCAGATGTCGGGACGGCGCTGGACGACACCCGAGCTGACCACCACATCGGCGCCGGCCGGAATGGTGTACGAGCCGACCCGCACGTCCTCGGTGGTGATGCGACCCTGGGCCGGCGCCGCGGGGTGGAGACGGAGCGTCTCCTTGAGCACCTGTGTCAGGTAGGGAAGCTTCTCCAGGTCCTCGGCGACGGGCTCACGACCGCTCAGCACGCGGTCGACCTCCTGGTGCGCACGCGCCTGCACCTCGGGGTGGCAGGCCAGGAGGTGCAGGGTGAGGCCCAGCGTGGTGGCGGTCGACTCATGGCCGGTGACGAGGAAGACGAGGACCTGGTTCCGGGTCTCCTCCGCACTGATCGGGTTGCCGTCGTCGTCGTGTGCCCTCGCCAGCAGGCTGAGCATGTCGTTCCGGCCGGCCGGAGCGGTCGAGTCCTCCGTGCGGCGGGTGGAGATGATCTCGTCACACACCTCGTACAGCTCACGGTGTGCCTTGGCGGCGCGCAGATTGCCTGGTGTGGGCACCTTCCGGGACAGGTTCACCGGGGCGAAGGCCCGCTTGACCGCATAGGCGTTGATCAGCGGGAAGTTGCGCTGAACCGTGGGAACCATCGCGTCCACGTCGCTCTTCCGGCCGAACAGGATGCGGGAGATCGTCCGCAGCGTGTGCCCGGTCATCTCCTCCGCCACGTCGACGGTCGCGTCCGGTGCGGTCCGCCACCTTTCGACGAGGCTGCCCGTCTCCTGGGTGATCTCCGAGCCGTACTCGTTCACCTGACGAGGCGTGAACAAGGACTGGAGCATGCGGCGCTGGCGGAGGTACTCGTCCCCCATGCTGGTGAGCAGTCCGTTGCCGAACGACTGCCGCAGCTCCCCGAGGAACCGGTTCTCCTTGCTGAACGTCTGGGCCGAGGACGCCAGCACCTGCTGAGCGCCGTCCGCCGAGAACACACCGTAGAACTCCGCCCGCATTCCCGGCGGGCCCACCGTGAACCGGACCACGTCGCCGTGCTCGCCCAGTGCCTTGAGATAGGTGCCCAGTGTGTCTTTCTGGAGGTCCATCAGCGATCCGAACAGCGGGTGTCCGGCCATGGTGGGGGGCTTCGAAACCGTCGGAGTGCTCGCGGTCATCGTGCTGTCTCTCCTTCTGTTGCTTCCCTGCCGGGCCGCGTCCTGCAGGCCTGACGCGTCGGGTGATGCGGGTGCCGGCCGGTGCTCGACCGGGCATGTGCTCGTCGGAAGCGGATCCGTCCAGGCCGTTGCGATGAACTCCAGGCAGTCCGGCCGCCCCGCGGGTCCGAAGACCACCGTCCAGCCGGCCGGGACGTCGACGGCCGACGGCCACAGCGAGTGCTGCCGCCGGTCGTCGACGAGGGCGAGGTAGTCGGTGTCCGGTCTGTCGAAGGGGTTGGTCATCAGGGCGTCCTCGGTGAGTCCGGCGTCGCCTCCGCGGCGGCGAGCAGGTGGGCCACGTCCGACTGCGGGGACGCCGCGATCTCGGCGAGCAACCGCTCGTAGGCGCGGGCCATGCGCCCGGCGGTTCGCGGGGCGAAGAGGTCGATGCTGTACTCCAGGTAGCCCCGCAGCCCCGCCGCGGTCTCCTCGACGACGAGGTTGAGGTCGTACCTGGTGGTGGTCGTCGCGGGACGGATGGGCAGCACCTCGAGGTCCGTCTCGTCGGCGCCGGCCCCGCCGGGGGCGGCGGGCAGCAGGTTGAACATCACCTGGAACAACGGGGAGCAGCCCGGCTCCGGGGTGGGCACCAGGGATCGGACGAGGTCGGGGAAGGGCAGGTCCTTGTGTTCGTGCGCCTCGGTGGTGACGCGTCTGGTCCGCGCCAGGACGTCGGGGAAGGAACGATCGGCCGGCGCATCGAGACGGAGCGTCAGCAGGTTGACGAAGTAACCGACCACGCGATCCAGTTCGCTCCGCGGACGGTTCGACACCGCGGTGCCGACGGCCAGTTCGCCGCAGTCCGCGTGACCGGCCAGCAGCACGGCGAAGGCCGACAGCAGGGTCATGTAGAGCGTGGCCCCCTGCTCCTGGCTCAACCGGCGCAGTCGTGCCAGCAGGTCGGCGGAGATCTGGAGATCCACCGACGATCCCTGGTACGTCTTGACCGGGCATCGCTCGTAGTCGGTGCGCAGCGGCAGGCAGGCGGGCAGCCCGGCCAGCTGCCGCCGCCAGTAGTCCTCCTGGCGGGACAGCTCCCAGGCGTCGGTCGTGTGCGCCTGCCAGCGAGCGAACTCGGCGTATGACAGGGGAAGTTCGGGTAGTTCCGGCGCCTTCCCCAGGACGCGCGCACGGTACAGCTCGAGCAGCTCGGCCAGTACGACGTTCACGGACCAGCCGTCGAAGACGCCCCATGGCCGGGTCAGCAGCCCGATGTGCTGGTCGTCGGACACGGTGAGCAGGTGTGCGCGGACCGCGTACGGGTCCTCCGGTGCGAAGGGGCGCAGCCGCTCGGCACGCAGCCACTCGGTGACCGCCTCCGCGTCGACGGCCGCCGGCCGTACCGCGAAGCCGTCGGCGGGATGGACGCTCTGGGTCACGGCGCCGTCCTGCCGGGCATAACTCGTACGCAGGACCTCGTGCCGTTCCACCAGCTCCCCCACGGCACGAGCGTAGGCATCGCGATCCAGGGAGCCGTTGATCCGGAAGGCCAGCTGGACGTTGTCGTGCGCCGTCCCCAGGTGTGCGGGCCGGTCGAGGAACCACAGGTCGCGTTGTTGGAGCGTGATGGGCGCCGGCCCCCGCTCCCCGCCCCCTGCCCGGTCGGCCGGGGCCGACGCTTCGTCTTCCCGCTCCGCCGGCTGTTCCAGGACCGCGGACATCTCTTCGATGCTGGCCCCGCTGAAGATCAGCTGGAGCGGCAGCTCGGCGCCGGTCTCCTTCCTGATCCGCAGGGTGAGGCGGGTCGCGAGCAAGGAGTGTCCGCCGAGATCGAAGAAGTTGTCCTGGATCCCGACCTGGGTGAGACCGAGGACGTCGGCGACGATGCGGCACAGCACGTGCTGTGCCTCGGTCCGCGGGGCGACGTACCGCTCCTTGGTCACGTCGGTCTCGTCCGGGTCCGGCAGCTCCCGTCTGTCGACTTTGCCGTTCCGTGTGACCGGGAGTTCGTCGAGGATCACGAACACGCCGGGCACCATGTAGTGCGGCAGCTGCGCGGAGAGGTGCTCCTTGAGCGCGCGTGCCAGCGACTGCCCTCTCTCGCCGAGTTGCGGATGATTGGTCGCGGCGGGTGCCCGGTAGGGCTCACGTGCCCGTACGCCGGGCAGTTCGCCACGTCCGAGCACCAGGTCGAGACCGTCGAGCCGGTCCTGTGCCCAGGTGGCCGCCACGTGGAAGCCCAGCTCCTCGGCGTACCGGAGAACGGCTTCGAGCTCCGTGACCTCGTCCGCGCTCCGTGTTCGGGGCGCGAGCGGCTCGGCCGCTCGGGGATGCGGCCTTCGCCCGAGCTCCGCGCCGAGGCGGACGGCGTCGGTGACACGGGGGTTGGTCAAGCCGCTCACCCCGAACCGGTCGGGGACTCCGCCGTCCAGGAGGGCGCGCAGCTCCGCCGGGGAGGCGGCCTCCAGCCACGGCAGGGAGACGGCCGGTACGACGTCCTTCCGCAGGATCACGTCGTAGCGGTAGGCGAGTGCCTCGTGCCCTCCCTCGCGCCCGACGACGAGGTCGACCGCTCCCAGCTCCGTGAAACGCTCCGGCAGCCGCGCGAAGTACGTCGGGCTGACGAGCAGTTCCCGCTCCTCGCGCCGGCCTCGCCGCACGTGGCCGGCCAGTTCGTCGACGGTGGTTCCGGTCTCCGCGCGATCCCACTCGGTCGCGCAGAGCTGGGCGGTGAACAGATCCAGGTTCCGGACATCGCCGACGAGGATGCTGCCGCCGTCCGCCAGGAGCGGGACCAGGACGGCGAGCACCTTCTCCAGGTACTCCTCGTTCGGGAAGTGCCGCACCACCGAGTTGAGGACGATCGTGTCGAACTCCCCGCCGGGCAGCAGTTCCGCCACGGACAGCACGTCTCCCTGGGTCAGGGTGACGTGCGACCATCCTCGGCGTGCCACATCGCGGCGTGCCGCTTCGAGAGCCGCGGCCGACGGGTCGAGCGCGTGCACAGAAGCGCAGTCCGCGGCGTAGCGCAGGAGCAGTTCCCCCCCGCCGCAGCCGATCTCCAGCACCCGCTCGGGACGTATGCGCGCGAGGTGCCGGGCCGCCGCCTCTACGGGTCCCCGGCCGGTGGATACGGTGCCGGACGCGGACCGGTCGTCGGAGTGCCGCCGCGCGCGTTCGAGGTGGGCGGCGTTCTCCTCCTGGTCAGCGGTGTGCAGCCACTGGCTGGTCGGGCTCACGTAGGCGGCGAGCGTGCGGGCGGCTCCGCTCCCCCGCGGCACGACCACGGCACGGTGTACCGAAGGATGCTTGAGCAGCGCGTTCGCGACTTCGCCGGGTTCCACGCGGAAGCCGCGCACCTTGACCTGGTCGTCGACGCGGCCGAGGTAGTCGAGCGTGCCCTCCGCACGCCATCTCACCAGGTCACCGGTGCGGTACATGCGTGTTCCGGATTCGAACGGACTGGCCACGAACCGCTCGGCGGTCAGGTCCGGCCGGTTGAGATAGCCGCAGGCCGTGCCGTCGCCGGAGGCGTACAGCTCCCCGGGCACGCCGAGCGGTACCTGTCGCAGTGCCTCGTCCAGTACGTACACCCGGGTGTTCCACACCGGAGGACCGATGGGCACGGCCTTCGCTCCGGGCTCGGCCCGGTAGCGGCAGGCGGTGATGGGGCCGCCCTCGGTGGGCCCGTACAGGTTGTGCAGTTCGGCGTCCGGCAGCACGCGTGCGAACCGTTCGGCGAGCTCGACCGGAAGCGCCTCGCCCGCGGTCTCGACCCGGCGCAGACCGGTGCACAGTTCCGCCGTCGGTTCCGACAGGAACTCGGCGAGCATGGACGGGACGAAGTGGAGGTCGGTGACCCGCTCCGCGCGGATCAGCCGTGCGAGGTACTCCGGATCCTTCTGCCCCTCGGGACGGGCGATCACCACTGCCGCGCCCACCTGGAGCGGCCAGAACAGTTCGGGCACCGAGACGTCGAAGCCCACCGACGTCTTCAGGAGCATCCGGTCGTCGCCGCTCATGCCGTAGTGGCTCTGTTTCCACGCGGTCCAGTTCAGGCCGGCACGATGCAGGATCACCACGCCCTTCGGCCTGCCCGTGGAACCCGAGGTGTAGAGCACGTACGCGGCGTCGTCCCTGCCCACCTCGACGCGGGGGTTGTCGTCCCGGCCGCCGGTGGCGTCGGGCAGCTCCTCCAGGACGAGCAGCGGCGCGCTGTCGGCGAGCACCTGCTCCACGCGCTCGTCCGGGAGGTCGGTCTCCAGGGGGAGGTACGCCGCTCCGGTCTTCACCACGGCGTTGACGGCGACCACCAGGTCGAAGGAGCGCGGCATCCGGATCGCGACCCGCTGCCCGGGCCCGGCACCCCGCTCGATCAGCCAGTGTGCGAGCCGGTTGGCACGGGCGTTCAGTTCCGCGTACGAGAGGGTGCGGCCCTCGTGGACCAGCGCGGTGCGGTCCGGGGTACGTGCGACCTGCGCCTCGAACGCGGCGGGCAGCGTCTCGTGCGGGAGGGGCGTCGCCGTGTCGTTCCACTCGGTCAGGCGCTGCCGGTCGCTCGCCGGCAGTACGTTGACGTCCAGTGCGGCGGTATCGGCCCCGTCGTCCGTCGCGAGGGCGTCGAGAAGGCCCGTCAACGCCGTTTCGAGACAGTCGGCCACCGCCTCGCAGGTGACCGTCTCCTCGACCTGGATGTCCAGGGACAGTTCGGTACCGAAGTCGTCGAGCGAGACCGTCACGGGGTAGTTGATGGCATCCACGGCCGCGAGGAAGCGCAGCCCGTGGTCGTCGATGCGCGGCAGCGACTCGTCGTGTTCCGCCTCGAAGTGACGGAAGTTGACCACAGCGCTGAACAGCGGGGCGTCGCCGTCCAGGCCGCTGCACCGCTGGACCTGGCTCAGGGGGCTCTGCTCCCGCGCGATGAGCTCGCGCAGGCCGGTGTCGACGTCCGCGACCAGCTCACGCACGGTGCGGTCGGCGAGCCGGGTGCGCAGGGGAAGCGTGTTGATGAAGTTGCCGAGCATGCGCTCCACCCCGGGCACGCCCTGCAGGCGCCCGGACATCACGGCGCCGAACACCACGTCGTCGCGCCCGCTGGTGGCGGCGACGAAGCAGGCCCACGCCGCGTGAAAGAGACAGGCCGGGCTCACCCGCAGCCGCCGGGCCTGGGCGCGCAGGTCGTGTGCGAGGGGCTCGGGCAGCGTTCGGCGCAGCCGGCCGACCCGCCTTCCGTTGCCGTGCACGTCGATGAGGCCGAACGGCGCCGTGGGTTCCGTGACGTCCTCGAGGGCCGCCCGGAAGTAGGCCGTCGTGTCGTCCGCGGTGTGCCTGGCCAGGGTGTGGGAGACGAAGTCGCGGTAGGGCGCCGGAGCGGGCAGCAGGTCGGCGCGGCCCGCCATGTGCGCGGCCAGCTCCTGCAGGATCAGGCGCAGGGAGGTGGCGTCCTCGATGAGGTGGTGGGCGGTCAGGAGCAGGTGGCGCCGCTGCGATTGCGGCTCCTCGGCGACGACCAGGCGCAGCAGCGGTGCGCTGTCGAGGCGCATGCGTTCCTGGCGGGCGAGCAGTTCCCTCGCCTGCTCCTCGGGGTCCCGGCCGGCGGCGAGCCTGGTCCGTTCCACGGGGAGCCGCGCGCTCCGGTGCACGACCTGGACCGGTTCGGGCAGGCCGGCGGTGAGAACGGCGGTGCGCAGCACGTCGTGACGGTCGACGATGCGCTGCAGCGCGTCGATGAACCGGGCGCACGCCTGCTCGTCGTCCGCCCGGTAGAGGGTGGAGACGAGGTACGGGTCGTTGTCGGGGTCCATCAGGTGGTGGAAGAGGATGCCCTCCTGCGTGGGAAGCAGGGGGTAGACGTCCTGGATTCCGGCGGCCCCGCCGGGCACGGCGGCCACGACGGTGTCGATCTGCTCCTGTGTGAGGTCGATCAGCGGAAGCAGGTCGGGGGTGAGGCGCTCGCAGTCCTCCGGGATCAGGTTGGCCGGAACGGTGTGCGCGGGCGCCGCACCGGTCGCGTCGACGCGCGTCGCCAGATCGGCCAGCGTGGGCGCGGTGAAGACGTCCTGGACCGTGACGTGCAGGCCGCTTTCCTGCAGCCGCGCCACCAGCACCGTGATCATCAGGGAGTGGCCGCCGAGGGCGAAGAAGTTGTCCTCGGCGCTGATCCGGTCGACGTCGAAGCCGAGCAGGTCGGCGCAGATGCCGGCCAGGTGCCGTTCGGTGTCGGTGACGGGTGCGACGAAGGCGCGCCGGGCGAAGGCGTCGATGCCGGGGGCGGGCAGGGCACGGCGGTCGAGCTTGCCGTGCGCGGTCACCGGCAGGGCTGCGAGTTCGACGTACGCGCCCGGCACCATGTACTCGGGCAGGGCGCCCTCGAGATGCCGGATCAGGTCGCCGCGGTGTTCGGAGAGGGCCTGTCCGGGTTCGGGTACCACGTAGGCGACCAGGCGGGGGCTGCCGGGCTGGTCCTCGCGGACCAGGACGGCCGAGGAACGGACGGAGGGGTGCTCCGTGATCCGGTGCTCGATCTCGCCCGGCTCGATGCGGAAACCGCGCACCTTGACCTGGTCGTCGACACGGCCGAGGAACTCCAGGTCGCCGTCGGGCAGTCGGCGCACCAGGTCGCCGGTGCGGTACATGCGGGCGTCGGGGGAAGCGTCGAACGGGTTGGGCACGAACCGTTCGCGGGTCAGCTCGGGCTGGTGCAGGTAGCCGCGGGCCAGCCCCGCGCCGGCGATGAACAGTTCGCCGACGCAGCCGACGCCCTGCGGTGCGTGGGCCTCGTCGAGCACGTGCAACTGGATGTTCTGGATCGGCCGCCCGATGGGGACGGCACGGAGCGTGTCATCGGCGGGGACGGTCCAGTGGCTGACGTCGACGGCCGCCTCGGTGGGCCCGTACAGGTTGTGCAGCGGCGCGGTGTGCACTTCGTAGTGGCGCGCGCACAGGTCCGGGGGCAGCGCCTCGCCGCTGCAGAACACCTGCCGTACGGTCGTGCACCGCGCCCAGCCCGGCCCCTCGACGATGCTGCGCAGCATCGACGGCACGAAGTGCAGGGTGGTCACGCCGAACGCGCGGACGGCGGAGGTCAGGTAGGCCGGGTCGCGGTGACCGCCGGGGGCGGCGATCGCGAGACGGGCGCCGGCGAGCAGCGGCCAGAAGAACTCCCAGACGGACACGTCGAAGCTGTAGGGGGTCTTCTGCAGGACGACGTCGTCCTCGGTGAGCCGGTATTCGTTCTGCATCCACTCGATACGGTTCACCACGGCCCGGTGCTCGATCATCACGCCCTTGGGGCGGCCCGTGGAACCGGAGGTGTGGATCACGTACGCCAGGTGACCCGCGTGTGCGCCGGGTGCGGTCGTGGCGACGTCCGCGTCCAGGTCCTCGAGTACGTCCGTGCCCGCCCGGTCGCGCAGGGTGCCGTCCGGGTGGAGGACGAGCAGGTGCTCGACGCCGTCCAGTGGTTCGGCGTCCAGGTGTGGCTGGGTGAGGACCACTGCGACCCCGGAACGGTCGATGAGGTCGGTGCGGCGGGCCGCCGGGTAGGACGGCTCGATCGGCATGTAGGCGCCACCGGCCTTCAGTGCGCCCAGGATGCCCGCGACCATCTCGGCGGAACGCTCGGCGTGCAGACCGACCAGCGTGTCCGGCCCGACGCCGTGCAGGCGAAGTCCGCGGGCGATCCGGTCGGCCCATGCGTCGAGTTCGGCGTACGTCCACGAGCGGTCGGTGGTGACCAGGGCGGTGCGCTCGGGGTGGCCGGCCACCCGCTCCTCGAACAGTTCGTGCAGGCACCGGTCGTCGCTGAACGGCCGCTCGGTGTCGTTGAACACCTCGACCACCTGGCGACGCTCCCCGGCGTCGATCATGGCCAGCCGTGACACGGGCAGCGCCGGATCGTCGGCCACGGCGGCGAGCAGCCGGGTGTAGTGACCGATGAAGCGCCGGATGGTCTCGCGGTCGTACAGGTCGGGGTTGTACTCGACGGTGCCGACCAGACCGTCGGGGGACTCCCGCAGGTCGAGCGTCAGGTCGAACTTGGTGAAGCTGAGATCGAAGTCGACCGGGGAGACCTCGAGACCGCCGAGGGTGACGTCCCGCCGGGTCTGCGCCTCCTGGAGGACGAACATCGTCTGGAAGACGGGCGAGTGGGCGAGGCTGCGCTCGGCGTCCAGGGCCTCCACGACGGCCTCGAACGGGACTTCCTGATGGTCGTAGGCCTCCAGTGCGGTCTTCTTCACCTGGGCCAGCAGATCGCGAAAGTCCGGGTCACCGGCGAGATCCGCCCTCATCACGAGGGTGTTGGCGAAGAAGCCGACGAGGTCCTCGACCTCGCGGTGCCCGCGGTTGGCGACGACCGTGCCGACGGCGATGTCCGTCTGACGGGTGTAGCGGTTGAGGACGACGGTGTACGCGGCCAGCAGGGTCATGTAGAGCGTGGCTTCATGGACCTTGGCGACGTGGCGCAGGGGGCTGAGCAGTTCCGCCGGGCAGGTGAAGTTCTCGCGGGCCCCCCTGTAGGTCTTCACGCGCGGGCGTTCCCGGTCGGCGGGCAGCGTCAGCCGTGGGTCGACCCCGGCCAGCCGATGCTTCCAGTAGGCCGTCTGCCGGTCCCGCAGGTCGCCGGCGAGCCGCTCACGCTGCCAGTGCGCGTAGTCCGCGTACTGCACGGGCAGTGGCTCGAGCGGATCGGGACGGCCCGCGCGGAACGCCTCGTACAGGGCGACCAGGTCGCGGAAGAACACGCCGACCGACCAGCCGTCGGACACGCTGTGGTGCGTGGTGACGAGCAGGTGGTGCTCCTGGTCCGACCGGCGCAGCAGCCTCACCCGGATCAGCGGCCCGTGCTCCAGGTCGAACGGGGCCGCGGCCTCGTCGTGACATATCGCGGCGAGCAGCGCCGGGTCGCTCAGTTCCTCCTCGGCGACCCTGAAGTCGCGGCCGTCACCGATGACCTGTCGCGGTACGCCGCTGTCGTCGGCGAACCGGGTGCGCAGCACCTCGTGCCGCCGGACGATCGCCGCCAGCGCGCGCAGCAGCGCGGGGCGGTCGAGGCGGCCGCGCAGGCGCATCGCCATCGGGATGTTGTAGGCGGCGCTGGTGCCGTCCAGCTGGGCGAGGAACCAGAGCCGCTGCTGGGTGAAGGACAGCGGCACGGGCGTGCCCTCGGTCCGGGGCAGCCGGGGGATGGTTTCGAGCGCGGAGAGGTCGACGCCCTGCTTGCGCAGCAGTGCGATCAGTGCGCGCTGCCGCTTCTCCGGCAGGGAGCGGATCTTCCGGATGAGCTCGAGGCCGGTGTCGTGACTGGTGGTGTCCATCGTCGTCCCCCTGCCTCAGTTCTCGGTTTCCAGTGCGTCCAGTTCCTCGTCGCTCATGTGCTCGACGAGGGCGATGCCTTCGAGGATCAGATCCAGCTCGGCCGTGCTCGTGTCCCCGGCCACGAGGAGCCGTTCCCGCAGTTCCTGGGCCATGGCGGAAAGGCGCGGTGCGGCGAAGACCGCTTCGACCGGCAGCTCGACCCCCGCCCGCTCCTTGAGCAGGTTGATCAATCGGGTGGCCAGCAGCGAGTTGCCGCCGACCGAGAAGAAGTCGGTCCGTGCGGTCAGCGTGGCCGCGTCGACCTGGAGGACGTCGGCCCAGGCCCGTCCCATGGTCTGCTCGGCGTCGGTGACGGCGCCGGCGGGTGGCACGGGGTCCTGTGCCCTCGGCTCCGGTGCGGCCGCCTGCGAGTCACGTCCGACCCAGTAGCTGCCCGCCCGGAACGCCGTGGCCGGCAGGGGCACCATCCGGCGCCGCCCCGTGTGCAACGCGTTCCAGGGCACGCGGACCCCGCACACCCACAGGGCGGCCAGTTCCTCCAGGGCCCGGTCCTCGGCGAGCCCGGCGAGGAAGTCCTCGCCCCGGGCGCCGGACAGGGCAGAGGCCCAGGGCCCGGGATCGTCGTCGGTGTTGCCACGGTAGACGGGCACGGTCGAGGGCGTGCCCGCCACGTGTGCGGCGAGTGCCTGGGCCAGTTCGGCGCGGTCGGCGGCGACCACGGCGAGCCGCTCGGTCATCGGCTCGCGGCCCAGTTGCGTGGTGTACGCGATGTCCGCGAGGCTCACGGTGGAGTCGGTGGCGTCCTCGTCGGGCAGGTCCGCCAGGTGGTCGAGCAGGCGCAGTGCCGCCGCGGACAGGCGTTCCTCGCTCCGGGCGGAGAGCACGACGATCTGCGGCGCGGTGTCCGGGGTGACGGTCCGTACCCCTGCCGCGGTCAGCGGTTCCTCCACGACCATGCTGACGTGGCTGCCGCCCGCCGCCACACAGTTGATGAGGGCACGGCGGGGCCGGGGCGCGCCGCCGGTGTCCGTTTCGCCGGGCGGTTCCCAGTCGGTCAGCCGGTCGCACAGTTCGAGCGGCGAACCGTCCAGGTCCAGTCGGGGGTTGGCGGCGCCCACGTCGACGAGCGGCGCGATCTGGCCGTGCTGGAGCTGCAGGACGACCTTGGTGAGCTGGGCGATGCCGGAGGCCGCCTCGGGATGCCCGAGGTTCGACTTCACGGCGCCGACCCGCACCGGGGCGGTGGCATCGGCGAACACATCGCGCAGGGCCCTCAGTTCGACCTCGTCGGAGAACGCGGTGCCGTTGGCGGCGGACTCGACGTAGCCGATGGAGCCGGGTTCGGCACCCGCCCGCTCCAGCGCCCTGCGCATGGCCGCGACCTGGGTGCGGTGGCTGGGCGTCATGAAGCCGTTGGAGTGGCCTCCGTGCAGCGAGGACGTGCTCTTGAGGACCGCGAGGACGGTGTCGCCGTCGCGCATCGCCGCGTCCAGCGGCTTGAGCAGTACGGCGCCGACCGCCTCGGCGGGCAGATAGCCGTCACCGTCGCGGAAGCTGCGCGCGCCCGGGTGGGTACCGAGCAGCTGCATCTCCGAGAGCGCGACGTACTTGTCCTCGTGCACGGTCAGGTTGACCCCTCCCGCGACGGCCAGCTCGCACTCGCCGCGCAGCAGGTCGGCGCAGGCCAGGTGGACGGCCATCGCCGAGGAGGTGCACATGCTGTCCACGGCGAGGCTCGGTCCTTCGAGGCCGAAGAAGTGGGAGACGCGGTTGGCGATGAGGTTGTAGGAGGCCGCCGAGGTGAGCGCCGCGAGCACCGGTTCGGAGGCGTCCGCCCGGTACATCTGGTACGCGGCTCCGACGTACACGCCGACGCGTCGGTCGTAGCGGCGCTCGATCACCTCCTGGGTGATGCCACCCTGTTCGAGCAGGTGCCACACGGTCTCGAGGAACATCCGCTGCTGCGGGTCCATCGCGGCGGCCTCGCGGGGCGAGATGCCGAAGTGCAGCGGGTCGAAGCGGTCGACACCGTCGAGGAAGGCGCCGTATCGGGCGTCCTTGCCGGTCTTCCACCGGTCGGCCGGTACCTCGGTGACGCAGTCCCGGCCCTCGCGCAGCGCGGCCCAGAAGGCGTCCAGGTCATCGGCGTGCGGATAGCGTCCGCCGATCCCGATGATTGCGATGTCCTGGCCCGTCGGGGGCGGGACCGGAACGGGGGCGGTGGTGTCCGGCCGGGCCGTACCGGTTGCGGCGGTCTGCGGCTGAGTGACCTCGGGTGCCGGCTCGCCGACGAGCGAGCGCAGCGCCTGCGCGTGCTCGTCAGCGAGGTACCGGGCCAGCCCGCGCACCGTCCGCACCTCGAAGAGCAGTGTGCGCGACAGTGGCCCGAAGGTGTCCTCGAGCGGCTCGACCATGGTCACGGCGAGCACCGAGTCCATGCCGTACCGCTCCAGCGGGGTGTCGGGGTCGAGGCGCTCGGGCCCGAGCTTGAGGGCGGAGGCCAGCACGCGTCTGAGGTGGGCCACGGCGCGGTCCACGACGGGACGTACGGATCCGCCGCCCGCGACGGTGGCGGGCGCGAGGGCTTCCGGTGCCGAGGCCGCCGAGGTGCGCGCCGCCGCGGCCGGCGATGCCGGGTCCCCGGCTTGCTCCGTCAGCCGGTTCAGCAGCGCCTCACGGTCGCCCGCCACCACGAGCAGCCTGCCCTCCGTGACACCGCCGGCGGCGCCGTCCAGGGCCTGGTGCAGGGCGGCCAGACCACGTTCCGTGTCGAGGGGGGCGAGACCCAGTTCGGCCAGCTGCTCCCGGACGGGGCCCTCGGCACCCATGCCGCCCTGGTCCCACAGGGGCCAGTTGACGGACACGGTGCGGCCGTTGCGCCGCCCTTGGCTCACGAGCCGGTCACGATGTCCGGCGTAGGCGTCCATGAACCCGTTGGCGGCGGCGTAGTCGCTCTGGCCGGGGTTGCCGAAGGCGCCGGCCAGGGACGAGAAGCAGAGGAACAACTCCAGTGGCTGCTCCTGGGTCAGCTCGTCCAGGTGGACCAGACCGGCGACCTTGGGAGCGAGGACCCGGTCGAGCTCCCCGGAGGTCTTGCGCACCACGAAGTTGTCCTCGATGACCCCGGCGGCGTGCAGCACGCCGGTCAGCGGGCCGTGCTCCGCGGTCACCCTGGTCAGCAGGGCGCCGAGCGCGTCCCGGTCGGCCACGTCGACGGCCTCGTACCGGACCGTCAGGCCCTCGCCCCGCAGGGCGTCCAGCGCGGCGCGCCGCTCGTGCGTCAGCGGGGAGCGTCCGGTGAGGACCACCGCGGCGTGCGCGACCGAGGCCGCGATGTCGCGCGCGACGTGCAGGCCGAGTCCGCCGGTGCCGCCGGTGATGAGGTAGACGCCGTCCTCCCGCCAGGGCGCGGCGGGAGCCCGGGAGGCGGTGACCTTGGTGAGACGGCGTACCTGGCGGCGGCCGTCCTGGTGGCGTACCTCGGGCTCCGGGGTGGTGGTGGCCTCGGCCACGAGGCGGGCCGCGACGGTGGCGGGCGAGGCGCCGTCCAGGCACTCCAGGTACTGGGTGTGCAGCCCGGGGTTCTCCAGGTGGACCGTGCGCAGCAGCGCGGCCAGGCCCTTGAAACAGGCCAGCCGGTCACTGTCGCCGACGGCGGCCACCTGGAGCAGGGTGGGCCGGCGCACGCCCTGCTCGAGCAGCCGCCGGGCCAGCGTGAACACCTGCCGCACGGCGTCGGTGTACTGCCGGTCCAGTGTGCCGTCGGTGAGGCCGAGGACGGTGCACTCGGTCCCGGTGGGCAGGGCGGCTCGCAGGGTGTCGCCGTCGGCGGCGAGGCCGAGGACCACGACGTGCCGTTCCGGGAAGTCGCCCGCGCCCGCGGGCGTGACGTGCTGCTCGGTCCACCCGGGTCGCAGGAGCACCACGTCGGTGCCGCCGGTGGCCGGGGAGCCGGTGGGTGGTGCGGGCCGGTGTGGTGCGCCCGGGGTGTCGAGGTCGAACCAGCAGCGTTCGCGGGCGAAGGGGTAGCCGGGCAGGCTGATGCGGCGTACGCGGGCGTCGGCCGGCCAGGTGTCCTCCCAGCGCACCTCGGCGCCGTCGGTCCACCGGGCGAGCAGGTCCTCGTACGAACCCTGCCGCGTCCAGGCGTTCAGGGCGGCGCGCGTTGCCGTGGTGTCGGCGGGACGGTCCGAGCGGACGGTCCCCCGGTGCCAGGGGCCGGCCGGGGCGGGGTCGGTGGCGAAGGACGCCAGCAGCTCGCGGGCCTCCGCGAGGCTGCCGACGGCGAAGGCGAGGCGTTCCTCGAGGGCCATGCGTCCGGTCTGCAGGGTCCAGGCGATCGCGGGCAGGTCGGCGTCGGCCACCTCGCCGAGCCGGGCGTGCAGACGGCGGGCCTGTTCGACGAGCTGGGCCTCGCTCTTCGCGGAGAGCACGAGCAAGGCGGGGCGGCCGTCGGCCAGGGTCTCGGCCGGGAGGGCCGGCGGCTGGTACTCGGCGACGACGACGTGGGCGTTGGAGCCGCCGCCGCCGAAGCTGGACACCCCGGCTGTCCGTGGCAGCGTGCGCCCCTCCAGGACGGGGCGGCGCCACGGCTCCAGGGTCCGCTGGACGCTCAGCGGGGTGCGCTCGAAGTCGATGTGCGGGTTGAGGCTCGCGGAGTGCAGGCTCGGCACGAGTTCGCCGTGGCGCATCTGGAGCAGCACCTTGGTGAGGGCGGCGATGCCGGCTGCGGACTCCAGGTGCCCGATGTTGGACTTCACGGAGCCGATCGCGAGCCGCTCGGGTGCCCCGCCGGCGAGGCCGAATGCCTTTTCCAGGCCGCTGACTTCGATCGGGTCGCCCAGGGAGGTACCGGTGCCGTGGGCCTCCAGGTAGCTCAGGGCGCGCGGGTCGACGCCGGCGGCGGTGAGCGCCTCGGCGATGACCTCGCCCTGGGCGACCGGGGTGGGCACCGAGTACCCGGAGGTGCGTCCGCCGTGGTTGACCGCGGTGCCCTTGATCACCGCGTGGATCTGGTCGCCGTCGGCGACGGCGCGCTCCAGCGGTTTGAGGAGGACGGCGCCGACGCCCTCGCCGGGCACGTAGCCGTCGCCGCCCTCGCCGAAGCTCCGGCACCGGCCGTCGCTGGAGAGGAACTTGCGCTGCCCGAGTACGAGGTGCTTGTTGGGGTGCGGGGTGAGGTTGACGCCGCCCGCGAGCGCGGTGTCGCACTGACCGCTGCGGATGGCCTCGCAGGCGAGGTGGAGGGCGGTCAGGGAGGAGGAGCACATGGTGTCCACGGCCATGCTCGGGCCGTGGAAGTCGTAGAAGTACGACACCCGGTTGGCGACCGTGGACGCACTGCCCCACAGGGCGTCGGGCCTGCCGCGCTCCTGCGCCTGGGCGCCCAGGAGCTGGTACTCCTGGTACATCACGCCGACGAACACGCCGACCTTCGCGCCGCGCGAGAGCCGGTCGGGTGTGTATCCGGCGTCCTCCAGGGTGTGGTGGGCGCACTGCAGGAACAGCCGCTCCTGCGGGTCCAGGTAGTCGGCCTCCAGCAGCGATATGTGGAAGAATAGCGGATCGAACCGGTCGATGTCGTCCAGGAATCCGCCCCAGGCGCCGGCACCGGCCTCGGCGTACCGGCCGTGGTCCCAGCGGTCGGCGGGAACCTCGCGCACGCAGTCGCGTCCCGCGCGCAGGTTCTGCCAGAACTCCTCCAGGGTGTCCGCATCGGGGTAGCGGCCACTCATGCCGATGACCGCGATGTCGCCGGAGCGCACGGTGTCCGGTTCGGCCGGTCTCTCCACGGCGGGCAGCGCGCGGCTGGACAGACCGCTGAGCTCCGCGCACACGCGGCCCTGATTGTCCGTCACGGTGACGTCCAGCCGGGCCGAGGCCCGGTCGGTGCCGCTCCCGGGCTGATGCCGGATCCACGCGTACGCCCGGTCGGGCGAGGCGGCGAGGGCCTCGGCGCGGGTGAGGGCGAACGGCAGGGCGAGGGTCGCCGATCCGCCGTCGCCCAGCCACAGGCCGATGGTGCTCTGAAGGGCGCCGTCGAGGATGCTCGGGTGCAGCAGGCCGCCGGGCAGCGGTTCGGCCGCCTCCGGCAGGCGCAGCTCGGCGAGGACCTGGCGGCGGCCCTCCGTGTCCCTGCCGGTGCGCAGCTCGGTCAGGGCCCGCTGCGAGGGGCCGTACTCCAGGCCGAGGCCGCCGTAGAGGCCGTAGACGTGCTCACCGGTGTATGTCGACCCGGCACACGCGGCCCGCAGCTCGGAGAGGGGCAGGGCGCGCCGCGTGGCGTCCTCGGCAAGGCTCGCCCGGCCCTGGCCGCAGAGTGTGGTGACACCGTCGGCGCCGACGGCGAGGATCTCGTACGCGCAGGCCTCCCCACCGGTACGCACGCGCACGCGCAGCGTCAGCCCGTCGGGGCCGTACACGGCTGCCCGGAGCCACACCACGTCGGTCAGCCTGACCGCGGCGTCGTCCTGCCGGCCCAGCGTCCGGGCGACCGCCACGCGCGCCATCTCCAGGTGCGCGACCCCCGGCAGCACCAGGCCGCCACGGACCTGGTGATCACGCAGACAGGGTTCCGAGCCGTCGAAGCGGGTCTCGTACGTCGTCTCGTTCGCCGGGCCGCCGGGCACGGTCCGCTGGAGCAGCGGGTGGGCCTGCGGGTCGGAGGTGCTCGGCGAGTCGCCCTGGGCGGCGGGCGTGTTCCGGACGCCGTGGGCGTTGACGAGGTGGGACGCCATGGCCTGCAGCGTGCGGTGCTCGCCGAACACGCCCGGGGTCAGGGACAGCGCGTACCGCTCGTTCACCCGCCCGGCGAGCCGCGCGCGCCCGCCCAGGTCCAGTCCGAACTCGCTGAGTTCCGCGTCGGGGTGCACATCCGCGGGGTCCACACCGAGAAGGGCCGCCACGTCTTCGGTGAGGGCGGTGCGCACGCGGGAGAGGGCGTCGGGAGTGTCCGGGACGGGCGGAGCTGGGGCCGTTTCGACCCGGGCCTCGGCCGGAGCCGGCGTGGGCAGGGCGGGGGCCGGCATGGGCAGGGCGGGGGCCGGTGTGACGGCACCGGCAGGCAACTGAGGCTCCAGCCACGCCGAGAGCTCCGCGATCGTCCGATGCTCGAACATCACCGTCGGCGACAGCTCCACCGACAGCCGCCCCTCCAACTCCCCCACCAATGCCAGCAGATCAGCCGACCCCAAACCCAACTCGTAATAACCCAGACCCTCATCCACCGCATCCGCGGAAACACCCAGCCGAGAACCCACCAGCTCCCGCAGCACAGCCGAAACGACCGCGGAATCCACCACCGGCGCGACAGCGGAAGGCAGCACCGCGGAAGGCAGCACCGCGGACGACACGGCCGGAGCCGGCGTGGGCAGGGCGGGGGCCGGCATGGGCAGGGCGGGGGCCGGTGTGACGGCACCGGCAGGCAACTGAGGCTCCAGCCACGCC